>NZ_JAUSUI010000022.1 GCF_030813495.1 Ancylobacter polymorphus | reverse complement strand
AAGCGATGGGGTGGACGCCCCCTGACGGCATCGATGTGTCAGAGTGGATGTGTTCATCACCACTGGAGGAGGCGTCCGTGAGCGAGATCAGCACAATCGGCATCGATCTGGCTAAGTCGGTTTTCCAGGTTCACGGCGCGGACCGGGGCGGTAACGCGATCCTGCGCAAGAAGCTGCGGCGTGACCAGGTTCTGGTGTTCTTCGCGTCGTTGCCACGGTGCGTCGTGGCGATGGAGGCTTGCGCGAGCGCGCACTACTGGGCCCGCGAGATCGCTGCTTTGGGCCACGATACGCGGCTCATCCCGCCGGCGTACGTGAAGCCGTTCGTGAAGCGGCAGAAGAACGACATGGCTGACGCGGAAGCGATCTGCGAGGCGGCGCAGCGCCCGACGATGCGGTTCGTTCAGGGCAAGAGCGCGGAGGCGCAGGCATCGGCCGTGGTGTTTCGTACGCGCGACATCCTCGTGCGCCAGCGCACCCAGCTGATCAACGCCCTGCGCGGGCACCTCACCGAATTCGGCTATGTCGTGCGGCAGGGTGTCGGACATGTCGGCAAGCTGGTCGAGATCGTAGGCGATCCCACATCAGGCATCCCGGCTGAAGCGCGGCCGGTACTGGTCGTTATCGCACAGGGTTTGCAGGCACTGCAGGCGCAGATTGCTCTTCTCGACCGCGAGATCGCGGCCCGGGCGAAGGCAGACCCGGTGGCGCAGCGGTTGATGACGGTCCCGGGCATTGGTCCGGTCATCGCGGCGGCGCTGGTCGCACTGGCGCCAGCCGCCAGGACCTTCCGCCGCGGGCGTGACTTCGCGGCCTGGCTTGGTCTTGTCCCGCAACAGCACTCCAGCGGCGGCAAGGAGCGGCTCGGGCGAACGACCAAGATGGGGGAGCGCAGCCTGCGACGGCTTCTGATCCTAGGCGCGAGTTCGGCGACCAAGGTCGCGGCGCGCGATCCCGACAAGGCGAGCGGCTGGCTGGCCGGCATGTTGGCGCGCAAGCCGCGTATGCTGGTCATGGTCGCACTGGCCAACAAGATGGCGAGGATCGT
Source organism: Ancylobacter polymorphus (assembly GCF_030813495.1). Classification (GTDB taxonomy): domain Bacteria; phylum Pseudomonadota; class Alphaproteobacteria; order Rhizobiales; family Xanthobacteraceae; genus Ancylobacter; species Ancylobacter polymorphus. The sequence continues at coordinate 317 of NZ_JAUSUI010000022.1, read as the reverse complement.
CTGGGCGCTGATGGCGCACGGCGGATCCTACAGAACTTCGGCCGCGGCAGCATAACCGCCACGGCTCGAGGCGTCAGGGACGCAAGGTAAGGTCAGCAGAGAGGTATGGCGCAACGGTCAGCAGACGGGGTCGGGAAAACCAGTGAAATGTCCAGGCGCCTCGAGCGCGCAAAAGCGATCTGGACCCGATCCGCGATCTCCATACAGGCCAGCAGCCGTGATGATGGCTGCATCAACAGGCCGGACACACGGAAGCACCTGAACCCGCGCAACATGCCCTCAAAAACCTCTTGCATCCAACGGGGCGTCCACACACG
>NZ_JAUSUI010000021.1 GCF_030813495.1 Ancylobacter polymorphus | reverse complement strand
CTTCGCCTCCGCGCGCGACATCACCCTCACCGGCGGCGGCACGGTCAGCACCGATACCGCCACCACCCTCACCCTCTCCGGTGTCCTCACCGGCGATGGCGGCCTGACCAAGACCGGTGCCGGGACGCTCATCCTCTCCGGTAGCAATGACTACACCGACGGTACGACGGTCTCGGCCGGCACGCTGCAGATCGGCGCCGATAGCAATCTCGGCGATGAGGAGGGCGACCTCACCCTCAACGGGGCCACGCTGGCGACGACCGCGACCTTCGCCTCCGGTCGCGGCGTGACGCTCTCCGGCGGCGGCACGTTCAGCACCGACAGCGCCACCACGCTCACCCTCTCCGGCGTCCTCACCGGCGATGGCGGCCTGACCAAGACCGGCGCCGGCACGCTCATCCTCTCCGGCACCAACGACTACACCGGCGGCACGACGGTCTCGGCCGGCACGCTACAGGTCGACGGCAGCGTCGCCGGGGCGGCCTCGGTGGCGAGCGGCGCCACGCTCCAGGGATCCGGCTCCCTCGCCGGCACCGTCTCCGTGGCCGATGGCGGCACCCTCGCCGGCGCGCAGGGCAGCGGCCTCACCCTCGGCGGGCTGGTGCTCGCCGCCAGCTCCACTGTCGAGGTCACGCTCGGCGCCTCCAGCGCGGGCGGCGTGTTCACCGTCTCCGGCGACGTGACGCTGGACGGCACGCTCAACGTCACCCAGGCCACCGGCTTCGGCGCCGGCATCTACAACGTCATCAGCTATAGCGGCAGCCTCACCGATAATGGTCTGAGCGTTGCCTCGCTCGGCAGCGACTATGTCGGCGGCGTGCAGACCTCGGTGGCGGGCCAGGTCAACCTCGTGGTCGAGGACACGGACGCTGCCATCCAGTTCTGGAACGGCAGCACCACCACGGCGACGCAGACCGTGGTGGGCGGCGACGGTAGCTGGACCGCGGGCGGCACCACCAACTGGACCAATGCCTCCGGCACCATCCCGCAGGCCTGGAAGGGCGGCTTCGCCGTGTTCCAGGGCATTGCGGGAACTGTGAGCGTCGACGATGCCGACGGCGAGGTTGGCACCGGCGGGATGCAGTTCGTCACCTCCGGCTATGTGGTGAGCGGCGATGCGCTCACCCTCAGCGGCAGCGCCGGGGACATGGTCACCCTGCGCGTCGGCGACGGCACGCTGGCGGGCGCGGACACGGTGGCGACCATCGCCAGCACCCTGACGGGCGCGGCCGGGCTGGAGAAGACCGATTACGGCACGCTGGTGCTCTCGGGCACTAACACCCATGAGGGCGGCACCACCGTCACCGCCGGCACGCTGTCGATCTCCGCCGACGCCGCGCTCGGCAATGCCTCGGGCGGGCTGACCTTCAACGGCGGCACGCTGGCGACGACCGCGACCTTCGGCTCGGCGCGCACGGTGACGCTGACCGGCGACGGCACGTTCGACACCGCGACCGCCACCACGCTGACCCTCTCCGGCACGATTACCGGCGACGGCTCGCTGACCAAGTCGGGCGCCGGCACGCTCGTGCTCTCCGGCACCAACGACTACACCGGTGGCACCATTGTCTCGGCGGGCACGCTGTCCATCGCGGCCGACGCCGCGCTCGGCAATGCCTCGGGTGACCTCACCCTCAACGGCGCCACGCTGGCGAC
>NZ_JAUSUI010000020.1 GCF_030813495.1 Ancylobacter polymorphus | reverse complement strand
CCACGCCACCGGCTCCACCTCAGCGCCCGGCGCGGCAGGAGAGGCGGCGAGCATGGCGCGGTAGACTTCAAAGGCGACGTCGCACCCGAAGCCAAGGTCCGTATCTTCGTTCCAGGCCGTTGGGTTTGCGACGTCACCGGCCTCTATCATCTCAGGCGTCGGCTCGACCGGCACCAGCTTCCACTTGGCGTCCGTCTTCACGCTATCCATGGCGCGCTCCTTGGGGGTCATACCGGCCTCCGGGAATACCAATCGGTGTGATCCGGCCCAGCGATGGAATACGAGTGCTGGCAGAGCCGACGCATCAGCGCCTCAGCCAGACCCCGCGCCTTCACTCGCAGTTCGCCCTCGGCCGACGGGAAGCGGGGGTAGTTGATCAGGCCGACGCGGACGCCAGCTTCTTCCCCGCCCGTATAGATGTAGGCGACTGGTTCCACGGTGACGCAAAGGCCCGCATCGAAGCAGTACTCGCGACAAACCTGCTTCGCCTGCTCAAGGTCGCCAGCGATGAAGATGTCAAAGCGGATCGTGTCCGCGGTTGCTACTGGAGTCATGCTTCGCACCATCCGGTTGAGCAGCCGAACAGGTCTTCTTCGACCTCGGCGCCGTACTTGCCGCGCGGGCTGTTTGCCCAGCGCACTACCTCGTCGATGCCCTTGGCGCCCATGTGCCGCGCCGGCCGGAAGATTGGTTTCCCAATCTCCGCCTCTAGGGCGCGCATCTCGGCGATATCGTCCTCGGTCCAGAGGCGCATGTCGGACTTGTTGCTGTTGATGCAGCGACATTCGCGGGAGCGATGCGGAAGCGGTTCAATGCCGGCGCGGTGCAATAGCTCATCGCGCGCGGTTGCATCCCAGCAGACGAACGGCGCGAGCATGAGCCTGCCGCCGTGGTTGTCGCTGCGCACCAGGTACTCCGGGAATTTGGCCCGGCTATCCTCGGGGCTCTTGGCTTCATCGCGGCGCGCGCCGACAAGGCACACGGCCGACTTGTGCGGGTCGTGCTCGTCCAGCCACCGCATGCCCGGCTCAATCTTCAGCCGGAAGCTGCACCACTGGTAGCGCTGCGTCGGGAATCCCTTCTTCTCGCGCGCGAGGTTGGGGAAGCCGATGCTCTCGGTACGATAGGTCCAGAAGCCCAGCGATTGCGCCCAAGCTTCCTTCTCCTCGACGCGCTGGCGCCATTCCTTGGTTGCCCAGCCCGTGTCCGAATAGACGACGGCGACACCTTCAAGCTGCCACTCGTGCGCCCACTGGATCAGGGCGCAGCTATCATTGCCGTAGCTGGCGAATATGACGAAGCGGATGAAACGCTCACTCCCCATCCCGCCCTCCCTTGGCAGGCCGGAGGGCGGCGGCTGCCTTGTGGTCTGCGTCCCAAAGAACCTTCTCCAGGTCTTTGGCCGCGCTCGCGTCCGGGTCATGGCTGCGCCAATTGCAGTGCAGAGCCTTGGCGGAACGCAGGTACTCGGCGCTGATAAAGTCCTTCTCGACCTCAAGATGTGCGATCCGCGCGTCCTTCCGCTCCATCTCGGCGGCGGCTTCGCGGCACTTCTCGCCAAACGTCCACGGCGCGGCGTAGGCGTCGGCCTCGGTGACAGCCCGCAACCGCTCCACCAACTCATCGGAAGCGGCCGGCGCGGGGGTGGTGGGCTTGGTCGCGTTGTAGAGCGTGCCTTGGACGGTCTTCGTCGAGCAGCCGGACGACGGATAGCGCGGATCGTGCGCAACCGGCATCGTCAGGGGCGCCGCCGCGTCCTTCACCTCGGGGGCGGGGCGGGCGACGGGGCGCACAACCTGACGGCGCTGGCTGGCGATTGTCTGCGGCGGGGCACCCCAGAAGAACTCGCCAGACCTGACGATATAGGCGTCTATACGCCCGTTGTTGTCGCCATACTCCGACTTAAAGCAAAGCTCGCCGCCATCGGATAGAAATAGGCCGACGGGGCATTCAGCGAGCGTCGTCAGCTCGCCAGCTTCCCAGGCCCCGCCGCCCTGGGCGGCCATCGCCGCCTGCATGGCGCGGGCGCCGAGGATGGCC
>NZ_JAUSUI010000019.1 GCF_030813495.1 Ancylobacter polymorphus | reverse complement strand
TGCCGACACGGTGAAGCGCTATATCGGTCTGGGTGCGGCGGTTTTTGTCGCGTCGGGGGCGGGGGCGGCGTCGGGGATTGGCGACGGGGAGTATGAGGGCGCGGGCGCGACCGTGGTGGCGGACAATGCCGCGGCGGTGGCGGGCGCGGATATCGTGCTCGCGGTGCGCCGGCCGGAAGCCGCGTCGCTCACGGGCGCGAACAAGGGCGCGCTGGTCATCGCCATCGCCGACCCGCATGGCCATGAGGCCGCGCTCACCGAGATCGCCGGCACCGGCGTGTCGCTGTTCGCCATGGAGCTGATGCCGCGCATCACCCGCGCGCAGGTGATGGACGTGCTGTCCTCGCAGGCGAATCTGGCCGGCTACCGCGCGGTGATCGACGCCTCCGCCGAGTTCGGCCGGGCCTTCCCGATGATGATGACGGCGGCCGGCACCGTGCCGGCGGCGCGTGTGTTCATCATGGGCGCGGGCGTGGCCGGGCTGCAGGCCATCGCCACGGCGCGGCGCCTCGGCGCGGTGGTCTCGGCCACCGATGTGCGCCCGGCGGCGAAGGAACAGGTCGAGAGCCTCGGGGCGAAGTTCATCGCGGTGGAGGACGAGGAGTTCAAGCAGGCGGAAACCTCCGGCGGCTACGCCAAGGCGATGTCGGCGGAATACCAGGCCAAGCAGGCGGCGCTGACCGCCAGCCACATCGCCAAGCAGGACATCGTCATCACCACGGCGCTGATCCCCGGCCGCCCGGCGCCCAAGCTCGTCTCCGCCGACATGGTGGCGTCGATGAAGCCGGGCTCGGTCATCATCGACCTCGCGGTGGAGCGCGGCGGCAATGTCGCCGGCGCGGTGCCGGGCGAGGTGGTGACGACCGCCAATGGGGTGAAGATCGTCGGTCATCTCAACGTGGCGGGCCGGCTGGCGGCGACCGCCTCGCAGCTCTACGCCAAGAATCTCTACGCCTTTGTCGAGACGCTGGTGGACAAGGGGTCGAAGGCGCTGGCCGTGAAGTGGGACGACGAGCTGGTGAAGGCGACGCTGCTGACCAAGGACGGGGCGGTGGTGCATCCCGGCTTCGCGACGCAGGAATCGGCGCCGGCGCCGGCGCCGGCAGCCCCGGAAGCGGGCGCGTCGGCGGCGTGAGCCGGGCGGGCTGAGGGCCTGCCCCTTTCTTCCTCATGCCCGGGCTTGACCCGGGCACCCAGGCCTTCCGGGTGGCCCGGCTTCAGGCTGGGTCCCCGGGTCAATCCCCGGATCACGTCCGGGGACGGGGATGAGGGCGCGAAGGGGGGGGGCGGTGACGCTTCCGGCGGCGGCGCCTCTCGCGGACGCTGGTAACGAGATCAAGCCTTAAGGGCGGCCCGGCCGGGGAGATCGGCAGCCGCCTCACAGAACGGGGAATCGAGGAAATGGCCAATCCGGCAGGGGGCGTGATACTCGCCCAGAACGCGCCTGGTGTCGCCGACGCGGCGCAGGGGGCGATGGCGCAGAACGCGGCCGAAGGGGCGCGTATGGCGGCGGAAGTGGCGCGGCAGGCGGCGGAAGCGGCGCAGGCCTATGCCGCGGCGGCGCAGCAGAGCTATGCCGAACTTGCGGGCAATGCGGCGCATGCGCTGACCGGCGGGGCGATCGACCCCTTCGTGTTCCAGCTCGCCATCTTCGTGCTGGCGGTGTTCGTCGGCTATTACGTCGTGTGGTCGGTGACCCCGGCGCTGCACACGCCCCTGATGAGCGTGACCAACGCCATCTCCTCGGTGATCGTGGTCGGCGCGCTGCTCGCGGTCGGCGTCGACACGGTGGCGGAAGGCACGGGCTGGGCGCGCGGCTTCGGCTTTGTCGGCCTCGTCCTGGCGGCGGTGAACATTTTCGGCGGGTTCCTGGTGACCAGCCGCATGCTCGCCATGTACTCGAAGAAGAAGTGAGCGCGAACATGAACGCCAATCTGGTCGCGCTGCTCTATCTCGTCTCCGGCGTCCTGTTCATCCTGGCGCTGCGCGGGCTCTCCAGCCCGGTCACCTCCCGCCAGGGCAATATTTTCGGCATGGTCGGCATGACCATCGCCATTCTGACGACGCTCGGCTCCTCCCCGCCGGCCGGCCCGGGCGGCTGGGCGCTGGTGCTCGGCGGCCTCGCGCTCGGCGGCGGCGCCGGCGCGGTCATCGCTCGCAAGATCGCGATGACGCAGATGCCGCAACTGGTGGCGGCGTTCCACTCGCTGGTCGGCCTTGCCGCCGTGATGGTGGCGGCGGCGGCGCTCTACGCCCCGGCGGCGTTCCATATCGGCGATCCCGGCCATATCCATGCCCAGGCGCTGATCGAGATGAGCCTCGGCGTCGCCATCGGTGCCATCACCTTTACCGGCTCGGTCATCGCCTTTGCCAAGCTCAACGGCAACATGTCGGGCAAGCCGATCCTGCTGCCGGCCCGCCACCTCATCAATGCCGGCCTCGCGGGCCTGATCGTGGTGCTGATCGGCGTGCTGGTGGCGACCGAGAGCCACACCGTGTTCTGGCTGATCGTCATCGCCTCGCTCATTCTCGGCGGGCTGATCATCATCCCGATCGGCGGCGCCGACATGCCGGTCGTGGTGTCGATGCTCAATTCCTATTCCGGCTGGGCGGCGGCGGGCATCGGCTTCACCCTGTCCAACACCGCGCTGATCATCACCGGCGCGCTGGTGGGGTCCTCGGGCGCGATCCTGTCCTACATCATGTGCAAGGGCATGAACCGCTCCTTCATCTCGGTGATCCTGGGCGGCTTCGGCGGCGACAGCGCCACCGGCCCGGCCGGGGCGGTGGAAACGCGGCCGGTGAAGCAGGGCTCGGCCGAGGACGCGGCCTTCATCATGAAGAACGCCTCCAAGGTCATCATCGTGCCGGGCTACGGCATGGCGGTGGCGCAGGCCCAGCACGCGCTGCGCGAGATGGCCGACAAGCTGAAGGAGGAAGGCGTCGAGGTGAAATACGCCATCCATCCCGTGGCCGGCCGCATGCCCGGGCACATGAACGTGCTGCTGGCGGAAGCCAATGTGCCCTATGACGAGGTGTTCGAGCTCGAGGACATCAACTCCGAATTCGCTCAGGCGGATGTGGCCTTCGTCATCGGCGCCAATGACGTGACCAACCCGGCGGCGAAGACCGACCCGACCTCCGCCATTTACGGCATGCCGATCCTCGACGTGGAAAAGGCCAAGACCGTGCTGTTCATCAAGCGCGGCATGGCGGCGGGCTATGCCGGGGTGGAGAACGAGCTGTTCTTCCGCGACAACACCATGATGCTGTTCGCCGACGCCAAGAAGATGGTCGAGGACATCGTCAAGAACCTCAACCACTGAGGAAGGCGCCGCGAGGGAGAGCGAGGCGGATCGGCCGCCCCGCACCCGGCGGAGAAGAGAGCGGAGCACGGCGCCGGCTTCGCGCCCGGCGGGTAGCAGAGGCCGGATCGGTCGCATCGTCCACCTCACCGCACTCATCGTCCACGCCCCGAACATCCGCAAAGGCCCGCCCCCCGGCGGGCCTTTTTGCCATGGGGGGAGG
>NZ_JAUSUI010000018.1:2500-5846 GCF_030813495.1 Ancylobacter polymorphus | reverse complement strand
GCCCTGTTTTCCCGGGCTCAGACAGCAAAACCCCGCCTGTGAGGTGTCACGGGCGGGGTTTTGTTTGGGGTGTGAAGAAGTGTTTTGCTGTGCTTAGCAGGCCTGGCAGCGACCTACTCTCCCAGGTCTTGAGACATAGTACCATCGGCGCTGAGGAGTTTAACGGCCGAGTTCGGGATGGGATCGGGTTGGGGCTCCTCGCAATGGCCACCAGGCCGGCGAAGCACAGCAATTTACGAAGCAAGGACCCGTTTGGGTCGGCGCGTTAGCGCCTGGTCTTTGGATGTCTTTGATCCTGATGGGATGGCCATCGAGGATGAGAACGATCAAGCCAATCGAACGATTAGTACCGGTAAGCTCAATATGTTGCCATACTTACACACCCGGCCTATCAACGTGGTCGTCTTCCACGGTTCTCAAGGGAATACTCGTTTTGAGGTGGGTTTCCCGCTTAGATGCTTTCAGCGGTTATCCCGTCCGTACATAGCTACGCTGCACTGCGGCTGGCGCCACAACAGCTCCACCAGAGGTACGTTCATCCCGGTCCTCTCGTACTAGGGACAAATCCTCTCAATATTCCTACACCCACGGCAGATAGGGACCGAACTGTCTCACGACGTTCTGAACCCAGCTCACGTACCACTTTAATCGGCGAACAGCCGAACCCTTGGGACCTGCTCCAGCCCCAGGATGTGATGAGCCGACATCGAGGTGCCAAACGATGCCGTCGATATGGACTCTTGGGCATCATCAGCCTGTTATCCCCGGCGTACCTTTTATTCGTTGAGCGATGGCCCGTCCACGTGGGACCACCGGATCACTATGGCCGACTTTCGTCTCTGCTCGACTTGTCAGTCTCGCAGTCAGGCGGGCTTATGCCATTGCACTCGACGACCGATTTCCGACCGGTCTGAGCCCACCATCGCGCGCCTCCGTTACTCTTTGGGAGGCGACCGCCCCAGTCAAACTGCCCACCATGCAATGTCCCGGATCCGGATGACGGACCGCGGTTAGACATCCATATCTATAAGGGTGGTATTTCAAGGATGGCTCCACGAGAGCTGGCGCCCTCGCTTCAAAGCCTACCACCTATCCTACACATACCGACACGAATGCCAGTGCAAAGTTGCAGTAAAGGTGCACGGGGTCTTTCCGTCTGACCGCAGGAACCCCGCATCTTCACGGGGAATTCAATTTCACTGAGTCTATGCTGGAGACAGCGGGGAAGTCATTACGCCATTCGTGCAGGTCGGAACTTACCCGACAAGGAATTTCGCTACCTTAGGACCGTTATAGTTACGGCCGCCGTTTACCGGGGCTTCGATTCAAAGCTTGCACCTCTCCTCTTAACCTTCCGGCACCGGGCAGGCGTCAGACCCTATACGTCATCTTGCGATTTCGCAGAGCCCTGTGTTTTTGCTAAACAGTTGCCACCCCCTGGTCTGTGCCCCTCCACACTGGTTGCCCAGAATGGAGGCCTCCTTATCCCGAAGTTACGGAGGTAAATTGCCGAGTTCCTTCAGCATAGTTCTCTCAAGCGCCTTGGTATACTCTACCAGTCCACCTGTGTCGGTTTCGGGTACGGTCTATGTTGTGGGAGCTATTTCCTGGAACCCCTTCGAAGCCAGAACAGAACCAATTCGTCTGACAACACACGGGATTCGTCACTACCCACAGGCTCAGGAATATTCACCTGATTCCCATCGACTACGCCTTTCGGCCTCGCCTTAGGGGCCGGCTAACCCTGCGCAGATTAGCTTTACGCAGGAACCCTTGGACTTTCGGCGACAGTGTCTCTCACACTGTTTGTCGTTACTCATGTCAGCATTCGCACTTCCGATACCTCCAGAGGCCCTCACGGGTCCTCCTTCGCAGGCTTACGGAACGCTCCGCTACCGCTCATCCGAAGATGAACCCTAAGCTTCGGCGCGTGGTTTGAGCCCCGTTACATTTTCGGCGCAAGAATCCTAGACCAGTGAGCTGTTACGCTTTCTTTAAAGGATGGCTGCTTCTAAGCCAACCTCCTGGTTGTTTTCGGACTCTCACATCCTTTCACACTTAACCACGACTTGGGGGCCTTAGCTGTAGGTCAGGGTTGTTTCCCTCTCGACGACGGACGTTAGCACCCGCCGTCTGTCTCCCGCGCAGTACTTCCAGGTATTCGGAGTTTGGTTAGGTTTGGTAAGATGGTAAATCCCCCTAGCCCATCCAGTGCTCTACCCCCTGGAGTATTCACGCGAGGCACTACCTAAATAGTTTTCGCGGAGAACCAGCTATTTCCGAGTTTGATTGGCCTTTCACCCCTAGCCACAAGTCATCCGAGACCTTTTCAACGGGCACCGGTTCGGTCCTCCAGTGCGTGTTACCGCACCTTCAACCTGCTCATGGCTAGATCACTCGGCTTCGGGTCTAATCCGACGAACTGAACGCCCTGTTCAGACTCGCTTTCGCTGCGCCTACACCTATCGGTTTAAGCTTGCTCGCCAGACTAAGTCGCTGACCCATTATACAAAAGGTACGCAGTCACCCAGGACGAACCTTGGGCTCCTACTGTTTGTAGGCATCCGGTTTCAGGAACTCTTTCACTCCCCTTGTCGGGGTGCTTTTCACCTTTCCCTCACGGTACTTGTTCGCTATCGGTCGCTGAGGAGTACTTAGGCTTGGAGGGTGGTCCCCCCATGTTCAGACAGGATTTCTCGTGTCCCGCCTTACTCGAGGATGAATGATTGCATTACGTGTACGGGGCTATCACCCACTAAGGCTCGGCTTTCCTGACCGATTCCACTTGTCGCACATTCACCACTGGCCTGGTCCGCGTTCGCTCGCCACTACTAACGGAGTCTCTGTTGATGTCCTTTCCTCCGGGTACTTAGATGTTTCAGTTCCCCGGGTTCGCTTCAAACCCCTATGGATTCAGGATTTGATACCTTCATCTGACAACTGGAATTCCAAAGCCTCAGCGCACCGGATCGCTCCAGCGCGGCAAGACTTCAGAGTCCCAGTCGTCGAAGGTGGGTTTCCCCATTCGGAAATTCACGGATCAAAGCTTGTTCGCAGCTCCCCGTGACTTATCGCAGCGTACCACGTCCTTCATCGCCTCTCAGCACCAAGGCATCCACCGAATGCCCTTAAGACACTTGATCGTTCTCATCTTCGATACCCACCCCATGGAACTCTCAACACGAACCGGGCTCCGTCCGGGTGTGCAACCCGAGCGGCGGTTCGTGGGGGCGTGGCGGTTTTGAGAGACCCGCCACACGGTATCAAAGCTATTTCTAAAGACCAGCTTGCTTCGCAGTTGTTCGAGGACGGTGCGGTCACGCTCCCGCCGGGCACGTCCACGGTT
>NZ_JAUSUI010000017.1 GCF_030813495.1 Ancylobacter polymorphus | reverse complement strand
GACATATCGCCGATTAATGTCCGAGGCCGAAACTGACCCTTAGCCGAGTCGCGCAACGTCCGGTTCGTGCGGTTTGTGACCTCACTAGGCACATCCCCGACCATTGTGAGGCCTCAGGAGCGAATCCCAGTCCAGTTTTCGCAGCATCACGACGGCAGCATCTGCAGCCCAACGCCCGCCGCCGCACACACTGCCAGTGTCGGGATCATGCCGACCTTGAAGCGGAGCATGGCCACCATGGCGGCAGCGGCCAGCAGCGCCGCACGCCAGTCGATGGAGGACAGCACGGGGAGCTCCGGTCCAACTCCGAAGAACTCGAAAGCTCGAACCTCCCGAAACACCACGTGAAGAGCGAACCACAGGGCAAGGTTCATGACGACGCCGACGACAGCGGCGGTGATGGCGGACAACGCCGCGGAAACCGCCCGGTTGCCGCGTAGAGCTTCGGCATAGGGCGCGCCGGCGAAGATGAACAGAAAGGACGGCGCGAACACCACCCATGTGGTCAGCAGGGCGCCGAGCCCTCCCGCCACCAGCGGATCGAGCGTGCCTAGGGCCCGGTAGGCGGCGAGAAAACCGACGAACTGCAGAACCAGAATCAGCGGGCCCGGCGTGGTCTCTGCGAGCCCGAGGCCATCGACCATCTCGCCCGGCGCCAGCCAGCCGAAGCTGTCGACGGCGGCCTGCGCCACATAGGTCAACACCGCATAGGCCCCACCGAAGGTCACGACGCCCATGGTCGCGAAGAAGGTGCCGAGCTGCGTCCACAGACTGGAACCGCCGGTCGACAGCCACAGGAGCAGCACCGGGGCGAGCCAGATGGCAAGCCACAGGCTCACGACGCGGATGGTGCGTCGCGTCGAGGGGAAGGCATGTGTCAGCTGTCCGCGCTCGAACATGCGATCGATCACGCCATGGGTGTCGGCAACAGCGCCTTTGCCGCCATGTCCGCCACCGACAAAGATCGCTGGGGCGTGCCGGCTCCCGAGCCAGCCGACGAGCCCGGCGGCGAGAATGATGATCGGAAACGGTATGCGTAGCAGGTAGATGCCGAGGAAGGCGGTCACCGCGATGCTGATCATTACGCGGTTTTTCAGCGCCCGCCTGCCGATGCGCAGAACGGCCTCCACGACAACGGCCAGGACCGCCGCCTTAACGCCGAAGAACATGGCGTCGATCAGCGGCACGTGTCGGTAGACGACATACAGGACGCTCAAGCCAAACATGACCAGCGCGCCCGGCAGGATGAAGAGAACACCGGCAATGAGGCCGCCCAGGGTCCGGTGCATCAGCCAGCCAATATAGGTGGCGAGCTGCTGGGCTTCCGGGCCGGGCAGCACCATGCAGTAATTGAGAGCGTGCAGAAAGCGCTGCTCGCCGATCCAGCGGCGGTCCTCGACCAGCTCCTTGTGCATCAGGGCGATTTGACCGGCCGGGCCGCCGAAGCTGAGAAGGCCGATGCGCGCCCACACTTTGGTAGCCTCGCGGAAGGACGGAACGGCGGGGGCGCTCGCGGAAGCCGCCACATCAGTGGTGGGTGTCGACATGGTCGCCTCCCTCACGCCGGGTTCGAGCGCGATGGCCAGTTATGGGTCTCCTCGGTCGCGTCGCGGCACCAGCGGTAGAAGGCGTCATAGAGCGTCATGCCGGCGTCGAGTTGTTCGAGGTCGTCGCGAAACATGCGCGACAGTCCCAGGGAGGCGGCAAGGAAGCCGGCCGCCTGCGGAACGAGGTCGAGCCTGTCCGTGTCGGCGGCGCGCACAATGTCGGCCAGCCGCTCCAGCGGCGTGCAGGAGAGGCCAAACTCTTCGATCATGGTGTCGAAGCTGCAGCGATCGCCACGGTGGCTCCAGAACATACCGTCGATGTCGAAGGGGGTCGCATCGAATTGATCGGCAACGGCGGCAACCTCGGAGGCGCCGACGAAGAGGAACACGGCCGATGGGTCGACGAACCGCCGGATCAACCACGGGCAGGCGATACGGTCGACCTTGGGGCGCGCGCGTGTGACCCAGACGGTTCGTCCTGCCGCGTCAGGCACGGGCAGCCTGTCAGGTTTGACGAGCAGTCCTCCAGCGGCACGCCACGCCTCGAAGCCGCCTTCGAGCGTTTCGGCCCGGGCGCCCGATTGGCGGAGCCATGCCGCCGTGCCCTGCGCCAGCTTGCCGCCCTTCTGGCAAACCACAACCACCTCACGGCCGGCGAACTGCGAGGCCCAGGACGGCACAGCCTGCGCCTCGTATCGGATCGACGCCGGCAGCCGGCGCGGGTCCGCGTCGATGTCGTCCCTCATACGCACGTCAATGATAGCAGGCGTGCCCGGAAGACCGATGAGACGGTAGAGCTGAGAAGCGGTGATTTCAGTGTTTGACGGCATGAGCGTCCATCCCACTTGTCAGGGAACATGGACGCGATCTTTGGGCTGCCGCCTCACGGGGCAATCGCGAATAGCCCCTTATCCCGCTTCTAGCTGAACTCGTCCGTCACCCGCAAGCCGCATGATCAGCGCAGCCATAACTCTCTCAAGGCCACGGCCAGCAACACGAGCCCGGCGGCGGCCTCGATGAACCGCGCCGAGCGGTCCAGAAGGCTCGCCTGATGCGCCAGCAGCCGCATCAACTGATCGCGGAAGAGGATCGTCGCGACGGCGACCGTGGACAGGGTCAGCGCGACGCCAAGCATCATGGTGAAGGCGAAAGCGATGCCCGCCTCAGGCACCCCACGGGAGATGGCAAAGGTCATCACGAAAAGCGTCAGTGGACAGGGGATGAGGCCGGCCATGACGCCGACCATCAGGCCCTCGCCGTGCGCGTGGACATGCCCTCGCGGGCGCAAGGCCCGCCACACCATCCACAGGCCGATGATGCCGAGAAGTGCGCGGCTGACATCTTCAAGAACAGGCGCGCGGCCGACACTGCCCAGGGACGCGGAGATCAGCGGGAGCGCCAGAAGGGCGATCAGCACCGAGATCAGCACATGGGTAAACGAGAGCGCCAGAGAGACGCCCAGTCCGCGCAGGATGCCGAGCCGGGAGCCCGCCAGATAGGTCGCAAGGATCGTCTTGCTGTGCCCCGGGGTCAGCGCATGCGCCGCACCGAACAGGATCCCCATCGGCAGATAGACGATGAACGCGCCCCAGCCGCCTGTCCCCGCAACATCCCGGATCTGCGCGGCGAAGGCCTGATAGATGTCCTGCTGGAACCCGACAATGTGCTGCCAGAAGGCCATGATCAGCCGAGCCCCAGCGTGACGGCGGCAAGAACCAGGTAGCGCCCGACCTTGGCCAGGGTGACGAGGATCAGAAAAATCGGCAGCGGCTCGCGCAGCACCCCGGCGATGACGGTCAGCGGATCGCCGATAACAGGCGCCCAGCTGAGAAGCAGGGACCATTTGCCGTAGCGCCGATACCAGCTCTCCGCGCGCGCCAGAGCGGCGGGCTTTACCGGAAACCATTTCCGGTCGCGAAAGCGGTGAATGCCGCGCCCAAGCAGCCAGTTGATGACTGACCCCAGCACATTGCCGAGGCTCGCCACTCCCACCAGCGCCCAGGGCGGATAGTCGGTCGTCAGCAACAACCCGACCAGAACAGCTTCGGATTGCATCGGCAGAATTGTCGCCGCGACCAATGCGCTGAAGAACAGCCCGGCATAGGCCGCAAGCTCGGTCATGGTCGGCCACGGCCGGCAGGGAGCATCATGGGCGCGGCCATTCCGTGTGGTGGCGGTCGATGACAAACACATGGCTGTGGCGATGGCCGCCGACAACGGGAACAGCGCCAGCCAGATGGGGATCATCCTCGGCCAGCGCCCCGTGGACATGCTCCAGCTCATCGGGATCTCTCGCCGGCCAGAGCCGCAGCGCGGCGAGAACGGCGAATCCGGCCAGAAGTGCAAGCACGGCGGACGTGCCCGGCAGGCCGATGCTCGCGCCCAGCCAGCCCGCAAGGGGATAGGTGATCAGCCAGCAGGCATGCGACAGCGCGAACTGCGCCGCGAAGAGCGAGGGACGGTCTTCCGGCCGCGAGGAGCGGCGCAGCAGACGGCCCGAGGGCGTCTGCACCAGCGAATAGCCAAGCCCCAGCAGGAACCAGAGCGGCAGCACGAATGCGTAGCTGCGCAGGGCGGATCCGACCAGAAGTCCCGCGACCAAGATCCCCGCGCCGGCGAGCATGGCAGTGCGGTCAGGAACCGTCTCCAGCAGCCGCGGCAATACGAGGGCCGCCACCATCGAGCCCCCGCCAAAGGCGGCGAGCGCCAGTGCGGCGGCGCTCTGATCGAGGCCGAGCACCGCCTGAACCAGAACCACGGTGTTGACGATGACCATGGCGCTGGCCGCCGCGACGGCCAGGTTCAGCGCCAGCAGGCCGCGCAGGCGCGGCGTCGCGAGATAGATGCGGATGCCGCGCATGGTCCGGTCGTAAATGCCCCGCTTCTCTCCCGCATGCGGGCTCGGCAGGACCACCGAAACCACAAGGGCGGCCGAGGCGAGGAAGCCGACGACGGTGCCGGCGAACAGGCTGTGAAAACTGATCAGCGTCAGCAGGGCGGCCGCCAGCATCGGGCTGACCAGGCTTTCGAGATCATAGGCGAGCCGGGACAGCGAGAGCGCACGGGTATAGTCACGCTCATCCGGCAGGACATCGGGGATAGTCGCCTGGAAGGTCGGCGTGAATCCGGCGGACGCCGACTGCAGCACGAAGATCAGCACATAAACCTGCCAGATCTCGCTCACGAAGGGCAGCAGGAGCGCGACGGCGGCACGAACCAGATCCAGCGAAACCAGCATGGTCCGCCGAGGCAGTCGCTCGGCAAAGGCCGCGGCAACCGGCGCGACCCCGACATAGGCGATCATCTTGATCGCGAGTGCCGTGCCCAGCACCGCCCCCGCATTCGCCCCCGCCAAGTCATAGGCGAGAAGGCCAAGGGCCACGGTCGCCAGCCCGGTCCCGATCAGGGCAATGACCTGTGCGAGGAACAGGTGCCGGTATGTCCGGTTCGCAAGGACAGCGAGCATGTCTCACACCGCCTGCGCGCTGGCGAGCACGGCGATGCCGCTCCGGCGGCGCCCGCCGACATCAAGGCCCACCGCGATCAGCCGTGCATAGAAGAAGCCGAGCGCGCGCCGTATGTGAGACACTATGACCGGCGGGCCGAGAGGGACCACCTGGGCCGAAAGTCCAGGCAGCGCTACGATGAAGGCGGCCGTCACCGTCTTGGAATGGCCCGGTTCCAGCCCGTGCAGCGCGCCGAGCAGGATGGCCCTCGCGATGAACAGCCAGGAGCTTCCTGCCCTCTGTTGAAGCAACTCGGCAAAGGGCGTCATGCGGTCCTCATAGATATTTGATGATGTCCTTGAAACCGTCGATCGAACGGCGCTGGTCGCGCGGCAGCGATGCGACGACCTCATCGAGGCAATGGTCGAGATGATCCTGGATCAGGGTCTTCTTCGCCTGTGTGATCGCCTTTTCGACCGCGTGGAGCTGCTGGGCGATGTCCAGGCAATTGCGGCCGGTCTCGAGCATCTCGATCACGCTGCGCAAATGACCGTCGGCGCGCTTCAGCCGCTTGACGATTTCCGGATGTGTCTCATGGATGTGCGGATGATCGTTCATTAATTTATCCTATCCCCCCCGATGGGATGTGTCGATCCCCCTAGGGGGATGAATGAGGTTGCGTATCAGGCCGAATGACCTAGGGTTAATGAACGATTCAGATTTTCGGCGATACCTATCCGTGATGACGCCACGTGCCCGCACCGTCCTGCTTTGCAGCTTCCTCGCGCTTGTCATGGCGCTGGGATCGGTGGCGTCGTCCGTGCGAACCGCGCTGTCCCATAACCCGGCGGTTCTTCTCGCGATCGAGGCCGAGCGGCACGCGGCCCTCGCCCAGGAAATCGCCGACCACGGCCATTCCCATGACGAGGGCTGGCAGGATGAGCAGGCGCCCGGCCATTCCCATGGCCACGACCCCACTGACCACTCGCATGACGTTCCCAGCGTTGTTGCGGCGCTTGTCCAGATGACGCCGCCGGCATGGCGGGTCTGGAGCGCCACGGTCCGGGATGTGCCTGCGGTAACAAAGACCTATCCCTTCGAGAAGCCTCCGAAGCACGTCGTCACAGCGTGATCGCGGCCGCACACTCGGCACCCCTCATCGACGACATTTCGGAGTTTCCATGCACCATACCTCTCGCGAGGTCCGGTTTGGCGTGCGCGCGTCGCTGACGCGGCTCGTCCATAGCCAAGGCCTTGCGCTTCTCCTGCTGCCGCTTACCGTGGCAACGGCCTTCGCCCATGCCGTGGCCGAAGGCGACAAGGGCTACATCCAGGAAATAACGGGCGTACACCTGCTGCCCTTCGTCTATCTCGGTGCCAAGCATATGGTGACCGGCTATGATCACATCCTGTTCCTGCTGGGCGTGATCTTCTTCCTCTACAAGCTCAAGCACATCGGTATCTATGTCAGCCTGTTCGCCCTCGGGCATTCGACGACGATGCTGCTGGGTGTGTATTTCAACATCGGCATCAACAGCTACATCATCGATGCCATCATCGGCTTCTCGGTGGTCTACAAGGCGCTCGACAATCTCGGCGCCTTCCAGCGCTGGTTCGGCGTGCAGCCGGATTCAAAGGCGGCGACGCTGGTCTTCGGCTTCCTGCACGGCTTCGGCCTGTCGACCAAGATCATCGAATACGACATCTCGCCGGACGGGTTGGTGCCGAACCTCCTCGCCTTCAATGTCGGTGTCGAGATCGGCCAGCTTCTCGCCCTCGCCGCCATCCTCATCATCATGAGCTACTGGCGCCGCACCGACAGCTTCTTCCGCCACGCCTACACAGCCAACGTCGTGATGATGACCGCCGGCTTCGTGCTGATCGGCTATCAGATCACCGGCTGGTTCGTCGCGTGACCCCTCCCAATTCAAGGACATACTGACATGTACAATTCGGACATTCCTTCGCGCGCCGAACTGCCGACATCCCGCCAGCTTCTGCGCTCCACCCTCATCGCCATCGTCGCCGCATTGGCGATCCTCATCACCATCGTGCTGCCCGCCGAGTACAATATCGACCCGACCGGTGTCGGCCGGGTGCTGGGCCTCGCGCAGATGGGCGAGATCAAGGTGCAACTCGCCGAAGAGGCCGCGCGCGACCGGCAGATGGACCAGAACTCCACGGTGCCTGCCCCCGGTTCCAGCCTGCTCGGCCGGGTCTTTGCGGCTCTCGTCGTTTCCCCGGCTTCGGCCCAAACCGCCTCGCGGCAGGATGTGACAACCCTCACGCTCACGCCCGGCCAGGGCGCCGAGATCAAGCTGGTGATGAAGGCCGGTGCCAAGGCCGATTACAGCTGGACAGTGTCCGGCGGCGTGGTGAACTTCGATACCCACGGCGACGGTGGCGGCAAGTCCATCAGCTACGAGAAGGGCCGCGCCGTGCCCGGCGACGACGGCGTGCTTGAAGCGGCCTTCGACGGCAATCACGGCTGGTTCTGGCGTAACCGGGGCAGCGCCGACGTGACCCTCACCTTGAAGACGAGCGGCGCGTATGCCGAGATCAAGCGGCCCGATTGATTAGCTAAACGCCCGCGCCACGGAGGTCGTCGCGCCTCCGTGGCGCAAATGCTGTCTTCGCCGAAGCGTCTGCTGTCGATGCGTCCGCAAATGT
>NZ_JAUSUI010000016.1 GCF_030813495.1 Ancylobacter polymorphus | reverse complement strand
GGTCAGGGTGAAATTGCCCGAGGCAAGACTGGCGGTGGTCGTGCCATTATAGGTCTTGGTCACCGTCCCCGCCAGAACCGCCGACAGCGAGGCCTTGGCGACCGTGGCGATATTGTCGCCATAGTAGAAGACGCGGTAGTTCTGGCCCGCCGCGCTGCTGGCCGTCTGGTTCTGACTGATCAACGCGAGGGTGCTGGTGCCCGCCGACGTGGTCGACGCGACATCGATCGTGCGACCCGTCAAGGTGAGGGTATCGCCCGCCGGCCCGAAGACGTAGCGCCCGGGGCCTCCGACCGACACCGCCGATGTCGTCGTGGCGGAACTGCTGCCATAGGTCGAGGTGGTGGTCGCTGCCTTTACCCAGACAACCGGCGTCAGCGCATAAAGCGCGGCGTCATAGCCGCTGCTCGGCGGCGCCCAGATGGTGTCGAAATCCCAACCCGCGGCGGTGGCGGTGGTGACGAAAAAGTCGGTGTCCTGAAATTCGCCAGAGGTGAGGTCGCCGGAAGAGGTGACGCTGCCCGAACCGTTGAAGACGCCCGGAGTGGGGCCCATCACCCAGTAGGACGCCGTGATCGAGCCGTCATTCGTTCCGACGAGCGCTCCAGTGGCCACCCCTGTTCCCGATACGCCGCCGATGGCGTAGGTCTTGTCGATGATTCCGTCACTATAACCTACGAGACCTCCGACCCTGTTGCCGCCAGCGACATCTCCGGTCGCGTAGGCATTATCGATGATGCCCGTATTGAACCCGACAAGCCCGCCCCCGACGAGCGGGGCGGTCCCGGTGATGTTCACATCACCCGAGGCATAGGCCACGGAAATCGTACCACCGTTAAAGCCGACCAACCCTCCCACGCCTCCATAGCCGACCAACACTCCCACGCCTTGGACACTGGTCACCGCGACGGTGGAGAACACGTTCTCCAGCCTGCCGTAGCTGAACCCTGCGAGGCTGCCAGCGCCCGCATTGGCGCCCGTGACGGAGCCGCCGACAAGGCCGACATTGCGGATGACGGCTTGATAATCGACGGTCCCGAACAAGCCCGTGGCAGAAAGCGTAAGAGCCGAGCGGTCGATGAACAGGTTTGAAATCGTGTGCCCCGCCCCGTCGAGCGCGCCGCTGAAGGGCGGGGAGACGTAGCCCATGATGTTCGTGCCGATCGGCGAGAAGCCGGTGGCGGTGTTCCACATCTGCGCCGCCTGCTGCGTCGCGGACAGGTCGATATTGGCGCCGAGGGTGTAGGCAGCCGCGAGGTTCAACGTCATCAACTGAAGCTGGTGGGCGTTGACCACGGTGGTCGACCATTCGGACCTCAGGAACGGACGGGTTTCGCCCGCGATCAGGTACCAGGTGTTGGCGAAATCGAAATTGGTATAGGTGCTCTCGTTGTAGGCGCTGGCGGTCGCGAAAGGTGTGACAAACGTCGAAAACGGATCGCTGCCGATGCCAATGTTGAGGCCGGATGTTTCGGTATCCCAGTAGCTATCGGCGATCGAGCCGTTATAGCTGAAGCCGGCAAATCCCCCCGCGAGGCATGATGCGCAGGCGGCGGCGTCCACCGCGCCCGTCGAATAGCTGCTGGTGATGGAGCCATAGTAGTTGTAGCCGACGAAGCCACCGACGATAGGATCGTCGCTGTTGGACGACGTGGCGTTGAGGGTGACGGCGCCGGTGGAATAGGAATCAGAGATAGAGGCTTCCTGAAGGGCGCCGACGAGACCGCCGACCCACAAGCTGCTCGAGACCGCGCCCGTCGCGTAGGACCGCGTCAGAAGGCCAGCGTTCGATCCATTGAGCAATGTTCCGATGAGGCCGCCTACCACTCCTCCGCCCGAGACCGTGCCGCTGGCATAGGAACGATCGATCGTCGTGCCGTCGGCATAGCCGATGAGGCCGCCGGCCCCTTCATTCGCGGTGACGGTCCCGGTCGCATAGAGGTTGTCGTAGACCGCGTTGCTGGCACGGCCGACAAGGCCGCCGATCACCCCGCGGCCCGAGACATTCGCCGTGCTGTAGGCGGACGAGACCGTGCTGCCGTCGTCGCGCCCAATGAGGCCGCCCACATAGACATCGCCGGCTATGCTGCCGCCGACGAGCCCGACGCCGCGGATGACGGCATTGGTCACGACCCCGAACAGGCCGACATAGATGCTGTCCGGCCTGTTGATGGTCAGGTTGGAGATGGTGTGGCCGTTGCCGTCGAACCTGCCGGTGAAACTCTGGCTGCCGCCGATCGGCACGAAGCCGGCGGCGCTCCAGATGCCGGCGGCGTTGGTGCCCGAGGTCGCGCTGGCGTCGATGTCAGCGGAGAGCAAATAGGTGCCGGACAGGTTCGCGCTCACCAGCTGAAGCTGGTGCGCGTTGGCGATCGAGACGACGCCGTTCACGCTCGGCGCCGCTTCGGAGCGCAGGATCGGCCGCATATCCGCCGTCTGAAACCAGACGGAGCCGAAGTCCCAGCCGGTATAGGAGCTCGATTGCCGCGCCTCGGCGGTCGTCAGGCCGAAACTGTCGGCCGAGCCGGCCGAATGGGCTTGGCCGGTCGTCTCCTTGTCCCAATAGGAGCTGTCGACGGTTCCCCAGGTGCTATTGGTACCGACCAGGCCGCCGACATCGCTCGAACCGGTGACGGCGCCACTCGCATAAGTGCCCGAGATGAAGCCGTCCTGGTTGGTTCCGACGAGACCGCCGACATTGGTGGTGCCGGTGACGCTGCCAAGGGCGTAGGAATTGGTGACGGAACCGAAATTCCAGCCGACGAGACCGCCGGTGTTCGACGCGCCGTTAACGGCGCCGGTCGCGTAGGAATTCTGCACGGACAAACCGTTCAGACCAATGAGCCCGCCGACGTTGTCGCCGGACCCCACCACCGAGCCGGTGGCATAGGATTGCGAGACCGTATCTCCGCCTGTCCCCGCGAGGCCGCCGACATAGGTCCGGCCGCTGACCGCCCCCGTTGCGTAGGAGCGGGTGATCGTGGCCTGGGAGTTGCCGGCAAGCCCGCCGACATAATCGACGCCGCGGACGGATCCCGCAGCGGAGGAATCGATGATGCCCCTGCCGCCGCCGGAATTGAGGCCGACGAGGCCGCCGACGAAGGAGTCGCTGCCGACGACGGTCAGATTGGTCGAGGCGTTTGAGATCAGGCCGGCCGACGTGCCCGCAAGCGAACCGACGCTGCCGCGACCGACCACGCTGCCGTTCAGGAGATTGATGTCGCGGAGTGTGGCGCTGTACGTGGTCTCGGCGAACAGGCCGACATTGTCGGTCGTGGGGGCCGAAATGGTCAGGTTCGAGAGGGTGTTGCCGAGACCGGCGAAGTTCCCGGAGAACGAACCCAAGACCAGGGGATTCGAATAGACCGTTCCCGACGCATCGAGACTCTGGGCCAGAGCATAGCTGCCCGAGAGATTGCTCCCGTCGATATTGTCGAGATCGGCCATCGAGTGGATCAGCGTATATGTCTGAAGCGCTCCGGTCTCGCCGATCTGAAGGGTGGCGCTGGCGCCGGAAAGGGTGATCGGCGCATTGACGATGTAGTTGTAGCCGGTGCCGTATTCGATGACGAGGCCCGCCGTGGCGCCGGTCGCGGTGACGGCAGCATCGAAGATGACATTGCCCGCCGCCGAGAGCGTCAGCGTGGTGTTGGCGTTCCAGGATATCGCCGTCGCAATGACGATGTTGCCTTCTTGGGACCCGGTGCCCGCGGACCCGCTGGTCGAGACGATCACATTGGCATTTTCGAGGGCGCTCCTCAGCGTAGCGACGTTCAGAAACGCGTCTTCGCTTGTCGCGGAAATATTGGGAGGCACGGTGACGGCGGTGGACGACCCGTCATAGATGGTCAGGTTGTAGGGATCGAGAAGAAGGGTTCCGGTCGCGCCTCGTTCGGCTGTCAGATCCACCTTGCCGCGGAAATCCAGAACGGCCTTTCCGGATATCTCGACGTCGCCGCCCTTGCCCGCACCGCCGCCGCGGGCGCTTAGCGTGCCCTCGAACGTCGTGAGGTCGTTCGACCAGATCACCACGCGCCCGCCATCGCCGCGGGTTCCGTCGGCGACGATCCGGGCGCCGGCCGCCACGGTCGTGGTCGTGGCCGTCGCGACCGTCTCGCTCAGCCTTTTCGTGGCCGCGTTCGTGCCGCCCTGGAAGTCGCCGCCGATCAGCACCACGCCGCCGGCCGCGCCGCTCGCATCCACGACGGCCGTGTCCGTCAGCGTGATCGTCGTGCCCGCCACGACCACCGTGCCGCCATCGGCCTTGGTGCCGGTGCCCTTGGCGCCGGTGCCCTTGGCCGACAGCGTGCCGGAGATTTTGGTCGTGCCGGCGGAGATGCGAATGTCGCCCCCGCTCGTCGCCTGCGCCACCTTGCTCCGGCGCGTGCCGCTGCGCGCGACCGACGTGCCGCCGGTGCTCGTCTTGCGGGAGGCGGTGATCTTTCCTCCCGCCTCCACCGTGCCGCCGTCGCCGGCGGTGAGGAAGATGCGCCCGCCTTTCTTTGCCGTGCCGGTGGCGGCGATGACGCCTCCGGTATTGCCGGCCAGCGCGTACACATTGCCGCCATTGGCGCGCAGCTCCGCGGCGGCCGCACGGATCGCGCCGCGCGTCTTGACCTCGGTGTCGGCGCCGCCAACCTTGACGTGGAACTTGCCGCCATCGAGCGCGCCGTCCCGCACGAGCACCTCATAGCCCGCGACCAGGGCGGCGGTGCCCTCCGGCGCGGAGAGGGTCCCGGTATTCTCGACCGCGCGGGCGATCAGCGCGACATCCCCGCCCAGCGAGCCGATCGTGCCGACATTGACGATCGACGCCTTGGATGTGCCCGAGAACGTCATCTCCCCGCCGGCGAGGAAGTTGGAGTCGGTGATATCGAGCGTGGAGGCGACGAAGGAGCCGCCGGTCGCGACCTTGCCATCGGAGCCGACGGCGACGCCGGCAGGATTGACCAGATAGACGGAGCCGGTCGCGGAGAGCGTGCCGTCGATACGGGAGGGGACATTTCCCGTAACGCGGTTGAGGGTGGAGCCCGTGCCGTTGTTGAACGAGACCGAGTTGCCCTGCCCGATGGAGAAGGAGCCCCAGTTGATGATGGCGTTCTGGCTCGTCTGATTGACGACGAGGCTGGTGCCGGTAGGGGTCAGGATGGAAGCCGAGCCGGCGGCGACCGTGCCGTTGGTCGGCAGAGACTGCGCGATCGAGGGGACGACTCCCAGGATGACCGCAACGCTTGTCATCAGGCACATGGAGCCTGGGCCGAGCTTTGCGCGCATCACTTCACTCCCCTGATTGCGGCGCCGGTGAGCCGCCGTTTCGTTCCGCAGCCATCGCGGCCTCGCCATCGGGCACGCCGCGAAGATCTAGAAGGATCTGGCCCGTCGACATCCGGTCGACGGCCGCAGATAAACCCGTCATCAATAAAGGTCCCGTCGACGCCCTGAGGCCCGCAATGATTCCATCGTCGATAAGAACGCAAGCATAGCGGCCTCTATCAGAACGAGACGACGACCCTTCCCTGTATCGTGACCGTCCCGCGTTCCGTACTCGGCCCGTCGGTCAGAGCAACGCCAGCGACGGCGCCGGCCCTTATATTGTCGGCGAGCACGTAATCGATACCCGTCCCGATGCCGACCAGTATCGTATCCGCGCTTTCCGTAATGGACTGCAGCGTATCCAGATTGAAGTTGTGGCCGTAACCAATGTCGGCGAAGAGATAGGGCGAAAGCGCATCCTGTACCGCGCCGATAGGCGGCGCCTTGAGGCCCAGACGCCCCAGAGCGGCGAAGCTCGGCAGGCGCAGCTCATTGCGCAGCACAAAGCCCGTATCCACGCTGCCATCGTCGAGCGTGTAGCCGCGTGTTCCGTAATAACCGCCAATGGCGAGCTGCTCGGTGTCGGGCAGTGCCTGCCCGGCGACCTGCCCGGTCAGCGACACGTTCCAGCTCCAGCCCGCCAGCGCCGGCACGACATTCAGCGGCGTGACCTGCGTGAGCGTGCCGAGGCCGTAGACATAGTTGATGTCCGTGACGCGGCCGTTGGAGTAGAGGGACCACGCCCCGCTGTTGTTGCCGCCGACCACCCCGCCGGGATTGGCGACGAGGCGCAGGTCGATGGACGTGGAACCGCCAGCGGAAGGCTGCCACGTCCCGGCCCAGCCCGCGATGAGATCGAACACACCGACATGGCCGTCGCCGACCTCGACATTCTGGTACAGCGTCTTGCGCGTGGCCCATTTCGGCGCCACGCCGAAATAGAGTTCGCCCCATCCGGCGAGAGCCGTGTTGATGTTCGAAAGCGCCGACCGGTAAAGGATCGGCAGTTCGAAGGTGATGTTCTCAAAGCTCAGTATGTCGCCGAAACTGGCCTGCCGGGTGGCGACGAAGCTCGGCGTGATCTCGATCGCCTGGCGCGGCAATGTGGGGATGGCGATCCGCCCCGCATGGCTGACATAGGACGGCCAGTTAGTGCCGGACAGCGTGATCGAGGACGGGTCGGTGAGGAGATTGCCGCTGCCGGTGAGCTGATAGGACAGAGTCAGGTCGTTCCACGCCTCGACGCCGACGCCGAAGCCGATGAAATAGCGGTTTAGGTCCGTCTGCTGCGTGCCGGTGTTCGACCAGCCGGCGAAGGCCTGCCACGGCTTCTTGCGGGTCACTTCCAGCGTGAGATCGCTGGTGCCCAGATTGGAGCCCGGCTCGAACACACCGTTCAGCTGGCGGTAGGGGAACCGGTTGAGCCAGTCGAGGTCCTCGGAAATCCGCTCCGCCTCGATCAGCTGCCCTGCGGGCGCACGCACAGCATTCGCGAAACCGCCGGAAGCGGCATTGGACGCCCCGTCCTTGACCCTCACCGCCCCCATGCGGAAGGGCACGATGCGCAGCTGCAGCACGCCCGAGGTGACCTCCTGCGGCGGTGCCGTGACGGACACGAAAGGACGTCCCGCCTTGCGGTAGGCCGCGGCGACGGCAGATTGAGCATCCGCAACCAGCTTTCGCGACAGTGGCTTGCCGAGGAAGGGAGCAAGCACCTCGCCCAGCCTTTCAGTCGGCACGCCTTCGACACCCTGGAAGGAAAGACCCGCCGGCGGCTTGGCCAGCACCGGATCGTTGAGGCCGATGAGGCGGATGCCGGTAACGTCCGTGCCGAGCGGTGTCGCATCCTGGGTGACCGGAACGGCAGTTGCGCCCTGGAGGCCACCTCCCACCGAGACGGCGGGTGGCAGATTTCGCTCGACGACTCCGCGTGCCTGCCCGAAGGCGGCACCCGGTAGCAATGTGAGTCCGAGAAGCGCAGCGGAACGGCATACTCCTGCTATCCGTCGTCTAAAGCACATAGGATATGTCGTCCCCCGCAGGCCAAACGGTACCCACGCCCCCACGCCACACTATGATACTATTTGCACGGTTAGAGAAAGTGCAGCTACGTCACATTTCGACATTAGAGGGCACGTTCGACATGAATCGTGCTCCCTGTTTGCGAAATCGCGGCCGCTTTTTGATGCCAGGTCGGCGTGCGTGGCGTGTCGGGCCAATGCTCGCGAGCAATGGGGCAGCCATTCCATTCCCGCGCTTTCGCGGTCGTCCGACGTGCGCCCGCGAAAGGCTGATTCCCCCGCGCTGAATGGCGGGATTCAGATCATGCCCAGCGTTCTGCCGGAAGCCGCCATGAGCGACGCAACGGGCGTCAATAGCTGCCGTCCGGCGCTCTGCGCGCGGTGAGTGCGGCCGTCGAACGGCCCGCTGCCACGCCGAGGAAGCATCGACGGGAACCGACATGACAGGCGATAGCAACGCGCGATCAGGCCATGCGGAGCGGCGCGCTTCCAGGCAGCGCTCAGCGCAGGCGGCACGCCATGGGGCCGATGAAATTCAGCTCGGCCCGCTCGAACCCTTCGGCGGCGAGGATCCAGAGCCCGCGCCCGTCATCCGTCACCACCGCCATCACGCCATACAGCGGAAGATCCGCCGCGCCGCCCGGCAGCATGGCCCGCACGAGGCCCGAGACATCGAGGCCGGCAAAGGGATCGCTCCCCGCCGGGACCGCGATGAACCGGGCATGGAAATCGAGGCTGTTGATGCGGACCCGCGTCGCGTTGCGCGCCAGGCCAGCCAGCGCGGTGCGGTAGGCCGGCGCCAGCGTGCCGATGTGGATGTGAAACTGGTGCTGGCCGCGCACGGTGGGGGGCTGAATGGCGAAGGCGAGATCATTCCTCGCAAAAGGCGGCTCGACCATGGTCTGCGAGGCGACATAGGCGTCCTGCCAATAGTTCCGCCCGGCATAGCCGGCCACGTCCTCAATGCCGATGACCGGCGCGATGGCCCACAGCACGAAGCGGCAATTTTCGCCGCGGGCGCGTGGGTACCGGGCCGGGTCACGGTGGCGGGTGTCGTATTGCAGGAAGAACTCATCTCCGCCATGGCGGCGACGCACGAACTCGCCTTCCGCATCCGCGCAGCGCCCGCCCGCGCAGGCCTCGGAGGTGAGCAAGCGGAACACGGCGCAGGTCTTGGTGGCGCGGTTGGCAGGGTCGGTGCAGGGCGCGCAGGGCAAAGGCGCCTTGTCGTCCCTGTTGGCCGCGGGCGGCGAGGCCCATTGCAGCACCTGGCCCGTCGTCGCGGACGGGTTGAGCGGGCAGGCCTGAACCCGCGGCTCCGCCACCGCGCCCGTCCCGGCGGCGAGCGCGAGGACAAGCCCAAGCACGGGGAGCAGGCCGCGCAGGCGCTCCCCGGCGAGCGATGGTGCCGCCTCGCGCCCACCCGTCCGGCCAATGCTCATGTCAATCCTCGTTCAGTGAATAGACCAGCGCGGGGGATTGGCGCAGGAAGCCCTTGAAGCGGTAGGGAACATCCTCCGCCTCGGTGGCGACAGGCATGTCCGGGCTGATGAGGTGCAGCTGGTCGCCGAACACGCCGCTGATATCGACATGGCAGTGCTGGGCGATCTCGACATAGCTGGGGCCGTCATCCACCTCGAAATCGAAGATGTCGCGGTCGGCGATGTCCGTCATCGCCACGTCGACGAACAGGCTGCGCGCCACCTCCAGCCGGCTGCTGCTGAGATTGATGCCGTCCTCGGCCGGCGCCACCACGCGAAGCCGCTCCAGCCGGATCTGCGAATTGGTGAGATCGAGCCCGTCATCGCCGGAATGGAAGCTGCGCACCTCCGCCACCCGCCATTCCTGCGGCCCCACTCCCATCAGCGAGAAGCCGTCCCGGTCGTCCAGCATCGGGTCGTCGCTCGGCGTAACGGGGTCGCCATGGCCGAGATAATAGGCCGCGATCAGGGCGGCCTCGAAGGACGACGCCGCGCGCGGCCGGACGACCGCGACCTCCAGCCCGTCCTTCTCCGCGCTGCGATAGCCGCCGAAGAACCAGACGCCGCCATTGTCGGCGGTCTTCACCGGACGCAAGCGCGCATTGCAGGCGCGGATGGAGAGCCTTTGGGCGTCCAGCGCCGAGCCCTGCTCGAAGATCAGCGCCGCATGGCCGATCGGGCTTGCCGGCACGAGGCCGTTGCGGATGAGGATCGTCACCCCGTCCTCGACGATCAGTTTAGCGCCGTCCCGCACCCGCACATCCGTTTCCGCGACATAGGTGACGCCCGCCACCAGACGCTGCGTGCCAGTGATGGCGTCGGGGAGGCGTTCCAGCGCCTTCGCCGCCATGGTCAGGGTTTCCCCAGCAGAACGGGATCCTGCCGTTCCAGCGCGTGATAGACATCCTGCAGATTCTCGGCCGAGGTCGCGGTATCGCCGAGATAGGGCAGGTCGATGATGGCGATGGCGCCCAGCATGAGCGTCAGCATGACCAGCTGGACCACCAGCGTGATGGCGCGGACCGGCGTCGCCTCGATCAGCCGCAGGCCGCAGATGAGGATGACGCCGAGAATGCTGAGCAGGCTCACCGTATAGAAGATGTCGGGCAAGGCGCTGGTCACGCTCAAGATGCGATCATTGCGGATCTGCGCCACGCGGTCGGCCGCCTCCAATGTCTTGGAGAAGATGACGACACTCTTCGGCGATTCCGGCTCGATGCGGTCGATCTGCCGGAACAGGTCGGACAGTGCCTTCGAGGTCGCGGGGCTGCCATGGCCATCCCGCAGCACGGTCCATTCGTCGGTGACGATGGATTTCGTATAGGCCAGCAGCGCCGCGCGCGCCTCCAGGGCCGGCGGGCTGCCGTCGAGGATCAGCAGGCCGTTCAGGCTCTTGATGGCCTGCGCCTCCTGCGAGACCTTGTCGTCAAGATCGGACGCCGTGGTCATGACCAGCGCGAGCACGAAGCCGAGCACCACATAGGCGCCGGACATGGTGTTCTGGGTGGCGGTATCGACGATGTCGCTGTCATAGTCCAGCCAGCCCCATTTCGCGTTGATATACCGCACCCCAAGGGCGACAAGCAGCAAAACGAAGCATGACAGCGCCGGCATCAGCACCAGAAGCTGAGTGTCCGTCATGTATTGAAGAAAAGAAAGATACATCGATCAACGCCCCCCGACCGATCGTCGCGTTCAGGATTTCTGCAACAGGCTTATCTTCTTCTGCGCATCCTGAAGCATGCTGCTGATGTTACGCCGGAGCGTGAAATAATGCCGCATCTGATCGTCCTGCACCCAGGTTTCGGTCGTCTTGGCATCGAGCAGGGAGAGGCGTTCCATCACCGATCCCACCTCGCCCACGGTCCGCGCCGCCACGAGTTCGTCCTCGAGGTAGCGCAGCTCCCAGAAATGCAGCCAGAGCAGCTTCTGCGAGGCAAAGCCGCGATAGCCGATGATCTTGTTGAAGAGCGGCAGGCCAAGGAGCAGCAGCGCAAGAAGAACGATCCAGACATTCTCCAGCAGCGCCGCGAGCCAGAGCGGGAGATAGCTGAAGATTCCCGGGACGCCGCTTGTATAGAAGCGGGTGGCGATCGGGCTCAGCGGAAAGGATCGGTCGCGATATTGCGGGAGATTGTCGGCAACGGGGAAGAAATTGTCCGACTTCAGGCTGATCTCGCGTGACGCGAGAAGGAAAGCCCATTGCACCGCGGGATGGGTGTCTTTCTCCACCAGCAGATTCACCGAGGAGGCGAGCAGCGCGATGTCGCTCCCCGGCCGCACCTCGCCAATGTCGATAGCGCCGCGCGGCACCGTCACCTTGCGCAGGAAAGGCAGGCGCCGGACATAGGCATCGACCAGCGGGAAGTTCATCAGCTTGACGGTGGGATCGCTCAGCAATTGCTGGATCACCGGCGAGGCGAAGCCATCGACGATGAACAGCGCGTCGATCGTTCCGGCGCGCAGCTGCGCGACCGCCTCCTGGTTCGGCAGCTTGAGGAAGTTCGGCCGGTCCCCCGTGCCGGGATTGTTGAGGTCCATCAGGGTAGCGAACAACCGCGCGCTCACCGTGCCCGGCGCGCCAACGGCGATCGGCCGGTCCCGGTAATACTGGAAGGGGTCGTCGACCTTCACCGTCTCGCCGCGATAGAACAGCCAGGCCGGCGCGATCGCGACATTGCCGAGCGAGACGAGGTCGGGATAGTCCGCCGCCGACCCCGCCCCGGACACGACGAAGCTGGCATTGATGTCGGAGCCGGGGTCGTGAATGTCCTTTTCAACCGCGTCGAGACCGGGTCGGCTGCGGATATCGAGGGTCAGCCCGTGGCGCTCGAAATAGGACTGGAAGGCGTCGCCGAGATCGCGGCTCAGCGTGCCGCGCTGGCCGATGGCCAGAACGGTATGTCCCCGGGGAAAGGGCTCGATATAGACCAGAATCGCCAGCGCGAGGGCCGCGACCACAAGCCCGATCGGCAGGTAGAATTTCGCGATCTTCCACCAGGCGATGAGTTCCCGGCGAAGATCATATCTCAGATATTGCCTGACGAACGTAACGAAATCCCGGGAACTTCTGCCCATCGCCCCTGCCTGACCACGGATACGCGTAGAAACCACTGGCGAGCAAGGGAGGGGCTTAACTCAACGCATTGCCCGGCGCGCTGGCGAAGGGCAGACCACATCGATGGCGCGGGTGACGCCGCATCCCAGTCCCAGCCTGCCGAGGCGACGCCCACAATCGCTTCATTTGTATGGTAACACTCCACCGGAAACGCGACAAGCGACGCACGGTTGTTCAACCGCCGGCTCCGTCGCAGCGCCACAGGCTGGAGGCGGCCGGGCAGATTCCTCCGACGTGCCGACGCAACGCCCGTCCTCCGCTTGAGGGCCGGGCGTCGGCTCCGGGTCGCAGGATGCGTCGTGCCGCGCCCTCGGCAGCGCGGTCGTCAGTGCAGCTGTCAGTGCAGTCGTCAGTGCTTGGCGGTCACATCGGGGGTTTCTTCCCGCGCGAGATATTTGATGGTGATGTCGCCGAGATTGTCGCCCACCCAGCGCGCCATGGCCTCTTCTTCGGCCAGGATGCGCTGGCACACCGCGCTGGTTTCCCGGTCGCCGCAGGCTTCCGCCGCGCTGATGAGCACCTTGTAGGCGGCGATTTCCATATGCTCGAATGTGTAGCTCGCCATCGAACCCTTGACGATCTCGTCGCCCACGAACATCCCGCTCAGCCCCTGGCCGAAGGCGGTGAACTTGGCGGCGAGGTCCTTGAGCGTGGAGGTGTCGCCACCCCGGCGGGCGATGCAGGCTTCGATCTGTGCGGCCTGGGCGCGCGTCTCCTCAAGATGCCGCTCAAGGCCGCGCTTCACCTCGGGATAGTGCTCGATGCGCGACGCCATGGACGACAGCATCGTCTCGGCCTGCTGTTCCATCGCATGCGCATCGCGCAGCCATTCCATAAGCCGTTCGTCGGCGGTCGCCATGTCGCGTGTCTCCTGTCGCTGATATCGCTGATTGCTTTGCCGGCGGTGCACTGAGCGGCCGCCCTGATCGGCAACGGGCGAGAAGGACCGAGGTTCCCCTTACGTCGTCCCCTGGAAGCGGCCGCGCGTCGGACGGCAGGCACGCACCTTGCTACGTCATGCCAATGCCCGCCCTGAACGTGCCGGGGCGGGCATTGCCGAGATCAGGCGCGATGGTCACAGCGCCCGGTCAGCGCTGGCCGCCCTTGCGGCCGGCTTCGCTCGCCTTTTCGCGATCATTGGCGAAGTTGCCGGGATTGTCAGTGGAACCGCCGTGCTGGCGCTGATCGCCGCCGGACTGGCTGTGCTGCCCGGAATGCGAATTCTC
>NZ_JAUSUI010000015.1 GCF_030813495.1 Ancylobacter polymorphus | reverse complement strand
CGTTCCGATCGCGATGGAAGAGAAGCTGCGCTTCGCTATCCGCGAAGGCGGCCGCACCGTCGGCGCCGGCGTCGTCGCTTCCATCATCGAGTGACGTCAAGACAAAGGGGTGCGCGGGTCGCATCCCTTTCCGGCGACAAAGTTTTTCACGCTTTGCTGCCGAACTGTTGAAACCGGGCCTCGCGCCCCTCGACGTAGGCGCGCGGCCGGTTATAGTGCCTCGCGATTCGAGAGTCGGACGATCTGGGCATCGCCCCGTCCGACTCTTCTAGGAGTGTAGCTCAACTGGTTAGAGCACCGGTCTCCAAAACCGGGGGTTGGGGGTTCGAGTCCCTCCACTCCTGCCACTTTCCCTGGAGGTGGCAGGCAAGAGCGCCAAAGGTTCTTTGACGCGAGGCGGCTTTGCGGGCTATACGCCCGCTTCGTGCATTTTTGGAGGGTCGTATTGCCGGGGCGCCGGAAGGCGTGCAAGGCGGGACCCGCAGGCGGCGCGCCGCGATCAGCCGATACCGGCGCGGGCCGCATCAGAGGCGTTTCGAGACGAGCATGGCGAAGACGAACCCGGTCGAGTTCTTTCAGCAGGTCCGCGCGGAAGCCCGCAAGGTCACCTGGCCGACCCGTCGCGAGACGCTCATCACTACCGCGATGGTTTTTGTCATGGTGGTGCTGGCCTCGCTGTTCTTCCTGGTCGCCGACCAGATTCTGAGCTTCGCGATCGCTCAGATCCTGCAAATCGGCCGTTGAGGAGAGTCGCGATGCCGATGCGCTGGTACATCGTTCACGCCTATTCCAACTTCGAGAAGAAGGTCGCGGACTCCATCAAGGAGCAGGCTGCGCAGCGCGGTCTTACCGACCTGTTCGAGCAGGTGCTCGTGCCGACCGAGAAGGTCGTCGAGGTGCGCCGCGGTCGCAAAGTCGACGCCGAGCGCAAGTTCTTCCCCGGCTATGTTCTGGTGAAGATGGACCTGACCGACGAGGCCTTCCACCTCATCAAGAACACGCCGAAGGTCACCGGCTTCCTCGGGGCCGACAACAAGCCAATGCCCATCGCCGAGAAGGAAGCCATGCGCATCCTTCAGCAGGTGCAGGAAGGCATTGAGCGTCCCAAGCCCTCGATCACCTTCGAGGTCGGTGAGACGGTCAAGGTGTCGGACGGTCCGTTCGCGTCGTTCAACGGCGTCGTCGAAGAGGTCGACGAGGGACGTTCGCGTCTCAAGGTGGCGGTGTCCATCTTCGGCCGTGCCACGCCCGTCGAACTGGAATTCGGTCAGGTCGAGAAGGTCTGACGGCCGGTCTGCAGCCGAACTCAGCTTTGGAAGGGCGCGGCTTCGGCGGCGCCCTTTTTCGTTGGACTGCGCGTTAACGGGTTAACACCCGTCGGTGCGCCCGCTGCTCTAATCTCTCCCCAAGAGCTGCCGCCGCCCAACTGCGGACGGCGGCGCAACCCGGGAGGTGAGAATGGCTGGTAAACGCATTCTGATGATCGTCGGCGATTTTGTCGAAGACTACGAGACCATGGTGCCTTTCCAGGCGCTGTTGGCGGTCGGCCACACCGTGCATGCGGTTTGCCCGGATAAGAAGGCCGGCGACAGCGTCGCCACCGCGATACACGATTTCGAGGGGCAGCAAACCTATTCGGAAAAGCGCGGGCACAATTTCGCGCTCAATGCGTCCTTCACCGAGGTCGATCCCGCCCGCTACGACGCGCTGGTGATTCCCGGTGGCCGGGCGCCGGAATATCTGCGGATGAACGCCCGCACCTTGGAGATCGTCCGCCACTTCTTCGCGGCCGACAAGCCGGTCGCCGCTATCTGCCATGGGGCGCAGCTGCTCGCCGGCGCCCGTGTTCTCGAA
This sequence comes from Ancylobacter polymorphus, assembly GCF_030813495.1. GTDB lineage: Bacteria > Pseudomonadota > Alphaproteobacteria > Rhizobiales > Xanthobacteraceae > Ancylobacter > Ancylobacter polymorphus. The sequence goes on along the minus strand of NZ_JAUSUI010000015.1, from coordinate 15,932 downwards.
GGGCGGACCTGCTCGGCCTATCCTGCCTGCCGCGCTGAGGTGGAGCTTGCGGGCGGCACCTATGCCGACATCGCCATCGACGCGGCGGTGACGGACGGCAATCTGGTATCTGCGCCGGCCTGGCCGGCGCACCCGGCATGGATTGCCCAGTTCCTTGCTGTCCTCGGTACGACGATCACCCATGGCGAGGTAACGACCGGGGCGCGCGAGGCGGCCTAAGCGACGCCGCTTGCCTCGAGCTTCGCCTCACCGGGGTTCGGGGTTATGATGCGCGCGGCGGGGAGGGGGGCTCCGCCGCCGAGGGGGCGCTCCATGTGCAAGCTCTTCATTGAAGCTGATCCGAGCCTGTGGCAGACGCGGCTCAAATCGCTGAGACTCAACGGCTTCTCCACCAGCGTGCGGCTGGAGAACCTGTATTGGCAGGTGCTGGAGGAGATCGCCCTGCGCGACGGCATGAGTCTTCCGCAGCTGCTCGCCAGGCTGCATGAGGAACTGACCTTCGCCCATGGCGGCGTCGAGAACTTCGCGTCCTTCCTGCGGGTGTGCTGCGGGCGCTATCTCGCGCTCCAAATGGAAGGCGACGTGCCGCGCGATCTCAGCCTGCCGATTCGCAGCCTTGATGCGGACGCGATCCTCGCCCGCGAAGCCCATCGCCGCCGCCGGGCGCTGTCGTCGGCGGCGTGAGCCGGCCGAAGTGAGGTTGGCGGAAATGACGGCCGGGTTGCGTTCGGTCGGTTGATCCTGTATGGCAGGCCCCGCAAGCAGGAGGCTTCGGTCTCCGGCATGCATTCATGCGCGGGAGGCACGGCCGGTTCGCCAGCCAGCATTGTGAACGTGCCGCAACCGCGATCCTCCATTTACGCCGCACGCGATGAAGCCGTCGCGACGGCGTGCTTTGGCGTTTGCGACTGGCTGTCGCGCCGCCGAGGAGTTCACTATGGCGAAGAAGATCACCGGCTACATCAAGTTGCAGGTGCCCGCCGGCTCGGCCAACCCGGCCCCGCCGATCGGCCCGGCGCTCGGTCAGCGCGGCCTCAACATCATGGAATTCTGCAAGGCGTTCAACGCCCAGACCGGCCAGCTCGAAAAGGGCATGCCGATCCCGGTCGTGATCACCGCCTACCAGGATCGTTCCTTCACCTTCGAGCTGAAGACCCCGCCGGTCTCCTACTTCCTGAAGAAGGCCGCTGGCCTTGAGACTAAGAAGAAGCCCGGCTCCGGTTCCAAGACCCCGGGCAAGGGCGGCTTCGTCGGCAAGATTTCGCAGAACCAGATGCGCGATATCGCCGAGAAGAAGATGAAGGACCTCAACTGCGATACCGTCGACGCGGCGGTGCGCATGATCGAGGGCTCCGCCCGTTCCATGGGCCTCGAAGTGGTGGGTTGAGCTGATGGCCAAGATTTCCAAGCGTGTTCGCGCCGTCCGCGAGGGCATTGATCCCGCCAAGCTGTATGGTCTCGACGAGGCGATTCAGCTGCTGAAGGACCGCGCCAACGCCAAGTTCGATGAGACCATCGAAGTGGCGATGAATCTCGGCGTCGATCCCCGCCATGCCGACCAGATGGTTCGTGGCGTGTGCAACCTGCCGAACGGCTCGGGCCGTACGGTACGCGTCGCCGTGTTCGCGCGCGGCGCCAAGGCTGATGAGGCCAAGGCAGCCGGTGCCGACATCGTCGGCGCCGAAGATCTGCTCGAGACCATTCAGGGCGGCACGATCGATTTCGATCGCTGCATCGCCACCCCGGATCTGATGCCGCTCGTCGGCCGTCTCGGTAAGGTGCTTGGCCCGCGCGGCCTGATGCCGAACCCGAAGGTCGGCACCGTCACCATGGACGTGAAGGGTGCGGTTGAAGCCGCCAAGGGCGGTGCGGTCGAGTTCCGCGTCGAGAAGGCCGGCATTATCCACGCTGGCATCGGCAAGGCCTCGTTCCCGGTGGACAAGCTCGCCGAGAACATCCGCGCCTTCGCCGATGCCGTGGTCAAGGCCAAGCCGACCGGCGCCAAGGGCACCTATGTCCAGCGCGTCGCCGTCTCCTCGACCATGGGTCCCGGCCTGAAGGTCGAGCCGGCTTCGGTGCTGGTTGCGGGCTGATTGCTCCTGCGCGCGCATCACGGGGCCGGTCGCGGTCCCGTGATTGCGACAGTGTGGATTTGTCAAGCCCTCGGTGCTATCAGGGGTGACAAATCCCACGCGACTCACTATATGGGCGGTTTCGTTGCCGACATTGTCGGCCGCGTGCCGATGAAATTTCAGCTTTCGCCCGCTTAAAATCGGGCGGAGAGGCCGGCAGGGTTCGCCTTGCCGGCTTTATGTCCTGTCCGAGACTGCCGGTGCCCCTCTTCGAGGCGGCTTAATCCCATTCCGGGGCCAGCATAGACGGGGTTACGACCGATGCACGGTACCGGTTCGCCGGGTCCTGGCTTTCGGCTCGAACCAGCGCCTTGGCCGGTTTTCCGGTCCCAGGGGACAGGATACCACCGCCACCGCTCCGCAAGGAGGGGTGGCAAGGCGCAAACCCGGCGGGGAAGTCACCCTTCCTCGCCACCGGAGAGCAAGTGAAGTGGATCGAGCACAAAAAGAAGAGCTCGTCACGTCGCTCACCGAGGTGTTCAACACCACCTCGGTTGTCGTCGTGGCCCACTATTCCGGCCTTACCGTCGCCCAGCTGCAGACCCTGCGTCGGCAGATGAAGGCGAATGGTGCGACCGTGAAGGTGGCGAAGAACCGCCTCGCCAAGATCGCTCTCGAAGGTTCGGACGTCGCACATGTCGGTTCCCTGCTGAAGGGTCCGACCATCATCGCTTATTCCAGCGATCCTGTTGCGGCCCCGAAGGTTGCCGTCGACTTCGCCAAGACGAACGACAAGTTCGTCATCCTGGGCGGAGCGTTCGGCACCACGGCCCTGAATGTGGATGGTGTGAAGGCTCTGGCCACCATGCCGTCCCTTGATGAACTGCGTGCGAAGCTGGTCGGCCTCATCCAGGCCCCGGCGACGAAGATCGCGCAGCTCAGCACCGCGCCGGCGGCCAAGCTCGCCCGCGTGTTTGCGGCCTATGCCAAAGAGAACGAAGCCGCGTGAGGCTTCCCGGTAATACTGGTTCGAACCTAAATCCAAGGACTTAAGTAAAATGGCTGATCTGTCGAAGCTCGTTGACGAGCTGTCCGCCCTGACCGTTCTCGAGGCCGCCGAGCTCGCGAAGCTCCTCGAAGAGAAGTGGGGCGTCTCCGCCGCTGCCGCCGTGGCGGTTGCTGCCGCTCCCGCTGGTGCCGCTGCGGCCCCGGTCGAAGAGCAGACCGAGTTCACCGTTGTCCTGGCCGCGGCCGGCGACAAGAAGATCGAGGTCATCAAGGAAGTCCGCGCCATCACCGGCCTGGGCCTCAAGGAAGCCAAGGACCTCGTCGAAGGCGCGCCCAAGCCGATCAAGGAAGGCGTGACCAAGGAAGAGGCCGAGAAGATCAAGGCCCAGGTCGAGAAGGCCGGCGCCAAGGTCGAGCTCAAGTGATCATTTGATCATGCGAGGCCGCCGGTTCGCCGGCGGCCTCTGCCTTCACATCGAAGGCGAACCTAAGGAAGCCCGACGGCTTCCCCGACGATCCGGAGCGGGTCGTCTGGCGAGCCGTCGGTTACGGAACGGCCGGAGGCGGGGCGCGGTATGTGCCTCAACCTTGTCGGATTGTTTTGTGATCTTAAGCCTCCACGCAAGGCCACCGGCCCTCCCGCCGGGTTCGTGGATGGCGCTGACGGATACTCGGACGGAGCGAGGAGCGACATGGCGCAGACGTTCACCGGTCGTAAGCGGGTCCGCAAGTTTTTCGGCAAGATCCAGGAAGTGGCGGAGATGCCGAACCTCATCGAGGTTCAGAAGGCATCCTATGACCAGTTCCTGCAGATCGTTGAGCCGAAGGGCGGTCGCGCCGACGACGGCATTCAGGCGGTTTTCAAGTCGGTTTTCCCGATTTCGGACTTTTCGGGCGCTGCCATGCTCGAATTCGTCCGCTACGAATTCGAGCCGCCGAAGTACGACGTTGACGAGTGCCGCCAGCGCGGCATGACCTTCGCAGCGCCGCTGAAGGTGACGCTCCGTCTGATCGTTTTCGATGTCGATCCCGACACCGGCTCCAAGTCCGTCAAGGACATCAAGGAGCAGGACGTCTATATGGGCGACATCCCGCTGATGACGATGAACGGCACGTTCATCGTCAACGGGACCGAGCGCGTCATCGTCTCGCAGATGCACCGTTCGCCGGGCGTGTTCTTCGACCACGACAAGGGCAAGACGCACTCGAGCGGCAAGCTGCTGTTCGCTGCGCGCATCATCCCCTATCGCGGTTCCTGGCTCGACATCGAGTTCGACGCCAAGGACATCGTCTATGCGCGTATCGACCGCCGCCGCAAGATTCCGGTAACGAGCCTGCTGTTCGCACTCGGTCTCGACGGCGAGGAGATCCTCAACACCTTCTATGAAACCATCACCTTCGCCCGCACGAAGGATGGCTGGCGCATGCCTTTCGATCCCAAGCGGATGAAGGGCTACAAGGCCGTGGCCGATCTCGTCGACGCCGATACCGGCGAAGTCGTGATCGAGGCCGGCAAGAAGGTGACGGTCCGTCAGGCCCGCCAGCTCGCCGAGAAGGGCCTCAAGGCGCTCAAGATCTCAGACGAAGAGATGGTCGGCCAGTATGTGGCCGAGGACATCGTCAACCCGACCTCGGGCGAGATCTATGTCGAAGCCGGTGAGGAAGTCACCGAGAAGATGCTGAAGCAGCTTGTCGAGCTTGGCTACGACGAGGTGCCGATCCTCGACATCGACCACGTCAATGTTGGCGCCTATATCCGCAATACGCTGGCCGTCGACAAGAACGTGACCCGCGAGGACGCGCTGTTCGACATCTACCGCGTGATGCGCCCCGGCGAGCCGCCGACGCTCGATTCCGCGCAGGCGATGTTCCACTCGCTGTTCTTCGACGCTGAACGCTACGACCTGTCCGCCGTCGGTCGCGTCAAGATGAACATGCGCCTCGACCTCGACGCCGAGGACACGGTGCGCGTGCTGCGCCGCGAGGACATTCTCGCGGTCATCAAGACGCTGGTCGAACTGCGCGACGGCAAGGGCGAGATCGACGACATCGATCACCTTGGCAATCGCCGCGTCCGCTCCGTCGGCGAGCTGATGGAGAACCAGTACCGCGTCGGCCTGCTGCGCATGGAGCGCGCCATCAAGGAGCGCATGTCGTCCGTCGACATCGACACCGTGATGCCGCAGGACCTGATCAACGCCAAGCCCGTGGCGGCGGCGGTGCGCGAGTTCTTCGGCTCGTCGCAGCTCTCGCAGTTCATGGACCAGACCAACCCGCTGTCCGAGATCACCCATAAGCGCCGTCTCTCGGCGCTTGGCCCGGGCGGTCTGACGCGCGAGCGTGCCGGCTTCGAGGTGCGCGACGTGCACCCGACGCATTACGGCCGCATCTGCCCGATCGAGACGCCGGAAGGCCCGAACATCGGCCTTATCAACTCGCTGGCCACGTTTGCCCGCGTGAACAAGTACGGCTTCATCGAGGCGCCCTATCGCCGCGTGAAGGACAGCCAGGTTCAGGACGAGGTGGTCTATCTCTCCGCTATGGAGGAGGGGAAGTACTACGTCGCGCAGGCGAACATCCCGCTCGATGCGGAAGGCCGCTTTACCGAGGACCTGATCGTCTGCCGTCACGCCGGCGACGTGCTGCTGGTGACTCCGGACCGCGTCGACTTCATGGACGTGTCGCCCAAGCAGCTCGTCTCGGTCGCCGCCGCGCTCATCCCGTTCCTTGAGAACGACGACGCCAACCGCGCGCTCATGGGCTCGAACATGCAGCGCCAGGCGGTGCCGCTCGTTCGCGCCGACGCCCCCTTCGTCGGCACGGGCATGGAGTCCGTGGTCGCCCGTGACTCCGGTGCCGCCATCGGCGCGCGCCGCACGGGCATCGTCGACCAGGTGGACGCGACCCGTATCGTCATCCGCGCGACGGAAGAAAACGATCCGTCGAAGTCGGGCGTCGACATCTACCGGCTGCAGAAGTTCCAGCGTTCGAACCAGTCGACCTGCATCAACCAGCGTCCGCTGGTGCGGGTGGGCGACCGCGTGCGCAAGGGCGACATCATCGCGGATGGTCCTTCGACCGATCTCGGCGATCTCGCCCTCGGCCGGAACATCCTCGTCGCGTTCATGCCGTGGAACGGCTACAACTTCGAAGATTCGATCCTGCTGTCGGAGAACATCTCCAAGGGTGACATCTTCTCCTCGATCCACATCGAGGAGTTCGAAGTGATGGCCCGCGACACCAAGCTCGGCCCGGAGGAAATCACGCGCGACATTCCGAACGTGTCGGAAGAGGCGCTGAAGAATCTGGACGAAGCCGGCATCGTCTATATCGGCGCGGAAGTGCAGGCGGGCGACATCCTCTGCGGCAAGATCACGCCGAAGGGCGAGAGCCCGATGACGCCGGAAGAGAAGCTGCTTCGCGCGATCTTCGGCGAGAAGGCGGCGGATGTGCGCGACACCTCTCTGCGCGTTCCTCCGGGTGTCACCGGTACGGTCGTCGAAGTGCGCGTGTTCAATCGCCATGGCGTCGACAAGGACGAGCGCGCCCAGGCGATCGAGCGCGAGGAAATCGAACGCCTCGCCAAGGACCGCGACGACGAGCAGGCGATCCTTGACCGTAACGTCTTCGGCCGCCTGGCCGAGATGCTGGACGGCAAGACCGGCATTGCGGGCCCCAAGAGCTTCAAGAAGGACACGGTGCTCACCCGTTCGGTGCTGACCGAGTTCCCGCGCAGCCAGTGGTGGCAGTTCGCCGTTGCCGACGATCAGCTGATGAGCGAGCTGGAGGCGATCCGCAACCAGTACGACGAGTCCAAGAAGCGTCTTGAGCAGCGGTTCCTCGACAAGGTCGAGAAGCTGCAGCGCGGCGACGAGCTTCCGCCTGGCGTGATGAAGATGGTCAAGGTCTTCATCGCGGTGAAGCGCAAGATCCAGCCGGGCGACAAGATGGCCGGCCGGCATGGCAACAAGGGCGTGGTTTCGCGTATCGTCCCGGTCGAGGACATGCCGTTCCTTGAGGACGGCACCCCGGTCGACATGGTGCTCAATCCGCTCGGCGTGCCCTCGCGCATGAATGTCGGGCAGATCCTCGAGACCCATCTCGGCTGGGCCTGCGCCGGCCTCGGCCGCGTGATCGACCGCGCCATCGAAGGCTATCGGCAGACGCAGGACATCGCTCCGCTCAAGGACGCGTTCGGCAAGATCTACGGCAAGGACGAGACCATCGCTTCGCTCGACGAGGAAGGTCTGGTCGAGCTGGGATCGAACCTGCGTCGCGGCGTTCCGATCGCCACGCCGGTGTTCGATGGTGCCCGCGAGGCGGATATCGAGCACATGCTCGAACTGGCCGGCCTCGACAAGTCGGCGCAGTCGACGCTGTTCGATGGCCGCACCGGCGAGCAGTTCGACCGTAAGGTGACGGTCGGCTACATCTACATGCTGAAGCTGCATCACCTTGTCGACGACAAGATCCATGCACGCTCGATCGGCCCGTACTCGCTCGTCACCCAGCAGCCGCTGGGCGGTAAGGCGCAGTTCGGTGGTCAGCGCTTCGGCGAAATGGAGGTGTGGGCTCTCGAAGCCTATGGCGCCGCCTATACGCTGCAGGAGATGCTGACCGTGAAGTCGGACGACGTCGCGGGCCGCACCAAGGTCTACGAGGCCATCGTGCGCGGCGACGACACCTTCGAGGCAGGCATTCCCGAGAGCTTCAACGTTCTCGTGAAGGAGATGCGTTCGCTCGGCCTCAATGTCGAGCTGATGAACTCCAAGACTCTCTCGGCGGTGCCGACCCCGGGCGAGAGCCTGCCAGCGGCCGAATGACCGACTGAGACCAAGGGCGGGCGCGCAGGTCGCGTCCGCCTTTTCGATCGCGCGACAGACCAGACTTTTCCGTGACCCCAGCAAGCCGCGGCGGCGGAGGCGGGGTCCAGCCGAAGGAGACGGCGATGAATCAAGAGGTCATGAATCTCTTCAACCCGGCGGCGCCGGCGCCGACTTTCGATCAGATCAAGATCTCGATCGCGAGTCCGGAGAAGATCCTGTCGTGGTCCTTCGGCGAGATCAAGAAGCCCGAAACGATCAACTACCGCACGTTCAAGCCTGAGCGTGACGGCTTGTTCTGCGCGCGCATCTTCGGTCCGATCAAGGACTATGAGTGCCTGTGCGGCAAGTACAAGCGCATGAAGTACAAGGGCATCATCTGCGAGAAGTGCGGCGTGGAAGTCACGCTGTCGCGCGTGCGCCGTGAGCGCATGGGCCACATCGAGCTTGCCGCCCCTGTCGCGCATATCTGGTTCCTGAAGTCGCTGCCGAGCCGCATCGGCCTTCTGCTCGACATGACGCTCAAGGATCTCGAGCGCATCCTGTACTTCGAGTACTACTGCGTCATCGAGCCCGGCCTCACTCCGCTGAAGGAGCGTCAGCTCCTGTCGGAAGAGGACTATCTGCGCGCGCAGGAAGAGTATGGCGACGATTCGTTCACCGCGCTGATCGGCGCGGAGGCGATCCGCGAGATTCTGCGGGGCATGGATCTGGAGAAGATCGCCGGCAATCTGCGCAAGGAGATCGCCGAGGCCACCACCGAGCTGAAGCCGAAGAAGCTGGCCAAGCGCCTTAAGATCGTCGAAGCCTTCCAGGAATCCGGCAACAAGCCGGAGTGGATGATCCTGACGCATGTGCCGGTGATCCCGCCGGACCTGCGCCCGCTCGTCCCGCTGGATGGCGGCCGCTTCGCGACCTCCGACCTTAACGACCTCTACCGCCGCGTCATCAACCGCAACAACCGTCTTAAGCGACTGATCGAGCTGAAGGCGCCGGACATCATCATCCGCAATGAGAAGCGCATGCTTCAGGAAGCGGTTGATGCGCTGTTCGACAATGGTCGTCGCGGCCGTGTCATCACCGGCGCCAATAAGCGCCCGCTGAAGTCGCTCGCCGACATGCTGAAGGGCAAGCAGGGCCGGTTCCGCCAGAACCTGCTCGGCAAGCGCGTCGACTATTCCGGCCGTTCGGTGATCGTCGTCGGTCCCGAGCTGAAGCTGCACCAGTGCGGCCTGCCGAAGAAGATGGCGCTGGAGCTGTTCAAGCCCTTCATCTATTCGCGTCTCGACGCCAAGGGCCTGTCCGCGACCGTGAAGCAGGCGAAGAAGCTGGTCGAGAAGGAGCGTCCCGAGGTGTGGGACATCCTCGATGAGGTGATCCGCGAGCATCCCGTGATGCTGAACCGCGCTCCGACCCTGCATCGCCTGGGCATCCAGGCGTTCGAGCCGGTGCTGATCGAAGGCAAGGCGATTCAGCTTCACCCGCTGGTCTGCTCGGCCTTCAACGCCGACTTCGACGGCGACCAGATGGCGGTGCATGTGCCCCTGTCCATCGAGGCGCAGCTGGAAGCGCGCGTGCTGATGATGTCGACCAACAACATCCTGCACCCCGCGAACGGCGCGCCGATCATTGTGCCGTCGCAGGACATCGTTCTCGGTCTCTACTATCTCACCATGATGCGCGAGGGTGAGCCCGGCGAGGGCATGGCCTTTGCCAATATGGGCGAGATCGACCACGCGCTGGCCGCCAAGGCCATCACTCTGCACACCAAGGTGCGCGGGCGCTATATCGGCGTCGACGAGGACGGCAATCCGGCCCCGAAGATCTATGAGACCACCCCCGGTCGCATGAAGCTCGGCGAACTCCTGCCGAAGAACCCGAAGACCCCCTTCGACGTCGTCAACAAGCTGATGACCAAGAAGGAAATCTCGAACATGATCGACACCGTCTACCGCCACTGCGGTCAGAAGGAGACGGTCATCTTCTGCGACCGCATCATGACGCTCGGCTTCTCCAACGCCTTCCGCGCCGGCATTTCGTTCGGCAAGGACGACATGGTTGTGCCGTCCAAGAAGTGGGACATGGTCGAAGAGACCCGCGCGCTCACCAAGGAATATGAGCAGCAGTACAATGACGGCCTGATCACCCAGGGCGAAAAGTACAACAAGGTCGTCGATGCGTGGGGCAAGTGCTCCGCCCGCCTCGCCGATGAAATGATGGCCGAGATTTCGGCGGTGAAGAAGGACCCGGTGACGGGTCGCGAGAAGCAGATCAACTCGATCTACATGATGGCGCATTCCGGCGCGCGTGGTTCGCGTGAGCAGATGCGTCAGCTGGCCGCCATGCGCGGCCTGATGGCGAAGCCGTCGGGTGAGATCATCGAGACGCCGATCATCTCGAACTTCAAGGAAGGCCTCTCCGTGCTCGAGTACTTCAACTCGACCCACGGTGCCCGTAAGGGTCTGGCCGATACCGCGCTGAAGACTGCCAACTCGGGCTACCTGACCCGTCGTCTCGTTGACGTGGCTCAGGACAGCATCATCACTCTGCGTGATTGCGGCACCACCAACGGTATCGCGATGCGCGCCATCATCGACGCGGGCAACATCGTCGCCACGCTCGGCTCGCGCGTTCTGGGCCGCACCGCGGCCGAGGATGTGATCGAGGGTGCGACCGGCAAGGTGATCGTGCCGGCCGGCCACATGATGGACGAGGCGGATGTCGAGCGCATCTCGAAGGCCGGCGTTCAGGAGATCAAGATCCGCTCCGTGCTGACCTGCGAGGCCAAGAACGGCGTCTGCGGCACCTGCTACGGCCGTGACCTGGCGCGCGGCACGCCCGTGAATATGGGCGAGGCGGTCGGCGTCATCGCGGCGCAGTCGATCGGCGAGCCGGGCACGCAGCTCACCATGCGCACCTTCCACATCGGTGGCGCGGCGCAGCTCTCCGAGCAGTCCTTCATCGAGGCCTCGTTCGAGGGCACGGTGAAGATCCGCAACCGCAATGTGGTGCGGAACTCTGACGGCGAACTGATCGCGATGAGCCGCAACCTGTCGGTTCTGATCATCGATCACGACGGCACGGAGAAGGCCTCGCATCGCATCCAGTTCGGCGCCAAGCTGAAGGTGGATGATGGCGACGCCATCAAGCGCGGCCAGCGCATCGCCGAGTGGGACCCCTATACCCGCCCGATCCTCACCGAGGTCGAGGGTATCGTGGGTTACGAGGATCTGGTCGAAGGCGCCTCGCTCAGCGAGACGGTCGACGAATCGACCGGTATCGCCAAGCGTGTCGTTACCGACTGGCGCACCGGGCGCGGTTCGGAACTGCGTCCTTCGCTGGTGGTGAAGGGTGCGGATGGCAAGGTACTGAAGCTGCAGCGCGGCGGCGATGCCCGCTACACGCTGCCGGTGGACGCGATCCTTTCCGCCGATCCCGGCTCGACCATCAAGGCGGGCGACGTGCTGGCGCGCGTGCCGATGGAATCGGCCAAGACCCGCGACATCACGGGCGGTCTGCCGCGCGTGGCGGAGCTGTTCGAGGCCCGTCGTCCGAAGGATGCGGCGATCATCGCCGAAATCTCCGGCACGATCCGCTTCGGCAAGGACTACAAGAACAAGCGCCGCGTCAGCATCGAGCCGCAGGACTCGAACGACGATACGGCGGAGTACCTGATCCCGAAGGGCAAGCACATCCATCTGCAGGATGGCGACCTCGTCGAGAAGGGTGACTTCATCGTCGACGGCAACCCGGCGCCGCACGACATTCTGGCGATCAAGGGCGTCGAAGAACTCGCCGCCTATCTCGTGAACGAGATCCAGGAGGTCTACCGGCTGCAGGGCGTGCTGATCAACGACAAGCACATCGAGGTGATCGTTCGCCAGATGCTGCAGAAGGTCGAGATCGACGACGCCGGCGAGAGCGACCTGCTCACCAATGAGCAGATCGACGCTTCGGAGCTGAACGAGATCAATGAGCGGCTGATCGCCGAGGGCAAGAAGCCCGCGTCCGGTCACCCGGTCCTGCTCGGCATCACCAAGGCGAGCCTGCAGACGCGCTCCTTCATCTCGGCCGCCTCGTTCCAGGAGACGACCCGCGTGCTCACCGAGGCGGCGGTCAACGGCAAGTCGGACGACCTCGCCGGTCTCAAGGAGAACGTCATCGTCGGCCGTCTCATCCCGGCGGGCACCGGCGCGCAGATGGCGAAGCTCCGTGTGACGGCGACCACCCGCGACGATCTGATCGCCGCGCAGAACGAGCAGGACGGCGTCGCCTCCAATGCGCCGCGCCTGGAAGGTCCTGCCGCCGCCGAGTGACCGGTGCGGCAAGACCTCGCAAGAATCGAAAGGCCGCCCCTCGCAGGGCGGCCTTTTTCGTGGAATCGGGAGTCGCCAGCGCAGTGCGCGAGTCGCCCGTATGGCGAGGGGAAACCCCTTAACGCGATGGCTGCCAGCGACGAAAATTCGAGCATCTTTGTTGCGTGGCGGGCGTCATGGATGAAATCTAACGCCAGCAAGGCCTCGCACGGGGCTGTGAGCGGCCAAACTCGCGGTTAAGGGTTGACGAACGGCGAGTCGCCGCGTAGAAGGCGCGTACTTTCACGGCAGGCGGTTGATGTTGCCGCGTTCGGACACCCTGTCTGGACACAGAACGTCAAGACGCTGCCGGAACGCACGCACGACCAAATCCGGCGCATGACCGCGCAACTGGCAGCTTTAAACGCTGTCGCGTGGTCCTCTGAACGTACAGCGCCCTCGGCCAGATCCTGGCCGGCGGCGCTTCTTTCGTTCGCAGATAGCTCGGTATGTGCTGACTGTTCCGATCCGTCGAGAGAAGAATGCGGTTGTGGCCGCGGAAATTGGGTTAGCGCGGGACATTCCTGTTCCAGCGCAGCGAGACGAAGGCGAGACACGTGCCGACGATCAACCAGCTGATCCGCAAGCCGCGGGAAGCCCAGAAGGCCCGGAACAAGGTTCCGGCGCTGCAGGCCAGCCCGCAGAAGCGCGGCGTTTGCACCCGCGTCTATACGACGACCCCGAAGAAGCCGAACTCGGCGCTTCGTAAGGTCGCGAAGGTTCGTTTGACCAATGGCTATGAAGTCATCGGTTACATCCCCGGCGAGGGGCATAACCTGCAGGAACACTCCGTGGTGATGATCCGCGGCGGCCGCGTCAAGGATCTTCCCGGCGTGCGCTATCACATCCTGCGCGGCGTGCTCGATACGCAGGGCGTCAAGAACCGCAAGCAGCGCCGGTCGAAGTACGGCGCCAAGCGGCCGAAGTGAGGATTTGAGCGATGTCCCGTCGTCATCGTGCAGAGCGCCGTGAAGTCACTCCCGATCCGAAGTTCGGGTCGGAAGTGCTGAGCCGCTTCATGAACGCCGTCATGTATGACGGCAAGAAGTCGGTCGCCGAGGCGATCGTTTACGGCGCGCTCGACCTCGTCGAGACCCGTGCCAAGTCGGAGCCGCTGGGTGTGTTCACCCAGGCGCTCGACAATGTGAGCCCGGCCATCGAGGTGCGCTCCCGCCGTGTTGGTGGCGCCACCTACCAGGTGCCGGTCGAAGTGCGCCCCGAGCGTCGTCAGGCTCTTGCGATCCGCTGGCTGATCACTGCCGCCCGCGCCCGCAACGAGAAGACGATGGTGGAGCGCCTGTCGGGCGAACTGCTCGACGCTTCCAACAATCGCGGCACTGCCGTGAAGAAACGTGAAGACACGCACCGCATGGCGGAGGCCAACCGGGCCTTCTCTCACTATCGCTGGTGATGACGAGAGCCGGTACGAGGATCTGATATGTCGCGCACGCACGCTATCGAAGACTACCGCAACTTCGGCATCATGGCCCACATTGATGCCGGCAAGACCACGACCACGGAACGGATCCTCTATTACACCGGCAAGAGCCACAAGATCGGCGAAGTCCATGATGGCGCTGCCACCATGGACTGGATGACCCAGGAGCAGGAGCGCGGCATCACGATCACGTCGGCCGCGACGACCGCTTTCTGGCAGGGCAAGCGCCTGAACATCATCGACACCCCCGGCCACGTCGACTTCACCATTGAAGTCGAGCGTTCGCTGCGCGTGCTCGACGGTGCGGTGTGCGTGCTCGACGGTAACCAGGGCGTTGAGCCCCAGACGGAAACCGTGTGGCGTCAGGCGGACAAGTACAACGTCCCGCGCATCGTGTTCGTCAACAAGATGGACAAGACCGGCGCCGACTTCTTCCGTTGCGTCGAGATGATCGTCGACCGCGTGGACGGCAAGCCCGTGTGCTGCCAGCTGCCGATCGGCTCCGAGAACAATTTCAAGGGCATCATTGACCTCGTCCGCATGAAGGCGGTCGTGTGGGACAATGAAGAGCTCGGCGCGAAGTATCACGACGAAGAGATCCCGGCCGAGCTGCTCGACCAGGCGGTCGAGTATCGCGGCAAGCTGCTCGAAGCGGCTGTCGAACTCGACGACGACGTGCTGTCGGCCTATCTCGATGGCGTCGAGCCGGACGAGGCGACCCTCAAGGGCCTGATCCGCAAGGCGGTCATCGGTCGTGTGTTCAACCCGGTGTTCTGCGGCTCGGCGTTCAAGAACAAGGGCGTGCAGCCCCTGCTCGACGCCGTCGTGGATTTCCTGCCGTCGCCGATCGACCGTGGCGCGATCAAGGGCATCGACTTCAACACCGAAGAAGAGACCGATCGCAAGCCGTCGGACAGCGATCCGCTGTCGGTGCTCGCGTTCAAGATCATGGACGACCCCTTCGTCGGCACCATTACCTTCTGCCGCGTCTACTCGGGCAAGCTGGAGACCGGCATGGGTCTCCTCAACTCGACCCGCGACAAGAAGGAACGCGTCGGCCGCATGCTGCTGATGCATGCGAACAACCGTGAGGACATCAAGGAAGCCTATGCGGGCGATATCGTCGCTCTCGCCGGCCTCAAGGAAGTCCGCACCGGCGACACGCTGTGCGACCCGGCCAAGCCCGTCATCCTCGAGAAGATGGAATTCCCCGAGCCGGTCATCGAGATCGCGATCGAGCCGAAGTCCAAGGCCGACCAGGAGAAGCTGGGCCTCGCTCTCGCGAAGCTCGCCGCTGAGGATCCGTCCTTCCGCGTGTCGACCGACTTCGAGAGCGGCCAGACCATCCTCAAGGGGATGGGCGAACTGCACCTCGACATCAAGGTCGATATTCTGAAGCGCACCTACAAGGTCGACGCCAATATCGGCGCGCCGCAGGTCGCTTATCGCGAGACGATCACCCGCAAGACCGAAGTGGACTACACCCACAAGAAGCAGACCGGCGGTACCGGTCAGTTCGCCCGGGTGAAGTTCGTGGTCGAGCCGAATGAAGTCGGTAAGGGCTTCGCCTTCGAGAGCAAGATCATCGGCGGCGCGGTGCCGAAGGAATACATCCCCGGCGTGACCAAGGGGCTGGAAAGCGTGCTCGGTTCGGGCGTGCTCGCCGGCTTCCCGGTGGTGGACGTCAAGGTCGACCTGATCGACGGCGCCTATCACGAAGTCGACTCGTCGGCGCTGGCCTTCGAAATCGCCTCGCGTGCCGCTTTCCGTGAAGCCCTGCAGAAGGGCGGCGCGGTGCTGCTCGAGCCGATCATGAAGGTCGAAGTCGTGACCCCGGAAGACTATACCGGCTCGGTCATCGGCGACCTCAACTCGCGTCGCGGCCAGATCCAGGGCCAGGACATGCGTGGCAATGCGAACGTCGTCAACGCGATGGTGCCGCTCGCCAACATGTTCGGCTACGTCAACACGCTCCGGTCCTTCTCGCAGGGCCGCGCTACTTTCACCATGCAGTTCGACCACTACGAGCAGGTGCCGTCGAACGTCGCGCAGGAAGTTCAGGCCAAGTACGCGTGACGCGTGCGGCCTGACATTCTGAAGCGATTTCGTATCCACATCGATAAGACCGACGGAGAGCCCCGTGGCCAAAGAGAAGTTCAACCGTTCGAAGCCTCACTGCAACATCGGGACGATTGGCCATGTTGACCATGGCAAGACGTCTCTGACGGCAGCGATC
>NZ_JAUSUI010000014.1 GCF_030813495.1 Ancylobacter polymorphus | reverse complement strand
TGCGCAGATCGGCGCCACCTATGCCGGCCAGCTCGCCGGCGACGCCTCGCAAAACGCCTTCACCGCCCAGTTCTCGCTGAAGTTCTGAGGCGGGGAAAGGTGAGAGGGGGCGGGACCGTGCCCAAGCGCCAGGGGACGATTCCACCGAAGCCAGAGCCTCCTGCGGCGAGCGCCCCCTGTGCCGGGCTCGGTGGGGAGGAAGCGACGATCCGCGTCGGTGATTTCCCGCAGCTACGCCTCATTGCCTGGAACATGGATCCCCACATGCGGCTCACCGCGAAAGGCCCTCTCGCTCTATGAACAAAATTGGCGGCATGTCGATCAGGGGAACATGCCGCCCATGAGCGCGAGCTTCTGGAGCGCCTGATCCTCACAGCCGGGAACGGCGTGCTGCATGTCTGAGGCCGGGGATCGCCAGCGGATCGCGGAGCTGCTCGGCGCCTTTGACGCGACTCTGCGTGAGAAAGCTGGGTGTTATCTCGGCGGCGGCGCGGCCCTCGTCCTCGCCTTGGGCGAGTACCGGCAACTGAACAACGTCAATTTCATGTGCGCCTCGGCCGAAGGCTATCGCCTGCTGCGCAACACCGTTCAGGATGCCCTTCTCGGCGCCTTGCTGACGCGCTCACTGCCGATTGTGCGAGAGGTGCGGACGTCGCCCTATGTCGTGAGCACCTTCCTCGACGTGCAGGGTGCCCCGATCAAGGTGGATTTCGGGTGGGAGATCCAGGTTGCCATCTCAGGCACCTTCGACGCTGCCCTCCGCATTCCCATGCTCTCGCGCGTGGACATGTACGCGGAAAAGCTGCTGGCCAATGCCGATCGAGGCTTGGACCGGTCGACCGGAAGCCGCGACATCATCGATCTGGCGATGGTGATCAGGAACGGGGGGCCGATACCTCGGATGTCGTGGCAGAAGGCGCGGCAGGCCTATGGCGATTACGCCGTCAGGGCCTTCGATGACGCGCGCGACCTGATCCGTGACTGACGGTACCGCCGAACGCGTTGAACTCCTCTTCACAGTCACTGTGAAACTCAAAGGGGGACGGCGACTGGCGCACCGAGCGAGCCGGCCAGCAATGCTATCCTAGCAAACAAGGAAACCATCTGGCTTGGTTGGCAACCATGGCAACCAAGGCGACCACGCTATCCAAGGTAAGCAAGGCAACCAAGGATACGTTTCAGGTAAAAGTCCGCACGTGAGAAACTCTCAAGTGCTAAAATCATGCAAAAAGCGCCTCGCTGCGTCGGACTGGCATAGAACGCCCAAAATCGCCGTTTGCTGTTGGCTGGCGAAAAAACGCGCACAATCCTCTCCGGACAACTGACACTGACCGAAAGAGTGAATTGTTGCTATAGCCCGCCGTCGATCCTTCAGCACACAGGCTAACATTTCCCGTCTCATCAAGGGGATCCTCGCTGGCGGGATGAGTCGCGAACAGATAGCGGCCATCAAGCTCACGGCCGAGGGCGTTCAGATCGTTTTCGGTGCGCAGAAGATGGACCCGGCGGGACCTGCTAATCCCTGGGACGAGGTGCTGAAATGAGGAAACCCCGAAGCCTGCCAAAATACGTCTCCGAATTCGCCGACCGGCACGGAAAGATGCGCGTGCGGTTTCGGCGGAAGGGGCAATGAGGCTGGTCTCAGGCACTGCACGGCACATGGACTAAGAAAGGCGGCGTCACGCCGGCTTGCTTATGCAGGGTGCTCCAATCCCGAATTCAAATCCATCACGGGCCATAAATCAGATAAGGAGGTCAATCTCTACATTGAGGATGCGGTAAAGGATCGCTTGGCGGAACAGGCGATGGCGAAGACCTATGGAATGAAAGAGCCAGCCGGGATTGTCTAACCGCTCCTTCCGGTTAGACAATTTCCGGGCTAAATATCTGAAAACAAAGGGGTTAATTATGGTGGTGGCCTCCCGGAAGGGAATCGAACCCCTGACCCCAGGTTTAGGAAACCTGTGCTCTATCCTGCTGAGCTACCGGGAGTGACCGCGCGTACATGACCCGAATCGGGTGCGGCGATCAAGGGGGCGGGGGATGAAGGGCTGTCCTGCCGCGCCACATCGGCCCGCGCCGGCGGGGTGGGCGAAGGCCGGGCTTTGCGCTAGGCTGCCGCAAAGGCACGGGGGCCACGGGCGGACGGCACGTGGAGAACGCCATGGCGACGCGCATCAGCCCAACGCTGTCCTGCCCGCCCGGCCGTGCCCGCGCTCGGGCGAGGCGCGCCCCATGGGTGCTTGCGGCCATCGGCCTGCTGCCGCCGGGGGCGGTTCTTGCCGCCTCCCCGCCGCCGCCTTCTCTCTCCGCGCCCTGCCTGCCGGTGCCGCTCGCGCGCGGCCTTGTCGCTGAGGTGAGGGCGACCGGCGATCTGGTTTTGCACGACGGTTCCGTCCTGCGGCCCGCCGGGCTGGCGGGCGGCGGCGCGGGCAAGGCCGTGAGTTGGCGGGCGGCGCTCGCCGGGCGGGTCGCGGGGCGCGAGATCGCCTTCGCCGCCGGGCCGGCGCGCGACCGTTACGGCCGGCGCACCGCGCTCATCGCCGATCCCGGCGCGGCGGCTGCGGCGGCAGAGGGGGCGACCCTGCAGCAGGCGCTGTTGCGCGAGGGCCTTGCGGTGCTGCGGCCGGAAGATGCGGTACTTGCCTGCCTGCCCGCCTGGCTGGCGGCGGAAGCCGAGGCAAGGCGCGACCGGCGCGGGCTGTGGCGCCAGCTGCCGCTCGCGGCCGCCAATATCGCGGCTTTGCGCGCGCAGCAGGGCCGGTTCACAATCGTGGCAGGTCCTATTCTTGACGTTGGAAAGACGGCCCGCGTGGATTACCTCAATTTTGGCCGGGTTTGGCGTCAGGATATGACGGGAAGGGTCGAGGCCGGAGGTCAGGCGTCGTTGGCGGCGCGTGGTCTGGCACCGGCCGATCTTGCCGGGCGGCTTGTGCGGCTGCGCGGCACGCTGTTCGAGGCCGGCGGGCCGGCGATCACGCTGCGGCGGGCGGAGCAGATCGAACTGGCCGGCGACGCGGCGCACGCCTCGCACGGCGACGGTATGGAAAACGGGGCGGAAGGCCGGGCACGGCCGACGGGGGACGAGTGACAGGAGCGAGGAGCACAAGCGGGACGCAGCGGGCGGCGCCTTTCCGGCGCGCGCAGGCGCTCGGCTTGTTGCCGCGCGCCCTGATGCTCGCGGCTGCGCTCCTCGTGGCCGGCTGCGCCGCCGTCGACGACAAGCAGGCCTCGGCCCCCTCGGCGATCAGCCGCGACGACGCGCTCACCCCGGCGCAGCGCAAGGAACATGAGCGCCTCGTCGCCTCCTATGGCGGGGCCTATAACGATCCCAAGCTGCAGAAGCAGATCGAGGTCGTGGTGGCGCGCCTCGTCGCCGCCTCCGAGCGGCCGGACCTGCATTACCGCGTGACCATCCTCAATTCCCCGGCGGTCAACGCCTTCGCCCTGCCCAATGGCTCGCTCTATGTGACGCGCGGCCTGCTCGCCCTGTCCTCCGACAATGCGGAGCTCGCCTCGGTGCTGGCGCATGAAATGGCGCATGTCATCGCCAATCACGCGGCGACGCGCGAGGACCAGATGAAGCAGGCGGTGCTGGTCAGCCGCGTCATTTCCGATGTGGTGAACGATTCCGATCTCGGCGCGCTGGCGCTGGCGCGCAGCCGGGTCTCGCTCGCCAGCTTCTCGCGCGGGCAGGAACTGGAGGCGGACGCGATCGGGGTCGGCATCAGCGCCCGCGCCGGCTTCGATCCCTATGGCGCCGAGCGCTTCCTCACCACCATGGGCCGGCAGGCGGGCATGCGCTCCATGTCCATGAACCAGAGTGCCGGCGCCGATTCGCCCGATTTCCTTGCCACGCACCCGGCGACGCCGGAGCGCATTTCCATCGTCATGGCCAATGCGCGCGAATATGCCTCGCCGGACAAGCCGGGCGAGCGCGACCGCAAGCAATATCTGACGGCGATCGACGGGCTGGTCTATGGCGACGATCCGAAGGAAGGCTTCGTCCGCGGCAGCCGCTTCTTTCATCCCAAGCTCGGCTTCACCTTCACCGCCCCGGCCGGCTTCACGCTGGAGAACACCTCGCAGGCCGTGCTGGGCGCCAGCGCTTCCGGGCGCGAGGCGCTGCGGCTGGACGCGGTGCGCGTCGCCGGCGACCAGTCGCTCTCGCAGTACCTGTCCTCGGGCTGGATCGAGGGGGTGGAGATCTCCACGGTGGAAAGCCTCGTGCTCAACGGCTTTCCCGCCGCCACGGCGGTGGCGCGCGGCGACCAGTGGTCGTTCCGCATGTTCGCCATCCGCTTCGGCAGCGATGTCTACCGGTTGATCTTCGCTGCGCGCGAATTGACGCCGGAGCTCGACCGCGCCTTCCGCGATGCGGCGGAAACCTTCCGCCGTGTGTCGATCGAGGAGGCGGAAAACGTCAAGCCGCTGCGCCTGCGCATCGTCACCGCCGGTCTGACCGACACGCCGGAGCGCATGGCGGCCAAGATGGACGTGCAGGACAAGGCGCTGGAGCGGTTCCTCATCCTCAACGGGCTCAATCGCGGCGACAAGCTCGGCTATGGCGAGCCCTATAAGATCATCGCGGAATAGGCTGAGGCCGGCTCACGCGCAGGCGACTCTGGCGCGCGTCAGGCGCTGAAGGCGCCGCGCGGCACGTCCGGCCCGTTGGTCAGCGCGACGCGCAGCTTCTCGATGGCGCGGCTCTCGATCTGCCGCACCCGCTCCTTGGAAATGCCGAGCCGGGCGCCGAGCACTTCCAGCGTCTCGCTCTCATCGGTCAGGCGGCGCGCCTTGATGATGCGGAATTCGCGCTCGTTGAGCCCGCGCAGCGCGCCGATCAGCCAGCGCCGCTGGCGCTCGCCGTCGATTTCCCGGCTCACCTGCTCGTCGGGCAGCGGATCGGTGGCCACCAGCTGGTCGAGCCGCTCCGCCCCGTCTTCCTCGCCGGCGGCGAGCGGCGCGTTGAGCGAGAGGTCGGGTATGTTCAGCCGGGCATCCATGCGCGCGACTTCGGTGGCGCTCACCCCGAGCTTTTCGGCGATGGAGCGGTGCAGTTCCTCGCGCGTCGGGGCGGCGGCGCCCTCATTGGCGCGCTCCAGCCGTGCCCGCACCCGGCGCAAATTGAAGAACAGCGCCTTCTGGCCGGAGGAGGTGCCGCCGCGCACGATCGACCAGTTGCGCAGCACATAGTCCTGGATCGCGGCGCGAATCCACCAGGTGGCATAGGTGGAGAAGCGCACCTCGCGCGTCGTCTCGAAGCGGGCGGCGGCTTCCATCAGCCCGATATGGCCTTCCTGCACGAGGTCGGACATGGGCAGGCCGTAATTGCGGAAGCGGCGGGCAATGGCGAGGGCGAGGCGCATATGGGCATGAATCAGCGCGTGCAGCGCCTTCTGGTCGCCCTCCTCGCTCCAGCGACGGGCGAGGTCGTATTCCTCGTCGCGTTCGAGCAGCGGCGTCGCCATTGCGGTGCGCGCCATCTGGGTGCTGCGGCTGGCCTGTTCGCTCATGCGCCTCTCCCCGAACCGGGCGGGCGGGGGACGGCATGCACCGGCGGTTGACCGCCGGGGGGCGCCGCACCAGGCCCGAACGGGGCATCAACGCGCCGGAGGGCGGGAAGTTCCCGCGCGGGCGGCGCGAGATAGGGCGCAGGCGAGCCTTGTCAATCAACGGGCCGTGTCAATGAAAAGGCCCGGCGCGGGCCGGGCCTTTCGGGTCTTGTCAGCGGCGGAGCGCCGGGGTGCTGCGCGCCTCAGGCGGCGGCTTCCTCGGTGTCGGCCTCGTCATCGGCCTCGGCGGCATCGGCTTCCGCCTCGCCCTTGCCGGTGCGGCGCGGGCCCTTGAGCAGGTTCTGCTCGATGAGCTTGATCGCCTCGGTCTCGGTCAGATTGTCGACGGCGGCGAGCTCGCGCGCCATGCGGTCGAGCGCGGCTTCATAAAGCTGGCGCTCGGAATAGGACTGCTCGGGCTGCGCCTCGGAACGGTAGAGGTCGCGCACCACTTCGGAGATGGCGACGAGGTCGCCGGAATTGATCTTGGCCTCATATTCCTGGGCGCGGCGGCTCCACATGGTGCGCTTGACCCGGGCGCGGCCCTTGAGGGTTTCCAGCGCCTTCTTCATCACCGTCGGTTCGGAGAGCTTGCGCATGCCGACCGAAGCGATCTTCGGCACGGGGACGCGCAGCGTCATCTTGTCCTTCTCGAAATGGATGACGAACAGCTCAAGCTTGAAGCCCGCAACTTCCTGGTCCTCGATCGCCATAATACGCCCGACGCCATGGGACGGATAGACGATGTGCTCGCCCGTCTTGAAACCCTGGCGGATGTTGCTGGACGGCTTCTTGGTCGACGTCATTCTGTGCCTGCTCCTGGGTCTCGGTTCATCCGGCGCCGCGTCGCCCTCGGCGCGCTGCCGCCTGCGGCCCAGCCGCAGGGAAAAGAAACACCCCGGCGCCCCGCGGATGCGGGAGCCGTACTTCAGCCGTCGACGGAAAATTCAGGGATGCCCTTCCTGCGGCGTACGCCGCACGAGGAGCGAAGACCCGACATCGGTTCCGGGAGGGGCGCTCCGGGAAGGGAGCGTTGCGCCATGGCAAACCCAATCGACTGCACGAAGGGCTATATAGCACAAATCTGGGGAGAATCAAAATACTGCCGCATTGCAGCGCATACCACCGCGCCGCCGCCGGCGGAAGCGGCAGCGGAGAAAGGCGCGGTCAGCAGGCTGCCCTTGCGGCCGCCGCTCAGTCCTGCTTACCCGGTTCGGGCGAGAGATACTGTAGCTTGTCGGGCACACCGTCCCACTCCTTGGCGTCGGGGAGCGGGTCCTTGCGGTCGGTGATGTTCGGCCAGACCTTGGCGTAGTCGGCGTTGAGCGTCAGCCATTTGTCGAGGCCGGGCTCGGTATCCGGCTTGATCGCCTCGGCCGGGCATTCCGGCTCGCACACGCCGCAATCGATGCACTCGTCCGGGTGGATGACGAGGAAGTTCTCGCCCTCATAGAAGCAGTCCACCGGGCAGACGGAGACGCAGTCGGTGTATTTGCACTTGATGCAATTATCCGTGACTACGTAGGTCATTGATCCAGTCTCCGTGCGGGGCATGTGAATTAGAGGCCCCAGACCACCCCGCAACGGCTCCCCTAGCGCACCTGCCGGGGCCGCGCAACATCATCCGGCGCTTGGCCCTATGGGCGCGGCGCATGGCAGACCTGCCGCGCCGGCTAGAGCCTGATCCGATCCGCTTGAATCAAGCGGATCGGTGAATCAGTCTCTTGGTTATCAGTAGAGAACGTTTTTCCGATCTGATTGCGATGCAATCAGGTCGGAACGTGCTCTAGAAGCCCTGTCCGTCCGGCGGCAGCGAGGGGGCTGGCTCCGGCGTCACCTCCACATAGGTGGCGAGGGCGGTGAGCGCATCCCCCCTGCGGGCGATGAATCCGGTCACGCGCCACAGCCGGACCCGGGAATCGAGCGAAAGGGTGAGCACATCCCCGACGCGGACCGGGTGGCTGGGGGCGGTGACGCGCGCGCCATTCAGCCGCACCCGCCCCGCCTTCACCAGATCGGCGGCGCTGGTGCGGGTCCGCACGCAGCGGGCGTGGAACAGCCAGACATCGACCCGCTGGCGGACAGGCTCCGCCTCCATGCCGGCCGCAGGCGGACCGGAACGGGGGCGGGAGCCGGCGCCGCGCATATGGCTCAGCCGCCCTTCTTCTCCGCCTCCATGCGCGCCTTGAGGGCGAGCAGGGCGGCAAAGGGCGAATCGGGATCGACCGGCTTGTCGCGGCGGGGTTCGCTGCGATGCTCGTTCCGGTGCTCCGGCCGGTTCTGGCCGGCGCGGTGGTCCGGGCGCTCGCTCCGTTCCGGGCGCGGCGGGCGCGGCCCGGAATCGCGGCGATTGTCGTCGCGGCGCGGCTCGCGCTCGCCCTCGGCGCGCTCGGGACGGCGCTCGCGCCGGTCGTCGCGCGGCGGGCGGCGGCCACGGTCGCCTTCAGGACGCTCGCCTTGCGGACGCTCGCCCTGGGGACGTTCTCCTTGCGACCGCTCGCGGCGGGCGTCAGTGGCACCGGCTTCCGCCGGGGCCGGGGAGCGCGGGCCGGAACGGTCCTGCGGCGCGCCGTCGCGGTTGCCGCCGTCGCGTCCGCCACGGCGGGCGCCATGGGCGGGGCGGTTCTGTCCCGGCGGGCGGCCGGGACGCCAGATCTCGATCATGGCCGGCTCGGCGGGCGCCTCGGGCGCCGCTTCGACGGGGGAGGCCTCGACGGGGGCGGCCTCGACCACCATCGCATCGGCCGTGGCCGGCTCCGCCGGCGCCGCCTCGATCACCGGCGCCGAGGCCTCAGCAACCGTGCCTTCCGCCACCGGCTCCAGCGCCGGCTCGACGGTCTGGTCGAAGACGGGATCGGTGAACACCTCGCCGCTCACCGCGCCATCATCCACCGGCAGCGCCTCGCGGACCTCGACAGCGGCGGGCGCCTCTTCCAGCGCCGGCTCGACCGTCTGGTCGAAAGCGACATCGGTGCCGACCGGCACGTCCGGGGCGGCCATGTCCGCCGCCGCCTCGCTGGCGGGGGCCTCAATGGCGGGAGGCTCGGTCGCGGCCGTCTCGGTCGCAGCCACCTCGGCCACCGCCGGCGTCTCCACCGGCGCCGGGCGGCGCTCCAGGCGATAGCCGAGCGAGCGCAGGATGGACGCGAAGTCCTCGCCCGCGCAGCCGGCCAGCGAGGTCATGGCGACGGTGGCGATGAAGCCATTGCCGTCGAAGGCCCCCGCCGGCTTCTCGCCGGGCGAATTGGGCCGCCAGGCCAGCGCCGGGCGGATGAGGTCGGCGAGGCGTTCGAGAATGTCGACGCGCACCGCCCGCTCGCCCGCTACGCGGAAGCCGACGGCGCGGTAGAGCCCCTTCTGGATTTCCGGATCGACCGGGATCGAGGTGCGGCCGGAAGCGGCCAGATGCGGGAGTTCGTCCAGCCCCTTCTGCTGCAGCCCGCCATGCTTGAGCGCCCAGAGCTGGGCGGCCAGGGCGCGCGGCGCCGGCTTCAGCAGGGTCGGCAGGTAGATGTGGTGGGCGCCGAAGCGCACGCCATGGCCGCGCAGCACGGCGCGGGCCTCCTGCGGCAGCGCCTTCATCTCCTCGGCCACGCGGTGGCGTTCCAGCACGCCGAGCGATTCGACCAGCTGGAAGGCGATGCCGCGTGCGATGCCGGTCACGTCCTCGGCCTTGCCGAGCACGAGCAGCGCGCCTAGCAGCTTCTCGATATGCGCCTTCAGCCACAATTCGATGCGCGCCTGCACCGCGTCGCGGGCGGGGCCGGTGAGGTGCTCGTCGGCGATGACCTTGAGGCGGGGGGTGAGCACCTCCTCGCCGGGAATGAGCTTGGCGACGGGGTCGCCGATCCAGCGCAGCGTGCCGTCGGTGGAGAGCACGAAGGCATCGTCGCCCGCCGCGGACAGGCGGTTGGCGCGCGCCTCGATCTCGCCGGCGAGCGCCTTCTGCGCGGCGGCGCGCAGCGCCTTGGCCTCCGGCCCGCCGGCGGAAGCGTCCGCGGCGAACTGGAATCCGAGAAGGTGGCCGATCACATGGCCTTCAACGACGACGTCGCCGGTCTTGGTGATTTCTGTTTCGAGCATTGCGTTCTCTCGCAGGCGTCTCATCAGCACGCTGGTCCGGCGATCGACGAAGCGGTGGGCGAGCCGCTCGTGAAGCGCATCGGACAGCCTATCCTCCACACGCCGCGTGACACCCTGCCAGTGTTCCGGGTCGTCGAGCCAGTCCGGCCGGTTCGCCGCGAAGGTCAGAGTACGAACCTGCGCTATGCGTCCCGACAGGGTGTCTATGTCACCTTCCGCTCGGTCCGCCAAGGCCACTTGTTTGGCAAACCACTCGGTGGAGAGCCTTCCGCGCTGCATCAGGTCGGCATAGACCGTCGCCACGAGGTCGGAATGCGAGGCCGGAGACACTTTCCGGTAGTCCGGCAGCTGGCAGGCTTCCCATAGCCTTTCGATCGCCGGTGCGCTGGTGGCGAGGCGGCGAATGGCGGGGTCTCCGGCCAGCCGTTCCAGCACCAGCACGTCGTCGGCGGTGGGGGCGCGGGTCAGCCCCTCCTCGCGCGGCGGGATGGAAAGCGAGCGGTTCAGCGCCTCGATGCTGGAGAAATCGAGCACGCTGTTGCGCCATTGCGCCATGCGGTGCGGCTCGAAGGCGTGGGCTTCCAGCCGCTCCACCATTTCCGCGTCGAAGGGCGTGCAGCGCCCGGTCGTGCCGAAGGTGCCGTCGCGCTGGGCGCGGCCGGCGCGGCCGGCGATCTGCGCCAGTTCTCCCGGGTTGAGCCGGCGGAACTGCCATCCGTCGAATTTGGTGTCGCCGGCGAAGGCGACATGGTCGACATCGAGATTGAGCCCCATGCCGATGGCGTCGGTGGCGACGAGATAGTCCACGTCGCCATTCTGGTACATCGCCACCTGGGCGTTGCGGGTGCGGGGCGAGAGCGCGCCCAGCACCACCGCCGCCCCGCCCTGCTGGCGGCGGATCAGCTCGGCGATGGCATAGACCTCGTCGGCCGAGAAGGCGACGATGGCCGAGCGGCGCGGCAGGCGGGTGATCTTCTTCTCGCCGGCGAAGGTGAGGTTGGACAGGCGCGGGCGCACCAGAATGTTCACGCCCGGCAGCAGCTTCTCCACCAGCGGGCGCATGGTGGCGGCGCCGAGCAGCAGCGTCTCCTCGCGGCCGCGGCGGTTCAGCAGCCGCTCGGTGAAGACGTGGCCCCGGTCGAGATCGGCGGCGATCTGGATTTCGTCCAGCGCCACGAAGGCGACATCGAGATCCCTCGGCATCGCCTCGACGGTGGCGACCCAGTAGCGCGGATTGTCCGGCTTGATGCGCTCCTCGCCGGTGATGAGCGCGACATTGTGCTCGCCGGCGCGTTCCACCAGCTTGCCATAGACCTCGCGGGCCAGCAGCCGCAGCGGCAGCCCGATCAGCCCGGAGGAATGGCCGAGCATGCGCTCGATGGCCAGACTCGTCTTGCCGGTATTGGTGGGGCCCAGAACGGCGGTGACGCCGCGCGCGCGCTGCTGCGGCAGCAGGGGCTTGGTGTCGGAGCGCAGTTGGGCCGGCGGGGCGGCGATGTTCATTGAGCCGTTCAGCTGGAGCCGTTCAGAAAAAGCCGTTCAGTAAAAATCATGACGTCGCGCCGTCGCGGGGAACGCCGGCGGGCGCCTTTTAGCATGGGAAGCCGCATATGGGCACGCCCCCGGCGGATTGCTCGTCCCGCGCTCGCAATGGCTCAAGCGCTCGGGCCATTCCCGAACGCTCAGGGCAGTCCCGCCTTGGCCGGGGTGGCGCGGCTGCCGACCATTTCGCGCGTCTCGAAGGCTTCCGCCTCCAGCGCGGCGATGCCGATGGCGGTGGCGACCGAGGCGCGGAACGGCACCAGCACGCGGGTGCCGGCCACCGGCGCCAGCCACACGAACATGTCCTTGTTCTTCATCATGTACTTCACGCCGGCGCGGTTCGGCTTGTGGCCGGACACCGGGCGATAGGCGACGCGGCAGACCACGGCCGGGCCGGCATAGCCCTTATCGGCCTTCACCTCGTCGATGCGCTCATAGGAGAGCACGAGATCATAGCGCTGGCGGCCGTCGAAGATGGCGAGCGTGCGCTCGCAGGCCTTTTCCGACACCGGCGCCTCGGTGCCGGGCACCATCACCAGCGCCGCCGTCATCGGATCGAAAATGCCGCGCTTGTCCTTGTCCGCCACCGGCACGCGGTCGGGGGAGGGGACAACGGGCGGCTCGACGCGCATGTCCGACACGCCGGCGGGAGTCATCACCAGGCGGATGGCCTCGCTCTTCTTGTCGGATTCCGCCTCCATGGCGAAGCTGCGCGGGGCGAGCGCGCCGCTGCTGATGGCGCCGCGCGCGCCGGCCGTGCCCTTGCCGGTGGAGACCGCCTGCACCACGCCGGTGAGCCGCCCGCTGCCGGAGGCGATGTAGGAATTGCTGTCGATCTCGACGAGAAGCGCGACGCGCCCGAGTTCCAGCCCGCCCAGCGACAGGCGATAGCGCGCGTCCAGCCGCCCGTCGGCGAAGGCATCCGTCACCATCGTGCCCGCGCCGGCGAGCGCGAGGAAAGCCGTGAGGCAGGCGCGCATCATGAAGGCCATTCCCGAATCGGCCCCGCCGGCCGGACGAAGCGTGAATCTATCGCGGTTTCGGATGTGGGGGGAAGGCGGCGGAACTGTGACTCGCCCGCTCACGAACACGACAGAGCCATGACAGAGGCGGGCAACTCCTGCCGCTCCGGCCTTGACGGGCCTGGGTCATCCCCTTATAGGAGCGCACTCTAATTTCCACGGATGCCGCATGCGGGATCGTCGGGCGCTCACAAATGCCTGCGACGCATCGGTTTTGATACAAGGAAGTCCACGATGTCGCGTCGGTGCGAACTTACCGGGAAGGCGGTTCTGACCGGCAATCTCGTGAGCCACTCCAACCGCAAGACCCGTCGGCGCTTTCTGCCGAACCTGGTGAACGTCACGCTCACCAGCGACGTGCTGAAGCGGTCGGTGAAGCTCCGCGTGAGCGCCAATGCCCTCAAGACCGTCGATCATCGCGGCGGCCTCGATGCGTTCCTGCTCAAGGCCCGCAGCGAAGAACTGTCGCCGAAGGCGGCCGAGCTGAAGCGCGCCGTCGCCAAGGCGAGCGTCGCTGCCGCCGCCTGAGCCGATGAAGCTCGCCGGTTCCGAGATCACGTTCAAGACGCTCGCCCTCCCCGTCCTCTCCATGATGGCGGTGGTGGCGGCGTCGAACGTGCTTGTCCAGCATCCGGTGGAAGCCTTCGGGCTTCAGGAAGTGCTGACCTGGGGCGCGTTCTCCTATCCCGTCGCCTTTCTGGTCAATGACCTGACCAATCGCCGCTTCGGCCCCGCCGTCGCGCGGCAGGTGGTCTATTTCGGCTTCGCCCTGGCGGTGGTGCTGTCGATCTATCTGGCGACGCCGCGCATCGCGCTGGCCTCGGGCACCGCGTTCCTGTTCGGTCAGCTGCTCGATATCGGCGTGTTCAACCGCCTGCGCCGGATGAGCTGGTGGCAGGCGCCGCTGGCCGGCAGCCTGTTCGGCTCGGCCATCGACACGGCGCTGTTCTTCTCGCTCGCCTTCGCCGGCGATGCCGACATGTCCTTCCCCGTCACCTATGCCTCGACCGGCATCACCGTGCCGCTGTGGATGGGCCTCGCCTATTTCGATTTTCTGGTGAAGGCCGCCTGCGCGCTGCTCGCGCTGCTGCCCTATGGCGCGCTGATGGGCTGGCTGAAGCCCTGGCGTGCGGCCCCCGGCGCCCGCTGAGGCGCCTTTTCCCTCTCCCGTCTCACTCGATGAGTGCGAAGCGCAGCAGCAGCGTGCGCTGGACCGGCGAGAAATTGTCGTCGGAAATCAGCGTCAGGATCAGTTCGCCCGCCGCGTTGCGGTGAAGGGCGAGCCCTTCCATATTGTCGATCGCGGCCACCCGGTTGGCGCTGAGCAGCACCTCGCCCTCGATCACCGCGCCCGGCTGGAGGGCGCTGAGCGGAAAGCGGCGCAAGCGCAGGGCGACGCCGCGCAGCAGGTCGAAGCGCCGTTCCAGCAGATACACACTGCCGTCATCCGACAGCGCCGCATCGGTGGCGTCGAACTCGTCCGTGCGTTTGACGGTGAAGCGACCGGTCGGCTTCGGGCTGGCGAGCGGGTCGAACAGGAAGCCGGGCAGGGCGCTGGCATCCTCCGGGCTTTCCTCGCCGATGACGATCACCGCCGCCGGCGCGCCGCCGGGTGGGGCCAGCAGCGTCTCCGGGCCCTGATTGCCGCCGAGTCGCGCCAGCGCCGGGTCGGAAATCAGCCGGCGCCCGGTCGCCTGCAGCGGGTCCGGCCCGTCGAAACGCCAGACTTCCTGCACGCCCTCGATCCCCACCAGCACGCCGCCGGGAATGCGGGCGAGCGATTCCACATCGCCGCGCCCCTCGCTCGCCAGCGTCGCGCCCTTGGCTGCCTTCATCGGCGCCATGCGGGCCTGCGCGATGCCGACCGGCGTATCGCCCTCGCTGACGATGCGGCCGGCGAGCCACCAGCCCTTATCGGTGACCGCGAGAAAACCTTCGCCGGCCTCATCCACGATGAGGCCGGAGAGGCCGCCGAAATGCGGCGAGGGCGAGGTCAGCACCAGCCCGCCGCGAAACTCCAAGGGCCCGAAGCGCCGCGCGCCGCCGGCATCGAAGCGCTCGATCGGGGCCGCCTGCACGGCGATCGGCCCGGCTGCCTGCGCGCGCGCCGGAGACGGCGCGGCGGTCGCGAGCAGCAGGGCGGCGGCGAGGAAGGTGCATGCGTGGCGCGTCGCCATGGGGGATTTCGTCGCTCCTCGTGGACCGGCGCGGCCGGCCGAATCGCCGCGTCCGCGCCGGCATATTGCGGTGGCTTTCCTTTCCGTGCCATGTCAGGGCATGAGCCAGGGGACCACGCCTTCGTCGAGAGCCGCGCATAGCGCCGACCCGGCACCGTCGCCCCGTGCCGCGGCGCCCGCCCGCCCGAAGACGCCGCACCGCCTGCGCCGCATCGCCGAGAAACGCGGCGCCATTCTCGATGCCGGGCTGGCGCTGTTCTCCCGCCAGGGCCTGCACGGCACCACGGTGGAGCAGATCGCCCGCGCGGCGGCCGTCTCCAAAACCAATCTGTTCTACTATTTCGCCTCCAAGGAGGAGGTCTATGTCGGCGTGTTGAGCCGGCTGCTCGACGAGTGGCTGGACCCTTTGCGCGCGCTGGAGGTGGAGAGCGACCCGATCGAGGGCATCCGCGCCTATATCGCCCGCAAGATCCGCTTTTCGCGCACCCACCCGGAAGCCTCGCGGCTGTTCTGCCTCGAAGTGGTGCAGGGCGCGCCGCTGCTGCGGCCGGAGCTGGAGACCACGCTCCGCCAGCTGGTCGAGGCCAAGGCCGGGGTGATCCGGGGCTGGATCGCCGCCGGCAAGCTGGCGCCGGTCGATCCGCACCATCTCATCTTCGCGCTGTGGGCGACGACGCAACACTATGCCGACTTCGCGCCGCAGATCGACGCGCTGCTCGGCAGGGGGCTGGACGAGGAGGCGTTTGTCGAAGAGGCTACGCACAACGTGCAGCGCCTTCTCCTCGACGGGCTGCGCCCCCGCTAGTTCGGCGGTTGCGCCCGGCCGGGCGTGCCCGCAGCCAGAAGGACGTTCCGATGAAGCGCCGCGCGCTGCTCCTCACCGCCGCCGGCGCCCTTGTCGGCGCGGCACTCGTCGGGGCGGCGCCGCCGGTTCTCGCGGCCACGCCGGAGGTGAAGCCGCCGGCGGCGAAGACGCTCGATGTCGACGCCCTGCTCAATGACAAGCAGACCCCGACCTTCGGCAACCCGCAGGGCGATGTCACCATCGTCGCCTTCTTCGACTATCACTGCGGCTATTGCCGCAAGTCGCTCCCTGAACTCGAACGGCTGGTGGCGGAGGACGGCAAGATCCGCCTGGTCTACAAGGACTGGCCGATCCTGTCGGAATCCTCCGTCGTCGCCGCCCAGCTGGCGCTGGCCGCCAATTATCAGGGCCGCTATCTCGACGCCCACAAGACGCTGATGAAAATGCCCGCCCGCGCCTCCACCGAGCGGATGAGCGAGGCGCTGGGCGCGGCCGGCATCGACCGGAAGAAGCTGGCCAAGGATCTGAAGACCCATGCCGGCGAGATCGGCGCCCTGCTCCGGCGCACCAACGACCAGGCCGAGGTGCTCGGCCTGCCGGGCACGCCGGTCTATCTCGTCGGCCCGTTCAAGGTCGCCGCCGCGCTCGACTATCAGGGTTTCAAGGATGTCGTCGCCGACGCCCGCGCCCGCGCGGCGGAGAGCGCGAAGCCCGACTAATCTTCGCCCGGGCCGCCGGTCCCGCTGTGGCCGACAGCCGTCAGTGCCGGCATCGATGGGGAATTGCGGATGATCGAGGGTGGAAGAGAGTATCTTGAAAAGCTGTCGCGATCGACGCCGGGCGAGAGCCAGGCGCCCGACGAGTACCTCGACTACCACCGGAAACGCTTCGACTATGTGCTTTCCTTCTGCGCCCAATATTGCCCGAGCGCGGACAGCAAGGTTCTGGATGTCGGGCGCAGCGTCCTGTCGGGCATGCTTGCGCAGAAATATAAGCATGTGACGACAATGGGATTTCCGCTCGGCGCCGGGGGGGGCTCGGCGGATGATCCCCGGGTTGCGGGGGGTCGCGATCATGTCGTCTATGATTTGAACCGCGCCCAGACGCTTGAGGACATACCCTGCGAAGAGAGGTTCGATCTCGTCGTGTTCGCGGAAGTCGTCGAGCACCTCTACACCGCGCCCGAGCTGACGATGTTCGCGCTGCGCAGCCTGATGAAGCCCGGCGGCATCATGATCCTGCAGACGCCGAACGCCGCCTCGCTCAATCGGCGCGTCAAATCACTTCTCGGCCTCAGCCCGACCGAGCGGATCCGCATCGACAATACCAATCCGGGCCATTTCCGCGAATACACACGGGCGGAACTGATCGACCTTGCCGGCATCGCCGGCTTTGAGGTCTGCGAGCACCGATATCTCGAATATTTTGGCGTCAGCCGGGCCGAGCGCGGCTCCGTGAAGAGCGCCATATTCGCGGCGATCGTCGGTTTCGTGCCCCCGTTCCGTCGCGGGCAGACGCTGATCCTGCGGCGCCCGGCCTGAGCAGCGCTCACGCCTCCAGCCGCGCCCGCGCCTGCGCCAGCACGGTGGCGGGGGGCTGGGCGGAACCGAGCCGCACCCAGTCGAGCGGGCCGGCCTCGCGGCTCGCCTGCCAGCGCACCACCTCCGCCGTGGCGTCGGAGGCGTCGCCGCGCCGCGCGGTCACGCGGTCGGTCAGCGCGTCCACCGGCGCCTCCAGCCACAGGCCGAGAAAATCCACGCCGCATTCATGCGCCAGGGCGGCTATCTCCGCCCGCTCGTCCGGCCGCTGGTGCACGGCGTCGACGATCACCGCATGGCCGGCGGCCAGCACCGCCTCCGCCCGCTCGCGCAGCACGGCATAGACCTGGTGCGTCGTCTCCAGCGAATAGGCTTCCGGCGGCAGCCGCTCCAGTTCGGGTGTGCCGTGAAGACGCTTGCGTTCGACATCCGAGCGCAGATGCACCGCGCCGGGCGCCGGCCCGAGGAAGGGCGCCAGCGCGGCGGCGAGCGTGCTCTTGCCGGAGCCGGACAGGCCGCCCACCGCCACCAGCTTCACGGCGCGCGGCGCCAGAGCCGCCTGCGCATAGGTGAGATAGGCCCGCGCTTCCGCCCCCGCCGCCGCGCGGCCGGCCGGATCGCGAAAGGCCGCCGCCGCGGCGCCCACCTGCGCCCGTATCGCGGCGCGAAGAGCGAGAAACAGCGGCAGCGCCGCAAGCCCGTCATAGGGCGGGTCCTCGCCGCAGGCGATGAGGTAGCGGTTGAGCAGGCGATTCGCCTCGAAGGCGAATCCGCGCATGGCGATGTCCATGATGAGGAAGGCGAGGTCGTAGAGCCGGTCGGTGGTGGCGAGCGCCTCGTCGAATTCCAGTGCGTCGAACAGCACCGGTGCGCCGTCGATAAGCGCGATGTTGCGCAGATGCAGGTCGCCATGGCAGCGCCGCACCTCGCCCGCCGCCGCGCGGCGCGCCAGCAGCGGTTCCAGCCGGTCGAAGGCTTCGAGCAAGGCGCCCTCCAGCGCGGCGACCTGTGCCGGCAGCAGCAGGTCGGGCGCCTCGCGCAGCCCGGCGACGACGTTGCGCGCCACCGCCCGCAGCTCCCGGCCGCTTGTGCCCGCCACAACGGGGGCCTGCCGGTGCGCCTGTTCAACCGCCTGCGCCAGCGCGCCGATCAGCGCCGTGGAAAGCCCCTCGCGCGCGGCCACCCGGTCGAGCGTGGCGTTCTCGTCGAAACGGCGCATCTCAACCGCCCATTCCACGATCTCGCCCGATGCGTCGCTCTCGCCCACCCGGCCCAGATGCAGCGTCCCGTTCCGGCGCAGGATGGGCACGAGCCCGCGATAGAGTGTCGGTGCGGTGGCGCGGTTCAGTTCCACTTCGCGGGCGCAGGCCCGCCGGCGCTTTTCCAGCGTGGAGAAATCCATGAAGGAGAAGCGCACCGCGCGCTTGACCTTGTACACCGTGTCCCCGGCGAGAAAGACCACCGCGCCATGGGTGTCGACGCGGCGGACCTCGCCGCCGCCATGGATGGCGGGGTCGGCGAGCAGGGCGAAGATCGCCTCCTGGTCGGCGACGACATGGTCACGGGCACTCATGCGCGCCATCTAACCCCGTCGCCCCGGCGGGCGCCATCCGGCACATGACGCAGGGAGCGCCGTGCCGGTGCGATTGACAAGCGCCCCGGCTGGGTTTCCTCCCTTGTCGCACCGTTCCTCACTGCCGCAGGACCCGCCGTGACCGACACACCCGCCCCCCGCCCGCCCGGCTTCGGCAGCGACAATGTCGCCGGAATCTCTCCCGCCATCCTCGAAGCGCTCGCCGCGGCGAATGAGGGGCCGATGCCCTCCTATGGCGCCGACGAGATCTCCGCCCGCGTCGAGGCCCGGCTTTCCGCGCTGTTCGAGCGTGAGGTGAGCGTGCTGCTGGTCTCCACCGGCACCGCCGCCAATGCGCTGGCCTTGAGCGTTCTCACCCCGCCCTGGGGTGCGGTGCTGTGCCATCCTGATAGCCATATCGAGAACGACGAATGCGGCGCGCCGGAATTCTTCACCGGCGGCGCCAAACTGGTGCATGTGCACGGGGCGAACGCCAAGATCGACCCGCAAGCGCTGACGCAGGCCGCCCACCGCGACCGCGGCGACGTGCATTGCGTGCAGCCCGCCTGCGTCTCCATTACCCAAGCCACGGAACGCGGCACGCTCTATTCGGTGGACGAGACCGCCGCTATCGGCGCGCTGTGCCGGGAGGCCGGGCTGGGCCTGCATATGGACGGCGCGCGCTTCGCCAATGCGGTGGCGGCGCTCGGCGCCTCTCCCGCCGAGATGACCTGGAAGGCGGGGGTCGACATTCTCTCTTTTGGGGCCACCAAGAACGGCGCGCTGGGGGTGGAGGCCATCGTGCTGTTCGATCCGGCGCGGGCGGGGGAACTCGCCTTCCGCCGCAAGCGCGCCGGGCACCTTTCCTCCAAGATGCGGTTTCTCGCCGCGCAGATGGACGCCTATCTCGACGGCGACCTCTGGCTCGCCAATGCCCGCCACGCCAATGCCATGGCCGCGCGCCTCGCCGCCGGGCTCGCCGGGATTGCCGGGGTGGAGATACAGGGCGTGGTGGAGGCCAACATGCTGTTCGTCCGCCTGCCCGCCCCGATATGCGAGGGGCTGCTGGCGCAGGGCTTCCGCTTCTATACCGCGCGCTGGGGCGCGGGCGTGGCCCGCCTCGTCACCTCCTTCGCCACCTCGGAGAGCGATGTCGACCGGCTCGTGGCGGCGGCGCGGGCGCTGGGCTGAGGGGGGTGCCCGTTGCCTCGCGCCGTCCCTCATGGCCGGGCTTGACCCGGCCACCCAGACTTCGAGCCTCGGCGCGATCCGTCGGGCTGGGTCCCCGGGTCAAGCCCGGGGATGAGGGGAAGGGGGAAGGCCGCCCTCACATGACAGCCGACACCACTTCGGGCGATTCTTCCAGCGCGTGCGCCATGAAGTCCAGCGCCGAGCGGATCTGCGCCCGGCTCGCCGGGCCGCCGAGGCACACCCGCACCGCCTCCACCGTGGGCGCGGCGACGGTGAAGGCGTCGCTGGCCACCACGCCGATTCCGGTGGAGCGCATATGGCCGACAAAGGCCGAGCGGGTCCAGGGCGCGGGGAGTTCGATCCAGAGATTGAAGCTCAGCGGGTCGGCGCGGAAGCTGCCCTTGGGCAGAACCTCGCTCGCCAGCGCCTGCCGGGCGGCGGCTTCGGTGCGGATGAAGCGCAGCAGCGTGTCGGCGGTGCCGTCCTCGATCCAGCGCGTCGCCAGCGCGGTGGTCAGCGGCGAGGCCATGACATTGGCGGTGCGCAGCGCGCTGGCGAAGGCGTAGCCGGCGCGGGCCTCGGGAGCGACGACATAGGCGGCGCGCAGCCCGGCGCCGATACACTTGGCCAGCCCGGCAATGTGCCAGGTCAGGTCCGGGGCGATGGCGGCGAGCGGCGCCGGCCCGTGCGGCGGCACGAAGCCATAGGCGTCGTCCTCGACGATCGGCACGCCGAAGCGCCGCGCCACCTTGGCGATCGCCTCGCGCCGCTCCTCGGGAATGGTCAGCGTGGTGGGATTTTGCAGTGTCGGGTTGAGGTAAAGCGCCTTGGGCGCGAGGTCGCGGCAGGCGCTCGCGAAGGCGTCGGGGTCGATGCCGTCCCGGTCCATCGGC
Organism: Ancylobacter polymorphus; assembly: GCF_030813495.1. GTDB lineage: Bacteria > Pseudomonadota > Alphaproteobacteria > Rhizobiales > Xanthobacteraceae > Ancylobacter > Ancylobacter polymorphus. The sequence goes on along the minus strand of NZ_JAUSUI010000014.1, from coordinate 11,057 downwards.
AGGCCGTGAAGCTTGATGCCGAGCTGGGCGGCGATGGCGCGCACGCCGGGATAGGTGATCGCCTCGCACAGGATCGTCTCGCCCGGCCGCGCCAGCAGGCCGAAAATGCCGAGCAGCGCGGGGTGGGCGCCGGGAGTGACGAAAATGCGCTCCTGCGCCGGCACCAGCGCGCGCCGGCCGAGCCAGGCGGAGGCCGCGTCCTTGTCCGCTGCCGTGCCGCCGAAGCCCTGATAGCGCAGCAGGCTGACGAGATCGCGCGCCACCTCGGCCAGCCCTTCCTGCATGCGCTCGATCAGCGCCGGGTCGTCCGGCTCGGGCGGCAGGTTCATCGAGAGATCGACCGTGCCGGGCTTGGGCGCGGCGGGCGCGCGGGTCTTCGGGCGCGGCGCGCCGGTGACGAAAGTGCCCTGGCCGACGCGGGATTCGACGAGGCCGCGCTTCTGCGCCTCGACATAGCCGCGCGCCACGGTGGTGAAGTCGATGTCGAGCCTGGCCGCGAGCTTGCGCTGCGGCGGCAGCCGGTCGCCGATCGCCAGTCGCCCGGCGCGGATGTCCTCGCCGATCAGGTCGGCGATGGCGAGGTAGCGCGGCTTGTCGGAGCGGGCGAGGTCGGGAATCCAGTCGGCCATGCGTTCACCTGTCGTCATCCCGGACGGCCGCAAGGCCGATCCGGGATCGTCTGTCCGAGCGAAGAGCGATCCCGGCTCTCGCGGCGCCCGGCCGGGATGAGGGCATCCTCGGTACCCCGCGCTAATTGACTGTATAATGTTGCAAAGGTGGCCTGTCACCCCTGGTCCACAACTTGCTGCGTAGGAGCCTGTTCCGTGCGTGTGCCGTCACCTGCGCAGCAAGCGTGCAGAGTCCCGCCTGTTCTCTCAGCGTCCGCCCGTTCTCTCGCCACAGCGTCACCGCCGGCTCCGCGTCAATTGTATGTATTATTGAATGTAATTTGACTGTTTTGCTGATTCTTTCATCATTCCGTCAATTGGCACCTTGATTGCATTGCCTGTTCCGCCCGGCCCCCCAATGCAGGTTTCCCCGCCGGCCCATTGCAGCAGCCAAGGAGAGCGACATGGCCACCATCACCGTGCCGGCCCATGCCAAGGGCGACGTGCTTGTCGATTATGAAGAGAAGAAGTTCGAGGACGTCAAAGCCGCCCCCGGCGAAAAGGCGCTCGTCACCTTTCACACCGTCGCCTTCGAGGGCTCGATCGGCCTCGTCAATCTGCTTCAGGCCTCGCGCCTGATCCAGAAGGGCTTCGAGACCTCGGTGCTGCTTTATGGCCCCGGCGTCACGCTCGGCGTGCAGCGCGGCTTCCCCAAGCTCGGCGACGAGGCCTTTCCCGGCCATCTCAACTTCAACAACCGCATCGAGAAGATCCTGAACGATGGCGGCAAGGTCTATGCCTGCCGCTTCGCCCTGCAGGCGCTCTATGGCCATGGCGAGGGCGCGCTGATCCCCGGCATCATCCCGGTCAGCCCGCTGGACGTGCTCGACATCGTGCTGCTCCACCGCCGCGAGAACGCCTTCATCCTCGACACCTGGACGCTGTGACGGCTGTCCCCTGACCGAGCGATCCCGGATCGGCGGCGTGCCGCCGTCCGGGATGACGACCAACCGGGAGGCCGAGATGGCCGAGAACAAAGTGGCCGAAAAGAAAATCGTCCGCGTCGCCGCGGTGCAGATCGCGCCGGATCTCGACACGCTGGAAGGCACGCTCGCCCGTGTGCTCGCGGCGCTGGAAGAGGCGGCGGGCAAGGGCGCAAAGCTCGTCGTGTTCCCCGAGACCTTCCTGCCCTGGTACCCCTATTTCTCTTTCGTCCTGCCTCCCGTGCTGACGGGGGCGGAGCATTTGCGGCTTTACGAACAGGCCGTCACCGTCCCCGGCCCGGTGACGGAGGCGGTGTCGGCCAGCGCCCGCCGGCTCGGCGTCGTCGTCGTGCTGGGGGTGAACGAGCGCGATCATGGCTCGCTTTATAATACCCAGCTGATCTTCGACGCCGATGGCGCGCTCAAGCTCAAGCGCCGCAAGATCACCCCCACCTTCCATGAGCGGATGATCTGGGGCCAGGGCGACGGCGCCGGGCTGAAGGTGGTCGACACGGCGGTCGGTCGCGTCGGCGCGTTGGCGTGCTGGGAACATTACAACCCGCTGGCCCGCTACGCGCTGATGACCCAGCACGAGGAAATCCACGTCGCCCAGTTTCCCGGATCGCTGGTCGGGCCGATCTTCGCCGAGCAGATCGAGGTGACGATCCGCCACCATGCGCTGGAATCGGGCTGCTTCGTCGTCAACGCCACCGGCTGGCTCACCGACGAACAAATCGCCCGCATCTCGCCCGAGGAAAAGCTGCGCCGCGCCCTCACCGGCGGCTGCATGACCGCGATCATCTCGCCGGAGGGCAGCCATGTCGTGCCCCCGCTGACCACAGGCGAGGGCATTCTCATCGCCGATCTCGACATGGGCCTCATCACCAAGCGCAAGCGGATGATGGATTCGGTGGGTCATTACGCCCGGCCGGAACTGCTCAGCCTCCACCACGACACTCGCCCGGCCGTGCCCGTCCACACCGCTGCCGGGGCCCCTTTCCCCGTCCAGACAGGGAGCGTTTCCGATGAAGCCGATGGATCTCGCCAGCGAACCCACGCCGCTGCCGACGCAGCAGCTGATCAACGAATTGCAGTCCTACGGGGTGCGGCTGGTTGATCCCCGCGCCGGCGCCGATTCGCGCCGGGGCGGGGCCGGGCCTTCCGACCACAAGGCGATGACGCTGGACGGCATGACGGTGATGGTCCCCGTCCACACCGCGCCGGCCTTCGAGAGCCCCTATCTGGTGGAAAAGCCGGACGCCTATGGCCGCAGCCGCATCAGCCGCGACGGGCTGGTGCTGGGCGAGGTGTCGTTTCCCCTCCAGCCGAAATTCTACGGCCTCTCCACCGCCGACGGCATTCCCTATTCCAAGATCGCGGTGATGCACGGGCGCGACGTGCTGGCGACCACGGTGCTGCAAAGCTGCATCCGCTATCAGAGCCGCACCAAGACCTGCCAGTTCTGCGCCATCGGCCAGTCGCTGGCCGCCGGCCGCACCATCGAGCGCAAGACCCCGGCTCAGCTCGCCGAAGTCGCCAAGGCTGCCGTGGAACTCGACGGCGTCAAGCACATGGTGATGACCACGGGCACCCCGCCGGGCAAGGACCGCGGCGCGGCGCTGCTCACCGAGAGCGCGGCGGCGGTGAAGGCGGCGGTGAACCTGCCCATTCAGGTGCAGTGCGAGCCGCCCGATGACGATGCGTGGTTCGCCCGCATGTTCGAGGCCGGCGCCGATGCGCTCGGCATGCATCTGGAAGCCTGCACCGAGCCCGTGCGGCAAAGAATCATGCCGGGGAAGGCGCAGGTATCGGTCGAGCGTTACTTCGAGGCCTTTGCCGCCGCCGTGCCGGTGTTCGGGCGCGGGCAGGTGTCGACCTATATCCTCGCCGGGCTCGGCGACACGCGAGAAGACATCCTCGCGGTCTGCGACCGGCTCACCCGCATGGGCGTCTATCCCTTCGTGGTGCCCTTCGTGCCGATTTCCGGCACGCCGCTGGAAAGCCACCCGACGCCTTCGCCCGCCTTCATGAACTCCATCCTCGGTCCGCTCTCGGGGATGCTGCTGGCGACAGGGCTGAAATCCATCGAGGTGAAGGCCGGCTGCGCCAAATGCGGCGCCTGCTCGGCGCTCGCCACCTATGAGCGGCAGAGCGCGGTGACGGGGGGCTGCGCATGATGTACGGCACCTTCCGCCCCTTCCGCGCCGCCGATTTCCAGGTGAAGTTCGCCACCCAGACCTGGGAGAGGCGCGGCGCGGCCCGCCTGCGCCAGGAGGTGTTCTGCCAGGAGCAGGGCCTGTTCGCCGGCGATGACCGCGACCCGATCGACGAGGTGGCGATTCCGCTCGTCGCTGTCTCCATGCTGGGTTTGTTAGCCGACGATGTAGTTGGCACGGTGCGCATCCACGAAGCCGCGCCGGGGGAGTGGTGGGGCTCGCGCCTCGCCGTGGCCGAGGATTACCGCAAGGTCGGCGCGCTGGGCGCGGCACTGATCCGCCTCGCCGTCTGTTCCGCCCATGCGCGCGGCTGTACCAGCTTCCTGGCGCATGTTCAGAGCCAGAACGCGCTGCTGTTCCGCCGGCTACGCTGGGAGATTGTGGAGGAGAAGCAGCTGCACGGCCGGCCGCATGTGCTGATGCGCGCCGATCTCGCGCATTACCCGCCGATCCATGACGCGGAAACCGGCTTCCACGCCCAGCCGCGCCGGGCGGCGTGAGGAGGGGAGGGGCCGCATGTCACTCACTCTCGCCCGCCCCGCCGCCGGCCGGCTCGACTTCGCCGGGGTCGCGTTTTCGGAGGTAGTCAGCCGGCTACGGACCTCGGCGGGCCTTGCCTCCAAGGCCGATATCGCCCGCGCCGCCGCCCGCCTCGGTTTCGACGGCCGCGAGGCCATCCGCGTCGGCGATGACTGCGCGGCTATTCCCGATGGCGACGGTTATCTCCTCTTCGCCATTGAAGGCTTCATGAACGGGTTCGTCGCCGCCGACCCCTGGTTCGCCGGCTGGTGCGGGGTGATGGTCAATCTCTCCGACATCGCCGCCATGGGCGGCCGCCCGCTCGCGGTGGTCGACGCGGTGTGGGCCAAGGGCGAGGACGGCGCCGCCCCGGTGCTGGAGGGGCTGCGCGCCGCCTCGGCCCGCTTCGGCGTGCCCATTGTCGGCGGGCATACGAATCTGGCGAGCGAGCAGGGCCAGCTCTCCGTCGCCGTGCTCGGCCGGGCGAACAAGCTCCTCACCTCCTTCGATGCCCGCCCCGGCGAGGTTCTGGTGGCGGCGATCGATCTGCGCGGGCGCTACCGCGAGCCCTTTTCCAATTGGGACGCCGCCACCGACGCCCCCGCCGAGCGGCTGCGCGGCGATCTCGATCTGCTTCCGCGCTTCGCCGAGGCCGGGCTGGCCCGCGCCGCCAAGGACATCAGCCAGGCGGGAATCGTCGGCACCGCCGCCATGCTGGCCGAGGGCTCCGGGGTCGGCATCGAGATCGATCTCGACGCTGTTCCCGCCCCCGAGGGGGTCGATCCCGTGCGCTGGCTGATGACCTTTCCGAGCTTCGGCTACATCATCCCAATCGGACACACTGTCCTCCCCATCGTACTCACCAGCCTCGCCGAACGGGGCATTGCGGCCGCGATGGTCGGCACCGTCACGGCGGAACGGAAAGTCACTGTCCGTCAGGGCTTAAGTCACGAGACCATATGGGATTTTTCCCGCGCGCCGCTCATCGGCTGCGGGCCGGCGGAGGACGCGGCATGAAGCGGCCCCTGCGCATCGCGATTCTCGCCCATTCCACCAACCCGCGCGGCGGCGTCGTCCACGCGCTGGAGCTCGGCGACGCGTTGGTACGACTGGGTTTCGAGGCCGTCGTGCACGCGCCGGACGCGCGCGGCGCGGGCTTTTTCCGCCCCAGCCTGTGCGCGACGGTGAGCGTCCCCGCCGCGCCGGCGCCGGGCGACGTGGCGGCAATGGTGCGCCAGCGCGCGGGTGAATATGTTAAATATTTCAATGAGTTGGAACATCGTCGCTTCGATGTGTTCCATGCCCAGGACGGCATATCCGCCAACGCGCTGGCGACGCTGAAGGAGCGCGGCCTGATCCCAGGCTTCGCCCGCACCGTGCACCATATCGACGCCTTCCGCGATGCCGACCTTAAAGCCTTGCAAAATCGATCGATTTGCGCCGCCGACCGGCATTTCGTCGTCAGCCATCTCTGGCAGGACCTGTTGCGCGAGAGCTTCGGGATCGACGCCGTGCTGGTCGGAAACGGCATAGATATCAAGCGCTTCACGCCCAAGCCCGACGGTCGGGAGGCGGCGCTGGCGGCCCGTCTCGGCCTCGGGCCCGGGCCCGTCGTGCTCAGCGTCGGCGGAGTCGAGGCGCGCAAGAACAGCTGCCGGATTCTGGAAGCCTTCCGGCAACTCCGCGCCCTGCATCCGCGCGCCCAACTCGTCATCGCCGGCGGCGCCAGCGTACTCGACCATCATGAATATCTCGGCGAATTCAAGGGCGTGCTGGCCGCGTCCGGCCTGCCGGCCGAGGCGGTCATCCGCACCGGGCCGCTGCTGCAGGACGACATGCCGGCGCTCTATCGCCTCGCCGACGTGCTCGCCTTCGCTTCGGTCAACGAGGGCTTCGGCCTGGTGGCGCTGGAGGCCATGGCTTGCGGCGTGCCAACCGTGGTGTCGGCCCTTGCGCCCTTCACCGAGCATATCTTGGAATCGGAAACGGTCTGGTGCGACCCGCTGCATCCCGCTTCCATCGCCGACGCGCTCATGCTCGCCTTGCAGCCGCAAACCCTTGAGCGTCTTGCCAAAAAGGGGCCGATGGCCGCCGCCCGCCACGACTGGGCTGCCACTGCGCGGGCGCATCTGTCCACCTATGAGCGCCTCGCGGAGCCGGTCCATGCCTGAAGTGCGCTTCACCATCCGCTGGCCGGACGGTTCGATCGAGAGCTGCTACTCGCCCTCCCTGGTCATCAAGGACTACCTAACATCAGGTGAAACCTACGCTTTGCCGGATTTCCTGGCGCGCAGCCGCGAGGCTCTCACCATCGCCAGCGCCCGTGTCGAGGCCCGCTATGGCTTTCCCTGTTCGCTCGCCCTCCGCCAGCTCGCCCGGCTGGAGCAGGCGGGCCAAGCCTATGCCACCCATCCCGATGCCCGCGTCGCCGTCGAGGCGTTCGCGGAATGAGCCGGAGCCACCCCATGAACGAGAATCGTATCGCGCATTATCCCGTGGTCATTGTCGGGGGCGGCCAGGCGGGTCTGTCGACCAGCTACCACCTCACCGCGGCCGGCATTGATCATCTGGTGCTGGAGAAGCGCACCGCCATGCACGCCTGGGAAAGCCAGCGCTGGGACAATTTCTGCCTCGTCACGCCCAATTGGCAATGCGACCTGCCGGGCCATCCCTATGCCGGGCCGGACCCGGACGGCTTCATGAAGAAGGACGAAATACTCGCCTATCTCAAGGCGTTCCGTGCCAAGGTCGATCCCCCGATCCGCGAGGGGGTGACGGTGCGCCGCGTCAGCCGGCGGGCGGAAGGGGGTTTTCTCGTCGCCACTTCCGCCGGCGATGTCAGCGCTGACGCAGTCGTCGTAGCCTCCGGCGGCTATCACGAGCCGATCGTGCCGCGCATGGCCGAGCGCCTGCCGCCCACCCTCGTGCAACTCCATTCCGCCGAGTACCGCAATGCCGGCCGGCTGCCGGATGGCGCGGTGCTGGTCGTCGGCTCCGGCCAGTCCGGCGCTCAGATCGCCGAAGACCTGCACCTTGCCGGCCGCAAGGTTTTCCTCGCCGTCGGCAACGCCCCGCGCTGCGCCCGCTTCTATCGCGGCCGCGACGTCGTCACCTGGTTGGCCGATATGGGCTATTACGACATGCCGGTGGAGCAGCACCCGCTGCGCGAGGGGGTGCGCGACAACACCAATCATTATGTCACCGGCCGCGACGGCGGGCGCGACATCGACCTGCGCCGCTTCGCGACGGAAGGGATGGAGCTGTTCGGCGTGCTGCGGGACTTTGACGGGACGAATCTCCTGTTCGACACCCATCTCGCCCAGGCGTTGGACGACGCCGACCGCACCTATAACGGCATCAATGCCACCATCGACAAGCACATTGCGCAGAAGGGCCTCACCGCGCCGCCGCCCTCGGTTTACACGCCGGTGTGGCAGCCGGAGCGGGAGCGGCCCGCGCTCGAACTCGCCGCCTCGGGCATCACCGCCATCATCTGGTGCATCGGTTTCCGACCCGATTTCCGTTGGCTCGACGCGCCGGTGTTCAATGGCGCCGGCCACCCGCAGCACCGGCGGGGGGTAACCGCGCAGGAGGGCGTGTACTTCATCGGCCTGCCCTGGCTCCACACATGGGGTTCGGGACGCTTCGGCAGTGTCGGGCGCGACGCCGCCCATATCGTCGCCCATATCGCCGAGCGCCGTGCCGGCGCCGACGCTGCGCTCGCCGACCGGGACACCGCGGCATGAATATCGCGCTCTCGTCGGAGGGACCTGCCGCGCTAGAGGTCTTTGTGGCGGAGGAGACGCTGCTGCTCGGCATGCCGCAGCTCTGCCTTGCCGGCCTCTCCGAGGTCTGGCTGCTGAAGGAACTCGGCCATCGGCACTGGATGGGTCTGGCGCAGCTGGCGCGGCGGGCCGTTCCCGATTTCCGCGCCACGGACGGCACGCCGGTCTACGCCGCGTTCCGGGCGCTGTCGGTGGAACAGGCCGATTTCGCTGCGATGGGCGAGAACGACCGATTGACCATCCGCACCACCATATCCCGTCTGACCCACACCCAATGTGCCAGCCGGCACGAACTGAACTGTCAGGGCCGGTCAGTCGGCACGGTGACTCTAGTCTCCACTTTTGTGCGCCGGGCGACCGGAGGCGGCAATCATACCGTGGCGCGCGTGGCGCTGGAGGCGTTCCCCAACCTCATTCCGCCCATCATGGCGCCCGGCCGCGCCGGCGATTCGCTCGCCGCCCGCGCCGCGACCTTCCGCAGCACCGGAGAGCCGCCGGAGGCCCGATTCGCCGCCGGCGGCCTCGTCGAGGACGCGCTGGTAACCTTCGATCCCTGCCCCGCGCAGGATTTCAATGGCGCCGGCTTTCTCTATTTCTCGAGCTTCATTGCTCTGGTCGATCGCGCCGAGTGGCATTTCGACGGCCGGCCGGCGCCCCGGGCGACCACGCGCCGGCGCGAGGTCTATTTTCACGGCAACATCGATCCCGGCGAGCGAGTCGCGGTCCGCCGCCTGAAGGACGAACAGGGTGCCGGCGAACGCATCCATCACTATCGGCTGGAGCGGGCGGGCGATGGCCTGCGCCTCGCCGACGCCTTCACCCAGCGTGTCTTCTGATCGCCCGCCGCGGGGTCGGGCCGGCCGAAAGTGGCGCCGTCAACAGGCTGTGAGAAATCCTGCGGGACCCCGTTGCAATCTCCGCGAGGCTGGGGCATAGAGGCGTCCCGTTCGGGGCGGCAACGAAAGCCGACGCGGACGACGGAGCGGGCGGGTGTAGCTCAGGGGTAGAGCACAACCTTGCCAAGGTTGGGGTCGTGGGTTCGAATCCCATCGCCCGCTCCAAATTTTCCCGATAAAATCTGACAGTTAGCAAACGCCCTTCGGGGCGTTTCTGCTTTCAAAGCTCCACGCTGCAGTCGTTGTTTCCCGCTGACGTTGCCCCCTATTTGCCCTCGTTCATAACTGGACTCTGTTCTCGCTCTGGTCCGTTCTGGACCGGGTTGCAAACTCGCTCGGGGTGAGGCCGCCAAGGCTCGTATGCGGCCGGTGGGCGGCCGCGAAGGGCGATGAGTGCATCGAGCTCCCGGACAACACGCTGGCCGGAGAGCGAGGTGTCAACGACGAGCGCCAGGCATTCGCGCGTAAAGTCATCGACGATGACCAGCACGCGGAAGCGCCGGCCATCGACGAGTTGGTCCGCGACAAAGTCGAGGCTCCAGCGCTGGTTCGGTTCCTGTGGCAGGGTCATCGGCGCCCGTGTCCCGAGCGCGCGCTTGCGCCCGCCACGCCGGCGCACCGTCAGCCGCTCCTCCCGATAGAGCCGGAACAGCTTCTTATGGTTCAGCGCAATGCCCTCGCGTCTCAGCAGGATGTGCAGCCGCCGGTAGCCGAACCGCCGCCGCTGGCCCGCAAGGATCTTCAGCCGCTCCCGGATCTCCACATCGTCTGATCGCCGCGAGGCATAGCGATAGGTCTTTGGAGCGAGCCCGATCAGGCCGCAGGCCCGCCGCTGCGAGTAGCTCTTCTCTTCGATCGCCCAGGTCACGAACGCTCTCCGCGATCCGGGCTTCAGAAGTTTTTTCCGAGCGCCTCACGCAGCGTCGCGACGTCCAGCATCGATTCCGCCAGAAGCTTCTTGAGCTTACGGTTCTCGTCGTCCAACGCCTTCAGGCGACGCGCGTCGGACACCTCCATGCCGCCGTAGCGATTGCGCCAGTTGTAGAAGGTCGCGTCACTGATCCCATGCTTGCGGCAGATATCCACCACCGCAATCCCGGCCTGATGCTCCTTCAGCACGGCAATGATCTGTTCTTCGCTGAACCGGCTCTTCTTCATCTCCGTCTCCTTCCGACGGAGTCCAATTCAAACCGAGGGCGCTTCAGGGGGCAACGTCACGAGCGGAAGCGTCCGCACGAAAGTCGCGGGATAGCATGGCGCCCGGTCGGCGCCCTTCCCTCGCCACCGCCAGGCGGAATGCGAGGCCGAAATCGCCGGAAAATGACCTCTGCGTCACCGCCCTGCAGCCCCAGGGTGCCGGGCGCTCTCAAGCGTCGATTCGTCCGGATCTGTGGCTCATCCGAATTCAGCCGGCCACCAAGGCGGCTCCACCAATCCATGACGTCATCGACCGGCCGTTTGGAAGCGGAGGAAGGGAAGGCTCCGCTCGGCGTAACGTACCACCAGGCAACCCTCCCTCTCTACGAAGCGGAGATCTTTGCCGTTCTCAACGAGCATGAGCTCTCGCAGCAGCCCATCGGCCAAAGCGCGTCGCGGGTCGACGACATGGCTATGGGCACTGTTGCCTCGGACAAACGGCGTCAACGCCTCGCGCCTTCTCGACTGGCGCTGCCAATTGCACGAGCGCGCGCCCTATCTCTGAAGCCCCCGCAGCCACACAGGCGACCAAACGGAACCCCGTATCCCGCAGAGGCGCGCGGCGCCTGTTCACCCCCCGGCAAGGGTAGCGGTTCCCGCGATGACCTAACCATCCGCACCACGGAAACCCGTTCTATCGGCACCGCACCAAAGCCGATCGATCTGCTCCAAAAACCAGGCCGGAAGGGGGTGTGGATAAGTCCGCCTTTCCGAACAAGCACATAGCTTCGCGCCCTGCGCGGCCCAGGCCCTTGAGATGAGCCTGTCATTTTTCTGAAAAAGGCCGTTGACAGTCGGGGCGGTGGGCTCCTATAAAGCGGCCATCGACGGGGCGCGCCGCTGACGCGGTGCT
>NZ_JAUSUI010000013.1 GCF_030813495.1 Ancylobacter polymorphus | reverse complement strand
AGCTTGGCATCGCCGTTCTCAAGCGCCACAAGCGCCGAGCCACGGATGATCGGGATGTCGTCGCCGGGGAAGTCGTACTTCGACAGCAGCTCGCGAACCTCGAGCTCAACCAGCTCAAGCAGCTCCTCGTCGTCGACCATGTCGCACTTGTTGAGGAACACCACCAGAGCCGGAACGCCGACCTGACGCGCCAGAAGGATATGCTCGCGGGTCTGCGGCATCGGGCCGTCCGCCGCCGACACAACCAGGATCGCGCCGTCCATCTGCGCCGCGCCCGTGATCATGTTCTTCACATAGTCCGCGTGGCCGGGGCAGTCGACGTGGGCGTAGTGGCGGTTCGTCGTCTCGTACTCAACGTGAGCGGTCGAGATCGTGATGCCGCGCGCCTTCTCTTCCGGCGCCTTGTCGATCTGGTCGTACGCCGTGAACGTCGCGCCGCCCGTCTCCGCAAGAACCTTCGTGATCGCTGCCGTCAGAGACGTCTTGCCATGGTCAACATGGCCAATCGTCCCGATGTTGCAGTGAGGCTTCGAACGGTTGAACTTCTCTTTGGCCATAACTCGTTTCCTTCAGCGGCATACGGGCCGCGAAAAATCGGGCCGTGGGATAGGCGGTTTCCCGGCTTTCCGCAAGTGCCGCGTTGCGCCGCAGTTGCGGTAGGGACAATCGCATCGCCCTCGGGCTGGTTCGGCGCAGGACCGCGCCGTCGCCTCATATAGGGGCTTGGGAGAAAAGTGGAGCGGGTGAAGGGAATCGAACCCTCGTCATCAGCTTGGAAGGCTGTTGCTCTACCATTGAGCTACACCCGCGAGGTCGGCATAGATTAGCGGAAGGCGACGTGGTGGGGGAGGTAGGACTCGAACCTACGAAGGCATAGCCAGCGGATTTACAGTCCGCCCCCTTTGCCGCTCGGGACACTCCCCCTCGCACGTCGGCCGAACTGCGATGCGTCGAAATGCATCGGTTTGTCGACCCGACCGGGAACCGACGCGATGCGTTTCCCGTGCGGCCGGCTTTATGGTGAGGTGCCCCTGCCCTGTCAACCCCGCTGCGTTGCTCCGCTCCCAAAGCTGTGGATCACGCGGCGATTTCGCGCGAGACTGGGTGAATGAAAGTCGCGCATGGCGGACAGGACAAGTGGCTGCGACAAGGCAAATTGCCAAGCGGCGCGCGCCGTGACAGAACGCGCGCATGAACGATCGCCCCAGCCGCCCGTCCGGCCGTCCCAAGCCTTCCGCCTTCCGTCCTCGCCAGCCCCGCCCGCGTCCCGCAGGCCGGCCTTTTGGCGCGTGGCCGGACGATGTGGCGATTCTGTATGGCTGGCACAGCGTGGTCGAAGCGCTGCGCAATCCGCGGCGAAAGCTGCGCCGGCTGATGCTGACCGAGAACGCCGCGCGACGTCTGCAGGAAGAAGGCATCCCGCACCGGCTGGACCCGGAAATCGTCCGCCCCGGTGAGATCGACCGGCTGCTGGACCCCGACGCGGTGCACCAGGGTATGCTCGCCGAGTGCGATCCCCTGCCTTCGCTCAGCCTTGCCAAGGCGGCGGAATGCGATCTTCTGCTAGTGCTCGACCAGATCACCGATCCGCATAATGTCGGCGCCATCGTGCGCTCGGCGGCGGCGCTGAAAGTTGGCGCCATCGTCACCACGGCGCGCCATAGCCCGGCCGCGACCGGCGTGCTCGCCAAGAGCGCAAGCGGTGGGCTGGAGCATGTGCCCTTCTGTTTTGTAGGCAATCTGGCGCGCGCGCTCGACGAACTGAAGCAGAACGGCGTGCAGGTCGTCGGGCTCGACAGCGAGGGGCCGGCCGATTTGGTCGACACTCCCCTCTCCTCTCCCGTCGCGCTGGTGCTCGGCGCGGAAGGAAAGGGGCTGCGGCAGCTGACGCGCCAAACCTGCGAAACGCTAGCGCGCATCGATCTTCCCGGCGCGATCGTCAGCTTGAACGTGTCGAACGCCGCCGTGCTCGCGCTCTATATCGCCCGCCGGGCGATCGGCGCCCCCGCCTGAACCAAGGCATGGTGTCGCCCCGGCTTTACTTGAGAAACGCCGGTTCTTCTGCTGCATTGCAACATAAGCGGCAGTTTACGACCAATTGCCAATCGTCAAAACGCCCCGCTTTCGCCACTCTCCCCTGAGGCAAGCGACGGAATCGGAAGAGTTCCGCGCGCCAGGACACCGGGGAAAGGCATCATGCCCATCGTGGCGGGCCGCCTCCGGGAGGAGACAGCCCGAGCCTACGGCGTTCCCCGCAGGGACTCCCAAACTCGGCCATCACAAACGCGGCTCTCACGAGCTGGCTTCAACGCGCGTGCGATCGCTGTCGCACGTCACTGCATTGGCGCGACTTACTTTGGGGAAGGGAAACACATGAGCGTAACCACTGCGGGGCCCGCCGGGAAGGCGGCTCCCATGACCCGCGAGGAAAAGAAGGTCATCTTCGCTTCTTCGCTCGGCACTGTCTTTGAATGGTACGATTTCTATCTCTATGGCTCGCTCTCGGCGATCATCGCGGCGCAATTCTTCTCGGGCGTCAATCCGACCGCTGCCTTCATCTTCGCCCTCATGGCCTTCGCCGCCGGCTTCGCCGTGCGCCCGTTTGGCGCCATCGTGTTCGGCCGGCTCGGCGATCTCGTCGGCCGCAAATACACCTTCCTCATCACCATTCTGCTGATGGGCGCCTCGACCTTCGTAGTCGGCATCCTGCCCAATTACGCCAGCTGGGGCATTGCCGCGCCGGTGATCCTCATCATTCTTCGCCTGTTCCAGGGCCTCGCGCTGGGCGGTGAATATGGTGGCGCCGCCACCTATGTCGCCGAGCATGCGCCGAATGGTCGGCGTGGCTTCTACACGTCGTGGATTCAGACCACGGCGACGCTGGGCCTGTTCCTCTCCCTGCTCGTCATTCTCGGCACCCGCACCTATCTCGGCGAGGCGGCGTTCGCGGAGTGGGGCTGGCGCATTCCGTTCCTGGTGTCGATCCTTCTGCTGGCGGTGTCGGTCTGGATTCGTCTCACCCTGAACGAATCGCCCGTCTTCAAGAAGATGAAGGAAGAGGGCAAGACCTCAAAGGCGCCGCTCACCGAGGCTTTCGGCCGTTGGGAGAACGCCAAGGTCGGCCTGATCGCGCTGTTCGGCGGCACCGCCGGCCAGGCCGTTGTCTGGTACACGGGCCAGTTCTACGCCCTGTTCTTCCTCACCCAGACGCTGAAGGTCGATGGCTGGACCGCCAACGTCCTGATCGCCATCTCGCTGCTGATCGGCACGCCGTTCTTCATCGTGTTCGGGTGGCTGTCCGACAAGATCGGCCGCAAGCCGATCATTCTCGGCGGCTGCCTTATCGCGGCGCTGACCTACTTCCCGATCTTCGCGGCCATCACCCACTACGCCAACCCGGCACTTGAAAAGGCGCAGGCCACCTCGCCGGTCACCGTCGTCGCAAATCCGGCCGAGTGCTCGTTCCAGTTCAACCCGGTCGGCACGGCGAAGTTCGTGACCTCCTGCGACATCGCCAAGTCGTTCCTCGCCCGCAACTCGGTGAACTACTCCAACGAGGCGGCACCGGCCGGCACCGTGGCCAGCATCAAGGTGGGCGACAAGGTCATCCCGTCGTTCAGCGGCGTCGGTCTCGACGCGGCAGCGATGAAGACCCAGAGCGATGCCTTCACCGCGAGCATGACCGAAGCCATCCGCGCCGCTGGTTACCCCGCGAAGGCGGACCCGGCCGCGATCAACACGCCCATGGTCGTGGCGCTGCTGACCATCCTGGTGCTGTTCGTCACCATGGTGTACGGCCCGATCGCGGCCTGGCTGGTCGAGTTGTTCCCGACCCGCATCCGCTACACCGCCATGTCGCTGCCCTATCACATCGGCAATGGCTGGTTCGGCGGCTTCCTGCCCACCACCGCCTTCGCCATGGTGGCGGCGACGGGCGACATCTATTACGGCCTCTGGTACCCGATCATCGTTGCCCTGGCGACCTTCGTCATCGGCCTGGTGCTGGCGCCGGAAACCAATAAGCGCGACCTCGAAAACTGGCACTGAGCTGCGCCCGGCTCCCCCCTCCGGGAGCGCGGAGCCGCAAAGGAAAGGCCCCGTCCTGCGACGGGGCCTTTTTTATGCGCCTTGCGAGCGCGTAGACGTGGCCACCCCTCAGATGGCGGCCGCGACGACGATTTCCACCTTGTACTCCGGCGTCGCCAGCGCCGCTTCGACCGTGGCGCGCGCCGGCGTGTTACCGGCCGACACCCACATGTCCCAAACCGCGTTCATTTCCGCGAAGGTGGAAATGTCGGCGAGGTAGATGGTGGCCGTCAGCAGCTTGGTCTTGTCCGTGCCGGCCTTCGCAAGCAGCGCGTCGATCTGGCCGAGCACGGCCTCAGTCTGCGCGGTCACGCTGTCGCCCTTGGCCACCTGGCCGGCGAGATACACGACGGACCCGTGGACCACGGCCTCGCTCATGCGCGGGCCGACTTCGATTCTGGTGATGCTCATCTGCTGAAACTCTGGATGTGACGGAAAACGGGGCGGCCAAAACAAAGCCGGCCGGTGCGCGGGGCACCGGCCGGCTTCCTATCACAGGAAGATGCGAGCGTCCCGCTCAGGGAGCGCTGGTGGGGACCGGCTTGCCCATCGGCCCAACCGTGCCGATGGTGAAGATCTGCACGCGGCGATTGATCGGGTCCTGCGGCTTGGAGGGCACCTGCAGCGCCTCCTGGCCGAGGCCGACGGCTTCCAGGCGGTCCGGCGAGATGCCGAACACCACGACCAGCGCCTGCACGATGGCGTTTGCGCGCTCCTGGCTGAGCTTCAGGTTGAAGGCGCGCGTACCGGTCGTGTCGGTGTTGCCGACCACGATGAACTTGTAGTTCGCCAGAATCGGGTGGTGCATGGCATCGGCAATGGAACCGAGCGTCGCGTAGGATTGCGGGCGGATGATATCCGACCCCAGCGCGAACTGGATCTGCACGGTGATCTGCGCGAGCTTGTCGAGCCGCTTGGCGATTTCGGACTTGTCGAGCGTCAGCGGCTGGTTCTGGGTGACGGCGTCCTGCGCCATCTGGCGCAGCACCTGGGCGGTGAGCGACGGGTCGAACATGGTGGCCTGCGACAGGCCCTGCATGATCTGCGCGTCGGAGTCAGCGGTCTGAGCGGTCGCGGCGCCGGCCAGCGGCGCGGCGAGCGCAGCGGCGAGGGCGAGCCCGCCGACGAAACGGGTGATACGGGTCATGATCTGTCTCTTTCCCTAGCGTTTCGCCGTTCCGTCACTGCCACCAGCCGGCATCGACCAGAATGGACTTGCAGGCCGGCCGGATCACCTTGCTGGCGTCGATCAGGCAGTTGAGAATGTTGGCGTCGCCCGGCTGAACGCCGGCGCAGGCCTGGCGGATGTTCGCGTTGCACACATTCCAGGCGTCGCCCTGCGCCGCAATGCGCTTGGCGATAGAGGCCCGCGCGGCGGCATAATCGTCGAAGCACTGCTGCGGCACCTGGTCCTGATGCGCCATCAGGCAGTTGCGAACCTCACCCGTGCCGAGATTGGCCTTGGCACAGAACTTTTCGATCGAAGGACCGCAGTTCTTGGCGATCAGCGCCCCGGCCTCGGCATAGCTCATCGTCTGGGCCGACGCGCTGCCGGCCATGCCGGCCAGCAGCATCGCCGCCAGTCCGAACAAAAATCGCTTCATAGTCCAGCCTCCCAAATGGCGTGCCCGCGGTGGTCCTCACCCCGGGGGGATTCGGCACGCGCCGGTGCGAACGATTTCCCACGGATTCGTCTCGCAGAAGGCCGCGCTTGGCGCAATGGCGTATTTTGTCGGTTTGCGGCAGATCGTCGGTATTTGAGGGGTGGATGGGGCTTCGCATCCTTTTACCAGTGGCGATGAACCATCTATCGGCGGTGACGGAACGCTCAGCCGAACTGAGGGTGTCGCAGCACCGGGCCGCGCGCCTTGACAGCTTCGCCGGGGCGCCGCAGGCAAAGGTCAGTTCACGGGGGACCACGAATCTTGAAACTGCTGCTTTCAGCCGTGACGGCGGTGCTGATCACCAGCGCTCCCGCCCTCGCCCAGTATTATCCGCCGCCTGCGCCCTATCCGCCGCCCTACGCGCCGTCCTATCCGGCTCCCTATCCGCCGCCCTACCCTACGCCGGACCAGGCCGATGATGCCAAATGCCGGTCCTGGGGGCTCGTGCCGGGCACCCGCGCCTATTCCGACTGCCGGATCACCCTCGATCAGAATCGCCCGCCCCCGCCGCCGCCCTATCCCTATCCGCCGGGTCCGGGCCCCCGGCCGGGGCCCGTGGAGATTTCAGACCGCGACGCGGGCAATTACTGCGAGAAGGCGGCGCGAACGGCGCCGGCCTACCCCATCGTGAAGCTTGCCGCGAAGGTTGTGCTTCCCGGTCGGGAAAAGGTGGTGAAGCTCTCTTTCAGCGTCATCAAGTCCCCTGGCCAACTGGGTTTCTGGAATGTCGAATGCCGGTTCCGCGGCGGCAAGATGACGAGCTTCAGCGGACCGAGGTGAGCTAAAAGCTCCCCGGCCGACCATGCGTCCCGTCTTGACCGGGCGACGGCCATCGGCGAAGAGAAACGGAAGCTGCCGGCATGATGGCCGGCGCGACCAAGGCCATCGACCGTGTTTCCGTCGCTCGGGTGGAACATGTCGGTGCCGAAACGGGGCCGGCTTAGCACAGCGGTAGTGCAGCGGTTTTGTAAACCAGTTCGATTGCTGCACGCCTCCGCCTGATTTCCAGCAGAAAGCAAACATTCTCAAGGCGCTACCTTCCATGAAAGGGGCGCCGAATGCGCATTCTCCGCACAGCACATCGGTTCGCGACGGCACGGCACACGGCACAGCGCCTCGCCGGCCTGTTCCCGGATCGTTCCACGGGAGGGGCGCATGCTTGAGCGCGTGATCGCCGCCGCCCGCCGCCTCTGGCGCTGGCTCTTTCATCCCGAATGCCCGGCCGACTGCCCGAAGCGCGGGCCGGATGGCGAGATGTGCCGCGACTGCTACGATTGGTGGAGCACGAAATGAAGCTCCGGTCCTACGGCATTCGTCTCGTGATGCCTCCCGACACGGCGCCGAAGGACGGCTCTTGGTTTGTCGGCATCCCGCGATATCCGCTTGAGCCGGTGCGTATGGTGTGGGATCGCCAGATGCTGTGCTTTCTGACCGAGGGCTTTGCGATGGTGGACAATCTGGCGTGCTGGCTGAAAGGCCGCGTCGATCCGCCGTATCAATAGACCGTCACGTCGTCCCGCCCCAGGTCGGCACGTCAGGCGGCAGCGCCGTGAGCGCGATCTGCTTGCTGCCGCATTTGGCGCATCGCAGGCGCGGGACGAGATCGTCATGCAGCGCGCCATGACCCGGCCCGAGGCGCGCGGCGAGCGCCGGCAGGTCCAGTTCGCGCGCATGCCAGCACGCCAGGCACGTCGCCCGAATGCCGTAGCCGAGGGCGATGCACTCGCCCAGCGTGCCGTTTGATGAGGCCATGCGGGCAGCATAGGCCAGAACGACGAAAAAGCCCCGCGCGACCTTTCGGCCGGCGGGGCGAGTTGACAGGGAGGAACGCCCGAGGGCTAAGAACCGGGAGGCGTCCCGGCGGCGATCCGCGCGCTCGCGCGAATGTCAGGTGTCAGCAATCGCCTTGAGAAAGCCCGGCTCCCATTCTGAAGCCGGCATCGGCGCGGCATCGTGCTCGCCCTTCCCTGCCTCATAGGCGGCACGGATCAGCAGCGCGGCCAGCGCGAGGAGCCCCTTCACGTCGTCATGCACGACGTTATGCCCTCTCCCGACCATGACGAGGCCGGTCGCCGGGTCCCGGATGATCCACTCATCCGGCATAGGGCATGCCGTAGACAGGCAGGCAGGATTCCCGGAAGAAGTCGATTTCCACCGCGATGCCGCGGCTCGCTTGCCAGCCCGGCGAGCACAGCACGATCAGCCCCTCGGCGCCTTCCATCATCGGCTTGTCGATCTCCATCCAGAGATCATGGTCGAGAGGATTGATGCCCAACAGCCGGCCGACGGGATGCCAATGAGCGATCGGCGAGAACGCCACCACCCCGAGAGACCGGAGGGCGCCCACGGCGCGGCATGCCATCTCATGAGCCGCATCCAGGCCCGCCGGGTGCTTGGAATAGGCCGTCGCCAAGTACCAATAGCCGGCCCCGCTGGTCATCTGCACGAGTGCCGGCGCGTCGAGCTTAAGCATCGGCCGTCTCCCGGAAGCCGGCCGGCACCCGCACCTTGGGCTTGTCCGGCACGCTAGGCGCCTCGAGCTGGATTGAGGCCCGTTCCCGCAGGAACCACTTCGAATGGAGCAGATAGACCCACTGCTGGGGCGGCTCGACCACCGCGCGGATGTCGTCGGCGAACTCGGCATAGCCGGGCACGCTGCCATTCGCCAGCACGCTCCCCGGCGCGCCCGAGGTGTGATAGTGGCCGTGCTGGATCAGGTCCGGCCGTCGGCCGATGGAAGCCTGCTGCTCGCTGATCTTCTTGGTGCCGCGCACGATGGGAAGCATCGGGCCGGCAAAGCCCATGCCGCCCCGGGTGCCGATCTTGTCCCCGTGCGTGGTGAACACCGTGCGCCCGAAGACGGGCGTGATCTGGTCCTTTGCCCGGCCATATTGGAACGTCACCCGGGGATCGTCCCGGAACTGCTCGGCCAGCATCGACACCGCGAGAATGTCGTAGCTCAGCCGGGAATAGAGCTTGGCCGTCGGCTTGTGCGTGGTTCGCCCATGGTTTCCCGGCACGCCGACGACATGGACCCTGGGATAGGATTCCAGCAGCATGCGCAGGCCCGCCGCATACACCCCCACCACGGCGGAAACCTGCTCATGGGCGGTCAGCGCGTTGGTCATGCGCAGCTCATCATGGATGTCGCCGGAGATCAGATCCCCGGCCATGGCGAGCAGAACACCCTCGCATTCGGTATCGGCCGCCCACCGCGTTCCCACGGTGCACACCGCCTCGAAATAGCGCTGCATCCGCACCCGGCAGATGTCCGGGTTATAGGCGTTGATCCCCAGGATTTCCTCGGCGTCGATCACCTCGCCCATGTGCACGTCGGAGGTCAGGGCGCCGATGACCGAGCGGCCCTTTTTGCCTTCTGAAGATCGTAGCAGCCAGTCGGGGATTTCTACCCGCATGCCGCGGATGCCGGCCAGCTCTTCGGCCAGGTGCTCGGCGGCGGCGAGGTCGTGGGCCGCATCCGTGGCACGCTTGCGCCAGAAGGCGGCGTCCCGGTTTTCCCGGCGCATGGCCTCCGGCGCCATCTCCTCGGCCGGCTCATCGGGGACGGTCACCTGCCCCGCCCGCCACCGCCGGCGAAGACGCTCGGTTCCTGTTCGGCCGATCTTGAGGATTTCGGCCACCTCCTTGGCTTGATGCCCAAGCGCGAACATCGCGATGGCCTTGGCGATAATCTCGGGCGAGAAGTGCACCCCAGCCGGTACGTGGCTTGCCATTAAACGCTACTCCGCAGGTTGCTTGAGGCTGCAGGCGTGCTCTCCATCATGGACGATGGACCGGCTGGCGCTTGGCGGCGTTCTCCACCACGCGATCGAGCCGCTCGTTGATCCGGTCGAGCGACGTGCGCACCCCACCCACGGCGCCGAGGATCTCGTCGCGGACCTGCTGCACGTCGTCCTTGCTGACATAGGTCCGCGCGGCTTCTAGCTTGAACTCGGCGAGCTGGGTTGCCGCCATGGATGCTGCCGCCTGCGCTGCTTGGGCCCGCAGGCTCGCGTCGTCCGCCACCGTCTTCACCGCCTTGTCGATTCGCCCCTCAATCCGCCACCACACGCCTGCGACGGCACCGACGAGCACCGTGAGGGCGAAGACCATTTCCCACGTGACATTTCCC
This sequence comes from Ancylobacter polymorphus, assembly GCF_030813495.1. Taxonomy (GTDB): domain Bacteria; phylum Pseudomonadota; class Alphaproteobacteria; order Rhizobiales; family Xanthobacteraceae; genus Ancylobacter; species Ancylobacter polymorphus. The sequence goes on along the minus strand of NZ_JAUSUI010000013.1, from coordinate 50,562 downwards.
GACATCAGCGCCACCCGCAGACGACCTTGCCGGCGGCGTTGTTCGCCTTCACCTGGCGGATCGTCTCGTCGGTGTCGGCGGCCGACCAGCGCACCGGCTGCAGCACGGTGCAGACGGCCTTACCCGTCGTTCCGCTTCCAGCCGTCGTCGTCGCGCAGCCGACCAGAAACAGCGTCGCGATCAGCGCGCTGGCGAGCGGCAGTGCCGCGCTCAATGATTTCATCTGCACGGGCCTGCTCCTTTTCTCGGGCGCGCTGGAGAGCACCGGAAGCGCCTTTGTTGCGTCCGGCGAGGTAGGCAATGCCGGCTGTCGCGAGGACGACGGCAGCGGTCTTGATCGGGGAAGGCAACAGCGCCCACACGGGGCGCCACAGCGAATAGGTGGACGCGAGGAGCACGCCGCCGGCCAGCGCCCACAACCACCACGGCGTCCAGTCCAAGACGATGCCGAGCGCCCAGGTCATGCGAGCGCCTCGGCCAGGCGCGCGGCTTTGCGCTTGGTGTACCAGCGCCATGCGAGGCCGCCGAACGTCACCAGCGCGCCGAGCACGATCAGGGCAACGACGATTTGCTGCACGCGCTCGCTGGCGCCCGCATATGGCTCAATTTGCTGGCGCACGGATTCGATGACAGTTCCGACGGTCGCGGTGCCGCTGCCGGCGCCAATCGCGGCATCCGCCCCGGCAGTCGATGGCGCGGGCGGCGCGCTTTCAATCACGGCCTTCGCGCTGGCGTCGTCGATCTTGTCCGGTGCCGGGCCCACCGATCCGGTCGCCCATGCCTGCCCGGTGGCCTTGACGGCAGCGACGCGGCGCCCCCAACCCTTGCCGAAGGTCTTCCACGTACCGAGAGCCTGCAGGAAAGTCAGCCGCTCGGCGCAGATCGCGGCGACAAGCAGGTCTTTATCAGGGTGCGCCTTCACGGCGGCAAGAGTCGCAACGCCGAACACGCCATCGATGCGGTTGAGACGGAGCGCGCGCTGCAGCCAGCGGATCGCACGGCCCGGCCCGGAATTGACCGCAGCATCATAGACCGCGAAATCGACGCCGGCCGGCAGTTCGTCGCCGCGCACCGCGTCCCAGTACTGCTTGCGATAGATGGCGTCTCGCTGCTCAGTCCACCCCGCCCACTTGCCCGTGTCCTTGGACAGTGTGCGCTTGGGCTGGCCATTCGCGGCGCACCAGGCGTCATAGACGCGCTGAGTGATGCCCTCATAGGTGCGCCCACCCGGATCATCCGGGTGATTGCTGAATTTGCCCTCATAGGCGAGCACGTGCGGCTGCGCGCGCGCGAAACCGGCGGCGGTCATGGCAGTCTCCAGATTGTCGGGAAGTATCAGACGGCGGGCGCGATCAGCGCCGCGACGCCGGGGAATCAGCTCGCGGCGTCGTATGTGATTTCGAAGAGAACGGTGCGGCTGTCAGCAATCACCGTAGCGTTGTCGTACCGCGCTATTCGCAAGTACGATTGCCCTCCAAGTATGGTGACAACACAGCCAACGCCAGTAATAAGAACTTCTCGCGCATTTCCAGACGTTGCGGCATTAGAGCCGCAGGTGAACGGGATAGTGCAGAGAAGTTCCCCCACGCCTGTGCCGGCAGTTGTGACAGTAACAGTCCCAGTCAGTCGGACCCGAGTGCCAACTTTCTCGTATTTCAGAGACGAAGACGCAGTCGTTAGCGTTCCAGACGCAGCAGTCGGCGTCGGCGTGCTGGTACCTGTGGTTGGCGTGAGACCGAGAGTTGCCCTCGCCGCTGCCGCGTCGGCATCGTCGATGAGCGTGGCTCCGAAGGACGACACCCCAGATGCTGCGAAAGCCCCCAAGGTAGCGCGCGCCGTTGCCGCGTCGGCGTCGTCGATCAACATAGCGCCGAATGAGGACACACCGCTCGCGGCGAAAGCCCCCAGCGTCGTCCGCGCGGCATCAGCATCCGCATCGTCCATCAAGGTGGCGATGAAGGACGACGGCGCGACATACAGGTTCCACGCTGTGCCGCTGAAAATATAGACGCCGTTGGTCGCTTCGCTTACCGCCGTTGTCCCACCAGTCGGCGCGGTGAACTGCCATGCCGACCCCGTCCATTGCGCCAGATTGTTGGCCTGGCCGGACCAGGCGCCCGTGGGGCTCGTACCGACGACGTACATGTCGTTAGTGACGGGCGATCCGGGCGGCGTGTTGCTGCCGACGCTGACCACGCCATAGCTTGGCCGCGCCGCCTCAATGACCGCCGCCTTCGCCACCAGCTCACGCACCTGCGTGGCAAGATAGCCAGCCGTGAAGCGCGCCGGGGCGTCGTAGCGGATCACATAGGGGGCGCCAGATTGCGTGGTGCCCGTCCATGCGACTGCCAGCGTAAGCGAGGTGTAGGGGCTCACCGGGGCAGCGGCTATCGTCACCCGCTGGCCGGCAAGCTCCAGCGTATCCCCGGCCTGCACCGTGCTCCAGACCACCCCGGAGCCGGTCACAGTCGTGCCGCCGTTCGACACAGAGACGGCGCCGGTCGCGTAATAATCAGCCATGTTCGCGATGCCTTTAGAAGTCAGAAACGTTCATGGAGCCAATCCAGCCGAGTGGATTCCATGTGATGGCCGTGTTTTTGTACCATCTGTACTGTGTGCGGTTGATCACGGCGCCGCGCCAATACGAGTTGTATGTTCCGCCGCTACCGACCACGTTTTGCATGTCGGTGTAGCCGCAGCCGCACCACCATAGACCTGCTGTGTCATTCACGAGGAAGAAGGCAAAGGGCGGCCCGGCGCCGGCAGGGGCAGCAGTTGGGAGGCTATAAACGCCAGTCGGGAATGAAACGGCGAAAGCGTTGAACCTCGTGAAACGCGGGGTTTGCCGATTTGACCGAAACAAAAAATCCGCCTCGGCGGCGGATTCCCAGTTCACGTTGTGCTTGGTGATGTCAAGCGCGCCGTTGAAAAAGCGGATGCGCTTGATGCGACCAGTATCAGTTGCCGGCGTGTAAGCGGGATCGACACCAAGAATGGCGTAGCGGACGGTGTTGTCGGACAGAAGATTGCCAATGATAATTTCATTGGCGCTCACCCAAAAGATCGACGGCAAGGAGTCGATATATTCAGTGTCCATACGATAGGCGATCACTGGCGGATAGTCTGGATAACTTCGGCTCAGCGTGACACGTACGCCATATCGTAAAGTGCCGCTTTCGCTGAACGGACCACCAGTCACCGCATCTGCGACGTAGCGCGCACCGCCGCCTGTCCACTGCGTAGGCGTCGCCATGCCCGTCTCACGGATCTGCACCATGTTGCGACTTGTCGTCAGCATCATGTCGTCAAGCGAGCAAGTCAGGTGATCGAACCCCGGACGGGAGATGAAGGCCCCCATCCCATAGAGCGGATGAATGCCAATGCGCCCGCCGTTCGGCCCCGTGCTTTCCGTCGCCGTGGCGTCCGTATTGAAGACGAGATAGGCGTAGTCACGTGTGCTATAGGATGGCGATACCTTGATTTCCCCGGCCGCCAGGTTGACAGCGCAGGTTCGATACGCCTTCTGATAGCTTACCGTGTCGGCCGGGAGCGAAAGCAGGCGCCCGGCAGGCGCCCAGTTTACCGTCCCGCTGCCCGCCGTTGCCCACGCAAGAGCCGGGGTCTTGACCGTCGCCCCGGTGACGGGGATACGCCTGACCGTACGGGTGCCCGGCACGGGATTGGCGGGGTAGCTGAAGCTTTGCGTCGAAAGACTGCCCCCAGCCACCACGCCGCCCTTGAGCAGCCGGAAGGCATTGGTCCAAGCGCTGTCGAAGGTCAGATAACGCTCATCCAGTGCCGGGTCTTTGAGATCATATCCAGCAAGGCCCGTGCGCAAGCGCACGACGCCGTCGATGACGGCGATCGTCGTGTTTGTGCTCATGCCGAGTAGAAGTCGAGGAACGGGGCCGAAGGAGTGGCGCCACTGAGGACGATGAGAGGGTCCTCTCCCTCTGGCCCAAGCTCGATGCTCCCGCCCCTGAGCGTGCCCATGCTCACGGCGACGGCGCTTAGTTCGGCGACATCCATCTTCTCGGCCGTCACGGTGCCGTCCTTGATGATCGTGCCGGAGATCGCGACGCTGGTGCCGTCAATGACGAATGGGGTGACGGTCGTTCCACTTACCGTGTTCTTGACGACGACCTTCTCGGCGTCGAGTTCGATGACCGAATAGGCCCCGCCGCCTACCAGCGAATAGGCCGCGATGGTCATGGCCGCCTGCGTGGTGGACAGGCCGTCATCTACCTTCGCCACGATGTCATAGGCTGCCAGCGCGCCGGCTGGCGTTACCGCCGTCGTCCATGACACGTTGAGGTTTGCGCCGATGTTGTCGACCTGCGCTTGCAGGTCAGTGATCGACTGGACGATGGCGGAGCCCGGCCCAACCGCGACCGTGATCGCCTCCGTGTAGGAGGCCGTCACCCGATCGCTTGTCGCCCTAAGCTGGAAGCGCCATTCCTGGCGGTCGAGGAAAGACTGCGCGTCAAGCTCGGCCTGGATCTGGGCTTGCAGCTCCTGCTTTTCGGTCAGGGTCGCAAGTGCCGCGTCGTTCTGCTCGACGACCTTTTCGCGCAGCCCGGCCTTGAAGCTGTCGATGGTGGCTTGGAGATTGTCCGCGCGCACCTCGTTCGCCGTCGGCGCGCCAATCTCATAGGCCGCCCACGGCCCTTGCTTTCCAGACGCATTGACCGCGGCGACCTGCAGCGTGAGGGCCAGAGGATCGACCACGGCGGAGAGCATGTTCTCGCGCGTCTCGCCGAGCGCCGTCCAGTTCTCGCCATCGTCATAAGAGACACGAGCCACATAGGTCACGGCGCCGGCCGACGGCGCCCACTGCGCTTCCACGCGGCGCGGCACCTCATTGGCGAGAATGCGGGCCGTGAGGCCGAACACCTGCGGGAAGGTCGGCAGCACAAGACTGGTGCCCGTCGGCAGCGGCGGAGGAGGTGTGCCGTCCTCAACATGGACACGCTCATCGTCCAGATAGACGCTGATCTGCACCCGCGAGCCCGAAGGCGTGCCGCGCGAGACGACACCCCGGCGTATCCAGCTGGTGCCGAGCCCGAAGGCGAGGCTGGGCAGCGGCGAGCCGGGTTCGAGGTCCAGCACATCATCCAGCGTCAGGCCCTGCGCGGCCTCGACAATACCAAGGTCCGTACCATCCAGCACCACGACGGAGGCATTGGCGCCCATGCTGCATTTGATCGGCCCGAAGGACTTGGCGCGCGGCGTGCGCAGCACGACGTAGTTTTGCCCCGCCTGCCAGGTGAGGGCGCGGTCGAGATAGAGCGACGTTCCGATCTGCTGGGCGATCTTGGCGCCCTGCCCCCATTCCAGGGGCATGTCGGATTGCAGCAGGATCGGCGTGCCGATCGAGAGCATCCGGCCTTCGTATTCGGTCTCAAAGGTGGCGTGCCGGCGGCGATAGAGGTTTTCGCGCAGCAGGAATTCAGCTTCGCGCTGCGCCTGCGCCCGGTTCACCACGCCCTGCACCTGCAAACGGGTGGCGTCGGCAATCATTTCCTCCGTGGCGTCTCGCGGGGCGATGGCCTCCTCGATCTGCCAGGTGTCTTCGTTGATGTACTCGTGCACGACGCACTGCTGCGCGTCGCTGGGCTTCATGATGTATTCAACCTCAAGGCTGCCCCGGACGATCTCGCCATCCGTCAGCATCACCTCGGGCACGGAAGCCCATTCATCCCGGAACAGCGAGAGCGTGCCGCCGAGCCATTTGTGCTTAGCCCGGCAGGCGCCGAGCGCGATGTCGAGGGCATCCGGCACCGGCTGGGTCGACGTGAAATCGTAGTCGAATGTGTCGCCACGGCTCGCGCACAAAGTGTCCAGGTCATAGAACGCCTGGAAGTCCATCCGCGTGTCGGAAAACCGGCCGCCATATTCCGTGTTGGTGGCGATGTCATAGGCCGCCCAGGCCGGCGAGCGCGTCGGCTGGTCTTCCCATGCCGTGCCGGTCCACACCGGCAGGATGCGCGTCTCCACCACCGCCAGATTACTGGCGGAATCGCCGGAGAATTGATCGGTCGCCTTGGCGCGAATGGCGATGGTGGAGACCGGAAAGGCCTTCGGCCCGGTGATGAAGGCGCGCAGCCCCGCCCAGGTCATCGTGTCGGAGACGTTGGGGTCAGGGTTCTTGAAGATCAGCCGGCGCAGCCGCACCTCGTAGCGACCGGGAGCGACATCGCCGGCAACGCTGAAGCGAATGTCGGATTTCGACTTGAAGAATTTTGAGAACTCGCTGCCCAGCAGCGACCACGTGCCGTCGCCGGTCGGATTGCCGGAGTTGTCAACGGGGCGGTATTCGGCGCGCGCCCCGATGGGATAGAAGGCGAAGTCCCCGTCGTCATTGACCTCGCCTACACCTGGGCAAACGATATCGCACACCAGCCGCGTCGCCGTGGTGCCAGAGGCATTGGCGATGAAACCGCCGGTCCAGGCGGGATATTGCAGCTCCTGCCCGTCAACTTCTTCTGAGGTTTCGACATTCACCGGGAAGGCGGTGATTTCCTCGTCAGGGTCATAGAAATTGATGGTGACCCCGGTGAAATTGGGGTTGAGCCCGTCCTCGGCGGACCAGAGAACCGTGTCGCCGATCAGGATCTGTTCGCGCTCGAACTTGCCCACCCCTTCGGAAAGCAGCAGGTGCACATACTGGTTGTTGCCCTCGAAGGACGACCAGGGAACAGCCGCATAGTCGCAGGTGCGCTTCGTGCGGCCATAGGCGCACGGGATGGGCTGGAGCGGCTTGGCGGAATTGCTCTGCCGCGCCCAGGAATAGATGGGCGTTTCCGCCTCTTGGTCACCGCCGGCCTTCACTGCGGTGAGGGTGGAGAGCAGGAACCCACCACCCAGCAGGATGGCGCCGGAGATAACCGCCTTGCCAATGGCGAGGCCGGTGCCCGCCAGAGCAAGGCCCCCAGGGCCGACGATGGCCGCGCCAGCCCATGGCGCCAGCGCCGTCAGGGCGATCATCCCCAGCAGGCCCGCGATGCTGCCGCCGTTCATCGAGCCGCCGCGAGGGAGCGACTGGAACAGCACGGACATGCCGGCCTTGATCCGGGTCTTGCGCCACTGGGCGCGCAGCACCGGCTCGCCATCCACGACGCAGATCGTCGGCGTGCGGGTCGTGCTCCAGCCGGTGCGGCGCAGAAAGCTGGCGACCGTCTCGCGGGAGCGCGGCATGGCGCGCGCAAGCTCGATCCCCGGCGCCGCGATGTGCAGCACCGGAAGCATGGTCGCAGTGGTCATGCGGTCAGTCCTAGTGGAAAGGCTCGGCAGGCGGCGCGGCGGTCACAGGTTCGAAGAACCTGACCTGATTCCAGCCGGCGGCGCGGAGCGTCGGCACCGCCTCGATCTGGACGCCGAAGGTCTCGTCGCAGTGGATCACCCGGCGCTCGGGAGCGAGCCACACGCCGATATGCGCGGCGCGACGCGCGCGAGCCATGGCGACCAGCGCCCCGTCAGGGGCGGAGATGAGGCCGGGCACAGAGGGGGGCGGGCATTCACGCCAGTGGCCACGCTCGGGGTGCTGGTCGATGGTCTCCATCATCCAGCGCCATGTCAGATCGTCAGGCAGAGCCACGGATGGCAGCGTGCGCCCGAAGAGTTGCGCCTGCACCTCGACGGCAAGATGCCAACAGGAGCGCTCCCGCGTCCATTTCTGACCCAGCAGAGAGGTGAGATAGGCGGCGCGGTCCATGGTCAGGCGGTCATGCGGCGCAGGCCGTAGGCGCGCTCCATCTCACGGGCGACCGGGCCGCGTGCCTTGATCTCGCCTGCGATGACGGCGCCCCAGTTGACGGATAGCGCGGTCAGTTCGGTCGCCATAGGCTGGGCAGGTGCCGCAGGCAGCACCGCCGCCACGGCAGCGGCGGGCGCACCAAAGCTCAAGGCACGGATCATCATTCGACGCGTGAGCATCGGCAGTCTCCAGATTGTTGAGGGACGGGCTACCGAACAAGCCCAGGGAAAGCCGCCCGCGTGTAGACCTTGGACGGGAACTTCTTGTCGTAGAGGATGGAGCCCTGCGCCGTGCCGGTGATCGTGGTGGCAGTGACTTTCACGCGCTTGATCACGAAGGGCACCGGCCCATAGGCCGGCTCGGTCGTGTCCTCGCTCACATACTGGCGGAAGATCGCCAACAGATGAGCGTCGTACTCCATCGCCGCCTCAAGCGCGGCGGTGAAGCCACGGTCGACGTTGTCGATGGTGATTTCGCAACTGGGCGGCTGGCCTTCCTGATAGGTCGGGAAAGCTGCTGAAAAGGCGCCGGGCGAGAACACCACCGTCTCGCCGGGATTGAACGTCGCCCCAAGCTCGATGCCGAACGACTGCTGGCGCACGTCGTTCACAATGCGGGCCGGTACCTCATTGTCCTCAGCATCCCGGATCGCAGGGTGCTGTAGTTCCAGCGTGTCATAGAGCATCACGCTGGGCGGGCAGGCGGCGTTTGCCTCCTCCCATGCGGCATTCCAGATGTCGGGCATGCGTCAGGCGCTCATGAAAAAGGCCGCCCGGAGGGGCGGCCCTGAAGGCGGCGGCGGGCCACTCAAGGGAGTATCGGAGGCGGGGCGAAAATGGTTTCCGTCTCCAGGGTGCACCACGGCAGAGTCAGCAGATAGGTGATCATTCCCGGAGCATAGATCGCGTATTGGGGATCATCGACGATCCGCTTTGTCGCGACGTACTTCCCGACAAGCGTGACGACATCGCCGGGCTCAAAATCCACAGCGCTGTCATTAAGGTTTATACCTACGCCGGGGCTCGCGTTGTCGATAGCGCGCGGGTCGACGGCGACATCGCTGCCGTTGAAACTCATGGCGATTACACGTTGTTCAGCCGTCAAAACGAAAAAATTGTATATCATTTTTACCTCCTTGCTTAGGCACCAATTGCGGAAAGATATGTAGCTACGATCGCATCAAACGCTGACGCTTCAGAGCTTGTGAGACCCCCGCCGATACTTGCGTGAGCGATCTGGTCGTAAGAAAAACTGGCTGCGCCGTTGAAGTTTACGGCCAGAATGTAGATTTCCGAATTTAAAAGCGCGGCAGAAGCGTTTGACGACGTTCCGATAGAAGATCCGTTGCGGTACCCATCAATTTGAGACGCCCCGGTGCGCGAGACGAGAAACCGCCCGGCGCTGTCAGACGACGCAAAGGCTGGAGGTGACGTGCCCCCGCTAGTCACGCGCGCGCGGGTCAGGTTGCCGGTGTAGCGCGTGGCGAGTTCGGCCGAAAAGTTGAGGCCTGTGATTGCAATGGCCCCCATCTCAACCGTCGCCGCTGCCGCGCGCGAGGTACGATCAGTTAGCGAGATATGGGCGCTATCACGCGCGAATTTCGGCGAAACAGCCGTAGTCGGATTGAAGCCAGTTCGCAGATAAGCCGCCGATCCATCGCCGGTATAGCCGCGATCAACCGTAAAGGTCGGCGAGCCCACGACCGTTAGATTGTACTGGTCCGAAATCCAGTTCAGCCGCGCGGCCTGGGCGTCGTGCGCTGCTGTGAAATACAGGGCGTCATCTTTTGCCCAAGCACCTGCCGCTTTGAGAGCCTTTATCGTGTCGCTTATCAATGCCTTTCTGGGAGCGCTGGGTTGCACTGCCATCCGCGCAAACAGCGCTAGGGCCTCAGGCTCGTAGACCCCCCCACCCAGCAACAGCATTCGAGCCGCGTGGTGCATCAGGAAACCTGCAACGCCTTGAGGCGAAAAGTCAGTTCTTCGCCCGAGATCGGCGTGTAAGCTGACGTCGCCCGAACAAGGAAATAGAGGTTCGCGCTGCCCACCGTCTCGAAACCGATGGCCAGGTTCGTCACCTGAGCAGACGAGTTGTTCGTGTTCGCCGATAGGGTGAACGGGATCTTGGCCACGAGCGTCTTGGCCTCGGCGTCCGATATGGCGAACGCCGCGTTGTCGTTCACCGCCGTCACGGAGGAATCGAAGATGTAGACTTCGCCCGAAAGGCCGCCGGCCGGATTGCTGGACGTGACCACAAGGTCCGCCATGATGCCGGACTTACCCGAGGCCCGCGCGATCCCGGAGAACACGAACCCCCCAGCCGACGGCGCCGACGTGCTGTTGGCGATCGCGTCGCCTGCCGTATAGGCGGTGGTGTCGGCCGGGCGCGTGATAGACGTGGTCGCCGTCTTGATCCCGGCGTTCTGGATATCCTGGTTGGCAGAGGTTGCTAGCGTCGCCAGCGTCGACTCGATGCCATCGACATGACCAATGATGGTGTCCTGCTTCGCCGAAGTCGCGGCGCCCGTCGGCAAGGCCGATGCGGTCACCTCGTGCTTGGGCGTATGGACGCCAGCGGATTCCGTGGTGGCGAGCACCTGCGAGGCGCCAGCGCCATCCTTGATCGTCAGATTGTTGGCCATGAATGCCTCAGAAGCAGAGGGGGATGTACTGGGAGTTCGCGGGATAGGCGAAGTCGAGCCGCCCGAACGGCACCATTTCGGCCGGGAAGACCGTCAGCGAGAACGTTACCTGCGTCTCGACACCCACGGCGGAATAGGAGACGCCGCCAAAGCCGCCGACGATCTGCACGACCCGCGTCTCATAGGTCGCGCCCTTGGTGGGCACGAGCATCAGGAAGCGCGCGGCACCGCCGGAGATGTTGACGAGGAAACCGTCCCAGGTCGCCATCTCCGCATCGGTAAAGACCCGGCCCCATTGCATGGTGCCGACATCATCGCCCGGCCGGCGGCGCTGCCTTGTGTCCCCGCCTTCCATCTCCGTGGCCAGGGCGTCCCGGCCCGGCTTATAGCCCCACTGGTCGCGCCAGGGCTGGTACGGCAGGGCGAGCGGCCATTCGGGATAGGTCATCAGGCGGTCGCCCTGCGCATGTTCGGGTACTGCGTCTCAAAGGCCCGCGCGACGCGCCCGCGCCCCTGCACCTGGTTCAGCATGGCGTCTTCGACCATACGGTCGATCGTCAGCTTCAGGTTCACCTCGCCGTTGGCACCGGTCGATTTCTCGACACCCACCTTGGCGCCGGCATTGTTGACGACCTGCACGTTGACCTGAGAGCCGCCGCCGGCCGCCGCCATGGACGCCATCGCCCGCAGTGCGCCGAACACATCCTGCGTCGGGCTCACCTGAGAGCCCTTGGGCAGGTTCACTAGTTCCGGCCCGTGCTCGCCGACGATGGACAGGCCGCCTCGCCAATTGTCATTGCCGGCGGCGTTGCCCGGCACCGTGGCGCCCATGAGGCCGGTCACCAGCGAGCCGAGAATGCCGCCTGGCGCCCCGTTGGTGCCCGTCGTGCCAAACAGGCCGGCCAACGGCCCGGTGCCGAGCAGCGCCGCCTGCAGCGCCATCTCCAGCAGCTTGTTCGTGAGATCGGTGACGACATCGCCGAATTCCTTGCCGCCCTGGATCAGCCCGGAGAAGGCGTCATAACCCAGCTGGGCGAAGCCGTTGGCGGCGTCGTTGAACGCATCCTGCTGCTTCTGCAGATCCTCATACTTCTGCGCGGCAACAGCAGCGCGGTCAGCGTAGGCCTCAATCTCGGCATAGAGCTCGGCGGTTGCTTCCTTGCCGGCGCGCTGCGCATTGGTCAGCAGTTCCTGCCGGACCCGCAGCCGTTCTGTCTCGGCAGCGGACAGGCCGAAAGCCTGGGTCTGGAGCTCGATGTCGCGGACATAGTCGTCCACCTGCTGCTTGCTGCGCTCATAGGCGCGATCCAGTTGCTTTTGCCGGTTCTCGGCGTCGCGCGCTGCGGAATTGGCCGCCTTCTGTGCCTCCGCTTGATCATAGAGCCGGCCGGCCAGTTCCCTGGCCTTCGCGATGTCGTCATCCGTCGCGGTGTCGGAGAGCTTTCCCACCTCGCCGGCGATGAACTGCTTCCGCGGATCGGTGCCCAGGTTGAGCCGTTCCTGCATGCCGGCAAGGATCTTCTGATCCTTGTCGAAATTCTTCATGGCATCGCGGAACTTGTCCATCATCGCCGCCGTGGCGCCGAGCGTGGACTGCACCTTGTTCAGTGCGCCTTCAGCGGCCAGAAGACCGTCGGCGGACTTCTGCGCCTCTGCGCCCAATGCCCGATAGTCCTGCCCCAGCGCCTTCACCGCCGGGTCGCTGGAAGCCTCCATGACCGCCCACACGGCGGCGCGGAAGCCCTCGACATCAACAACGCCGTCCTTTGCCTCCTGGCGGACCTTGGCCAACACCTCGGCGAACGCCTCGTAACCGGAGCTCTGGACGATGTTGCCGGCCGTGTCGATCGAGACGGACTTATCGGAAAGGCCCTGCACAAGCCTCTTTTCCGCTTCGTCGTAAGCCTTCCGCAGCGACTCCAAGTTCTCTTTCGCGTCGGCGATATCGTTGAGGTGCCGCGCCTCGCTGAACTCGATAGCCTTGTCGCGAGCGTCGCCATACCGGTCGGCGATGCGCTGCACGAGCTCCTCGTGCTTCTTCAGCCGCTCCTCTACGTCATCCGCCGATCCGCTCATGGCGTCGAATGCCGCAGCCACCGCGTAGGCGCCAACCGTAAGGCCACCGAGCAAAAGCGTCGTCGGCGTGACCAGCGACGCCATGGCCGCGCCGATGCCGACCAGAGCACCTTTGACGCCACGATCTCCCATGACGGCGGCAATCTGCGGCCCCTGCTGAATCATTGCGGTGCCGAAAGACTGGCCGCCGAGCACCTGCACGCCGAGGTCGGTCACCTGTGCCGCGAGGTTGCTTACCTCGTGGCTGGCGAACTTGGTGGCATCCCCCACCGCCTTCGCGCCGGCCGACGTGTCGACGTAGTGGGCCGCGATCAGGCCCTGCAGTTCCGCATAGCGCTCATCGGTGACGAGCCCCTGCCCCCGGCTCTTGTTCAGTAGGTCCATGTCGCGCGTCATGTTCTGCTGCGCGCGATACGCCATGTCATAACGGGTCTGAAGCCGCTCAAGAGCCTTTTCCTGGCTCAGCAGGGATCGGGACTGCATGTCGGTGACGGTCGCCGTCGTCTGGCTTTCGCGGGCGAGGTTCTCCTGCGCGGCCGACAGTTGGTTCACCTCATTGGTGACCTGCTGCACGCCCTCAGACTTGGCCTGCACGGTCACCCGGCGGATTTCTTCGACAGAGGCCATAGGCTTAATTATCCTTTTGCTAGATGCAACCGGAGGGCGTGATATGCGCGCAATATTATCTCTTCTGACAGCAATATTCTTTGCGACGGTTAGCCAAAGGGGTACAGCTGAAACATTTTTTGAAGAGTTACAATACAAAGGCACTCCAGAATTCACATTTGGCTGCGATTTTGAAAAGAATGACGCTTTTGGCGAAGCCAGGAGAAACTATTGTTGGATGACTGTAAATAATACAGGGAAAGGCCGCTTAATAGGATCATCGCAAATACTTAATATTAAGAAAATTGTCGAAATAGATGCAAAAGGATTAAGATTAGTAAAGCCGACGCATTGGGACGAGTGTGGCATCGGGGCGCCAAAACGTATGGCTGTAGATGGAGTTCGTATAGATAAAATGGATATTAAGAATCAGATAAAAACAATGAAAAGTGGAAATATATTTGTCCGAGAGGAGCAAGCACTTTGGCCTTATTGCGGGATTTCTCCTTATGCCACATCTCTGCAAGGTTTTGGCGAAGCTTTGGACAGCATGATATCCGCATGGGAGACGCGTCCAAAATGATAAAAAGGGCGGCTTGCAAGCCGCCCTTTTCGTTCCCATCCCTTGCTCGCCTGGCCGCGCCTCGCCGCACCAGAGCGCGCCTTGACACACCTCGGCTTGCCTGCCCCGCGCAGCCTAGCCTCGCCATAACAAGCCAATCCCAGCCTGCCTAAACGGGCCTTGCCTTGACACACCTGACCGCAACTTGCCATTCCGCGCCTGCCTTAACAGGCCGAACCGGAACAAGCCTCGCCAAGCCACTCCTAGACTTGCCTGCCACGCCACAACTTGCCTTGCCTGACCTGTCCCCGCCTAACCTTTCCTGCCCTGCCCGCCTGACGGCGCCCGAGGTTCAGAGGGGAACTCTCGGCATAACCCCTCAACTTACTGCTTCTTGAGCAGCTTTCGCTCCACTTCTTCGGCGACCGTGAACAGCTCCGAAAATTCCTTCAGGTCCCGGTAGCGTGCCTTCCATTGCTGGAATTCTCGCCACGCGCGCTGGAGCACGAGATCGCGGGTCTTCTTCTGGCTCATCGCGTGTCCAGTCTCGCGATAATGCGGGGCGCCGGGCTCGTTGATGTGGACATAGGCCTTGGCCCGCACCGCCGGCTTGTCGTCCTGCACATAGACCGCGACGACAGCGCGGATAAGACCCCGCGCCTGACTAAGGCGGTACTGCCGGGCCGCCTCAGTGTCACTCCATTCGAAGAAGGAATGAAGAGGGCTGTTCGGGTTTGCTGCGTCGTTCAACACGTCTTCCGGCGTCAGTTCGCCGTGCTGTTGCTGGCGAAGCAGTTCCAGATGTTCACCCACTGCCTGCGCGTCCGCGCTGGCGCCGGCCTGGAACCGCGCGCCCTCGCTGAATTCGAATCCTGCGATCCGCATCACGCCGCCTCCAGCTTCGCCATGTCGGCCTCGGTCGCGACATGAAACATGCCGCTCTCGCCATCTCGCTCCGGCCTCCATTCTCCGACGCCGCACGCGAACCCAGCGACGTTCACGATGTTGAGAATCTGCGCCGGCGACAGCACGTTGGCATTGAAGCGAATGAGCAGGTCAGCCCGCCAAGGCCAGAACTCGGCCCGGTAGCGAAGATCTGCGGTGCCCATGCCCACCTTGACCATGTCTTCGCGCATCCGGGGCGTGCCGCCCTCAATCCGCACGAGGTTGAGCCGGGCCGACGTGCCGTCAAAGGCGCCCTTCACGTCCACCCCATCGCCGACGACATGGAACGCCTGACGGGCCGCGACCTTCGTCAACCCTGAGACGCTCGTGACAGCAGTAACAGCCGCGGCCTTGAACGCCACTGACGGAAAACCGTAGCCCCCATCCTCGAAGCGATACATGGACTGCTCGAAATCGGCTTTTGGGTCCTTCGCTTCCTTGGCGCCTTTCGCCGCCTTCATCTGCTTCTGCAGCATCTCGCGCTTTGCCTTCACCGACCATGCATGCGTGATCAACGGGGTATCGCCGATGATCGTCACTTCCATCATCTGGATATCAAGCTTCGGCAGCTCGATCGCTGTCGTTTCCTTTTTGGCAGCAGCCATTTTCAGTCTCCATGGGCATCCGGCCCGCCAAGACCTGGATGCGTACAGGTGGTCGCTAACGACCGCCGGAGCCCATGAAGCTCGCGGTCGCATCAAACCCCCATGGCGGCGGGGGAAGTCGATTGGTCAAGTGTTCAAGCCAGCTCGATGAGCCAGTGCTTCTTGCCGTTGCGGTCGAAGTGCTTCGCTACGGCCTGGCCGCTTTGCTCTTCGCGCACCATGATCATGTAGCTTTCGGAACCGATGGCCTTCATGGCCTTGCGGATTTCCTCGGCGGCGCGCCGCA
This sequence comes from Ancylobacter polymorphus, assembly GCF_030813495.1. Lineage (GTDB taxonomy): Bacteria > Pseudomonadota > Alphaproteobacteria > Rhizobiales > Xanthobacteraceae > Ancylobacter > Ancylobacter polymorphus. Next base: position 35,085 of record NZ_JAUSUI010000013.1, on the reverse strand, counting down.
AGGCCGCCTCCGGGTCATAGACGCCCTTTTCAAGGGCAAGGGACACGGCACCGGCGGCCAGATAAGCCCCTGCCGCATGCCCAAAGAATCCACGACGGGTCGTGCTCACGCCATTGGGCGTGGTATTGTCGATGTCAGCCATGACCGAAACCTCATTTCGGTTGGTGGTGAGGGCCGTTGCGAGAGGTTCCAGCTCTTGCTTCGGCCCGCCTTTTATGGCACACATAAAATCACGATGTCAATTAGTGTCCCACAAAAAAAGCGCGGCAGGCCTTCGACCGGCGTCACACCTCGCGTCGGGGTTCGCCTCACGCCGGATGTGACTGCTGCTGTCGATGCTTACGCCGGGCAAGAGGGCTACGATCGCTCCGAAGCCATTCGCTTCATCCTCCGCGACTGGCTGATCGGCCACGGCCTCCTGTCCCCCGAGCCCGAGCCCGACGAAGGCACCTGACTCGACTCTCCTCCCGTCCCTGCTACCTTTGCGGGAAATGGGGGAGGAAGACGTGGCGGAAAGACAAGATTTGCGGCCCTACGTTGTGGCCCTGATCGCGATGCAGGTTCGCACCATGAGCGAAATCGCCGCCATGGCCTCGACGCCTGAAAAGGCAAGATCCTTGATGTTCCATTTCGAAGCCAAAACCATCGAGGATATCGGCAAGGTTATGCTCAGCCTTGCTCCCGACGATCCGGCGGAGACAATGGAGCGGCTTCGGGCTGAGGCCGCCGAGATCGTTTCAAGCCTGTTTGCGAGCACTCAATTCCGATAGCCTCTCGCAGCTTGCTAGGCATTTCGATGATGACCGGCTCGGCGTACTTGGCTGTCATTTTCATTGACCGCTTCCTTCCCTCTTCCGGTTCATCTTTTCCAGGAACACGCCGTCCATTGCCTGGATGAGCGCGGAGAACCGGTCGAACTCGTCAACGCCGTCGATGCCGTAGCGCGTCGCGTATCGGTCACGCGACGTGAAATGGATGGGGCCGACAACTCCGAACCCAATCTGCCGGTCGCTTGAGATTTCCCAGAACGCTTTCCACACCGGCCACAGGTGATCTTCAAGCGCTGGCTTGCTCTGCATGAAAGGCAGTTCGTTGGGGTCGCCCGGATGCGCCGCCAGAATGCGCTGTGCGTGAGGCCCCCACTCGAGCTTCCAGTCGAGGGCCTCGATCAGTTTTTTGCGTCGGCCTCAAGCTCTTCCTCGCCTTGCGAGGCGACGATGCGGGCGGAGAGGCCGACGGCGTTGCGCAGCACGTGGCCGATGTCGGGATCGGTCAGAAGTTCGCGCGCCTTGTCCTTCGAGAAAGGAATGGGCTTGCCGTTCTCGTCTTCCAGCTTAGCCCAGTCGATCAGCAGGGCTTCCACCGCCAACTCGACGCTGATGCGCACTTCGTTCTCGGGAGAGAGCGGCTTGCGCTCATTCTTCGGCAGTTCGGCGATGAGCTTCCCCTGAAGACGCACCGCATCGTTGTTGAAGGCGCCGCGCACCTTGAGGGCGAGATCGTCGAGGCCGTCGATGGGCAGATTGCGCACCCAGGCGCCGGCCTCGGCTTTCGCGACACCGCTACGGATTTTCGAGAGCTTCATGGGGTCCTCAGTTCGGGAGATACCAGATGCGCGTCACCGAGGCCGTGTAGCCCTTGGTGGCGTCGCGGAAGGCCTGGAAGGTGGCGGGCAACATCACGTCGGCATTTTTCCCAGTCACCGTGACCGCGCCCGACGCCAGCTTGATGCTCGGGAAGTCGAACACCAGCTTTTCGCGGTTGCCGTCGGAACGGCCGACACGCAGGTCGAACGAGGTGAGCGTGTTGTTGACGATCTTGGTGAGCACCGAGGCGTCGGAGAAGTAGCTCTCCAGCGTGCCCGTGACGTTGAACTCGCCATTTCCCACGCCCACAGCGGCGACGGAGCCCACTGCGGTCTGCCGGCGCAGATTGTTGGCGTAGTTGATGTTGGCGCGCATCACGTAGTTGGCGCCGGTGATGGCCGAACCATCGAATCCGATGCGGCCGACATTGGAGGAGGAGTTCATCACGAACTTGGTCGGCGCCGCCACATCCGAGGCGCCGGAGGCGCGGGTCGTGGTCGTGGTGCCGTTCGCGCCGATATAGGTCTTGGCCACGGTCACGATCGCCTGCTGGGGCGCATCGATCGCCAGCGTGTCGAGCGTCTGGCCGGTCAGGTATTCATAGGTGACCGGCGAATGGTCGAGATACTGGCGCTCGAACGTGTTGGAGCGCTTGGTAGTGCCATTGATCAGGAAGTCGCCGAAATAGATCTGGATCGTCTTGCTGGTGCCGGCGTCCGCACCCCAGCCGGTCGGGACGATGTCGAAGGAGAGACGGTTCGCAGTGATGGCGGAGATGCGGACCCAGTCGTTGTTCGCCGCCGTGCTGGCGAAGAAGGTGTTGGTGGCCACGCCGCCGATCTTGATCCACTCGCCGACATTGAGGCCCAGCGTGGTGAAGTTCAGCGTCGTGGAGGTGAGCGCGTTTCCACCGGTGACCGTTGCCACGATGTCTCCCGAGGCGCCCTGATAACCCACCGCGCGAAGCACAGCAGCGCCGGGTGGGGCAGATTCGTCGGCGAGGCCGGGCGAAGACGGCGCGATCACCGACGTCGCGTTGGAACCGGCTTGAGCGATGAAGACGCTGTTGTTCGCAGCCTCACCGAAGCCCTCGGCGAGCACGATATGGTTGGTGAGAAACGCCGTTCCAGTGGTGACGGTATAAGTGTCGCTGGACGCCGCCACGGCGGTGATGACGCTGTCCGCCGTACCGTTATTGTCGCGGGTCGGCTTGGTCGTCCAGGTGCCCTGCAGCGCCTCTTCGAGGTCATCGTCCACCGACTTGAACGACAGTTCGCCGCCGATCGGGCCGCCGGAGGTGATGCCGGTCAGGATGAGATCGGTGACCTGCCTGTCGGAACGGATCTCGTTGGAGATGACCGTGTTCGGGTTGTTGGCGAGGCCGGAGGAGGTCTGGCGGACCTCCTTGAACACCGGACTGGTGGGGGTCACGCCGAAGGTCGACTCGCGCACCTTCGACAGCTTGACCCGGTTAGTCGACTGCAGTTCGGCCATCGGAAGGGCTCCTGTCAGGCGTGGAGGTCGAAGTAATATTCAACGGCGCTGGAGAGCATCCAGTAACCGCCATCGTCGTTTCGGTCGTCGAGAACGCCGCCGGAGGGCGCCCAGGTGGTGACGTGATCGAACTGCTTCCCGCGGAACAGCGCGCGCAGCTCGTCGAGCCAGACGGAATAGGCGTCGACCCCGGCCCCGATGGGGATGGAGAGCACGAGACGGATCACGCCAGCCTCGCGGAACACGTTGTTCCCCGGCGCGCCGACGGTCTTCTGTTCCTCGCTCGCCACGGGGTATTGCACCGAGAGGAAGGCGGACTTGTCGGCCGGCGCCGTCATGTCCTCATTCGGATAGACGACCGGGCATCGGGTCCAATTGGCATCCAGCCGCGCGCGGACGGCGGCCATGACAGCAGCGCAGGCCATGGCTACCTCAGCGTGATCACGATGGCCGGCTGACGGGTCAGCCACTCAAAGCGCTTGTCGCCCGGTTGGTTCCGGCTTTCTTGGTTCGCTCGCATGTTGGTCGTCTTGGCCCAGTCTCCGATCGCACCAGACGGAAGAGAACGGAACGAGAACCTCACCCGCGCGACGTTCGAGAACCGCCGGTTGGCTAGCGTAGCCACGGCCTCGTAGACACCGGCCGGCGCCTGCGGTGACAGGCCCCGCTCGATTTTTCGGGCATAGGGCTGAGAGTTGAGAAAGACATATTCCCCTGCGCCGGACGGCGCCGGCTCGCCCGGCAGCACTTGGACCCCGTCGGCGAAGAACAGGTGCGAATCTTGGTAGCGCCCGGCGAGGACCGGGGAATGCTGCATGAGCGTGAGACCGATCCACTCGAACAGGTCGTTGAGCAGATCGAACTCGAACACGATGGTGCCGTCGGGCTTCACCGTCTCCAGCGCGGCGCCGCGCCGCCCGTCGACGAATGTCTCGTGCGGCGGCACCTGGCCGGTGGTCTTCCGGTTGACCTCCTGCGCCTCAACGAGCGCCTCGCGAGCGTAGGCGGCGAACTGCCGGGAGCGATCAGCATCGTCGCCCACCAGCCGCAGAACGACGTCGCGGTCGATGGTGTCGATCTTCGCCGACACGCGCATCAGCCGCGCACCTGCAACTCTATTCGGACCAGCTGGCCGTCGATGTAGAAGGGCACGGGCGCCTGCACTATCCGCGCCCGGCCGGCGACGATGATCTGGTCGTTCTTCACCGGCACCCGGCCGTCCGTTCCGTCCGCCGGCGTTCCGCCCCAGGACGCGGCGATGATCTGGCTGGGCGAAAGGATCACCCGGCTGTCACCTTGGATGATGCCGCCGACGAGCTCCTCCGGCCGATAATCGTCCAACCGCACGCGCACCGTGACATCAGACGCCGTGCGGCTGGGCCCGGTGCCGGTATAACGGCGCAGCGTGGCGTTCTGGCCATGGGCCGCAAGGGCGCGGTCCAGGGCAGATAGGGCTTGCTCGGGGCTCATGGTCAGGCGATCGCGATGGGAACGCGGTAATTGTCGAGCAGGTCGGCGACGTCGGGCGTCATGGCCCCCTCGCCGCCCGTGGAAACCCAGTAGGACGCCGAGTGCACGCCCGGCACGTCTTCCTGCTTGAGCAGGGGATCGCGCTTGCGCAGGAACCAGCGGCTCTTCACCATGCGGATGACCGCGTCCTGTATGTCGAAGGGGATGGTGTCATAGCCGGCGCTGTATTCGACCTTGATCGGGCGCGGCAGCCACGCGGTCGGATAGGCCGACCCGTCTAACCGGGTGATCTGCCCCATTTCCTTATCGAGGCGGAAATTGCTCGCCGCCTCGGTGAGGGTCTGGTCCCCTTCGGTGACCAAGGTCAGTGCTTTGACCGGCCACCGGCTGAGCTGCAGAGGCGCCAACCCGCCCGGAAGCTGGAACGGATAGGAATCGCGCTCCGGCCAGAACTCATCGCGCACCGTTTCGGCCTGGAAGACCCGGTTGCAATATTGAGCCGCCGCTTCCGAGGCGCGATCAACCACATTCCCCAGCCAGGTGTCATCGGTCGTCCCGGTGATGCCGAGCTCCGTCTTGACGTCCGCGACCGACACCAGCTTGTAATCGCTGGCGGCTGTCATAACCGTGGTGATGAGCGTGGTGCGCATCAGCGGTCAATGGTCGCCAGGCTAGCCGTCGCCGCGGTGACGCGACGGACCTGGTAGGGAATGATGTCGCCTGGGTTCAGGCCGACAAAGGCCAGCGTCTCATTGTCGGCGTTGTCGACCGGGATCACGGTCGCATTGCCGGCCGCAAGCACCACCAGCCCCTTGCAGACGTTCGGGAGGTCGCTGCTTCCAGGAGTGATTACCGTTCCTTTGCGGCCCGGCGCCAGCACATCACCGCTCGCATTCTTCCACGGATCGGCCATGTCAGTTCCCCTTGGTCAGATAGGTGCCCTTCGGCGGACGCCCGCGCCGCGGCTCCAAGCCGGGCGGAAAGGGGCGCGGGTTCTCGGCTTCGCCGGCGGCGACCAGACGGTCGGCAAGCTCATCCTCAAGGTGGATGGCATCGCCAGCGCGCCACGGGCGCATGTCACAGGTGAGGTCGACGGTCTTCATGGTCACTTCTCCACCAGCATTTCGGAGACAGATCCCCGATAGGTGTAGGACCCGACATGTCCCAGGGTAATTTGCGGGTCCACCCACACGGCGCCCCCGAGGTCCCGCCAGCGATTGCAGAACAGATAGTCCTCACTGGCCTCAGCAGTCTGGGCGAAGAACTCGTGGTAGTTCGCCCGAATTTCCTCCGGCCAATCCCGCGCACCGGGGCGCTTCCATTCGGGATGCGCGGCAATCATGGCTTCGAAGACCGAACGGTGAATGCGCAGCATCGCCGCGCCGACTCCCCGAACCTCGATCGCCCCCATCTCGTCCTGGTTCAGGCCGCCGGCGGCATCCGTCAGCGGGCGCCAGCACCAGACCTCGGGATCGCTGTTGGGCTTCTCGACGCGCATCCGGCCCACGCCGCCGATCACCTGCTTGTCAGAGGCCAGCAGGCGCAGGACGTCGTTCGGGCTCCACTCCATGTCGTCGTCGATGAAGATCAGGTCGGTGAACCGCGAAGCGAGGAAGTGCGCCACCAGCTCATTCCGCGCCTTGCAGATCACCGAACCGCCGACGACGAACTGAAACGAGCAGGGGATGCCGTGCTCGAGAAGCGTCATCATCGTCGAGGCCAAGCCTTGGGTGTACTGCCACACCGGATTGCGCGCCACGGGGGTGCACACCATCACCGAACGCGACTTCATCCGTTCGAGACGGGCCTGCTCGGTCATTCATGCGCTCCGGATGCCACAAGATGGATGTTCGGCGGCACGCGCTGCCGCTGCTCGGGGGCCCGGATCGGTTTGACCGCCGTCAGGCAGGCGACCATTTCCGAAACGACGTTCCGCTCGACCTTCAGCGCCGACATCACCTGCTCCGCCGAACACCCGGTAAAACGGGGATCGATCACGAGATAGATGTCGGTCGTGCGCCAGTCGCCGCGATAGCCGTAATCGGCCCGCCAGTAATAGGGCTGCGAGAAGTAATTGAAGCTCTTGAGGAAATAGCACCGTACGTGCGTCGGGTCCTCATGGGCGTCGTCGCTGGAGCCGTAGGGCACCCGGATGGTCATCTGCGCGCCCGGTCGGGCGATGCGATGCAGCTCTTGCATCAAGGGCAGCGTGTCACGGATGTGCTCGATCACATGCGACAGCAGGAACTCGTCGACCGTGTCGTCGGCCAATGGAATCGTGCACCCACCTTCCAGATTGGCGACGATGTCGACACCAGGCAGGCCCATGCAGTCGAGATTGACCCAGCCGTCTTTGATGTTCCGGCCGCAGCCGACGTTCAATTTCATGCCGCTCCCCAGAGGAACGAGGGCGAGCCTGCGCCCGCCCTCGTAATGTCACTGCGGAAGGCGGTCGAAGCCGGCGAAGAAGCCGATCGAGCGCGCCACGGCGGTGTCGGTTCCGGTGGCCGAAAGATCCAGCGCGAAGTTGACGCGCACATAGCGGCGCGCGCTGCGCAGATCGACCGGCACTTCCAGCTCGCCACCGAGAACGGAGGCGGCCGTCGCGCCGGTGGCGACCACGGCATAGGTGCCGGTCTGATAATCGGCCCAGGCACTGCCGTCGGCGCTGTCCTGCACGGCGTAGCCGACGGAAAGCGTCTTGCTGGTGGCCAGGGTCGCGTCCCAGGCGATGCCAGCAGCCAGCGTGCCGGGGATGCCGCCCGAGGCGAAGCCGAAGCGATCCACGGTGCGGCCGGTGGTGGTGGAGCTGTCGCCGGTGCCGGCGGCAGTGGCGGCGGCGGGGCCCGACAGGCTCTTGAGAGAGCCCAGCGAGGCCACGTTCGCCTGGAGAACGATATCGCTCATGGCGGATGTCCTTCGAAGGGGATGTCAGGGCGAAGGGCCGGCGGTGCCGGCCCCGATGATCACGAAATGGCCGGCGCCCAGCGCACGAACTGCGAGATCGCGATGGCGGCGTCGTGCCGCATCTGGAAATCGTGCTCGGTGATGGCGCGGATCAGGGTCTGGTCATTCTGGAACGCCGAGATGGTCGCGCCGCTGGCGTCGACGTACGAGCCCTCGCGGGACACCGCCAGCTCCAGCTGCATAGAGTCGAGGATCATGGCCTCGTCCATTTCGGCCAGAATGACGAACGAGCAGTCCGTCTGCGAGCTGTCACCGTTCCGGATGTTGGTCGGGATCTGCGTGGTCGTGCGCAGCGGATAGCCGAGCAGCTTCCCGGTGTTGATCTCGTCCCGGTAGACATAGACGCCCAGCGAGTTCTGCACGTTGTACAGGTAGTTCTTGGAGCGCGGGTGCATGAACCACACGCGGCGACGCTCGGGCACGTTGGCGGTGTCCAGCTTGTTGATCAGGCCGCCAAGTTCCTGCGCCGCCGTCGCCAGCGTGTAGAACGAGGTCGACGTGATAAAGTTGCCGCCTGCGGCCGCCGTCGAGTTGCCGGTGGTGCTCCACACGCCACCCGTGCCGCCACCCGCCACCGCGTAGGCGTTGGCGAACGAAGCGAGGCCGCGCGGGGTGTCCGCCGTGCCGTCGCCGAGCAGGAAGGCCAGATCCTCGCGAAGCGCGATGACCTTCACCAGATCGTCGCGGACGAAGGCGTCAACGGCCGGATCGGCATAGCGCATCATGTCGTTCGACACCGGCACAAGAGCGGTCAGCTTCTTATAGGTGGCGACGATCGAGTTGAGGCTCTGCTGGCTGGCGGTGATACGGCCGCTTTCGGAGCCGTAGTTGGCCGTGGCCGCGGACGCCTGGCCGGGGATGGTCAGGGTGCCGCGCGGCATGGGAATGTTGCGCGGCTGCGCGGCACGCACCTGCGCCTGCGGGCGCAGAAGCTCGATGATCTCGTTCATGTAATCCGGCGGCACGATGAAGCCGCCGGCGGGGCCCGACGAGACGATGAGCGCCTTGGTGACCGGATGGCTCTCGCCATAGATCTCCTTGGCCGCTTCGCGGGCGCCATAGATGGTGCCGCCGCCGACGCCGAGCATCTTGGTGATGCCGCCGACGACGAGGGATTTCTCCTTGACGTAGCGATCCGACTCCGGGGCCGCGGGCACCGTCGCCGGGCGATCCTGGCCGATGGTCGGCTGGGCGGTCGCGGCCATGCGATCCTGCACCGACTTCTGCCGGGCAATCTGCTCGCTGACGGTATCCGCCTCCTTGGCGAGGGTGTCGAATTCGGTCTTGTCGGCGTCGGTGAAAGTGGCGTCGTCCTTATCGGCGAGCGCCTTCATCTTCACCATGATGTCCGCGTGCCTGACGCGGAGATGGGCGATCTTTTCCATGTGATGTTCCTCGAAAGGGGTGCGCGTCGCCGTGGCGGGGCAAGCCCGCGAGACGACGGAGATGGTGGGAGCGGCCTGTCGCCGGTGGGTCAGGCGGCCTGTCGCCGCATCACTTCAAGGCGCCGCTGACGCTGGTTCAGCAGCACCGCCGCACCCCTGTCGGGTTTGGCAGTCTTCTCGACGTCTTCGGGCTCTTCGCCTTCCTCGTCGTCTTCCTCTTCCACGCCGATCAGTGCGACCAGCGCGTCATGCCCGTCCATGATGGACTTGCAGGCGGAGCGCATGGACGAACGGGTCGAGGCGGAGAATTTGCGGCCGGCCTTCACGCGCGCGGCGGCGAAAGCCTTTTTGATCGGACTGGCGGTCGCCGGCACGATACCGGCCTTGACCGCTATTTCGCCTTCCGGCGTGATCTGTGCGAGCAGCTCGGCGACTTCCTCGGCGGTCATCGCGAGCAGTGCGGCGGCGACGGCCTGCATGGCGTCCGCCAGCATTTTCGGGACGCCGCTGCCGTCTTCCTCCATCTGCGCTTCCCACACAGAGCAGTCGTGGACCCACCCGAGCTCACTGAGCAGAGAGGCAAGGCGCCCGATGTCATAGAGGCCCTTCACCTTGATGGCCGGGGCGGTCTTCGCCACCGGCTTGTCCGTCTTGGCCATCTTGCCCTCGTAATGGTTGATCACCGCCCGAGCCTTCTCGGCCACGTCCTCGGGAATGCTGCTCTGCTGGAGGAATTCGCCTGCGGCCTTGAGGCCTTCGGCATCGGCGACGAGGCGGCCGTCGACCATCTTGGCGAAGGGCAGCTGATACGATTTGCGATCAGCCGGCCGCGAGGCGTCATAGAGGAGGAACCCCTTGCGGGCGAAGGTCGGGTCGGGCGTATCGCTGCCGAAACCAGCCTTGTCGAAGATGCTCTCGCTTGCCTGCCCCTCATCCCATCCCGCCTCATCCGAGGCGCTCAGATTGAGCGACGCGCCGACCTTCCACACCGCGCCCGCGCCGCGCTCGATCACCAGGGATCCGCGATTTGCCTGCACCGGGGTGAAGGAGAATTCCAGCAGCTCCGCCTTGAGATATTTCTGCGGGCCCTTCTTGGGGTTGGAGCGGTCGAGAGGCTCCATCTCGATCGGCGCGAAACCGATGGAAATGCCGGAGACGGACCCGAATTTGATCTTGGCGTAATAGCGATCAGCCTCTTCGTCCTCACCCTCGGGCGGGAACTGCACCAGCGCCTCGATGCGCCCATTGCGGACGACGATGTCGACGCACTTGGCGATGGGCTTGTCGGTGTCATGGTTCCACAGAACCGTGCCCGCCCCGCTCGCCATGTAGTGCGAAAAGTCGATACCGGCTTGCACGACGATCTCGCCGGCGCGGTCAACCTCCTCGGTCGAGCAGATGACCCGCACCTGGCGCTTGTCGGCCAGGGCTTCGGTCGCGGCCTTATAGACCTTGGTCAGACGAGGAGCGCTCATTTTTCCTCCGGGGTCTCATTGGCAGCGCCGGGGTCGGGGAGGTCCCCGGCTTCCGGCCGGCCGGCGCCGTCGGGCGCGGTGCCGGTCATGTCCGATCCGCTGGCGGCAAGGTTCACCGGCCGCAGAAGCTCATCGCCGCCCTCCACCGGGGGCAAACCATCCTCGGCGCGGCATTCGTTCTGCGTGCGCAGCCCGGACATCACGGCCAGGCGCTGGGTATTGATGCGGGTGGATTCGTCGGCGCGGAGCAGCTTGCGCTCGTCGAATTCGACCGACATGCCCTCGTCGTCTAGGTCGAACACCTGTTCGAACTTCTGTTCCCAGAGCTCAAGGTCGGCCATGATGACATCGTTCACATAGACCTGTTGCGCCTTCTGCGGATCAAGCTGCGCGCCGCTCATGGGAACGTTGAGCTTGTGCAGCGGTACGCCATAGAAGCGCGCGATGTCCGCCACCTGATGGTTGCGCTGTTCGATGAATGCTAGATCTTCGGCATCAAGCTGAAGCGCCGTCCATTCCAATCCGTCTTCTAGGATAGCGGTGCGGCCGGTATTCTGCAGGCCGCTGGTGAACTGGTTCCATTGGTCACGGAGCCGAACGGCGGCGTCCTTGGTGAGGGTCTTGGTGGTCTTCAGCACGCCCGACGGCTTGGCCCCATTTGCCATCCACCGCGCCGCCTGCTGCTCCAGCCCCATCGCAACGCCGATGGAATCTCGGGCCAGCCCGATCGTCGAGGCGCCGACAAGCATGTTGAAGGTCAGGCCCCGCAGGTGGAACATATCTTCGGCCGGGATAGCGACGCCGAAGTCGCGCAGTGCCGCGATCTGGAACAAGCCAATGCGGTTGGTGTTGTAGAAGATCGACCCGTCGGCGGCTTCCAGAACCATAACCGCATCGGGGTTGATCGGGATCAGCGCCTTCGGTAATCCATCCCGCCCACGGATGATCGCTGCATATGCATTGGCGCGCAGCAGCAGCGCCGTTTCCATCTGCTGCGCGAATTCGAACCAGGTCTGCACCCAGTTTGGCCGGAGGAACAGCTTGGCGACAGGATGGTTATCAATGACGGTCGGCTTGCCATCGACGACCTTCATCAGGGACGGCTTGCACCGCGCCACGTCGGAGGCGCGCCGGCTGACGCAGGCATAGACCGCCGACACGGACATGGCCGTGCCCTGCGAAATCGAAAGGCCCGTCGCGCTCGGCGTAGAGCCAAGCGTCGGTAGAAACCCCTGGGCGGGGACGCCCGCAGACGCTCGCGTAACGGGCGCCGAGAACGCCGCCTCACGGGACAGACCGGAAAGGAACCCCATCAGAGGACACCGAACACGGCGACGGCGCACAGAATGGCGCCCGGCACGACAAACGCCGCCGGCGGGAACACGAGAAAGAGCCCGTATCCGACCAGACCGAGGCCGATGACGAGCATCAGTTCACGCGCGCCGATTTTCTCCGCCACTCCAGAGAGCGCGGCGAACAGGCCGGACCAGATGCGTTTCATGTTGCCTCAGACGAAAAAGAAGCCGCGTTCTTCGTAGACGGATGTCGATGAACCGCCCCCGTAGGAAGCAGCGGCACCGATTGCCATGGCCAATGCCACCGCGGCGTCGATCTTGTTGACCGCAAGGTCTTTAGACAGCCAGCGATTGCCCCAACGATCATTGTCTGTGACCGCCGACATCATTGCCGAGATGAGCACCGGATTCCGTCGGACACGGATCCGACCCTCAAGCAGGGCATCCTCGATTTCGCGCACCGAAGCCGGCATCCAAAGCCCCTCGGCTTCTTGCCCGGCCTCCTTTGCTGCCTCGATCATGCCTTCGGTAGGCTTGCCCTTTTTGGTGCCGCCCTGCGGATGCTCGACGAAATCCAACGTCAGGCCGAGCGTTTCGCACTCCGGCTCAAAGCCGCGCTTGAACGCGTACCGGTCATAGGCGACGCACACGATCTCGTAGTCATGGGCATATTCGGCGAGCGCCTGCGCCACATGATCGTAGCGGATGCTTTGACCACGCGGCGCGTTGAGGAACCCTGCCTCAACCCACTGCCGATAAGGCAGCTTGTCCTCTAAGGCGCGCGCGTCGAGCGTGTCACCCGGCGTCCACGCCTCAATCCACGCATCATAGGTCGGCTTGCGCACCTTCTGGATTTCGCCGGAGCGCTCGGCTTCGACCTCTATCTCTCCGGTTTGAACCACGGCACCAAGCGCCGTGATATCGCGGTTCTGAGACAGGTCGAGCCCGATCCAGATACGTTTGCCGTGGTGCTCAGCCGGGTCGAAATCGGCGATCGCCGGCTCCAGAGCCTCGCGCGTCATCCACGCGGTTTCGGCATCGGTCCACTGGCAGAAGTGAAGCCGGAGAATGCCGTTCATTTTTGACGGCATCGCCTTGGCCTGGGCCACGACGCCCGCCAGATACTCCTCGGTGATCGTCACCCCCATCAAGGGGTTGGCTTTGATCCAACAGGCCGGATCGCTCAAAGGGTCGTCGTCAGGATCTAGCGCACACACATAGGAGAATGTGGCATCCGTATTGGCGTCCAGCACGTCGCCTAGGTAATGGGCATCGCCATCCTTGGCGTCGATGTTCCCCGCTGCGGCGCGCACCGCGTGCTCGTGTTCGGCCCAGCACACCGAGTTCCGATCGGAGCCACTGTTCGTGATCATCAGCAGCAGCGGCTGCCGGCGGAACTTGAACCCGCGCTCGAGGATTTCGATGATGCCGCCGTCGGCATGCTCGTGGAGTTCGTCGACGAGGGCGAAATGCGGGCGCGGGCCCGAACCGGTCTTTTTGGTCTCCCTGGAGACGGGGCGAAAGAACGACCCCTTGGCCAGATAGGCGATGTTGAACTCGCGCCCCGGGCCGCCGCTGCGCTTAAGCCGCTTGTCGAGATCGGGCGACTTGTCGACCATCTTGACCGCGTCGCGGAACAGGATGCCGGCCTGCTCCTTCGTCGCGCCGGCCGAGTAGATCTCCGCGCCAGGCTCGCCGTCCGCCATCAGGCCATAAAGCCCGATCCCGCCCGCCAGCGGCGATTTGCCGTTGCCCTTCCCCTGCTCAATGTAGGCGCGACGGAACCGCCGCGTGCCGTCCTTCCGTTTCCAGCCGAAGATGGAACCGATGATGAAGGCCTGCGCAGGCGTCGCGCGGAAGGGGCGCCCCTCGAACTGCCCTTCGCTCAGGAACAGCTTGGTCTCGAAGAACCGCAGCGCCCGGTTGGCCGCGTCGACATCGAAATGAACGTCCGAACGCTTCAGGTCGTCGAGATGCCTCTGGCAGGCGTTCCGGACATGCGGGCCGGCGACGATGAGACCGCCAAGGACAGCCTTCGCATAAGCCGTCACACGGTCGTCACTCGTCGAAGAATTCATCCGTCTGCTTGTCCGGCTCGTCCGCTCGGTTGCGTTCGTCGGTCAGCCCGAGCTCGCTCATGTAGGCGCGGAGCTGCCCATGTTTGGACGCTGGGAAAGCGGAAGGGCTGCGCCTGAATTCCGACCAGAGTTCACAGAAGGCGATGGCGGCCGGCTCGCGGGACCCGTCAAGCCAACCCGCCGGCTCAATGTATTTTTTCCACGCGGCGATGGCATCGCGCGTCAGGCCTCGCGGCCTTTCCAGCTTGCCAAATGAGGCGACGGTCTCTTCCACCATTTGCCTCGCAGCTCCGGCATCGCCGTGCCGCGTGGTGCGGTGCGTCCCGTCAACCAGGCGAAGATGCGCCGGCTTCGGCTTCGCTCCTCGCTTGGCCATATTGATCAATCCGCGACGTTAATCTGGCTTTGTGAAAGATTTTGCCCCCTAGCGGTCCTGCGCCCCCAAGGGGTTGAGGACCTATACCCCCTACCCGCATAGGCGACGCCGGGCAGGTGGCAGGGCGTTAGACGGGCCATCCATCAGCCCCGATCCTGACCACTCGCTTGCCGCTCTCCTCGCGTTGCTTCGAGGAGGAATGGTGCTTGGTGCAGAGCGGTTGCCAGTTGGATTTGTCCCAGAACAGAACCATGTCGCCCCGGTGGGGCTTCACATGATCGACCACTGTCGCCGTCGTCTCATGCCCCATCCTCATGCACTCGACGCAATGAGGATGCTTGGCGAGGTAGGCAGCGCGCGCCTTATCCCAAGCGCTGGTGTAACCACGCTCGCGCGCGGAGGGGCGAGACATCAGGCCCGATCGAACTGCTGCTGCAGGTAGCCTTGCAGACCGAGGGCATCGATGCCGCCCAGTTGCGTCTCCAGCCAGTTCACGTGCCCTTCCTCGTCGGCGAGGATGGACTCGAACAGATCGGCCGTGACCAGGTCACCCACCGACCGGGCATGCACAGCCGCCTCGGTATAGAGGGCAACGGCCTCGCGCTCGGCCCGCAGGTCCGACATCAGGATCTCCGGAACGCTGTTGCCGACGGCCGGCGCGCCGATGTCGCCAACGTCCATGTCGCCCTTGAGGAACGTCAGGCGCTCGATGTAGCGGCGGGCGTGGCCTTGCTCATCCTTAGCCTCGCGGCGCTCGTGCTTGGCGAGGCCGCCATAACCCCAGTTCTCCAGCGCGCCGGCATGCAGGGCGTACTGCGACGAGGCCCGGAACTCCGAGGCGATGGCCTTGCGGAGATATTCGAGCACCTTAGAGTCAGTGGACATGCGGGACAGCCTCAGTGCCGAGAACGGCATCCACCATGAACCCCTGATCGACGATCAGCACCTTCTGCTGCGGCAGGAAGCGCCCGATATCCTCACGCAACCGCGCGGCCATTTCGCGGGAGATGGGACGGCGTGACGTGATCACAATGACGTCGCCCGGCTTCACATCGAGACGCTTCACGTCCGCAAGCTCGACGAGAGGAGCCGAAGACGCCGGGGTAGAGAACAGAGAACGGATGAACTTGAGCATGTCCTAAATCCTCACGGGCCGCTGCACGCGCTCGGCGCGCGCCCTCAGAGACCGAATGAACGGGGGCATCACGACCACTCCAGCCCATTATGGAGGATGTAGCCAGTCGCCCGCCAATCCGGCGGCGGGAGACTGGAGTGCTCTTCCACCCACTCGGCATCCTTGCGCCGTTTCGCAGAGGACGAGCCGATGAACTCGATCTGCTTAAGGTCGCGCGCCGTTGCGTCGCGCCATCCGCCTTCGACCATTTGCACCTGCATGATCAGGCGCCCGAACCAGCCTTCCCGTAGACGGGTGGCGCCAGTCAGATAGATGTAGATCGGATGAATGCAACTCTTGGAGCTTGCCATGCGCCTCGCCTTTCCGATCGTCCTCACCGGTCTTGCGCTTGCGGGCTGCTCCACCACGCCAACGGATCTGGAACAGAAGACTGCGCCGACCGTCTTGGAGTTCAAGGAGAACTATCAGGAGATCTATCGGCGGGTGGCCAAGCAGGCCACGCGGTGTCTCAAGGTCGATGTGGGCGAAGGGGGTTCATTCGAGGTCGACACCGAACTCTACAACGAACTCGGCTATGGCGAGGTCACCTATTCGCACGGGAGCCTCGCCCGGAACTATTACATGTCAGCCAAGATCGAGAAGGTCGGAGAAGGCAGCCGCCTAACCGTCTACAGCGGTAACCAGCTGGCCCCGGCGCGCGTGCGCGATCTGGTGGTCGAATGGGCGAACGGCTCGACCGCCTGCCCGGCGTTCTAAGTCTCTGGCGGCGAGATCAGCCGTACTTCACAAGGAATACACAGGCTCCGATCCCCGTGATGGGCGCGAGAACACAAAGGATCGCCCAGGCCTGATCCTGGCTCAACGGGCTGAAACCGATGAGGACCGAACATCCCCACCAGAATGAGAGGATTCCCAGCCAGATGATGAGCGTGCCGAAAAGCCAGATAAGCGGCATCAGATGCTTTCCTCGCGCACCCCGCAGCGCCACCGGACAACCCGCCACTTCGGATGCTGCATCGCCCACTCGGTCATCGCCTCCGGGCTGAATGGGTGCGGCTCGCGGTCCAATTAGCGGTTACCGGCTATTACCCGAGGCCGCCGCCAAGCATTGGTCCGCTATGCAAGGCTACGTCCGCTTCGCCTTCATAGGAGGGGCCTCGTCGTCAAGCGGTGGCTGCAAACAGCGCTTGCGGCCTGCGGGATAGGATTCGACGCGGCAGGGCTTGATACCTGCTCATGGGGCGCCGGGACCGTGCCGACCTCGCCTGGGACTTGCACCCGCGCCATGATCATCTGGCAGATAGCGTGTCCTTCCACGCCGCGCGTCGAACTGTCGGCCGTCAGCCCGCGGCCGGACTTGAACCGGCACGCCCTGCTAGGCAATCGCTTGCGCGATCACGTCTACCCCGTTTCGTCACGCGGGAAGACGGCCTTGTCGTGACCGGGGCTTAGTCGGCGCCCGGCGTAGCATCGAGCTACGCCTGGCCGCCCGCATACCAGCGCTTCGGCGGGCCCGTTCTCCAACTGTCGCGACTACCTGGTGGAAGCCTTCAGCCGCGATCCCCTTCCACAGGGCAGGTCGTCCGTCGAATTGTATGACCGGGCCGAGGCAGCAATATCCGCCACGGTTCCGCGAAATATGCGCGTTGAGCGCCGCCGGTCATCTCGTTTGCCCGTGAGGGCGAATTGGAGCCATCGGCAGGATTCGAACCTGCGGCCTTTGGGTTCGGAACCCAGCGCTCTATCCTGCTGAGCTACGACGGCAGTTCAACCTATTGGTGCTGTTTTGCCGGGCTTTGAGGCCACTTAAAGGCCAAATCCACAACCAGAAATATTGGCGGAGGGTGAAGGAATCGAACCCTTAACCTTGCGGTTACCCTGGTTTTCGGGACCAGTTGCCGGCCATTCAGCGGCACCCTCCAATATGGCGGAGGGGGCAAGTATCGAACTCGCGCGACGATTTGCTCGCCGGCTACCGCTTAGCAAGCGGACGCATTACCGCTCTGCCACCCCTCCAAAGATGATCTGGAAACTTCGTGATGACATTGCGATGCGCTCCTCAGAACGCCGAACGCCCGAGACAGAAGCCCCGGGCGCAACTCGTTCCGATCATGAATTTCGTCGGCGATTAGGACTGATTTGCCCCGGATGCGCAAGAGGCATCAAGGGCTGGGCACAGCTATTTGTAACTGATGTCCAGTTCCCGCTCTTCGTGCTGCCAGCCGGGCCTCTCTTCACACCGTGCGGCGCGCACCTTGGGCTTTGGCCCCAGCCGCTCCTCCAGCGGATCATCCGGCGCCTCCATCCGCCACAGCCGCGCCAGTTGGCCAAGCCCCTGCCTCAGCGCTTTAAGCCCCACCTCATCCACAGCCCCTTCGCGCAGCACGACACTCTCCATCACGACAAACACCTGCCGCCGATCCGGAAGCCGCCGAATGGCGGTCATCGCTGCAGCATGCTGGACAAGCACACGCTCGCGGCGCTCCTCGTCGGTCTCCTGCCCAACCGTCGTGCCGGACCTCTCTTCGCGGTTCCGGCTGTCTTCGTCCACCTCATCGGCCACCAGGCGCCCCATGGCCGAGCCGGGCATGACAGGCGATGCCAGAACCTGATGGAACTCGCCCACCAGCTTCCGCCACCGGTCGCCGGCCCAGTATTCCGATTCCGTGATCTTGCCGGCCAG
This sequence comes from Ancylobacter polymorphus, assembly GCF_030813495.1. Lineage (GTDB taxonomy): Bacteria > Pseudomonadota > Alphaproteobacteria > Rhizobiales > Xanthobacteraceae > Ancylobacter > Ancylobacter polymorphus. Next base: position 17,141 of record NZ_JAUSUI010000013.1, on the reverse strand, counting down.
CAGCAGGCGCCCAAGGGCGTTCTCAGCAAGCTGGTCGTCGCGCCGGCCCTTGCCGAGCCATGCCCGATGCGGCTGCGAGAGCACGACGTCCATCACGCCCCGCAGGCCGCGCGCCGCGCGCTCCGAATTGGCCTCGGAGAGCTTGCCCGACCGGGTGCGCCGGCCTTCTTTCCGCTTCCGTCCCTTGCGTGCCATCGTCCACCACCTTCCACCACCAAGCCCATTCACCCACCGGCTGCCTGCTGCTGGCGATCCGGCCCGTCGCGGCTGGGTGGCCACTCGCTCGGCATGTACCGGCCGGTGACGGCCTCGGGGCGCCCGGCAAAGGGGCGGGCGGGATAGCCGATCGCGCGCAGCGGCAACTGCGCTTCCTCGGCCACGGCCTGCCATGCCGCCCATTGCGGTGTCCCGTGTTCGACCATCACGCCGCCGGAGAAATTCGCCCCCAGCGCCCGGCGCAGCGCCTGCACGGCGTCGCTATCAGGAGCCCGAGGCGCGAGCCGGATGGAGAAATTCTTGAACGTTCCGCGCAGATAGGCCGACGGGTCGGTCATCTTACGGCGTTCCTTGGCGCACACCGCCCGATAGGCCGGGATCGCCGCCACGGCGGCCTTGCGCTCGTCCTCGGTCAGCTTGAGCCACTGGCGATAGCCGCGGTGCTTGGGCCAGGCCTGCGAGGGGCCGTACTCGGCGAGGAACGCCAGATAGGCCGGGTCCTTCTCCCATCCCTTCGAAGTCTCGGCTCCCACCGCCCCCTTGGGGGCTATGGGGGTCTTTTGATGGTTATCTTCCTGGAGGTTATCTTGACCCGCACCTCGTGCCGGTGGTTCCAGCGCAGCAGGTGCCGGTGGCTCGTCATTTTTGACCACCGGCACGTCGTGCCGGTGGATGCCATCTATATGCTTTTGCTTGATATGCAGGCACAACCTGTAGCGGGTCCGCCCGAGCGTCCCGTCGTCATTTCGGTCGCGTTTGCGCTCTATCAGGCCCCATTCTTCCAGCTTGTTCATGTTGATCTGAACGGCGCGGGCGGAGAACTCCGACATCTTCTGGAGCTTCTCGTGCGACGGAAAACACTCCCCTTCCTCGTCCGCGAAATTCGCGAGGAGGATGAGGAGCGTTTTCGCCGTCGGAGAGCCGAGCGTCAGATCACCGGCCCAATTCAGCGCCTGCCAGCTCAAGGGTCACCTCTTGAGGGCTGCACCTCCGCAACGCGTGCCAGCATATCCAGCACCACCCCTATGGGGCTCTGCGGCGCACCTTCGGAATCGCGCTTCACCGCATGGCGGAGCACGTCCAGAGCGGCACCGTGCTGGAGCGCGAGAGAGGCCATCACCGCCGCCTCACAGGCGTTCAGGTCCAGCACCGTGCCAACCTTGGTGCCGTTCAGAAACACCTCGCCAGGGCGCCCATCCTCATAGAAGCCGAGCGTGGCCGTGTATTTCACGTCCTGCACAACGACCTCGAAGGTCTCGCTGTAGCGGCGGGAGGGGAGAGGTTCACGGGTCACTCAGCCGCCTCCGCAGGGGCGGCCACGCCATCGGCCAAGAAGTCGAACAGCGAAGGCGTGGCCTTTTTGCGGTCCAAAGCCTCAAGGTATTTCACCCCGTCGAGGAAATACCCATGGTGGAGTTCCGCCGCCCTGCCCCGCCGCCCCATACGGACAGCCCGGTTGGGCACCGTGAACAGACCGCCAAAGGGGTCGAAGACAAGCTCGCCGGGGTTGGTGTAGCGGTTGATGCAGCGGTCGACGATGTCGAACTGCAGAGGGCAGACGTGGAGTTCCCGGCCGGCCGAGGCCTGCGCCGTGTTCAACGTCCGCATCCGATCAACGTCATGCCAGACGTCCGGTCGGGTGCTGGCCGGCCAGAGCGACATGAAGATCGCCGGCAGCACGCCGCGATAATCCAACTGCTCGCCGATCCGCACGTGCGTCTCGTAGTCGTAGACGGTCTCCATGCTGAACTGCTTGAAGACTTTGCCGATGGTGGAAGGATCAAGCTGGGCGATCTCGTCGGCCGTGAGAAGGCGGTTGCCGCTGGAGCGCCAGCGCGCATGTGCATCGGTCTGCCAGCGGGCGCGTGAATAGCCGCTGCCGGGAATAGGCCGCCCCTTGTCGTCGAACTCGACGATCCGGCCGTCGAGCATCTCGACGTGCGGCTTCTGTTTCGTCACCGGCTCGTCGGCGTAGGCGCGGGATCGATCGGTCGGTAGCTTGCGGAACACCAAGAGGTATTCGGGCGAGCCGAACCCCATCTTGCTGCTGTCCTTGGCGTTCTCGGTCCAGCCCAGCCGATAGGTCTGGTTGTTCTCCCTCACGACGTCGGTGTCGATCGTCACCATCCCCATGTAGGCGAAGCCATGCTTCCTGAAGTGGAAGGTCGTCGTCATGTGGAACGGATTGACGGTCGGCGTGCCCATGCCCGTCACCGAACCGAACATGATCCGGTCCTTGACGTGGATGCAGGCCATCCGGCCGGGCTTCAGGATCCGCAGCAGCTCCGGCGTCAGGAAGTCCATCTGCCCGAAGAAATGGTCGTCATCATCGGTGTGGCCGAAGTCGTCATAGGTCGGCGTGTACTCGTAGTGATTGGAGAAGGGGATCGACGTCACGATGAGGTCGACGCTGTCGTTCTCCATGCGCCGGCACTCTTCGACGCAATCGTTGTTCGCCACCAACCAGCCTTCGCCGCTGGCCTCGATGCGCTGCACGCCGATGGAACGTTGCAGCACCTCGGCCATGCCGGCCAGGCTGAGCCCGTGCTTGCGGATAATCTCGCTCATGCGCGCGGCCATTTCCTCATGGCGCGCCCATTTGGCCTCGAGGTCACGGCGCGCCGCCCGCATGCTCTCGGGATAGATGATGTCGATCTCGACGGGGTGCTCCTGGCCGAACCGCTGGATGCGGTGCACGGCCTGGATGAAGTCGTTGAACTTGTGCCCGACGCCGAGGAACACCGCCTTGTGGCAGTGGCGCTGCAGGTTGCAGCCGGAGCCGAGCATCACCGGCTTGGCGGCGAGGAACGGAAAGCCGCCATCGGAGAAGCTGATGATGCGGTCTTCGCGCTCTGCCAGGTCCTGCGTCCCAAAGACCGAGCGCACGCCCGGCACCGCCGCCTCGATGGCGCGGCGCTCGTCTTCTAGGTCATGCCAGAGGATGCGATGGCTCTCCGGATCGGCGGCGATGATCTCGCGCATACGGGCGATGCAAGCCGGCAGCGCGGCGCGCCGCTCGCGCGCCTCTTCTGACAGGCCCTTGGCCTCAGGCCGGATCAAGGCCATCTGGCCGTCGCGATCCGCAGTAGAGCCGATCAGGTCGACGGGCACCTCGTGCCAGCGGACGGTAAGTGGAGGAAGGTCATAACCCTCATCGGAGAAACCGAGGTCGGAGGGCTTTTGCAGGAAGACTGCCCAGGTCGACACCCACATCCAGAACTCGTGTTCCTTATGGGGATAGAGGGTCAGGTCGCCGGCCTTCTCCGAATTGCGCTGGAAGAAGCGGGTGAGCGCTTGGCCGGTGTCCATGATGCCGAGGAAGCCGGCATAGTGGATGATCTCCTTGAACCGGTTCGGCGATGGTGTTGCCGTCGCGACGAACCTGAAGCGCACCTTGTCGAACAGCGGCAGGAAAGTCTGGAAGGTCTTGGAGCCGAAGCTGCGAAGGATCGACGCTTCGTCGAGGCAGGCGATAGTGAACTGGCCTGGGTCGAGCTTTCCCTCGCGGATCGTTTCGTAATTCGTCAGGTAGATGTGCCCCCCGCCATCGGCGCGGGCCGCTTCCAGCTCGGCTTCCGACTGGATGAAGCGGAGCGACACCGCGAAGTCGCCCTGGAAGCGAAGCCGGGCATCGCGGAAGAACTCCTGCCGGACGCCGAGTGGCAGCACGATCAGCGCCTCGCCGCCGGCGCGGACCTTCAGCAGCCGGCATAGCTCGATCTGCGTCGACGTTTTGTGCAGTCCGAAGCTGGCGAAGATGCCCCGGCATCCGCCGGCGGCGGCCCATTGGACCACTGCGCGTGTGAACGGCTTGAGGTCCGGGTTAATCTCTTCCAGCGGAACAGAAAAACCGGTCGACGGGGCGACCTTCATCTTGGCTTCGAGAAACTGGCGATAGGAGGTCGGTGCGTTCACGCTGCCACCTCGCCGGTCAGCGCCGAGGTCAGCTTTTCGAGGTCGCCGGCTAACCCAGCTTGCACCTTCCGCAACTCGTCGATCTTACGCACCGCGTGTAGCACGGTGGTGTGATCCCGCCCGCCAAAGCGACGCCCGATTTCGGGCAGCGACCGCAGCGTGAGCGTCTTCGCCAGATACATCGCGATCTGGCGGGGTATCACCACGTTCGCCGTGCGGCGCTGGGAGATGATGTCGGCCCGGCTGATGTCGTAGTGCGACGCCACGGCCTTCAGAATGTCTTCCACCCGGGCGCGCTTCGGCTCGGCGGACCCCGCAAGGTCCCGCAGCGCCGCCTCGGCCACGTCCAGCGTGAGCGGCGCCTCGCCCAATTGGCTATGTGCCAGCAGGCGGTTCAGCGCGCCGTCGAGAACCCGCGCGCTCTTCCCGCAAATCCGGGCGAGGAAGTCCAGCACGTCCGGCGGCACGGCGAAGCCGGGGTTCTCCTGCCCAAGCGCGGCCACCCGTTCGTCAAGGATCTCGCGCAGCAGCCTCTCATCCGGAGGCGTGATCTCGAGCACCAGGCCGCTGGCGAGGTGCGCACGGTCTCTCTCGTCCAGCACCTCGAGGTCACTCGGCGCCCGGTCGGCGGAAATCACCACCTGCCGCCCAGCTTCGACCAGCTGATAAATGGCCCGGTGGAACTCCTGTTGCGCCGCTTTGCCACGCAGATTGTGTACATCGTCCAGCACCAGCAGTCCGGCCGCCGTGAGAGCGTCACGGAACTCCTGCATTTTCAGGTGCTGCACCGCGTTGGCGACGCCCAGCATGAAACGCTCGGCCGTCATGTAGACGGCATTGCACTCATCACCCGCCGCGGCGATGCCCTGCAGCAAATGCGACTTGCCGCACCCACCGGCCCCATAGACGTAGAGCGGATTGAACCGCGACGCCTTCGGTAGGGCCACCGCGCTCGCCGCCGCATGCACCAGCCTGTTTCCATCGCCAACCCGGAACGTGCCCAGCGTCTTGCTGGCGTCGAGAGCGGAACTGACCTGCTGCCAGGAACGGGGCTTCGCCTTGGGCTTGGGCTTGACCGGAGGCGGCACAGCAGCCTCAGGGGCGGAAGCCTCGGCCTCCGTCGCCGCGCGCTCCATGCGCACCACGACCCTCGCGCCCGGCTTGCGCACGCCAATCACCACCCGCGACACCGGCGCCACGGCCTGCCACATCTCGGTCAGCAGGTCGGCATAGTGGTGAGCCAGCCACCGGCGCAGGAAGGTGGTCGGAACCGAAAGTGTCACCACGTCGTCCGCGCAGCCGGCGAACTCCAGCCGGGCGAACCAGGCGTCATATGTGTCCGAGCCCACCCGGGCTTTCAGGGAGGCGCGGAGCCCTTCCCATGTCTCGCTTTTCATCGCGGCACCTCAGCATGTGAACGAAAGGCGCCGAGCTCAGCTTTCGCCGAGCATGCCGAGCGTCTGCATGTAGAGGTCGACGATCGCCTCGTGCTCGGCGCGCTGGTCGGCGTCCTGCTTGCGAATGCGCAGGATTTCCCGCAGCGCCTTGGTGTCGAAGCCGCTGCCCTTGGCCTCGGCAAACACGTCCTTGATGTCGTCGGCGATGGTCTGCTTTTCTTCTTCCAAGCGCTCGATGCGCTCGATGAAGGAAACGAGCTGCTCCTTGGCGAAGCCGGCGGGGGAATCGGAAAGCGGCTCGTCGTTCGGGATGTCGGACATGGCAAGGCTCCGTGCAGCGTTCTGACGATCAGAGCGCGAAAAGGTCCGCCACCGGCGCAGCGGGGCGCTCGGCGGATTTCGGCTGCTTCAGCTCAGCGGCGAGCAGCGCAGTGGTGATTTCGAGGAGTTCCCGGCTGGTCTTGGCCCGGGCGTCATGCGCCCGCCTCAGCCGGGCATATTCGGCGATCTTCTCGGCCCGCACGGCGGCCAGCTTGCGGCGGCGCAGCTCGGTGGGGGTCGGCTTCGGGTCAGCGGTCTTGAGATAGGTGCGGGGCATCAGCGCGCCTCCGCACGAAGGCGCGGGCCGGTGGGCGAGCTCAGTCGTCCCGCCGCCACCACTCCGCCCGGTCCAGCCACTTCCTGGCCTTCTGCCTCGCGCGCTCCGCGAAGCGCATGCGAAGGGGTGACGGTAGCCGCCGCCTCAAGACGAGCCAGACGCGCTCGCAACTCGGAAATATCCGCATCAAATTCCGCTTTCTTCTGCGCCTCGGCCGCCCGCCGCAGCGCATCGAGTTCCTCTGCGCGAATGGCGCGCGCTTCCTTGTGCCAGATGCCGCGGACACGACGTTCCGAAAGGCCGGTGCGGCGCGCCACGATGCTGAGCGCGGTCTTGATCGGGCTGCCCAGAGCCTGGGCGCCGGCAATCTGGCCGATCAGATGGTGAGCCTCGCATGCGGACGACATCGCTGTCCTCGTCATAGCCTTGGGTGAATTACCCGCAGGCGCGGGTGAGAATTCCGACATCTCGGGTGTCCCCTGTGGTGATGTGCTCATCACCACCACGGAGCGGCGGCTCACCACCTCCGCCACCGCCACCAAGAGGCCGGGCGCCAGCGGTGCCCGGCTCATCTGAGCCGAGACGTTCACGAGAGGTCACACGATGGAGAAAGGACGGCCCGTCACCACCATTCAGCAGCAGGCGGGCCGTGAGGCACCGGGAGGAAACGCCCGGGAGGAAACCAGTGCGCTCGTCCGCGGCAACGGACGGCACGTCGTAGTCATTGCCCCCGGCGGTCCCGGCAAGGACCTCCTCGGGGCTGGGATTGAGAAGGGATTGAAGGCACTCGATGGATGTCTTGCGGACCTTGCGAAAGCAGGTCACCCGCCACTTGTCGGACGGAAATTCGCGAAGACGCAGCCCGATCGCACCACGCGGGCTAGGGCACACATCATCGACATGGTAGCGGAAGCCCAGCTGCGGATACGGGCCATCGGCCCAACCACCAAAAGTCCCATCCGGACGAAGGAAGCTCGGCCGGCCGCTGACGATGCACACCACCATATCGCCCGGCACGATGCTCGTGCTGTCGTCGAAGCGCAGGCGCCGGGGCGAAGGCCGGCCGGTCAGGAAGTCGATGATCTTGCGGGTGAGGCTCATTCCGCCTCTCCCATGTCATCTCGCGCGCCGTTAGGTTTGCGGGGATGGCCGGTTGCAGCCGGGCCATCCCCTTTCAACCCCGCGCGAATGCTGCGCACGGAGCGAAGCACATGACAGACAAGTACGGCTGGTCGGCACCATCCTTCACGAAGGCTGAAATCAGGCGAGCGGACAAAGCCTGGCGTTTTGCCATTGCTCAGATGATGCGTGTTCTCATCATGCGCATGACCGAGCACCCGGACCAAGACGTAGCGGCGGCTCGCCTGCGCCAGTTTGATATAGACGTCACGAATGCCATCGCGGGTGCGTTCAGCGGCCCGCCTCAAGATGCTGAAGAGGCGGCGGTGCGCGAAAGTGCGCTCAACTTCGCCACCGAGATGATCGCCGGCATCACGCCGCCCCGGTAGCGGATTCCGGGGCAGCGCCGCGATGTCCTGCAGCGGCGCGATCGACGGCGGCGCCATCAGGTCTACCTCGCAGACCGCATCACCAAGACGGCACGTCGCAGACAGGAACCTCGGGGGCTCAAGGTCGACCATGACCATTTCGACATCACCAAGCGCCGGGTGCCGGAAGCGCAGCGGCGCGGGGGCATGGTGCTCGCCCATCCCTACGCCCTCCCGTGATCGGTAGAGGGCGCGGGCTCGCGCGGGTACAGGTCAGGCCGGAGATCATGACGGGAGATGCCGGTAATGCGCTCGACATCAAGCACCCGCTCAGCCGGCACCCGGCGGCGGCCCGTCTCCCAGCGGCTCCACGTGGGGAGCGAGACGCCCACCCCCGTTGCGGCGCTGTTGGCATCCAGTTGCGCTTCCGCGCGCCATGTTCTCAGCATCGTGCTCATGCTTGCCATTTTCCATATCGGAAAAAGGAAGTCCAGCACTTTGTTTTCCGCATTGGAAATTTTGCCATTTCCAATTTGGAAAGCTAGTCATATCTGATGGTTACATCGATCGGCGGCGCCCGGCCGCCACGCCTCTACATCGAAGAATGGATGGCGACGGTCCCCGGCCTCGACAGGAAGAGGCTTGCGGAGCGCATGGGTGTGTCGCCGGGGACCATCTCGAAGAAGCTCAAGAAGCCAGGGCACATAGATGCCGAGTGGATGGAGAAATTCCGCCACGCCCTGAACCTGCCATCCGTGGCGGATCTATTTCGCGACCCTTCCGCCCCTACTCAAGCCGATCTCCTCCAAGGCCTGACCCCCGAGCAGAAGAACGAGGTGGCGGATTTCGCGGCGTTCGTCCGCCAGAGGGCCGCTGGTTAGGTTGAGGCGCGCCGCCGGATCGCGGTTCCCGTAGCCACCACCAACAGCATAGACCCCGGCCGCCCTGAAGGCGCTTCGCCATAGGTCAGCTGCACGCCTATCACAGCTTCCGCTCCAAGCGCGAGCGCTTCGCGCTTCATTTCCAGCAGGCTGCTTTCGCGAGCCGATCTCATGGCCATCTGCAACGTCTCGCTCCGGCCGCCAACGACATCGCGAACAACGACTGCCACCTCTTTCAGCACATTGATGCCGGCCACCGTCTCGCCCGCCACAATACCCAGCGTGTCAAAGTGCTCGAAGTCGGGAAGGTAGACGCTTGTGGTGGCCAGCATGGCGGCGGCAGCGGCCTCCCTTGCAGACGCCTCGGCGGCGACCATCGCCCGCTCGCTATTGGCGGTGGCGATCTCTGCCGCGCGCCCCTCCATGTCCCGGCAATAGTCGTGCTTGCCGTCCTTGGAGCCGAAAAGCCCTAGGCTCTCCCCGCAGATCACGCACTTGGCCATGTCTATCCTCCCCCCGCTTCCCCGAGGGTATCTTGGGCGTGGAGATGGTCAATCGCGGCCTTTGCACTGCGCGCCGTCGGCCCCCCGATCATCGAATCGGAAATACGACGTTTTCCGTTTCGGAAAATTTGCACTTGACATCATCATTTCCATTTCGGAAACTGACCCCATCAGCACACCGCTGATGCGTGCCCGGCGGCGGTTCCCGCGCCCCTCTCCCGATCGCCGGGCACGCCACCCCCTCTGATGGGAGGAGCATCGATGGCCCAGCATGATGATCAGTTCTGGATGGTGTACGGCCTCGGCCAGCGCCCTCCAGCCGTGAGGCACCCGACCGAGCAGTCGGCCGCCGACGAAGCCAAGCGGCTGGCGCGGCTGAACCCCGGCATTCGGTTCTATGTGCTTGAGCCCGTCTCGGTCTCCGTCAAGCAGGACATCGAGACCGTGGACCTTCGGGCGCACAAGAGCAGCGTTGAAATCAAACACCCGCTGTCCCCTACCGAAAAGGCATCCGTCAGCAAGACGATGAACGCCCTTTTCGGTCGTCAGCCGCGGAAAGCCGCCGAGACCGACGACGGCATCCCGTTCTGATCAACCGCCACTCGGAGCCGCCGCCATGTGCAGCTGCATCGCCGAAATCAACGCCCTGCTGGCGCGGCACAACACCGCGATCGTCGCCAACCCGGTTGGCCCGGCGCGCGCTTGCGTCTCCACCTATCAGCTGGATGCCGGCAAGCCCTACACGCCGCCCACGCTGATGGCGACCTATTGCCCCTTCTGCGGTGAGAGCTACGACGCCGAGGCCCCTGCTGTTCCCTTCCATCGTGAAGGCAACCCGGCCGACCTCGTCGACGAGGACATCACCTTCTGAACTCTGGCGGGGACCGAACCGCCCGGCCGGGCCGCTCCTCCCCAATGACCCAAAGTCGGCCCGGCCGTCTTTCTTTTCACTGCTCCCATGGAGTGAGCCATGCGCCAATCCGCCCATGACATCCGCCCCATTGGCCAGGCCATCCGCGATGCACAGCGCGCCGTCGATGCGGCGGAATGGGCGCGCGACGAAACCACCGCCTCGCGAGAGCGCACGGCCCTCGCGTCCCTGAAATCGCAGCAAACGCGCGGCGAGCAGTTCGCCGTTCCGTTCTGAGGGTTCGATCATGAGCCAGATCACCATCGGCCTGCTGACATCTCCCCTGCCGTTCCTTCTGGTCGGCGCCGCCGGCGGAGCGCTCGTGACGTCCATCGTCGGCGCTTTCGTGGCCGCGAAGGCCGCGCGGAACCGCGATCAGGCGGACAACGCCGCCCATGCTGCCGCCGCACGCCTGGCCATCGGCCTGCGGGTGGTGATCGACGGGCTGGACAGGGGCGAAAGCTACCAGGCCATCCGCGCCAAGGCGCGCCAGTACCTGCACCCCACCGATGGCCTGAGGCGGCCGCTGCGGCTGCGCAAGCGTGCGGAGGTGGCGTGATGTCCAAGCTCCGCCCCGCCAACGACAAGCAGAGTTACCACGCCCTTGCCTGCGGCTTTCGCCTGCGCGCCGCGCTGGAAGACGCCGAGGCCGCGGACTGCCCGAAGCTGGCGCAGTCCATCCGCCGCTCCCTGAAATCCTATGAGGGCGCCAGCCGGCACTTGAAGCGCCGCAGCGCCGCAACCCCTGCCGAGGCTACGCCATGATTTCCCCCTCTCCCGAAGCCGTCTCGCCTGTCCGCAAGCGCTCCATCGTCATCGGCGGTCACAAGACCAGCGTGTCGATGGAAGACGAGTTCTGGAATGGCCTGCGCGAGATCGCCGCCAAGTCCAAGCGCACCCTTTCCGAGGTCGTCGGCGAGGTGGACAGCACCCGCGACCAGGGCAACCTCTCCTCCGCCCTGCGGCTGCGCGTGCTCAGCCACTACCAGGCGAGGGCGCAGCAATGAGCGGTCTTGCCGATCGAGAGAGCGCCCTGCAGCGCACCCCGGCCTATATCGCCGCCCGCGAGCAGGAAGAACGCGCCCGGCTGGAGGCCGATGACGGCCACCGGCTGATCCAGGAAGGCCGCGCCAAGCTGGAAAGCGCCCGCCGGCGCCGGCAGGCCGCCCGCAAGCTGCGCGACAGTGTGTTCGAGGTGGCCCATGTCCGTCCGTGAAAACCGCAAGGCCAAATGGCGCAAGCGCAAAAGCGAGGCCGAGGCGACACGGTCGATTCTGGTGCAGCTGTTTCCACGCTGTTTTCGTGACAAGGGCCAGCCGAAACAGCCGCTCAAGACCGGCATCTACCACGACATACGCGCCGCCGCGCCGCAAATCCCTGCCCGAAAGCTCGGCGCAGCGCTGCACGACTACACGTCTGGCCGCTCCTACCTGCGCGCCATGACGATCGGAGCCAGCCGCGTCGACCTTGAAGGCTGGCCCGTGGAGACCGTTGCCATCGAGCACGCCAAGGCGGCGCGGGAACAGATCGAGCACATCGAATCCCAAACCTACAAGCGGAGAGCATCCCATGCTCAAGACCGTGCTGCATGAGGCTGTGCGCCTCGCCTCCGTGGCGCTGCTCGTCGGCGTCGTGATCGCCTGGGCCGCCGTCAAGACGGGAGGCGTGTGATGCCCCCGGCGTGTGACCTCGGCGGCTTCGACTGGTTCGCCATGTTCATCGGCGTTGCGATCGGGCTGGCGCTCGGCATCGCCGCCGCCGTCATCCGCCACCGCGCGCTCGAGCAGGACGACTTCCCCGATCCGTTCGCCCAGCCCTATGGCGACCACACCGAGGTGCCCCGTGGATAATCGCAGCTTCGACCCCCGCATTCTCGGGAGCATCACGACCGGCACTCTGTTGGTCGGATCGTTCGGCGATGTGCACGAGGCCATCGAGCACATCGTTGGCCATCCCGTGTGGACCCACGAAATTCCCGGCCTGTTCGAGACCGCTCGCGCGGCGGTTCTGAAGCACTATCCCGACATGCCGGCCACCGAGCCGACGGACTTCCGGGAATGTGCTGAAGACCTCGTCAAGAGGTATGGCGACGCACTCCCGATGCCCAAGGGCACCGCGACGCGGGACAAGAGCCCCCTGGCGACTCTCCAGGATGCGGTTGCGGGGCGAAACGGGGCGCACGGCCATGGCTGACATCATCCACGCCATGTCGATCACGCTTGCCCAGGCCTCCGTCGATCTTTCCGACGAGTGCGAGACGGCCCTGCTCCTTCTGGAAGCCGGCTATGACGAGCGCGAGATCGCCAACCATCGGCACGAGGCCGTGCGCCTTGCGGAGAACGTGAAGCGCATCAACCGCCTTTGTGCCGGCGCCGGCAGCTGGCGCGATGTGCTTGAGCTGGCGAGCCCGGCCGGCCCGCGCGTGACGGCGGAGATCGTGGAAGCGCGATATCAGCGCCTCGCCACGCTGCGGCCCACCATCGAACTGGCCGGGCTTGAGCGTGCACGAGATCAGGCACTCGCGGAGCTGGAGGCTGTCCATGGCTGACGCTTCCACCCTCCGCCACTTCCGGGACATCGTCGCCGCCGGTGGCTACATCGGCGCGGCGGACGGCGTCGCTACGGAAGCGTTTGGCGGCGCCGTCTATGCCGCGCAGTCCGCGACGACACAGACCGAGGAATACGCCCTTGGCGCCGCCGTCGTCTTCAAGGAGCTGATGCTCCCCGGCTGGTGCTGGCGCTGCGGGCACGGCTCGCAGGATCCCGGCTGGGCTCATCTAAACCGGCTGCACCCCGACCACTGCGACCGCCTTGACGAAGCAAACGGGTTGGCGCCGACGCCGGCCAAGGCTCTCGTCGTCGCCACCCTCAACGCCCTGATCGCCATTGAGGAGGCTCGCCATGGCTGAGACCCCATCGGAAGCCCATAACCGCATCGCCAGCGAGGTTTTCACCCGTATGGGCCGCGAAGTCCTCGCCGCCGGCGGAAGCGATTCCGACCTGATGGTCGTGCTGGAGAGCGTGGTGCTGGGCGGCCTGCTGTTCGCCGAGCGTGCCTACAAGGTGGACCGCCACGTCACTGCCGAACGCCTTGAAGCACTGACCGAGCGCGTGTGCGGGCGGCTGGCAGAAGGTGCGCGGACATGAAGTGGCTGGATCGCGCCCTCTCGGCTGGCCTGATGGTCGCCTTCCTCGTGGCCGCATATGGCCAGTATCGGAACCGCGAGGAGATCGACGGCCTCATGGTCGCAAACGCCTCGCTGATCATGGCGCTGAGCCGTGCCGCGGCGAGCGCCCAGCGCTCTTGCGGAGGGCGCTCGCTATGACCGCTCCCCACCGCGTCCCGATCATCCGCAACGCCCATGGCCGCGCCACCTTCGCGCGCGGCGCCGTGCGTGTTGATCGCTCCACCCGTTGGGCGTCGCCCTTCTGGATCGACCAGCCGGCAATCATCAACCAGATGACCAAGCGGCTTGTCTCTGACACCCGGGCCAACCGGATGAAGCTTGTCACCGAGTTGCATTTCGCCTGGCTGATGGGCCTCGCGCAGGTCCATCCGGCTTTCTGGTGCCTCTCGCCCTCGACCGTCGATCAGCTGCCCGATCCGCCCAGCCTGATGGAGGTGGAGCGCGAGTTGCGCGGCAAGGTGCTGGCGGACTGGGGCGAGATCGGCCGGCCGTGCATCGGCGATGTGCTGCTCGCCATCGCCAACCGGACGGCGGACGGGAAGCTGTTCCCGACGGCATCGGACAACTTCAAGCCGGAGGTCGCCATTCGCGATCCGCGACGGGCGCATCAGGGCGGCGCTCAGCTCGGCTATGCGGCATGGGGGCGCTGATGACTTTCCGCATTGCCACCGAGATTGGCCCGCGGCTCAAGACCGACCGGCCCCGCCGTCCGCGCCGGCCCCGGGAGTTGCGCGCCAGGCTTGAGGACGCCGACCATCTGCGCCTCATCCGCGCGCTGCCGTGCCTCATCAGCGGCCATACCCCGGCCGGGCAGGCGGCGCACATCCGCTATGCCAATGCCCAGTTCGGCAAGGCCATCACCGGAATCGGGGTGAAGCCGGACGACAAATGGACCGTGCCGCTCTGCGCATGGGAGCACACCGAAAGCTCCGGCGCGCAGCACCGGTTCGGCGAAGAGACGTGGTGGATCGAGCGCGGTATCGATCCTCTGCAGGTCGCCTCCAACCTCTATGCCTGCTCACTCGCGTTGCGGGCAATGCGGACGGATGAGGGCACCATCATCCAGGCGCTGACGCACATCATCCAGAACGCGCGGGCGGCCCGCCCCTCCGTCGAAAGCGAGGACCCACGATGACTCGCAAAATGCTCGTTGCCGACCTTCTGTGCGGCGCCGGCGGCAGTTCCACCGGGGCTCAGCGCGCGCTCTCTGATCTCGGGCTCGAAATGGAACTGGTCTGCGTCAATCACTGGCCGGTGGCTATCGACACCCACACCCGCAACCATCCCGAGGCCCGGCACTATGTGCAGGACATCGCCACCGTGCGGCCTCACCTGCTGGTTCCCGAGGGTTATCTCGACCTGCTGATGGCCTCACCGACCTGCACGCACCATTCGGTGGCGCGCGGCGGAAAGCCGACCTCCGATCAGCAGCGCAGCGATCCCTGGCACATCATCACCTGGCTGACCGAACTGCGCGTGAAGCGGCTCATCATCGAGAACGTTTGGGAGTTCACCGGCTGGGGCCCTGTCAATCCGAAGACGGGGAAGCCGATCGCCGAGCGCAAGGGCGAGTATTTCCATGCGTGGATCGAGACGCTCAAGCGGCTCGGCTTCGAGCCGGAGTGGCGCAAGCTGAACGCGGCCGACTACGGCGACGCCACCACCCGCCAGCGTTTCATTCTGATGGCGCGGTCGGACGGGCGCCGGGTGCATTGGCCGATGCCGACGCATGCCAAGCGCGGCACCGCCGACGGAAGCCTGTTCGCACCGTCGAAGACGTGGCGGCCGGCGCGCGAGATCATAGACTGGAGGATCAAGGGCCGGTCGATCTTCAACCGCAAGAAGGACCTCGCGCCGAAGACCCTGTCGCGCATCTATGCCGGCGCGGTGAAGTTCGGCTGGCCAGAGCCGTTCCTCGTCATCCTGCGCAACCACATGGCAGGTCAGAGCGTCGACGGCCCCCTGCCCACCATCGCGGCCAATGGGACGCATATCGGGCTGGCGCAGCCGGTCGTCGTGTCTCTGGCCCATGGGGCCGATGCAGGCGACCAAGATCCGCATAGCCGCCGCGTGAAGAGCACGGACGATCCTATTGGCACGATCCACGCCGGCGGCAAAAACTTCGGCGTCGCCGAGCCGGTCATCATGAACGGGCGCAAGGGCAACCAGGCGAAAGGTGTCTCGACGGAGCCGATTCCCACGCTCGACACCAAGGGCGGTGTCTGGCTCGCTGAGCCATTGGTGCTCTCTCAGCACAATAGCGGCGCGGCGCGCTCCGCTGAGGACCCGCTGCCGACCATCACCACCGGTGGGGCGGCGACAGAGGTGCATCCCGGATGCGCCCGGCCAATGCTGGTGGAGCCCTTCGTGCTCTCGCAGGCCTCGGGCGGCGCGCCGCGTTCAGTTGGGGAGCCGATCCCCACAATGACGACCGGCGGCGCCGGCGGGGCCCATGCGCTGATCATGTCCTACTACGGGGCAAGTCAAAATGGAGCAGGGTGCACGAGCGAAGACGATCCGCTGCCAACCGTTACCGTGAAGGACCGTTTCGGCATGGTCGTTCCGGTGACGCAGTCGAGTGGCGGGCCGACCGCGCGGGACGTGGCAGAGCCTATCCCGACCATGACGACGGCCAAGGGCGGCGAGTTCGCTGTCGTGATGCCCGTGACGCATCAGGACAGCAGCGACCGTGTGCGCGATGCCTCCGAACCGCTACCGACGATCACCGGCGCCAATCGCGGCGAACTGGCGTGCATCGTCGCGCAGTTCGGTGAGCGTGAAGGCCAGGCGCCCCGTGTCCACGACATCGCCGACCCGGCGCCGACCATCTGCGCCTCCGGGCGGGTCAACCTTGTCTCTGGAGAGGTGGACGGCCAGCGCTACGACATCCTGTTCCGGATGCTGGAGCCGCACGAGCTCGCCGCCGCGATGGGCTTCAACACGGAAGAACAGGCCTACGAGTTCGCCGGCACCAAGACCGAGCAGATCAAGCAGATCGGCAACGCGGTGTCGGTCGCCAAGATGAAGGCATGCGTCGGCGCGC
Organism: Ancylobacter polymorphus; assembly: GCF_030813495.1. Classification (GTDB taxonomy): domain Bacteria; phylum Pseudomonadota; class Alphaproteobacteria; order Rhizobiales; family Xanthobacteraceae; genus Ancylobacter; species Ancylobacter polymorphus. The sequence goes on along the minus strand of NZ_JAUSUI010000013.1, from coordinate 1,003 downwards.
TGATGGCCGACGAAGCCGCCCCAATGTTCCAGGAGGCGGCGGAATGAACACGGCCCCCATCTCGCTCCTGATCGGGGCGTTCGGCCTCTTCGCGCTGGTCTACGTCCTTGAGGACAAGGGAGCCGTCCTGAGCACCGCCGCCTCTGCGATGGCGCTCGTCATTAATGGAGCAAGGTAGTGAGAAAGAAAGAAAGCGGCGCGCCAAATATCGACCCGGAATTCATCGTCATCATCGCGTCGGCCTGGGCTAACTCCTCTGGAATTGGCATCGGCTATTCGTGGGACGGGGAGCGGTTCAACAATCGCAACGACGCGATCCGCCACGGGATGAAGCTTCGGGGAAGCGACGATTTCAACATCGGGCAGACATACGGCGACGATCTGGTGTGGTTCGGCTGGATGGACAGACGCATCAACGAGCCGGAGGAGACGGTCAGCGAGATCGCCAAAGAGATCGGTCTGACATTCGACCCTCGCTGGTACGCGCTGGAATACTCCAAGGCGTACGGCCACCCGAAGGCCACCGCCCTTTCGGAGCCCCGCCATGACTGAGAACACGGAGCCGACACCCGAAGAGCGACGTGCAATCGCGACCTTGGAGCGGCTTGCGAAGTGCTGGCCCAAGAGCCTGTGGCTTTTCTCCGCGAGCGGGTTGCTTTGCGTCATGCGCAATGGCCCAGACGGCAGTAAGGCCCACGTTCCGGGCGGCGGCATAGACCCCGACTACATCTTGGCGACAATCGACATCTCGAACGACGGCGGAGACTGGTGATGACTGAGAACACGCCGGACGCGGTGAAGATTGGGCGGGAGGCCGTGGCGCGCCGTTACGATGAACACCCCCAGTATGCTGCTGAGGCCGCCGCTGTCCGTGCTGGAGAGCGCGACCAGTGGAATGACATCTCTCAGGCCATCCTCGGCGCCCGCGCCATGCAGGCGGCGATGGCCGCCCAGGGCGGCGGGGCCTGGGAAGCTGGCGAGCTGACGACGCTCGCTGAATGCC
>NZ_JAUSUI010000012.1 GCF_030813495.1 Ancylobacter polymorphus | reverse complement strand
GCCCACTGCGCAGATCGGCGCCACCTATGCCGGCCAGCTCGCCGGCGACGCCTCGCAAAACGCCTTCACCGCCCAGTTCTCGCTGAAGTTCTGAGCGAAGCGGCGCCCGGCGCGGCGCGGAGTTCGTCCTCCGCGCCGAACACGCTGCGCCCGCCATAGCGCGGCGATGAGCGCAGTTCGTCCGCGACGATGGCGTCCCAGTCGCGCCCACCGGCGACGCGCTCGATCTGGCGTGCCTGGTCGTCCAGCCGGCGGATCGCGGCAAGCTCCTCCGACTGGCCGAGTTTGGCCTTGCGCACCGCCGCCTTCATCACCGCGATGGTGTGGTCATAGACCTTCAGCGGCACCGGAAAGGGATGCCGGTCCTTGCCGCCATGGGCATAGGAAAAGCGCGCGGGATCGGAGAAGCGGCACGGCGCGCCGTGCACCACTTCCGCCACCAGAGCGAGCGCTTCCACGGTGCGGGCGCCGACGCCCGGCACCAGCAGCAGATCGGTGAAATCCTCGGGCCCGCGATCCGCCGCCGCCGCCAGCGCCGCCTGCAGGCGCGGCAGCACCACGTCCTTGGCGCGCACCTCGTGATGTGCCGGCAGGATGAGGTGCGGCAGTTCCAGCTGGCCGCTCACGGGCGCAGGCGGCGCCGCCCCGCCGTCGAGACCGGCAAAGGCGCGGGCGATGCCGTCGGGGCCGAGGCTTTCCAGCAGGTCCAACTGGCCGCTGCGCGAGCGTGCGGCGCGGGCATCGGCGAGGTTGACGATCTCGCCCTGCGGTGGGCCGTCGACCGCGGCATGCGGGTCGTCGAGAAAACTCTGCAGCCCCTCCGAGAGCCAGTGATAGCGCCGCGCCTGCCGGGACGCGTCGTTCATGCCCTGCTGCACCACCACCCAATGCCCGTCATCGGTGACGATGAACCCGTGCAGATAGAGGTCGAAGCCGTCCTGCACGGCGGCGCTGTCGATCTTGGCGACGAGGCGGCTCGCCTTTCCCAGCGCCTCGCCGTCGCAGCCGGTGCGCTCGCCCACAGTCATCAGCTCCTGCGGCGTCTTGCGCGAATGCCGGCCGCGCCCGCCACAGACATGGATGCCGAGCTCGCCGGCGAGCGGCTGCAAGCCGCGCTTGAGCGCGCCGATGACGCTGGTGGTGATGCCGGAGGAGTGCCAGTCCATGCCCATGACGGCGCCGAAGGACTGGAACCAGAACGGGTGCGCCAGCCGGCGCAGCAGTTCGTCGCGTCCATAATGATGGACGATGGCCTCGCTGATGACCGCGCCGAGAATGGTCATCCGCTCCGCCAGCCAGGGCGGAACCCGGCCGGCATGAAGGGGAAGGTCGGCGCTTCCGGTGCGGCGGGACATGGCTCTCTCGATTCGATGTCCCAGCCTAACCGGAAGCGACGACCAGGGGCAGGGAAGCCCGTTAGACGGTGCCGAGGCCGCGCGCCATCAGCCGGAACAGCCGTTCCGAGAAAGCGGCGGCATCGCCCGGCCGCTCGCCATCGAGCACGCGGGCCGCGTCGAGCAGAAGATGCGCGGCATCTGCCCGCGTGGCGGCGTCCGTACTGCCGGCAAGGCTGACGATCATGGCATGGCGCGGGTTGATTTCCAGGATCGGCTTGGCCGCGCTGCCGAGACGCCCGGACGCGGCGAGGAAGCGCTCGAATTGCCGGTCGGGACCGCTCTCCGAGGCCACGAGGCACACCGCACTGTCGGTGAGGCGGTCGGAGGGACGCACATCGGCGACCTCCTCGCCCAGTTCCGCCTTCAGCGCGCCGATAAGGGCCGTCACCTCCTCGCTCGCCGTGCCGGCGGGCGGGGCCTCGGTATCGAGGAGCGGAATCAGTCCGAGATCGGCGGCGCCCTGCGTGATCGACTTGAACGGCTTGCCCTCATAATCGAGCCCGTTCGCCACCCAGAAGGCATCGACGGGGTCGGCCAGCAGCAGCACCTCGATGCCGCGCGCGCGGAAACCTTCGAGATGCGGCGAGTGGGCGATGCGCGCCGCATCGTCGCCGGCGATGTAATAGATCGCGGTCTGGTTCTCCTTCAGGCCGGCGGCGTACTCCTTGAGGCTGCGCGTGCCCTCGCCGGAGGCGGTGGTCTTGAAGCGGGCGAGGTTCAGCAGCTGTTCGCGACGCTCGAAATCCTCATAGAGCCCTTCCTTGATCACCGCGCCGAAATTCTCCCACACCTTGCCGAACGCCTCGGCATCGGTATCGGCGAGCTTGGCGAGTTCCGAGATCACCCGGTTGGTCACGCCCTTCTTGATGGCGCCCAGCAGCGGGCTGTCCTGGATCATCTCGCGCGAGACGTTGAGCGGGAGGTCGGCGCTGTCGACCACGCCGCGCACGAAGCGCAGATAGCGCGGCAGCAGCTCGGCATCGTCGGTGATGAAGACCCGCTTCACATAGAGCTTGATGCGGCCCTTGCGGTCGGCGTCGAAAAGGTCGAAGGGCCGCGCGCCGGGCACGAACACCAGCGCCGTATACTCGTGCCGGCCCTCGGCGCGGAAATGTACGGTCAGCGCGGGCTCGTCATACTGGCCGGCGACGCTGCGGTAGAAATCGGTGTAGTCCTGCGCCGAAATCTCGGAGCGGGCGCGCGTCCACAGCGCCGCACCGTCGGAAAGCGCGGATGCCTCCGCGCCGGGCTTCTCGATGAAGCGGATCGGCACCGGCACATGGCCGGATTGCTCCTTGACGATGCGCTCCAGCGTCCAGCGCTCGGCATAGGTCCTGGCGTCGTCGGCGAGATGGAGCGTGACCGTCGTGCCGCGCGCCGGGGCTTCTTCCAGCGCCACGGGGGCGACGGTGAAGGCGCCCTTGCCGTCCGAGGACCACAGCCAGGCCTCCTCGCTTCCGGCGCGGCGGCTGACCACATCCACCTTCGCCGCGACCATGAAGGCGGAATAGAAGCCGACGCCGAACTGGCCGATCAGCTGGGTGCCTTCCTTGGCGCCTTCTTTACCCTCCGCCTCGGCGATGCGGTCCATGAAGCTGCGCGTGCCGGAGCGGGCGATGGTGCCGAGCGCCTCGATCAGCTCGTCGCGGCTCATGCCGATGCCGTTATCGGCGATGGTGAGAATACCGGCCTCCGGATCGGCCGAGAGGGTGATGGCGAGGGCGGGATCGTCGCCGAGCAACTCCGGTTGGGTGATGGCCTCGTAACGCAGCTTCTCGCAGGCATCGGCGGCGTTGGAGATCAACTCCCGCAGGAACACGTCGCGGTCGGAATAGACCGAGTGCACCATCATGTGCAGCAGACGGGAAACATCGGCCTCGAAAGGGCGGCTCTCAAAGGTCTCGGTGGTCATGGCGAACCGTCACATGGATGAACGAGGCGCCTGAGATGGCAACACCGGCGCCAGAGATCAAGACGGGCCGGCACTGGCCGTGAGACGGGGGGCGAAACCGATACGTGCCGGGTATGGCCCTAGGGGTCGACCTCCGGCGCCTTTTTCGGAAAGCTGACAGGGATGTGCGAGAAATGGTGCAGGGAAATACCCCAGCCCCGGGCCGAGCGGGTCATCACCAGCGAGGTGCGAACGCGCGAGGCGACGACGAGACCATCGCATCGGGTGTTGCGGATATCGCCGAAACCCTGCGCGGCGACGATCGTGGGCGAGATTTCACGTATCTCCTGATCGACGTGCATGAAGGAAAGCTGCGCATCGGCGTCCTTCAGTCCCGGCCGGGTCTTGACGAAACCGAAAGCGAGCCCCGTTCCAAGTGAAAGGATTCCACGGCCGGACGCGACATACTGCAGCACGGAGCGGGCGAGCGGCAGGCCGCGCGACTGCTCGTTCAGCGTGATGGGGCGGTTCACCCGCCAGTTCATGCGGGTGCAGAAATGGTCCTGGTAGTTCTCACCCACCCCGGGCAGCGCCAGCACGATCTCGATGCCGAGCGGCTTGAGATGGGTGGGATGGCCGATGCCGGAGAGGTCGAGAATGTGCGGCGTCTGCACGCCGCCGGCGCAGAGGATGACCTCGCGCCCCGCCCGGACGCCCACCGTCTGCCCGTGCCGCCGGAACGTGGCGCCCACCGCGCGGCGGCCCTCCGCGTCGATCTTCAGCACATGCGCGTGGGTGACGATTGCGAGATTGCGCCTGCCCCGTGCCGGATCGAGATAGGCGGACGTGGCCGACACGCGGCGGCCACGGCGCTGGGTCGCCTGATATGGCCGAAGCCTTCCTGATGCCTGTCATTATAGTCGCGGTTGAGACCGTATCCGGCCTGCTGTGCGGCAGCGATGAAGGCGTCGGCCAGCGGCGGGCGCAGCCCCACCTCTGTGATCGCCAAGGCGCCGCCGCGTCCGCGCGTCTCTCCCGCCGGGCCCTCGAACGCCTCGACCTTGCGGAAATAGGGCAGGAGCTCGGCGAAGCTCCAGCCGGCGGGGGCACCAATGCGCTGCTCAACCGCGAAGAACTTTACCTTCGGTTCATTTGAGGTCGGTCATGGATGCGCGCCCCATCGTCGAAATCCGCGACCTCCGGGAGGATTTTTCCGGCGTCCATGTGCTCAAGGGCATCGACATGTCGCTTGCGCGCGGCGAGATCCACGGCCTTCTCGGCGAGAATGGCGCGGGCAAGTCGACGCTCATCAAGATACTGACCTGCGTCTACACCGCCTCCAGCGGCGATATCCGCATCGAGGGCGAGCCCTTCCACGGCCACTCGCCCAAGGCGGCCAATGAGGCGGGCGTTGGCGCGGTCTATCAGGACGCCGAACTCGCCTGGAACATGACCGTGGCCGAGAACCTGCTGCTCGGCAGCGAGAGCCGCTGGATCGACCGGCGGGCGATGGAGCGGGAGGCGGGACGCATTCTTTCCCGCATCGGCCTCGATATCGACCCCGCCGCCCGCGCCGGCGCGCTCACCGCCGCGCAGATGCAGATGCTGACGCTGGCGACGCTGTTCCACCGCAAGTTCAAGGTCATCATCCTCGACGAGCCCACGGCCCGCCTCTCCGGGCGCGAGAGCGAGTTGCTGTTCGCCCTCATCCGCCGCTTCAAGGCGGAAGGGCTGACCATCGTCTACATCTCGCACCGGCTGAACGAGGTGAAGCTGCTCTGCGACCGGGCGACCATTCTGCGCGACGGTCGTGTGGTGGCGACCCTCGCCCGCGGCGAGATCGACGAGGCGGAAGTGACGCGGCTGATGGTCAACCGCTCGGCCTCGGACCTTGAAATCGCCAATCCCGGCTTCGCGCGCCCGGACGTGGCGCTGGAGGTGAAGGCGCTCGGCACCGCCAAGCTGAGCCCGACCAGCTTGCGCGTCCATCGCAGCGACATTCTCGGCATCACCGGCCCCATTGGCGGCGGCATGGAGCAGATCGAGAAGGCGCTCAGCGGCCTCATCGCCTATCACGGCGAGATCTTCGCCGAGGGGCGTCCCATGCGCATCGACAGCCCGTCCGATGCGCTCGACATCGGCGTGGCGCTGATCCCGGAGGACCGGCGCAAGCAGGCGCTGTTTCCCAACCTGACCATGGCGGAGAATGTCGCGCTGCCCCTCCTCGACCGACTCTCGCGCCTCGGCATGGTTTTGCTGGCGGCGACCCTGGCGTCGGAGGTGTCGTGACGGCGTCGCTGCCGGATGCCCGCGCGGATGCCGCAAGCCCGTCCGCGCCGATCTCACGGCCCACGCGCTGCGGCTGCTCGCGCGCAAGACGCCCAGCCTGCGCGCCTCGCTTCGCATGCGAGCCGTGGCCCATGTGCGCGCCGGCGCCAGCCTCACGGAGGCGGCCGCCTGCGCCCATAGACGTCCGCGCACGCTGCTGAACTGGATCGCCCGCTACAATGCCGAAGGCGTCGCCGGGCTGGCGGATCGTCCGCGCCTGTCATCAAGGCCGGAGTGACAGGGCAGGAGACCTTGCGACGCCGCGCGTCAGGGGCGCGGCTCTTGGTGCCGTGCGCCCCCCGCGCTATCGTGTGCTCATGGACCCCATCCGCATTCTCCTGGTCGACGATCATCCGATTGTGCGCGAGGGCTATCGCCGTCTGCTCGGGCGCCAGCCGGGGCTTTCCGTCGTCGCCGAGGCCGGCGATGGCGAGGCGGCGCGGGCGGCTTTCGCCGAGCACCGGCCCGACATCGTGCTGATGGACCTCTCCATGCCGGGCGGGGGAGGCTTCCCGGCGGTGGAGGCGATCCTGGCGGACGATCCCCGGGCGCGGATTCTCATCGTTTCGATGCATCAGGGTGCCGTGTTCGCGCAGAAGGCGATGGCGGCCGGGGCGCGCGGCTTCGTCTCCAAGTCCAGCCCGCCGGACGAACTCGTCCGCGCCATCGCGACGGTGATGGGCGGGCGGCGCGCCCTGTCCACCGATGTGGCGCAGGACTTCGCGCGCAGCGTGGTCGAGGACGACCCCACCGCCGGCCTCACCCCGCGCGAGCGGGACATTCTCCTCATGCTGATGCGGGGCATGAACGGCCGCGCCATCGCCCGCGACCTCCAGCTCTCGTCCAAGACCGTTCAGAACAACCTGTCGCAGATCCGGGCCAAGCTGGGCGCGTCGGGGGATGCCGACCTCGTGCTCAAGGCGCAGCGCGCCGGCCTCGTGCCAGTGCCGTGATGCGCGGCCTCGTCCCGCAGCTCGTCGTGCGGGTATTGGCCGCCGGACTGCTCACGCTCGTCGTCGCAGCGGGATGGGTGCTGTGGGACACGGCGAACGCGGCGCGCCGCGACGCGCAAACGACGGCCACGCTCGTCTCCGACGCCATCGCCGCCCGCCCGAGTTTCGAGGGGCTGGCCTTCGGCGGCGTGGCGCCGACGCCGGTCTTTCGTGACTGGCAGCAATTTCCCGCCTGGAGCCTCATTGCTCCGGGCATTTGCGTCGAGCTCGGCCCCCGTGACCAGCCGATACAGCGTCGTTGCGGGCCCTATCTGGCGGCGGCCACGCCGCCGGATTGGTTCGTCTGGCTGGCCAACCGGCTTGGTCTGGTGCCGGCGCCGGTCGCCGTGCCGGTGCGCACCCGCTACGTCACCGACGCCTATGTGACGGCGATTGCCGATCCCGGCGTCATCGTCACCCGCGCCTGGGCCCGCACGGGCGACCTGATGCGGGTGGCGATGGGCATGGCCATTGGCGGCGCCCTGCTGACCGGCCTGCTCATGATCCGGTTGCTGGCGCCGTTCGCGATTGTGGTGCGCGGAATCGAGCGCTTGCAGCATGGCGACTTCGCCGCCCGCCTGCCGCGCCTGCGGGTGGCGGAATTCGACCGGCTGAGCCGCGCGGTGAACGAGACGGCGGTGGCGCTGCAGGAGGCGCAGGCCGTGCGGGCCGAGCTGACGCGCCGGCTTTTCTCGGTGCAGGAGAATGAGCGGCGGGCGCTGGCGCGCGAATTGCACGACGAGTTCGGCCAGTGCCTCACGGCGACCCGGGCCATGGCGGCGGCGATCGCGCAATCGGGAGAAAGCACGGCGCAGGACGGGGCGCGCATCGCCGAGATTTCCGGCCAGATGATGGACAGCCTGCGGGCCGAGCTGGCCCGGCTTCGCCCGCCGGACCTCGATGATCTGGGCCTGCGCCCGGCCGTCGAGCGCATGATCGCCAACTGGCGCGCGCGCGTGCCGGCGGTCCGTTTCGATCTGACGCTCGCCGGCCCCATTGACGCCGTGCCGGACGCTCTGGCGCTCAGCCTCTACCGCATCGCCCAGGAATGCGTGACCAACGCCGTCCGGCACGGCACGCCAACGCATATTTCGCTGCACATCGAGGTCGGCGACGCGATCGTCCTGACCACTGCCGATGACGGCTCGCCCCGCCATGACGGCACGATCGACGATGGCTATGGCCTGCTCGGCATCCGTGAGCGGGTCGATGCGCTTGGCGGCAGCTTTGAGCTGTCCCCGGTCGAAAACGGCATGCGCGCGGTCGCCCGCCTGCCGCTCTGACCCGGGCGATCTTCCCGGATCGGGCGGGAGGCTCTCTCTGGCGGCTTCGGCCGGGTCGTCCATGCTGGCGGAGGTCGCTGCCACGGGAAGCCCGCCGCATGAATGAGATGAGCCATCCGGTTGCGCAGCTCGGCGCCGCCGTCGCCGCCGGTCTGATCGGCCATGAGGAACTGGTGGAGCGGCTGCTGATCGCCCTTCTCGCCGGCGGCCATGTGCTGATCGAAGGGCCGCCGGGCATCGCCAAGACGCGCGCGGTCAAGCGGCTCGCCGCCCACCTTCCCGGCAGCCATGCGCGCATCCAGTGCACGCCGGACCTGTTGCCCTCGGACCTCACGGGCACGCAGGTGTTCCGCCCGGAGAGCGGCGGCTTCGATTTCGTGCCCGGCCCGCTGTTCCATGCGCTGGTGCTGGTGGACGAGATCAACCGCGCCCCGCCCAAGGTGCAGTCGGCGTTGCTGGAGGCCATGGCCGAGGGTCAGGTGACGAGCGCGGGCGTCAGTCGCGCGCTGCCCGAGCCCTTCATGGTCGTGGCCACCCAGAACCCAATCGAGCACGAGGGCACCTTTCCGCTGCCGGAGGCGCAGATGGATCGGTTCCTGCTGCATCTCGCGCTTGGCCTTCCGCAGGCCGAGCAGGAGCGCGCGATTCTCGATCTGGTCTCCGCCGAGCGCATCGATACCCCCGCCTTCCTCGCCCTCCCGCTCGGCGCCGATGCCCTTCGGGCCGCGAAGGACGAGGTGGCGCGGGTGCATCTGGCGCCGGCGCTGAAGGACTTCATCGTCCGGCTGGTCATGGCGTCGCGGCCCGGCGGCGCTGTCGCGCAATGGGTGGAGCATCCGGTCTCGCCGCGTGGCACGCTGGCGCTGGCGGTGGCGGCGCAGGCGCGCGCCTGGCTCCGGGCACGTGACTATGTGCTGCCGGAAGATGTCATCGCCCTCGCGCCCGATGCGCTCGCCCACCGGCTTGTGCCGAGCTGGTCGGCCATCGGTGAGGGGCGGAGCGGGCGAACGCTGGTTGCCGACATACTGCATCGGGTCGCGCCGTGGTGAGCCCCGCGCTGGCGGCGCCCGGCCTTCGGCTTGAGGCGCGCGAATTGCTGGCGCTGCGCGAGGGGGCTCTCAGGACCGGGCGCGCCCAGCCGGCGTCCCGCCGGCCCGGCGCCGTTCCCGCCCGGGCGCCGGGAGCGGGGATGGATCTGCGCGAGATCCGCGCCTTTGCCGAGGGCGACGACGCCCGCCGCCTCGACCCTTCCGCCACTGCCCGCACCGGCATCCCGCATATCCGCAGCTTTCACGAGGACCGGGACGACACGCTGCTGCTGATCGTCGATTTCCGCCCGCTCATGCTGTGGGGCACGGGTGCCTCGCTGCGCTCGGTGCGCGCGGCGCGGCTGGCGGCGCGGCGAGGGTGGCAGGCGGTGGCGCGGGGGGCCTCGCTGGCGGCGATCGGCGTCAGCGCCGAGGGCGTGGCCGCCGTACCGCTGGCCGGCGGCGCCCCGCAGATGGTCCGCGTCTGCCACATGCTCGCCAGTTGTCACGACCGGGCGCTCGCGGGTGGCGGCGTGGTGCCGTCGCTGGAGGAGGCGCTCATCCGCGCCATGCGGCTCTGCCCACCCGGCGGCGAGGTGCTTGTCGCCACGGGCCCGGACGGCCTCGCGCCGGAAGACGAGCCGGCCTTGGTCCGGCTCGCCCGCCGCCGTCTCGTCAGGGTGCTGTTGCCACTCGACAGGATCGAGACCGCGCCTCCCGCCGTTGCGCTGCCGCTCAGGGCCGGCGGGCTGGCCCGCCGCGCGCGGCTGCGCCCGTTCGACCGCGCGGTGCTGGCGCAGCGTCTCTACGCCCTGAATGTCGGCCTTGAGGTGGTCGCCCATGACGCAGGCTGAACTCATTGCGGCCCTGCCGGAAGGGCGCCTGCCGCCGGCACTCATGCAGATGAGCGCCGCCGACCTGCTGCTGCTGTTCGGCGCCGGGCTGCTGGCGGCGGCGCTGCTCGCGCTTCTGGCGGCCCCCTTCGTCGAGCGGCGTCCGTCGCGGCGCGCGCTCCTCCGCGCTACACGGGGAATGCCGCCGCAGGAGCGGGTGCTGGCGATCGGCCGTGTCCTTGGCCACCTGCCGGAGGAGCTGCGCGCCATGGCCTATGGCAGTGCGCCGCCTCTGTCGCCGGAAACGGTCGAGCGCATCGCTCTCAAGGCGCGGCGGGCACGGCGATGATCGCCTCTCTCTCCCTCGCCTTTCCGCTCGCCCTGCTGCTGCTTCCGCTCCCGCTGCTTGCGCGCCTGCTTCCGACGGCGCGGGCGCCGGGGGAAGCCGCGCTTACCGTGGCGCCCGCCACCTTCGCTGCGGCGCTGCCGGCGCGGCATGGCGAGGAGCGGGCCGGTCACGCGGTGCTCGTCGCGGCCTGGAGCGCGCTGGTTCTGGCGCTCGCCGGCCCGCAGGTCGCGGCGACGCGGCATCTGGTGACGGCGTCGGGCCGGGAAATTCTGCTGGCCCTCGACCTCTCCGGCAGCATGCTGAAGCAGGATTTCGTTCTCGACGGCAAACCGCTCTCGCGGCTGGAGGCGGTCAAGCGCGTCGCCGCGCGTTTCGTGGCCGCGCGCCAGGGCGACCGGATCGGGCTGGTGATCTTCGGCGACCGGGCCTATGTCGCGCAGCCGCCGACCTTCGATGTCGCGTCCGTCGCCCGCGCCATCGAGGCCGCCCAGATCGGCATTTCGGGCCGCTCCACGGCCATTTCGGATGGGCTGGGGCTGGCGACGCGCCGGATCATGGGCAGCGACGCCACCACCAAGGTCGTGGTCCTGCTCTCGGACGGGGTGGATACATCGGGCAAGGTTCTGGCGTCGGATGTCGCGCGGCTGGCGGCCGGCCATGGGGTGCGGGTGCATACCATCGCGCTCGGCCCCGAGGATCTCGAAGATCAGCCGGCCTCGCGCGAGGCCGTGGACGCCGTCGCCTTGCGGGAGATCGCCGTGGCCGGAGGGGGCGCCAGTTTCCGCGTGCGCAGCATGGCGGATCTCGAAGCGATGGCGGCGACACTGGATGAACTTGAGCCGAACCCGATGAAGCGCCCGCCATTGCGCTACTGGCGCTCGCTCTGGATGTGGCCGGGTGGCGCGGCGCTGGCACTGGTGGTGCTGCTCGCGGGGTGGAGGCGCCGATGAGCGAGCTGGTTCTCCTGCGTCCCGGGTGGCTTCTTGCCCTGCCGCTGCTCGCCGCCCTCGCGCTGTGGCACTGGCGGCAAGGGCCCGCCGCCGGCGGCTGGGAGCGGGTGATGCCGCCGGCGATGTTCGAGGCGATGCGGACGCTGGGGCATATGGGGGGAGGGGCCCGCCGCCAGGGCGTCGCCTTGCTCGCGTCGGCGCTCTTGCTCAGCCTCGGCCTGTGCGGACCCGCCGTGCCGCGCGCGGATGCGCCGGTGCTCGCCGGCAGCGGGGCGGTTCTTATCGCCCTCGACATGTCGCCATCGGTTGCGCAAGGCCCCGCCCTGGCCGACGCGCAGGCCGCCGCCGCCGCTGTCCTGACGGCCGCGTCCGGACGGCCGGTCGGCATGCTGCTCTATTCCGGTGAAGCCTATGAGGTGGCGGCGCCCACCGCCGACCCCGCGACGCTGGAAAGCCAGATCGCCGTGCTCGCCGGCGACACCATGCCGGACGGTGGCAGCCGCCCCGCCAGTGCGCTGGCGCTGGCGCGGCAGATGCTGCGGGCGAGCCGGGGCGCCGATCTCGTGCTGATTTCCGATGGCGGCGGTGTCGACGGCGCCGCCCGGGCGGAGGCGGGGCGTCTCGCCGGCGATGGCGTCCGGCTTTCCGTGCTCACCCTGACCGGATCGGCCGGCGGCGTGAGCGATCCGGCGGCGCTCGAAGCCTTGGGAAGCCTCGCCGCGCCCGCGCGCGCCCCTTCCCCCGTTCTGGCCCGGCTGGCGCAGCGGGGCGCTCTGGAGCGCGATCCGGCGCTCTCGACGCTGGCCTATCTCGATCTCGGCCCCTGTCTCGCGGCGCTGGCGGGGCTGCCCTTGCTGGGCCTTTTCCGGAGGCGCGCATGAAGGCCGGCCTGCGCCCGCGTCTCGCTCTCGTCGCCGGGATCGGGCTCGCCTGCGTGCTTGCCGCCGGCCCCGCCGCCTGGGGCCGCCTTCTCCTGCGGATCGGCGCGCCGGTCACGGCCGCGCGCGTGCTGGACGACGCGGCGGCACGGGGGCTCGCCCTGTACCGGGCGGGCGACTACGCCGCGGCGGACGCCGCCTTCGCCGAGGCGGGGCGCAGCCAGACCTTCAACCGCGCGCTGACGCTCGCCGCCACCGGCCGTCATGCGCTCTCCGTCGCCTATGTCGACGCCGTGCTCTTCGCCAACCCGTCCGACGACGAGGCGCGCCGGCTCCGCGATCTGGTCGACGCGATGGTACCGAAGACGACGGGCGAGACCACCGTGCCGGGCCGGCTGCCGGGTGCGGGCGGCCTCGCCCCCGGCGACCCGATGGAGGCGCCGATCCTGGCCAGCACGCCCGATCCCAGCGGGAAGAAGCCGATCGAGGCGCGAGGCTTCGCGGCCTCGGAGGCGTGGCTTGAGACGCTGGCCGACGATCCCGGCGAATTCCTGCGCCTGCGTCTGCGCAAGGAATATGAGCGGCGGGCCGGGCTCGGCCTGCTGCGGCCCGAGGAGGCCGAGACATGGTGAAGTGGGCCGGCCTGATCCTGCTTCTGCTCGCCGGTGACGCCTATGGCGACGGCCTGCGCCTGCTGCTGCCGCAGGGGGCGCGCCCGGTCGTCGGCGAGATGGTTCCGGTGACGCTGAGGGGCGAATATACCAGCCGCATCGCGCTGGAGACGCTGACCTTCCCCGGTTCGGAGGACTATGACTGGCTGCAGCTGGCGCGCGACCAATGGCGCGATGAGGAGATCGGCGGGCGCACCGTCCGTGTGTTCGAACGGCGCCTCGCCGTCTTCCCCCGCCACGCCGGAACGCTGATGATTGGCCCGGTGACGCATCATCTCACCGTGGTCGATGAGAAGAACCTGCGAGCCCCGCTCGACGTGGCGGCGCCGGCTGTCAGCCTTGCGGTCGCGCCCTATCCCGGCGAGGGCGCGCCGCTTTCCGCCCAGACCCTCACGGTCGAGGACGGGCTGTCGGCCGCGCCGGGCGCGTTGCGCGACGGCGAGACGCTGGTTCGCCGTGTCACGCTGACGGCGGAGGGTACGCTGCCGCATATGCTGCCGCCGCGCCCGGTCCTGCGCGCGCCATGGCTGATCAGCTTCGCCGCGCCGGAGCAGCGCGACATGCGCCCGACCGCCGCCGGCCCGGTGACGACGGTTGTGTGGGAATGGCATCTGCGGCCCATGACCGGGGAGCCCGGGGTACTGCCACCCGTGGCCATCCCCTGGTTCGACACGGCAAGCCGCACGATGCGGACAGCGGAAATCCCTGCGCTGCCCTTCGGCTATGCCAGCTTCCACGACAATCGGAGCGGCACCGGCCGGCTGCCGACCGGGCCCATGGCGGCCGGTGCGGCGGCTGGGATCGCGGGTGCGCTGACCGGGCTCGGCCTGTGCCTTGCGGGGATGTCCCCGCGCCGGCGGGCGCCTCTTCTGCGCGCGCTGCGACGGCTCTCGCCCCTCGATCCGACGCGGCAACAAGTGAAGCGCGCGGCCCGCTCCGGAGACCTCTTTGCCCTTCGCCGCGCGTGCGCCGCCTATCTGCGCCGCCGCCGCGACCTCGGACTGAAGGTGAGCGGCTGCGAGACCGCCGCCCTCGATGCCGCGCTCTATGGGCGCAATGCCGGGGAAGGCGCGTTCGACCGGCAGGCCGCCGTGGGGGCTGTTCTTTCGCGGAAAGCGGGGCAACAGAGTGCCCGCGCGAACCCTTGAGGCGCGTCGCGGCCGTCCGCCCCGCTGTCGCCCGCCCGCGTCACGCCGCGTAGCGCGCGAACGCCAGATCTTCCGCGTCGATTTCCGGCGTGCGGTCGCTGATGAGGTCGGCCAGCACACGCGATGAACCGCAGGACATGGTCCAGCCCAACGTGCCGTGGCCGGCGTTGAGGAACAGGTTCGGGTAGCGCGTCCGGCCGATGATCGGCGTGCCGTCCGGCGTCATCGGCCGCAGGCCCGACCAGAACGACGCCCGGCTCTGATCGCCGGCGCCGCCGAACAGGTCCTCCACCGATTGCACCAGCGTCGCCTGGCGGGAGGGCGGCAGGCTGGTGGAGAAGCCGGCGATTTCCGCCATGCCGCCGACGCGGATGCGGTCGCCGAGGCGGGTGATGGCGACCTTGTAGGTCTCGTCCATCACCGTCGAAACCGGCGCCAGCCTCTCGTCCACGATCGGCACGGTGATCGAATAGCCCTTCACCGGATAGATCGGCAGGTCGAGCCCGAGCGGGGCGAGAAGCTGCGGCGTGAAGCTGCCGAGCGCGGCGACGAAGCGGTCGGCATGAACCTCGCCCGCCGCTGTTTCCACGGCGACGACGCGCCCGGCCGCGGCTTTGATCCCGCGAATATCGACCCCGTAGCGGAAGCTCACGCCCAGTGTCTCGGCCCGCGCGGCCAGCGCGGTGGTGAATTTGAAGCAGTCGCCCGTTTCGTCGCCGGGCAGGCGCAGGCCGCCGACGATCTTCTCGGCCGCGCGCGCGAGGCCGGGCTCGGCGGCGACGCAGCCGGCACGGTCCAGCACCTCGAAGGGAACGCCATCGGCCCGCAGCACCTCAATGTCCTTGCCGATGCCGTCGAGCTGTTTCTGGGTGCGGAACACCTGAAGCGTGCCCTGCATGCGCTCATCATAGGCGATGCCGGTTTCCGCGCGCAGCTCGGCCAGGCAATCGCGGCTATATTCGGCGAGGCGGACCATGCGGCCCTTGTTCACCGCATAGCGCGCGGCGGTGCAATTGCGCAGCATCGCCAGCATCCAGCGCCAGGTCGCGACATCGAAACGCGGCTGGATGATCAAGGGCGCATGCTTCATGAACAGCCATTTGAGCGCCTTCATCGGGATCCCCGGCGCCGCCCAGGGCGAGGCATAGCCCGGCGACACTTCGCCGGCATTGGCATAGCTGGTTTCCAGCGCCGGGCCGGGCTGCCGGTCGAGCACCGTCACCTCATGGCCGGCCTTGGCGAGGTAATAGGCGGAAGTGACGCCGATCACACCGGCGCCGAGTATGACGATCTTCATCGGAAGGTGCCTCTGGTCTGTTCCTGCCCGCGCGCTCAGCGGAAGATGCGATGGTAGCGCCTGCCGAGCGCGGTGAGGATTTCGTAGGGAATGGTGCCGGCGTCGCGCGCCACGTCTTCCAGCGTCTGGTGCGGGCCGATGATCTCTACCAGCGTGCCGAGCGTGAGTGTGCCGGGCGGAAGGGCGGTGGCGTCGACCGTCAGACTGTCCATGGACACGCGGCCGACGATCGGCAGCCTGACATCACCATGATAGGCCGCGCCGCGATCGCTGAGCGCGCGCGGCAGTCCGTCGGCATAGCCGGCTGAGATCGTGGCGAGCCGGCGCTCGCCGGATGTGACATGCACGCCGCCATAACCGACCCGGGCGCCCGCCGGCACGAGCCTTGTCTGCACCACCCGCAGGTCGAGCCGCACCACAGGCCGCATAGGGTTCGGCACGCCGGCGGTCGGCGCGCCGCCATAGAGCGCGATGCCGGGGCGCACGAGCGCGCCGTGATAGTCCGACCCGAGAAAGATGCCGCCGGAATTGGCAAAGCACGGCTCGATGCCGGGGAACGCGGCCGCGAAACGGCGCATCACCGCCAGTTGCTCGGCATTTTGCGGGCTGTTCGGCTCGTCGGCGCTGGCGAGGTGGCTCATCACATGCAGCAGCCGCACGCCCTCCAGCCGCGAGGGTTGCTGAAGCAGGATGTCGACGTCGTCCGGCGGCAGGCCGAGCCGCGACATGCCGGTGTCGAACTGCAGGAGCGCCGGCAGTTCCGTCCCACGGGCGCGGGCGCAGCGGGACCAGTTGGCGAGCTGATCGAGGCTGTTGAGCACGGGAATGATCCCCGCCTCCGCGCAGGCCCGCTCGGCGCCGGGCTGCAGGCCGTTGAGCACATAGAGCCGCGCGTCGCGGCCGAGCGTGCGGATGATGGCCTGCGCCTCGCTGAACTGGGCGACGAAGAAGTCGCGGCATCCCGCGGCATAGAGCGCCGGGACGACGCGCGCCGCGCCGAGGCCATAGGCATCCGCCTTGACCACGCCGGCCACGCGCGCGGCCCCAACCCGCTGCTTGAGCTGCCGGTAATTGGCGGCAAGCGCCCCGAGATCGATGGTCAGAATTCCCGGCGCGGTGTCGATCGCCGTCTGGTCATTGGAGATGTCGCCGAACATCGCCCGCCTCATCCTCGCTTGCCCCTCGAGGATGAAGTATAGCGGAGCAATCATGCACATTTTCCGCGATCTGTGCATGATTGCCGCATGGATGCGCTATTTTGCACGTATCAGCGAATTTTTCGAAGGAATCGCCGTGAGCGCTCTGGATTCGATCGACCGCAACATTTTGCGCCTTCTGCGCCTCGATGCGCGCATGCCGAGCGCGCAGATCGCCGCCGAGGTCGGGCTCTCCCCCTCCAGCTGCCAGCGGCGCATCAAGGCGATGGAGCACAGCGGCGTCATTCGCGGCTATACCGTGCTGGTCGATCATTCCGCGCGCGATGCCGCCATTGCCGTGATCATCAACATCACGCTGGAACGGCAGACGGAGGATTACCTCAACCGCTTCGAAGCGGCGGTGCGCCGGCACCCGGAAATTCGCGAGTGCTTTCTCATGACCGGCGGTTCGGACTATCTGCTGCGTGTCGAAGTCGAAACACCGGCGGAGTTCGAACGCATCCACACCGAGATCCTGTCGACCCTTCCCGGCCTCTCGCGCATCCATTCGAGCTTTTCGATCCGCAACGTACTCGCCAATGGTCGCCGCGCGCGCTGATCCGGCTCACGCCTATGGCGCGGACGCGTCCGCCGCGGCGCGCCGTTCCAGCAGCACCACCGGCCGGCCGCCATAAACCCCTTGCGCGAAACGGGTGAAGCCGAGCTTGCCGGCGACATGGAGCGAGGCCGCGTGGTCGGGCTCGATCATGCAGGTGAAGCGCGCGCCGCGGCCATGCGCCTCGCCCCAGGCGAGCACCGCACGCATCGCCTCCTCCGCCAGCCCTTTGCCCTGCGCCTCTGTCCGCAGCGCCCAGCCGGCCTCCATCGTGCCCTCGATGGAAGGTTCGAGCGTGCGTTTCATGTCGTGGAAGCCGGCCTCGCCGAGCAGGGCGCCGCTGGCGCGGTCCTCGATGACGAAGAAGCCGAAGCCGAGATGATGCCAGAGACCTGCCTGGCGCAGGAACCGCACCCAGGCCGCCTCGCGGCTCAATGGCTGCCCGCCGATGAAGCGCACCACCGCCGGCTCCGCCCACATGGCGGCATAGGCCTCGAAATCCTCCATCCGGTGCGGCCGCAGGAGCAGGCGAGGGGTGGTGAGGGTGGGGGTCATCGCTGCTGCCGTACTGCTGCGGTCTCATATGAAAACGGCCGGGAGTGACCCGGCCGTCATAAAACTCTGTTCAAACGTACACTAACCGGGCTTTCGGCCTGCGTTGCGGTTCTCTTCAAGAAACTTGGTGACTGACGCCGGCAATGGTCGCGGTATCTTGTTCTCGATCCGGTACAGCCGCTGGAGTTCAGGCAAGCGGATCTCGGCTGCCTTTGAGCTGATCTGAAAGCGCTCGCTAAGTTCATCGATCGACGAGGACAAAGTGATGCCAGACAGATGATATGGTGCGAGAAACGCGCCCGCAAACATATTCGCCTGCATTTCATCAGCGAGCACAGGTGACGTTGCGCTCTTTGCATCGTAGTCCAACCGACGATGCCTTATACGATTGTGACCGAGCATGATGTGACCGATTTCATGCGCAATCGTGAAGCGGGCACGCGGCGCGCCGGAATTGGCCGCAATGAAAACGCTTTCTTTGATTTTCAGTATACCCCCATAGGGGTCGAAGACGGCCTCATCGAGGCCAAATTCGCGGTCAGGGACACGCTCATAGTTCTCGATCCGACCGAGTGACTTAAGCTTAAAGATCATGGTCACGATATCCGGTCGGACCTGGTGATCAATTTTGAAGAGACAGCGAGCCTCACGGGCTCGCTTCTCCATTTGGTCATTACTCAAGAACGCCATTGAAAGTCCTCCAATTGGAGCACGAAAGACGCTCGTAATTGCCCTCAGCTGCACCCGGTCGTCGAGCCGCAGGTCTCGCACTTCAGGCAGGTGCCGTTCCGCACCATGGTGAAGTTCTGGCACTCGGGGCAGGCTTCGCCCTCATAGCCCTTGGCGCGGGCGATGGCGCGGGCTTCCGCCTTGGTCGGGCCGCTCGCCGCCGGGGCCGGGGTGGGGGCGGACCAAGGCAGGGCGTCGGTGCTGCCCAGCTCCAGTTCCTCCTCGTCCATCGGCTCCGCCTTCAGCGCCGTGGCGCCCTGGATGCCGCCGCGCAGCGCGGTGACATTGGAGGCCGCGCCGGCCGGCGCCGTCGGAGTGCCGGCCGGCACCACCATCAGGCTCACATTCTTGCCGCGCATCAGCCCCTTGGAGACCATGCGCGAGGCGGCGGCGGTCGGCGAGGCCTTGCCCTCTTCCACGCCCTTGCCCAGCGCGTCGAAGTTCGACTCGCCCGGCTCGACATGGCCGAGCTCGTGACGGCCGAGATAGGACACGGCGAGCTCGCGGAAGATGTAGTCGAGGATCGAGGTCGCGTATTTGATCGTGTCGTTGCCCTGCACCGGGCCGGCGGGCTCGAAGCGGGTGAAGGTGAAGGCGTCGACATATTCGTCCAGCGGCACGCCATATTGCAGGCCCAGCGACACCGAGATGGCGAAGTTGTTGATGAAGGAGCGCAGCGCCGCGCCTTCCTTGTGCATGTCGATGAAGATCTCGCCGAGGCGGCCATCATCATATTCGCCGGTGCGCAGATAGACCTTGTGCCCGCCGACCACCGCCTTCTGGGTGTAGCCCTTCCGGCGGTCCGGCATCTTCTCGCGATCGCGCAGCGCGACGACGCGCTCGACGATCTTCTCCACCACCTTCTCGGTGATCTGGGTGGCGCGGGCGGCGGCGGGCTTCTCCAGCAGCGCCTCGACCGCGTCTTCCTCGTCGTCCTCGTCGGAGATGAGCTGCGAATTCAGCGGCTGGGACAGCTTGGAGCCGTCGCGATAGAGCGCGTTGGCCTTCAGCGCGAGGCGCCAGGAGAGCAGATAGGCCTCCTTGCAGTCCTCGACCGTCGCCTCGTTCGGCATGTTGATGGTCTTGGAAATGGCGCCGGAGAGGAAGGGCTGCGCCGCCGCCATCATCAGAATGTGGCTGGTGACGGAGAGGTAGCGCTTGCCAATGCGCCCGCACGGATTGGCGCAGTCGAACACCGGGTAGTGCTCGGTCTTGAGGAAGGGCGCGCCCTCAAGCGTCATCGCGCCGCAGACATGGATGTTGGCGGCCTCGATGTCCTTCTTGGAGAAGCCGAGGAAGGGCAGCAGCTCGAAGGCCGGATCGGCCAGCTTGTCGGCGGGCACGCCGAGCTTGGCCAGCGCCTCGTCGCCGAGCGTCCAGCGGTTGAACACGAACTTGATGTCGAAGGCCGCCTTCACGCTGGCATCGATCTTCGCCAGCATGGCGTCGTCGAAGCCCTTGCTGCGCAGCGTCGAGTGGTTGATCGCCGGCGCCTGGGTGATGGAGCCGTGGCCGACCGCATAGGCCTCGATCTCGGCGATCTGGCTCTCGGAATAGCCGAGCGTGCGCAGCGCTTCCGGCACGGCGCGGTTGATGATCTTGAAGTAGCCGCCGCCGGCCAGCTTCTTGAACTTCACCAGCGCGAAGTCGGGCTCGATGCCGGTCGTGTCGCAATCCATCACCAGGCCGATCGTGCCGGTGGGCGCGAGCAGGGTGGTCTGGGCGTTGCGGTAGCCATGCGCCTCGCCGAGCGAAAGCGCGAGGTCCCAGGTGGCCTTGGCGCGCTCGACCAGCAGCTTCTCGGGCACCTTGGCATGGTCGAGCGGCACCGGATTGGTGCTCAGCCCCTCATAGCCGGCCTTCTCGCCATAGGCGGCGCGGCGGTGGTTGCGCATCACCCGCAGCATGTGGGGCGCGTTCGGCGTGTATTCCGGGAACGGGCCCAGCTCCTTGGCCATCTCGGCGGAGGTGGCGTAGGCGACGCCGGTCATGATCGCGGTGAGCGCGCCGCAATAGGCGCGGCCTTCCTCGGAATCATAGGGGATGCCGGAGGTCATCAGCAGGCCGCCAATATTGGCGTAGCCGAGGCCGAGCGTGCGGTAGTCATAGGAGAGCTGGGCGATTTCCTTCGAGGGGAACTGCGCCATCAGGATCGAGATTTCGAGCACCACGGTCCACAGCCGGCAGGCGTGCTCATAGCTTTCCACGTCGAACGTGCCGTCCGCCTTGCGGAACTGCAGCAGGTTCAGCGAGGCGAGGTTGCACGCCGTGTCGTCGAGGAACATGTATTCCGAGCACGGGTTGGAGGCGCGGATCGGGCCGCCGGCCGGGCTGGTGTGCCAGTCATTGATGGTGGTGTGGAACTGGATGCCGGGGTCGGCGCAGGCCCAGGCGGCGTGGCCGATCTTCTCCCACAGCTCCTGCGCCTTCAGC
This sequence comes from Ancylobacter polymorphus, assembly GCF_030813495.1. Taxonomy (GTDB): domain Bacteria; phylum Pseudomonadota; class Alphaproteobacteria; order Rhizobiales; family Xanthobacteraceae; genus Ancylobacter; species Ancylobacter polymorphus. Next base: position 127,165 of record NZ_JAUSUI010000012.1, on the reverse strand, counting down.
GTCTTCACCACCTTGCCGGTGGTGCGGGAGGTGAGGTTCCAGTCCGCATCCGCCTCGACCGCATTCAGGAACGCGTCGTCGACGCGCACCGAATTGTTCGAGTTCTGGCCGGAAACGGTGAGATAGGCCTCCGAATCCCAATCGGTGTCGTAGACCGGGAATTCGATCTCGGTGTAGCCCTGGCGGGCGAACTGGACGACGCGGCGGATATAGTTCTCCGGCACCTGCGCCTTCTTGGCGGCGCGGATCTCGCGCTTCAGGGCGGGGTTCTTTTCCGGGTCGTAGCAATCGTCACCCTCGCCCTCGCAGTTCACGCAGGCCTTCATCACGGCCTTCATGTGCTTGGCGACCGTCTTCGAGCCGGTGACGAGAGCGGCGACCTTCTGCTCCTCCTTCACCTTCCAGTCGACATAGGTCTCGATATCGGGGTGATCGACATCGACCACCACCATCTTCGCCGCGCGGCGGGTGGTGCCGCCGGACTTGATGGCGCCGGCCGCACGGTCGCCGATCTTGAGGAAGGACATAAGGCCGGAGGAGCGGCCGCCGCCGGAGAGCTTCTCGCCCTCGCCGCGTAGCGCGGAGAAGTTGGAGCCGGTGCCGGAGCCATATTTGAACAGGCGCGCCTCGCGCACCCACAGGTCCATGATGCCGCCTTCGTTCACCAGGTCGTCGCCGACGGACTGGATGAAGCAGGCATGCGGCTGCGGGTGCTCATAGGACGACTTGGAGCGGGTCAGTTCGCCGGTGACATAGTCGACATAGAAGTGGCCCTGGCTCGGGCCGTCGATGCCATAGGCCCAGTGCAGGCCGGTGTTGAACCATTGCGGCGAGTTGGGCGCGGCCATCTGCATGGCCAGCATGTAGCGGTGCTCGTCGAAGAAGGCCTGCGCGTCCTCCTCCGAATCGAAATAGCCGCCCTTCCAGCCCCAATAGGTCCAGGTGCCGGCCAGCCGGTCGAATACCTGGCGGGAATCGGTCTCGCCGACATAGCGCTCCTTTTCGGGGAGGGCACTGAGCGCCTTCTCGTCGGCCACGCCGCGCCAGAGGAAGGAGGGGACGGTCTCCTCCTCGGCCTTCTTCAGCCGCGCCGGCACGCCCGCCTTGCGGAAGTACTTCTGCGCGATGATGTCGGTGGCGACCTGCGAAAAATGCTCAGGCACGTCGATGGATTCGAGGCGGAACACCACCGATCCGTCAGGATTGCGAATCTCGCTCGTCGCCTTGCGGAACGCGATGTCCGCATAGGGTGAACGGCCGGCCTGCGTATAACGGCGCTGGATGCGCATTCTCGTCGTCCCCGGTTCGTGGCAGGCCCGTCCTCCGGCCTGCGCAGCGATTTTTCAAAGCCTCGGACCTGCGTCCGCATACCCCGTCATCCGAAATCGAACGGCCGAGCGACCGCTGCGTTCCGGTGTGTTGTTGGTACGCACGTGGAACGCATAAACGCCCCGCCGGAATGTGGTACCGGCGATGGAGCCCGCTTCAATCTGGATGAGCCGGCCCGCCAAAATCACGCTGCGACCGACGGCGCCAAACTGTCCGACTCCCTCGTGCGCGTCAACCTTGCGTCACAAACTCTAGTGTGGAGTGTGTGAAAAAATCGCTAAATCTAGATGGTGACGCCACACGTCGCCCGCCAGGGGCGAACCCCAATCGAGAGGGGATTCGGCCGCTGAGTCCAGCGCCAATCCGCGTCCTCGGAAACGGTCGGTGAACAGTGGGGATGACGGGCATCACCGCACTTTGCGCCTTTGCCATTTTCGCTTCGCACGCCGGCAAGGGCGCGCTGACCCATCGGCATCTGGACAGCGGCGGCGCCGGGTCCCAAATGGCTGCCAACACCATTGTTCCAACCCGGCATGCCCCGATGACCTCGATCCCCGACGCGCGCCCCGCCGCCGGCGCCCCGACCTTTTTCCTGCTTGCGCTGGCGGCGGGGCTCGGCGCCGCCAATCTCTATTACGCCCAGCCGCTGATCGCGCTGATCGCCGACGACATCGGCCTCGACGAGACACTGGCCAGCCTCGTCGTCACCGTCGGCCAGCTCGGCTATATCGCCGGCCTGCTGCTGCTGGTGCCGCTGGGCGACATCGTCGAGAACCGGCGCCTCATCTCCGCGATCCTGCTGTGCGCCGCCGCGGGTCTCGGTTTGGCGTTCCTCGCGAACGCGCCGGCCGTGTTCCTTCTGGCGGCGCTGGTGTTCGGCATCGGCTCGGTGGTGGCGCAGGTCGCCGTGCCCTTCGCGGCGCATCTCGCTCGGCCGGAGGAGCGCGGCCGCAAGGTCGGCAGCGTGGTGAGCGGGCTGATGACCGGCATCCTGCTGGCACGGCCGGTGTCCTCCCTGCTCGCCCACTGGTTCGGCTGGCGCTCGGTGTTTCTCATCGCCGCGCTGGCAATGCTGGCGCTGGCGGTCGGCCTGCGTCTCGCCTTGCCGCCCCGCCATCCCGGCGGGCGCACCAGCTATGCCCGCCTCGTCGGCTCGCTCTTGCCCCTGCTGCGGGCGCAGCCGGTGCTGCGCCGCCGCGCGCTCTATCAGGCGGCCATGTTCGCCGTTTTCACCCTGTTCTGGACGGCGGTGCCGCTGGAACTCGCCGGGCCGGAATTCCGGCTCGGTCAGCAGGGGATCGCGCTGTTCGCCCTGGCGGGCGCCGCCAGCGTCGTCATTTCGCCGGTCGCGGGCTGGCTCGCCGACCGTGGATGGTCGAGGATCGCGACAGGTGCGGCGCTGGCCCTGGCGCTCGCCGGCCTTCTATTGACCGAATTCGGCAGCGGCACGTCCTCGCTGATCGTGCTGGCGATCGGTGCCATCGTGCTCGACTGCGCGGTGACGGCCAATCTGGTGTTCGGCCAGCGCGCCATCTTCATGCTGGCACCAGAAATCCGGGCTCGGCTGAACGCGCTCTATATCGCGACCTTCTTCTTCGGTGGCGCTCTGGGCTCCGCCGTGGCGAGCCCGCTCTATGAGCTCGGCGGCTGGTGGGCGGTGACGGTGGCGGGCGGCGCCTTGCTGCTGCTGGCGCTCGTCTATTATGCCACGGAGTTCCGCAGCCGTGGTTAAGCGCCGCGCCGGGGCGCGCGCGGCTGGACTTCGCGCGGAGCGGGTGGCATGTTCCGCGCGAGATCGACGGCCGGCGCAGGGACGAATTCCGTGAAGATTTCCGACTTCATCACCGAGACCTTCACCTGGTGGAACGCCCAGACCATGGGCACGCGCTTCCACACCTGGCGGCATGGAGAGTTCGTCGGCACGGACGAGTTCGGCAACCGCTACTACCGGACCAAGGGCCGCAAGATCGACCCCTCGCTCGGCTTCGAGCGCCGCTGGGTGATCTATAACGGCTATGCCGAAGCCACCGCCATTCCGCCCGGCTGGCACGCCTGGATGCACCAGCGCTCTGACGTGCCGCCGAGCGAGGAAACCTATGTCGCCCGCGAGTGGGAGAAGCCGCACCGGCCGAACCCCACCGGCACCGTCAATGCCTATCATCCGCCGGGCTCGGCCATCGGCTTCGGCCATCGCCCCGCCGTGACGGGCGACTACAAGGCCTGGACGCCCGAGTGACGCCCGCCGCGCCGGCGGGGCAGGTGGGGCCACGCGCGGGATTTTCGCGCCTGCCCCGACATCGCCGCATTGCCCGGCATCTTGGCCCCCTGCGCGCGCCGGAGGGGCAGTGCGCTTCGCGAGGCTTTCCGGTGCACGGCATTTCCGCTTTCCGACCGTTCCTGCGCTCCGCGCTTCTCGCCGGGGTGATGCTGGCAGGCTTTGCCGCCGCGCCTCTCGCCGCCCAGGGGTGGCAGGGCGGGGTGGAATCGCAGCCGCTGGCGCCGCCGCAGATGGAAGGGCCGGTCGAAGACCCCGATTCGCCGCCCGGCGGGGCGGGTGTGCCCTCCATCATGGAGGATCCCGACGCGGGTGGGCCGCGCGCGCCCGCTCAGGCGCCGGCGGAAGTGCCGGGGCAGGCGACCGTCGGTCCGAGCGGCGACATCGAGGTGATCCAGCCGCCGGAGCAGAAGATCGAGAACCGCACCGCCGAGTTCTCCGGCCTCGACAAGATCACCGGCCGCATCACCAGCTTCGACGTGGCGATCAACGAGACCGTGCAGTTCGGTGCGCTGCGGATCACGCCGCGCGCCTGCTATACGCGGCCGGAGAGCGAGCAGCAGAACACTACGGGCTTCGTCGAGATCCAGGAAATCGCGCTCGACGGCAAGGTGCAGCCGCTGTTCGGTGGCTGGATGTTCGCCTCCAGCCCCGGCCTGCACGGGGTCGAGCACCCGATCTATGACGTGTGGCTGACCGACTGCAAGCAGACCGCCCCGGTGATCGCCTCGCCCGGCGGCCAGCAGTAGAAATCCCCTTCGCCCGCTTCCAGCGCCTGGGCCAGCAGCCGGCTGTACTGGCGCTTGGGCACCTCGATGGCGCCGAAGCTGCGCAGGTGGTCGGTGACGAACTGGGTGTCGAGCAGTGTGAAGCCGCCCTTTTTCAGCCGCGCCACCAGATGCACCAGCGCCACCTTCGAGGCGTCGCGGGCGATGTGGAACATGCTCTCGCCGAAGAAGGCCCGCCCCAGCCGGACGCCATAGAGGCCGCCGACCAGCGCCCCATCCTGCCAGGCCTCGACGGAGTGGCAGTAGCCGCGTGCGTGCAGGTCGCAATAGAGCTTGCGGATACGCCGGTTGATCCAGGTCGAGCCGCGCCCTTCGGCGGGGGCGGCGCAGCCATCGATCACCGCCTCGAAGTCATGGTCGATGCGGATCTCGAAACGGTCGGCTCGCACCGTGCGGGCGAGGCGGCTCGAAATCGTGAAGTCGTCCAGCGGAATGATGCCGCGCCGCTCCGGCTCGATCCAGTAGAGGCCGGGATCGTCGGCGCTCTCAGCCATCGGGAAGATGCCGCAGGCATAGGCCTTCAGCAGCACGTCCGGGGTGATTTCGACCTGATGTTCGCGCGGGTGTGACATGACGCCAGCATGACCGAGATGCGCGGCGCTGTGAAGGCGCCGGCGCCGTGTCCCGAGGCGACGGGGCCGAGATGAAACGGCGGACATGAAAATGGCCGGGACTTGCCCGGCCATGATGTCGTTCGAGAGGTGATCCTGAAGCCGTCTCAGGCGCCCGGCTCGCCCTCGGCGAGGAAATGTTCCAGCCAGTGGATGTCGTAGGCGCCCCGCTTGATGTCGTCATTCTCGACCAGTTCGCGGAACAGCGGCAGCGTGGTTTCGATGCCCTCCACCACGAACTCGTTCAGTGCCCGTTTGAGCCGGGCGAGACACTCCTCGCGGGTGGCGGCGTGGACGATGAGCTTGCCGGCGAGGCTGTCGTAATAGGGCGGGATCGTATAGCCCTGATACACCGCCGAATCGATGCGCACACCCGGCCCGCCCGGTACATGCCAGTAGTCGATGCGCCCCGGCGAGGGCCGGAAGGTGCGCGGATGCTCGGCATTCACCCGGCATTCGATGGCGTGGCCGCCGAGCTTGATGTCGTCCTGCGTCACGCTCATCGGCAGGCCCGCGGCGACGCGGATCTGCTCATTGATGAGATCGACGCCGGTGATGGCCTCGGTCACCGGATGTTCCACCTGGATGCGGGTGTTCATCTCGATGAAGTAGAACTCGCCATTCTCGTACAGGAACTCGATGGTGCCGGCGCCGAGATATTTCAGGTCGCGCATGGCCTGCGCCACCGTGCCGCCGATGCGGGCGCGCTGTTCCGGCGTGAGGATGGGCGAGGGGGCCTCTTCCAGCACCTTCTGGTGACGGCGCTGCAGCGAGCAGTCGCGCTCGCCGAGATGGATGGCGTTGCCCTTGCCGTCGCCCAGCACCTGGATTTCGATGTGCCGGGGCGTGCCGAGATACTTCTCGATATAGACCGCGTCGTCGCCGAAGGCGGCGCGGGCCTCCGAGCGGGCGGTGGAGAGGGCGGCGGAAAGTTCCTGCTCCGAGCGCGCCACCTTCATGCCGCGCCCGCCACCGCCGGCGGCGGCCTTGATCAGCACGGGATAGCCGATCTCATTGGCGACCTTCATCGCTTCGTCGTCGGAGGTGACGCCGCCATCCGAGCCGGGCACGCAGGGAATGCCGAGCCGCTTGGCGGTCTTCTTCGCCTCGATCTTGTCGCCCATGATGCGGATGTGTTCGGGCTTGGGCCCGATGAACTGCACGCCATGGTCGATGAGGATTTCCGCGAAGCGTGCATTCTCGGCCAGGAAGCCGTAGCCGGGATGCACCGCCTCGGCGCCGGTGATCTCGCAGGCGGCGAGCAGGGCCGGAATGTTGAGATAGCTGTCGCGGGCCTGCGGCGGGCCGATGCACACGCTCTCATCCGCCAGCTTCACATGCATGGCGTTGGCGTCGGCGGTGGAATGCACCGCCACGGTGGCGATGCCCATTTCCTTGCAGGCGCGCAGCACGCGCAGGGCGATCTCGCCGCGATTGGCAATCAGGATCTTGCCGAACATCAGGCGCGCCTCACTCGATGATCAGGAGTGGCTCGCCATATTCGACCGGCTGCGCATTCTCCACGATGATACGGGTCACGGTGCCGGCGCGGGGCGCGGGAATCGCGTTCATGGTCTTCATCGCCTCGACGATGAGCAGCGTCTGGCCTTCCTTCACCACCGAGCCGACCTCGACGAAGTACTTCGCGCCGGGCTCGGGGCCGAGATAGGCGGTGCCCACCATCGGCGAGGTGACGAGGCCGGGATGCTTCGACAGGTCGGCCACGGGCGCGGCAGAAGCCGGCGCGGCGGCGGCCGGTGCCGGAGCGGCGGCGGCCACGGGGGCCGGCGCGACCGAAACCGGGGCGGCATAGACGGTGGGCGCGGCGCGGACGACGCGGATGCGCAGATCCTCGTGCTGAACCTCGATCTCGGTGAGGTCGCTTTCGGACAGCAGGTTGGCGATCTCGCGCACGAGCGCGGGGTCGATGTTCGGCTTGTTGGTTTTCATCATGATCCCGTGACGGTCGCTCGCCCGTCTCCCTCAGCTGATCTTGCCACCGGCGGTGGCGAGCGCGTCGATGGCGAGCCGGTAGCCGTCGATCCCCAGACCGCAGATCACCCCACGGGCGACCGGCGAAATAAAGGAATGATGGCGGAAGGCTTCGCGCGCGAAGACGTTGGACAGGTGGACTTCGACGACAATGAGGCCGGCCGCCTTGATGGCGTCGGCAATGGCGACGGATGTATGGGTATAGGCCGCCGCGTTCAGCACCACGCCACGCGAGCCGCGCGCTTCCTGGAGGAAGGTGACGAGCTCGCCTTCATGGTTGGTCTGGCGGAAGACGAGGTCGAGGCCATGGCGCTCGCAGGCGGAGCGGCAGGCGGCCTCCACATCGGCGATGGTCGAACGGCCGTAAATCTCCGGCTCGCGCGTGCCGAGCAGGTTCAGATTCGGTCCGTTGAGAACATGCACCGTGTCGGGCATCGCGCCTCGTTGAGCCAGCCGCCGGCGGCCCCATGCCGGGACGGCCGCGGGTTTATAGGCAATGGCTGGCCCCGCGCCAAGCCCTGCCGTGTTTTCCAGGGGATTATCCCCGGCCGGCGGGCCCCGTGCCGGGGCCACGTCCGGCGCGGTCCGTGGGTGCGGTCCGCGCCGGAGGTTCAACCATGGACGTTCAGCACTGGGTCTTGCCGCACTTGCGCACGGAGGCGATGGCCTCCTTCAGCTGGTCATGGCCGACCGCGCCGACCACCACCTGGTCGCCCAGCACATAGCTCGGCGTGCCGTCGATGCCGAGCGCCTCGGCCAGTTGCAGGTCGTCCTGCAGCGTGGCGTTGACTTCCGGGTTGTCGAGCGCTTTCTCCAGCGCCGCCTTGTCGACGCCCGCCGCGACGGCGGCCTCGATCGCCTTGTCCTTGTTGGCCTGCCCGCGCTCGCCGAGCAGCTTCTTGTGGAAGTCGAAATACTTGTCCGGCGCGGTCAGGCGCACGGCAACCGCCACGCGTGCCGCTTCCACCGAACCCGGTCCGAGCACCGGGAATTCCTTGAGGATCACCTTGAGCTTTGGGTCGCCCTTGATGAGGTCGACCATGTCGCCCAGCGCGCGCTTGCAGTAGCCGCAATTGTAATCGAAGAACTCGACCAGGGTGACGTCGCCCTGCGGGTTGCCGACCACGACGCCGCGCGTGGTGTCGTAGATGCGGGGCTTGAGTTCGGCCACAGCCGCCTCGCGCTGCTTGGCCGCGGCCGCAGCCTGGCGCTGCTGCAGCACCATGATCGCTTCCTGGATCACCTCGGGATTGTTCAAGAGATAGTCGCGGATGACGCTCTCGAATTCCTTGCGTTGGGCATCGTCGAGCGCGGAGGCCGGTGTGTGCGCCGCGCCGAGCAGCAGGCCGGCGGCAAGGCCGAGCGCAAGGGTCGCGCGGCCGGCGCGGCGGAGGAGGCGAAGGGGCAGCATGGGAGTCTCCAGCGGGAAAGAGGCGGTGCCGGCCGTCACTGGCCGGCCTGCTTGCGGCGGGCGTTTGGGTCCACCGGCGGCTTGTAGTTGACGATGTCGTCCGCCTTCAGCCAGCCCGGCGAGCCGAGCTTGAAGCCGTTGCGGGCGCGGGTGGCAAGCTCGCGCGACAGGCGGAAGTCGCCGCTCATATAGGCGGCCTGCGCCGAGGCGAGGTCGGCATTGGGAATGTCGCCCTTGCGGCCATAGGCCATGGCGAGGTAGCGCCAGCCGGCCGGCGAGGTCGGCTCGCGCTGCAGGCTGAAAGTGAGCTCGCGCACCGCCTCCTCCATCGACGCCTTGTCGTCGCTGGCGACCAGCGCCTGGCCCAGCAGCATGCGGATCAGCGGGTTGCCATCGGACAGCGCGACGGCACGGCGCAGCGGCGGCACCGCCTCCCGCGCCCGCCCGGCCTCCAGCAGCGCCTGGCCCTTCAGCTCGTAGAAATAGGGATTGTTCGGCTGCTCGGCGATCAGCGAATCGATCTGGTTCAGCGCATCCGGGATGCTGCCGAAGCGGTAGCCGGAAATCGCCCGCGCATAGCGCGCCGGCAGCGAATTGTCGGAACGCGAATAGGTACGGTTCACCGTGTCCGGCGGCTGGGTGAAGCCGACGAGCTTCGCCCGCATCATATCGTGCCGCGCCTGCAGGGCAGGCGGGTCCTTGGCGTCGAAATAGGGGCTCTTATGCGCCATCTCCGACAGAAGCGCGATGCGCTCCGTCGCCATCGGGTGGCTCAGCACATAGGGGTCGACGCGCTGGCTGAGGAAGATCTGGTCGTTCTGGAAGCGCTCGAAGGTCGTCAGCATGCCCTTGGCGGACTGCTTGGTGGCGGTGAGGTACTTCACCGCGGCCTGGTCGGCCGAGGCTTCCTGACCGCGCTGATAGGAGAGCAGCGTGCGGCGGGCGATTTCCTGCGGCGCCATCAGGGCGCCAGCGGCAGCTCCGCCCATATTGGCGCCGCTCGCCGCGCCGGCCGCGACGCCGCCGGCGGCGAGCAGCATGCCGACAATGGCGGCGGTCTGCGCTGACTCCAGCTGCTGGCGCATATTGGCGAGGTGGCCGCCGGCGATATGGCCGGTCTCATGCGCGAGCACGCCGATGATCTCGTTCGGCGTCTTCGACTGCTGGAGCGCGCCGGTATTGATGAAGATGCGCCTTCCGTCGGCGACGAAGGCGTTGAAACTGTCGCTGCCGACCAGCACCACCTGGATGTTCTGCTGTTGCAGGCCGGCCACCTTGAAGATCGGGCGCGTGTAATCGCGCATCAGCGTTTCGATCTCGGCGTCGCGGATGATGCCGGGCTGGCGACTCTGCGCCTGTGCCGGGGCGGCCGGGGCGAGCAGCGCGGCGGCGGCAAGGAAGGTGGCGCCGCGCGAAAGACGGGCGCCGATGCGCGCGACAAGGCGACCGCTCGGGCGGCGGGTGGCGCAGGAGGGGTTGTCAAGCAGCAGCGAAGGCATCATCCATCGACACGAATTGTTTCCGGGGGCGAACTGACGCTGTCGTGACGGCAGGGTCAAGCCTACCCGTTATCATCTTCTATTGAACGTCCGCCGACACGCGCGAAACAATGCGGCACGCGTGCGGCGCGTGGGCAAGGTTCGGCATCATGGATACATCGTTCCCGTCAGATCGCCTCGCAGCCGCCGCGCGGCTCGCCGGCGCCTCCCGCCGCAGCGAGATCGCCCCCTTCATCGTCATGGACGTGATGGAACGGGCCGCGCGCATCGAGGCGGCGGGCGGCCATGTCATCCATATGGAGGTTGGCCAGCCGGCGGCGCCGGCCCCCTCCACTGCGCGCGAGGCGGCGCGGCGCGCCCTCGACCATGGCCGCATCGGCTACACCACCGCGCTCGGCATTCCCTCGCTGCGCGCCCGCATCGCCCGGCACTATGGCGAGACCTACGGGCTCGACCTCGATCCCGGACGTGTGGTGGTGACGACCGGCTCCTCCTCCGGCTTCCTGCTCACCTTCCTCGCCCGGTTCGAGCCCGGCGACCGGGTGGCGATCGCCAATCCCGGCTATCCGCCCTACCGCCACATCCTCACCGCGCTCGGCTGCGAGCCGGTGCTGATCGAGACCGACGCGGCGTCGCGCTGGGTCATCACCCCCGAGGCGCTGCTCGACGCCCACCGCCGCGCCCCGCTCAAGGGCGTGCTGGTGGCGAGCCCGGCCAACCCCACCGGCACGATGATGCGCCCGGAAGCGCTGGCGGAGCTGATCCGCACCGCCGAGGAGGCGGGCATCCGCTTCATCTCCGACGAGATCTATCACGGGCTCGACTACGCCTTCCCCGCCACCACGGCGGCGGCGGTGAGCCCGGAGGCCACCATCATCCATTCCTTCTCGAAATATTTCTGCATGACCGGCTGGCGGGTCGGCTGGATGGTGATGCCCACGGGGCTCGTGCGCGCGGTGGAGCGGCTGCAGCAGAACCTGATGATCTCCGTGCCCACCCTCTCGCAGATCGCCGCCGAGGCGGCCTTTGACGGCGCGGGCGAGATGGAGGCGGTCAAGCACGGCTATGAGGAGAACCGGCTGATCCTGACGCAGGGCCTGCCCGCCGCCGGCCTGCCGGAATTCCTGCCCGTCGACGGCGCGTTCTATCTCTATGCCGATGTGGCGCGCTTCACCGACGATTCCGCCGCCTTCGCCCGGCGGCTGCTCGACGAGGCGCATGTGGCGGCGACGCCGGGCGTCGATTTCGACCCGCATCGCGGCCACCATTATCTGCGCCTCTCCTATGCCGGCGCCCCGGACGAGATGCGCGAGGCGGTGCAGCGCATCGGCGATTTTCTGCGCAAGGGGTGAGGACAGGGCGGCATGGCCCTGCGTCCTTCGAGGCTCACTGTGCTCGTGCCTCACGATGACGGGGGCGGCGTCTGCCCGCGACTACCGCTCCGCCAGCGCCGCGTCATAGGCGGCCTGGGCGGCGAGAATGGCGTCCATATTGTGCTCGGCCCAATGGGTGAGGGCGGCGGCCGTCTCCCCCAGCGCGCGCCCCAACGGGGTGAGGGCGTACTCCACCGTGACCGGCACCGTGGGATACACCGTGCGCGTCACCAGCCCGTCGCGCTCCAGCTTCTTCAGCGTCTGCGACAGCACCTTCTGCGAGATGCCCTTGATGTCGCGGCGCAGATGGTTGAAGCGCACCGGCCCGTCTTCCAGCCGGTCGAGGATCAGCAGCGCCCATTTGTCGGCGAGCCGGTCGAGCACCATCCGGGTCGGGCAGCGGTCTTCATAGACATTATAGGCGTAGCGCATCGCGGTCTCCCTCGCGGCTGACACCGGCGGGCCGGTTTCCTCGACGCCACCATGTGAGCGCAAAGTGCTCTCTTGCGTACATGGGAGACGAGCGTAGGTTGTCATCCGAAACATGGTTTCTAATAGATACTAAGGAGACAGACGATGACAGGCAAGATTCTGGTTCTCGGCGCGAGCGGTCATGTGGGGCGGCCGCTGGTGAAAGAGCTGCTGGCGCGCGGCGAGGCGGTAAAGGCCGCCTCGCGCAGCGGCGCGCCGATCGAGGGCGCGGAGGGCGTCGCCTTCGCCTTCGACCGCCCGGAGACGTACGCGGCGGCGTTCGAGGGGGTCGACCGCGCCTATGTGCTGCTGCCGGGCGGCATCACCACGCCGCGGGAATGGCTGATCCCGGTCATCGAGGCCGCGGCCGCCCGCAAGGTGAAGGTGGTGCTGCAGACCGCGCTCGGCGTCGATGCCGACGATTCCATCCCCTATCGCCAGGTCGAACTCGCCCTCATCGCCTCCGGCACGCCCTATGTGATCCTGCGGCCGAACTGGTTCACCGACAATTTCCTCAATTTCTGGAAGCCGGGCATCGACCATGCCGGCGCCATCGCCGTGCCGGCGGGCGAGGGAAAGTCGAGCTTCATCGATGGGCGCGACATTGCCGCCAGCGCCGCGAGCGCGCTAACCACCGACGCCTTCGACAACAAGGCGTTCAATCTCACCGGCCCGGAGGCGCTGAGCTATGCCGAGGCGGCGGCGCTCCTCGCGCAGGTGATCGGCAAGCCGGTTGCCTATGCCCCGGTCGATGACGACACCTTCGTCGGCATTCTCACCGGCGCCGGCATCGGCGAAGACTATGCCCGCTTCCTCGCCAGCATCTTCTATCCCGTGCGTGAGGGATGGACGGCCGGCGTGACCGACGCGGTAAAGACGCTGACCGGCAAGGAGCCGCGCAGCGTGGCGCAGTGGGCGCAGGACCACGCGGCGGCGCTGCGGGCCTGACACCCGCAAATCCCGGCGCGCGGGCGCTACGCCCCGATTTCTTCGGTGATCACCTCGAAGCGCTGCAGCACATGCGGGCCGAAGGTGTGGAGCATCGGGATATCGGCGGCATCGCGCCCGCGCGCCACCAGCACACGGCCGATGCGCGGCACGTTGTGGCGGGCGTCGAAGGTGTGCCAGTGCCCGCCAATATAGGCCTCGAACCACGCATTATAGTCCATCGGCGCCGGGTTGGGCGGCACGCCGACATCGCCGAGAAAGCCGTTGCAGTACCGGGCGGGAATGTTCATCGCCCGGGTGAGCGCCACGGCGAGATGGGTGAAGTCGCGGCAGACGCCGACCCTCTCGTTGAACGCCTGCGCGGCGGTGCGGGTGCTGCGTGCGCACTGATAGTCGAAGCGGATCTGCGCGTGGACAAAATTACAGATCTGCTGCACCCGGTTCCAGCCGGGAGCGCAGCTGCCGAACAGGCCCCACGCCGTATTGGACAGTTCGTCCACCTCACAATACCGGCTCGGCAGCAGGAATTGCAGCACACCGGGCGGGAGCTCGGCCGGGTTGTGCTCGACGGCGTTGAGGTCGAACACATCAAGCGTGCCGGGGTCGGCGACATTGATCCGGCTCTCGAAGCGCGCGCCGCCCGGCGGGATGACCAGTCGCCGGCAGATATTGCCGAAGCCATCCTCATAGGTGTCGCAGGGGACCGGGCTGCCATCGCCGAGCGCCACGACGCTCATGGTGACGACATCAAGGATGTCGACCTGCCGTTCCGGATGCGGGTCGAGCTGGGTGATGCCGGCGGTTGGCCGGTCACAGACGATTTCGATCCGGTAGCCGCACTGGAGGGTAATCATGAAAGGCCCCGCATCGCTGTGATCCCAGAGCAGAACACCGCCCAAGGACGGAGGTTCCGGCCGGCAGGAGCGCAGGCGGGTAGGAAAAGCAAAACGGCGCCGCGAGGCGCCGTTTTCAGTGTCGAGGCGAGGTAGGCGCGCATGCGCGCGCCCTGTCGCCGAATTGCGGGTCGGAGCTTCCGCGCCGGCGATCACTCGCCGAAGATCTTGCGCTGCCACCAGCCGGTACGGCGCGGGCGGTCGGGCTCCGGTGCCGGAGCAGGATCGGCGGCAGCGGATTCGCCGGACGCGGGGGAGTCCGCCGCCGGCGGAGCCTCCACCGGCGCCGACTCCGCGGCAACGGACGACTCCGGCGCGCTTTCCGCGACCGGGGCTTCCGGCGCGGCCGCTTCCGCAGGCGTCTCGCTCACGCTTTCGCTCACCGTATCGCCTTCCACTGCGGCCGGTGCCTTCTCGCGCACCGTCGAACGGCGGCGGCGGGGCTTGGGTTTCGCGTCGGCAGCTTCCGCCGCTTCGGCCGCCGGGGTTTCGACAGCCGGCGCTTCCACAGCCGGCGCTTCCGCGGCAGGGGCTTCGGCAGCCGGCGCTTCGGCTGCCTCCGTGCTGGCCTCGGCCGCCGCCGCCTTGGTGCGGCGTCCGCCGCCGCGACGGCCGCGACGCGGCTTCTCGTCCTCGACGGGTGCGGCTTCCGCCGCGGCCTCGGTCACGGCTTCAGGGGCCGGCTCCGCCGCAGCCATGTCCTGCGCCTCGGCCGGCGTGATCGCCGTGTCCTCGGGCAGAGCCTCGGCCGGCGCGTCGGTTGCCGGCACCTCGGCGACGGCTTCCGCAGTCACCTCGCCCGCGACCGCGGTGGTCTCTGCGGGCTCGTCGCCTTCGCCGTCCTCGCCGTCATCCTCGAACTCGACGCCGGACATGTCCGAACCGGCCTCGCCCTCGGCATGGCGCTCGCCATTCTCGCCATTGCCGCCACCGCCGCGCCGACGCCGGCGCCGGCGGCGCCGACGGCGTCCGCCTTCGCCGGACGTGTCGCCGGAGGCGGTGGGTGCCGGGTCGCGGGTCTCGCCGGCCTCGGGCTCGGCGGCGGCTTCAACCGGCGCCTCGGTCTCGACCTCGTCCTCGCTCTCCTCGCCGACGATCTCTTCCTCCGGCTCGAACACCAGCTCGGGCGGACGCGGCAGCGGGATCGGATTCGGCACCGCGTCGCCCTTGTCGATGGCGAACGGGGTGAGCCCGGTCAGCGACGGGTCGGCCGCGATGGTGATCAGGACACCGAAGCGCTCTTCCAGCTCGTGCAGATGCGCGCGCTTGTGGTTGAGCACATAGAGCGCGTTTTCAGCGCGGGTGCGGATGATGAGGTTATGCGTGTTGGAGCGCTGGAGAATGTCCTCGGCGCCGCGCAGCATCTGCAGCGCGACGGACGCGGACGAGCGCACATGGCCGGTGCCGCCGCAATGCGGGCAGACCTCGGTGGAGGATTCGAGCACGCCGGTGCGGATGCGCTGGCGGCTCATCTCCATCAGGCCGAAATGCGAGATGCGGCCGAGCTGGATGCGGGCGCGGTCGTTCTTCAGGCAGTCCTTGAGCTTGCGCTCCACCGCCCGGTTGTTGCGCTTCTCGTCCATGTCGATGAAGTCGATCACGACAAGGCCGGCGAGGTCGCGCAGGCGCAGCTGGCGGGCCACCTCCTCGGCGGCCTCCAGATTGGTCTTCAGCGCCGTGTCCTCGATATTGTGCTCGCGGGTCGAGCGCCCGGAGTTCACGTCGATGGAGACCAGCGCTTCGGTCGGGTTGATGACGAGATAGCCGCCAGACTTCAGCTGCACCTGCGGCAGGAACATCGCGTCGAGCTGGCTTTCCACCCCGAAGCGGGTGAACACCGGCTGCAGGTCCTTGTAGATCTTCACGTTCTTCGCATGGCTCGGCATGAGCATGCGCATGAAGTCCTTGGCCTCGCGGTAGCCATCCTCGCCGGCGACGAGAACCTCGTCGATATCCTTGTTGTAGAGGTCGCGGATGGAGCGCTTGATCAGCGAGCCTTCCTCATAGACCAGCGACGGTGCGGTGGAGCCCAGAGTAAGCTCGCGCACATTCTCCCACAGGCGCAGGAGATATTCGAAGTCGCGCTTGATCTCCGGCTTGGTGCGGTTGGCGCCGGCGGTGCGCAGGATGACGCCCATGCCCTCCGGCACTTCGAGGTCGGAGGCGACCTCCTTGAGCCGCTTGCGGTCCTCGGCCGAGGTGATCTTGCGGGAGATGCCGCCGCCGCGCGCGGTGTTGGGCATCAGCACCGAATAGCGGCCGGCGAGCGAGAGATAGGTGGTGAGCGCCGCGCCCTTGTTGCCGCGCTCTTCCTTGACCACCTGCACCAGCATCACCTGCCGGCGCTTGATCACTTCCTGGATCTTGTAGGTGCGGGCCCGGCCGCGCGGCGGGGCGCGCTCCGGCATTTCTTCCATGGCGTCGTCGGAGCCGACCTCGTCGACGATCTCTTCCTCGTCGGCGATCTCCTCGACCTCGCCGCCCTCGCCACCGCCCTCTTCATCGGACGAGCGGCGACGGCGCGAACGCCGCGCCGGGGCGGCGTCGCCCTCGGTCTCGCCGGACGTTTCGGTCGTGGCTTCCTCGGAAACGCTCTCGTCGCCCTCGGCGGACTTGGCGGCGCCGCGCGGCCGGCGGGGCCGGCCCTTGGGCTTGTCCTCGTTCTCGGCTTCGGCGTCGCGCCGCTGCTGGCGCTCTTCCTCGGCCAGCAGGGCCTGCCGGTCGGCGACCGGGATCTGGTAATAATCGGGATGGATCTCGCTGAAGGCGAGGAAGCCATGCCGGTTGCCGCCATATTCGACGAAGGCGGCCTGGAGGGAAGGTTCTACCCGCGTGACCTTGGCGAGGTAGATGTTGCCGCGCAGCGGCTTGCGATTGGCGGCTTCGAAGTCGAATTCCTCGACTCGGTTGCCGCGCACCACCACCACCCGAGTCTCCTCGGGATGGGTGGCGTCGATGAGCATCTTGTTGGCCATTGAACTCTCATATGGGGCAGCGGCCGCGTCGACGTCGCCAGCGACGCCGGACGGCTCGGACCGTGCCAGTAAGCGGAAACTGAAAGCGCGAAGGGGATGCGGCGGGCAGGACGGGGAGCCTCGCAGGCGGGGCGCCGACGCGGTGCGCAGGTCGCGGGCCTGCGGGCAGGTGCGCAGCGGTGAACCGCCTTGCGCACGAGACCCACACTTGCCGGCTGACGCATCATCGTTGGTTGCCGTCCTTACACGACCGAACAGGGCGAGCCGCGACCGCGCGCGGTCCGGCTCACGTCAGATGGCCGCGAAGACCGTGGAACACGACACGGCGAAAAGCACCGCGCGCAAGCCCCACGTCCAATCGTCCGTGAATGACAAAGCCGGACCGCGTTCCCCGGGCGCGCAGTCATGACGACCGCCGAGGCACGGCTACGGGTCCTGAACGGAAATCGCGCCTTGTGCCGGGCCCACCATCGCTGGATAGCCCTTCGCCGCAGGGGCCGCGAAAGCCGGACGTCGACGAGCGACCGGAATGCGAACCATATGCATGCTCTTAATAGCGGCACGCATGGCGATTTGGCAAGGATCGCGTCCGACATGCCGCGCGCCGGGCGTTGCCCGCCGGCCACGCCCGGCCGGCGAAACGGGGTTGGGCGCAAGGGCTGGTTAACCCTTCCTGCGTAATTCGCTAGAAAGGCGGGGCACGCGCTCCACCTTCATGGCGGACAACCGGGATATGAGGAGACACGGGCAGCCATGGCGTGGCCAAGGGGTATGCGGACGATCTGGCTCGCAGTGGCGCTCGCGCTGCTGCCGGCGTGGTTCTCCACGTCCCAAGCCGCCGGCGCCAGCGAGCCGGTGGTGGCGACCGATGCGCGTCTTGCCGGCGACGACCAGCGCACAAGGCTGGTGATCGATCTCTCGCGCTCGGTCCCGCTCGGCGCCTTCACGCTGGCCGATCCCTATCGCGTCGTCATCGACATTCCCGATGTCATCTTCGCCCTGCCGGCCTCGGCGGGGCAGGAGGGGCGGGGCCTCGTCTCGGCCTATCGCTTCGGCCTGTTTGCGCCGGGCAAGGCGCGCATCGTGCTCGACGCGACGGCGCCGGTGAAGGTGGACAAGGCCTTCGTGCTCGACCCCATGGACGACCAGCCGGCGCGGCTCGTCATCGATCTCGTCAAGACCGACCGCGCCAGCTTCCTGCAGGCCGCTGCGGCCCCGCAGCGCGCCGCGGAACAGCCGGACATGCCGAAGGCCGAGGCCGCCGTCGCGGGCGATACGCGCCCGGTCATCGTGCTCGACCCCGGCCATGGCGGCATCGACGCCGGCGCGGTCAACGCCAAGTTCGGCGTCAATGAGAAGCAGCTGGTGCTCGTCATCGCCCGCCAGCTGCAGCGGCGGCTTGAAGACACCGGCCGCTACCGCGTGCTGATGACCCGCACCAAGGACACCTATGTGTCGCTCGGCCAGCGCGTGCGCTTCGCCCGCGAAAACGGCGCCCGGCTGTTCATCTCGCTGCACGCCGATTCGCTCGGCTCGAAGGACGGCGATGTGCGCGGGGCGACGATCTACACCATCTCCGACCGTGCCTCCGACGCCGAATCGCAGCGCCTCGCGGATTCGGAAAACAAGGCGGATCTCATCGCGGGAATCGACCTTTCCGAGGAGCCGGCGGATGTCGCCGGCATCCTGTTCGACCTCGCCCAGCGCGAAACGCGCAATTTCTCCTCGCTTTTTGCCCGCAGCCTGGCGGGGAGCGTCAGCGGCGTGGCGCGGATGCACAAATCGCCGTTGAAATCGGCCGGCTTCAAGGTGTTGAAGGCGCCGGACGTGCCCTCCGTTCTGTTCGAACTCGGCTATCTCTCCAGCGCCAAGGACCTCGAACTCATGACATCGGCCGCGTGGCAGGCTAGTGTCACCGAGGCCATGGTCGTGGCGATCGATGCCTATTTCGCCGCTCAGGGATCCGTCGAGGGTACCCCCGTGGCTCTGCCGGTCAGCGCGGGCCGGACAGGCGGCGACCCCCTGGCCGCGACCGTGCCTTGAACGGTCGCGATTAGGCCATAGTTGCCGCGCACACGCTGCCCTTAGGGCGACGACGGACACTGGACTCGCATCGTGCTGGCGCGCGGTGGCGTCCTCAGCTTATGGGGGCCTGGCCGCATGCGGCTGCTTCTGCGGTTTCTGGGTTTCATGTTCGCGCTGGGCACGATCGTCTTCGTGGTCGGTGGCGCGGCGGCCGGCTATTTTGCGTGGAAATTCTCGCAGGACCTGCCAGACTACAGCCAGCTGCAGAATTACGAGCCGCCGGTCATGACCCGCGTTCACGCGGCGGACGGCTCGCTGCTGGCCGAATATGCCCGCGAGCGCCGGCTTTATCTGCCGATCCAGAACATTCCGCCGCTGGTGAAGGAAGCCTTCATCTCCGCCGAGGATAAGAACTTCTATTCCCATGGCGGCATCGACCTCACCGGCATCGGCCGTGCGGTCTATGCCTTCGTGCAGAATTACGGCTCCGGCCGCCGCCCGCAGGGCGCGTCGACCATCACCCAGCAGGTGGCGAAGAACTTTCTTCTCACCAACGAGGTCTCCATCGACCGCAAGGTGAAGGAGGCGCTGCTGGCGCTGCGCATGGAGCGCGCCTATTCCAAGGACAAGATCCTCGAACTCTATCTGAACGAGATCTATCTCGGCATCGGCTCCTATGGCGTCGCTGCCGCCTCGCTGCTCTATTTCGACAAGTCGGTTTCCGAGCTGACCATCGCCGAGGCCGCCTATCTCGCCGCCCTGCCCAAGGGCCCGAACAATTATCACCCGTTCCGCCGTCACGACGCCGCCGTCGAGCGCCGCAACTGGGTGATCGACCGCATGGCCGAGAACGGCTACATCACCGAGCAGCAGGCCGAGGAGGCGAAGAAGACCGACCTCGCCGTCACCGTGCGTCCGACCGGCGCCCACATCTTCTCCGCCGAATATTTCGCCGAGGAAGTGCGCCGCGAGATCTTCGAGCGCTATGGCGAGGACAAGCTCTATGGCGGCGGCCTGTCGGTGCGCACCACGCTCAACCCCAAGCTCCAGCAATATGCCAAGCAGGCGCTGCTCGACGGTCTGACCCGCTATGACGAGCAGCGCGGTTTCCGTGGCCCGGTGACCCGCATCGAGACCACGGGCGACTGGGGCGCGCGCCTCGCGGATGTGCGCACCTTCACCGACATTCCCTGGCGCCTCGCCGTGGTGCTCGATTCCGACGCCAAGGGCGCGCGCATCGGCCTGCAGCCGCAGCGCGACCGTTCCGGCGTGCTGAGTTCGCAGCGCGATGTCGGCATGATCACCGCCGACGGCGCCAAATGGGCGATCCGCAACGCCAAGGGCGGCGTCGCCGGCGTGCTCAAGCCCGGCGATGTCGTCTATGTCGAGCCGGTCGACGGCAAGCCCGACCAGTGGCGCCTGCGCCAGCAGCCGCAGATCGAGGGCGCGCTGGTGGCGATGGACCCTTCCACCGGGCGTGTGCTGGCCATGGCGGGCGGCTTCTCCTTCGACGAAAGCCAGTTCAACCGCGCCACCCAGGCGATGCGCCAGCCCGGCTCGTCCTTCAAGCCCTATGTCTATGCGGCGGCCATCGACAATGGCTACACGCCGTCCAGCGTCATCATGGACGCGCCGTTCGAACTCGCGCAGCAGGGGCAGGCGACGTGGCGGCCGGAGAATTATTCCGGCAAGTTCTACGGGCCGCAGACCCTGCGCTTCGGCATCGAGCAGTCGCGCAACGTGATGACGGTGCGGCTCGCCAATGATCTCGGCATGCCGCTGATCGTGGAATATGCCAAGCGCTTCGGCGTCTCCGACAATCTGCTCCCCGTTCTCTCCATGTCGCTCGGCGCCGGCGAGACCACGGCGCTGCGCATGGCCGGCGGCTATTCGATGTTCGCCAATGGCGGCAAGCGCATCAAGCCGACGCTGATCGACCGCGTTCAGGACCGATACGGCAAGACCATCTACCGCCATGACGAGCGCGAATGCCGCGGCTGCGACGCCGCCGGCTGGCAGGGTCAGAGCGAGCCGGTGCTGGTCGACCGCCGCGAGCAGGTGCTCGACCCGATGACCGCCTACCAGATCACCTCGATGCTGGAAGGCGTGGTGCAGCGTGGCACCGGCACGGCGCTGAAGGTGCTGGGCAAGCCGATCGCCGGCAAGACCGGCACCACGAACGAGGAAAAGGACGCCTGGTTCGTCGGCTACACCCCGGAACTGGTGGTGGCGGTCTATCTCGGCTTCGATACGCCCAAGCCCATGGGCAAGGGCTCGACCGGCGGCCTGATTGCCGCCCCGGTCGTGCGCGACTTCATGAAGCTCGCTCTGGCCGACCGTCCGGCGGTGCCGTTCCGCGTGCCGCCCGGCATCAAGCTGATCCGCATCAACCCGAAGACCGGCCTGCGCGCCGGGCCGGGCGAAGCGTCCATCCTCGAAGCCTTCAAGCCCGGCACCGCGCCGCCGGACAGCTATTCGATCATCGGCGCCACCGATGCGGCGGGCAACCCGATCGGCATCAACCCGGATGCCGACCGCGCGGTTGGTGCCAGTGGCACGGGCGGGCTCTACTGAGCCACGCCCGGCGGCGCCTCAGCCATCATAGGGCCACGCCTTGAACGCCTCCTGCGCCTCGGCGCGGGCGGCGAGCCGGGCGACGGCCGGGAAGGCGTCAGCCGGCATCACCTCGGGGATCATCCGTGTGGTGAAGGTCCAGGCGACGGCGGCGGTGATGTCGGCCTGCAGCGGGCTCGCCCCGAACAGCCAGCCTTCCGTGGTGCCGATCTCGTGTTCCAGCAGGCGATAGGCGGCGAAGAGCTGTTCCTTCACCCGGTCGAGCCAGGGCTGGTGCAGCTTCTCCGCCGGCCGTAGCTGATGCTCATAGACGATCTGCACGCTCTTCTCGCAGGCGGCGAGCGCCAGCCCGATGATGCGCTGCGCGCGGGCATGCTCGGCAAGATCGTTGGGCGCGAGCGAGCGGCCGGGCGCCGCCAGTTTCTCGGCATGTTCGAGGATGAGGGTCGAGTCCATCAGCACCACGCCGGCATCGGTCACCAGGGACGGGGCCTTCACCACCGGATTGATCTCCTGGAACCGGGGGTAATGACGGAACACCGACACGGATTCATGGGTGAAGGGCAGGCCGAGAGTGGTGAGCGACACCGCCACGCGGCGCACATAGGGCGAATCGAGCATGCCGACGAGGTGCATCGGACGTTCCTTGTTGCAACGGGGGCCACATCCTAGAACCGCCGCCGGCACCTGCAAGCCGCCCGCAACTCACGTGCAAGGCAGCCCTGAGCCGTCAAGCCGGGGCCGGGGCGTTTACACCTGGGGGCAACGCCTCTATTTTCCGCCGCCTTCAACGTCCTATCGAGAGTAGCCATTATGCGCGCCGAGCTCGCCGCGAGCGTCGACGAAATCCGGGAAGCCGCAAAGTTGCTGCGGCAGCACATCGATTTCGACCGTTCCAAGGCCCGCCTTGCCGAGCTGAACGCGCTCGCCGAGGACCCGAATCTGTGGAACGATCCCGAGCGCGCGCAGAAGCTGATGCAGGAGCGCGGCACGCTGGAGGACGGTCTCGGCGCGCTGGAGCGCATCGAGCGCGAACTGGCGGACAATGTCGAGCTGATCGAGATGGGCGAGGCCGAGGGCGACGCGTCCATCGTCGACGAGGCCGCCTCTGCCCTGGTCAAGCTGAAGGCCGAGGTCGCGCGCCGCCAGCTCGAAGCGCTGCTGTCGGGCGAGGCGGACGCCAATGACAGCTATCTCGAAGTCCATGCCGGTGCCGGCGGCACCGACAGCCAGGACTGGGCGCTGATGCTGCTGCGCATGTACACGCGCTGGGCGGAAGGGCGGGGCTTCAAGGTGGAGCTGGTGGACGAGCAGGCCGGCGAAACCGCCGGGCTCAAATCCGCGACCATTCTGGTGAAGGGCCACAATGCCTATGGCTGGATGAAGACCGAGGCCGGCGTGCACCGGCTGGTGCGTATCTCGCCTTTCGATTCCAATGCCCGCCGCCAGACCTCTTTCGCCAGCGTCGATGTGTATCCCGTCATCGACGACCGCATCGTCGTCGACATCAAGGAAAGCGACCTGCGCATCGACACGATGCGCTCCGGCGGCGCGGGCGGCCAGCACGTCAACAAGACCGAATCCGCCGTGCGCTTCACCCATATTCCCACCGGCATCGCCGTGGTGGCGCAGGGCGACCGTTCCCAGCACAAGAACCGCGCCACGGCGTGGGAGATGCTGCGTGCCAAGCTCTATGAGATCGAGCTGAAGAAGCGTGAGGCGCAGGCCGCCGCCGACCAGGCCGCCAAGACCGATATCGGCTGGGGCCACCAGATCCGCTCCTATGTGCTCCAGCCCTATCAGCTGGTGAAGGATCTGCGCACCGGCGTCACCTCGGGCACCCCGCAGGAGGTCCTCGACGGCGATCTCGATCCGTTCATGGAAGCGGCGCTGGCACAGCGCGCCTATGGCGGCGGGCCGGCCAGCGTCGAGGATGTGGACTGAGGGCGGAGGCGGGGCGCGCGCTGCGCCCCGCCGCGCCTCACAGTGCCCGCGCCGCCGCCAGAACCTCCTCGGCATGGCCGGCGACCTTCACCTTCGGCCAAAGGCGGGCGACCTTGCCCTCGGCGTCGATCAGCACGGTGGTGCGCTCCACGCCCATATACTTCTTGCCGTACATGGATTTCTCCGCCCACACGCCATAGGCTTCGAGCATGGCGTGGTCCTCATTGCCGGCGAGCGGGAAGGTCAGCCCCTCCTTGGCGCGGAACTTGGCGAGCGCCTTGTCCGGGTCGGGCGAGACACCGACGACAAGCGTGCCGGCCGCGTCGAAATCCGGCTTCAGCCGGTTGAAATCATGCGCTTCCACCGTGCAGCCGGAGGTGCCGGCCTTGGGGTAGAAATAAAGCACCAGCTTTCGGCCGCGGCAGCCGGCGAGCGACAGCACCTCGCCCGAATCGGTGGTCAGGGTGAAGTCAGGAGCGGGGGCGCCCACGGCAATCTCGGTCATGTGCCTTCCTTTCGGCGTGTTTGGGGGTGATCGGCAGGGGGGGAACGGTGCTGAGGGGGAGGGCCCATGACGCGCCGGACGCACATTGTGCCGGGCGATGAGCGGGATGTCAGCACGGGCGTGGATAAGCTGTCGCCGCCCGCCGCGCACACGGGCATTATGCCTCGAATTCAAGGATTCGTGCCGTAGATGAGAGAGCAGACGACGCACAGGTCGCCGACGGCCGGCAAGCGCCAGGTGAAGCGCCTTCGCGTCAAGCGACCGCCCAGGGTCTGCGCGGCGCCCGCGCGCCGGCGGCGCTGGTTGCGGCTGTGCGCCTGGTCGGGCGGCTCGGCCTTCCTCATCGCTGCGGCGACCATCGTCAGCGTCTATCTGCTGTTCAGCGCCGGCATTCTCACCGTCGACATGGCGCGGCCCTATGTCGAGCGCACGCTGGAGGCGCGTCTCGGCGCCGGGCGCACGGTGCAGATCGGCGCCATCATCGCCGAGCGGGCGAAAAGCGGCGGCATCGTGCTTCACGCCAACGACATCACCGTGCGCGACGACGATGGCGACCTCATTGCCACCGCGCCGCAGGCCGAAGTCGCGCTGCAGGACAGCTGGCTGCCCTGGCTGATGCAGCCGGAACGGGTCGATCTGGTCGGCGTGCGGCTGAACGTGTTCATCGACGCGGAGGGCCAGCTCGCCATCTCCACCGAGGCCAACGCCCCGGACGGGGCCCGCGCGCAGCCCAAACTCCTCGCCACCGTGCCGACGGACGAGCCCGCCGCGGCGGCGCCCGCCGAGGCGACGGCTCCGACCGATCCCGGCGCGGCGGACGCTGCCCCGCAAGCGCAGGTGGACACGCCGTTCGGCCCGCTGCGCATCGCCAGCCTTGCTGCGCTCGCCCGTCAGTTCGATCAAGGCGGGCTTGATGGCGGCACGCTGAGCGAGATCGGCCTCAAGGAAGGCATCGTCGTCATCCGCAACGAGGTCAGCGGCCGGGAATGGACGTTCGACGATATCGACCTGTCGCTGTCGCGGCCGGCGGAGGGGGGCGTTACCTTCGATATCAAAGCCGGCGGCATGGACGGGCCCTGGTCGGCACGCGCCACGCTCGGCGCGCTGGTCGAAGGCCGGCGCGACCTCGAACTGGACGTTCGTGACCTCGCGCCGCGCGATCTGCTGATCGCCGCCGGCAAGGCAGGCGCGGACATTCTCGCCGACTCGCCGCTTTCGGCGTACCTCGCCGCCACCATCGACGCGCGCGGCGTCGTGCTCGCCGCCAACGGCCGGCTCGCTGTCGGGGCCGGCGAATTGCAGCTTGGCTCCGACGAAGAAGGGCGGATGCTGATCGACGAGGCGTCGCTGGTCTTCACGCTCGATCCGGCGGCGCGGCGGATCAACCTCACCTCGGTGACGGCGCAGGCCGGTCCCTTCGCCATGGATCTCGCCGGCACGGTGGAGATTCCCGCCGATCGTGCCGGCCTGTGGCGGCTGCACACCCAGGCGGCGCGCGCCAGTTTCCTTGGTGGCGGGCCGCATCAGAACGAGGTGCCCCCCTTCGTGCTGGACGACATCGTGATCGATCTCTCCTTCGATCCGGTGGCGCAGCGCGCCAGCATCGACCGTGGCGACCTCAAGGGGCCGCAGGGCGGGATCACCCTTGGCGGGGCGCTGGAACTCGCCGGGCCGACACCCTCGCTGTCCATGAACGTCAATGCGACGCCCATGACAGCCACCTCGCTGATCCGGCTCTGGCCGGCCGTGGCCGCACCGGCACCGCGCAAATGGGTCTATGATCATCTGATCTCCGGCGATGTCAGCCAGGCCAGCATCTTCTTCAACGCGCCGCTGGATTCGATCGGCAAGAAGGACAACCCGCTCGCCGATGACGGGCTGAACATCGCCATCTCCGGCACCAAGGGGCGCTTCATCCCGGTGCCCGGCTTGCCGCCGGTCATCGATGCTGACGTCGTGGTCAAGATCACCGGCCGCACCGCGCATGTGTCGGTGGCGAAGGCGGCCATGGAGACGCCCGGCCAACGCCGGCTGGAAATCGCTGAAAGCATCTTCGACATCTCTGACACCGCTCCGCCCAAGCCGGAGGCGAAGGTCCAGGTCAAGGTGAGCGGTCCGGCGGCCGCGGCCATCGAACTGGCGGGCATCCCGCCGCTGCGCGGGCCGACCTATGTGCCGATCGATCCCCAGGCCGTTTCCGGTACGGTCGACGGTACGGCGCAGATCAGCGTGAAGCTGTCCGACAACATCCAGCCTTCCGATATCGACTATGCGTTCGACGCCACGCTGGAGGACTTCGCCGCCGCCAAAATGGTGTTCAACCAGAATCTCACCGACGCCACCGTGCGGGCTTTCGTGACCCAGGCGGCGACGGTGGCGCGCGGCGAGGGCAAGTTCGGCGGCGCGCCGGCCAGCTTCGAGTATAATCGCCCCGCTACGGGGGATGTCACTTTCGCCGTCGCCGCTTCGCTCGACGATTCCGCGCGGCAGAAGCTCGGTTTCGAACTGCCGGGCATGGCGGGCCCGCTCGGCGTCAAGCTTGCCGGCGTGGTCGGCGCCAAGGTGAAGACGGTGGATGTCGAGCTCGACCTCACCAAGACCAAGCTGGTCGACCTCGTGCCGGGTTGGACCAAGCCCGCCGGCAAGGCGGCCAAGATGACTGCCAAGGCCCACATCACCGACAAGGTCACCCGGCTCGACGATCTCGTGGTGAGCGGGCAGGGGGTCGACATACGCGGCACGGTTGATCTCGATCCCAAGGGTGGGGTGCTGAGTGCCAATCTGCCGACCTTCAAGCTCGCCGATGGCGACAAGGCCAATCTGAAGCTGGAGAATGTCGACGGTACCTATAAGGTCACCGTGCGCGGCGAGGTGATCGAGGCCCGTGCCTTCCTCAAGCAGCTGACCGACACGCCGCCCAGTGGTCCCGGCACGGCGCGGCCGCCCGATGTCGACCTCGACGTGAAGCTCGGCGTGGTCGCGGGCAATAATGGCGAGACCATGCGCGACCTCGTGCTGGTGCTCTCGCGCCGCGCGGGCGAGTTGCGCAGCTTTTCGCTTGGCGCGCTTGTGGGCCGTTCCGGCGGCGTGACCGGCGAGCTGAGAACGCAGGGCAATGGCCGCCCGCAGCTGCGCGTGGCCACCAGCGATGCCGGGGCGCTGCTGCGCTTCATCGATCTCTACCCGAAGATCCAGGGTGGCGACCTCTGGGTCGATGTCGACGCCCCCGGTGGCGGCCGGCCGCAGAGCGGCGTCATCAATGTGCGCGATTTCGTCATCCGTGGCGAAGCCGGCCTCGACCGGCTGATCGCCGCCGCGCCGCAGACCGTGCGCGACGGACGCCCGCAGCCGGGATCGGCCATCGCCTTCCGCAAATTGCAGGTCAATTTCCAGCGCTCGGCGCAGCAGATCACCCTGCGCGACGGCGCCATCTGGGGGCCGTCCATCGGCTCGACCTTCGACGGTACGCTCGATCTCGCCAATGACCGCGTGTCGGTGCGCGGCACCTATGTGCCGGCCTATGGTCTGAACAATCTGTTCAGCCGGCTGCCGGTCGTCGGCTTCTTCCTCGGCGGCGGGCCGAATGAGGGGCTGGTCGGCGTGACCTATGAGATCGTCGGCCCGGTGTCGGGCCCGACGCTGCGGGTCAACCCGATCTCGGCGGTGGCGCCGGGCTTCCTGCGCAAGATCTTCGAGTTCCGCCAGGCGCCAGACCCGACCCCGCCGGCGGTGGTGCCGACGCGGTAGGGATCGGTCCTACACCGCGCACGTCGTCATCCCGGCCGGAGGCGAAGCCGTAGAGCCGGGATCGATCTCCCAGCTGGGCGCGATCCCGGATCGGCCTATGGGCCGTCCGGGAGGACGCGTGGAGGCGAAGCCCTCACACCGGCTTCAGCAGCACATGCTTCTTCTTGCCGAGCGAGAGCTTGATGACGCCTTCGGGGGTGAGGTCGCGCTCGCTCAGCACCGCCTTGTCGTCGGTGACGGTGGCGTCGTTCACCTTCAGCCCGCCGCCCTTCACCTGGCGGCGTGCCTCGCCATTGGAGGCGACGAGGCCGGTTTTCTCGGCGAAGGCGGCGAGCACGCCGATGCCGCCCGCGAGTTCCGCCGCCGGCACTTCCACGGTCGGCAGGTCGGCGGCGATGCCGCCTTCCTCGAAGGTCTTGCGCGCCGTCTCCGCCGCCGCTTCCGCCGCCGCGCGGCCGTGGAGAAGGGCGGTAATTTCGGTGGCGAGCAGCTTCTTCACCTCGTTGATCGCCGAGCCCTTCGCCTCCTGCGCCAGCCGGGCGATCTCGTCCATCGGCAGGGTGGTGTAGAGCTTGAGGAAGCGCTCGACATCGGCGTCCTCGGTGTTGCGCCAGTACTGCCAGAACTCATAGGGGCCGAGCATGTCGGCGTTCAGCCACACCGCGCCATTGACCGACTTGCCCATCTTGGCGCCGGAAGCGGTGGTGAGCAGCGGCGAGGTCAGCGCGTAGAGCTGCTTGGTGCCCATGCGGTGGCCGAGGTCGATGCCGTTGACGATGTTGCCCCACTGATCCGAGCCGCCCATCTGCAGCCGCACATCGTAGCGCTTGGCCAGTTCGACGAAGTCATAGGCCTGCAGGATCATGTAGTTGAATTCGAGGAAGGACAGCGACTGCTCGCGGTCGAGCCGCGTCTTCACGCTGTCGAAGGACAGCATGCGGTTGACCGAGAAATGCCGGCCGACATCGCGCAGGAATTCGAGGTAGTTGAGCTCGCGCAGCCAGTCGGCATTGTTGATCATCCGCGCGTCGGTCGGGCCCTCGCCATAGGTGAGGTAGTTGGAGAACACGCGCTTGATCGAGGCGATGTTGGCTTCGATCGTCTCCACCGTCATCAGCTGACGGGCATCGTCCTTGAAAGAGGGATCGCCCACCATGCCGGTGCCGCCGCCCATCAGCGAGACGGCGCGGTGGCCGGTCTTCTGCAGCCAGTGCAGCATCATGATCTGAATGAGCCCGCCGGCATGCAGGCTCGGCGCCGTCGGGTCGAAGCCGATATAGGCCGTCACCGTTTCCTTGGCGAAGAGAGCGTCGAGCCCCTGTTCATCGGAGATCTGATGAATGAAGCCGCGCTCGCTGAGGGTGCGGAGGAAATCGGATTTGAAGCTGCTCATCTCGGGCCTGCGGACATCAACGCCATGTTAGGATTGGCCGGTCATGTATCAGCTTCCCGCCGCGAACGCACCCCGGACGGTGGGCGCAGGACGCGGGAGGACGCGCGGTGAAGGCGATCGGGCTGATGAGCGGCACCTCGCTCGATGGGGTCGACGTGGCGCTGATCGACACCGATGGCGAGGCTGTCGCCGCCTTCGGACCCGCGTCGACCTATCCCTATAGCGCGCAAGACCGCGCCCTGTTCGTCGCGGCGCTGGAGGGAGCGCGCGCGCTGACCGATCGTGACGCCCGTCCGGGTGTTCTCGCCGACGCTGAAGCGCTCCTCACCACGCGGCACGCGCAGGCATTGGCAGCCTTCCTCGCAGCCCATCCGCAGCATCGGGACGTGGCCGCCATCGGCTTCCATGGCCAGACCGTGTTGCACCGGCCGGAGATCGGGCTTACGGTTCAGATCGGCGACGGGCCGGCGCTGGCGCGGGCCGTGCGTGCGATGACTGTCGCGCCGGGGCCGGCACTGGTCTACGACCTGCGCGCCGCCGATGTCGCGGCGGGCGGGCAGGGAGCGCCGCTGGTGCCGGTCTATCACCGAGCGCTGGCGCGGGGGCTGGCGGAAAAGGGCCCGCTGCTGGTGCTCAATCTCGGTGGCGTCGCCAACATCACCTATCTCGACGGGGACGCCGACCCGATCGCCTGCGACACCGGCCCGGCCAATGCGCTGATCGACGATTTCATGCAGGCGCGCACCGGCGAACCGCTCGACCGCGATGGCGCGATGGCCGCCGCCGGCACGGCGGACGAGGCCGCGTTGGCCCGGCTGCTCGACCACCCCTTCTTTGGGCAGCGTCCGCCGAAATCGCTCGACCGTAACGCTTTCCGCGCCTGGGTGGCGGAGCGGGGCGGGGTTGAGGCGATGAAAACCGCCGATGGTGCCGCGACGCTGACGGCGCTAAGCGCCGCCTGTGTCGCCGCCGTGCTGCCGCATCTCCCGCGCCGGCCGGAACTCCTGATCGCAGCGGGGGGAGGGGCGCATAACCCGACGCTGCTGCGCATGCTCGGCGGGCGTCTCGGGCTGCGCGTGCTGACCGCGGAGGCCGTTGGCTGGTCGACCGACGCGTTGGAAGCGCAGGCCTTCGCCTTCCTCGCGGTGCGGGCGCTGCGCGGCCTGCCGCTGAGCTTTCCCACCACGACCGGTGTTGGGATCCCGCTGAGCGGCGGCCGGGTGATCGCGTCGGCGTGAAGAGAAGCTGAAGGCATAATTCAGAAAAACTGAATAGGCACACAGAATGTCGCAGTATTCCTGAAATGCAATGGTGCGATGCGCAATCTGATGATGCGGTGCACAATATTCCATGTAGTTTGAGGGCTCCCGGAAGTCCGGCTCGCCAGGCAGGCAGCTTCCTCTTCAACACGCCTGGACAGAAACTTTGGAGCCTTCGACATGCGCAGCCTCAGCCGCGATATCCTGCCGCTTGCCGTCGCCGGCGGCCTCATCGCCGTCGCCGTCATCGCCCCCGTCCGTGCCGCCGATAAGGCTGCCGGCCTGAAGCCGGCCACCGCCCAGACGATAAATATCGGCTATGTGAATGGCGTTGCGTATTACACCCCGCAGAATGACGGCTATCACGTCGTCGCGACGCTGAGCGTCGCCGGCGGCGCCCCCGTCCGCGTTGCCGCCACGCTCAAGCCCGACCAGGCGGTCAGCGTTTCTGTTCCCGGTGCCGTCGACACGGCGGCGAGCATCGTCGAGATCGCCCGCGAGGGCGACGTGGTCACGGTAACCAACCCGCCGCGCCTCGTGCTGAACTGATCCCCCACCGTCTCCCGCAAAAGCAAAAAGCCCGGCGCGTGCTGCGCCGGGCTTTTTCGTGTCCGGGCCGAGACCGACGCCTCAAGCGGCGCTGGTCTTCTTGGCGGTATCGGGCAGGCGCTTGTCGAGATAGGCGCCGACGACTTCCATCAGTTCCTCGGTCCGGCCGTCGAAGAAGTGGTTCGCGCCGGGCACGGTCTGCTGGTCGATGACGATGCCCTTCTGAGTCTTCAGCTTCTCGACGAGGCCGGTGACGGCGGAGAACGGCACCACCGCATCCTTGTCGCCATGCACGAACAGGCCGGAGGACGGGCAGGGGGCGAGGAAGGAGAAGTCGTAGAGATTCGCCGGCGCGGCGATGGAGATGAAGCCTTCCACTTCCGGGCGACGCATCAGCAGCTGCATGCCGATCCACGCGCCGAAGGAGAAGCCGGCGATCCAGCAGGCGCGCGCATCCGGGTTGATCGACTGCGCCCAGTCCAGCGCGGCGGCGGCATCCGCCAGTTCGCCCTGACCGTGGTCGAACGCGCCCTGCGAGCGGCCGACGCCACGGAAGTTGAAGCGCAGGGTCGAGAAGCCGCGGTTCACGAACTGGTAATAGAGATTGTAGACGACCGGATTGTTCATCGTGCCGCCGAACTGGGGGTGCGGGTGCAGGATGATGGCGATGGGCGCGTGGCGCTGCTTGGCCGGCTGGTAGCGGCCTTCCAGCCGCCCCTTCTCGCCGGTGAAGATGACCTCAGGCATGAAGTTCGAGACCTTGACTGCGGCGGGGCAAGGCGAAAGTGGTCCGGTGGGCCGCTGAACCCGTACCGGATTGCGTCCCGAAAGACCGCCTTACCGCATGCGCCTTGACGACCTGGGGCGGGAGCCCTAACTTATTAGAATAATTCTAAACATCTACGTCAAGTTGCGGTTGCGTCGCAGTCAACCAGCGCGCGACCGAAAGCCCAACGAAGAAGACGGGACGGTCAGCTATGACGGACGGCGCCTGAATTTGCAAGCATTAGCCGAAGGGAAGGGGCAGACGCCGCCGCGCCTTCCTATATAGGAGACGGAAAAGGAACTGCGAGCCTCCGAACCCATGAACGCACGCACCTATCTCGATCATAACGCGACCTCGCAAGTGCGCCCGGAAGCGCGGGAGGCCCTGCTGGCGGCACTCGACGCCACTGGCAACTGCTCCTCCGTGCATGCCGAGGGCCGCGCCGCGCGCGGCACGATGGATGCGGCGCGGGCACGGGTGGCGGCTCTGGTGGGGGCGAGTCCGGCGGGGGTGGTCTTCACCTCCAGCGGCACGGAGGCGGACGTGCTGGCGCTCACGCCCGACTACCGGCGCGGTGAAACGCCTCTCGTCTTCGACGCGCTGCTGGTGAGCGCGGTGGAACATGCCGCCGTTCTGCGCGGCCATCGCTTTGCGCCGGAGCAGGTCGAAGTTCTGCCCGTGGATGCGCGCGGAAGGCTTCGGCTCGACGGGCTCGATGCGGCCCTGGCGCGCCACGCCGCCGCCGGGCGTCGGGTGCTGCTGTCGCTGATGGTGGCGAATAATGAGACGGGCGTGTTGCAGCCGGTGGCGGAAGCCGCCCGCCGCGCCCATGAGCAGGGCGCCCTGGTTCATACCGATGCCGTGCAGGCGGCCGGGCGCATTCCGCTCTCCATGTCTGCACTCGGCGTCGATCTGATGTCGGTGTCTGCGCATAAGCTTGGCGGCTCGCCGGGGGCGGGGGCGCTCATCCTCGCCGAGCCGGATCTGCGCCCCGCCCCGCTCATTGGCGGCGGTGCGCAGGAGCGTGGCCGGCGGGCAGGCAGCGAGAACGTGCCCGCCATCGCCGCCTTCGGCGCGGCGGCCGAGCGCGCGGGCGCTTCTGTGGACGCCGACGGCGTGCGCATCAATGGCTTGCGCGAACGGCTTGAAGACGCTCTAAGGTGCGAGTTTCCCGAGCTTGTCCTGCTCGTGGGCGATGTCGACCGGCTGCCGAACACTTCGTGTTTCGCGCTGCCGGGCGTGCCGGCCGAGACCACCGTGATCGCCCTCGATCTCGCGGGCCTCGCGGTGAGCGCCGGTGCCGCCTGCTCGTCGGGCAAGGTCGCGGCCTCGCATGTGCTGGGGGCGATGGGCGTGCCCGAGCGCATTGCGCGTTCCGCGTTCCGCCTGTCCTTCGGCTGGTCGAGCGGGGAAGAGGATGTCGACCGGGCGCTCGGCGTGCTTCGCCGGGTGTTGCCCGGTCTTTTGCGTCGCCGCGCGGCGGCGTGAGGCAAGGCGCCGCCTGTGGGCGGCGAGACGGCGCGGGAGCGGCTTCGGCGGCTTCCGCGGAGTGGTTGACCTGACCCGCGGGCCTTGACCCCGCGTGGGAGAGGAGATGAGACGATGCCGGCCGTACAGGAGACAGTGGACCAGGTCCGCTCCCTTGATGTCGATCAGTACAAGTACGGGTTCTTTACCGAGATCGAGTCCGAAAAGGCCCCCAGGGGCCTGACCGAAGATACGGTCCGCTTCATCTCGGCGAAGAAGAACGAGCCCGAATGGCTGCTGGAATGGCGGCTCGACGCCTTCCGCCGCTGGCAGACCATGCGCGAGCCGGACTGGGCGCGGGTGAGCTACCCCCCCATCGACTATCAGGACCTCTATTACTATTCCGCGCCCAAGGCGAAGGAAGCGCTGTCGATCGACGATATCGACCCGGAGATTCTCGCCACCTACGAGAAGCTCGGCATTCCTCTGCGCGAGCGCGACGCGCTGCTCGGCATCGAGAGCGGCGCCACCAAGGTGGCGGTTGACGCGGTGTTCGATTCGGTCTCGGTGGCGACCACCTTCAAGGAGGAACTGGCCCGGGCCGGCGTCATCTTCATGCCGATCTCCGAGGCGGTGCGCGAGCATCCCGAGCTGGTGAAGAAGTATCTCGGCTCGGTCGTTCCGGTGACCGACAACTATTTCGCCACGCTGAATTCGGCGGTGTTCTCCGACGGGTCGTTCGTCTATGTGCCCAAGGGCGTGCGCTGCCCGATGGAGCTCTCGACCTATTTCCGCATCAATGAGCGCAACACCGGCCAGTTCGAGCGCACGCTCATCATCGCCGATGAAGGCGCCTATGTGAGCTATCTCGAAGGCTGCACGGCGCCGATGCGCGACGAGAACCAGCTGCACGCCGCCGTGGTCGAACTGGTGGCGCTGGACGACGCCGAGATCAAATACTCGACGGTGCAGAACTGGTATCCCGGCGACAAGGACGGCAAGGGCGGCATCTTCAACTTCGTCACCAAGCGTGGCGACTGCCGTGGCGACCGCTCGAAGATCTCGTGGACGCAGGTGGAGACCGGCTCGGCCATCACCTGGAAGTACCCGAGCTGCATCCTGCGCGGCGACAATTCGCAGGGCGAGTTCTACTCCATCGCCATCTCCAACGGGCGCCAGCAGGTCGATAGCGGCACCAAGATGATCCATCTCGGCAAGAACACGTCGAGCCGCATCATCTCCAAGGGCATCGCGGCGGGCTATTCCGACAACACCTATCGCGGCCTCGTCACCGCCCACCGCAAGGCCACCGGCGCGCGCAACTTCACCAATTGCGACAGCCTGCTCATCGGCGACAAGTGCGGGGCGCACACCGTGCCCTATATCGAGTCGAAGAACTCTTCCGCCCAGTTCGAGCACGAGGCCACCACCTCGAAGATCTCCGACGACCAGCTGTTCTACTGCCGCCAGCGCGGCCTCGATCCGGAAGAAGCGACGGCGCTGATCGTCAACGGCTTCGTCAAGGACGTGCTGCAGCAGCTGCCGATGGAGTTCGCGGTGGAAGCGCAGAAGCTGATCGCGGTGAGCCTTGAGGGCTCGGTGGGCTGACGCCCTTTCATCGTCATCCCGGACGCGGCGGCGCCGCGCTCCGGGATCGCTCGCAGATTTCAGCGCGCTCCCGGCTCACCGCTGCCGCCGGTCGACGCGCCCAGACACGGAACAGATGACATGGCTATGCTCGACATCGACAATCTCCACGCCAAGATCGACGGCGAACACGGCAAGGAGATCCTCAAGGGCCTTTCGCTCAAGGTGAACCCGGGCGAGGTGCACGCCATCATGGGGCCGAACGGTTCCGGCAAGTCCACGCTCTCCTACATCCTCGCCGGCAAGGAGGATTATGAGGTGACGGACGGCTCCGTCACTCTCGACGGCGAGGACCTGCTGGAGATGGAAATCGACGAGCGCGCCGCCAAGGGTGTGTTCCTCGCCTTCCAGTATCCGGTGGAAGTGCCCGGCGTCGCCACCATGACCTTCCTGCGCGCCTCGCTGAACGCGCAGCGCAAGAAGCGCGGCGAGGCGGAAATCTCCACGCCCGATTTCCTCCGCCTCGTCAAGGACAAGGCCGCTCATCTCGGCATCAACCAGGACATGCTGAAGCGCGGCGTCAATGTCGGCTTCTCCGGCGGCGAGAAGAAGCGTGCCGAGATCCTGCAGATGGCGATCCTGGAGCCGAAGATCTGCGTGCTCGACGAGACCGATTCCGGCCTCGACATCGACGCGCTGAAAGTCGTCTCCGAGGGCGTCAACGCCCTGCGCTCGCCCGACCGGGCGATGATCGTCATCACTCATTACCAGCGCCTGCTGAACCACATCGTGCCCGACTTCGTGCATGTGATGAACAAGGGCCGCATCGTGCGCTCCGGCGGCAAGGAACTGGCGCTGGAGCTCGAAGCCAATGGCTATGCCGAGTATCAGCAGGACGCGGCGTGAGGTGGCTGACATGAACGCAGACATCCGTCCGATCCGCACGCCGGCCGAACAGGCGATCCTCGCCTCGCTCGGCACCGTGCCGGAAGGCGGCGACCGGCTGGCCGATCTGCGCCGCGCCGCCGCCCGCGCCTTCGAGGAGAACGGCCTGCCGCATCGGCGGGTTGAGGAATGGAAATATACCGACCTGCGCAGCCTTATGCGCGAGGCGGTTCCTGTTGCCGGCGCGGCCGCTGTGGCCGAGGCGGATGCGCGCGCGCGCCTGCTGCGCGGCGTTGAAGCCCGCCGCATCGTCGTCGCCAATGGCGCCGTGGTGCCGGAACTGTCCGACCTCGCCGATCTGGAGTCCGGGCTTACCGTCACTACCCTGTCCGCCGCGATTGCGGCGGGCGACGAGGTGCTCAGCCGTCTCGGCGGCATCCAGCCGGGCCGCTATGATGCCGCGCTGGCGCTCAACACCGCGCTGGCCAAGGATGGCGTGGTGGTCACCGTCGCGCCGGGGGCGACAATCGAGCGGCCGCTGCATGTGGCGCATGTGTTCGCTGGCGCCCATGCGGCGGCGAGCTATGCCCGTTCGCTGGTCGTCGTCGGGGAGGGCGCCGCCTTCACCTATGCCGAGAGCTTCGAGGGGCCGGACGGGCTTGCCTATCAGGCGAACGCCGCCACCGAGTTCGTGGTCGGCGATGAAGCGCATCTCGACGTGGTGAGGCTGCAGGAGGATGGCACGGGCGCCTTCCACCTCGCGACGATGCTGTTCGCGGTCGGCCGGGAATCGAAAGTTCACACCTTCAGCTTCTCGCTCGGCGCCGGGGTGGCGCGGACCTCGCTCTATGCCACGCTGTCGGGCGAGAACAGCCATGTCGGCTTCAACGGCGCCTCGCTGCTGAAGAACCGTCAGCATGCCGACACCACGCTCTATGTCGACCATCAGGTGCCAGGCTGCGAGAGCCGGGAACTGTTCAAGCACGTGCTCGACGATTCCTCGCGTGGCGTGTTCCAGGGCAAGATTGTCGTCCGTCAGGCGGCGCAGAAGACCGACGGGCGGATGATGAGCCGCGCGCTGGTGCTCGGCGACGACGCAGAGATGGACAACAAGCCGGAGCTGGAGATCTTCGCCGACGATGTGCAGTGCGGCCATGGCGCCACCTGCGGCGCCATCGATGACGAACTTCTGTTCTATCTGCGCGCCCGCGGCATTCCGATGAAGGAGGCGCAGAGCCTTCTGGTGCAGGCCTTTGTCGGCGAGGCGGTGGAAACCGTCGAGCATGACGGCCTGCGCGAGGCGCTGGTCGAGCGCGCGGAAGCCTGGCTCGCTTCGCGGGCCTGAGGCGGATTGGACGGAGCGAGCATCCTTCGAGGCTCGCTTCGCTCGCACCTCAGGATGACGTTGCCTTTGTGCACCACGTCATCCTGAGGCGCCGGCCAGAGGCCGGCCTCGAAGGATGTTCGCCCGTGTGGCGCCAGAAAGGTCGACCGATGACCATCACCCTCCATCCCGCCGTCACCGACGGCACCTATGACGTTGCCCGCGTGCGGCAGGATTTTCCCATCCTGTCCAAGCAGATCTATGGCAAGCCGCTGGTCTATCTCGACAATGCGGCCTCGGCGCAGAAGCCGGTGCAGGTGCTGGACCGGATGCGCTTCGCCTATGAGAACGAGTATTCCAACGTTCATCGCGGCCTGCACTTCCTCGCCAATGCGATGACCGAAGCCTATGAGGAGGCGCGCGAACGCTGCCGCGCCTTTCTCAATGCCCCGACGCTGGACGAGGTGATCTTCACCCGCTCCGCCACCGGCGCGCTCAACCTCGTCGCCTCCTCGCTCGGCCAGTCGATCGGCGAGGGTGACGAGATCGTGCTCTCGATCATGGAGCACCATTCCAACATCGTGCCGTGGAACTATCTGCGCGAGCGCAAGGGCGCGGTCATCAAATGGGCGCCGGTGACCGAGGACGGCGCCTTCGACCTCGCCGCCTTCAAGGCGCTGCTTACCGAGCGCACCAGGATCGTCGCCATCACCCACATGTCGAACGTGCTCGGCACGGTAACGCCGATCAAGGAGATCGCGCGCCTCGCCCATGACGCCGGCGCAATGGTGGTGGTCGACGGGTCGCAGGCCGCCGTGCACATGCCGGTGGACGTGGTGGACCTCGATGTCGATTTCTACGCTGTCACCGGCCACAAGCTCTACGGGCCGACCGGCATCGGCCTGCTCTATGGCAAGCGGGCGCTGCTGGAGAAGATGCCCCCTTATGAGGGCGGCGGCGAGATGATCCGCACCGTCACCGAAGAGGGCGTCACCTATGGCGAGCCCCCGCACCGCTTCGAGGCCGGCACGCCGCCCATCGTGCAGGCGATCGGGCTCGGCGCGGCGCTGGCCTATATGGAAAGCCTCGGCCGCGACCGTATCGCCGCGCATGAGGCGTCTCTGGGCGCCTATGCCCGCGAGCGTCTGGCGCAGATCAATTCCGTGCAGGTCTATGGCGATGCGCCGGGCAAGGGCGCCATCTTCGCCTTCGACGTGAAGGGCGCGCATGCGCATGACATCGCCACCGTGATCGACCGCGCCGGCGTAGCGGTGCGCGCCGGCACCCATTGCGCGATGCCGCTTCTAGGGCGATATGGTGTGACGGCGACGTGCCGGGCGTCGTTCGCGCTCTACAACACGCATGAGGAAGTCGACATTCTCGCCGACGCCCTCATCAAGGCTCAGGATCTTTTCGCATGAGCGAAGCCCAGACCTCCGACACGCCGAACACCCCGGCTGTGAACGCCGCCATTCCGGAAGCGGAGCTTGAGCGCCTGACCGACGACATCGTCGCGGCGCTCAAGACCGTCTATGACCCGGAAATCCCGGTCGACATTTACGAGCTCGGCCTCATCTACAAGGTCGACATCGCCGACGACCGTCAGGTCGCGGTGGAAATGACGCTGACCACGCCCAACTGCCCCTCGGCGGCCGAACTGCCGGGCATGGTGGAAGGCGCGGTGGCCAGCGTCGGCGGTGTCGCCGGCGCGACCGTCAACCTCACCTTCGATCCGCCATGGGATCAGGGCCGCATGTCGGAAGAGGCGCGGCTGGCGCTGAATCTGTGGTAAGCGAAACGCCCGTCGCGCCGCCGCTGTCCGGCGTGCTGGAAACCGGTCTCTATGTCGACGACATGCCCCGCGCCCGCGCGTTTTATGAGCGGGTGCTGGGGCTGGAGCCGATGGTCGCCGATGACCGGTTCTGCGCCTATCGCGCCGGGCCGGGCAGCGTGCTGCTGCTGTTCCTGCGCGGCGCGACGCTGGAGCCGGTGGTGATGGCGGAGGGCACCATCCCGCCGCATGACGGCAGCGGCGCGCTGCATTACGCGCTGGCGATCCCCGAGAGCTCTCTGGCGCATTGGGAGCAGCATCTCGCCGCCCATCGCGTGCCGGTGGAAGGCCGGGTGAACTGGAAGGGGGGCGGGGTCAGCCTGTATTTCCGCGACCCGGACAATCACATGGTCGAACTCGCCACGCCCGGCCTGTGGCCGAATTACTGAAGCGGCTCGTTTGCGTTGGCGCCGTCATCCTGAGGTGCCCGGCCATGGGCCGGGCCTCGGAGGATGATCGGTTGGGTGCGCCCGAGCGACCATCCTTCGAGGCTCGCTTCGCTCGCATCTCAGGATGACGTGGCGTGACCCGGCGAAGCACCGCGCCTTCGCCCTTGCCGGGGCCCGGCGCATCCCCCACATTAGGCGGGACCGATCCGCCGGCCTTGAACCGGCGTCGATGTGGAGACAGTGAACATGACCCAGCCCCGCCCCCGCCCCAAGGTGATGACCTTGACCGACGCCGCCGCCGAGCGCGTGCGGCAGGTGATCGCGCGCTCGGAAAAGCCCGTTGCCGGGCTTCGCATCGGCGTCAAGAATGGCGGCTGCGCCGGCATGGAATACACGATGGAATTTGCCGAAGAGGCGGGCAAATTTGACGAGGTGGTCGAGGATAAGGGCGTGAAGGTGCTGATCGACCCCAAGGCGATCCTGTATCTTCTCGGCACCGAAATGGACTTCAAGGCCGACAAGTTCGCTGCCCAGTTCGTGTTCAACAACCCCAACCAGACCTCGGCCTGCGGCTGCGGCGAATCTGTCGCCATCACCCCCGTACGGCCCGAGACCGCCGGCGCCAGCGCCTGATCCCTCGCGGTGTGCGATGGGTGAGGCCGACATCGCCGATCTCTTCGCCTCGTTTGGGCCTGTGCGTACCCGCCGCCTGTTCGGCGGGCTTGGCCTCTATGCCGATGGCGTGATGTTCGGCCTCGTGATCGACGCGCGCATCTATCTCAAGACCGACGCGGCCTTCGCCGCTGATCTCGCCGCTGCGGGCGCCGAGCCGTTCACCTATTCCCGCAAGGACGGCAGGCAGGTGAGCGTGGGTTACTGGTCGCTGCCGGAGCCGGCGCTCGACGATGGCGAACTCGCCGCCGCGCTCGCCCATCGCGCTCTTGCCATCGCCCGCGCGGCCGGTGCTCCCGCCGCTCCGCGTCG
Source organism: Ancylobacter polymorphus (assembly GCF_030813495.1). GTDB lineage: Bacteria > Pseudomonadota > Alphaproteobacteria > Rhizobiales > Xanthobacteraceae > Ancylobacter > Ancylobacter polymorphus. The sequence continues at coordinate 87,371 of NZ_JAUSUI010000012.1, read as the reverse complement.
TTCCAGCCGGCGCTGAAACACGTGCGCGGCGGGAACCCTCCCGCGTCGCATGTGTTTGCCGATGGTCCCGGCGGTGCCGGGCTCCCTGATGCGCACGGAGCGATGACCGATGGATCTCGACAGCTATCGCGGCCTGAACGGGCTGGGCGATCTCATTATTCTATACGGGCTGAACATGCTCTACGCCCTGGCGCTGCTCGTCATCGGCTGGTGGCTGGCGAGCGTGGTCGACCGGCTGGTGACCCGCGCCCTGAACGCCACGCATCGTGTCGACCCGACCATTGTCGGCTTCCTTTCCAGCCTCGCCCGCTACACTGTGCTGGTGTTCGTCGGGCTCGCCGTGTTGCAGCGCTTCGGCATTCAGACCACCAGCCTGATTGCGGTGCTGGGGGCCACCTCGCTGGCGGTGGGGCTCGCCTTGCAGGGCACGCTGTCCAATGTCGCCGCCGGGGTGATGCTGCTGCTGTTCCGCCCGTTCAAGGTCGGCGATTCCGTCGAAGTCGGCGGGCAGAGCGGCACGGTGAAGGCCATTACCCTGTTCACCACCGAACTTGCCGCCGGCGACAATGTGCAGGTGCTGATGCCGAACGGCCGGGTCTGGGGCTCGCCGATGGTCAACCGCTCGGTCTATGGCGCCCGCAGCTTCAGCTTCGCGCTGGAACTGAAGCCGGACGACGACATCGAGGGCGTGATGGAAAAGGGCCTGACCTTCCTGAAGAACGACCCGCGCGTGACGAAGGAACCCGGCCCATCCGCGTCCATCGCCAAGATGGCGCTGGACCGGGTGGAGATCGGCTTCTCCGGCTGGGCCGCGTCGGGCGATGCCGGCGGGGTGCGGGGCGACCTGATCAAGCGTCTGCGTGAGGCTGTCCGCGCGCCGGCCACGCCAATGGAGGCGCCGGCCGCGTTATCGCCGCGCCGCGTGCGCGCGGCGAAGCCCGTGGCGGCTGTGGATCGGGCGGAAGCCGCTTCCGCCCTTCCGCAGCCCAAGGCGGGCGAGCCGTTCAGCCGGCCTTGATCTTCACCGGCCGCAGCAGGAAGGCCGGCAGATGCGAGGTATCGGCCGGCTCGTCCATCGGCGCCCGGTCGGGGCGGCGATGGGTGAGCGGGGTAACCGGCGCGCGCGCCGGAGTGGGGGCTGCCTTCTCGCGACCACGCCCGCGCGGAGCGTTCGCCGGAGCCGAGGCCGCCACAGGTGGAGCGGCGGGCGCGACGGCGGCCGGAGCGGCTTCCGCTTCGGCCGCGCGAGAGCGGCGCCGTGCCGGCTTGGTCGGAGCCTCAGCCGCTACCTTCGTCTCGACAGCCTCGACCGGCGGGCTGGCCGGCTCGGCCTCGCGGCGGCGGGCGGGGCGGGCGCCACGGCTCTCGCCGCCATCTTCCCGCTCGCGATTGCGGCCGCCACGGCCCTTCTCGCGGGCAGGCTTCTCGCCACTCGTCTTTTCGCGGCCCGGCCGGGCGCGCGTCTCCACTGCCGGCACGGTGTCGAGGCCGGCACCGTCCTTCCAGTCGATCGGACGGCCGATCAGCTTCTCGATCGCCGCCAGCGACTTGACCTCGCCTGCGGTGACGATGGTGAAGGCCGCGCCCGCACGCCCGGCGCGACCGGTGCGTCCGATGCGGTGCACATAGTCCTCAGCGTGATGCGGCGTGTCATAATTGAACACATGGCTCACGGCGGGAATGTCGAGCCCGCGCGCGGCAACGTCGGACGCCACCAGCAGCGTGGCCTCGCCGGTGCGGAACTGGTCGAGCGCCTGCATGCGCGAGCGCTGGTCCATGTCGCCATGCAGGCACACCGCCTTGTAGCCATGGCGCAGCAGCGACTTGTGAACCACCGCGACTTCGCTCTTGCGGTTGCAGAAGATGATGCCGTTCTGCAGGTTCTCGGCGCTGTCGATCAGCCCCCGCAGGACCTCGCGCTTGGCGAAATCCTCCTTGGGAGAGGCGACCAGCAGCTGGGTGATGGTCGAGGCGGTGGAGGAGGGGCGGGAAGCCTCGATCTGCACCGGGTTTGACAGGAACTGCGCGACGAGGCGCTGGATTTCCGGCGGCATGGTCGCGGAGAAGAACAGCGTCTGGCGGGTGAACGGCACCAGCTTGCACACGCGCTCAATGTCCGGGATGAAGCCCATGTCGAGCATGCGGTCGGCTTCGTCGATGACGAGGATCTCGATGCCCGAGAGCAGCAGGCGGCCGCGCTCCACATGGTCGAGCAGCCGGCCCGGCGTGGCGATGAGGATGTCGACGCCGCGCAGCAGCTTGGCATCCTGGTCGCCGAAGGAGACGCCGCCGATCAGCAGGGCGACGTTCAGCTTGTGGTTCTTGCCGTAGCGCGTGAAGTTCTCTTCGACCTGCGCCGCGAGTTCGCGCGTGGGTTCGAGGATCAGCGTGCGGGGCATGCGGGCCCGGGCGCGCCCCTGCTCCAGCAGGGTCAGCATCGGCAGGGTGAAGGCGGCGGTCTTGCCGGTGCCCGTCTGCGCGAGGCCCAGCACATCGCGGCGCGCGAGCACATGCGGAATGGCCTGCGCCTGGATCGGCGTCGGCTCGGTGTAGCCGGTATCGGCAACGGCCGCGAGCACCTTGTCGCTCAGGCCCAGTTCGTTAAAAGGCATCTGGATCAATTCTGCGGCTGCGCACCGCACACCGAACCCCCGAGCCGTAACCGGGGATGGTTGCATCGTCGTCGCGCGGAGCGCCTCAGTCGGATATGGTATGACGACGCGTTGCACCATAGGCATAATGCCCGGAAAGTCAACGTATTCGGCCGCTGTCAAGGGCTTTTCGGCATGTTCCGGCCCGGCGCGGCCCCGCAGGGGAAGGCAGGTCGCGCGATGAGCCGCGCTTTCGTGAAAGAAGACAGCGGCGCGGATACGCTGCCCGAACGGCCCGTCAGCCCGAATCGCAACCTCGTCACCCGCCGGGGCCTCGCACAGATCGACGCCGAAATCGCCCGCCAGCGCGAGGCGCTGTCTGCCGCCGGGGCTCGGGGCGAGCGCGACGCCGTCGCCGCCGCCTCGCGCGAGCTGCGCTACTGGTCGGCGCGGCGTGCCAATGCCGAGCCGGTGGACCCGCCGCAGGAGGGCGAGGCCATCACCTTCGGCATGGCGGTGACGCTGGAGGATGAAAAGGGCGGCCGCCGTACCTTCCGCATCGTCGGCGAAGATGAGGCCGATCCGGCGCAGGGCCGTATCGGCTGGGTCTCGCCGGTCGCCCGTGCGTTGACCGGCAAGTGGATCGGCGACGAGGTGACGCTCCCGGGCGGGGTCATGGACATCATTGCCGTCGACCCGCGTCCCGAGGCGGCGGAGGGGTGAGCGCCATGCCGGTTTCGCTGGAAACGCTGCTGCTCTTCGTGCCGGCGGCGCTGGCGCTGAACCTCACCCCCGGCAATGACATGCTGTTCTGCCTCGGCCAGGGGATGAAGTCCGGTCCCCGCGCCGGCATCGCCGCCAGCCTCGGCATCGCTGCCGGTGGCTTCATCCATGTGTTCGCCGCCGCCCTTGGCCTGGCGGCGCTGCTCGCCGCGCATCCCGGCGCGTTCGAGGTGCTGCGCTGGGCCGGCGTTGCCTATCTCGTCTGGCTGGCGGTGCAGGCGCTGCGCAGCCCGGGTCTGGTGCTGGAGCCGGGTTCGGGCCGCCGGCACACGCCCTGGCGCGCCTTCCGCGAGGCGGTGCTGGTGAATGTGCTGAACCCGAAGGTGGCGGTGTTCATCCTTGCCCTCCTGCCGCAATTCGTCGATCCCGCGCGCGGCTCGGGCTTTGTGCAGTTCCTGCTGCTCGGCACGGTGTTCAATGCCGGTGGCACGGTGGTGAATGCGCTGGTCGGCGGCTTCGCCGGCCGGATCAGTGGCTGGCTTCGGACGCGCAAGCGGCTCGCCCGCGGCTTTCAGCGTCTCACCGGGCTGATCTTTCTCAGCCTCGCGGCCCGCCTCGCCTTCGAGCGGCGCTAGAGCCCGCGCCGATCAGTGCATCGCAAGCTGATCGGATCAGGCGGTAAAGCCCGCTCCGCTCAGATATCCAGCAGTTCTTCGCTCGCGAAGGCGGCACGCTCGGAAATGAAGGTGAAGCGGCTTTCCGGCTTGTTGCCCATCAGCCGCTCGACAATATCGGCCGTGGCCGCGCGTTCGGCTTCCTCCACGGTGATGCGCAGCAAGGTCCGCGTCTTGCGGCTCATCGTGGTTTCCTTCAGCTGCGCCGGCATCATTTCGCCAAGGCCCTTGAAGCGGCCGATCTCGACCTTGCCGCGCCCTGAGAATTCCGTACGCAGCAACTCGTCGCGATGCGCCTCGTCGCGGGCATAGAGCGTCTTGGCGCCCTGGCTGATGCGGTAGAGCGGCGGCACCGCAAGGAAGAGATGGCCGTTCTCGATCAGCTTCGGCATCTGCCGGTAGAAGAAGGTGACGAGCAGCGAGGCGATATGCGCGCCGTCGACATCGGCGTCGGTCATGATGATGACCCGCTCATAGCGCAAATCTTCCTCGCGATACTGCGCCCCGGTGCCGGCGCCGAGCGCCTGCACGAGGTCGCCGAGCTGCTGGTTGGCGGCGAGCTTGTCGCGGCCGGCGCTCGCGACGTTGAGGATTTTGCCGCGCAGCGGCAGCACCGCCTGGGTCTGGCGCTCGCGCGCCTGCTTGGCCGAGCCGCCGGCCGAGTCGCCTTCGACGATGAAGAGCTCGGACCCCGCCGCCGAATTGTTGGAGCAGTCCGCCAGCTTGCCCGGCAGGCGCAGCTTGCGCACGGCGGTCTTGCGGGAGATTTCCTTCTCCTGCCGGCGGCGCAGCCTTTCCTCGGCGCGCTCCACCACCCAGTCGAGCAGACGGTTGGCCTGCGCCGGATTGCCGCCGAGCCAATGGTCGAACGGATCGCGCAGCGCCGCCTCGACGATGCGGGTGGCTTCGGCGGTGGCGAGCTTCTCCTTGGTCTGGCCCTGGAATTCCGGCTCACGCACGAAGACGGAGAGCATCGCGGCGCAGCCGGCCATCACGTCGTCGGCGGTGACGATGGCGGCGCGCTTGGCCGCGCCGGTGCGCTCGGCATGGTCGCGCAGCCCCTTGAGCAGCACGGCACGCAGGCCGGTCTCATGCGTGCCACCTTCGGCGGTCGGGATGGTGTTGCAATAGGAGGAGATGCTGCCATCGGCATCGCCCAGCCAGGCCACCGCCCATTCCGCCGAGCCATGGCCGCCGGGGCGCTGGGTCTTGCCGGAGAAGATGTCGGGATGGACCAGCGTATGGCCGTCAATATCGGCGGCGAGATAGTCGCGCAGGCCGCCGGGGAAGCGGAACACCGCTTTCTCCGGGATGTCCGTGCCGGCGACGAGCGAGGCGTCGCAGCTCCAGCGTATTTCCACCCCGCCGAATAGATAGGCCTTTGAGCGGGCCATCTTGAACACGCGGGCCGGCTTGAAACGGGCATTCTCGCCGAAGATCTGCGCGTCCGGGTGGAAGCTCACCCGCGTGCCGCGGCGGTTGAGGATGCGCCCGACCTCCTGGATAGCACCCTGCGGCACACCGCGCGAATAGGTCTGGCGGTAGAGCGTCTGCCCGCGTGCGACCTCGACCACCAGCACGTCTGACAGAGCGTTGACCACGGAAACGCCGACGCCGTGCAAGCCGCCGGAGGTCTCGTAGACCTTGCTGTCGAACTTGCCGCCCGCGTGCAACGTGGTGAGAATCACTTCCAGCGCCGACTTGCCGGGATATTTCGGGTGTTCCTCGATCGGGATGCCGCGGCCATTGTCGGTAACGGTGAGGAAGCCATCCTCGGTCAGTTCCACCTCGATGAAACTGGCATGGCCGGCAACGGCCTCGTCCATCGAATTGTCGACCACTTCGGCGAAGAGATGGTGCAGCGCCTTCTCGTCCGTGCCGCCAATATACATGCCCGGCCGGCGCCGCACCGGCTCCAGCCCTTCCAGCACCTCGATATCGGCAGCCGTGTAGCCGGCCTCGCCGGGCGTGCCCTCGCGCGGCGCGGCGGGGCGCGCAGCGGCGCGCGGACGCGGGGCGGGAACAGCGGCGAAGAGGTCGTCAGAATTCGACATGGGCGCGGGCGGTCTCGTCAGAGTCAGGAACCGATTCGGTTTCCTTAGCACTATGACAGCGCCAGAGCGAAACCGGAACGCTCCGTGAACATGGGCGCCATGCGCGCAGCCGGCTCAACGCTTCAGTCGCTTGCGGTTGGCGCGCACCTTGGCGCCGTAAAGGGCGACGATCTCCGGCCCGACCGCACCCAGCCGCCCGGCAGCCGCCGCCTTCCACAGCCGGGCATTGACCTCACCCAGCGCCAGCGTCTTTTCCGTCATCATCCGCATCGCCTCGACGCCGGCGGCGGCGTCGCCGCGCGCGAGACGACTGAGCCGCTCGGTGATCACCACCTGCATGTCCATGCCGAGCCGCGTCATGGCGAGGCCGGTTTCAAACCAGGCGAGGGGGGCGTTCATGGCGTGGGCTCCGGCTGTCCGTGGAGAGGCCGGAGGAGAAGCGGCGGGGGTTCCATCCGGTTCCCGCCCGGCGCGCGCAGCCGCCATGCGTCAGCCGGGGACGCTCTTGTCTTTCGTCGGACATGCGAAAGGTGTAAGGGCGCAGCTCCATGCGCGCCCCCTGTCGTTCAGCGGGCGCGCCAGCAGGAAGGGTCGCCACCATGACGGACAGCAAGGCGCGGATCGCCATCCTCGGGGCCTCGGGCTACACCGGCTCGGAACTGCTGCGCCTGCTGCTGCGCCATCCCCGCGTCGAGATCGTCGCGCTGACTGCCGACCGCAAGGCGGGGCAGGCGGTGGCGGATGTGTTCCCGCAGTTCGCGCCGTTCAAGCTGCCGGATCTCATCACCATCGAACAGGTGGCGTGGAAGGACGTGGACCTGGTTTTCTGCGCCCTGCCGCATGGCACCACGCAGCTTGTCATCAAGAACGTGTTCGAGACCGCGCCGCATGTGAAGGTGGTCGATCTCTCCGCCGATTTCCGGCTGCGCGACGATGGCGCCTATGAGCGCTGGTACGGCCATCCGCACCAGGCGCTGGAGCTGCAGCAGGAAGCCGTCTACGGCGTCGTCGAGCTGTACCGCGACGACATCCGCAAGGCGCGGCTGGTCGCGAACCCCGGCTGCTACACCACGACAGCCATCCTGCCCGTGGTGCCGCTGATCGAGGCCGGCGCCATTGAGTCCGAGCATATCGTCATCGACGCCAAGAGCGGCGTGACCGGGGCGGGCCGTTCGGCGAAGGAGAACCTGCTGTTCACCGAGGTGACGGAGGGCATGCACGCCTATGGCGTCGGCAGCCACCGCCACATGGCCGAATTGGATCAGGAATTCTCCAAGGCCGCCGGCCGCAGCGTGGCGCCGAGCTTCACCCCGCACCTCGTGCCGATGACGCGAGGCATCTATGCCACCATCTACCTCAAGACCGGCGCCGGCGTCGGTGCGGAGGGCGTGCACCGCGTGCTGGCGGATTTCTACAAGAGCGAGCCCTTCGTGCATGTGCTGCCGCTCGGCCAGGTGCCGCAGTCGCGCTTCGTGAAGGGCTCCAATATGGCCTTCATCGGCGTGGTGAAGGACCGCGCGCCGGACCGGGTGATCGTGATCTCCACCACCGACAATCTGGTGAAGGGCGCCTCCGGCCAGGCGGTGCAGAACATGAACCTCGTGCTCGGCTATCCCGAGACGCTGGGTCTGGAGCAGATCGCGCTGTTCCCGTGAGGGGGCGGCGTGCCTGCGGGAGCCACAGTTTTATCCGTCCGGGACCGCGGAGCGATCATGTGGCGCGAATTGACAGCCTTCCCTGCCGCGTTGCAGAGGCGTCGGATTGAGTCGATCGACGTGCTGCGTTGCGTCAGCGTTCTCTACATTGTCGCGTTCTGGCATCTCGGGAATTACATCTCCAACGCCAGCTATCAGAATGCCATCACCACCCATCTCACCGTCGGGGCGTTGGCGCTTTTTTTTCTGATCTCCGGTTACATGGTGTCGCCCGCGAAAAAGGTGTCGGGCCTGGAAAGTGGCGGTACGTTCCGTTTCCTTGCCGAGCGGTTCATTAGAATCTATCCGCCGTACCTGGTTGCATCGATTTTCTTCCTGATTCTTAATCTTGAAAGCATTGGCGTTTTTATACGAAGTGTATTTTTGATATCAATGTTCGCGAAGCCGGCTCCGATGACTTTGTGGTTCATAACTGCTCTGATTATATGCTACTGCACTGTCCCTGTATTGGCTAAATTTCGCAGAGATACTATTTTGTATGTATTTGTTTGTTTTTCATTCATGGTTTCTGGATATTTATACAATTTTGCCACGGGGCGACTGGATGTCAGGCTGCTGATCTACTTCCCTTCTTTCGCAGCCGGCGTATTCATGGCTGGCCGCGTCCTGTCAACCGGTGCTGCGCTGCCGATCGCGGTCGGCGTTGGAACACTGGCCGCGCTTGTTCTTTCAACGCGTTCCGATTTTACCGAATTGGAGACGGATTTGCGTGCGACGCCCTTCGCCCTCTTTTTTGCGTCATTGGTCTTTGCGGTCACGGTGACGAGGGTGCGGGCCGTGAAATTCGCGACGTTGTTTCGATATGTGGCCTATGCCAGCTTCTTCATGTATCTCGGGCACAGAATTGTATTCTTGGTTGTAAAGTATATTTATTTTCCGGAAGCTCCCGCGATGCAGATCGTTTATATGCTGGCAGCGGTCGTATTTCTTATCTTCCCGCTCTCTTTCGCCGCTCAGTGCGGCTACGACAATGTGGTTGGTGTGCTGAATGCCAGGCGGTGCAGAACATGAACTTCGTGCTCGGCTATCCCGAGACGCTGGGTCTGGAGCAGATCGCGCGGTTCCCGTGAGGATCAGCCGACCGGCCGCAGTGTCGCCCGCTTGTAGCGCGCGAACAGCTTGCGCGTGTTCGAGAAGCGGTAATGGTCGATATAGCCCCACAGCGCGGCGCGCTTGAGCGCGGCGAAGTGGCTGAGCGAAGCCGACGGGATCTCGCCCATGAGGTCGAGCCAATAGGCGAAGTGGGTCTCGAAATCCTCGGCTGAGATCACGTCGCGCTCGATCAGCGTCTCGATGCGTTCGAGCCGGTCAAGAAAACGGTCGAAAATACTGCGGATCGCGGTTTCTTCGAGTGTGAAGCCGGGGCCCCTGCGGGCGATCTCGGCGAGGCGGCGGCGATCATCGTCCGGTAGCCAGGGCCAGCCCCCAGGCGCCGGCGCCTGGCTGGAGCGGAGGGCCGCGATGAAAAGGTCGCTGTCGACCCGCACCGCCCGTGACGTGCCGTCGGCCAGGGCGAGCTGGAGCACTGGCGGGTCCCAGTCGAGCATCGCCAGCGCGTTCTTGACGGAGGGGTCCTGTCCGAAAACTTCCATCTCGTTGGCCGCGACCACGGCCTTGTCGCGCCGGTCACGGCGCCGGCTCTCCAGGCTGTTGCGGCGATACTGCCAGAGCGCGGCGAGCACGCCGACAGCGGTGCTCGCCGCGCCGACGGCAGAGATGGTCAGGGCGAGCCACTCGTCCACGTCAGGCTCTTGGCCGGCGCGCCGCGCGGCGGGTGTGGGCGGAGGCGGTGGCCCGCATCACGAGCGCACCTTCACATAGCTGCCCGGTGCGTCCTCGATCGCCTTGTAGGGCCCCTCGCCCGGGATGCGGGTGCTGGCGGGCACGCGTGCGCTACCGCGTTCCTCGATCCAGCCGCGCCAGTCCGGCCACCAGGAGCCGGGGTGCATTTCGGCCTTGGCGATCCAGTCCTCCAGCTTTCCCGCTGCCGGCCCGCCGGTCCAGTACTGGTACTTGCCGCGCGCCGGCGGGTTGATGACACCGGCAATATGGCCGGAGCCGGCCAGTACGAAGCGGCCGGGCCGGGCGAATTTCTGCAGGCCGAGGAACACCGAGGCCGCCGGGGCGATGTGGTCCTCGCGCGTCGCTACGCTGTACATCGGCAGGTCGATGGCCTTCAGGTCCAGCGTCTTGCCGGCCAGCATCAGGCTACCCTGCGCCAGCTTGTTGTCGAGATAGCAATTGCGCAGATAGAAGGAATGGTTGGCCGCCGGCAGCCGGGTCGAATCCGCGTTCCAGTAGAGAATGTCGAACGGAAACGGTGCCTGCCCCTTGAGATAGTTGTTCACCACATAGGGCCAGATAAGATCATTGGCACGCAGCATGTTGAAGGCATTAGCCATCTTGCTGCCTTCCATAACCCCCGCTTCCAGCATCTTGCGTTCAAGGCTGGCGACCTGCTCCTCGTCGATGAACACTTTGAGGTCGCCGGCATAGGTGAAATCGACCTGGGTGGTGAGGAAGGTGGCGCTGGCGAGGCCGGGCTTGGCACCGGTGGCGGCCAGCCAGGCCAGGGTCATCGCCAGCATGGTGCCGCCGACGCAATAGCCCACCGCGTGGAAGTCCTTGGCGCCTGTCGCCTTCTTCGCCACGTCGAAGGCGGTGAGCACACCGTCCTTCATATAGTCCTCGAAGCCCTTGGCGGCGAGTTCGGGGCCGGGATTGACCCAGGACACCATGAAAACGGTGAGCCCGCTTTCCACCGCCCAGCGTACGAAGGATTTCTCCGCCGTCAGGTCGAGCACGTAGAACTTGTTGATCCAGGGCGGGATGATCACCACCGGCGTCGCCAGCACGCTTTCGGTCTGCGGCGCGTACTGGATGAGCTGCATCAGCTCGTTCTGGAAAATCACCTTGCCGGGCGTGACCGCGAGATTCTCCCCGACACGGAACTTGGAATCGTCGGTCTGGCGGATCTTCAGGTCGCCGCCGCCGGCCTCGATGTCCTCGGCCAGCATCTTCATGCCGCGCACGAGGTTCTCGCCATTCGAGGCGAGCGTGGTGCGCAGCAGCTCCGGATTGGTCAGGACGAAATTGGAGGGCGAGACCGCGCCGGCGATCTGGCGCACATAGAACTCCGCCTTGTGCTTCGTGCGAGCGTCGATCTCGGCCTCTTCCACCATGTCCGCCGCCCAGTTGGCGGTGAGGAGATAGGCCTGCTTGAGCGCATCGAAGAATGGATTCGAGTTCCACTCCGGGTCGGCGAAGCGCGAGTCGCGGGTGGCGGGCTCCACCACTGGCCGGGTCTTCTCGCCGCCGAGGCGTTTCAGCGCCGTGGTCCAGAGTTCGAGATAACCGCCGATCAGCCGTGACTGCGCTTCCACCGTGCGCTGCGGATCGGCAAGCCAATATTCCGCGACATTGCCAATGGTCTTGGCGACCTCGGTCAGTTCTTCCGCCACATCGTCGCGAATGCGGCCTTCCTCGCGCGGGCGCAGATAGGCGGCCATGGCCCGCCCACCTTCCTCCATCATCCGCGCGAGATTGGCGGCGAAGGCTTCGAGATCGATCGCGCCGGGGCGCGGCGTCTCCGGCGCGGCGGCTTCCGGGGCCGGTTTGGATGGCGAGGGCTTTGACGCAGAAGGTTCGGCCTGGGAGGAGGGGGCCGCCGCTTCCGGCGCCTTGGGGGGCGGGGGCGGCGCTGCGGAAACTGGCTTCGGCGCGGCGCCGCCAGCCTTCACCGGTCGCGTGCGGGGCACGGTGGCCGTCGCGGACGTTTCGGCGGCGATGGCGGTGAGCGGCTTTTTCCGTGCGGGCGTGCGCGCCGGAGTTGCTGTCGCCGGCTTTTCGACCGCCACCTTAGGCTGCGCCGGGCTCTTGGCGGCCGGGCTCTTGGCGGCCGGTTTTTTCGCCGCCGGTTTTTTCGCCGCCGGTATTTTCGCCGCTACGTCCGGGGTCGACGCCTTTGGCGCCGCCGCCGCCGGTGCGGGTACGGTCGGCTGTGCCGCCGCGACCGTTTTGGTCACACGCTTGCGCGCCGCCGGCTTCGGCGGAGCCGCCAGCGCGTCGGCCGGCGCTGTGCGCTGCGCCTCAATCGTTTTCGCCGGCGTGGATTTTGCCGGGGCGGACGGTATCGATCTGCTGCGTCGGCTGCTCACCGCTTGTCCCCGCGGGTTGGTACGTTCATAGGTGGCCATAATAGACGCGCCATCCGGTGCTAGCGAGTGCGTAACGGCCGGTTCCGCGCGGCAGCGGGAGATGGCCGACGCCTGAGGGGAGGGCATGGTGGATCACGGGCAGGGCAGGCAGGGCGGCACGTCCGTCGCGCGCACATTTCTTCTCGCTGGCGCCGCGCTTGCCGCGCTGGCGCTTGCCGGCTGTGCTTCGCTGGAAAGGTCCACCAGTGGGCCCGGCGCGGCGGAGACCTCGGGATCGGGCGAATCGGCGGCAGCCTCGGCGGATTCCTCGCGGGCCGCGCCAGCTCCGGTCGGTCGCCAGAAGCTGCCGGAGCCGGCCTATCCGACTTTCGGGGCCCCGGCGCAGATCGGCGACCGGCCGGTGATGACCCCGCAACAGCAGCAGGCAATGCAGAAGAACCTCGAAAATCTCGCCAGCCAGCGCGAGAAGGAGATGCTCCGCCAGATCGAGGACGGACAGGACGGGCAGGCCGGCCAGTAAGCGCGCCGCGGGGCGCGCGATTACCATCCTTCTGCCCCTTTAGTCTGACATCCCTCGCTGTGCGGGCGCGCGAGAGGTGATATGAAGCGCGCGTGACGCCGTCTCCTAGGAACGGGGCGGCCTGGAGCTTGAGACCCATGACCGATTTCCATCGCATTCGCCGGCTGCCGCCTTACGTGTTCGAGCAGGTCAACCGCGTGAAGGCTACCGCCCGCAATGGCGGCGCCGACATCGTCGATCTCGGCATGGGCAATCCGGACCTCGATGCCCCGGACCATGTGGTGGAAAAGCTCAAGGAGACGATCGGTCGCCCGCGCACCGACCGTTATTCCGCCTCCAAGGGCATTCCCGGCCTGCGCCGCGCCCAGGCGGCCTATTACGAGCGCCGCTTCGGTGTGAAGCTGAACCCCGACACCCAGGTGGTGGCGACGCTCGGCTCTAAGGAAGGCTTCGCCAATATGGCGCAGGCCATCACCGCCCCCGGCGACGTGATCCTGGTGCCGAACCCCAGCTACCCCATCCATGCCTTCGGCTTCCTGATGGCCGGCGCCGCGATCCGCTCCGTGCCCTGCGAGCCGGGCCCGGAATTCTTCCACGCGCTGGAGCGCGCGGTGGCGCATTCGATTCCCTCGCCGCTGGCGCTGGTGCTCTGCTATCCCTCGAACCCCACCGCTCAGGTGGCGGACCTCGACTTCTACCGCGATGTCGTCGCCTTCGCGAAGAAGCACGATCTGATCGTGCTCTCCGACCTCGCCTATTCCGAGGTCTATTTCGACGACAACCCGCCTCCCTCGGTGCTGCAGGTGCCGGGCGCGATGGATGTGACGGTGGAATTCACCTCCATGTCCAAGACCTTCTCCATGGCCGGCTGGCGCATGGGCTTCGCGGTCGGCAATGACCGGCTGATCGCGGCGCTGGCGCGGGTGAAGTCCTATCTCGATTATGGCGCCTACACCCCCATCCAGGTGGCCGCCACCGCGGCGCTGAACGGCCCGCAGGACTGCATCGCCGAGATGCGCAGCGTCTACAAGAAGCGCCGCGACGCGCTGGTGGACAGTTTCGGCAAGGCGGGTTGGGACATTCCCGTGCCCACCGCCTCCATGTTCGCCTGGGCGCCGATTCCGCCGAAGTTCCGTCATCTCGGCAGCCTCGAATTCTCCAAGCTTCTGATCGAGAAGGCGGATGTCGCCGTCGCGCCGGGTGTCGGCTTCGGCGAGCATGGCGACGAGTATGTGCGCATCGCCCTTGTGGAGAATGAGCAGCGCATCCGCCAGGCCGCGCGCAACATCCGCCGCTTCCTTGAAACCGGCGCGGAAACATTGCACAACGTCGTCCCTCTCGCCGCGGCGCGCTAAAGGCCCGGCCCTTTCGGGCGGCGCCGCATTCGGAACGTTTGTTGAGTTCGGACACATTATGGCGCCGCCGCTGAAAATTGGCATCGCCGGCCTCGGTACGGTCGGCGCGGGTGTGGTGCGCATGCTGGCCCGCCGCGCGGAAGCGATCGCCGCGCGGGTGGGACGGCCGGTCGAAGTGGTGGCTGTCAGCGCCCGCGACCGTTCGCGCAACCGGGACTGCGACCTTACCGGCCTTCGCTGGTACGACGACGCGGTCGAACTGGCGCGCGACCCCGACATCGACGTGTTCGTCGAGCTGATCGGCGGCCCGGACGGCATCGCCAAGACGGCGGTGGAGGCGGCGATTGCCGCCGGCCATTCCATCGTCACCGCCAACAAGGCGCTGCTCGCCCATCACGGCGTGGAACTCGCCCGCGCGGCGGAAGCCGCGGGTGTCGCCATCCATTTCGAGGCGGCGGTCGCCGGTGGCATTCCCGTCATCAAGACCCTGCGCGAGGCGCTGCTCGGCAACGAGATCGCCCGCGTCTCCGGCATTCTCAACGGCACCTGCAACTACATCCTCACCCGGATGCAGGAAGAGGGGCTGTCCTTCGACACCTGCCTCGATCAGGCGCAGAAGCTCGGCTATGCCGAGGCTGATCCGACCTTCGATGTCGACGGCTTCGACACCGCCCACAAGCTCGCCCTTCTGGCCTCGCTTGCCTTCGGCGTGAAGCCGGACCCGGAGGCGATCCATATCGAGGGTATCCGCTCGATCACGCTGGCCGACATCGAGGCGGCGGACGAGCTCGGCTATCGCATCAAGCTGCTCGGCGTCGCGGCCCGCATCGGCACCGAGGTGGAACTGCGCGTGCACCCGACCATGGTGCCGAAGCACTGGCCGATCGCGCAGGTCTCCGGCGTCACCAATGCGGTGGCGATCGACGGCGATGCCGTCGCGCTCACCCTCGTCGGGCCGGGTGCGGGCGGCGACGCCACCGCCTCGGCGGTGGTGGCCGATCTCTGCGACGCGGCCGCCGGCAAGGCCGGCGCGCCCTTCGGCTGGACGGCCGAGAGCCTGCAGCCGGCGGAAAAGGCCGCCATCCGGCGCCATGAGGGCGGCTATTACATCCGCCTCGCCGCGGTCGACCGCCCGGGAACGGCCGCCGCCATTGCCCGCCATATGGCCGAGCAGAACATCTCGCTCGAGTCCATAATGCAGCACCGTCGCGGCCGTCCCCATGGGGGCGACCGGGCGGAGAGCGCGGAGGATCCGGCACCGGTGGTGCTGATCACCTACGCCACCAATGAGGACGCGGTGCGCCGCGCGATCGCCGCCATCGAGATCGATGGCGTCATCGCCTCGCCGCCGCAGGTGATACGGATCGAGAAGGACTGAGGGGGCAGGGACGATGTCGGGGATCACGGTCAAAGAGGACCAGGTGCTGGAGCGCATTCTGACGCTCGAGCTGGTGCGGGTCACCGAGCGGGCGGCGGTGGCGTCGGCCAGCCTTCGCGGCCGGGGCGACGAGAAGGCGGCGGACAAGGCGGCGGTGGACGCCATGCGCCGCGAACTGAACCGCCTGCCCATCGCCGGCCGCATCGTCATCGGCGAGGGCGAACGCGACGAGGCGCCGATGCTGTTCATTGGCGAGGAAGTCGGCACCGGCAAGGGCCCGGCGGTGGACATCGCCGTCGATCCGCTGGAAGGCACCACGCTCTGCGCCAAGAACATGCCCGGCTCGATCGCCGTGATGGCGATGGCCGAGGGCGGCACGATGCTCTACGCGCCCGACGTCTACATGGACAAGATCGCCATCGGCCCCGGCTACCCCAAGGGCACGATCGACATCGACGCCAGCCCCGAGGACAATATCCAGTCGCTGGCCAAGGCGAAGGGCGTGAAGCCTTCGGAGATCAGCGCGCTGATCCTCGACCGTCCGCGCCATGCCGCCATCATCGAGGCGGTGCGCCGCACCGGTGCCGCCGTGCAGCTCATCACCGATGGCGACGTGGCCGGCGTCATCCACACCACCAACCCGGACGAGACCGGCGTCGACATCTATCTCGGCACGGGCGGCGCGCCCGAGGGCGTGCTGGCGGCGGCGGCGCTGCGCTGCATCGGCGGGGAGATGTACACCCGCCTCATCCTCGACAGCGAAGCCAAGCGCGAGCGCGCCAAGAAGATGGGCGTCACCGACCCCAAGAAGATCTACACCATCACCGACATGGTGCGCGGCGACTGCCTGATCGCGGCCACGGGCGTGACCACCGGCAATCTGCTCAAGGGCGTGAAGTATGAGAAGGGCGTGGTGAAGACCCACACCGTCGTCATGCGCTCCGCCACCGGCACGGTGCGCTGGATCGAAGCCGAGCATCGCGACCTCTCCAAGTTCCATCTCGGCTGAGTTTTCGAGACGCGGATGACACATGGACGGGGCGCTCAGGCGCCCCGTTTTCGTTTCGCCCGGCGCGCGGGGGCTGCGCTCCGCTGGTGTCAACTGCGCGCTTTGGCGTCAGCCCGGTGTGTTGTATACCAGAGCCGTGCGCAGGCGCGCCCGTCAGGGGCGCCCCGCACCCGAACGCCAAGCCAATTGCCAAGGGAACGACCCATCATGACCGCTCCTCATTCGCTGCTTCCGCCCCTGCTGTCCCAGATCGACGCGCTGATCGCCGCCGAGAAGTACCAGGAGGTCGCCGAGGCCTATACGGCTTTCGTGAAGGAGCACCCGACCACCAACTATCTCGCTTCCGAGCCGATCCCGTTCAAGCTGAACGTGGCGTTCTCGAAGAAGTACGGCTCCTCGGCCACCAACACCTTCACCCTGCGCAACACCACCTGGGCGTCGGACGTCAAGGCCGCGCTGAAGGCGGGCCCCGCCGAGTTCGCTGCCAAGGTCGCGACCTATGAGGGCGAAGTGGCCGAGATCGCCAAGACCGCTAAGAAGGTGGCGTGAGCCGCGAGAGCACGCGCCGATCAGCTTGCATCGCAAGCTGACCGGATCGCACTCTCAGGCTGCGCATGTTCTGCGGAAAGGCCGGCATCTTGCCGGCCTTTTTCGTCAGGGCAGGGCCGCTTCCGGCTTCACCGCAGGCGGTCATCGGAGACATCCGTCCGTCATCCCGGCCGAAGCGCAGCGGGGAGCCGGGATCGCCCGAGACCGGCTTGCGATGCCGGATCGGCCTTAGGCCTCCGGGATGACGCGGGAGCGTGGCCGCTCACGCCGCCTTTGCCACATCCTTCAGGAAATGGTCGACACCGAGCTGCACCATGTCCGGCTGCGAGGCGTGCGGGCCGGGGTGCTCGACATAGGTCAGCTCATAGCCCGCCGGGCGCAGCTTGGCGGCGTGTGAGCGGCCGGCGGTTGCGATCGGCGTCTGGGTGTCGTTCTGGCCGTGGGCGATGAACACTTTCGGCGCGCCTTCCTGCGCCAGCACGGTCATGAAGCCGGCGGAGAAGGCGAGGATATGGGTGACGATCCGCCCATTGCTGAGCCCGGTGGAAAGCGAGTAGCTGCCGCCATCCGAATGGCCGGCAAAGGCGAAATGGGTGGGGTCGAGCGCAAAGCGCGCCGCCACCTCGGCCAGCGCCGTGTCGAGCCGCTCCAGGTCCGGCCCGTTGCCGGCGATGACGATGTCCCAGGTCGGCAGCAGCGATTGCGGCACCAGCAGCAGGAAGCCGCGTTCCTCCGCGTGCCGCCGCAGCATGGGCAGGATTTTCTCGGCGCTGCCGCCGCCGCCGTGGAACAGCGTCACCAGCGGCGTCGGGCGGGCGGGGTCGAGGCCCTCCGGCACGATCAGCACGGCATCGCGAGTCTCGAACAGGCCGAGATCGTGACGGCCGGGCGGCAGCGCGGGCTTCGACGGCGCGGCATGGGAGAAGGAGAGGCGACCAAGCAGGGACAGGTTCAGCATGGCGCGCACCATAATGGGCCGGCGCGCCGGTGCAAGCCGGTGGCGGCCGGCGTCATGAGAGCGGCGCAGGGCAGGCATGGCCGGCCGGGACTTTGCAGCGTCACGGCTGTGGCCTATCAGCGAAAGGGCCGGCGACTCGCTGGCGCCTCCTGCCCGTTTCCGGGTCGTCTCTCCGCTCCTGCCGTCCCGGTCCCATGCCGTTCAAGCACAAGCTGCTCGCGCTCACCGTCATTTGCGTGTGGGCCCTCAACATGATCGTCATCAAGCAAGGCATCGCGGAAATTCCGCCGATGCTGATGAGCGCGCTGCGCTTCACGCTGGTGGCGGCGCTGCTGTGCCCGGTGCTGCATTTGCGCCGCGACCAGGTGCCGGGCGTGCTGCTGGTGTCCTTCACCTTCGGCACCGTGCATTTCGGCCTGCTCTTCGCCGCGCTGGCCGATTCGGAGGCCGGCACCAGCGCCGTCATCATTCAGCTCGGCGCGCCGATCGCCACGCTGCTCGCCTGTCTCGTGCTGAAGGAGCCGCTCGGCCGGGTGCGCCTCGCCGGGCTGGCCGTGTCGGTCGCCGGCATCTTCGTGCTCGCGCTCGGTCCAACCCTGCCGCCGCCGCTGGCGCTGTTTCTGCTCGTGGTGAGCGCCACCGGCTGGGCGGTGACCAATCTCATCATCAAGCAGCTCAAGGACATCACGCCGATGACCATCATGGGCTGGTCGTCGCTGTTCGCGATTCCGCAGATCCTTCTAATGTCGTGGTTCTTCGAGGGTGACCGCTGGGGCATGGTGGCGACGGCAGGCTGGCATGGCTGGTTCTGCGTCGCCTACAGCGCCATCGCCTCGTCGATCCTCGCCTATGGCATCTGGTACTGGCTGCTGCAGCGCCACTCGATCAATGCCGTCGTGCCCTATTCGATGCTCAACCCGCTGCTCACCGTCGCCTTCGGCATCCTGCTGATCGGCGACGATCCTTCGCTGCTGAAGGTCATAGGCGGCCTCATCATGGTGGCGGGCGTCGCGCTCATCCTGCGCCGGCCGCGCAACCTGCCCGACCCGACCTTGCCCGATACCGCGTGAGCGAGGCCCGGCCGGAGCGTCGCCGCCCCGGCCGGTCTTTCGTCGCTCGGCTTACTTGGCCTTCAGGAACTCGCCCACTTCGAGCAGGATCAGCTCATTGTCGTCCGCCTTCGCGGGATCGCGCGAGGAGGAGAAGGGCAGGTTGTTGTCGTTGCCGACCACGATGTGGGTGGCGTCGACCACGTCGACATTCTCGATGGTGAAGAACGGGAAGGTCAGCACGCCGTCATTCAGCGGCTTGCGCGCCTTCTTGTCCGGGTCGGCGATCTTCATCAGGTCGATATGGCCGATCTTGCGCACGCTCTGGCCGGCATTGGCGTCGGTCAGCTCGATCTTGTAGATGCGCTTGAACTTGGCGAGGTCGTGGAAGCAGTCCGGCCCCTTGGTCCCGGCGGCGCAGGCCTTGTCGGCCGTGCCCTCGCCATTGTCGCGCTCGATGATCAGGCCGGTGGTGCCGTCGATCATGTTGAAGTCGCCGATAGCATTGCCGTTCTGCTCCAGAACGTACTGCCACATGCGGCCCGTCCACTTCTGGTTCGCCACGTCGAATTCGAGGATCGGCAGGAACTCCTTGCCGTCCGCGGTCTTCTGCCAGTCCTTCTTCTCCGCGTCCCACAGCGGGCCTTCGAGCAGGGCGTAGAGATATTTGCCGTCCTTGGAGGCGGCCATGCCCTCATAGCCCTTGGAGCGGCGGGCGTTGAAGGCGGCCGGCGCGTTCGGCGCGGCTTGGGAGGCGACGGCGTAATGGTCGGGCGAGCGCACCGGCGTCTCGCCGGCAACGGTCTCGAACAGGCCGAGCACCTTGCCGGTCTTGTCGGCCTTGATGAGATAGGGGCCGAATTCCTCGCCGATCCAGATGTGGTCGCCGATGATCTGGAAGCTCTCAATGTCGAAATCGGCGCCGGTGAGATAGCGCTTCTGCGTGCCTTCATGAACGATGCGGAACGGCACCTTCTTGTCGGGATCGGTGAGGAACACCGTCTCGATCGGCTGGAACGTGCCGGTGGCCCAGTCCACCGTGTAGTGGCGCAGGAACAGCGCCGCGTCCGGGCTGTTGGCCTTGGAGCCGAAGCCGTTGTCGGTGATGATCCAGAAGCTGCCGTCCGGCATCACCTTGATGCCGGAGTGGCCCTGCACCGGCTGGCCCTTGAAGGGCAGCTTCACGCCGGTAGGGCGGCCGGCGGACTTGCCTTCCACCGTGCCGACGGCATCGACGCGCGTGCCGGTCGTGAACTTGCCGGACACTTTGAGGTCCTCCGGCGCGTCCTCCGGCATGGCGATGAAGGTTTCCGCCGGCAGCACGGCATGGCCGGCGAGGGTGGCGGGATAGGTCTGGTCGGCGCGGGCGTCGGTGGCGAGCAGCGCGAGCGCGGCGCCGGCGAGCAGGGACAGGCGGAGGCGGCGATTCATGGGGGGCTCCTTGTCAGCAGCATGCGGCGCGAGGCCGGAGCCCGCCTTCTGCCCGCCACCCATGTCCCTCGCGTTACGGCGGCGTGACGGCGCGATGACGCCCCCGCGTCCCTCTTTGCGTGCGCGGCTCTCGACGCGGGCGCGTTGTTCGGGCTTATCCTGCGCGCCATGAGTCTCGTCCTTCCCACCGCCGCCCCGCCGCCGCGTCCGTTTCTCGGCGTGACCCGTTCGGCCACCGGTCGCTTCTGGCGCGAGCGGCTCGACGTGCGCGGCGCCCAGACCACGCTCGCCATCGTCCAGCGCCATGGTGTGCCGGAGATCCTCGCCCGCATTCTCGCCGGGCGCGGCGTCGCCATCGACGAGGTCGAGGCCTGGCTCGACCCGACGGTGAAGCGCCTGCTGCCCGATCCCGACACGCTGACCGACATGCCGGCCTGCGTCGCCCGCCTCGCCGATGCGGTGATGGCGGGCGAGAAGGTGGCGGTGTTCGGCGATTATGATGTCGACGGCGCCACGGCCACTGCCCTGCTGGTGGAAGTGCTGCGCGCCGGCGGGCTCGACCCTGCTTTCCACATTCCCGACCGCATCTTCGAGGGCTACGGGCCGAACATTCCCGCTATCGAGGCGCTGGCCGAGCGCGGCTCCACGCTGCTGGTGACGGTCGATTGCGGCACGATGAGCTTCGAGCCTTTCGCCCGTGCCCGCGCCATCGGGCTGGACGTGCTGGTCATCGACCATCATCAGGCCGGCGAGGCGCTCCCCGAGGTGGCGGCGCTGGTGAACCCCAACCGCGCCGACGATCTTTCCGGCCTCGGCCATCTCTGTGCCGTCGGGCTGGTCTTCGTCGTTGCCGTCGGGCTGCTGCGCGAACTGCGCAACCGCGGCTGGTGGACCAAAGAGCGCCCGGCGCCGGATCTGCTCGCCAGCCTCGATCTCGTCGCGCTCGGCACGGTGGCGGATGTGGTGCCGCTGCTTGGGCTCAATCGCGCCTATGTCACCAAGGGGCTGATCCAGCTGCGCAAGCGCGAGCGGCCGGGGCTCACCGCGCTGATGGACGCGGCGCGCCTCTCCGGCCCGCCCAAGGCGTGGCATCTCGGCTTTCTGCTCGGCCCGCGCATCAATGCCGGCGGGCGCATCGGCAATGCGACGCTCGGCACCAAGCTGCTGCTGACCCGCGATCCCATCGAGGCGCAGGCCATCGCCGCCGAGCTCGACCGCCTCAACACGGAGCGCCAGCAGGTGGAGCGCGCCATCGTCGCCGAGGCCGAGGCGGAGGCTGACGCCGCGCTGGGCCTCGCCGGCGCGGGCGCGGTGGTGCTCTCCAGCGGGCAGGGTTGGCATCCCGGCGTGGTCGGGCTGGTGGCGGCGCGGCTGAAGGAGAAGTTCGGCCGCCCCGCCTTTGCCATCGCCTTCACCGGCGAGACCGGCGCCGGCTCGGCCCGCTCCATCCCCGGCGTCGATGTCGGGCGGGCGGTGCGCGGCGCGGTGGAGGCCGGCATTCTGGTGAAGGGGGGCGGCCATGCCATGGCAGCCGGCCTCACCGTGGCGCGTGAGCGGCTGGGCGAATTGCGCGCCTATCTCGAACAGGCGCTGGCGGCCACGGTGGAAGAGGCGCGGGCGGTGGATGAACTGCTGATCGACGGCGCGCTGTCCGCCGCTGGGGCGACGCCGGAACTGGTGGAGCTGGTCGAGCGCGCGGGACCGTTCGGTGCCGGCAACCCGCAGCCCATCTTCGCCTTTCCCGCCCATCGCGTCGTCTATGCCGAGCCCGGCAGCGCCGGGCAGATGCGGGTGCGGCTGCGCGGCAGCGATGGCGCGGTGATTTCCGCCGTCGCCTTCCGTGCGGTGGATACCCCGCTCGGCGCCGCGCTGCTGGAGGCGCGGGGGCAGTTGCTCCATGTCGCCGGCACGCTCGACCTCGATTCCTGGCAGGGCCGCACGCAGGTGAGCTTGCGCATCACCGATGCCTGCGCGCCGGAAATCGGGTGAAGGATCATGAGCTTGGGCGGCCTTCCGGAGTCGGATCGCGAATGGGACGGTGGAACGCCGCCCGCGCTGAATCGGGCTGTCAGCCGGTGACCGCAGAGTCCTGCCGCGACTCGGCAATTCCCCATATCGCCATCATCGGCGCCGGCCCCGCAGCGCTGATCGCCGCCGAGGGGCTGGCGCAGGCCGGCTGTCGCGTCTCGCTGTTCGAGCGCATGGCCTCGCCGGCGCGCAAATTCCTCATTGCCGGGCGCGGCGGTCTCAACCTTACCCATTCGGAGGCCCGTTCGCCTTTCCTCGCCCGCTATGGCGACGCTGCCGACTGGCTGGCGCCGATGCTCGACGCTTTTCCTCCCGCCCGTCTGCGCGACTGGGCGGAGGGGTTGGGCGAGCCGACCTTTGTCGGCTCCTCCGGCCGCGTCTTCCCGCGCAGCTTCAAGGCGTCGCCCCTGCTGCGCGCGTGGCTGGCGCGGCTCGACAGGCTCGGCGTCACGTTGAACCGGAATCATCTTTGGCGCGGCTGGAGCGAAGCCGGCGCGCTGCGCTTCGCCACGCCGACGGGCGAGGTGGAGGTGGTGGCCGACGCCGTGCTGCTCGCGCTCGGCGGCGCCAGCTGGCCGCGTCTCGGCGGCGATGGCGGCTGGGTGGAGATTCTGAGCGGGCAGGGGGGGGAGGTCGCGCCGCTGCGCCCGGCCAATAGCGGCGCCCGCATCGCCTGGTCGGAACCGTTCCGCACCCGCTTCGCCGGCGCGCCGCTCAAGCGCATCGCGCTGTCGCTCGGCACGCGCCGGGTGCGGGGCGAGGCGATGATCGACACCGCCGGGCTGGAGGGCGGCGCGGTCTATGCGCTCTCCGCCGCGCTGCGCGAGGCGATCGCCGCTGAGGGCCGCGCGGCGCTGCTTGTCGACCTGCGGCCGGATATGAGCGAGGCCGCGCTTGCCGCGCGCTTGGCCGCCGCCCGCAAGGGCGAGTCCCTGGCGAACCGCCTGCGCAAGGCGGCCGGCCTTTCGCCCGCCGCTGCCGGCCTGCTGCGCGAGGCGGGCCCGCTTTCGCCGGAACCGGCCGCGCTGGCGGCGCGGATCAAGGCCGTGCCGCTCAACGTCGCCGCCATGGCCGGTCTGGAACGGGCGATTTCCACGGCCGGCGGCGTCAGGCGGGATATGGTCGATGATCGGCTGATGCTGCGCGCGTGCCCGGGCGTATTCGTCGCTGGCGAGATGCTGGATTGGGAGGCGCCGACCGGCGGCTATCTGCTGCAGGCCTCGTTCGCCACCGGCCATGCGGCGGCCTGCGGCGTGCTCGCCCATCTCGGCCTGCCGACGCCGGCGCTTTGGGACGGAACATGGGAGGCGGGGGAGACGGCGGCTCCCGCCGCGGAGGAGACGCGGGACGACGGCTGAGGGAGCGCGTGCCGTCGTCCCGCGTGGTTCACGAGACCTGCCGGGAAGTGGCCTCGCGAAATCGTCACCGCACGTCGTGGCGCGTCATGTATTCGCGTCTCATCTGCGGTGTTGTGAGTGTGGATACTCTTGTTCCGTTCGGCTCACAACATTTATCTTCCGGTATTGTTACAGTTCTAAACTAGACGTATCGACTTTTACTTGCGAAGTGCGTCCCGCTGCCAGCGCCGCTTGCGCCGCCTGGCAAGCGGGCTTACCTGCTGTGACGCGAGCCTGCCGGGGGATGCAACGGGGCCGCAGGGAGTGACGATGGCACGTCTGTTTTTTCGCCGTGGCGCCAGCGCGGAATCCGCGCCCGATGCCGCACGGGAACTCGCCGCCAAGGCGCGGGCAATTCTCGGGGTGGGCGAAGACACCACCATTTCCATCAGCGAGATCGCCTGTGGCGACCCCGCCTGCGGTGGTGCGGAGACCGTGGTGCTGGTGATGCGTCCCGGCCGCCGCACCGAAGCTGCCAAGCTGATGAAACCGCTGGCCACCGTCACCGACGCCGAACTCGCCGACGCCTTGCAGCCGCTTCATGACGTTGCGTCATCCGCGGCGGGTTGAAAATAAGTATTCTCCCGCGCGCCTGGGTCGGATGATGAGATTTGGATTGTTGTTTCAAAGTGAAACAATTCCAATCTGCGACCGAACACTTGCAGGTGATTTCGGCCGTGGCGTAGGAGTCTCCCGCTGAGGCGCCCTGGGGCGCGGGAGGAGACCAACGATGCGAGTCAGATCACTGTTCGCCACGCCGCTCGTCGCGGCCATCGCGCTGGGAGCGGCTTTCGCCGTCGGTCCCGCCGCTGCCGATACCCCGGCGCCGAAGGTGCGCGACATCGTCGCCACCTATGCCGACATCGCCGAGGCGATGTACACGGACAGCCTGACCACCGCCAAGGCGCTGCAAAGCGCGGTGAACACCCTCATCGCCACGCCGACCGAGGCCAATCTCGACGCCGCCAAGGCCGCCTGGAAGGCCGCCCGCGTGCCCTACCAGCAGACCGAAGGCTTTCGCTTCGGCAATCCCATCGTCGATGAATGGGAAGGCCGCGTGAATGCATGGCCGCTGGATGAAGGCCTGATCGACTATGTCGACAAGAGCTATGGCGATGCGTCCGACGAGAACCCGCTCTACACTGCCAACGTGATCGCCAACACCAAGATCCGCGTCGGCAAGAAGACCATCGACGCCACCACCATCACGCCGAAGCTGCTCGACAGCCTGCAGGAGGCCGGCGGCGTCGAATCCAACGTCGCCATCGGCTATCACGCGATCGAATTCCTGCTCTGGGGCCAGGACCTCAACGGCACCGGCCCCGGTGCCGGCAAGCGCCCGGCGACCGATTACGACACCAAGAACTGCAGCAACGGCCATTGCGAGCGCCGCGCCGCCTATCTCAAGGCCGCCACCGATCTTCTGGTGAGCGACCTCGCGGACATGGCGAAGTGGTGGGGCAAGAAGGGCAAGGCCCGCGCCGCCGTGGTGAAGCAGAAGGACAAGACCGCGCTCGCGACCATTCTCACCGGCCTCGGCTCGCTGTCCTATGGCGAACTGGCGGGCGAGCGGATGAAGCTCGGCCTCATCCTGCACGACCCCGAGGAGGAGCATGACTGCTTCTCCGACAACACCCACAATTCGCACTATTACGACGAGGTCGGCATCGCCTCGATCTATCGGGCCAAGTACACCCGCGTCGACGGTTCGGTGGTCGAGGGCGCGTCCATCGCCGCCTATGCGAGCGCCAAGGCGCCGAAGGCTGCCGCCGAGGCCGAGGCCAAGATCGACGCCGCGCTCGCCGCGCTCAAGGCGATCAAGGACGAGGCCGACAGCGGCAAGCAGGCCTATGACCAGATGATCGGCGAGGGCAATGCCGAGGGCAACGCGCTGGTGCAGAAGGGCGTCGATTCGCTCGTCGCCCAGACCCGCGCCATCGAGGGCGTCGTCGGCGCGCTCAAGCTGAAGATCAAGGTCGAAGGCTCCGACAGCCTCGACGACCCGTCCAAGGTCGGCGAGTGAGACGGCCATGACCAACGGCGGCGCGGGTCTCTCGCGCCGCGCCTTTCTGGGCGCGGGCGTGGCGTTCGGCGGCATGGCGCTTCTCGCGCCGAGCCGTACCGGCGCCGCGCGCGCGCCTTTCGACGTTTCCGCCTTCAAGCCGACGCAGGAAGTGACGCTGACCGCCGGCGAGATGGAGCTGAAGCTCCTCGGCCCGGAAGGTCCAGCGACGCGCATCCTCGCCTATGACGGCACGCCCTTCCGCACCCTGCGCATGCCGCGCGGCACGCGGCTGAAGGCCACTTTCGTCAACGGCATCGACGAAGGCTCGACCCTGCATTTCCACGGCATCCGCATGCCGAATGAATTTGACGGCGTGCCCACCCTGACCCAGCCGCTGGTGCAGCCGGGCGGGCGCTTCGTGCATCTGCTGCCGCTGGACGATCCCGGCACCTTCTTCTTCCATCCGCATTGCGACGAGACCGGACAGGCCGGCAAAGGCCTCGCCGGCGTGCTGATCGTCGAGGATTCGCGCGACCCCGTCTTCGATGCCGAGCATGTGCTGTGCCTGAAGGACTGGCGGCTGAAGGAGGACGGAAGCTACCTGCCGCTCTCCGAGCCGGACGGTGCCTCCAAGGCCGGCACCTTCGGCGCCACCCGCACGGTGAACGGCGCGGCCTCGGTTGAGTTGAAAGCGCCTGCGGGCGGCCACGTGCGCCTGCGCATCCTCAACATCGACTCCACCCGCATCATGGATATCGGCGTGGAGGGCGGCGAAGCTTGGCTCATCGCCGTCGATGGCCATGCTTTGCCTCCGGTCCGGCTCGACGATCTGCCAGACGGCATCTGGCGCATGGGCCCGGCCCAGCGCATCGACCTCGACATCCGCATGCCGGCCGACGGCTCCCCGGTGACGGTGGGCGATTATCGCGCCGCTGACATTTACCAGTTCGCCACCCTCACCGCCGCCGGCAAGGTGGGCAAGTCGCGCAAGGGGCCGCTCGCTTTGCCCAAGGCTGAACTGCCGAAGCCGGCGCTGAAGCAGGCGACGCGGTTTTCCTTCACCCTGCAGCAGGCCACCGACCAGGCGGTGAAGGACATTGCCCTGCCGCCGGACGATCCGCTCGCCAAGGCGCTGATCGACAGCCTGTGCGTCGGCTCCACCACCTATTGGGGCATCCAGTCGGAATCCTGGCCCACCGGCACACGCCGCAATCTGCCGCCGCCGCTGGCGCGGATGGAGGAGGGCGCCTCCTATGTGGTGGAGATCAAGAACGAGACGCGCTTTCCCCACCCCGTCCATCTGCACGGCCACGCTTTCGAGGTGATGTCCTCCAGCCTCGGCCGCCTGCCGCGCCATTTCGCCGACACCGTGCTGGTGCAGCCGGGCGAGGCGGTGGAGACCGCCTTCGTCGCCGCACGCGGCGACTGGGTGTTTCACTGCCACATCCTGGAGCATATGGAGACCGGGATGATGGGCTGGTTCCGGGTGGTGTGATGGACGCACGCGCGCCGGATCGCGGCAAAGGTTCAGAAGCGCTGCCGTGCCGTCATCCCGGCGGCAGGCGCAGCCGGAGAGCGGGGATCGCGTCCCACATCCGGCTTGCGATCCCGCATCGCCCTCCAGGCGTCCGGGATGACGACTTGAATGTGACCGGACAAGCGGCGCGCAGCGCGGCGCCGATCCGGGACCCAGGAAAGACTCCGCGCAGCGGCCTCATTGGCCACGTCGTACTCCTCGGCGCCCTGCTCATTGCCCCCTGCATGCCCGCCACGGCCGACGACGCCCGGCTCGACGCCGCCATCGGCAAGGCGCTGTTCGAGCGGCCCTGGGTGCCGGCGCCGAGCTCCACCCGCGCCAATGACGGGCTCGGTCCGCTGTTCGATGCGCGCTCCTGCTCGGCCTGCCACCCCGCCGGTGGCGGCGCCGGGACGACGGCGCTGGACGCCGCCGGCCGGCCGCAGGGGCTAGGGCTTGTGCTGGCCCTGTTCCGCACCGACGGCGGCGGCGATCCCGTCTATGGCCACCGGCTGGAGACCATGACGCTGCCCGGCGTGCCGGCCGAGGGCGCCTTCGCGGTGGCGGTCCAGAACGGCCGGCGCTTTCCGCACGTGGAATCGCCGGGTTACGGGCCGCTCGACCCCGCCACCCACATGTCGCTGCGGGCGGCGCCGGATCTGCGCGGGCGCGGCAAGCTGGAACTGGTGGACGACGCCGCAATCCTGGCGCTGGAAGACCCCGAGGACCGCGACGGCGACGGCGTGCGCGGCCGGGCCCGGCGGTTCGAGACGCCAGAGGGCGGCTCGTTCCTTGGCCGTTTCGGCTGGAAGGCCAGCCACCCCACGCTTGCCGGTCAGGCGTCGGAGGCCTTTTCGCTCGATCTCGGCCTGTCGACGCCGCTGCGGCCCGAACCGTGGGGCGATTGCACCGAGGCGCAGACCGCCTGCCGCAACGCCCCGCATGGACGCGAGGGCGAAGGCGAGCCGGAGATTTCGCAGGCCATTGTCGGCCGCCTCGTCGTCTATCTCCGGGCGCTGAAGGTGCCGGGGCACGAGCCGGATACTGGCGGCGCGCGGCTGTTCGCCGCCACCGGCTGTGCCGCCTGCCATCGCCCGTCGCTGCCAACCCGCGACGGCGGCACGGTGGCGCTGTTCACCGATGTCCTGCTGCACGACATGGGCGACGGGCTCGCCGACCCCGCCGGCGTGCCGGGCGCGGCGGCCGGCGAATGGCGCACCGCCCCGCTGGCTGGCGTTTCCGCCATGCTGGAGCGGGGCGTCGGCCTGCTGCATGACGGCCGCGCCGCCAATGTCGCCGAGGCGGTACGCTGGCATGGCGGAGAGGCGTCCGGCGCCCGCGCGCGTTTTGACGCGCTGGGGCCGGCCGAACGCGCCCGGCTGATCGACTATGTCTCTTCTCTCTAAAGCGAGGCCCTGCCCATGAGCCGATCCCCCTTCGCCGTGGCCCTGGCACTGGCGACCCAGATCGCGCAGGCGGCGCAGGGCATGCCGGCGGTCGCCGCTGCCGGCTCCCTGCTCACCACCCTGTTCGTCGGCCGCGCTCATGCCGCGCCGGTTTCCGCCCCTGATGTGGTGGAGAGCTGGCTGCTGCCGCGCTACGATGCGCTGCTCGCGGCTGCCAAGGCGCAGCAGGCGGCATGGGACGGCTTCTGCGCCGCGCCATCGGCCGCGGGTGTGGCTGAACTGAAGGCACGCTTCGTCGCCGCTTCCGAGGCCTGGTCGGCGGTGGAGTTCGTCACCTTCGGCCCGATCATCCTGTCGCTGCGGCCGGACCGCTTCAACCTGTTTCCGGAGCGACGTAACGCCGTCGGGCGCTCCGTCGCCGAACTGATCGCCGATCCGACGGATGAGCGGTTGCAGCCGCAGCGCTTCTTCCGCCTCAGCGCCGCCGCGCAGGGCCTGCCGGCGCTGGAGCGCATCCTTTACGACGAGGGGGCGGAGGCCGCGCTGGTGGCGGGGCCGGAATCGGGGCGGCGCTGCGCGCTCGGCCGTGCCGTCGCGCTCAACCTCGCCACCATCGCCGGTGAACTCCGCGCCGGATGGGGCAGCCGCAGCGACGGGCTGCTGGCGCAACTCATCGCCGGCAAGGCCGATCCGGTCTATTTCCCCGATCCCAAGGCGCTGCTCAGCCAGATCGTCACCGACCTCGCCGGGGCCTATCAGCGCGTGGTCGATCAGCGCCTGCTGGTGGTGCTCGGCAAGAGCGCCGACGAGGCCAAGCCGCTGCTCTCCGACCGCCGGCGCAGCGGGCTTTCCAAGGAGACCATCGTCGCCATTGTGACCAGTGCCAGCGCGCTCGGCGAAGCGCTCAGCGCCGGCCTCGATCCCAAGGACCGCGCCAGCTTCCAGGCGACGCTGCAGGCGGCGCAGACGACGGCGCAGGGCCTGCCGGAGGATATCGGCGCGGCGGCGACCACGCCTGAGGGCCGCAAGGCGCTGCAGGCGGCGGTGACGGTGTTCAAGGCGGCGCAGGCGGGTGTCGCCCGGCCGCTGGCCGCCGGCCTCGGCGTGCCGATCGGCTTCAACGCGCTCGACGGCGACTGAGGGAGGGGCGGATGGGCCTCGTCGATCTGACCCGACGCTCACTGGTCGGGGCGCTGGGGGCCCTCGCGGCCGGTCCGCGTGTGCTGTTCGCCAGCGTTGCCGCGCATGCGCGCGATCATCTGCTGGAGGCGGAATGGCTCGCGACGGCCGGGGTGGAGGGCGGCTTCGCGCCCGTCGTCGTCGCCCCGGACTTCGCCGCCACGCCGGTCGGTTCCGGCGCGCAGCGCCTGCACTGGGTGGAGCCGAGTCCGGACGGGCGCACCGCCATCGCCGTCGCCCGTCGGCCCGGCACCTGCGCGGTGCTGTTCGACCGCCGTGCGGGCGCGGTGCTGGCGACGTTCGAGCCTGGCGAGGGCCGGGTGTTCTCCGGCCATGGCCGCTTTATCGACGGCGGAGCGCGCTTTCTCGCGGTGGAGATCGCCCGCGCGGACGGTCGGGGCGTCGTCACCCGGCGCGTGGTGGAGGCGGGCTTCGCGGTGGAGGCGGAGTGGGCCTCCGCCGGCATCGGCCCGCACGACATGCTGCCGGCTGCCGGGGCGCTTGTTGTCGCCAATGGCGGTATCGAGCCGCACACGCCGGAAGCACTCGGCGCCGAGGTGGCGGGCGCCAGTATCGCCCTGCTCGATCCTGTGAGCGGCGCGGTGCGCTCGGTGGCGGAATTGAGCGAAGACCTCGCCTCGCTGTCGCTACGCCACCTTACCTCAGGTGGAGATGGATTCACCGTGGCGGCGGCGCAGGACCTGCTTGCCGACGGCGTCGCCCGCCCGCTGCTCTACGCGGTGGAGGGGGAGGGCTTACGGGCCTTCGACGCGCCGGACGAGGCGTGGCGGGGGCTGCGCACCTATGTCGGCTCGGTGGCGCTGGATGCCTCGGGCGCCTATGTCGCCGCCGCCAGCCCGCGCGGCAACCGGGTGGCGCTGTGGCGGCGCGACGGGCGCTATATCGGCTCGCTGCCGCTGGTCGATGGCTGCGGCCTTGCCCCGACGCGGGAGGCCGGGCAGTTCCTTGCCACCAGCGGCCTCGGCGAGACGGTGCTGCTCGCCACCGATGGCGAGGGCGTCGGCGTCGTCGCCCGCCGCTCCGGTGGCCCGCGCTACGACAATCACGCGGTGCTGGTGGGGTGAGCCCCGCCAGCGGCGACGTGATCAGAACCGGACGACGGCCATGCTGGCGCGGTGGTCGGACGGCCAGGGCGTGACCACCAAGTCGGCCTCCGGCGCCTTCTCGCCGACAATGCCGGCCTTCACCACGGTGAGGCCGGCGGCGCGGCCATAGGTGAAGTCGATGCGGTCGTGATGGTCGCTCGGGTCGGTCGGCTCGCTGGTGGTGGTCCAGGTCATGCCGGGCTTGGCGGCCGGGTCGGGATAGGCGACGCGGAACAGGTCGAGAAAGCCGGCCTCATCCGTCAGGCGCCGCGAGGTCGGCCAGGCGACGGCGAGCGGCTGGCGCCCGGCCTTCACCGCCGCCTCGGTCCAGTCGAGATGCGAGGGCTCGTTGAAGTCGCCGAACACGAACACCGCGTCGGCGCCGTCCGCTTCCTTCAGATCCTGCAGGAACAGGTCGATGGCCGGCCCGCGCGCCGCCTTCGCCGCCGCGATCGCCCCGTCGGCGGTGGCGAGCTTCGGCGCCGGGCCATAGTCGATGCCGAGCAGTTGATAGGGCTGGTAGGGGAAATCCGGCAGGTGCAGCGCATAGGCGAAGACCTTGCGGCCCTTCACCTCGATCGCGACGCCGAGATCGTTCGCCGTCGGCTGGAGGATGGGGGTGCGGCTCAGGATCGCGCCGCCCCACAGAGCCGGGTTCTGCTTGGCCTGGTCGTAATAGAAATAGCCGAGCCGCCCGGCGATCTCCTTGGCGACGCTGGGGCCGGTCGGCACGCAGTTATCGGCGTCGCAGGGGTCCGGCTCCGGCCGGGTTTCCAGCAGCGCGACGATGTCCGGGTCGACCGCCCTGATCACAGCCACCGTCTCGTCGACGGGCTTGCCGGCATTGGCGCCGCCGCCCCAGATGTTGAAGCTCATCACCGTGAGTTCGACGGGTTCCGCCCGCGTCGCCGCCGGCAGCAGCGTGGCGGCGATCAGCGTGGCCATCAGCAGGCGTTTCATTTCGGGCGCTCCTGAGTTGCGCCGAGGTGTAGGGCCCGGCGTTGACGCCGGTATGACGGTGCCGCACGTCGCTGTGCCCTTTCACCGGCGCCGGGGCGGAGCTAAGGAAGGCCGTGAACCTGCCGCAGGACCCGTCATGAATTCGCTTTTCGCCGCCCTGCCGACCACCGTGTTCGAGACTATGTCGGCGCTGGCGCGCCAGCATGAGGCGGTCAATCTCGGCCAGGGTTTCCCGGACGATCCCGGCCCGCGCGACGTGCGCGAGAAAGCGGCGGAAGCGGTGCTCGACGGCTGGAACCAGTACCCGCCGATGATGGGCACAATGGATCTTCGCCGCGCGGTGGCCACTCATTACCGCGACTGGCAGGGGCTCGACCTCGACCCGGAGCGCGAGGTGATGGTGACCTCTGGCGCCACCGAGGCCATTGCCGGCGCGCTGCTTGCGCTGATCGAGCCGGGCGACGAGGTGGTGCTGTTCCAGCCGCTCTATGACGCCTATCTGCCGCTGGTGAAGCGCGCCGGCGGCGTGCCGCGCCTGGTGCGGCTGGTGCCGCCGCACTGGCGGCTTACCGAGGACGCGCTGGCAGCCGCGTTTACGCCGCGCACCAGGCTGGTGCTGTTCAACAATCCGCACAATCCCACGGGCCGCGTGTTCGACGGCGGGGAACTCGCGCTGCTTGCCCATTTCTGCACCCGCTCCGGCGCTGTGCTGGTGAGCGACGAGGTGTGGGAACACGTCATCTTCGACGGCCTTGCGCATCAGTCGGTTCTCGCCTTGCCGGGGATGCGCGAGCGCGCGGTGAAGATCGGCTCGGCCGGCAAGATCTTCGGCATGACCGGCTGGAAGGTCGGCTTCGTCTGCGCTGCGCCGGAGCTGATGCGCGTGCTGTCCAAGGCGCACCAGTTTCTCACCTTCACCACGCCGCCGGCGCTGCAGCACGCCGTTGCCTATGGGCTGGGCAAGGAGCGCGAGTGGTTTCTCGCCATGCGCGCCGGGCTCCAGCGCTCGCGCGACCGGCTGGCGGAGGGGCTGACGCGAATCGGGCTGAGCGTGCTGCCCTCCGCCGGCACCTATTTCCTCAATGTCGATCTCGCCGCGCTGTCGCCGCAGCTGCGCGACGAGGCGTTCTGCCTGTCGCTGGTGGCGCGCGAGGGCGTGGCGGCGATCCCCGTCTCGGCCTTCTATGCGCAGGACCCGGTGGAGAGCGTGGTGCGGCTGTGCTTCGCCAAGACCGACGCCACGCTCGACCGCGCTCTGGAGCGGCTGAGCGGGCTGAACGCCGGCTGATCGCCGGCTAACAGCTTGATGTTGCTCCTCAGCCCGCGACCTATGGTTAGCAGGATATGAACAAAATTCGACGTTGAGGGCGGTATCCTCGTCCCTATCCTCCGCCGCACTCATCACGGGGGATTGATCCATGAACTACCGCATCTTTGGTTTTGCACTGTGCCTTGCGGGCCTGCCGCTGGCGGCGCAGGCGCAGGAAGCGTCCGAGCCGCTCATGCCGGCGAATGGCGTCTTCATCGGTGCCGGCGCGGCCTTGAACAAGGCGGATTTCGGCAATCAGGATCTGTTCGGCTTCGGCGTCAGCGATGTCTACGCCCTCGGTTTCTGGGTCGCGAATGGGCAGGCGGCAGGATCGACCTATCCCGATCTCGGGAACGAAACCGGCGCCTCATTCGTGCTGCAGGGCGGCTTCTACCGCACGATCAACGACACGCCCTGGATATGGGGAGCCAAGTTCAGCTATAACAGCCTTGGGCTCACGGGCTCGCGCGACAACATTCTCATCCCGCAGACCGGCAGCTATTCCGGCGAAATTTCCGGCACATTCAACGGCAATTACCTGCTGCAGAACTACAAGGTGGAAATCGAACATCAGTTCGCGCTGGTGCCACTGATCGGTTATTCCTTCGGCCGCGGGTTCGTCTATGGCGGCGCCGGCCCGACGCTCTCGCGCGTGAATTCCAACATGAACGGCCTGATCGGCTTCGCCGAACTCGACCATCGCTACGATGTGTCCGGGACACCCGGCTATTTCTCGTCGTCCGACTGGGTGTGGGGCGGCACCGCGACCGTCGGCGTCACCTATTTCCTCACGCGCAACTGGTTCCTCGACCTGAATTACTCCTATACGGCCTCGTCCACGGTGACCAATAAGTTCCTCAACCAGTTCGATACGGTCTATCCGACGGTTGAATTCTCCGGCACCTCGGGCGGCAATTATTCCGCGACCGCGAACAATCAGGCGGTCGCGCTCACCATCAACTACGTGTTCTGACCGAAGGTAGGGCGTGCCGGTCGGCGGACCGGCACGCCTCGCCCGTTACGCCGGGAGACGCCGCGCTGGTCGCGCCGTCCCCCGCTCGGCCGCCCCCAGGGTGAGGCTTGTCCCGGGGGGCGAACGAGGCGACCCGCGCACGCCTCCTCGACGCGGCGCCCCTCCGACGTTGCCACAGTCGGTATCTGATAACCCCATTCATCTGCCGCGCTCGTCACGTTGCGGCGCCAGCAAGGCGCCGTGCGGACGGGAGGCGCTGCGCAAGAAACAGGCGATCACGGCATGGATCGGCTATGATGTGCAATTCGTTGCATTTTTGATTAAAAAATAGGCTAATTGTTTCGCTGCTGCGTCGTCCGCCGGAACCCAAAGCGAGGCCGATCCCCGTTACCGGCCGCAATGCCGCCCTTGGCACGCGGGTTGCAAACAATCCCTTCGGCACGCGGACGGGGGTCCTGCGTGTGTACTCCAGAAGGGAATAAAGATGCTGAACATGTTCACGCATGCCCGGCGTATGGCCGGTCGCGCGCTTGTGGGTGCGGCTGCGCTGGCGCTGGCCGGAGGCGGCGTCGCGAGCGCCCAGGAGACGATCAAGGTCGGCGTGCTGCACTCTCTGTCCGGCACCATGGCGATCAGCGAGACGACGCTGAAGGACACCGTGCTGTTCATGGTGCAGGAGCAGAACGCGGCCGGCGGCGTGCTCGGCAAGAAGCTGGAAGCCGTGGTGGTCGATCCCGCCTCGAACTGGCCGCTCTTCGCCGAAAAGGCGCGCGAACTCATCGCCAAGGAGAAGGTCGCGGTGGTGTTCGGCTGCTGGACCTCGGTGTCGCGCAAGTCCGTGCTCCCGGTGTTCAAGGAGCTCAACAGCATTCTGTTCTACCCGGTCCAGTATGAGGGCGAGGAGAGCGAGCGCAACGTGTTCTACACCGGCGCCGCCCCGAACCAGCAGGCCATTCCGGCGGTCGATTACCTCATGGAGAATGAGGGCGTGCAGCGCTGGGTGCTCGCCGGCACCGACTATGTCTATCCGCGCACGACCAACAAGATCCTTGAAGCCTATCTGAAGTCCAAGGGCGTCAAGTCCGAAGACATCATGATCAACTACACGCCGTTCGGTCATTCCGACTGGCAGACCATCGTCGCCGACATCAAGAAGTTCGGCTCGGCGGGCAAGAAGACGGCGGTAGTCTCCACCATCAACGGCGATGCCAACGTGCCGTTCTACAAGGAACTCGGCAACCAGGGCATCAAGGCCACCGACATTCCGGTCGTGGCCTTCTCGGTGGGTGAAGAAGAACTCGCCGGCATCGACACCAAGCCGCTGGTCGGCCACCTCGCGGCCTGGAACTACTTCCAGTCGGTCGATGTGCCGGAGAACGCCGCCTTCATCAAGAAGTGGCAGGCCTTCACCAAGAACGACAAGCGCGTGACCAACGACCCGATGGAAGCCACCGTCATCGGCTTCAACATGTGGGTGAAGGCGGTCGAGAAGGCCGGCACCACGGATGCCGATAAGGTCATCGACGCGCTGATCGGCGTCACCGTGCCGAACCTCTCCGGCGGCTTCTCGGCCATGATGCCGAACCACCACATCACCAAGCCGGTGCTCATCGGCGAGATCAAGGAAGACGGCCAGTTCGACATCGTTGAGCAGACCCCCGGCCTGATCGTCGCCGAGGAATGGTCCCCCTATCTCGAAGGCTCTAAGGACCTGATCGCCGATTGGCGCAAGCCGCTCTCCTGCGGCAACTTCAACGTCAAGACCGGCAAGTGCGGCGGCGCCGGCCAGTGAGGCCGCGCCGCGGGCGGGGGGCATCCCCTCCCACCTGCTTCGCCTGACATCTCCGGCCGCCCTCGCGGCGGCCGGAACCGGCCCGGCCCCTCTGGGGCCCTAGGTCGGCCGGGAGCCCCTCCCGCTTTCGCGTACCGCCGTCGCCGCCGGAGCCCGCTCCGGTCTTCCGCAGCGCCACATCGACGGACGATGATGACCTCACGCGCTCGCCTTTTCCGCTTCGCCCGCCTGCTCTGTGCGCTCGCCCTGCTGTGTGCCGCCGCCCCGTTCGGGCGCGCCGCCGCGCAGGACGCTGGCGCCCCGGACATCAGCGCGCCGCTGGCCCAGCTCACCACCAACAAATATGACGACACCGAAGCCGCGCTCGGCGCGCTGGCGCTGAGCGGCAGCCCGGCCGCCGCCGGAATCGTCACGGCGCTGGCCGAGGGCAAGCTCGTCTTCGGCGGCACGCCGCCGCGCCTGTTCATCCAGGGCGAGGCTGGAGCGCTGCTCGACCCGCTGACCCTGCAGCCGGTCGCCGAGGCGCCCGCCGTCAAGCCGGTGCGCGTCAATAACCGCGTCCGCCGAGCCATTGATGCGGCGAATGGCGCCCTCTCGCTGGTGAGCCCCGATGCCGGCAAGCGGCGGGAGGCCGCGCTGGCGGTGGGCCGCTCGCGCGACGAGGCCGCCCTGCCGGCGCTGGAAGCCGCGCTCGCCAAGGAGAGCGACCCGAAGGTGAAGTCGGCGATGAACCTCGCCCGCGCCTCGATCCTGATCGGCAAGGAAGGCATCACCCCGGCCGAGCGCATCGCCGCCGTCGAGCTGGTGGGGGCCGAGGGCAATCAGGACGCGCTCGCCATCCTGCGCTCGGTGCCGGACAGCGCGGCGCCGGAGGTGAAGCAGGCCGCTGCCGACGCGATCGCCGGCATCGAGCGCAACCTCGCTTTGTGGGGCATGGCGCAGAATGTCTGGTACGGCCTCTCGCTCGGCTCGGTGCTGCTGCTGGCCGCCATCGGACTCGCCATCACCTTCGGCGTGATGGGCGTCATCAACATGGCGCATGGCGAAATGGTCATGCTCGGGGCCTACACCACCTTCGTCGTGCAGGAGGTGATCCGCACCTCCTATCCCGGCCTGTTCGACGTGTCGCTGCTGATCGCCATCCCGCTCGCTTTCGTCTTCACCGGCCTCATCGGCGTCCTCATCGAACGCACCGTCATCCGCTTTCTCTACGGCCGGGCGCTGGAGACACTCCTTGCGACATGGGGCATTTCGCTGATCCTGCAGCAGGCGATCCGCACCATTTTCGGCCCCACTAACCGCGAAGTCGGCGCCCCAAGCTGGATGTCCGGCAGCTTCGAGATCGGCCAGCTGGCGATCACCTCGGGGCGGCTATGGATTATCGTCTTCTCATTGCTGGTGTTTTTCGCGCTGCTCGCGACGCTTCGGCTGACCCGCATCGGCCTTGAAATGCGGGCCGTGACGCAGAACCGTCGGATGGCTGCCTCTATGGGCATCCGCACCAACTGGGTCGACGCGATGACCTTCGGCCTCGGCTCCGGCATCGCCGGCATGGCCGGGGTGGCGCTGAGCCAGATCGACAATGTGTCGCCAAACCTCGGACAGAGCTACATCATCGACAGTTTCCTCGTCGTCGTGTTCGGCGGCGTCGGCAACCTCTGGGGTACGCTGGTGGGCGCCATGACGCTCGGCGTCGCCAACAAATTGCTGGAACCCTATGCCGGCGCCGTGCTCGGCAAGATCGCGTTGCTGGTCATCGTCATCCTGTTCATCCAGAAGCGCCCAAGAGGCCTCTTCGCCCTCAAGGGAAGGTCGATTGAGGCATGAATACCAAGGGCTTAGCCATGACCCGACC
This sequence comes from Ancylobacter polymorphus, assembly GCF_030813495.1. Taxonomy (GTDB): domain Bacteria; phylum Pseudomonadota; class Alphaproteobacteria; order Rhizobiales; family Xanthobacteraceae; genus Ancylobacter; species Ancylobacter polymorphus. The sequence continues at coordinate 49,682 of NZ_JAUSUI010000012.1, read as the reverse complement.
GCCCGCCCTGCTTGGCACCAGCGGCATCGTTTTTCTCATCGTGCTCGCCGTCGTCGCGGTGCTGGTTCCCGTCCTCAACCTTGCCGTGACGCCGGACTCGGCGGTGCATGTGCCGACCTATGTGGTCTCGCTGCTCGGCAAATATCTGACCTATGCGCTGCTCGCACTCTCGGTGGATCTCATCTGGGGCTATGTCGGCATTCTCTCGCTCGGGCAGGGCGCGTTCTTCGCGCTCGGCGGCTATGCGATGGGCATGTATCTGATGCGCCAGATCGGCACGCGCGGCGTCTATGGCGACCCGGTGCTGCCGGATTTCATGGTGTTCCTCAATTGGAAGGAACTGCCCTGGTTCTGGTACGGCTTCGACATGTTCCCCTTCGCCGCACTGATGGTGCTGCTGGCGCCGGGCCTTCTTGCGCTGGTGTTCGGCTGGTTCGCCTTCCGCTCGCGCGTCACCGGCGTGTACCTGTCCATCATCACCCAGGCGATGACCTTCGCCCTGCTGCTGGCCTTCTTCCGCAACGATATGGGTTTCGGTGGCAATAACGGCCTCACAGACTTCAAGGACATTCTCGGCTTCAACATACAGGCGGACGGCACGCGGCTGGTGCTGTTCGTGCTGTCGGCGGTGGCGCTGGGGCTCGGCTATGTTCTGTGCCGCTTCCTCGTGCGCTCGCATTTCGGCAAGGTGCTGGTCGCCATCCGCGATGCGGAAACCCGCGTGCGCTTCACCGGCTACCGCGCGGAGAACTACAAGCTGGTCGCCTTCGTCGTTTCCGCCATGCTCGCGGGTATTGCCGGCGCGCTCTATGTCCCGCAGGTCGGCATCATCAACCCCTCCGAGTTCTCGCCGGCCAATTCCATCGAGATCATCGTCTGGGTGGCGGTCGGCGGGCGTGGCACGCTGGTCGGCGCGGCGCTGGGGGCGGTGCTGGTGAACTACGCCAAGACCTATTTCACGTCAGGCATCCTCGCCCCGTACTGGCTGTTCATGCTCGGCGGCCTGTTCGTCGCCGTCACCCTGTTCCTGCCCAAGGGCATCGTCGGCACCTATTACGACTGGCGCGAGAAGCGCCGGCCGCATGATGACATACCGGGCGCGCCCATAGCCGCGCCCGGCCCGGCCGAGTGAGGGAGAGCGACATGACCGACACCGCGACGCTCGAACCCCTTGCCGAGGCGGCACCTGCCGCGAAGAAGGAGCTGACCGAGGCGCTGCTCTATCTCGACGCCGTCACCGTGACCTTCGATGGCTTCCGCGCGCTCAACGCGCTGTCCTTCACCGTCGATCCCGGCGAGATGCGGGCCGTGATCGGCCCCAATGGCGCCGGCAAAACGACGATGATGGATGTCATCACCGGCAAGACCCGTCCCGATCGGGGCGACGTGTTCTTCAATGGTGGCACCACCGATCTCACCAAGCTGGACGAGACGCAGATCGCCACGTTGGGCATCGGTCGCAAGTTCCAGAAGCCGACCGTGTTCGAGAGCCACACGGTGCTCGACAATCTCCGCCTCGCGCTGAAGGGCCAGCGGCGGGCATTGCCGAACATCTTCCGGCGCGAAAGTGCGGCGGAGCGCGAGCGCATCGACGAGATTTTCGAGACCATCCGTCTCACCGAGCACCGCGACCGCCTCGGTGGGGCGTTGTCGCACGGGCAGAAGCAGTGGCTGGAAATCGGCATGCTGCTGGCGCAGGACCCCAAGCTCCTGTTGGTCGACGAGCCGGTCGCTGGCATGACTGACGCGGAGACCGCCCAGACCGCCGAACTGCTGCGGGCGATCAACGCCAACGGCCATTCGGTCGTGGTGGTCGAGCACGACATGACCTTCGTGCGTGACCTCGGCGTGCGGGTCATGTGCCTGCATGAAGGTTCTGTGCTGGCCGAGGGGACGCTCGATCAGGTGAGCGCCAATGAGCGCGTCATCGAAGTCTATCTGGGGCGCTAGGCTCATGCTGGAAGTTCAGGACATCAACCTCTTCTACGGCGCGGCGCAGGCCCTGCGCGGCGTCTCGCTGACCGCCGAGCCCGGCAAGGTGACGTGCGTGCTCGGCCGCAACGGCGTCGGCAAGACCAGCCTGATGCGCGCCATTGTCGGCCAGGCGCCTGTCGCCAAGGGCACAATACGGTTCAATGGCGAGGACATCACCGCCATGGCGCCGTCCGAACGGGCGCGGCGGGGCATCGCCTTCGTGCCGCAGGGGCGCGAGATCTTCCCGCTGCTCACCGTGGCGGAAAATCTGCAGACCGGCTTCGCCCCCCTTAAGCGCGCGGAGCGTTTCATTCCCGACGATGTGTTCTCTTTGTTCCCAGTGCTCGATTCGATGATGCGCCGGCGCGGCGGCGATCTCTCCGGCGGCCAGCAGCAGCAACTGGCCATCGGCCGGGCGCTGACGATGCGGCCCAAGGTGCTGGTGCTGGACGAACCGACCGAGGGCATTCAGCCTTCGATCATCAAGGACATCGGCAATGCCATCCGCTATCTGCGGTCCAAGGGCGATATGGCCATTGTCCTCGTTGAGCAGTATTTCGACTTTGCCAAGGAACTTGCCGACCATTTCATCGTCATGGAGCGTGGCGCCGTGGTGATGTCCGGCGATGGTGCCGCGCTTGAGGATCCCGATGTTCGCAACCGCATTGCCGTCTGACGCCGCCACCACCATCCCGGTCGAACGGCGCGGGCAGGGGCGGTTGCGGGTCGAGGCACAGGCGCTGGATGGGCGCACGGTGCGCGGGCGAATAGAGGAGGAGGGTTTCGCGCGCGTGCGTTTCCCGCGCTCGGGCCGCCGGGGGAGCGCCCTGGAAGCGGTGATGATCAACACCGGCGGCGGGCTTGCGGGGGGCGATGCCTCGCAAAGTTGCCTTGTTGCTGGGCGCGATGCCCAATTGGTAGTCACCACCCAGGCGGCCGAGAAGATCTACCGCTCCGACGGGGCCACCTCCCACATCGAGGTCGAACTCATCGCGGAGACGGGTGCCAGCCTGCACTGGATGCCGCAGGCGACCATCGTGTTCGATGGGGCGCGGGTGGAGCGCTCCATTGTTGCCGAGGTGGCGCCGGATGCGCGCCTGCTGCTGGTCGAGCCGATCATTCTCGGTCGCACCGCCCGCGGTGAGCGCCTCTCCTATGGCAGCTTGCGGGACCGCTGGCGTATCCGCCGCGGCGGCCGTCTGGTTTATGCTGACGGGCTCCAGCTCGACGGCGACATCGCCGCCACGCTCGACCGCCCCGCCACCGCCGGTGGCTGGGCCGCTTTCGCCACGCTGCTGCTGGTCGCGCCGGATGCCGAAACGCGGCTCGATGCCGTGCGCGGCGCCCTCGGACTCGCTGCGGGAGAGGACGCATTTCTGCCCGCCGAATTGCCGGACGGGCTCGACGCCGGGGCCAGCGCGTGGGACGGCATGCTCTCCGTGCGGCTGCTCGCCCGTGATGGTGCGCCGCTGGAAAGTGCCATCCGCCGTGTGCTCGCCGTGCTCGGTGTCGGCGAGGTGCCGCGCATTTGGCATTCCTGATGCAAGTAAGGCGGACTTTTGCCGCGACCATCGCCTTTGCAGAGCCGGAGATGCTTCCATGAACCTCAGCCCGCGCGAGAAGGACAAGCTGCTCGTCGCTATGGCGGCCCTGGTGGCCCGCCGTCGCCTGGAGCGGGGCGTGAAGCTCAACTATCCCGAAGCGGTCGCGCTCATCACCGATGTGGTGGTCGAGGGCGCGCGCGACGGGCGCACGGTTGCCGAACTGATGACGCTTGGCACCACGGTGCTGTCCGCCGACCAGGTGATGCCGGGCGTCGCGGAAATGATCGTCGAAATCCAGGTCGAGGCCACCTTTCCGGACGGGACCAAGCTCGTCACCGTGCATGAGCCGATCGCCTCCGCCCATGCTGCGGGGGCGCCGGGCGAGATGCTGCTGGAAGAGGGCGAGATCGAACTGCTGGCCGGGCGTGACTTTGTCTCCGTCACCGTCGCCAATACGGGCGACCGGCCGATTCAGGTCGGCAGCCATTACCACTTCTTCGAAACCAACCCCGCCCTCGCTTTCGAGCGGGAGAAGGCGCGCGGCATGCGCCTCGCCATCCCTTCCGGCACGGCGGTGCGCTTCGAACCCGGGCAGAGCCGCGAGGTGACGCTGGTCGCGCTCGCCGGCAAGCGCGAGGTCTACGGCTTCCGCCAGGACGTGATGGGCAAGCTCTGACGCCCGCCCCACAAGATCGCCGCCGCTTGTCTTATCCGACCGCCTGAAACGGATTGCCGCCATGTCCCTGAAGATGTCCCGCGCCTCCTATGCCGAGATGTTCGGCCCGACCACGGGCGACCGGGTGCGCCTCGCCGACACTGCCCTCGTCATCGAGGTGGAGAAGGACCTCACCGTCTATGGCGAAGAGGTCAAGTTCGGCGGCGGCAAGACCATTCGAGACGGCATGGGCCAGTCGCAGGTGATGCGGGCAGAGGGGGCGGTCGACACCGTCATCACCAACGCGCTGATCCTCGACCACTGGGGCATCGTCAAGGCCGATATCGGCATCCGCGACGGCCGCATCTGCGGCATCGGCAAGGCCGGCAACCCGGACATCCAGCCGGGCGTCACCATTATCATCGGCGCCTCGACCGAGGTCATCGCCGGCGAGGGCAAGATCATCACCGCCGGCGGTTTCGACTGCCACATCCACTTCATCTGCCCGCAGCAGATCGAACATGCGCTGATGAGTGGCGTCACCACCATGCTGGGCGGCGGCACGGGCCCCGCGGCGGGCACCAACGCCACCACCTGCACGCCCGGCCCGTGGCATATCGAGATGATGCTGCGCGCCTTTGACAGCTTCCCCGTCAATCTCGCTTTGTCGGGCAAGGGCAATGCTTCGCTGCCGGGACCGCTGGTCGAGCAGATCGAGGCGGGCGCCTGCTCGCTGAAGCTGCATGAGGACTGGGGCACGACGCCGGCGACGATCGACAATTGCCTGTCGGTGGCCGATGAGTACGACATCCAGGTGATGATCCACACCGACACGCTCAATGAGAGCGGCTTCGTCGAGGACACCATCGCCGCCTTCAAGGGGCGCACCATTCACGCCTTCCACACCGAAGGCGCCGGCGGCGGGCATGCGCCCGACATCATGAAGGTGGCCGGTCTGCCGAACGTGCTGCCGTCTTCCACCAATCCGACGCGGCCCTTCACCATCAATACGCTCGACGAGCATCTCGACATGCTGATGGTGTGCCATCACCTCGATCCGCTGATCGCCGAGGACCTCGCCTTCGCCGAAAGCCGCATCCGCAAGGAGACCATCGCGGCGGAGGACATCCTGCACGATCTCGGCGCGATCTCGATGATGAGTTCCGACAGCCAGGCCATGGGCCGGCTCGGCGAGGTGATCACCCGTACCTGGCAGACCGCTCACAAGATGAAGCTGCAGCGCGGCCTGCTGCCGGGCGACAGCGAGCGCAACGACAATGAACGCGCCAAACGCTACATCGCCAAATACACGATCAACCCCGCCATCACCCATGGCATTTCCCGCCATATCGGCTCGGTTGAGACCGGCAAGCTGGCCGATCTCGTGGTTTGGACGCCGGCCTTCTTCGGCACCAAACCGGACATGGTGATCAAGGGCGGGACCATCGTTGCGGCGGTCATGGGCGACCCCAACGCCTCCATCCCCACTCCTCAGCCGGTGCATTACCGGCCGATGTGGGGCGCTTACGGCAAGGCGCGCACCGCGACCTCGCTCACCTTCGTCTCGCAGGCGGCGATGGATCTGAACGTCGCGCATAAGCTCGGTCTGGAGAAGCGGACGGTGGCGGTGGAGAACGTGCGCGGCGGCATCTCCAAGGCGTCGATGATTCACAATTCCGCGACACCGCATCTGGAGATCGACCCGGAAACCTATGAGGTGCGGGCGGATGGCGAATTGCTGACCTGCGCCCCGGCCACCGAGCTGCCCATGGCGCAGCGCTATTTCCTGTTCTAAGGGTTGGGGGAGGACGCCTAGACCGCGCGTCGCCCCCACCGGAGTTGTCCCATGATCCGTGCCCGCACTGTGCTTCCCGCCGGCAGCTGGGATGCCGCCACCGCCGCCGACCGTGTGGTGCTGCCGCATGACGGGCGCTACCGCCGCCGTATCGCCATGCGCGGCGAGGGCGACGTGGCGTTCCTGCTCGACCTTGTCGAGGCGACGCGGCTGAAGGACGGAGACGGCCTCTCGCTCGAAGACGGACGCATCGTCGCGGTGGTTGCGGCCGAGGAGCCGGTGGCGGAGATCGTGGCGCAGGATGCGCATCATCTGGCGCGGCTCGCCTGGCATCTGGGCAACCGGCATGTGCCGGCGGAGCTTCTTGCCGATCGCATCCGCATCGCCCGCGACAGCGTGCTGGAGGAGATGGCGCGCGGCCTTGGTGCCACCGTCGCGGTGGTCGACGCGGCCTTCGAGCCGGAGGGCGGCGCCTATGAAGCCGCCGAGGCACACGGGCACCACGCCCACGGCCATGAGCACCATCACGACCACGCCCATGGCGAGGCCTGCGGCTGCGGTCACGACCATCACGACCACGACCATCACGACCACGACCATCACGACCACGACCATCACGCTCATGACCACCACGATCATGCGCATCATGACCACCATGGCCATGATCACCATGGTCATGAGCACGCCCATCACGCGCCTGCCCGCGAGCGCGATGTGCTGCACGTTCAGGACGGCAAGCCGCCCGCGCATGAGCACGGTCCCGGCTGCGGTTGCGGCCACGACCATGTGCATGAGCACGGCCACGACCACAAGCATGGCCATGACCATGAACATCATGGCCATGGGCACGACCACAAGCACGGACACTAGGGCGCTGGCATGAGCGAGGCACCTGTGGCGCTCTCTGGCGCCTCGCCCGATCTCCTAGCCTTGTTCGTCTGGCTGTCGCCGGCCTATCCCGTGGGGGCGTTCGCCTATTCGCACGGGCTCGAATGGGCGGTGGAGACGCAGGAAGTCTCCGATCTCGCCTCACTCACCGGCTGGGTGGACGATCTTCTGCGCCACGGCGGTCCGTTTGCCGATGCTGTTCTGCTGGCGCACGCCTTCGAAGCGGCGCGGGAGGGCAACGATGCGCGGCTGCGCGATGTCCTGGAACTCGCAGCCGCCTTCGCGCCCTCGCGCGAGCGGCAGATGGAAACGCTGAATCAGGGCGAGGCCTTCCTCGCCGCCACCCGCGCCGCGTGGCCGGCGCCGCTGCTGGAGCGGCTGCCGGCCCTCTGGGACGGACGCGTCGCCTATCCCACTGCCGTGGGCGTCGCTGCGGCCGCACATGGTCTGCCGCTGGCGGCCACGGTTTCCGCCTTCCTCAACGCCGTCGCGGCGAACCTCATCTCCGCCGCAGTGAGGCTCGTGCCGCTTGGCCAGACCGACGGCAACCGGGCGCTGGCTGCGACCCTGGCCATCATCCGCGAGGTTGCCCCCCATGCGGCCGAGATGCCGCTGGATCGCCTCGGTGGAGCGGCGCTCAAATCCGATATCGCGTCGATGCGTCACGAGACGCAGTACACGCGGCTGTTCCGAAGCTGAAGGCGAGGAGACAATCATGGCTAGCGAGACGAGCGGCCCGCTCCGGGTCGGCATTGGCGGGCCGGTCGGTTCTGGCAAGACGGCGCTGATGGAGGCGCTGTGCCGGACTTTCCGCGAGCGCTACGACCTCGCTGCCATTACCAACGACATCTACACCAAAGAGGACGCGGAAATCCTCACCCGCGCCGGCGCGCTTCCGGCGGAGCGCATCATGGGCGTGGAGACGGGCGGCTGTCCGCACACCGCCATCCGCGAGGATGCCTCCGCCAACCTCGCCGCTATCGCCGAGATGCGCGCACGCTTCCCTCGGCTTGACCTGATCCTCATTGAGTCCGGTGGCGACAACCTCGCCGCGACCTTTTCGCCGGAGCTGGCGGACCTGACGATCTATGTCATCGACGTTTCCGCCGGTGAGAAGATCCCGCGCAAGGGCGGCCCCGGCATCACCCGCTCCGATCTCCTCGTCATCAACAAGGTGGATCTCGCCCCGCTGGTGGGCGCCTCGCTCGACGTAATGGACCGGGATTCGCGCCGCATGCGGGGGCGCCGCCCCTTCGTGTTCGCCAATGTGCGGGCAGGTGACGGTGTTGCCGAGGTGGCGCGCTTTATCGAGGAAGCGGGTGGGCTCACGGCGACGGCGGGCGCGGGCGGAGACAAGGTGCCGGCCTGACCTGACCGTACTGTGGCGGATCGGCGGCACGCCCGGATGCGGGGTGGCCGGTCGGTCTGCTAAGGTTTCATCGAGCCGGGAGGGATTCCATTCGATGAAGTCATTTGCTTCGGGCCGCAAGGCACGTTCCGCCCCGCTTTATTCCGCGCGGGGCCCGCGCTTTCCGGATCGCATCGTCGCGCTGTTCGAGGCGTGCTGCCGCACCGACCGCCGGGCCTGCCTGTTCCTCATCGGCCTCTGTCTGGTGGCGCTGCTGCCCGGCCTCTTTTCGATTCCGCCCGTGGACAGAGACGGCGCGCGTTATGCCTTGATCAGCCGTCATATGGCGGAAACGGGTGCGCTGACGGAAACGAGGCTCGGCTGGGAGCCCAAGCGGACCCAGGCGCTGGGGCTGCACTGGATGCAGGCCGGTCTGGTCAAAGCCGCGGCCTCCATAGGCGTCGCAGAGGCGCCGACCCGCGTCTGGCTTTATCGCCTGCCGTCTCTGGCGGGGGGCATCGCCGCCGTGCTGCTGACCTTCTGGGCGGCACTGGCCTTCACGCACCGCCGTGGAGCGCTATTGGCCGGCAGCCTGCTGGCCAGCAGCGTTGCCCTTGGTGTCGCCGGGCGGCTCGCTGTGCCGGAAGTGTTCCTGATCGCGGCGGTCGCGGCGATGCTCGGAGCGATGGGCCGGCTCTATCTTGCCGAGCGCCAGAACGGAGCGGCAGGCGCCTGGCACCAGTCAGGTCACGAGGCGCGCATAGCCCTGGTGTTCTGGGCGGCTCTGGCATTCGGGTTGTTCACCAAAGGGCTGATGACACCCCTGTACGTTCTGATGCCGCTGGTGTCGCTGGTGGCGGTGGACCGCTCGGCACTCTTCCTGCGACGCGCCCGTTCCTATGCCGGGTTGGCTCTCCTCCTGCTGGTCATCATCGGCTGGGTCGTGTTGCGCCGCTATGGGCCGGCGGAGACACAGCCCGAATTGCTCGCGCGCACGCTGCTGGGGCCGGTGGCGCGTGAATACCAGGGCTTTACCGGTCTGCCGGGCGTGTATCTTCTGTTGTTCTTCGCCCTGTTCTGGCCGGCGGCGCCGCTGGCTCCCCTCGCGGCCCCCATTCTTTGGAAAGCCCGACGCATTGGCACAGTGCGCTTTTTGCTCGCCTGGGTCGTGCCGGTCTGGGTTCTCTTCGAAATCCTGCCGACCAAGGTCCCGGCCTATGTGGCGCCAACGCTACCGGCTATTGCCATACTGATCGCTCTGGCGGTCGAGCGGGGAGCGCTGGCGATCGGCAATACGCGGCTCACGCGGGTGCTCTGGCTGTGGCCGCTGATCGGAGCGGTGATCGCGGTGGGAGCGCTGCTGGGCATGGCGGTGTTCGATCGCACGACCAGCGTGCTGGCGTGGCCGCTGCTGCTGATGGGCTTCTTCGCGTTGGTGATCGCTGCCGCCTCCGTCCGAGACTATGGGGTGGAGAAAGCGGCGCTGGTCGCTATCGCCGGCATGCTGGTGTCCGGCCTGGGCGTGATGCAGCTTGTGCTGCCGAACATTGAGAGCTTCTGGATGGCGCCGCGCGTGGTTGCGGCGGCCGCGCGCGAATCCTGCGGGGCCGATGCAGGCCCGATCGAGGTGGCCATAGCCGGCTATAATGAGCCGAGCTTCGCGCTGCTCCTGCCCAATGCGCCGCGCTTTCTTGACGGGGCGGCGGCAGCGGACTTCCTCAAGGCCGGCGGCACCTGCCGGGTCGCCTTCGTGGAGAAGCGGCAGGAGCCGCGCTTTGCCCGCCGGGCGGAGGCGATCGGCTTGCGCATTCAGCGCGGGGCGGATCTGCGCGGCTTCGACTATAACGGGCTGCGCGAGGTGCGGCTGGCGCCTTATCGGCCGGGATGACGGCAAGTCGCCGCCCGCCCGGACCGGTTGGCGCGTTCAGCGCGCTGCCGCGAGGGCCGCGAAGCCGGAATCGAGGTCGGCGATGAGATCGGCGGGGTCCTCAAGGCCGATCTGCAGCCGGATCGCCGGGCCGCCTGGAGTCCAACAGGTCGCGGTACGATAGGCGCTGCAGTCGAACGGTATGGCGAGGCTCTCATAGCCGCCCCAGCTGTAGCCGAGGCCAAAAAGGGCCAGGCTGTCGAGGAAGGCGTCGACGGCCGGTTTCGGCACCGGTTCGAGGATGATGCTGAACAGGCCTGACGCGCCCTTGAAGTCGCGCTTCCACAAAGCGTGGCCCGGGTGCTCCGGCAGGCCGGGATGCAGAACCTGTCGCACTTCCGGCCGCGACGAGAGCCAACGTGCCACCGCGAGCGCCGACTGCTGGTGGCGTTCGAGCCGCACCGCCATGGTGCGCAGGCCGCGCGACGCCAGGAAGGCATCCTCCGGCGCGACGGTGATGCCGAGATCGCCATGGGTGGCGAGGACGCGGCGGAACGTGCGCTGATTGGCGGAGATGGTGCCGATATTCAGGTCTGAATGGCCGCTGAGATATTTGGTGCCGGCCTGAATGGAAACATCCACGCCGAAATCATGCGGGCGGAAAAACAGCGGCGTTGCCCACGTATTGTCCATCAGCGTCGTGATATCGCGCGCGGAGGCGGCAGCGACGATGGTGGGTATGTCCTGGATCTCGAAGGATTGGGAGCCTGGGGACTCAAGGAAGATGGCGCGGGTGTGGGGGCGGATAAGGCCGGCGATGTCGCCGGCGATCAGCGGGTCATAATAGGTGGTTTCGATCCCGTAGCGCGTCAGCACCTCATCGCAGATGCGGCGTGTCGGCTGATAGGCGCTGTCGACCATCAGCAGATGATCGCCGGCCTTTAGAACTGAGAGAAGCGCAATGCTGACGGCCGAAAGGCCGGAGGGGGTAAGTACCACGCCAGCGCCGCCTTCGAGGCGAGTCAGGGCGGATTCCAGGCTCTCGACCGTCGGGTTGCCGCGCCGGCCATAGGTATAGCGGCCGGTATGGCCTTCAAGATCCGCGACGCTGGGCGAGAGAACGGTCGAACCTCGGACGATGGGGGTGTTCACGAAGCCGTCATGGCGAAACGGATCGCGTCCGGCGAGGACGAGTTCGGTTTCCACGGAGAGATTGCCGGGGAGTGTGGTTTTTGCCTTGTTCGCCATGGTTGTAGCCTGCTGAAGCGAGAATATCGAAGGTCGCATAGGGAAGGGAGGGGTGGTGCGCCGTCAAGCGCTTGACCGGGCTTGATTGCGGCGCTCTGATGACGCTGCGTTCGCTGCAATGGTGCCCGAGGGGGTCTTCTGGGCACCATAAGACGAAGGACGCAGGCATGACACGTTGCCGGAAGTTCTCCGCGGCATGCGAATTGCCTTTTCTGTCGCCCGTTCCGTCCCGCACCGTTGCGGCGGAAACGTCAGCTCCAATCCGAATGAAGAAGGCTGCCATCATGAAACGCCTCCTCTCCACATTCGCCCTTGCGGGTGCCATGGGCCTCTGTGCCTTCGGCGCGCAGGCGGCCACCAAGCTTGAGCAGGTGAAGTCGAAGGGCTTTGTCCAGTGCGGCGTCAGCCAGGGCCTGCCCGGCTTCTCCAACCCCAATGACAAGGGTGAGTGGAGCGGCCTCGATGTGGAATTCTGCCGTGCGGTTGCGGCTGCCATCTTCGGCGACGCCACCAAGGTGAAGTTCACGCCGCTCTCGGCCAAGGACCGCTTCACAGCTCTGCAGTCCGGTGACATCGACATCCTGTCGCGCAACACCACCTGGACCATCACCCGCGACACGTCGCTGGGCCTGAACTTCACCGGCGTCACTTACTATGACGGCCAGGGCTTCATGATCCGCAAGGACAAGAAGGTGAATTCGGCTCTCGAACTGTCCGGCGCCTCGGTCTGCACGCAGACCGGCACCACGACCGAGCAGAACCTCGCCGACTATTTCCGCGCCAACAACATGACCTATGAGGTCATCGCCTTCGCCACCAATGACGAAGTGGTCAAGGCCTACGACGCCGGGCGCTGCGACGTGCTCACCACCGACCGTTCGGGCCTCGCCGGTGAACGCCTCAAGCTGACGAACCCCGACGACCACGTGGTGCTGCCCGAGATCATCTCCAAGGAGCCGCTCGGCCCTGTGGTCGCCCATGGCGACGACCAGTGGTTCGACATCGTGAAGTGGGTTCTGTTCGCCCAGCTCAACGCCGAAGAACTCGGTGTCAACTCCAAGAATGTCGACGACCAGCTCAAGAACGCCACCAACCCCGAGATCAAGCGTCTGCTCGGCACCGAGGGCAAGTATGGCGAGGGCATGGGCATCGGCAATGACTGGGGCTACCTGATCATCAAGAATGTCGGCAACTACGCCGAGATGTATGACCGCACCGTCGGTCCGGACACGCCCCTGAAGCTCAGCCGCGGCCTCAATGCGCTGTGGAACAAGGGTGGCATCCAGTACGCCCCGCCGATCCGCTGACACATCGATGTAAGGAGGCTCCCGCGCGTCGGGAGCCTCCCCGCTCCGGAGAAGCTGGCAAAAGTCCGGCACCGGAACATTTCGGGCCTCGATCCGAGGCGAGGGGGACTATGACGGATTTGGCTGGGCCCGCCGGCGGGCACGAGAAGACTACATTCATCAACGACCCGAAGGTCCGCAGCATCGGCCTTCAGCTTGTGGCCCTGATCGTGGTCATTTTTCTCGGCTGGAGCTTCGCCGAGAACGCGCGCGACAACCTCGCGGCGCAGAAGATCGCAACCGGATTCGGCTTTCTGGACAACACGGCCGGCTTCGGCATCAACCAGACGCTGATCCCCTATTCCGAAACCTCGACCTATGGCCGCGCCTTCATTGTCGGCCTGCTGAACACCATCCTGGTCGCGGTGGTCGGCATTTTTATCGCTACGATTATCGGCTTCCTGGTGGGCATCGGCCGCCTGTCGAAGAACTTCATGGTGCGCACGATCTCGACCGTCTATGTCGAAGTGCTGCGCAACCTGCCGCCGCTGTTCCAGATCCTGTTCTGGTACCTTGCCGTTCTGAGCGCCATGCCCGGGCCGCGCAACAGCATCAGCGTCTTTGGCGAGATCTTCATTTCCAATCGCGGCATCATCATTCCGCGCCCGCTGTTCGGTGAAGGTGCCGGAATCGTCGTCTGGGCGATCGGTCTCGCCATTCTCGGCGTCATCCTGTTTCGCCACTGGGCGGCGAGCCGGCAGGAGGAGACGGGGCGCCGGCTTCCCGTCCTTTGGGTGTCTCTCTGCGTTCTCATCGGCCTGCCGCTCGCGGCGATGATCGCGACCGGTTTCCCCATCAGCTTCGAGGTGCCCGAACTCAAGGGCTTCAATTTCGTCGGCGGCGTGCGGGTGATTCCCGAATTCGTCGCCCTGACGCTCGCGCTGGCCACCTATACGGCGGCCTTTATCGCCGAGAATGTGCGCGCCGGTATCCAGTCGGTGAGCCATGGGCAGACGGAGGCGGCGCATTCGCTCGGCCTGCGTCACGGGCAGACGCTGCGGCTGGTGGTCATTCCCCAGGCCATGCGGGTGATCATCCCCCCGCTGACCAGCCAGTATCTGAACCTCACCAAGAACTCGTCGCTTGCCGTCGGCATCGGCTATCCCGATCTCGTCGCGGTATTCGCCGGCACGTCGCTCAACCAGACGGGTCAGGCGATCGAGATCATCGCCATCACCATGGGCGTCTATCTCCTGCTCTCGATCATCACCGCGATCATCATGAACGCCTACAACAAGCGCGTCGCGCTGGTGGAACGGTGAGCCGGCCATGAGCATGACCTTCGACGACGGAACCTTCATCCGCAACGAGATGGCGCCGGTCCTCCCGCCGCCCAAGCTGCGCATCGGCCCGGTGGCCTGGATGCGGGAGAACCTGTTCTCCGGCATCTTCAATACGCTGCTGACCCTTCTCGGCATCCTGCTGGTGATTTCGGTGGTGCCGCCCTTTGTCCGCTTCATGTTCATCGATGCGGTGTGGACCGGAGAGAACCGCGAAGCCTGTCTCGGCCCCGATGTCGGCGCGTGCTGGCCGTTCATCCACGCCAAGTTCGGCCAGCTGATCTACGGTTTCTACCCCATTTCCGAGCGCTGGCGTGTGGACATCGTCTTCGCCCTTGGCGCGGTACTGCTGGTGCCGCTTCTCGTGCCGAGCCTACCGTTCAAGCGGACGGGCTCGTTGCTCTTCTTCGTTGTCTATCCCGTGGTTGCCTTCGTGCTGCTGACCGGCGGCAACATCAACGCATCGGCTTTCCTGCTGGAGCGCTTCGGCCTGATCCGCCCGTTTGTCGGTGACGCGCAACTGGGGGGCATCAACCTCGCCTTCTGGGTCGACTTCGGGCTGACGACCCTGCTGTTCATGGCGGCCATCGGCGGGTTTATCGCACTGTTGGGGGGGAATGGCCGTTCCGCCGCGCGCACCACGCTGTTCGTGTTCCTGGCGCTCGGCGCGGTCATTTTCTGCTGGGATGCCGATGTCGGGCTTAGCTATGTCGAGACGCGGCAGTGGGGCGGGCTGCTGGTGACGCTGGTGATCGCAGTGACCGGGATTGTCGCCTCCCTGCCGCTCGGCATTCTGCTGGCGCTCGGCAGGCGCTCGCAGATGCCGGTGGTCCGACTGCTCTCGGTGATCTTCATCGAGTTCTGGCGCGGCGTGCCGCTGATCACGGTGCTGTTCTTCGCCACCTATATGCTGCCGCTGTTTCTGCCGCAGGGCACGAATCCGGACGCATTGCTGCGGGCGCTCGTGGGTGTTGCTCTGTTCTCGGCCGCCTATATGGCGGAGGTGGTGCGCGGCGGCCTGCAGGCTATCCCGAAGGGCCAGTATGAGGGAGCGATGGCGGTCGGGCTGACCTGGAGCCAGATGATGCGCCTTATCGTCCTGCCGCAGGCGCTGACCCTCGTCATTCCCGGCATCGTGAACAGCTTCATCAGCCTGTTCAAGGACACGACTCTGGTCCTGATCGTCTCGATCTTCGACTTTCTCGGCCAGCTGCGCGCCGCCTTCACCGACCCCAACTGGGCGACGCCGGTGACGCTCTATACGGGCTTCGCCTTTGCCGGCGTGGTCTATTTCTTCTTCTGCTTCGGTATGTCACGCTACTCGCTCTTCGTGGAGCGGCGGCTCAACACCTCCCACCGGCATTGAGAAACGGAGAAACCCATATGAGTGAACTTCATTCGACCGTTTCCCCTGACGAACTCCCCGCCGTCCACACGCGCCCGGGACGGGAGGTCGCCGTCGATCTCGTCGGCGTGCATAAATGGTACGGCGAGTTCCATGTGCTGAAGGACATCAATCTCAGGGTGCATCGGGGCGAGCGCATCGTCATTTGCGGGCCGTCGGGCTCCGGCAAGTCCACCATGATCCGCTGCATCAACCGGCTGGAGGAGCACCAGCAGGGCTCGATCATCGTCGACGGCATCGAACTGACCAACGACCTCAAGCGCATCGACGAGATCCGCCGCGAGGTCGGCATGTGCTTCCAGCACTTCAACCTGTTCCCGCATCTCACCATTCTGGAAAATCTGACGCTGGCGCCGATCTGGGTCCGCAAGATGCCCAAGAAGGATGCCGACGAACTGGCGATGCATTTTCTGCGGAAGGTGAAAATCCCGGAGCAGGCGAACAAATATCCCGGCCAGCTTTCCGGCGGCCAGCAGCAGCGCGTCGCCATCGCCCGCGCCCTGTGCATGAAGCCGAAGATCATGCTGTTCGATGAGCCGACCTCGGCGCTCGACCCGGAAATGGTCAAGGAAGTGCTGGAGACCATGGTGAGCCTGGCCGAAGAGGGCATGACCATGCTGTGCGTGACCCATGAGATGGGCTTCGCCCGCCAGGTGGCCAACCGGGTGATCTTCATGGATGCGGGGCAGATCATCGAGATGAACGAGCCGGAAGCGTTCTTCTCAAACCCGCAGCATGAGCGCACCAAGCTGTTCCTCAGCCAGATACTGCACTGAAGCGTGCAGGCGAAATAGAAACGGCCGGAGCGCCCAAGCGCTCCGGCCGTTTTTCATTTGGGCAAAGCTACAGCGGTCGGTGCCTGCTCAGTCCGCCGGGCCCGTCGCCACGGGTTTGTCGGAGGCGCCCCACTCGGTCCACGAGCCATCGTATAGCGCGACCGGTGGCGTTCCGATCGTGTCCAGTGCCAGCCACAATATGGCGGCGGTCACCCCTGAGCCGCAGCTGGTGATGACGGGCTGGGAGAGGTCGATGCCTGCTTCCTTCACCGCCTGGCGAATGGTAGCGGCGTCGACGAGCCGGCCACCCCTCACCACCTCGGACACTGGCAGGTTGCGCGCGCCGGGAATGTGCCCCGCACGGACTCCGGCGCGCGGTTCCGGCGCCTCGCCGCGGAAACGTTCCGCCGCGCGCGCATCGAGCACCTGTGCGCTGCGGTCGGCAAGCCGGGCGGCCACATCGTCGATGGAGGCCACCCAGTCCGTGTCCAGCTTCGCGTCGAAACGGGCAGGAAGATAGGGTGCCTCGCCCTCCTCGGTGGGGCGGCCTTCGGCCAGCCATTTGGGAAAGCCGCCATCGAGAATGGCCACATCGACCGCGCCGAAAGCCCGCAGGGTCCACCAGACGCGCGGCGCTGAGAACAGGCCCTGCGTGTCATAGACGACGATCTTCATCTGCCGGCCGATGCCGAGCGATTCCATCGCCGCCCGGAACAGAGTCTCGGAGGGCAGCATATGCGGCAGCGGGCTCGTCAGGTCCGAGATGCCGTCAATGTCGAAGAACACCGCGCCCGGAATATGCGCCTTGAGATATTCCTCGCGTGCCTTCCGGCCGGTCGCCGGCATGTGCCAGGAGCCGTCCACCACGACGAGGTTGGGCGCCCCGAGATGGGCGGCCAGCCATTCGGTGGAAACGAAGCGGCTGACATCAGGCAGATCGGATTCGGGCATCGGGCACTCCGGAACCGCGCGCGGACATCAAGCCCAGGCCAGCCGCACGCGGCGGTTCTGCTGGCCCTTCTTTTCGATCTTGGTCACCTGCACCGCGCCGATCTCGTCGAGGCTTCGAACATGGGTGCCGCCGCAAGGCTGCAGGTCGATCCCTTCGATGTCGACCAGGCGGACCTTGCCGCTTCCCATTGGCGGCTTGACCGACATGGTCTTCACCAGCCCGGGATTGGCGAGCAATTCGTCATCCGAGATCCAGCGTTCGGTCACCCGGGCGCCGGTGGCGATCAGCCCCGCCAACTTGGCGGTGATGGCGTCCTTGTCGAGGCCGGCATCGGGAATGTCGAAATCGAGCCGGCTCTCTTCCTCACCGATCGACCCGCCGGTGACGGGAAAGGGCAGGGCGACGGAGAGCAGATGCAGCGCGGTATGCATGCGCATCCGCTTGTGGCGGGTCGGCCAATCCAGCCGCAGCGTCACGGCCTCGCCCAGTTCGGGCAACGCGGCTGCGGGGGCCGGGACATGGATCACATCGACCTTGGAGGGGCCGTAGACGGCCGTCTCGATGCCGATCTCGCAGCCATCCGCGCGGATCAGCGTGCCGCGATCACCCGGCTGGCCACCGGCGCTGGCGTAGAACACCGTGCGGTCGACGACGACACCTCCCTCCGGCGTCAGCGCGGTGACGACGGCGGAGGTTTCGGTCTGGTAGGCGTCGTCGCGAAACAGCAGAAGCGTTGCCATCACACCAGCACATTGGGCACGCCGATGCTGCGCTCAAGCCAGCCCGGCACGGGCAGGCCCTTCTCGCGCAGGAAGGCGGGGTTGAACAGCTTCGACTGATAGCGGGTGCCGAAGTCGCAAAGAATGGTGACGATGGTGTGGCCCGGGCCGAGTTCCTTCGCCAGCCGGATCGCGCCGGCGACATTGATGCCGGAGGAGCCGCCGAGGCACAGACCCTCATGCTCCAGCAGATCGAACACGATCTCAACCGCCTCCGCGTCGCCGATCTGATAGGCGCAGTCGACCGGCGCGCCCTCCAGATTGGCGGTGATGCGGCCCTGGCCGATACCTTCGGTGATCGACGAACCTTCGGCCTTCAATTCGCCCGTGGTGTAATAGCTGTAGAGCGCCGCGCCGAAGGGGTCGGCGAGGCCGATCCGGATCGCCGGGTTGCGGGCCTTGAGCGCGATGCCCGTGCCCGCCAGCGTGCCGCCCGTACCCACGGCGCAGACGAAACCGTCCACCTTGCCATTGGTCTGCGCCCAGATTTCCGGCCCCGTGGTTTCGATATGGGCGAGGCGGTTCGCGACATTGTCGAACTGGTTGGCCCAGACCGCGCCATTCGGCTCGGTTGCCGCCAGCGCCTCAGCGAGCCGGCCGGACACTTTCACATAGTTGTTGGGGTTGGCGTAGGCGACGGCCGGCACTTCCACGAGCGTGGCGCCGGCGAGGCGGAGCATGTCCTTCTTTTCCTGGCTCTGCGTCTCGGGAATGACGATCACTGAGCGGAAGCCAAGCGCGTTTCCCACGAGCGCGAGGCCGATGCCGGTATTGCCCGCCGTGCCTTCGACAATGACACCGCCGGGGCGAAGCTGGCCGCGCGCCACGGCGTCCTGAATGATGAACAGGGCTGCGCGGTCCTTTACCGATTGACCGGGATTGAGGAACTCGGCTTTCCCGAGAATGGTGCAGCCGGTGGCCTCGGAAGCGCGCTTGAGCTTGATGAGCGGCGTGTTGCCGATCGCCTCGACGAGACCGTTGCGGATTTCCATGGACCTGTTTCTTCTTCCGAATTGACGGTCCACGAAGTTAGTGATGCATGCCCGTCTCGGCAACCGGGCGCCGGCCTAATCCCCGCGAATGGGCTGAAAGCGTTCGAGTGCGCGGTCGCGGGCGGCGGCATGGTCGACGATGGGGCGGGGATAGGTTTCCCCGAGTCGCACACCTGCCCGGCGCAGCACGTCGGGAGTTGCTTCCCAAGGGCGGTGGACGACATTCGACGGCAGCGCCGTCAGTTCCGGCACGTAGCGGCGGACATAGTCACCATCGGGATCGAACTTCTCACCCTGGGCGACGGGATTGAAGATGCGGAAATAGGGGGCTGCGTCGGCGCCGGACCCCGCGACCCACTGCCAGCTCGCGGGATTATTGGCGGCGTCGGCATCCACCAGCGTGTCCCAGAACCACGCCTCGCCTTGGCGCCAGTCTGTCAGACAATGTTTGATCAGGAAGGAGGCGGCCACCATACGCACGCGATTATGCATCCAGCCGGTCTGCCAGAGCTGGCGCATGCCGGCATCGACAATGGGATAGCCCGTCATTCCACGCCGCCAAGCGCGGAGTAGCGCAGGCGCGTTCTGCCACGCGAAGGCATCGAAACGGTCGTTGAAATTGGCGGTGCCGATATCCGGATAATGGAACAGCAGATGATAGCTGAATTCGCGCCAATAGAGCTCGCTGACGAACTTCTCCACGTCGCGCGGGGCCGCGCTTGCACCCGCTTCCGCGTGCCGTACGGCGGCAAGGATGCGGTGTGGCGCGATTTCGCCGAAGCGCAGATGCGGGGAGAGGCGGGAGGTCGACGTCCGGTCCGGGCGGTCGCGCTCGTCGGCGTAGCCCGTGATCCCGCCATCGAGGAAGCGGGTCAGCGCGTCACGCGCGCCTTCCTCGCCCGGTGTCCACGTCTCACGCAGCCCGCCGGCCCAATCCGGCCGGGAGGGCTCCAGCGCCCAGTTCTCCAGTCGCTCGCCCTCTGGGTAGGGGGCGAAGCGCCAGGGCAGGCGGGTCTGAGACGGCGTGCGCGGCGCTTGCATCCTCGCGCGGCGATAGAAGGGGGTGAAGACACGGAAGGGACCGCCTGACTGCGTTGCCACCGTCCAGGGCTCGTGCAGGAGGTTGCCGCCGAAGCTCTCGACCGCGACGCCGGCCGCGGTAAGGGCGGACTTCACCGCCGTATCGACGGCGATCTCGGCCGCGCCATAGCGCCGATTCCAGTAGACCGCCTGCGCATTCACGTCTCCGGCGAGGCGCGTCAGCGCGTCGAGCGCCATCCCGCGCCGCAGCAGCAATCGCCCGCCCTTGGCCTCAATGGTCGCCGCCAGGGCCTTGAGCGAGTGGCTCAGCCACCAGCGCGCGGCCCCACCGAGCGGGCGCAGGCCGGGGCTCTCCTCGTCAAGGAGGAAGGCAAGCAGCAGCGGGCGCCCGCTCGCCTGCGCCGCCGCGAGTGCGGGATTGTCGTCGAGACGGAGATCGTCGCGAAGCCAGACAAGGGCGGGGCGTTCAGTGGAGGAGGGCATGAGCGTTCCGGACATTGTGTGACTTTTACGAAACCGCACGCAGAACCGATCAGCCTCTCTGGCGCAAGCGTGCGCGATTTATTAATGATGCTTGTCATGAAAGTGGTCCGATGCGGGCCGCGACAAACGGGAAACCTCCACCATGACCTCCTCCCTAAACACCGCACTGGTGACGGGTGCTTCCAGCGGCATTGGCCGGGTCTATGCCGAGAAGCTCGCCCGACGCGGTCATGATGTTGTGCTGGTTGCCCGCGATGGAGCCCGGCTGGAATCGCTCGCGGCAGCCATTGCCGGCGAGACGGGCCGGCGGGCGGAGGTGCTGGCGGCCGATCTTTCGCGCAACGAAGGCATCGAGACCGTTGCCGCCCGGCTCGCCTCCGATCAGAGGATCACCGTGCTGGTGAACAATGCAGGCATGGGTACTGAGGGGCCGATCCTGGGCGCCGCGGCGGAAAAGACCGATGCCATGGTGCAGCTCAACGTTGCCGCGCTGACGCGGCTCTCTCTGGCCGCTGTCACGGCCTTTGCCGGGCGTGGCGAAGGAACCCTGGTCAACATCGCTTCCGTCGTGGCTCTGGTGCCGGAGCATTTCCCTGGCGCCTATGCCGCAACCAAGGCTTATGTGCTGGCCTTCACGCAATCGCTGCAGAGTGAACTGAGGGGCGGGCCGTTGCGCGTGCAGGCGGTGCTGCCGGGCTATACGCGCACGGAGTTTTTCGACCGGGCCGGCATCGACGCCGCGGCACTTCCGGCCGAAATGGTGATGGCTGCCGAGGATCTGGTCGAAGCCGCCTTGCGCGGGCTTGAGGCAGGTGAGGCGATCACCATTCCTTCCTTGCCCGACATGGCCGCCTGGCAGGTGCTGGTGGATGACCGGATGCGGATGATGCCGGGCCTTTCGCTGAGCCGCCCGGCCGCGCGCTACGGGCTGGGCGAGGCTGCGCCGGCCTGAGCACTCAATAATCCCATTGGGCGCCGATGCCGACTTCGGCGGCGCCGTCGGCGCCTGTGGCGCCCTGCAGGCGAATGTTCCGGGTCACGTCGACATCGACCGTGACCCGGCTGGATCCCGCCGACGTGCCCTGGCGGACGCCGAGATAGATGTTGTCATTGAGCCGGCGCCCGAGACCGACCTGACCGCCGGTGCCGGCGGCGTCGGTGCCGATTTCGAGACTGTCGACGCCGAGCGAGCGACGCACATTCTCCAGTACGCCGGCACCACCGGAGAATTGAGCGGCGGCCTGGGCCAGCTGCAGCGCCTGCCCGCCATTGAGCGAGCCGGCGGAGCGGCCGAACAGCAGACGCGAGATCACCTCGTCCTGCGGCAGGGTGGGGGTCGACGAGAAGCTCACCACCGGGCGGGAGGCCGGCCCGGACACGAGCACCCGGGCGGTGATATCCGTCGTGGTCGTCTCGGCGATGAAGTCGAGCTCGGGATCGGTGTTGCCGGTGAAGGTGATGGTGCCGCGCGTGAAGGTGAGACGGCGCCCACCGAAATCGAACGAGCCGCGCCGCAGCTGGAAGGCGCCGAGGGTTACCGGCGCGCGCGTCGTTCCGGTCAGCTTCAGTTCGCCGCCGAGTTGCGCCTCAATGCCGAGGCCGCGGACAAACACGTTATTGTTCGGCGCCGACAGCACGAGATCGAGCGCCACGCCGTTGCGCGCGGGCGGCGCGGGGCCCTGCTGGCGTTGCACGGTCGGGCTCTTGCGCTTGAACTCGGCGCTGGCGTTGACGTGGCGGACATTGAGGTCTTGAACGCCGCCGGGGAAGCGGTCCGGCACATTGATGTCCAGCGCGCGCAGCACCAGCCGTCCGGTCAGGCGCGGTCCATTGAGAAATGCGCCTTCAACGCCGAGGCGACCCTCGGCCACGAGGCGCATGAGGTCGCTGTTCACCAGTGCGGCGTTGACGAGATCAAGGTCGATGCGGCCGGGATAGCCGGCAGCGGGGTCGAGCGCGACATTGCCGCGGCCGGTGATGCTTCCGCCATTGGTGGTTGCGGCGCGGAAACTGGTGATCGTGACGGAGCGATCGGTACCGGTGAGCACGGCGTCGATATTGCTCAACGCCACGCCATTGACGGAATCGTCGAAGCGCCCACCGCTCACCCGCACGGTGCCGCCTGCGCGGGGCGCGGCGGCCGTTCCGCGCAGCGTGGCGTCGACATTGGCGATGCCGGTGATGCGGGCGCCGGTGGCGGCGAGCATCGGATTGGCGATGGCGAGATTGATCGCGCCGCGCAAGGCGAGGTCCAACTCGCCGGCCCCGAGCGGAACCGAGCCGCTGACGGTGAAATTCTGGAGGTTGGTGCCCGCAATGGTCGCCCGGAGCTGCGCCCGGCCATTGCCGAGCGTGCCATTGGCCGCGATGTCGAACGGCCCGGCGCCGGAACTGGCGAGGTCGGGCCGGCTCAGGCGGGTGATGCGCAGGTCAAACGGTCCCGTCGGGGCCGAGGTGGTGCCGCCGATGCGCGCGGTGCCGGCCAGCGTGCCGGAGAGGTTCAATTCCGGCGCGACGATATTGAGCAGCGAGAGCGGCAGAGCGCGTAGGTTTACTGCGAGGTCGAGCCGCTCCCCCACACTGCCCGAGACCGTGGCGGTACCGCCGCTGGCGGCGAGCGCGAAACGGTCGATGGCGACGGTGCCGCCCGAGAGGGTGAGGGTGGCCGGCGCGCTCAGGGCTGCATTCAGTCCGGGGCGGGTGGCGGTGAGCCGGTCGAGCCGCAGGCGGGCGCCGTCCGGTCGTGGCTCCAGCCGGCCGCCGGCACGCAGATTGGTGCCCTGGGCGAGCGCTTCCACCGTCAGGTCGGTTCCGGTGGCGTTGCCGGTAGCCCGGAGGGTCGCGGTTTCGACCGCGACGCCCGCTATCGAGACGGTGCGCAAGGCCGCGGTGCCATCCAGCATCGGCACGCCGCGCAGATCGAGGACGCGGCCATTGATATCGGCCGAGTCGACGCTTTGGTCGAATGCCAGCAACTGCTGGGCGCTCGCGCGTATATCGGCGTTCTGGCGGCCCTGCGCGACGCTCAATGTGATATCGGCTTTCAGCGTGCCCGCCATGTCGGTGAGGGTGAGCGCGGCAATGTCCGCTAGGTCGCCCGCAACGATCGCGAGCCTCCCTGAGGCCAAACCGGCGGGGCTGAGCGCCATGTCGCCGCGGGCCGTAACCGAACCGATGGCGAGATCGAGGCTCGACAGCTGGCGGGTTCCGTCCGGCTGCGTCCGCAGCGCGGCAGTGCCACGCGCCGGCTTGCCGCCGACCTCGCCGGCGAGGGCGAAATTGCCGGAAATTTCTCCGGTGATGTCGGCAGCGGTGATGTCGACGGTGACATCGCGCAGCGGCCTACCTTCCGCCATGCCATTCGGCACGCGTAACGTCGCCGTCACGCCGAGTGCGTCGAGTGTCCCGGAGAAGGCGGCGTTGGCCTCAGCGCCGCCGGCCAGGCGCGGATCGAGCCGCGCGAGATCGTCCAGGGTAAGTGCGGCGGTCAGATTGGCGACATCCGTGGCGAGGCGGCCATTGACGGTCGCTGAGATGCCGTTGGTAGCGATCTTCAGATTGTCCACGGCCAGCGCGTTGACGCCGTCGCGGGCGAGGGCGCCGTCGATGCTGACACTGCGGCCAATCAGTGCGTCGAGCCGCGCGATACCTGTCTCGAGCCGCTCCGCGCGGCCCTTTACGGCTGCGCTGGCGCGGCTGAAATCGGTGGAGGCGGAAAGCCGGGCGTCGACCACGGCTGAACCGGCGAGGGGGCGGCCGGCAAGCGGCGAGAAGGCGGCGAGGTTGAGCCGGCTGACATTAAGATCACCGTCGATGGCGCGCGAGTCGGCGTGCCCGGCAAAGCGCGCGGTTATCGCCGCGAGATCGGCGGAGGCGGCCTCAAGCACGGCGGCGCCGTTGGCGGGGAGAGTTCCCGAGGCAGAAAAGCGTGCCTCGGTGCCAAGCGCCGCGGCAACGTCCGGGTCCGGCGCCGACAGGCCATTTGCCGTTCCCTCGATGGCGAAGGCGAGGGCGCCTTCCGCATCCGGCAATGTCCGGAGCGTGGCAGCTACGGTGGCGGCGCGGTAGTCTTTTCCCGCCAGCTGACCGGCGCTGATTCGCGCCTCAACGGTTGGCCTGAGCACCGCGCCTTTGAGCGTGCCTGACAGGGCGAGTTCCTGCCAGCGTATACCCGGCACGAGCTCAGCATAGCGCGCGGCATCGCCCAATTGGGCCTCGAAGGCGAGATCGGCGGACCGATCCGCCATGAACGAGCCGCTCAGGCGAGCCTGGAAGCCCGCTGTGCGGGCGGAAAAGCCCTCAAGGGCCAGATTCAGCCCAGAAGTCACCGTTGCTGAGCCGGCTAACTCGCTGCGACCTTCAAAGAGCGGTGATATGTTTGCCGGCAAAATGCGTGAGATATCGGCGTCAAGGGCAAGGTTGATCTTGTGCCCGTCGGCCACCGCGCGAATTCCCGCGGCGCCGCTGGCTTCCGCCAGATCGCCCACGCGCAGGCGCAAATGCCCATCCCAGGCATCCAGCGGCCCGGCGCCTTTCACGTCGGCTGAAATCTCGGGCAAACCGTCGAAACCGGCGGCGCGCGCCATCAAACCGCCAGCCGGCTCGCGCGCGGTGATGTCCAGGTTGAGGAAACCGGCCTCCGGCGCGTAACCGGCAGAACCCTTCAGCGAGCCCGGTGCATCAAGCCGCTCCAGCGCGAAGGTCGCCGACAGGCCTTGTGTCAGCGAGGCGAGGTCGGCAGAGCCACTGAAGGACAGTCGCGCCGCATGGTCGAGCACAGGCTCGGCGAGGGTGATGTCGGCGATGGCAAGCGACTGGATCCGCACGGGGAGGGCGAAGCTTGATCCCCCATTGGCATTCGCTGGCGCGGGCGGCAGCACCGGGCGGCGGTTCAGGCTGAGGCGCGCCGCGGACAGTGACGTGACCTCCACACGCCCGGAGAGCAGCGCCAGGGGGCGCCATTCCAGCCGGGTGTCCTCAATACGGGCGAACGAGCCTTCGGCATCGGCGAGGTCGATGGCCTCCACGCTCATATCGAACGGCACAAATCCCCTGAGGCCGTTTACGGAGACGATAAGGCCCGGAGAGGAGGCCAGCGACGAGGCGATGTTGGCGAGCAGCGCTTTGCCCGGCGGCGTCTGCAGCGCGCCGAAGGTGCCGACCAGCACCAGCAGCAGCGCGAGCAGGACCATTCCAAGCATTTTGAGCGCGCGCGTCATCAGAAGGCCTGCCCCAGGCTGACATAGACTCCGAAATCACCGTCCTCAGGGCCGGGATTGAGCGGGAAGGCGAGGTCGATCCGCAGGGGACCGATCGCGGTGTAATAACGCAGGCCGATGCCCGCCGAGTACTTGATGCTATCGAAGTCCGGCCATTCGGAGGCGAAGGCCGAACCCATGTCGAAGAACGGCACGATGCCGATGGTGTCGGTGACGCGCAGGCGGGCCTCGACCGACGCTTCGAAGAAGCTGCGCCCGCCGATGATGATGCCGTCCTCATTGCGCGGGCTGGCGGACTGGTAGTCATAGCCGCGCAGCGAGCCGCCGCCACCGACATAGAAGCGCCGCTGCGGCGGCACGTCATAGAGGCCCGCGCCGACGATACTGCCGGCGGCCATGCGGCCGGCGAGGATGAAGCGCTTGTTCTCGTCAAAGGCGTGATAGGTCGAAACGGCGCCGCGGAACAGGGTGGGGCCGGCGCCGGCTTCGCCGAGATAGGCGAAAGGTTCCACCGTCGCCGTGGCGCGCCAGCCGCGCGACGGGTCGAGCTTGCTGTCGGTGCTGTCATAGGTGAGTTCGATCGGCACGCCAACGATGCCGTAATCATTGGTGCCGGTACTGTCTTCCACCTGGGACTGCTCAAGGTCCAGGCTCACCTGCAACGTGAGGTCGTCGCTGTAACGGTGACGAATGCCGGCGAGCAGGGTCACCGCCTCGCGCACATAGGCGTTCGTCACCTCGCGCAGCACGGCGGCGTTGGCAACGAGATCATCCTGCGCGGTGTAGATGCCGGGTTTCACGAATGTGGCGGCCAGCTTGTAGCCGAACGGATCGGCGTTTGGCACCGCTTCGGACTTCTCGCCGAACCACGATATCTGCGCGTCGAGCCGCAGAGTCTCACCGCCGCCAAACAGGTTGCGGTGTCCCCAATAGGCGTTGATGGCCGAACCGTCGGTGGAGGAATAGGTGGCGCTGAAGCCGACATAGCGCGGCAGACGCGCCGACACCTCGATGGTGATCGGCAGGCTGCCATCGGGCGCCAGCCTGTCCGCCTCGTTGATGCGCACGCTGGCGATGGCTTCATATTCCAGCAGGCGCCGGCGCAGACGGTCGAGCACTTCGGGCGAATAGGGCGTGCCCGGAGTGATCTCGATACGCTCTTCGATGAAGCCCGGGGTGAGGAAATCGGCGCCGACGACAGTGAAATGGCCGAACGTGGCCACTGGGCCGGGAGCTATAAGGAAGGTGACATCCACCTTATTCGTCTTGTGATCAGCCACGACCTCCTTATCCGCCAAGCGCGCGAAGGGATGCGCCATGCGCCGCCAGTGGTCGACGATCGCGCCCTCGGCCCGGACGATGGACGTCGCGAGGGCTGGTTCACCCGGCTCCAGCCGCAGCCGCGTCAGTGACGGCGCTTCCGCAAGCGGGCGCCGGTTCGCGGCGTCGAGCAGTTCCACGCGCCCGAACTGGAACAGCGGTCCAGCCTGCACGTCGATCTCCACGGGCACAGGACCGCGCGCCCGCGCGGCCTCGACGCGCTGGAAGATGTCCGGCGCGTCCGGCGCGATGCCCGCGAGGCGGATGCGGATGATGCCGCCATAATAGCCGGCCGCGTACAGAGCGGCGTTGATGTCACGACGATCGGCCAGCGCCCGGCGCACAAGCCCCGCCGCCCCGGAGGGCGCGCGCTCGCGGAGCCGTTCAAGCGCGGAGGCCGCCTCAATGCGGTCCCTCAGTGCGCTGTCGCCACCATTTACGGTGAGCGACACGGCGTAGGGCGTGGCGTCCGGCGCCGGAGGCCCTGACGTCAGCGGTTTGGGGCTGAAGAGATTGATGATCGGCCCGAAGAAGCCACCGGCGGCGCCGTTCTCGCTCGTCTCGTCCTGCGGGCCGCCGAACAGCTGGGCGAAGGCTGGAACAGGGAAGGCAGACAGAACCAGCGCCGCGCAAAAGGCGAGCACAAGCCAGAGCCGCTTCGTCCGCCTTTCAAACGCCAAGCCGTTTCCTCCCCCTTACTGTTTCCGAGCCCGGGCCGCTGGCACGGTCTTCTGCCGGCGTGACCTTAACGCAGCGACAATGAACGCCGGCTTTCCATAGGAGAGCCTCCCCCTGATTGCCGTGCCAGACTGGCAAGCGTCAACCTGGTGAGCCGAAGAATGCAAATTTCCGCGCGCAAGCCAGGCCGATTTCCGACATGAGCCAAGGGCTTGCCGCCTTCCACCCCGGCTCGGCACCGCCTGCACGGAAGGCCGCCCTCTCGCTGGGGGCCTTGCTACCTGCCATGACAGCTGGGGCGACCAAAAGTTCCGTTGTCGCCGCCAGCCGGGAGCGTGTGTGGTCGCAAGGCCGAATAGACGCGCGCGGGCCGTTTTGGGCAAATGACGGAAGCGAGCAAAACGGGGGGCCTCTGTTAGACGTCGGGCATTGCAGCGCTGCCGCCGGGCTGGCTGGCCGCACCGCCTCCGGAGGCGCCTTCGACCTTGGCACTGATTTCGCTGCCTCATTGTGCCGCTGACATCCGCCGACGCGCGGGATAGCCCCCGGCGATGTGGGGCGGGAAGCTGCACGGAGCCGAAAGGGCGCGGACGGGCCGGTGCCGGCGCCCTGCCCGTAGCGCGCCGTTCAGGCTGTCTAGATCGGCGCCGTGTCTGGCCGTTTATCCAGCCAAAGCTGATTGGACGCACGCCGGCGTCGCGCTGGACATGAGGCGCCTATCGCCGACCTCCCTCCAGGGCGTCGCTGGCCGGATCGGCGCAGCCGTTAGGGCATCGGCAGAAGGTGCCGATCCGGCCTTTTTCGCCCAAGCCTTGTTACGCTTTTGGCACAAATGCTTGGTGGGTTCGAGTGCGATCCGCCCGGCTTGGTGCCCGTTGCTGCCCGTTGCGGTCCGGACCTCGGGCGCGCCTCGGGCGCCGTTTCCTACGGGGGCGTAAAGGGGGCGGCAGCGACACAACGCACCCCTTGTCGCAGCGGCTCGGTGCGCGGTTGGCTGCGCCGAAGCGGGTCGGCTAGGTTCGTGGGCGCAGGAACGGCCTTGCGACGGCTCTGGTGATGGGCACCACTGGCTTGTCCATCAATGCTCGCGAGCATGCCCTAAGCGCGGTTGCCTGGGCACGGTCGGAATGTCCCCTCGCCGGCACCAAGCGCGCCGCTACCGGGCGACGCTGGTCGAAACGATGGGGGCAGCATCGCGACGTCCAGCTTCGCCCAGCATTGCGCTCGCCCGCGCCGCGTGGATACCGCCGAGCCAGCTCGCCAAACGGCTGCCATCGAAGGGGTTGGCACGGAGAGGCCTTACCGCAGAGCGGCGGTCGCGCGACCCTTGCCGGATATTCGGCTAAGCGGCGCATTCTGGGACGGCAGCCGTCAACCACGGCATGCCGTACAGGTGCGAAAAGGCCGACTGGGCGAAGGCAACGATCCGATCGACCGCATCCGCAGGGGCGGAAGGGCGCCGGCGCCGGACGGGAACTCTTCTGCGCCGTTCAGCGTGGCATGGGTACCGGCTGCGTCGCAGCGAGCCGTGAAATTACCGCCAGGACTGGCTTCCCTGCGAATACAGCTAGCGGCGGAGCAGAGCCATGAACTCTGCTGCCAGCGCCTCCACTTCCAAAGCGCCCTTGGAGCCTGGCTCCGTCTCAAGCAGCGTCAAGCCTTGCCCCATGCTGGCGGCGAAGCCGACACGATTGCCGAGCCTTGTGTGAGCAGCGGGATGGGCCAGGGCTTCGATGGCGGAGGCGATTTCCTTGGTCAGGGCGGCGCGGGGTTGGGCCCGATTTATGACCAAAAGGCAGGAGGTTCCCTCCTTGTTGATCATCTCCAGTGTCGGCCGGGTGGCCCATAAATCAACTGGAGTTGGCTGAACAGGCACGCCCACCAGATCGGCCACCTCGATAGCCGGACGCGATTCAACGTCCGACTTTGGGGGCGTGTCGATAATGATGAAATGGTGATCGCGGGCGAGGCTGCGTGCCTCACGTCGGGCGCCCCAGCCTGACGCGGTGCGGAATGAGAGGCCGGTCGCCTCGTCACCCAGAGTCCTTTCTCGGACCTCGAACCACTCGCCCAGGCTTCCCTGAGGATCGCAGTCCAAGAGTGCCACGCGGGTCGACCCTCCTTCCAGAGGGCGTTGTGAAAGAGCCACAGCAAGATGGGCGGCCAGCGTTGTCTTGCCGGATCCGCCCTTCTGCTGCGCGATAGTGATGATCTTGCCACTCATCTGACCGCCTCAAGGATTGGCTGCGCCGTTAGCGTGTCACTGAAATACCACGAATGACGCCCTCTGCGGTTCGCGGATGGGTAGATCCACCATGCGCGCGTAGATTGTAGGCCGCTTGCCAACCACGCCACTTCAGCTGGCGGGCTTCGACCCAAGCACGACGACCTTCGTGCCCACCCCTACGCGCCCATAGAGATCAATGGCGTCCTGATTGATCATGCGGATGCAGCCCGAAGAGACATTTGTGCCGATCGTCTCAGGCTCCAACGTACCATGGATGCGATAGAGTGTGTCTTTTCCGTCCTGCCAGAGATACATCGCCCTGGCGCCTAGCGGGTTGGACAAGCCTCCCGGCACTCCGTCGCCACCCTGCAGCTTAGTGAGTTGCGCCAGGATATCCGGGCGTCGCTGGATCATTTCCTTCGGGGGATACCAATCCGGCCACTCCTGCTTGGAATTTATCGTGGCAACTCCGGACCAACCAAAACCCTCCTTCCCCACGCCGACGCCATATCGCATTGCGGTGCCACCGGGTTGGATCAGATAAAGGAA
Organism: Ancylobacter polymorphus; assembly: GCF_030813495.1. GTDB lineage: Bacteria > Pseudomonadota > Alphaproteobacteria > Rhizobiales > Xanthobacteraceae > Ancylobacter > Ancylobacter polymorphus. The sequence goes on along the minus strand of NZ_JAUSUI010000012.1, from coordinate 19,316 downwards.
GTGCGCGGCCGGATCGATCACAACCGTTCCCACCGGATAGGGCGATTGATAGACAACCTCACGGCGCAGATAGGTTGGATTTATCTGGGAAGTATCGACAGCCGAAATAGGAAATTTATCCGCAACGGCACCATACCGATCCGCGAACATAGTGGTCGGGTTTGTACTAGGCGACGATAGGGTGGTGCCGGTAGCGGGGGTTCGTTTGCAGCCTCCCAGGGCGATCGCCGCACTGGCCACGCATAGCGCTAGAACGGTCCGACGATGAAGCGCAGGCATATCGCAACCCCCTCCAATTTCATTTCCCGAATCTTAACGCAGCTTGGTAAACAAGTCGTTGCTGAAGGGCCGGCATTGGTTACCTCGGTCGTCGAACATGGGCGACTCGCGGTCAAAGCCTGACGTACAGATCAGTGCCTATTTCTGGCTTCGGGCGCACAAAGGTGAGCGGCCTGAGACAGCAGGCTATTTATGCATAATATGTATCAATCGGCTATCGTGTCGTGAGTGGCCAAGAGGGCGCCTTGCGCCGGCGCATTCATCTGCAATAAAAAATATTATATCGCAGGTATTTATAGACGATTCCGGAAGTGATTTGTCGATTCCAGGTATCGAGGTACATATAAGTCAACATTAGGAACTTAAAGCAGATAATCTCGGGTTTCGTCCCCGGCTGGGTCGTCCGTGAAGCCCCGCCGCGTCTCGCTGGGGTGCTCTTGGTTGGAACGAACTCTATGCACAATGCGGGCGATGGCTCTGCCGGTTGAGCTCTCCCCATCCGCCAGCGCCTCAGCGACGAGTGCTGCGTGGAGCGCAAAGCTCTCGCGTCTCGAATGTTGAAAAATTAGTGTATGAAAAATAAAGTTACTGTATTGTCAAAGCTGATGAAATTCACAAGGCGGCGACCGCCTAGCGTTGAAAAAAGTGGGAATTAAAATATGAGGTTACGGTAGGAAACTGACATCGCGCATGATGCCTGTCGAGGACCCAAAATGTGCGAGATGTATGTGGGGTTGTGTCGATGTAAGGGGGAAAATTTTGGCGATATCCGTCGGCGATTTGTCGGCCGCTTGGTGAAATGGAGGGCGGGCGGCTTGGTCCAACCACCTGTCTGCAGGCGATGTCGGGGCTCTTGAGTATGTCAGTGGAATGCAGTACCTTATGTTTAAAAGGCACTTTGCTTTTCTGGGAGATCGGATCATGTCGAAATACAGTTCGCTGACGACGTTTTTGGCAAGTCGGACGCAGCCAAGAATATCAATGTCATTCGAGGATATAGAGCGAATTGTTGGGTCAAAACTTCCACAATCTGCGTTCAATCATCGGGCGTGGTGGAGCAACAACCCAACCAACAGTGTGATGACCAAAGCGTGGCTGGCAGCCGGGTTTCGTTCTGAGGACGTAGACATGACGGCGCGCAGGCTGGTGTTCTCGCGTAGCGTTCCTCAGCTCTCGACAGGAGATGTGAGTCGGGTTGCGCCAGCGTCGACGGGGTCTCCCTTGGCTGGCTTGTTCGGGGGGTTGAAAGGGACGGTTCATATCGAAGCTGGAACCGATCTGACGTTGCCCAGCACGGCTCCGATCTATCTCTACGATGGGGTGGGTGAAGAAGACCCCATTCATCCGGTCGAGCCATCAGACGGGGCCTGGCAGACCGAGCGCCTGTCGTCGTCGGAAGAGTTGTCAAAGGAATATAGTCCGTTGGATGGACGTGAGTGGACGGAGGAGAACTAGTCATGGGCATGCCGCTTCTTCTCGATACCTGCGCCGCACTTTGGGTGGCACAGGGAGCACCGATCTCGGACGAGGCCCGGGGTACGTTGATTGAAGCTCGGCTGCGCGGGGCGCCGATTTCGATTTCACCGATGTCCGCGTGGGAACTCGGTCGCCTGGTAGAGCAGGGCCGAGTACGGCTGGCGATGGAGCCGGCGAAGTGGTTTGCGGCGCTCGCCGGCTTGCCTGGCATGAGCATCGCGCTCATGAATCCAGAGACGTTGATCGCGTCATCCTTCCTGCCAGGCTTGCCACCCCTCGACCCTGTAGACCGTGTTCTGATCGCCACAGCGCGTGATCAGGGCTACCGGCTGATGACCCGCGACCGAGTGATGCTTGATTACGCCGCTACCGGATATGTGCAGGCGGTTGCCTGCTAGTTGCGGCACGCAGGCAGTGGTGAAGGGGCGAGCGCGGACGGCGCGCGTCGGTCGTGGCGCGCCCCGGATTGGCCGTTAGCGGGGGCGTGGCACGGATGTGACAGCGTCGATCCACGCGTAGTCGAAGTAGCCGGCGCGCGATAATGGCTGCAACTTCTCGGTGCAGACTCGGCCGGCCTCGATGAATCGATCATCGATGTGGATGCCGATGATCTCCCCATAGGTCACGTGATATCCAGCCCGCTGGCCGCGGCGATCGGTCATTTCGACTGTGTCAATCCAGACACATTCGAGAGAGCAGGGGGAAATCGCGACGCGTGGTGGGCGGATAAGGCGGCAGGGCGCCTGGGCCAGTCCCGCCAATTCGAACTCGTTCTCGCCAGACGGCAGTGGAGTCGAGGTGATGTTCACCTCATCGATCAAATCACGCGTGGCGAGATTGCAGACAAACTCCCCGGTCGCCATCGCGTTGCGCACGGTGTCCTTCAGCCCCGCGCTGGAGAACATCACGATATCCGGGCTCTCGCTGACGATGTTGAAGAAGGAATAGGGAGCGAGATTGGGCTTCCCCTCCGGAGACACTGTCGAAATCCAACCTATCGGTCGCGGCGCCACGAGCGCCTTCAGCGGGTTGTGCGGCAGGCCATGATTGCCGAGAGCGGGTTCGTAGAACATGGATCAGTACCGCGTGACGAGATCGGCGAGGGCCGGTCGGGGGCGATCCTCCTGCGGGCGGGCGAGCGTGCCGATGTAGAGAAATCCGATGAAGCGCTCCGCGTCTGACAGCCCCAGCGTGGCGCGTATGCGAGGGTCATAGCTGTACCATTCCGTCAGCCAGGTGGCGGCATAGCCATGCGCGTGTGCGGCGAGCAGCAGGAGTGTGCAGGCCGCCGCGCCTGACAGGGTCTGCTCCCATTCCGGAATCTTGGCGTGCGGTGCCGCTCGTGAAACGACGGCGATCACGAGCGGCGCCCGGCAGAGCCGGTTGCGTTCAAGGGTGGTCCGCTCCGGCTCCGCTTCGGGGTTGTCGATGGCGAAGACGGCCGCGATGGCATCGCCGGCGCGCGCCCGTGCCTCTCCCTCGAACACGATGAAACGCCACGGCGCGAGTTTGCCGTGATCCGGTACGCGCGTAGCTATGGCCAACATGGAATCGAGCTCGATCTCATTCGGGCCCGGAAAGGTGAGGTCGAACACCTTGGGGCTCTTGCGTGTCCGGAGCAGGTCGAGGGTGGGGCCGTCGGCAGTCATTGGCAAAAGTCCACGGTGAGCGCGCTGGAAAGGCGACGAGGCAGCCGGGTGAGCCACCTCAGGGAGATACGGGGCTGGCCGTTCTCGGGCGCGAGAATGCGGCTCGGAGAATCACAACGCGATAATAACAGGGCTTGGTCACGTTCTCCCGAAGACGGGGCCATCCGCTGATCGAGAGGCGTCCTGCCGACGGATCGGAGAGACGAGCGTGAAGCTCTGCGCGCAAGCCGACTTATGAAGTTCCAGGAGGTGACTTCTCGTCAGATTGTTTCGGAGGAGACTGAACGGGCGTTCTTCTGGCGAGGCCAGGCAGTGGCCTCTCGCGTTGGGCGGGCAAGCCCTCTTGGCAGGTTCGCGGCCCTTCGATGGAAGGATCGGAACGGGTATGAAAGGCCACTTCGCAGCAGGAAGGGGATGAAGTGCTCGGCTACGCCGTTGGTCTTCGGCGTGTAGGGCCCCGTGCGGATATGTTGGATCCCAGCATCCGACGCATCGCGGAACAGTCTGGCGCTATCGCTGGCTCATGGTCGGTAGCCACTCGCTGGATACGGGCGCTGCGTGCCCGGACACGGGGCCAGGTTGGTAGGAAAAGGCACGCCGTCGCACCGCGCTGCTCCTCGGGTGGCATTTGCACACAGGCGAGAGGGGCGCAGTCGTCTATAGTCACGTGCAGGACGTGATAGCCGGCCCTTGCCGGCTCCCCACGGGTTGCCGGTGATGCGATGACCGACGCCTTTTGAAGGCGGGCGAGCTTCTTTTTGATGTCGAGATGCTGGGGGCATCCGGCCGTTCGCGCTGGTAGTGCCGCGAGGGCTCCTGCGGCGCTAGTGCGGTGAGCTTGCCGAGCGCACCCGCATCCCGCCACCGTGAAGCGGGCGAAGCTCAGCCGCAATGCGGTCTCCTTGCCGCTCAGCTGATGATCCCGTCGGAGGCGAGGCGCGACGTCCCGCCGGAACTGGCGATGGCGGCGCAGCGGAGCCTACGGTAGCTCCGATACGGAAGTCGACGCTTTGCGAGGCTTCTTTGCGGAGGGCTCTGTTCATGTCCGCTCGGAACGTCATTGCCTGCAAGTTCCGGTGAAACAGCGGAGCGCTTTTGCCGGCAGCGCTCCAGTCTCAGGCGGGGGCGCGCGCCGCTTCGTCGTGCCTTCGCGGCTTTGATTTAGGTGGCGTCGAGCACGACACGGACCGTTGGAGGACGCCGCGCAAGAGGTAGCGGCGGCTGAGGGCGCCACGCGGTCTGATCCACGCGGGAAGCCGCATCCCGTAGGGGGGCACAACAGCGCGAGCCAATCGATCTTTTCTGCGTTCCCGGATGGGCTCGAGGCAGGGGGGCGGCCATCATCGGGCATCCCGATGACTTGAATTCGCCTCTGTTTGAAGGCACCTAAAGCGCCTATGTCGCAACGTGTCCTTCCTCCCGTGCTACAGTTCCTTGGCCATACCCGGCGAGCGCTCGCGCTTGGTTCCGGCGCACCCGTTCGTCGATGTGCGGCGGTACTGAGCCTGGCCGCCATACTGCTTTCCGGCGGCGGTGTCCTGGCGCAGGTGACGCCCTCGTCGCCGACGGGGAACGTTGCGCAACTCGCCCCCTTTCAGGCGCCATCCCCAGCGCGATCACCCCAGCCTTTCACTTCGGCGCCGTTTCAGCCATCCCGCGCCATGCCTTTTGTCGGCGCGCCGGCGCCGTCTCCCCCGCCTTCGGGCGCGGCCGGGCCGGCGGCGCGCATACCCGCCACCGGACGCGCCGAGGGGGGCGACCCGCATACGATCCTGCCGCAGCCACCGGCAGGAAAGGTGGCGATCGGCATGAGTGCCCGTTTCGGCGACAAGGACGGGTTGATTCCGCGTGGTCTCGTCTGGCGCGTCTTCGCCGACCGGCCGGAAGCGTCCGGTGCCTATCCGCTGGTGGCAGAAGCGGCCGATCCCGCGCCGGTGTTCTTCCTCTCGCCCGGTGGTTATGTGGTCCATGTGGCCTATGGCCTCGCCAGCGTCGCGCGGCGCATCGTGGTCGGCGAGGAATCGCGGCGCGAGCAACTCGTCGTGCCGGCCGGTGCGGTGACGCTGCACAGCGATGTCGGCGACAAGCCGGTGCCGGCGGACAAGGTCACCTATGATTTGTTCGAGGGCAGCTTTCTGCAGGGACGGGCGTCGAGCCGCCCCTATTACCGCGGCGCAAATCCGGGAGATCTCATTATCCTGCCGGCCGGAGACTATTATGTCGTCTCCACCTATGGCGACGGCAATGCGGTGATCCAAGCGGATCTCGCGGTGGCGGCGGGCAAGGTGACGGATGCGACGCTGCACCACCGCGCGGGCGAGGTGACCCTGCGCCTGGTGAAGGTGGCCGGAGGCGACCCCATGCCCGAGACGCAATGGTCGATCGGTACGCCGGGGGGCGACAGCGTCAAGGAATCGATCAATCCCGAGCCGACCTTCGTGCTGGCGGAAGGCGAATACACGGCGGTCGCCCGCTACCAGGGAAAGACCTACTCGAAGGTGTTCACCGTCGAGACGGGCAAGAACGAGGCGGTCGAGGTACGCGTCGGCGATCAGGTGACGCCGGATGCGCTGGATGGGCAGGACGGCAGCGGCGACTGAGAGCCGGCCGCCCCGTCTTCTATGGTCAACGCTTTCTTAAGTTGCCGCGGTGCACGATCGCTGTCGTGATGAACCGGGCCGGGAGTGCGCGATGATCGTGCGGCAGTTTCTGGATTGGGCGCGGACCGCTCCGGAGGATGCGCGAGCCAAGGCGGTCGCGGCTCTGGCCCGCGCCTATGTGCGCCCCGAACTAGGCGCGACCGAGCGCGCCGAGATCGACGAGGCCCTCCCGGCGCTGGTGGCCGACCCTTCGCCGATGGTCCAGTTTCAGCTCGCTTCGGCCCTGTGCCGCCACCCTCTCGTGCCAGCTGATGTGGCGCTTCAGCTTGCGCGGCTTCCAGGCGCGGCGGGCGAGACGATGCTGGAACATTCAGCCGTACTTAATGTGCGTGAACTCATTGCCCTTTGCGCGGATGGCGAGGCCGACAAACAGCAGGCGATTGCGCGGCGGGCGAGCCTGCCGGCGCCCGTCGCCGCCTTGCTGGCGGAGGTCGGCGGTGTCGAGGCCGTGCTGGCGCTGGTGAGCAACCCGACGGCGGACGTGCCGGGCTTCGCCCTCGGTCATATCGTGTCGCGTTTTGGACGGGTGCCGGAAGTACGCGAGGCGCTGCTTGGCCGGCCGGACCTGCCGGCGGCGGCGCATCAGGCGCTGATCCGTGTGGTGGCCGGCGCGTTGTCGGCCTTTGTCGAGGAGCGCCAGTGGCTCTCCCCTCAGCAAGCCGCGAGGCTGGCGCGCGAGGCCGTTGACCAGGCCACGGTGACCCAGATCGCGGCCACGGATTTCACCCAGACCCGTGCTCTGGTTCAGGACCTGCAGGCCAGGGGCGAGTTGACCTCGGCGCTGGTGCTGCGCTCGCTGCTGTCGGGGCAGATGCGGCTTTTCCTTGAGGCGGTTTCCGTCCTCTCCGGGATCGGCGTCAACCACGTCTCGGCTCTCGCCGCCGACCGTTCGGGCGAGGCCTTCCGCGTGCTCTACGACCGGCTGGGGATGCCGCGCGGGGCGTTCATTGCCTTTCGCACCGCGCTCTGCGTCGTCCAGTCCGAAGCCTATGTCGATGATCTCGATGAGGAGCCGGGCCTACGCCTGCGCATTCTCGACGAGGTGCTCGCGGCTTATGAAGAGGCCGGTGAGAGTGCGCAGGGCAATCGCATCGTCGGCATGCTGCACCGCTGGCAGAGCGAGGCGCGCGAGCGTTCGGAACGGCAGACCCTCGCGGCATAAGCGCCGTTCAGCCGAATTGTTCGGCCAGGATACGTTCCTCGATCGAGTGATCGCGATCGACAAGCATGGTCATCGAGGAATTGGCGTCGAGCCGTGCGCGCACCGCCACCACGTCGCGCACTTCGAAATGATCGGCCGTTGCATTCACCGGACGCTTCTCGAACTCCATCACCGCAATGTCGACGCGGGCGCGGTCGGGCACGAGCGCCCCGCGCCAGCGGCGCGGCCGGAAGGCGGAAATGGGGGTGACCGCCAGAAGTGGCGTGCCGATGGGAAGAATCGGGCCCTGAGCGGAGAGGTTATAGGCCGTTGATCCTGCCGGCGTCGCCACGAGAACGCCGTCGCAGATCAACTCCTCCATCCGCACCTTGCCGTCGATGGCGATGCGCAGCTTCGCCGCCTGATAGGATTGGCGGATAAGCGACACTTCATTGATGGCCCAGGCGCGGTGCTGGCGCCCTTTAATGTCGGTCGCTTCCATCATCAACGGATGGATCACCACCCGCTGCGATGCGGCGATACGCGCGGGCAGGTCCTCCTCGCGAAAACTGTTCATGAGGAAGCCGACCGAACCGCGATTCATACCGTAGATCGGCGTGCCGCTGTCGCGGAAGCGGTGCAGCGTCTGCAGCATGAAGCCGTCGCCGCCAAGCGCGACGACGACATCGGCGTCTTCCGCCGGCACGGTGCCATAGCGCGCCGCGAGCCGGCCTTGGGCCTGGAGCGCGTCCGGCGCCTCACTGGCCACGAAGGCGATGCGGGTCAAGGCGGTTGACGCGTCAACCTCGGCATGACTCGGACCGGCGGGGCGGGCGACTTCGTTCATGCGGACTGCCCGATGGCTGAGATGGCAAGGCCGGAAGGCGGCGACGGCACCGATGTCTATACGTATGCACCGTGCGCCGTCGAGACGCTTACTCGTCCGGCGTGCGCAGATAGGGCTCGACCGGGCCCACCAGCTTGACCGTCATCGGATTGCCGGCACGGTCCTTGGCCTTGCCGACCGAGACGCGGATCCAGCCCTCGCTGACGCAATATTCCTCTACGTTGGTCTTCTCCGCGCCCTTGAAGCGGATGCCGACGCCGCGTTCCAGCAGCTCCGCATTGTGGAACGGGCTGTTCGGGTCGCTCGACAGGCGATCGGGAAGAGTATCGGACATGGACGGTCCTCGGTTCAGAAACAGGTGGGGCGAGACATAGCCCCGCCCCGCCGGTCTTGCCAAGTCACGACCTGCCGGCCGGCGTCAGAGCACCGGGCGCCACAGCGCCGGAACGACGGCGTAGCCCTCGCCCTCCTTCCGGATAAAACCGGTGGCGGGGAAGGGGTAGTGGTAGCCGGTGAGCTGGAGCCGTTCCGCCGCCACCATGTCGTAGATGCGGCGACGGGTCTGCACGGCCTTCGGCCCGTCCATATCGAACTGCACCTGCCATTCCGGGTGGGGAGCGAAGAGAATCGGTGTGTTGGTTGTGTCGGACTGGATGAACAGCCGCTCATTGCCCGAGGCGAAGATGAAGGCGGTGTGGCCGGGTGTATGCCCAGAGGCATCGACACTCGTCAGGCCAGGGATGATCTCCTTATCCCAGCCATAGCGGTTGACCTTGCTGTCGATGTCCTTGAACACCCGGCGCACATTGGTGAAATTGCCCTTCAGCGCTTCCGGCGCGCGGCTCATCTCGCCTTCGTCCATCCAGAAGGCCCATTCAGCCTCGGGCACCAGAATCTCGGCATTGGGGAAGGCGAGCCCGCCATCGGCGGCGCGCAGGCCGTTAATGTGGTCGCCGTGGAAATGGGAGATGACCACCGTCTCGATGTCCGCCGGCTTGACGCCCGCCCAGGCCAGATTGGCCTGCAGCCGCCCGACCGGCGCATTGCCGGACTGGGGACCATTGCCGGTGTCGATGAGAATGAGCTTGCCGCCATTATTGATGAGCAGCGGATTGAACGGGATCGACATTGTGTCCTTCGGCTGGAAGGCGGCTTCCAGCGCGGCATTGATCTCCTCGCGGGAGGCGTTGCGCACGAAGCCGTCGGCCAGCGGGAAGGTTCGCATGCCGTCATTCACGGCGGTCATCTCGGCTGTGCCAACACGGTAGCGATAGAGTCCAGGTACCTGCTGGCCTGTGACGGTTTGTGCTGCGGCTGGGGAGACACTTGCGAGCAGCGGCAGGGCGGCGGGCATCGCGGCGAGGCCTGCGGCACCGGCAAGCGCATGGCGGCGGGACATCTGGCTCATCGCTGGCTCCGTTACGTTGGCGTAAGGTCGTGGGGGATGCCGCAGGCTAGTGCCGCAGCGCGAGCCCGTCACGACGAGTGCCATCACGTTCGGGTGATGATAGCCGGCTCAGAACTTGTGCTTGAAGCCAAGCTCGATGCCGTTATAGGCGGGCTCGCCATCGGTCCAGTCGCGCTCGATGAAAAGCGTGATGGCGGTATGGTCGGTGGCCCAATAGCTGATGCCGGTGGCGATTTCGGGCGTGTTGTAATCGTTGGCCGTGTCGAAGGCATTGCGGTAGCGCAGCTTGAACGCGGTCCAGGTGAACTGCTTGGTGATCGGTATGTCGGCCGCGACGCTGAAGAAATAGTAAGGGAAATTTCTGGGATCGTCCGACTCGATGAAATGTTGGCCGATGCCGGCCATGCCCGTCAGGGCGAAGGCGCCGAAATTGTGCGTGTAGCCGACGGATGCGTCGACATTGACCTTGTAGTCGGTGGTTCGCGCCGTGTCGTAGTACTTTCCATTCGCGGCAATGATGAAATGGTTGTCGAAGGTGTGGGCGATGCCGAGCCCCCAGTCGGTTCCTTTGGTATCGCTGAAATCGTCCGGGACGCGCTCTGTCGTCACGTTGCCGGAAAGTGTGGTGCTGCCGGCAAGGGCCGGCGTCAGCGGTAAAACGCAGAGAAAAAGACAGGAAGCGGCGAGGGTGCCGGCGCGCATGAACTAACCCCAAAGGTTGTTGTTCGGAGCGTGCGCGACATCGGAGGCCCCGAATTATCGGGTCCCGGCGTGTAGCCAGTAATTCGAGTTATGTCGAAGCTGCAGCTGCCTCAGGTCTTCGGCTTTTGCTTCAGAACGACATAGGTTATGGCGGCGACCAGGGTCAGCGCCACGAAGATCACGCCCACGACGTTGATCACCGGCGAGAGCCCGAAGCGCAGCCTCGAAGCGATCTCGGTGACAAGAGTCCACTCGCCTCCGATGGCGAACACCGTGGTGTTGTAGTTCTCGAACGATTGCAGGAATGCGACGACGGCGGCGGTGAAGCAGGTCGGTGCGAGGAAGGGCAGGGTGATGCGGCGAAACACCAGCGTGTGGCTGGCGCCGAGATCGAGCGCGGCTTCCTCCAGCGTGCGATCCTGTCGCTGCAGCCGGGCGAGAAAGAGCAGCATGGCGTAGGAGGCGATGAAGCTGGACTGCGCCATGACGGCGACGAACAGGCCGCCCGGCACGCCGAATTCACGCCAGAAGATCAGGCTCGAGATGCCGAGGATGATACCCGGCGTCAGCACCGGCGAGACCAGCACGGAATAGAGCATCGTGCCGGAACGCTGTCCCAGCCGCGTCAGGATCAGTGCCCCCGACAGGCCCGCCGGGATCGAGACGACGATCACCCCGAGCGCGACCAGTACGGAGTTCACCAACCCCTGCAGCAGCCGCTGGTCATGAGCAAGGGCGACGAACCATTTGAGGGTAAAGCCCTGCCATTGTGTTACCGAGGGGTAGTCGAAGGAATTGAACGCCGCCGCCGACATCACCGCCAGAGGCAGGAAGAGGTAGAGGACGAAAAGGCCGATATAGATGTTCAGCACCAGCCGCGCGCCGGCACTCTCGGTGGCGGTGCTCATTTCGCGATGTCCCTCAGCCCGACGCCGAACAGGCGCATCATCAGGAGGATGAAGGCGGTGCAGACCACGAGCAGCGACACGGCATAGGCCGAACCCATGTTCCAGTTGTTCGCCTCATAGAACTGCCGGTAGACGAGCTGGCTGAACCAGTCGCCGCCCTGGCCGCGCGTCATGATCGCCGGCACGGAATAGGAGCCGGCCGACAGCATGAAGGTCATGATGCAACCCACCGCGATGCCGGGCTTTGCGTGCGGGATGATGACGCGGCGGTGGATGCGCAGCGTCGAGGCGCCGAGGTCGCGTGCGGCCTCGATCTGGTTGCGGTCCAGTGTCTCCAGCGTGTTCACCATCGGGAACACCATGAACAGGACATAGGTGTAGATCATCGCCAGGAAGACGGCCGAGGGATTTTCAAGGAACGGGATCCACTCGCGCGCGTCGAGATTGATGAACCCCATCCATTGCAGCACGCCGTTGATGACGCCGCGATAGTCCAGGATCATCAGCCAGGCATAGACGCGCAGCAATTCGTTGATCGCGTAGGGGACGATCAGCGCGACCATCAGGATGATCGCCTTGCGTGGGCCACTCGCCAGCGCCACGACATAGGCGACGGGGTAGCAGACGACGAGCGCCAGTGCCGTCACCAACAGAGCGTAGAAGATGGTGCGCACGAAGATGTAGAAATGCAGGCCGCTCATGCGGGTGAAGTTGGCGATGCCGTAGCTCTTCGGCGGGTTCTTCTCCTGCGCTTCCAGCGTGGCGATCTCAGCCTGCTTCTCCGAGACGCTCTGGTCGAGGATCGCCTTCTTCGCCGGGTCGGTTTCGCTTTGCCGGTCGAGCTCCATCAGCGAGATGTCATTGTAGAGCCGGTCGATGGTGAGCGACACGTCGCCCTTTGATTCCCGCCACCACAGCGACTGCTCGACCATGGCCCCCAGCGGCACCAGAATCAGCACGAGTACCCAGGCGACGGCGATGCCGACAATGACCGCGGCGAGGGGGCGGCCATAGGCGCGGGCGAGGCTACCCATGAGCGAGTGCTCCCACGGGGTAGATGAGCGCATCATCGATACCGAAAGACAAGGTAAGTTCGTCCGGCAACTCGCGCACCAATGGGCCGTTCGGCACGGTGACGGTGAGCGTCTGACCGGCGGCGGCGCATTGCAGATGCACCGACGCACCTTCCAGGCTGCGGGCCGCGAGACGGACGGCCACGGTGTTTGCATCCGTGCCGCCGAGAGCGATGCGCTCGGGGCGGACGAGAAGCAGTGCGTCCTCGCCGACGCGAAGCGGGCCCTTCACCCGCCCCTCCAGTCGGCCGATGGAGGTGTCGACCACCGCCCGTGTATCGGCGACGCCGGCCACTGTGCCTCGGAGCACATTCTGCTCGCCGACGAACGTAGCGACAAAGGGTGTCGCGGGATCGGCATAGAGCGTATCAGCGTCCGCGACCTGCTCGAGCTTGCCGCGGCTCATCACCGCCACGCGGTCGGACATGGCGAGCGCTTCGCCCTGGTCGTGGGTAATGTAGATGAAGGTGATGCCCACCCGCTTCTGGATGGCGCGCAGTTCGCTGCGCATGTGCTGGCGCAGCTTGAGGTCGAGCGCGGAGAGCGGTTCGTCCAGCAGCAGCACGGCCGGCTCCACTGCGAGCGCTCGGGCGATAGCGACGCGCTGGCGCTGGCCACCGGAGAGGTCCGCCGGCTTCTTGTCGCCATAACCGCCAAGCGCCACGAGTTCGAGGAGTTCCTGCGCGCGCTTCAGCCGCTCGGCCTTGCGCATGCCGCGTGCTTCCAACCCGAAGGCGACGTTCTCGGCCACGCTCATCAAGGGGAAGAGTGCGAGATTCTGGAATATCAGGGCGGTAGGGCGCTCATTCGGGCCCTTGCCCGCCATGTCCTCGCCGCCGATCAGCACCCGGCCGGCGGTAGGCTCGATGAAGCCGGAAATGGTGCGCAGCAATGTGGTCTTGCCGCAGCCGGAGGGCCCGAGAATAGAGAAGAACTCGCCCGCGTGAATGGAAAGATCGGTCGGCTGCACGGCAGTGGAATCGCCGAAGCGGATCGACACCTTGTCGAGACGCACGTCTTTGCCGCGTAGCGGGGTCGTATCAGCCATGGTGGGTCCGTCCTGGCCGGTCCGTCCGGCCGTCCACGTCATACAGGCAATCCGCCGGGGCGGCAGGCATCCCCGAGCGAGGCCCGGAGATGCCGTGGTGTCGTGCGAGACCGCCGTATCAGCTGTTGGTCAGCTTCTCGACATACTCGCCGCGCAGCTTGGCGTAGAAGTCCGTCTGCATCGGCCACCAGAACAGGTTGTCTATGGTGCCGGCCGGATAGGCCGCGTCGAACGCCGCCCGGGCTTCCTCGGAGAGGAACTGCTGGGCGCCGGCGGCGCAGCTGTTGTAGCCGGTGGTGTTGGCGAAGCGGGCGCCGACTTCCGGCTGGTAGAGGAAGTTGGCAAAAGCGTAGGCCTGCTCGACATTCGCGGCGCCCGAGGGGATGCCGAGCGTGTCGGTCCAGGCAAGGCCGCCTTCCTTCGGCATGCCGTAGCTCCACTTCTTGTCGGTGTTGCGGTGGAGCAGGATGCCGGTCGTATCCCAGGTCTGGCCGATGGTGCAGCCGGCGTCGGTGAAGGCGGCAGTCGCCTCGGTGGCGTTGTTCCAGTAGGCGCCGATATTGCCCTTATGGGCGAGGATGTACTTGAGCACGCCCTCGAAGACGCGGCGTGAATCAGCCTCGGACTTGTAGAGGTCGAGGCCGCGGTCCGACTTCAGCTCGCCAGTGGCGTCGAGATAGAGCGCGACGCCATTGAAAACCGACTTCTGGCGGATGGCGGTCTGCTTCGGGTGGTCGGCGAGCCACATGTCGCCATAGGAGATTTCGCCGGACTTCTTGCCGGGGAACTTGGTGGAATCCCAGGTGATGCCCTCGGTGCCCCAGTCAAACGGCACGAGATAGCGCTTGCCGCGATAGGCCGCGCCGAGCTTGAGCGAGTTGCGGTAGATCGAGGGAATGATCAGGGAGGACTGGAACTTCGCCTCGTCGATCGGCTGGAGCAGATTGTCCTTGTAGTAGTTGGGGCCGGTGTCGACCGACGGGAAGATGATGTCAAAGCCCTTGCCGCCGGCGGCGCGCAGCTTGTTCTCGCATTCTTCATTGGAACCGTAGGTCGACAGATTCACCTTGACGCCAGTGGCATTGGTGAAGTCGGCCAGCAGCGTGTTCTTGTCGAAATAGTCGCCCCAGGCATAGACGTTGAGCGAGCCGGAGGTGGCGAGCGCGTCGTGGGCGCGGAGCACGGCGGGCGCGGCGATCGCGAAGGCGCCGACCTTCATCAGGTCGCGACGAGAAAAGCGGGTCATCAGTACCTCCCTTTGCCCCCGGAGGGCGAAACGGCGTTCGCTCTAGTTCGGGGCGATGAACGGACGATGACACGGTAAATCCGCGCACGAAAGTCACTGTCGTAAATCACCAACTGCCTGTCGTCATGGTTCAGCGTCAGCAACCCCTGGCCGCACAGAGGGGAAATCGAATGATTTGGCAGGGTGCGACAATCTGTCATGCAGAGGATGGATGGCATTGATGCGCGCCTGCCTTAGTTTCTCACGACCCGTTGATCCGGGCCCCTCTGACGCGAGCCGCCGGCGTTCGCGTGATGTCGGATCGCTTTCCGACGTCGCGCCGGCAGGATTGTCTCGCAGATGATTATTTTACCCCCGTCTCGATCCGAACGGCCCGTTGGTGCGTTAATGCGCCGCGCGGTCATGGCTGCGCCGACCCGTCTCTTGGCGATCTCTGGGGAGTGATCCGGTGGAATATTTGATGGAACTTGCCGCCAGCCCGGCGGCCTGGGCAGCGCTTGTTACGCTTGTCGCCATGGAAGTCGTGCTCGGCATCGACAACCTGCTGTTCATCTCGATCCTGACCAACAAGCTACCTGAAGATATCCGGCCTCGCGCCCGGCGGATTGGCATCGGTCTGGCGCTGGTCATGCGTCTCGGCCTGCTCAGCACCATCGCCATCATCGTCACCCTGGTCGAGCCGGTGTTCTCCGTTTTCGGCCATCCCTTCTCCTGGCGCGACATCATCCTGATCGCCGGCGGCCTGTTCCTGGTGTGGAAGGCGACCAAGGAGATTCATCACAGCATGGCGCCGCATGACGAACAGGAGGCGTCCCTCGGGGGCACCCTGCAGGTCAGCTTCAGCGCGGCCATTGTGCAGATCCTGATCCTCGACCTCGTCTTCTCGGTCGACAGCATCATCACGGCGGTCGGCATGACCGAGCACATTCCGATCATGGTCATCGCCGTCGTGTTTGCGGTCCTCACAATGCTGTTCGCTGCCGGCCCGCTGGCGAATTTCATCAACCGCAACCCGTCCATCGTGATGCTCGCGCTCGGCTTCCTGCTGCTCATCGGCACGACGCTGATCGCGGAAGGTTTCGGCGCCCATGTTTCGAAGGGCTACATCTATGCCGCCATGGCGTTCTCGGCCTTGGTGGAAGGCCTGAACATGCTTCAGCGCAAGCGCCGGCCGACAACGGCGGGGCAGGCCGTTGCGGGGCATCATCACAGCCCCGCGCCCGACGCGCCGCCTGCCGAACACAGCCGCGTGAATGCCTGAATGTGAAGGGGTGGCGTGGGAAAGGAAAAGCCCGCGCCGCCGGACACTGCTAGGATCGGGCGTCCCTCCAGAGAAGGAGCCCGGTCCATGGCGGACACACCCGAGCCGCATCTCCCCGTTGATGAGAGCGGGGACCTCCCGCCCGACAGCAAGCTCACCCGCACCAAGCGTGCCTGGGCACGGGCCGGCAAATTTCTCACCGGCCGTGTCGCCCGCCCGGAAGAGGACCGGTTGCCTCCCGGCCAGCATCTCGTGCGCGACTGGCCGGTGCTCGACCTCGGTATGCAGCCGCGTATCGCACTTGATCGCTGGCGGCTCGACGTAACGGGTGAGGTGGAGCATCCCGTCTCCTGGGACTGGGCGACCTTCCGCGCGCAGAAACAGACCCGCGAAACGACGGATATTCACTGCGTTACCACGTGGTCGCGCTACGATAATCACTGGGAAGGCCTCGCCACCCGTGACCTGCTCGATGTGGTGATGCCGCGTGAGACCGCGCGCTTCGTGCTTCTCCACTCCTATGACGGCTACATCACCAATCTGGCGCTGGAGGACTTCGCGGCCGAGGACGCTCTCATCGTCCACAGCTGGGAGGACAAACCGCTCACCATCGAGCATGGCGGCCCGGCGCGGCTGGTCGTGCCGCATCTCTACTTCTGGAAAAGCGCCAAATGGCTGAAGAAGATCGAGTTTGTCGTCGCCGACAAGCGCGGCTTCTGGGAGGAGAACGGCTATCACAACCACGCCGACCCTTGGCGGGAAGAGCGCTATTCCGACGAGGAATGAGGAGCGTTCTGGCGCGCGCCTGCCAGGATGCTGGATGGTGCCGGCTGAGGGGATCGAACCCCCGACCTTCGGTTTACAAAACCGCTGCACTACCGCTGTGCTAAGCCGGCATTAAGCGCACATTCCCAAGGCGTATCAAAGTCTTAGTCGATACTCCGCACGGCGCAGACCGATGGTCATGTGTCGTGCTTTGTGCCTATCCCTTCCGGGCGCTCACAATCGCTTCTTCGCCCAACGCGGCGCGAGGGTCAAGCCTTCCGCGCTTGGCGGCTTCAGCCTCCTCGGGCGTCAGGAAGTCGAGATAGAGCTCGGTCGTCTTCACCGAGGAGTGCCGAAGATGCTCCTTGAGGGTGTAGATGTCACCGCCATCCCGCAGGAACTCCACGGCGTAGAGGTGGCGCATGTCGTGGAAGCGGAAACCCCGGAACGCACGCCCCTCTTTCTGTGCCGCCTTCTGTGCCGCCCGCCGTGCGCGTGAATAGACGAACGCGGCCTGGGCGATCGGCTTGCCGTTGACGTGGAAGATGTTGTCGCACAGCAGCGATGCCGGCTGCCGCTCGAAGATCGCTGCAGCCTCCTCGGACAGCGATATCGCCCGCTGCTTGTTCCCCTTGCCGCGCACCAGCAGGCTGCGGCCGGCGACGTTGAACTGCTTCCGCGTCGCTCGCACGAGCTCATCCTGCCGCATGCCGGTGGCGCGGGCAGCGCGCAGCATGTCGGCATAGGCTGGCGCCAGGCGGGACAGGACGAATCGATAATCGTCTTCGTCCGGCAAGACGATGGGGTCGCGGTTCTCCTTGAGCCGCCGCATCTTGTCGAGCGCCGGATTGCCCTCTCGCCAGCCCTCATCCTCCGAGAAGTCGAGCAGCGACGAGATCGCCATCAGGTCGCGTCGGATCGTGGCGTTGGTCACGCCGCCAGCACGCCGCGTCGCGACGAAGCGGTTGATCTCGGCCTTCCCGATATCGCAGATCGGCATGCCGGCAAGCGAGCGGCCGGCGATGACGAGCGAATCGGCGTAGCGTTTCACCGTGCGCGGCGATCCAACCTGCTGCCGGATATAGCTCGCCCAGGCGACGATGGCGTCTTCCCAAAGCCGCTGCTCCTCGCCGAACTTGGCGCGGCCGACGGCCTTCTCCCTCATCTCGGCTACACGCTTCGCCGCAACTCGCGGAGAGCTTGTTCGCAGGCTCTCGCGGACTTCGTTGCCTGCAACGGTAAACCGCGCCCAGAGCGTTTCCCCTCGCCAGTAGCAGTGCTTCGGGGCCGTCGGTCTTTCTGGCATTGCGTTCGCTCCTTGATCCATGATCGCAGCGCGGATTCATCGAAGGTCCAGAGCCCGCCGATCTTGGCCGCCCCTGGAACCTCGCCGCGCGCCGCCAAGGCTTGCACGGTGCGAACCTCAACGCCAAGGATGCCGGCCGCTGCATCGGCCCGGATGCGCTCGAAGACGATGGCCTTGCGCTTCATCCCGCCTCCCCACACCATCCGGCGCGGCGGGGACACCGCCCACCGGGGCAGTCGTAGCGACGCGCCAAGCCGGCGCCGATCATCGCTGCTGTCACATCGCGGCCGGCGGCCTTGATGGTCGCGAGCGTCCGGCCGTAGCGGTCCGGGCGGGGAAGGCGGGTTACGATCAGGCAGCGCCGCGCATCGGCCCGGCCAAGATCCCCGCACGCCGCCGACAGCAGCCGGATCAGCGCTGCCTTTGCCTCCAGTCCGCGCCGCAGCTCGGCATCGCATTTCGCCTGCCGTGTCTCGGGCGTGTCCATGCCGACGATCCGCACGACCTCTCGCGACCGGCCTGGAGCGGTCAGGACGATGGTGTCGCCGTCGGTGACGTAGATGCCGGCGAGAGCAGGGCCGACGGCGAGAGCCAGCGTTGCGGCGAGAATGAGCCTTGCGATCACCGGCCATCCTCCTGGGGGAGAGCGGCGCGGGTGGCGGCGCGCCGTTGAACTTCCGCCAGCATGTCAGGGTGCATGTGGAAGACGCCGCCGATCAGGTATGCCTTCGGGTCTGGCACAATGCGGTAAGCGACGTTCTGGCGGTGCCCCTGCCGGCGGCGCCTGATCGCCCGTGAAGGGGACCTGACGCCAGTCCAATCCTCGACAGTGACGGTCAGGTAAGGGCACGTGACGATCTTCTGCCCGTAAAGCATCGCGTCAGGTCGCATCCCCGCCTCCCTGTGCGCTGGGAGGGGCGGGGAAGACGACCCGGATATGATCAGGGCCGCCCCACACGGCCGCTACCCGCTCCCGCCCTTCTCCGCCGTAGATGACGCAATCTTGCCGACGCGGTCGGTTCCCATCTGCGAACCCGGCGCGCCGATACACTGCGATCAGCCCCGGCACGCGCCAGATATCTTCTCCTTCGGCGTTCAGCACCGTGATCTTCATCACTCCGCCTCCCCCTTGTCGGCGAGTGCGCGGATCGCGGCGGCGATATCGGGCAAGAGCAGCGCAATCATGCGCAGCTGCGTGTCAACCTCCGGGATGCGTCCGTTCTGTTGAGCAAGGATCCGCTTGCATTCCGCCTCAACGATACGGGCCGCTTCCGCCACCGCCTCTCTCCTCGCCTCGGCGCGCACCGTGGCGGCGTCGAGGGGGTGGGTGTAGAGGGGGCGCTCTTCTGTCTGATAGACGGACGCGCGCAGTTCTGGCGCCCGCCCATCCGCCCACGAAGACCATTGCGCTGCGGCGGGGCTATCGCTGTTCGGCGCTCGGAACCGCCACTGCCACGCCACCGGCTCCACCTCAGCGCCCGGCGCGGCAGGAGAGGCGGCGAGCATGGCGCGGTAGACTTCAAAGGCGACGTCGCACCCGAAGCCAA
>NZ_JAUSUI010000011.1 GCF_030813495.1 Ancylobacter polymorphus | reverse complement strand
AAGCACAGCAAAACACTTCTTCACACCCCAAACAAAACCCCGCCCGTGACACCTCACAGGCGGGGTTTTGCTGTCTGAGCCCGGGAAAACAGGGCGCAGCCCAAAAGCCCCCGCGCACACGGCGCGATGACGCCCTCCTAATTTCCCGCCAGTCCTAACTTAGGCCATGCTTCGGCGGATGGCAGAGGCCACCGGCCTTCGTGCCCCTTCCCGCGGCTTGCCAGACCCTCCGCAGCGTGAGGGCGGCCGATCCCCCACGCGACTCGGCCCGCCAAAGAGGCCGAATCCGATCGCCAGCGATACGGGCACCCGCTCATTCCGCCTCCGTTGTCACAAACTGCAACGGACGCGAGACACGCAGGCGAGGTCGGGGACCTATCAGGGTGGCGGAAAAACAGACGCTGCCTACGGGCGGCGCGCATCGGGGTTCCGCCATGTTCAGAACGCTTCTCTTCGCTGCCGCGCTCACCGTTGCCGCCATATCGGCGGCCAGCGCCGCGACCACTTCTGTCGCCGTCACCAATGTCAATCTGCGTGCCGGCCCGTCGACGGTCTATCCCGCCGTAACCGTGGTGCCGGCAGGCGCCGCCATCACCACCTTCGGCTGTGTAGCCGGCTATAGCTGGTGCGACATCGGCTTCGGGCCTTATCGCGGATGGGTGGCGGCAGATTACATCCAAGTGGTCTATCGCGGGGCGCCGGTCGTATTGACCGCGCCCGTGGCGCCTGCGCTTGGCATCACGGTCGTGACGTTCAACCGCGCCTATTGGGACCGCTACTATGTCGCCTATCCCTGGTACGGGCGCTGGGGCGGCTATCCGCCCTATGGCGCCGCGCGCGTGACGTCGGCCAGCCGCTCGGTTTCCTGCGCAGGCGGCGCCTGCGTCGGAGTCCGCAGCGCCACCGGAGTTTACGGCGGCGCGACGGCCCAGACGCGCGTCTGCACCGGCGGCGCGTGCAGCTCGACCCGGGTCACAGCCGGTCCGAATGGCGGCATGGCGGCGCGCACGCGCACCTGCGCCACCGGACAGGGCTGCACGACCAATCGCGCGGTCGTCGGCCCCGGCGGCACTGTGCACACCGGCTCGCGCAGCTTCCAGCGCCGGTGATCGGGTGTCACCTGATAAAGAGAGACCGGGAGCCCGCGCCCCCGGTCCTTTGCCCTTCGGCTCGCGGCCGTCAGAGCGGCAGGCCAGGCGCCTCGCTGCGGCGCCATTGCAGGAAACGGACGATACGCTCGACCAACGCCTCCTGCATCTGCTTGGCCATGCTCATCTGTTCGGGCGTCAGCGCCGCTTTCAGTCGGGAGACTGATTCCTGCAATGCGCGGGCGTTTTCCGCCCGCTCGATGGCCGCGCTGGCCATGTCCTGCACGAGGTCGAAAGCCTGCGCCTCGGCGCGCCGCTTCTCGTCCGCCCAGCGCCCGAGCCGCTCGCCTGAGGGCAGAAGCGCAATGAGCGCCGTTGTATAGCCGCGCCAGGCATCCATCTGGTCGCTCCGGATGCCGAGCGCGGTTTCCTGCGCCGAGAGCAGCAGGCCGGCAATGAGCCGAACGGCCGTCGGATCCACGGCCGGTCCTGGTTCGCTCACGAACGGCTCCTGCTGGCAAGCCCAGGGCCCGGCGGGCCCGGTCAGATCCTGTGCGCTCCCGGGGGTGGGCATGACGGCCGCTGCCAGGCCGATGAGGGCCGCTCCGCCGCCTATCGGTGTGGTCAGTCCGGTCGGGAATGTGGCACTCATGGCGTCGAGTCCTTTGCCGTTGAGGAGGCGGCAAGGGTGAGCGGCCAAGGTATCGGCACTCAAACCGCGGCATATCGATTTGTTTCAGCCCGCGAGTTCCGCCCGCGGCAACCGGACCCGGACGGCAAGCCCGCCGCGCGGACTGGTGTCCAGTTCGACACTGCCCCCGTGCCGCTCGACCAGCCGGCGGACAATGGTCAGCCCGAGGCCGGTCCCGCCGCTGTCACGATTGCGCGAACATTCCAGCCGATGGAACGGCTCGAAGACGCGCTCGCGCTCCTCAGCGGGGATGCCGGGGCCCTCGTCCTCTATGACGAGCACGGTGCGTGCGTCTTCTGCTTCGATGCGGATGAAGGCACGCTCGCCATAGCGCAGCGCATTGCCGACGAGGTTGGCGATGACGCGCCCGAGTGCCTTCTCGCCCATGACGACCGGCACCGGGCCGTCCGGAAGGTCGAGCACGATGCCGGCGTCGCTCTGTTCGTCGACATAGCGGCGCAGCGCGGCGGCGAGGTCGGCGCCGCCCGGCTCCGTCGGGGTGAAGGAATCCTGCGCGAAGTCGAGTGCGTCTTCCACCAGCGCCTGCATGGCTTCGACATCGGCGATGGCGCCGGCCCGATGGCGGCTCTCCGGCATCATCTCGACGCGCAGGCGCAGGCGGGTGAGATAGGTGCGCAGGTCATGCGAGATCGCGCCGAGCGTCAGCGTGCGGTTGCGCACCAGCGCGCCGATGCGCTCCTGCATCGCATTTACCGCGCGGATCAGCGTGCGCAGCTCCGGCGCGCCGCGCTCGGGTATCGCGACAGGGGCGATATTCTCGCCAACCCGGTCGACCTCGCGGGCGAGGCGCGTGATCGGCCGCATCTCGCGCGCGACTGCCACCAGCGCGGCCAGAGCGACAAGGACGCCGAACAGGCCGGCGAAGAAGCCGATCGGCACTCCGAGCAGCCGGACGGTGACGCGGTCCTGGATGTCGAGCCAGAGATAGCCGCCGTCGGCCAGTCCGACATAAACGCCGAGCATGTCGCCGCGCCCGTCTTCGCTGGGTCCGTCGAGGCGCACGAGCACTTGCCGCCCCGGCGCACCACGCAGCGCCAGTGCCGTCCGGATGGCGCGCTCGATACGTCCGATGCCTTTCTTGGGGTCGAGATCATCGGGCAGCGCGGGAATGATCGTAGCGGTGCGGCCATTCTCGCTGAAGGCTTCCACCAAAGCAGGCCGAAGATCGGCCGGCACCTCGTCGACAAGCAGGGCCAGAGACGCGATCTGCCGCGGCAGCGAAGGCGGCGCATCGCCGAGAGCCCGGCGCCCCTCGCCCTCGCCGAAATAGAAGGCCAGCGCCACGAGCTGGATGGCGAAGAACGCCACCGCGACGATCAGGATGATGCGGGCGAGCAGGCCGAGACGCATGGCAATTCGCCTCAGACCTCGTGCACGTCAGCCGAAAACAGGTAGCCGACATTGCGCACCGTGGTAATCGGTTGCTCGGCCTCGCCGAGCCCGCGGGCCAGCTTGCTGCGCAGGCGCGACACGGTGACGTCGATGGTTCGGTCGAACGGGTCGCCACCGGCGCGCCCGCGTGTCCAGTCCAGCAACAGGTCGCGCGAGAGCACGCGGCCGGGCCGTTCGAGGAAACAGGTCAGCAGGTCGAACTCGGCCGTGGTCAGAAGCACACGCTGCCCCCTCTCGTCCGTTACCGTGCGTGCGTCGAGATCGGCAATGAGCCCCGCGAAACGTCGGCGCCGTCGCTCTGGCACGCCTGCCGACAGGGGACCTGACGCACGGCGCAGCAGGGCGCGGATGCGCGCGAGCAATTCGCGGGGGTGGAACGGCTTGCCGAGATAATCGTCGGCGCCAATCTCCAGCCCGATGATACGGTCGATATCGTCATGCTTGGCCGTGAGCATGAGGATCGGCACCCGGCTTCTGGTCCTGAGCCTCCGGCAGATCGACAGCCCATCCTCGCCCGGCAGCATGATGTCGAGGATGACGAGGTCGGGCATGCCGCGCGTCAGCGCCCGGTCCATCAGGGCGCCGCTGCCGACCGCCTCGACGTCATAACCCTCGCCGCCGAGGAAATCGACGAGCAGGCTGCGAATGTCGCGGTCGTCCTCGACCAGAAGCACTCTTGCGGCTGTCATGGCGCTGGCATGACAGCGACGACGGAGCCGCGCAAGCCGTCCCCACGGCGTCGATACAAACTGCAACAAAAAGCGCCGGCGCGGAGACACGGCCGCAAAACCTCCGGCCGATACTCGCTTCCGTCGCCGTGCGCAGCACACCCGTTCCCGGCGGCACGGCGGGCGCGAACCTGCCCGCCATGGAACCCGTTGCGGTCGGCCGCCCCCTGGCCGGGTGGGTTCATAGCCCTGCGCCCCAACCCGCCAAAGGAGCCGATCTCATGGATCCTGCGTTCTTCCTTCGCGCCGGCGTCGTGCTGGCTTTCGCCACCCTGCTCGGCGCCGCCTTTTCCGGCGCCGCCGCGGCACAGAATGTCTCGCGTGCACAGGCACAGGCTGTCCGTGCCGCCTGCGAGGCGGACATCCGCGCCACCTGCCCCGGCGTGCGGCCGGGCGGCGGGCGCATCCTAGAGTGCATCAAGGCCAATCCCGACAAAATCTCCCAGCCCTGCAAGGACGCTCTCATCGCCGCCAAGGCCACATCCACCCAGTGATCCGCCCCGGCCGCCCTTTTCCCCGGATATCCCTGTCATGAACGTCCAGCCGGGCCTCGACCCGTTCCTGTCGCTGGAGGCACCCCTCCCGCGCCCGCGTCGTCGCGATGGGCTTCGGCTGACTATCCTCGCGGCGGCGCTACTGGGGATCGGATTCGTCGGCCTGCGCTATTTCTATCCGCATGCGGTCGAGGGCGAGATTTTGCGCCCAGCCATGCTGGATGTGGAACTTCAGGGCCCCGGCACATTGTCGGCCTTGACCGAGGCCAGTGTCGGCAGTCGCATCCAGGCCCGCATCGAGGAACTCGCCGTCGACCGTAACGACGTGGTCGGCAAGGGCGAGATACTCGCCCGCCTTGCCTTCGATGACCTCAGCGGCGAACTCGACGCCGCCGAGGCGAGCGCCAATGCCGCCGAGCGCGGGGTGGCCGCCGCGCAAGCCGAGCGCGACCACGCCGTCGCAACGCTGGAAAAAGCGCGCGCGACGCATGAACGGCAGGTCGCGCTACTCGCCAAGGGTGTCGCCAGCGAAGCCGGGCTGGACGACGCCCTCGCCGCCCGCCGTCAGGCGGAAGCTGACTTTGCGCGCGCCGGCCGCGCCATCGAGCAGGCCGAGGCAGAGCGCGATGCCGCGAAGGCGCGAATAGCCATTGCCCGCGTCCAACTCGACGACAGCGTGCTGCGCGCGCCGATTTCCGGCGTGGTGGTGTCGCGCACGCACCATGTCGGCGAGGTGCTGGCGCCGGGCAGCGAGCTGCTGCACCTTGTCGATCCGGAAAGTCTTGTTCTGACC
The DNA here is from genome assembly GCF_030813495.1 of Ancylobacter polymorphus. Lineage (GTDB taxonomy): Bacteria > Pseudomonadota > Alphaproteobacteria > Rhizobiales > Xanthobacteraceae > Ancylobacter > Ancylobacter polymorphus. The sequence continues at coordinate 146,343 of NZ_JAUSUI010000011.1, read as the reverse complement.
GCGCGCCTGGATGAGAGCGCCATATCCGCTGTCCTGCCGGGACAAGAGGCGGAGATCACCTTCACCCGCGCCGAGAACTCCATCCCCGGCCACGTTCTCAGGCTCGGGCGAGAGGTCGACCCGGAGACGAGGGAATTCGAGATCGACATCGCGCTCGATGCGCTTCCCGTCAACTGGGCGCTCGGCCAGCGCGCCATGGCGCGCATCATCATCGAACGGCGCGGCCCGGTACTGACCGTGCCAACATCGTTTCTTGTCTGGCGCGACGGGCGCCCAGGCGTATGGGTCGCGTCCAGCGGCCGGGCGCAATGGCGCGAGGTAACGCTGGGGGCGGTCGGAGCGAAGCGCGTCGAGATCCGGCGCGGCCTCGATGCCGGCCAGGAGATCCTCAGACCTGACGACCTCTACCCATTCATGCGCGTGCGCCTCGCCGGAACTGACCCATGAATCTGGCGCTGAAAGATACGCTCCACGCGCCGACCCGCTTCGCGCTTACCGCACTCGGCGTCGCCTTCCTCGTCATGGCGGTGATCGGCATGATCGGCCTCTATCGCGGCATCGTCGAAGATGCGCTCCTCATCATCGACCGGATTGATGCCGATCTCTGGGTCGTGCAGGGCGAGCGCGCCGGGCCCTTCGCCGAAGGCTCGGCGGTGGCGGCCGATATGGACAGGCGGGTCGAGGGTGTGCCGGGCGTCGCGGATGTGCGGCGCTTCACCCAGTTCAGCCAGCAGTTCAGCTTCGCCGGTGCCCCGCATCGCGCCACCGTGACCGGTGTCGACGTGCCCCGCGACGATGGGCGCTGGCTTTCGCTCGCGGAAGGCCGCTGGCTTGGCGGCAGCCGCTATGAGGCCGTGGCAGATGGGAGCACCGGCCTGAAGGTCGGCGACCGGATACAGCTGGCGCGCGACGTCTATACCGTCGTTGGCCTTACGCGGCACATGGTCGATTCGGCCGGCGACGGACTGCTTTTCGTTGGCATCAATGACGCGGCGGTCATCGCGCGACGACGCACATCGGAAGAAATCCATCTGGCGCGTGCCGCCGGGACCGGCACTAGCGCCGTGAGCGCCGATGCGAGCTCGGTGGCGCAGGACAGCAAGATCTCCGCCGTGCTGGTGCGGCTCGACCCCGCCGCCGACCCCGCACGTGTGATCGCCGTCATCCAGCGCTGGGGCGACGTGCGGGTTATGACCACGGGCGAGCAGCGTGACCTGATGCTCAATGCCCGGCTCTGGAAACTGCGCCTCCAAATCCTGACCTTCACCGGGATGATACTCGTCATCACCGCCATCGTGGTTTCGCTCATCGTCTACACCATGACGATCGAGAAGCTGCACGAGATCGCGCTGCTCAAGCTGATGGGCGCGCGCGAGAGCGTCGTGGTCCGTCTCATCGGCCAGCAGGCCGCGCTCATCGGCATTGCCGGCTACGCGCTTGCAGTTGTTCTGGCCTGGATGATCTTCCCCCTCTTCCCGCGCCGCGTGGTGATGCTGCCGCCCGATCTTGCACAGATCGCGCTCGTCCTAGCCCTTGTCTGCGCCGCCGCGGCGTGGGTCGGCATTGTCCGCGCCTCGCAGGTCGAGGCACGCGAGGTGTTGTCGTGAGCGGCCCATCCGTACTTTCGGTGCGCTCGCTCACGCGCCACTACGCTACCGGTGCCGGGCCGGTACGCGCGCTCGACGGCGTGTCACTCGACGTTGCCGCCGGCGAACTGGTCGGCATTTTCGGGCCGAGTGGCTCGGGCAAAAGCACCTTCCTCATGCTGGCCGGGCTTCTGGAGAATCCGACCTCCGGCGAGGTCTGGCTGGCGGGCCAGAGGGTCTCCCATGCCGGGGCCGACCTCGACGCGCTGCGCGAGATACGCCGCAGACGCATCGGCTTCGTGTTCCAGAAGGCGAATCTGATCCCCTTCCTGTCCGCAGTGGAGAATGTCGCACTGGCGCTCGAAATCGCTGATGTGGCCCCTGCCGATGCCCGTGCCCATGGCCGGCGGCTGCTCGCTGCGCTGGACCTCGCGCATCGTGCCGAGAGCCTGCCGGCGAGGCTTTCCGGCGGCGAGCAGCAGCGCGTGGCGGTGGTGCGGGCGCTCGCCAATGCACCGCCGCTGATCCTTGCCGATGAGCCCACGGCGGCGCTGGACCGCGTGCGCGGCCGTCAGGTGATGGAGATCTTCCGCCGTATCGCCGCTGCCCATGGAACGGCGGTGGTGGTGATTACCCATGATCCGCGCTCGACCGACCTGTTCGACCGCATCGTTCACTTCGAAGACGGGCGGATGTGTGCGGGGAAGGTGGAGCAGGACTGATGCTCGACCCGCCATGCTTGCGCCCAGTAATGCGACACCGGCCACGGATTGATCGAATGGTATGGATTGCAAAACCTCCGTCGTTTCAGCCGATTGGCTGAAATTAGCCGGCACCATGAACGAAACGAACGGCACGGGCGCGAAACCGCATCAAGGATGACGGGCGCGGCGTGCAGCCGAGGCGTCGTCGTCGACTGTCCGGCGCTCTCCTGAACCGAATCACGCAATGGCGGCGGGGCGGTCGGCAAGCGGGCCGCCGGTGACAATGACGTGCGACAGGCGCCTGCTACCCATACCGGTATCAACCCAAGTCACTTTGAGTCGACGGATATGCGCTCCGCGAGGCTAACGGCGGCGTTTGGGCGGCAATCTCGTGGGATATCGAAGAACGGCACATAATGGCGACAAATGGCGGGCCGCGAGCGACCAAGAGAACGACGTCTTCGCTGTAGCGCTATGACGCGTGCCGACCGCGTCTAAGCTCCCGAAATTATTCCCTGTTTCGTCCGACATCTTCGCCTCATGCTCGACGCCGGATAGCCGGTTGCGCTATTACGGCTTGCTCGACAGAAACTCCTTATGATCACCCTCAATGACGAGCGCTGTGAGGCGACCCGTCCGATAGGCGCCGGTATCGATGCCGATACGGTTGATCCGCTCTTCCGGCCTCGCGGTGATCGTGTGGCCGTGAACCACGACCTTTTCCAGCGGCATCAGGGAGTTCAGAAAGGGAGCGCGCATCCACAGAAGATCGTCGCGCTCCTGCCGATCCAGCGATGTGCCGGGACGCACCCCCGCATGGCAGAAGAAATAGTCGCCATAGGACACGGCGAATTGCAGTCCTTTGAGGAACTCCACGTGGTCGGCGGGAACCGCCGCCAGCAGCTTCCGATGCACGCTTTCGAGATCAGCCTGCGCCTTCAGCTTCGAGCGGCTGAGCTTCACGCCATAGGAGCGCGCGGTGGCGTTGCCGCCGCTATTGACGAAAACGCCCTCGCTGCTGGGGCGCTCGAGAAAGGCGAGAAATTCCACATCGTGATTGCCCGCGAGCGTGATGTAGCGGGAATCCGCGGCCTGCAGCGCAATCAGACGCTCGATCACCCCCCTGGAGTCGGGGCCACGATCCGCATAGTCGCCGAGGAAGATGACCCGCCAGTCGTCCGGCTTTGAGCGTGCGAGGTCATCCTCGATCTTGCGCAGAAGCTTGTCGAGCAGAGACCGGCACCCATGGATGTCGCCGACCGCGTAGATCCGGATTCCCTCAGGGCCGCGCGCCTCGGCAAGGGTGACAAGCGGAGTTTTCCAAAGCCCGAAAATTCTCTTTCGACTCCAAGTCGCGCCGACGAAACGATCCGTCGTGCCGTGGAACACGCCCCTTTCAGGCACCGCGTCCGTTGGATGGCAGAGGCCCTCCGCCGGTTCCGGGCCTGGCGACGGGGTCGGGGCCGGAAGCCTGGGAGTCGATGCCGAGGTCCGATCTGCCCGAACCCCACCTGATGCCAGCCGCCCTGAATGTCAAGCGCGCGTCGTCTTGTTGGCGCCTCCGACCCGGCGTTCGGCCAACGGCGGCGCCCGCCGCGCGGGCTCGACCAAGGCGTGCCGTCGCTAATGCTACTTTTTTGTGACAGTCCGAGCCGCTATCCGTGGCGCTAAGGTCGTCGGGAAAAATGCCTACCCGCGGCAACCGAGCCGGCGCGTGTCCGGGTGAAGCGGAGTGTCGACATGCCGGAACAAGTGCCTGAAATTCAACCGCAAGACGAAATGCACCCGCAGGGGCCGGCGGGGCCCGGCTATGAGATCGAACTCAAGCTGCTCACCGATTCGGCCACACTGCAGCGCCTGCTCGTGGCGCCCGTCATTACCCGCAACGCCACATCCAAGGGCGTCGTGCGGCGTCTGGAAGCGACTTATTTCGATACCGCCGATTCGGCGCTCGCGCGCCGGGGCGCGGCGCTGCGCGTTCGGCGCAGCGGCCGGCAGTTCGTGCAGACGCTGAAGCTGGCCTCGCAAGGCGGTCCGCTTCAGCGGCGCGAGATGGAAGCCCGCGTGCCGGATATGGGACTTCAGCTTGACGCGCTGCCCCTGGCCGATCTGGGGGCGCCGTTCACCACATTGGCCGCCGCCGACCTCGTGCCGGTGTTCACCACCAAGATCCGGCGGCACACCCAGCTCGTCGCCTTCGGCGGCGCCGTGATCGAGGTCGCGTTCGATGAGGGAATGCTGAACGCGGGCACCAAGGCCGAGGCGGTGTGCGAGATCGAGCTGGAACTGAAATCGGGCGGAGCGGGCGCGCTCTACGAGTTGGCCTTGTCCCTGCTGGAGCAGGGGGCCTTTCGTATCGGCTTCCAGAGCAAGGCCGAGCGCGGCTACGCGCTCGCCTTTGGCGGCTCGCCTTCGGCCGAGAAGGCCTTCGCCACCGGCCTCGGCCCGACAGACAGCACGGACGACGTGGTCGCTAAGGTCTTGAGTGCGTGCCAGGCGCATGTGATGGCGAACCTGATGGCGGCGCATCATGGCCAGGACCCGGAGGGCGTCCATCAGCTGCGGGTTGCGCTGCGGCGCCTGCGCACCGCCATCGCGCTGTTCAAAAAGGAAGTTCCCGCCTCGGCGCTCCAGACCCTCGGCCTCGCGGCAAAAAGGCTGGCGAGCGCGCTGGGGCCGGCCCGCAACTGGGACGTGTTCGCCACGACGACCATCGCCGAGATCGAGCGCGCCAATCTGCCCGGCATCGACTTTACCGAACTCCGATCCGCCACCGTGCCGCCGCGGGCTCTTAGCTATCAGGCCGTGCGCGCGGACCTGATCGACCTTGAATGCACGCGCTTCCTGCTGTCGCTCGGCCGGGTGATCGAGCGCCGGAGCTGGCGCAACGATATCGGCCTCGACGCCCTTGCCGTGCTCACCCAGCCGGCGCGCGATTTCGCCGGGCGCGGGCTGACGCGGCTGCACCGCAAGGCGTTGAAGCAGGGCCATAATTTCCGCAAGCTGGGGCCGGTCGCCCGCCATGAGCTGCGCCTGACGCTGAAGAAGCTGCGCTATGGCGCCGAGTTCCTGCTGCCGCTTTACGACCGCGACGGTGCGGCACGAAAATATCTGAAGCGGATGTCCCGGCTGCAGGACGTTCTCGGTACCGACAACGATATCTCCACCACGCAATCCCTGCTGCGCGAGATGGAGGACAGCACGTCGAACCCGCAGGTCCACAAGGCCATCGGCGCGATCACCGGCTGGCAGGGACGCGCCCGCATTGAAACCGCCGAGGCGCTGCGGCGCACATGGCGTAAATTCATCGATGTCGAGCCGTTCTGGCACGGCCAGCCGGGCTGAGCCGCACCCCACCATTCCCTTGGCTCGTCTCATTGGGGCAGGCCCTGGAAGGCAAGGGCGTCACGCTCCGTATTCTCTCCATGAACGTGGACACCTCCACGCTCACCGGAAAGCTCATGCTCACAATGTTAGGTGGCATCGCGGAATTTGAGCGCGACCTGGTGCTGGAGAGGCGGCGCGAGGGCATCGCCAAGGCCAAGGAGGAAGGCAAGTACAAGGGGCGTGCCCCCACGGCGCGGCGCCAAGCTGACGAGGTGATCTAGCGATACAAAATTGGAGGCGCATTCTGGGGGCGCAACCTATTTGCGCTCCACCGGAAATTGGGTCTAAGCTATTGAAATATAACAGCCTGATAGGCCCCTGGGGGCGCTGGCGGAGAGGGTGGGATTCGAACCCACGGTACGCTTGCACGCACAACGGTTTTCGAGACCGTCCCGATCGACCACTCCGGCACCTCTCCGCATGCGGGCGCGGGGTCAGTCGCGCTGAGGAGTGGGCTCCATAGCCGAGCCACGTGCTCCGCACAAGTACCCATGCCGTCCGACTGGCGATTCATGGCTTCCTTCGCCAGCATCGAGAAGACCGCCTCCGAGAAACATGGAACAAGGGATGCGCGCGCCGCCCGGATTCCGGCGGAAGTGCGGGCACGGCACCGGTGCGGCTAACCGGCGGCGGATAGGTATGAGTGAGTCATCGCAGCAGGCGAGGATCGGCAGGGACTTCGGCCATCCAACGCTTGGGGCGACCCAGATTTCCGGCCGTACCGCCCTATCGGCGATGCGGTGCCGCGCGACGCCGGCACGAGGCGCGCCATCGCCAACGACCGAGCGAAGCCGCCACGGCCGCGGTCGATCCGGATGCCGTGTCGGTTCGGTCTCGCCCGAAGAAAACGCCTAAAGCACCAGACTGGGTTATTTCTGGAACCTTGGAAATGAGCGACCCGCCGAGCCTTGACCCTGCCCCGGTGGAGAGCGCTCGCAAGCGCTGCATCGGGAGCAGGAGGCCTTGCCGGTAAGGCTTTATGGCGTGTTTATGGCATCATCGGCCGCGTCGGGCGCAGTGCAGGGCTGCGCTTGCCAGTGTGGCGTCGCGAGCGTTATCTCCTGGTATGGTGAGGCAAGATGCCCCGTGGGCCGGCCTCTTTTTGCGCGCCTTATGGGATAACCAGAGATGATGAGCGACAGTCGCACAGCCGGCGATGGGGTTGCGGGTGCCCGCAGCCGGGTGGGCGGGATCAGCCGCCGCGGCTTCCTCGCCGGCTCCGCGCTCAGCCTTGGCGCGCTGGGTCTGGCGGGCTGCGCCAACCCGGACGGGATGAGCCTCGCCGAGGCGGCCAAGGTCTATGGCCCGGTGCCTGAGGAGAAATTCCCCATTCCGGCGGTGGATGTCAGCAAGGTCAATCCGAAATACTTCCGCCGCACCGTCCGCTACGAAACCGACGAGGCGCCGGGCACCATCATCGTCGACCCGAAGAATTACTATGTGTACCGCATTGAGGGGGACGGCATGGCGACCCGCTACGGCGCCAATGTCGGCCGCGAGGGCTTCCTTTGGAGCGGCGACGCCTATGTCGGGCGCAAGAGCGAATGGGCGACGTGGACACCGCCGAAGGAAATGATTAAGCGCCAGCCGGAGGCGGCCAAATATGCCCGCGGCATGCCGGGCGGCCTCGACAATCCGCTGGGTGCGCGCACGCTGCATCTCTACCAGAACGGCGTCTACACGCTGTACACGATCTACGCGACGAGCGATCCGGAATCGATTGGCTCGGGCGTCACCAGCGGCTGCGTCGGGCTTCTGAGCCAGGACATGATCCAGCTCTATAACGAAACCCCGGTGAAGACCAAGGTGGTGGTACTGCCCGCCTAGGCGGGCAGACTGTGCGTGCGCAGGGGGCATCGTCAGCCTGAAGGCAATTGCCGCTAGCCGCGTCATGCCGCGCCGCTCGCCTGACATCTGCCGTCTGACGGTACGTTGGACCTGCGGAGATCCTGGCCAGCACCTGCCGAGGTCAGCGCCCCTCTTTGGTGCCCGCTGTCTTTTTTCAGTGGAAGCGGGAACCGTCAGCAAACTGTCAGCGCTTCTGCCCGAAATTTGCCGCGAGGGCGGTATGGTGATGGCGTCCGCCAGGGGCGCCGTCACGGTCCGCCCGGTCAAGCGGGTGAAACGAATGGACGGCAGCGCGGGGCGCCCGATCTCGGGCGACGGAGCATCCTGGACGGGTGCGGGGAACGCCCCTCCAATGTCGTCAGGCGTCCCGCGGGCCGGGTCCCTCCGGCGCCTGCGGGACGAGGTGGCGCACCTGCTTCCTCTACACGGGGTACAGCCTTTCATGGCGGCCGGCCTGGTCGGCATGGGAATCGATCTCCTCGCCTTCCTGGCGCTGCTCGGCCTCGGCCTCGGGGTGATGAGCGCGCAGCTTGTCAGTTTCGGACTGTCGACATTCTGCCTGTTCGGGCTGAGCCTGCGGTGGGTGCTGCCGCGCCTCGGCGGAACGCTCCTTCCACCCAAGACTGAACTTTCCGGGCGCATCGCCGTGGTCGTCCTGCTGGCACTGGCGCTGCGGAGCGGGGTGCTGGCGAGCGCCGCCGCGCTTGTCGGCCTGCCCGCGCCCCTCGCCATCCTTCCCGCGATTGGCGCGACCGCGATGGTGAACGTACTCGGTGCGGGGTTCTTCATCTGGCCGGGGGCGCTGGCGCCCCTCTCGCGGACGGCGCGCTGGCGGCTCGCCGCCGTCGGGGTGGTGGCCTATAGCGTCGCGCTACGGCTGATGTATCTCGGCGTTACCGAGCTGATGCCGCAGGAGGCCTATTACTGGAACTACGCCCAGCATCTCGATATCGGTTATCTCGACCATCCGCCGATGGTGGCGTGGCTGATCTGGATCGGCACCGGGCTGTTCGGCAATACCGAATTCGGTGTCCGCATCGCGGCCTGGCTGTGCTGGGGCGCGACTGCCTTCTTCAGTTTCGGCCTGGCCGTACGACTATTCGGTCGTTCCGCCGCTTTCGTCACCGTTCTGCTGGTCGCCGTACTGCCCTTCTATTTTGGCACCGGCCTTGTCATGACGCCCGATGCGCCGCTAACCGCCTTCTGGGCCGGGACGCTGTATTTCCTGGAGCGGGCGCTGCGCGGTGGTCAGGCGAAGGCCTGGTGGGGCGCCGGCCTCTGCCTCGGCCTCGGCCTGCTGTCGAAGTATACGATCGGCCTTCTGGTGCCGGCATCGTTTCTGTTCATGCTGATCGACGTGCGGGCGCGGGCGTGGTTCCGGCGGCCGGAGCCCTATCTCGCGGGCCTTGTTGCCGCGCTGGTCTTCTCGCCCGTCATCATCTGGAATCTTCAAAACGACCTGGCTTCCTTCGCCTTCCAGAGCACGCGCCGGGTGGGCGGCAGTTTCCGCTTCTCGCTGCCCGAACTGATGCTGGGCATTGCCGGCCTGTTGACGCCCATCGGGCTGATGGCCGCCGTCGGCGTGCTGTGGCTGCGCGAGCGGGGCGTCCGGCGCGCGGCAGTGGCCGCTGAAGTCCAGGAGGTCGACCGGCGCCGCTGGCGTTTCGTCGGGGTGTTCACCCTCGTCCCGCTTTCGGTTTTCGTTGTCTTCAGCCTGTTTCACATGTCGCGGCTGAACTGGACGGGGCCGCTCTGGCTGGCGGTCCTGCCGGCGGTGGCGGCCAGCCTCCTCGCGGCATCGAGCCACATCGGCGGGGCTCAGCGGTGGCTGCAGCGCGCCTTCGTGCCCACCATTGCCATCACGCTGGTGCTGTGCGGTCTCGGGCTGGGCTATCTCGTCGCCGGCCTGCCGGGGCTGCAGCGGTTTTCACCATTTCCCGCCGTGCCGGTCGCCTGGCGTGATTTCGGCGCGCAGGCGGCAAGCCTCGCCGAGGAGGTGAGGGCGTCCACCGGGGAGGAGCCGGTACTGATCGGCCTCGACCTCTACAATGTTGCGAGCCAGCTTGCCTTCTATGCCGCTGGACCGGATGCCGTGCACGGCATGTCTGTCGGGCGTGGCGTTCTCGGCCAACCCGCCCTCATGTACGGCTATTGGTACCGGCCGGAAACGGTTGGCGGCCGGCCGGCCGTGCTGTTCGGCTTCTCCCAGCGGCAGATCGAGAACCCCCTCCTGCCCAGATCTTTCGATGGGCTCGGCGAGGTGCAGCGGCGCGACGTGACGCGCGATGGCCGCGTGGTGGGCCACTTCTTCTACCGGATCGGGCGCCTCAAGGCGCAGCCGGCCGTGGACGGCTCGATTTTCGCGCTGCCATCCACGGCCGACTGATCCAGCCACGCGGGCCGCCGCCGCGTCTCAGCGGCAGAGGCGGGCGGCGTGCCAGGCGATGTGGTCCGCCATGAAGGTCGAGATGAAGAAATAGGAATGGTCGTAGCCCTCGCGCAGATGCAGCGTGAGGGGAATGCCCGCCTCCCGGCAGGCATCGGCCAGAAGCTGCGGGCGCAGCCCGGTGTCGAGGAATGGATCGGCGCCGCCCTGATCGACCAGGAACTCGGGGAAACGCTTCCCGTCCTCGATCAGCGCCACCGCGTCATAGGCCCGCCAGGCGCTTTCATCCGTGCCGAGATATTTCTCCAGCGCCGGCCGCGACCAGTCTGCCGTGCTCGGCTGCACGATCGGCGCGAAGGCGGAACAGCTGCGGAATCGGTCCGGATGCTTCAGCGCCAAAGTGAGGGCGCCATGCCCGCCCATGGAGTGTCCGAAGATACCCTGCCGGCTCATATCCGCGGGAAACTGCGCCGCGACGAGGGCGGTGAGTTCGTCGACGATGTAGGAATACATTCGGTAATGGGTGGCATAGGGCGCCTGGGTGGCGTCGAGATAGAAGCCGGCGCCGGAGCCGAACTGCCAATTGTCCGGCTCGTCCGGCACCTCGCCGCCGCGCGGGCTGGTGTCCGGCGCGACGATGATGACGCCCTGAGCGGCCGCGGCGGCGCGGTACTCGCCCTTTTCCATCACATTGGCATGGGTGCAGGTGAGGCCCGAAAGATACCACAGCACCGGAAGGGGTCCCTGCGCCGCCTGCGGCGGCACGAAGACGGCGAAGGTCATCGGCGTGCCGGTGACGCGCGAGTCATGACGATACACGCCCTGCACGCCACCATGCGACTTCGCCTTGGAGACGGTTTCCATCGTCGCGCCCATCAGTAGATCACCACGGAGCGGATCGACTTGCCCTCATGCATCAGGTCGAAGGCGGTGTTGATCTCGTCGAGCGGCATGGTGTGGGTGATGAGGTCGTCGATGTTGATCTTGCCCTCCATGTACCAGTCGACGATCTTCGGCACATCGGTGCGCCCACGCGCGCCGCCGAAGGCGGAGCCGCGCCAATTGCGGCCGGTGACGAGCTGGAACGGGCGGGTGGCGATTTCCGCCCCGGCCGGCGCCACGCCGATGACGATGGAGGTTCCCCAGCCACGATGGCAGGCTTCCAGCGCCTGGCGCATGACGTTCACATTGCCGGTGCAGTCAAAGGTGAAATCGGCGCCGCCATCGGTGAGGTCCTGGATCGCCTGAACCACCTTGTCGCTGCCGACGTCCAGCGGGTTGATGAAGTCGGTCATGCCGAACTTGCGGGCCATCTCGACCTTGGCCGGGTTGATGTCGACGCCGATGATCTTGTCGGCGCCGACCATGCGGGCGCCCTGGATCACGTTAAGGCCGATGCCGCCCAGACCGAAGACCACGACATTGGCACCCGGCCAGACCTTGCCGGTATAGACCACCGCGCCGATGCCGGTGGTCACGCCGCAGCCGATGTAGCAGATCTTGTCGAAGGGCGCGTCCTCGCGCACCTTGGCGAGCGCGATCTCCGGCAGCACGGTGAAGTTCGAGAAGGTCGAGCAGCCCATATAGTGGAAAATCTCGCCGCTCTGCGCGCCCACCCGCTCGCAGGAAAAGCGCGTGGTGCGGTCGGGCATCAGCCCCTGGCCCTGGGTGGCGCGGATCGAGGTGCACAGGTTCGAGCGCTGCGACAGGCAGGTTTTGCACTGCCGGCATTCCGGCGTGTAGAGCGGAATGACGTGATCGCCCACCTTGAGCGAGGTGACGCCGGCCCCGATTTCGCGGACGATGCCCGCGCCCTCATGGCCGAGAATGGCGGGGAACTTGCCTTCGGAATCCAGCCCGTCCAGCGTATAGGCATCGGTGTGGCACACGCCGGTGGCCATGATCTCCACCAGAACCTCGCCGGGCTTGGGCCCGCCGATCTCGATGGTTTCGATGGTCAGCGGCTTCTTGGCTTCCCAGGCGACGGCGGCACGCGATTTCATGGACTTCTCCCTCTCGGATCTCGTCGGCTATTTCAGATAGGTGCGCAGGATCTTCATGATGGCGTCGAGCTCGTCGCTGGCTGGGGCCGCGCCTGCCGCGCCGATGGCATGGCCGATGCTTTCCCGCAGATGGATGTCGAGCACCTCGGCCATCAGCCCGCCGGCCGCGCCGCGCAGGGCGGCGATCTGCTGCAGCAGCACGCCGCACTCGGCTTCCGCCTCGATCGCCCGTTCCAGCGCCTCGGCCTGGCCCTTGATGCGGCGCAGCCGCGTCAGGGCCCGTTTCTTGTCGTCAGGGGAATGCGGCATTGAGGCACCCCGCGTCGTCGGCCGCGTTGGTTTGGACGCATCATTATACTGGAGGGAGTATACGCGCAAGGCAAGGCAAGGCAAGGCAAGGCAGGGCGGGTGCGCTGCTGGCAATGAAAGGGCGCAAAATGGTACGGCAGGCGGAGCCAAAAGACGCCGCCTGCCGGTGATGTGGTCCGGGATCTGCGGTGGGCGCCCCGTACCTCTACTGGGCGGCGGCGCTGGCGCTCCGGGCGGCCGCGTCGATCACGTCGGCGACGACCTTGGGCTGGGTCATGAACACGGCGTGGCTCGCAGGAACCTCGGTGACCGTGGCGCCGATGCGCTTGGCCATGTGCTGCAGCATGCGCTGGTCGAACGCCTTGTCGTCAGTGGCGATCACCGCCCAGCTCGGCTTGCTGCGCCAGGCCGCCTGGGTCAGCTTCGTGCCGAAGGAGGACATGGCGATCGGGACCTGCGAGTCGCGCATGAAGGCAGCGTCGGCGTCGCTGGTGTCGGCGGCGAAGCCGGCCTTGAACTGCGACGGCTTCACATAGCCGAAGCCATCCTCGCCGATGTCGAGCACGAATTCCGGCGGGGTGACGAAGCCTTCATATTGCTGCGCGGTCGTCTCGCCGGCATCGGGGGAGAGGGCGGAAACGTAGACAAGGCCCGCCACCTTCGGGTCGACGCCGGCCTCGGTGATGACGGTGCCGCCCCAGCTGTGGCCGACCAGAATGGTCGGGCCGTCCTGCCGGGCCAGCGCGCGCTTGGTGGCGGCAACGTCGTCCTCCAGCGAGGTGAGCGGGTTCTGCACGATGGTGACGCGGTAGCCGCGCTGGGTCAGCTGATCGTAGACGCCGCGCCAGCCGGAACCGTCGGCGAAGGCGCCGTGGACGAGCACGACATTGCGGACCGGCTGGGACGCCGGGATACCTTCGGCTGCGGGAGCCGCGGCGGCGGTGGACAGGCTGGCGGCGGCGGCCATAGTGGCGAGCAGGCTGCGGGTCTTGATCGTCATGATCGGGCTCCTCGTTAATTTGCGATAACGATTATCGCGATAAATGTTTGATAGAGGAGTGCCGGCGATCTGTCCAGCATAAATCTTATCGCGATATTCTTTTTTGTGTCGGCCAACGCTATATTGACGGGGAAGGAGTCCTGTCATGACCGCCAACGCCAACGCCAACGCCAACGCCAACCCGCCCGTGCCGCTCGACGACCAGCTCTGCTACGCCATCTATTCGGTCGGCATGGCCATCCAGCGCGTCTACAAGCCCCTGCTCGACCAGCTTGGGCTGACCTATCCGCAATATCTCGTGCTCAATGTGCTGTGGCGGGAGGACAAGCTCACCGTCGGCGGCATCGCTGAGAAGCTGGCGCTTGAGTCGAGCACGCTCACCCCGCTTCTCAAGCGGCTTGAAGCCGGGGGCCTGCTGCGTCGCACCCGCAATCCCGACAATGAGCGCCAGGTCGTCGTTGCTCTTACCGATGAGGGCCGCGCGCTCAAGGGCAAGGCAGGGTGCCTCGGCGACGCGCTACTGCTCGCTTCGGGCCAAAGCCCCGCGCATCTTGGCGCGATGAACCGCGACATGCGCGCTCTGCGCGACGCGCTCTATACCCATCTCGGCGACTGGACGGCGCCGGGCTGACCGCGACACGCGCGCTTTTCCGCGCGGCCTCCGACGCCGAAGCGGCACCGTTCAGCCGAGCGTGGCGAGCGCGCCGAGCCAGTCGCGCAGCCGGACGGGCAAGGTGTTGCCATCCCGCGCCGGCCACAGCGCCAGGCGCGGACGCGCCACCGCTGCGACGAAGGGGGCAGCCGCGAAGGCAATACCCTCATACTGGGCGAAGTTCGCGAACTGCGCCGTGACGCCGCCCGGCACCGGGGAGAGGTGAGTTGTTTCCAACAGGGCGAAGGGCACGGTCAGCCCGGTCCGCAGCGCCTTGGAAAGAGCCTCCTTCAGGCTCCACAGCAGCAAGAGCTGCTGTCCCTCATCGCCGGGCATGGCGACGCGCACCGCCTCACGCTCGCGCGCCGTTGTCTGCTCCCGCAAAGCGCCGAGATGCGCGGGCACGAAACGTTCGAGATCCACCCCCATGGGGCAGGCTTCCGGATGCGCAAGCGCGAGCGCCGCCTGGCCGGCATGAGCCAACGTCACCTGCACATTGGCCCGGCCGGGCATCGTCACCACCGGCTGCCCGAACAGGCCGGGCAGGACATGGATGTCGCGACGATCAAGCTCGGGGGCGAGAAGGCCGAGCGCGTCCTTGGCCGCCCGGCGCCCGGCGAGCAATGAATGGCGCCGCGCAGGGGCAAGGCGTTCCGTCAGTAACTGAGCCTCATCAGGTGCAAGTTCGCCGAGCGCAGCCGCTTCGAGTTCAGCGGGCGGCGCCGCCACCAGCGCCATCGCGCCATCAAAGCGCTGCCCGTCGCTCTCAAGGGTGAAGGGGGTGGCACGGCGAAAGCCGCCTGGAACGGGAGGCGCCGACATCTCACGCGCGCGCATCGGCGGTGGCCGGCGCGGGCTCGTCGCTGTGGCTCAGCAACAGGTAGAAGGCCGGCACCACGAACAGGGTGAACAGCGTGCCGATGGAAAGGCCGGAGGCGATGACGAGGCCCATATTGTAGCGCGAATTGGCACCGGCTCCGGTGGCGATGATCAGCGGCGTGACGCCCAGCACCATCGCGGCCGTGGTCATCAGAATCGGCCGCAAGCGGATGCTGGCGGCCTCGATCACCGCCTCGCGCTTGGCGAGCCCCTGCTGGCGCAGCGTATTGGCCACTTCCACCATCAGAATGCCGTGCTTGCTCACCAGCCCCATGAGCGTGACGAGGCCGACCTGGGTGTAGATGTTGATCGTCGCCCCGCCAATGCCGAGCCAGATGAACACCAGCGCACCGGCGAGCGACATCGGCACCGACACCAGGATGACGAGCGGATCGCGGAAGCTGTTGAACAGCGACGCCAGGGCCAGGAAGATGATGACCAGCGCCAGCGCGAAGGTGGTGACGAAGCCGCCCGATTCCTGCTCCAGCTGGCGCGAGGCGCCGGCGAAGCCATAGCTGTAGCCGGCGGGCAGCGCGCGGGCGGCGATGGCTTTCAGCTCGTCCAGCGCCTCTCCATCCGACACGCCCGGCATGGGGATGCCCGAAATGGTCGCGGAATTCAGCTGCTGGAAATGGTTGAGCGATTGCGGAACGGTCTTCATCTCGATCCAGGCGATGGTCGAGAGCGGGACCGAGGTGCCATCCGACGCCTTGATGTAGTAGTTCAGCAACTGATCGGTGTTGAGCCGGTGCTGCTGCTTCACCTGCGGGATGACCTTGTACGACCGGCCGCCGAGGTCGAAATAATTGGCGTAATTGCCGCCCAGCATGGTCGCCATCGCCGCGCCGACATCGCTCATATTGAGGCCGAGCGAGGAAACCTTGTCGCGGTCGAAATGAATGGCGGCGTGCGGCTGGTCGATCTTCATGTCGCTGTCGAGGAAGATGAACTTGCCGCTCTTCATCGCCTCGGTGAGGAAGTTCTGCGAGGCCTCGTAAAGCCGCTCATAGCTGTCGTTGGACTTCAGCACGAACTGGATCGGAAGGCCGCTGCTTCCCGGCAGGGGCGGCAGCTGGAAGGCGGCGACGCGCACGCCGGCGATCTTGTTGAATTCCTGCTGGATCAGCGGCGCGAGCTGCAGTGCCGATATGCTGCGCTCGTCCCACGGCTTGAGCACCCAGCCGCCGATCACCTGTCCGGGCATGTCGATCTGGAAAACGAGGTCGGTTTCCGGCCGCTTGTCGAGAATGTCGTAGATCTTCTGCACGTAGAACTCGCGCTGCTCCAGCGTCGCGTTCGGCGCCGCGGTCATCATGGTGAGGATGACGCCCTCATCCTCCGGCGGCGCGAGCTGGGAGGTGGAGTTGGAGTAGAGCCAGTAGATGCTCGACAGCACCAGTGCGCCGAACAGAACGGTGAGCGGCAGCACATGCAGCGAGGCCGAGAGCCCGGCGCGGTAGACCCGGGTGACCGCTTTCATGGCGCCGTCGATAGCGCGCACCATCCGCGCCTCGACCGTGCGGGCGGCGGGGTCATAGGGGGCGAGCAGATAGGCGCAGCTCATCGGCGACAGGGTGAGCGCGATGACCGCCGACACCATCACCGCCGCCACGAGGGTGAAGGCGAACTCTGTGAACAGCGACCCGGTGAGCCCGCCCTGGAAGCCGACCGGCACATAGACGGCGATCAGCACCGCGGTCATGGCGACGATCGGCCCCGCCAGCTCGCGGGCGGCGGCCATGGCCGCATCCACGGGCGCGAGCCCCTGCTCCATGTGGCGGTTCACGCCCTCCACCACGATGATGGCGTCGTCCACCACGAGGCCGATGGCGAGCACCAGCGCCAGCAGCGTCAGCAGGTTGATGGAGAAGCCGAAGGCCAGCATCAGTGCGAAGCTGCCGATCAGCGAGAGCGGGATGGCGACGATGGGGATGAACACCGAGCGCCAGGAGCCGAGGAACACGAACACCACCAGCGTCACGATCAGCGCCGCCTGGAACAGCGAGACCACCACTTCATGGATGGAAGTGTTGACGAAATCCGTCGCGTCATAGAGCACCGTCCCGGTGAGGCCGGTCGGCAGGTCGGCGAAGATGCCCGGCAGGATCGAGCGCACCTCGCCGATGACGCTCAAGAGATTGGCCGAGGGCGCGACCTGTATGCCGATATAGACGGCGCTCTTGCCGTTGAAGCTGGTGCGCGAATCGTAATCGTCGCTGCCCAGCTCAACCTCGGCCACGTCCTTGAGGCGGATCACCGCGCCGTCGACATTCTTGATGATGAGCTGGCGGAACTCCTCGGCCGAGTGAAGATTGGTCGCGGCGGAGAGCTTCACCTGGATCAGCCGGCCCTTGGTGGTGCCGAGGCCGGCGATGTAGTCATTGGTCTCCAGCGCGGTGGCGACATCGGTGGCGGTCAGGCCGAGCGCGGCGAGCTTGTCCGGGTCAAGCCAGGCCCGCAGCGCGAAGTTCTTGCCGCCGAGGATCTCCGCCACCTGCACGCCGGTCACGGCCTGCAGCTTCGGCTGCACAACGCGGGCGACATAGTCCGTGACCTGATTCTCCGCGAGCACGGTGCTGGAGAAGGCGATGTACATCGCGTCGATGGTGGAGCCGGTCTTCAGCTCCAGCACTGGCTGCTGGGTGCCGTTCGGAAGCTGGCTCAGCACCGAGCTGACCTTGGTGCTGATTTCGGTGAGGGCGTCGCCGGTATTGTAGTTCAGGCGCAGATTGACGGTGATCGTGCTGACGCCGGTCTGGCTCGACGAGGTCATGTAGTCGATGCCGTTCGCCTGCGCGATCACGTTCTCCAGCGGCGAGGTAATAAAGCCGGCAATGATGTCGGCGTCGGCGCCGGCATAGGTGGTGGTGACGGTCACCACGCCGTTCTGCATCGCCGGATATTGCAGGATCGGCAGGCCGACCATGGCCCGGAGGCCGATCACCAGGATCAGCGCGCTCACCACCAGTGAGAGCACCGGGCGGCCGACGAAGTGATCGGTAAAGGCCATGATCCGCTCCCGTCAGTCCGATACGGTCGGATTGAGCTCGACCTTGGGCAGATGGCTGTTGTCGATCACCGCCGGCGTGCCGTTGCGCAGCTTGATCTGGCCGGCGACCACGACCGTCTCGCCCTCCGTGAGGCCGGAGACGACGGCGACGAAGTCGCCCCGCGCCTCACCCAGCTTGACGAAGGTTTCCCGCGCCACCAGCCCCTTGCCGTCCGCCGTCTTCTCCAGCACGAACACGGTCGAGCCATAGGGATTGGCGACGATGGCCGTCTGCGGCAGGGTGACGAAGTCTTCGGCCGCACCGACATCGAGACTGATCCGGGCGAACATGCCGGGCACCAGCTTGCTGTCCGGATTGGCCACCGTCGCCCGCACTTTCACGTTGCGGCTGCCGCTCTCGACCTTGGAATTGATCGCGCTCACCGTGCCGGCGAAGGACTGGCCGGGATAGGCGTCGACCATCACTTTCACCGGCTCGCCCACTTTGAGAGTGCCGAAGAATTTCTGGGGGACGAAGAAGTCGGCGAAGAGCGGATCGAGCGCCTGCAGCGTGACGACGGCGGTGCCGGCGCTGAGATATTCGCCGAGATCGACATTGCGAATGCCCAGCCGGCCGGCGAACGGCGCCTTGAGCGTGTAGTAGGAGACCAGCGCCTCCTGCTGCTTCACCAGCGCCTGGGAGTTCTTAAGATTGGCCTCGTCCGTATCCACCGTGGCCTGGCTCACCGCCTTGATCTTCAGTTGCTCGATGTCGCGCTTCAGGATGATGGCGTTGAGCTCGGCGGTGGCCTTGAGCGAGGCGAGCTTGGCGATCTGGTCCTCGGCGACCAGCTGCAGCAGCGGCGTGCCGGCCTTCACCGTCTGGCCGGATTCGAAGGACAGCGATTCCACGATGCCGGAAACCTGCAGCGAGAGGTCGGCGCCCTCGGAGGCCACCAGTTCGCCCACCAGTTCCATGGTGGGCTGCCAGCTCTGCTTCTGCGCCGTCTGCGCCGCCACCGTCTGGGCGGGGGCACTGCCATGCGGCGGCGCGGCACCGGGGGCAAAGCGGTCCTTCGTGACATAGAAGGCCGCGCCGGCAAGGGCGGCGACGGCCAGCCACATGATCACACGCGGTTTGCTCACCGGGATGTCTCCTTGGCAGTGCCGGGCTCCGGCGTCGGTGGCAGGTCGGGAAGGCCCGGACGGGTAGCGGCGAGCGCGGGGCCGTCTGGGCCTTCGAAATAGCCGCCATTGCGCGGCGCGGCGTCGGCGGTCTCGTCGACGCGGTTCCACCAGCCGCCACCCAGTGCCTGGAACAGCGCCACCGTGTCGTTGTAGCGCAGCGCCTGGGCCTGGATGCGGGCGATGACGGCGTTCTGATAGGCCTGCTGCGCCTCGATGACGATGGCATAGCCGATGGCGCCGACCTTGAACTGTTCCTGCGCCATCTTCAGGCTGTCGAGCGCCGACTGCTCCGCCAGCGCCTGGGCGCGCAGCGTGCCGGCGTCGTATTGCACGGCGCGCAGCGCGTCCGCCACGTTCTGGAAGGCGGTGAGCACCGTGCTCTGGTACAGCGCATAGTCCTGCTCGAAGGTGGCGACGCTCGCCTCCTTGGTGCGGTAGAGCTGCCCGCCGTCCATCAGCGTCTGGGCGATGCTGGCGGCGGCGGTCCAGGCGAGACCGTTCGGGGTGAACAGCTGGCCCACCTCGAGCGCCTGCGAACTCACCGAGGGCGTGAGAGTGATCTGCGGCAGCAGATTCGCCGTGTTGACCCCCACCGTCGCCGCCGCCTGATGCAGCGTCGCCTCTGCCTGGCGGATGTCCGGGCGCTGCCGCACGAGATCGGAGGGCAGGCTCACCGGCAGCTTGCGCGGCAGGCGCAGGCTGCGGAGACTGACGCTTTCGCCGCGATCCTCACTGGGCAGACGGCCGAGATAGGCCATGAGCTGGTTGCGGCCCTGCGCCAGCTGCTTCTGCAGCGGCGGCAGCGTGGCTTGTGTCTGCGCCAGCGTCGTCTGCTGGGCGAGCACATCGGCCTGCGAGACGGCACCTACCTCGAACTGGCGCTGGACGCGGCGCAGCTGGTCGGTTTCCGCCTCGACGATGGCCTGCGTCGCCGCGATCTGGTCGCGCAGCGAGGCATCCGTGATCGCCGAGGTGACGACATTGGCGATGAGGGTGAGATAGGTCGCCTCCATCTCGAAGCGCTGATACTGCGCCTGGGCATCGGCGGATTCGACCTGCCGGCGAATGCCGCCGAACAGATCGAGCGTGTAGGAAACGTCGACCGTCGTCTCATAGAGATTGTAGAGCGTCGGTGCGCCCGTCGTGCCGCCCGAGGCGGCGGTGATCTGTTCACGCGTCGCCGTGACATTGCCGGTGACCTGCGGCAGGAATTGCCCGCGCACCTGCAGCGCCGTTTCCCGCGCGGCGCGCAGCGCATATTGCGCCGCCCGGACATCGGGATGGTTGCGCACCGCCTCTTCGACGAAAGCGTTGATCTGCGGCGAGTTGAACTCCCGCCACCACTGTCCGCCGACATCGAGCGCGGTGACGAAGCTCTGCGGCGCGCCGCCGGCCACATCGGTCGCCATGGCCGGCTTGAGCCGCGGTTCCACCGTGTAGCCGCTGACGGGCGGTGCCGGTGGCGCCTGGAAGTTCGGGCCCACCATACAGCCGCCGAGCAGCAGGACGCCGACAAGCGCGCTCAGCCGCCCGCGCGCCCCGGCCGCCGCCCGGTGCGCGGCGTCTTGCGCCGGTCGATGTCTCTCTGTGCCGCGAATCGCGCCTTCCCCATGGCGTCATCCTACCTGCGCACAGCGGAGGACATGTCGAGAAAAGAGGCGATGGCCCCAGCCGTTTGGGCCGCCGCCGCGCCGGAGAGCATGGACACATGATCGCCTGGAACCTCGCGCACGCCGAGCACGTGATCATTAAGCCGGGACCAGCCCATATCAGGTGCGGCGAGAACGGCCCGATCGGCCTCGCTCAGATCACCGCCAGCGGGATGGGAAGCGCGCACAAGGCACAGCTTCAGGTTCCGCGGAGCGTTCTCGGGAGGGGCATAGGTCAGGAAGGCGTCATAGAGAGCGCGGCTGGCGCGATAGGCGCGGCGCAGCCAGGCGGTGTCGGCTTCCGGCGCGATCAACCCGGCTTGCCGCATCCGCGCGCAGGCGAGGGCGAAGCGCGCCTCTCCGGTTCGCGCCAGCAATTCCTCCATGCTGAGGGCGAGCGGGGCCTCATGGTGGCGGGCGCGGACCTGCGCCATCCGCAGCAGCCATTGTGCCTGCGCCCGTTCGGGATCCTCCGGCAGCACCGAGCGGCTGCCGAGCGGGGCGGGCGTGTCGATGATGACGAGCCGTTCGGGCGGCGTGCCGCGCGCGTGAAGCTGGCAGGCCATCTCATAGGCGACGATGCCGCCGAATGAGTAGCCGCCGAGGAAGCGTGGGGCGGCGACGCCCCTTCGGGCCAGCGCGTCGAGATTGGCGGCGGCCAGCGCCGCGACGCCGTTGGGCGGTTCCTGGCCCTTCTCCAGCCCCGGCGCCTGCAGGGCCCAGAAGGGAATATCCGCCGGAAAGGCCCGGGCCAGATCGAGGAAGGCGCTGACATCGCCGGCGATGGGGTGGGCACAGATGAAAGGCGGGTCCTCCCCGCCGGTAAGCGGCACCACCGCATCCCACGCCGTCGCCCCGGCCTTCTGCCGGGAGAGCGCCCGCGCCAGCGCGGCGGCGCTGCGATGCTCGATCAGCGCCGTGACCGGCACGGGGCGGGCAAGCCGTTCCGACAGCCGGGCCGCCGCTGTGGCCAGGCCGAGCGAGGTGAGACCGGCCGCCAGCACGTCCCCGGAGCGCGCCAGGCGGGGGCCGAGCAACGCGGCGAGCACGTCCAGCACCGCTGCCTCGGTAGCGTCGGCGGGCGGTGCGAGTGGCGCAGCGTCCGGCGCCGACGCGTCGTTGATGTCCGGGCTTTCTTCCGCAGGCGGCAGGGGAGCGGCAGCCGGCAGCGGCACGGTGGCGACCGTCCCGTCGATGAGGCCGGGCAGAGCGGCGAAGACGGCGGCGAATTCCTCGATCATCGCCTCGCCTCGAATGGTGGCGGTGCCATCGAGGTCCGGCAGCACGAGGGAAAGCCCGATCCGCTCGCCCGGCACCACCACGCCGGTGAGGCTGTAGGCGGATTTCAGCGCATTGTGCACGCTCTCCACCCGCAGCCCGCCGGCGCCGGTCCAGGCGTCCGAGCCCGCCGGCATGTTCTCCACCACCAGCAACGTGTCGAACAGGCAGGAGGCGCGATCGGCAACCCCGGCGGCCTCGGCGACCTCCCGCAGCGACAGCTGCGCCTGCGATTGCAAAGCGGCGATCTGGCGCTGCATCTCCTGCGCCAGAGCCAGCAGCGGGCTGGAAGGCGAAAAGCGCAGCCGTACCGGCAGGTTGTTGATGAACAGGCCGACCATCTGCTCGACGCCCGGCACCTGCGGCGGCCGGCCGGAAACGGTGGTGCAGAAAACCGTGTCCGCCACCCCGCGCCGGGCGGCGGTCCACAGGCCCCAGGCGAGATGCGCGAGGGCGGCGATCGTGAGGCCGCGCCGGCGCGAGAGATCGCTCAGCGCCTTGCTCGGCTCCACCGGCAGCGGGCGGCGGAGGGTGACATAGCTTGCCGCGCCATTGCCGGCCGGATGCAGCGCCGGCTGCGCGGGCGCACCGGCGAGAAGCGGCACGAAGGCCGCGCGCAGGCCCTCGCGCTCCAGCGTCGCGGTCCAGGCGATGAAGTCGCGGAAGCGGGCCGGCGGCGGCAATGCCGGCGGCATGCCGCGCCGCAGCGCCTCATAGGCGGCGCGGGCCTCCCGCTCCAGCTGGGCGAGGCACCAGCCATCGGCCAGCATGTGATGGAAGGAGGCGATGAGATAGGCCTCGCCGGCGTTCACCCGAATCAGGATCAACCGGGCGAGCGGGCCGGCCTCCAGGTCGAAGCCTGCCGCGCGATCCTGCGCCAGCCGCTGTTCCAGCCGTTCCGCGCTGAAGCCCGGCCAGATTTCCAGCTCCACCGGCGGTGGGGCATTGCGGCGGACGAGCTGCAGCGGCCGCTCCAGTCCACGCCAACGAAACACGCTGCGCAGCACCGCGTGGCGCTCGAACACCAGTGCCCATGCCTTGCGCAGCGCCGCGCTGTCGAGCGCGCCCGTAAAGCGCATGCAGCTCTGCTCGAAATTCACCGCCGATCCCTGCCGGCTGAGCGAATGCAGCAGCATCGCCTCCTGCATGGGCGAGAGCGGGTAGATATCCTCGACATCGGGGCACGCTCCGGCCAGAGCGTCCAGCGTCGCCGTATCGAGCCCGGCAAGCGGGAAATCTCCGGGGGTGAGCAAGGGCGCGGCCTGGCCTTGCGTCCAGCCGGCAATGGCGCGCAGGCTCTCAGCGATGGCCGCCAGACGAGCCTCCGCCGTCTCGACGGGCGCGGCCTCCGACCAGCCGAGCGCGAGGCGCCCGCCGCTCACCCGCACCGTCAGTCCGGCGCGGACCGTATCCGGGACGTTCGGCGCATGCGGGTGCAGGCGGATCGCCGGATCCGGCGCGGCGGCCGGCAGCAAAGCCACATAGAGCGCCGGCGGGGCGAAGTGGAAGGCGGTGCGGATCGCGCTGAAGGCGAGGCCCAGCGGCTCGGCGCGCTGGCGCCCCGTCTTGGCCGCGCGCAGCCGCGCGCCAAGCGGAGCCCCAGATGCGCAGGCCTGCAAGGGCAGCAGCACGTCGAGATTGCCGACGAGGCCCGCCGCTTCCGGCGTGCCCGGCGGCAGGGCGCGGCGGCCATCCACCAGCTCGACGGCGGGCGCCCCGTCCAGCGTCTCGCCGAGCGCGACCAGCAACGCATCGACCAGCGACACGCCGAGCCGGCCGGGCAATTCCTCCAGCAGCAGGCGCGAGGTGCCGGCCTCCAACAGCAGCTGCGCGGCGGCGAGGGTGGGGGAGCTGGCGGCGAACGCATCGGGCGGCGCTTCGGCCTCGGCGGCCTCGCACGCCATCGCCGCCGCGCGCACCTGTGGGCTTGCGGCATGGTCGGCGAGCCAGGCGAGCCAGTGCGAGAAGCCGAAAGGCGGCGCCGGCGGGAGGGCGCTGTCCGGCCCGGCGGCCAGCGCGGCTTCAAGCTCGGTCGCCAGCAGCAGCAGTGCCCGGTCGTCCGCCACGGCCTCATGCAGTGCGAGCACGACGGTGGCCCTTCCGGCCGCCGGCGCCTGCGCTGTCACCAGCGTGGCGGCAATGGTCACCCCCGCCGCCAGGTCGATGCCGCGCGCCAGCCGGGCGCTGTTATCGGTGATCCAGCGGTCGAGATCGTCGAGCGTCGTCGCGGGCACATCGACGAAGCGCACGGGCACGGCGGGGAGGAAATCGGATATGGCGAGCGAGCGCCCGGTGGCGTCCTCCACCCGTACGAGGCGCAGCGCATCGTGCCGCTCGGCGAGGCGCTCGATCGCATAGCCGAGATCGACGGTGGACACGCTGGCCGGCACCGAGACGCTGACAAAGCGGCAGGGATTGCGGGAATCGCAGGCGGCGGCAATCAGTTCCGCCCCATAACGGGCGCCATGGCTGCGCGCCTGCACCGCCCTCTGACGCCTCAGGGCGATGGCGGCGAGACCTTCTATGGTCGGCTGGTCGAACACATCCTTCAGTTCGAGGTCGAGGCCGGCCTCATAGGCCCGGGCGACGAGGCGGATGGTGAGGATGGAATCGCCGCCGACATGGAAGAAATTGTCGCGCACCCCGAAGGCGGCCGTCGTCAGCAGATCGGCCCAGATGCGCGCGAGAATGCGTTCTTCCGGCGTGCGCGGCTCCACCGGCGCTTCGGCGGGAGTTTCCGCGATCTCGACCGCCGGCAGGGCGCGGGTATCGACCTTGCCATTGGCATTGAGTGGCAGGCGGTCGAGAAGGAGATAAGCCTGCGGCAGCATCTGCCGGGGCAGGCGGGCTTCCAGATGCGCGCGCAACTCGGCTGGTGTGAGCGCAAGGCCCACCTTGGGCGCGACATAGGCGACGAGATCGCGCTCGCCGCTCGCCCGGCGCGGCGCCAGCACGGCGGCGCCGGCGACGCCGGGATGCAGCGCCAGCACGGCCTCGATCTCGCCAAGCTCAATGCGGAAGCCGCGCACCTTCACCTGCCGGTCGGCGCGGCCGAGGAAAACGATGCTGCCGTCCGCCCGCCAGCGGGCGAGGTCACCGGTGCGGTACATCCGCGCCGCCGGGCCGGTGGCGAACGGATCGGGCCGGAAGCGGGCGGCGGTGAGGTCCGCATCGCCGTGATAGCCGAGCGCGACGCCGTCGCCGCCGACCCAGAGTTCGCCCACCAGGCCCGGTGGCAGCGGGCGGCCGGCGGGATCGAGCACATAGGCGGTGCTGTTGGAGATCGGCTGGCCGATGGGGATGGTCAGCTCGTCGACGCCGAGATCGGCAATGTCGAAAAGCGTGCTGAAGGTGGTGTTCTCGGTCGGGCCATAGCCGTTGAACAGCGACAGCCCCTTCGCGCGGCCCGCTGCCAGCACGGCGCGCGCCGCCACCGGATTGACCACGTCGCCGCCTGTGATCACGAGGCGCGGTCCCGCAAAGGCCGCCGGGTCCAGCGCGGCGATCTGCTGGAACAGCCCGGCGGTGATCCACAACAGCGAAATCCGTCCTTCGTGAAGAAACAGCCGCAGGGCACGCGGGTCCATCACCACCGTGCGGTCCACCGGCAGCAGCGTGCCGCCATTGAGCAGCGGCACCCAGATTTCCAGCGTCGAGGCGTCGAAGGCGGGGTTCGAATAGACGGCGGCGCGCAGACCGGGGGCGGCCAGCCCCTGCGCGCGGGCGAGGCGGACAATGGCGCGGTGCGGCACGCTCACCGCCTTCGGCGTGCCGGTGGAGCCGGAGGTGAACATCACATAGGCCGGGCTCTGCGCGCTTAACCCGACCTCGGGATGCGGCGCCGCCGCCTCGGCAGCCTCACGCAGCGCCGCCCAGCCCAGCGTGGCGCATCCTTCCGTCGCCTGCGACGGGTCGAGCGACACGGCGTGGCGGGCGCCGACCTGGCGCGCGCGCACATCGCGCTGTTCGGCCGGATAGGTGGGGTCGATCGGCGCATAGGCGGCGCCGAGCGCCAGCACCGCGAGCTGTGCCTCGATCAGCGCACCGGAGACCGGCAGCACCAGCAGCACCACCTCGCCCGCACCGACCCCCTGCGCCGCCAGCACGCCCGCCAGCCGGCGCACCCGGTCGGCGAGCGCGCCATAGCTGAGACGCAGCCCGTCTTCCTCGACCGCGATCGCGTCCGGGAGGCGCGCCGCGTCACGGAAGAACAGGGCGATGGCGCTGTCCTCGCGTTCATAGGCAACGGCGGTGGCGTTGAAACCCGCCACCTGCGCCGCGCCTTCAGAGGCGGAGAGCAGCGGAATCTCTAAAACCGGCTGGTCCGGCTGCACCGCCAGTGCTTGTGCCAGCCGGCCGAACCAGCCGAGCACGGCCTCGATGGTCGCGGCGTCGAACAGCATGGCATCGTAGCGGCACCACAGGCGCAGCCCGTCCGGGGCGGCGGCATAGACCACCGACAGTTCCGCCTTGGCTTCCTGGTCGAGCT
Source organism: Ancylobacter polymorphus (assembly GCF_030813495.1). Taxonomy (GTDB): domain Bacteria; phylum Pseudomonadota; class Alphaproteobacteria; order Rhizobiales; family Xanthobacteraceae; genus Ancylobacter; species Ancylobacter polymorphus. Next base: position 119,996 of record NZ_JAUSUI010000011.1, on the reverse strand, counting down.
GCTCCGGCAGGATCGCGAAGCGCGTGCCGTCCAGCGCGGTGAGGGCGGGCGCCGGGGGCTCTGCCGCACCGAACAGCACCTGCAGGAAAGGCGCCGCCTCGCCCCGTCGCTCGACACCGCTCGCCTCGACGATGCGCTCGAAGGGCAGGTCGCGCTGCGCCAGAGCCGCGCGCAGGCTGTTCTGAACCTCTCCCAGCAACGCGGGAAAGCGCGCCTCATCCGTTATGGTGGCGCGGATCGGCAGCGTGTCGACCAGTAGCCCGATCAAGTCGGCAAGGTCCGGCCGGTCGCGGCGCGCGGCGGGAATGGTGACGACGAGATCGTCCAGCCCGCTCCAGCGCCGCAGCACGACGAACAGCAGGGCGAGGTAGAGGCTGAATTCGCTCGCCCCCTCCCGCCGCGCCAGCGCGGCGAGTGTGGCGGCGACATCGCCCGGCACATGCAGCTCCGCCTGAGCCGAGCGTAGGCTGCCGCCTTCACCCTGCGCGCGATCATAGGGCAGATCGAGCCGGGCCGGAGCACCGGCGAGCCGGGCACGCCACGCCGCCATGGCGGCATCGAGCGCGGGGCCGGGAGCACCGAACCGCTCCTGCTCCCAATCCGCGACATCGGGAAATTGCAGCGGTAGCGGCGGCCTCGCCTCCGGCCGGCTGGCCAGCGCCGCGTCATAGGCCGCCACCAGATCGCGCCGCAGGATCGTGAGCGAGGCCCCGTCGCTGATGATGTGGTGGAGCACGGCCACCAGCACGCCGCCCTCCGCCGCTCTCACCAGGCTGAAGCGCGCCAGCGGCCCGGCCGAGAGATCGAAAGGCTCGTTCACCATCGCCTGCGCTTGCGCGGCCACGGCGGCATCAAAGGCGGGGCTGTCGAAAGCCTCTCCCGTGGCGATGACAGCGAGCGGCAGCGGCACCTCGTCCGCCACGGCCTGTACCGGCGCGCCATTCACCAGGGGGAAGGAGGCACGCAGACTATCGTGCCGTCGTGCCACCATTGCGAGCGCGGCGCGCAGCACGTCCGAATCGATCCGCCCCTCGATGCGCACGAGCAGGGGCATGGCGAACAGCGTGCGGCCGGGCCGCAGCAATTCCGCCATCCTGATCTGGCGCTGGCCAAAGGAGAGGCCGGCAACATAGCCGCTGGCCATCAGCGCGGCCCCGGCGCCGGTCGCGCCCTCATGAAGGCAACTCCACCCGGGCGCGGGCACGCGCCACGGGGGCCGGGGCGGGGTCCTCGGTCGGCGCGGCTCCGAGCCGCCGCGCCAGCGCGGCGAGTTCCGGCGCTTCGAACAGGTCCGCCAGCGTGGCTTGCAGCGCCAGCTCCCGGCGCAGGCGGGCGATCATCTGCATCGCCAGCAGCGAACTGCCGCCAAGCGCGAAGAAATGGGCGTTTCGGCCCACCGTGGGAAGGCCGAGCAGCTCCGCCCACACGGTGGCGAGGGCGGTTTCCAGCGGCCCCTGCGGGGGCTCCGCGCCGCCAGAAGTCGCGGCGAGCGGGGCGCGGGGAAGGGCGGCGGTATCCACCTTGCCATTCGCGGTGCGCGGAAGCTGCTTATGCCGCAGGAAGGCCTGCGGGATCATGTAGGCCGGCAGCCGCGCGGCCAGGACCCGGCGCAGTTCCGCCTCATCCGGGCCGGTGTCGGGCGCGAGATGGGCGACGAGGCGGGCGGGCCGGCCGTCTCCCTCCTCGACCACAAGCGCGGCCTCGCGGATGCCGGCCTGCGCCAGCAGCACCGCTTCGATCTCGCCCGGCTCAATCCTGTAGCCGGCTATCTTCACCTGCCGGTCCCGGCGGCCATGAAAGTACAACCGGCCATCGCTGGCGAGCGACACACGGTCGCCGGTGCGATAGGCAGGGGCCGAGGTGCCGGCCAACGACGTACGCAGGCTCACGCCCGGCTCCGCGCCGATATAGAAGCGGGCCACGGACGGGCCGGAGATGACAAGTTCGCCAATGGTGCCGTAAGGGCAGGGGCGGTCTTCGCCATCCACCACATGCAGAACCGTGCCGGGGATGGGGTGGCCGATGGCGACGCTGGCGCCTGTTGTCTCCGGCCGGCAGCGTTCGACACAGACCCACACGGTCGCCTCGGTGGGACCGTACTCGTTGCACAGCACCGCTTGGGGCACGCGGGCGGCATGGGCGGCGACCAGCGCGGGCGGGCAGGGCTCGGCCGCCACCTTGGCCATGCGCAGGGCGGGCAGGCCGTCTGCGCCGGCGGCCTCCAGCAGAATGCCCCAGAAAGAAGGGGTGAGGCACACATGAGTCACGCCGGCGCCGCGGATGAGCGCGACCAGCCGGTCAGCGTCGCGCGCCGCGCCGGCATCGGGCAGCACCAGCGTGCCGCCTTCGCAGAGCGTGCAGAACAGGCCGGTGACGGAGCCGTCGAAGAACAGCGGGAAGGTCAGCAGGAAGCGGCCGATCGGCAGGTCGGCATTTTCCGCCGCGCTGGCGGCTACATGGGTGCGCAGATTGTCATGGCCGACGCTCACGCCCTTCGGCTGGCCGGTGGAGCCGGAGGTGAAGATGACATAGGCCTCGTCCTCTGCCGCCGGCCGCGTCACCGCGTCGAGATCGGCGGGTTCCGGGGAAGCGTCCTCGACCGTCAGCACCGGCAGACCCGGCACCGCGCCGGCACGGTCGTGACGTGTGACGAGGGCGGCGACGCCGGCGCTGGCGAGGATCATCGTCCGGCGCTCGGCCGGCGCCTCGGGGTCGAGCGGCACATAGGCGGCGCCGGCGAATAGAATGCCGAGAATGGCGGCCACCGCTTCGGGCCCCTGATCGAGCATGACCGCGACCCGCGCGCCCGGCTTTACCCCGGCCGCTACCAGCCGGCCGGCAAGGTCGATCGCCTCTGCGCCGAGTTCGCCATAGGAGCGCGAGCGGCCCTCGGCGACGAGCGCGGGCGCTTCGGGACGGGCGCGCATCTGCGCCAGGATCAGGTCGACCACCGTCCCTGCCGGCCGGGGCAGGGGCTTGCCCGTCAGGGCGGCGGCGATCTCGGCGAGCAGCGCTTCCGGCATCACGTCGAGGGCGCTGGCGGGCGCGTCGAGATGGAAAGGCAGGCGCTCCAGCGCGGTGGCGAGCATGGCGAGAAGCTGCCGGGCCTGCGGCAGCGGCACATGAAGCTCGTCGACCATCAGCCGCAGTTCAAAGCTCTCGCCGATCTCCACCATCAGATTGAGCGGCAGGTCCGGCAGGGTGACGTCGCCGCTCGCCAGCAGCTCAAGCCCGGCGGCGCGGAAGGCGGGCGCCAGCGCCAGCGGATAGGTCTGCACCGCGATCAGGCTGCGCAGCGGCAGCGCGTCGCTCGGCAGGCCGAGCAGGTCACGCATCGTATCCAGCCCCAGCGGCCCGGCGTCGCGTCCCCGTGCCCGCGCCTGCTGCAGCTCAGCCAGCCAATGGCGCAGCGGTGTCGCGTCGCGGCGCAGCCGGCTAGGCAGCACGCCGACCTGCGGCCCCACCAGATGATGGGTTTGGTCTCCCAGCAGTTCGGGCGGGCGCACCGTTTCGATGCAGCCCATCACCACATCGTCGGTTCCGTCCGCGCGGGCGAGCACCAGCGCCCAGGCGCCTTCGACCAGCGTGCTCAGCGTCAGACGCTCGCTGCGCGCGAGGGCGGCGAGGCGGTCGGCGACGGCGGGGGAGAGATTCCGCATGACCTCGCCGATGCGGGGCGCGGCGGCGGTCGAAACGCGCGGGGTCGCCCCCGGCTGATAGCCGGCAAGCATGGCGTCCCAATGTGCCCGCCCGGCGGCGGCGTCGCGGCCCTGCCACCACTCGACATAGCGGCGGAAAGGTAGCGCGGCAGGCACCGTGCCGCCGCGATAAAGGGTGAGAACCTCGTCCAGAATCTCGCCAAGCGACCAGCCATCGACGGCGAGGTGATGGCGCGTCCACACCAGAAGGTGGCGCGACCCCGCGCCCTCCTCCGCGAGCCTGGCGAGGCGCACCCGCATCAGCGGCGGACGGCGCACATCGAAGGGCTGGGTGCGGTCTTCCTGCAGCAGCGCATCGAGCGCGGCGCGCCAGTCCGCGCGGGCGCTCCAGTCCAGCCGTTCGACCGCGAAGCTGGGCGCGGCGACCACCACCTGGGCGGGATCGCCCTTGAGTTCCCAGTGAAAGCCCGAGCGCAGCACGCTGTGGCGCTGGATGACAGCGGCCCACGCGGCCGCGAAGCCATCTTCATCGAGCGGGCCGGCGAGGAGGGCCCACCACTGGCCCATGAAGAGGGGCTGATCGGGATAGCTCGCGCAGCGTATCAGCATGGCGCGCTGAAGATCGGTCAGGCCGTAAATGTCTTCAATGGGACCGCGGGCCACGTCACTACCTTCTGCAGCAAAACACCGTGCTGCACTCCGGGCCGGCATGTAATCGCCGCGCCATTCTTCATGCCGGCGTGCGCTTTCCGTGCCGCCTAATGGCTGACGGGTCAGAGCCGGGCCGCCCACGCCTTGTCTGTACGCAAGGTCTCAGAGAACGGCAACCTAAAGTAGAAATTGGCCCTGAGGGCCGAAAGAAAACCGGCGGCAGTCGTAACTGCCGCCGGACGTCTTCAGAGGCTTTCGATGTAGAAACCTTCGCCCTTGATCTCGCCGTCGCAAAGCTTCTGGAGCTTCTCGACGATGCCGCCACCGTCCTTGGCGCGCGGGTTGGAAGACATCTTGTCGAAAGCAGCTTCGCTTTCCCACACAGTGCAGATGCCATACATGGACGGATCCTTCTTGGACTTCATGAGTCCAAAGCCGACCAGCCCTTCAATGACATCGCCCGGCTTCTTGCCGTCGTTGGGGAGCATTTCCTTTTCGAGAAGCGCGCGTGCATCCTGCTCGCTACCCGCCTTAACGTGACAACGAGAGATCGTCATAAACATACTTGCCACAGGACTTCTCCAGCCAGAGTTGCGGATGATGGCTTAGCGCGGGTCGCTCGTCTGGGCAACTGTCTATTTTTGACCCGTTTTCAGTATTCTCTCGCAAGCCGTGCAATAAGGTTCTAGCAATTCACGCGCGTTTCACATGGCTGCGTTAGCATGATCGGCTCCATAGACTTCGGGTTCGTCCGTCTCTGCACGTCAACCCCCGCGTGCAGCGGGGAGGGCGTGATATACGCCCACGCCGGCCGGCGGGGTGTGGCGAGGGCGGCAACGGGCGCGTGTCGGATGCCATTGCTGATGGGTTGCTGCTGATGCCTTCCCTAAAGGAAAGGCTGCCCCCCTGCCTTCGGCGCACCCGCTCGGGCACGCCGGGTGCGGGGGCGCGTGCCCTTTCCGGCCGCGCCGCCCGCCACGTCTCAGGCAAGGGGCGTGAGCACCGGGAAGAGTTTGCCGCGGATCGGCGCGCCGACCGCGAGATCGACCTCGAAGCCTTCCGCCACCAGGCGATCGACCACGGTGCGGCCATGCGGGGCCAGCACGGCGGTCTCGTCCACCCAGCGCGTCACCATGCGCCGCGTGTCATGGTCCAGCGTATTGCCGGGCGAGCCGTGCAGGGTGCGGGCGTGGAAGACGAGGCAATCGCCCGGCTCCATGTCCCAGCTCAGAATGTCGTAGTCCTCGCGATGGGCCTGGATGTCCGGCACGCGCGAGAAGGTGTCTCGCGCGGCGATGTCGAATTCGCCGTGGTAGCGGGCGTAGAATTCCTCCACCGCCGGCAGTGCCGCCTCTTCGCTTTCGAAGAAGTTCGCCGGCATGAACAGCTTGTTCCAGCGATGCGAGCCCCGCACGAATTCCAGCGCCGCGGCGCGCGGAATGGGATCGAGCGCCACCCAGATCGAGCAGAACGGGCCGAGCACCACATTGTCGTGATGCCAGGGCGTGCGCGCCTGGGTGCCGGGGCTCTTGTAGAACCAGGTGTCCTGCAGCAGCCGCACGGAGGGGGTGCGCAGGCAGCGCGCGGCGATGGCGGCGGAGGGCGATTCGAGCGCAAAGGTTTCGAGCTCGGAAATGTGCCGGCGCGACCAGATGTCGGAGTAGAAGGCGCCCTTGTCATTGGGCGAGAAACTCTGGAACAGCGCGCCGGGGCTCTCGAGGTTACGGCGGATGCCTTCGGCGGCGAGATCGACCCATTCCGGGCCGAAAGCGCCCCTGAGGCAGATGGCGCCATCGCGGTCGAGGGTCTCGATCATCGCCTCGTCGATGGGAGAGGTGTCGTTCGGCATGGATCCTCCTGGATTCGGCTGCGGCGCACGGGCTGGCCCCGGACGCTGTCGCTCCGACCGGCGACGGCGCCGCGCGAGACGCGTTCGGCGAAGGGATGGTCCCCCCACACCGCGCCATCACGGTGTGGCACATCGGTGGGCGCTGTCCATTGGCGAATTTTGTCATGATCTCGCGGCGATCCGAGGCCCGCATCAACGTGCCGGAGCCGCCCCCGGCAGCGCCGCCGATCCTGCTGCGCTGGGTGCGCCGCCCGGCGGGTGCGCCGGTGCTCATCTGCCTGCCGCATGCCGGCGGCAGCGTGCTGTCCTGCCTCGGGCTCGCCGCCGCCCTGCCGCTGCACATTGCCGTCGCCACGGTCGCGCTGCCGGGCCATGACGCCCCGGTTCCCGGCATGTCGGCGGATGAGGCTCCGCCGCTCGCCGATGTCCGGCTTCTTGGCCGGGCGCTGGCGTCCGCGATCGCCGACGATCTCGGTGCCTCGCCGGGGCCGGACGGGCCTTGTGTGACGCTGCTCGGCAACAGCTTCGGCGCGCTGCTCGCCTTCGAGACGGCGCGGTCGCTGGAGCGGGACGACCCTGCCCGGGCGGGTGGGCTGCATCTTGTCGTCTCCGGCTTCCGCTCGCCGAGCCGGCCGCCGCAGGAGGCGCCGCTGCACCGCCTGCCGCGCGCGCAATTGCTGGCGGAACTGCGCGAGTGCTTCGGCGCCGCCGGTCCCGACCTCAGCGACCTTCTCGGGCCGCGCGAGGAAGCGGCGCTGCGCGCCGATCTCGCTGCCTGCGAAACCTATCGGCTCATCGATCCCACGCCGCTGCGCTGCGCGCTTTCCGTCATCCGCCTCACTGCCGACCCCTCCGTTTCCGCCGAGGAGAGCGCGGCATGGCGCGAGGTGGGCAACGGCCCGGTCGGATTCCACATGCTTTCGGCCGGCCATTTTCCCTGGAGTGGCGCGACGGTCGCCTTCGCCGCCCTGGTCGGCGATCTCATTGCGCGTCGGCAAGCCTCCGCCGGGCGTCCCCCGTTCCCGCCTGTCCGCGAATCATAAAGAGCCGCCATGTCCAATCGGCATTTCGACTGGTTCAAGAAGCACGAAACCGAGGATGAGGTGCAGCACAAGCTGCAGCGCCTTTATGCGCTGGCCTGCGAGCGGCTGGCGATCAAGCCGGACAAGGGCTTCATCGCCGCCGCCATGGCCGCCAATCCGGATGAGGCGCGTCGCGATCCGGTGCGGCGCGTCGCGCATCATCTGTTCACCTACAAGCTGGCGATGCCGAGCGGCGCCTGGGGGCTGCTCGGGCTTGGTCTCTTGCATTCGGTGTTGCTGGAAGTGGGCCGCGAGGACGGCAAGAAGCCCGCGCCCGTGCGCATCGCGCGCACCGACGCGCATGACCTCAACGGGCTGGCGGGCCGCCTGCTCATGCCGGAGGTGGACCAGAAGGATGTGCGGCGGGCGGCGGCGTTCGTCGAATATCTCCTGAAGGCCAAGGGACCGCGCGGCTTCCTGAAATTCGGGCGCAAGATGGGCGCCAATGGCAATGTGGACGCCGCCTGCGAGGCGGTGGCCGGCGTGTCCACCGGGGCGCTCGAACTGAAATGGCAGGACGAGATCCGCGCCGGCACCCCCGAGAGAGGGCCGACCCATCTCGTGATCTGGGTGGCGAAGGCGGCGGCGCGGCACAAGATGCTGCTGTTCTGGTTTCTCGTCGCGAATGCGGTGCAGATTCTCTACGCCGTCTATGTCCCGCTTTGGCTGCAGACGCTGTTCGACGAGGGCATAAAGCCCAGCAATGTCGAGGTGATCCGCACCTATATCGGGTATCTCATCTGGGGTTTCCTCGCCGCCTCCTTCTTCGGCGTCATTCTGGACTATTCCGTCGCCAAGCTCGGGCCGCGCATCCTCAATGATCTGCGCGCGCGCATGTTCTCCAAGATCAACCGGATGGACGCGCGCGAACTCGCCAGTTCCGACACCGACGCCATCATCGCGGATTTCTCCAATGACCTCACCGTGGTGGAGAAGGCGGTCATCTGGGCGGTGCCCGGCCTGTTCTCCAAGGGGTTGATGCTGATCGGCTCGGTGGCGGTGGCGTTCACGCTCGACACCCAGCTCGCCATCGCCACGCTGGTGTCGCTGATGATCGCCTTCTGGCTGCCGCGAGGCTTCAGCAAACGCGCGGTGCGCTACAATTACGAACGCGGGGCGGAGGACGCCAAGGTTGCCCATGTGGTGAAGGAAACGCTGCTCATGCAGCGGGTGATCCGCATTTTCGGCCTGCACGATTTGCAGTCGAAGCTGTTCACCACCCAGCTCGCCCGTCTGTTCAAGGCGAGCTACCATCAGTATTTCTCCTCCGGTCTCGTTGGCCGCATGACCAGCTTCGGCGTCAGCGCGGCGCAGCTGCTTGTCATTGGGCTCGGCGCTCTGCAATCGGTGCATGGCGACGTGTCCTCGGGCACGATCGTTGCCTTCATCACCCTGCTGCTCACCATTGGCGGCGCCGCCGGCTTCATCGGCGCCCAGCTGCCGCTGCTCATCCAGGGCGTCGGCGGGCTGGAGCGGGTGCAGGCCCTGCTCGGCAAGCCGGACGCGGCCCCCGACCCGGAGCGGCCGGAGAATATTGGCGGCAAGGTGCACTCGCTGACCTTCGATGAGGTGAGTTTCAGCTATGACGGCACCGCCACGACGCTCGACAAGGTGTCGCTTTCCATCGACTGTCCGCGGCGGGTGATGGTGGTGGGTCCGTCCGGCTCCGGCAAATCGACCATTCTGCGGCTGATCGAGAACCAGTTTTCGCCCCGCAGCGGCCATGTCCGGGTGAACGGGGTGGATATCCGGATGCTGGGGGAGGCGCAGCTGCGCTCCCTCATTTCGCTGGTGCCGCAGGAGACCATCCTGTTTCAGGGCTCGGTGCGCGAGAATATCCGCATGGGCAAGCTGGGTGCCAGCGATGCCGAGGTGGAGGCGGCGGCCAAGGCTGCCGACATTCACCCGATCATCATGGCGCTGCCCGATGGCTACGACACCGATGTCGGCGAGGGCGGCAGCAAGCTCTCGGGCGGGCAGCGCCAGCGCATCGCCATCGCCCGCGCCATTCTTCACGATCCGCAGATCATGCTGCTGGACGAAGCCACCTCGGCGCTCGACCCGGCGAGCCGCGTCGCGGTGGAAGAGACGCTGCGCAAGGTCACGAAGGGACGCACCGTGGTCGCCGTCACCCATGACCTCACCCAGTGCGAGCATGCCGACCTCGTCTATGTCGTCAAAGCCGGCCGGGTGGTGGAAAGCGGTACCCATGCCGCGCTGCTGGAAGCCGAGGGCGTCTATGCCGATCTGTGGGAGCGCAGTGTCATCGCCGGTGCGGAAGGCGTCGTGCCGCGCGAGCAGCTTCTGGAACGGCTGCGCAAGCGCCCGCTGCTGCAGGGACTGGCGCCGGGCTTCCTTGAAAACCTGCTCGCCCGCATGAGCGTCGAGACGGTGGGGCCGGACACCGTGCTGATCGAGGACGGCCGGCCGGCCGATCGGCTGATCTTCATCACACAGGGCGAAGCCCAGCAGAGCGTGCGCCTTCCGGACGGCACCTTCATGTCGGTGGAGGTACTGGAAGCCGGCGACGCGCTGGGCGAGAATACGGTGCTGGAACATGCGGAGGAGTTCACCCGTGTGGTGACGCGCAAGCCCTGCCATTTGCTGACCATCGACCGGGCGACGCTGCGCGCGCTGCTCGCGGCGCATCCCGACGTCGAGCAGAAGATCGTCTCCACCTTCGCCCCGCGCTATGAGGCGATGATGAAGCACTATGCCTGGCTGAAGCTGCAGGTGCCCTCTCAATGAGCCCCGTTCTCCCGACCGGCACCGTCGCCACCCGCCTCGCCGCGCTGGCGGAGAGCCCGGACGCACGCTGGTCCATCACCTTCCTCGACAGTTCCGGCGCGGTGGCCGAGCGCTGCGGCGCGGCCGAACTGGCGGCCCGCGCCGCCCGTGTCGCCGGTTTCCTCGAACGGGCGAGCACGCCCGGCGCACCGGTGCTGCTGGTGTTCCAGCCCTGCGTCGACTTTCTCGTCGCGTTTCTCGCCTGCCAGTGGTCGGGGCGCCTCGCCGTGCCGATCAACCCGCCGCGCCGGCACCGGCTGATCCAGCGGCTGCAGGCGGTGGCCGTCGACAGTGGCGCCGCTCTCGCCCTGACCGGCGGCGGCGTCGCCGAACAATCGACCCTCTGGCAGGCCGACAGCGCGGAGCTGGCCGCCCTGCGCTGGCAGGATGTCGGCGATCTCGACGCGCAGGACATCGCACCCGCGCCCCTGCGAGAGGTCGATCCTTCGGCCACCTGCTTCATCCAGTACACATCGGGTTCCACCGCCCTGCCCAAGGGCGTGGAGGTGAGCCATGCCAATCTCATGGCCGACATGGCGCGGATGGAAGCAGCCTGGGGTCTCTCGCCCGCGAGCACGATGGTGACCTGGCTGCCGGCCTTTCACGATCTCGGGCTGATCTTCGGCCTGCTGCAGACGCTGTACTCCGGCTGCCCGGTCGTGCAGATGGCACCGAACAGCTTCCTGCAGCGCCCGCTGCTGTGGCTGGAGGCGATCAGCCGCTTCGGCGGCACCCACACGGCGGCCCCGAGCTTCGCCTATGATCTGTGTGCCCGCCGCATCCCGGCCGAGGCGCGGGCAGGCCTCGACCTCTCCTCCCTCGTCATGGCGATGAACGCCGCCGAGCCGATCGACCCGCAGGTGATGGAGGATTTCATCGCCGCTTTCGCCCCGCACGGTTTTCGCCGCGAGACCTTCGCCCCGGCCTATGGGCTGGCGGAATCGACGCTGGCCGTCACCGCCAGCCCCACGGGCGCGGCGCCTCGGCTGTTCTCGCTCGATGCCGCGGCGCTGGAACAGGGCCGCATCGTCGAGGCTGGCGCATCGGCCCGCACGACCCTCATCCCGGGCTGCGGCGCGCCGCTGGAAGATGTGCGCGTCGCCATCGTCGATCCCGAGACAAAGCGCCGCCAGCCGGCCGACCGCGTCGGTGAAATCTGGCTCGGCGGGCCGACCATCGCGCGCGGCTATTGGCGCCGGCCGGAGGAAAGCGCCGCCACCTTCGGCGTGCGCATCGAGGGCGAGGACGACCCGACGGGCTATCTGCGCACCGGCGATCTCGGGGCGATGATCGGCGACGAACTCTGCGTCACCGGCCGCATCAAGGACCTCATCATTCTCTCCGGCTCGAACCACTACCCGCAGGATATTGAGCGCGTGGCGCAGGCGGCGCATCCGGCGCTGCGCGCGGGCGGCGGCGCAGCGTTCGGCCTCATCGGCGAGGCCGGTGGCGAACAGGTGGTGCTGGTGCAGGAGCTGGAGCGCACGCAGCGGCGCACTGATCCCGCGCCGCTGTTCAGCGCCATCAGCGCTTCGGTGTGGCAGATGCTGGAACTCCAGCTCTCGCGCATCGTGCTGGTCGAGCCCGGTGCGGTGCTGCGCACCTCCAGCGGCAAGATCCAGCGGGCCGCCAACCGGCAGGCCTGGCGGGCAGGCGAACTGCCCGTTATCGCGGAGTGGCGCAGCGCGCGGCAGGAGAGGCTGGATGCCGCATCGGACACGGCGCGCGCGGCGGCGCACGCGCCGGCGACGCCCCTTGCCGTGCCGGCGCTGGAGCGCTGGATTCGCGACTGGCTGGCAGGCCGGCTCGGCCTTCCGGTCTCGGCCGTCGCGGTGGATCGCGGGCTTGGCGAACTCGGCTTCACCTCGATCGACGCGGTGGATCTCGCTGGCGCCCTCGGCACCCATCTCGGCCGTGCCCTGCCGCAAACGCTGGCCTTCGACCATCCAACCGTCAACGCGCTCGTGGCGTATCTGACGGGACAACCCCAGGTAATGCCGGCGCAAGCCTCGCCGTCGATACCGGCTCCGCCGCCCGGCGCGGGCGGCGACCTCGAAGAACTTCTGTCGATGATTGAGGGAGGCGGCCGTGGCGAGCAGTGAGGAGCGGCGCGCGGGCCTGCTCGCCCGGCTGAGCCGGCTGCACCCCGAACAGGTCACCGATCTGATGCTGGCGCTGGAAGGGCGCATCGACGCGCTGCGGGCCGAGACCGCCCGCGCCCGTGCGCCCGTGGCTATCATCGGCCTCGCCGCCCGCTTCGCCGATGTCGACTCGGCGCTGGCTTATGGCCGTCTGCTGTTCGAGGGCCGCGACGCTGTGCGCCCCGCTCCCGCCGACCGGCCGGAGCGCGACGGCCTGCCGCCCGGCGGCTATGTCGAGGGGGTGGAGACCTTCGACCCCGGTTTCTTCGGCCTGCGCCCGCTCGAAGCCGACGCCATGGACCCGCAGCACCGCCTCGCGCTGATGCTGGCCTGGCAGGCGCTGGAAGACGCCGGCTATGCGGATGCGGCGCGGCGTTCCCGCGCCACCGGCGTGTTTCTCGGCCTCGGCGCCAATGAGTACGAGTCCCGCTTTCAGGCAACCGGTTCGCTCTCCCCCGCCGCCATTCTCGGCAATGCCGGCTCCATCGCCGCCGGCCGCATCGCCCACTGGCTCGATGTCACCGGCCCGGCGCTGGTGCTCGACACCGCCTGTTCTTCCTCGCTGGTCGCCGTGCACGCCGCCTGCCGTGCGCTGCGCAGCGCCGAATGCGACCTCGCTTTGGCGGGCGGGGTGAATCTCACGCTCGACGCCGATGTGACCGCCGCCCTCGCCGCCGCCGGCATGCTCGGCCCCCGCCATGCCTGCCGCACCTTCGACGCCGCCGCCGATGGCTATGTGCGCGGCGAGGGCGGCGGGCTGGTGGTGCTGAAGCGCCTCGCCGATGCGCTGCGCGACGGCGATGCCATCCGTGCGGTTATTCGCGGCTCCGCGCTCAATCATGACGGCCATTCCAGCGCGCTCACCGCGCCCAATGGAGCGGCGCAGCGGGCGGTGATTGCGAGCGCGCTCGCCGATGCCGGCCTGTCAGCGGCCGATGTGCAGGCGGTGGAATGTCATGGCACCGGCACGCCGCTGGGCGATCCCATCGAAGTGCAGGCGCTCGCCGCCGCCTATGGCCTTTTGCGCACCGAGCCGCTGCTGCTGGGCTCGGTAAAGACCAATATCGGCCATCTGGAAGCCGCCGCCGGCATTGCCGGGCTGATCAAGATGGTGCTGGCGCTGGAAGCCGGCCGGCTGCCGGCGACGCTGCACCAGACCCAGCCCAATCCGCGCATCGCCTGGGACGAACTTCCCGTTCGCGTCGTCGCCGAAGCGATGCAATGGCCCGCCGGCGCGCCGCGCCGCGCCGGGGTGAGCAGCTTCGGCTTTTCCGGCACCAACGCCCATCTCATTCTGGAAGAAGCCCCGCCCGCGCCGGAGGTGCCGGTCGCCCCGCCGCTGCCTGCCGTCCTCGCCTTTTCCGCCCCCGATGCCGAGGCCCTGCGCCGCGTGGCGGCGGGGCTTGCCGATCATCTCGCCGCCGACCCGCAGATTCCGCTCGCCGGCATCGCTGCGGCGCTGAACCGGGGGCGCGGACGCTTCGCCCATCGCGCCGCCTGTCTCGCCCGCAGTCCTGAGGAAGCGCTGGCGGGCCTGCGCGCCATTGCCGCCGGCGAGGCGCCGCAGGTCGGCGCCGTCGGGCAGGCTCTGCCGGATATCCCGAAGGTTGCCTTCCTGTTTTCCGGGCAGGGCAGCCAGTGGCCGGGCATGGCGGCGGATCTCTACGCCGCCGACCCGGCCTTTCGCGCGCGGATCGACGCGGCTGGGCTGCAGATGGGGCGCGACCTCGCCGCGCGGATGTTCGACAGGGAAGGCCCGCCGCTGACCGACACCGCCGAGGTGCAGCCGGTTCTGTTCGCGCTGGAAATGGCGCTGGCCGAACGGCTCGCCGCCTGCGGCATCACGCCGGACCTCGTCGCCGGCCACAGTCTCGGCGAATGGTCGGCCGCCTGCCTCGCCGGCGTGGTGCCTTTCGAGGCGGCGCTCGACATTGTGGCCGCGCGCGGTGCGTTGATGGGGGCATTGCCGCCGGGCGGCGAGATGGTGGCGGTGTTCGCGCCGCTGGAACAGCTCGAAGCGGCGCTGCACGCTGTCGAGGGGCGCCTCGATATCGCGGCGCTGAACGCGCCGGAGGAAGTCGTGCTGTCCGGGCCGGGCGAGGCGATCGCGCAAGTGCTCGCCGCGCTGGATGCGGAAGGCATCCGCAGCCAGCGCATCGTCACCAGCCACGCTTTTCATTCGCACCTGATGGACGCCGCCGTCGAGCCCTTCGAGCAGCGGGTGCGCGCGGCGATGCTCGCCGCGCCGCGCCTGCCGGTCGTCTCCAACGTCAGCGGCGATCTTTCGGTCGATCTGTGCGATCCGGCCTATTGGGGCCGGCAGATCCGCCAGCCCGTGCGCTTCGGCGCCGGGCTCGACACCCTGGCGCGCGAGGGCGTGAATGTCGTGGTGGAGATCGGCCCGGCCGCGACGCTGGTTGGCTTCGCCCAGCGCGCCGCGGGTTTTGAGGGCCGCGACACCCGCTTCATCCCCACCATGCGCCGCAACCGGGCGGCGGGCGAAACGCTGGCGCTGGCGCTGTGCCGCCTGTTCGTCGCCGGCCTCGACGTGACATGGCCGGCGAGCGGCGCCGTCCCGGCGCGCCTGCCACCCTATCCCTTCGCGCGCGACCGCCACTGGGTCGAGGCACCGCGCCGGCACGCGGCTGCGCTCCTTCCGCCGGTCTCCGCGATGCCTGCTGCGGTTCCCGTGCCCGCCGCACCGGCCTTGAACCGCGAGGACATCCGCGCCGCCCTCGCCACCAGCCTGCGGCGCAGCCTGCAGCTGAGCGAAGCGGCACTGGCGGGCGATGCCGGCTTCTTCACCCTTGGGGTGGATTCCCTTGCCCTCGCCGAGGCGCTTTCCACGCTTGAGCGGCGGTGGAAAGTCGCGATTCCCCGGCGCGAATTGTTCACAACCCTCACCACGCCGCGGGCGCTGCTGGAGCGGGTGCTGCGCGAGGTGGAGGCGAAAGCCCCCGACCCCGCCGCCGCAGCTGCCGCCATCGCCCCGCTTTCCGCCATTCCGACCATGGCCGCCCTCTCGGCGGCGACGGAGGCTCGCGTGTCCAGCCCCACTCTCCCGCCTGCCAGCCCCCCGCCTGCCACACCGACCGAGGCGCTGAGCCCGGAGGCGGCGGGTTTCATCGCCGATTTCGCCGCCCGCTACGGCGCGAGCCACGGCGCCTCCCGCCACCAGCGCGAAGCCTTCGGGCCGGTGCTGGCCGACAGCCGGGCGGTGGCGGGATTCCGGCCGGAGACCAAATCGCTGCTCTACCCGATCATTGGCGTGAAGGGGCAGGGCAGTCATGTCGTCGATGCCGACGGCAATGATTATGTCGACCTCACCATGGGTTTCGGCGTCCAACTGCTCGGCCACAGCCCGCCCATGGTGGTGGAGGCCATCCAGCGCCAGATCGCCGAGCAGGGGCTGTTTCTCGGCCCGCAGGCGGAAAAGGCCGGCGAGGCCGCCGCGCTGATCGCGAAGCTCACCGGCAATGAGCGGTCGGTGTTCTGCAACACCGGCACGGAAGCGGTGATGACCGCGCTGCGCCTTGCCCGCCATGCTACCGGCCGTTCGCTGGTGGCGATGTTCGCCGGCTCCTATCACGGCCATTTCGACGGCACGCTGGCCCGTTCCGGCAGCGATGGCGCCAGCCTGCCGCTCGCCAGCGGCACCCCGCCGGGCATGCTGGCGGATGTGGTGGTGCTGGACTATGCCGACCCCGAAGGCAGCCAGATGGCGCTGGAAGCGCTGGGCGACCGGCTGGCGGCGGTTATTGTCGAGCCGGTGCAGAGCCGCCGCCCGGGCCTGCAGCCGCGCGATTTCCTGCACTGGCTGCGCGGCTTCACCGCCCGCGCCGGTGCGGCGCTGATCTTCGACGAAGTGCTGCTCGGCTTCCGCGTCGCCGCCGGCGGGGCGCAGGCCTGGGCGGGGGTGCGGGCCGATCTCGTCACCTATGGCAAGATCGTCGGCGGCGGCCTGCCCATCGGCGTCGTCTCCGGCCGCAGTGCCTTTCTCGACGGCATCGACGGCGGCGTCTGGCCGCTGGACGGCGCCGGCGGCCCCAAGGCCGAGCGCACCTTCTTTGCCGGCACTTTCAACAAGAACCCGCTCGCCATGGCGGCGGCCACGGCGATGCTCGGCCATCTCGACGCGTCCGGCCCGGCGCTGCAGGAGCGGCTGAACGCCCGCACGCAGGCGCTGTGCGCCACGCTGAACGCCGCGCTGGAGGAAGACGGCAGCCCGCTGCGCGTGGAGCACTTCTCCTCCGTGCTGCGTTTCACCGGCGCCAGCGACCTGTTCTATAGCCAGCTCATTTCGCGCGGCGTCTATGTCTGGGAGGGGCGCACCTGCTTCCTTTCCACCGCCCATAGCGAGGACGACCTCGCCCACGTCGCCCGCGCGGTGCGGGAGAGTGCCCGCGCCCTCGCCACTGCCGGCCTCATGGGCGGCGCGGCGCTGCCGCCGCCTTCGGCGGTGCCCCGCCGCTTCGCCACCGCGCCGGGCCAGCAGGCGCTGTGGACGCTCGCCGCCTTCAGCCCGGAAAGTGCGGCGGCCTATAACCAGTCGCTGGTGCTGCGCCTACCCGGCGCGCTCGACGTGGCGGCGCTGAGCGCGGCGCTGGCCGATCTTGTCGCCCGCCATGACAGCCTGCGCATGCGCTTCGAGAACGATGGCGCCATGGCGGTCATCGAGCCGGAGGCCCGCGTGGCGCTGGAACAGGCCGCGTTCGCCGACGCGGCGGAGCTGGACTGCTTCGTGCGGGAGATGGCTGCGCGGCCCTTCGACCTGTCGCGCGCCGGCATGCTGCGCGTGGCGCTGCTGAGCGGCGGCACGCAGACAGCGCTGGTGCTGGTCCAGCCGCATATCGTTACCGATGGCTGGTCTCTGCAGGTGCTGGCCAACGAACTCGGCCAGCTCTACACCGCCCGCCTTGCCGGCACCGAGCCCGCGCTGCCGGCCCCGGCCGCCTATGAGCGCTTCGCCGGCTTCGCCCGCGACGCCGCAGCCGATGCGGAAGCCGCGGCGCATTGGCAAAGCGTGTTCGCCCAGCCGCCGGCGGCGCTGGCGCTCCCCACAGACCGGCCGCGCCCGCCGCTCCAAACCTATGAAGGCGGCACGGTGCGTGCGCTGCTGCCGCCCGCCTTCGCCGCCGAACTCGCCGCGCGGGCGCGGGCGCTCGACTGCTCGCTGTTCACCCTGTGCCTCGCCGCCTATGGACAGTTGCTGGCGGAGCTCTCCGGCGCGGACGATCTCGTCGTGGCGATCTTCGCCGCGGGCCAGCCGCTGGTGGGCGAGCCGGGCCTGACCGGCTATTGCATCTCCACCGTGCCGGTGCGCCTTGAGGGGCTCAAGGGCGATGCGCTCGCCGCTACCCGTGCCGCCATGGCGCAGGCCATGGCCTATCCCGCCTATCCGCTCTCCGCCATCGTCAAGGCCAGTGGCGTGCGGCGCGACCCGTCCCGCCCGCCGCTGGCGAGCGTGTCCTTCAATCTCGACAGAGTGGAGCCGCTTGCCCCCTTCGGCGGCCTGGCCCCGACACCGCGCGCTAACGCCCATGGCCGCGTGCGCTGGGACCTCAACTGGAACCTCGAATCCAGCGAGGAAGGCCTCGCGATCGAAGCCAATTTCAACACCGACCTGTTCGACGCCGCCCGCGTCGAAGCCTGGGTCGCCCGCTACCGTACCTTGCTGGAGGCGGTCGGCACGGCGCCGGCCGAGCCGGAGGCGCCGGTGGTCCCGGCGCCGCCCGAATCCGCGCCCTTGCCCACCAGCCTCGCCGATCATGTCGCGCATTGGGCCGCCACGACGCCTGACGCGCCTGCGGTGGTCGACCGCGACGGCACGCTGAGCTGGGCGGAGCTTGCACGGTCCAGCGGCGATCTCGCCGCCCGTCTGGCGGCACAGGGCGTCGAGCGTGGCGACCGGGTCGCCTTCTGCCTCGCGCGCGGCGCTGGCCCGCTGGTGGCGATGGCGGCGGCGAGCCATCTCGGCGCGGCCTTCGTCCCGCTCGATCCCGACTATCCCGCCACCTACCGCGCCACGCTGCTGGCGGCGTGCGGCGCGCGGGTGGTGGTGGCCGATGCCGCGACCGCCGGCGAACCCGTCGCCGTGCCGGTGCTGGGCTGGAACCGCGACCCGCAGCCGGGTGAGACCCCGCCGCATGCGGAACGCGCTGCCGACGATCTCGCCTATGTCCTGTTCACGTCCGGCTCCACCGGCCGGCCAAAGGGCGTGCGCGTGTCCTGCGGCGGGCTCGATGCCTATGCGCGGGCGCTGCTGCGCCGGCTGGACCTTTCCGGCCCGCAGGTCTTCGCCATCGCCACCTCCTTCGCTGCCGATCTCGGCTATACCAGCGTGATCGGCGCCGTGGCCTCCGGCGGCACGCTCAACGTGCTGGACGCGGCGACCGCCCGCGACCCCGCCGCCTTCATCGACTGGATGACGCGGCACCCGGCGGATGTGCTCAAGATCGTCCCCACCCATCTCGCCGCACTCATGGCGCATCCGGAAGCCGCCGCGCTTCTACCCCGCCGGGCGCTGGTGTGCGGCGGCGATGTGCTGACCTTCGGCCTCGTCGAAAAACTGAGGGCGCTGCGGCCGGAGCTGCGCCTGTTCAACCATTACGGCCCGACCGAAACCACCATAGGCTGCACCATGGTGGAGGTCACGCCGACGCTGGCCGCCGGGGCGCAGGCGCCGGACCGCGTGCCCGTGGGCTATGCGCTCGACGGGGTGCAGATCGACATTGTCGACGCCGAGGGCGCGGTGCTGCCCGCCGGCGAGACCGGGGAAATCCGGGTGAGCGGGGCGGGTGTGGCACTTGGCTATGTCGGCGAAGCCGAGGCGGAGCCGATGCCGGCCGGCGAGGCCGCGACCGGTTTCATTCGCCTCGATGACGGCACGCGTGCCTATCTCACCGGCGATCTCGGCAGCCGTGACGCCGATGGGCTCACTCGCTTCCTCGGCCGCAAGGACGACATGGTGAAGGTGCGTGGTCACCGCGTCGATCCCAACGGCGTCGCGGCGCAGCTGCGCGCCTGCGCCGGCGTGCGCGACGCGGCGGTGCTGGCGCTGCGCGAGGACGACGGCACTGTGCGCCTCGTCGGCGCGGCGGTGGCGCCGGGGCAGGACGCGCCGCGTCTCGACGCCCAGCTCAAGGACAAGCTGCCAGAGGCGCAGCGCCTCTCGCGCCTCATTCTCGTCGAGGCGCTGCCGCTCACCGTCAATGGCAAGTTGGACCGTACGGCGCTGCGCGCGCTGTTCGCCGCGCCCATGGCCGGCGACGCCGCCATCGTTGCCGAGGCTTCCGGCACGGGCGATCCGCTCGCCACGGTCCTTGCGCTGTGGCGCGAACTTTTCGCCGCGCTCGGCACGGCGGCCAGCCTTGGCCCGGACGATGATTTCTTCGCTCTCGGCGGCGATTCCATCATGGCGATCCAGCTCGCCGGCAAGGCGCGGGCGGCGGGGTGGCTGCTCTCCCCGGCGCAGATTTTCACCGCGCCGACCCCGCGCGCCCTGGCGGCGCTGATGAAGCCGGCCGCTGCGGACACGGTGGAGGCCCGCGGGCCGGTCGCCGAGCCGGTGCCGCTGACCCCGATCCAGAACTGGTTCATGGGGCTCGCCATGCCCGACCGCCGGCACTGGGCGCTCACCGCCGTATTCGATCTGCCCCCCGGCACCGCGCCCGCAGCGGTGGAGGCGGCGCTGGCCGCTTCCGTTGCCCGTCATGACGGGCTGCGGATTCGGCTGCAGGAAGGGGCGCCGCCGCTGCAGCAGGTGGTGGATGCGCCGGGCCTGCCGGCTCTGCTGCGCGAGAAGGTGGCCGTCGGCCAGGATGTCTCCCCGCGCGAAGACCGCATGGCCGACCGTCTTGTGGCGACGATCGACCCGCTGGCCGGGCGCCCGCTCGCCGCCGGCATGATCGAGGCTGGCGCGGTTCTGCGCCTTGTCGTGGCGGTGCATCACCTCGTCTTCGACATGGTGTCCTGGGCGATCCTCGCCGACGATCTCGCCAGGGCGCTGTCCGATCCTCCGCAGCCGGTGCTGGCGCCGCCCACCGCCTGGTCGTGGTGGTGCCGCCACCAGGCCGGGGCCGGTGCCGCCTTCGAGGCCGACCGGCCCTATTGGCAATCGGTGGCGCTCGCGCCCACCGCCGTGCCGCTCGACCATCCCGCCGCGCCGGATGTGGAGGGCAGCGCCCGCACCCGCGATCTGCGGCTGGAGGCGGCGTTGTCGCAGCCGCTGCTCGCCGATCTTGCCGAGCGTTTCGGCCACCAGCCGCAGGAGAGTGCGCTCGCCCTCATCGCCCGCCCGCTCATCGCCTGGACCGGCGGTGCGCTGCAACTGGAGCTGGAAGGCCATGGCCGCGACACGGGCGATGGCGCCATCGACCTGTCGCGCACCATTGGCTGGTTCACCACCCGTTATCCCGTGGCACTGCCGGCGGAGACGGGCGACCTGCCGGCCTGGCTGCTGGCGGTGAAGGAACGCGCGCGCGCGGCCGCCGGCCGGGCCATGGGCTATGGCCTGCTGCGCGCCGCCACCCCGCCGCTCACCGGGTCGCGGCCGCAAGTGTCGTTTAACTTCCTCGGCGATATCAGCCGTTTCGGCCATGCCGGCCTGGCGCTTGTGCGGCTCGGCGCGGGGCGCGAGCGGGCGGCGCAAGCGGCCCGTCCGCACCGCCTCGCCTTCAATTGCTGGCAGGAAGGCGGTGCGCTCGTGCTGCGCTGCGAATTCGGCGCCGGCCATGACGCCGCGACCATCGAGCGCCTGCTCGACGCCGTGCGCGCCGAGGCCGAGGCCTGCCGGGTGGTGGCGGCCCAGTCCGCCCGGCGCTATTCGCCGAGCGACTTCGCCGGGCTCGCCCTGAGCCAGGACGATCTCGACACGCTGATCGCCTTCACCTGAGCGGCGGCCGGTTCAGGGCTGTGGTGCGGGAAAGAGCCGCCGCCACAGCCCGTCCAGCCCCAGCGGGCCGCCGCCGAACACCACCAGCGCGAAAGCCATGGCCGCCCAGGGCAGGTGAAAATTCGCCCAGCCCTCGGGAATGGTGAGCTGGATGATGGCCGTCATGGCCAGCAGGCCGAGCGCGGCAAAGCGGGTGGCGAGGCCGAACAGGAGTAGTAGCGGCAGCACGATCTCTCCCGTCCCGGCCGCCGCCGCCATCAGCGTGGGGAAGGGGTAGGGATAGGCGGCGCCGAAAAGGTGCAGCCGGAACTCCTCCTCGAACAGGAAATGCGCCCCGGCCGAGAGGGTGAGAAAGCCGTCCCATTTGGTGAGGCCCGACAGGAAGAACGGCACCGCCAGCGCGACGCGCAGCGCGAGCAGCGGCAGAGCCGGCGGGATCGCCGCCAGCAGCGCCTCCGCCCGGGCGATCGGGGTTAGGAACGAAAGAGGCCGACGCTGCTGCCGTCCGCGCGCAGCGTCCCGGATGTCGAACGTCATGGCACGTCTCCCTGTTGCATGTCGGAGAAGGCACTGAGTGTGAGAAGGCCGACGAGCGCGGTGCCGAAATCAAAGCCGGGGTCGACGGCAAGCGCCGCCTCCGCCGCCTCGCCCAGCGCGTGGCCGGCCAAGAGGCGCGCGGCGAAGGGCCCGTCGCCGGGCGGCAGGACATGCACGCTCACCGCCATGTCCGGCCGCACCACCAGCACCGTTTCCGCGTTCCAGCTTTCGACGGGAGTGACTGTGGCGCCCTGATGCGCCGCCCAGATCGCGCCGACGGGATGGGCGGAGTGCAGCAAGGTCGCGGAAGGGTGCGCACGCAGGGTGAGGCCCGCCATCTCTTCCGGCGCCAGGCCGGCGAGCCGCGCGAGCGCCAGCGGTGCCGCGTCGGCGGCGTGATAGGCCCGCGTCCACGCCGCCTCCAGCCGGGCGACATCGGCGAGATAGGGCAGGGTCGCGGCCGGCGCGAAGTCGGCTATGAAATCGGGGAAATCATCGCCATAGTGCATGAGCAAGGGCGAGGCGGGCTTGCATCCACCGACATAGGCGCGGGCCATGCCGGCGAAGAATTCCGCCCCCACCAGCCGCTCGGTAACAATGAAGCGCTGCGCCAGCGCCCGCGTCAGCCCGACATGGACATTGTTGCGATAGACGGCGAAGCGGGCGGCATCCGCCGTACCGCGCGCGCCGGTGAGGCCGGGCGGCACCAGGGCGCCGGGATGGAGAAGGGCCTGTGCGAAACCGTGTTGGCGGGTGGCGCTGTCCATGGCTCACCCCGTCCGCCGCAGCGGGGCGCGCCGCGCCGCCTCGGCCGCGATCCGTGCTTCCACCCGCATCGCCTCCGCGTGCAGGGTGGCGAAGTCGGGCACGTCATTGTCCCATTCGATCAGCGTCGGTACCGGGCCGGTGCGGGAGAGCGCATGGTCGTAGAGCGCCATCACATCGGTGCGGACCGGTGAGCCATGGGCGTCGATCAGCAGCCGGTCGCCGGCGCCGTCCGTCGTCTCGTCATAGCCGGCGAGGTGGATTTCACCCACGCGCCCGACCGGAAAGCGGTCGATGTAGAGATGCGGGTCCAGCCTGTGATTGACGCAGGACACCATCACATTGTTGACGTCGAGCAGCAGGCCGCAGCCGGTGCGGGAGGCGACCGCCTCCAGAAAATCAATCTCATCGATCGTGCTCTCGGCGAAGACGAGATAGGTGGAGGGATTCTCCAGCAGCAGCTGCCGCCCGATCGCCTGCTGCGTCTCCTCGACATGCGCGCTCACCCGCGCCAGCGTCTCCGGCGTGTAGGGCAGGGGCAGGAGGTCGTTGAGAAAGCCGGTGTCGTGCGTCGACCAGGCGAGATGCTCGGAAAAGCTGTGCGGCCGGTAACGGTCGATCAGCGCCCGCAGCCGGCGCAGATGCGCGGTGTCGAGCGGCCCCGCCCCGCCGATGGACAGGCCGACACCGTGCAGCGACAGCGGGTACAGGGCGGCCACCGCTTCGAGATAGGCGTGTGGCGGCCCGCCCGCGCCCATGTAGTTCTCGGCGTGGACTTCGAAGAAGCCGATATCGGGCCGGGTTTCCAGCACATCACGGTAATGCTCGGGCTTGAGGCCGAGCCCGGCACGGGCCGGCAGGCGGTCGGGAGTGAGAGGCATGGGACATCTCGCGTCAGACAAGGAGCTTGATCCGGCGGCCGGAAGGGGAGGAGGCCCGGTGACGGGCCTCCTTGAGCCGGCTCAGCTCTTGATCGGAGTCAGCGAGCCCATATGGCTGCCACCCTTCATGGTCACGCAGGTGCCCTTGGGCACCGCCTTCCAGGCATTGCCCTGATAGTCCATGGTCGAGGTGCCGGCGCAGCTGGTGCCGGGGCCGGCGGCGCAGTCATTCTGCCCCTTCAGGGCGATGCCGTAGCACTTCTCATTGCCGGCCATCTTTTCCGGCGCCAGCGGCGCGGCAAAGGCGGCGCCGGCAAGAGCCGCGGTGAGCGAGCCGGCAAGGGCGAGAGCGAGGGTCGAGCGGTTCATGGGTGATCTCCTGTGGCATGGCGCGGCCCAGCTCGGCCGTGCGATTGTCCATTCGACCGTCGCAGGGAAGGTGTTACGCTGCTGCCTGACACGAATTCGTGATCGGTGCGCGGCGGCTCTTGGCCGTTCTTTGCGCCCTCCCGTAACAAGTCGCCTCGGGCGTGCGAACAGGAGAAGCCGACGTTGAGCGGCCGGAACGAGCGCGAACTTGCCGATCTGCTCCGGGCGGCCATCGCCGGTGATGCGCGCAGCTATGCGCTGTTTCTCGACCGTGTCGCCGGTCTTGTCCGCGCCTATGCGCGCAGCAAGATCAGCCATGGCGGGGTGGACCCGGAGGATGTGGTGCAGGAGGTGCTGCTGGCGATTCACCTGAAGCGGCATACATGGCTGCCGGAAGCCCCCGTGCTGCCATGGGTCTATGCCATTGCCCGCTTCAAGCTGATCGACGCCTTCCGCCGGCGCGGCCGGCGGGTGGAGGTCGAATTGGACGACATCGCCGAGACGGTTCCCCAGCCGGAGGTCGAAACGGTGAGCGCGCGCGACATCGGCCGGGCGCTGGAAGGGCTCGCCCCGGGGCAGCGCTCGGTGGTGGCGGCGATTTCGGTCGAGGGCCGCTCGGTCGAGGAGACGGCGCGCACGCTGGACATGACGGAAAGCGCGGTGCGGGTGGCGCTGCACCGGGGCCTCGCCGCCATCGCGCGGCGCTTTGGACGTGAGTGACATGGATACGCAAGACCTCATCCGCGCCATGGCGGCCGATACGGGCCGCCGGCCCCTGCCGCTGCGCACCGCCTGGCGTGTGGCGCTGGTCCTGGCCGTCGTCGCGGCGGGGGTGGTGTTCGTGCTCGCTCTGGGCCCGCGTCCCGATGCCGTGGCGGCGCTGGAAACGCTGCGCTTCCTGTTCAAATTCGTGGTGACGCTGGCGCTGGCCGGCAGCGCCTTCCTCCTGCTGCGCCGGCTGGTGCGGCCGGGGGCGGAGGCGCACGCCCCGCTCGGCTGGCTGCTGGCCGGGCCGGCGTTGCTGCTCGCCGGCGTGGGCCTGGAACTGCTCGCCGTCCCTGCCGCCGACTGGTGGGCAAGGCTTGTCGGCATCAATGCGAGGGTCTGCCTCACCTTCATTCCGCTGATCGGCGCGGCGCCGCTCGTGCTCTTCCTTGCCGTGCTGCGCCATGGCGCCCCCGCGCGGCCGGCGCTCGCGGGCGCGGTGGCGGGGCTGCTGGCCGGCGGGCTGGCGGCGTCGTTCTACGCCGCGCATTGTCCGGACGATTCCCCGCTCTTCGTCGCCACCTGGTACAGTCTTGCCATTGCCGGGCTGGCGGTGGCGGGGGCGATCCTCGCCCCGCGCGTGGCGCGCTGGTAGGCGCCGCTCAGCCGGCGATCTCCGGCTCTACCAGACGGGCCAGATTTTCCAGCGATTGCTGCCAGCCGATCGTGCAGGCTTCGGGCGGGATGGCGTCGGGTATGCCGGCCTGCTCGATCTCCAGCTCGGTGCCGAGCGACACCTCGCGCAAGTTCACGCTCACCACGATCTCGCCGGGCAAGGCGGGGTCGTCGAAGCGGTCGGTGTAGCGCAGACTCTTGCCGGGGCTCAATTCCAGATAGGTTCCGCCGAAGGCATGGCTGGCGCCGGTGGTGAAGTTGCGGAACGCCATGCGGAATGTCCCGCCAACCCGGGCATCGAGATGGTGCACGGTGCAGGTAAAGCCGTGCGGGGGAATCCACTTCGCCAGCGCGTCCGCCTCGATGAAGGCGCGATAGACCTTCTCCGGGCGGGTTGCGAGGACACGGTGCAGGCGTATCGTGCTGGGCATGGCGCTTGAGCCTCCTGATCTGCCGGTGATGCCCCAAGGACGTGCGACCCGGCCCCCTGCCGACAGGGCCGCGAAAAAAGTCTCGACGCCCTGTCGGTTCCGCGCCCCGCTTCTCGTCCTTGGAGGATCGAGGCGACCAGAGGGAGAACCGCAATGAACGTGCAGGCCTATCTGATGTTCAACGGCCGGACGGAGGAAGCGCTGGCGTTCTACACGCACGCCGTTGGGGCAGAGGTGACGGCGCTGATGCGCTTTGGCGAGGCACCCGAGCCGCCGCCGCCCGGCATGGTGCCGGAGGGCTGGGACGACAAGGTGATGCACTCCAGTTTCCGTATCGGTGAGGCCGAGCTGATGGCCTCTGATGGCTGCCAATCGGGCGATGCGGGCTTCGCCGGCATCTCGCTCGCCCTCTCCGTCGGCTCGCCGCAGGAAGCGGAGCAGCGCTTCGCCGCGCTCGCCGAGGGCGGGCAGGTGACGATGCCGCTCGGCCCCACCTTCTTCGCCCCGGCCTTCGGCACGCTCACCGACCGCTTCGGCGTGGCTTGGCTGGTTGTGGTGGCGACGGATTAAGGGAGGGCGCGATGGCTCAGCAGGTTCTCGTTCTCGTCGGCACCCGCAAGGGCGCCTTCCTGGCGGAAAGCGACGCGGCGCGCCGCTCGTGGCAGTTGCGCGGCCCGTTCTGCGAGACATGGCCGACCAACCACGTGGTCGCGGATCCCGCCAGCGGCACGCTCTATGCCGGCGGCGGCAATGAATGGTTCGGCCCGGCAGTGTGGAAATCGAGCGATTTCGGCGCCAGCTGGACCCATTCGAGCCAGGGCCTCGCCTATGAAGCCGGGCAGGCGCCGGTGAAATCCGTCTGGAGCCTCGCGGTGGCCGCGGACGGCACGCTCTATGCCGGCGTCGAGCCGGCCGGGCTGTTCCGCAGCACCGATGGCGGGGGCAGTTGGACCCATCTCGATGGGTTGCAGAAACACCCCACCCGGCCGGAATGGCACCCCGGCGGCGCCGGGCTGATCCTGCATTCGCTGGTGCTCGACCCCGCCGATGCGAACAAGATCTGGGTCGGCATTTCCGCCGCCGGCGTGTTCGCCAGCGAGGATGGCGGCCTCACCTGGGAGACCCGCAACCGCGGCACCCGCGCCGACTTCATGCCGGAGGGACAGAACTACCCGGAATTCGGCCAATGCGTGCACTGCCTCGTCATGGCGCCGGGCGGGCGCGGGCGGCTCTACCAGCAGAACCATTGCGGCATGTACCGCTCCGACGATGGCGGCCGCAGCTGGGAGAGCATCGAGGAGGGCCTGCCCTCCTCCTTCGGCTTTCCGGCCGCCGTGCATCCGCGCGACCCGGACGGGCTCTATCTCATCCCGCTGAATGGCGACATCAAGGGCCGCTTCATGCCGGAGGGCAATGCCGCCGTCTGGCGCACAGGGGATGCCGGCGCCAGCTGGCGGGCGCAGCGCGCGGGCCTGCCGCAGGGCGGCGCCTATTTCAACGTGCTGCGCCAGGCCATGGCCACCGACACGCTGGAACCTGCCGGGGTGTATTTCGGCAGCAATGCCGGCGGGCTCTATGCCAGCGCCGACGAGGGCGAAAGCTGGCACTGCATCGCCCCGCATCTACCGACCATCACCTCGGTCGAAACGCTGGTGATCGAGCGGTGAGGCCGATGGCGGGGGAGCGGCCGGCCGACATGCCGGCGCCGGTGCTGGTGCGCCTGCCGCCCCATCTCGTGGTGCTGTTTCCCGGCGCCGCGCGGCAGGTGGCGCTACCCGCCGCCAGCGTCGCCGAACTGGTGGACGGGCTGGATGCGCTGTGGCCCGGCATGCGCGAGCGTATCTGCGACGAAACGCCGGCGATAAGGCGCCACATCAACATCTTCGTCGACGGAAGGCGGGCGCGGCTTTCCACCCCGCTCCCCCCCGGCGCCGATGTCTTCGTCATCACCGCGATCAGCGGTGGCTGATCCTGTCTCTCGCGAAAGGTCTCTCATGTTCTATGCCCTGCTCTGTTACCACCAGGAAGACGTCGTCTGCGCCTGGACTAGGGAAGAGGACGACGCGGTGATGCAGAAGCTCGCCGTGGTGCAGGAACGGCTCGCCAGGGACGGCAAGCTCGGCCCGGTGGCGCGACTGCTGCCGACCACGGCGGCCACCACCCTGCGCAAGGATCAAGACCCGCCTTTGGTGCTCGACGGGCCCTTCGCCGAGACCAAGGAGCAATTGCTCGGCTTCTACATACTCGACTGCGCCGACCTCGAAGAGGCACTCGGCATCGCCCGCGAACTCGGCGCGGCCAATCCCGGCGGTTCCTACGAGATTCGCCCGGTCGGCCTGTTCATGGATGGCGGCGCCCGGCCATGAGCGAGGAGGCGCGCGCCTTCGGCCCGGTGCTCACGGCGGCGCGCCCGCAGGCGGTCGCGGCGCTGCTGCGCTATTTCCGCGATCTCGACCTCGCCGAAGAGGCGTTTCAGGAGGCGTGCCTCCGGGCGCTGAAGAGCTGGCCGCAGAACGGCCCGCCGCGCGATCCGGCCGCTTGGCTCATCTTTGTCGGCCGCAATGTCGCGCTCGACAGCGTGCGGCGCCGGGCGAGGCAGGTTGAGCTGCCGCCGGAAGATGCCTTTTCCGATACGGAGGACGCCGAGGCGGCGGTTGCGGCGCGGATCGATGGCGCGCATTACCGCGACGACGTGCTGCGGCTGCTCTTCATCTGCTGCCATCCCGAACTGCCGGCGACGCAGCAGATCGCGCTCGCCCTGCGCATCGTCTCCGGCCTCTCCATCGGCCAGATCGCCCGCGCCTTCCTGGTGAGCGAGACGGCGATGGAGCAGCGCATCACCCGCGCCAAGGCGCGCATCGCCCGTGCGCAGGCGGGCGAAGGCGGCGTGCCCTTCGAGCCGCCCGGCGCGGTGGAGCGGGCGGAGCGGCTCGGCGCCGTCGCCGCCATGCTCTATCTCGTCTTCAACGAGGGCTATTCCACGGCTGGCGACGCGGCGGCGGCACGCGCGCCGCTGTGCGAGGAGGCGATCCGCCTCGCCCGGCTGCTGCTGCGGCTGTTTCCGGCCGAACCCGAAATCATGGGGCTGGCGGCGCTGATGCTGCTGCAGCACGCCCGCGCCCCGGCCCGCTTCGCCGCTGACGGCACGGTGATCCTGCTGGAGCACCAGGATCGCGCCCTGTGGAATCGCACCTTCATCGCTGAGGGGCTGGCATTGCTCGACAAGGCGATGCGCCACCGCCGGCCCGGCCCCTATCAGGTGCAGGCGGCCATCGCCGCGTTGCACGCGCGCGCCTCCACCGCGGAAGAGACCGACTGGGCGCAGATCGACCTGCTCTACGGCACGCTCGAAATCATGACCCCCTCGCCCGTCGTAACGCTGAACCGTGCGGTGGCGATTTCCAAACTGCGCGGCCCGGAAGCCGCGCTCGCCATGGTGGAGCCTTTGGGCGAGCGGCTTTCCGGCTATTTCCACTATCACGGCCTGCGCGGCGCGCTGCTGATGCAGCTCGGCCGCACCGGTGAGGCGCGCGAAGGCTTCATGGCCGCCATCAGCCTCGCCACGACGCCGGCCGAGGCCGCGCATATACGCAGCCATCTCGACGGGCTGAAATGAGGGTCGCTAGGCCTTCGGCTTCCGCCGCCAGGCTGGGCGGGCGGGGTCGAGTTCGATCCAGACCGGGGCGTGGTCGCTCGCCTTGTCCCAGCCGCGCACGGCACGGTCGACCCCGGCGGCGGTGAGGCGCGGCGCCAGCGTGGGGCTCAGCAGCAGGTGGTCGAGCCGCAGCCCGGCATCGCGCGCGAAGGCGCGGCGGAGATAATCCCAGAAGGTGTAGAGGCGTTCACCGGGATGCCGCGCGCGCAGCGCGTCGGTCCAGCCCTGTGCGGTGAGGGTGTGGAAGGCCTCGCGCACCTCCGGCCGGAACAGCGCGTCATCCACCCAGCGCTCCGGCTTGTGCACGTCGAGTTCGGTCGGCATCACATTGTAGTCGCCGGCGAGCACGACAGGCACGTCGAGTGCCCGCAATTCCGCTGCATGCGCCAGCAGCCGCGCGAACCAGCGCCGCTTGTAGTCGTATCTCAGTCCCGGCGCCGGGTTGCCGTTCGGCAGATAGAGGCAACCGATCAGCAGGCCCTCGACCGCGGCCTCGATATAGCGCGCCTGCGTGTCCTCCGCCTCGCCCGGCAGGCCGCGTCTCGTCTCGATCGGCTCGCGGCCGCGGGCGAGAATGGCGACGCCGTTCCAGCTCTTCTGGCCGTACCAGATGGCGCCATAGCCAGCCTGCTCGATGGCGCGAACGGGAAAGCGGGCGTCGGGAGCTTTAAGTTCCTGCAGACACACCACGTCCGGCCGCGCCTCCTCCAGCCACCGCAGCAGCACCGGGAGGCGGCCATTGATGCCGTTGACGTTGAAGGTGGCGATCTTCATCGGTGGCGTCCGTTGCGGAAACGGTTCAGCGCCAGTGCGCCAGCACCTCCTCGGTGCGGGCGATTTCCACCTGCTGGCTGAAGCGGCGGGTGTAGAGCTCCATCAGCGCGTCATGGGTGGCATCGGAGGAACTGCACAGCGCATCGGTGGCCAGGATGACGCGAAAGCCGCGGTCGATGGCGCCGAGTGCGGTGGCGAGAACGCAGACATCCGTCTCGCCGCCGCTGATGACCAGGGCCTCGACCCCGGCGGGGGCCAGCAAGGCGTCGAGCCGTCCCTCGGTCCAGGGCGAATAGACGCTCTTGTCGACAACCTGCGCCGGCGGCACGAAGCGCTCCAGAATTGGCACCAGACGCACGGCCTCCGGACCCAATGCCTCGCCGGTGACGCACTCCCAGCGCTGATAATAGCGCGCCCAGCTGCCGACGGCCTCGCCCGGCCGCTGCGGCGGCACGAAGCGCGTGAACACCGTCCGTTCGGGACGGTGCGCACACAGCGCCTCCACCGCCGGCAGCACCTTTTCCAGCCACGGCACAGCCCAGGGCGAGCCCGGTGCGAACAGGCGCTGCATGTCGACGCACAGATGCAGGCAGTTCGCGCCGAGCGGACCGTGGACGAGGCCGTGGGCTGCCATGATCGGCCCCGCTCAGAGCTTGACCGCCGCTTCCCGCGCCCACAGGCGCAGCGCGCGGCAGCTCTCAACGAAGGCGTCCACCGAGGCGCCATCCTGCAGCGCAATCAGTCCCTCATCTTCATCCGGGGCGACGCCGGCCTTGGCCAGCAGCGGCAGGGCGGCGGCGGTGAAGCCGATGAACTTGCAATGGGCGAAGGCGTCCGCCACGAAATCGCGCGCCGCCGCCTCGCCGGCGAGCCGTTCCGCGCCTTCCTCCGACAGCAGCAGCGCCACCGCGTCGAACAGCACCGAGGGCCCGCCGTCGATCATGCGATGGGCGGGCAGCTTGCTGCCGTCGGCGGTCGCCACGCCGCCCACTTTCGGCGCCACCAGCTCCATCATCGCACCCTCCGCCGCCAGCGCCGCCTGAAGCGCCGTCAGCAGCGTGCCGTCGCAGCCATTGCTCACCAGCACGCCGACCTTGCGACCCCTAAAGCTCTTCGGGCCGTTCTCGATGATGCTGAGCGCGGGCGAGGCGGGCAGGTCGTCGCGCGGGGTCACGGCCGTATCGGCGGGCTTGGGCAGCGTGTCGATGCCGAGCTTGTCGGCGACCGTCGCGCCCAGCGCCTCGTCGATGTTGAGCAGATGCGCCACCATGCGCTCGCGGATGACCACCTCTTCCACCTTGGCAAGCTCGAAAGTCAGCGCCATGGCGATGTGCTTCTGCTCCGGCGCGGTCTGGCTGTTGAAGAACTGACGGGCCTGGCTGTAATGGTCGGCGAAGCTCTCCGGCCGCAGCCGCACCTTGGGCGCCTCGATCACTTCCGCGAAGGAGCGGAAGCCGCGCACCGGGTCGGGCCGCGGGCCCTCGCCGCGCGAATTGGGCTGGTAATTGGTGCGCCCCACCGGGTTGCGCATCGCCATATGCCCATCCTGCTGGAAATGCGCGAAGGGGCATTTCGGCGCGTTGACCGGGATATGGGTGAAGTTCGGGCTGCCGAGCCGCTTCAACTGGGTGTCGAGATAGGAGAAGTTGCGCCCCTGCAGCAGCGGGTCGTTGGAGAAATCGATGCCCGGCGGCACGTTCTGCGTCATGAACGCCACCTGCTCGGTCTCGGCGAAGAAATTATCCGGCATGCGGTCCAACACCAGCCGGCCGACGGGGATCGGCTTGATGATTTCTTCCGGGATCAGCTTGGTGGGATCGAGCACGTCGAAATCGAAGCTGTCGGCGAATTCCTGGTCGAACAGCTGCACGCACAATTCCCATTCCGGAAAATCGCCGGACTGGATCGCCTGCCAGAGGTCGCGGCGATGGAAATCGGGGTCGGCTCCGTTGATCTTCACCGCCTCGTTCCAGACCACGGATTGCAGCCCGAGCTTGGGCTTCCAGATGAATTTGACGAAGGTGGATTCGTCCTTGGCGTTCACCAGTCGGAAGGTGTGGACGCCGAAACCTTCCATGAAGCGGAAGGAGCGCGGGATCGCCCGGTCGGACATCACCCACATGATCATGTGCATGGATTCCGGGGTCAGCGAGATGAAGTCCCAGAAATTGTCATGCGCCGACTGCGCCTGCGGAAAGGCGCGGTCCGGTTCCGGCTTCACCGCGTGGATGACATCGGGAAACTTGATGGCGTCCTGGATGAAGAATACCGGAATATTGTTGCCGACGAGGTCCCAATTGCCTTCCCTCGTGTAGATCTTCACCGCGAAGCCGCGCACGTCGCGGGCGAGATCGAAGGAGCCCTTGGAGCCGGCGACGGTGGAGAAGCGGACAAAGGCGGGCGTCTTCTCGCCCGGGCGCTGGAACAGGTCGGCGCGGGTGTATTCGGCCAGCGATTCATAGGTCTCGAAATAGCCATGCGCGCCATAGCCGCGGGCATGCACCACGCGCTCGGGAATGCGCTCATGGTCGAAATGGAACATCTTCTCGCGGAAATGGAAGTCCTCGATCAGCGCCGGGCCGCGCGCACCCACCTTCAGCGTGTTCTGGTCGTCCGCCACCGGGCCGCCTTGAGCGGTCGTCAATACAGGGGTGTCGCCTTCCGCGAACTGGTGCAGCTCGCCGCCCGCGCCGCGCGTCAGCGTCTGGTCGTGAATCCGCGCGGTCGAACCGGCGGCCCCCTTGGATTTGCGTGCCATGTGTCTGCGCTCCCTCGGCGTGTGCCCGGTGATCCGGCGTCGCCTCACTAACCGCAGGGGCAGCCATTCGTTGCCGGCGAGCGCGCATTCGCGGCGCGGATTTGTGTCCGCCGCTGCCTGTGCTTCGCCGGCTACCGCCGTGGGTATCCGGGGGAGGTTCCGGGGAAGCGCCGGCTGAGGAAGGGCGAGCCGCACAGGCCAAACCGCCAGGGCGCTTCCACCGCTTTGGTGATGCCGATACGTGGGCCGGCAACGATATCGGGCACGCCGTCGCGCTCGCGCCATTCAAAGGGCGGGCGGTCGAGCGGCGCGCCGTCGAGGGCGCCGGTGATGGCGAGCGCCTGGGTGAGCCGGCCGGGACCCGCACAGAGAAAGGCCGGGCCGCCGCGCCGCGCCGCCATGCGCTCCAGTCCGACAAGCGGCGCCAGCGCCCTTATGAGCACCGCCCCGTGGCGTTCCGCGACGATGTTGAAGCACCAGTGCAGACCGTAGGAGCGGTAGACATAGGCCCGAAAGGCAGGGCCGAACATCGCCGCGTTGCGCGGCGTGGGGCCGGAAAAGCTGTGCGAGGCAGGGTCGTCGCGCCGGTAGGCCTCGGTCTCGACGATGATGCCGCCGACGCCGTCGACCAGCAGCGTCACGCCGATGAGTCGAGGGGCGAGGGCGAGTGCGTCGCCTTCAAACGGAATCATGGCGCGAGGATATCATGAGCCACGCGCAGGAGGGGGCGCGCAGCCCCCTCCGCCGTCGGCCGGTCAGAACGGGCTGTCGGGGAAATAGAACTGCGCGGCGTTCTCCGCCGTGATCAGCGTCGAGCCGATGATGAAGCGGCCATAGACCGGCGTATTGGAGACGAAGCGTAGCGCGGTGACTTCCAGCGCGGTGGAAATCTGCGCCGGGGTGTAGGAGACATCGACCGGGATCTGCGGGTCCTTGTCCATCACCCGCTTGATGATCTCCTTCATGCCGGCGCCGCCGACGATCCACATCTCCTTCTGCCGCCCGGCCTGGGAGATGGCTTCCATCACGCCGATGGCCATGTCGTCGTCCGCCGCCCACACGGCGTCGATCTTCTTGTGCTTGGACAGATAATCCTGCATGACCTGGAACGCCTTGTCGCGGTTCCAATTGCCGTGCTGCATGTCGAGGATTTCGATGCCGGAGCCGGCAATGGCGGCCTGAAAGGCGTCGACGCGTTCATTGTCGAGCGTGGTGGGGATGCCGCGCAGCACCACGATCTTGGCGCCGGGCTTGAGATTGGCCTTGAAATACTCGCCGGAGACGCGGCCGAAGGCGGTGTTGTCGCCGGCGACATAGAGGTCTTCGATGCCGGGCTGGGAGAGGCCGCGATCGACCACCGTCACCCATTTGCCGGCATCCTTCACCGCCTTGACCGGGCTGGTCAGCGGTTCGGACTCGAAGGGCAGCACCACAAGCGCGTCGATGTTGCGCGTCGCTACCATGTCCTCGATGTCGTTCACCTGCTTGCCCACCGCGCCGGCGGTGGCGAGCACGAATTCAAGGTTCGGATAGGTCGTCTTCAGCCGCTTGATGGTTTCCTGCGCGTGCCAGTTCAGCCCGCCCATGAAGCCATGGGTGGCGGAGGGGATCGAGACGCCGATCACCGCCTTCTTGCCCTGCGCGAGCGCGGGCACGGAGACGCCTGTCGCGGCGGTGGCGGCGCCGATGGCGGCGGTGGTGAGAAAGGTCCTGCGTTCCATTGTCGTTTCTCCCATGGTCTCCGCTCTCAGGCGGATGATGATTTGCCGCGCTGGAGAACCACCGCGAGCACGATGATGACGCCCTGGATCGTCCCGTTGAGATACGGGGAGACGAGGTCCGCCAGGATGAGGATGTTGTCGATCAGGCTGAGGATCAGCACGCCGATCACCGTGCCCCAGACGCGGCCATAGCCGCCCTTCAGCGCCGTGCCGCCGATGATGACGGCGGCGATCGCCTCCAACTCCCACAGCATGCCGGTGGAGCCGGAGGCCGAGCCGAGGCGGGGCACATACATGATGGTGGCAAGGCCGACGAGCAGGCCGAGCAGCACATAGGTCATCAGCCGGATGCGCTCGACATTCACCGCCGAATACAGCGCCACCTTGTCGTTGGAGCCGATGGCCTCGCAATAGCGGCCGAAGCGCGTGTGGCGCATGGCGATCTGCCCGGCCACCGCCACGATGGCGAAGACGATGATCGGCCAGGCGATGCCGAACAGGCCGGAATAATAGACCGGCCGGTAGAACTGGCGAACGCCGAAATCCAGGCTGATCGTACCGCCATCGGCGAGCCACGTGACCAGCGAGCGGAAGATGCCCATGGTGCCGAGCGTGACGATGAAGGGTTCGATACGCGCTTTCGTCACCAGGAGCCCGTTGCCGAGCCCGGCCAGCAGCCCGACGCCGAGCGCGATGCCCATGCCGGCCAGCACCAAAGGCAGGCCGACGCCCATGGAGGGCAGCAGCGCGTTCATGCCAAGGATCATCACCCCGGCGATGAACGCCGCCATCGAGCCGACCGAGAGGTCGAGCCCGCCTGACGTGATGACGAAGGTCATGCCCACCGCGATCATGCCGATGAAGGCGGAGCGGGCCAGCACATTGGTGATGTTGCCGGCGGAGAGGAAATTCTCGTTGAGAGTGGCCCCCAGCGCCACCAGCAGGATCAGCGCCAGCAGCGGGCCGAGCGCGGAGAGGCCCGGTAGACGTGCGGCGACGGACGGGCGCGGGGCATCGGAGCGCGTGAGGTCAGACATGCGAGGCGCTCCCTGTCGGCTGTTCATTGGTGCCCATGACAAGGCGCACCACATCGGTCTCCGTCACCCGCGCGCCTTCCAGCTCGCCGGCGATCCGGCCATGGCGCATCACCAGCACCCGGTCGGAAAGGCCGAGGATTTCCGGCATGTCGGAGGAGATGACGATGACGCTGCGCCCCTCGGCGGCCAGCGCGTCGATGAAGGCGTAGATCTGGCTTTTGGTGCCGACATCGATGCCGCGCGTCGGCTCGTCGATGATGACCACTTCCGGGTCGCCCAGCATGGTTTTGGCCAGCAGCAGCTTCTGCTGGTTGCCGCCGGAGAGATTGCCCACCTTCATGTCGCGGCGCGGGGCGCGGATGTCGAATTCGGCGATGGCGCGGGAGAGCGCCGCCTCCTCGCGCCGGCCATCGATGAACAGCGCGCCGAAGCGGGCGAGGGTGGAGAGGGTGAGGTTCTCGGTCAGGCTCTTGTCGAGCAGCAGCCCGCGCTCCTTCCGGTCCTCGGTGAGATAGGCGATGCCGCTGGCGGCAGCGTCGCGCACCGAGCCGATGGCGACCGGTATGCCGTGGCGCAAAATCTCGCCCGTCGCCGGGCGCAGGCCCACCAGTCCCTCGGCGAGTTCGGTGCGGCCGGAGCCGACCAGGCCGGAAATGCCCAGCACCTCGCCGCGCCGCAGGGTGAAGGAAACGTCCTTCACCAGCGGCGGCACGGAAAAGCCGCGCACCTCCAGCGCCACCGTGCCGGCTTGGTGGCGCCTGGGCGGATAGATGTCCTCCAGCTTGCGCCCGACCATGGCGGTCGCCATGCCGTCCTCGGTCAGTTCGCCGCGCCCGGCCTTCCGCACCACCGCCCCGTCGCGCAGCACGGTGACGCGGTCGGCGAGGCGGGTGATCTCCTCCAGCCGGTGCGAGGTATAGAGCAGTGCCACGCCCTGCGCCCGCAGCCGCTCGATCTGGCGAAACAGCACTTCCACCTCCCTGTGCGTCAGCACGGCGGAGGGCTCGTCCATGATCAGCACCCGCGCCTGGCGTGACAGGGCCTTGGCGATCTCCACCATCTGCCGGTCGGAGACGGGCAGGTCGCGGATGCGCGCCTCCGGGCGGATCGTGCTGCCGAGTTCGTCGAGCAGCGCCTGCGTGCCCGCGCGCATGGCGCGGTGGTCGAGAAACAAACCGCCCTTCTCCCGCCCGAGCCAGATGTTCTCGGTGACGGTGAGGTCGGGGGCGAGGTTGAACTCCTGGTGGATCACCACCACGCCCGAAGCTTCCGCCTGCGCGCCGCTGGCATAGGGCGCGGGCGCTCCGTCCAGCCGCACCGCGCCGGAGGAGGGCGCGAGGAAGCCGCCGAGAATCTTCATGATCGTCGATTTGCCGGCGCCGTTCTCGCCGATCAGCGCGTGCACCTCGCCGGCGTGGAGGGCGAAGTCGATGCCATGCAGGATTTCGATCGGGCCGAAGCTCTTGCGGACATCGACGAGTTCGAGCACCGGGGCGGCCGCGCGCTCCGGGGCGGCGCTCACAGCGTCACCCAGCCGGCATTGCGGCGCGAGGACTGCACGCAGGCCTCGACGAAGCGCATGCCGGCCAGCCCGTCCGCCAGGGTCGGGTAGAGCACACCCTCGGGCACCTTCTCACCGGCCTGATGGGCGCGGATGGCGCGCGCCGCCTCGGCATAGATATTGGAGAAGCCTTCCAGATAGCCTTCCGGATGGCCGGGCGGAATACGCGACATGCGTCCCGCCTCCGGCCTCGCCCCCGCGCCGTTGCGGGTGATGCGACGCCTCGGCTCGCCGAAGGGGGTGAACCAGAGATAGTTCGGGTCCTCCTGCGCCCATTCGAGCCCGCCCTTGTCGCCATAGACGCGCAGGCGCAGGCCGTTCTCATTGCCCGGCGCCACCTGGCTCGCCCAGAGCATGCCGCGCGCCCCGCCCTCAAAGCGCAGCAGCACATGGGCGTTGTCGTCGAGCGCCCGGCCCGGCACGAAGATGGAGAGGTCCGCGGCCAGCGCCTCCGCGGTCAGGCCGGAGACGAAACAGGCGAGGTTATAGGCATGGGTGCCGATATCGCCCGTCGCCCCGCCCGCGCCGGAGCGTTCCGGGTCGGTGCGCCATTCCGCCTGCTTGGAGCCGGATTTCTCCGCCGCCTCGGTCAGCCAGTCCTGCACATATTCCACCTGCACCAGCCGGACGCGGCCGATCTCGCCCGCCGCCACCATGGCGCGGGCCTGCCGGATCATGGGGTAGCCGGTGTAGTTGTGGGTCAGCACGAACAGCGCGTCGGCCTTCGCCGCCGCTGCCGCAAGCTTCTTCGCCTCGGCCATGGTCGCGGTCAGCGGCTTGTCGCAGATCACATGGATGCCGCGCTTGAGGAATTCGATCGCCGGGCCGGCATGCATGTGGTTCGGCGTGACGATCGCCACCGCCTCGATGCCGTCCTTGCGCCGCGCCTCGGCCTTGGCCATGGCGAGGTAGTCGTCATAGACACGCGAAAGCCCGAGCGCTTCGCCCGAGGCGCGCGATTTCTCCGGCGTGGAGGAGAGGGCGCCGGCGATGAGGGTGTATTCGCCGTCGAGCCGGGCGGCGATGCGGTGCACGGCGCCGATGAAGGCGCCGGACCCGCCGCCGACCATGCCGAGCCGCAGCGGTCGGTTCGGGACGGGGGCGCTCATCGCTCCAGCCCCAGCAGTGCGCGGTTGGCGGCGCGGTCCGTGGCACCGGCGGCGAAGTCGTCGAACGCCTTCTCGGTGACGCGAATGATGTGGTTCTTGACGAACTGGGCCCCCTCGCGCGCCCCGTCCTCGGGGTGCTTGAGGCAGCATTCCCATTCCACCACCGCCCAGCCGTCGAAATCCATCGCCGCGAATTTCGAGAAGATGGCGCCGAAGTCCACCTGCCCGTCGCCGGGGCTGCGGAAGCGCCCGGCGCGCTTCAGCCAGGGCTGGTAGCCGCCATACACGCCCTTGCGCCCGGTGGGGTTGAACTCGGCATCCTTCACATGGAACATGCCGATGCGCTCGGCATAGATGTCGAGATGGTCGAGATAATCGAGCTGCTGCAGCACATAGTGCGAGGGGTCGTAGAGCATCTTGGCGCGGGGGTGGTTGTCCACCCGCTCCAGGAACATCTCGAACGTATCGCCGTCGTGCAGATCCTCGCCGGGATGGATCTCGAAGCAGAGATCGACGCCGCACTCATCCGCATAGTCGAGCAGCGGGCGCCAGCGGCGGGCCAGTTCGTCGAAGGCTTCCTCGACCAGCCCGGCGGGGCGCTGCGGCCAAGGGTAGACATAGGGCCAGGCGAGTGCGCCGGAGAAGGTCACCATCGCGGTGAGACCGAGATGCTTGGAGGCAGTGAGCGCCTTCCGCATCTGATCCATCGCCCATTCCTGCCGCGCCTTCGGGTTGCCGCGCACGGCGGGGGCGGCGAAACCGTCGAACATCGCGTCATAGGCGGGATGCACCGCGACGAGCTGGCCCTGCAGATGGGTGGACAGCTCGGTGACGACGACGCCGTTCTGCGAGCCTTTTCCGGCCCATTCCGAACACCAGTCGCGCGAGGCGGCCGCCTGGTCGAGATCGAGGATGCGCGGGTCGTTGGTCGGCACCTGCACGCCGGCATAGCCGCAATCGGCGGCCCAGCGCGTGATGTTGTGCCAGCTGTCGAAGGGCGCGTCTGTGCCGATGAACTGGGCCAGAAACAGGCCCGGTCCCTTGATGGTCCGCATGGTTTCCTCCCGACCGGCGTGCCGGCCAACCCTAGGTTTTTGTAATCGGTTGCATTCAGCCTAGCGGAGCCCTGTAATCGATTGCAAGGGGGTCGGGTGGAGGTTTCCGTAACGGCATCGCGAGGCGATTGCCAGCGGGGGGCCGGCGCGTCTATGGAGTGGCCATGCAGCACCAGAGACCGAAGATCGTGGACGTGGCGCGGCTCGCCGGCGTTTCCACCGCCACGGTCAGCCGCGTGCTCTCCAACCCCGACGTGGTGAGCGCCGAGACGCGCCGCAGCGTCGAGGAAGCCATCCGCCAGACCGGCTACCGTCTCAACCACGCGGCGCGCAATTTGCGCCACCGGCGCACCGGCGGCGTGGTGGCGCTGGTGCCCAATCTCTCCAACCCGTTCTTCTCGCAGATACTCGCCGGCATGGCGGCGGTACTGGCAGGGGCGGGCTATAATCTGCTCATCGCCGACAGCTGCGTCATGGGTGGCGAGGCGCTGCTCGCCTATGCCGAGCCGAGCCGTGCCGATGGGCTGATTGTGCTCGACGGCTCGCTGCCCGCCGAAGGCCTGAGGCGCCGCGTGCCCGTGGTGCTCGCCTGCGAATGGATACCGGGCATTGAGGCGCCGCGGGTGAAGATCGACAATCGCGCGGCGGCGCGGGTGGCCGTGGAGCACCTGATCGGCCTCGGCCACCGGCGCATCGGCCATGTGATGGGGCCGCCGGGCAATGTGCTGAGCGAGGCGCGCCTCGCCGGCACCGAGCAGGCGCTGGCGGCGCGCGGCCTGCCGCCGCCCCTCGTGCTTCCCGGCGATTTCAGCCTCGATTCCGGCCGCGTCGCCGGTGCGGCCTGGCTCGCTCTGCCGGCGGAGCAGCGCCCCACGGCGGTGTTCCTCGCCAGCGACGCCATGGCCTGCGGCTTCATCGGCGAGGTGCAGCACCGCGGCCTTGCCGTGCCGCGCGACGTGTCGGTGATGGGGTTCGACGATATCGAGCTGGTTTCGCACATGACGCCGGCGCTCTCCACCATCCGCCAGCCGCGCGAGGCGATCGGCCGTCGCGCGGCTGAGTGCCTGCTGGCAATGATCGGCGGCGAAGCGCCGGAGGGCGACATCGTGCTGCCCACCGAACTGGTGCTGCGCGCCAGCACAGCCCCGCCCGTTACCACCCCTGCCATAAAGAGCCACGAGGCGGGCCCGGCGCGCTTGTGAGCGCGGCGGAATCCGGGCTATCGCTGCGGAAGGTGTCACGGCGAGGGGAGGCGGCGTGGGGACAAAAGGCGGGCGATCGGCGGCGAAAACCCACTTCCGGCGGCGCGCTGGTGGCCGGACGGGACGGACCGGGAGGCGCCTTGCGGCTCTGCTCACCTCGGGCTGTGCCTCGCTCGCGGCCGCGCCGGCGGGCGCGATCTATCTCAACGATGTCGATGCCGCCGCCGTCGGAGGGGTGCAGAACTGGTACGACAACGAAAACCAGTTTTCCAATGTCGTCGCGGTCTCGATTGACGGCCTCGCGCATTGTTCCGGCACGCTGATCAACTCCCGCACCGTGCTCACCGCCGGCCACTGCGCGCTGAGCGACGTGACAGGCGTGGTGCTCAGCTGGTTCGATGAGGTGGAGGTCCGCTTTTCCCCCGACTCGACGCAGCCGACCGCCAATGACCGCGCCGTTAGCGGCGTCGCGGTCAATCCCGCCTATGCTCCCGCCGGCTATCCCAATAATGACGTCGCGCTGATCTCGCTGGCCCGGCCGGTATCCGAGGTCGCGCCGGTGACGCTGGCCACCTCGCCCGACCAGTTGCCCGGCATCGGCGAGTTGGTCTGGGTGGCCGGCTATGGTGAGATCGGCACCGGCACCCAGAACAATCTCGGCTATGACGACCGCCGCCGCGCCGTGACCAACACGCTCGGCGAAATCGAGACCCTGCCGGATGGGAGCTATCTCTTCCATCTCCAGTTTCGCGACCCGCTGAACCCGGACGATCCGAACTACTTCAATCTCGACGCTCCGGTTCCGGCCTGGGAAGGCATCACGGCGCCGGGCGACAGCGGCGGACCGCTGTTCGCGGTCGGGCCGGATGGCGGGCTGATCCAGATCGGCGTAACCTCGACCGGAGGGATCCCGGACCCCGACAATCCCGGCCAGTACATCTACACCTATGGAACCTTCGCCACCTATGGCGCCGTTGCCGACCATGCGGACTGGCTCGCCGCCGCCAACCCGCTGCGCACCACCACCGCCGCCGCTGGCGCCTTCGCCTGGAGCGAGGCGGCCCGCTGGACCGACACGCTCGGCCGCCACGAGACGCCGGACAATGCGGATGGCGACTTCGCCGGCTATGGAACGCTGGGCCGCTATTATGAGGTAACGCTCGCGCAGCCTTCGCAGATTCGCCTCGACATGTCGCCGACCCTTGACCGGCTGACCGTTGCCCATGTCGGCGCCGCGCTCGATATCGCGGCGGGCTATCGGCTGGACGTGCTGCTCGACACGGCGCTCGCCGGCGGAGGGCTGCATATTGACGGTACGCTGACGACGGCCCGCCTGCTGCAGGCCGGCGGCGTGGTCTCCGGCACCGGAACGCTCGGCGCGGCGGGCGGCTATGTCCAGACCGGCGGTACGCTGGCGCCGGGTGCTTCGCGTGCGCTCGGCACGCTGGCCCTCACCGGCGACCACGCGGCGGATGCAGCCGCCCGGCTCGATGTGCGGCTCGGGGCGGCGGGCGCCGACCGGCTGGCGGTGAGCGGCACGGCCAGCCTTGGCGGGACGCTCGCCTATCGCCTGTTCGATCCCGCGCCCTTCGGCAGCTACACCGTGCTCACCGCTGGCGAGGGGATCGAGGGCGCCTTCGCCACGCTGGAGGGACCGGCCTCGGCCTTCGCCGCCGTCAGCGCGGTGGCCGGGGCGCATGAACTCCGTCTGGCGGTCACCCAGTCCCGTTCCTTCGCTTCCGCCGGCCTCACCGCCAATCAGCGCGCGCTCGGCGCCGCGCTCGACGCGTTCGATCCCGGCGCGCCCTTGGTCGCCTCCGCCGCCTGGCTGCCGAGCCTCGCCGCCGCGCGCGAGGCTTTCGACGGGCTGTCGGGCCAGAGCTATGCCTCGCTGGAAACGCTGCTGCTGCAGGATACCCGCTTCGCCCGCGCGGCGGCGCTCGACAGGCTGCGGCCAGCTTCCGGCGCCGGAGGCGGCGGGTCGGGGGCGCAGGTGGCGAGCTATGCCGATGACGGCACGCGGATCGCCGATGCGGCATCGGGCACCGGAACGGCGCTGTGGCTGCAGGGTTTCGGTGCCTTCGGCAGGCTCGATAGCGCCGGCGCCGGCCTGTCGCGCGACATTGGCGGCTTTTATGCCGGGCTTGACCGGCTGTTCGTCCAGGACTGGCGGCTCGGGGCCTTTGGCGGCTACAGCCACAGCGCGCTCAGCGCCGGGGGCTTCGCCGACTCCTGGGGGGTCGATACCTACACGCTCGGCCTCTATGGCGGGCGCCGCTGGGGGCCGCTCGCGCTCAGCCTGGGCGGCGCCTATGGCTGGAACGAGGTGTCCGCCAGCCGCAGCCTTGCCCTGCCCGGCCTCCCGCAGACGCTGACCGCCGATTTCAGTACCGGCGCGGCGCAGTTTTTCGGCGAGATCGGCTATGAGATCGCGCTCGCCGGGGCGCGGCTGGAGCCTTTCGCCGGTCTCGCCTATGTCGCGCTGGAAGGCGGCCGCTTTCGCGAGACGGGCGGCGCGGCGGCGCTGGCGATGTCCGGGGTGGACGCCGAGGCCAGCTTCGGCACCCTCGGCGCGCGCCTCTCGTTGCCGCTCGCCGCGCCGGCGGGGGTGAGGCTGCGGATCGACGCCTCCGCCGCCTGGCAGCATGTGTGGGGCGGCACCCCGACGCTCGTCGCCGCCTTTGCCGGGGCGCCGTCCGGCGGCCTCGCCGGCGGGCCGGCTTTCGTCGTCACCGGGGCACCGCCGGCCCAGGACACGGCGCTGCTGGAGACCGGGCTGGTCGCCCAGGCCGGCACCGACCTGCAGCTCGGCCTGCGCTACACCGGCCAGTTCGGCGACGGGCTGCGCGACAACGGCTTTCAGGCCAGCCTGCGGTTGCGCTTCTAGGCGGCGGTCCGTGCCACGCGCGCCATGGCGATTGACCGGACCGGAAATTCCCCGCAGGTTCCCCGGTGGGGCACAGGGAGACAGGCGCGCCGGACCGATCCGGTACGTCCGTTGGAAAGATCGTCCCTCAAGGGACGTGAGTTGGGGGGTACGCCATGAGCGACGATGGAGAACTGATACCGCCCGGTGGCCCCGGCGGCCCGGCACGCTGGACCTCGAGCGCCAAGGTGGGCGTGGGTACGGCGCGCACGGCGGCAAGCCGGCTGTGGTTCACCCTCAGCCACGGCATTCTCAACGAGATCTACTATCCCCGCGTCGACACCGCCTGCACCCGCGATTTCGGCTTCCTCGTCACCGGGCCGGACGGCTATTTCGCCGAGGAGAAGCGCGACGCCGACCATGAGGTCGGCGTGCTCGAACATGGCGTGCCGGCCTACCACCTGCTCAACACCGCCCGTGACGGGCGCTGGCGCATCCAGAAGCAGATCCTCACCGATCCGCGCCGCGAGGTGCTGATCCAGAAGGTGACCTTCGAGGCGCTGATCGGCGACATCTCGGATTATCGCCTGTTCGCGCTGCTGGCGCCGCATCTCATCAATGCCGGGGCGGACAACACCGGCTGGGTCGGTGACTATAAGGGCACGTCGATGCTGTTCGCCTCCGGCCGGCGGGGCCAGTCGTTGGCGCTCGCCTGCTCGGTGCCGTGGAAGGCGCGTTCGGTCGGCTATGTCGGCACCTCCGATGGCTGGCAGCAGCTCAGCCGCCACGGCGAGCTGGAAGAGCGCTACCGCCGCGCCGAGTCCGGCAATGTCGCGCTCAGCGCTGAGATCGACCTTGCCGCCTGCAATGGCGAGATGCTGGTGGCGCTGGGCTTCGGCGCCCGGCCGGAGGAAGCCGGCTTCCGTGCCGTGTGCAGCCTGCAGGAAGGCTTCGAGGAACTGCGCCGCACCTATGTGCAGGGCTGGCGCAACTGGCAGAGCACGCTCATGCCGCTCGACCATCCGCAGGGGCGCTCCAACATCAATGCCTACCGCGCCAGCACCATCGTGCTCGCCACCCACCAGCCCTATTCGATGCCGGGCGCGATCATCGCCAGCCTCTCCATTCCCTGGGGCTTCAACAAGGGCGATGAGGATCTCGGCGGCTATCACCTCGTCTGGCCGCGCGATCTCGTCGAGAATGCCGGCGGCCTGCTGGCGGCGGGCGCCTATGACGAGGCCAAGTCGGTGCTCGGCTATCTCCGCGCCATACAGGAGGCGGATGGCCACTGGTCGCAGAATGTCTGGCTGGATGGCGTGCCCTATTGGGGCGGCGTGCAGATGGACGAATGCGCCTTCCCCATCCTGCTCGCCGACATGATCCGCCGCAGCGGCCATTTCGCCCATGGCGAACTCGACAGCTATATGGACATGATCACGCGCGCCGCGCGCTTCATCGTCCTCAACGGCCCCGTCACCGGCCAGGACCGCTGGGAGGAGGATGCCGGCTATTCGCCCTTCACCCTTGCGGCGGAAATTTCCGCCCTGCTTGCCGCCGCCGACATGATGGATCTGGCCGGCCGGAAGGGGGATGCGCGCTATCTGCGCGAGAAGGCCGATGCCTGGAACGACTCCATCGAGCACTGGACCTTCGCCACC
Organism: Ancylobacter polymorphus; assembly: GCF_030813495.1. Taxonomy (GTDB): domain Bacteria; phylum Pseudomonadota; class Alphaproteobacteria; order Rhizobiales; family Xanthobacteraceae; genus Ancylobacter; species Ancylobacter polymorphus. Next base: position 75,175 of record NZ_JAUSUI010000011.1, on the reverse strand, counting down.
GGCACCGACCTCGCCGACCGGCTCGGTGTGGAAGGCTATTATGTGCGCATCGCCCCGCCGGAGACGGCGGACGCGGCCTCCCCGCTCGACGGCTTCGTGCCGGTGAAGAACCGCCCGCCGGCCGATACCGACCGGCCGGCGGCGCAGCTGATCTCGCCGGACGCGCTGGCGCTGGTGCGCTTCGGACTGCGCGCGCCGGACGATCCGCGCATCCTCGACACCATCAAGGCCATCGACGCCATTCTCAAGGTGGAGCTGCCGCAGGGGCCGGTCTGGTACCGCTACAATGGCGACGGCTATGGCGAGCATGAGGACGGCTCGCCCTTCGACGGCACCGGCATCGGCCGTGCCTGGCCGCTGCTCACCGGCGAGCGGGCGCATTACGAGATCGCCGCCGGCAATCTGGTGCGCGCCGGCCAGCTTCTGGTGACGCTGGAGGATAGCGCCGGCCCGGGCGGCCTGCTGCCCGAGCAGGTGTGGGACCAGGACGACATTCCCGAGCGCGAGCTCTACAAGGGCCGGCCCTCGGGTAGCGCCATGCCGCTGGTCTGGGCCCATGCCGAGCACATCAAGCTGATGCGCTCGCTGCATGACGGCAAGGTGTTCGACACCCCGCCGCAGACGGTGCAGCGCTATCTCGTCGACAAGGTCACCTCGCCGCGCCGGCTCTGGCACTTCAACCAGAAGCTCCGTTCGCTGCCCGCGGGCCTTGCCCTGCGCATCGAGCTGCCGGCGCCCGCCGTTATCCACTGGTCGCTCGACGGCTGGACGACGAGCCAGGACACGCCGACGCAGCCCACCAGCTTTGGCCTGCACATCGTCGATCTGCCGACCACGCTGCGCCACCATGGCCGTCATCTGCGCTTCACCTTCTTCTGGCCTGAAGCGGACAAGTGGGAAGGCGAGGATTACAGCGTCGTCGTCGATGGCGACGGGACGCTGTTCCACGCGGCGGCGGACGAGCCGGAAGTGAGCCGGCGGGTCGCGGAGCCCGCGCGCAGCGATGTCGAGGGAGGGCAGGCATGACGGACGCAACGAGCACGGCAGGCGCGGCGGCAAAGCCCGGCATTCTGGCGGTGGATGTCGGCGGCACCGGGCTGAAATGCGCGGTCATCGACGAGCACGGCACCATGCTCTCGGAGCGGGAGCGGGTCGACACGCCCCATCCCTGCCACCCGGAGGCGCTGCTCGATGCCTATGCCGGCATGGCGGCCAAGCTGCCGGCCTTCGACCGTATCTCCATCGGCTTCCCCGGCGTGGTGCGCAACGGCCGGGTGCTCACCGCGCCGAATCTCGGCACCGAGTTGTGGGCGGGCTTCGCGCTGGCGGATGCGATGGCGGCACGCCTCAAGGTGCCGGCAAGGCTGATCAACGACGCCGAGATGCAGGGCTATGGCATCATTTCCGGCAAGGGGCTGGAACTGGTGATGACGCTCGGCACCGGCTGCGGCACCGCCCTGTTCCGCGACGGCGATCTCATGCCGCATATGGAGCTGGCGCACCACCCGGTGCACGACAACCTGACCTATGACGAATATCTCGGCGTAGCCGCCTATGAATCACACGGCAAGCACCACTGGAATCACCATGTGAAACGGGTGATCGAGCTGCTTTACGTGCTGCTGCACTACGATCATCTCTATCTCGGCGGCGGCAATGCCAAGCATGTCGAGATCGAGCTGCCGGCCAATGTCAGCCTCGCCAGCAACGATGCAGGCCTCACCGGCGGCGCCGCGCTCTGGCGCAAGGGCTGAGCGGGGGCCTATCCCTCTCGCACGGCCTCATCCCCGGGCTTGACCCGGGGATCCAGCCTTCTCACGGACGCGGTGGCGGAGGTGAGCCCCGGCCCGCGCTGTTGACCGCCAAGCGGCATTCCCGTCGCTCTGTGTCTGGGTGCCCGGGTCCAGCCCGGGCATGAGGGCGGGGTTCCCCCTATTCCACCACTTCGGCCGCCTGCAGCACGGCCTGCAGCAGCACATCGGTGCCGGCGCCGGCCCATTCGGGCGTGATCTCCTCCGCCTCATTATGGCTGAGCCCGTCGACGCAGGGGCAGAAGATCATGGCGGAGGGCATGGTCTTCGCCACCCAGCACGCATCGTGCCCGGCGCCCGACACCATGTCGCGGTGGGAATAGCCGAGCCGCGCCGCCGCCGCGCGCAGCCCGGCCAGCAAATCCTCGTCGAAGGCGGTGGGGTCGAAGGCGCCGACTTCCTCGATCGCCACCCCAATGCCGAGTTCCGCCGCCACCTCCCGCGCCGCCTGCTTCACCTGCTCGGCCATGGAGTTCAGCGCGGCGAGTTCGGGATGGCGCAGATCGGCGGTGAACACCACCTTGCCCGGCAGGATGTTGCGCGAGTTCGGCGCGAAGACCAGCTGCCCCACCGCCCCCACAGCCTTGGGCCCATGGGCGCGGGTGATCGCTTCGATGCGGTCGATGATGCGGGCGGCGCCGAGGCTGGCATTGAGCCGCCGGTCCATCGGCGTGGTGCCGGTATGGGTCTCCTTGCCGGTGAGCGTCACCTCCACCCAGCGCAGACCCTGGCCATGGGTGACGATGCCGATATCGACCCCTTCCTCTTCGAGGATCGGCCCCTGCTCGATATGCAGCTCGAAATAAGCGTGGCCCTTGCGCTGGCCGACCGGCTCCTCGCCCTTGAAGCCGATCCGTTCCAATTCGTCGCCGAAGCGCAGGCCGGCGGCGTCGGTGCGGTCATAGGCCCAGTCCAGCGTGTGCACGCCAGCATAGACGCCAGAGGCGACCATGGCGGGGGGAAAGCGCGAGCCTTCCTCATTGGTCCAGTTGACCACCTCCACCGGCCGGCGCGTGCGGATGCCGAGATCGTTCAGCGTGCGCACCACTTCCAGCGCCGCCAGCACGCCGAGCACGCCGTCGAACTTGCCGCCCGTCGGCTGGGTGTCGAGATGCGAGCCGATGAGGATCGGCAGCGCGTCGGCCTCTGTCCCCTCGCGGCGGGCGAACATCGAGCCCATGGCGTCGACCCCGACCACCATCCCGGCTTCCTCGCACCAGCGCTGGAACAGCAGGCGCCCCTCGCGGTCGGTATCGGTCAGCGCCTGCCGGTTATTGCCGCCGGCAATGCCGGGGCCGATCTCAGCCATCGCCATCAGGCTGTCCCAGAGCCGCCCGCCATCGACGCGCATATTGCCGATCTGCTGGTTCATGCTGGTGTTCTCCCGTTGCGCGAATGCGGTCCGTCGTCTGGCTCATAGCCGGCTTCGCGCCCGTTGGCGCGTTGAAAATAGGCGGTGGCATGATCGGCGAAACGCCGCAGCAGGCCGTCGCGGGCGCAGTAGCGCGAGGCGAGCACGATGCGCAGCGGCCGCACCGGCCCGGCAATCCGCAACGTCTTCACCCGGCGCCCGTCATAGGTGGTGGCGGAGGGCGGGCGCATCACCAGCAGGGTGAAGCCGAAGCCCGCCGCCACCGCGCTACGCACCGCTTCCAGCGAGGTCGAGACATGGGCGATGGGCGGGGCGATCCCGCCTTCCGCCAGCAATTCCTCGAAATAGGCCCGGCTGCCCGGGCCGTCGAGCATCACATAGGGTTCGTCCGCCAGCTCGTGCCAGGAGACCGCGCGGCGCCGCGCCAGCCTGTGGTCGGCCGCCACCACCACGCTGGGTTGGAGCGCGGCGAGTTCGAGCCGGGGAAGGTCGGACAGATCGGCGCCGCGGTCATAGGTCAGCGCGAGGTCGATCTCGCCGCTACGCAACGCCTCGGCAAGCGGGGTCAGCGCCATTTCCTTCTGCCGGATGACGACGCCCGGCGCCTGCCGCGCGAAATCCCGCATCAGGTCGGCGGCATAGAATGGCGCCAGCGTCCAGAACACGCCGAGCCGGATCTCTCCCGTGGTCTCGGCCGCCAGCGCCCGCGCCTCGCGCTCCACCTGTTCGGCGGCCAGCGCCAGCGCGGTGGCGTGGCCGAGAAAACTCCGCCCCTGCAGAGTCAGCGTCAGCCCACGGGCATGGTGGCGCTCGAACAGGGTGAGGCCCAGCGCCTGCTCCAGCTTCGCCAGCGCCTGGGCGATGGAGGGCTGGGCAATGTTGAGCACCCGTGCCGCCTGGGCGATCCCGCCCTGCTCGGCCACCGCGCGGAAATAGGCGATCTGGCGGAGCGTGTAGCGAACCATATTCTAGCTGTCTCGATGCTCGGATAATTGAGCTTTTATCTATGTTAGGAGCGTTGCACCCTGGGGTTCAAGCCTTTGACGCGGGCGGCGGCCGCCGTCGCGGCGGAGCGGAGCCGAACGCCAGCCGAGGATGACATTGATGAGCCTTCAGCCGTCCGCTGACACATCTCCCGTTGCCACGTCTCCGGTTGACACGTCGCCCGTCGCTGCGCTGCTCGCCGCCGCCGCCCGCCCTTTCGAGGACGCCGTCGCCATGCCGCCGGGCGTCTATACCAGCCCGGATTTTCTCGCCCGCGAGCTGGAGACCGTTTTCGCCCGCGAATGGATGTGCGTCGGGCGGGCAAGTTCGCTGGCCAAGCCCGGCGACTATCTGACCTATGAGCTGGCTGGCCAGCCGGTGATGGTGCTGCGCGACGGCGAAGGGCGGCTGCGCGCCTTCTCCAATGTCTGCCTGCACCGCATGTCGACCCTGCTGGAGGGTGCCGGCAGCCGGCGAGCCATCGTCTGCCCCTACCACGCCTGGACCTACGGTCTCGATGGCCGGCTGCGCGGGGCGCCGTTCATGGCGCAGACCACCGGCTTCTGTAAGGAGGACTATTCTCTCCCCTCCATTCGCTGCGAGGAATGGCTCGGCTGGATCTATGTCACGCTGGACGAAGGTCGGCCCGGCGTCGCGGAAAGCCTCGGGGCGCTGGAGGCGATGATCGCGCCCTACCAGATGGAAGCCTATGTCGAGTGCTTTCGCGAGACCCATGTGTGGGACACGAACTGGAAGGTGCTCGCCGAGAATTTCATGGAGAGCTACCACTTGCCGGTCTGCCACGCCGCCACTGTGGGCGGCCATTCCAAGCTGGAGGAGATGGAGTGCCCGCCTGGCCTGCCGGCGTTCAACTATCACTGGATCACCAAGGAAGCCTCGTTGCCGATCGGCAATGCTCACCCCACCAATACGCGGCTGGAGGGACGCTGGCGCAAGACCACGGCGCTGCTGGCGCTCTATCCCAGCCACCTCATCACCCTGACGCCGGGCTATTTCTGGTATCTTTCGCTGCACCCGCAGGGGCCCGACAAGGTGTCGCTGCTGTTCGGCGGCGGGCTCTCGCCGGAGTTCATGGCCGATCCCCGCGCGGACGAGTATGTCGCGACGCTGAAGGGTCTGCTCGACGAGGTGAATGTCGAGGACCGCGGCTGCACGGAGAAGGTGTTTCGCGGCATGAAGGCGGACCGCGCCCGCGCCGGCCATCTCTCCTATCTGGAACGGCCGATCTACGATTTCATGCAGTACATCGCCGCGCGCACCGCCGGCTTCGAGCGCCGTTTCGCCGCTGCGGCCGAGTGAGGGCGCCGGCTTCGGTTTTTCCTATCCAGCAACTTGGAAATTCATGCTTTGCCGCGCGGCGCCGAGGCGTCACCCTGCCGGCGTCCCGTCTTGCTTGCGCCGGCCGCTAATGAACGCTTCACGCCCGATCGAGATTCTGGAACGGCTCATCGCCTTTCCCACCATAAGCCGCGAGTCCAATCTCGCGCTCATCGATTATGTGCGCGCGCTGCTCGCCCCTCTCGGCGCCCGGTTGACGCTGGTGCACAATGCGGCCGGCACGAAAGCCAATCTCCACGCCGTGCTCGGCCCCTCCGGCGGCGGCGGGATATTGCTCTCCGGCCATACGGATGTGGTTCCCGTCGAGGGGCAGGCGTGGAGCACTGATCCGTTCCGCCTCACCGCGCGCGGCGATGATCTGCTCGGGCGCGGCAGCTGCGACATGAAGGGCTTTCTCGCCTGTGCGCTGGCGGCGGCCGAGCGGGCGGCGACGCGGCGGCTCGAACGGCCGCTGCACCTGGCCTTCAGCTATGACGAGGAGATCGGCTGCGTCGGCGTGCGCGGGCTGATCGAGCGGCTCGTCGGCGCGCCCGACCTGCCGGCGCTGTGCGTCATCGGTGAGCCGACAATGCTGGACACCGTGGTCGCGCATAAGGGCAAGCTGGCGGCCCGGCTCACCTGCCGGGGGCGGGAATGCCATTCCAGCCACGCGCCGGAAGGGCTGAACGCCATCCACCTCGCCGCCGACATGCTGTGCGAGATGCGGGCGCTGCAGGACGAACTCACGGCGGGCCCGCAGGACGACGCCTATGCCGTTCCCTTCACCACCGTCCACGCCGGCACCATCCAGGGCGGCACGGCGCTCAACATCGTGCCGAATGCCTGTACGGTAGAGTTCGAGATCCGCAATTTGCCGACCGACGATCCCGCCCTCCTGATGGACCGGCTGTTCGACAAGGCGGCGGAACTGACGCGGGAGGCGCAGGCGCGCTTCCCCGGCACCGGCGTCTCCATCGACATCGTCAACGCCTATCCCGGGCTGGAAACGCCGCCGGAGGCCGAGGTGGTGGCGCTGCTGCGCCGGCTCAACGGGCCCGGCCCGCTGCGCAAGATTGCCTTCGGTACGGAAGGTGGGCTGTTCCGGGAAAAGCTCGGCATTCCCACCGTGGTGTGCGGGCCGGGCGACATACGCGACGCGCACAAGCCGGACGAATATGTCAGCCGCGACCAGCTCGCCCGCTGCGAGGTGATGCTGGCCCGCCTCGTCGACGAGATCAGCGTCTGAGCGGGCGCTTCGGGGCGCCTACCGCACCCGCGTCAGCCGGGCGCGGGCGACGATGAGCGCCAGCAGCGCCGAGGCGGCGCAGGTGAGCGCCGCGAGGTCGACGGCGTGGGAGAAGGCACCGAAAGCGGCATGCAGCAAAGGCGTCGCCAGCGGCTCCGGCAGCTTGGTCGCGCCGAACACGGCGGCGTCCAGCGTGCGCTGCGCCGGCTCCAGCAGCGCGGGGGGAATACCTTCCGGCAGCGGCGCGGCCTCCATGCCCAGCCGGTAGCTCGCCGCCACCAAGCTACCAAGCACGGCGATGCCCATGGCGCCGCCGAATTCGAAGCTGGTTTCGGAAATGCCGGAGGCCGCCCCCGCGCGCTCGGGCGGGGCGAGACGCATCACCAGATCGGTGGTGAGGGTGCCGGCCGGCGACAGGCCGAGGCACATCAGCACGATGGCGCCCATCAGCAACCCCATGGAAGGCTCCGCCCGCAGCTGCGTGAGCAGCAGGAAGCCGAGAATGGCGCAGACGAGCCCGACCGAGAGCACGTCCACCGGCCGCCAGCGCCGCACCAGGCGCGGCGTCGCCATGGAGCCGAGGGCGAAGCACAGGCCGGAGGGCGCGGTCCACAGCCCCGCCTCCAGCGGGCTCATGCCGAGCACGAACTGCAGATATTGCGAGATGAAGACGAAGATGCCCATCACCCCCATCATCGCCAGCACATTGATCGCCAGCGCCGCACCGATGCCGGTATGGGCGAACAGAGCGAGGTCGATCATCGGGTCGGCGAGGCGCTTCTGCCGGGCGAGGAAGAAGCCGACGACGACGAGCCCCAGCGCCAGCGCTGCGGCCGCCTCAAGTCCCGGCCCCTGTTCGGCGACGCGCTTCATGCCATAGACCAGCGCCAGCACGGCGATCACCGACTGGGCGGCGCTGACAATGTCGAGCCGGCCCGCCTTCTCATCGCGATATTCCGGCAGCAGCAGCGGCCCGGCGACCAGCAGGGCGAGCATGACGGGAACAGCGGCGAGAAACACCGCGCCCCAGCCGAAATAGGTGAGGATCACCCCGCCCACCAGCGGCCCCAGCGCTGCGCCGGCGGAGAAACAGGCGATCCACACGCCGATGGCGAAGGTGCGCTCGCGGTCGTCGAGGAAGATGTTGCGGATGAGCGAGAGCGTCGAGGGCGCCAGCGTCGCCCCGGCAAGGCCGAGCAGGGCGCGGGCGAGGATGAGCTGCTCGGCGCTGCGCGCCATGGCGGCGGCGATCGAGGCGAGCGCGAAGGCCGCTGCGCCGATCAGCAGCAGCTTGCGCCGGCCGATGCGGTCGCCCAGCGTGCCCATCAGCATCAGCGCGCCGGCGACCATGAAGCCGTAAATGTCGATGATCCACAAAAGCTGCGCCGCCGATGGCGCGAGATCGAGCGCGAGATGCGGCACGGCGAGGTTCAGCACCGTGAGATCCATCGCATAGACCGCGCAGGGCAGGGCGATGACGCCAAGCGCAACCCAGTCGCGCGGGCGGGCGCGGTGAAGCGGGGGAGATGGCGCAAGCGTCATGGTACGGTCCTGCCCGGCACTGAGAGCCGCAGGCCTCTGCCCGCGGCGGGCCGGAGTGAATAGCCGATCGCATGCCGGACGGCCAGTTCCGCCGCGCGCCCCTACAGCGCCAGCGCCCGCAGCCCCTGTGCGATCAGCACCAGCCCGCCGAGCACCACCACGGCGTCGAGCACGCGCAAATGCGCGCCTTCGGAAAGCGTGCCGACAAGTCGTTTGGCGAGGAACACGCCCGGCGTCGCCGCCGCCCCGATCAGCACCGCCATCAGCCAGGAGGCGGGCGGCAGGGCCCCCGCCGCCTGGAACACGCCCACCTTCACGACACCGAGCACCAGCGAGATGCCGGCATCGGTGGCGATGACCGCCGCGCCGTTCAGCCCCGCCGCCAGCAGGATGGAGAGCAGCACGACGCCGGTTCCCGCCGTGCCGCCCATCAGGAGGCCGAAGCCGGCGCCCGCTACAGTGAGGCCGGAGCCCGAGAGATGCCCCTTCACCCGCGCCAGCCAGTGGCGGGTGGGAATCGCCAGCATCAGCACGGTGCCGATCACCACCGACACACCGGCGCCGGAAAGGCGCGTATAGCCATAGGCGCCGAGCGCCGCGGTCGGCAGCGCCGCCGCGACGATGAGCCCGGCGCGGCGCGGGTCGAAGGCGCGGCGGAAGGCGATGAGCCGGCTGGTGTTGGAGAGCATGGCGGAAACGGCGATGACCGGCACCACCGCCTCGGCGCCGATGATCGGCAGCAGGATCGGCGGCATCAGCAGGCCGGGGCCATAGCCGGTGATCCCGCCGGCCACGCCGGCGACAAAGGCGACGGCGGCGACCAGCAGGTAGTGCCACAGGCTCACATCACCGAACATGGCGGCACCCAGTCGGTTTGGGGAGGACCGCCGGGATCACGGCAGGAAGGCGCCGCCATTGACGTGGATCGTCTGGCCGGTGAGGAAGCGCGCCTGCGGGCTGGCGAGATAGGCGACCATCGCCGCCACCTCCTCGGCCGTTCCCTCCCGCCCCAGCAGCGTCTGGTTGCGGGCATGGTGGGCCGGATTCTTCTCTGCGCCGGCATGGCTGCGGTCGGTGCCGATCCGTCCGGGCGAGACGAGGTTCACCGTGATGCGGCGCGGCGCAAGCTCCACCGCCAGCGCCTTGGTCAACCCGTCCAGCCCCGCCTTGGCGGCGACCACATGGGCGCGGTTCGGGGCGCCGGTATAGGCGGTGAGCCCGCCAATATTGATGATCGTGCCCGCCGGAGAGTCGGCGAGATGCGGGATGGCGGCGCGGCAGAGCAGGAAGGCCCCGTCGAGGCAGATGCCAGTGATCTCGCGCCATTCCGCGAGACTCATCGCCTCCACCGGCTTCTCGCGGCGGATAGCGGCGTTGTTGACCAGAACGTCCAGCCGGCCGAAGCGCTCCAACGCATGCTCGACGATGAGATCGGCCGAGGATTCGCGGGCGACATCGGCCAGCACGGACGTCGCCGGGGCGCCCAGCGCCTCCAGCTCATGCACCACCTGCTCGGCGGCGTCGCGGTCCGAGCGGGCGACGACGACCACCGCCATGCCCGCCGCCCCCAGCGCATGGGCGATGGCGCGGCCGATATTGCGCGAGCCGCCGGTGACGATGGCGACGGGGCGTGAGGTGCTGTCCGGAGCAGACGTGTTCATGCGCTCTCTCCCAGCTGCACCTTCCCGCCGGCGGCGATGGCGTCGATAGCGGCGTGCAACGCCGCCGCCGCCGCCGCGTCGCCGCCACCATAGGCGATGTTGGCGTTGAACTTGGCGAGCAGTTCGGCGTCCGAGAGTGGCTCGCGCGCACCTCCGCGCATATGCGGCTGGCGGATTTCGCGCACCGAGCCGTCGGTCAGCGTCGCCCGCAGATGGCCGGTGAAGTTGCGGGGATATTCGTCGTCAGCGTCGATCTCGTAGAAAATCTTCGCCGCCAGCGCCCGCACGTCGCCGCGCCGCGTCTGCGCGTCGGTGAACTGCACCAGCCCGGCCGCGCCGTCGAGAAAGCCGACCGCCATGCAGAAGGGGGTGGAGAATTTGGCGGCATAGCCGTTCGGTACCGCCTGCTTGGCGGCGAGCGGTTCCCACAAGCGGTGCACCGTGCCCTCGCCGACCTTGCACACGAGGCTGACGATCTCCTCCGCCCGCACCCCCTGACCGGCGAGGGCGATGGCGCAGTCGATGAAGGGCTGGGTCATGGTTCCGCAGGCATAGGGCTTGAAGGCGATGGTCGGCATGATCCAGTCCTCGCCCAGCCCGTCCAGCAGCGGCGCGAAATTCGCCGTCTTCGAGGGGGCGAAGGCGCGGAAGAAGCCGTGGTCGCCCTCGAACACGCTCGCCGGCCCGACAAAGCCGCCCTCCGCCAGCAGCGCCGCGCGCAGGCCCGCCTGCGCCGCCGCGCCGGGGTGCAGCCGCTTGGTCCAGGAACCGTCGGCGAGATATTCGATGATGCCGGAGGCGAGGCTGCCGGCGATGCCCAGCGCGTTGGCGAGCCGGGCGCGGTCGAGCCCGATCGCCGCCCCAGCGGAGGCCGCCGCCGCCATGGCGCCGATCACCGCGGTGGGGTGGAAGCCGGCCTTGTGGATCGCCTGCGGTGCGACGAGGCTGAGCCGGCTCATCAGTTCGGCGCCGATGGCGATGGCGCGCATGACGGCGGCACCGTCGAGCCCGCGATGCTGGGCGAGGGCGAGCGCGGCCGGCACCACCACCACGCCGGCATGCACCGGCCCGCCCTCGAAGGTGTCGTCATAATCCTCGCCATGCGCCGCCGTGCCGTTGACCAGCGCGGCGTCGTAGAGGTTCAGCCCCTGCGTATGGCCGATGGCGGTGCAGGGCCCCGTGCCGGCGGCGCTGGCGAGCGCGGCTGTGGTATAGGGCTCCTGCCGGGCGGCGAAGGCGAGGCCGCAAATGTCGAGCAGCAGGCGCCGGCTCACCGCCTCGGCGGCCGGGGGCGGGGCGGCGCTGGCGGCAAAGCGTGCCAGACGGCCGGCGACGGTGTCCTCGGAGAGCGCGCGGTGCTGGTTCACGAATGGGTTTCCTGCAGCTGGGTCCGGCGTGCGTCGCGGTATTCGCGCGCCAGGGAGAAGACGATGAAGAACAAGGCGGCGCCGAGCAGGCCGACGGCGATCGGGTCCTCGATGAAGATGTGGAAGTCGCCGCCGGAGAGCACGAGCGAGCGGCGATAGCTCGATTCCACCATATGGCCGAGCACCACGCCGAGAATCATCGGCAGCACCGGGAAGCGGGCCAGCCGCATCAGATAGCCCATCAGCCCAAGCGCCAAAGCGAGGCCGAGATCGAACGGGCTGTTGTTGAGGGTGAACAGGCCGGAAAGGATGAGCGCGAGGATGAAGCCGGCGCGGTAGGGGCGCGGCCGATTCACCAGCCAGATGCAGGCCGGCAGGATGAGCACGCCGACGCCGATCTGGGCGATGATGGCGATGAGCGAGCCGACATAGAGACTGTCGATCACCTGCGGGTTCTGCTCGAACAGGCGCGGGCCTGGCAGCAGCCCGTGCATCAGCAGGCCCCCGAGCAGCACGGCGGTGGAGTTGGAGCTGGGGATGCCGAAGCTCAGCAGCGGGATCAGCGCGGTGGAGGCGACCGTGTTGTTGGCCGCCTCGGGCGCGGCGATGCCCTCTTCCGAGCCCTTGCCGAACTGCTCCGGGGTCTTCGACCAGCGCCGCGCCTCATTGTAGGACATGAAGGCGGCGACCGAGCCGCCCCCGCCGGGGGTCAACCCCTCGAACAGGCCGAGAAAGCAGCCGATCGCCTGCGAGCGGCGCAGCTTGCGCATCATCGCCCAGCCCGGCAGGCGGATGCGGATCGAGCCGCCAAGCTGGGTGACTGACGTGGAGCCGGACTGGCTCATCAATTCGGTGAGCGCGAACAGGCCGACCATGACCACCACGGGTTCGACGCCGCTGAGCAGGTCCGCCACATCGAAGGTGAAGCGGGTGACGCCGGAGATCGGGTCGGTGCCGACCGTGGCGATCATCAGCCCGACCACCGCCGAGGCGAGGCCCTTGAGCAGCGAATCCCCGCCCATCGAGGCGATGACGCTGAGGCCGAGAATGCCGAGGGCGAAATAGGAGGTCGGCTTGAAGGCCAGCGCCAGCCAGGACAGCGGCTCGGTCAGCAGCGCCAGCATGGCGAGGCCGAACAGGCTGCCCACCACGCCCGACATCAGCGAAATGCCCAGCGCCTCGCCGGCCCGCCCCTGGCGGTTCAGCTCATAGCCGTCGATGACGGTGGCGGCGGAGGAATTGGTGCCGGGGGTGCGGATCAGGATGGCGGGGATCGAGCCGCCATATTCCGCGCCGATATAGACGCAGGCGAGCAGCGCGATCGCCATCGCCGGGTCCATCGTGTAGGTGAAGGGCAGCACCAGCGCCATGGTGATCGAGGCGGAAATGCCCGGCAGCGCGCCGCCGAGAATGCCCCAGGTCAGGCCGAGAATGGCGACCGGCACCAGCGGCGTGGCGGTGAGAAGATGCAGAATGTCCCAGAAGGTCGTCACGACAGCCAACCCTGAAAGAGGGAGCCGGCGGGCTGGTGCACGCCGAGCAGCTTGACGAAGATCGCCCAGTAAAGCGTCGCCCCGCCCAGCGCGGCGGTCGGCAGCACCCAGCTGCGGGCGGCGCCCTCATAGAAGGCCACCGCTCCGATCAGCAGGGCCACGGAAAGGAAATAGCCGAGGAACGGCAGCAGCAGCACATAGGCGCCGCCGATCAGCAGCAGGCCGACGGCGCGCGGCAGCGGCGCGCCTTCCTCTTCCTCGGCCGGGATCTGCGGGACATTGGCGCGGCGGGCGGCGAGGGCGACGAAGGCCGTGCGGGCGATCAGCGCCAGCCCGATGAAGGCGAGCAGCATAGCCAGCAGCCGGGGCAGGCCGGTGGCGCCGATCTCGTCCGACAGCGTGCTCTCGGCAATGGTGCCGGTGGCGATGTAATAGGCGGCGGCGAGGGCGATGAGCACGCCGCCGCTCAGGAAATCCCGTTTCATGGTGCGTTCCTCGGGGGCGGAGGGGGCACGGCGCCGGCCCGCGCAGGCGTGCGGGGCGGGCGTTGCGGCAAGGGGCGACGCCTGCGCGCGGCGTCCCGGTCACGGCGCCGGGGCTTCGCCGGCGCCGCAGGGCGGCCGGCGTCGCCTCGGCGGTTATTTCACCGCGCCGGTTTCCTTCAGGAACGCCTCGGTCGTGTCGGCGAAATTGGTGATGAAGGCCTGGTACTGCGCGTGCGGGATGTAGTTCGGCACCAGCACCTCTTCGGTGTAGCGCGCCTTGTACTCGGGGTCGGCGAGCACATTCTTGATCGCCTCGTCCCACACCTTGGTGACGTTGTCCGGCAGGCCCTTGGGACCGGCGAGGCCGCGGAACTTCACCAGCGAGACGTTGAAGCCGCTTTCCTTGACAGTGGGAACTTCGGGCTTTTCGGGGATGCGCTCGGGATTGAAGGTGGCGAGCAGGCGGATTTTGCCGGCGGCGAGCTGGGAGCGCAGTTCCTGGATTTCGCCGATGCCGATGTCGAGCGTGCCGTTCATCACGTTGAGCATCATGTCGCCGCCGCCCTCATGGGTGACGATGGCGGCGTTGACGCCGGCGGCGCGCTTGAGCTGTTCGGCGGCCTGGCGCTCCAGCGAGGCCGGGTTGGCGGCGCCCCAGCGGCCGCGCTCTTTCTTGGCCTTGTCGATCACGTCCTGCAGCGTGTTGAACGGGCCGTCGGCGCGGGTGTAGATCACCTCGCTGTCGGCGAACAGATTCACCAGCGGCTCCAGATCCTTATAGGTGGCGGAGGGCTTGGAGAGCAGCGAGGTGTAGATATAGGTCGGCGTGGTGGCGTAGAACACGCTGCCATCGGCCGGGGCGGCGGCGACACGCGCCACCGCCTTGGCGCCGCTGCCGCCCTGCACATTCTCAACGATGAAGGTGGCGCCGATATATTTGCCGAGATATTTCGACAATTCACGCAGGAACACGTCGCTGCCGCCGCCGGGGCTGGAATGGGTGACGAGGGTGACGACCTTGTGCGGATAGGCGAGGGGCTCGGCCTTGAGGCTGAGCGTGCCGAGCCCCACGGCCAGCACGGCGCTCAGAAAGCCGGTCAGGGTCTTGCGCATGGATTTCCTCCCAGGAGTGCGGGGCCGCCTCTGCCGGGCGATCTCCCGATGATGATGTGACGGTTGCGGCGGCACGCGCCCCTTGGCGCGGGCGTGCATCGCCGGGCTTCGGGCGCCCTTGGCCGGGCGCCTCTCCTTGAACGCTTCAGGTCAGGCGCTTTGTTCCTCGGCCCGGCCGGCCGACGCGGAGCGGGCGAGAAGCCGCTCCTTGCCGCGCTCGACATGGTCGAAGCTCGTCTGGTAGGCGCTCGCCGCGTCCCGGCCCTCTATGGCCGCGACGATGCGGGCATGTTCCTCGTTGGAAAGCTCCAGCGTGTTGCCGGTCATCAGATTGCCGGCGCGGTAGAGCCGAAGCTGCTTCACCAGCCCACGATACTGCGCGGTGAGCACGCCATTGCCGGCGCGCTCGACGATGAAATCGTGGAAGGCGAAGTTCAGCGGGTAGTAGCGGTCGAAATCATGTGCCTGCGCGGCCTCGCCCATCTCGTCGAGCAGGGCGCGCAGCCGGGCGATCACGTCCGGCTCGGCGCGGGTGGCGAGAAGCTGCGCGGCATAGCCGAACAGGGCGGCGCGCACGCCATACATCTCCACCACCTGCGCGATATCGAGGCTGCGGATGAACACGCCGCGATTGGGCAGCAGTTCCACCAGCCCCAGCGCTTCCAGCGAACGCAGCGCCTCGCGCACCGGGCCGCGGCTGACGCCGAAGGTGGCGGCGAGCTGGTTCTCGTTGATCCGCCCGCCCTCGCTCAGCCGCCCGTCGAGGATCATGCTCTCGATCTCGCGCTCCAGCAGCATGGGCAGCGAGGTGAGGCGCAGGAAGCTGACATCATGGGCGGCGGAAGAGGTCATGAACAGAAGCCTACGCCTCTCGTTCAAAGTGTCAACAATTTAATGTTGCCATATTGCATTCGACATCTGCTCATTCCCACGCGCAAAAAAAACCCCGGCGCGGGGGGCGCCGGGGTCGAGGGGAGGCCTTCGGGGCCGAAGGCCTTGGGGAACGGGGGGCGCCTCAGCCGCAGGAGGCAGGGGCGTGATGGTCGAGCGCTTCGAGATCGAGGAAATGGCCGGCGCGGTCGCGCTTGGCGGCGAGGTAGCGGATATTGTCGGCACCGCGCCGGCCATAGAGCCGCTCGACGCCCGAGACCTGCAATCCCGCCCGGCTCAGCGCCGCGATCTTTTCGGGGTTGTTGGTCATCAGCACCACGTGCTCAAAGCCGAGCTGGCGCAGCATGGCGGCGGCGAAGTCGAACCGGCGCGCGTCGAGGCCGAAGCCGAGCGTCTCGTCCGCCTCATACGTGTCGAGCCCGTCGCTCTGCAGGCGATAGGCGCGCATCTTGTTGGCGATGCCGTTGCCGCGTCCTTCCTGATCGAGATAGAGCAGCACGCCGCCGCCCGCCTGCGCCATGGTGGCGACCGTGGTGCGCAGCTGGTCGCCGCAGTCGCAGCGCAGCGAGCCGAACAGGTCGCCGGTGAGGCAGGCGGAATGCAGCCGCACCAGCACGGGCCGCGCCGGGTCCGGCGTGCCGACCACCACCGCCACCTGCTCGCGCATGCCCTCGCCGCCGCGGAACACCACGAATTCGCAATTGCGCGCGGTGAGCAGCGGCACCGGGGCGCGGGAGACGATCTCCACCCGCGTCGCGCGGTCCTCGCCATAGCGCGTGATCGCCTCGGCGCGCACGGTCAGCGCCGGCAGGGTGAGTGCCGCTGGCGCAAGGGGCCCGACGAGCACGGCCGGCAGCATCAGAGCGAGGGTGGCAAGATGCAGCGCCGCCGCGCCGGCCGCGTGCGCCTCGACCAGCTCGGCGCCGAGCGTCTCGCCTTTCGCGCCCTCGCCCTTGGCGCCGGCCAGGTCCTGCGCGCTCAAGGCCCGCACCCGCGCGCTCCCCAGTTGCGAGACCGGCAGGGCCATGGGGCGCGCTTCCTCCGGCCGGCCGAGCGCCCGCAACCGGGCGGGGGTGAGCACCAATTGCAGCGCGCCGCCGACGAGCCCGTCCAGCGCCGCGAGCCGCTCCGCATCGGCGAATTCCGCGCTCGCCGCCAGGAAGAGCCGACCGCCTTCGGCGAGGATGACGGGCCGCCCGGCGCGCATCTCGGCGATGGCGCGCTCCGCCTCTGTCAGGGTGGCGTCGCCGAAGAGGCTCGCAATCGTGCCGGCGGTCGTCGCGCTGCTGCTCATTGAAATCTCTCCCGCTGCACCATTTCCGTGTCTTGGACGTAGTAGCTACGGATATAGGGCGCCAACGGACCAGCAACGCCGGCGGCCCTTGATCGTTCAGAGGATCGAGATGCACAGACCGTGGGGCTTTGCGTGAATCGCCGTGAAACACCGATTGACCCGCTGGCGGGGCTTTACGAACCGCTGCTGCGGCCCCGCGCCACGCCCTATGTCATCGCCCAGCTCGGCCAGTCTCTGGACGGGCGGATCGCGACGCCGACGGGAAAGTCGCGCGATATCAACGGTCTGAGCGGCCTTGACCATCTCCACCGCCTGCGCGCCCTTGTCGATGTGGTGGTGGTCGGCGTCGGCACGGTGGTAGCCGACAACCCCCGCCTGACCACCCGCCGCGTCCCCGGCCGCAGCCCGGCGCGGGCGGTGATCGACCGCAGCGGCCGCTCGCCGCGCGACGCCAAATGGCTCGACGCGGACGGCTGTCACAGAATCGTGTTCACCCATAATGAAGCCGGCTGGCCGGAGGCGGTCGAGCGCATCGGCCCGCCGGACGAGCCCGACATCTTCGAGCCGGCTAAGCTCGTTGCCGCTCTGGCGGCGCGCGGCCATCGCACCATTCTGGTCGAGGGCGGCGCCTCCACCGTCTCGCGCTTCATCGATGCCGGGCTGGTCGACCGGCTGCATGTGTGCGTGGCGCCGATCATTCTCGGCTCCGGCCGGCCGGGCCTCGCATTGCGGCCCATCGACGGGCTGGAAGGGGCGCTGCGCCCGCGCGTCGATACCTATCTTCTCGACGACGGCAATATTCTCTGCGACTGTGACCTGCGCGGAACCGGCGAGGGAGGGACGTATGTCGGCTTCGGATCGGAACCTGCCTGAGGCGCGCTTTCGCTACGGCCCCACCGCCCGCGCCCTGCACTGGGTGATCGGCCTTCTGGTGATCGGCCTCATCCCGCTCGGGCTCTATATGGTGGCGCGCGGGGAAGCGACCGGCTTCGATGCGCTGACCGGCTCGCTCTACAGCCTGCACAAATTTGTCGGCTTCCTCGTGCTGTGGCTGGTGGTGCTGCGTGTGCTGGTGCGGCTGCGTCGTGGGGAGCCGGCACGGGTGGTGCCGCTGACCCCGTTCGAGCGGATCGCCTCTGCCGCCGTGCATGCCGCGCTCTATCTGCTGCTGCTCGTCGTGCCGCTGCTCGGCTGGGCCGGGGTCTCGGCCTATCCGGCGCTGAACGTGTTCGGCCTGTTCGACCTGCCGGCGCTGCTGGCGCCCAATGAGGCGCTGGCCAAGCGGATTCTCGGCCTGCACGGGCTGCTGGCGCAGCTTCTCGGCCTGCTGGCGCTGGCCCATATCGCCGCGGCGCTCTACCACCGCTTTCTCAAGCGCGACGGGGTGATGGCGCGGATGTGGCCGCCTTTCTGAGCGGTGCGCTGCGGTCAGAAATGGCCGAACACGTCGCGATGGCCGATCCGCACCATGTGCGCCCCCGCCTGCACCTTCGCCCAGGCGGCGAAGGCGGCCTGTCGCTCAGGCTCGATCTCTCCCGCCGCCTGGGCGAAGCCGTCGGTCAGCGCGCCGATGAGGTCGGCCTCGGTGGGACCGAGCACCCACGGGCTGGGCAGCGAGCCATAGCGGTAGCCGTGCTGGCGCAGCAGCTGCGCCAAAGCTTCGCTTGAGGCTGGCCCAAGCGCCGGCCCGAACCCCTTGTCGCCGCGCTGGTGGCGGTTGAAGGCGGCGATCACGCGCCCGTCCAGCGGGTCGGCGGGCTGCCATTCCGCCTCGCCATCATAGTTCAGCACGGCATAGAGCGGCAGCTTGGCCACGGCCAGCGCCGCGACGAGGCGCTCCAGCCAGCTTTCCGACACGAGATCGAGCAGCGCGGCGGCCGTCACCAGCTCCGCACCGAGGGCGGTGAAATCAAGGTCGCGGCGGGTAAGGTCGGCGCGTTCGAAGCTCACCACGATCTCCCGCCCGTCGCGCCGCAGCCGCAGCCGCTCGCCATCCTCGTGGGACGCCTCGGCCCAATCGGCAAGGCTTTCGCGTGCCCGCCGCAGCAGCGCCGCGTCGCCGTCGATCAGGTGCCAGTGCTGGCGCGGCGGCAGGTCGGCGGCGAGGCCGCGCAGGTTTGAGCCGGTGCCGCAGCCGAGATCGACAATGGTGAGCGCGTCACGCCCGCCGAAATGCGCCCGCACCCGCGCGGCGAGCGTGGGGTTGCGGGAGGCGTGGTCCACCGGTTCGCGCAGAGCGAGCCAGTCGGCAGCGAAGCCGCTCATCGGGGCATCTCCTTCAGGGCGGCAAGCAGCGCCGCGGCGGTCTCGGTCCAGCTGGGCAGGGTTTGGGCGTGACGCCACGCCGCGTCGGCGAGCCGCCGGCGCCGGGGGGCATCCGCGAGCAGAACATGCAGCGCGTCGCGCAAGCTCGTCGCATCGCCGGGTTCGGCCAGCAGCGCGGCCTCCGCCGGCACGGTATCGGGAATGGCGCCGGCGCGGGTGGCAAGGATGGGCAGGCCGCGCGCCAGCGCCTCGGTCAGCCCCATGCCATAGCCCTCGAACAGCGAGGCGGTGACGAACAGGTCGGCGGCATCGAATTCGCCGGCCAGCGCCCCGGCCGACAGCGCGCCGGTCAGCCGGACACGGGCGCCGAGCCCATGGGTCGCGATGAGCGCCGCGACCCGTTCGGCCTCGGCGGGATCGCGGTCGGTGGCGCCGACGATATGGCACTGCCAGTCCTGCGCGCTCAGGTCTGCCAGCGCCTCCACCAGCAGGCCATGCGCCTTGCGCGGGATCACCGAGCCGACGGCGAGCAGCCGCAGCGGCCGGCCCGTGCCGGTGGCGCGCGGGGCGGGGTCCGTGCCGGGCAGGGCAATGCGGAGCCGGCTTTCCGGCACGCCGTAATCGCGCATCAGGTCGCGCGCGGTGGCGTGGCTGGTGGTGATCACCGCCGCGGCCTCCGCCAGCGCCGCCTTTTCGCTGGCGCAAAGCCGCGCGCGCTGGTCCTCGCTCAGCCCGGCTTCCCGCGCCAGCGGATGATGCACCAGCGCCGCCAGCGGCCGTCCAAGCCCGCGCAAGAGCGATGCCGGCAGGGCACCGAGCGCGAGCCCGTCGATCAGCACGGGCTGGCCCGGCGGCAAGGCGCGCAGCCGCGCGGCGCTGGTCTCCAGTTCCGCCGGCGAGGGAAAGGGAAAGCCCCCGGGCAGCGCGACATGGGTCAGCATGCCCCCGGCGCCGGGCGCTTCGGCGATCACCCGGCGGTCATAGGCATAGCCACCGGTCGGCAGCTCGAGGTCGCCGGGTATGGCAAAGGCGAAGTCGTTCACGCCCGCGCCTCAGCCAAGGCCGGATTCGAAGCTGGCGCGCGCAAGGTCGGTCTCGTGCAGGGTGACGCGGATCTTGGTCAGCCCCTGCCCGTCCTCGCCCAGCGCGCCGGCCTTCGCAGCGGCGGCGATCGCGTCGAAAATATACCGGGCGAGGAATTCCGTGGTGGTCAGCGTGCCGGCGAACTGCGGCAGCGTGTCGAGATTCTGGTAGGCGAGCGGCGCCAGCGTCTTCTTCAGCACGTCGAGCGCAGCGCCGATGTCGACCACGACATTCTGCGCCGTCAGCGTCTCGCGGAAAAAGGCGACATCGACCACGAAGGTCGCGCCGTGCAGGCCCTGGGCCGGGCCGAAGAACGGGTCGGGCAGCGAATGGGCGATCATGATGCGATCGCGGACTTCGACAGAGTACATGGCATCCCTCATCGGTAATCGAGCAGGATCGCCAGCGCGTCCTCGCCCCCGGTCAGAAGTGGCGGCAGCCGTTGCGGCGCCGTTTCGAAAGCGACGACATGCGTGACCAGATGGTCGAGCCGCGCATCGTCGAGCAAGGCGAGCGCCTTGGCCAGCCGGCGCGCATGCGGCCAGCGTGGGCGCCGTGATGGAGATACGGAACCCACCTGCGAGCCGATCAGTTGCAGGCGCCGGCTGTGGAAAGCCTCGCCCAGCGGCACGGCGGGGGCGTGGCCGCCATGCCAGCTCACCTCCACCACCTTCGCCTCGAACGCGGCTGCCGCCAGCGCGGTGGCGAGGCCGCTGGCGGTGGCGCTGGTATGGAACACGACATCGGCATCGTCGGTCACGGCGTCGGGCTGGGCGAAGGCGGCGCCGAGCGCGCGCGCCAGCGCGGTCCGGGCCGGGTTCACATCCACCAGCGTTACCTCCGCGCCGGGAAGCCGGGCGGCGAGCGCGGTCAGCAGCAGGCCGACCACCCCGCCGCCGACAATGGTGATCCGGTCGCCGGGGCCGGTGCCGGAATCCCAGATCGCGTTGAGCGCCGTTTCCATATTCGCGGCGAGAGCGGCGCGCTCCGGCGGCAGGCTCTCCGGCACCGGCATCGCCGCCGCCACGGGCAGGCGATAGCGGTCCTGATGGGGAAAGAGCGCGAAGACCGTGCGGCCGACCCATTCCGCCGGTCCGGCCTCGACCACGCCGACGCTCTGATAGCCATAGTGCACCGGAAACGGGAAATCCCCGTTCTGGAACGGGCCGCGCATGCGCTCATGCTCGCTTGGCGGCACCGCACCTTCCAGCACCAGCCGCTCCGTCCCCCGGCTCACCGCCGAGACGAGGCTGCGAATGAGGAGCCCGTCATCGCCCGACGGGGGCAGCGTGGCGCGGCGCAGCTCGTAGCGCCCCGGCGCCACGCACCAGAGCTGTGTGCCGATCTCCGCCGTACCGCCCATCAACCGTCACCCCCTGCCCTTATTCGCGTGCATAACAGCATCACGGTGCGGTTAGATCCCACATGCGCGTGAACCGCCCACGACGGGGCGCGTACAAGCCCCGGGTGCGGCCATGGTGGCCGCGCGCCCGCGCCGAGCCGAGGATCGCATGAGTCTGGACGAGAATCTCGCCGAAGGACGCTTCATTTCCGCCGGTCGCGCCGAGCGCCGCACGCCCACCGGCGTGCAGTCCGCCCGGCAGCTCACGCAGCGCCGCGTGGTCGTCTTCACCCTCATCGCAGCGACCTATGCCGCCCTCGTGGCGCTGTTCGCCCATCTCCTCGCCCATGGCGGGTTCACCCTGCTGGACGGGTTGCTGCTGGCGGCCTTCTGCCTCTCCACGCCCTGGACCATTCTCGGCTTCTGGAACGCCCTTATCGGTCTATGGCTCCTGCACGGGCCCGGCGACGCCCGCCGCTCGGTCTATCCCTATGCCACGCGGGCGGCGGAGGAGGCGCCGATCACCGCCCGCGTCGCCATGGTGATGACGCTGCGCAACGAGGACCCCGCCCGGGCTTTCGCCCGGCTGCGTGCCATGGAGGGCGAACTCGCCGCCAGCGGTGCGGGCGACGCCTTTGCCTGGTTCGTGTTGTCGGACACCACCCGGCCGGAGATCGCGGCGCAGGAGGAGGACCTGTTCGCCGCCTGGCAGGCGGAACGCGGCGCAGGCACCTCGCTTCACTACCGCCGCCGCACCAGCAATGAAGGCTTCAAGGCCGGCAATATCCGCGATTTCCTGGAGCGCTGGGGCGACGCGCATGATTTCATGCTGGTGCTCGATGCCGACAGCTTCCTCGGCGCCAGTGCCACGCTGCGCCTCGTGCGCATCATGCAGGCGCATCCGCGCCTCGGCATCCTGCAAAGTCTGGTGGTCGGCCTGCCCTCCCGCTCGCCCTTCGCCCGCATCTTCCAGTTCGGCATGCGCCATGGCATGCGGTCCTACACCATGGGAGCGTCCTGGTGGGCGGGCGACTGCGGACCCTATTGGGGGCACAACGCCGTCATCCGCATCGCCCCGTTCAAGGCGCATTGCCAGCTCCCCGTCCTGCCGGGCAAGGGTCCGCTTGCCGGCCATATGCTCTCGCACGACCAGATCGAGGCGGTGCTGATGCGCCGCGCCGGCTATGAGGTGCGGGTGCTGCCGGAGGAGATGGACAGTTTCGAGGAAAACCCGCCGCACCTCACCGAATTCACCCGGCGTGATCTGCGCTGGTGCCAGGGCAACATGCAGTATTGGCGCCTGCTGGCTCTGCCCGGCCTCAGGCCGATGAGCCGGTTCCAGATCGCCTGGGCGATCCTGATGTATCTCGGCGCCTTCGCCTGGATGGCCTTCGTCGCCCTCGCCGCGCTGAAGGTTTTCGACACGGAGCGGGCGGACGCGCCCTTTCCCGCCGCGCTGGGGCTCACCCTGTTCGCCACCATGTTCGCGATGAGCCTCGCGCCGAAGGTCGCGGGTCTGCTCGACGTGCTGCTGCGGGCGGGCGAGCGCGCGCGCTATGGCGGCGGCGCCCGGCTGGCCGGGGGCGCGCTGGCGGAGTTCGTCTTTTCCGTGCTGCTGGGGCCGGTCGTGGCCTTCCGCATCGCGCTGTTCATGATCGGCCTCGCCTTCGGCCGCACCGTGACCTGGGAGGCGCAGGCGCGCGATGCCGAGCGCCTGTCCTGGCGCACCGCGCTTGCCGGGCTGTGGCCGCAATTCCTGTTCGGTGCGGCGCTCGCCGGGCTGCTCGCCGGCTTCGCGCCGGGCGCGCTGCCCTGGGCGCTGCCGGTGCTCGTCGCCCTGCTCGTCGCCGTGCCCTTCGCCGTGCTCACCGCCGAGCCGGCGCTCGGCCGATGGCTGGGCCGAACCGGCCTGTGCGCCATACCGGAAGAGGTGTTCCCCACGACGAGCCTGGCCTCCCTTGAGGCGCAGCGGGCGACCGCAGGACGGTGAGTTTCACGCGTCGCGTGCCGGCATAATCTGCGGATGAGTCTCCGCCGCGACAGCGTGGCTTCTTGACGGTAAGAATGTCGTGCGCAAGTGAGGCGGACATTCTTCGCCCCGATAGGCTTGCCAAGCCCTCCGTCCGCTGGCCTATCCTGCGTGGAGAACACGCCGACGTGAGCCCCAAGACGGAAGATTCATGAAGATCCGGTTCGGCAAGACCTATGTGTATCTGGCTGAATACCGGATGCCGATCCTGCGCGCCCAACTCACCCGCAGGTTCGGTCTCGAATCCACGCCGGTCATTGTGCCCGGCGAACGGCATCATCCCGGCAATGTGCATGCTGTTTTCCTCATCTGGCAGCCGCAGGCGACCGCCTGGTATGTGACCAACGCGCTGGAAGCGCTGGCCGAGGCGGGGATCAATGTGACCCTGGTGGTCAATCACCCGCTCAGCGAGGCGCGGCTGGCGGAGCTGAGGCCCTTTGCCGACCGGATCATGCTGCGCGACAATTCCGGCCGCGACATGGGAGGCTACCGCGACGCCATCCTGTCCTTTGCCGGGCGGGAGCCGGAGCGGCTGCTGCTAATGAACGACAGCGTCTATTACTTCCGCACCGGTCTGGCCGAGATGGTGCAGAGGCTCGCCACCTCCCCCTGCGATGTCTGTGCGGCGTATGAGAACTGGGAATATCATCACCATTTCCAGTCCTTCTGCTATTCGATTTCGCGCTACATGCTGGAGCAGCCGGCGTTCCAGCAGTTCTGGCGCGATTATCTTCCGGTGAATGCCCGGCCCTGGGCCATCGAAAAGGGCGAGGTCGGCAGTTCGCGCCTTATGGTGAGCCTCGCCCGCTCCAGCGAGGTTCTGTTCAACCCGGTCAAGCTGCGCGAGGCGCTGGCCGACGTTGATTCCATGGGCCTGCAGGATCTCTTCGGCCATCTGCCGATCGACCTGCGGCCGGACCCCGGTGGGCCGCGGCTGCGGCAGGAAACCGTAATGCGCCAGCTGACGGATGCGGTCGTCGCCCGCTCGCAGATCCACAGCGGCGGTTTTCTCTACCGCCGCTTCCTCGGGGCGCCGCTGATCAAGCGCGATATTCTGTTCCGCCAGCAGTACCATCTGCATGAGATCGAGAGCTTGCTGAACATCATCGGCGCGGAAGGCCACACGGCCGACATCATCACCGAAATGCGCGCCAAGGGCATCGGCTTCCATCTGCGCGGCCGGGCGCGCCAGCGCTTTCTGCTCGACCTCTAACGCCACCGCCCCGCCGGAGATCGGCAAAACGTTCTCTAGCCATGGCGCCGCGGGGCGCCGATATGGAGGGAATGGTGCCTCCCGTTCCACCCCCCACGCCGCCTTCCCTGTCGCACTCCCGCCGCGCGCGTGCCGGCGCCGCGCGCCGCGCCTCTCCGCTCTGGCGGGTTCTCGGCTTTCTTTTCCGCCTGCTCTGCACGCCGCTGATCCTGCTCGACGAGCTGGTGCGTCCGCTCTACCGGCCGCTCATTGCCCGCCTTGCCGCGCTCCGGATCATGCACGCTTTCGAGCGCTGGATCGCGGCCCGCTCGGTGTCGACGATTCTGGTGCTTCTGGTCGTTCCCTATGTCACCATTGAGCCGCTTAAAATCGTCGCGCTGGTGTGGATCGCCGATGGCTGGGCCAGGGCCGGCACCGTACTTTTCCTGCTCGCCTATCTCGTCAGCTTCGTCATAATCGAGCGCATCTATTCCGCCGGCCGAGCCAAGCTGATGACGGTGGCCTGGATGGCATGGGTGATCGTCACCCTCTCCGGCCTGCGCGACCGGGTCGTGACGGCGCTGCGGCTCGATCGCCTCAAGACCGCGCTGCGCCGCCGTGTGCGCGAGGTGCGGCGCTCGCTGGCGCGGCTGTGGCGCTGAGGGTGGGGAACGTCATCCCAAGGGATGGGGTCGACCACATTCAATGGTGATCCGGCTAAGCGCAGGCGTGATAGAGGCCGGCTGGGCGCGGGCCTACCCTTTCCTGGTCATCGGCACCGCATGGAGCGGGCCGGAAATCAGGAGAACCGCCATGAACAAGTTCCTCACCCTCGCCGTTCTGTCCACCACGCTCGTGCTCGGCGCCGTCTCGGCCGAAGCGGCGGCCACCCGTCCGGCGGCCGCTTCCGCCCAGACGGTGGTCGAAGGCCGCAACATGACCGAGAGCTTCGCCGCCCAGAACGGCGCCGCCGCGATCCGCGAGCAGGCCGAAGGCAATATGCGCTCCACCCACTGAGCGGGGCGCGCCGCTACTGATACCGTCGGCCCGGTCCCTGACCGGGCCGAACGCTTTTCCCTCCCCGTGGCGCGCCGTCATTGAGATTGCCTTCGGGGGCCGTCGGCCAGCTATACTGTCCCAAAATCGGGGGCGGCAGTGAACCGTCCACCTGCTGCCTGGGGGGGCCGGGAGACAGGAGCATGGACGGCAGAAAACCCGAGGCGGTGGCGATCACCTGCCAGGACGGTGTGAGGCTTGGCGGGCACATCTGGGCGGCGGCGCCCGGCCCGGTGCAGGGCGCGGTGGTGATCAATCCCGCCACAGGCGTCGCGGCGCGTTACTATCATCGCTATGCCCGCTTTCTCGCCGGCCATGGATTCGAGGTGCTCACCTTCGATTATCGCGGCATCGGACTGTCGCGGCCGGCGCGGCTGCGCGGCTGCCCCTACCGCTGGCGCGACTGGGGCGAGCGCGATGTCGACGCGGCGCTGGGCTTTCTGGTGGCGCGCACGGAGGCGCCGCTCATGGTCGTCGGTCATTCCATTGGCGGCTTCCTGCCCGGTCTGGCCGAGAATGGTGCGCGGATCGCGCGGCTGCTCACCATGGGCGCGCAATATGCGTGGTGGGGCGATTACGCGCCGCGTCAGCGCGCCGGCCTGTTCCTGAAATGGCATGTCGCCATGCCGGCGCTCACCGCCCTGTGCGGCTATTTTCCCGGCAAGCGGCTGGGCTGGCTGGAGGATCTGCCGGCCGGCGTCGCCCATGAATGGAGCTTTCGCGGGCCGCGTTTCGAGACCAGCCATCCGCCGGCCGCGCGAGAAGAGGTGCGCGCCCGCATGGCGTCGGTGCGCGCCGAGATCCTCGCCGTGGCGATGAGCGACGATCCGCTCGGCACCGTCCCGGCGCTCTCCCGCACGCTCGGCTACTACACCGGCGCCCGGCGCACGCTGATCGGCCTTGCCCCCGATGATTACGGAAGGGAGGCGATCGGGCATTTCAGCCTGTTCCATGACAGCCACGCCGAAGGCTTCTGGCGCGATACGCTCGCCTTCCTGCACGAGGGGCGCAATCCGTGGCCGGAGCATGTGGTGAAAACCTGGCCGGAGCGCCCCTGTCGCTGAGCCCGCGCGGCATGCGGCGGGAACGTCGTCAGCCGCTCGGGGTTGAGACCGGAAAGGGAGGCGCGCCATGGGGTCATCACCCCTTCCGCGCTGGGGCGCCGTGCTCGGCTTTGCCCTGGGCGGGTTCTTCGACGGCATTCTGCTGCACCAGATTCTGCAATGGCATCACCTGCTCAGCCTGGTGCCGGGAATGGACAATCTGCGTCTTCAGGTTCTGTGGGACGGCTATTTTCATGCCCTCATGTATGGCCTTGCCGTCCTGGCGCTGGTCGGCCTGTGGCGGGCGCACCGGCGCGGCGCGCGAACGGCCGGGGCCGCGCTCGCCGCCGCCCTGCTCATCGGCTTCGGC
Source organism: Ancylobacter polymorphus (assembly GCF_030813495.1). GTDB lineage: Bacteria > Pseudomonadota > Alphaproteobacteria > Rhizobiales > Xanthobacteraceae > Ancylobacter > Ancylobacter polymorphus. The sequence goes on along the minus strand of NZ_JAUSUI010000011.1, from coordinate 48,198 downwards.
CTGTGGCACCTTGTCGATAGCGTGCTCTCGCATTGGCTGCTCGGCATCCACCGCATCCGGGTGGACAGCCCCGACCCGCTGTTCTGGGACCTCGTCTGGTTCTTCGGCTTCGGGGTGGCGCCGCTGCTGCTCGCGGGCTGGCTGCTGCGGGGGAATGGAGAGGGAGGGCGCATGGCCGGGCGGCTCGCTCTGGTCGCGCTGACTTTTGGCACGCTCGGCGCCGCCGCATGGTCGCTGCGCCCGCCGGGCGATCAGCCCTTTTCCACCGTCGTCTTCCGGCCGGGCCTCGCGCCGGCGCAGGTGGCGCAGGCGCTGGCGCGGCATGAGGCGCGGCTCGTCTGGGCCGATCCGGCGATGGGCGTGGTCGTGGTCGAGGCGCCGCCGGGGCGCGCGCTCCGCCTTTATGCCGAGGGGGCGTGGCTGGTCGGCGGCGCGGGGCTGCCCGCCGGCTGCCTCGGCTGGAGCCGGGTGTAAGCCGCCGGGCTGCGGGGGCTCACCCCCTGATCAGGGTGGTGATCTCGGCCACACGCTGCGCCACCAATTCGGGCGCGCCCTTGGCCTCCACATTCAGCCGCAGCAGCGGCTCGGTATTGGAACGGCGCAGATTGAGCCGCCAGTTGCCGAAATCCAGTGAGAGCCCGTCGGTCTCATCGCGCGCCGGGCTGAGTTCGGCGAAGGCCGCTTCCACGCGCGCCACCGCGCCGGCGGGATCGTCGAGGCGGAAATTGATCTCGCCGGAGGAGGGAAAGGCCGCCATGCGCGCCGAGACGAGGTCGCTCAGCTTTTGCCCGCTGCGCCCCATAAGTTCCGCCACCAGCAACCAGGGGATCATGCCGGAATCGCAGCACATGAAGTCGCGGAAATAGTGGTGCGCCGACATTTCCCCGCCATAGACCGCGCCGGTGTCGCGCAGCGCCTGCTTGAGGAAGGCGTGGCCGGTGCGCGCCTGCACCGCCCGCCCGCCCGCCTGCGCCACCTGGTTCTGCGTGTTCCAGATCACGCGGGGATCATGAACGATGGTGGCGCCCTTCTCCTTGGCGAGAAATACCTGCGCCAGAAGGCCGACAATGTATTCGCCGGGAATGAAGCGGCCGGTCTCGTCGAACAGGAAGCAGCGGTCGAAATCCCCGTCCCAGGCGACGCCCATATCGGCGCCCGCCGCCACCACCGCCTGCGATGTCACCGGCTGGTTCTCGGTGAGCAGCGGGTTGGGAATGCCGTTGGGAAAGCGCCCGTCGGGCTGATGGTGCAGGCGGATGAAGGTGAGCGGCGCTCCGCGCGCTTCCAGTTCGCCGGCCAGCGCATCGAAGGTCGGCCCCGCCGCGCCGTTGCCGGCATTGACGAGAATGCTGAGCGGGCGCAGCGCGCACGTGTCGACAAAGGAGAGCACGCGCTGCACATAGGCGGCGCGGGCGCCTTGCGCCGGCGTGAGGCTTCCGCCCGGCAGGTCCGGCAGGTCGGGCCCCTCCGCCAGTGCCTGGATCGCGGCCAGCCCGGTTGCGGTATCGAGCGGGGCAGAGCCGGCGCGCACCAGCTTCATGCCGTTATAGTCCATCGGGTTGTGCGAGGCCGTCACTTCAATGCCGCCATCGGCGTCGAGATCGGTCACGGCGGCGTACATCTCCTCGGTGCCGCACAGGCCGAGATCGAGCACCTCGACCCCTCCCGCCACCAGCCCCGCGCTGCAGGCCGCCGCCAGCGCTTCCGAGGAGGCGCGGCAGTCGCGGCCGATCACCACCCGCTTCGCCCCGAGACCCTCGGCGAAGGCGCGGCCGATGCGGCGGGCGATCGCCTCGTTCAGCTCCTCGCCGAGCCGGCCGCGAATGTCGTACGCCTTGAAGCAGGTGAGCATGGCCGGGCCTTTCCTGAGCGCGGGCGCGGAGGAGCCGGGCGCGCCAGCGCGGCGATACGGATTCTGGGGGAAGAGATCAAGGTGCTTGCGCCGCCTTGCCTTTCCGCCGTGCCCCGCCCACACTTCGCGCCTCGGCACGGCCCACCGCGCCCACAGGGCGCACTGCGACATTCAAGGCTCCATGGCTCATCTCTATCCCGTTCTTCTCTGCGGCGGCTCCGGCACGCGCCTGTGGCCGCTGTCGCGCAAGAGTTTTCCCAAGCAGTTCGTTACCCTTGGCGAAGGTGAGACGCTGTTTCAGGCCGCCGCCCGGCGCCTTTCCGGGCCGGATGTGCGCCCGCCGGTCATCGTCACCAATGCCGATTTCCGCTTCATCGTCACCGAACAGCTGGCCGAAGCCGGCATTCCGGCCGGCGCGGTGCTGATCGAGCCGAGCGCGCGCAACACCGCACCGGCCATTCTCGCCGCCGTGCAGTATCTGGCGGCACGCGACCCGCAGGCGCTCCTCCTCGTCATGCCGTCCGACCAGGTGGTGCCGGACAGCGCCGCCTTTTCCGAGGCGGTGCGCGCCGGCCTGCCGGCGGCGGAAGCGGGGCGCATCGTCACTTTCGGCATCCGCCCGACCCGGCCGGAAACCGGCTATGGCTGGCTGGAACTCGCCCATGCCCCGGAGGGCGCCACGCCCGCGCCGGTGCCGCTGCGCCGCTTTGTGGAAAAGCCCGATGCGGCGCGCGCCGCCGCCCTGCTCGCCGACGGGCATTATCTCTGGAACGCCGGCATCTTCCTGTTCTCGGTGGAGACCGCGCTGAAGGCGTTCGAGGCCCATGCCCCCGCCATGCTTGCCCCGGTGCGGCAGGCGCTGGAGGAGGCGGCCAGCGACCTCGATTTCCTCCGCCTGGCCCCGGAGCCATGGCAGAAGGCGGAAGACATCTCCATCGACTATGCCATCATGGAGCGCTCGGATAATCTTGACGTGGTGCCCTTCGGCGGCGACTGGTCGGATCTCGGCGACTGGGCCTCTGTCATGCGCGAGGGCGAGGCGGATGCCGCCAATGTCGTCGCCCATGGCCCCGTCACCGCCATAGACTGCGCCGATTCGCTGCTGCGCTCGGAGGCGGAAGGGCTGGAACTGGTCGGCATCGGGCTAAAGGACATGCTCGTCGTCGCCATGCCGGACGCCGTGCTGGTGGCGGATCGCTCGCGCTCGCAGGAAGTGAAGCAGGCGGTGACGGCGCTGAAAGCGCGCGGCGCGCGGCAGGCCGAGCATTTTCCCAGGGATCACCGGCCCTGGGGCTGGTTCGAGACGCTGGCGCTGGGCGAGCGCTTCCAGGTCAAGCGCATCGTCGTCCATCCCGGCGCGGCGCTGTCGCTGCAGAGCCATTATCACCGCTCCGAGCACTGGGTCGTCGTCTCCGGCACCGCCCGCGTCACCATTGACGGCACGCCGCAGCTGCTCACCGAGAACCAGTCGGTCTACATTCCCTTGGGCGCGGTTCACCGCATGGAGAACCCCGGAAAGGTGCCGATGGTGCTGATCGAGGTGCAGACCGGCACCTATCTCGGCGAGGACGACATCATCCGCTACGAGGATGTCTATGCCCGCGGGCAGGGCGCCAAGGGATAGAACGCGCAGCGGTGCCGCTACGCCTCCGCCAGCGCCGCGCGCCAGCCGCCGCTGGCGGTGATGTCGCGCGCGTCCCTGAGCCCGTGCGGCTCGCACAGGAAGCCCTTCACCGTGCTTCCATCCTCCAGTTCCACCGTGCCGATGACGAGCGGGGCGGGGATGCCGGCGAGAAAATCGCCCAGCGCGGTGCGCGGGAGCGCCCATATTTCCAGCGCGATCGCCGCGCCGCCTTCGGTGGCGCGGTGCAGCCCCGGCCGCGCCGGCGGGCCGCCGGGCAGGGCGAAGAGCCGGTAATGCGGCGCTGTGCGCGCCGGACGCAGCAGGCGGCCGTTGCGTGCGGTCAGTTCGCCATTGAGCGGCAGGCCGGCCATGTGGGCGCCGCAGACGGCGAGGGCGATCTCGTCGCTCGTCGGCGCATGGACGGGGGCATCGGCCGGGAGCGGCACCGCCGCGCCTCCGCGCTCGACCCGCAGCGCCAGGGCGGCGGCGCGCCCATCCTCCCCCTTGCGCGCCAATAGGGTGAGGCTGCCCGGCCGGCCGTCGGCGCGTGGCCCGGTCGGCACGGCAATGCCGCAGAGATCGAGCAGATTGACGAAATTAGTGTAGGTGCCGAGCCGGCTGTTCGGCCCGAACGGGTCGGCGGCAATCTCCTCCCGCGTGACGAAGCAGGGAATGGTCGGCACGCAGAGGACATCCGCGCCCTCCAGCGCCTGGGCGCAGACCCGCCGCAATTCCTGCAGCCGGTACAGGCCGTTGAAAGCATCGACGGCCGAGAGGGCAAGCCCCGGCGCGAGGATGGCGCGCGTGACCTCATGCAGGGTTTCTGGCGCGGTGATGAGCCGGCTTCCTACCGCCGCCACGCGCTCGGCGACCCAAGGGCCGGAATAGAGCAGCTCCGCCACGGCGTAGAAGGGCGAGAGGTCTATCGCGCGCACCCGCGCCCCTTGGGCGCGCAGCCGCTCAACCGTGGCGTGGAAATGCGCCGCCTGCGCGGTGTCGCCGAAGGTGCGCAGACTGGCCGCATCGGGCACCGCCACGGTCACCGCCTCTGGCAGGGATGCGAGGCGCGGCGGCGGCAGAGGACGCGACCAGGCATCGGCGGGATCGACGCCGGCGGTGAGCGTGAACAGCTCCCATGCCTCGGCGACGCTCTGGGCAAAGAGCGAGATGGTGTCGAGCGTGCGGCAGGCCGGCACCATGCCGGCGGAGGACAGCGCGCCGAGGCTCGGCTTCAGCCCGACAATATCGTTGAGCGCCGCCGGCACCCGGCCGGAGCCGGCGGTGTCGGTGCCGAGACTGAACCCCACCAGACCCTGCGCCACCGCCACCGCCGAGCCGGAGGAGGAGCCGCCGGGCACCAGCGCCGGGTCGATGGCGTTGCGCGGCACCGGATAGGGCGTGCGTACCCCCACAAGCCCGGTGGCGAACTGGTCGAGATTGGTCTTGCCGAGGCAGATCGCGCCCAAGGCACGCAGCCGCGCGACGACGAAGGCGTCGGCCGTCGCGTCATAGGCGAAATCGGGGCAGGCGGCGGTGGTCGGCATTCCGGCCACGTCGATATTGTCCTTCACCGCAAAGGGAATGCCCCAGAGCGGTCGCCCGTCCGGCGCTCCCAGCGCCCTTGCCTCGGCCAATGCCTGCGCGCGCGCCTCGTGCAGGAAGATTCCGGGATCGCCCAGCGCGTCGAGCCGGCGGAACGCTTCCACGATCACCGCTTCCGGTTGCAGTCCCCGCGCATAGGCGGCGCGCAGCCCGGCAAGGGTGAAGGCGAGATCACGCGGCATAGGCTGGTCCCCGGAAGAGAGAGGGCGTCATAATAGGCAGAGCGCTTCTCATCGCCAAGCCCGTAAGCAGATTAGGTGGTATTGTATACATGAGAGGCGCGATAGGAGCGCGGTGCGTGCTTTCGGCCGCGGGGGTGCCTTGCCACCCCTGCGGTCCGGCCATTCACCCCGTGGGGCGACGTGAACGCGCCGGAAAAGGCTCATTCTTCATCGCGGCCCGCCGCCGGCTTAGGCGAAGGTCGCCTACGTTCAGCCAGCATGACGACTCGGGCATGCGCCCCGCCGGGCTCATGCACCCGGCATTCCATGCCGGATGCTGCACCCGCCGGGGCGGAAGGTGTTTAAAGACCGACCTTTCGTCGCCTGCCGGGTTAAGCGACGGCTGCAAAAGAGGCGTGCCTAATTACGCATCAGTCGAAGCGTCCGCGCGCTGCCCGGCGGCGTCTTTCCCCCTTCCCCATCCCGGCTCCGCCGGCCGAGCGACGCGCTGCGGTGGGGCCGCCAGCCTATCTGACTGCCGCTGCGTCAAGCATGGCGAAGTCGCGCTAAGCAACGGGGAATAAAGCAAGAAATGTGTTTGGCCGCTTACGGCGTCCTTCCCCTTCCGCTTGGCACGACCTTTGCGGAAGCAGGGGGAGGCGGAAGCCCGGGCCGGCGATGGAAGGTCGCCGTTCCAGGCCGTTCCGCGCGGCTCGTCCGAGGAGGAAGCATGAAGCATGCGGTCAGCGCCAATGACAGTTTCGTCGAGTTCGCCGGCGTCCAGAAGAGCTATGACGGCGAAACGCTTGTCGTGAAGGACCTCAGCCTGCGCATCCGGCGCGGCGAGTTCCTCACCATGCTGGGCCCTTCCGGTTCGGGCAAGACGACGACGCTGATGATGCTCGCCGGTTTCGAGACGCCGACCTCCGGCGACATCATGCTCGACGGCGCCCGCATCGACGCGCTGCCGCCGGAGAAGCGCAATATCGGCATGGTGTTCCAGAACTACGCGCTGTTCCCGCATATGAGCGTGGCCCAGAATGTCGGCTATCCCCTGAAGGTGCGGGGCCGGCCGAAGGCGGAGATCGCCGACCGCGTCGCCAAGGCGCTCGATATGGTGCATCTCGGCAGCTTCGCCGCGCGCATGCCGGGCCAGCTGTCCGGCGGCCAGCAGCAGCGCGTCGCGCTGGCGCGGGCGCTGGTGTTCGAGCCCAAGCTGGTGCTGATGGACGAGCCGCTCGGCGCGCTCGACAAGCAGCTGCGCGAACACATGCAGATGGAAATCCGCCATCTGCACGAGCGGCTCGGCATCACCGTGGTTTATGTCACCCACGACCAGAGCGAGGCGCTGACCATGTCGGACCGCGTCGCTGTGTTCAATGCCGGCATCATCCAGCAGGTGGCGCCGCCCTCCGAACTCTATGAATACCCCGCCAATTCCTTCGTCGCCCAGTTCATCGGCGAGAACAACCGGCTGCCCGGCCGCATCGAGGCGGCCAATGGCGCGCTGTGCTCGGTGGTGCTCGCCAATGGCGATGTCGTCACCGCCACCCTGACCGAGGCGGCCGGGGTGGGCGAGAACTGCCTGCTCTCCATCCGGCCCGAGCGGGTGCAGATCGCCCCGGCCGGTGGTTCGCTCGACAATCATTTCGAGGCCGTGATCGCCGAGACGATCTATCTCGGCGACCATGTGCGCGTGCGCTGCGTGCTCGATGGCGGCGCCGAAATGGTCGTCAAGGTCGGCAATGTCGAGGACCGCCCGGTCCTCGCCGTCGGCTCCCGCATCCCGCTGGCATGGCGCGCGCAGGATTGCCGCGCCCTCGACGCGGCCTGAGACCTCAGCCCCCAGACTTTCGCCCCCAGACTTTCGCCCCCTAGACCCAAAGGGAATGACCATGCAGTTGAAGTCGCTGACGATGACCCTCTCCGCGCTCGCCCTCGCGGCGGCCTGCAGCACCGCCTTCGCGGCGGACGGCCTCACCATCACCTCATGGGGCGGCGCCTATCAGACCAGCCAGGACGAGGCCTATTACAAGCCCTACACCGCCAAGACCGGCACCAAGATCACCCAGGAAGAGTATAATGGCGAGGCGGCGCGCATCCGCGCCATGGTCGAATCCGGCAACACCACCTGGGATGCCGTCGATGTTGACGCCGCCACCGCGCAGCAGGGCTGCGACGAGGGGTTCCTGACGCCGATCGACTATTCCAAATTCGGCGGCGAGGGTGCCTTCGTGAAGGGCTCCACCTTCGAGTGCGGCATCCCGACCATCATCTATTCCACCATCTACGCCTATGACGCCGACAAGATTAAGGACGGCCCGAAGACCATTGCCGGCCTGTTCGACACCAAGACCTGGCCGGGCAAGCGCGCGCTGCAGAAGACCCCCTTCGGCAATCTCGAATTCGCGCTGATGGCGGATGGCGTGCCGGCCGACAAGGTCTATGAGACGCTGAAGACCAAGGAAGGCGTCGACCGTGCCTTCAAGAAGCTCGACACCATCAAGAAGGACATCGTCTGGTGGGAAGCCGGCGCCCAGCCGCCGCAGCTGCTCGCCTCCGGCGAAGTGGTGATGGCGACCGCCTGGAACGGCCGTATCTTCAACGCCAACAAGGTCGACAAGAAGAACTTCAAGATCGTCTGGGACGGCCAGCTGATGGACTATGACCTCTGGGCGATCCCCAAGGGCGTGAAGAACCTCGACGCGGTCTACAAGTTCATCCAGTTCGCCTCCAGCCCGGAGGCGCAGGCCGCGCAGACCAAGTACATCTCCTATGGCCCGGCGCTGCTCGCCGCCACGCCGCTGGTCGCGCCCGACATCCTCAAGGACCTGCCGACCGCGCCGGAGAACGCCAAGACCGCGCTCGCCAATGATCCGGTCTTCTGGGGCGACAACAAGGAAGAGCTGCTGAAGCGCTTCAACACCTGGATCGCCCAGTGACCCCGGGCGCGCCGGCGGCTAGCCGCCGCGCGTCCTGACCACACGCCCGCTCCTTTTGGGGGCGGGCGGAAGGCGGGCCGGGGCTCTCGGTGCCCCGGCCGCTCACCGACCGACCGCGCCGCCCTCCGGGGCAAGGCCGCGGCAGCAACCGAGGGGGATTTCTCGACATGGCCGTGGCCGCCCTTCCGGGCGAGGCCGGACCCGCTGGGGACCGCACCTCGCTCAAGACCAAGCTCCGGCGCGCCGAGCGGGTGAACCGCCTGCGCTCCTTCTCGCTCGTCGCTCCGCTGCTGCTGTTCGTGCTGGCGGTGTTCGCGCTGCCGATCGGGCTGATGCTGCTGCGCGCGGTGGAGAACACCGAGGTGCGCGAGACCATGCCCCGCACCATCGACGCGCTCGACGCGTGGGACGGGCGGGAGACGCCGGGCGAAGAGGTGTTCGCCGCCTTCGCCACCGATCTCGTGCAGACGCAGAAGGACCGCACCACCGCGCTGGTGGGCAAGCGCATCAATTACGAGGTACCGGGCGCCCGCTCGCGCTTCCTCAAGGCCGGCCGCCTCGTCGATGCCGGCGGCGGCGGGCCGTGGAAAGAGAAGTTCCTCGCCAGCGACGCCGAATGGGGATCGGTCGAGTTCTGGGCGATCATGAAGCGGGCGGGGCAGACGCTCACCCCCTATTATCTCCTCACCTCGGTCGACCTGCGGCAGGATGCCGGCGGGGCGGTGACGACGAATTTCGCCGACCAGTCCATCTTCATCGACATCTTCATCCGCACCCTCTCCATCAGCCTCGTGGTGACGCTGGCAACGCTCGTGCTCGGCTATCCCGTCGCGCATCTGCTGGCGATCCTGCCTCCTCGCCACGCCAATGTGCTGATGATCCTGGTGCTGCTGCCCTTCACCACCTCCATTCTGGTGCGCACCACGGCGTGGATCGTGCTCCTGCAGAGCAATGGCGTGCTCAACGACATCCTGCTGGCGCTGCACCTGACGACGGAGCGGGTGCAGCTGATCTTCAACCGCTTCGGCACGGTTCTGGCGATGACCCATATCCAGCTGCCCTTCACCATCCTGCCGATCTATTCGGTGATGAAGTCGATTCCGCCCTCGCATCTGCGCGCGGCGCGGTCTCTGGGCGCCGGGCCGCTCACCGCCTTCGTCTCGGTCTATGTGCCGCAGACCCTGCCCGGCGTCGGCGCCGGCTGCCTGCTCACCTTCATCCTGTCGCTCGGCTACTACATCACCCCGGCGCTGGTCGGCGGGCCGCAGGACCAGATGGTCAGCTATTTCGTCGCGCTCTACACCAACCGCGAGATGAACTGGGGCCAGGCCTCGGCGCTCGGCGGCATCCTGCTGATGATCACGCTGGTGCTCTATGCGGTGTTCAACCGCGTGGTCGGCATCGACAAGGTAAAGCTGGGTTGATCGACATGCTGGCACCGTCCTACGCAACGCCGCGCGAGAAACTGGCCTATTTCCTTTTCGCCGTGTTCTGCACGCTGGTGTTCCTGTTCCTCGTCGGCCCGATCCTGGTGATCATGCCGCTCTCATTCTCCAGTGAGCCCTGGTTCACCTATCCGCTGCCGGGGCTCAGCCTGCGCTGGTACATCGATTTCTTCACCGATGAGCGCTGGCGCATCGCGCTGCAGAACAGCGGCATCGTCGCGGTGTTCTCCACCCTCATCGCCACCGGCCTTGGCACGCTCGCCGCGCTCGGCCTGTCGCGCGGAAACGTGCCCTTCGCCGGGCTCATCCTGTCGATCCTGATCTCGCCGATGATCGTGCCGGTGGTCATCGTCGCGGTGGCGATGTTCTTCGGCTTCGCGGCCGTGGGGCTGAACAATACCTATCTCGGGCTGATCCTCGCCCATGCCATTCTCGGCACGCCCTTCGTGGTCATCACCGTGACCGCGACGCTGACCGGCTTCGACCGCTCGCTCACCCGCGCCGCCGCCTCGCTCGGCGCCTCGCCCTGGACGACGTTCCGTACCATCACCCTGCCCCTGATCGCGCCGGGGGTCACGTCGGGGGCGCTGTTCGCCTTCGTCACCTCCTGGGACGAGGTTGTGGTGGCGCTGTTCCTCGCCAGCCCGGACCAGCGCACCCTTCCGCGCCAGATGTTCTCCGGCATACGCGAGCAGATCTCGCCCACCATCACCGCCGCCGCGACGCTGCTGGTCATTTTCGCCGCGCTGCTGATGCTGACGCTGGAACTGCTGCGCCGCCGCTCCGAGCGGCTGCGCGGCACGGGCGGCTGAGAAGAGACCGACGGAGCGGCAAGGCGGCGGGGCGGCCTTGCCTCAGCTGCCGAAGCTCTCGCGCAGGCGGTCCCATTTAAGCCGCGCCTTCACCGCCAGCGGCCAGGCGGCATGGCCGAGGATCGGCCGGATGCGGGTGACGGGCAGGTCGAGCGACTCGACCCCGCCCCCGGCGGCGTGGCGGGCCAGCATGCGCCCGGTGGCGGTGGCCATGGCGACGCCGCGCCCATTATAGCCGAGCCCGATGGTGAGCCCCGGCTCCGGCTCGTGCAGATGCGGCAGGTGATCCCAGGTCACCGCCACCTGTCCGTTCCAGCGATGCGTCCATTCCACGGCTTTGAGCACCGGAAACAGCCGCGTCGCCTGCTGGACGAGCGCGCGAAAATCCTCCGGCGCGGTGGCCGGCCGCAGCACGCTGCGCCCGCCCATCACAAAGCGGCCGGCATCGTCGAGCCGATAATAGGCATAGGAGGCCGACATCTCGTACAGCACCACGCCGTTCGGCATGATCGGCGCGGCGAGCTCGGCCGGCAGCGGCTCGGTGGCGGTGATGGAGGAATAGACCGGGACCACGCTGCGCCGCAGGCCGGGCCACAGGTCGTCGCTATAGCCATTGGTGGCGAGAATGACGCGCTCGGCCGTCACCCGGCCGCCCGGCGTGTCGATCAGCCAGCCACTGCCCGCCTTCGCCAGCCGCAGCGCCGGCGTGTCGGTGAACAGGCGCGCCCCCGCTTTCAGCGCGGCGCGGGCGAGGCCGCGGCAATAGGCGAGCGGGTTCACCTGTCCGCCGCGCCGGTCATGCGCGCCGAGAGGATAGAAGCCGGTGCCGGTGAGGCGGGCCATTTCCTTGCCCTCGGCGATCACCACATCGGCACCGCGCGCCGCCCATTGCCGCTGGAATTCGCGCACGCCCTTGGCGGCGCGTTCCGACAGCGCTGCGCGCAGCGTGCCGCCGCGCTTGGGCGCACAGTCGATGCGGTGGCGGGCGATGAGTTCGAAAACGAGGCCGGGGGCCTCATCGCCGAGCCGCACCATCCGCCCGCCGAGATCGGCACCGAAACCGCGCTCCAGTTCCTCCGGGTCCCATTTCAGCCCGGGATTGACCTGCCCGCCATTGCGACCGGAGGCGCCCCAGCCGATCTGGCTCGCTTCCAGCACCAGCGCGTCGACGCCGGCCTCGGCGAGGTGCAGCGCGGCGGAGAGGCCGGTATAGCCGCCGCCGATGATCGCCACCCGCGCGGCCGTGTCGCCCGCCAGCGCGGCGGTGTCCGGAGCGGGCGGGGCCGTTTCCCGGTAGAGCGAGCGCGGCAGGGGGCGGCGGGCGAGGGTCTGGACCATGGACGTGTTCCGCTCGGGGGGTGACGGATCGAGGGCGCGGGCGGGTCAGAGACCCGCCATCGGGCGCGGCCGTGAGCCGTCGAAGAAGCGCGACAGGCGGTAGGGCGCGGGGTCGGCGATCGGCGTGGCGCCGGTGACGAGATCGGCGACGAGATGGCCGGCGCCCGGGCCGATGCCGAAGCCATGGCCGGAGAAGCCGGTGGCGACGATGAGGCCGGACACCGTGTCGGCGGGCGAGATCACCGGAACCGCGTCGGGCGTCGCATCGATGAAGCCGGCCCAGCTCTGCACGATCCGCGCCCCGGAAAAGGCCGGGAAGCGCCGCTTCAGCGCGGCGAAGGCCTGGTCGAGATAGCCCTGGTCGGGCGCGGGATCGAGCACCCGCGCCGCCTCATAGACCGAGGGTTGGTCGAAGGGGCGCGGCGCGCTCTCGCGCCATTCGGTGACGAAGCGCGGCCCGAGCCGCAGCCGCAGCGAGGCGAATTCCATCTGCAGCGCGGGCAGGAAGGGAAGGGCGAAGCGGAAACTGTCCGGCACGATCGGCACCACGTTCACATGGCCATTGGCGATGGTGTAGCCGCCATCCTCCCGGCGCCGGAAGGCGAAATCATGGTCCCACAGCGCCGGGGTCGGGCCGCCCTCCACCGGCGAGGTGCGCAGCACGCTGGCCCGCACCTTCAATTGCGGCAGGTCGATGCCGACATCGCGCAGCACGCGCCGCGTCCAGGCGCCGCCGGCCACCACGACGTTGGGCGTGACGATGCGCCCGCGCTCGGTCACGGCGGCGATGACCTTTCCGCCGCCGGTCTCCACGCCGCGCACCGCGCAATCGGTGAGGATGATGGCGCCGCGCTTTCGCGCCGCCTCGGCGATGGCGGGCGCGGCCTTCTGCGGTTCGGCCCGCCCGTCAGACGCGCACCAGAGCGCGGCCGGCGGCGGCTTCGTGTCGCCGGGCATCTGCTCCGCCAGCCGGGACCCGCTGAGCATTTCGGCATGGATGCCGGCGCCGGCGGCCTCCTTCACCCAGTCGGCGAAGGAGGCTTCCTTCTTCGCGTCATTGGCGGCGAACAGGATGCCGGTCGTGGTGAAGCCGGTGGCGGCGCCGATATGCGCGTCCATGCCGCGCCAGAGCCGCAGCGCCTCGCGGATCAATTCGAATTCGCGCGGGTCGCGCTTGGCCTGGCGGCACCAGCCCCAATTGCGGCTCGATTGCTCGCCGGCGATGTGGCCCTTCTCGCACAGGACCACTTTGAGGCCGCGCTCGGCAAGATAGAGCGCGCTGCTGGTGCCGATGATGCCGCCGCCGACGATCACCACGTCGGCATGGGTCGGGCAGGAGGAGTCGGAGGCGACGGGTACGACCTGGGGTCCCATGATGGCCTGTTCACGCTGGTACGGACGTCCGGCTTTCATGCGCCGGACGGGACGCCAATGCTAGCAAAACCAGTGCCAAGGCGATGCCGCGATCCGGCAGCCTTATGGCCTCCTCTGTATTCCTTCCGCTGAGGAAAGGTAAAATAGTCTTCAGGAAATAAATATCATAGTACCTCAAACTGAGTCTTCAGATACGGAATCAAAGATAAAATGCACGGTGTAATCGTAGTGTTTAACGTAATATGGTGCGGTATCGGCGCCAAGTTCGTTTCAATCTAGCCGAGTGTTGCTCATTTGCACTACGCGAATCCCCTCAAATCGGTACATTCCCCGCCATGTAATCACCCTGGGGGAAGCGATATGAAGAATGTACTGCTGGGAGCCGTCCTGATGAGCGTCGCCATGCCGGTGGCGGCGATGGCGGCGGATCTGCCCTATCCGACCAAGGCTGAAGTCATCGTCGCCGAGCCGATGTTCTCGTGGACCGGCTTCTATCTCGGCGCCAATGTCGGTTTTGGCGGCAATGATTTCGACTACCCGTTCTCGGTTACGTCCGACGGCTTCCCCGTCGCCAGCGGCTCGGCGACGGTGGATTCGAGCGGCTTCTTCGGCGGCGCGCAGATCGGCTACAACTATCAGTTCATCAACAATGTCGTGCTCGGCGTCGAGGCGGATTTCCAGTGGTCGGGCATTGAAGGCAAGGCGAATGCCGGCCTGTCCGTTCCGCTGATCCCTGCCAGCCTGTCGGCCTCGGCCGGCTCGGAGATCGAGTGGTTCGGCACCATTCGCGCCCGTCTCGGCTATGCCTTCGACCATCTCCTGATCTACGGCACCGGCGGCGCGGCCTATGGCAAGGTGAAGTCCAGCATCGGCGTCACCGCTCCGGGCCTCCTGTTCAGCGAATCCGCCGACGACACCAATTGGGGCTGGACTGCCGGTGCCGGCTTCGAATACGCCATCAACAACAACTGGACGCTGAAGACCGAATATCTCTATGTCGATCTCGGCGAGACGACGGCGATTGCCGGTTTCCTGGCCCCGGGCGTCTATGGCGCGCTGGATGCCAAGACCACCTTCCACACCGTCAAGGCCGGCCTGAACTACAAGTTCTGAGCGCCCTTCTCCTCGGGCGTACATTGAAAGGGCCGCGCAAGCGGCCCTTTTTCTTGGGCTTCATGCCTGGGAAACGAGCTAGCGGCGCGATTCCTGCGCGCGGAAGCTCGGCAGTGCGCGCAGGGCGAAGGAGGTGAGGTGTTCGGGATCGCGCAGCCCGGATTTCGCCCCTTCGAGGACGGCGAAGGCCAGCAGGCTGCGAATGCCGTCGCCGAGGGGGAGGCGCTGGGACGCCTCGTTGCAGGCATGGGCAAAGGCCGTGTCGAGCAGCGCCACATCCTCGGGCTCATAGGCGGCCCCGGCCAGGGCCTCGTCGATGGCGAAAGGGCTGATGGTTTCGGGCATCTCGAATGGCACGCGCCGGCTCCTTGCTTCGGGAGTTCAGCGAAAGCTACGAGACCGGCCCGCGCTCTCCCGTCGGCCTGCTGAGGATCGCCGACGACGTGCAAGTGTAACACGCCTTACGCGTCCTCGGTGGGTTGTGGATACCTTTGCGCGCAGCCGCGGCGATTGTTGGGTCGCTACGTCGCAGATCTTCCCGTCTCATGGTGGGTTTGATCCATGACAGCGCCCCGTCCGTATTCTTTCCCTTAAGGTAAAGGTGCGCAGCCTCCAGCGTGAGCGAGGAAGATGGTCACGACAATCCAAGCAAAGGGATGGCTCCGCGCCAGCGACTTCGGCTCCGCCACGGCCAATTTCGAAATCCGGTTCGAAAGCGGCGGCGCTGTCGGCGAGGTGCGGTCTGAACTCGCCGTCATCACCGAGGCCAAGGCGGCCGGCCGCGCCAATCTGGTGACGGAAGCCGGCCGCTGGATCGCCATCCGCCCGCTGGAGATGACCGGCAGCCTGCTCACCTTCCGCGTGCTCGATGACGAGGCGACGCTCAACCGCAGCTTGGCCCGATGAGCGCCGGGCCGTTCACGCCGGCGGGGACAGCGGCCCGATCTCCCGCGCCGGGGCGGGCTCGACATCGCCGGTGATCAGCCGCGCCGCGCGCTGATAGGTGAGGTAGTTCCACAGCCAGGACATGGCGACGGTGATGCGGTTGCGCGCGCCGACCAGAAAATAGACGTGGACGACACCCCAGAACATCCAGCCGAGAAAGCCGGTCAACTCAATCCGCCCGAGCTTTACCACCGCCGCATTGCGCCCGATGGTGGCGAGGTCGCCGGCATGGCGGTAGCGAAAGCCCGGCGCAGCGGTGCCGGCCAGCCGCGCCGCGATGACGGCGGCGACATGGTCGCCCATCTGCTTCGCGGCCGGGGCGATGCCCGGCACCGGTCGCCCCTTGGAATCGGTGACCGCCGCCGTGTCGCCGATGACGAAGATATCGGGCGCGCCCGGCACGCTGAGATCGGGCGCGACCCGGCAGCGCCCGGCCCGGTCGGGGGCGACGCCGAGCCATTCCGCCGCCGGCGAGGCCCGCACCCCGGCCGCCCAGATCTTGGTCGCGGCCGCAATGGTCTCGCCCCCCTCCAGCGTCACATGGTCGGCGCCCATATCGACCACCGGGCGCCCGGTCATCACCTCGACCCCCATCGCTTCCAGCCGCTCGCGCGCATGGGCGGAAAGCCGCTCCGGCAAGGCGGGCAGCAGCCGCTCGCCGGCCTCGATCAAGAGAATCCGCGCGGTCCGGGGATCGACGCGCTTGAAGTCGGGCGCCAGCGCGTGGCGGGAAATCTCGGCGATGGAGCCGGCAAGTTCCACTCCGGTGGGCCCGCCGCCGATGATGGCGAAGGTGAGCAGGCGCCGGCGGGTTTCCGGCTCGGAGGCGACTTCCGCCCGTTCGAAGGCCAAAAGGATGCGCCGGCGCAGCTGGGTGGCGTCCTCGATATCCTTCAGCCCCGGCGCAAAGCGCGCCCATTCCGGGTGGCCGAAATAGGAGTGCGTCGCCCCGGTGGCCAGCACGAGGAAATCGAAGCGGATCGGGCCTTCGCTCGTCAGGAGTTCGCGGCGCGCGCGGTCCACGCCTTCCGCCCGCGCCATCAGCATGGTGATGTTGGCTTGGCGCGAGAGGATATGGCGGATCGGCCAGGCGATATCCGCCGGGGAGAGGGTGGCGGTCGCCACCTGGTAGAGCAGGGGCTGGAAGCAATGGTAATTGTGCCGGTCGATCAGCGTCACATTCACCGGCGCATCGGCGAGGCCCCGCGCCACCTGCAGACCGCCAAAGCCGGCGCCGACGATGACGACATGCGGGCGCGCCGCCGGCGCCGGGGCGCCGGGTTCTCCGTCGCTGCCTGTCCGGTCGGGCGCGTGGGGTTCGTCGCGTGAATCCTGTGCGGGCATGGCATCCTCATCCCTTTGATGGCGCCCCCGCCCCCTGCACGTCTCCCGTCGGGATCGGCATGCCAGGGTGCGCCATCCAAGCATCGGCGACGGCTCGGGCGCAACCCCTGCAAGCCGTCAGGCCCGCTCAGCGCGGCAGCGTGTAGGCGATCACATAGTCGCCTGCCTTCGTGCCGATGGAGCCATGCCCGCCGGCCACCTGCACCACGAACTGGCGTCCGCCCGCCTCATAGCTCATCGGCGTCGCCTGCCCGCCGGCCGGCAGGCGCTGCTGCCAGAGCTGGGCGCCGGTGGCGACATCATAGGCGCGGATATAGTCGTCGATACTGGCAGCCAGAAAGGCAACGCCGGACGCGGTGAGCAGCGGCCCGCCAATGCCCGGCACGCCCATCGGGATCGGCGGCAGCGGGAAGGGCCCGGCATCGCGGATGGTGCCGTTCTTGTGCATCCAGGCCTTCGTGCCCGTCCGCAGATCCACCCCGGCGACATAGCCCCAGGGCGGCGCCTGGCAGGGCAGGCCGAGCGGCGAGACGAAGGGGGCCATCCGCACGCCATATTCGCCGCCGGCATTCACGTTCAGCCCGGCCTCGCCGGCATTCACCTGCTCGTCGGCGTCGATCTCGTCCGAGGGCACCAGCTGCGAGGTGAAGGCGAGATAGGTCGGCATGCCGAACATCACCTGCCGCACCGGATCGACCGCCACCGAGCCCCAGTTGAACGTGCCGAAATTGCCGGGATAGACCAGCGTGCCCTGCAGCGAGGGCGGGGTGTAGCGGCCCTCATAGCGCAGCTGGCGGAACTTGATGCGGCAGGCGAGCTGGTCGAGCAGGCTCGCCCCCCACATGTCGGTCTCGCGCAGCGGCTCGGGGGCGAAGCTCAGCGCCGAGACCGGCTGGGTCGGCGCGGTCCAGTCGCCCTCGACGGCGCCGCCGGGCGCGGGCACCTCGCTCACCGGGAGAATAGGCTGGCCGCTGCGACGGTCGAGCACATAGATGTCGCCCTGCTTGGTCGCCTGCACCAGCGCCGGCGTGGTGCCTTGCGCCGTGGCGAGGTCGATCAGCACCGGCTGCGCCGGCACGTCCATGTCCCAGAGGTCGTGATGCACGGTCTGGAAGACCCAGCGCACGGCGCCGCTGGCGATGTCGAGCGCGACAACCGAGGAAGAGAAGCGCTCCACCGCCGGGCTGCGATGCGCGCCGAACTGGTCCGGCGTCGCGTTGCCGAGGGGGATATAGACGAGCCCGAGCGCCGGGTCGGCGCTGAACACCGACCAGCTATTGGGCGAGTTGGCGGTGTAGGTCTCGTCCGGCCCGAGCAGCGTGGTGCGCTCGGGATTGCCGGAATCCCACGCCCACAGCAATTCGCCGGTCATCGCGTCATAGGCGCGGATGACGCCGGAGGGCGATTCCACGGCGTAATTGTCGTTCACCGAGCCGCCGATGATGAGGCGGTCGTTCACGATCGTCGGCGGCGAGGTGGAATAGTAGAAGCCGCTCTGCTGGTTGGGCATGTTCGCCCACAGATCGACCGTGCCGTTTTCGCCGAAGCCCGGGCAGATCGCCCCTGTGAGCGCGTCGAGTGCGATCAGCCGCGCGTCGGAGGTGGGCAGGAACAGGCGCGCCGTGCAGGCCGGGGCTTCGGCGAGATCGGCCTCGGTCACCGCGTCGTCGCGGTAATAGGAAAGTCCGCGGCAGGTCTGGTGCTGCCGGTTGGGGTCGAGGCCGTCATTGGCATCGAAGCGCCAGCGCTCTTCACCGGTCTCGGCGTCGAGGGCGATGGCGATGTGGTGCGGGGTGCAGAGATAGAGCAGATTGCCGATCTTCAGCGGTGTCACCTGATAGGTGGTCTCGGCGACATCGTCCGGGCCGCGCACATCGCCGGTGCGGTAGGTCCAGGCGACTTCCAGCGCCTCGACATTGGCCGGTGTCACCTCGGCAAGTGGCGTGTAGCGTTGGCCCGCAAGGGTGCGGCCGTAATGATGCCATTCGCCATCGGGCACATTCCCGTCGGGAGCCGTCGCGCCGCCGGTCTGCGCCTGCAGCTGGCCCTCAATGACATGCGGGTCGCGCAGCAGCGCCGCGCTGGCGACACCGACGCAGCCGACCACGACCAGTGCCAGCACGGTGCGGCCGGCATTCCAGCCGCGCCGGCCCACCGCCCAAGGCGTGAGCAGCCACAGGCCGAGCAGCACCAGCAGCCCGCCGCGGGTGGCCAGCGGCCACCAGTCGAGCCCCACCTCCCAAAAAGCCCAGCCGAGCGTGCCCGCGAGCAGAAGCGCGTAGACCAGCCGCGCGCTTGTCCGTTGCCGCCACACCAGCACGGCGCAGAGGATCAGTCCGAGCCCCAGTGCCAGGTAGAACGGGCTGCCGCCGAGCGTCGCGAGCCAGCCTCCGCCCCCGGCCAGAAACAGGCCGATCAGCCCCAGCAGGAGGGCGGTGACGAGGGAGGAGGTGGAAACGCGCATCGGCCAGCCTTCCGAGTTCCGGGAGAGGGTGCGAGGCGCCCGACCCAGGACGGCGAGACCGACCGGAGCCGTCGCTCATCGCGACGGGGCCGCGCCGCCGGAGCGGCGCGGATGCCGGGCTAACGGGCGAGCGGGCGATGCGTTCCCGCGCCGCCGCCTACGGCTCATCCGCCGCCTAGCGCGCGGTGCTCAGGGCGAAGGCAGGCTGCGGCTGGCCCAGGCTGCCGCGCGGATTCTCGTCTTCCAGCACGAAGAAGGAGCTGATGAACCAGATCGCGGCAAGGGCGGCGATCAGGCCGAGCGCGAGGCGCAGGGCGGTGCGCTGGGGCATGGTTTCCCCTCTCGGATAAACGGATCAATTTGCCGGCAATTGATATCTTTGGCCGGCGGGGAGGTCACGAGGCGCCGGGCGTGCCGGCGCCTCCTGCCCGCGTCGCGTCACGCGGCCTTGAGGGCCTTCTGGTTGGCCACCTTGTCGGCCAGCGCGGTGAGGGCGTCGTCGGTCATCGACTCTTCCTTCAGCGTGGCGTCGAGCAGCGTCACCGCGTCCTTCATGCCGAGCACCTGCGCCCAGCGCTTGAGCGTGCCGTAGCGCGAGATTTCGTAATGCTCCACCGCCTGCGCGGCGGCGGCGAGGCCGGCGTCGAGCGCGGGCTGGCCCTTGAACTCGTCGAGGATTTCCTCGCCTTCCTCAAGAATGCCCTCAATGGCGGCGCAGGTCTTGCCCTGCGGACGCTTGCCGATCAGCTCGAACACCTGCTGCAGGCGCTCGATCTGGCCCTCGGTCTCGTCGCGGTGCTTCTCGAACGCCGCCTTCAGCTCCGGCGACTGCGCGCCGCGCGCCATTTTCGGCAGCGCCTTCAGAATCTTGCGCTCGGCGTAGTAAATGTCCTTCAGGGTCTCGTGAAACAGGGTTTCGAGGTTCTTCTCGGCCATGTCGGTCTCCGTCGCGTGATGTCCCCAAGCCTCGCGCCGACAACTTTGGCTGGCGTGCTTCGTTCCCACATCCCGGGCGGGGTTTTCGCGCGGCGGGCGCGGAATGATCCGCGCGGCGCGGCGCGCCGTACCCGCTGGCACATCCGTCACCGCTCCAGAGGCGCGCTCATGCCGTTCATCGTCGCTTATCTCTCGACAGGGCTGGTCTTCCTCGCCCTTGACGCGCTCTGGCTCGGCTTCATGGCGAGCCGCGTCTACCGGCCGCTGATCGGTGACCTGATGGCCGAGCAGCCGAACTGGCCGCCGGCGGTGCTGTTCTATCTGCTCTATATCGCCGGCGTGGTGTTTTTCGCGGTGCAGCCGGCGCTGGCCTCCGGACGCTGGACCACGGCGCTGATGCTCGGCGCCTTTCTCGGCCTGCTCGCCTACGGCACCTATGACCTCACCAACCACGCCACGCTGCGCAACTGGCCGGCGGCGATGACGGCGATCGATCTCGCCTGGGGCACCTTCGCCACCGCCGTGGCCGCCACCGCCGGCCTGCTGATCACCCGCGCCTTCACGGCCTAGGGGCGCGCCGCGCCGGGCTGGGCCAGAAGGCGTTGACCCGGCGCTGATAAGCGCGGAACGCGTCGCCGCGCGAGCGCAGCATATGCGCCTCATTCGGCGGTATGCCGGAGGCGTAGACCAGCAGCACATACATCAAGGCGGGCGCGAGCAGTGCGGCGGCGCCCGGCAGATAGGCGAGAGAGAGGGCGATGGCGGGATAGGCGGTCCAGCCCAGCCATTCGAAGAAGTAGTTCGGATGGCGCGTCACCCCCCACAGCCCGGCATCGCACACCCGCCCGCGATTGGCCGGATCGGCGCGAAAGCGCGCCAGCTGGCGGTCGGCAAGGCCGGCGCCGAGAAGCGCGCCGAGAAACAGCGCGACGCCGAGCCCGTCGCCCAGCCGCCAGAACGGGGCGGGATTATGTGCCGCCGCCCCGACCGCGACCGCGAGCACGAACCCGGCGAGCGCCTGCACCTGCAGGAAATGGAACAGCCGCCGCGAGGCCGCCGCGCCCCATTGCCGGCGCAGATCGGCATAGCGCGGGTCGTCATGGCCGCGCATCGTCCGCTGCAGGATATGCGTGCCGAGCCGGGCCGACCACAGCCCCACCATCCCCGCGACGAGCAGCTGGCGCGGCAGCCAGGGCTCGCCGCCGAGCGGCAGCAGCGCGGCGGCGACCCCGGCGGCGCCTGACGCGTAAGACCAGATCGTGTCCACCCAGCCATGATTGCCGCTGCGCTCCGCCACCCACCACGCCCCCGCCATGGCGAGACTGAGGGACAGGGCGACGGCGGCGAGAGAGAGGATCAGGGTCACCGTGTCGCTCCTTGCGCCGGCAGGCGCGCGATAAAGCCGCTGACATCGCCGAGCACCGGGGCGAGGAGGCGCAGCGGCGGGGCGAAGGCGCCGACGATCAGCCGGTGATCGAGATTCCCGTAGCTTTTCAGCTCCACCGTGCCGCCCTTGGCGCGCAGCTTCCCGGCAAGCCGCGTGCTGTTGCCGGGATCGACCGTGGTGTCGCGGGCCCCGGTGGCGAGAAAGGCGGGCGGCGCTGCGCCGGTGACGAAATGGATCGGCTGGCTGCGCCAGCGCTCCGCCTTCGGGCCGAAGATCGTCTTCAGCCTTTCGCTGCGCAGGGGCAGGAAATCATAAGGCCCGGCGAGGCCGACCAGCCCGGCCACGTCGCGCGCCGGGTCGAGCCCGACCGCCCCCAGCCATTGCGGATCGAAGGCGAGCAGCGCCGCGATCTGCGCGCCGGCGGAATGGCCCATCAGAATGAGGCGCTCCGGATCGCCGCCGTACGCGGAGGCATGGGCGCGGGCCCAGCGCACGGCGCGCGCGCCGTCCTCGACAAAGGCGGGGAAGCGTACCTGCGGATAGACCCGGTAGTCGGGAATGACGACGACCATGCCCCGGCTCGCCAGCGCGGCGCCGACGAAGCGGTACATGGCGCGCTCGCCCGAATCCCAGCTGCCGCCATAGAAGAACACCACGACCGGCAGGTCGCGTTTCCGGCCGGTCGTCGGCGTGTAGACATCGAGCCCATGGCGGGGGCCGGCGGCATAGGCGTGGTCGGCGCTCACCCGTGCCGCGTCCAGCCGCGACAGCGCGTTGAGCAGGGCGATGGGACTTTCAGCGGCGCGGGCGGGGGCCATCATCAGCAAGGCGAGGGCGAGCAGCAGCGCCGCGCGCATGCCTAGAGCCGGACGAAGGGCTGCACCAGCCGGCCGAAAAAGCCGTTCAGCCGCATGCTGCCTTCCAGCGCCGCCAGGCAGTAGCAATCGCCCTCGCGGTCGACGATGGGCTGGTGCTCGATCTCCTGGTCCATCTCGCTGAGATCGCCGGGCCCATAGCGGCCGAAGCCATCGGAGAAGGAGCCGGAAATCACCTGGGTGAACTCGGTGCCGACATGGCCGTGTTCCGGCAGCTTGCGCCCCGGCCCGACGCGCAGCAGCGTCAGCCGCGCCTCCGGGTCTTCCGGCAGCCGCACCGTACTGGCGCGCACGCCAAGGCCGATCCAGCGCCAGGGGCCGATCTCACAGTCCTGCAGCGGCGCCGGCAGGGGAATGCCGCCGGGCAGCGTCACGGGGGCGCGGGGCCTGGCGCGCGCTTCCAGATGCGTCGGCGCCGGGGTGGCGGGGGCGCGGGCGGCCTCCTCGCGGTCGATGGCGCGCAGGGCGGCGGCGAAGGCATCGGGTGCCATGGGAGCGGGCGCGGTCGCTTCCAGCAGCGCGCCGCCCACCGCCTCGAAGGCGGCGAGGCGCTCCCGGCAGCAGGGGCAGGTCGCGAGATGGACCGCGAGCACCCGCGCCGGCCCGGCCGGCAGCTGGCCGGCGGCGTAGCGCAGCAGCGATTCGTCGCTCGCGTGGTGGCGGATCGTCATGTGTGGCCTTCCAGAAGAACGCGCAGCCGCCCCAGAGCGAGGCGCACGCGGGATTTGACGGTGCCGAGCGGCAACCCCAGTTCGCGGGCGATTTCCGAATGCGCCTTCTCGCTGAAGAAGGAGAGGCGCAGCACGGTCGCCTGCTCGTCGGAGAGCGTCTTCAGCGCTTCGCGCACCCGCGCCTCACGCTCCGCCGTCAGCAGTAATGTTTCGCCCGAGGGGGCGGTTTCAACCTCGACCGGCTCCTCTTCGCCCGCCGAGGCGGTGCGCAGCCGCCGCAAATGGTCGATCCGCAAATTGCGGGCGATAGTGAAGATCCAGGTCGCCGCTCCGGCGCGGGCCGGATCGAAATAGGAAGCCTTGCGCCAGACCGAGAGCATCACCTCCTGGGCGATCTCCTCCGCCGTGTTGGGCGGCAGGCCGGAGCGGCGCAGAAAGGCGTTCAGCCGCGGCGCGAAATAGCTGTAGAGCCGCGCATAGGCCTGCCGGTCGCGCTCGGTGGCGACCTGGCCGATCAGCCGCGCCAGCTCGTCGCCATCCGGCACGCCGTCATCTTTCATCAGCCGCGTCACCGCCGACCTCCGCCGAGGGGGGGAGGCTGCGCCGGGCTCCGTGGAGCGGGAATGGTCGAGCGAGGCATTCATGCTTCCTTCTACGCGCCGGCGTGGCGGCTGGATCATTCCGCCCGCGAGTGATCCGCCGCCGAACCGCCCCCGTACACTAGACAACCTTCGTACGCCGCTCCACAGCCTCAGGTTTTCGCGCCATGAACATTCGTCAGGACTTCGCGCCCGGTTCGGCGCTGTCCATCGCCGTCATCGGCGCCGGCATCTCCGGCCTGTCGGCGGCGTGGCTGCTGGGCAAGCGGCACGATGTGACGCTGTTCGAGGCCGAGGCCCGGCTCGGCGGCCACTCCAACACGGTGGAGGCGGCGGGCCTGGCGGTGGATACCGGCTTCATCGTCTATAATGAGCGGACCTATCCCAATCTCACCGCCCTGTTCGCCCATCTCGGCGTGGCGACGCAGGCCACCGACATGTCCTTCGCCGTGTCGCTGGATGGCGGGCGGCTGGAATATTCCGGCGCCAATCTGCGCGGCCTGTTCGCCCAGCCGCGCAATCTCGCCTCGCCGCGCTTCGCCTCCATGCTCGCCGACCTGCTGCGGTTCTACCGCAGCGCGCCGCGCGACCTCGCCACCATGGGGGAGGAAAGCCTCGACGCCTATCTCGACGCCCACCGCTATGGCGCGGCGTTCCGCGACGATCACCTCTACCCCATGGCGGCGGCGATCTGGTCGACCCCGGCGGCCGAGGTCGGGCGCTATCCCGTCGCGGCCTTTGTCCGCTTCTGCGCCAATCACGGCCTGCTCCAGCTGGCCGACCGGCCGATCTGGCGCACGGTGACCGGCGGCAGCCGGCGCTATGTCGCCCGCCTGCGCGCGGATTTCGGCGGCGCGGTAGTGACGGGTGGCCCGGTGCGGGCGGTGACGCGCGGCGCCAGGGGGGTGAGCGTCACCGACGCCTCCGGCGTTGTGCGGCGCTTCGACCATGTGGTCATCGCCACCCATGCCGACCAGGCGCTGGCGCTGCTGGACGGGCCGACGGCGCGCGAGCGGGACGTGCTCGGCGCGTTCCATTACAGCCGCAACGAAGCCATTCTGCACGCGGATGCCAGCCTGATGCCGCGGCGCCGGGCGGCGTGGGCGGCGTGGAACTACCTCGCGGACCGCCGCGCCGACCCCAAGCTCTGCGTCACCTACTGGATGAACTGCCTGCAGAACCTGCCCGCCGACCGCCCGCTCTTCGTCACCCTCAACCCGGTGGAGCCGCCGGCCGAGGCTTCGGTCCACTACCGCGCCTCCTATGAGCACCCGCTGTTCGACACCGGCGCCATGGCGGCGCAGAAGCGCCTCTGGTCGCTGCAGGGCGAGGGCGGTGTATGGTATTGTGGGGCTTATTTCGGCGCGGGATTTCACGAGGACGGGTTGCAGGCGGGGCTGGCGGTGGCGGAAGCGCTGGGCGGGATACGGCGCCCCTGGACGGTGGCGGACGAATCCGGCCGCATCGCCCTTCCCCCCGGCTATGCCCCGTCCGCTCTGGCGGAGCTGGTGTGATGGACGGGGCCTCGGCGCTGTATGCCGGCGAGGTGATGCATGTGCGGCTGAAGCCGCGCCGGCACCGGCTGGCCTATCGCCTGTTCTCCCTGCTGCTCGACCTCGACGAGATCGACGGGCTCAACCGCCGGCTGCGGCTGTTCTCGCGCGGGCGCTTCAACCTGTTCAGCTTCCACGACCGCGACTATGCCGACCCCGCCGCCGGCCCGCTGAAGGCGCAGGTGGAACGCCTGCTCGTCGCGGCAGGGCTCGAACCCGATGGCGGGCCCATCCGCCTTCTGACCCTGCCGCGCCTCGCCGGCTACGCCTTCAACCCGCTGAGCGTGTATTTCTGCCACCGCCGCGACGGCTCGCTGCTGGCGCTGCTCTATGAGGTGAACAACACCTTCGGCCAGCGCCACTCCTATCTCATCCCCGTCGCCCCGGGGGAGGGAACGCCACTGCGGCAGAAAGCGGAGAAGCGCTTCTATGTCTCGCCCTTCATGGATATGGGCCTGACCTATGCCTTCCGCATTCATCCGCCGGGCGAGGATCTGCGCATTGCCATTCTCGCCAGCGATGCCGAAGGGCCGGTGCTGAGCGCGGTGCACAGCGCCACCCGCCGCCCGCTGAACGATCGCGAACTGCTGCGCGCGGCACTGGCCTATCCGCTGCTGACGCTGAAGGTGATCGCCGGCATCCATTGGGAAGCGTTGTTCATCTGGGCCAAGGGCATCGGCCTGCGCCCGCGTCCCAAGGCGCCCGACGCGCCGGTCACCGTTTCGCCCGCGCACCGACACTGAGGAAAGAGCCGCATGCCGCGTGACGCCGACATCTTCGCCGATCCGTCCACCGAACTCTCCCATGCGCATGAGGCGCCGGCCGCGCGGGCCGGCCGCACTGGCTGGCGCGAGGCGGCGCTGGCGCGTCTCATCGGCGAGCTTGCGATCGGCACGCTGACCGTGGTGACGCCGGAAGGACGGCGGCTGGTGGGGCGGGGCGCCCGTCCGGGACCGGAGGCGACGCTGGTGCTGCACCGCTGGCGGGCGGTGCGCCGGCTGGTGACAGGTGGCGACATCGCCTTTTCCGACGCCTTCATCGCCGGCGACTGGTCGAGCCCGGACCTGCCGGCGCTCATCGAGCTTGCCGCCCATAATCTGCCCGTTCTCGCCGGGCGCATCGACGCGCTCGCCCCGGTCCGGCTGTGGAACCGGCTGCGCCATGGGCTGCGCCGCAATTCCCGTACCGGCAGCCGCCGAAACATCTCCTTCCATTACGATCTCGGCAATGAATTCTACCGGGAATGGCTCGATGCGGGCATGAGCTATTCGTCGGCGATTGGTGTCGCCCCCGGCCAGACGCTGGAGGAGGCGCAGCAGGAACGCCTCGCCCGCATCGTCGCTATGCTGGAGGTGCAGCCCGGCCAGAGCGTGCTGGAAATCGGCTGCGGCTGGGGTGCGCTCGCCGCCGCGCTGGCGCGCGCGGGCGCGCGCGTCACCGGCATCACCTTGTCGCGCGAACAGCTCGCCTATGCGCAGGCGAGTATTGCCGCCGACCCGGCGCTCGACGGGCGCACCGATCTCAGGCTGCAGGATTACCGCGATGTGAGCGCGCGCTATGACCGCATCGTCTCCATCGAAATGCTGGAAGCGGTGGGGGAGGCGTATTGGCGGACCTATTTCGCCAAGCTGCGTTCCTGCCTGAATGAGGGCGGGACGGCGGTGCTGCAGGTCATCACCATCGCCGAGGACCGTTTCGAGGCCTATCGCCGCAACACCGATTTCATCCAGCGCCACATCTTTCCCGGCGGCATGCTGCCGACCAAGAGCCATATAGCCGAGCACGCCGCGCATGCCGGGCTGGAACTGGTGGAAACCCAGTGCTTCGGCCTCGGCTATGCGCAGACGCTCGCCGAATGGCGCTCCCGCTTCCTCGACGCCTGGCCGCGCATCGAACCGCTCGGCTTTGATGAGGCGTTCCGGCGGCTGTGGGACTATTACCTCGCCTATTGCGAAGGCGGCTTCCGCGCCGGCGCCATCGATGTCGGGCTGTACCGGCTGAAGGGCTGAACCTTCCGGCCCGGCGGCCTCACCGCACCGGCCGCTTCTCCAGCTTGCGCGCCAAGGTGCGCCGGTGCATGCCGAGCCGGCGCGCGGTCTCGGAAATGTTGAAGTCCGTCTCGACAAGCGTCTCGTGGATGCGTTCCCATTCGAGACTTTTCAGCGAGGTGGGGCGCCCGTCCAGCGGCACCGACACATCGCCCTCGGTGCGCTCGAACGCCTTCTCGATGTCGTCGGCATTGGCGGGCTTGGGCAGGTAGTGGCAGGCGCCGAGCTTGATCGCTTCCACCGCCGTGGCGATGCTGGCGAAGCCGGTGAGCACGACGATCCGCATGCCGGGGTCATGGGCGTGCAATGCCTTCACGCAGTCGAGCCCGGATTCGCCGGCGAGCTTGAGATCGACCACGGCAAAGGCGGGCCGGGCGGCGATCAGCAGGGGCGCCATCTCCTCCAGCCCGGCGCAGCTCGCCACCTCATAGCCGCGCCGCTCGAAGGAGCGCTTGAGCGTGCGGGCGAAGGTGGCGTCGTCCTCCACGATCAGCAGCGGCCGGATGGGCCGCGCCACGCTCACGGCCGGCCTCCCGAAAGCCCGGCCAGCGGCAGGGTCAGCCGCACCTGCGCGCCGCCGCCGGCGGGCGCGGCGATGTCCAGCGCGCCGCCCAGCCGGCGCAGCACATTGACGACGAGGAACAGGCCGAGTCCGGCGCCGGCCCGCCCCTTGGTGGAACGGTAGGGCTTGCCGGGCGCCGCCGCGATGTCGGCGGGAAAGCCGGGACCGCGATCGGTCACTTCCAGGCACAGCGTCGCGCCCTGCCGGCGCGCCACCACGCCTACCCAGTCGGGGGAGGCTTCCAGCGCATTGTCCAGCACATTGACGATCACCTGCTTCAGCGCGAGATCGGAAATGACCGGCTCGTCCGGGGCGAAGCCATTGTCATAGGCGAAGGCGGCCGGCGCGCGCAGCGCCTGCCAGTCCGCCACCGTCTCGTCGAGAAAGGCCCGCACGCCGGTGCGGATCGTGCCTTCGCCGCGCGCCTCGCCGGAGGAGAGCAGAATGCCGGTGACGATCGCCTTGCAGCGCGCGAGCTGCGCCTGCATGTCCGCCAGATCCTGCGCCAGCTCGCCGTCGCGGGTGAGCGCCGGCATCTTCTCCCAGTCATTGAGAATGACCGAAAGCGTGGAGAGCGGCGTGCCCAGCTCATGCGCCGCGCCGGAGGCGAGCAGCCCCATGCGCACCACATGCTCCTCTTCCGCCGATTGCTGGCGCAGCTCGGCCAGCCTTGCGTCGCGCCGACGCAGATTGGCGGTGATGCGGGTGATGAACGCCACCAGCAGGCAGGCGGAGAGCAGGAAGCAGATGAACATGCCCTGTATGTGCAGGTTCCAGAACCCGCCCACATGGCTGTGCGGCATGTTGATGTCGCGGTGGAAGGCGGTGAGGCCGACGAAGCAGGTGCTGGTGATCGCCACCAGCGTCCACACCGACCACGCCTCCAGCAGGATGGCGCCGAGAATGACCTGCAGCAGAAACAGCGAGATGAACGGGTTCAGCGCTCCGCCGCTGAGAGAGAGCTGCACGGTGAGCGCGCCCACATCCAGCAGCAGTTCGAGGAACAGCTCGGTATTGGTCACCCGGTCGCGGTGGCGGTAGCGCAGCAGGCTGACGAGATTGAGCCCGACGAGAAAGGCGACGACGGCCAGCATCTCCGCCAGCGGCAGGGCAATGGCGAGTACGGCATGGACGAACCAGATGGTGGCAAGCTGCCCGATCGCCGCGATCCAGCGCAGCTGGATCAGCAGCAGCAGGTTTTTCCTGTCGCTGGCATCGCCGCTCGTATCGGAAACCAATCCTCACGCCTCCTGCCGCGCCTCTGCAGCGCCGTCCGCGGCATTGCCCGCCGCCGGCGCGCGACGCGGGCACAGAATTACCCTTCTGCGGCTTCTAGAGCGAGTGCGCCTTGAGGCCGATTGGGCATTCTGTCCAAGGGCGCAGGCGGCGGTCCACTGTTAAGTAGTTCTACGAAACCCATGGACGCGCCGGTCTCGATGACGGCGCGGCAAAGACCTCGTGCGCTCAAGTAGCGCAAGTTTGAGGAATGCTGATGTATTGCCTGTCCCCGACCGGCACGAAAAACCTTCGCGGTCCGCAAAATACATGCGCATCAGGCGAAAGGGGCGCGGATCGACCTGTGCGTGTCGGTGCCGCTGCGGGCGGCAACCCGCACCCGCGCCAGCTTCACCAGCCGATTTCCGGTGCGCGCCGGGCGGCCCTTGCGCGGCGTGTCCTCATCCTCGCCCATCAGCATGATGGCAAATCCCATCTGCACGCTGCCGAAGGTGATGCCGACGGCGCAGGTGAGCACGGTCAGCGCAATGAGGCCGGAGGCGGACTGCCCGGCCAGCGTGCCGAGCCGGCCGACATCGAGCAGCACCAGCGCGCCGACGAACAGCGCGCCGAGACCGACGCCGATCAGCGCGTGACGGAGGAGGAAGCGCACGAGCAGGGGCATGGGGCCGTTCCCCGTTCAGGTTCGTGCGGCCGGCCGGCGCATCAGCCCGATGGCCTCGGCCGCGCACATGCCGCCAGCATAGACCGCCAGCAGCGCGGTGAAAACGGCGAAGCCACGGTCGTCGGCGGCCGCGAATCCGGCCAGGGCGAGGAGCGCGAGGCCGCCATGGCCGAGGCCGATCGCCCAGCCCACCGTCTCCCCGCGCGGGCCCAGCGCGGCATAGGCACCGGCGATGAGGGCACCGGCCAGCAGAAGGAAATGGACATTCGTCATATCGGCTCTCCCGTAATACGTAGAAGCGACGAAATGATTTCACGTTATATTTCGATAAGTCAATATTCATGCGTAAAAAGAGAATCATTGTACTTTATCGAATTAATTAATACATGCTTGGAAGGGGATAGCTGACATGGATGCGGCTCTCTCCCTGGCGCCGTCGATCCGCGCGCACACCATTCCCGGTTACAACGACGCCATCGTCCGCCGCTTTACCGTGGCGACGGTGCTGTGGGCGCTGTTCGGCTTTTCCGCCGGGGTGATGGTGGCGGCGCAGCTCGCCTATCCCCAGCTCAATCTCGGCGCATATGTCACCTTCGGCCGGCTGCGGCCGGTGCACACCTCAGGCGTCGTCTTCGCCTTCGGCGGCAATGCGCTGATCGCCACCTCGCTCTATGTGGTGCAGCGCACCTGCCAAATCGGGCTGTGGGGCGGGCCGCGCCTCGCCAATTTCCTGTTCTGGGGCTACCAGGCGTTCCTGGTCATCGCGCTCTCCGGCTATGTCCTCGGCATCACCCAGAGCCGCGAATATGCCGAGCCGGAATGGTATGCCGACCTGTGGCTGGCGGTGGTGTGGCTCGCCTATCTCGCCATCTTCGTCGGCACGCTGATGCGCCGGCGCGAGCCGCACATCTATGTCGCCAACTGGTTCTTTCTCGCCTTCATCATCACCGTCGCGGTGCTGCACCTCGTCAACAATCTGGCGATGCCGGTTTCCCTTGTCGGCGCCAAGAGCTATTCGGCGTTCTCCGGCGTGCAGGATGCGATGGTGCAGTGGTGGTACGGCCACAACATCGTCGGCTTCTTCCTCACCGCCGGCTTCATCGGCATCATGTATTATTTCGTGCCGAAGCAGGCGGAACGGCCGATCTATTCCTACCGTCTGTCCATCGTACATTTCTGGGCGCTGATCTTCCTTTATATCTGGGCCGGCCCGCACCATCTGCACTACACCTCGCTGCCCGACTGGACGCAGACGCTCGGCATGGCGTTCTCGATCATGCTGTGGATGCCCTCCTGGGGCGGCATGATCAACGGCATCATGACGCTCTCGGGGGCGTGGGGGAAACTGCGCACCGACCCGATCCTGCGCTTCCTCGTCGTCGCCGTCGCCTTCTACGGCATGGCGACCTTCGAGGGGCCGCTGATGGCGTTGAAATCGGTCAATTCGCTCAGCCATTACACCGACTGGACGGTCGGCCATGTCCATTCCGGCGCGCTGGGCTGGGTCGCCTTCATCTGCTTCGGCGCGCTGTACTACATGGTGCCGCGGCTGTGGCGGCGCCCGCTCTGGTCGCACCGGCTGGTGGAATGGCACTTCTGGATCGCCTCCATCGCCATCGTTCTCTACATCACCGCCATGTGGGTCGCCGGCATCGCGCAGGGGCTGATGTGGCGCGCCTATGACGCCTTCGGCTTCCTGCAGTACTCCTTCGCCGACAGCGTCGCCATGCTGCACCCCTATTACGTGATCCGCCTGATCGGCGGGGTGCTCTACCTCACCGGCGGGGTGCTGATGGCGGTCAATTTCGCCATGACGCTGCGCCAGCCGCTGCGCCAGCCCGATCCCGCCCGCGCGCCGCAGGCCGCGCCGACGCCGGCGTCGTGAGGGAGGCG
The DNA here is from genome assembly GCF_030813495.1 of Ancylobacter polymorphus. Lineage (GTDB taxonomy): Bacteria > Pseudomonadota > Alphaproteobacteria > Rhizobiales > Xanthobacteraceae > Ancylobacter > Ancylobacter polymorphus. The sequence goes on along the minus strand of NZ_JAUSUI010000011.1, from coordinate 16,758 downwards.
GAGATGGCAACGAACGCTGAGAACCCCACCGGCCACGCGATCATCGAGCGCTCCACCACACTGCTCTTCGTGCTGACCCTGCTCGTCGTGCTGATCGGCGGGCTGGTGGAGATCGTGCCGCTGTTCAAGCTGGAGACCACGGTGCAGCCGGTCCCCGGCATGCGGCCCTATTCGCCGCTCGAACAGATCGGCCGCAATGTCTACACCCGCGAGGGCTGCTACACCTGCCACAGCCAGCAGATCCGCCCGTTCCGCGACGAGGTGGAGCGCTACGGCCATTACTCGGTCGCCGCCGAGAGCATGTACGATCACCCCTTCCTCTGGGGCTCCAAGCGCACCGGGCCCGACCTCGCCCGCGTCGGCTCGAAATATTCCAACGCCTGGCACCTCGCCCATATGGAAGACCCGCGCAGCGTGGTGCCGGTGTCGATCATGCCGGCCTATGCCTTCCTGAAAGACCGCGACATCGACGTGGAGGGCTTCGGCGCGCATATGCGGGCGCTGCGCGCGGTCGGCGTGCCCTACTCGCCGGACATGATCGCGCAGGTCGCCGCCGATATCCGCGCGCAGGCGAGCGGGGAGGATGCGGAGGGGCTGCTCGCCCGCTACCCCAAGGCCCGGCTCGGCGATTTCGACGGCCAGCCCGGCCGCATCACCGAGATGGACGCGCTGATCGCCTATCTGCAGGTGCTGGGCACGCTGGCGGAGTTCCCCGCCGGCCGCGTGACGGGGAGCGGCCAGCCATGAGCGAGGCTCTCATCGTCTTCGCGCTGAAATACTGGCTGGTCGCCGCCGTGCTGCTGTTCGTCGCCCTGCTCTGGCAAGTGTTCCGGCCCGGCAGCCGCGCGCAGATGGACCGCCACGCCCGTATTCCCTTCGCCTTCGAGGAGGACCGCGATGGCCGCGCCTGAACGCGATTCCCTCACTGGCTATCACACCACCGGCCATGAGTGGGACGGGATCAAAGAGCTGAATACTCCCATCCCCCACTGGTGGGTCACGGTGTTCCTCGGCTCGTGCCTCGTCGCGGTGCTCTATATGTGGCTGTACCCCTCCTTCGCCACCACGACCGGCATCTTCAAGGGCCGGCTGGGATGGACCAGCCATGGCCAGCTGGCGGAAGAAATGGTGCAGGCCCGCGCGGCGCAGGCAGGTTGGCGTAGCCTGCTCACCGACACACCGCTGGAACAGGTGGAGGCGAACGCCGATCTGCGCCGCTTCGCCATTGCCGGCGGGCGCGCCGCCTTCAACGAGAACTGCGCCCCCTGCCACGGCGTCGGCGCCGGTGGGCAGATCGGTCAGTTTCCGGCGCTGGTGGACGATGACTGGCTGTGGGGCGGCTCGCTGGCCGACATTCGCCAGACCGTGCGCTATGGCATCCGCTCCGGCCATGACGAGACCCGCCAGAGCCTGATGCCGGCCTTCGGCGAGATGCTGTCCGCCGGCGAGATCGATTCCATTGCCGCCTATGTACTTACCCTTTCCGATCCCTCGGCGGCGGCGTCCCGCGCGCGCCTGCCGGGGGCGGAACTGTACGCGGCCAATTGCGCCGCCTGCCATGGCGCGGCGGGCGAGGGCAGTCGCGACATGGGCGCCCCCCGGCTCAATGACGCGATCTGGCTCTATGGCGGCACCAGGGACGCCATCCGGCACCAGATCGCCAATCCGCGCATGGGCGTGATGCCAGCCTTTGCCGGCAAGCTGGACGACGACACGATCCGCATGCTGGCGCTCTATGTCCATTCGCTGGGCGGGGGAGAACGCTGATGCCGGCGACTACGCTGCAAGGTCTCGCCCCCTCCCGCGCCATTGCCCGGCCGGACATTCCCCATGCGGTGCGCGGCCGCTTCCGCCGCCTCAAGACCGCGCTCACCGTGGTCCTGCTCGGCCTCTATTTCCTCACGCCCTGGCTGCGCTGGGAGCGCGGCCCCGGCCTGCCGGGGCAGGCGGTGCTGTTCGATCTGCCGGGCCGGCGGCTCATGGTGTTCGGCCTGGAATTCTGGCCGCAGGATCTGCCGATTGCGGCGGGGATGATGGTGTTCGGCGCCATGGCGCTGTTCTTCGCCACCACGCTCGCCGGGCGGGTCTGGTGCGGCTTTGCCTGCCCGCAAACCGTGTGGTCGGACCTGTTCTTCGCTGTCGACCGGCTGATCGTCCGCCTTGTCGGAAAGGGGGCGGCGGAGCGGCGGCTGCGCACCGTGGCATGGCTGCTGATCGCGCTGGCGACCGGCATCGGCTTCACCGCCTATTTCATCGATGCGCCCACCCTGCCGGGGCGTCTGCTGGCCGGGCAGGCGCCCGCCACCGCCTATGCCACGGTGCTGGTGCTTACCGGCACCACCTGGCTGCTCGCCGCCTATGCCCGCGAACGCGTATGCCTGCACATGTGCCCGTGGCCGCGCTTCCAGGCGGCATTGCTCGACCGGCAGAGCCTCGTCGTCACCTATCAGCACGGGCGCGGCGAGCCGCGCGGGCGCCGGCGCACGCCGCTGCGCCCCGATCTCGCCGGGCAGGGCTTCGGTGAGCCGCAACCGACAGGGCCGGCGCCCGCCGCGCCGCGCCTGATGGGGCTGGTGGCAGAGGCGGTGGCCTTCTCCGCGCCGGAACCCTTCCCCTCGCTGCGCGGCGACTGCATCGACTGCACGCGCTGCGTCACCGTCTGCCCGACCGGGGTCGATATCAGGCGCGGCCTGCAAATGGGCTGCATTGGCTGCGGCCTGTGCATCGACGCCTGCAATGAGGTGATGGTGAAGCTCGACCGGCCCGAAGGGCTGATCCGCTTCGATGTGGAAAGCGCGCCGCTCCGGCCGTTGCTCGCGCCGCCGCGCGTGGACTGGCTGCGGCCCAAGGCGCTGGCCTTCGGCCTCGCCGCGCTGCTGGCGCTCGGCTTTTCCGGCTATGGCATGGCGACGCTGCCGCCGGTGAGCGCCCATGCCGAGCCGCAGCGCAACCCGCCCTTCGTCCAGCTCTCGGATGGCAGCGTGCGCAATGACTATGCGCTGCGCCTCGCCCATCGCCGCGCCGGGCTGGCGGAGGTGGCGCTGCGGGTCGAAGGGCTGGAGGGGGCGCAGCTGCGGCTCGGCACGCAGGAAGGCGCGCCCGCGCCAGTGCTTCGCATCGCCATCGGCCCGGACCGCAGCCTCGACGAACGCCTGCTGGTGCAGCTGCCGCGCGCCGACGTGCCGTCCGGGCGCCACGACATCGCAATCGTGCTGACCGATCCCGATAGCGGCGCCGAACTCGCCCGGCTGCCGAGCTATTTCTGGGGACCGGAGCGGTGAGCCGCCCCGACACCTCGCCGCGCCGGCGCCGGGATGCCTGGATTCCGGCCGGCTTCGTGCTGTTCTTCATCGCGCTGGCCGCGTTGCAGCTCTGGTTCGTGCTGCTGGCCAATCGCAGCTTTTCCGGCCTCGTCACCGATCCCCGCCCGTCCGCCGGCCGCTACGCTGCGGCGCGGGCGCCGGACTGGACCGCACGGCTCGCCTTCGTGCCGAGCGAGGCGCTCGCCGGCACCCTCGGCGTGGAGATCGCCGGGGCGAACGGCGCGCCGCTGACTCCAGACCGGCTCGTCGCCACCGCCGAGCGCGCCACGCGCTTTCCCCAGCTCGTGCCCATCGCCCTGCACGAGGTCGGCCCCGGCCGCTTCGAGGCGCCGCTTCGCCTGCCGCTGGCCGGCGACTGGGCGATCCGCCTCACCCTGACGCAGGCCGGCGCGACCTCCGAGCGCATCGCGACGCTGGAGGTGGCGCCGTGAGCCTCGCCTATGCGCCCGGTGCCGCGGTCGAGGAGGCGTCCGGCCCGCGCTCCGTCCACGGTTTCGTCGAGAGCGAGGGAACGAGCCGGCGGCTGCACCTGCTGGTGGAGGGCGCCCATTGCGCCGCCTGCATCGGCGCCATTGAGGGCCGGCTGACCGCCGATCCCTGCGTCACCGGCGCCCGGCTCAACCTCGCTTTGCGCCGGCTCAGCTTGGAATGGCAGGGCGAGGCGCGCCATGCGGATGCGCTGGCCGGGGCGGTGGAAGCGCTGGGCTACAAGGTGGCGCCGTTCGACCCCGCGCATCTCGCCCGTCTGGACAGCGACACCGGGCGCGAATGGCTGCGCGCGCTGGCCATCTCAGCCTTCGCCTCCTCCAATGTGATGATGCTCTCGCTCGCCGTCTGGGCCGGGCAGGCGCAGGACATGGCGCCGGGCACGCAGGCGCTGTTCCAGTGGCTCGCCGCCCTCGTCACCGTGCCGGCGGTGGCGGTCGCCGGGCGCCCCTTTTTCCGCTCGGCGCTGCGGGCGCTGCGGGCGGGGCGCAGCAACATCGATGTTCCCATCGCGCTGAGCCTCCTCCTCACCGTCCTCATCAGCCTGATCGAACTCGCCCGCCAGGGCCGCGATGTCTATTTCGACAGCGCGACCGCGCTGCTCTTCGTGCTGCTGGTGGGACGCACCCTCGATTTCCGCGTCCGCGCCCGTTCCCGCCGCGCGGTGGAGCGGCTGTTGATGCTCAAGGCGCAGGGCGCGGCGGTGTGCCGGGAGGACGGCACGGTCGAGGTGCTGCCGGCCTCCGCGATCCGGTCCGGCATGGTGGTGCTGGTGCGCGCCGGCGAGCGCGTGCCGGTCGATGGCACTGTGCTTGAAGGGAAAACCGACCTCGATGTCGGCATCGTCACCGGCGAGAGCCGGCCGCAGGCGGTGGCGCCGGGGGCCCTGGTGCTCGCCGGCAGCGTCGCCCTCACCGCGCCGCTGCGCATCCGCGCCAGCGCCGGCGTCGCGGACAGCCATCTCGCCGATATCGTCCGTCTGGTCGAGCGGGCCGAGCGCACGCGCGGCTCTGCCGTGGCGCTGGCCGACCGCGTGGCGCGCATCTGGACGCCGGTCATCCATGGCGTCGCGCTGGCGACGCTCTGCGGCTGGTGGCTCTTGACCGATGCCGGCTTTGCTGCCGCGCTGCTGCACGCGGTGAGCGTGCTCATCATTGCCTGCCCCTGCGCCATCGGCCTCGCCGTGCCGGCGGTGCAGGTGGTGGCGACCGGCGCCCTGCTGAAGCGCGGAATCCTGCTGCGCGCGGGGGATGCGCTGGAGCGCCTCGCCCGCATCGACCATGTCGTCTTCGACAAGACCGGCACGCTGACGTCAGGCGCGCCCACCGTCACAAGCTGGCCGGACGACGCGGAGGCGATCCGCCTCGCCGCCGCACTGGCGGCGGCAAGCCGGCATCCCGTGGCGCGGGCGCTGCGTGCGGGCCATCCGCAGGCACGCCCGCTCGCGGGCGTGGAGGAGATTCCCGGCGAGGGTCTTCGGGCGCCGTGCGACGGCGGCGAGGTCCGCCTCGGCCGCGCCGCCTTCTGCGGCCTCGCCCCGCTGGACGCGGCGACGAGCGAGGTCTGGCTCACCCGCCCCGGCCATCGACCAGTCCGCTTCCTCATCAAGGATGCCCCGCGCCCGGAGGCGGCGCGGGTGGTGGCGGCCTTTGCCGCCGCCGGCGTGCCGGCGACCCTGCTCTCCGGCGATCGCCCCGGCGCGGTCGCCCGCCTCGCCGCGGCGGTCGGCATCGGTGAGTGGCAGGCCGACCGGCGGCCCGGGGACAAGCTGGCGCGGCTGGAGGCGTTGCGGGCCGTGGGACGGCGCGTGCTGATGGCCGGCGACGGGCTGAACGATGCCCCGGCGCTGGCCGGCGCCTTCGTCTCCGCCAGCTTCGCCCATGGCGCCCCCGCCAGCCAGAGCGCCGCCGATCTGGTGCTGCCTTCGGGCGATCTCGCGGCGCTGCCGGTGGCCTGGCGGACGGCGCGGCGGGCGCGAGGCCTCATCCTTCAGAACCTCATCCTCGCCGCGCTCTACAACATGGCGCTGATCCCCGTCGCGGTGCTGGGGCTGGTGACGCCGCTCGGCGCCGCCATCGCCATGGCGGCGTCCTCGCTCACCGTCACGCTCAACGCGCTGCGGGCCGGGGCGCCCGACCGGGAGCGGGGCTGATGGACGTGCTGCTGTTTCTCGTCCCCATCGCCCTCGCGCTCGGCACGCTCGGTCTCGCCGCGTTCTTCTGGACGCTGCGCGCCGGCCAGTATGACGATCTCGACGGCGCCGCCGCCCGTGTCCTGCTCGACGATGATTCCCCGGAGGCCGCTCCATGACCCGTCCCGTTCCGCCTGCTTGCCTGCGTGACCCCGCGCCGCTTCGTCCGGCGCCGATGCCGCGCGCCGTGCCGTTTCTGCTCAACATGGCGCTCGCCGCCGCGCTGGGTGGCTTCCTCGGCGGCTGGGCCGGGGCGCTGGCCGGGGCGGGGGTGCTATCGGCGCTGCTGGCGGCCTTCGTGCTGGGGCCGGCGCTGGCGCGGCATGTGACGCCGCTCTCGGCGCGGCTCGCCCGCGCCGCCGCGCCTCTGGTTGCGGTCCTGCGTCCACTGCTCGGCCTCGTGCTGCTGCCGCCGGCCGCCCTGGTGACGATCGGCGCCAGCCTGCTGCTGCTGGCGTGGCAGCGCACATTGGGGCGGCTGAACCCGCCGCAACTGCCGGCCGTCGCGGCGCTGCAGCGGCGTGCCGGCACATTGTGGGCGCTGCTGGGCGGGCTGCTGGCGGCGGGCAATCTGCCGATGACGGCGGTCAATGCGCTGCTGCTTCTCGTTCTTGGCTGCATCCTCGGCGGCATTCAGGTGGCGTTCTATGTCGCGCTCGCCGCTGTGCCGGTGCTGATCTGCGCGCTGATGATGCTGGCGGTGGAATCGAGCCGCGAACCCGAGGACGGGCCCGCCTCAGTGCCCGTGTCGGCACAAGTGGCGGCGGCACCCGTTCCCGCCCTTTCCGTCGCCGCCCCTTCCCTCGCGGCGGTTTCTCCCGAGAGGGAAGCCGCCACGGCGGGGGCGGCAGCGCACTGAAGCGGAAATGGTCGATCTCAGCTTTCTCGGCGGCCTGCTGCTGGGCCTCGCTTCCAGCCTGCACTGCGCCGGCATGTGCGGGGGCATCGCCTCCGGCCTGCTGCTCGCCTTCGAGCCGGGGCGTGGCGTGGGTGCCCGCGCCCGCGTGCTGCTGGTCGCGCAGGCCGGCCGCATTGCCGCCTATGTCGCGGCCGGCGGGTTTCTCGGCGTGGTCGGCTCGGCCTTCTACGGCGCGTTCGACCACGGCGCCGCCCATCTCGTGCTGCGCTGGGCGGCATCGGTGGCGCTGGGCTGGATCGGCCTGTCGCTGCTCGGCCTCGCCCCGCCGCTGACGGCGGTGGACCGGCTCGCCGCTCCCCTCACCCGGTGGCTCCGGGGGGCGTCGGGGGGCGGCGCGGCGGGGGCGGCGCGTCCTTTCCTCTCCGGCCTCGCCTGGGGGCTGCTGCCCTGCGGCATGGTCTATGGCGCGCTGTTCTATGCCATGCTCGCCGGCAGCGGCGGGGGCGGGGCGCTGGTCATGGCCGGCTTCGGGCTGGGCACGCTGCCGGCCGTTACCGCCACCGCTTTTGGCGTCGCCAGCCTGCGCCATGGCGCGCGGGCGCCGCGCCTGCGCATGCTGGCCGGCACCGGCCTTCTCATGCTCGCCACGGTCAGCGCGCTGCTGCCGGAGGCGGCGTGGCAGGCGCTGTGCCTGAGCTGACGCGCCGGCGATAGGACGTCTTGTCCACTGTCGGCGCCGTGGCCCGGTGCTAGAGTGCGATCCGATCAGATTGAACCAATCTGATCGGTAAATCGCCCTCTAACTCTAAGATAGAGGACGCGTTATCCGATCAGCTTGCGATGCAAGCTGATCGGCGCGTGCTCTAGACTTCGCCCTGCGCGCCGGGCCTGTACCGTCGCGCCTTCTGCTCTCGCATGGGCCGCCATGGCACAGCCGAATCTCCGCCCTGACCGCCTGATCGCCGGCCTGCCCCTGCGGTCCTCGGTCACGCGCGGCGGCGGAATCGGGTTGCGGCTGCTGTGCGCGCTGGCGCTGATGCTGGCGCTCGCCCTGCACCGCCCGCCGGTGGCGGGCCCGGCCGGGCAGGGGATCGACCTCGCCCAGTACACGCTGCCCGATGGCACGGTGCCCGATCTCTGCCTCACCGGGGCGGGCGAGGCCGGCACGCCGCTCACCGCCCTTCACCGCCCCAGCTGCGAGGCCTGCCGCCTCCAGGCCATCGCTGCCCTTCCGGGGCCGGCGGAGGGTCTGTTCAGGCGCGCTTTCTTCCGCCGGCTGGTGCAGGCGATCGCGCCCGATGCCCGGCGCGCGACGCCGGACCCGCTTCCTCGCCTCTCCTCGCGCGGGCCGCCGGCGCCCGGCCGTGCCGCCCTGTTCGCGGCAGGCGGGCGCCTGCCAGTGCTGTGACGCTGCCGGAACGGCCCGCCTGAGGGGCTTCCGGCCCCTTGCCGGAGTGCCTCCATGTATATGAGCCCGCTTCCCGTCGACTCCCGGCCCCTCGGCCCGTTGCCGATCAGTGCGCCGCCGATCAGCCCCCTTCCAGCCTTGGAGCCGGCGTCGTTCGGCGTCGGGGTGCCGCTGCCATCGCCTGCCGGCCCGCGTGCCGCCAGCCCAGCGCTTTCCTGGGCGACGGGCCTCACCGTCGGCCTTCCCGCCCCGGCGGCGGACGCGGCCCCGCTCTACCGGGTGGGCAAGGGCTGCCTGGCGCTGATGCGCCAGCTCGATGCCGAGCGGCGGCAGATCCTCGACATTCTCGGTCCCGGCCGTCTCCTCGATGCGGCGGTGCTCGCCCGGCTGGAGGGAACGGCGGTGACGCTGGCGCCCACGGAGCTTGAGCCGGTGGAGGCGCCTCCCGAGCTCTGCCGCCGGCTGCGGGCGGAAAACCAGGAACTGCTGCTGGTGCGGGCGCTCGGCCACGTCACGCGGCTCGGCCGGCAGAGCGCGGGCGAGCGCGTGGCGGCGGCACTGCTCGACCTCGCGGCGCAGTTCGCGCAGGCCGGCGCGGCGCGCGGGCCGGCGGTCGGCTTTCCCCTGCATCTCGGCCGGGGCGACCTCGCCGACTGGCTCGGCCTCACGCTGGAGACGGTGAGCCGCTGCATGAGCCGCCTGCGCGAAGAGGGGCTGATCGCGTTCGGCCGGGAGGGGCGGCTGGTGCTTGAAGACCCCGCCGCGCTCGCGCGCGTCGCCGTCGGCGCGCGCAAGGTGGAGGCGCTCTATGCCGCCAAGGGGCGTCCGGCGGGGCGTCCGGCGGGGCGCCCGGCCTCCCGGCCTGTGCCTTCCGCCAACGCCGCGACTTGCGCGCCGTGAGCGCCCGCTGTTCTATGCGCGGGTCGATGCACCCATCGATTCCTCATGGTGTCCGCGAGGCCAGCCCTCGCGGATGAAACGGGAACGGGGAAGGGCGTTGCGCCGCAAGGTTGCGCGCCCGAAGCCCCGACCGCCCCCGCGACTGTGAGCGGCGAGCGGCCTTCCATCGAGCCACTGGAACGCGCCTTCGGGCCCGTCCGGGAAGGCGGAAGGCATGCCGTGACCCGCGAGTCAGGAGACCGGCCAGGAGGAGGAACCCCATGCGCGCCGTCGGGTGAGACGGCACAGGAGAACATCATGCATATCGAACCCGGCCTGGTGGCCGAAGGAAAGATCTGGCTCAGCTATGTGACGGCGGCCGGCGCGGGCGCCTATACGCTGAAGCTCGCCGCCGAGGCGGTGGCCCAGCGCGGCCTCGTCTCGCTCGCGGCCCGCAGCCTCGCCACCACGGCGCTCGTTTTCTGCTTCTTCGAAGTGCTGCCGCATCATCCGGTGGGCGTGTCCGAGGTGCATCTCATCCTCGGCTCGACGCTGTTCCTCATCTTCGGCGTGGCGCCGGCGGCGATCGGGCTGGCGGCGGGGCTGGCGATCCAGGGCGTTTTCTTCGCGCCGTTCGATCTGCCGCAATACGGCATGAACGTCACCACGCTGCTGGTCCCACTGTTCGCACTGGCCTCACTGTCCACCCGACTGGTCGCGCCGAACACGCCCTATGTGGAGCTGAAGTACCGGCAGGCGCTGGCGCTTTCCACCACCTATCAGGCGGGAATCGTGGCCTGGGTGGCGTTCTGGGCCTTTTACGGCCACGGATTCACGGTGGAAAACGCGTCGTCGATCGTTTCCTTCGGTGCCGCCTATATGCTTGTTATCATTGTGGAACCTCTGGTTGACCTCGCGGTGCTCGCCGCCGCCAAGGCGCTTAGCGGGCTGCGCGGGACGCCGCTGTTCGAGCGGCGCCTTTACGATCCGGCGTGACGCTCCAGGCCGGGTGGCGCCATGCCGCCCGGCATTTCTATCGGTGGTTCACGTCGAGGAAGGGTGGACCCTCGCGTCCTTTCGGTCGATAGATCGAAAAAACGACGTGTGAGGAGCGCCTGACATGGAAGCGTCGCAATCCGGTCCCGCCGAGGGCCCGCTCAGCGGTATCCGGGTGATCGAGCTCGGCAATCTGATCGCCGCTCCCTTCGCCGCCCGGCTGATGGCGGAGTTCGGCGCCGAGGTGGTCAAGGTCGAGGCGCCGGGTGAGGGCGACCCCTTGCGCAAATGGCGCAAGCTGCACGAGGGCACCTCGCTGTGGTGGTACCTGCAGTCGCGCAACAAGAAGTCCGTCGCCATCAATATGCGCCTGCCCGAGGGGCAGGAGGTGGTGCGCCGCCTGGTGCGCGAGGCGGATGTGCTGATCGAGAATTTCCGGCCGGGCACGCTGGAGCGCTGGGGGCTCGGCTGGGACGCGCTGAAGGCGATCAACCCCAATCTCGTCATGGTGCGAATCTCCGGCTTCGGCCAGGATGGGCCCTATCGCGAGCGGCCCGGCTTCGGGGCGGTGGGCGAGGCGATGGGCGGCATGCGCTTCACGACAGGCGAGCCGGACCGCCCGCCGGCCCGCACCGGCATCAGCATCGGCGACTCGCTGGCCGCGCTGCACGCGGTGATGGGGGCGCTGATGGCACTGCTCCACATCAAGTCCGGGCGCGGCACGGGGCAGGTGGTGGACGTGTCGCTGTTCGAAAGCGTCTTCAACATGATGGAGAGCCTCGTCCCGGAATATGATGTCTTCGACTTCGTGCGCTCCCGCTCGGGCGGCGCGCTGCCGGGCATCGCGCCGTCGAATTCCTACCCCACCAAGGAAGGCACCTATGTCATCGTCGCCGGTAATGGCGACGGCATCTTCCGCCGGCTGATGGGCGCGATCGGCCGCGACGATCTCGCCGGCGACCCGCGCCTCGCCTCCAATGACGGGCGCGTGCGCCATGTCGAGGAGATCGACGGCGCCATCACCGCCTGGACCCGCCGGCACTCGCTCGATGAGGTGACCGCTGCGCTGGACCGCGCCGAAGTGCCGAACGGGCGCATCTATTCGGTCGCCGACATTGTGAGCGACCCGCAATATCTCGCCCGCGACATGATCCTGCCTTCCACCTTGCCGGACGGGCTGAAGGTGAAGATGCCCGGCATCGTGCCCAAGCTTTCCGCCACACCCGGCGCGGTCAACTGGCTGGGTCCTCGGCTTGGCGAACACACCGCGCCGGTTCTGGCGGCGTTGGGTTATGGGGCCGAGGAGATTGCCGCGCTGGTCGCGAGCGGCGCCGTGGCCGCGGCCGGGGAGCCCGTTGAGGTCGGCGGAGATGCGCCGTGAACGCCCCGGCTTGCAGCGCCGGCTTTCCGCCGCGCGTCTTCCTCCAGGAAGTGGTGACCCGCGACGGATTGCAGATCGAGCCGCGCTTCCTGCCGACCGAGGATAAGGTGGCCCTGATCGACGCGCTGTCCCAGACCGGCGTCGCCAAGATCGAGGTGACATCCTTCGTCTCGCCCAAGGCGGTGCCGAACCTCGCCGATGCGCGCGAGGTGGCGCGTGCCATCACCCGCAGGCCCGATGTGACCTATGTCGCGCTGGTGCCCAATCTACGCGGTGCGGAGGCGGCGCTGGAGGCGGGGATGGACGAGCTGAACCTCGTGCTTTCCGTGAGCGAAACGCACAACCTCGCCAATATGCGGATGACGCCGGCGCAGTCGCTGGAGGGCTTCCGCCGCATCGTCGCTGCGGCGGCTGGCACCAGGGCGACGCTCAACGGTTCTATCGCCACCGCCTTCGGCTGCCCGTTCGAGGGGTGGCAGTCCTCCGAGAAGGTGCTTGACCTCTCGGAGGCCCTGCTCGAGGCGGGCCTGCATTCGCTGACGCTGGCCGATACCACGGGCATGGCCAATCCCCGTCAAGTCGGCGCGCTGGTCTCGGCCTTCCGCGCGCGCTTCCCCGGCGTGCCGCTGACGCTGCATTTTCACAATACGCGCGGCATGGGCCTCGCCAATGTCCTGAGCGCGTTGGAGGCGGGCGCGGACCGTTTCGATGCGTCGCTTGGCGGCATTGGCGGCTGCCCCTTCGCGCCCGGGGCGACCGGCAACATCTCGACCGAAGACCTCGCCCATATGCTGGGCGAGATGGGTGTCGCGACGGATGTCGACCTCGCTGCCCTGCTGGCGCTGGCGCGAAGCCTGCCGGCGCTGGTGGGCCACGACATTCCCGGCCAGGTGGCCAAGGCGGGCCGCAGCAGTGACCTTCATCCCGTGCCGGCGCATCTTGGCGCGGCGCAGTAGGAGAGCCCGCCATGATGGGCACGCCCCACATTGGTGGCCCTGGCCGAAGGCCCGCGCCCGGTATCAGATGATTCCGGACGCTCGCAGCGCCTCCCGCTCGGCCGGTGATAGGCCGAGCCGCGTTGCGAGCACCTCATCCGTATGTTGACCGAGCCAGGGCGGGGCGGTAGCGCCGTCCATCGGCGAATCCGCCAGCCGCAGCGGGCTGCGCACCCCTGATGCGGTGCCGCCGAGCGGGTGGGGAAGGTTCATCGCCAGCCCCCGCGCCAGCGCCTGCGGTTCGGCGAAGGCCTGGGCGATGGTGTTGATCGGCCCGGCGGGAATGCCGGCGGTGTCCAGCATGGCGAGCCATTCGGCCGTGCTCTGCCGTTTCAGCGCCTCCGCGATCAATGGCACGAGGGTGTCGCGATGCGCCACCCGTTCGCGATTGGTGGCGTAGCGCGCGTCCTGCGCCAGTACCGCGAGGTCGGCGAGGCGGCAGAAGCGGGCGAACTGCGCGTCGTTGCCGACCGCAAGGATGAGGTGGCCGTCGGCCGTCTCGAACGCCTGATAGGGCACGATGTTCGGGTGGGCGTTGCCGAGCCGGCGCGGCGCGGTGCCGCCGACAAGGAAGTTCAGCGCCTGGTTGGCGAGGCTCGCCACCGCAACATCGAACAACGCGATGTCGATCCTCTGCCCGCGCCCGCTCCGGTGGCGCTGCTCCAGCGCCGCGAGTATGGCGATGGTGGCGTTCAGGCCGGTGAGGATGTCGACCAGGGCGACGCCGACCTTCTGCGGCTCGGTCTCCGGGCTGCCGGTCACCGACATCAGGCCGGACATGCCCTGGATCATGAAGTCGTAGCCGGCCCGTCCCGCCTCCGGCCCGTCCTGACCGAAGCCGGTGATGGAGCAATAGATGAGGCGCGGGTTCAGCGCGGCGAGGCTGTCATAATCGAGGCCGTAGCGCTTCAGGCCGCCGACCTTGAAATTCTCGACCAGCACGTCGCTCTCGCGCGCCAGAGCATGGATCAGCGCCTGGCCTTCGGGTCGCGCCATGTCGATGGTCACCGAGCGCTTGTTGCGGTTGGCGGCGAGAAAATAGGCGCTCTCGCGTGTCGGGTTGCCCTCACCATCCGCCAGCCAGGGCGGGCCCCAGCCGCGCGTGTCGTCGCCCTCACCGGGCTTTTCGATCTTGATCACCTCGGCGCCGAGATCACCCAGGGCTTGCGTCGCCCACGGGCCGGCGAGGACGCGTGACAGATCGAGCACGCGGATGCCGCAGAGAGCCTGAGCGGACGGCGAAGGGGCGGCGGCATCGGTCATGCAAGCATCCTCGGGCTGGGCGCGGGGCGCGCACGATAGCCGCGCCGCCTTGGTTGCGCCATTGGCCTGCGGGCTCCCGGACACTGTGGCGGGAGGGCTACGCAGGCCTGTCGCCACCCGGCGAGAGGCGCTTTTCCTTGACAGCGGAGGGCTCGCTTTGTAAGGACCGCGCCTGCGTGGTGGGATGCTGTGTCCCCTGCGTTTCTTCAACCGACCGAAAGAAGCCGGTCCAGGCGGCAACGCCGGAGGCCGGCATCGAACGAAAGGACAAAACATGTTCGCGGTCATCAAGACGGGTGGCAAGCAGTATCGCGTTGCCCCCGATGCCCTCGTCACCGTCGGCAAGATCGAAGCCGAGGCTGGCGCCTCCGTGACCCTGCCGGTGCTCATGCTCGGCGGCGACAGCCCGAAGGTCGGCGCTCCCCTCGTGGATGGCGCTTCCGTGACCCTTGAGGTTGTCAAGCACACCCGCGGCGCGAAGGTCATTGCCTTCAAGAAGCGTCGTCGTCAGAATTCGCGTCGCAAGATCGGCCACCGGCAGGACTTCACCGTCGTCCGCGTGACCTCGATTACCGGCGCCTGAGACCGCCAGCTAGGAAATAGGAGAGCAACATGGCTCATAAGAAGGCAGGCGGTTCCTCCCGCAACGGTCGCGACTCGGCCGGTCGCCGTCTTGGCGTGAAGAAGTTCGGCAGCGAGAAGGTCGTGGCCGGCAACATCATCGTGCGTCAGCGCGGCACCACCTGGCATCCCGGCACCAATGTCGGCATGGGCAAAGACCATACCCTCTTTGCGCTGATTGACGGCCGAGTCGAGTTCCGAGCCAAAGCGAATTCCCGCACTTACGTATCCGTCATTCCGGCCGCCGAGGCCGCCGAATAAAGCCGGTGAGGGTTCTTGGAAATCCCGCCGGTCTCGCCCGACCGGAAGGATTTCCCGAACGTCCGTGACGGACACCCGGGGTACCCGACAGGGGAGGCGAGGAAACCGCCTCCCCTTCGTCGTTCCGGTCCCAGGAGCCCTCAGATGACCATTGTCGAAGCGACCCTCGGGTCACCTCTTGTCGAGAGCAGTACCGCCGTCCTCGAAACCGGCCGCCTCCTGCTGCGCGTGCCCCGGATCGAGGACATGACGTGGATCGCCGAGCTCGCCGACAACCGAAAGGTGGCGGAGATGACGGCGAACATCCCCCATCCCTACGGCATGGCGGACGCGGCCTCCTTCGTGGCCAATCTGCCGGGTGGACCGGAAGCGGCGACCTTCGCCATCTTCCTCAAGAACGAAGCGGCGCTGCGCCTGCCGGGGCAGCCGGCCTTTGGGCCGGCCATTCCGGTCGGCATGTGCGGCTTCAACCGCCGCGAAGAGGACGTGCCGGAAATCGGCTACTGGCTCGGCGAGCCCTATTGGGACCACGGGATCGCTACCGAGGCCGTGCGGGCGCTGATCGATCACGCCTTCGGCGACCGCCGGCTTACGGCGCTCACCGCCTCCGCCCGGGTCGTCAATCCGGCTTCGCGCGGCGTGCTGGAGAAGTGCGGCTTCCAGTGGACCGGCGTCGGCCTGGCCCGGGTGCGGGCGATCGGCGCCTCGGTGCCGGTCGATCGCTTCCGGCTGGAACGGCGGCTTTGGACCTCGCTGCGTGCCTGGGGTGCCACCCAGCCGGCGCGGTTGCACGAGCTCGAAGCCGTTCGGCATTGAGCCGGCCTTTTGTTAGTCTTGGAGGGCTCCCGCCCCGTGGGTGTCCGCAACGTTGAGCCGTACCAATGAAGTTTCTTGACCAGGCCAAGATTTATGTCCGCGCCGGCGATGGCGGCGCGGGCTGCCTCTCGTTCCGGCGCGAGAAGTTCATCGAGTTCGGCGGCCCCGACGGCGGCGACGGGGGGAGGGGGGGGGATGTTTGGATCGAGTGTGTCGATGGGCTCAACACGCTCATCGACTATCGCTACCAACAGCACTTCAAAGCCAAAAAGGGCGGCTACGGCATGGGAAAGAACCGCGCCGGGGCCAAAGGCGACGATGTTGTGCTAAAAGTGCCGGCGGGCACCGAGGTTCTTGAGGAGGACGGTGAGACCGTTCTGGCCGATCTGACCGAGGTCGGCCAGCGCATCCGCTTCCTCAAGGGCGGCAATGGCGGCTTCGGCAACGCGCATTTCCAGACCTCGACCAACCAGGCCCCGCGCCGCGCCAATCCCGGCCAGGAGGGCGAGGAGCGCTGGATCATCCTGCGCCTCAAGCTGATCGCCGATGCAGGCCTCGTCGGCCTGCCCAATGCCGGCAAGTCGACCTTCCTCGCCGCCACCACCGCCGCCAAGCCCAAGGTGGCGGACTATCCCTTCACCACGCTGCACCCCGGCCTTGGCGTGGTAAAGGTCGACGGGCGCGAATTCGTCCTCGCCGACATTCCCGGCCTGATCGAGGGCGCGCATGAGGGCGTCGGCCTCGGCGACCGCTTCCTCGCCCATATCGAGCGCTGCCGCGTGCTGCTGCACCTCGTCGACGGCACCAGCGAGCATGCCGGCAAGGCCTACAAGACCGTGCGCGCCGAGCTCGACGCCTATGGCGCCGGCCTTGAGGACAAGCCGGAGATCGTCGCCCTCACCAAGATCGATTCGCTCGACGCCGAGACGCTGAAGGCGCAGATGGACCGGCTGAAGCGCGCGGCGAAGAAGAAGCCGCTGGCGCTGTCCGCCGCCACCGGCGATGGCGTGCGCGAGGCGCTGCGCGCGCTGCTCGGCATCATCGACGAGGGCCGCGCGGAAGAGGCCGACAAGGTGGTGCCGGAGCCCTGGCGCCCGTGACGCCGCTCCCTCTCCCCTCGGGGGAGAGGGTTGGGGGTGAGGGGGCTGCGCGCCGGCCCTCGGCGCGCCGGCCCTGTGCGGCCTGGGGGGGGGGGGGGGGGGGGGGGGGGGGGGGGGGGGGGGGGGGGGGGGGGGGGGGGGGGGGGGGGGGGGGGGGGGGGGGGGGGGGGGGGGGGGGG
>NZ_JAUSUI010000010.1 GCF_030813495.1 Ancylobacter polymorphus | reverse complement strand
CCTGCGTCCGCTCGTCGAGCGATACGCACAACTCATCCGCCAAAACGCGACATTCACCGGAGCCTCGGGATCACGTAAATGAGGGGATACTTGAGCATTAGCCCGACCGAAAGCGAGGCTGCCTATGTGCTCGACGGGCTATTCGATCAGGACACAGTCCTCGAAATACAGGAGCACTTCACCGACACCGGCGGCGCGAGCGATCACGTCTTTGGGCTATTCGCTCTGATCGGCAAGCGGTTCGTACCACGACTGCGCAATCTCAAAGATCGGAAGTTTCACACGTTCGAGAAAGGCGATGCATACCCGGCACTGTCGAACCACATCGGGGCGCCGATCAACACCACCCCGATCCTCGATCACTGGGATGATCTGCTTCATCTGGCGGCATCGATCACCACCCGTGCCGTTGTGCCCTCTACGATCTTGAAGAAGCTCTCGGCATCACCGAAGGAAGCCAACTGGCAAGGCTCTTCGGGAACTCGGCCGCATCGAGCGGTCGCTCTTCATGATCGAATAGTACTCGAACTCGACATTGCGCCGGCGCTGCCAAGCCGGCCTTAACAAGGGCGAGGCAGCGCACAAACTCAAACGCGCAGTCTTCCTCCATGAGCGTGGCGAACTCCGCGACCGGTCGTTCGAAAGTCAGGCATTCCGCGCATCGGGCCTCAATCTTGTCGTCAGCGCGACCAAGCGCTCCTGCCAGCGCCACACGCAGGTCTTCGACTTGCCGGTCCGGCGCATGATCTCGACGGTGCCGACACCCACGGCGGACAAAAGCACGATCTCGGCGCGCCAGACGTGCTTCTGCGGCGCGTTGCGATCCCTGACCAGCGCCGACAGGCGAGCCCGATCGGTCGGCGAAACGGTGAACGATATTCCTGTGCGCATGCGCCAGACTCGCATGCGCACGCCACAAAGGGAATCCCAAGCCGGATTCTTATGTCAGGCGGGAACCACTAGGTTCTCCTTTTGGCTAGGTCGCTTGCTCCGCTCATCATCGGCGGCGTGTTTGTCGCTGAGGTTTTTCCGGGGATTCTCAAGAAGGCGCCACTTCAAGAGCAGCTTCAGCCCACCTGTCAGTCTTTGATCGACACCGTGGCCGTGAGCCCCGCGACGAGCGCGATTCCGTCCGGCACGTGGTCGAGGGCGATGCGGACCGGCACGCGCTGCGCGAGGCGGACCCAGTTGAAGGTGGGGTTGATGTTGGCGAGAAGCCCATTGCCGACGGTGCGCTCACGGTCCTCGATACCGGCGGCGATGCTCTCCACATGCCCATCCAGCGCCGCCGGCTGGCCCATCAGCCGGATGGTGACGGACGCACCGACGCGAATCCGCGCGAGCTTGGTCTCCTCGAAATAGCCCTCGATCCGCAGCGAGTCGGTGTCGACGAGCGCCACCTCGGGCGTGCCGGCGGTGACGTAGTCGCCCGGCCGCAGGCTCAGATTGGTGATGGTGCCGTTGACCGAAGCCTTCACCTCCGACCGCTCCAGATTGAGCCTGGCGAGGTCGCGGTCCGCCACCGCCTGCCGATAGGCGGCCGCGGCCTCGGTCTCCTGCATCCGCATCTGCTCGGTCTTCTGCTGCGAGACGACGTCCTTGAGCTGCTCATAGCGCTCGCGGTCGCGCCGTGCCTGTTCGAGCGTCGCCTTGCGTCCCTCGATGGCGGCTTCGGCCTGCTCCAGCGCGATGGCGAAGCGGGCGCGGTCGATGCGGAAGAGCACGTCGCCCTGCTTCACCGCCTGGTTGTCGCGGACCAGCACCTCGCTGACGAAGCCCGAGACATCCGGCGCCACGCCGACGATGTCGGCGCGCACCTTGGCGTCGCGCGTCCAGGGTTCGTCCATGTAATGCGCCCAGAGCTCGCGCGCGGCACCGACCGCCGCGAGGAGGACGACAAGCGTGAAGCCGACGCGGATCGCGCCGCGCAGGGAGAAGGTCATGACAGCCACCATCGAGACAGCAGGGACATGCCCTGCAGCAGAACGACATAGAGAGCGACGTCGAACAGCCCACGATGCCAGACGAAGCCGTAGACGCCGAACCAGGCGAGCGCGCGCCGCACGACGAGGCTGACCAGCAGCGTCGCCAGCGCGAGCGCGAGGAGGTTCGGCACGTAGACGCCATAGAGATCGATCTCGCCGGGCATCAGCTACTCCGCCGCCACGAGGACGGGCCGGCCGTGCTCGCGGGGCGCAAAGCCGCCGGCCGGACCCGGCGTGCCGGGAAAGAACACCCGGCGCAGCCCGACCAGGGCATCGACGGCATGGCGGCCATAGGTGCCCGTCTGCGCGGCCGAGCGGTGCAGCGCGTCGTCGAGCGCCGCGCACAGGCTTGCGGACGGCTCGGTGAGGACGCGCCGCGCCATATGCTGGCGATAGAGTTCCGCCACGCCGGCAAGCACCGCCTCGACCGAGGCGCGGCAGGCTGGATCGAGCCGCCGCCGCACCTTCTGCAATTCGAGGATGTTGAAGCCGACGCGCACCTCGGCGAAGCCGTCGACCTTGGCGAGCTCCCGGTCCTCGATCGCCGCGAGGCGCGGCACGAGCTGGCCGAGCCGGTCCAGCATGCGGCCGGCGAGCCGCTCCTGATCCTGCCGGCGCGCGCCCGCGGCGGTCTCGGCGAGGTCGGACCATCCCGCCCGGACCAGGCGGCGCGCCGCCAGCTCGGCGCCGAAAGGCCGCGTGACCAGCGTCCACACAAGGGCGAAGCCGAGACCGCTCACCGCCGCCAGGCCCTCATTGACGAAGAGGGCGAAATCGACGCCGTAGCGGTTCTGCAGGGCGACGAAGGACGCGGTGTTCACCGCCAGCAGCATGGCCAGCATGTTGAATTGCGGACGCGGGATGAGGATGCCGAGCAGGAGGAAGGGCGGCGCGAACACCAGCACCAGCATCTCGAATTCGTGCACATGCGGCAGGATGCCGAACAGATAGACGCCCGAGACTATGAGGCTGACCGCGGACCAGAAGGTCATCATGCGGATGAAGGGCGCCGGCCGGTCCATGGCGGCGAAGAAGGAGCAGGCGACGGCCGTCATCATCACCGCGCTGGCCCCGTTCGCCCAGCCGCTGGCGATCCAGAAGGCGCAGGCGATGAGCGTCGCCAGCACGCAGGATCCCGCCGAGAAGAGCAGCAGGCCGTAGTCGTAGTGGCGCGCCGGGGCGACCACACGGCGGTGTCGGAAGCGCGGGCGCCAGGCGCCGGCATGCCGTCCGCGCTCGATGTCGCCCTTCAGCGTCAGGCAGTCGCTCCACAGGTCGACGATCTCCTGCAGCCGGTCCAGGGCGCTGGCGAGGATGAGCGCCCGCCAGTCGGCGGGCTCGGTTGGGCGCAGCGTGGCGATGTCGCCGACCAGCGCCTCGGCCCGTTCCGGCTCACCGCCGCGCCCCTGCGTCAGCCAGTCGGCCACGCGGGCGAGCAGTGCCGCAAGGTCCGGCGGCAGGGCTTGCTTCTCGTCCTTCAGCGCGTGCAGGCGGTCGGCGAGCGAGGAGAGCAGCGGCAGCAGCATGAGCAGTCGTCCGCGCAGCTCGCGCGCATGGCGGATCACGTCGCGCGTCGCCGCATCGTAGGAGAGCTGGCTGATGACGAGGTCGAGCCCGGCGATGTCGGCCGCGAGCTTCTGCCGGCGCAGCGGCGTCGCCGGCAGCGCGCCCTCGCCGCGCAGGATTTCCCCGGCCCAGCCCGCGGCATCGTCGAGCCACGCCGATATGCGGGTGGAGAGCGCCGTGCCGACGCTGGTCGGAAACACCACCGCGCCGACGATGCTGGCGCAGGTGATGCCGATGATGATCTCCTCGCTGCGGGCCAGGGCGACGTCGAAGATCGCCTCGGGCGTGCCGACCTCCGGCAGCGCGATCAGCGGCAGGCTGTAGCCGGCGAGCATGAAGACGTAGCTGCGCGGCGTGCGGTCGAGCATCGAGATGTAGAGCAGGCAGCCGGTCCACAGCGCGACGACGAGGCTGAGCAGCTCCGGCGCGTTGACGAAGATCGGCACGAAGAACACCGCCGCACTGGCGCCGAGCAGCGTGCCGAGGGCGCGGTAGAGCCCCTTCGAGCTGGTGGCGCCCGCCAGCGGGTTGGCGACGACATAGACCGCCGCCATCGCCCAGTAGGGGCGCGGCAGATCGAAGGCCAGCGCGATATAGAGCGCCAGCATCGAGGCGAGGAAGGCTTTGGCGGAAAACAGCCAGTCCCGCCACGAGGGCAGGTTCACGTCGCCAGCTCCTCGGTGGCGGCGCGGGCGGATGCGTCGTCGAAAGCCTTGAACACGCGCAGCGTGGCTTCGAGGTCGGCCTTGTCGACATCGGCGAGCACCTGCCCGCGCAGTTCCGACAGCAGCTCCTCGATCCGCGCGCTCAGCCGCTCGCCCTCATCCGTCAGCCAGATGGTCTTGGCGCGCCGGTCGGTGGGATCGTCCTTGCGGACGATGAGGTCGGAGGCGGCAAGCTGGTCCAGCAGGCGCACCAGCGAGGGGCCCTCGATCCCGACATAGGCCGCTAGCGTGACCTGGCGCACGCCGCCGCCGAGCCGCCCGGTCCACAGCAGCGGCGCCGCGCAGGCTTCCGAGATGCCCAGATTCTCCAGCTCCTTCTCGGCGGTGCGCCGCCATTGCCGGCCCGCCTGCAGGAGCTGTGCGGTGAGGGAACGCCGTAGCGTGTCGATATCGTTCATAAAGATATTGATATCATGCTAATTATTATGTAGCAATGATAATCATGATCCCCTTCGGCGGCATGCCCGCCGCCGCCACAAGTGAATGATCCTGCGATGACGATACGTCTGCCCGGCCCGCCGGCGGGAAGCGGCTGCGACCTTCTGGGCGGGTCGCGCGCGCTACGTGTGCCGCCGCTCTGGCTGCTGGCGCTGTTCACCTTCAGCGGCACGCTGGCCATGCACATCTTCGTGCCGGCCCTGCCGCGCGCGGCGCTGGAGCTCGATGCCAGCATCGCTTCGATGCAGCTCACGGTGAGCTTCTATATCCTCGGCCTCGCCGCCGGGCAGCTTGTCTACGGGCCGCTGTCGGACCGTTTCGGGTGGCATCCCATCCTGATCTGCGGCCTGCTGCTCTACACGGCGGCCGGTATCGGCTGCACCTTCGCGCCGGACGCCCATGCGCTGGTCGCGGCATGACTGCTTCAGGCTCTCGGCGGCTGTGCCGGGCTCGTGCTCGGCCGCGCGATCATGCGCGACACCTCCCTGCCGGCCGAGGCGGCGCGGCGGCTGGCGCTGATGAACCTCATGGTCACGCTGGAGGTTGTCAAGCAGGGAAAATGCCGCGCTCACCTTCATCACGCTGAAGGACTGGAGCGAGCGTGGCCCCGAGGATTCCGCGGATGCCATCTCGGCATGCATCAATGCCAAGATGGCCCAGATAAAGGATGCCCAGACCTTCGCGCTGTCGCCGCCGCCGATCCAGGGTCTCATCCATATCCATGAGACGTTCACAGATCAGGTGGACAACACATCGAGCTCTATTCGCCGACCACTGTCAAGCTACGACACGCTGGGTTGAGGAGGCGAGCGCGTTTACAGACTGAGAGCGTCAACTCCGGCCCCATGGGAATCGCAAGCATCAGCGCGGTATCACGCTGGCAGATGATAGCTCGCCGGATCGACGCCGAGCGCACGAACAGACGCCGCGAGGGGGGCAAGCAGCTGGGCGCGCGTGTCCTCGCTCACAGCGCGAAGGCTGGCGCCGATGGCGTCGCGCCATGCCGGGCCACGATCCAAAGCCTCGATATAAGCCTCAGCGAGGGCTTCGCTTTGACGGGTCTCGATCATGGCGTCCATCAGGGTGACAGCTTGGTCTCGGTCCTTGTCACTCTTGGCCGTGCCGTCATTGTCGGTCCGCCGCCGCACGCTGACAATCAGCTTGTGGATGGCGAACCGCTCGGGAGCAGGAACGAGAATCGGCACGCCGGCGCCATGCAGCAGGACGGCGCGCACGGGTTGGTAGATCAAGAAATCGAGGAAGTGCAGCGGCTGCGCGGCCGCACCACCAAGAGCGGGCATGGCGGCAGGCCGTCCGTCATGGTCGGCCGAACCGGTGTTGGGCGTCAGGAACTCGACCTTGTAGCCGGAGCGAGTCGCGAACTGGGTTGAAGCGCGACCATCGGCGGGATGGGGGATTTCCCGAAATGTCGGATCGACTGCGCGAAGCACGTCCAGCACCGGAGGTATGGCATCGCCGACAGCCACGGAGATCGAATGGAACTGGGCAAAGTCGGTATCGCCCGTCTGTAGCGCCGTATTGGGCAGCCGCACCCCGAGAAGAGCGGCATAGCATTGGAACGCCACGGTTCCGACCAGCACGCCACGCAGCCGGAAGAACCCGGCCCTCGCGAGAGCCTGGATGATATCGCCGGCGAGCGAGTCGGGCCGCAGCAGATAAGCCTCGCGGATAAGGGTCGAGACAAGCTTGCGGCGGGCGCGATGATCCGCCTTCAGGTCGGCGAAGTGTTCCACCCGCGCGGTGATCTCTGGGTCGTCGACCGGGCCGACATAGCGGCGCTGCTTGCCTCCTCCCGGTGTGGACAGATCGAAGTACCAGTAACGCCGCCCCCGGCTCTCCATGCTGACAAAACGGCCCTCGATGGAAAACTCGGACGAGAACTGCGCGTCCAGCGTGCGCTGCGCGAGTTCCGAGTAGAGCGTGCGGTAGCTGTGATCGAGGAGCTTCATCGTGTTATGACCATTTCTGCCAACATGGTCATAACACAAAACGATCTGTCGGACGAGCTATGACTCGTTTCGCGAAACTGCTCATAACGACGACGGACAGCACCAGATCCCGGCGTGAGGCGGGCGGTCAAATCCCGTCATCCGCGTCGACCTCCTCGTCCAGATCGGCCTCCTCGTCTTCTTCCCCGCCCATGAGCCCGAGCGGGATATCTCCCGCCAGCAGCCTGTCCTTGCTGAGCAGGCCGGCGTCCTCCAGCGCCTCCATATCCGGCAGGTCGCGCAGCGTGTCGAAGCCGAAATGCGACAGGAAGGCCGGCGTCGTCACATAGGTATAGGGCGCGCCGGGCGTCGGGCTGCGCGGCCCGGCGGCGATGAAGCCAAGGCCGCGCAGATGACCGATTATATCGCGCCTGACCTCCTTGCCGAAGAACTGGCCAAGCTCGGCCCGGGTGATCGGCTGGAAATAGGCGATGCACATCAGGATCAGTGCGTCCGACTGCGAGAGCGGCTTGGTCTCCGCACCCAGCCCCGTCGCCGTCCGGATCGCGTCCGCAAACCCCTTCCTTGTCCGGTGCTGCCAGCCGCCGGCGACCGAGACCAGTTCGTAGGGCCGGCCGCGCAGCTCGCCGCGGATGTCGTCGATGATGAGGTCGAGATTGCAGTCGCGCCCGACCACGCGGGCCAGCATCTCCCGGCCGACCGGCTCGGGCGAGGCGAAGATCACCGCCTCGACGCGGCCCATCCATTCGCGCCAGCGCAACTCCGGCGGCAGATCGGCGAGCTCGGTGTCGAGGTCCTGCTTGGCTCGCGCGCGCCGGGCCATCGGCTACAGCCCGTAGAGCCGGAAGGTCGGGCGACCGGTGAGCTCGCGCACCCCGCCGAGCGCGACCAGGCGCTCGAACAGCCGCCGGCTCGAGCGGTCGCTGGCGGCCTTGCCGGTCTTGGCCGGCTGCGCGTCCTCGCTGAGTAGGATCGCCACCATCATGTCAGCGTCCCTGCCGCGCAGCTGCGGCGCGGCGGCGAGGAGCCTCTCGGCGCGCCGGGCGAGATCGGCGTGCAGGTTGGCCGCCGTGGCCGCGCCCCGGGCGTAGGCCAGGCTGCAGGCAGCAAGCCAGGCGCTGTGCCCGTCGGCACGCGCGGCGGCGTGACGGAAGTCGGCGCGCCTCAGGTGCGCGGCGAGCAAGGGCACCGGCGCCGGCCACCTCAGGCGATGCGCCAGGACCGCGTCGGCGAGCCAGAGCGCCAGCGGCCGGCTGTCGGGCCGAAGCCGCAGGCTGGTTGCGGCGACAGCCGCCGCAGCGCGCACCGCACTCCCCTGCCCTTTGAGCTGGTCGGTGGCGAAAGCGATGACGTCCTGCAGGGCGTCGTCGTAGCGGTGTGCTAGCAGAGCTGCCAGCTTGAGCTCCCAGTCGCCGGCGGCCATTGCCGAGCGCTCGCTCAAGGCACGCCAGGCCTTGAGCAACTGCCCGGCCGGCCCGGGATCATCGCCGTCGCGGCGCAGATACCAGTGGTCGCGCAGCGCCGCTTCGGCCTCGGTGCGGCCGTTCTGCTGCGCCAGCGCCGCTGCGCAGGATAGCGCGAGGCGCTGGCGCCAGAGAATGCCCAAGGGGTGCTCATGGCGCGCGATCGGATGCAGTGCCGCGAGCGCCGCACCGGCGAGAAACCCCGTGTCCTCAAGGGCTTCGCCGGACGCGGGCGGGCGGGCCCAGCCGGGAAAGGCCGGAAAGGTCGGAGGGGGCTCGGGGATGAGTCGCGCGCGCGAGGCCATGCCGGAGCGTATCTCGGCGCGGCGCTTTATGCCAGAGATTTGACCGCTAACCGCCGCGCCTGTCGGGAATATATAATGACCGATAATCTTGCATTATCGGATGTTTATGTCTTTATAGATAGGAACCGCCGCCAAAGGCTGAAATCGCCTTTCTTTGCTGTCAGCTGACCGGAATTCGTGAGATTCGCCGCCTTTTTGAATCGGTTTTCGTGAGACTACGTGCATGGCGGCGAACCGGCCTCCTATTAAGCCGTTGATTTGACGCGCATATTGACGTTGACCGCGCGCCGCCCGAGTTTGTCACGTAGTCTCACGATTTCCGACTCGGATGCAGATAGTCTCACGAATTCCGCTCCACCGGCGATCAGAACGCCAGCAATTCTCAGCATCCGGAGCGCTTGAGGGGACCCTTTGGCCCTCTGCCCGCGTCCAACAGCCCAATTTGCGCCCTTTCGGCCATAAACGGCCCAGGAAGCGTCTTGCGGCCTCTTCCGCTCCTCGGCGCCGTCCAGAGCCTCCAAAACCGCTCTGTGGCCGTTTATGAGGCTCGATAAAACACGCCTGCAACTGGCTGGTTGATCACAGCTGTCGATACTGTACAAACGGCCGTGAAACACCCCTCGAAAGGCCGCCATGGCAAAGCCCTCCCCTCCCCCGCGACCGCGCCGCCTCATTGGCTACGCGCGGGTCTCGACGGAGGACCAGGTTACCGATGCACAGGCCGACGAGCTCAGGCAAGCCGGGTGCGCCGTCATCCACCACGAACAGGGTTCTGGCGCGTCGCGCTCGCGGCCGGTGCTGGCGAAGCTGATGCGCGAGATCCGCGCCGGCGACGTGCTGGTCGTCGTCAGGCTCGATCGGCTGGCCCGATCGGTCAGCCATCTTCTCGAGGTGATCGAGACGCTCGAAAAGCGCGGCGCGCATTTTCGCTCGCTACGCGACCCGATCGACACCTCGACGCCGCAAGGCATGTTTTCCCTCCAGGTGCTTGGCGCGGTCGCCCAGTTGGAACGCGCGCTCATCGCCGAGCGTACGAAGGCGGGCATCGCCGCCGCCAGGGCGCGCGGCCGTCTGCCAGGAAATCCGGGTCTGCGCGAGCGGCGGCCGGAAAGCATCCGCGCCGTCGCTGCGGCCCGGGACAGCGCCTATGTCGGTGACCTCATCGCCTCGGCTCAAAGCTGGCTGCCGATCGTGCGGCGGCTGCGCCCCCAGCACAACTGGGACGACGTCGTGCGGGTCCTGAGCCACAAGGGGCAGAGCTGGACGGTGGAACGTCTTCGCCGCTCGGTCTATCGCCTGGTGCGCGAAGGCCTGGCAGAGCCTGAGCTTGTCCAGCGCGCGCCGCGGCGGCAGCCTGAGGACCGATTGATGACACTCGTGGCCGGCATCGCCATCGCCGATCCCGATCTCAGCCTGCGGGCGATCGCCGCGCAGCTCGAGGCGATGCGCGAACGGACCCCACGGGGCGGTTGGCAGTGGGCGGCCTCGTCCGTCAAGCATCTGCTCGATCGCGCCAGGCGTCTCGGCCTGAAGGTGCACGAACCCGCTGACGGCTGAGACGAACCCTTGTCGCCGCCCCCCTGCCCTCCCCTCTCGTCGTGATGCGGCGGTCGCCGCGAGTGACAGCGTTACGGATCCCGGCCGGCCAACGGTCAATCAGCGCCAACACTTTCTTTCGGCCGAACTCATCGGTGGTCTCCAGGATGTGGGCGACTGCGGTGGCCGGATTCTTCAAAAGCCGAGCAAGGCCGATTGCGATGGCGTAACGCTCCGCGAAGGGCGCATCGCGCAAGCCTGGCAGAGCACGCGGCAGAAGCTGGTTGTAGACCGGGACAGCGCTGTTGAATTCGGGCACGAGAATGCCGAGCACCGGCCGGGGACATGGTCGCGAAAGCTCCATCGCATGGGCCTGCTGGTCGGAGCGCGCCAACCTGGCCAGTTCCCATGGCGCCGGCGGCGACGGCTTGCGATGCGGCGCGAGCAACAGGGAGATCGCGGCGTCGACGGGCACGACGGCGGTTTCGCCGCCTTTGGCCCAGTTGGACAGGATCGCGGCGCCGCGGGAAGCTGATCCGACATCGCTCAACACGCTGGCGCCCCTTGTATCCGGGCTTTGCAGTGGCTGACGGTGCCGATCGCAATAGAAGCTGAAGGCGAAAGACCACGTTCGCAATCTTGGCGGTCGCTGCATGCCGCGCGAGCAAACCGGGCATATCTCACGCGCGTCAGGCCGAAGCAGGCTGCGATAGCGCGACGGTGCGTCATGGAAGGTCATGCCGAACAGGCGTTCAACCGAAGAATTCGTCGCGGCAGCGATGCGTTCCATATCGGTCTGCACGGGATCGATCTCGAGCTGCAGCGCAGGCCGGGACCATCCAACATGGGCTCGCAGATCATCGAGCGAAACCAGATAGACGTCGGCGATCCGCTCCAGCCAGGAACTCAGCCGTTCGTCCCGAAAGGGCGGCGGCACGACCGGCAGCGGCGCCCTCCCCTCCCCCGCCATGAGTCAGGCCGCGAAGGTCGTCGGCGCGGTAACGCGGTGATCAAGGATCGCGGCCGACGTGATCCGTTCTGTGCCGTTGAGGATGGCGTCTGTCGCCAGACCCCTGACCATCTTGAAGATCGCGTCGGTGATTCCGCCATTAGCCTCAACGAGACGTTTGAGGGCCCTGTCCGTCAGCTCCGACGGCAAGCGCAATGGCAGCGAGTACAGAAGACCGCCGATCAGCCCGTGGAAGTCGGCATCAGGCCGCCACGGCGCCAAGCCGTAGGGTTCGAAGCGGCTGTTGAGATGGGCATCGCCCCGAATTGCGTCGCGTGCCTCGTGCGAACCGAGGCAGATCAGGGGAATCCGCAGCTCATTGCCGAGGAAACGTAGCAGATTGAGCATCCGGCGCTGCTCGCGATAGGTGCCGGCGATCAGATTCTGGACCTCGTCGATGACCAGCATGCGCGGCGCGATCTCCTGGAGCAGCCGCAGCGCCTGTGTCTCGAGTTGCCCGAGCGTCGCGCGGGTCGGCGGCGGTGCGCCGATCACAGAAAGCAAGCGATGATAGAAACGTCCCTCGTCTGGGGAGGCGACCATCTGCACGACAATAACCGGCCGATGATGGATCCCGCTGCTCTCATCGAAGCTTGGCGGATTGGCGCGCACGAACTTCTCGATGATCATCGTCTTGCCCATCCCGGAGGCGCCGAAGATCAGCAGATTGGGCATGCGGGCGCGCTTGGGAAACAGAAGCAGTTCCTCGAGCTTGTCGAGCGCCTGACGTGCACGCGGATAGTCGATCCAGCGGTCGACCCGAATATGTTCGATACGCTCGCGGTCGGGCAGATCGGCGTGGCTCTGAACGGCGGGATCTAAATGCGGATAGGCCGTCATTCCCAAACCTCCACCGGGAAATGGGGTAAGGCGATCACCGGTTCATCCGCAGGAGCGCTTGCCGGAAGCGCCGGCCTTGGTTGCAGATGGGCGCGGCGAGCCCGTAGCCTGCGGGTTTGCGTGGTTTCCCGCGTTGCCTGGTCCAGCAGGGCGCGCTGTGCGGCGATCGTCTGGAAGATCGTCTCCTCGTCGATCTCGCGGCGGCCGCGAGCCCGCTGTACGCGCAGCGCCGCCTTCTGCTCCCATAGCGTGATCGCCGGGCGCCCGGGATTGCGCGTCGGCGCCATCAGATAGTTCCCGCCAAGCTTGACGAAGACCTGATGCAGGTCCCGCGGGTCGTATTTGACGAGAACCTTGTCGTCGCACCTGCCAATCCAGCGCGCAAAGCCATCCGACCAGTAGCAGATGTTGTTGAGATGAATGCCGGTCCGCCGCAACACGCGCGGCTCGAACGGCAGGAAATCGATCAGGAAGGCCAGCGGATCGCGCACATGCCGGGGCGGATGCGCGGCTATGGCCTCATTCCAAGCCGCGATCGGAGGCCGACCAATGCCGCGGTGCAGGTCGGAATGATAGGCGATGATTTCCAGCGCCAGCCAGGCCTCGAGCTCGCGCATGGTCATTACGGCGCGCCCCTCGGAGTCGTAGTCGCCACGGTCAAGCACATTGGAAAAGTGCGTGCCGGGCAGCAGATGAACGGCGCCCATCATTGTGCCGATCAAGCGCTCGATATGCCCGCCAAATCGTGGCGCTCCCGGCGGACGGTAGGAGACGACGAAATTGTGATCATCGCAGCCGAGCTTGAAGGCGCGAGAGTGGAATTCGGCGCCGTTGTCGACGTGAATGCATTCGGGCAGGCCGCTTGCCGGCCATTCCAGCGATATCCCGCGGTCCGCCAACCAGCGCGTCTTGTCGATGATCGCATGCGTCAGGCAGAGCGCTACCGATGTCACGGACGGCGCCTCCAGGGACAGGTAGAAGCCCAGCACCATCCGGGTGCAGACATCGACGGCGATGGTCAGGATGGGGCGGCCGATCGGCTGCCGTTCGATCGGATCGACAACCGTCACGTCGACCTTCGTATGATCGATCTGGACGACCTGTAGCGGATGCTTCACCGAAAACTCGCCTGGGAGCGCCAGGAACTGCGCATCGGCCCGCGCTTTGCCTTCACGACGCCGTGTCATAGCTTCCGCGTCGAAGGTCGCAATATAGCCCTTCAGGCGTCTGATCGATGGCGGCGTCAGGTGATTGTGGCGGCACGCCGAACAAACGTGCTTCCATAGCCGGGTCAGCGTGGGGCGTTCCGGCGTTGCATAGAAGGTTCGGATCGCTTCATCGACCAGCGCCTTCAACGCGGGCTCAAAGGCATCGATCCCGCGTCGCTGCCGACCAGGCTTGCGGCCAACCAGAACGGCGACCCGCTGATCTTCCCGGAACGCTTTCAGCCAGCGGAACAGCGTCGAGCGGCTGACGTCCAATTCGGCCGTCGCATCGGCAATCTCACCCGGGCTTGGACGGTTCGGCAAGCGTCGCAGCACCTCGGCACGGGCGAGAGCGCTTTCCCATTCCTGGTCGCCAACCTCGTTGCGGTCGATAGCCATGGTGCGATGATCGCCAACGTGATCTCACTATATCCGAATCGGATTGTAGCGTAGTCTCACGAAAAGTGAATCAGTCTCGCAAATCTGAATCGTCTAAGCTATTGAAAAGGGCCGCATGTGTGCAGCACAAAAAACGGTCAACCGACATTTGCTGGAAATCCGGCTGCTTGACCCGTCGGACACGCCCCCTATATAGCTAGACAGTCTAGCTAGGAGCGCATGCCGATGGAATGGCCGCTGCAGGACGCCAAGAACCAGTTTTCCCGCGTGGTGCAAAGAGCACGCTCCGAGGGACCGCAGATCGTCACCCTGCGCGGCGAGCGCGCCGCCGTCGTGCTCTCGGCCGCCGACTACGACGCGCTGCGCGCCGGCCGGCCGAGCCTGGTCGACGACCTGCTCGCCGGCCCCGCCTGGGACGACGAACTCGCCGAGGCCGCCAGCACTCGGGCGAAGACGCCGAGCCGCGGCGTCGCGCTCTGATGTACCTCGTCGACACCAATGTGGTCTCCGAGGCCCGGCGCGGCTCGCCACAGGCGACATCCTGGCTGCGCTCGGTCGATCCCGGCAGCGTGCACCTCAGCACCCTGACGCTCGGCGAGATCATGCGCGGCATCGCGCTGAAGCAGAGATCCGATCCGAAGGCCGCCGGCCACCTCGCCGAGTGGCTGCGCAGGATCCGCCACGACCACGCCGACCGCATCCTGCCGGTGACCGATCAGATCTCGGTCGAATGGGGCCGCATCGCCGCCATCCGCCCGCGCGGCGATATCGACGGGTTGATCGCCGCCACGGCGATCGTCCACGACCTCATCCTCGTCACCCGCAATGTCGCGGATTTCGAGGATACCGGCGCGTCGGTCGTCAACCCCTGGGAGAGCCCGAGCTGATGCAGGAAACCGCCGGGCATCGCCACGTCCCGCGAGCGAGGCTACTCCTTTGGGAAAAGGCTGTGTTCGATAAAGTGCCCATACATCTGCGGGTACGGCATCGATGCCGCGATCGCCGGGTCCATCTGCTTCAAGACCACGGGTTCGCTTTGCGGACCGGGCCAGAGCTGGATCCGATAGTGGTCATCGTCCAGCTCGCTGTCCCCGTCCTCCATCCCCCTCAAGCCGCCGTAGGAGACGCGGACCCGATAGGTGCCGGGTTCAAGATGGAAGCGCTTCGCTTCCTTGAACGCGGAGGCCCCGTCGCTTCCGAGGCGCAGACCGTCTGCGCCGACGCGGATCGCCGCTTCGACAACGTGCTCCCAGCCGTCAAAATCCTCCTGTGGCGCGCGCTCGGAGATCTCGACGGCGACGGTGACGTCCCATTCCCGCGCCGTGAAGATCGTCACGGCACCGTCGCGAGAGCCGAGCATGCGCAGGCATTCGGCATGGGTCAGCTCGGCCGGCACCGTGCCCGCTTCGGGCGCTTCGCCTACGAGGTAGACGAGGGAGAATTCGGCGTCGAACACCAATTCATAGCGGCGCGTGTCCATGTTGGGTGACTCCCGAAAGCGGATTGTATCGTCAAGGCCAACCACCACTAACAGTTGCGCCCCACGGAGGTAAATTGATGACCGCAGGGCCGATCGGCGAAGACAACCGGGGCGACCGGAACTCCCCCTCCCCTCTCCCGACTGTTGCCGACGCAGCGTCGTCCTCCGCGCTGCCGGTTCACCTCGAGAAGCTCGCCGACCGCGCCCGCGAGTATGTCGATGCTGCGAGCTCGGCGAACACCCGCAAGGCCTACGGTTCCGATTGGCGGCACTTCTCGGGGTGGTGCCGGCGCCAGGGGCTCGAGGTGTTCCCGCCCTCCCCTCAGGTCGTCGGCCTCTACATCACCGCCTGCGCCTCCGGGGCCGCGACGGCCGACCGCAAGCCGAATGCCGTCTCGACGATCGAACGGCGCTTGTCGGCCCTGGCCTGGAACTATACGCAGCGCGGCACGGCGCTTGATCGCACCGATCGGCATATCGCGACCGTCCTCGCCGGCATCCGCAACACGCATGCCGCCCCGCCGCGCCAAAAGGAGGCGGTGCTGCCCGAGAACGTCATCGCCATGATCGAGACGCTCGATCGCGCCACGCTGCGGGGCCTGCGCGACCGCGCCATGCTGCTGCTGGGCTTTGCCGGCGGCCTCCGCCGATCGGAGGTCGTCGGTCTCGACCTCCATCGTGACGACACCGAGGATGGTGGCGGATGGATCGAGATCCTCAAGAAGGGTATGATCGTCACGCTGCGCGGCAAGAACGGTTGGCGCGAGGTCGAGATCGGTCGCGGCTCGTCGGACGCGACCTGCCCTGTCGCGGCCCTCGAAACCTGGCTGAAGCTAGCGAAGATCGGTCACGGCCCCCTCTTTCGGCGCGTGACCGGACAGGGCAAGAACGTCGGCCCGGACAGGCTGACCGACAAGCAGGTGGCTCGCCTGGTCAAGCGGACCGCGCTCGCCGCCGGGGTCAGAGGCGACCTCACGGAGGGCGAGCGGGAGCAGAAATTCGCCGGCCACTCGTTGCGCGCAGGCCTCGCTTCCTCGGCCGAGGTCGACGAGCGCTACGTCCAGAAGCAGCTCGGCCATGCCAGCGCGGAAATGACCCGCCGCTACCAACGCCGGCGTGACCGCTTCCGGGTGAACCTCACCAAGGCCGCAGGCCTCTGAACCCGCCCTTCCCACTCAGGAATTCAGCGGCGGCCGTCCGGAGAGTTCCGGCGAAGCACTCGCCTTGCTCATCACGTCGCCGATCGCAAGACGCAGTTCGTCCTGCGCGTCATTCGCGCCAATATTCGCGGTGAAGGCCGCCAATGCTGCGAGCTTGAGCGCCGCAACCATGGTGGCTTCGCTTCCCACGTCTCTTGGCATTCTCGGGTTCTGATTGTCCTTCAGAACGGCCATAGCCGAGTGCGTAAGGGTACGGCCGAGTTGATCGATCAGGCTGCCGAATTTGTCGATCTCAACGTCGCTTTGTGACCTGCTTGGGCGTTCGACCGGAGGGGCGTTCTTCACCGCGAGCGTCACCTCACCGACAACCACGTCGACGAGGTCGACGATCTCGCCCGCGCGGGCGTCCAGCTCGTCCCAGGGAATGCATCTCACTCCGAGCCCCCGCTGCGCGCGGAGCTCCGCGGGTGTGTTGGACCTGATGCTGGCGTGAATGGTCAGACCCGATCGATCATCTCCAAAGATCGTCATGATCCGAACGCGAGCCGGGCGATCGCCGAGGCTGCGCAATTGCTCGGCGCGATCCAAGGTCGCCGCGATCGCGGCGCCAACTGATGTTGAACTTCCGCTCAAATCGCCCTCCCCTTCGGCATTCGCCAGAAAGCTGAGTCGTCTCCACTGACAGAGTCATTCCCACCCACGGCCTGGATCCTTCGGCCGCTTTTCCAGAAGCCTCCGGAGCTCGGAGCTCGCCAGGACGCCGCCGGTACCGCCCTGTTGCCGCGGCCCGCTGGGCTCGTCGGCGGCTTCCGGCCGTGCCGCGGGCGGTTTCGAGGCATCGAGCTTCGCGCGCAGCAACGCCATGACAATCGGCCAGGTGGAAAACTTGCCGGCCCGGGCCCGCTCCGTCAGGCTGCGCAGGTAGCCGCCGGCGCTGTTGATCTGGTCGGCGCGCTGATACATCGCCGCCAGCGTAATCCCGGCCTGTTGCTCCCCAAGGACCTCGCGCGCCTCCCGCCAGGCGCTCGGGCTGATCCCCAGCATCGGCCGGGCAAGCTCCGCGGCGGCCAGAAAATCGCGCCAGTGGCGGATTTCACCGCCCTGGGCGAGCTCACGCAGGTTCGAGCAGGCGTCCAGCACGATCCCCAATGGCAGGTCACGCCTCGGCAAGCTCCGCAGCTTGTCGTTTTCCTCCGCGCTGCCGCCCGCTTCTTTCTTATCTCGATAGCCATTTTCAGATTCAGAAAGGGAGTCTGGATTTGAATTCTGTATGTGGCGACCAAAATGGGACTCATTGGCGTCCGTATTTTGTGAATCTGCAAATGATTCCAGGACGTCGCGGATGTCCCGCCACAGCGCCTCGAGCTCGTCGCAAATGCTCTCGATGATCTGCCGCGGCGCCGAACGTGGTAAACGGTTCATTACCGCCTGGTAGCTCTGCTGCACCCTGCCCCAATTGCCCGGCACGCTTTCCTCGATGCCAGTGTCGATCATCTTGACGATATCCCGGCGCAAGAGCGTCAGCCGTTCCTTGGCGACACGGAAGGCGCGCTTCTCGGCCTGCACGGCTTCCGCCAGGTCCTTGAACTCGGCTGCGCGCGCGACGATCGGCGACAAATCGAAGCCGAAAGCCTGCTCGATCTGACCACCCCGCCCCTTCCGGGCGAAGCGCTTCCCGTTCGGGCTATCCCGCCGAATGATCAGCCCGCACTCGACGAGCACCCCCAGATGCCGGCGGAGGGTCGTGGGCGGCATGCCGTTGGCGCGCGCCATCAGCTGCTCGTTCGACGGCCATACGACGATGTCGGCATCGCCGGTAAGCGCCGTCTCCTGGTGAAACGACAACAGGGCATTCAGGATCGCAAGCGCGCGATCCGTCGCTCCAATGAGGTCGCGGGCCTCGCGGATATGTTGAAAGGTCTGCCATTTATGAACGACGGCGTCTTTCGGCGCCGAGCGTGCCTTCACCTGGCTTGCAATTTGACCAAGTGTCATTGTTCGCCGCCCAAAGGGCGTCGTCGCGACATACGTCTCCATTTTCCTTCACCTATCGCTAGGCAAAAGAAGCCGGCTCGCCGAAAACGACGTCTTGACCTGTCGTAGGACTCTTGACTGCGATTCGCGGAAGTGCGATTCTCTAGGTGCTCAATCTAGGAGAAGGGCTTCCGGAACTCGTTTCGGGGGCCTTTTTCTTTTGCGGTTACGGTTCCTCTCTCGGTTGGGTCGAATCCCGCCGGAACGCCTCGTAGAGGCGATCGAGGTTCTCCGACAAATAGTCTCCGAACGCTCGCGCTTCCGAACTCTTGGCCTTTATCGCCAGAGTGAAGCGTTTCGCGTCCGCGGTGATATCAGCCGACACGGAGCCTCCGGTCGGCGACCAGATGCGCTTCTCGGGACCGGCCTGCGGCCGCTTCCGCGACCGAACGGCCTTGAGCCGTTGGACAAGGCGATCGAAGCGCGTATCGCTCGGGAGAGAAGCGAAGCCCTCCTCTTTGATCACCTCAAACGCGACGTCTTGGTTGGATGGCTTGTCCATCAACAGCTTCAATTCGTACCAACGATCGCGGCCGACGCCCTTGGCCTCGCCGATCGCTTCAAGAACGCTCGCCGGCAATGCCGCGACCGACAGCATTTTCGACAAGGTGGTGCGGTCGATCGAGAGCGCCTTGAGGATTATGGCATTGTCCTCGTCGTAGCGGAGACGGGCGAGGTCGGCGGCAAACAGCGCCCGCTCGATGAAAGGCGCGTTCGACCGAGCCGAATTCTCCTGGCCGAGGGTCACGACGTGTTCGCTATCCACCATCTCCTTGACGACGGCCCGAACCTTTCGGCCCAGCGTCTTCGCGACCAGGAGGCGACGATGACCGAACACGGCCATATAGCGGCCGCTGGCCTTGGGATGGGGGCGGACGAGGATAGGGGAGTTCTGGCCGTTTTCGCGGATCGCCTCGAGGAGCTCGTTGAACTCCTGCTCGTTGTGCGCTCGCCTATCGCGCACGAATGAGGCGTCGATCGCGTCGGGTTCGAGCTCTACGATCGTCTCGCCCGTTGCAAGCTTGTCGGCGCGCTCCGCCATTTCGTCCAGCGTGCCGAGAATTGAGCGCGACGCGCCCCTTGCGGCATATTCCACGACGGAACGTTCAGCGGGCCGCTCCTTGTCATTCAGGATATTGGCAAAGGGGTTCTTACGAGCCATCGCTCGGCCTCACAATATCGTCTATCCGGTTGAAAACACGACGCCTTTTGACTGTTTTGACGGCGGTCAACATCACATCCGCCCCCATGCCCGGTGGATCAGCCCCTGGACCTCGAAGTTCACAGCATCCAAGGCCTCGATCGCGCGGTCGTAGGTGTCGCGACTGAAGCTCTTGCGCTCAACCTCGTAAAGCGTCTGCTTGGTCAAGCCGGCGTCGGAAATCGCCGTTGATTTCAGCATGGGATTCTTGAGCAGCTCCTCGGCCAGGACGGTTTGCATGAAGCCCAGCATTCGGGTCTGAGGCACGTCGGTTGGCTCGAACCGAGTGATCAAGTAGCGGAGCCAGTCGATCTTCACCGGAGCGCCTTTTTCGCGGATGGATTTGACGAAGTTCCCCAGCATGAGAAGGAACTGACTCATCGACATCAGGTCGAGCATCTGAGGATGGACCGTGACCAGCACGGAGGTCGACGCTGTCAGTGCGGTCAGAGTGAGGAAACCCAATTGAGGGGGGCAGTCGATCACCACGACGTCGAAGCGTTCATCGACCTCTGCGAGCGACCGTCCAAGCCGGCTGTAAAACCTTTTGCCTTCGTTAGACGTCTGCATCGAGAGGGGAGTGTCGAACTCAAATTCCTGCAGCTCGAGATTGGCCGGAATGATTTCCAGCAGTGGAAAATTCGTCGGCAGAATCACATCCGAGATCGGACGGCGCTTATCGTCATATCGGATCGCATCATAGAGCGACGGATTGCCGTCAAGCTCCGGCTGGAAGCCATGCAATGCGGAGAGCGACGCCTGCGGATCGAGGTCGACCACGAGAACGCGATGCCCCGTCAGCGCAAGATGCTGCGCCAAATGCGCAGCCGTCGTCGTCTTGCCGGACCCGCCCTTGAAATTGACGACAGCGACAACCTGCAGCTTCTCGCCCGGCTTCCGGAAGGGGACATACTTCTTGGCGTCCGAGCGGCCGTTCTTGTCGAGATAGTGCCGCAGCTCCATCATCTGCTCGGCCGTGTAGAAGCGGCGGCCCGCCGCAGCAATGAGCGGCTCCGGCCCCTTTCCCTCGAGATGAAGCCGCTTGAGATTGTTAGGGCTGATCCCGAGGTAGTGCGCAACCTCGGACATCGGGAAGCGTCGCAACGTCTTCTTCGCGTCCGGCGGAAAGTTCTCCAGACGAAGCTGGTCGAGCCTACGCGAGATCTCGGCGCCTTGGCCAAGGATCTTCTCATCAAATTCGAAAGGTGGAAGCGCACCCATTCCAACCGGCCTCGCGAGGAAAATAGCGCCAGAATGAGGTCTTCCGGCCAATTTGGCGCCAGTATGTCCGATTCTCCCCCCTTGGCAAGGAGAATAGAGTTAACAGGTCGTTAACGCGAGGCGTCGCAAGACGCTGCACCTTCATCGGTTTATCCCGTTGAATCAGCTATTTAGCCGGGCATTCGACTCGCGCACGGCGAGTGCCGACTAGTAAATCTATTAGCCCTGGGAGTTCGATTTCGGAGGTTTCTAGGCCTCGATTTCCTCAATCTCGGGGCGACTCAGCGCAGCTTCCGTCGAGTCGCACTCATAATTTCGCTAGTCGCGGCGATCTGCGCAAACGTGCCCCCTGTCTCCGAACACACTCGAATCGGAGCAATACTGATGCGGGCACTGGCTATTCCTGCCGAAACGCATGATGACTTTGCTGACCTTGTCGATTCCATGCATCGACTTCGTGCCCGCGTTTTCAAGGAGCGATTGGGCTGGGCGGTCGACGTGCGGAACGGTCGCGAGAGCGACCAGTTCGACGGCTTCTCGCCGACCTACATCGTCGCGCTCTCATCGACGTCGCAGGTCGTCGGCTGCGCACGGCTGCTGCCGGCGACCGGGCCGACCATGATGAACGTGCTCTTCCCGGACCTTGCGGCCTCCGGCCTGTACAAGCCGAACCCCGTCATGGTCGAGAGCTCCCGCTTCTGCGTCGACACGGCGCTCGACGAGGGCAGGGCGGGGGGCTCGCTCCACGACGCGACGCTCACCATGTTCGCCGCGATCATCGAATGGGCGATGGTGAGCGGTTATCGCGAAATCGTCACCGGCACCGACCTTCGCGTCGAACGCATCCTCAACCGTGCCGGCTGGCCGATGAAGCGCCTGGGGGAGCCGCGGAGGATCGGCGAGACGACCGCGGTCGCCGGCATCCTTCCCGCCGACCGGCGCAGCTTCGAGCGCGTCCGGCCCGCATCCTATTTCTCGACCTTCTGCCCGCAGCTGCGTGCGGCTTGAGCGAGGAGGACTGTCATGGCCCAGCTTCGTTCCCATCCGCGTCTGGTCCGCAAGCTGCAGGAAGCGCTCGGCGACCAGCTTTGCGTTGCCCTCGATGACGCGACAGTCGTCGAGATCATGCTCAATCCCGATGGCCGCCTGTTCATTGAGCGCCTCGGCCATGGCGTCGCGCCGGCCGGGGAGATGAATGCGGCAACTGCTGAGATCGTCATCGGCAGCGTGGCGCATGCGCTCCATTCCGAGGCTGACGAGGATCGCCCGATCGTATCGGGCGAGCTGCCGATCGGCGGCCACCGCTTCGAGGGGCTTCTCCCGCCTGTCGTCGCGGCGCCGGCATTCACCATCCGCCGGCGCGCCTCACGGCTCATTCCGCTCGACGACTATGTCGCCGCGAAGATCATGACGGAGCATCAGGCCTGTGTGATCCGCAACGCGATCACCTCGAGGATGAACATCGTCATCTCCGGCGGCACCGGCTCGGGAAAGACCACGCTCGCCAACGCGGTCATCGCCGAGGTTGTCGAGTCGGCGCCGGACGATCGGATTCTGATCCTGGAGGACACGGCTGAAATCCAGTGCGCGGCGGAGAATGTGGTCGCCCTGCACACCAGCGACTCGATCGATATGGGCCGGCTGCTGAAAAGCACGATGCGGTTGCGTCCCGACCGCATCGTCGTAGGCGAGGTCCGCGACGGGGCCGCGCTGACATTGCTCAAGGCGTGGAATACCGGCCACCCCGGCGGTGTGACGACAATCCATTCCAACACGGCGGAATCCGCGCTGCGGCGCCTCGAGCAGCTCACCGCCGAGGCCAGCCAGCAGCCGATGCACGAAGTCATCGGCGAGGCCGTCGACCTCATCGTCTCGATCGAACGCACGCCGAAGGGCCGCGTCGTCCGTGATGTCCTGCACGTCGAGAGCTTCGTCAATGGCCACTAT
This sequence comes from Ancylobacter polymorphus, assembly GCF_030813495.1. Taxonomy (GTDB): domain Bacteria; phylum Pseudomonadota; class Alphaproteobacteria; order Rhizobiales; family Xanthobacteraceae; genus Ancylobacter; species Ancylobacter polymorphus. The sequence continues at coordinate 154,935 of NZ_JAUSUI010000010.1, read as the reverse complement.
CGCACCGAGTCCTATTCGCCGAAGGAGGAACGCCATGTCGCATGAACGTCTGTGCAAGCTCGCGCTCGCGGCACTGGCGCTCGCGCTGGTGCTCGCCGAGCCTGCCTTCGCCTCGGGCGGCGGCAGCCTGCCATGGGAAGGCCCGCTGCAGCAGATCCAGCAGTCGATCACCGGGCCGGTCGCCGGCTTCATCGCCTTGGCTGCCGTCGCCGTAGCCGGTGGCATGCTCATCTTCGGCGGCGAGCTCAACGATTTCGCACGGCGCCTCATGTATGTCGTGCTCGTCGCCGGCATCCTTCTCGGAGCCACCCAGATCGTTGCGCTGTTTGGCGCGAGTGGCGCTTCGATCGGCGACGTTGCGTCCTCATCCTTGATCGAGCGGGCAGGGGAGGGCGGTCGTGGCTGAACCGGGATCGACCCTCGACCGTTCGCGCATCCATCGGGCGCTGTCGCGCCCGAACCTGCTGCTCGGCGCCGACCGCGAGCTGGTGCTGCTGACCGGCCTTGCGGCCGCCATCCTGATCTTCGTCGTTCTGACGCCCTATTCCGCGCTGTTCGGCATTGCGGTCTGGATCGTCGTGGTCGCGGCGCTGCGGATGATGGCGAAGGCGGACCCGATGATGCGGCGCGTCTATGCCCGCCATGTCGGCTACAGGCCCTACTACCGCCCCACATCGACGCCCTGGCGGCGTTTCTGAGGCCCCGCCCATGGTTGCGCTGCGCTCCTTCCGCCATTCCGGCCCGTCCTTCTCGGATCTTGTGCCCTACGCCGCGATCGTGGCGAACGGCGTCATCCTACTCAAGGACGGTTCGCTCATGGCGGGCTGGTACTTTGCTGGGCCTGACTCCGAGAGCTCCACGGATGCGGAGCGCAACGAGGTGTCCCGGCAGATCAACGCGATCCTGTCCCGGCTCGGCACCGGCTGGATGATCCAGGTCGAGGCGGTGCGGGTTGCCACATCCGACTATCCCGCCCGCGAGGAGTGCCACTTTCCCGATGCGGTCACGCGCGCGATCGACGACGAGCGGCGCGCGCATTTTCAGGAGGGCAGGGGACATTTCGAGAGCCGCCACGCGCTGATCCTCACCTGGCGGCCGCCGGAGCGGCGGCGGTCCGGACTTGCCCGGTATGTTTATTCCGACAGCGAGAGCCGCGCCGCGCGTTATGCGGACACCGTCCTCGACAGCTTCCTGACCTCGATCCGCGAGGTCGAGCAATATCTCGGCAATGTCCTGTCGATCCGTCGCATGGTGACGCGCACGGTCGAGGAGCGAGGCGGCTTCCAGACCGCGCGCTATGACGAGCTGTTCCAGTTCATTCGCTTCTGCATCACCGGCGAGAACCACCCCGTCCGCCTTCCCGAGATCCCGATGTACCTGGACTGGCTGGCGACGGCCGAGTTCAGCCACGGCCTCACGCCGATGGTCGACAGCCACTACCTCGCGATTGTCGGCATTGACGGGCTTCCGGCCGAGAGCTGGCCGGGCATCCTGAATTCGCTCGACCTGATGCCGCTGACCTATCGCTGGTCGTCTCGCTTCATCTTCCTCGATGACCAGGAGGCGCGCGCGCGGCTCGAGCGCACCCGCAAGAAGTGGCAGCAGAAGGTCAGGCCGTTCTTCGACCAGCTCTTCCAGACGCAGTCGCGCTCCGTCGACCAGGACGCGTTGGCGATGGTGGCGGAAACCGAGGATGCCATCGCCCAGGCTTCGTCGCAGCTCGTCGCCTATGGCTACTACACGCCGGTGATCGTGCTGTTCGACGACAACGAGACCCGGCTGCGTGAGAAGGCCGAGGCGGTGCGTCGCCTTATCCAGGCCGAGGGCTTCGGCGCGCGGATCGAGACCATCAACGCCACGGAAGCCTTCCTCGGCAGCCTGCCGGGGAATTGGTACGCGAACATCCGCGAGCCGTTGATCAACACCCGCAACCTCGCCGACCTGATCCCGCTCAATTCGGTGTGGTCTGGCGCCCCGACGGCACCTTGCCCGTACTATTCGCCGGGGTCGCCTCCGCTGATGCTGGTGGCGAGCGGTTCGACGCCGTTCCGGCTCAACCTCCATGTCGACGATGTCGGCCATACCTTGATCTTCGGTCCGACGGGCTCAGGCAAGTCGACGCTGCTGGCGCTGATCGCGGCGCAATTCCGGCGCTACGCGCAGGCGCAGATCTTCGCCTTCGACAAGGGCCGCTCCATGTTGCCGCTCACATTGGCGGCCGGCGCCGATCACTACGAGATCGGCGAGAGCGACGGCGACGGCTCTCCGACGCTCGCCTTCTGCCCGCTGTCCGAGCTCGGCACCGACGGTGACCGAGCCTGGGCGTCGGAATGGATCGAGACGCTGGTGGCCTTGCAGGGCGTGACCATCACGCCCGATCATCGCAATGCCATCTCCCGCCAGGTCGGCCTGATGGCGTCGGCCAATGGCCGCTCGCTCTCGGATTTCGTATCGGGCGTGCAAATGCGCGAGATCAAGGAAGCGCTGCATCACTACACGGTCGACGGGCCGATGGGTCAGCTGCTCGATGCGGAGAGCGACGGGCTGTCACTGCGCTCCTTCCAGACCTTCGAGATCGAGCAGCTGATGAACATGGGGGAGCGCAGCCTCGTGCCCGTGCTCCTCTATCTATTCCGCCGGATCGAGAAGCGGCTGACCGGTGCGCCGAGCCTCATCGTGCTCGACGAGGCATGGCTGATGCTCGGCCACCCGACCTTCAGGGACAAGATCCGCGAATGGCTGAAAGTGCTGCGCAAAGCCAACTGCGCGGTGATCCTGGCGACACAGTCGATCTCGGATGCCGAGCGCTCCGGCATCATCGACGTGCTGAAGGAGTCCTGCCCGACGAAGATCTGCCTGCCGAACGGCGCGGCGCGCGAGCTCGGCACACGCGAGTTTTACGAGCGCATCGGTTTCAACGAACGCCAGATCGAGATCGTCGCGACCGCGCTGCCGAAACGGGAATACTACGTCGCTTCGCCCGAAGGCCGGCGCCTGTTCGACATGGCGCTCGGCCCGGTCGCGCTCTCCTTCGCCGGCGCCTCCGGCAAGGAAGACCTCAAGCAGATTGCCGCGCTGAAGGCCGAGCATGGCGACGGCTGGCCGGAACGCTGGCTCCAACAGAGAGGAATTGGCAATGCCGCAGCACTGCTTCTCAACGGTTAGATTTGTCGCCGGCGCGGCGTTCGTGGCCGTGATCGCGCATGTCTCGCCGGCCGCCGCCGGATCGGCGGCCGGCGGAGCGACCGAATGGACGCAGCTCCTGAACAACGGCGAGCTCGTCACGCTGGTGACCAAGTCGGCCGAGCAGATCAACAACCAGGTCACACAGATCACGCAGCTGGCGCAGCAGATTCAGAACCAGCTGCGCATCTACGAGAACATGCTGCAGAACACGGCGCAGTTGCCGAACCAGATCTGGGGCCAAGTAGAGAACGATCTCAACCGCCTCCGTAGTCTCGCGGCGCAAGGGCAGGGCATCGCCTTCTCGATGAGCAATGCCGATGACGTGCTGAAGCAGCGCTTCCAGAGCTATGCCGACTTCAAGACCAACCTGCCCAGCGGCGCGAGCTTCTCCTCGACCTATCAGAACTGGTCGACGACGACCCGCGACACGATCGCCGGCACGCTGAAGGCCGCCGGCCTCACCGCCGATCAGTTCTCGTCGGAGGAGTCGACGATGAGCTCGCTCCGCACGATGTCGCAATCGGCAGACGGGCAGATGAAGGCGCTCCAGGTCGGCCACCAGATCGCCGCCCAACAGGTCGCGCAATTTCAGAAGCTGCGCGGTCTCGTATCCCAGCAGACGACGATGATGGGAACCTGGTTCCAGTCGAAGCAGGCCGATAAGGATCTCTCGCAGGCCCGGCGCGAGCAGTTCTTCAATGCACCAGTAAACAACATTCGTGGCGGAGAAACCATGGAGCCGCGCTGGTGAGCCGGCCGGTCGTCATGGCCGCACTGGCGGCCGTCCTCGCGCTCGTCGGCCTCACGGTGATCTGGTTCGTCGTCACGCCCGCGTCCGACACGACGCCGCCGGCCGCGCAGGCACAGCGCCAGAGTGCAGAGGATTTTCTCGGTGGCGATCCCAATCGCCCGGTGCGCGGCGGCCAGGAGATGAAACCACGATGGTAGTCACCCGTCCGTCCCGTGCGCTCGAAACCGGCTTCATCGTCATTGCCCTGATCCTGCTCGCCAGCGCGCCGGCGCTCGCCCAGCAGGGCAGCGTGCTGACCACGCTGGAGAACCAGGTCTCAACGGCCGCCAAGGGCTGGGAGACGACGGTGATGAATGCCGCGCGCTCCTTGTTCTGGATCCTCGCCGGCATCGAGGTCGGCATCGCAGCGGTGTGGCTCGCCCTGCAGGCTGCCTCGCTCGACGCCTGGTTTGCAGAGCTCGTCCGCAAGATCATGTTCATCGGCTTGTTCGCTTTCATCCTCGACCGGGGACCGGCCTTCGCCAAAGCGATCGTCGACAGCCTGTTTCAGATCGGCGCCAATGGCGGCTCGGCTTCGCCGGCGAACATCTTCGACGCCGGCATCCGTGTCGCCTCCAAGATGTCGGAGCAGGCGAAGTTCGGCCTGTTCGAGGACAATGCGCTCGCGATTGCCGCCGTCTTTGCGATGGTGATCGTGGTCATCGCCTTCAGCCTGGTGGCGGCGATCTTCGTAGCCGTGATGGTCGAGATGTATGTCGGTCTTCTTGCCGGCATGATCATGCTCGGGCTCGGCGGCTCGTCCTTCACCAAGGACTTCGCTGTCCGTTATCTCGTCTATGCCTTCTCGGTCGGCATGAAGCTGATGGCGCTGGTCATGATCGCGCGTATCGGCTCGGAAGTGCTGCTCGGCCTCGCCGAGGCGCCGACGGCCACATCCGACCAGTTCATCACGACGCTTGCCATCGCCGGCATTTCGGTCGTGGTGTTCATAATCGCCATGTACGTGCCGCCGATCGTCCAGGGCGTCGTGCAGGGCGCCTCGATCTCCGGTGGCATGGAAGCGATCCGCCATGGCGGCCAGGCCGCGACCTTCGCCGCAGGCGGCGCTTTCCTCGGCGCGAGCGCGGCGATGTCTGGCGCGTCGGCGGCGAGGAGCGCTCGGGCGGGTGGCTCGTCGATGGCGGGAGCGGCCCTGCGCGGCATGGCGTCCGGAATCAGCAATGCCGGCTGGGCTGCTGGTTCGGCAGCAAAGGAGAAAGCGATCGCATCGCCGGGCGCCTATGCCGGATCGCTGCTCGGACTGGCGAACGCCAAGCTCGATCAGTCGCGGCAGAAATCGCCGGCGCCCCCACCGCCGCCACCGCCGATTGATGAGAAGTGAGGGGAGACGCGCTTCAGCATGGCCGCCAGTCCGCCCGACAATCCCTATATTGCCGCCCGCCAGGAATGGAACGAGCGCTATGGCTCCTATGTGAAAGCGGCAGCCGCGTGGCGTCTCGTCGGCATCACCGGCATGCTGATGGCCGTGGTCGGCTTCAGCTACGCGCTCTATCAGAGCACGCAGGTGAAGCTCGTTCCCTACATCGTCGAGGTCGACCGGCTCGGCACCGCGGTGACGGCCGGCTTTCCCCAGCAGATCGAATATGCCGATCCGCGCGTGGTGCGCGCGACGCTCGGCACCTTCGTCTCAAACTTCCGCAGCGTGACGCCCGACGCCGTCGTGCAGAAGCAATACATCGATCGCACCTACGCGCTGCTGCGCACCTCCGATCCGGCGACCGAGAAGATCAACGCCTGGTTTCGCGGCAATTCCCCATTCGAGAAGGCGAAGAACGCCACAGTGGCGATCGAGGTCAACAACGTCGTGCCCCTCTCCAACCAGAGCTACCAGATCGACTGGACCGAATATGAGCGCGACCGGAAGGGCAAGGAGACCGCGGTGCGCCGCTTCCGCGGCATCGCGACCGTGACACTGACCCCGCCGCAGGACGAGGGCGTGATCCGCCTCAATCCGATCGGCCTCTATTTGCGGGACTTCGAATGGACCGCCCAGCTGTGAAAGGCCCGCGCATTCCGATGACAAGAGAAGGAACGATCATTGCCGCCATGCTGCTCGCGCTGTCGACTATCATGGCGATGAGTTTCGTCGCCGCGCCGGCCGCCGCCCAGGGGATGAGCGCGAACGAGGCCCGCGGCACGAGCATCTCCGGACGGTGGCGGGGCTCGCGTGGGCTGGTCACCAGAGGGGCGGACGGAAAGGTGATCTTCCTCTATGGCGAGATCCAGCCCTCGGTCGTGTGCTCGCCGCTGCAGGTCTGCGATATCGAGCTGCAGGCCGGCGAGGTGGTGCGTGATGTGCTCGTCGGCGACACGGTGCGCTGGAAGGTCGAGCCGGCGACGTCCGGAGCCGTGGGCGGGCAGGCGATCCATTTGATCGTCAAGCCGGCCGAGCCGGGGCTGGTCACGTCGATGGTGGTGACGACGTCGCGGCGCACCTACCATATCCAGCTCAAGTCGCATCAAAGCCAGTACATGGCGCGCATTGGTTTCGAATATCCCGAAGACGTGTCGACCCGCCTTTCCGACATCAACGCCAGGCTCGAGGCCAGCACGATCCCGGGCGCCGGCGTGCCGGCCGAGCAGCTGAACTTCCAGTACAGCGTCAGCGGCAATGCCGGCTGGCGGCCGACCCGCGTCTATTCGGACGGGCAGAAGACCTACATTCAGTTTCCGCGCTCGATGTCCGGACAGGACGCCCCGGTCCTCTTCGTCGTCTCCGGCGGGCAGAACCGCATCGTCAACTACCGCATGAAGGGCAACATGATGGTGGTCGACTACAACGTCGATCGCGCTGTCCTCGTCTCCGGCGTCGGTTGGCACCAGGACAAGATCACCATCAGCAGGGGAGGGTAGGCGATGAGCGCGCAATATCTCGTCCCCCGCTTCCTTGTCATCGCCCTGGCCGCCGCGCTGCTCGCCGGCTGCCAGACCTTCGGAACCGAGGGGCTCGTGGCCAGCTCCGCGCCGCAGGAGATTTCAGGTCCCGCGGCCAGCGCTATCGCCGGCGACATGGTCAGCCGCCTCGCCGAGCACGTCGGCCCGGGAACCGGGACGATCCTGCTGAAGGCCGATGGCTCGCCGTTCGGCGGGGCGCTCGAGGCCTCGCTGAAGGCCTGGGGCTATGCTGTGGTCAGCGATCAGAAGGCCGAAGGCGAGAAGCTGATCCCGCTTGCCTATGTGATCGGCAGCTATGACGGCCAGGTGCTCGCGCGCCTCTCAACCGGCTCGCTCGATCTCGGCCGCGCCTATACCGCGACCGCGGCTGGAGCGACGCCCACGAGTCCGCTCTCGGTCATGCAGCGCGGGTGAGGGGAGGGGAGCATGGTTCAATCCCTCAAGCTCGGCGGCGACGCGGCGGAACCGAAGATCCGGCGGATCAATCGCCTGCCGATCGTCATCGCGATCGTTCTCGTCGTCGCCTTCCTCGCCGTGATCATTTACGGGCTGAGCTCCCGCGGACTGTACTTCTCGCGCAACCCGTCGATCGAGCAGGCCGGAGGCGCGCCGGCGTCGACCTATGCCGACCAGTTGAAGCGCGGGGTCTCGGACGGGATCATCGGCGAGCCCACGGAGGCGCCGGTGTTCCAGCCGACGCCGCCGGAGCGCACCGAGCCGGCGGCCGCACCAAAGCCCGCCGTCGTGCAGCCTGAACGCCAGACGGAAGGCGAACCGGAAGCCGTGTGGCGGGCGCGGCTCAAGCGAGAGGCCGACGAGCAGTATTATCGCGAGCTCCAGCGGCAACGCATGTCGCGGATGCAGGCCAACGACACGGCCTATGACTCGCCGATCGCCGTCAACGTCGACAAGCTGCGCAGCAACGCGCGGACCGATCCCGCCGGCGCGCAACCCGGCGGCGCCAGCGCCGCGGGCGCCGGCGCGGCCGCTGACCTCTATGGTGCTGCGTTACGCGCTGGCCTCACGGGCCAGAACCTCGACCCGAACGCGCAGCGCACGAAGGAAGACTTCTTCAACGCCGACATCAAGGAGCTCGGCTACCTTCCCAACCAGGTCGTGCCGCAGCGCTCCCTGTACGAGCTCAAGCGCGGTTCGGTGATCCCGGCGACGCTCATCACCGGCATCAACTCCGACCTTCCCGGCCGCATCACCGCGCAGGTCAGCCAGAATGTCTACGACAGCGCGACCGGGCACCGCCTGCTCATCCCGCAGGGGACGAAGCTGTTCGGGCGCTATGACAGCAAGGTGTCGTTCGGCCAGTCCCGCGTGCTCGTCGTATGGACCGACATCATCTTCCCGAACGGCTCGACGCTTCAGATCGGCGGCATGGCCGGGACCGATGCCGAGGGCTATGGCGGCTTCAACGACCAGGTCGACAACCACTATCTGAAGACGTTCGGCTCCGCGATCCTTCTCGCCGTCATCGGCGCCGGGATCGACATGGCCGTCCCGCAAAACAACAACCCGTTCAACAACGGCAACACCGCCGAGGATGCCGCGCGGCGGAATTTCGCGGAGACCTTCGGCCGGGTCGCGGAGCGAACCATCAACAAGAACCTCGACGTGCAGCCGACGCTTGAAATCCGACCCGGTTACAAGTTCAACGTCCTTGTCGATCAGGACATCATCTTTCCCGGGATCTATCGCGGTTGAGAGGAGGGAGCCGAGGATTGGCTGTTTGGTTCGATTGGACGAACAACGTGGTTCTTTCCGCGGCGAATGTGGCCTGCGCCCTGCTGTTCAAGCCGGAATGACGCTTCACCCTCCTGCTGGGCACGCCGGTCGCGGTGGGTCTTCTGACATTCGTGATGGTGCCGGTCGACCGGAGCGCGACAGCCGTAATCCTGGCAACGCTGTGCTTCATCGCGGCCTGGCTGCTGACATGGCGGGCAACGCGAACCCACCACTAGCGGATCAGGAGCGTGTCTGATCTGCAACAGCGGCGGGGAAACTGGAGTGGCGTCGCGGCTCTACACTCGAGAGCTTGGTAGCTGCTTCTCCATCGCTAATCTTTCCGCCGAGACGCCGGCGCGTGAACTGCTGGAAGCGTTATTTGCTCCCGACGTTCTCTCGATTCCGGAGCTCATCATCCATTACAGTCTTCTTCCGCGCATGCTGGTTTCGATCGTGTGCGGGGCGACCCTGTCTCTAGCTGGCGTGCTGTTCCAGCAAGTTCTGCGAAACCCACTTGCCGAGCCGACAACCCTTGGCGTCTCCGCCGGAGCGTCATTGGCACTGACAATCGCGACCCTATGGACGCCCTCGCTTCTTGGCTGGAGCCGAGAGACGGTTGCGCTCGGCGGTGCGGCTGCGGCGAGAGCATCGCGTCCAAAGAATACGAATGGACACGATCAACCATGATTGAACACCGCGGCTGCAAGTCGGCCAAGTGGTGTGATCCGACATACTGACGCATCGAGCTAAAACGGCTTCCGCTCCCGGCAAATCCCTGCACTCCCGCGATTCTCCGATCGCGAGGGAACTGTTAATGGTGTTCGAGCCGTTCGCTCGCGATTCTGCGGAATAGACCATGGGGATGATGGAATCGATCAGTATTGGCATTGCCGGACTGGGGATGGCAGCAAGGTCCTGCGCACCGGCGTTCGTTCGCCACCCGGGCCTGAAGATCGCTGCTGCCGCCGAACCCGACGAGGTAACGGGCGCCGCATTCAGCGCTAGCCATGAGGTACCCGCCTATCGCGACTTTCAAGCGTTGCTGGCCCATCCCGGGCTCGACGCGGTCTACATCGCGACCCCCACTCCCTTGCATGCCGAGCAGACCGTGCTCGCCCTCAGGGCCGGCAAGCACGTCATCGTTGAGAAGCCGATGGCGAGTTCGCTTGACGAGGCCGAGGCGATGGTCGCCGCGGCGGCGGCGGCCGGCCGGGTGCTGCTCGTCGGACATTCCCACTCCTTCGACCTGCCGATCCGCCGAATGCGCGACGTGATCGCGTCGGGCGACCTCGGAGCGGTGAAGATGATCAACACTTGGAACTACACCGACTGGGTGTACCGGCCGCGCCGGCTGACCGAGCTCGATCCGGACCAGGGCGGCAGCGTTCTGTTCCGCCAGGGCGCCCATCAGGTGGATATCGTTCGCCTGCTCGGCGGCGGCATGCTGCGCAACGTCTATGCGCGTACCTTCGATCTCGATCCCGAGCGCAGCACGATTGGCGCACATTGCCTGATGCTGGAGTTCGAGAACGGCGCGGCGGCCACCGCAATCTATAACGGCTATGGCCGGCTGTCGGGCGCGGAACTGTGCGGCGGGGTATCCGAATGGGGCTTTCCCGCGCCGGTACCACAGCCGGTGGCGCATCAGGGCGCACGCGACGAGCAGGCGCTAAAGCGCGAACGGGTGAAGAAGGCGGATCGCAGCGGGGCGCCGTTTCAGCCGCATTTCGGCCTGACCGTGGTGAGCTGCGAGCGGGGCGACCTGCGCCAGTCGCCGGGCGGCATCATCGTCTACCGCCCCGATGGGCGCGAGGAGATCGCGCTGGAGACCACATGCACGCCGCACGATCTGGTGGCCGCCGAATTCCACGACGCGATCCGGGGCCTCGCCATTACCGTGCATGACGGGCGCTGGGGCCTGGCCAATCTCGAAGTCTGCAACGCCGCCCTCCGATCTGCCCGCAGTGGGCAGGCAGTCGGCCTGCGCCAACAGGTGAGCGTACCGAAATGAAGCTGGACATGGCTGCTGAGCCGGGTGCCGACACGCTGCGTGTCGCTGCAGGGGTCCGGAGCACGTCAGGATGACCTGGGTGCTCAAGTGGCTGTAGCTTAGTGGCTGGCCGAGAATGAGGTCTCGCCATTGCTGGCGACCGTCGATCATTCAGAGGACTGGCGCGCGAAAGCGCTCGGGCGAGTTGGCGATCACTAGACTCTGACGAGAACGGCCGAACGAAGGTCGTCGACCGTTCTTGTTGTCACTCATCTCGGCTCAGTTGGACACGCCTTTGACGATTATGCGCTGGTAGAGCGGCTCCCACTTGCTGGCGAAGTCGAGCGTGTCGGCGGGATTGGTGATCAGGATCTTGGTGTTGCCAAGCGGCGATTCGACCTTGGTTGATGTCGGGACATAGTTGAGCTGGCTCAGCGTCTTCTGCGCGTCACTCAGCATGTAGTCCTCGAACAGGGCGGCCGCGTTGGGTCTCTGCGCGGTCTTAACCACGCCGACGCCGTTAGCGCGCGCGATACCGGAATCGATCACGAACCAGTCGATCGGCGCGCCCTTCGCCTTCGCCTGCACCGGCATGTAGTTGTAGACGGTGAGGGCGAGCGGGACCTCGCCGGCGGCCACCAGCGTGTTGAGCAGCGAATGGCCCTTGCGGATCGACAGCCCGTTGGTACCGACCAGCTGCCGGAAGAACTTCAGGCCTTCCTCCTCGCCCATCTGCCGAACAACGGCGATGAACCAGTCGATGTCCTCGAACTCGAAGCCGAGCTTGCCCTTCCATTTCGGATCGAGCAGGTCCGCATAGGATTTCGGCAGCTCGTCTTTCTTGATCAGATTGGTGTTGTAGGCCTGCACCCACACCGAGAGCAGCGTGCCCGCCCACAGCTTGTGATCGGGCAGCGAGCCTGGCAGCAGGTCGGCGAAATAGGGCGAAGCGACAGGCTGGAAGACGCCTTCGCGCGCCATCGCCTCCATTTCCGGTGCGCTGACATGTATGGCATCGACGCTTGCGCGGCCCGCGCGCTGCTCCTGGATCACGCGCTGCAGCACCGTATCGCCGCTCGCCCGCCAGACCGTGACCTTGATGCCGTATTTGTCCTCGAACGGCTTGACCAGGGGCTGGACGTCGCCTTGGGCGATGGAAGTGTATAGCGTCATTGACCGCTCGGCCTTCGCCGCCGCCGCGAGCTTCTCCTGGCGGTCGGATGCGGTCGAGGTAAGGAGCGCGGCGTCGGCGCGGGCGCGGCCGATGAACGGCGCTAGCGCGAGCAACGCCGAACCTCCGAGCACGAATGAGCGTCGGCTGGGTGTCATGGATCCTCTCCCTAGTCGGCCGGGGTTCTGCAATGCCGTGCGGCATTGGCTCCGTGCCTTGTTGCTGGTCGGTCCGGCGTCCGTCGTGGATTCTGGTTCGCGAGGTATCACCTTGCCGAGTTGTTTCAGCATGCACGCACTGGCTTGAAGGTAGAACAACAAAAAACTGCGTGCTCTCCAGCAAAAAAACTCTTGGATATGCCGCGCGGCTGCAAGGCAGGTTGCACGTTGCGGCGCCTCGTCCACACGCCTGGACGAACGCAAGCGGTAATGACGAACAACAAGAACGCATGAGGAAGCGATAAGGATGGCCGATCTTCGCCTTACTATGAGCTGCTGGGACTACGATCGCACGCGTGCCCTGATGGATGGCTCCGTCAAGCCGGACGGCATTGAGCTGACCTGCCTCAGCCTCTCCGTGGAAGAGACCTTCTTCCGCATGCTGCGCTACCGGGAATTCGACGTCTCGGAGATGTCGCTGTCGTCCTATACGGTGTCGCTGTTCAAGGAGGAACGGCCGTTCATCGCCATTCCCTTCTTCCCGTCCCGCTTCTTCCGGCACTCGTCGATCTATGTGAACGCCGACTCCGGCATCCATGAGCCGAAGGATCTCGTCGGCAAGCGGGTCGGCTGCCCGGAATACCAGATGACGGCGCCGGTCTGGATCCGCGGCGTGCTCTCCGACGAATACGGCGTCCCGGTCGAGAGCGTAACCTATCACACCGGCGGCGAGGAGGAGCCCAACCGCTCCGAGAAGCTCAAGCTCGACCTGCCGGACCGCATCAAGGTCGAGCCGATCGCGGCCGGCAAGACGCTGTCGGCCATGCTGCGCGACGGCGAGATCGACGCGCTCTACACCGCACGCAAGCCCTCGAGCTATACCGGCCCGAATGGCCCGGTGCGGCGGCTGTTCGAGGACTATGTCCCGGTCGAGCGCGACTATTATGCGCGCACGGGCATCTTCCCGATGATGCACATCGTCGCCATCCGGCGCGAAGTGTATGAGCGCAACCGCTGGATCGCGCAGTCGCTGTACAAGGCGCTGGTGAGCTCGCAGGCCAAGACCTATCACGACCTCCAGCAGACCGCGGCGCTCAAAACCATGCTGCCGTGGGCGGTGGCGCATCTGGAGGACACCGAGGCTCACATGGGCAAGGATTTCTGGCCCAACGGTTTCGAGAAGAACGAAGACACGCTGAACGTCTTCCTGCGCTATTCCTACGAGCAGGGCCTGTCGAAGCGTCTGCTCGATGCCCGCGAGCTTTTCGCGCCGGAGACGCTGGAAGCCTTCGTCATTTAATCTGAACAAGGCCGGACAACGGCCCATAACGGAAAGCCGCAAAAGCGGCCATTTTAGGGTGGGATCTCCAATGGTTGGAACGTCTTTGGCAGGCGACGAGAGCGTCGTCGATACTGCCACCCAAGTAAAAAGGCCGATCGAGATCAAATGGTTCCTGATCGGTGCCGTCATTCTCGTGGTGGCGTGGTTGGCGTTGATCCCACTCTGCTTCCTGGTCTGGCAGAGCTTCATGACCACCGCGACGCTGAACCAGCCGGCGGTCTTCACGCTGGAGAACTACGAGCGCGCGCTAGGCAGTGCGGACTCGCTGCGGCTGATGGGCAATTCCCTGCAGTTCGCCTTCGGGACGTCCCTGTTCGCCCTGGCGCTCGGCACCTTCTTCGCCTGGGTGAACGAGCGGACCAACACGCCGTTCAAGTCGCTCTTCTTCGCCATGTCGATCATCCCGCTTGTGATCCCGGGAATCCTGTTCACCGCCTCGTGGATCATGATCGCCAGCCCGCAGATCGGCATCTTCAATCTGGTGCTGAAGGATCTGTTCGGCCTGAGCCAGCCGGTCTTCAACATCTATTCGCTACCCGGGATGATCTGGGTGGATGGGCTGCACTATGCGCCTGTGGCGTTCCTGATGGTGACGGCTGCGTTCCGCGCGATGGACCCCTCGCTCGAGGAATCCGCGATGATGAGCGGCGCGCCGGTGTTCCAGATCGCGCGCCGCATCACACTGAAGCTGGCGTGGCCAGCGATCCTCGCCTCGTTCCTGGTGCTGTTCATCCGCGCCATCGAATCCTTTGAGGTGCCGGCGCTGCTCGGCTTGCCGGTCGGTATCCAGGTGTTCACCTCTGCGATCTATGAGGCGGTGCAGAGCTATCCCAGCAATATCGGTCTGGCCTCGGCCTATGCGGCGGTGCTGCTGGTGCTGACCTCGGTCGCGATCTACTATCAGTCACGGATCTCCAGCCAGGGTTCGCGCTACTCCACCGTCACCGGCAAGGGCTTTCGGCCACGCATGCTCGACATCGGCCGCTGGCGCTACCTGACCGGCGGCCTGTTCATCCTATATGTCGTGCTTGTGGTGGCATTGCCGTTCCTGGTGCTGTTCTGGGCGTCGCTGCAGAGCTACTATGCCGCACCCTCCATGGCCGCGCTCAAGAATTTGAGTTTCGCCGCCTATGGCCGCGTGCTCGACTATCCGGGCTTCTACACCTCGGTATGGAACAGCACGGTGCTGGCGCTCGGCGGCGCGACCATCGTGATGCTGCTGACCTCGGTGATCTGCTGGATTACCATCAAGACCAAGATCCCCGGCCGCTGGCTCCTCGATCTCCTGGCCTCGATGCCGCTGGTATTTCCCGGCATCGTGCTCGGCCTGGCGACAATGATCTTCTACCTGCACTTCGACATCGGCATTTACGGCACGTTGTGGATCATGATGGTCGCCTATGTGACCAAGTTCCTGCCCTATGGCATGCGCTACAACAGCACCTCGATGGTCCAGATCCACAAGGACCTTGAGGAATCGGCTGCCATGAGCGGGGCATCCTGGTTCGCCACCTTCCGCCGCGTCGTGTTCCCGCTCCTGAAGCCGGGCCTGGTCGCCGGGTTCATCTATATCGTCGTCGTCTCGGTGCGCGAACTTTCGAGCTCGATCCTGCTCTACAGCCCCGGCAACGAAGTGCTGTCGATCATGATCTGGGAGTTCTGGCAGAACGGTCAATATGTCGAGCTTTCGGCTTTCGGCGTGATGATGATCGTGGCGCTGTTCTGCTTCCTGATGGTCGTCCAATCGGTGTCGAAGCGCTTCGGCATCAGCGAAAACTAAAACAAAAAGGGAGGAAACAATGCTATCCGTAGAAAAATTGACCACGATCTACCGAGACGGTAGCGGCAAACAGGTCGCCGGCGCGCATGATGTGGAATTCTCCGTTCCAACCGGCCAGCTGTTCACCCTGCTCGGCCCGAGCGGCTGCGGTAAGACTACGACCCTGCGCTCGATCGCCGGGCTGGAGCGGCCGAGCGCCGGCACCATCCGCGCCGGTAATCGCATGGTCTATTCGTCCGACATGAACGTGTTCGTGCCGCCGAACCAGCGCCAGTTCGGCATGGTATTTCAGTCCTACGCCATCTGGCCGCACATGAACGTGTTCGAAAATGCGGCATTTCCGCTGCAGATGCGGCGTAACCGACCCGCTGCCACGGAGATCCGCAACAAGGTCATGGCGTGCCTTGAAGCGGTTTCGCTGGACCATCTTGCCGAGCGCGAGGCTACGAAGCTGTCCGGCGGTCAGCAGCAGCGCCTGGCATTGGCGCGGGCGCTGGTGATGGAGCCTCAGCTCCTGCTGCTCGACGAGCCGCTGTCTAACCTCGACGCCAAGCTACGCGACAAGATGCGCTTCGAGCTGAAGCGCACCCAGCGCGATCTCGGCCTGACCACCATCTATGTGACGCACGACCAGAGCGAGGCACTCGCCCTGTCACACGAGATCGCAGTGATGAATCAGGGCCGTATCGTGCAGATCGGGTCGCCGCGCGATATCTATGAGCGCCCCGCCACCAGCTTCGTCGCCGACTTCATCGGCAGCACCAATTTCATTGACGGCACGGTGCGCGGCATGTCGGGCGAGGAACTCGTCGTCGACACGTCGATCGGCCAGCTCCGGGTCGAGGCGCGCAGCAGGCCGGCGCCCGGCGCTTCGATCTCGCTGTCGATCCGGCCGGAAGATTTGCATTTATCGGAAGGCGCGCCCACCGAACAGGGCTTCAACCGCCTTTCCGGCGTCGTCGAGGCCAAGGTGTTTCTCGGCGAGGTGCTCGACTTCCGGGTCGAGATCAACGGGGTAAGTCTCCTCGCCCGCGCGCATCCCTCTCTGCGAACGCATGTCGGCGAAGGCATCAATATCGCCATCGATCCGGCGAAATGCACGATGCTTGCCACTCAGTGAGACCGCATATCGGCTGCGTCCTCGACTGATCATCACCAAAGACGCCCGAACAATTCTTCTGCAGGCCTGGTTCATCTCCATGCCGACGAGAAAGGCCAGGCCGATCGCAGCGACGGCGGGCAACGGTCTTTAACGATCTGCGGCAAAGATCAACGCTCCAGCATCCAGGCGGTGCTGGAGCTTCGGGCTGTGCTCCCCGCCCGCGACGCGTGCATTGATGGAGCCTGGCGCTAGCGGCACGCTGGATTGAATGGGCGCTGGACCAGCGCCAAGACGATGCATGCCTCGTCTTAAAAGGACGCTCTCCTGTTAGCCACGGCGCGTCACGACGTCTTTGGCCTCCTACCGGTGATACAATAGGTAATCCCGTCGCCTATCGTTTGTACCGGATGGCATTTTGCCCGCGGGCATGCCGTCTACCTTCCGGTAAGCGGATGAGACCGCGTCGTCCGCGAGCGAAGCTGGCCCGAAGCCGTCCCCGCCACCAAGTCAATGCCTACTCACTCCTCGGCCAGATTACGCCTTTTTCGCCCCTCGGGACATGGATCTCCCGGATGCTTCCGAGTTCGAGAGTAGCACCGGGCATTGCTGTCCGATGGTCAGTTCGAGGGTGCCGGACCGATGTTCAGCTCTTCGCGAATCGACTGGCGGAGCGACGCCGTCAGCTCATTCGTACGGACAAGACCCCCGTTCAAAAGATCGTGCACGGCCCGCACCGCGAGGCGAACCTGCTCTACGGTTCCGAGCAGGATAATGTCCGAAAGCGCGCCCTCAATTTCGATCATCCTATCGACGGTCGGACCTTGTCGATGGAGATTGAGCGGATTCGTCGAATCGACGGTCAAAGTGCCGGTGTCCGAACTATTGAGCGTCTTGTAGGCAGCGATGAGCGCGCGCATGCGTTCATTGATTTCGCGGGTGCTGCGCTCGTGTCGCCGCTGGATTGTGAATGCCGTCAGCACGTAGATACCGACGCTGATGAGGGTGAACAGTGCGAGGCCGATCAGGACCATGAAGAGGCTTCGCCAGGAGCTGAAGTCGATACCGTGCACGGGGTACCCTCCAATCGCGCTCGATTGTACCGAGGATTTCGACAACTGAATCGACCGGCAAGTAAATCAGCGGCCTACCTGCGCTATACACCCGACTGGTGAGGAGGATTCTTGCAGCGGGAGGAGAATCAGAAGGAGCTTGGACCAGAGGCGGTAATGAGCAGCGGTATAGGCTATCGGCCTGCGATGATATTGTGGGACTCAGATTACAACCTCAGCAATCGCCATAAGAGACTCAGGGCATGCTGGCTTCCGGCGCTTAATAGTCCGGTTGCAGGCTCAGACAACTGACTTCATCCGGAGGCCGCCGAGGAGGGAGAGGGCGATCCGCAGCGCGGCGGCAGTGGTCACCGCCATTTGCGGCAGCACCAGCCATTCGAGTGTCCAGGCGGCGCCGGACCGCTCATTCTCATGTACCATCGCCTGCTGCAGCGTGCCGGCGAGGCCGGCATTGAAGCGGGCCAGCGCCACCAGTACCTCGGCGCCGACCGGGTTGACCTTGTGCTGCATGGCGGAGGACGAGCCGCCGCCGGCGAGCGACACCCCGGCGACCTCGTTCTGCGCCAGCAGCGCGATGTCCTGGCCGATCTTGCCGAGCGTGCCGGAGACCAGCGCCAGCCAGGCGGCGAACTCGACGAGGCCGTCGCGTGCGCTGTGCCAGCAGGGCGCCGGCTCCAGGCCGAGCCGCGCGGCAAGCCCGGCGGCCACCGCCTCGCCCTGGCCGGACAGGCCGTCGCGTGTGCCGATCGGGCCGCCGAACTGCACCACGACGAGGCGGGAGAGCAGCTCGGCCAGCCGGTCGTGGTGACGCCGGAGCGGGCGCAGCCAGGTGTCGATGCGGTCGCCGGCGGTGAAGGGCAGCGCCTGCTGCATGCGGGTATGCGCCATGGCCGGCAGCGCGCCATCGACCGCCCGCAGCTGCCACAGGAGGTCGGTGAGCCGGGCGAGGCGGCCGTCCAGCAGTTCCACCGCCTGCTTGAGCCGGCAGACCAGGCTGGTGTCGATGATGTCCTGGCTGGTGGCGCCGAGATGCACCGCGCCAGCATGCTCGGCGTCGACCGCGGCGCGCAGCTGGCGGACGAACTCCGGGATCACCACGCCGTCACGGGCGATGCCGGCCGCGAGCCGCTCCCAGTCCGGCGCGAAGGCCTCGCAGCCGGCCGCGATGGCGGCGGCGGCGGCCGGGCTGATGAGGCCGGCCTCGGCCTCGGCGGCGGCCAGCGCGCTTTCGGTGCGCAGCATGGCGGAGAGGTCGGCGTCGTCGGAAAACAGCGCCTCCATCTCGTCGTCGCCGGCGAGGGCGGAGAGCAGCGGCCGGCGAGGCTGCATGGTCAGGCCGCCTTTTCCAGCGCCAGCGCGATGCCCTGGCCGACGCCGATGCACATGGTGGCGAGCGCGTAGCGCCCGCTGGTCAGCGACAATTCGAGCGCCGCGGTGCCGGCGATGCGCGCGCCCGACATGCCGAGCGGATGGCCGAGCGCGATGGCGCCGCCATTCGGATTGACGTGGCCGGCATCGTCGGCGATGCCGAGATCGCGCAATACCGCGAGGCCCTGGCTGGCGAAGGCCTCGTTGAGCTCGATCACGTCGAAATCGCCGGGCTTCAGGCCGAGGCGGGCGCACAGTTTGCGGGTCGCCGGCGCCGGGCCGAAGCCCATGATGCGCGGCGGCACCCCGGCGGTCGCGCCGCCGAGGATGCGGGCGATCGGCGTGAGGCCGTGCTTCTCCACCGCCGCGGCGGAGGCGACGATCAGCGCGGCGGCGCCGTCATTCACCCCGGAGGCGTTGCCGGCGGTCACCGAGCCGTTCTTGCGGAACGGCGTCGGCAGCCTGGCGAGGCCTTCGAGGCTGGTGTCGGCGCGCGGGTGCTCGTCCTTGTCGACGATGACGGCGGCGCCCTTGCGGGCCGGCACGCTCACCGGCACGATCTCCCTGGCCAGCCGTCCATTGGCCTGCGCGGCCACCGCCTTTTGCTGCGAGCGCAGGGCGAAGGCGTCCTGGTCGGCGCGCGAGACCTGGAAGTCCTCGGCGACGTTCTCGCCGGTCTCCGGCATGGAATCGACGCCATATTGCTGGCGCATCAGCGGGTTGACGAAGCGCCAGCCAATGGTGGTGTCGTGGATCTCCGCCGCGCGCGAAAACGCGCTCTCCGCTTTCGGCATCACGAAGGGCGCGCGCGACATGGATTCGACGCCGCCGGCGATGACGAGGTCCATTTCGCCGGCACGGATGGCGCGGGCGGCGGTGATCACCGCGTCGAGGCCGGAACCGCACAGCCGGTTGATCGTCGTGCCCGGCACCGAGGCCGGGAAGCCGGCGAGCAGCAGCGCCATGCGCGCCACGTTGCGGTTGTCCTCGCCGGCCTGGTTGGCGCAGCCGAGCACCACCTCGTCGACCGCTTCGAGGTCGAGGGCGGGGAAGCGCTCGATCAGCGCTTTCAAGGGCACGGCGGCGAGATCGTCGGCCCGCACCGTGGAGAGCGCGCCGCCGAACCGGCCGATCGGGGTGCGCAGATAGGCGCAGATGAAGGCGTCCCGCATGGTCAGCTCCATGGTCAGCTCCCCTTGCCGGCGGCATGGGCGCGGGCGGTGCGTTCGTTGAGGTCGCGCAGGGTCGTGAGCTCGAGCTCGGTCGGCGGCGGGGTTTCCTCGACATCCGCCGCATAGGCGACCTTCCAGCCGCAGGTCTCCTGCACGTTGGCGCGGGTGACGCCGGGATGCAGCGAGACCACGGTGAATTCCTTGGTCTCAGGATCCGGCCGCCAGACCGCGAGGTCGGTGACCAGCAGCACCGGCCCCTTGGTGGCGATGCCGAGCCGGGCGCGATGGTCGCCGCCATCGCCGTGGCCGAAGGAGGTATAGAAGTCGATCTTCTCCACCATGCCGCGCGTCGACTGCTTCATGGTGATGAAGATCTGCTGGCTGGAGGTGGCGATCTCCGGCGCGCCGCCGCCGCCGGGCAGGCGGACCTTCGGCTTGTCATAGGGGCCGATGACGGTGGTGTTGATGTTGCCGAAGCGGTCGATCTGCGCCGCGCCGAGGAAGCCGGTGGTGATGCGCCCGCCCTGCAGCCAGTAGCGGAACATCTCCGGCACCGAGACGGTGGTCAGCGCGGTCTCGCACAATTCGCCGTCGCCGATCGACAGGGGCAGCACGTCGGGCGCGGTGCCGATGGTGCCGCTCTCATAGATCAGCGTGATGCCGGGAGCATGGGTCAGCCGCGCGACGTTGCAGGCGGCCGAGGGTGCGCCGATGCCGACGAAGCACACATCCTCATTGGACAGCGCCCGCGCGGCGGCGATGGTCATCATCTCATTGGGGGTGAAGCTGTTCATCCTCGGGCCTCACAGGTCGGCGACGCGCTGGGCGAAGGCATCCGGCCCGGCGTCGAGCACGTTGGTCTTCATCCAGGCGGCGAACAGGTCGCGGTCGGCGGAGATCTTGTCCCATTCGAGATAGGCGGCGTTGTCGCGCGCGTAATAGCCATGGGCATAGGAGGGGTGCGCCCCGCCCGGCACCACGGCGATGGCGCTGATCGTCCAGTGCGGCAGCACGCAGGCATTGGGATGCACGCCGGCGAAGTCGTCGACCACTTCCTCGACCGTCACCACGGCGCGCCTGGCGGCCAATACCGCCTCCTTCTGCACGCCGATGATGCCCTCCACCAAGACGTCGCCGCGCCGGCTGGCCTTCTGGGCGTGGATGAAGGTGACGTCCGGGCGGATCGAGGGCACGGCGGCGAGCGTCTCGCCGGTGAACGGGCAGGCCACCTGGCGGATGTTCGGGTTCACCTGCGCGAGCTGGGCGCCGCGATAGCCGCGGAACACCGCGCAGGGCAGCCCGGCCGCGCCGGCCTCATAGGCATTGGCCATGGCGGCGTGGCTGTGCTCCTCGGTCTCGATGGCGCGCGGCCACTGGTTCTCGATGGCGTCGCGCATGCGGCGCAGCAGGCCGACGCCGGGATTGCCGGCATAGGAGAACACCACCTTCTTCGCCATGCCCATGCCGATCATCTGGTCGTACAGGCTGTCCGGCGTCATGCGGATCAGCGTCAGGTCGGTGAAGCCCTGGCGGATCGCCTCATGGGCGGCGGCATTGGGGATCAGATGGGTGAAGCCCTCGAAGGCGGTGGTGTCGCCGTTGCGCAGATTGTCCGCCACGGCGTCGGCGAGCGGCATGAAACGGGCCATGGAAGCTCTTTCAGATATCGAAGAAGACGGTCTCGTCGGGCCCCTGGAGCCTGATGTCGAAGCGATAGACGCCGGGCTCGGCGCCGGGGGCGGGCGCGGCGATCAGCGTGCCGCGCCGGCGCGGATCGAGCACGCGCAGCAGCACGGGATCGGCGGCGTTGGCCTCGGCCTCGTCGGCGAAATAGAGCCGGGTGCTGAGCCCGATATTGATGCCGCGCGCGACGATCCACACCGAGATGTGCGGCGCCTGCAGCCGCCCGTCGTCATAGGGCACGCGGCCGGGCTTGATGGTCTCGAAGCGGAACAGCCCGGTGTCGCCATCCGTCGCCTGGCGGCCGAAGCCGGGGAAGGCGGGGTCGGCGGCGCCGCGGCTCTCGCCGGGGCCGGCATAGAGGCCGGCGGCGTCGGCTTGCCAGATCTCGATCACCGCGTCCTTCAGCGGCGCGCCGCTGCCGTCATAGACGATGCCCTCGACGACGATGCGCTCGCCCTTGGTCTGCGGCTGCAGCATGCGGGCGCCGAGGTCCTCGGCCCAGACGCCGGTGATCTCCGCCTGGTTCGGCGTGCAACCGATATGCACATAGGGGCCGGCGGTCTGCGAGGCGGATTCGCGATAGGGGCGCAGCTGGTTCAACATCAATTGCCCTCCAGCTTGTTCTCGAACACGGTCGAACGGCGGCCGCGCAGCACGATGTCGAAGCGATAGGCGAGCGCGTCCATCGGCAGCGTGTTCTGGCGGTCGAGCCGGGCGGTGAGCTGCTCGATGGCGGCGTCGTCGGCGATGGTGCGCACGATCGGGCATTGCCGGATCATCGGGTCGCCCTCGAAATACATCTGGGTGATCAGCCGCTGCGCGAAGGCGTGGCCGAACAGCGAGAAATGGATGTGCGCCGGGCGCCAGTCATTGACGCCGTTCGGCCAGGGATAGGCGCCGGGCTTCACGGTGCGGAAGGAGTAGACGCCGTCCTGATCGGTGAGGGTGCGCCCGCAGCCGCCAAAATTCGGATCGAGCGCCGCCTGGTAGCCTTCCTTCTTGTGGCGGTAGCGCCCGCCGGCATTGGCCTGCCAGAACTCGACCAGCGTGCCGGCCTGCGGCCGCCCGTCCTCGTCCAGCACCCGCCCGTAGACGACGATGCGCTGGCCGATCGCCTCGCCGCCATGGCCGTAGTTGCGGATCAGGTCGTTGTCGAGCGCGCCGATGAGGCCGTGGCCGAACGCCGGGCCGGTGCGCTCGGAGAGCGAGCTCTCCAGCGAGAGCAGCGCCTGCTGCGGCGCGCGCAGCACCGTGCTCTTGTAGTTCGGGGTGAAGGCCGGCGGATGCAAGGCGCGGTCGCGCGGGTAGAAGGGCCGCTGGTCGCCGATGCTGTTCCTCATGTCGTGCTCCTCCTCGCCCGCTCCCGAAGGCTCAGGCCGCCGCCCCGGTCTCCATGCTGGCCAGGGTCTGCTTGATGATCTTGATCGCGTGGTTGGCCGCCGGCACCCCGGCATAGACGGCGACGTGCAGCATCGCCTCGCGCAGGTCCCCGGCGGTGGCGCCGGTGTTGCGCGTCGCCCGCACATGCATCGCCACTTCCTCGTCATGGCCGAGCGCGGCGAGCAGGGCGATGGTGAGGATGGAGCGCTCGCGCGGGGTGAAGTCCGGCCTTGCCCACACCGAACCCCAGGCGGATTCGGTGATGAAGGTCTGGAAATCCTCGTCGAAGGCGGTGATGGCGAGACTGGCGCGGTCGACATGGGCGTCGCCCAGCACCGCGCGGCGCACCGCCATCCCCGTGACGTAACGTTCCGACCTGTCAGGCAAAGCCGACCTCCGCGAAATAGCGCTGCAGCAGATGGGTGAAGGCCGCCGGCTGCTCGATCGGCGGCAGATGGCCGGCGCCCGGTATGGTGACGAAGGCGCCGTCCGGCAGAAGCGCCGCGGTCGCCGCGACCAGGGCCGGCGGGGTCGACTGGTCGTCCGCGCCGGCGACGACCAGGGTGCGCCGGGCGATGGTGGCGACGGCGGCGGAGAGATCGGCGTCGCGGATGGCGGCGCAGGTGCCGGCATAGCCCTCGACCGGGGTGCGCAGCAGGAGGTTGCGCCAGCCGTCGAGCTCGACCGGCCGCTCGGCGATGAAGGACGGGCTGAACCAGCGCTGCATCACCGCGTCGGCGATGGCGCCGAGCCCGCCGGCCTCGACGGCGGCGATGCGGGCGTTCCACATCTCCGGCGTGCCGATCCGCGCCGCGGTGTCGGCCAGCACCAGCGCCTCGACCCGCTCCGGCGCGCGGGCGGCGAGCGCCTGAGCGATCATGCCGCCGACCGAGATGCCGACGAGGCCGAAGCGCTCGATGCCGAGCTGGTCGAGGAGGCCGATGAGGTCGCCGGTATGGGCGTCGAGCGGGTAGGGGCCCGGCGGCGCGCCGGAAAGCCCGTGGCCGCGCTTGTCATAGGTGAGCAGGCGGTAGCGGCCGTCGAGCCCGGCGGCGACCGCGTCCCAGATGCGCAGATCGGTGCCGAGCGAATTGGCGAACACCAGCACGCGGGCCTCCGCCGGCCCGTCGAGCCGGTAATGCAGCAGCTGGTCGCCGATCCGCGCGAAGGCCATGGATGCGTTTCCCTGGGGCCGCGTTTGCGCGGCGTTGCGTCTTTCATAGGACTCGAAGAACGGTTATGTAAAATGACTTGTTGCGCGTAAAACATAACCTCCAGGGCATATTGGCGATGGGACATGTGCTGGATCCCCGCATCAAACTGCGCCATATTGCCTGTTTCCTCGAAGTGGCGCGCCTGAAGAGTGTCGCCAAGGCGGCGGCGCTCATCGGCATCACCCAGCCGGCGGTTTCCAAGACGCTGCAGGAGCTCGAGCACTTGCTGGGCACCGCGCTGTTCGACCGCAGCCGGCGCAGCCTGGTGCTCACCGCCTCCGGCGAGATCTTCCTGCGCTACGCCGCGGTCGGCGTCACCGCGCTGCGCCAGGGGGTGCATTCCATCGCCAGCGCCTCCTCGGGATCGGTGCTGGTGACGGTCGGCGCGCTGCCCACTGTGTCGGCGCGCATCCTGCCGCGGGCGGTCGAGCGCTTCGCTGCCCAGGGGCTGTCGGCGCGCGCGCGCATCGTCACCGGGCCGAACGCCTATCTCCTGTCGCTGCTGCGGCTCGGCGACGTCGATTTCGTGGTCGGGCGCATGGCCGAGCCGGAGGCGATGATCGGCTTCGCCTTCGAGCACCTCTATTCCGAGCGCGTGGCGCTGGTGGTGCGCGCCGGCCATCCGCTGCTGGCGCACGACCCGTTCGACATCGCGATGATCGAGAACTACCAGGTGGTGATGCCGCCGCCCGGCTCGGTGATCCGGCCGATCGTCGAGCGCCTGCTGATCGCCAACGGCATCGGCCGGCTGCGCGACGAGGTGGAGACCGTCTCAGACGCCTTCGGCCGCGGCTTCACCCGCTCCTCCGATGCGGTGTGGATCATCTCCGAGGGCGTGGTCGCGGAGGATGTCGCCGACGGCATATTGGCAACGTTGCCGGTCGACACGGCGGAGACGCTCGGTCCGGTCGGCCTCACCAGCCGCGTCGACACCAGCCTGACCTTGCCGGCGCAAGCGCTGCTCCAGTCCATCCGTGACGTCGCCGCCAAGCGCAGGTGAGATGGAGGCTAGCTCAGATTGGCCGTCAGGCGCTGCAGCAGGCCGATGAGCATGAGGATCTCCGCCTCCTCGAACCCGTCCACCGCCTGGAACGCAACCGAGCGTGCCGCCGGTAGCAGCGTGTCCTTCAAGGACTGGCCTTCCTGAGTAAGCACCACGTTGACCTGCCGCTTGTCCTGCGCGTTTCGGCTACGCGCGATCAATCCCTTGGCTTCCAGCGAATTGAGTACGGCGGTGGACGAAGCTTTCTCGATGCCGATGCTCTGCGCCAGCTCGATCTGGGAAATGCCGTCGCGCGACCACAGCGCGCGCAGGTGCAGATATTCCGCCAACCCGATGTCGTAGGTGGCGAGTCGCTCCTGCAAAACACGATTATAGGCCTTGCCGGCGTGCCGCAGCATCCGGCCGATGCCCGGCGATTCCTTTTGGATCGCCGGCGGATGTACGAGGTCCGCCGTTCTGGCCGAACGCGTCGCGCCATCCTTCATGAGCTTCGATCCCCACAGCTTCGATCCGTCGTGCCCGACGCCCGTCTAATTGCCTCTCCGAACAGCATGTTTCGTCGTTTTGTCAATCACGCGCAATGGCCCGTTGACATAATAGTAAAATGCCATACCGTATGGAATCATACTAATTTGAGGAAGTGAGATGCCGGAGATTTTCGTCTGCAACGCGTCCGATCTTGGGGAGGGCAACGTCAAGGTCGTTGCCGTCGACGATCGCGAGATCGGCGTGATCCGCCACAAGGGACAGTGCTACGCCTATCTCAACCGCTGCCCGCATCAGGGCGGACCGGCGTGCGAAGGGGTGCGCATGCCAAAGGTCGAAGCCGTACTCAACGAAGAGCGGCAATTCTTCGGCCATCGCTTCTCCGACACCGAGGACCACATCGTCTGCCCGTGGCACGGCTACGAGTTCAACCTCGACACTGGGAACTGCATCGGCGACGCCGCGCTGCGACTCAAGCGCTACGACGTGGTCGAACGACAGGACAGCCTCTATGTCGTGCTCTGACTCCATCGAACGCACGCTCTCGGCCGCCGCGCTCTACCTGTCGCAGGCGCTCGCCCATGACGATCTCGCCACCGTTCCAGACGCCGCGCTGCAGGAATTGCTGGTTCAGGCGGTCCGCGCCTTTTCCGCCAAGCGTCAGGTCGAGGGACGTAAGCTGAGCGCTTTCCCGGAGAAATCCGACGTCACCGCAACCGACGTGTCCATCACAGCTCTCTCGATGCTCCGGGCCGCCGATCTCCAAGTGTTCGAGCTCGGGCTCTGGCAATCCTGGGCCGGCGAAATCTAATCCATCAGGGGTTCATCATGGACATGTTTGCCAACAACGTTCGCGATCTGGCGACGGAAGAGTTCGACACCAGCACACTGCTCAAAAACGCCGCCAGACAGGCGGATGCGCGCAACTACGACGACCTATTCATCATGGACGTCGATTCGCATCACTACGAGAACGAATCCTTCGGCCAGATCGCCGAATACATCGACGACCCCACGGTCCGCCATCTCGCGCTCAGCAAGGCCAAGATCGGCGGCGGCCGCACCAATTTCCAGCCGAGCCAGATCGGCTTCCAGGACGTCGGCGGCCGGGTGACGCGCTATACTCGTCGCAAAACCGAGCAGACGCCTCCCTCGCCGCATCGCGACATCACGTTGGCGCGCCGCTGGATGGATGCCATGGGCGTCGACATGGCCTGCCTGTTCCCGACGCCGATGCTGCATCTCGGCATGCATCCGCAGGTCGAAATGGAAGTAACGCTGGCCCGCGCCTATAATCGCTGGCTGTACGAGACCGTGCTCAGCGAGGAGCGGCGCATCTGCTCGATGCTCTATCTGCCGCTGAACGATCCTGACGCCAGCATCCGCATGATCGAGGAGTTCGGCGGCAAGCAGGGCGTCGTGGGCTTCATGGTTACCTCAACACGCTACCGGCCGATCTTCGACAATGCGTACATGAAGGTCTACCGCATGCTGGAAGAGCGCGGCCTGCCGCTCTCCTTCCATGCCGGCTACAACTGGTTCGACCAGTCGATGTCGCAGCTTAACCGCTTCATCTCGGTTCATGCACTCGGCTTCACCGTGTTCAACATGATCCATCTCACGAACTGGATCGTGAACGGCCTGCCCGAGCGCTTCCCCAAACTGAAGGTGATGTGGATCGAGAGCGGCCTTGCCTGGCTGCCATTCCTCATGCAGCGCCTCGACAGCGAGTACATGATGCGCTCCTCCGAAGCTCCGCTGCTCAAGCGTCGGCCGAGCGAGTACATCGCCGATATGTACTACTCCTCGCAGCCGATGGAGATGGTGCACAACCGTAAGGCGCTCGAAGTCACCTTCGAGATGCTCAAGGCCGAGACCCAGCTCCTCTACGCGTCCGATTACCCCCACTGGGACATGGATCTGCCGAGCACGATCTACGATCTGCCGTTCCTCAGCAAGCAAGGCAAGCGCAATATCCTCGGCGAGACCGCGCTCAAGCTGTTCAATATCGAGCCGGTCTGGTCGGAGAAGAAGCTGCGTGCCCGCGAGGCCAAGGCGCGCGCCGCTGGCGTTGGAGCGGAGGTCGGCGCATGAGGGCGCGCGCCATCGAAGCCCTTTCGACCTCGATGCTCATCGATGGCCAGTTGACTGACAGCGTCGACGGGAAGCTGCTGGAATCAATCAATCCGGCGAATGAAGAGGTGATCGGCCATTGCCCGGCCGCCACACCCGGCGATGTCAACCGGGCGGTGGAAGCGGCGGAGCGGGCTTTTCCCGCCTGGGCCGCCACCTCAGTGCGGTCGCGCGGACAGGTCGTGCGTCAGATCGCCGCCCGCATGCGCGAGCGCGCCGATGAAATCCTGCACCTCGAGGTGCGCGACACCGGCAACACCATCGCCAAGATGCGGCGAGACGTAGAATCCGCGGCCAATGCGCTCGACTATTACGCCGGGCTGGGCACCGAGTTGAAGGGCGAGACCGTCCCGGCGAGCGCCGAGCACCTGCATCTGACGCTGCACGAACCCTACGGCGTGGTCGGCCGCATCGTGCCGTTCAACCATCCCATCAAATTCGCTGCCAACGCACTGGCAGCGCCGCTGATGGCGGGCAATGCGGTGGTGCTGAAAACCCCGGAGCAGAGCCCGCTCTCAGCCGGCATCCTCGCGCAGATCTGCCGCGACGTGGTACCGGCGGGGGTGGTCAACATCCTGTCCGGCAACGGCCATCCAGTGGGCGACACCCTTGTGCGCCACCCGCGTGTCAAGCGCATCGGCTTCACCGGCTCGGTGCCGACCGGGCTGGCGATCCAGAAGGCGGCAGCGGAAACCGCGGTCAAGGCGGTCAGCCTGGAGCTCGGCGGCAAGAATCCGCTGATCGCTTTCCCGGATGTCGATCCGCAGGTGATAGCCGACGCGGCGGTATCAGCGATGAACTTCGCCTGGCAGGGCCAGTCCTGCGGCTCAATGAGCCGTCTGCTGCTGCATGAGTCGGTCTACGAAACGGTCGTCGATCGTGTAGTCGCCAAAGTGCGTGCTCTGCGGCTCGGCGATCCACTCGATCCAGCCAGCGACATGGGGCCGCTCAATTCGCGCGCCCATTACGAGCGCGTCTGCGGCATGGTAGCCGCCGGCGTGGAGGAAGGCGCGCGCCTGCTCACCGGCGGCCGACGGCCCAAGGGCGCCGCATTCGAGCGCGGCTACTGGCTGGAGCCAACGGTATTCGATGAGGTCGACCCGTCCATGACCATCGGCCGTGAGGAGATTTTCGGGCCGGTGCTGTCGATCTTCCGCTGGAATACTGAGGAGGAGGCGGTTCGCCTCGCCAATTCGACCCGCTACGGCCTCGCGGCGGCAATCTGGACGAACGATCACGCGGCGGCCCTGCGGATGCTGCGCGCAGTGCGCGCCGGCTACATCTGGGTCAACGGCACGTCGGGTCATTTCTACGGCACGCCGTTCGGGGGCTTCGGCAATAGCGGTATCGGCCGCGAGGAGGGGCTGGGCGAGTTGCTCAGCTACACCGAAATCAAGACCGTACATCTGATGTCGATGAAGACCACTTCATCTCACTCGAAGATCAGCTGACGCAGGAGACCTAGTAGAGGGCGTGCCGAATGAAGACGGAGTAGCAATATCGTCTCAATGGGAGGGAACACATGAAAAAAAGCCTGCAGTATCTGTTTTGGCATATTGCTATCTGCATCGCTCTGGCAGCGCCCACCGCAAAAGGGGCCGACAATTCATTGCTGACATCCAACAGCCCCGATCGGCTGGCGAAGCTCGAGGCCGCCGCCAAGGCCGAGGGAGGCTTCACGCTCTACACCTCGCTCGCCAAGAGCGATGTAGACGCGTTGAGCAAGCCGTTCGAGGATAAATACGGGATCAAGGTGACGGTTTGGCGCGCCGGAAGCGACCAGATCCTCCAGCGCACGGTCCAGGAGCAAAAGGCGGGCCGCCGGTCGGTCGACGCCATCCACACCAGTTCGCCGGAGCTGGAGGCGCTCAGTCGCGAAGGCATGCTGCAGCCGCTGAACTCACCGCGCTTCGCCGAGCTGCGCCCCGGCTCGATGCCAGCCAGCAAAACGTGGGTCGGTACCTTCCTTGCCGTTTGGGTGCAGGCTTACAATACTGATCGGATCAAAGCTGGCGACCTGCCGAAGTCTTACGAGGATCTGCTTGATCGCAGATGGAAGAATAAGCTCGGCTATGAGGCTTCGGACATCGACTGGTTCATCACCGTCCTGCAGATCATGGGCGAGGAGAGGGGCCTCAATTTCTTCCGCAAGCTGGTCGGCACCAATGGGCTGTCGATCCGCAAGGGGCATTCCCTGCTCAACAACCTCGTCGCCGCCGGCGAGGTGCCGCTTGGACTTACCGTCTACAACTACATGCCAGCACAGGCGAAGGCCAAGGGTGCGCCGATCGACTGGACGGTGATCGAGCCGGCAGTGGCGCGCGCCAGCGGCGTCGCTGTGGTCAAAAACGCCGAGCACCCGAATGCCGCCGCGCTATTCGCCGAGTACATGCTAAGCGACGGTCAGAAAATCCTGACGACGCTGGACTACGTCCCTACTTCGACCAAGGTAACCTCGCCGATGAAAGACGTCGAGATCCGCGTGGCCGATCCAGCGGTGACGCTCGACGGCTTCAACAAGTGGGATCCGCTCTACAAGAAGTTGGTCCTGGATGGGAAAGCCGACTGAACCGCGTCCCGTGAGGCACGGGCAGGGCTGCACCGCCTAGCCCCCGCAACACCGTGCGACCGCGCGCGTCTGGCGCCGCGGCGCCCCTACACACTCGAGTTGGCGCACCGCGAGCGACCGAGCCGGCTCCGGATCTTATTTCTGCCTAAGGGTGGCCCGAATGAACGTGACGATGAATCCTGACAGCCAGAGCGCCGGCCATGCCGATGTCGGCCTTGAAGGGCGTAGCGGCAACGAGACGCTCTGGGGCAGCGATGTCGCCGCAAACCTTCTGCGCGCGCTGGCCATCCCTTTTATCGCGCTCAATCCCGGCGCCAGCTATCGCGGACTGCATGACAGCCTGGTCAACTGCCTTGGCGACGAGACGCCGCGCATGCTCATGTGCCTGCATGAGGAGCATGCCGTGGCGATCGCCCATGGCTACGCTAAGGTAACGGGCCGCGCGATGGCGGTGGCGCTGCACGCCAATGTCGGGGTGATGCACGCCTCGATGGCGATCTTCAACGCATGGTGCGACCGCGTACCGATGCTGATGCTGGGCGCTACCGGCCCGATGGACGCGGCAATGCGCCGTCCATGGATCGACTGGCTGCACACAGCGCAGGACCAGGCTGCGCTGATCCGCCCCTTCATCAAATGGGACGATCAACCGGCCTCGGTCGCGGCGATGCCGGAGAGCCTGCTGCGCGCCTGGCAGATGACGAATAGCTCACCCTGCGGCCCCGTCTATGTCTGCCTCGACGCGGCGCTGCAGGAACAGCCTCTCACCGCGCCGGTGACGATTCCCGACGTCTCCCGCTACGCGCCTCCCGCTCCGGCTGCGCCGGATGCAGGCGCCGTGCGCGCAGCGGCCGCACGGCTGCGCGCAGCAAAGCGGCCGGTGTTCTTATTTGGGCGCGGCGCCCGGACGCGGGCGGCGATGGATCTACGTCTCGCCCTCGCCGAGCATGTTGACGGGCGCATGCTGTCTGACCTCAAGGCCGGCGCCATGGTGCCGAGCGATCATCCGCTGCATGTCGGCCAGCCATTTAACAAGCTCACTTCCGAAGCTAAGGCCGTATTGAGGGAGGCGGACCTTATCGTTAGCCTCGGCTCGGTCGATCTCGGCGGAGTGCTGCGCATCGCCTTCGACGGATGCGAGCCGCCGGTCCCGGTCATCCATGCCGGCGACGACATGCATCTGCACAATGGCTGGGGAAAGGAGCACTGCGCCCTTCCGGCGGTCGATATCGGCCTACTGTGCGACGCCGATGCCGCCGTCGCCGCCCTTGTTACCGCGCTCAGCGTTAGCGTCCGCCCGAGCGCACCTGACCTGTCGCGAAGCCCCGGAAATCAGGTGCCTCCGCTTAAGGACGGTCGACTGACCATGCACCATATCGCGCATGCGCTGGCCGCTGCCACGGACGGCCAGGACGTAACGCTGGCGAGCCTCCCGCGCGGCTGGCCGACGGCGCGCTTTCCCAATCATGAGCCGCTCGACTATCTGGGCAAGGATGGTGGCGCCGGCATCGGCTCCGGGCCGGGTCTTGCCATTGGCGCCGCGCTCGCCCTCAAGGGTAGCGGCCGGCTGGCGGTCAGCGTCATCGGCGACGGCGATTGCCTGATGGGAATCAACGCCTTCTGGACCGCCGCCAAGTACGGACTGCCGGCACTGGTGATCGTCGCCAATAACCAGGCCTATCTGAACGACGTTCTGCACCAGGACTCGGTCGCTGTCGTTCGTGGCCGCAACCGCACGAATCGCTGGGTCGGGCAGGCTATTGATGGCCCAACTCCAGACATCGCGGCGATGGCGCGAGCGCAGGGAGTAGACGCCGTCGGCCCGCTCGCCTCGATGAAAGAACTCGAAGCGGCGATGGCACAGGCTGTGGCTGCCGCTAGGTTGGGCCGGCCGTTCCTGCTCGACGTATCCATTGGACGGGAGGATGGACGCCCACAGGATGGGCGCCGCTGATCAGCCTTGCCGCAGGTCATGCCGCGCGCCCTATATGAGCATTGCGAAGTGTTGATGGGATATCAAAACCCTCGGCGATCCCGATCGCACCGGCAACTGTGTATTCGCATTCTGAATGCCTGAGGGCTGATAGTGCAGGTGCGAAGTCGCTGCGATGCTTTGGAGCACTGTGCTGCGGGGCGTTACTTTCGAAGGTGAGCGCGCGTGGCAACTCGCTCGGCGCGAGGCCGCGGAGGTTGGCCGTTAGGTACAGCATCACGCGGATCAGGGAACGCTTCAGACGTCGAAACGCACAAGGAGCGAGACTCCTCGCGCGCCGTGTAGCCTAGGGTTGAGACTCAACGCAGCCAGCATGAGACGAGAGCGGCGAGGCAAAGCGAAGCCAGATAGTTCCTGGCGAGCTTGTCGTAGCGGGTGGCGATGCGCCTGAAGTCCTTGAGGCGGCAGAACATGCGCTCGATGGCGTTGCGATCCCGATAGCGCTTGCGATCGAAGGGATGAAGGAATCTGCGATCGTCCTTGTTGGGGATGACCGGGCGTATGCCTCTGTCGATGAGATTTTCACGGACGGCATCGCTGTCATAGGCCTTGTCGGCGAGAAGCTCGTCGGCTGGTGGTGCGGCGTCGAGCATGACGGGCAGCATCCTGATGTCTGCGGCCTGCCCGGGCGTGAGCGCGAGAACGAGAGGACGCCCTTTGCCGTCGCTCAGGGCATGGATCTTAGTCGTTCGACCACCGCGGGAGCGACCAATCGCCTGACATTGCTCCCCCCTTTTTCGGCGCCGGCCGCCGAGCGATGCGCCTTGATGTGGGTGCTGTCGGCGAGAAGTTGCCGGTGCGTGCGCCTGTCGCCGGTCAGAGCGGCGTAGATGCTCTGCCAGATCCCCTTCCGGGACCAGCGGTTGAAGCGATTATAGACCGTCGTGTAGGGGCCGTATTCCGCCGGGCAATCGTACCAGCGGCAGCCGCAACGAAGCACATGCACGATCCCGCTCAGGATGCGCCGGTCATCGACCCGAGGCGGGCTGCCATAATGCGGCAGCAGCGGCTCGATCTTCGACCATTGCTCGTCATTCAACCAGAACAATCGGCTCATGGGACCTACCTCTCCAATGAGCCGATTGAATCACAATCTATCCGTTGAGTTTAGACCCTAGTGTCTCTCAAAGTATGATGTGTATCGTCTTGACTTCAGTATAACTCAACAACTCGTCGAGACCTTCTTCGCGGCCGAGACCACTATTCTTCATGCCTCCGAATGGTGTGCCGTAGAAATGGCCGGATGCGCCGTTGACCCAGATATAGCCAGCGCGGACGGCACGCGCCGCACGCAGAGCCGCGCGGATATCATTTGTCCAGATCGAGGCCGTCAGCCCGAAACTGGTGGCGTTCGCGATGGCGAACGCCTCGCTCT
Organism: Ancylobacter polymorphus; assembly: GCF_030813495.1. GTDB lineage: Bacteria > Pseudomonadota > Alphaproteobacteria > Rhizobiales > Xanthobacteraceae > Ancylobacter > Ancylobacter polymorphus. Next base: position 121,320 of record NZ_JAUSUI010000010.1, on the reverse strand, counting down.
CCTCCTTCCAGCGCATCACGGACAGGACCGGGCCGAAGATCTCCTCCTGCGCAATCCGCATGGTGGAAACGACATCAGTGAATACCGTCGGCTCCAGCCAATAGCCGCGCCGGAACTGCTCGTCCGACGGCCGACGGCCGCCATGGGCAAGCGTTGCACCTTGGTCAATCCCCGCCTGAACTAGGGCACGGACGCGCTCATAATGGGCCGCCGAATTGATCGGGCCCATCTGGCTCTGCGGATCCAGCGGATCGCCGAGACGCAGCGCCGCGACACGCGCGACCAGATGTTTCAACACCGGCTCGTAAAGGCTTTCGTGCAGCAGCAGGCGGCTGGTCGAGCCGCAGGACTGCCCCTGCCACGCGAAGTTCATGCCGCGAACCGCCACCTCGGCGATCTTTTCCGGGTCCATGTCCGGATAGGCGATCAGCGGATTCTTGCCGCCGAGCTCCAGCGTGACGTGCTTCACCGCCACTTCGGCCGCCGCGCGCTGGATTGCCATTCCGGTCGGCACGGAGCCGGTAAAGGCGAGGCGTCGCACCGAGGGGTGGCGCACCAGGGCCTCGCCCGTCTCGCGGCCGGTGCCCGTCACGATGTTGACGACACCGGGCGGCAATGCCTCGCGACAGATCTCGGCGAGGATCATCGCCGAGAGCGGGCTCTGCTCCGGCGGCTTCAGCACCACCGTGTTGCCGGCCATCAGCGGCGCGGCGAGCGCATTGGCGGCGAACTTGATCGGGTGGTTGAAGGGGATGATGCGCCCGACCACGCCATAAGGCTCGCGCAGAGTGAGGTGCAGGTTCTGCGCGCTCGCCGGGATCGTTTCGCCCTTGATCTCCGAGCCGAGGCCGGCATAGTGCTCCAGGGCATTGCCGGCCGTGTCGACGTCGGCGCGCATCTTCGAGATGGTATTGCCGGTGTCCATCACCTCGACGCGCAGGATCTCGTCGGCCCGCGCGCGGATGCCTTCCGCGACGGCGCGCACATATTTCGCGCGCTTGCGCACGTCGAGCGCCGCCCAGTCGGTGCCGGCGGTCTCGGCCGCCGCGACGGCGCGGTTCACGTCCGCGGCCCGCGCGGCCGGCACATGGCCGAGCACCTCTTCATTGGCGGGATTGAGCGAGACGAGCGTCTCCCCGCCTTCGGCCTCGACGAGCGCACCGCCGATCAGCATGCGGTTGCGCCTCTGGTCGAGCTCGACATTCATTCCCCGCTCCTCTCCGTTGGCGTGCGATGCGGGCTCGGGCTAGTGCATGGCCCGGCCGCCATCGACATTGACGGTCTGGCCGGTGATGAAGTCGCTGGCGGGCGAGGCGAGGAACATCACCGCGCCGACGAGGTCGTCCGGCGTCTGCCCGCGCGGAATGGAGCGGCCCTGCGCCTTGGTGGCGAGATAGGCCGGGTCGGAGCTCTGCACCTGCGTCTCGCTCAGCGTGTTGCCGGGAGAGACCGCGTTCACCGTCACGCCGAACGGGCCGACCTCGCGGGCGAGTGCGCGGGTGAAGCCGACCACGCCCGCCTTCGAGGTGGTGTAGTGCAGGCGCAGCGGCGTGCCTTCCCACACCCGGCTCGAGGAGATGTTGACGATCTTGCCGCGCCCCTTCTCCTTCATGAGCGGGAACACCGCCTTGCAGCACAGGAACATGCCGCGCAGATTGACCGCCATCACCCGGTCCCATTCCTCGACCGGGATTTCCATCCAGTTCCGGCGCGGTAGTACGCTCATCAGCGAGGCGTTGTTCACCAGCACGTCGACCGTGCCGAACGCCTCGCGCGCGGTCTCGACCATGCGCTCGACCGAGGCCGGATCGGCAATGTCGGTCTGGCTCGACGCCGCCTTGAGACCTTCGTCCACGAGGCCGGCCGCGACATCGGCCGCCGCCGCCCCGTCAATGTCGGAGGCGACGACCGCCGCCCCCGCCCGCGCGAACTCCTGCGCATAGATCTTGCCAATGCCCTTGCCGCCGCCGGTGACGATGACGACCTGGCCTTTCAGGCAGAAGCGGCCGGGAGAGAGGGCGATGGCGCCGGGGAAGGTCGGTGCTGGATCATTCATGGCTGGTTCTCGTATCTGGGCGGGGACGATGGCCGGTCCGTTCACTGGACGGCATATTGGCGCTGCATTTCGGCGATGAAGCCGCTCTTCTCGAGCGCATCGATCGGGCCGAGGTCGACATAGTCCTCGACCTTCTCGCTGCGCAGCTTGAGTCCGGTCGAGGCGAGCTGTTTGATGACGTTGGCGGACCCCTCGACCGACGGCCGGGCGTCGCGCGGCATCAGGCGCTTGAACTCGTTGTAGGTGCTGTCGATGACCGCGGGGTCCTTGGTCTTGAAGCGCCGGGAGATCACCTCCTTGGCCTTGTCCGGGTTCGCCATGCCCCAATAGGCCCCCTCGACATAGGCCTTGAGGAAGCGCTGGATCGCGTCGGCGTGGTCCTTCGCGTAGTCGGTGGTCACGACCACGGCGTCGAAGATCCAGGGCGTCTTGGCCGCCGAGAGGTCGTAGACCTCGGTGAAGCCCTTCTGCCGCGCCGCCGTCGTGCCCGGCTCCAGCAGCGGTGCCGCTTCGATGCGGCCCGCCGACATGGCGGCGAAGCGCTGCGAGGTGCCGCCGATCTGGTTGATCTGCATGTCGGACCGCGCGAGGCCGAGCGCCTTCAAGGCGATGGTGAGCGCGATGTCGGTCTCCGAGCCGAGCGTGCTGATGCCGATGGTGGTGCCCTTCGGCAGCGGCGGCGTCAGCTTCTTCGCGGAGAAGAGGCTGATCGGCAGCGTGTTGGTGGTGGAGGCGATGGCGCGCACCTCGGCGCCCTGCGCATTGGCCGCGACCACCGGGGAGAGGCCGACATGCATGGCCTGGATCTCGCCGGACAGCAGCACCTGCATGCCCTTGGTGCCGCCCTCGGTCGAGATGATGTCGACGTCGAGGCTCTGCTTCTTGTAGAAGCCGCCATCCGCCGCGAGGAACACCGGCAGGATCGAGACCACCGGCGTCGATATGGCGACCTTGAACGGAATCAGTTCGTCAGCGCGCGCGGCGCCCGTGGGGCCAGAGAGCGCGAGCATAGCGCCGAATGCCGCCATGGCGGCACGATGGGTTGGCCGTACGGCCCGTCTGTTCCAGTACATGTCTTTCCTCCCTGGCTCTTTTCTATTGCTCAGGCATCAGCCGGCGGCTTTCGCGCGCGGTTTCTCTTCCTCCTGGATCAGGCTCCAGATCCGGTCCTCATAGGCGTGGAAGCGCGGGTCGCGCTTGAGCTTCAGCGAACGAGGACGGTCGAGTTCGATATCGACGGATTCCTTCACCCGCCCCGGCCGCGCCGAGAACACGATGACGCGGTCGGACAGGAAGATCGCCTCGTCGATCTGGTGCGTGATGAAGAGGACGGTCTTGCCGGAGGCCTGCCAGATGTTCAGCAGCTCCTCCTGCATCAGCTCGCGGGTCTGCGCGTCGAGGGCGGCGAAGGGCTCGTCCATCAGCAGGATCTGCGGATCCATCACCAGCGCGCGGGCGAGATTGACCCGCTGCTGCATGCCGCCGGAGAGCTGGTAGGAGTAGCGGTTCTCAAAGCCGCGCAGCCCCACCATCTCGATGTAATGGGCGGCGCGCTCGCGCGCCTCGCTCGGACGCACACCGATGCATTCGAGGCCGAACACGACGTTGCCGAGCACGGTGCGCCAGGGCAGCAGCGAGGAATCCTGGAACACCACCGCGCGGTCGGGTCCCGGCTCCGACACCGGCGTGCCGCCGAGCAGGATCTGGCCGGCGGTGGCACGGATCAGGCCGTCGACGATCGACAGGAAGGTGGTCTTGCCGCAGCCTGACGGGCCGACGATGGAGACGAACTCGTTCTCATGGATCGAGAGGGAGACGTCATTCAGGGCGACCAGACGGCCGTCGCTCTCGGGATCGCCATATTCGAGGCCGATCCGGTGTGCTTCGAGTTTGATCGTCATGATATACGTTTCCTCGCGTCTAGCTGTCTGCGGAGGTGGACGGACGCCAAACCTCGACGCGGCGTTCGATGCGTCGCACGACCTCCGAGAGGACGAGCCCGGCGACGACAATGGTCAGGATGCCGACGAAAACGCGGGTGGTCTGAAAGGTCGAGCCCGCCTGATTGATCATCACGCCGACGCCCACTGCCGAGCCGTAGATTTCACCGACGACAATGCCGATCATGCCGCGGCCGATGGCGAGACGGACGCCGGCGAGAAGGAATGGCACCGCCGCCGGCAGAACGATGGTGCGGAACAGCCGCCACTCGGAGGCGCTGAAGCTGCGCGCGAGCCGAAGCCATTTCGGATCGATGGTGCGCACCGCAGCATGACTGTTGATCAGGATCGGCACGATCATCAGCAGGACGATGATGAAGATGCGCGCCGGCAGGCCGGTGCCCATCCACAGCACGACGAGCGGCAGCAGTGCCACCTGCGGCGTCGCATTGAGCGCGGCGAGCAGCGGCTCGACGGCATAGGACAAGAGGCGGTAACGGCCCGCGACCAGGCCGAGGGGGATGCCGATCGAGGCCGCGATCAGGAAGCCGACGACGAACTCGAAGGCGCTCAGGCCGAGATGAGGCCAAATTTCGCCGGTCACGAAATACATCTGGAACGCCATCTCCGCGATCGCCGAGGGCGAAGCGAGGAAGATCGGCCGGATGCGCAGCACGTTCGCGGCGGTGCCCAGCGCCGGCTGCAGCAGATCGGCCCACCAGCCGCGGGCCAGCCCTTCCCACGCAACGAGGAAGACCGCCATGGCCAGCGCACCGAGGATGCCGCGCTCGCAGGCGAGATAGCTCTCGCGCAGCATGGTGCGCCAGTCTCCCGCGGCGCCCAGACGACGGGGATATCCGCTCGCAGCCGTCATTGTGCCAACCCCCGAGGCCGCCACGCGTCGAAGTGGCGCTCGATCCGGTTGAGGATCGTCGTCACGGCGACGCCGGCTGCCATGAACAGCAGCACGCCGAAGAACACCGTGTCGGTATCGAACAGATTGCCGGCTTCGACGATCATGTGGCCGACGCCGGCGGTCGAGGCATAGATTTCGCCGACGACGACGCCGAGCAGCGCGCGTCCGGCGCCGTATTTCAGGCCGGCGAACAGGAACGGCACCGTGCCCGGCAGGATGATCGCGGTCATGATCTTCCACTCGCTGGCGCTGAAGCTGCGCGCCACCCGGATGAACCGCGCCTCGTTGGCCCGGACGCCGGCATGGGTGGCGATGACGATTGGGATCACCGCGCCCATGAACACCACCGCGAATTTGGAGTTCATGCCGATGCCGAACCACAGGATCAGCAGCGGCAGGAAGGTGACGCGGGGCACCGCGTTGAGGATGTCGATGAACGGCCCGAGCAGATAGTTGAGCCGGCGGGACCAGCCGATCATCAGGCCGAGCGGGATGCCGACCAGGATCGCGGCGACATAGCCCACCAGGAACTCGATGCTGCTGACCCGGATGTCCGGCCAGATGGCGCCCGAGCCGAACTGATCGATCGCGACGCGCAGGATGCGGGATGGCGACGAGATGTAGAGCGGGTCGACGAGGCCGGATGCGACCACGCCCTCCCACAGCAGCAGCAGCGCGACGACGGTGCCGGCACCGACCAATTGTCGCTGCGCGCGCTCGGACAGGCGGACCGACGGCATCGGTCTCGCCTTCGAGAGTCCCATGGACATGGGAGCGCTCATGGGCTTGCGCCTCCTTGTGTGTTTCCTCTCGCGACGCCGCATGGCGGAGCGAGTCCTTCCCTAACGTCTTGTCGCCGCCGGTTTTGTTCCGGCTTTGGCGTCGTCCCGAGGCACGCCTCACATCGTCAGCGCTCGATCTCCAGATTGAGATATTCGTCGACCGTCGCCACCTGGCCGGGATAGAGCACGACGGTCGAGGTCCGCTCCTCGAAGATAGCCGGGCCGGTGACCTTTGCTCCCGGAACGAGCGAGCTGCGGCGGTAGACGGCCGCCTCCAGCCTGCCATGCTCGGCGCCGAAATAGGCGCTGCGGTGGCCGACGGGCTCGGCGACGGCGTCGTCGCGGCGCGCCACCGGCGTCAGTACCGGCTTGTTGATCTCGCCGACGCCGGTGACCTTGAAGCTGACGATGTCGATCGTCTCGTTCTGCGCCATATGGCCGTAGCGGCGGTAATGCGCCTCGTGGAAGCGCGCCGCGAGCTGGTCGAGGTCCGCCCGGCCGGTGATCGGGCCGAGCGGCACCGCCACCTCATAGGATTGCCCGCGATAGCGCATGCCGGCCGAGCGCAGTGTGTGCAGCCGCTCGCGGGGAAAGCTCTCCCGCTCCAGATCGGCGAGAATGCGCTCCTCCATCGCCGCGAACAGCGCCTCGACCTCGGCGGGCTCGGCGCCGTCCAGCGGCACGAGCCGGGTCTGGCTCATCTCCTGGTGCACGTCCGTGACCAGCATGCCCCAGGCGCTGAAGGTGCCGGGATCGCGCGGCACCAGCAGGCGCTCGACACCGAGGTCGGCCGCGATCTTGCTGGCGATGGTCGGCCCCATGCCGCCGAACGGCACCAGGACGAATTCGCGCGGGTCGTAGCCGCGTTCCACGGTAATGGTGCGCATCGCAGTGACGCAATTATTGGCGAGCACGGTGAGCACGCCCCAGGCGGCTTCGGTCTCGCTCATTGCGAGCGGCGTCGCCAGCTTGTCGCGCACCGCCTGCCAGGCCTTGTCGCTGGCGAGGCGCATGTCGCCCTGCAGCAGCGCCGACGGGCTGAGATGGCCGAGCACGACCAGCGCGTCGGTCAGCGTCGGCTCGGTGCCGCCGCGGTCGTAGCAGGCCGGACCCGGCCAGGCGCCGGCGCTGCGCGGGCCGACCCGCAGCACGCCGCTGAGTTCGACCGAGGCGATCGAGCCGCCGCCGGCGCCGATGGTGTCGATGTCGACGGTCTGGGTGCGCAGCGGATGGCGCCCGACCGCCACCTCGGACTTGAACAGCGGCCGGTTGGGAATGACCGCCATGTCGGAGCTGGTGCCGCCGGTGTCGAAGGTGATGAGGTTCTCGATCCCCTTCAGATCGCCGAGATAGCGGCTGCCGATCACCCCGGCGACCGGCCCGGACATCACGGTCTGGATCGGCTTGTTGGCGAGCATGGTCGCGCTGCCGGCGCCCCCGTCCGACTTCATCATCAGGGGGCGGCAGTTCGGGAAGGTCTCGACCAGCAGCTCCTCGAGATTGTGCAGATAGTGCGAGACCGGCGGACCGATGTAGCAATTGGCCACGGTCGAGGCCGTGCGCTCATATTCACGCCATTCCGGATTGACGTCGCTCGACAGCGCGACAAACAGGCCCGGCGCCATCGCCTTGATGATCTCGCCGGCCTCGCGCTCGTGAGCGGGGTTGGCATAGGAGAACAGGAAGGCGACGGCAATCGCCTCGACGCCCTGCTCCAGCAGGACCCGCACGCCACGTTCGATGTCCTCGCGGTTGAGCGGCTCGACCTCGGCGCCGCTCCAGTCGAGGCGGCCGCGCACTTCCTGGACGGCGCGGCGCTCCAGCAGCATTTTCGGGGGCGGGGCGAAGATGTTGAACACCTCCTCGCCGCGCCACTGCCGGCCGATCTCGTAGACGTCGCGGAAGCCGGCGGTGGTCAGCAGCCCGACCTTCACGCCCTTGTCCTCGAGCAGCGTGTTCAGCGCGGCCGTCGAGCCGTGCAGGATCAGCGACACCGCCTCCGGGCCGAACTCGCCGGCGAGATCCGTCGCGATCTGCTGCATCACCCGCATCGGCTCGGCGGGATTGGACGAATATTTCCGGATTAGCACCACCTCGGCGAGCTGGTCGTCGAAACCGGTCACGTCGGTGAAGGTGCCGCCGACGTCAATACCAATACGCATGCTCATCACGCAGCCTCCTCGACACGCAGCTTGCCGGTGGCGAGCCGGTCGATGCTGAAGTCATCGGGGTCGATGACGACGCCATAGTCGCGCCGCGCCGCGTCGATCGAGACATAGCCATTGATCACATCCGACCGGACCCGCTCGGGATCACGCTTATAGGGATCGCCCCAGCCGCCGCCGCCGGCGAGCTGCCAGCTCAGCACGTCGTCCTTGTGCAGCCTGAGGCCGGACACCTTGGAGGTGAGCGGGCGTTCCTCCGGCGTCCCGGGATTGAGCACGGCGCGCGAGGGCTGCGCCGGCAGCGCCGAGAACAGGCCCGGCGAGGCGTGTTTGAAACGGTCGGTCCGCAGATTGATCGCGGATTCGTCGGACAGGATGCGCCATTGCCGGCGTGTGCCGAGCCCGCCGCGGAACGTGCCGGGACCCGCCGAGTCGGTCGCCAATTCATAGCGCTCGACGCGCACCGGGAATTCGGATTCCAGCGCCTCGACCGGCGTGTTCATGACGTTGACGACCAGCTCGTCCATGGCGCTGACGCCATCGGCGAAGGGCCGCGCCCCGGTGCCGCCGTTGAAGATCTCGTATTGCGAAAACCAGCGCCCCGTCGCCGGATGCCGGCCGGCGCTGCTCAACGAGCCGCCGGCGGCGCTGCCCGGCGCCGGCACGCGGCCCGGCACCGCCTTGGCGAGCGCGCGCATCACAACCGACGTCGTTATCTGGCTCGGGCGGACATACATGTTGACCGGCGCCGGAAAGCGCGGGTTGAGCAGCGAGCCCTCGGGCGGGTAGGAGACGCTGACCAGCCGCGACAGGCCGCCATTCACCGGAAGGTTCGGCAGGAACACCATCTTGACGAGGCACTCGATGAAGTTGCGCGACACGCAGGGCCGCAGATTGATCGGGCCGCGCGCCTGGGCGTCACTGTCGAGGATGAAATGGAGCTTGCCTCCCTTCACTTCGAGCGACGCCGACACACGGTGAGAGCGCTCGAGGTCGACGCCGTCGTCGTCGAGATAGTCGATTTCGGGACCGTAGACGCCTTCGGGAATGCGGGCGATCTCTTTGCGAAGCTCCTCCTCGCAGATGTCCATCCAGCGCTCCCAGCAGCCGAGCACGGCCTCGACACCATACTTGTCAAACAGCTCGGCGAGCTTCTCCAGCCCGTAATTGTTGGTCTTGATCTGCGCGTTGATGTCGCCCCAGGTGACCTCCGGCGTGCGGGTATTGGCACAGATCATCTCGCGCAGATCTTCGTTTATCTCGCCGCCGACCTGGATCTTCAGCGGCGGAATGAGCAAACCTTCCTGAAACAGGTCGGTGGCATCGCCGCTGTTAGTGCCCGGCACTTTGCCACCGAGATCAGGCTTGTGAGCGATGTTACCGATGTAGGCGACAAGTGCCTCCCCCATGAACACTGGCGAGATCACGGTCACGTCTGTCGCGTGATTCTGGCAGGCGCGATAAGGGTGGTTGACGATGAACGCATCACCCGGCTTGGTCCGGCCGGCGAAGTTGCGCCGGATTTCATTCACTTGCGCCACCAGCGGACCGATGTGCAGCGGCTGCGGAATACCTTGCGCAACCAACCGTCCGCGTCGATCAAAGATTGCGAACGTAAAGTCCTGACTCTCTTTAATGATCGTCGAATAGCCAGTACGGAGCATATTCAACGTCAATTCCCGGGCGATCTGAAGAGTCGACTGATGAATAACTTCGAGTTCAATGGCGTTCACCGTCAGTCATCTCCCCACGATTCCAAAGCTTGAACTGGCTTTGTGTCTTAAGCGCAACGTTAGAATTACGTTGCTCTTGAGGAGCTTTCGATCAAGAATAATTTTGAGATCGGTTCTATCTCAAACCGGCATAGCGGGTTCCAGCTCTGCGACAGGCCGCCAGTGCGGTGACGGCTCGATGCCGCACGCGACCTCTTGAATGATCGCCTTCAAGTCGCGAAACGTCGGCGACATCGCTCGATCAGTGCGATGCACGAGCGACAGCGCGATCTCGCAATTGGCGGAGGTCAGAGGAACGCCGGTGAGGTTCCCCGCCTCGATGCGGCCCTGCACCGGCTGATAGGTCGATACGGTATAGCCGAGTCCCTTCTGCACCATTTCGAGCGAGGTCGAGATGCCGTTCACCTCCATGATCACATTCGGTGCGAAGTCCTTCCGCCCCGACGCTTGATGCAGTACGGCACGATAGCTGTGCGGGCTGCTCGGTAGGATCAGTGGCAGTTTCTCCAAGTCGTCGAACTCGAAGAAGTCGGGATAACATCGTTGCGCCACACCTTCGGGCGGTGCGATGACGAAGATGCGCTCAAGCAGTAGCGGAATGATCTGAAGTTCATCATGCGGCTGTGCGTTGTAGACGAGCGCGAAATCAACTTCGCCATTGATAGCACACTCGCGGTTGATAGCGCTTTCACGTTCAAAGATGCGCAGTTTCACCTTTGGGTGGCGGCCGTGGAAATGCGCTACCACCGGCGTAGTGAATAGCCGCGCTGCGCCCTGCGGCATCGCCACCTTCACTTCCTCCGGAGGCACGGCCGCGAAAGCACGCAGCTCCGGCTCGACTTGGAGGAGCTCAGCTTCAAGCCGTTCGGCTCGACGCATCAAAATCTGCCCGGCTTCCGTTGCTCTCACACCCCGAGGATGGCGCTCGAGAAGCTCGATACCGAGCCGCTGCTCCAGCCGCAGAACGCGGCGACTAAGAGCGGACTGCGCGACATGAAGCTTGCCGGCCGCCCGAGAATAGCTCTCGCAACGAGCAACCGCCAGGAAAGCGACAATGTCCCTGTATTCGATTGCCACTTTTGCCGCTCTCTTTCCTGTCGAAAGTCTGGCTGTTTCCTTGTCGCCGTCGAATGGCCGGACGAAGAGAGATTCCGCTATCCAGTCCAGCGCGTGCTACGATCTAGACAAGTTACAGCCTACCCTCTCGCGCCATGGATTCAAAGTTGCAGACTGCGCACAAGGCTGAGAGAGCTGGCGCCGATCGGTCGACCTCAAAGCGTGGTTTGGCTCTTACCGGACCAACAACACTCCACCCATCGCCCCCTTGCCAGGGACGGTTTCGCCGGGCGCGATTCACGTGACACAGTGCCGTTGACCGGCGGTCCGCCGCTACGATCGATCTGTGCCAGTGTGCATTTTGGGCGACGGATGAGCTGCTTGAGGGTAGATGAGCTGCTTGAGGGTAAGTGCGTCACGACAAATTGGAAGTGCGCTGAGCGGTTCAACCACCGGTCCTCCGATCTCCCCATCGGTGGATCTCCCCATCGGTGGAGCCAAGCAAAAGGCGCGTCACTCGCGGGAAGTATCAGACGATCAGTAGGGCTGCGACGCCAGCAATGGGGGCGAGTATCAGCGACGAGGCCAGCCGGGTGACGCTGAAGCGCCAGCCCATCAGGGCCGACTCGTACATCAGCACCCGGTGCAAAGCGAGAACCGACCAGGCGGTGAGGAAGGCGATGAGTTGCGGCAACCCCGCGCCCATGTCCCGGAGCAGGACGACTATCGGGAACGAGATGAGCGGTCCACCCGGGACGAAGCCACCAAGGAGCGAGGCAAGGAAGACGCCGCCGAGCCCACTCTCGCCGCCGATCAGAGAGACAATGAGGTCGCCGGGCAGCAGCTTGCCCAGGAAGCCCGCCGTCACAACGGCCATCACGAAGCGCGGCAGGATTGCTATGAAGCTCGTCAATCCCTGCCGGAACACCGGCCAGATAGCGTGGCACGCCTTCCGCTTCGCCTGCACGATAAGGGCAATCGCGATCGCCCACAGCAAAATGGTACCCATGTCCATAGTCAGGCCCGCCCCGATCCATGGCGCACGATCATCATCGCCATCCCGACCGCGACGAACGGCAGCGGGATCGACACCAGTATTCTGAGAAGCGTGAAGTGCTCGCCCATCAGCGGCAGTTCCCACATCAGGATGCGCTGCATGCCGAGCGTCGACCAGGAGGTGACAAAGGCGATAAGGGCCAACTCGCCGGATCCGGCTGCCCGCAGCGCCGCGACCAGCGGAAACGAGGTGATCGGACCGCCCGGTGTCACAGCGCCGATGCCAGCGGCGATGGCAATGGCGCGGAGACCGGCATGATCGCCGAGCATGCGGGAAACCATTTCGCCGGACAGCAGGATGGGGACGAACGCGGCGACCTGCGCAGCGCCGGCGAGCTTCGGGGCGAGTTCGATGACTAGGGCGACGTCCTCGCCAAGGCTCCGCCAGAAAGCATCGGGACCAAGAACGATCCAGCACGCGGTTCCCGAGGCGGCGGCGAGGGCGAAGAACACCCAGAACGAGGTGCCGATGGCCCGGTGCATTACCGGTTCGCCTGGCCGACGTCGCCATCCTCGAGCCATCCGCACCAGATCCGTTCCACTGCTGCGGTGAGCGGCGGCGGCAGGGGCCCGCGGGCGACGGCCCCGACGCTGTCGTCGAGCTGCTCGACCGAGGAGATGCCACCGATGATGGTCGCTATGCCGTCATGCCCGAGGATGAAGCGGTAGGCGAGCTCGACGAGGCTGATGCCGTTGTCGGCGGCGAGGGCGGCGAAGGCGCGGGCCTTGCGGGCCAGCCCGCTTGCCTCATAGGACACCACATCGCGCGAGCGCGCCAGCGGGTGGACGCCCTGTCCCTCCAGCACAGCCGGTGTCAATAACCCGCCGGCGAGCGGGCTGAACGCCGCGACGCCGGCGCCCAGCGCCTGCGCTCGGGTGATGATATCGCCATAGTCCGGCAGCGCCACCGGCCCGTCGGGCCAAGCATGGCCGGCGGTCGGGTTGAGCAGGGTGTAGGGCACGTTCAACAGGCGGAAAAGATCCGTCTGCACCAGTTCGAGCGCCTGCGCCGCATCGTTGCCGCGGCAGATGAAGCCGGCATAGCGGGCCTTGCCGGCGCGCAGCACCCGCTCGACGCCTTCGAGCGCCCCGCCCGGACGCAAGAAGTCCTCCAGACCCAGCGTGGAATAGGCGCAACCCGTCAGCGCCGTCGGTTGAGGAACCGGGCCGTTATGAATTTGCAGCACGTCGACCGCGTCGAGCCCGAGCCGCTGCAGGCTGGCCTCGGTGGAACGTTCGACATGGCCAGCGATGTCGTCGAGATTCTCCGCGCGGACCTCCACCTTGGTGGTGACTACCGGGCGGGCACCGAGCGCCGTGAGTGCGCGGCCGAGATTGATCTCGGCCAGCCCGTCTCCATAGTCCGGCGCGGTGTCGAAATAGGTCACGCCGCGGGCAAGCGCGTGCTCGATGACGCGACGCTGCTCGGCCTCGGTGCCGCGCACCATGAGCCCGGCATTGCCGCCACAACCGAAGCCGATCTCGGAGACGGCGAGGCCAGTTTTGCCGACATTGCGATATCGCATGATCAAGCCGTCAGGTCGATCACGCGCGCCGACCGCACCCGCCCGTCGGGCTCGATCTCCCACAACACGTAGCGATTATCGGCCACGTCGACGCGAGCGATCATGTTCGGGCCTTTGGATGCCGGTGTCATCGTTATTTGCTGCACTGCCATCGTCGGCACCTGATCGAAAAGGGCCTCCAAGATGGCCTCGATATCCTTTTGCGCGATCGGCATAACGGCTATCCTTTGCAATCATCACCACAAGGACGGACGCCCCGCCGCCTGGATGCGACAGGGCGTCCGCAACGCGCGGAACAGGGTCGGCGGGCTCAGGCGTGTTCCGGGGCGCGCGCCTCGCCGGTGCCGGCTTGGGCCTTGAGCTGGAACTCCTCGATGCGCCGGTGCAGGTCCTTCACCTCTTCGATGAGCGGGCCGTAGCGATCCGCGTCGTCATTGGCGAAGCCCTTGTGGTAGAATTTGCGGAAGGCGTGCTTGTGGAAGGAATCCGGCTTGCCGGCGGTCGGGTGCAGCATGTCCGGGCTCTTCTCGAAGGTGTTCATCGGCGCCAGCCCCTGCTCGACGCGGGTGATCTGCTCGTCGAGCTGGCGGCGCAGCACCACGATCGGGATGTCTGTGCGGCCGAGCAGTTCGGTGGTGCGATCGGCGATCGGCCCTTGGGCGACCCAGACGATGGCGTCCTGCGCCAGCACATAGTCGAGGATGGCGTTGCCCTCCGCGTCGTACTGGGGCGGCACGTAATAGGGCACGACGTCCTGCTTCGGCACCTCGACGCCTTCCGGAGCGGCGTAGCACTGATAGCAGATGTGGTAGGTGTGGGTGTCGTCGATCGGCACGCGGATCTGGTATTCCGAGCGCGGCGCGCCGCTACGCCCGGTCTGGGTGTAGAAGGGAAAGACGACCGCAGAGTGCTCCTGATCCTTGTCCTCGTCGGCTCCCAGCGCCTTGGAATAGCGGATGCCCTTGCGAAAGCCGTATTCGCTTTGCTCCGCATAAAGTTCCTTGATGCCAACGCCGACCTTCTTGCGCTGGTGCAGCGTATGGAGCTGGTCGGCGCTGTGGTGGTCGAAACCCTTCTGCCGGCTGATCGCATATTCGAACAGGTAGCCATGCGCCCAAGCGCTGTGGGCCGGGTCTCCGGTATTCTCCTGGCATTGCAGCCAGTTGCAGTCGAGCTCGGTGATGCCGATCTGGCGCATGGCGTTCGGCCACACGAAAAGGTCCCAGCGCGGCAGGTCGGGAGCCGGCAGCGGGCCCATATAAGCGAAGACAAGGCCGCCCAGCTCACGCACCGGATAGCCTTTGAGCTTCTGCTTGATCTCGGCTTGCGGCGCGCCTTCCATTGGGCGCTCGACGCATTTGCCGGTCTCGTTGAACAGCCAGCCGTGATAGGGGCAGCGCAGGCCGCAATCATCCGGGATGCCGTATTGCAGGTCGACATTGCGATGCAGACAGCGGTCGCCGATCAGGCCGAGATTGCCGCTGTTGTCTTTATAGAGGACGAGGTCCTCGCCGAGGATGCGCACCTTTTGGACGGGGTTCTCCAAAAGCTGGGCATAGGGCCGGATCGGAATCCAGTAGCGCCTCATCAGCTCGCCGCAGGGCGTGCCGGGGCCCACCCGCGTCAGGCGATCGTTCTGTTCCTGGCTCAGCATCGCTTTCTCCCATTGATATTCGATTGTGTTGCTTGCACCCCGCCGCTGACGGGGCTGTCGGCGGCGCAATTGCGGCGCTGCTCCGCTCAATCGGTCGTCACCAAACGGCGTGTTTTAACTTAGGGAACTTCCAAACGTTCTGTCAAGAAGAACACATTCGGCTAGACAGAACGATGCGATTGAACGAAAATGGAGGCATGAACCAGATGATCCTGAGCTCCGATGACAGCCGTGAACGTGTCGAGGCTGTCGAGCGCGCCATCGTATTGCTGCAGTGCTTCGAGGAACCCGGCGAGGCGCTGACATTGGCGGCACTCGCCCAGCGCTCGGGCCTTTATAAGAGCACAATTCTGCGGCTCGTCGGCTCGCTGCTGCACACCGGCTTCCTGCGCCGGACGCCGAATGACGGCCGCTACATGCTCGGTCCCGAGCTGCGCCGGCTTGGCGAGCTCAGCCGCTCCAAGCTGACGCTGGAAGCCACCGTGCGCCCGATACTGCGCCGCCTCACCGCCGCGACGCACGAGACCGCCTCCTTCTATGTGCGCGATGGTGACGAGCGCATCTGCCTCTATCGCGAAAATTCACCGCTTAGCGCACGCCATCACCTCGAGGAGGGCATGCGCCATCCGCTGGGACTGGGTGCGGCCGGTCTGGTGCTCACCCATTTCGGTAATCCGGGCGAGGACGAGGCCGCGCGCGAGCTGCGCGAGACCGGATCGATCGTCTCGCGCGGCGGCCGCGACCCAGACCTCTCGGCGGTGGCGGTGCCGGTTGCGAACCAATTCAGCGAGGTAATCGGCGCGCTGACCGTCTCCGGCCTGATCAACCGGTTCGGCGCCGAGGAAATCGCCGCCGCGCGCAAGCTGCTCATCGAGGTGGCTGGCAGCCTCACGCCCCGCCTGCCGCGCCTAGAGGACATCGACCTGCGCCGTTCCGGCGATAGCTGATTTTAACGAGGAACAAGACGACCGCGCCGCCCCGCCGGGCAGGACGCGGCCTAGGGAGAACGATATGCAGCACGCCGAGGGCTCAGGCGAGGGCTCGACCATTGACATGCGCCTCGTGGCGATCCGTCTCGCCGCCCACGACACCAATCTCTATGAATTCGAGCGCCTCGACGGCCGCCCGCTGCCGGCGGTTGCGCCGGGGTCGCATGTCGACATCCATCTGCCCAACGGTATGGTCCGCCCCTATTCGCTGGTGGCGAGCGGCGAGGCGCCGGCCTCCTATGTGATCGGGGTCAAGCGGGACGCCGCCGGGCGCGGCGGTTCGGTCGCCATGCACGACACGCTGCGCGTCGGCACGATGCTAAAGGTCGGCCGACCGCGCAATAATTTCCCCCTTGAGGAGGGCGCGCCGCACAGCGTGTTGATCGCCGGCGGCATCGGAATCACGCCGATCTGGTGCATGGCACAGCGGTTGATCGCGCTGGGGCAATCGTTCGAGATCCACTATGCGTGCCGCGACCGGCGCGACGTCGCCTTCGCACGCGAGCTCGAGGCGCTCGGCGCACATCTGCACATCGACAGCGAATCCGCCGGCCGCTTCCTCGACATTGCCGGGATCGTCGCCGCGGCGCCGGACGGCGCGCACTTTTATTGCTGCGGCCCAGCGCCGATGCTGACCGGCTTCGAGGCGGCCACCGCCGCGCTGCCGGCCGAGCGAGTACATCTGGAGCGCTTCGCCGCCGCGCCGATGGAAGCGCCGCAGGGCGGCTTCGTGGTCGCGCTGCAGGCGAGCGGCAAGGAGTTCGTGGTGCCCGAGGGCAAGTCGATTCTCGAAGTGCTGCGCGAACAGGGTCTCGACGTCGATTTCTCGTGCGAGCAGGGGATTTGCGGGGCCTGTCGGGTAACCGTGCTGGAAGGCGAGCCCGACCATCGCGACATGGTGCTCAGCGAGCGAGAGAAGGCGCAGAACGACGCCATCATGGTCTGCTGCTCGGGCTCGAAATCCCCGCGCCTCGTGCTGGCGCTGTGAGCGGTTCGAACGTGCGCCGCGTGGGCGTCGTTTCCTGGAGAGACCATGACAAGCGATGATCTGAAGCAGAAGCTGATTGATGCCGGGCTGGTGCTCGATGCGGCCGGGCAGGGGGATTTCACCCGAGGCCACATCTCGGTGCGTACGCCTGACGACCCGACGCTATTCTTAATGAAACCGCACAGCGTCGGGTTCGAGGAGTTTACCCTCGATAGCATCGTTACCTGCAACATCGAGGGCGAAAAGGTCGGCGGTGGCGGCCGGCGGCACAGTGAGGTGTTCATCCATTCGGAGATCCTGCGGGTACGGCCGGATGTGAATGCGGTGATCCATGCCCATCCGAAATACGCCATCGCCTTTTGCGCGACGGACCGGCCGTGGCCGATTGTCTCCCAGCCTTGCGCTCTGTTCGCGGGCGGACTGTCGACCTATAGCGAGACGGTCGATTTGATCCGCAGCCAGGAAACCGGGGCAGCGCTGGCCCGGGCGCTCGGGGCGAGCAAGGCGGTGTTCATGCGCGCACACGGGGTGGCGGTGACTGGTGCCTCGATCGAGGAAGCGGTGATCCGTCTAATGATGTTGGAGCGGGCCTGCGAGGATCAGCTCCTCGCGCAAAGTTGGGGCGGAGCCTCACCAACTTTTGCAGAAAAGGACGTGGCGAGCCTCCAGCGCAATCTTGACCGGTCAGACCAATACATCATCAATTTCGATTATCTGGTGCGCCGCGCCCGCCGGGGAGCCGCCATCACGCTTTGACGGAAGGCACGAGCCATCAATCTCAAACAGCTCCATAACTTCATCCGTTCGGTCGAGGCAGGCAACATCACCAAGGCGGCCGAGCTGTTGAATATCTCCCAGACCGCGCTCGGATTGCAGCTGCGCAACCTCGAGATGACGCTTGGCGTGGAGCTGCTCGTCCGCCATTCCCGCGGCATCACCGTGACCAAGGCCGGCGAACTGCTCTATCGGCGGGGGATCGGCATCTTGCGGCTCGTCGACGAGACCAAGAACGAGCTTGCGGCGTTAGCCGGACCAGGGCGCGAGCATGTCGTGCTCGGCCTGACGCCGAGTATTATGCGCCTCGTTGGCGCGGATTCTATGGTCAATTTCAAAGCGGAACTACCAGATCTATCCATCAGCCTCGTCGAGCAGATGAGTTTCGTGCTGCGCGATATCTTAATGCGCGATGAGGTTGATCTGGCTCTGCTCTATGATCTGGCAGAGGGTACTGGCTCGTTGCGGCTGCCACTCGCCGAGGAGAGGCTCCTGTTCATTACTGCCAATGACAGCTCGTTCCCCTCCGGCCCAGTGCAATTCAAGGACGCCATAGCCTCCAGCCTAGCGCTGGCAAGCGACCGGGATCACATTTGGCGGGCGGTGCACCGGGCGGCCGCCACCTTTCCTCTGCCGGTCAATATCAGCTTCGACGTGCAGTCACTTGATACGATCAAGACCCTGGTGGCACGGGGGCTGGCGACCAGCATCGTGCCCTATGGCGCCTTCGGGGAAGACATTGAGAGCGGCGCCGTCCAGGCGCACACGATTGAGGCTCCTGCCATCAAGCGCACCCTTTTCCTCGTCGGTTCACCCAACCGCCGCGCGCTACGGCAGGAGGCCGAACTGCTAGGTTTCATCGACCGGATGGTTGACACGCTGGTGAGTCGCAGCCCGCATGCCGCAATAATCGGACGCTGCGCGTCCGATCGCGCGCCCTGAGCGGCGCTTCCAACAGGTCTTTTGAGCTTCCGTCCCTGAAGCGTGGTGAACACGCCTCGTTGAAGGCATGCGGCGGAGCGACCGCGATAGGGAGGAATAAGATGAGAACCTGGTTCCAACGGCTGACCGATGTCTCATCCCTGGCGCGTACCGAGCAGATGCTCAAGGAGGCGCTGGCGGAGCTGGTGCAGGACCTTGGCTTCGACTGCTATGCCTATCTGAACGTCCAGCCCGTGCGCGTCTTCGCAGTTTCCAACTACCATCCCGAGTGGCAAGGCCGATATCTGACGCAGAATTTCGCGAGCATTGACCCGGTCGTCTCCATGGCAAAGGAGCAGATGAAGGCGTTCACATGGGCGGCTGGCGCGCCGCGCTCGCTGTCCAAGCCATTGCGACGCTTCTATTCGGAAGCCGGCGATTTCGGCATCAGGTCCGGGATCTCAATCCCGATCCGCACGGCGTTTGGACATATGTCGATGCTGACGCTGGCGTCGCACAAGCCGTCACTGTGCCTTGAGACCGATATCGATCAGATTGCGGCGGTCACGGCCGTCGCCCAACTCCATGCGAAGATGGAGCAACATGATGCCGAGCCGACCGCCAGCGTGGAAATCGACCTGAAGGCCAAGCAGGCTCTGTGCCTGAAATGGTCTGCCGAAGGGAAGACGATGAAGGATATCGCCTCCATCGAGGGCATGTCGTTCGCCACGGTGAATTTTCACCTGAACAATGCCCGCAAGGCGCTCGATGCCGGAAGCCTGGCACAGGCGACGGCGCTCGCCACTAAGCTCAAGCTGATCTGAACAGGCCGTCTCGTCAGTCCGCCGGGACGAGCGGGACGTGGCCAAGCACATCGAGAAGCGTCGAGAGGAGCGTTTGCTGGGCGTGCATGTCGATCATCGCGCTGACATAAGCGATGCGGGCGGGACCGACGGTGTCGCAACCGGAGGAAGGCGGCGCCTTGCGCCATTCCTCATATTTCGACTCGGCGGCATCGCGAAGGCTCCGATGCCTTTTGATCGCCTGAATCGTGATCTGTTCGAGATCCCGCTTGGAGAGATGCTCGGTCAGGCCGACGACCGGCCTCAGCGTTACCTTGTGCTCCGGCGGCACAGCGCAGTTCGTGTCGTTTCCCATCCGTCTTCTTCTTCAAAGGTCGTCCGCGGTGCGCCCCCGCAAACGTCAATCCCTGATCCCAAGCCGGGGGTTGGAAACCGTACTCAGACGGTCCTGCGACCTTTAGCACCGAGGCACCTGGACATGCGTCACAGGCCCCCGGCCGTAAGGCCAGAGGATCCTTGGTGCCTTCCCGGTTGGCACCGACCGCTGAGTAGGGGTTTCCACACCCCGAGGCAGCGCGTACTGCCCTGGCGGCCCTTATAAAGAGGAGATGCCGCAATCGCTAGAGCGAAGCGGTGAATCGCGCAGAAGCGAATGACTCAAAACTAGTTTGAGCGACCTCTGCTTCACTGCGGTTTAGGTGAGAAGATCATGCGTGCAATTGTCAGTAGTGAGCCGACTGCAAGAAATGGATAGAAATGCCAACGGTACAAAGCGGCTTCCCCAGGCGATCGTCACCGCACTGCTTTCCGGACGTCATGCCCGGGTCGGCGGGAGAACACCGCGCGAGCGAGGACGCAATCTCACGCTCATTGCCACGTCGTACTCGCGTGACGAGATTCTCTGCGAACGCGGGATCGGACCAGCGAGCGCCGATCGCATCGAGCGGTGGTTGTCGGCGCAAGGATTAACGTTCCGCCGACCCAGCGATTGCGCAATGAACTAGACATAACTCATTGATAACATTCCATAATTCAGATTATGCGACTCGCTCACTCGCGCCTCACCAGCGTCAAGAAACGCACAATGGAGCCGTGGTCGAAGGAGAACGCCGGACGTGTCGCCGGCCTGGGCGGCCGACAAGCGCGTCGAGATCGTCACGATGCGCGCCGGACGGCCAGGGTCCGCTCGAGCTCTTCCGCTTTCTCACACGCGCCGGGGGGATAGATGCCGCCCTGTTCAGTTCAACAGGACGCTCCAAAGAGGCGGGCGCGTGCCAGCCTCCCTGGATCGAGTCCTCCTGCTATCGATCAGTGATTTTGCGCGTCGAGCTTTGCGACGGCAGCTCTGACGAACGCGAGGACATCAGGGGTGACCGGGAATGTTTGCCCTGCTTGCGGGTCCGCCCAAGCATCGCGCTGTATGTGTTCGAGTTTCTCCTTCACGGCCTGATTTCCGCCTGTGAGGCCCGCGGTCAGTGCTTTCCATCTGCCGGCGAGTACGAGTGCGGCAGGTGCCGCCGGGTCCGTTCCCAGCAGAGATTTCGTGTCCGCAATGAGGCGTTCCCATGCTTCGCCATCATAGCGTGCCTTGAGCTCTTCCCTTTCGGCTTCGGTCAAATGGCGGTCGATCGATGGCGAAATCCTTTCGGCCCAATCCGGGGTTTCTCTTGTCATCGCTGTCTCCTTTGTCAGAGCGATCAACTCGTCCGAGGAGAGGCTTTCACCGAGCATCAGCTTGGCCCGGGCCGTTCTGACCAGGCGCAGCGCTTGATCGATCGAGCGCTTTCGATCGAGCAGGACTTCCTCCTGCAAAGCCAAAAGCCTGTCGAGGTCGACGCTTCGGTCATGCAAGACGGCAGCGATCTGAGCGAGCGTGAGGCCGAGACGTTTCAGCCAAATGACTTGGTGCAGCCGCAGCAACTCATTCGGGCCGTAAACCCTCCAACCCGCAGCCGTTCTCTGTGCCTGCACCAGCCCATGCCGCTCAAAGACGCGGAGCGCCTTCACGGTGACACCGAGAAGGCAGGCTGTTTCGGCAGCAGTTCGAAAAGGCGTGCACGCAGTCATAGGCTTCGTTCCACGGACACAGACCTTGTGGGGCTGGCCCCAAGGTCCGGGTCAAGCCTCAATTGTCCGTTCAGCGCGGAGCTCTCGCGGTGACCAACCAGCAGGCCGCCGTGAACTGCACCTCGCTGCCCAGCACATAGGGATCGAACGCCGGCCTGACCGCCTCCATGACGCGGGCTCTGCTCGCCTGGTCCAAGTCGCCGATCAGGCGCGGCAGCGGGCCAAGCGTGGTGAAGTACCGGATCAGGTCGACCTCGGGAAAGGTGCAGACCAGGTCGAGCGGGCTGAGGTCGATGTCGACCCAGTCGCTCTCCCTCAGGATATGCTGCACCCGTTCGCGATCTCCGAAGGCGAACTGCCCGGGACCTCCCGCGCTGCGCATCGGCATTTCCGGAAGAAGGCCAGCCGCGGCGCGCTCAGCGGCCGTCATGAACGGATTCTCGTCCGCTCCGCGCCAGGCCACAATGCGCAGGGCGGCGCCTGTACGCGCCGCACGCCGCAGGTTGGAAAAGGCCGCGACGGGATCGGCGAAGAACATCACCCCGAAACGTGAGACGATGGCGTCGTAGGCAGCGGCGTCGAATGCACAGGTCTCGGCGTCGGCGACGACGAACTCGGCCGGAAGGGATTCACGCGCGGCGCGTGCCCGCGCCACAGCGATCAAAGGCTCGGAAATATCGACGCCCGTGCATCTCCCGGAAGAGCCGACAAGGCGCGACATCGCGAGCGTCGTCGCGCCTGCCCCGCAGCCGACGTCGAGGACGGCCTTCGCAGGGCTCGAGTCGACCGCTTCCGTCAGCACGTCCTCGAATGGCCGGAACATCATGTCGAGCAGATCCTGCGCCGCGACCCAGCCCTTCCCGCTGCTCCCGTTCCACAGCTCGCGCTGCTCCCGCCTTATGTCGTCCGCTGTCTTCATTTGATGGTCTCCGCTTGCCTTCGCGATGCTGAGCCGGCACCTTGCCACTTCAAGTTGGCTTGAGGTCAAGGCGTGAATGAACTCGATATCGGAGAGGTCGCGCGGCGCGCCGGCGTCACGGCCTCCACACTTCGGTTCTACGAGGAAAAGGGCCTGATCGCCTCACGCGGACGGCGGGGTCTGCGGCGTCTTTTCGATGCGGAGGTGATCGAGCGCCTGGCGCTGATCGCGTTGGGACGGACGGCGGGGTTTTCGCTCGACGAGATCGGCCGGATGTTCGGGGCCGATGGGCAGCCGAGGATCGAGCGGGGCAAGCTCTCGGCCAAAGCCGAGGAGCTGGACAGAACCATCAAGCGGCTGAGCGCACTGAGGGATGGGCTACGGCACGCCGCAGCGTGTCCCGCACCAAGTCACATGGAGTGCCCCACCTTCCGGCGCATCCTGTCGTCGGCCGGCTCGGGGGCGCTACGACCATTGGCGGCGCGAAAGCCGCGCCGCCTGATCAGCAAGGGCGGCGATCGCACGACCAATGGCAAGGACTAGCGAGCGCGCCTCAGCTCGCGCGCGCCGCCTTCAGCTCGACGAAGCGCCTGCGGAACCAGTCGCTCAGCATGTTCTTCTCATAGGCGAAGCGCTCGCTCGAGCGCTGGGCGGAGGGATTCCAGAGATAG
The DNA here is from genome assembly GCF_030813495.1 of Ancylobacter polymorphus. Taxonomy (GTDB): domain Bacteria; phylum Pseudomonadota; class Alphaproteobacteria; order Rhizobiales; family Xanthobacteraceae; genus Ancylobacter; species Ancylobacter polymorphus. Next base: position 98,304 of record NZ_JAUSUI010000010.1, on the reverse strand, counting down.
TTGATATCGGACACGGTCTCCTCGCCCTTGGCGAGGACCTTTCTGCCTTGCGTGAGCGTGTAGCGGAGCTTGAAGCGCGGCGGGGTGATGTCGCGCAGAATGCGAACGTCGTTGAAGCGCGGTCGCCACGGCTCGTATTCGCCGGCGAGCCTGGCATCGAGTACCTCAATCCGCACCGACTGCCCGTCCTTCAGGTATCGCGAGCCTAGCCGATCAAAGTAACGCTGAAACTCGGCGATGATTTCGTCGCGGGTCCCGGAGCTGCGAAAGTCACGATCATTGTAGTTCTGCGGATTGACGAACGTCACCTGGACGGATGCGTCGGCAGCTGCCGACATCAGCGTCAGGGCCGCGAGACCAGCAGCGACAATCGACGTCTTGCGCATGGCTTGCTCCATCGCCCGATCTTGCCTTGGACCAATATAGGCTATGCGCGACGACAATTCATCAATCGGACTTCGGCCGGCTGCCGCCGATGCCGGACAAATCGATGCGGATGCCCGCCTTGTTCGGATCGACCGGTTCGGGACGAGCCGGTCCCGCGGCTTCGGCCGCAGCCGCTTCGCTCCGGTCCCCCTCTGCCGGCGCAGGCACCGCGAGTTTCACATCGCCGGGATCGGGCTCGCTGAATATCGCCTTTCCCTCGAAGCTCCCGGTCTTCCATGCGTCGATCGCGTCGTCGAAGGCCTCGTCGACCGCGTTGCCGTACCATTTGGTGACGATCCGGTAGACCTTGGCGAAGAGCTTCGTGCCCATGCGGATATTGGCGCAGGCATCGACCAGGTCGGGCTTCAGCTCCGAGACGTCGGTGATGCCGACCCCCGCCGGATATTGCGTGACGCCGACCCGCACGACGGCCTTGCCGACATGCTGGCGGACGAGCGCCATCGCCTCCTCCGCCGTGCCGGGTCGCGGAATCAGTACGACGCGGCCGCCGGACCGAACGGTGACTGCCAGCGGATCCGGCGAGCCCGCCTTCGCGATGAATTTCTCGACGATCGCCGGCTTCAGGCCGGGATCGGCGCATTGCTGGATGAGAGCGACGTCGACCATGGAGAACTCCCTGTTCATCGGTTGAAGGCGGTGACGAGCGGCACCCCGAACAGCCTCGCCCATGCGATCGTGCTAGTGTTCTGGATGTCGATGATCGAGGTGCCGACGGTCCACCAGCCATTGCCGGTGGCGACGATCGCGTCGGGCCGGAGGAGCATCGACTGCAGGATGGGCCAGACGACCAGCTGCTCGTAGCAGATCAGCGGCGCGATCCGCCGCCCGGCAAGCTCGACGGTCGGGTTGGCGAAGAGATGCGCCCGCGCCCCTCCATCCCGTCCCAGCCAGCGGCGCCAGGGCTGCCACATGGAGACCGGAACCGGCATGCGCTCGCGATAGAGGATTCCGGCCTCCTGCGCCGAGATCGCAACCAGGACGTTGTCGTAGCCCTGCGGATCGATGACGGCAGCGCCCGCGATCACGACGATGTCGCTGCTTGCGAGCGCGTCGCGCCAGAGACGCTCGACGCTCGGCGTCAAGAATCCGAGCGTGCTTTCGGGGAGTACGACGATCCTGCTGCCCTGCCCTCCGGCTCGCATGACAGAAGCGATCAGGTCGCGCTGCCGCTCGAGCGTGCCGTCGCGTCCGAGGCTCGGGCCCATGTCGAGATCGACTCCCCGGAACCCCTCGGGGAGCCGCGGCGCTTCCCATGTTGCGGCCGACCACAGCCAGAGCCCGCCGAGCGCGATGGCGGCGATCGGCCAGGCTCGCGTCGTCATCGCGATGAGCCCGACCGCGGCGGCCGCCAGTCCCATCCAGCACCATCCGGGAAACAACACGCCGGCGGCCGTCAGGGGGTGCGCCCAACCCACCACCCCGAACGGCGGCACCGTCATCAGCACGGCCGCGAGCGCGAACCGCACCGCCCTCCCTCCCGGCCGGCTCGTCCAGAGCAGCGCATGAACGCAGACGAAGGAGACCGAGGAGACGAGCCAGAGGAACAAGCCCGGGGAGATGTCGGAGCTGTAGAAATTGGCGACGCCCTGCGGCAGTCCACGCGACGCCCCGAGGAAATAGGCCGCAGCGACCAGCGACGCGGCCAAGCGGTTGGGGGCCCGAGCCCATAGCGCCGGAAACAGCATCGCGAGCGGCAGCGTCAGCGGTTCGCCGCTCCAGCCGATGACGCCGACCAGCGCCGCGATCAGGATCAGCACCAGAGCCCGCGCCATCTTACGGCTCGAAGGTGAGGAGCGGATGCGCGCGGCCGAGCACACCGCTGGCCGGGATCGGCCCGAAATACCGAGAGTCATAGGAACCTGCGAAATCGGAGTGGAGAAACAGGAAACCGGCCGGGACCTCGCCGCCGGCGAAGGGCGCAAGTGCCCTGCCCGCGGCGTCCTCTCGCTGAACATCGGAATGGGGGATCGGCCGCCCGTCGACGGAAACGCCGGAGCCGATCGCGATCGCGTGCCCTCCCGTCGCCGCGACCGTCTTGATCAGCGGGCTGAACCAGCCTGGGCAGAGGCCGCGGCCGAGATAGCCGCGCTCGCGTGCCAGGCGGAACGTGGTGCTGTCGGGCGGGCAGATGAAGACGAGATCGCCCGTCGCGGGCGGTCCGTCGAGCGGCTCGATCCGCCAGAGCCCGAGCGGATAGCTGCGCGTGAGATTGAGGCGCAAGCCTGCGAACCGCGCGGTGCCGGCAAGCATGATCAGAAACGCGACCGCGGCCGGCACAATGAAGATGGCGCGCCGCCTCACTGCTTCATCACCGGCGTCTGCCGCTGGCTCTGGCGCAGCGTTTCAACCTGCTTCAGCGTCGCAGCGGTCCGCTCATGGGCAGCGAGCTGCTGCGCCGTCCGCATGGTCGGCCAGGCCTCGGCGAGCTTCTGCCGCTCGCCCGGGGCGAGCCCGTCGGCCGCCTTGTCGAAGATCTTGCCGGCGGGTTCGCGGGCTGCGTTGGTGAGCAGGGTGCGCTCGCCGAACCGCTCCGCGACGGCCTTGTTGAAACCGTCGATCTCGCCCTTCACCTCACGGTTGGAAATCGCATAGCCGAGCGCGGCCGGCAGGTCGTTGCGGTCGATGGCGTCGCGCACCCGTTCGAGGACGCGATGCGCCGCCGGCGACAAGGCCGGGATGTCGATCGAGACGCGCTGGCGCATCGCCTGCTCATCGGCCTGGAGCCTCTGCACGGCCGCCTCGCGCAGGTTGAGATAGCGTTCGATGTCCCGCTTCAGTGCGGGGACATTGAGCTCGGCGACGCGCCGGTCCTCGCGATCGGCCTTGCCGGCGAGGAGCCCGGTCTTGCCCTTCAGAGGGCCGAGCGCCTGCGGCTCCGACACCAGCCGGTCGAGCGCCGTCTTGGCCGCAGCGGGATCCGACAGGACCGCATCGAAATTCATGGCGCGGAACGCGGTCTCCGGATCGGCGAAGACATAGCGGAAGCGGGTCGAGACCTCGTCCCACTGCTTGGTGACGGCAGGGTCGGCGCGCAGCTTCTCCTCGACCGTGTCCTGGATCGATTTCGTGAACAGGGTGACGCCGGCGACCATCGCTGCGGCCTCCTTCGGGCTATGTGTCTGACGGGGATCGAACAGGCCGAGACGCGCGCCGATGCCGCGCAGGCGCTGGGCGAGATCGGCGAACTTCCGTTTCTGCCGGACCGTCCAGTCGACACGATCGCGCAGCAGCGTGCGGGCGACATTGACGATGTGCAGGCCGCGGTTCTCGGCGAAGCGAAGCGCCTGCCGGTAGAGCGTGCCGCGCTCGTAATCGAGCGTGGTCTCCTTAGCATTGCGCCGGGAGAGGACCTTGGCGAGGCCGCCATTGAAGGCGAAGGAGCGACGCCCGTAATAGAGCGCCATGTCCTCACGGTGTCGGGTCAGCGCGACATAGGTCAGGTGGCGGTCGAGCGAGAGCGAGGCGAGCACTTTCACGCGGTCGACGGTGGCGCCCTGTGCCTTGTGGATCGTCGTCGCATAGCCGTGGTCGAAATTGCGATAGAGGTGCTGATCGACCGTCACCTGCCGGCGCTGGTCGCCCTCCCCGATCGCCGCGATGATGCGGTTCGGCGCGGCCGCGACGACCTTGCCGATCATGCCGTTCTTCACGCCGAGGGCGCTGTCGTTCTTCAGGAAGACGATCTGATCGCCGACATCGAACTTCCGGGCGCCGTCCTCGGTCCGGAAGGCGTGACCCTCACCCACAAGGCCGCGTTCGACCAGCTTCTCGCGCGCCATCGTGTTGAGCATGCGCACGTCGCGCCGCAGATGCGCGAGGATCAGCGAGCTCCTGGCGGAATCGTAGTCGCGGTTCCAATCCGCAATCAGGCTGGCGACGGCTTCGGCCTTCATGACCGAACCGAGCACCCTCCCCTGCTGCTGATAGGCCGAGAGCGCCTCCGCGATCCTGCCGCGCGCCAGATCCATCGAGGCGGCGCGCATCCAGTCCTCGCGCTGGCGGTAGATCGTCTCCAGCTCGGCGTAGCCAGTGCGCTCGACGATGGCGCGGAACGCCGCGCCCGCCTCGATCGGCTGCAGCTGGTCGGGATCGCCGATCAGCACCAGTTTGGCGCCTGCCTTCACCGCAGCGTCAACGAAGCGGGCCATCTGCTTGGAAGCAACCATGCCGGCTTCGTCGAGCACGAGGACGGTGCTGGAATCGAGCGTGTCCCTGCCCTGCTTCCAGCGCAGCTCCCAGGACGCCAACGTGCGGCTCTGGATGCCCGCTTCCTTCTCGAGGCCCTCGGCCGCCTTGCCGGCGAGCCCCGCGCCGACGACGCGGTAGCCGCCGAGTTCCCAGGCCTCGCGCGCGGCCTTCATCATGGTGGTCTTGCCGGCGCCGGCCCGGCCCACGACGGCGGCGATCCCGCCCGGTTTGGTCACATGCTCGATCGCCGTGCGCTGCTCTTCGGACAGCCTTTCATGTCGGGCAAACACCTGCTCCAGCACGCGCTCGCGAACGCCATGTGAGCTTCGCCCGGAAAGCCAGATCGCTTGCCGCGCCATGCCGGCCTCGACACGGATGAGCTCGCGCGTCGTGTAGCGCGCCGGCATTCTCTCCCCGGTCGCGAAGTCGACGCTCTCGCGCTCGATGCGCAGGAGCTCCGGGCTCTGGAGGATGCGCGCCATCAGCTGCTGGAAGGTGCCGGCATCGTCGACATAGCGATGCAGCACCTTGGCGATATCGCGCTGGTCGAAGACGCTCTTCTCCGACGACAGCAGATCGAGCACGATCTCCGGCCGCAGCAGAATGCGCCGCCGGTTTTCGGAGCGCTGCGCCTCGAACAGCTTCAGCCGTTCGAGATCGACCGCCTCGCCCTCGCCGGCTGACTTGCGCTGGATCGCCTTGGCGCCGACGCCGATATGCGTGGTCGGCACCAGGTCGATGCCGCGCTCGGCATAGGACCGCCCATCAACGCGGATCTCCAGACCGGCGAGCGCCAGATGCTGGTTCTGCAGGGCGAGCCAGCCGTTGCGCTGCTCGAGGAACTCGGTCTTCTCGCCCGACCAAAGCCGATAGACGATCTTGCCCGCCTTGTTGCGCAGGACCTCGCCATCCTCACCGATGACGGCGATGCGCTTCGGGCCAAAGCCGTCCTCCGTCAGTGGCCGCAACGTCGTCATCAGGTGGACATGCGGATTGCCGGGCTCGTCGTGATAGACCCAGTCGGCCACCTGCCCGCGCGCCAGCACTTGCTCAAGCACGAACTGCCGCATCAGCGCGATGTTCTGCTCTTTCGACAGCTCGACCGGCAGCGCGATGATGAATTCGCGGGCGAACTGCGCGTCCTCGCGCTTCTCGAACGCTTCCACCCTGTTCCAGAACGCCTCCACGGCGCCGGCGACCGAGCGGTCGGCGATCAGCGCCCTCGCCCATTCCGGCGCATCGGCCGGCAGCAGGAATTCCTCATGGGCGAGATTGCGCTTGTTGGAATAGTCGACCGTGCGCCCCTCGGCCTCATATTCCATGCGGGCGCAATGGCGATACGCCGCCGACAGCACGGCGCTGCGGCCATTGCCGCGGCCGATGAGCTGGGGCGTGAAATGCGTGATCGCCACGGTGACGGCGTCTCCCGGTGAAAGCTCGAACAGCGTGTTCGTCGGGAGAGGCCGGCCCCGCCAGGGCCGGCGCAGCACGTCGCGGCAGCGACGTATTACTGCGCCCTTGGATGCCGCTCCTTCGGAACGACCGGGATGATCTCAAGCGGCGTCGGCTTCGCCGACTAGCTTTTTTACTAGTCGCCGCTGGCGCTCATCCGGGGAAAGCTGGGCCTCGACCCAGCACAAACCGGGCAGTGGAAGGTCAACCGGAATGAAGAAGCCGTCGCGACAGATCAGGGAAGAAATCGCCAGGCTGCAGGACCAGTTGCGGCACGCCGAGACGCGCGAGGCCGAGCGCATCGGCCGGATCGCGCTGAAGGCGGGGCTCGGCGAAATCGACATCGAGGAGACGGCGCTGCTCGCGGCCTTCGAGGAGGCGGCGAAACGGTTTCGCGACGACAGCAGCGCATCGACCGGGAGAAAGGGCGGCGCTGGCCGGCAGCCAAATGGCGGGACGTCCACGACGCTCGCGGCTGACGCGCCTCCGGGCGGCGATCGCGAGGCTTGAGCGCATGCACCGGTCGAGCTCATCGGACGCCCGCAAGAAGGATACACGCGAGAAGATCGAGCTCGGCGGGCTGATCGTGAAGGCGGGGCTGCGCTACGAGAAGCGCGCACTGCTGCTCGGCTTGTTGATCGACGGGCATCGCCGCGCCAGCGAGGACGAAACCGAGCGAATGCGGCTGAGCGCCATCGGCGCGGAAGCCTTCGGGCGCGGATCATGACTAGGGTGCTTCTGGCCGGGCTGCAGGCGGCGATCGTGATCGCCGTGGCGATCGCGACCACCGGCGCCGAGCACTGGCTGGCGGGCTTCGGCAAGACCGAAGCCGCGCGCCTGATGCTCGGCCGCGCCGGGCTCGCGCTGCCCTATGCGCTGGCAAGCGCGGTCGGATTGATCCTGCTTTTCGCCGCGGCGGGCGCGATCGCGATCCGGGCGGTGGGGTGGGGCGTTGTGGCCGGCAGCGCCGTCGTCATCGGCATCGCCGTCATCCGCGAAGGCGCGCGTCTCGCCGCTCTGGCGGACCGCGTGCCAGCGGGGCAATCCGTGCTCGCCTATGCCGATCCGGGGACGGGGGTCGGCGCGGCGATCGCGCTCGTTTGCGGGATGTTCGCGCTGCGCGTCGCCATCAAGGGCAATGCCGCTTTCGCCGCGGCGTCTCCGCGCCGCATCAAGGGCCGGCGCGCTATCCATGGCGAGACCGACTGGATGCGGATGGAGACCGCCGGCAAGCTGTTCGGCGATGCCGGCGGCATCGTCATCGGCGAGCGCTACCGGGTCGATCTCGATTCCGTCGCCGGCGTCGCATTCCGCGCCGACAGCCGCGAAACCTGGGGCAGCGGTGGGCGCTCGCCGCTGCTCTGCTTCGACGGTTCGTTCGGCTCCTCACACGGCATCGTCTTCGCCGGCTCCGGCGGCTTCAAGACGACGTCGGTGACGATCCCCTCGGCGCTGAAATGGGGCGGCGGCCTCGTGGTGCTCGACCCCTCATCCGAGGTCGCGCCGATGGTGATCGGCCATCGGCGCAAGGCGGGGCGCAAGGTAGTGGTGCTCGACCCGGCCGATGCCGCCACCGGCTTCAACGCGCTCGACTGGATCGGGCGTTTCGGCGGAACGAAGGAAGAGGATATCGTCGCGGTCGCGACCTGGGTGATGACCGACACGGCGCGCCAGGCCTCGGCGCGCGACGACTTCTTTCGCGCCTCCGCGATGCAGCTTTTGACCGCGCTGATCGCGGATGTCTGCCTGTCGGGTCATACGGAAAAGAAGGACCAGACGCTCCGCCAGGTCCGCGCCAATCTCTCGGAGCCGGAGCCGAAGCTGCGCGAGCGCTTGACCAGGATCTACGAGCAGTCGGGATCGGACTTCGTGAAGGAGAATGTCGCGGTCTTCGTCAACATGACGCCGGAGACCTTTTCCGGCGTCTACGCCAATGCGGTGAAGGAGACGCATTGGCTGTCCTATCCGAACTACGCGGCCCTGATCTCCGGTCACAGCTTCACCACCGACGAGCTCGCCGACGGCGGGACCGACATCTTCATCGCGCTCGACCTGAAGGTGCTGGAGGCGCATCCGGGACTGGCCCGCGTCATCATCGGCGCGATGATGAATGCCATCTACAACCGCAATGGCGAGGTGAAAGATCGCACGCTGTTCCTGCTCGACGAGGTCGCGCGGCTCGGCTTCCTGCGAATCTTGGAGACCGCCCGCGACGCCGGCCGCAAATACGGCATCACCATGACCCTGCTCTTCCAGTCCATCGGGCAAATGCGCGAGGCCTATGGTGGCCGCGACGCCACCTCGAAATGGTTCGAGTCGGCGTCGTGGATCAGCTTTGCCGCGATCAACGATCCGGAGACCGCCGACTACATCTCGCGGCGCGGCGGCGACACCACGGTGGAGGTCGACCAGATCAGCCGCTCGTCGCAGATGTCGGGCGCGTCGCGGACGCGCTCGAAGCAGCTGGCGCGTCGTCCTTTGATCCTGCCGCACGAGGTACTGCGCATGCGCGCCGATGAGCAGATCGTCTTCACGGCGGGCAACCCGGCGCTGCGCTGCGGGCGCGCCATCTGGTTTCGCCGCGACGACATGAGGGCCTGTGTCGGCGATAACAGATTCCACCGGAAGGAAGCGGTGCGATGATCGGCGGCGATAGGGGAATTCCGCGGGCGGCAGGAGCGATCAGCTGATCGCAGGGAGAAGTGCTTTGAGACGGGTGCGCATCGGCGACATGGAGGTCGAGGACAGTGCCGGCAGCATCAGCGAGCGGCTGGCGGAGGCCTTTGCCCGCCGCGAGCATCCGCTGTGCCTGTGCCAGCCGGTCGGCGTTCCGATGTATGTGGCGCGCGCCGGCGGACGCCATGTGCTGAAGCGGATGCCGGGCAGCGGACCGCGGCACGGTCCCGATTGCGATTCCTATGAGCCGCCGCACGCGCTTTCCGGCCTCGGCGCCGTCCACGGCGAGGCGATCGTCGAGAATGCCGAGGACGGCGTCACCCTGCTCAAGCTCGATTTCAGCCTGTCGAAGCAGGCCGGTCGGATGGCGCCGGCGGCGCGCGAGGCAAGCGATGCCGGCGCGGTGAAGACGGACGGTTCGCTTCTCTCGCTGCGCGCGCTGCTGCATTACCTGTGGGAGCAGGCGGAGTTCAATCGCTGGCGACCGGCCATGACCGGCCGACGCAACTGGGCGGTGTTGCGCAAGTTCCTGCTCGAGGCGGCCGAGGGCAAGACCGCGAAAGGCAAGGCGCTCGCGGACGTCCTGTTCATCCCCGAGATGTTTGATGCCGAGCGTGACGCCGCGATCTCGCAGCGGCGCGAGACATTCCTCAGCCGCGCGATGAAGGCGGAAGGCAAGCGCCGGTCGCTCGCCGTGCTGATCGGCGAGGTCAAGGAGGTCGCGCCGGCGCGCTTCGGCCACCGCGTCGTGATCAAGCACCTCCCGCGCTTTCCCTTCATGCTGAACGAGGACGCGCATCGGCGGATGAACGCGGTGTTCGCCCCCGAGCTTGCGCTCTGGAACGCGACCGCGGAGTCGCATCTGATCGCAATCGCCACCTTCGGCATCGATGCCGCCGGCATCGCCTCGATCGAGTCGATCGCGCTGATGGTCGCGACGGACCGCTGGCTGCCGTTCGAGAATCGCTACGAGGGGGCGCTGATCAACGCGCTGGCGAAGCGCGGCGCCAGCTTCGTGAAAAGCCTGCGCTACAACATGCCGGCAGCGCAGCCTATGGCCTGCGTTGTTCTGCGACAGGACGGTGCAGCACCGCTCGGTATGTACGTCGTGCCCGACGGCGCCGAGGGTGACTATCGGGAAAAGCTGGACGAGCTGATCGCCGAGAGCGGCATCGCTGCCTGGACCTGGAATATCGGCGACGGCGCCATGCCGGAGCTTCCGGGATGACGGGATCATTCGCGGCTTACAGGCGAGCGCGGGACGCTTGCTCCGGCGCTCCATGCCCTCGGCCGAGGCGAGGGCGAGATGCGGCCAAGCCGCCTCTCCTCTGCCGCTCAGCAGCCGCTCGGCACTGCCTCGATGGAACCGTAGACGATGCGGTGGGCGTGGAAGCTTACGCCGGTCTCGCAAGTGATCTGGTCGATGATCTGGCGCAGGCCGCAGAGGCTCTGGTCGCTCACCTCGCGCAGCGACGGGCCGCTTTCGGCGAGCGCGTACCAGCGCTTCGTGCGGGGATCGAAGATCTCCTGCGTTGCGAGGTCGGTGTCGAGATGATCGAGAAGCGGCTGCGCTTGCCCGATCCAGCGGTGTTCGAACTCCGCCTCGATCCAATAGAGGTCTTCGGCGGCCTGCTCGGCCCGCGCCGGATCGCCGCCGTCCTGCAGGCAGCGCTTCGCTTCGATCGCGCGCGTCATCAGTTCGATCAGCTCGCCGAGCTTGGCGACAAGCCGGTCGTGAGCGCAACGCGCGAGATCGTTGTCGCAGCCAACGCGATTGATCCGGGCGATGAGCCTGAAGCCGTTGAAGCGCGTGAACAGCGAGAGGTAGTCGATGTCGGACATGGGGTGTCTCCTTTCGTTCTGACGAAAGGCGGCCGCACCGTAGGCGCGAGGAGTCAGGGATCGCGAAGCGACCGCCTGCGGCGGCGAGCGGGGGAGCCGATTTTGCGGCGGCGCCTCCCGGGCGACGGCGGAAAATTGGGGGAACCGCGATGTCCTTGACGCCGGAGCGGCGGGTGTATGATGGGACGTCAGAGAGAGGAGAGCCACGGTGCCGCCCAGGCGCCGTGTCCGCACCCGCCGACCAGCCGGAAGGGTGCGCGAGGGTCGCCCTCGCGACAGGGCGCCCGGTCGATCCGGGCGGCCTCGTCCCGCTAGATGGATCGTCACCCGCATGGGCGGAGACCGCGCCGCGGGCTCCGGGAGCGCCGCCCAGCGGCGCGAGTAGAGCCAGTCCGCTGCAGGCGGCTCGCCCAAAGCCCGCGTCGGGTGCGAGATCATGCCGAGACGTGGAAGTTCTGCACCTGACCACCCAGACCGAGCCTGGACGACATCCCGACCCTACGCCGATGGCCGAACGTCGACGCGAAGCAAGACATGGGGATTTTTGGCGGAAGGGGTTATCGCGGTGACGCTTCGGGGAAGTTTGCGCGCAGGTACTCGCTAGCCGCTTCCGGCGTCGGGAACTCGGCCAGTCGCTCCGGTTCCTCGTCTGGCCGCTGTGCCGCGCGCATCACGACGACCCGGCCATCGTCGAACGAAAGCACTGGGCGCTCACGGAACCTCAGCCATTCGGCCTGCTTCGCTTCGGCCAATGCGCAGGTAGCATCATAATCGTCCGCGATGCCGAGACGGGTCGAGCGGTCCCAAGCCCCACCATTCAGACACCGGACTTCAATGCGGCCGTCCGACGCCGTTATGGCGTAGGGATGATCCCACCATTCGTCGAGCTGGGCCTTGCTTCGTGCGTCGTTCGCGGTCGAGTCGAACGCTTTTGGCAGTTTCGGATCCAGTGGAATCTGGTTCGGCATGGCTACCTCCGATCAGGCCGAAAATGCCCGAGAGCGATCCAAATTGGGAGAGGAAAAATTCTGCCCAGAGACATGATTTATGCCCCGTCATCGTCGATCGGCGAGCGCATGGTCGCCGAAGGGGCTTGTCCGGCGCTGGGACGGCGGCCGGCGTAGCTGGTGCGACTGAGGCATCAGCTCAATGAATCGGTCGAGCCGGACCGATTCGAAATACGCGTTGGACGCCGCCTGCGGCGGCGGCGAGACTCACGGCATGATCCAAAAGGGCTGCCGACCCGTCCATCTTCGCCGCATCGACCCGACGCAGAACATGCGGCGCTTCTACGCGCTGGCGATCCAGCCGACCCTGTTCGGCGGCGCCTCGGTCGTCCGCAACTGGGGCCGGATCGGGTCGAATGGCCAGGCTTTGATGCAGACCTTCGACCGGGCCGACGACGCCGACGATGCGCTGAGCCGCCTCGAACGCAGCAAGCGGCGGCGGGGTTATCGCGACGCGGATTGAACCGGCTCCATAAGAATGGCCGGCACGCGGAGCCCTGCCGGCCAGGAGGCGTTACATGGTCTCGTCGATGACACCGGCCGCCTTCAGCCGAGCGTCCAGGTGGTCGATGATCTCATAGTCGTCCGACATCCAGTCGAAATCGCCGTTGCGCACTTGCTCGAGCGTGGCCCAGGTGCCGTCGGGCCAGAGCACGATGTCGTCGGGGTGCGGCTGTTGGCGCTGTGATGAGTGGGATTGCGTCATCGGGGTCTCCTCGCGCGCCGGAGAAGGACGAAGGCCCCGCTTCGCGGCGGAGCCCTCGCGTCGCTGCGATCAATCCCGTCGCGGCCGGGACCAGATCAGCTGCAGGCCTTCCTCGCCGTCGACCTCGACCAAGGTGGCGTAGAGGGGCTCGCGGAAGGACGGATCGTCGAGCTTGACCGAGAGGTAGTCGCGGCCGGTTTCCTCGGCGGTCCGCTGCCAGGCTGCGCCGAGCTCGACATTGTCGGCGTCGAAGATGCGGAACTGGGGGCCCCGGTCCGAGGGGTTCGGGATGCGGACGATGCGGGTCCGGGCCTTGAGGCCGAGGGTGCGGATGTTGCCGGTGAAGCCGTTGCCATTGGAGGTGAAGGTGCCGATGTTGGCCATTGTCTCATTCCCTTGGTTCCGGGCCGCGCCCATCGCGACCCGATGGCGGTCGTGAGGCCGGAGGCGATCGACCCGCACCCGCCGGGGTCCCCGTTGCGCTTGCGCAATGGGGTGGTTCTTCGGGCCGGAACGCAGTGGAGGGCGGCCGGCGCTGGCTTTTTTGATTCGCGATGCAAAGCCGGCCGGGGTCCCCTTCGGGGTGGCCGGCGGCGGAAAAAAGCCGGCGCCGGCCGTTGCGGGGACAAGATCGAGGGCGCGCAGCGCCTGTCCTTCGGCCAGACCTGCCACATCGGGTTCGCCATGGGGGAGGCCGTCGCAACACCGGGGGAATGCGACATGCGCGAAGATCGCCAGGCTCCCGACGGCACAATGGCACGCGCTAACCGCTCGCTCCGCCCAGATCGCGGATCCGCAGCCCTCACGCACGCCTGCGGCCGGCCCAGCGCCCTATCCCGTCGCCAACAATGACGAGCGCGGTCCCCCGGCCGGCAGCGGAGCAGCTCAGGGTGGCGCGACGCCCCCCCGCTCAAGCTCTACCATCGGGGCCTGCAACCGACGGCCTGCCGTGGTCGGAAGATGCCGAGACCGCCCAGCCTGGTCCTTCCGCTGGCGGACTGCGGCGACGAGAATGCCCGCCAGCAAGGCGGGCCTGCACCCCGGAGAAGCATCGACGAACGGAAGACGCGGGACCGGGAGCGCCGGCGCCGACAAAAAAGGGGGCTCACGCCCCCTCCGCCTCGCGGCTGCGGCGCTCGGCCTCAGCGAGCAGCTCTTCGAGGCACTGCAGCGAGTCCCTGCGCTCCTTGCGGGTGAGGATGCAGTGCGCGAGCTCGGCGCGCAGCTCGGCGATTTCGGCGTAGATGTCGAGAACCTTCGTCATGTGAACCTCCTTCGTCTCGATGACGGGAGGCGGCGCACCGGGCGTTGGAGGGACGGGTCAAGGATCGCGCAGCGACCGGCAGCGCCGGCGCGTGGGGGTGCCGATTTGTCGTCGCGCAGCGGCGGCAAAATTGGGGGCACCGCGCGTCCTTGACGCGGCCCGACTGCCGGTATGATGGGTCGTCATTGAGAGGAAGACGGCCTGGCACAACGCTGCGGCCGGGCTCCCTTGCACCGCTGCCGCCCCTCGCTGGATCCAACTCGGTCTCAGCCCTCCGGCAGCTCGTCCGGCCACCTTTGAGCTCCGTGCAGGACACGGAGGATCCGGACCGTCTGCGCCGTCACTGCGTATGCGGCGATGTAGGGTGTGCCCGTGATGACGAGCTCGCGCGTACCGGCGACGCGGCCCGGACGGCCGCTGTCGGGAAAGTCGGTCAACCGGCGCGCAGCGCCCGCGATCCGCTCATCCACGGTGATCGCCGCACGCGGATTGTCCGCTTCGATATGGCTGAAGATGTCGTCGCGATCAGCAAGCGCGAAGGCGGACCAGACGAGGTTCACGATCCGGGGGTGGCCTTGCGCCGGGCCGCAGCGCGGCGCTCGGCGAAATGCGCCTCGGCCTGCTCATCGGGAATGTCGGACCGGGTGTCCTGCAGTGCCTCCTGCACCTTTGCCCGGAACCAGGCGTCATGCGCCTCGCTGTTGGTGACGAGCTCGAGCGGCAGAGCGCCCTCGTTGGCGGTGCGGGTGAGCAGGATGCGCACGGCATCCGACACCGTGAGGCCCATGCCTTCGAGCACGGCCGCTGCGCGATCGCGCACATCGGCGTCGATGCGGGTCTGTACAAGTGCGTTGGCGGCCATCATCGTCTCCTCTTCTCTGCAATGTAATGCAATTGAATGACGGATGCCATCCCCGGCCTACAGGCCGCACATCCCTTCGCATTCGTTGGGCCAGAGATCGAGCTGGCCATAATCGTTTGCCGTGGTGAGGTCGGCGTGCTCCAGCGGGGTCGCGGAGCGATGGAGATAGACCTGACCACGGATTCCGCGTGGGCTTCATGCGGATGATCTCGTCGGTCGAGATGCCGATCCATTGCTCGACGACCGGCACGGCCGGCGACCGCCGGCGCGTCAGACCGGCGAGCGCGCGCACCTTCCGGCGGATCGGAGCGATCTTGTAGTCGCCGGTGCATTGGCGCCGGATCATACCGATCGAGACGCGCCCCTGCCGGTCCACACGGCGCGTGAACGCGGGGATCGATGCCCAGCGGCGGCCTTCCGCCGCCGCCATGAGATTCGCCCGGATATCGCCGGCACACACGATATGGACCGGGAATGGCAGGACGTTGGGCGACATCAGCCAGGCCAGGTGCTCGTAGACCGGCCTGGGTTCCCAGCGCGTATCCGCGAAGATCGCGCAGTCGGGCATGGGGCCGATCTCGCCATGGGCGGCGAGCAGCGCAAGGGTAGTGGACTGCATGCCGGCGCCGAGGCTGAGCACGCGCAGGCGGATCGCCGGGGAGGGCTCGGCGCCCTCCCCGTTCGAAGGCGGAGCGTGAAGCATCAGGCCGCCTCCCGCTCGCTCTCGACCGGAGGCTGAAGGTCGTGCAGATAGGCGACCGCCCGCTGCGCATGGGCGGCCGCGGCGAAGATCGCCCGACGGTCGTCCTGCAGCACCTTGAGCCAGGAGGCGACGTAGCTCGCGTGATCCGCGCGCGGCTCGAGCTCCGGCACCAGGCCGAGATCGGCGCAGAGGAAGCTCGCACCGATGTCGGCGATGAGCTCTTCGCGCGCCCGCTCGCTGCGATCCTGGTGGTAGCGGCTGAGGTCCCGGTTGAGCCGATGTGCCGCGCCGGCCCAGTGGACACATTCATGTCCGAGAACGGCGTAGTAGCTCGCCGCGTCGCGGAAGCTCTCGAACAACGGCATCTGCACATGGTCGCTGGAGGGCGCGAAGAAGGCCTTCGTCCCGCCATGGCGGATCACGGCGCCGGTATTGCCGTAGAAGCGGTCGGCATGCGCGACCCGCTCGATCGGATTGGCGATCGGTTCGACGGGCCGGGCATAGTAGTGTTCCGGCAGGCCCTCGATCTGGTCGCAATTGAACACGCTGTACGCTTTGAGGAACGGAATCTCCCGTTCGACCTCGTCGCCGCGCGCGTCGGTCTCCGTGCGCTTGAAACGGCTGGCATAGACGACGGTCGCGCCACTTTCGCCCTTGCGGACATGGCCGCCGAGCTCGGATGCCTGCCTGAAGGTCATCCACATCGGCGAGGCGAAGCCGCGCGCCATGCTCTCCGACCAGAGCAGCAGCACGTTCATGCCGGTATAGGGTTCGCCATTGTGGCGCAGCGGCCGCGTGACGCGGCCCTTCACATGGCCTGCGCTCCAGGGCTGCACCCAGGGACGCACCCCGTTCTCCAGCGCGGCGACGAGCTTTTCCGTGATCCGCGCATAGATGTCGGTGCGCGGCCCGCTTTCCTTCCTTTTCATCGTCCTGAACCTCCTTCATGGAGGCCGCGCCGATCGCGGCCCCGTCACGGAGGTCCGCCAGCCGGGGACGGTCATGAGGTCCGCGCACCCGACCGGGGTCCCCGGCGCGCCTGCGCGACGGGTGGTCAGGGCCGGAACGGCAGTGGAGGACGGCGCAGCCGTTGCGCGGACCGCCGGACCCGGCAGGACCGCCGTCCGGGACGGGCCGCGCCAGCGCTCCATTCCCCGTCCGCTCTCCCACCACCGCGGTCTGGAAATTCGCGGAGGCGCGTGCTATTTATCTGACTAGCTGACTAGGTACGGATCGATGGCCAAACAAACAGAGCGCGCCCGGACAGGCCGAGCATCCGGCAGCCGAACGCTGCCTGGACGCTGGAAGCTCGAGGATGCGAAAGCGCGCTTCAGCGAGGTGGTGCGGCATGCCCGAGAGGACGGCCCGCAGCGGGTGACGGTGCGGGGCCAGGACGCGGTCGTGGTCATGAGCGTCGAGGAATTCGAGCGTCTCGCGCCGGCGAAACCTCGGCCGCCCTTCGTCGCGTTCATGGAGAGCCTGCATCTCGGCGGCCTCGACCTGGAACGCGAGGCGGATCGCGGCCGGGATGTCGAGCTTTGAAGGGTTGGCTGCTCGATACCAATGTCGTCGCTGCGCTGATCAATCCGAGAGGCGCGCCATCGGTGAAATCCTGGGCGGCGCGGCAGGACGAGGACACTTTCCACATCAGCGTGCTGACTCTCGCCGAGTACGATAAGGGCATCCACAACCTTCCCGCTGACCACGCCGAGCGGCCGCGTTACATCGTGGCGCGCGATGGGCTCGCCGACAGGTTCGGCCCGCGCGTGCTTTCCGTCAGTGACGTCGTCGTGCGACGGTGGGGACGAATCTCCGGCGAGGTGAAACGGGCCAGAGGACATGCGCCGCCGGTGATCGACACGCTGCTCGCCGCATGCGCGATCGAGCATGATCTGTATCTCGTTACGCGCAATGTGAGGGATACGAAGCCTTCCGGCGCAAGCGTGTTCGACCCGTGGAATGACGATGAGGCGGACTTCCCGCTGAGTCCGCGCACCGGCAGAGCCAGGTAGCGACAACAGAAAGGGCCGGCCCTGTCGGGCCAGCCCTTTGCTCGAAGATGAGGGGCGAGGCCGAAGCCTCGCCCGGAGGCGGCTCAGCCGAAGGCCGACATCTGCAGTTCGGCCGCCTTGCGGTCGACGCTGTGGCCCAGGTTCTCGACCGGGCGCTCGAAGGGCTTCCAGCGCTCGCCGACGACGTGCTCGTAGGCAGCGACGGCGCCCTCGGCTGCCATGCGCAGTGCGTAGGACTGCAAGGCCATGTCAGCGGCGAACTCGCGCTTGCGCTGCGCGGCGCTATCGAAGCCGACAGGGCCGTCGAGGTCCTCGTCGCGCATATCGTTCGCGGCCTTGGCCGTCGCGTCCCGAGCTTCCGTCACCGCACGGCTGTAGAACTGCCCGGCCCCATGGGCGGAGCCGACGTAGGCGCCGACGATGCGCTGGAGATGGATCTGCATCGCACGCTCGCCGAGGCCCTCGTCGAGGCCCGCAGCGGTCTCGACGATCAGGCGGTGATGGAGTTCACGGATGCCGTCGCCGTCGACGACGGCGAGGCCGAAGCGCTCGGAGATGAGCGTGGCCGTGGCGGCGTCGGCGCAGCACAGCTTGACCATTTCGAGGGTGGTGCCCTTGCGGAGCTGGACGACCTTGGCGGCCTGGCGCGGAGCGGCAGCGGACTTGGTCATGGCGGTTTCCTTTCGTTCGGTTTCTCCCGAGGCCCGGACCGGCTCCAGCCGGTCCTCCCTGCGGGTGCGGTCGGAAGAAGCCGGCGGAAAGACGGGCGCTTCAGGGTCCGGGGACGCCGGATCGAGCGGGGCGGGCTTGCGGCCAAGCAGGGCCTTCAGGCCCTCGCGCGGGACGCGGGCACGCCCTGCGAGAGTGGCGGCTCCGGCCGCAACGCGGCGCGAAGCGGCCTTGAGGCGCCCGGCCGCCGGCTTAAGACCGCGACAAACCCGCGGCGAGGTCCGGCGGACCGGACTCTCGACATGGGAAGCCGACCGGCGACTCCCATGACAGGCCGTGCGCCGTGCAGGAGCCCTCGTCGGTGACGAAAGGGAGCTCACGAAGCGTCGCGCGCGCGATCGGACGCGCCCGGTCTTCGCTCGGCAGAGCCGGACGAGCCCTCGACCTCGGCGTGTCAGGCTTCCCGGGCAAGTCACGCCGGCAGAGAGTGCGCCGCCGAAGACGACGATCGCGCGATCGGGCGGAGACAGGCGATCCTGCGCACGATGTGGATCATCGTCGCCGCCAGGGGCGTAAGGGGCGCATCCGGGCGGGGAGGCTGCCCACGACGGCCCAGGGCTCATGCGCCCCGCGGCGTCGAACGGCCGGCAGACGAATACACGCTCGGCAGCATCTTCAGCGCGCGAGGCGACGGCTGCAGGTTGAAGCTCAGCTGCGCGTCGCCGCCTGGGCCTGGGCACCGCTTGAGGCATCCCATGGCGAGCGCATTGTGCTCGCGGTCGACGTGGAGCTCCATGGCGCGGTGCCCCGACGGCCGGCGGCACCACGTCCCTGCCGCGGCACGACATGTCGGGCAAGGAACCCGGGTAACGGGATGGTCCGGCCATGTCTGGCCGCAGCGATGGCAGCGGAACCTCATGAGCGCTGCGCCTGCCGTTTCGACCTGGCGGCGATGCTCCGAAGGGCTTCACGCGCGGCGCGCACCGTGTCGAAGCCCATCACGCCGCAATCGTCGTAGAAGAATTGGCCGGGGCTCAGCGTGACGATGATGCCGTTTCCGATGTCGCGCTCATCGTCCCAATGAGCGACGAAAGGATGGTTGGGGGGTCGCGACGCCTTGCGCTTCATGGCGTTTGGCCCTTCGCCCGGCTTTGGGAATCGCGGCGCGCCTCTGTCGGTTCGTGCTCCGCGCATCCGAGGCGGTCGCGCAGCGCGGCGATCGCCTCGTCCTGCCGGGCGAGTTTCGCGACAAGGCATCGATCTCGGGTTGCCGCTCGGCTGTAAGCGCCGCAAGCTGCGCACGATAGCGCTCAAGGAAAGCGCTCGGCTCGGGGGCCTTGCCGCGACGGAAGAAGCTGTGGCGCGGCTTCAGCTGCGGGATGAAGGTCGTCATCCGCCGCGTGATCTGACGATTGATCCCGTCGAGCTGACGCTGGATCTGACGGCGCGCCTCCTGCATGCGGGAGAGTTCAGCGAAGCGATCGGCCCGCGCGGTCATGTGACCACCCTCCCGCTCCAGCCGATGAAGCTCGACGGACCGCCATAGACACGATGCCGCGCCGGATCGACGACGAAGCCGAAGCGCCCGACGCGGTATTCGCCCGACGGTACAAGGAAGCGCCGTTCCTCGCTCCCCGGCCCGCGCTTGCCGCCGAGCGTCGCGACGACCTCGACGAAGCCGGGCTCGGCCGAAGGAAGCCCCCGGAGTTCCGGGGGCCTCTTCGATGTCGTTGGCGGGAGCTGTCGCGTTCATGCCGCGGCCCTCCCCCCGTCGGCGCCGATAGCGGCCTCGTCGGCCGAAACCTCGCGCAGCACGGCGTGCGGGTAGCCATGGGTCTTCAGCCAGGCTTCCGCCGCCTCGCGGCTTTCCGTGAGGTGGACGAGCTCGGCGTCCTCGCCGGCACGGTCGAGGACCAGGACCGAGCCGATGGCGGGCCGCTCGACGATAGTGAAGCTGAGGTCGCTGTTCACCGAAAAGGTCTGGTGAACGCGCAGCACGATGACGCCGCCGCTGCCGAAGTCACCCTTGTGCAGGGTGATTGTGGCCGGCAGCGTCGTGCTGCCGACGACGGCCTGCGTGCGCTTGGCGATGAGCCGGCCGCTACTGTTGCGGTTCTCCCACGCGGCGAGCTTCTTGCGATGACGCTCGGGCGGACGCGGCGAACCGTCGGCGTAGCGGATGAGCGCGCCGAGCGGCGCGCGGTCGAAGATCAGTTGTGCGGACATGAACAGTCTCCCTCTGCGGGGTGTTGGAAACAGAGCCGCCGCCGGCGATGCCGGCGGCGGGGTTCAGTCGGAGGGGAAGAGGAAGAGGCTATTCGGCGGCGTCCCTGAAGGCCTCGCCGTCCGTGTCGGACGGCTCGGCGGTCGCGTCGTCGGCAGCTTCATCGGCTTCGTCGCCATCCTCGGCCGACGCGCTGGACGTCAGCCACGCGCTGAGCGCCGTCGCATCCGGAGCGAAAAGCGCGGAGGGGTGGACGAAGCGAGCTTCCTTGAAGTGGTCGACGAGCGCGGCGCGCGTATCCTTCACCCGCTGACGCGGCAGGACCGGCGTGTCCTTGCACGATGCCTCCAGTGCCGGACGCGCCAGGCAGGAGAGGAAGTCGTCGGTCCCCATATTGGGGAGGAAACCGTCCGCTCCGACGGTGGCGCCAGCGATACGGGCGACGATGCCGCTGTTGGTGGCGTTCTCCCGACACGAGAACACGTCGACGAGCATCGAACGGGCCGCAACGCGCAGCGTGTCCATGTCGAAGGCGAGCTTGCCCTCGCCGTCGAACAGGATGGCGGCATGCTTCGCCAGCCGGCTGTGGCCATAATAGACGCCGCCGCTGCCGGTGGTGACGGACACGTTCTGGCCGGCGAAGGCGAGGATGAGCAGGGCCATCAGCGTGTCGTCCTCGATCGGCGCGCGGCCGAGCGCCTCGCGCAGCGCGTCGGTACGGAAGTCGCCGATCATCTCGACGCCCTTGCGCGTCACGTCAGGACGGGTCTTCGCCACGACGCCGACGTCGTCGACTGTGCTGTCGGAACCGCTGCCGGCTTTGCCCTTGGGCTTCTTCGCCTCCGGCATCCGGTAATGCACGCTCTGCACGCGGCCGTCGCGATCGAGATACATGGCGGTGCAATCCGACTTCGTCGCCTTGCCGTGGACACGCTCCGCCTTCGGCGGCAGCTTCACCTCGCCCCAGTTGGTGGACTCGGCGATGATGCCCTTCTTCGGCAGGTTGTTCGCCATCCACTCCTGCTGCGCGCCGAGGAAGGCCTCGACGTTGGTAGTGTAGCGGCTGTCTTCGTCGGCCGGAGCGAACAGGTCCTCGACCCATTCGATTCCGTAAGCCTGGGCGAGGTCGTCGCCGAAGCTCGCGTGCCGGGCAAACATGCGCTTCTTCTGCAGGCCCTGCGCGACGCTCCACCACGAGACCTGCGGATCGCCCTTCGACGGCTTGTGCTTCTTCCAGACCTCCTTCTGCTCGTCGAGCGAGGCCGCGGCGATGGTGCGCAGCTGGCGCTCGTCGGGCATGTCGCCCTTGGCCATATGATCGAGCATGGCCGGGAGCACGTTGGCGAGCAGCCGCAGCTGCTTGATGCGACGGACGTTCAGCGCCAGCGCGATGGCGATGGCTTCCTCCGTCCAGTCGAGGGCCACCAGGCGCTCGATCGCACGCCACTGATCGACCGGGTTCAGCGGCTCGCGGGCGATGTTCTCGATCATCGAGCGCATGGCGCCGTTGTCGTTCGACGCGTCGGCGACGAGGACGTCGATCTCCTCTAGGCCGGCGGCGATCGCCTGCTTCACGCGGCGGTGTCCGGCATTGATGATGTAGCCGTTGCCGCCGCCGGATTCCGGCGTGATGACGGGCGGCTGCACGATGCCGACGGCCTTGATGGTGGCGAGCAGCAAGGCGTCGGCCTGCGGCGTGGCCTTGGTCAGGCGCGCGCGATCGGAGTTTTCCTTCAGCGCACGCGGATCGACTTTCATGAGGTGCATGAGTGTGCTCCTTCCAGGGGGTTGCGGACCAACCCGTCCGGGCGGCCCTCTCTCGTCTTCTTCCCGAAGACCCCCTCCGACCCGCGGAGCGGACGGGCCGGTGCAACTGCGGCGGAGCATCCCTGCCCGGCCGGACCAGCAGGGCTTCCAGCCCTGCGCAGGACGACGGGCCGGGATCGCGAACGGCGCGGTTGAGCGCCAGCGTCAGCGGTCCGCCCGATCTGCGAGCGGGCATTCCTCCTCTCTTTCCTCCTCTTGAATTCCGCTATTTCTGACGCTATATTGCGTCAAGATTACCGGCCTAGAAGACATGGAGGTCTCAGCCATGGGCCTCGCCCAATACGCAGATGACGGCATTTTCGCACCGCGGCGCATTGCCGAGGCCTTCCGGACCACGAGCGAGGAGATCGCCCGCACAGCCGGTCTCGGCAAGGACGCGATCCAGCGCAGGGAGCGGATCCGCTCGGACAAGACGCAGCGGCGCCTGCGCGAGATGATCGAGGTCATCAACAAGGTCGAGCCGCGCTTCGGTTCGGCGCTGATGGCCTACGCCTGGTATCGGTCGGAGCCGCTGCCGGGATTTTCCGGGCAGTCAGCGATGCAGCTCGTGCGCAGCGGCCGCGCCGACGACGTGCTCGACTATATCGACGCGGTCGACGCCGGCGTTCACACCTGATCGCGCATGCGGCATGACGGCAAGCTCTACCGGGCACTGAATCCGATCTATGCCCGCGAGCCGCTGTCGGGCCGCGGCGCCGAACTCTATGGCGGACGATTCAATCCCAAAGGCGTGCCGGCCCTCTACACCTCGCTATCGGTCATGACGGCGCTGCGCGAAGCCAATCAGGTCGGCAATCTTCAGCCGACGACGCTCGTCGCCTATGAGGCGGAGATCGACGGCATCTTCGATTGCCGCGATGATGCCGCGCTGGCAGCAGAGGGAATGAATGCGGCGGCGATCGCCGACACGACCTGGCGGGATCAGATGAGGACCAACGGCGAGGCGAAGACCCAGGCTCTCGCCCGGCGCCTGATCGGCGCCGGCTATAACGGCCTGCTGGTCCGCAGCTTCGCCGCCGGCTCGACGGCGGAGGATTTGAACATCGTCCTGTGGCGATGGTCCAACGCGCCGCCGGCCCGGCTCGTGCTGATCGACGACCAGAACCGCCTGTCGCGCTGAAGCGGTCAGGCGGCAGCCCGCTCGGCCGGATTTTCCGTATCAGCGGCGAGATCAGCCTCGATCGCCGCGAGTTGACGCCGCTTTTCCGCCAGCTCCTCGGCAAAGGCGAACGCGCCCCCGTCGCGGGACCGGTAGGAGGCGAGGCGTCGCCGAGCATCAGCGAGACGCTGCCGAAATCGCTCCTGCTCGCCATCAAAATCGTCGAGGGCATGCTCGAGACGTGAGATCGCGCCGAGTGGCGTGACGGTCACCGGCAGGTCGATTTCGCATTCAGATCCCGTCCGGAGGAGCAGGGTGCTGTAGCGATAGTCATCGCGCCCGAAGCGCTCGCCGGAATATTCGAGATCGAAGCCGCCGACCGAGGCGATCACGCTCTCATCCTCCCGCTGCAGCTGCACGAGCGTCAGGATCTCCTTCATCAGCGCACGGCCGGCCTCCTTGCGCGCGCCATGAACTTTGCCGGTCACGGTCATCGCGAAGGCGTCGCCGGTGGTCGGGACCAGGCGCGCGATATCCTGCTCGATCTCCCCGATGCGCTGCGTCGCGAACTCGATCTCGCGCTCGGCGTCACGGATCTGCCGGCGAACGGCGAACTGATCGTCCTGGTGCGCGGCGCGGAGCCGTTCGAGCCGGGCGATGTCCGCCTCGAGCCCGGCCTTCTGCATCAGCCGCTGATCGCCGGAGGCGATCGCCTTCGCCACGGCGAACTGGTTGGCCTGGCCTTCGCCGAGATCATCGAGACGCCGGACCGAGGTGTCGCCGGACAGCGCCGCGGCGATGAAGCGGGCCTTGCGCTCGTTGTTCTGCCACATGGTCGCGTCGAGCGAGCCCTCCGTCGCATAGGCGAAGATGTCGATGACATCGTGCTGATTGCCCTGCCTCTCGATCCTGCCCTCGCGCTGCTCAATGTGCGAGGGGAGCCAGGGCACGTCGAGATGGTGCAGCGCCTTCAGGCGCAGCTGCGCGTTGACGCCGGTGCCCATCGTCTCCGAGCTTCCGAGAAGGAAGCGGACCCTGCCGGCACGCACGTCGCCGAAGAGCCGCTGCTTCGCCTCCGACTTCTTATAGTCCTGCATGAAGGCGATCTCAGTGGCCGGCACGCCCAAGCGGACAAGTTCGTCCCGGATCCAGCGATAGGCTGAGAAGCCGCGCGTCTTCTCCACGCTGATCGTACCGAGGTCGGAAAAGATCATCTGCGCGGCACCGGGAAGCTCGAACGGCTTGCCGTCGGCCCGCAGGTAGGTGTTCTCGGCCGTCTCTTTCCAGATGCGGAAGGCGTTGGCGACGAGCTGGTTCAGCTTGTTGTCCGGCTCGTTGTCGTTGTCGCAATCGACCAGACGCAGGTCGATCGCGGCGTGGCGTCCGTCGGTAATGACCGAGAGCAGGATGTCGTCGCCCGGCTCCGGCGGCCGGTCGCGCATTTCGATCGCCTTGATGCGCTCGTCCAGCAGGAGCTGGTAGCGCTTGAACGCCGCCGTCGGCTTCGCGGTGACGATTTGCCGCCGGCCGGTCGAGATCGCCGGCACCTTCACATAGCGGCGCAGGTCCGCCGGCATCACCACGTCCGCGAAGGAGCGGAACATGGCGATCAGCTCCGGCACGTTGACGAAGGTGGCGAAGCGGGTCACCGGCTTGTATTTGCCCGATGGCTGCAACTCGAGCTCGGTCGTGACATCGCCGAAGGTCGAGGCCCAGGCATCGAACTCGTGCAGCCCGCGCTCCAATAGCGCCGCGTATCCCAGATACCGCTGCACCGAGAACATCTCGCCGAGCGTGTTGGTGATCGGCGTGCCGGAGGCGAGCACGAGCGCGCGGCCGGGATTCTTCGTCTCGACGAAGCGGGACTTCACATAGAGGTCCCAGGCCCGTTGCGAGCCGTTCGGATCGACGCCCTTCAAGGTCGACATGTTGGTCGCGAAGGAGAGCTTCCTGAACTCTTGGGCCTCGTCGACGATGATCTGATCGACGCCGATCTCGGAGATGGTGAGCAGGTCGTCCTTGCGGGTCGCCAGCGATTCCAGGCGCTCTTTCAGTCCCTCCTTCAGGCGCTCGAGCCGCTTGCGCGAGACGCGGTCGTCGCTCTCGACCTTGGTCAGCAGCGTCTCGTAGAGCTCGAGCTCGTCCTGGATCATCTGCTGCTCGAAAGCCGAGGGCACGGAGATGAAGCGGAAGGCCGAATGCGTGATGATGATCGCATCCCAGGTCGACGTCGCCGCGCGCGAGAGGAAGCGGTGGCGCCTCTCCTTCACGAAGTTGGTCTCGTCGGCGACGAGGATGCGCGCGTTCGGATAGAGCGCCAGGAACTCGCGCGCGGCCTGCGCCAGGCAGTGCCCGGGCACCACGAGCATCGCCTTGGCGATCAAGCCGAGACGGCGTTGCTCCATGATCGCCGCCGCCATCGTCATGGTCTTGCCGGCACCGACGGCGTGGGCGAGGTAAGTCGACCCGGCCGAGATGATCCGCCAGATGCCACGCTTCTGGTGACCATAAAGAACAAAGGCGCCAGAGGCTCCCGGTAGTTTCAGATGGGAGCCGTCGAAGGATCTCGGCGCGATGTTGTTGAAGCGGTCATTGTAGACCCGTGCCAGCCGATCGGTACGGTCGGGATTGGACCAGATCCAGCACTGGAATTCGTCCTTGATCTTTTGCAGTTTGGTCTTCGCCGCCTCGGTGTCGACGACGTTGAGCACGCGGCGCTCGCTGTCGCCGTCCTTCACTGTGTCGAAGATCTGCGGCACGCGGCTGTTCAGCGCATCGGCGAGAAGCTCACCGGCATGCCGGCGGTCCGTGCCCCATTCCGACGTGCCCGCCGCCATGTAGCCGAGCTGCCGGGCCTCGACGGTCCAGGAGGCCAGTTCCGGCATGTGGTGGATCCTGATCTCGGCACCCATCGTCTCCTTGACGAAGGCGACGACATCCGCGGCCGGAATCCAGGGCGCGCCGAGCCGCGCGGTGATGTCGGAGGGACTGAGATCGGCCGGCTGCACGCCCTGCAGTGCCTTGACGTTGCGCTCATAGTCCGGGTCGAGCGCCGCGGCCGCCTCCGCTGCCTTCAGCTTGTCGCGGACAGCACCGGAGAGATAGGCATCGGCCGTCTGCCAGGAGCCGTCGGCGGGATCGCGGAAGATGGCGCTGCCGAGCTCGGCGACGACATCGTCGCGGTCGCGATGCAGCAGTTCGGCGATGTGGTCGATATCGACGCGGCCGCGCTCGTTCAGCACCACGGCCAGTGCGTCGGCCGCGCTTGTGATGACCGGCGCCGCCGGCGGCGAGATCACACGCTGCGTGAAGATCGCGCCGGGCTTCGCGGTATTGGTCTCGAGGTCATAATCCTCGATCGAGGCGACCAGCCAGCAATCGGGATCGTCCAGGAACGGCTGGAGGTTCGGCCGGCGATGCGTCTCGCGCACCTCGCCCGTCTCCTCGTCCTCCGTCATCGACACGCTGGTGAAATTGATCGGGCCGAAATCGCGGACGAAGCTCGACCAAGCGATGCGCAAGCGGACCTGCGCATCCTTCCAGGGGCGGTCGAGCTCCTGGCATTTCAGCACCTCGCGCACGGCGTCGCGGATCGGGATCAGCTTCTGGAGGATCCGGACATGCTTCTCGGGGACGCCGTCGGCGCCGCGCCCCTTGCGGACCTTGACCGCGACGGGCCTGCCATCGAGGACCTGCATCAGGCCGTGAGCCTTGTCGAAGACATAGCTGCCCTCGCGGACATGCCGATCGCCGGGCAGGTCGGGAGCCGCGTCGTCTTCCCACTCCTCAAGGTCAAGGTCGATGATGCCGGGCTCGCCGTCATAGGTGGCTTCCGGAAGACGCTCGATCGCCGCCGGGAGCACGGCGCCGAGATCCTCGTCCTCGCGTGGAAGGCAGGTATAGGTGTCGCCGAAGGGCCCGGAGGCGAGCGCATGGGTGCCGAGCACGAAATACGGATTCCGGGCGAACCAGCGGTTCACGCGGATGGCGCCTTCGTCGTCCGTCGCCGGCCGCACCTCGTCGAGATCGAGCCAGGCGAGATCGCCTTCCGCGTCGCCGATCTTGCGCTTGCGGAAGAAGAGGAGGTCGACCACCACGTCGGTGCCGGCGCTGGCGCGAAAGCTGCCCTCGGGCAGCCTGATCGCTCCGACGAGGTCAGCCGATTTCGCGATGTGCTCGCGCGCCGATCCGTCCGCCTTGTCCATCGTGCCCGCGCTGGTGACGAAGGCCGCGAGTGCGCCGGGCTTCAGCAGGTCGATCGCCCGCACGATGAAATAGTCGTGCAGTCGCAGCCCCATCGACCGATAGGCGCGGTCCGAACGCACGGTGCGATCGGAGAAGGGCGGGTTGCCGATGGCGAGGTCGAAACTCGCCGGCAGCTCGGTGCGGGCGAAATCGCCGGCGATGGTCCGCGCCCGTGGCTGCAGCAGCCGGACGATGCGTGCGGTGACCGGATCGAGCTCGATGCCGGTGACGTGCGACACGTCGCGAAGAGACTCGGGCATCAGCGCCGGAAACAGGCCCGTGCCGACGCCCGGCTCGAGGATGCGCCCGCCGCGCCAGCCGAGCCGCTGAAGCCCCGCCCAGACCCCCCGCACGATGAACTCGGGCGTGAAATGCGCGTACTGTGTGCAGCGTGCGAGCGACGCGTGATCGAGATCGCCAACCGCGTCCTCGAGCTCGGCGCCGATCGTCTCCCAGCCCTTGCGGAATTCAGCTTCGCCAGGCCGCCGGAACACGAAATTGGCGAGCTCGGTGGCGCCGAAGCCGGTGAAGCGGATCAGCTGCTCCTGCTCATCGAGCGTAGCGGGGCGCTCCTCTGCCTCGATCACCGCGGCGAGGCGGATCGCCGTGATATTGTCGTGCGCGCGGTCCTTCCAGCCTTTCGCGAGCGCCCGATCGCCAACGAGCTGGAAATTCGTTCCGCGCTTGCGAGCCGCCCGCGGTGTCGAATGTGCGGCCCCCGCAGCGGGAGCCGCGGGAGCCGGAGTCGTTGGATCGGGATCGTCGTCATCGTCGGGGCCGGAGGCTTCGGTACCGGCAAAGGCCGTCACCCCGAGGCCAAGCCCCGACGACAGGGCGGTATTGCCGAAGAGATCAAGCGTGAAGGGATCGTCCTGCGCCATGGGGAATGTCTCCTGTGCTGAAGGCGCGCGGCATCGGCCCGCCGGCGGGGTTCCGGCAGGAGCAATGGTCGCGGTGATGGTGGGGACGGGCCGGCCGGCCCGGGATGTCAGCGGCGGATCGGCGTGATCGACATGCTGGTGTCGGTCATTTCGATCCGTACATGTGTGGCTCGAGGAACCGCGGCGATTTGCTTCACGAGCATCTCGGCATCGAGAAACTCGATGCCGTCATCGCCGCCGAAATGCTGGCGCTTGTAGTGCCAGTAGTCGGGGTTGGTCTTCGGATCGCATTCCGCGGCATAGACCACGAGGGGGCGCTGCCCCTCTGCGAGCTCGCCGTTCGACATGATGTAGACGCCCTCGTCGCCGACCAGCCAGAGACCGGGCGTCTCGTCCTTGCCGGGGCGGAGGCCGTAGTGAGGATTGCGAAAGCCGCCATTGGCGAGGGCATCGATACGGCCACGCGTGATGACCGCATGGACGTCTGTCACGGAGAAGGTGAACATGGCGGCACCTACGCGGCGATCACGTCGGGCAGGTAGCGCAGATGCACCGGAAGCTTGGTGCCGATCTCCGCGTCGGTGAGCTGATCGAGCAATTTGAAAGCGCGGGCCTGCCAGGATGCGCACATCATGACGACGCGCTTGCCGCGTTGACCGGTCGGAAATCGCCGGTCTGCATAGCCACGATAGTCGTCGTTCGTCGCGCTCCAAATGTGCTCGAGGCGTTCCTCCCGCGTCATCGCCCGGACCGGCCGCGATTCCCGCTCGACGATGGCGTTGCGCATCTGCGCCGGCGACGACCGGTCCAACACATCGCAATAGCCGTGGAAATAGCGCGACCGGCCGTCGATCGTCAGCGAGAAGAAGACGCTGGTGATGCTTCCGGTCAGGAATTCGCCCATGGCGAACATGTCGCCACGCATCCAGAGCGGCGGCAGCACCTCAAACATGTAGTCGTGCTCGGCCTGGCCGATCTCGAACCATTCGCCGCGATAGAGCGCGCTGTCGCCGCCCTCCCAGCGGTCCGGACGCTGCACGTGGCGGTCGAACATACGGAACATCTGGCGCCGGTCGGCGACGCCCTCGAAGACCTTGCGGACGGGTGGGAGGTTCATGGCGGGCTCCTTTCAGCCTCGTCGGGCCGGAGCGCGGCTCCCCTTCCCCGGGGATCACCATCTTCTCTTCAGCCCTTCATGACCCCTCCCTCGCGGCCGCCTCTCCGTCCGGGCGGGTCAAGGGCCGGCGCAGCCGGGCGAAGCTTCACCCTTGACGCGACCGGCGGGCATGCGGCAGCAGGGTGTCGCCTTCCTTCTCTCCTCCCTTCTTCTTCATCATCCGGAGATCCGCGTTCCAGTCCTCTGCGGTCGGACGCAGGCGCTCGAAGCGGCAGGACGCCTCATTCGCGATCGCCCGAAGTCGCTCGGCGTAGACGTCACCCTGCCCATTGTTGTCGGTGGCAGCGACCAGGAAGGCGTTGTCTCGGGTGACAAGGGCCCGGATCGCCGCGTCCGTGGATGGCGACCAGCCGCCGCCGGTGCTGAGAAACAGGCTGTCGGACCGCATGTCCTCGATCACCGCCAGGCTCATGGCGTCGATCGCCGCCTCGGTGAGGCAGAACCGGAAGGCGTCGACGGGGCCGAAGCGAAACAGGACCTTGGCGCCGCCGGTGGCGAAGCCGCGCCACTCGGGTCCCCGCTCCTCCCAACCGGTCACGAGGCCCGCGTCATCCGTGTGCGCCGCCCACATGCTGCCATGCGGACCTTCGCACAGCCGATCATGACGGATCGCAGCGCGGATCGTTGCATCGGAAAGTGCCCGCTCCTCGCCGAGGTAGCGCCAGGTCAAGGATCCGGGCCAGGGTTTGCGGCGGCGGCGCCAGCGCTCGCCGACGGCGACGTCCGCCTCCTGCTTCCGCGCAGTCCGCGTCCAGAGGGGCTCCGTGGGGACAAAACCCACCAGGTTCGCCACATGCTCGAGGCACTCGGGGAATCCGACCCGATCGAGATGCGCGACGAGCGCGTAGATGTCGCCTTTCGCGTCGGACAGTGGATCGAACCAGCCCTTGCCGTCGTGGATGACGATGATGATGTCGTCGCCCCGGCGATACTTGACGGCTCGGCGCGTGCTCTCCTTCAGGTCGATCGCGAAGCCGGCCTTTTCCAGCACGGCCGCGCACAGGACACGCTCCTTCAGCTCTTCAACGTCATTCCTTTCCATCACCTCTCCCGGCACCCATCGGCGTCCGGCCTTTCCTGCTCGAGGTCTCCTCCTCGCATGTCGCGAGGCGATCCCCAGCTGCCGCGAAGAGCGAAGGGGGCAAGGGCGCGGCTGGCAACTGATGATTTCGGCAGTGCGGTTCGCAAGCCAGCCGCGGCGCAGCTTCCCTTGCCGCCGCCCGCTCGCAAGCGGCATCCCCCCGCAGGAAGGCCTACACGGGGCAGGACGTGGCACCCGCTCGCGCTGAACATTGCCCAACACCCTGCTCGCAATGTCCGGCGGCTGCAGCGGCAGAACTTCGCTGCGTGCGGACTCCAGGGCGATCCGTAATCCTATCCGGATATGAGCGTGCATGTGCATGACCTGCCCATGGCGCAGAATGTCTACGAGTTGCGAAGCGGCCTCCTCGACGCGGCGCTCGCGCCTGAAAGCGGCTACGGCAAGGGCCTCGTCGCCGAGCCGATCTGGCAGCACAGGCCGGTCGCAGTCCTCCCGCGCGGCCACCCCCTTGCGGCGAAGGACGGGCTCGATCTCGGCGATGTCGTCGATGAGCCGCTGGTGCTTTACCGACCCGATACCGGGCTCGGCCAGCAATGACAGATCGAACAGATCGTGCGGGCGGCCACGCCGACGCCGAACATCGTCGATCGCCCGACGACGCTATGCATGTTGGTGATGTTGGTATTCGCGGGCTACGGGATCAGCATCGCTGCGGCGGCGCAGCTCGAGGCGATTGGTGTGGACGATCTCATGCTGCGGCCGCTGCGAGACGCGCCGGCCGAGGTGAACACTTGGCTGATGATGCGCGACAAGACCCCCTCGGAGCCGTTATCACGCTTCATTGAGGTCCTGATACGCCTTGGCGCGCGCAAGGGCCGTCATGCCCTACACGAAATCGAAGATCGTTTCCGGCGGGCGGCCTTCCTCCTGCAACACGGTATCGATGATCTTAGCCGTCTCGGCCTTGCCGAGGCCGCGCTTGCGCAGGAAGGTTTCGCGGTCCTCGTCAATGCGGGCGACGATCCGCTCGCGCGCCGCCCGGGTGCCTGCACGAAAGGCGCGGGCGAGGAATGGGCGAAGCTGGTGAGCGCGGGCGCCGCCTCATGGGCGAAGCGCTGCGCCGCGAACTTGCTGTGCTGGATGCTGATTTCCTCAAAGCCTTCCACGCCCCAAAGATTGCGGTTCATGCACACCGCCCGGAGATAGAAAGAGGCGATGCCGAGTGTCTCCGATCCGACTTCGCTGTTCCAGCAACAGAAGCCCCGGAAATAAAGGTCCGGCTCGCCGTTCGGCAGGCGCCCGGCCTCGATCGGGTGGGCATCGTCGACGAGGAGAGGAACACGTCGCGGTCGCTGGCATAGAACGTCGTCGTGTCCTTGGTCACGTCCACGAAGGGATTATGCGTCATGCTCGCCCAGTCCAGCACGCACCTTCCACATGGTATCGCCGATGCCGTTCCCGGCGATCTTCATCACGGCGCCGACAAGCCCGTGATCCCAGATACGGCCATAATCCGGGCCGGTCACGGCGCGAAACTCGATCCGGCCGTCATCCGCCTCCATCCTCGCCGGCGACTACAATGTCATGCCGACGGAACTCGACGTCGACAAGCTTAAGCACTGGGTCGACGACGCGCTGTGCAGATCGTCCCGAGACCGACCAGGACGGGGCGCATGCCATGTCTTCTTTTTGTAATCGGCTTTCGCTATCGTAAATCGATAATATAAACCGATTCCCCCGCGATCCAGACGGCAGGCGCATGGCAGGGGCCGGTCGGGAAAGTCGGCCCGGGAGCAGGAATCCGCTGAACATGGAGCACCGCGATCTCCTTTCCGGCCTCGTGCGCCTGCATGTGCTCCACCGCGCGGCCGAGCATGAGATTTACGGCCAGTGGATGATCGATGAGCTGGCGGGCCACGGCTACCGCCTGTCGGCCGGCACGCTCTACCCGCTGCTGCACAAGATGACGCGCGACGGCTACCTCACCTCGCGCGAGGAGCGTGTCGGACGCACGGCGCGCAAGCTCTATTCCATCACCGACAAAGGGCGCGAGGGCCTTGCCGTGGCCAAGGAGCGCATCCGCGAGTTTACCGGCGAGGCGATGAGGCGATGACGGACACGACGACGGGCCGCGACGAAAGCCAGGCCACCCGGGGACAGGCCGCCCGAGGATCGGCCGGCGAGGTCTTCGCGGCCTTCCTCAAGCTTGGCCTGACCTCCTTCGGCGGGCCGATCGCCCATCTCGGCTATTTCCGGGACGAACTGGTCGTGCGCCGCAAGTGGATCGACGAGGCCGGCTATGCCGATCTCGTCGCGCTCTGCCAGTTCCTGCCCGGCCCGGCGTCGAGCCAGGTCGGCTTCTCGCTCGGCGTCCTGCGCGGCAATGGCCTGCTCGGCGGGCTGGCGGCCTGGTTCGCCTTCACCCTGCCGTCGGCGATGATCCTGTTCGCTTTCGCGCTCGGCGCGGCCGCCTTCACCGGCCCTGCCGCGGAGGGCGTTCTCCACGGCCTGAAGCTGGTGGCCGTCGCCGTCGTCGCGCAGGCGATCTGGGGTATGGCCAAAAGCCTCACGCCGGATCGCGAACGTGCCGGCATCGCATTGGCGGCCGTCGCCATCGTCGTCTTCGTCGGCGGATCCTTCGGCCAGATCGGCGCGATCGCGCTCGGCGCGCTCGCCGGGCTCCGGCTCTGCCGGAGCGACGTGCCCGCGCCGCCGGGTCATCTGAGCTTTCCGGTGTCGCGCCGGGGCGGCGCGGCCGCGCTCGCCCTGTTCGCGGGCTTTTTCCTGGTCCCGCCGCTGGTGGCCGGCGCCACCGGTCATCAGGCCGTCGCGCTGTTCGATGCCTTCTACCGCTCCGGCGCGCTGGTGTTCGGGGGCGGCCATGTCGTGCTGCCCTTGCTGCAGGCCGAAGTGGTGACGCCGGGATGGGCGACGAACGAAGCCTTCCTGGCCGGCTACGGCGTGGCGCAGGCGGTTCCCGGACCGCTCTTCACCTTCGCCGCCTATCTCGGCGCGGTGATGGGCCCGGCGCCCCACGGGCTTGCCGGGGCGGTGATCGCGCTCGTCGCCGTCTTCCTGCCGGGCCTGCTGCTGGTCTACGGCATGCTGCCCTTCTGGGATGCGCTGCGGCTGCGGCCGACGGCGCAGGCGGCGATGCGCGGGGCGAACGCCGCCGTCGTCGGCATCCTCGGCGCCGCGCTCTACAGCCCGGTCTGGACGAGCGCCGTGCTCTCGCCGCCGGACTTCGCGCTGGCGCTCGCCGGCTTCCTTCTGCTCACCGTCTGGAAGGCGCAGCCCTGGATCGTCGTCCTGCTGCTGGCGGCGGGCGGCACGCTCCTCCACATGATCTGAGGCCCCTCGGAGCTCCCCATGTCCCATGATCCCGTCGTCGAACCATCCGCGCTGGGCTCGTTGCCCGCCTTCCGCCTGCTCGACGTGCGTGATCGGACGGCCTTCTCCTCCGGTCATGCGCGCAATGCCGTGCGCGTGCCGATCGAGATCTGGGAGGCGGCGGCGAAGACCGGAGAGACCTTTTTCGAGAACGTCGCCTATTGGCAGCGTGCCATTGACGAACTCGGTGTCGATGGCGACGTGCCGGCCATCGTCTATGACGACGGGCGCATGACCGAGGCCGCGCGGGTCTGGTTCATCCTGCAATATTTCGGGGCAAGGGCCTTCATCCTCAACGGCGGATGGCCGGCCATCGAAGGGCGCGACGACCTGTCGGGAGCGGCTGAGGCGGCGCGCAACTCAGGGCCCTTCCAGGCCCGGCCCGGCGCTGGCCTTGTCGGTCTCGTCGATCGGCTGACCTTGAAGGCTGAGCTCCACAGCGACGTGCGCATCTTCGATGCCCGCACGGCGGGCGAATACACGGGCGAGGACCTGCGCCGCAATACGCGCGGCGGCCATCTGCCCGGCGCAAGGCTGCTGCCGCATGCGAATCTGCTGGACGGCGCGCGTCTGAGGCCGGCGGCGGAGTTGCACGACCTCCTGGCGCAGGCCGGCTTCCGGCCCGACGACCATATCGTCACCCATTGCGACGGTGGCGGCCGTGCCGCGCTCGCGGCGGCAGCGGCGGCCCGGGCCGGCTATGACGACGTGCGCGCCTATTATCTCAGTTTCGCCGATTGGGCGAAGGATGAGAGCTGCACGATCGTTGGCGATTGAACCGCATAGGCCCACACGCGGCTCGCCGGCGACCACGATGAATAGCAAGTGGGCGAGGTTCTTACGTGAGCCTTCGGTAAAAGCGGAGGAACTGGGCGTTGATCGCCACGATCACCGTGCTCGCCGACATGAAGACCGCGGCGACGGCAGGCGTCATGAGAAAGCCGGTGCCGAAGGTGATGCCGGCCGCCATCGGGATCGCGACCGTGTTGTAGGCGGTCGCCCAGATCAGATTCTGCACCATCTTGCGATAGGTGACCCGCGAAAGGCCGAGGATCGCGCCGACGTCGCGCGGGTCGCTCTTGACCAGGACGACGTCCGCCGATTCCACGGCCACATCCGTGCCGGCGCCGATCGCGACCCCGAGATCAGCCTGCACGAGCGCCGGCGCGTCGTTTACGCCGTCGCCCACCATCGCCACGGCAAGGCCGCGTGCCTGAAGTTCCCTGATCTTGTCCGATTTCTGTTCCGGCAGGACCTCGGCGAAGAACTCGGCGATGCCGAGTTCCTTCGAGACCGTCTCGGCGACCCCCTTCGCATCGCCGGTCAGCATGACCGATTTGATGCCGAGACGGGAAAGCTCCGCGATCGCCTGCCTGGATTCCGGCCGCACGATGTCGCCCAAGGCAAAGAGCGCGCGTGGCTCGCCATCCCGGACGAGCACGACCACCGTCTTGCCGTCGGCTTCCAGCTTCCTGAGCTGCGGATCTTGGATTGGCTTGCCCTGCCGGGCCAGATGACCCGGGCTGAGGATGCGGACGTCCTCGCCTCCGACCTTTGCGGTGATGCCCTCGCCGGTGATGTTGCTGACGTCGGTGGCCCGAGGGACCTCAAGCTTGCGGCGCTTCGCTTCGGCGACGATGCCGTGGGCGATCGGGTGCTCGGATTGACTCTCGGCCGCCGCGGCAAGGGACAGCTCCTTGTTTTCGTCGCCGTCTCCCAGCACCACGATGTCGCTGACGCCGAACCGTCCTTCGGTCAGCGTGCCGGTTTTGTCGAAGACGACGGCGTCGAGATTGCGCGCTCGTTCGAACGCGGCGCGGTCGCGGATCAGCAGACCGTTGCCGGCACTGAGAGAGGTGCTGACCGCGACGACCAGCGGAACCGCCAGTCCGAGCGCATGCGGGCAGGCCACGACCATCACCGTCACCATGCGCTCGAGTGCGAACTCCAGCGGAGAGCCGAGCACGGCCCACCAGACGAAGAGCGTGCCGAAGCCGACGATGAGGGCGATATAGGTGAGCCATGCCGCCGCCCGGTTGGCGACGTCCTGGGTGCGGGAGCGGCTTGCCTGCGCCTTCTTCACGAGGTCGATGACCTGGGCGAGGTAGGTCGAATCCCCCGTGGCCGTCACCTTGATGGTTACGGCATTGGCGCCGTTGATGGCTCCGCCGATCGCGGTGGCGCCGACCGTCTTCGAGACAGGGCGCGATTCACCGGTGAGCATCGCCTCGTTGAAGCCCGACGACCCCTCGATGATCTCGCCGTCGACAGGGACCTTGGCGCCCGGGCGGATGATGACACGGTCGCCCGGCTTTAGATCGGAGATCGGTACGTCATGCGTCGTGCCATCGGCGTCGATCCGGGTCGCGCTGTCCGGCAAGAGGCGTACGAGTTCCTCAAGGGCGCGCGAGGCACCCATCACCGAGCGCATCTCCACCCAGTGGCCGAGGAGCATGATGAGGATGAGCGTCACCAGCTCCCAGTAGAATGCCTCTCCCGGAAAGCCGAAGGTGACGGCGGCGGAGAAGAAGTACGCCGCCGAGATCGCGAGCGCGATCAATGTCATCATGCCGGGCCGACCGGTACGCAGCTCGGAGGTGAAGCCAGTCAGGAACGGCCATCCGCCATAGACGTAGGCGACGGTCGAAAGCCCGAAGAGCACGAAGCCATCCCCGGGGAATGCCAGCGCCTGAGCCAGCCCGAGCCAATGCTGGATCATCGGCGACAGCAGCAAAACCGGCGGTGTCAGGATCAGCGTGATCCAGAAGCGGCGTCGGAAATCGGCCACCATCGCGGCATGGTCGTGCCCGCCATGGCCGGCATGCGCCGAGTGGCTGGATCCGGCGGCCGCGATCATCTTCGAATGGTCGGCCTGATCCGGCCCGCTTCCCGGCGCGTGCCCGTGATGCTGATGGCCGCCGTGGTGCGCATGGCCCAGTGACCGGCCGGGGAGTTGATCAGTCATGAGCCGCACCTCCCTGCGTCGGAAACTTCGCCGAGGGGGCGTGCCCGAGCCGGGGGATGAAGCCCGGGACCGAGCGTGCATAGGCGTCCCAGGCTGTGCCGAACTCGGCCCGCGCTGCGGTCTCCTCCCTTCGGGCCAGCCGCACATAGACGATGACCAGGATCGGGAACATCAGGAGCGTCACCAGCGTCGGCCACTGCAACAGGAACCCGACCATGATGACGATGAAGGCCAGATACTGGGGATGCCGGACATGGGCATAGGATCCCTCGGTGGCGAGGCGATGGTCGCGTTGGGCTGCGTAGAGCCGATGCCAGCTCGCCGCGAGCAGCCAGAAGCCACCAAAGATCAGGACGTAGCTGAGGATGTGGAACGGGCCGAAATGCGGGGTCACCCGCCAGCCGAACATCATCTCCAGGAGATGGCCGGCGTCGTGCGACCAGAAGTCGATGCCCGGGAATTGCCGCCCGAGCCATCCCGACAGCAGATAGATCGTCAGCGGGAACCCGTACATCTCGGTGAACAGCGCAACGATGAAGGCCGAGAAGGCGCCGAGCGAGCGCCAGTCCCGTTTGCTGTCGAGGCGGGTAAAGCTCGCGGCGAACAGGATGAACACCGCCGAGTTGATGATCACCAGGCTCCAGAGACCGTAGGCGGGCGATCCGTTCATCGCGGGCCTCCCTCGGATTGGCTCGCAGCACCCGAGGCACCACCATGTCCATTGCCGCCATGGCCGCGATGCATGAAGAGATGCATCAGCGGACAGGCGAGCAGCAGCAGGAACGGCAGGAAGCCGAGCACATGGGCGCGATGCTCGGAGAAGAGCAGGAAGGCTGCGACGAGGAGGAAACCGATCGCGACGAGTCCTCCCCTCGAACGCAGGAACCCGGAGGACGGCCCCCCGCCGTTCCGATCGCGATCGTCGTTCCGGCCCGCGGGAGGATGGGCCGCGTCATGGTGCATGGACATGGTGGGCTCTCCTGGACAGGTCGTTCGGATCCGTTCACATCAGCCCCATCATCGGCATGGGCATGAGGAGTTGGTCGGCCGCGCGCCTCTGGGCGTCGTCCAACGCCGCGTAAAGGGGATCGAGCGCCGCCTTCATCTTGCGCAGCGCCTCCAGGCGCCCGGCGAGCATGCGTTCGTACGCTTCGATCCGCTGCGGAAGGGTGGGAGCCGACGCAGCCTGTCCGGACATCATCTGGTCCTGCATGGCGGACATCATTCCCGCCATACTGCGGGCGTTCGCCCGCAGGGCATCGGCGAAGGCATCCCACAGCGGTTGCTGCGTGGTCGTGATACCGATCTCCGTTCGCAGGAACGCGATGCGGCCCTGGATGCGAGCCGGGGCCATCATCTGCCCCATCATGCCCATGGGGCTGGCGCCACCCATCATGCCTGGTCCCATCATCCCTTGTGGGGAATCCGGCGCCGGGGGCGCCGCAGGAGGCTGCGGCGCGGCCATCGGAGCGTCGGACTGGGGAACGGGCGAAGATGCGCCCGGCGGATGGTGCGCATCCTCGGCGCGGACGGACGCGGACGCGATCAGGGCCGCGCCGAGCGCGGCGGTCGTCATCAGCTTGCGAAACTTGGTCATGATATGGCTGCTCCTCTCATGACGCGGCCGGAACCGCTCTCTCGTCTGGAATGGCGTTGATCGCCCTTGAACGGGCGCTATCGGCTAGCCGGGGGGCTCGTGCTGGGCGTCAACCCGTGGTCAGGACGCGTAGCCGACGAAGGCCATCATGCCGGTCGCCATGTGGTAGAGGTGGTGGCAGTGCAGCGGCCAGCGCCCGGGATTGTCGGCGTCGAAGGCAATGGTCACGGCTGCCATCGGCGGCACCACGACCGTGTCGCGCACGGCGCCGGCGAGCCTGGTCCCGTTGATGTCGACGACCTGAAAATGATGGCCGTGCAGGTGCATCGGATGCGCCATCATCGACATGTTCCGCAGAAGCATCTCGATGCGCTCGCCACGCTT
Source organism: Ancylobacter polymorphus (assembly GCF_030813495.1). Classification (GTDB taxonomy): domain Bacteria; phylum Pseudomonadota; class Alphaproteobacteria; order Rhizobiales; family Xanthobacteraceae; genus Ancylobacter; species Ancylobacter polymorphus. The sequence goes on along the minus strand of NZ_JAUSUI010000010.1, from coordinate 59,645 downwards.
CACGGCCAGAGCATCGGCGCCGCCGATCCCCCAGCTGTAGCCGGCCATGTTTCCGCTCAGCACAAGCGCGAAGCGGCGGGCGGCGTTGCGCTCCGCTAGCGGAGCGACGGCGCGCAGCCGCGGCTCCAGATCGAGCCCGACGACCGGTCCCTTCTGCTCGCCGACCGTGGCGACCTTGCCGATACGCGCTCCGGCGGAGGCGAGGATGATGCCGGTCCGCTCCGAACCGCCTTCACGCAGTGCAAGGATGGGATGCGCGCCGCCCGCCGCAGGCAGCGTCAGGCGGATATCCAGCCGCTGGCCCATGCTGATCGGGAATGATCGGCCCCCGAGCGGCTGCACCAGCCGGCCGTCAACCGCGACCAGCTGGCCGGAGAGGCTCCCGGTATCGATGGTGAAGGCCGTGGCGGTCGCGCCATTGATGAGGCGCAGACGCACGCGGCCGCTTTTCTCGACCGTCACGACCTGAGGATCGTCGAGCGTGCGGTCGTTGGCGAGGTAGGCATCGTAGTCGATGTCGTTGAGATCCATCCCGGCCATGGCGCCGCCGGGCATCGACGCGCCGGGCATGCCACCCTGCATCGTTTGCTGCATGCCCATCGCTGGCATCACCTCGCCGTGGCCCATGGCGCCATGGTCCATCAGCATCCCGCCGGTCGAGGAAGTGCCCGCCTTGAGGCTGGCCAGCAGTTCCTCCGCGGGCGTGAAGGAGAAGTCGTGCAGCAGGATCACAACCTCCTGCTCGTCGAGCCGCATCTCCTCCGCCGTCCGCACGATCATCGGGGCGGCGAGCAGATTCTGCTCCTGCAGCGTATGGGCGTGCATCCAGTGCGTGCCGCCGGCTCCAACCGGGAAGCTGTAGCGGCGCACTTCGGAAGGGCGCAGAAGCGCCGCCGGATTGTCCGGCACGCCATCCATCGCCCAAGGCGGCGTCAGGCCGTGCCAGTGGATCAGGGTCGGCTCGTCGATCTCGTTGGTGAGCGCGACATCGAAGCTGCTGCCGGCGTCGAGCGTCAGGCCCGGCGTCCCGTCCGGCTGGGTCAGGCCGAACACGCGCGCAGCCTTGCCACTGACCTCGATCGTGCGATGGACGATGGCGAGACGCCGGGGCAGTGCCAGCGGCTCCATGGAGCGGTCCGGGGCGCCGGCTTGCGCCCATGAGCGGATTGGAAAAGCGGCGGCCGATGTGCCGAGCGCCGCGGCGCCGGTCATCAGGCCGTGAAGAAAATCACGACGGTTCATGGCTTCAGTCCTTGTGTCCCGATCGGCAATGCCGATGAATCGGTCAGGGCGCGCCGGGCGTGCCCCATGATCCGCGCGCCTTCGGCGCGACGGATCGCTCAGACCGGGAGACGGGGAGGACCGAGGATGGGTGCGACAGCGACACCCGCGCCGGCCTCATCGATCCATTCAAAGCCGGAATGGGTCATCAGGCCGTGCGTGATCGCGACGGTTTCCCTGGCAAGAACCACCTGGCACGCGCTGCAGGAGCTGGCGCAGCAAGTCTTGGAACCTGCGGGCCTGTGCTCCGGGGCCACATCACCTTGCTGGTGCAGGGAAGCCGCGATGGATTGTTCGATCGCGGCGACATGGCGAGAGCCGTCGTGATCCTGGTGATGAGGCAGCAGGCCATGGCAGGATTCGGTTTGCGCGCTGGCAATCGGCGCAAGGACAAAGGCGATCGCGACCAAGGTGGCCAGCAATCCCTTGAGCCATTGGGCGAGATGCCGACGAAGGACCATGCCCCGCTTCTGCCTCTTCAACCGATCCGTGAATGAGCGCCGAGCGCCCTGCCTTCATCCTCGGGGGTGCGGATGGCGCTGCCGAGATATCCGCCTCCGCAATCTTTTGTTCCCGATATTATCGAAGCGTCAGATCGGTGCCTTGACTGAGATCAAGCGCCGGAGGCCTCGTTGAAATTGAATTCGGATCGGCCGTCGCTCGCGCCACAACATCGTCCATGGACTGGGAACGGTACTGCGGGGGACTATTCCCATTTTCGCAGGTCAGAGGAGTGGCACCCAAACAAAATCGACGGGCGACGAGATCTGTGATCCGCGAGAACGCGCGAAAGCTCGCAGGACACGTAGTTCTCATCGCTGCCCTGCGCGGCCCGCCAGTTGCCGCCGAGGGGCAGACTCGAACGTGACAGATGACCGAGTTGGGTCATTCCCTGTCAGGCCCGAGGGCGATGCGCCATTTGCGGACGTTACCAGTCACTGAGAACCGGTCGTTCACCGCATGTCGAACAGTTCCTGATGGAAGCGCTCCTCGACCGGAAAGCCCTGGGCGGCGAAGTCCCGCCGCAGCGCGGCCCCGAAGCCGGCGGGACCGCAGAACCAGATGCTCGCCTCGCGCCAGTCCGGCACCTCCTCCCGGATGCGGGCGCCGGTGAGCCGGCCATCGCGGGCGCTGATCAGGAGATGCAGGCGCACATCGGCGGCCCGCGCGTCATGCGCGAGCTTCGCCAGCGCGACCTCGTCCACATCGGTGGTGGTATGGAACAGGTCCGCCGTCTGGCCTTCCGGCCAGTCGGGCGCGTCGCCGCGCAGGGCCATGTGCTTCATCCGGGCGATGAACGGCGTGATGCCGATGCCGCCGCCGATCCAGATCTGGCGGCGGCAAGCGTCGTCGAAGGTGAAGCAGCCATAGGGTCCTTCCACCCGCACCTCCTGGCCGGCGCGCAGCTTCTCGCGCAGTCGGCCGGTGTGGTCGCCCAGCTCCTTGGTGATGAAGGCGATCCGCGGATGGTCAGGGTGCCAGCCGGAGGCGATGGTGTAGGGATGCGCGCCTTCGGACGCGTCCGACATGGCGAAGGCGAACTGGCCCGCCCGATGCCCTGGCCAGCCCCTGGGCACATCGATGATGGTTTCGAGCGCCTTCACGCCCGGATAGTATTTGAACTCGGCGATCCGCCCCGTCACTTGTCGCCCGGCGCCCACGCGGCGCAGCAGCACGATCCCGGCCGCATAGGCGCCGCCGGCCAGGAGCAGGGCCGTCGCCACGCCGAGCGGCGTCATCCAGTCGGCGAAATCCAGCAGCACCGCCGCGTGGAACGCCAGCACCAGATAGGCGAGGGCCAGCAGGCGGTGGGTCTTGTAGAACCAGCGGTAGGGAAAGGCGCGGATCAGCGCCAGCGCGATCAGCACCACGGCGGCATAGAAGGCCCATTCGCCGATGCCCTCGGCAGTGCCGCGCAGGCTCGAGAACAGGGCTTCCACCGGGTTGGCGGGGACCGGGCGGGGGCCGCCGCGTACCGGCCGTTCCAGAAGACCCCAGCCCACCGCCCATTTCGGCCCCTGCGCCCACAGCCAATGGACGATGGCGACGACGAGCGCGGTGATGCCGAGCCATTTGTGGAGGCGGTACATCTTGTCGAGCCCGCCCATCCAGCGTTCGGGCCAGCGCGGGCGCAGCGCGAGCAGCATCGCCACGCTCATGGCCGTGATCGCGAGGGCGCCGGTATATTGCACGGCGGCCGCTCGCGCCGCGAAGAAGCCGCTCGACCGGAACACCTCCGGCTCTGCCGCGATCCACAGCACGGAGATGAGGACGAGGATGGCCAAAAGCGCCAGCTTGATGTGTCGCATGTCTTCGACTTTCCTCGGGTAGGCTCGCGAAACAGACATCCGGCGCCTGCCTGCCGCATTGAGCGGCCTCAAGGCGGAGGCGACCATGCGAGAGGGACGAGGTCGTGGACGGAAGGCTCGCTATCCGGCCTGAACCCCGAAGATCATCCCGACCGCGGCGGTCACGCCCATGGCGAGCGCACCCCAGAAGGTGACGCGAAGGGCCCCGCGCACCACGCCGGCTCCTCCGGCGGTGGCGCCGAGGCCGCCCAGGATGGCCAGCGCCACGAGCGTCGAGGCCGCGACCAGGACGCTTGTCCTTTCGGCGGGCGACACCAGGGCGACGAGCACCGGCACGACCGCTCCCGCCGCAAAGGTGAGCGCCGAGATGATGGCCGCCTGTACCGGGCGGGCGGCGACGGTCTCGGAGATGCCGAGTTCGTCACGCGCATGGGCTCCTAAGGCGTCGCGTTCCGTCAGCTGCGCGGCGACCTGTTCCGCCAGCGTGCGGTCGAGCCCCCTGTCGACGTAGATCTGCGTCAGTTCCTCCAGCTCCGCATCGGGTATCTCGGCAAGCTCGCGTCTCTCGCGGGCGAGGTCGGCGTTCTCGGCGTCCGTCTGGGAGCTGACCGAGACATATTCACCGGCGGCCATCGACATCGCACCCGCCACGAGGCCGGCCAGTCCCGCGATCAGGATCTCGGTCGATCCCGATCCGGCCGCCGCCACGCCGACGACGAGGCTTGACGTCGAGACGATCCCATCATTGGCACCGAGCACCGCGGCGCGGAGCCAGCCGATCCGGTGGATCATATGGATTTCCGAATGCGAAAGACGGCTCATTTCGGATGCACTCCTGGAAGGCTGGTTTGCGTGGCGGCAGGGGCCAATGCGGATGGCGACGTATCAAGGCTGCGCAGGATCTCCACCAGCAGCGCGGCGAGGATAGGAACGACGCCCGCGAACCAGACAGTCTGCGCGAGATCCGGCCTTCCCGCGACATGGAGGACGAGGCCGGTCACGAGGCCGCCGAGCCCCACCAGCAGCAGAGCGATCTTCAGCCTGTCCCCGTTCGAATGCTCCACCACCGTTCAACCTCCCCACGCCCGAACCGCCATCGTTACGTCCCCGAACAGGCGTCCGGTCCCACAGGAACGGATGCCACAGGCGCCGCGAAGCAGGAACAGGGCATCGATCCCCAGCCGCCGGGCGAGTTCCCCGCCGTCGTCGGCGCCGAGCACCATCAGCGCGGTCGCCCAGGCATCGGCTTCCGCGCATGTCGGCGCGAGCACGGTGACCGAAGCCGGAGATTGCGCAAGCGGGGCGCCGCGGGCGGGGTCCATGGTGTGGGAGAGGTTCCGGCCCTGAACGTCGATCCAGTGGCGGTAGTCGCCGGAGGTGGCGACGGCGCAATCCTCCAGCGACAGCAGCGAATGCGGGGCGCGACGCTCAGGGTCCGGCTGCTCCACCGCGACCGTCCAGGCCTCGCCGTCGGGCCTCAGGCCCATGGCGCGCATCTCGCCGTCGATGCCGACGAGCCCGTCGCGGATGCCGAAGCTGCCGAGCACGCCGGCGAGACGGTCCACGCCATATCCCTTGGCGATGCCGTTGAGGTCGAGCGTGATCGGCACGCGCTTGCGGACCCTCGTTCCATCGATTTCGAGCGCGTCATGGGCGGGCACGCGCCGGGCCTTTATTGCGCTGCGGATGCGGTTCGGGCTCGCTTGCGCGGCGCCGAAGCCCCACGCGATGACCGCGTCGCCCATGCCGATGTCGAATGCGCCGCCGGAGGCGCGACCGATCGCCAGCCCCAGCCGGAGCACATCCAGAAGGCGTGCCGGAACGCTCACCCATTGCCCCGCCGGAGTCCCGTTCAGGCGCATCAGCTCGCTGTCGGGCTTCCATGTCGACATCTGCGCATCGACCTCGTCCACCGCCGCCTGCAGGGCCGACCGAACGGTCCCGGCGTCGAAGCCGGCGGGAGCGTGGAAGAGCGCGGACCAGCGGGTCCCCATCGTCGGGCCGTTGAGAGCGTGCCGGGCGAGCTCAGTAGACGTCCTCGACATAGCGTCCCTCCGCCTTGAGGATTTCGGCAGACAGGCCGAGCGGCTGCAATATCCGCGTCATCGCCTCGGCGACGCCTGCCGCCATCTGCCGCCCGCCGCAGACCATGACACGCGCCCCTTCCCGGATCGCGCGGACGATTTCGGGCTGGTCGGCGACGAGCGCATCCTGGACATGGCGCGGCCGGGTTCCGCGCGAGACCGCCGTGGACAGATGGCGGAGCCGGCCCCCGGCCGCCCAGCCTTCCAGCTCCTCGCGATAGAGGAAGTCGCTGTCGGGATGCCGCATGCCGAAGAACAGGTGGATCGGGCGCCGCGAGGCGTTCGCACGGATGAAGCCGGCAAGCGGCCCGATTCCGGTGCCGGCGCCGATCAGGATCAGGGGCGTGCGGTCGCGGGCCGCGTGGAAGCCGGGATTGCGGCGGATGAAGGCGGCGACCGTCCCGCCGGGCTCCAGCGTCGTGAGCGCGCTCGAGCAGAGGCCGCCGACATGCTTGCGCACCACGATCTCCACGAAGCCGTCCCGGCGGCCCGAGGCGAGCGAATAGAGGCGAGGCATGGGCGATCCCTCCGGCACGATGCCGATGAGGTCCCCGGCCTCGAAGCGGGCAAATCCCTGCCCCGTCAGGCGCTGCCATAGGCAGAGGCGCGGCAGCGCGAAGCGCAGGATGGCGGTGGGAGCCTGGACGTCGTGGCCATAGTCGCGGCGTGAGATGAGGGTGAGCGTGCTCGTCGCGGGCCGGACGGGCTGGTGGTCGAGCTCCAGCGCGATGCCGAGCGCCTCGCCCAGCGCGCGGCCCCAGCGCGCGAATTCCTGCGGCGACTGGCGGTCCACCGTCTCGAAGGGCAGCAGGAGCCGCCAGCCCTTGGTTTCCGCCGCGGCGGCGACCGACTTGGCATAGGCGCAGAAGGCCGGAAAGCTCCGGTCGCCGAAGCCCAGCACCGCCACCGGCGCGGCCGGCACGGCGGAAAGCCGGTCCAGGCGGTCGAGGAATCCCTTGGCCGAAGCGGGTGCGTCGCCGTCGCCATAGGTCGCGGCCAGCACGAGGTAGCGCCGCGCCCCGGAAAAGCGGGCGGGGTCGAACGCCGACATCGGCGCAGCATGGACGCGCTGCCCGGCGCGGGTCAGCGCCGCGTGCAGCGTCGCGGCGAATCCCCAGCTGCTGCCGCCTTCGCTGCCGACGAGGATGATCGTCTCCGCGCGGCCCGGCGCGGCGTTGTCGCGGATCCTGGGGCGACCGGCGCGGCCCGCCAGCCAGATGGAGAGCCCCGTGACGCCCATCGCCGGGACGCCGAGCGCCGTGAGCCCGAGCAGCAGGCCGAGAAGCGGGGCGCCCTGCCCGGTGTGGAGCATGTAGACGGTCTCCGAGATCCGCTCCCAGCCGCTCGGCTCCGCCCAGCCGAGCGTCGCCCCGGTGCCCTGGTCGAGATAGCCGACGCCGTCGCCGGTCTTGAGCGTGAAGACGTCGGTGGCGTCGTCGGGATAGGGGAAGCTCAGCTCGTGCAGGTTCGAGACGGGCGTCGCGGCGAGCCGCGGCATGGAGGCCAGCGGAGCGCCGACCCTCCCGCTCACCGCAGAAGGCAGTTCCGGAGGGGGGCCCTCGTCGGGAAGGAAGCCGAAGGTCGAGGCCGTCATCCAGAGCGCCGTCGCCGACGTCAGCAGGAGGCCGAGCACGGCGGCCCGCGCAAGCTCGACATGGACACGCCCGGCCAGAGGTCCGCGCAGCGGCGCCAGCCAGCGTCGCCATCCGCCCACGCGCCGCGCGACCAGCGCAAGGCCGGAGACGGCGAGGACGAGCATCGCCGCGGCCCCCGCCGCCATGACGATGCGGCCGGCATCGTCCAGCAACAGCGAGCGGTGCAGATTGGTGAGCCAGCGCTGGAGCGGGTTGGGATCGGCCGAAGCCACGCCGGCTCCGGTCGCCGGGTCGATGACCGCGGAACCCGGCGTGCCGCCGTCGAACCAGTAGGCGGTGATGCGCCCGGAGGGCGCGCGCCTGATCTGCTCGACTCCCGGATGGGCGGACCGGATGCGCGTGGCGAGGTCGGCCACGCTCATGGCCTCCTCCGCCTGCGGCGCGGCGATCCGTTCCGCCGCCGGGAAGACGGACAGCGCCGCGCCGCTCACCGCGAGCAGCGTCACGAGGGCGAGGGCCAGCAGGCCCGGCCAGCGATGGAGGGCGCGGAGCATGCTCGTCCCCTACATGCCGTAGCTGAAATTCGCGATGTAGCGGCGGCCCTGGACGGGCTGTCCCGCGCCCTTCGCGGTCAGCGGCACGGCGATCTCGTTGGGGCTGTCGCGCATGTCCTCGACCGCCGCATCGACATGGAGCGTGTAGCCGGCGTCGAAGAGCGCATCGGCGAGGTCGAGGGTGATCGCCAGCTGGCGGCCCGCCCCGACGCTCGCCCCGGTGATGCCGTTGATCTCGGCGGTGTTGCCGCCGGTCGCGCGATACCAGTCGGACAGGTGCCCGTAGTATTTGGACTTGGTGCCCGCCATCCACAGGCTGCCGGCATAGGCCCCCTTCGGATCGGTGACGTAGATGGCGAGGTAGGCGCCGTTGCCGCCATAGTTCTTCAGCGTCGTGGTCAGGGTCACCGGCCGCGCCATGGCGATGCCGGGAAGCGTGAGCGCCGTGGTCAGCGCCAGGGCGGCGAGGATGCTTCTCATCGTCGGGTTCTCTCGATCGGGCATGGATGAAGGGCGGTGGGCTCAGTTCACCTGCGCCTTGGGCGTCGCGCCGTTGCCGAAGAGGCCGTTGTTCGGGGGAGCGACGCTGCCCGCCGGAGCCGGTGCGGAGACGCTGCCGCCGTGGAAATCGTCGTCGTCATCGTCGTCTTCGTCGTCGTCCCCATGCCGGAGCTGGCGTCCATGGTCGCGGTCGTCGTCATCGTCGCTGGCCAGCACCACGCCGAGATCCCGGCCGGCATCGAGGACGGCGTCGCGCAGCCCTTCGAAGCGGGCGGCCTCGTGCATCGCGCTCCAGGCGGGAAAGCCGATCCCGGCGGTCAGGGCGGTCGAGGCGAAGAGGATGGCAAGGGTCTTTCTCATGGCAGGGTCTCCTTTCTCTGCTGAAGCCGTTCTGGGCGCCCTGCCTGATCCGTTCCTGACGCAAACGGATTTTCTGCTTCAGCCTGCCGTCAGGAATCGAAAGGCCCCGCCGAGAGACGGGGCCGGATCGGTCTTCCGTGCGGGGGCCGGGCCGGCCGGCGGCTGCTCAATCGCCGCCGCGATCCTCCCCGTCGCGGCGCCGGCGGCCGGAGCCGTCCTTGCGCTCGATCTCGAGGACGTCGAGGGTGGAGGGATGGACCGTCACCTCGATCCGCTGGCCTTCGGCGTCCGTGCCGTCGATCTCGTAGCAGCCGTCGTCGATCTTGATCCGGCGCACCGTCCAGCCGTTCCGGGCGGCGAGGGCGGCGACGGCCTCCTTCGGCTTCCAGTCCGCCATCGGCACGAAGCAGTCGTCGTCGGCGAGCGCCTGCCCCACCGGGAGGATCGCGATACATGCGAGAATTGTCAGAGCGAGCCGCATGGGCCGGAGCTTCCTTCCACCTTGATCTGCGACAAGCCTGGAGGGCGAAGCTGACGGCATCCTGAAGCTCGCATGCGATCCGCTTCAGCGCCGCGTAAGGAAAGACCGTCAAGGAAGCAGGAGCCGCGAAAGGCGAACCACGATGCGAATCCTGCTGATAGAGGACGACGGTGTGCTGGGCGCGGCCGTGCGGGACCAGATCGTCGGCGACGGTCACTCCGCCGACTGGGTCATGCGGATCGACGCGGCCCGCGACGCCATGGCGGGCGCCGTCTACGACCTGATCCTGCTGGACCTGATGCTCCCAGACGGCAGGGGGATCGTGTTCCTGCGCGCCCTGCGGGCCGCGGGGAACGTCACGCCCGTCATCATCCTCACGGCGCTCGACCAGGTGTCGGACCGGATCGAGGGCCTGATCGCCGGGGCGGACGACTACCTGGTCAAGCCGTTCGACCTCGACGAACTGTCGGCGCGCATCGGCTCGGTCGCCCGCCGCTATTCCGGCAATCCCAACCCGATCATCCGGCATCATTCGCTCGACATCGACATCGCCCGCCGGAGCGTGCGCCGGGAGGGCAGGCCGGTGCAGCTCACGGCCCGCGAATGGGCGCTGCTGGAGGCATTCCTGGCGCGGCCGGGCCAGGTGCTCTCCAAGGCGCAGCTCGAGGAAAAGCTCTACGACTTCGATGCCGAGGTGGAGAGCAACACGATCGAGGTCCATGTCAGCCGGCTGCGCAAGAAGCTCGGCGCCGACCTGATCGAGACCGAGCGCGGCCTCGGCTACCGGCTGGCCGCGGCATGAGGCGCCCGCGAAGCCTCCAGGGCCGGCTCCTGCTCTCGCTCGGGGCGGTGCTGCTGGTGATCTGGGTCGGCGCGGCATGGACGACCGCCGTGCTGCTGCGGCACGAGATCGGCGAGGTCTTCGATTCCTCCCTGCAGGAGACGGCGCAGCGCCTGCTTCCCCTCGCGGTCATGGACATCGTCGGCCGCGAGGAGGGAGATGTCGCCAGCCAGCGGCTCGGCGCCATCCACGGCCATGACGAGCTCTTCACCTATGTGGTCCGCGACGACAAGGGCAAGGTCCTGCTCCAGTCCCATGCCGCCGACCTGTCGGTCTTCCCGCCCTATGGCGGTCCCGGATTCGGCCGGACCGCGACGCACCGCCTGTACAGCGAGGAGGCCCTGCAGGGCACGGTGCGCATCACGGTGGCGGAGCCGCTCGCCCATGAGGCCGGGGTCGCGCGGGAGATCCAGATCGGCCTCGGCCTGCCGATCCTCCTGGTCATCCCGGCCGCCTTCGCCGCCGTCATCCTCGCGGTGCGCCGGAGCATGCGGCCGCTGCGGGCGTTCCGGGAACGGCTGGAGACCCGCAGTGAGAGGGATCTCGCGCCCGTCGCCTCCGACGACCTGCCCAGCGAGGTCGCCCCGCTCGCCGCCACGCTGAACGCGCTGCTCGACAGGCTCAGGGCGGCCTTCGAGTCGGAACGCAGCCTCGCCGCCAACACCGCCCATGAGCTCCGGAACCCGCTCGCCGGGGCGATCGCCCAGGCCCAGCGTATCCAGAAGGAGACCGGGGAGCCTTACATCGCCCGGCGGGGAGCCGACATCGAGGCCACGCTCAAGCGGCTGACGGCGCGCGCCGAGCGCCTCATGCAGCTCGCCCGCGCGGAGGGCGGCCGGCTTCGGCTCGACCGGACGTCGGACCTGCGCGACGCCCTGCGGCTCGTGATCGACGACATGCACAGGAGCGTGCCTGAGGAAAGGCTGTCCCTGCGCGTGCCCGAGACCCCCGTGATGTCCGACATCGATCCCGACGCCGCCGGGATCGTGTGCCGCAACCTCGTCGAGAACGCCCTCGGCCATGGCAGCCCGTCATCGCCCGTCGAAGTGACCCTCGACCCCGGCGGGCTGCTGACGGTGTCGAATGACGGCCCCGTCGTCCCGCCCGAGACGCTGGCCAAACTCGCCGGCCGGTTCGAGCGCGCCGGAACCTCGGCTCGCGGCAGCGGGATCGGCCTGTCGATCGTCTCGACCATCGCCGAGCGCATAGGCAGCCCGCTGACGCTTCGCTCGCCGAGGCCCGGCAGGCAATCGGGCTTCGAAGCCAGCGTCAGGTTCGCAACCACGGGTAAGGTCGAGGTGACGACATGGTCGTGATGCCGGCCCTGATCCTTGTCGTTTGGGTTCAATGGTCCAAGTGCCAGAAGGCGACATTGGGTTCACGCCGTCGAGCATCACCACAGGCGGATCCTCTTCCAGGGTCACTCCTCCGGAAATCAACACATTGACAACCCTGAGTTCATCGAAGCGGCGCAGGAACCGGATGTGATCGCCGATCGCCAGATCGTATTCGTGTCCGGAGGGTATCATTGCCCGGGTCGTTGCCTCGAACCGCGAATGACCCCTTCCGACTCAAGGCGCGAACGGATGGCGGCGCATAAGGCGAGCTTCCACATTGGTCTGCCGCCGCCAGCGCCGGACCGCGAGGCCGAGCGTACCGGAAGCCTCGGCCGCGAGCTGGAGCCGGCGCGAACAGGTCGGGCCGCGTCACGCACCACAGCACCTTGCCGCCGCTGCGCGCTGTGACACCGACAGCGAACAGGGCGGCGGCCGCGCCATCACGGCGTCGTTGCTGCCGCCCGCGACCTCATGCAGCGCCCCGCGCAGCAGCCCTCCTTCCGGAAAATCCGGGCGATCGCCGCCAGGCCGAAGGGCAGGACCGCGCGCTGATGCACGGCCCTACCCTCTAGCCGGGCGATGCGTACCCGAAGCTCGGACACGACAGATCGGGTGGCGGACGTACTCATGTCCTTTGCAACGCTCTCCGCATTGGGCATGTTCTATATTTGTTCTAATTCGAGGGAGAGTCAATTGCAGCTATCCTCCGCCCGGGAGGGAACCGGCGGGGGCTGGGATTGCAAGGATGTTGTCCGAAAAATGCAGCATCGATCGGACTCCCCTTGCCTGTGTCCGAAAAATGCATCATATTTCGGACATGCTTGATAAACCGACCATAGACCTCCGGCCGCGGCTCCTCGCCCGTATCAACGGGGCACCTCCTGGAGAGGTATGGACGCCGAGCGATTTCGCCGATCTCGGCAGTCGTTCGGCCGTCGACAAGACGCTGCAGCGTCTCGTCGCGGCTGGCGAGTTACGCCGCATCGACCGCGGGCTCTACGACCGGCCGCGAATGAGCAAACTGATGGGCAAGGTGGCGGTCCCCGACTATCGCGCCGTGATCAGAGCTGTGGCACGTCGCGACCAGGTTCGCATCGTGGTCGACGGAATGACGGCCGCGAATGATCTTGGTCTCACGACAGCCGTGCCGGCGCGCATCGAGGTTCTCGTCGACGCCCGCCTGAAACCGATCAAGCTCGGAAAGCAGGTCATCCATTTCAAAGCGGCGGCGCCGAGCCGTCTCTATTGGGCTGGACGCCCGGGCATGCGGGTCGTTCAAGCGCTTTATTGGATACAAGCCATGATGGAGGGAGACAACGATCGGGAGGCCATAACGAACGGCCTCGACAGACTGTTCAAAAATCCCGAGCATGGAAAGGAGATCTGCAACGATCTTCGCACAGGCCTGTCGGCAATGCCGATCTGGATGCAGGATTTTCTCAGACCTTTGCTCGGACCCGCCGACGCTGCGCCAGAGACTCGCGCATGAGCAATGCCGCCTATAACGAGGTCATCCTCGCGCCAGCCAACGAGAGGCTCGATCTTTTCTTGACGACGGCAAACCGGCTCGGGGCGCCGATCGGAAACGTCGAGAAGGACTTTTGGGTCTGTTGGACGCTCAACGCTCTTTATCATGAGCGGCCAGCCGGAGGGCCGCGTCTGCTGTTCAAGGGCGGCACGTCTCTGTCCAAGGCACATGGGCTGATCGAGCGCTTTTCCGAAGACATCGACGTCACAGTGTTTCGCGACGATCTCGACGAGCCCGCTTCCGTCGCCGAGCTCGAAGCGCTTTCGAACAAGAAGCGTCGTGCTCGACTGGATGCGATCCGAGACGCCTGTCGTAGCTTCATCACCGGCCCACTTCATGCGTTCCTAGCTGAACAACTTGCCGACGCCACGGGAGGACGAGGACGCGTCACGATTGATGAGGCCGATTCCGACGCCCAGACGCTTCTGATCTGGTATCCGGAGGTTGAGCCGCGTGACGACGCTTATGTGCGTCCTGCGGTGCGCATTGAATCGGGAGCGAAGTCGGCACTCGATCCGAACCATCCTGCGGACATCAGTCCTTACATTGCAGATGAAGCCGCAGACCTCGATCTGTTGGTGCCTAACGTCACGACGATCGACGCAACGCGCACCTTTTGGGATAAAGTCGTGATCGCACACGGCTTGCGTCGCTGGTTCGAGCGTCGCGGCGAACTGAGGCAGGAAGGGCAGCGCATCTCGCGCCACTTCTACGACCTGCATTGCCTCCTCGCGTCCGAGGCCGGCAAGACAGCCCTCGCGGACGCGGACTTGGGCGCCGATTGCGTCCGACATGCGCGAATGTTTTTCAACCGGCCCGACTACGACCTCGCCTCTGCCGTCGCCGGCTCGTTCGCGCTCGTGCCGACTCCGAAGATGGTTCCCGGCCTCATCCGCGACTATTCGAACATGACGGCGATGATTTCGGCGCGGCTCCTTCGCTCGAGGAAATTATGGCGTCGATTGAAACGATCGAACGTTCTGTAAATAGCGGCGCAGCGGGAGATCCCGCGAAGCCAGTCAAGGACCGCGTGGGCCTGAAATGATAGGGTGGTCACATGGCTGAGATTTCGGAGAACGCACCTACCAGACTGCCTGACCACGGCTCGGTCGAGGCCGTCCTGGCGCGTCTGCCGGCCGGCGCCGACGAGACCGTCTTGGCCGCCGCGCTGGGTGAGCCCTTCCCCGGGTTTGCTTTCTCGGCGGCGAGCGTCGACGACCAGTATTGGCGCGACACGCGGTCGGTCCTCGCGCCGGACGGCACCCGCATTGCGGAGCTTCGACCGTGGATGACGGCAGAGATCGAAAAGCACGCCGGTGACGTCAACGCTGTTTGGAGCGCGCTGCGCGACAGCGGTATGGAGCTCGCCGAGTGGCACGGCAATGCCGTCTTCGCGTTTGCCCCGACGGGACCCGGTGCTGCCGACTACGTTCAGATTGCACTCGGCCGCGAGACCGAGTGGCGCGCTGGTCCGATCGTCAATCCAGACTATCGGCCATGGGGCGCTGATGAGCTGCTCGATCCGTCCTGGCTGAGTCACGATGCCATGTCCGACGACAAGATCCTGGCGGGGCCGCTCTATCGCCTGCTCGGCAGGTCGGGAACCAGCATCGTGCATGTCCGCAGCTTCCTCGCCCGCTGCGCGCGTCTCGAGCGCGACAAGCGGGAGGCGCGACGGCCGGAGTTGGAACGACGTGCCTGGGTGGGCTCCGACGGCACGCGGACGCCGTTTCTCGACATGCAGCCCAACTACTTCGATTTTACGCCTCGCGAGGTTCGCTTCTTTCAGGACTGGGAGGAATCGAGCGCGCGAGCGAGCCGTGTTCACGCGCATTGGGCGCTCGACATCCGGGACTACGAACACAAGGGTGAACGTGAGCTCGCGTTCATTCCTCGTCCGCTACATCTGCCGGGAGAGCGTTTGGAAGCTGGCGATGCGTCCGTCCATATCCTCATGGACCGCATCGAGGCGATCGATCGCGAGGCAGGACTTCCCTTCGGCTGGTTTTTTCTCATGACGCACGGCAACCGGATCGATCCAGACGTCGGCGAGGCAATCGCAAAGGGTCTCCGCGATGCGCGGATTCGCTTGCCAGATCACGATGCCAAGGTGCTGTTGCGCTGGGCCGATCATCGATACGGATTCTAGCGCCAGGACAATTCAGACCTCGGGAGCGCCCTTGCTACCGAATTCCCTCGCGCGACGCGGCTCATCTACTGAGGCGACAAAGGAGAGACAGACCGGAGGCAAACATCGGACGCCTCAACTCGTCGTGGAGTGTTTTGCTTCATACCCGGTTGCCAGCATCGTGTAGCCGCCATCGACGAGCACTGTCTGGCCCGTGACGAAGCTCGCACTCGGTGAGCACAGCCAGCCGGCCGTTTCGGCGATCTCGTCGACGTCTTCGTGCAAGGGGCCGCCCGTTGCCGGTTGTGACATTGTGGCCCCACCACACCGCCTATGTCACCGGAGTGATCGGCATGCGCGCGTAGCAGGCACTCCTATCGACCTTCTTCGACGTACTGGGACATATCTCGGCGGTGCCTTCGTACTGACGGACCGCTCAGATCAGCTTGAGCTTCGTGGCGAGAGCCGTCGCCTGTGCCAGGCTTCCCGCATCGAGCGCCTTGCGAGCATTGTTCAGGTGGAAGTTCACCGTCGCGAACGACATGCCCTCGATGGACGCGATATCCTTCATTGTCTTCCCTTCGGCGGACCATTTCAGGCAGAGAGCCTGCTTCGCCTTGAGATCGATCTCCACGCTGGCCGTCGGTGCCGCGTCCTGCTGCTCCATCTTCGCGTGGAGCTGGGCGACCGCCGTCACCGCCGCGATCTGATCGATGTCGGTCTCGAGGCTCAGCGACGGCTTGTGCGATGCTAATGTCAGCATCGACAGGTGCCCGAACGCCGTCCGCACAGGGATCGAGATTCCTGATCTGATTCCGAAATCACCCGGTTCCGAATAGAAGCGACGCAGCGGCTTCGAAAGGGAGCGCGGCGCGGCGGCTGCCCACGCGAAGGCCTTCATCTGTTCCTTCGCCATCGAGACGACCAGATCGATCGCAGCATAGTTCTGTGTGAGATATCGGACCTGCCACTCGGAGGCGTAGTTGGAGATCGCAAAGATGCGCACCGGCTGGACGTTCAGATAGGCGTAGGCATCAAAGCCAAGATCCTGCACCAACTTCGCGAGCGCCTCCCTAAGTGTCTTCTCTGATTGGGGTGAGGTAGGTCAAGCTGCTCCATGGCTTGTTTCGGATCGGGTTTCCCGTTGGGGTCACTCGCTTCTCTTCGCGGTCGGCGCAGGGCCGCCTGCATGATGGGGTCAGGAGGGCAAGGCGTCTCAATCTGTTTCGCGACCTTGCGGCTTACGCCCTCGGCTCGAGACTCTCAGCGAGATCGCCTTGCCCCTCGTCCCCACGGGAACGATCCGGCGCATGCTTGAGTGGAGGCCCTCCAGCTGGACGTTGCCTCAGGCGGCGGCTTGTGTGCCGAAGCGGAACGGCGTCCCATCGCTCCACATGCGATGCAGGATGACGGCGAGTTTACGGGCGACCGCGACGCGCGCTCGTGCCATGCACGGCGTTTGGCATGGTGGCGAGTATCCGCAGCAGCGGCTCGACGAGTTCCATCGCCAGAGCATCGCCATCCGCGAGGGCGCGGACGCGTCCGGCAAAGGCCGCGCGGCTCGGTGTGCCGAGTTTGAGGCCGGCCTCCCGCAGCAGCGCCCGCACCACGTTCTCGATCGATCGCATCTCGTTCAGGATCGTGCGGCGCGCCACCAGCAGCGCGCGCCACAGCCGGCACTGCCGGTTCTTGACGTGGACCTGGCGTTACCACCCGGTGCGCATGATCTGCGCCAGGGCCCGGGCGTCGTTGCGGTCGGTCTTGTTCGGCATCGTCTTCATCACCGCATTGGCCTGGCGCGTCTCGATGCAGATCGCCGGCAAGCCGGCCGCGCGCAGCCCATCGTGAAGCCAGGCGGTCAGCGAACACGCCTCCAGCCCGATGCGCTCCAAAGGCAGAGCGATCTCCCGCAAGACGGCGACAAGCGCTTGCGGCTCGCTCGCCGCCAGCGCCTCTCTCACGATCCGCCCGCCTTCATCCACCACGCAGATCGCCGTTGCTTCCAGCGACACGTCCAGTCCGGCATAATGGTTCATGGCTGCTCCTTCATGATGCTTGTGGCCGCTCAACACGGACCACGTTCCAACATCTCGAATGGAGCAGCCACCTTCCGGCTAAGACCCCCAATCACCCCATCTGTTCGGTGCGCGCCAGGGAGGAGACATCGGTCAGCCGTTGGAACCAGTTTCTCATCGCATCTACCTCCCTGTCGCATTCACTCCGTCGTATTCCCACAACGACCGGGAGCACGGTATCCGTCGCGCGCCACCCACGTCGAATGGCCTATGCGCTCCTTCCGGCTGAAGATTGTCGGGGGTCAAAAAGATGACGCGCACGGGCTCGGAGGAGTCGGCGCCAAGCCAAGTCCACCTGCCGGAAGCTAGTCTGATCCCCGCCGCTGCCTCGCTCTTGGCGGGCCAGCCGAGGGCGGGCTCCAGATCGCGGTCGACGCGGCGTTCGCCAAGGCGATGGGGCCGCGGTTGACTCCGGTGCTCCGGGACAGCGGCGGCATGCGAGGTGGCAAAATTGTGCGATGTCCTCGATGAGCTGCACCGTGCCGCGGCGCATTTCCTGCGCGGCAAGAATCTCCGGCGTCACCGGCGAGACGGCCGTGTTGGAGGCAAGCACCGCCATTCCACCCGAATGCTCCGGGCACCCTGCGTGTAGATGAGCAGCAGGTCGTCGTTCGGCTGAAAGGCCGGCGCATCAGGCTCTTTCGAGGGCGATGGCAATTCCCTGGCCGACGCCGATGCACATGGTGGCGAGCGCCCGGTTCCTGCCGGCGAGCGAAAGTTCGAGCGCCGCCGTTCCGGCGAGGCGCGCCCCGGACATGCCGAGGGGATGGCCAAGCGCGATCGCGCCGCCGTTCGGATTGACGTAGTCGGCGTCCTCCGGGATGCCGAGCTCGCGCAGCACGGCGAGGCTCTGGCTGGCGAAGGCCTCGTTGAGCTCGACCACCTCGAAATCACCGGGGCTTAGGCCGATCCGCTCGCACAGCTTGCGCGTGGCCGGGATCGGGCCGACGCCCATGACGCGCGGCGGCACGCCGGCGGCAGCACCAGCGACGATGTGTGCCAGCGGCGTCAACCCGTGGCGCTTGATCGCGGCTGCGGAGGCGACGATCAGAGCGGCAGCGCCGTCATTGACGCCGGAGGCGTTGCCGGCGGTGACACTCCCACCTTCCTTCCTGAAGGGTGTGGGCAATTTGGCGAGCTTCTCCAGGGTGGTGTCACCGCGCGGGTGCTCGTCATTCGCAACCGTGACCGGATCGCCCTTGCGGCCGGAAATCACCACGGGAACGATTTCCTTGCCGAGCCGACCGGATTGCTGGGCGGCCACGGCCTTCAGCTGCGAGCGCAGCGCGAAGCTGTCCTGGTCGGCACGGCTGACCTGATAGTCCGCGGCGACGTTCTCGCCGGTCTCCGGCATCGAATCGACGCCGTACTGCTGCTTCATGAGCGGATTGATGAAGCGCCAGCCGATGGTGGTGTCGTGAATCTCCGTCTGGCGGGAGAAAGCACTCTCGGCCTTGGGCAGGACGAACGGCGCGCGGCTCATGCTCTCGACGCCGCCGGCGATGATCAGATCAGCCTCACCGGCCTTGATCGCGCGCGCGGCGGTGATGACCGCGTCCATGCCCGAGCCGCAGAGGCGGTTGATCGTCGTACCGGGTACCTCCTTCGGCAGACCCGCGAGCAGCAGCGCCATCCGCGCCACGTTGCGGTTGTCCTCACCGGCCTGGTTGGCGCAGCCGAAGATCACCTCATCGAGCGCATTCCAGTCGAGTCCAGCATGGCGCTCGACCAACGCCTTCAACGGCACCGCAGCAAGGTCGTCCGCGCGCACCGAGGAGAGCGCCCCGCCGAAGCGGCCAATCGGGGTACGGATATAGTCGCAGATATAGGCCTCGGACATGTTTGGAAAACTTTCTGACGATAGTTTCGGATCGGCGACGCGGAGCCGGTTTCGGTTTTCGGAAATCGTGCGTTGCACCGGTCACCGGTCGATCTCCGCGATGATCTTCCCGGCCTCGGCGAAAGCGGTATTGGCGGCCGGCACGCCGGCATAGATCGCCGTCTGCATCAGCACTTCCTTGAGGTCGTCTCGGCTGAAGCCTCCGCGCGTGAGGCCCGCCCGGACATGCAGCGCGAACTCCTCCCACCGGCCGAGGCTGGCGGTGATCGCCAGTACGAGAAGCCGCCGCGTGCGGTCGTCGAGTCCCGGTCGGCTCCAGATTTCCTGCCAGGCGATACGGGTGATCATCGCCTGGAACTCGGCGTTGAACGGCGTGCGGTTGGCGAGCGAGCGGTCGACCCAAGCGTCGCCCAACACCCGGCGCCGGTTCCTGAGACCTGCTTCGAACAGCGTTGCGGCGGCCTCCCCGACGGACGCATTGGGATGCAGGAATCCGCGCAGCGCGGCGGCGAGCGAAACCGGCGCTTCCAGCGGTGCGAGATGACCGCAATCAAGCCGTACCATCTGCGCGCCGGGGATCGCCGCGATAAGATATTCGCCATGTGCGGCGAAGGGCGTCGAGACGTCCCGGTCCCCGACCGCGACCAGCGTAGGCACCCTCAGTTCAGGCAGCCGGGAGGCGAGCTGCATGTCGCGGATCGCCGCGCCCGCTCCCGCATAACCGTTGTCCGGCATGCTCACGAGGCCGCGTCTAACGCTTTCCGCGACCGCGGGTTGGGCCGCCGCGAATGACGGCGAGAGGAAGCGCTGCATGGCGAGATCGGCGATCGCGGCCGTGCCGCCCGCCCTGACTTTGTCGATCCGGTCCTGCCAGGCGCCGGCATCCATTGTCGCGGAAGTGCAGATCAGCACCAGTGCCGCCACACGCTCCGGACAGGCGAGAGCGAGTTCCATCGCGATCATGCCGCCGAGCGAGACCCCCGCTATGGCTGCCTGGTCGATGCCTGCCGCATCCATCACCGCCACCACATCCTCGGCCAGCAGCGCCAGCGAATAGTCGCCAGCGGGCGCATCGGAGGCGCCGTGGCCGCGCGTATCGATCCGCAGCAGCCGAAAGGCCGGCAGCAGATGCGGCACGGCAGGGTCCCACAACGCCATGTCGGTGCCGATCGAGTTCAGCAGCACGAGCGCGGGCTTGTCGGCTTCGCCTTCGAGCCTCCAGTAGATGCGAACTGCGTCGCGCTCGGCGAAGGGCATGGCCTAGTCTCTTTGCTGGTCGGCCAGCAGGGAGACAACGATCGCCCCGCTCTCGCCGATGTCGTCGCCGACGCCTGCGGCGGCAAGATTGCGTGCGAGCGCGGCCTCGTCGATCTCCAGCCCTTGCGCGACCGCCGCCATGGCGGCGGCCGCGCCGGCGGCAATCAGGAACAGCTCGGCCAGAACCGGTCCCTCGGCTTGCCAGCCTCCCAACCCGCGCTCCTGCTCCGCCGGCAAGCCGGCGAGGATGCCGGCAACGAGGCCGGGCGCACGCAGCGCCGCCGAGAGGGCGATCTGGCAGCCGGTGGGGTTGCGCTTGTGGGCCATGGCGGAAGAGCCCCCGCGACCGGAAATGGCGGGCTCGCGCCCCTCGCCGATGCCGTTCTGGGCGAGCAGCGAGACATCCCTTGCCATCTTGCCGAGCGCCCCCAGGACGATCGCGAGCGCGGCGGCGATGCCTGCTATTCCGCCGCGCCGGGCGTGCCAGGGCGGGCTCGACGGCAGTCCCAGCGCACGCGCAAGGCGTGAGGCGACGGCTTCCCCCTTACCGGCGAGGCCCGAGCGGGCGCCGGCAGCACCGCCGAATTGCAGGGTGGCGCCCTCGGCCACTTCCCGTTCGAGCCGGTCCGCCGCGTCGGCGATCCCCTTCCGCCACTGCGCAAAGCGAAGGCCCAGGCTGATCGGCAGCGCGTCCTGCAGCAAGGTGCGTCCGATCGCGGGCGTCGCCGCATGCCGCTGCGCCAGCGCCGCCAGCGCCGCGGCGGTCGCGGCGAGATCGGCGCGCAGCAGTTCTTCAGCGGCGCGAACCTGCAGCATCAGCACCGTATCGGCGACATCCTGGCTGGTCGCGCCGCGATGCACTGCTTGCGCCGCGCTTTCGGGCAGGGCGATACGCAATTGCGCGACCAGCGGTATGGCCAGGGTGCCGGCGAGAGCGGCCTCGTCGGCGATCCTTGCCGGATCGAGTGCGATCTCCGCGCATAGATCGGCGATCATCCGCGCGTCGGCCGGGTCGATCACTCCCTCCGCGGCTTCGGCCAACGCCAGTTGCGCCTCGAAGGCGAGCACGTGGTGCAGCACGGTGTCGTCGTCGAACACCGCCTCCATCGCCGGCGTGGTGGCTGGCCGCGTCCGCAGCAGGCTGGTCATAGGTCGAAGAACACGGTCTCGTCGGGACCCTGAAGATGCACATCGAGCCACCACGTATGGTCGGGCCGGCGCACGGCGATCAGTGTCCGGCGGCGTTCCTCGGGAACAAGCGCGAGGATCGGATCGGTGTCGTTGCCTTCGCCATCGGCAAAATAGAGCCGGGTCGCCAGCCGCTTGAGCAGGCCGCGGCCGAAGATGGACAAGGCGATGTGAGGCGCTTGCAGGCTGTTGCCGGGTCCGGGAACGCGGCCCGGCCGGATGGTGCGAAAGCGAAACACACCCTCCTTGTCGGTCGCCGAGCGGCCGAAGCCGATGAAGTGGGGATCGAGCTCGATCTCCTGCCGTCCGTCGTCGGGGCTGGCATAGCGTCCGGCGGCGTTGGCCTGCCAGAGCTCGACCATAGCATCGGGAATCGGCGCGCCATTGCCGTCATAGATGCACCCGGCGATCTCGATCGCCTCGCCCTGCGGGGTGCCGGTCACGCCGGAGGTGCCCAAGAGATAGTGCTCGGGCGGCATCAGGTCGGGACGCGCGCCGAGGTCGGAGCGTCCGACGAGGTCGGCGCCGCCCTTCCATGGCAGGCCGTAATGGAAAAACGGCCCGACGGTCTGCGACGGGGTCTGCCCGAACAGCGCCGGGTCCTGATTGTCGTGACGTGGTGCGGCGTCGCGTCTCTCGAGCTCGTCAATCATCATGATCATCCTCGAACGGCGTCTGCTCACGGCCCTTCAGCACGATGTCGAAGCGATAGCCGAGCGCCCAGTTCGGCACAGTGGTGCCGATGTCGAAACGCGACACCAGGCGCTGCCGGAAGGGCAGTGGCACCGCATTGGCGATCGGATCGATCTCGATCAGCGGGTCGTCGGGGAAATACATTTGTGTCACCAGCCGTGTGGCGAAGGCCGGCCCGAGCAGCGACAGATGGATATGGGCGGGACGCCAGGCGTTCTTGTGGTTGCCCCACGGATAGGCGCCCGGGCGAATGGTAACATAGCGGTAATTGCCTTCTTCGTCGGTGACCACGCGGCCGGCGCCTGTGAAATTGGGATCGAGCGGCGCTGGCCAGTCGTCCTTGGAATGGATGTAGCGGCCGGCGGCGTTGGCCTGCCAGATCTCGACGATGGTGTTCGGCACCGGCCTGCCGCGCTCGTCGAGGACGCGCCCGGTGACGACGATGCGCTGGCCCTGTGGCGTGCCCTTGTGCTGGGTGGTCAAATCCGTCATCGCCGGGCCGATCAGCCGCTCCCAATTGCCGGCCGGGCCGGTCACTTCGGTCAGGGTCGGCGGCACCAGCAGCGGCGGCTGGCGCGGGCTGCGCAGCACGGTGGAACGATAATCGGGATAGAGCGAAGGTGGGTTGCCGCCATCCTCGCGGGCATAGGGAAGGATCAATGTCATGCTGCTTGTCCCTTGAGCGTGGAAGCAACCGCGAACGGGGCACCCGTCTTGGCGGCGACCTCGTCCAGCGTGGTGCCGGGTGAAAGCTCGGTGACCGTCAGCCCGCCTTTGACCTTGTCGCAGGCGATGACGCACAGATCGGTGATGATCAGGTCGACGACGCCGGTGCCGGTCAGCGGCAGGGTGCAGCGCTCGAGGATCTTCGCCTCGCCGTGCTTGTTGGCGTGCTCCATCACCACGACGATTTTCTTGACGCCGGCGACGAGATCCATGGCGCCGCCAATGCCCTTCACCATCTTGCCGGGAATGGTCCAGTTGGCGATGTCGCCATTGGCGGCGACCTCCATGGCTCCCAGAATGGCGAGGTCAATATGACCGCCGCGGATCATCGCGAAGGAATCGGCGGACGAAAAGAAGCTTGTCGTCGGTAGCAGCGTGATCGTCTGCTTGCCGGCGTTGATCAGGTCAGGGTCGACGTCGCCCTCGAAGGGAAAGGGGCCCATGCCGAGGATGCCGTTTTCGGACTGCAGTGTAACCTCGATGCCAGGCGGGATGTAGTTCGCCACCAGCGTCGGGATGCCGATGCCGAGATTGACGTAGTAGCCGTCCTTCAGCTCGCGCGCGGCGCGTGCGGCCATCTGCTCGCGGGTCCACGCCATCACGCGGCCTCCCTCTTGCGGGTCGTCGGTTTCTCGACCCGCTTCTCATTGATCGTGCTCTTGATGATGCGGTCGACGTAGATGCCTGGGGTGTGAATCGCTTCCGGATCGAGGCTGCCCGCCTCGACGATCTCTTCGACTTCGACGACCGTGACTTTGGCGGCAGTCGCCATGTTGGGGTTGAAGTTGCGCGCGGCGCGCCGATAGACGAGGTTGCCGGCGGTGTCGGACTTCCAGGCCTTGATGATGGCGAGGTCAGCGCGCAGCCAGGTCTCGCGGACATAAGGCCGGCCTTCGAACTCCTCCACGGGCTTGCCTTCCGCCACGACCGTGCCGACGCCGGTCGGGGTGAAGAAGGCCGGGATGCCGGCGCCGCCGGCTCGGATGCGCTCCGCCAGCGTTCCCTGCGGGTTCAACTCAAGTTCGAGCTCGCCGGAAAGGTACTGCTGCTCGAACAGCTTGTTGTCCCCGACATAGGAAGCGATCATCTTCCCGACCTGGCGCGTTTCCAATAACATCCACAGCCCGAAGCCGTCCGCGCCGGCATTGTTGGAGATGACCGTCAGGTTTTTGACACCGGACCTGCGGATCTCCGGGATCAGGCTCTCCGGATTGCCGGACAGGCCGAAACCGCCCGACATGATGGTCATTCCATCGAAAAGAAGACCAGCGAGAGCGCTTTCCGGGCTGCCGAAGATCTTGCTCATAAAATGCTCCCTTGAATCGCTGATCGGCGCTGCTAGACAAGCGGAAACCGACGACACAGCCGCCGCGCTCGCGACGGGCGTTCACAGGCTCGCCGCTCAGTCATGGGATGTCCTGCGCTTGGCCTGAGCTTCGGTGTAGCGCCCGACGGCCATATTCACGCCGACGGCCAACAGGAAAACCATGATAAGCAACGCGTACATGCGCGGCATGTTGAATGTCGTATAGGTCTGGATGATCGCGTAACCCAGCCCCTGATTTGCAAGCTTGGTTTCCGCGAGAAGCGTGCCAACGATGGCGACGCCGAGGCCGATGCGGATACCGTTGATCACCGGAATGCGCATGGCCGGCAGGTAGACCTTCCTGAACATTTGCGAGGGCGTAAGCCGCAGGCTCAGGCCGACACGGATCAAGACCTGATCGATTTCGCGCATGGAGCCCGCGACGCTGATCGCGACCGGGAAGAAGCACGACAGCGCCCCCATAGCGATCTTCGAGCTTGGTCCGACCCCGAACCACATGATCAGAATCGGGAAGAAAATGATCTTCGGCGTCGGACCGAGATAGTGAAGCAGCGGTTCATAGGCCTGTGCCAAGAAGCGGTTCCGTCCGAGCAGGATGCCGACCGCGATGCCGGTCCCGCCGCCAATGGCAATCGCCAGGAGCACTTCGCCGGCCGTCACTCCCAGATTCGCATAGAAGCTGCGATCGACCAGCAGAAAGGCGAGTTCTCTGGCGATGAGCGCGAGGGAGGGCACCACGTCCCGATAGAGAAGACCGGAACGTGCGAGAGCCTCCCAGCCGACCAGAAGGACCACCATGATCCCAATGCGCGTCAGGAGAACCGCGCGATCTTCGTTGATGGACGCCAAGGCGGGACGAGCCGGGCTTGCAATTGCTCTGACGCTCATGATGTCTTTCCCTCACGGTCTCAGTTGCGCGGCGGAATCTGGATGAGCTGGGCGAGCTGCTCTTCCGTCAGGGGCTGGGAGGTGTATTTGAGCGCCACGGCATCCGGCACAATCGTCTCAAGCCCGACGATGCGGTCAGGATTCAAGGCCTGCTTGGGGAAGAACTCGTCCCGCGTTCGCCGCGCAATGGCCTCAGGCACGCCGACGAAGGCGGCGTAGACCTTGATGGCGTCTTCGCCGGCATACATGGCGTCGACCGTCTCGCGATAGGCCGCCATGAAACGGTCGATCAAGGGCTTCTTGTTCTGGAGCACGCTGGTATTGGTGATGAGCAGGCGAACCGTCTGGTTCTTGAAGGCGTTGGTATCGTTGCCGGTCGCGATGACGCGGATTTCGCCTCGGTCGAGCTGTTCCAGGCCGAAAGGCGGAGCCGACCAGCCGACATCAATCTGTCCGGACATCACCTGCGTCAAGGTGGCTGCCGGACCGCCCGTCGCCGTCGGGCGAGCATTCAACCCGTTCTCCTTGATGAAGGCATTCACGACGCCATGCGTCGAAGAGCCGTTGGTGGAGTAGGCGATCGTTCGGCCGTCGAAGTCCTTCAGGGTTTTGATCGGCGAATCCGACTTCACATACCAGTAGAGATCCTGTCCGCCCGTCGTCTCGGCACCGATAATGCGGATCGGCGCCCCTTTGGAGAAGGCCGACATCGCTCCCATGATGCCGCCCGCGACGCCGATATCGACGCTGTTGGACAGGACGGCCTGCTGGGTTTCGCCGCCACCCTGGGTA
This sequence comes from Ancylobacter polymorphus, assembly GCF_030813495.1. Classification (GTDB taxonomy): domain Bacteria; phylum Pseudomonadota; class Alphaproteobacteria; order Rhizobiales; family Xanthobacteraceae; genus Ancylobacter; species Ancylobacter polymorphus. The sequence goes on along the minus strand of NZ_JAUSUI010000010.1, from coordinate 33,860 downwards.
TAGAGAATCTCAAGCTCGAGGTTGTGCTTCTTGAATATGCCCAGCCGGCTGCCGATCTCAGCAACCGATGTGTCCCAGTTCCCACGCTGGCCGACCGCGAGCTTAAGACGGTCCTGAGCCGCGACGCCCTGGGCGGCGCACACCATCAAGCTTACCCCGGCAATCGCCGAGACCATCCACGTGAACCTGCCCATAACGTCCTCCCATAAGTATTTTTGTGGAGATTATTGTTAGTCTCTGTCGTCCAGACGAAATTCAGCTCCTGGCGGGCATCAAATCTTGAAGACCTCCAGGGTCGATGCGTGAAACAGGTCCTCGACCTTCAGCGGCTGGGACGACAGCCCCTGCGAATGATGCGCCTTGAGGAATGCCTCCAGCACATGCCGGTTCGATCCAATGCCGTATGACCAGAAATCCGTGCCCATCAGGGCGCGGGCAGCCTGTAGCTGTTCCTCGACGAACGGCAACGTCACCTTCGTCGCCGAGGTATCGCCCAGCTTCGTCAAGGCCGCTGCCTTGGACCGCTCGAACGCTTTCAGGAGAGCGGCCGGAAGCCAGGGATGCGCCTCGACGATCGTCCGCCGCACGCCGATGACGTGCATGATCGGGAAAATCTTGGTTCGCTTGTAGTAGTCCGCTGCCGCGGCGGTCGGATCGGGAAACAGGCGGATCACCCGCGAGTCGCCGGCGTCGAACGATGAGGGCGATCTGGGGCCGATGAAGCCGTCGATGTCACCATCGACCAGCATCTGATTGAGTGAACGATCGCATGGTGCCTGCTCGACGCGGATGTCCGCGGGAAGCTCCACCAGGATCTTCTCGGCCCGGCCGGGCTGCTCGATGCCGCCGCGCACCCAGGTTACGTCGGACGGCTTGACGCCGTAATCCTCTTCCAGCAGCGCGCGGATCCACACGCAGGCCGTGAGCTGGTACTCCGGGCATCCAATGCGCTTGCCCTTGAGGTCGCGGGGACTGTCGATGCCGCGGTCGTTTCTGATGAAGATCCCGGTATGGCGGAAGGCCCTGGAAACGAAAGCGGGCACCCCGACATAGGGGTTCGTGCCCTGGGCCGTCTTCAAGGCGAAGCTGGAGAGCGACGCCTCGCACACGTCGAACTCGGCATGGCGAAAAGCCCGGAAGAAAATCTCCTCCGGCACCAGCTTCATGAAGACCGGATCCACACCGTCGATCAGCACGGCGCCGTCGATCAGCGGCCGATTGCGGTCGTAGTCGCCGATGGCGATGGAAAGGCGCAAATTGGACAATCATTCCTCCCGAGCCGCATTCGAGGACGCCGCGGCCTGCGCCAATCATGAGACCCCCGGTCGTCCCGGACAAAGACTTCCGCGAAATGGGAGTGAGATGCGAACTGTATGGGAGCGCCAACGGCGCGTCAGCGTGGACTTAGTTCTAGACAAAGGGCGTCACAGCACGCCTCACAATATTTTGGCGCAATTCAGGTTCATACGACAGCATCGTGTATGTTTTGATTGAACAGTGACGTGGTTAACGCTCACATCACGATAATGATGACTCCGACTGTGGCGAGAAGCGTTGCAACAATAGTGACGAGATCTGGCATCACTTCGGTTCGGAAGATGACAATGGCGAACACCATGGTGACGAACACCTCCAGCGAATAGATGATCGCGACCCGCGTGACAGTGGTGAACTGCAAGGCAACGAACATGCAGATCTGCCCGGTGGAAATCGCCAGGGCCGCTAGCCAATGCCAGGAATTGCGCATGGCCAGTTCGGCGTGCAGGGCTGTCCGCTTCTCGTGGTCCCAAGCTGCGAGGAACGCATAGTAGGACAGCGCTGCCAGGGCGCCGACGAGCGTTCCGAAGATACCATCCGGCACGAGGGCGAGACCGAGCTTGCGGGTTACGAAGCCAGCGGCATAGGAAAAGCCTGATAATGCTCCCGATCCGTAGCCGCGCCAGAGCGAGCCGCCATTTTCTCCTGTCAGGCCCCGTCCGCGCTTGGTTTGCCAGATCGAATCGCCGAAGAGTAGAAAAAGGCTCGCCGCCACGAGGGCCAACCCGGCCGCGGTCCGACCGCCGAGGATCTCACCGAGGATGACCACAGCGAGCAGAACCGAAAACAGAGGGGTCACACGCTTGACGGCGGCGGCTCGCACAGATCCCAGATCGCGGATGGAGACAAAGTAGAGAGAGCGCCCCACCGTCGTCGTCAACAGGCCGCTCACCGCGAACCACAGCAAGCCCTTCCACCCGTCCCCACCGAGCCCGGTCACGGAGTGCCCCGATCCGACCAGCAGCCAGACCGCAGCTGCCATAGCCGCCGTCATCACGACGGAAAGCAGGGCACCGCCGCCGCTCCTGCCGTCCTGTGCCGCTTTGAACACGGCAATACTCCCGAAGGAGAAGGACAACACGGACGCCAACGCAAACGCCTCGCCCAGCATGTCGATCACGATTCCATATCGGGAAATCGTGTCCGCGCCCGATGCGGCAATCGCGCCTCCTTTCCGGCATGACCCCCGCCGACGCGCCGTCGTCTGTCATGATGTTGCGACTCGCAATCGGAAAAGTGAACCATTGTTCAGGATCCGTGCCGCAGCGCGCGATCGCATGCGAGAAGCATCATGCTTGCAAGCACTGCGAACAATACGATCAGCGATGTCAGAGCCATTATGAGATCGGTGTCGTGCAAGCCGATGGCCTGCATCAGCAGAAAGCCGAGACCGCGCTGCGAGGCGAACATCTCTCCCAGAAGCGTTCCGATGAGTGTCAGCGAGAAGCCGAGCCGCAGCCCGGTAAAGATCTCCGGCCTGGCCGCCGGAAAAAGCACCGACCATGCGCTCTGCCATGCGCCGAGGCGCAGCACCCTGGCGGTGCGGATCAAGACGGGGGGCACATTCCTCAAGGCGCCGAGTGTGAAGATCGCAATGGGCATGATGCCGTGGATGGCGCCGAAGGCCACCTTGGATGGCATGCCTATGCCGAAGATTAGCAGGACGATGGGATAGACGGTGATTTTCGGCAGGGAATAGAACGACACCAGGAGGGGCTCGCCGACCTCGCCGGCCAACCTGTTCATGCCGAGTGCGAAGCCGATCGCGACCCCCAGCACGATGGCGATGGCCAAGGCGGTTGCGAAGGCGGTCGCGGTCTCGCGCAGGTGAGCGCCGAAACCCTCTGAACGGACCAAGCCGAAGGCGGCGCGAGCCGTATCCAGCGGCGAGCGCAACGCAAGATCGCCGACGAAGAGATACACCGCCTGCCATAGCACCAGAAGCACAACGAGAACGAGCACATGATTCCGGAGATCCTTCGTCATGAACGGCTCCTGCGGCCGAGCAGGCGCTTTTCCCAGGCAGAGAACAGTCCGTTGATCGTGCCGGCGACGAGCAGGACAAAGAGGATGAGCGGATACATGACCTCATTGTCGAAATTATTGTAGGCAAAGACGATCTCGTGACCGATGCCGATCCTGGACATGATGAACTCCGCCCCGATCACGCCGATGAAGGAATAGGCGACGGCGAGCTTGATGCCGGTCGCCAGATAGGGGCCGGCATAGGGCAAATAGACGTTCCACGATGCCTCGATCGATCCCATTCCATAGATGGCGACGGTCTTGCGGAGAACGCGCGGAATCCGGTCAAGCGCATTGATCGTGTTGACGATCACCGCGACGATGGCGAGCATGAAGCCAATGACGATCTGCGGCGCCTCGCCGATGCCGAAGATCGCAATCATCAGCGGATAGAACGCATAGATCGGGACGGCGTAGTAGGCTCCGAAATAGGGCGAAAGCGTCTGCGCCAATGCCCGCGAGCGGTGGATGAGCACGCCCAGCGCGGTGCCGACGACGATTGCGGCACCGCAGGCGATGGTGATCTTGGAGAGCGTTTGCGCAATGGCGGCTTGAACCCGATCCGATGTCAGCAGACGGACGAGATCCACCGCGATCTCGCTAGGCGGCGGCGCGACGAAGCGCGAGATCACGCCGGAGCGCGACAGCAGTTCTAGCAGAGCGACGATCGCCGCGATGATGGCCAAGCGAAGGATAGCTGCGTGTCGCATCTCATTGTCCCGCGGTGGCGAGCGCCGCCATCGATTCCTCGCGCAGGCGCGACCACAACCGACCCGTGATGTCGCCGAAGCGCGGGTCAGACACCACGCGGCTATCCCGCTCGATCCCCCAGGGCGTCTCGACTATGTCCAATATTCGACCCGGTCGGGCCGACATGACGCCGATCCGATCGGCCAACATCGCCGCCTCGTCGAGCGCATGCGTGATCAGCAGGATCGTGGCACCCGTCTCGCGCCAGAGCTTCAGCAGTTCTTCGCCCATGATCAGCCGCGTTTGCTGATCGAGTGCGCCAAACGGCTCGTCGAGCAGGATGAGCCGCGGCCGCTGCACCAACGTCCGGGCGATGCAGACCCTCTGACGCATGCCTCCCGACAATTGCGCAGGATAGGCCTTGGCGAAATCCGCCAGCCCCATCAAAGCGAGAGTCGCGGTGACCCGGCGGGAAACTTCCGCCTCGCTCAGCCCCGCCCGCCGGATGCCGAAGGCGACGTTGTCCGCGACCGTCAGCCACGGAAACGAAGCATCCTCCTGGAAGACGACCCCGATGCCGTCGGGCACCGCGCTGCCCGTCAGGGGCCGTCCTTCGAACGTCACCTTGCCGCTCGTCGCCGGCGAAAGGCCGGCGACGATGTCGAAGAGCGTGGACTTGCCGCAGCCGGATGGTCCGACCACCGCGAAGAACTCCCCCTTGCGCAGTTCCAGCTCGATCGGCCCGAGGGCCTTCACCTGCGTCTGCGGATCGCTGCCGAAGACGCGCGTCACGCCGGTCAGCCCGACATGAGCCTCCGCAATTCTCGCCGCCATGTTCATTTCAGGCTGCGTTCGGCTTCAGGCAGGAAACTTACGTCAATCAGCTTCGTCCAGTCGATCTCGCCCTCGGCGGCGCCTACGAGGATCTGTGCCCGCCACATTTCCTTGAGCCCGGCCAGGTCGAACTTGCCTGTGCTCCAGTAAGGCAGCCCCTCGCCTTTGCGGGTCAGATGCTTGATGGCCTCCAGGACGATGGGAGGATCAAGCTTGTAGACCTTGGCGACGATCTGCGCCGCTTCCTCCGGATTGTCGCTCATGAAGGCGACGGCCTTTGCCCGGCCGGTAACGATGCCGCGCAGGAAATCTCCCCGGCTGGCGGCGGCGGCGTCCGTGGTCACGCCCACGACATTGCTCATGGAGGGGAACAACTCGTCCGCCGTCGCGATGATCCGGTACTTGTCCCGATACTTGGAAAGCAACGGTTCCGTTGCAGGCGCGACATCGATGGCGCCGAGGTCGAGCGCGACCAGCGCCTCGCCCAAGCCGCCGGTCATGACGAGTTCGACGTCGGAGGCCTTGAGTCCGGCCTTCTCGACAATGAGCATCGCGAGGGCCTGGCTAACCGATCGCGGACTCGAATAGCCGATCTTGCGGCCCTTCAGATCGGCAATGCTCTTGATCGGCGAATCCGGCTTCACCATCCAGCCGAATTCGGACACGGTCTGGACATTGTTGCTGATGATCTTCAGCGGCGCACCCTGCCGGATTGCCGTGGCGGCGGCGATCGGGCTGACCTCGGCATAGGCGATCTGCCCGGCAAGCAGATTGCGGACCGTCGTGCCGCCTCCCTGTGACGACAGGATTCCCGAGACCTTGCCGTCGAAAAACCCTTTCTCCATGGCGATGGCGAAGGGCATTCCGCTGGCGGAGACGCCGTAGTTGCTGACGACGATCTCCTCGCTGTGCGCTGCCGGCATGCCGAGCCAGCAGGCCAGCGCCAGTGCCGGCAGCCACGACTCAAACCAGTGCTTCAATCTCATTGTCTTTCCTCCCTCGCTTTTCTTTTTTCGAATGGATTGCCTGCATGTTCAGCCGGCGATGCCGGCCGTCCAGTACTCCCAGATTCGGCTTTCGACGGCCTCGTTGAGATTTGCTCTGCTGGACAGTGCGGTCTCGCCACTGGTCAGGGGAGAGATCGTGCCCAGGCTGGCGGCCTGAAGCTGGAGTTCCGCGTTCAGGCGCAGATGCACGGCGCGGAAGGTCAGTTCCCGTACCGTGCGCCCGACCACCGTCGCCCCGTGGCGTCGCATCGCCACGACCCAGTTGTCCGCTAGCGTGGCCGCAAGGGATTCTGCCTGCTCGATCGTGCGCACCAGCATGTCGGTGTCGCCGAACGCTTCGCGACTGTCCCACATCGGCACACGGCTTCCGATCACCGCACCCAGATGGCAGACGGGAACGATGTCGACGCCTGCGATGCAGAAGGCGACGACGGCGGCCGCATGATGGTGGCAGACCGACATGACGTCTGGACGCGCCCGATAAATGGCGCTGTGAATCACCCGCTCGGCGTAGAGCCTGACGGGCGTCTCCACCACTGGCTGATCGTCCATGTCGAGCTCGACGAGGTCTGCGCGTTCAACCAGGGCCGGGCTGCGCGAGCGTGAAATGAAATAGCGATCGGGATTCGACGGATGGCGGGCGCTGACATGGCCGAAGCCGTCGAGCACGTTTTCCCGCGCCAGGATGCGGTTGGCGGCGACGAGATCGTTCAGCACGGTCTCGAGCGCACCGTCAAGGATCTCACCGGGGATTCCGACGGCCGTGCGTGGCAACGCTGTCATCCTTCGCTCTGCCAATTCGTGTTGCCCGAGCAACTGACCTGCGAAAGCCATCGCCACCTGGTCGCCGTCTGTATCGTCCTGTCCATGCCGCCGTCAGCCTCGCCGCCCCTATTTCCACGTGCCTCAGCAATTGCGCATCGCGCGCGTGCCGGGAAACGCTAAAATCCCCTTGCCGCAAGCGGAAAAATCGCTCACTAAGTTTAGAATCCGGCTTGGCGGGGCGGCTGTAAACGGCATCTGGCGTCTGATGCGATCGTCCAACGTGCCGAAGGGGAGACGAGCGCGGTGAGGTTTCGGCAGCTCGAATGCTATTTTCACGTCTGCGCACATGGCAGCATCACCCAGGCGGCCAATGCTTTAAACATCGCCCAAACCGCGCTCGGCATCCAGATTCGCCAGCTCGAAGATGAGATGGGTGTCTCGCTGCTTATGCGGACCAGCCGGGGGGTACAGCCGACCGAGGCAGGCAAGCTATTTCTTGACTGGGTTCGGCGAACCCTGGATAGCAGGCACGAGATCAAGCGAAACCTGGCGGCTTTCCGCGGTGATGATACCCCACAAATCGTGACTGTCGGCCTGACGCCCAGTCTGACGCTGCTGCTTGGCGCAGACCTGATCGAAGCGGTCGGCCGCTCGCCAATCAAGATAAACCTGCAGCTGACCGAGGGTTTGAGCCACGTCATCGTCGCGGGCATGGCATCGGGCAAGGCCGATATTATCTTCGCTTTCAAGCCTGATGCCTCCGCGACGCTGCGCTGCACCCCACTGTTGCGCGAGTCGCTTTACCTCATACGCCGGCCGGAGCACCCCGACAGCCGGACGAAGACCGTTGCCTTGCATGAAGCTCTGGGCAATCGGTTCGCCATGCCGGACCGCGGCGATGTCGTGCGCCGGATGATCGAGGAACGGGCGGCAACCGAAGCGCTCGCGCTCGACGTCGCCTATGAGGTGCACTCGATCACCGCCATTAAGCAACTGGTCGCACGCGGTCTCGCCTTAGCCATCCTGCCGCTGGGATGTGTCCACGACGAAGTCGTGGCGGGTCAACTCTCTGCATCCAGGATCCTCGATGCAGCGCTTGACCGGACCCTTTACGCGATCCGCCCGACGGACCTCGATCCTGCCATCGACACCCTGCTGATCTCGACGTTTCTGTCGGTCTATCGTGAAATTGCCCGGGCTTGGGGTATGGGCGAGGTTCTGATGCTCGCCTGAACCCCGGCTACCGCCCGAGTTCGATGCCCGCGCGGCGTTCCATTGGCCGTACCACGGCGGTCAGATCATCAATCTCGACGCCCTCGTCTTTTGCGCGCCGAAAGGCCTGTAGGGCACTGCGGCAGGTGTCGGTCAGCGTCGCCGCGCAAGCGGCCGGTTCGGCCAGGAACAATTCGAGATCCTTGATCACGACCGCCAGCGTCGCGCCGAAATCAAAGGAGCGCGGCAGGATGTGATGGGGAAGCTTGCCCAGCGTCGCACTATTTTGGCCGCTACCGCTGTTGATGACGTCCAGCATCGTATCGGCTGGGATGCCGGCCTTCGCGCCAATCACCATGGCTTCACAGGCCGCAACCAGATTCGTCAGCGCGATCGCATTGTTGACGAGCTTGAGGGTTTGGGCACGGCCCGGCTTGTCGCCGGCGACGACGATCTTGCTGCTGTACCGGGACATCGCTTCCCTTACAAAGGCGACGCTTCCGGTGACGCCCGAAACGATGGTCGTCAATTCACCCGCGCGGGCTTTTGGCGGGCCGCCGGTTACCGGGGCGTCGACCGTCGCGATCCCTCCGGCTGACAACCGTCTGTCCAACTCCTCGATGAACGGTGAACCGCTGGTCCCCAGGTGGACATAGTGCTTGCAGCGCTGGCCATGCAGGACTCCATTACCTCCGAAGAGAGCGTCGCGGTGGTGTCGTTCCTCTACCAGACACGCGAATACAATGTCGGCGCGATCCGCCACATCCTTTGGCGAATCCAAATGTTCTATCCCTGTCGCTAAACCGGACAGCCGCGCAGGAGCCGGATCGAAGGCGACGATCGAGCGCGCACCCGCCAGCCTTCGGGCGATCGGTGCCCCGAGGGCCCCTAGCCCGAGAAAACCAATCACCGGAACATCCACACCACGCGATATCATCGTTCTGCTCGACCACACTGGAACTCTGTATTGTTATTCCGCAGCAAAATGTGGTGAAGGACAATTTTCCGCGCCCCGCGAGCAAGTTCTCTTCTAGCTCTCCCGGTCGGGTACAAGGCCGCGCCCTCAAACTGGCGAGGAAACGTCAAGACCACGCAAGCAACCCTTCTATTTCGAAACGCCCGCGTAGGCCGCAGATCGGCCCCGACCGGCGTTTCCGACAATGGGCCTTGTGCGGAAAACGCCAGCACGCCGAAGCGATCGCGAGAGGAGGGCCGAGTCTGCAACAAGTCGACCAGACGATGCGGCGGACCTGCGATCACGGGAATCCTGTCGGTTCTCCGAACCGCAGGCTCGACAGCTGAAGCGGCTGCATCAACGCAGGCGGCCATCACGTACCAACGCGGCGCGCCAATGCTCCGAGAGATTCGAGCAGGCGCTGCACGACCGACTCGAGGAAGCTATCGATGGCATCCTGCTGCTTGAAGGCGGGAGCATTGGTCGGCTTGATCAGATAGAGGGTCCGCCTGAGGGGTACGTCCGTTATCCTTTGCATCACCAGCTTGCCGGTGCGCAGTTCCTCAACGGCCGTCCCATAGGGCATGAAGCTTGCCGCGGCACCCCGCACGACGAGCGTCCGCATTGCCGGGATCGACTGCGCCTCGTAGAGGATGCGGGGGCTCAACGAGAACTTTTCCGCCGCGGTCCTCAGCAGTTGCTGCACCATGTCCCGCTCCCCTGCCTGCACCAGCTCATGCGTCAATGCCTCGGCAAGCGTGGTTGTCTCAGGGATGACCGCGTCGGTCGCGGGCCGGATGAAGAGCAATTCCTCTTCCAGAATGGGCCGGCGCTCCACCCCTGGTCGTGCCTGGTCGACGCCATAGGCGAATGCGTAGTTGACCTCTCCGCGTTCGAGCGAGAGCACGAGACCGTAGCTGAGCTCCTCGACCAGACTGAGAGAAACCGTCGGAATCATATTCTTGGCGTCGAGCAGCATGTCCGGACCGATCTGCAGCATGATGCTGGGTGTCAGGCCAAGGGACAGCACTTCCTGGTCGACGTCGGACAACGCCAGGACATCGCGTCGGATATCGTCAACATCCTGCAGCAGGCGTCGAGCCCTCTCCAGCAAGAGCTTTCCGGCCTCGGTCAGCACGACGCCGCGCGAGTGCCGAACCAGCAGCCCGGTCTGCAATTCCTGCTCAAGCTGGCGAATCTGCAGGCCGAGGGCGGGCTGTGCCACGTTCAACTCCTCGGCGGCCTTGGTGATGTTGCCGACCTCGGCAATGCGGACAAAATATCGAAGCTGTCGCAGATTGATCGCGGCCTCCCGACGGCACGGTTCGCCCGTCCGCATTATGATGTCCAACGCGGCGGCTCGGCAATCGACCGCCGGCGTCGCCATCGTTCCAGACCGAACGTCCTCAGCTTCGGTCCGCGGGCCGGAACCAGCGCTCCATGCGTTCCAGCGCCGAGAAGATCACGACACTTACAAGGATGACGAAGACGATCGTCGCGAATACGCCCGGCAGATCGTAGCGCTCGGCGAGATCATTGACGAGCTGGCCGAGGCCTCCGAAATTAATGAGGAATTCGACGCCGATCAGGTTGATGAGAGCGAAGACCAACCCGAGGCGAACGCCTACAAAGATCGTCGGGACGGCGGCCGGCAATTCAATCTTCCAGAAAAGCTGCGCGGGCGTCAGCTTGTAGCTGTGGCCGACATTGATGAAGCTTTTCCGGACCCCGTTCAAGCCTTCAAGCGTCTTGAGGATGACAGGCGCCAGGCCGGCGAAAAAACCCATCGCCACGATGGTGACGGCGCTGCGACCGAACATGACCAGAAAGAGCGGATAGGCCAAGACGATCGGAGCTGCGGTAATGGCCGCAATCCAGGGCTCCGTCGCGAGCTGCAACACCCGGCATCGGTGCAGCAGCACGCCGATGGAGATGCCAAACAGGCTGACCAGCACGCTCGCTGCCAGGGCTTCCGTGCCCGTCAGCACCAGACGATGGAAAAGCTGTTCCTCGGCGAACAACCGGCCGAAGCTGCCGAGCACCGCCGAGGGAAACGGGATGACGAACTGGTTGAGGAGACCGAAGGTCAGCAGCAGCTCGACGCAACCGAGGAAGATGGCGACGCTGGCCAAGCCGAAGAATAGGGGTAGGAGGGTCAGGTATCTCATCTGTCAGGCCTTGCTCTGGCGAGCGCCGGCTTCTGTTTCCGCCATGCCGCGCGAGGCCTCTTCGCGCAGATCACTCCAGATCTCGGCGACATAGCGACCGAAGGCCTCGCTGCTGACGACATCGCCATGACGCGGACGAGGCAGGCGGATATCGACGATACGCTTCACCCTCCCGGGACGGAACGTCATGATGATGACGCGGTCGGAAAGCTGTACCGCTTCGGTAATGTTGTGCGTGATGAGCAGCGTGGTCTGACGCAGGTCCTGCTGGATCTTGAGAACCTTGTCGCCGAGGAGCAGCCTCGTCTGCTCGTCCAGGGCCGCAAAGGGCTCGTCCATCAGCAATATCTTGGGCTCGAACACGAGCGTACGCGCGATGGCGACGCGCTGGCGCATGCCTCCGGAGAGCTCGGACGGATAGCGCTGTTCGAACCCGGCCAGACCGACCATGTCGATGAATCGGCGCGCGATCTCGTATCGTTGGGCCTTGGCGACGCCCTGCACTTCCAGCGGAAAGGCGACATTGTCGATAACCGTGCGCCAGGGAAAGGTCGATTCCTCCTGGAACACCATTCCGATCGCGGGGTGAGGTCCGGAGATCTCCTCGCCATTGACGGTAACACGCCCGTCAAAGCTGCGGACAAGGCCTCCCAGGATACTGAAGATCGTCGATTTGCCGCAGCCAGAAGGGCCGATGATCGAGACGAATTCTCCCCGCTCGATGGAGAAGGACATGCCGTCAACCGCAGTGACCGTGCCCTCCCGCGTATTGAAGCGCTTCGAAACGCCGTCGATGATCAGGTCGGTCTCGGCGATCTCGGCGGGCGCGAGACGCAGGTTGGCAGAAGATGCACGCATGTCCCTGTTGTCCTCTGGCTTGCTGTCGCTCATGGGCATCGCCCGCGTGCCGAGCTCCCTCGTGGAGCCCAGCGCACCGGTCCTGGGTGGCATCTGTCGGCTGGCAGCATTCGACCTTCCCTAAGACGCGGCCCTTGTCATGTTGCGGCCTGCTTGGTTCTGAAGGTACGAGGACCACCGTTTGAGGTCCAAGATTATCTCGCTTGCTCTCTCAAACATTTGGCTGTGGGCCAGCCATGCCGCCCATGGTGGATGAATGCTCTCCCAACCGGCTATAGTGGCCGCGGAGCTGCAATCGAATTGGAAGACTGATGGCCGGTACAAGCAGGGCTGCCCACAATCCGCGGAGGCCGTCTCCGATCGAGCTCCCGTTCGAAAGCAGCGTCGGCTATCAGCTGCGCATGGCCAACCGCGCCACGCAGCGCTATCTCCAGTCGAAGATCGAGCCTTACGGCGTGACGCCTGGCATGTGGTACTTCCTGCGTGCGCTGTGGCAGGAGGACGGCTTGACCCAGCGCGAGTTGTCGCGCCGGATCGGCACGATGGAGCCGACGACCCTTACAGCCCTCATCGCGATGGAACGCGCCGGCCTGATCACGCGCGAGCGCGACGACACCGACCGGCGCAAGCTGAACGTGTTGCTCACCGCGAAGGGTCATGCGCTGAAGGAGGTGATGATGCCCTTCGCGATCGAGGTCGTCGAACGCGCCACCGCCGGGTTCAGCGCGGAGGACAAGGTCCGCTTCCTGCGCTATCTCGCCACCGTCCAGAGCAATCTGGCCGAAGTTTCGACCGGGGACGACGGCGTCGATCCCTAAGCCTCGACCGGGCTCGCGCCTTGCCGCGTCATGCCTGCGGCCATGGCGGGGCTGTATCCGGGCACAATCCGGGCGTCGATCACGACCGGTGAGCCGGACCTAGCCGCCTTCAACCCTTCGGCAAGCGCTGCCGCGAGTTCACCGGCCGTCGACACGGGTCCCAGCCCGACCAGACCCTGCGCACGCGCGATCGCCGCGATATCGATATCGGGCTCGTCGATCCGCTGGCCGATCCATTTGTTCTCTACGGGACGATGGCGCGTCAGGGCGACACGCTCCTGATGGATCTCGTCATTGTAGAACGAGCGGTTGTTCGCGACGATGGCGAGGAAGGGCAGCTTGTAGTGCGCGGCGGTCCAGAGCGCCGATATTCCCATCATCGTGTCGCCGTCTCCCAGCACCGCCACCGGCAGCCGCTCGGATCCGGCCAGCGCGAGCGCGGCTCCGACCAGCATGCCCGGCCCCGAGCCGATGCCGGCCCCGCCGTCGGTGCCCAGATAGTCGAGCGGGTGGCGGAAATGCCAGCTGTCGCCCGCCCAGCCCAAAGGCAGCCGGACGAGGGAAATCACCTGGTCCCTGAAAGCCTCGCCCATTGTGGCTGCCAGCGAGACGATGTCGAGCGGCCTGTCTTCCGCCAATTTCAAGGCCGGCGCCGCCGGAAGCACGGCAGGATCGAGGCCCGGCTCGGCACCGAGTTCGTCCGCGATCAAATGCAAGACCAGATCGGGATCGCCGACGAGATGCAAATGTGCCGGTGCCAGCGCCTGATGATCCATGCTCCAGCCATTGTGAAGGTGATGATCAAGCGAAACGTTGATGATCTGGGCTTCTGCGATATCGCCGGCCTGGCGCAGCGTGCCGCTGAGGTCGACCCAGTCGAAGGCGAGGATCAGGTCTGCGTTCCGGATCGTCGCCGCCGCCGCCTCGTCGAGAAAGAAGCCTGGCTTTGCCGCGTGCAGCGGGTGATCGGTCGGAAATGCTGCCCCGACCTTGATATCCGTCAGAACGCAGGCGCCGAGCTTCTCGGCGAGTGCGACGCGGCGCGCCCAGTCACTGCCGCTGCGGGACACTCTCCCGAACAGGATCACCGGCTTGGCCGCGCGCGCGAGCATGTCCGCCGCCGACCGGACGTCGGCTCGCCCCGGCACGGACGGGGACGGGGCCGCGAACCGCCCTGGAGCCGGCAGTGCGGGCAGTTCATCGAGACGCTGTTCCTGCATGGAGACGTCCAGGCACACATAGGCCGGCGCCATCGGCGCCGTGCGCGTGACGTTCGCCGCGCGAATGAGCGCCTCGATCATGGCGGGAACCGAGACGGGCTGATCATCCCATTTCACATACGGGCGGATCAGGGCGCCCTGATCCTTCGCTGTGTGAAGCCAGTCGATCCAGGGCCTGCGCTCGGCGGCATCGACCGGTCCTGTGGCTCCCAGGATCAGCATCGGCACGCGGTCGCACCAGGCATTGTAGATCGCCATGGCGCCGTGCATCAGTCCAACATTGCTGTGCAGGATCACGCCCATCGGCTTCCCGGTGACCTTGGCATAGCCATGGGCCACAGCGACGGCATGCTCTTCGTGCAGGCACAGCAGCATCTGCGGCCGCTGGTTGCCGAGATGGTTGACGATGCTGTCGTGGAGTCCGCGGAAGCTCGATCCGGGGTTCAAGGCGACATAGGGAATGTCGAGGAGGCGCAGCATCCCGGCGACGACGTCGCTGCCCCAGACTCCATTGTCGCCCGACGGCAGCGGAGCGTCGATCTCCGACATCGCAGAATTCGTCACGGTTTCCTCCGTCGCATCGTGCCATTTCTTGGTGCTGCTCGGCGCAGCGTTGCCGGCGTTCTCTCACAGCCGTGTCGCGACGGGAACGATGAGATATGTCTGGCAGAAAGCTCGCTCCCTTTGGGCGAGGGAGTGAGCTGAGGGTTCAGGGAGCGGCTCGGCGATGCGCCACCGATCGGCACAGGTGCCGATGGCGATGCGGATCAACCGATCTGATCGAGCCGGCAGTATCCTACCGCGTTTTCGGCTTGAGGCTGATATGGATGTTCTTTTCCTGGGTGAACGAGATCAGCTCGCCAAGGCATTCTTCCCGGCCGATGCCGGACTGCTTCCATCCGCCGAAGGGGGCACCGAGGAAGTGCCTGGAAACCTCGTTGATCCAGACGAAGCCGGCTTCGACGGCCATGGCGGTCCGATGCGCCTTCAGAAGATCATTCGTCCAGATCGAGCAGGTCAGTCCATATTCGAGAGCGTTGACGTTTTGCACTAGCGTCTCCTCGTCGTCCCATGGCGAAACCGCCAGCACCGGGCCGAATATCTCCTCGCGGGCGATCCGCATCGTCGGCGTTACGTCGGCAAAGATGGTCGGCTCAATGTAGAACCCGCGCTGGAGTGCCGGATCGGCGGGCACGCCGCCGCCCGTGATGAGCCGCGCCCCTTCTTCCCTGGCGGAGGCGATGTAGCTGATGACGCGATCATGCTGGACCTTGCTGATGATCGCGCCCATCGTCGTGGCGTCGTCGGTCGGAATGCCCGGAACGAAGCGCCCTGCCTTTTCCGGCAGTCGGGCGAGGACGTCCTCGTAGATGTCCTTGTGCAGGAACGCCCGGCTGGTCGAGCCGCAGGACTGACCGCACCAGGTGAAGTTCATGCCGCCGATTATGGCATCGGCGATCTGCTCGGGATCGGCATCCGCAAAGGCGAGCAAGGCGTTCTTGCCGCCGAGCTCGAGCAGGACGGGCTTCAGCGTATCGCTGGCCGCCTTCATCACCGCGCGTCCGGCGCCGACGCTGCCGATGATCGCCACCTTGTCGACACCCGGATGAGAGGCGAGCGCCGCCCCGGCGTCGCGTCCTCCCGGGATCACGCTCAACACGCCTTTTGGCAACAGGTCGTGCACCAGCTCCGCGAGACGAAGCGACGACAGCGGCGCCTGTTCCGGCGGCTTGATGATGACCGCATTTCCCGCGGCGAGCGGCGCCGCCATCTTGCCGGCGCAGAACATGAAGGGGTGATTGAAGGCCAGGATGCGCGCGACGACCCCCAGGGGCTGGCGGACCGTGACGTTCAACGCATCTGGGCCCATGGGAATGGTGTCGCCCTTCATCTCGGTCACCAGTCCGGCGAAGAACTCGAGCTGGGCGGCCGCGATGGCCGCGTCGCCCAGCATTTCCTTCACCGGATTTCCGCAATTGGCCGCGTCGAGTGCCGCGAGCTCGCGCGCATTCTTGCGCACGACTTCGGCGACGCCCTTCAGGATTCGTCCGCGCTCCAGCGGTGCAACGTCCCGCCACACGCCGAATGCCGCTCGCGACGCCGCCACGGCGGCATCAATGTCGGCCGCCGTCGCGTCTGCTACCTCGCAGATCGGCTCGTTGAGGCCGGGATTGAAGGTTTCGACGTAACGCCCCGCGCTCGGATGATGCCAGGCGCCGCCGACATAAAGGCTGCGCCCGCTCGGCGCCGGAAAGGAATGGTGCATTGAATACGTCCTCGCTGTCCGTTCTTTGCGCCACTCAGCTGTTTGCCGCCGCCGCCATCTCGGCTTCGGTCTCGTCCTGCTCGAGACCGTCGAACATGGCGATCTCCTCGTTTGAGGCGCCGAGCTTTCGCCAGTCCTCGTTCTTGGGGACAATCCCCTGGTAGGAGCGCAGTTTCGCCTGCGGAATATGAGGCGCGAGGAGACCGATCGCGCCGCCGCCGGCGGCATGCTTGCGCGCTGCATCGATCATCACGCGTCGGAACTGAACGATGGCGATATCGCTGGCGCCGAGCCGCTCGCTGGTGCGGTCGGCGATGGGACCCATGGATTCCCACATCATGATGTCCTGGTTCGGGATGCCGGGTACGCCCGTGAAGTTCCCGAGCTTCATCGCCTGACGGTCCTGCAGATAGTTGTTCGCGCGGGTCCGCAGCACCGGCTTGTAGTTCTTGTCGAGGTCGATGCCGACCTGCGCCACGCAGAACTTCCGCCAGCTCTCCTGGTCGATGCAGTCGTCATTGCCCCAGGCGATGAAGTGGAAATAGCTCGACACATCGTCCTTGGGCACGATCACGGTGGCGACATTATAGGAGGCGTTGGGCGGGATCAGCGCCGTGAAGGGGGCTACATAGGTGGTCAGCCGCACATAATCGTGCGTCTGCGCGTTGGCGATCGGCCGGCGGATCGCGGCATAGCGGAAGCCGTAATTGGTCAGCTGCACCTGGATGCGCGGATTCTTGTCGGTCGAGGGTCGGGTCCAGTGGGTGCTGGTG
Organism: Ancylobacter polymorphus; assembly: GCF_030813495.1. Taxonomy (GTDB): domain Bacteria; phylum Pseudomonadota; class Alphaproteobacteria; order Rhizobiales; family Xanthobacteraceae; genus Ancylobacter; species Ancylobacter polymorphus. The sequence continues at coordinate 16,952 of NZ_JAUSUI010000010.1, read as the reverse complement.
GCGCCGGCCGTGGTGACCCGGGCGGGCTTCATGTCGGAGGAATGCAGGCTGGAAGAATGGGCGGAATCGATCTGCCCCTCCATGATCTGCGCCCAGTTGCAAGGCAGGTCGATCTTGACGATCGACACTTTCGCCTCCGGCGTCGGCGCCCAGGGCGGCGCCTCGAACTCGGGGATCTGCTCCTTGGGGCCCATATAAACCCAGACGAAGCCGCCGGCCTCATGCGTCGGATAGGCCTTGTGCTTGACCTTCTCGGCAAAGCCGCTTTCCGCCGGCTCGGAGACCATCTCCAGCACATTGCCGTCAACGTCGAATTTCCAGCCATGATAGAGGCAGCGCAGGCCGCATTCCTCGTTCCGGCCGAAGGCGAGCGAGGCCTTGCGGTGCGGGCAGTACTCGCCCAGCACGCCAATGCGGCCATCCGTATCGCGGAATGCCACGAGATCCTCGCCGAACAGCCGTATCTTCACAGGCGCTCCATCATTCTCGACGAGCTGTTCCGACAGCAGCGCCGGCACCCAGTGCCGCCGCATCAACTGTCCCATCGGCGCCTCGCCTTCGACGCGGCACAGAAGCTGGTTTTCCTCATGGTTCAGCACGGGTGGTTCCTCCAGTTGCGCGGTTGGGGCTAGCCAGCCGCATATTACTTAGATATCTAAGTATTAGATTATTCTGGTTTCAAGCCCTTGTCGAGGGAAGCGGGCGGACGACGATATGACAGAAGAAAATCAAACGCTTACGGTGAGGATCAGTGCCAAGGAGCCGGTTGCGGAGGACATCTGCCTGTTCGAGTTGAGAGCACCCGATGGAGGCCCCTTACCCGCCTTCACCCCAGGGGCGCATCTCAGTGTGCGGGTGCCCACCGGCGAGATCAGGAAATACTCGCTGTGCAATGACCCCGATGAAACCGATCGCTATATGATCGCCGTCAAGAAGGACCGCGGGGGCCGCGGCGGTTCCGTCAGCCTGATCGATCAGACCAAGGAAGGTGACGAGCTCGCCGTCACGCCGCCACGCAACGACTTCGAGCTGAAGAGCGGCCCGTCGAGCTACATTTTCATCGCGGGAGGCATCGGCATCACCCCGATCCGGGCGATGATCAAGCATCTGATCGCTACCAAGGGGAAGCCGTTCAAGCTCTATTATTTCACGCGCACGCCGGCGATGATGGCGTTCCGTGAGGAGTTCAGCGATCCCGCGTTTCGCGGCAAGGTGGTCATCCATCACGATTGCGGCGATCCCGAGAAGGCCTATGATCTCTGGCCGGTGCTCGAGGAGCCGAAAGGGGCGCACCTCTATTGCTGCGGACCGCGCGGCCTGATGGAGGCTGTGCGCGATATGACCGGGCACTGGTCGTCGGCGGCCGTCCACTTTGAGGACTTCGGCGCGGCCAAGGCTCGGCCGGAGGACAACACCCCTTTTGTGGTGCGCCTGGCGAAGAGCGGCGAGAGCTACGAGGTGCCCGTCGACAAGTCGATCCTCGAGGTGCTGCGCGAGGCCGGCAAGACGCTGCCCAGCTCCTGCGAAAGCGGCACCTGCGGTACGTGCCGGACCAGACTCGTGGAAGGCGAGGCCGATCACCGCGATCTCGCGCTTTCCGATCATGAGCGCGCCCGCAACATCATGATCTGCGTGTCTCGTGCCAAGTCGGCCGAGCTCGTGCTCGATCTCTAGGAGACCGCCATGACAGATCCGTTGCGATTGGGCGTCGTCGGTCTCGGACGCGCTTTCATGCTCATGCTGCCGACGCTGGCGCAGCATCCGCTCGTACGCCTTGTCGGCGCCAGCGATCCCCGGGAGGAAGCGCGCCGGCAGTTCGAGGCTGACTTCTCCCGTCCGCACCTTCCCGCCCGCGCCTACGCTTCGTTGGAGCAGCTGTGCGCCGACGAGAGGGTCGAGGCGCTCTATATTGCCTCGCCTCACCAGTTCCATGTCGAGCATGTCCGGCTCGCGGCGCAGGCCGGGAAACATATTCTGGTCGAGAAGCCGATGGCGCTGACCATCGAGGACTGCCAGGCGATGATCGATGCCGCGCGCCGCAACGCGGTGCACCTGATGGTGGGGCACAGCCACTCCTTCGACGCACCGTATCTTCGAACGGCAATGCTCATCCGTTCCGGATCGTTCGGACGGCCGCGCATGATCACAGCGGCGAACTACACCGATTTCCTGTACCGACCCCGACGGCCGGAGGAATTGGACACCTCGCAGGGCGGAGGCGTGGTGTTCAGCCAGGCGGCGCATCAGGTTGATGTGGTCAGGCTGCTGGCGGCGTCCGCCGCCCGGTCGGTGCGCGCAGTGACCGGGCGCTTCGACCCATCGAGGCCGACCGAGGGCGCCTACCAGGCCTTCCTGACCTTCGACGAGGGTGCGAGTGCGACCCTCACCTATAGCGGCTATGGGCGTTATGACAGCGACGAGGCGCTCAACTGGTTTGGCGAAATGGGACGGAAGCGCAATCCCGAGAGCTATGGCGCGGCGCGGCGTGCGCTCGCGAAAGTCTCGACGCCGGAGGAGGAGGCCGCGCTGAAGAACACCCGTGCGTACGGAATCGCGCCGAGCGCGATCGGCTCATTCGCGAGGCCGGCGGCGCACAATCATTTCGGGCACATTATCGTGTCGTGCGAGAAGGCGGATTTGCGGCCGATGGCTGACGGCGTGATGATTTATGCCGACGACAAGCGCTGGCTCGAACCGCTGCCCCAGCCCGCGGTGCCAAGGGCGGAAGTGATCGACGAACTCTATGCCGCCGTCAGGAAAAACGTACCACCGCTGCATTCGGGCGAGTGGGGAATGGCGACGCTGGAGATTTGCCTCGGGATTCTGGAATCTGCGAGGTCCGGCAACGAGACGGTGCTCGCCCATCAGCGAGCACGTGGCCCGGTTCTTGGCGGCGGGCTGTAAACCTCAATACGTACTCTTGGCATCAGAGTTTAGTCTAGCCTGCGACTATCGTATCCCTCCCACCCAAAGGAGACGTCATGCCCGTAATCCGTATCGAACCGGTCGAGGACCAGGCCTCCGGGCGCTACGCGCTCGAAATCTACTATCCCGCTGATGCTGACCGGCCGTTGGTGACGACCACACCACGCTACAAGAGTGCGGCCGCTGCCGAGCAGGACACGATCGCGATTCTCTCGGCCGCGGCGAACAATCCACCGCCCGAGGAGCCTGCAAGCAACCGGTAACGCACGCCGTCTACGAACCATCCCAACGGATAGCCGGTCTGTCGGAGAGCCAGTCCGTTTCGCATCAGTCGCCTTCTGCCTCGGCAAACCATCTCGCCACGGCCCGAACGCCTCCTTACAGCGACGTACTTCAATACCCGATGCGCCAAAAGCGCTACACAATAACAGGCTCGCCGCCGTGCAGATGATCCATGCTGGTCGCCTCGATCACCAATCGCCTTGGCGAATCGGTGGCGACTGGCCGACAGCGCCCTGGCCGCTAGAGCATTTCATCGTTTCGCGGAAACGCCGAAATGCTCCAACTTTTTGGCTTGGCGCGTTTTCCTCACGCGACCGACACCCACTTCGCTCAGAAGCGCTATAGGTCACACGCCTTGCGCCTGTCAGACCGCCAGATAGCCGGGATCGTCAACTGGTAACTCGTTCCAGCAACCACTCACGGAACAGCTTTACTTTCGGCCGATTTGCGACCTCGATTGGAGAGGTCAAATAGTAGGCTCGCCCCGTCGATACCTCGATATCGAACGGCTTGATAAGGCGGCCTTCCGCCAAATCGCACTGGACAAATGGCCCGCGTCCCAATGCTATGCCGAGCCCTTGGTTCGCGGCATCCAGAGCGGCGAACGCGAACTCGAACGCCAATTCGTTCTTCAAGGGGATATGAGCAACGCCAGCGGCACGAAGCCACGCCGGCCACGCATCTGCGAGGAGAAACGAGAACCCGCTGCGGAGCAGAACATGGCGTGCAAGCTGCTCCGGATGGCTCAGCCCACCCCAGCGGGCGAGAAGCACGGGGCTGCAGACTGGAAATACTCGATCCTCGAACAACGGGTCCACGCGCATTCCAGGATAGTCTCCATAACCGAGCCTAATGGCCGCGTCGTGAGGTTTACGATCAAATTCCTCGTGCGACACGCTTGCTGACACGCGAAGTCCGATATCCGGATGACGAGCCCTGAAGTCCGCAAGATGTGGTAGAAGCATGCGAAACGTAAAGGTCGCCAAGGAATTTACCGTAAGAACATGATCGTTTTCGCTCTGCACGAGGTCTTCTGTGCTTTGCGCTAAAAGTTCAATCGCGCTCCTGACTGATACAAGATATCTTTGCGCCGCATCGGTCAGAATAAGGCCATTGCCGGATCGGATAAACAGCGTAACTCCGAGATAGCTCTCTAATCCTTTAACCTGCTGACTCGTCGCGGCCTGGGTTACGTTGAGCTCGGCGGCGGCGCGCGTGAAGCTGCCATGGCGCGCTGTCGCTTCGAATGCGCGCAACGCGCTGATTGATGGTACTAAAGTCCGCATACTGGTTCCCCCCCCCCACGGCCATCAGTGTCTCGCCCACGGCGGCGCGCCCAATTCCGTATATAAGTTTTCCTTATGTCGGGGCAAGAATTCGTTGTTTTGCCGCGATCTCGGCCGCTGATAGTTTTCTTAGAAGAAGTATCAACCGGTGTTACACCAATATAAGTAAAACTGTCGCAGGCTGGTGAAACGAGATGGAAGAATTGTATGTGGCGAAGTCAAGTGAATTGGGAGAAGGCGAGCGTAAGCTCATAAAGCATGGTGGCCTCGAAATTGGAGTGCTGCGAGCGAATGGTCGCCTAAGAGCCATATTGAATGTTTGTCCGCATCAGGGTGGGCCCGTCTGCGAAGGCATGATGATCCATCGGGTCGAGGAAATTATCGGGGCAGGCCACGAATACCGGGGCATGCGCTACACCGATGATCTCCACTTGGTTTGCCCTTGGCATGGTTGGGAATTCCTCATCGAAACGGGGCGCTGCGCCGGCGATGGAGCGAAGTCGCTGCGTGTATTTCCTGTCCAGGAGCGGGATGGAGCAATCTATGTTGTCGTCTGACGATCGGCCTTCGGATGCCCCGCAAGCATCGCCTTACGCCGGCCTCGACAGGCTCTCCGAGCTGAATCTGGAGGTCAACGTTGATGACGGATCGGCGGTCATGTCCGATGAGGAATTACAAGCGGCTTTCGTGCACATCATCAAGATGTATGCAAGGAAATTTGAGCGTGGCAGCCGGGCCTTACCTTATGTAGATCCGTCGCTCAGCGCCACAAATGTTCTCATCACAACAACAATGCTGTTGAAGGCGGCTAATGTTGAGCTATTTGAGCTTGGCATGTGGCAGTCATTCTCCGGCATAAAATAGGCTTCGAAGGGTTATTGGACATGCGCTTTCAGTCAAGCGATCCCAAATATGATCTTAATACGCCAACATTCGACACGAGCCTACATCTTGCCAACGCGCGGCAACAGGCTATCGAGCGGGGACTCGACGACATATTAATTGTTGATGCAGATTGCCATCACTATGAAACCGACAACCTTGAACCAATTTTACAGATGATTGATGATCCTGCCTTTCGGCAGGTAGCGCTGAACACTTATCGTTACCGCGGTGCCAGCGCCGTTTTTTTTGATCAGCCGGGATATCAGGATGTTGGAGGGCGCGTGACGCGCTATCTTGAGCGAAAAGGTGAAGGAAGCCGCCTCGGATTGACCGGAGCGGAGCGCGATGCAAAGCAGGCCCACAAGTGGATGGACGCATTCAGCGTCGACTATGCCTGCCTGTTTCCGACACCGATGCTTTTGCTCGGGTTGCACCCCCAGGTCGAAGTCGAAGTCCTCATGGCGCGCGCATACAATCGGTGGATGACAGAGGTTCTTTTACCGTCCAATCCGCGGCTCGTAACAATGCTGTACCTTCCCTTCAACGATCCGGAAGCTACTTATGCAGTGGTAAAAGAGCATGCCGGCAAGAAGGGCGTCGCAGGTTTCATGGTAGTATCCACGCGGTACAAGCCAGTTCATGACAATGCATATATGAAAACCTACGCCCTTATCGAAGAACTTGGTGTACCGATCGCCTTTCACGCATCATATCACTGGAGCGATCAGATCATTTCTCAATGTAATCGCTTCCTGACCGCACATGCTCTTGGTTTTACATTCTTCAATGCAGTGCATTGCTCGAACTGGGTGATCAACGGGCTTCCTGAACGCTTTCCTAAACTCAATGTCATATGGATCGAGTCCGGCCTCTCCTGGATTCCTTGGTTGATGCAGCGATTAGATCACGACTTTCGCATGCGTACCTCTGAAGCGCCGGCGCTCAGGAAGCTTCCGAGTGAATACATGCGAGAGATGTTTTATACGACGCAGCCCATGGAAATGGTTAGTAATGGGGAAGCGCTCGAATTAACCATGAAGATGATCAATGCGCCGACGCAGCTCCTCTATGCGTCCGACTACCCTCATTGGGACATGGACCTACCCAGCACCATCTGGGATCTGCCGTTTCTTACCACTGAAGCTAAAAAGAACATTCTCGGCGGAACCGCCCAGAAGATATTCAACATCGACATTTCCCACCGTTTCCCCGCCAAAAGCCGGAGCGCGGAACCTGTCGTCGCAAAATAGATTGCTCAAATCCAAGCCCTTATATCGTGATGCAATATCAAAAACTAAATTGAATTCTAACTAAAATCAAAGTCCATGGGAGGACCATATATGCTCAATAGACGGCAGATGCTTGGTGGCGCTCTCATAGCGAGCGCCGCTATTGGCCGCCCTGCCGCGGCTCAAATCGGGAGATTGACGGTTGCCTCAACCCAACAGGGGAACTGGGACACATCTGTAGCCGAGCTAGCGCAGAGAGCCGGAATCTTCAAAAAACACGCTCTTGATGTGAACGTCATCTGGTCGTATGGCGGCGGTGAGACGCTGCAAGCGGTGCTGTCTGGCAGTGCCGATGTGGGCACGGCCATTGGTGTGATGGCCGTGCTCGGCGCCTTTTCGAAAGGAGCTCCGGTGCGCATCATTGGCAACGAGCAAACCGGGGCCGCCGATCTGTTCTGGTATGTCAGAACAGATTCTCCGATCAGATCGCTCGCCGACATCAATGGCAAGACCATCGCCTACTCGGCAAACGGCTCCTCTTCCCATTCTGTCGTCATGGAGCTCACCAAAACCGGTATCCTCAAGGCGACACCCGTCGCGACCGGCGGCGCGGCCGCCACCCTAACGCAAGTCCTCTCAGGCCAGATTGCCGTGGGATGGAGCGCCCCGCCCTTTGGTCTGGCACAACTCGATAGAAAGGAGATCCGTATCCTTCTCACGGGTGACGATGCTCGAGGAGTGAAGGAACGGACCAGTCGGGTGAATATCGCAAATCTCCCCGCGCTCTTGGCAAAAAGGAATCAGATCGAGAGATTCGCATCTGCTTATCGTGAGACCATCGACTGGATGTATGAGAGCGATGACGCATTGAAGATTTACGCTGAATTCGCTCACATCAGCATTGACGATGCCCGGCGGATTCGCAAACAATTCTTCCCCAAATCGGTACTCGATCCCGATGTGATCCATGGCATCGATCAGCTGATCGAAGATGCCGTTTCGCAAAAATACATCACCGCCGCGCTGGATGCGGGCCAGATTCGCCAACTCATCCAAATCCCTCCGCGGTGACAGGCAATTCACGGGGAAGAAGCCGAGTTGAAGCGTAATACCAACGGCCACGGCGGCTGACTCTTCCGGGCTTTTCGGGGGGTCGGATCGCTGATTCCATGGCGCGGGGAGGATTCGCGCCATGGCCGCTGCGGTGAAGCTTCGGACGGACTACTCGGCTTTGGACCTGCGGCGGCTCGCTGCGGCATCGAAGCACGCCAATCAGAGCCGACGGTTGTTGTCGCTGGCGGCGGTGCTCGACGGGATGGACCGCGAGCAGGCGGCGCGGATCGGTGGGATGGATCGCCAGACCCTGCGCGATTGGGTCCATCGCTTCAACCAACAGGGGCCCGACGGACTGCGCGACATTCGCTCGAAGGGGCCTCCACCCCGGCTCCATCTGCGCCGTCATCCACGGTCGGAGCTCGGGCAATGCGGGTGCCGTCCGGCGCGAGGACCGACCGGGTGTCGCGCCAATAGGGATCGTCGATGCTGGCGGCCGAGAAGGAAAAGCCCGGAAAGGCTTGCGTCAGCTCTTCGGCAAGCGCGCCTTCGTCCAAGCCGGCGGGCAGCGCAGCCAAAGCCTCCTCGACCGAAGCACGATCAGGTAGCCTAGTGGATGGAATCTAACACTTGGTGCCCACGCTTGACGGCGGCGATGATGTCTTGGATCGCGTCGCCCCGTGGGTCACTCGCTTCTCTTCGCGGTCGACGCAGGGTCGCCGCATGATGGGGTCAGGAAGGCAAGGCGCTGGAACGCGGCGACTCTGTGGGCCGGCCCGAAATGCCACATCGTGCACTACCCTCTCAAAGGCTGGAAGGTCTTCAATCTCGTCGTGACCTACCACAACGACGTCAAGGAGGCCGTCGTCAGCAAGCCGGTGCCAGTCGAGGAGGTCATGCAGGGCTTCGAGCACATCCACCCGCGAGCCCGGCGTGTCATCGAGCACGGCTCGAACTGGAAGCTGTGGGTGCTCTGCGACCGGACACCCGTCGAGCGGTGGATCGACTGGCGGGTCGCGCTGCTCGGCGATGCCGCGCACCCGATGCTGCAGTACCTGGCCCAGGGCGCCTGCATGGCGATGGAGGACGCGGTGACGCTGGCCGAGCTGGTCGCCGCTTATCCGGGCGACATCGACAAGGCCTTTCGGACCTACCAGGCGCTGCGGATACCGCATACGGCCCGGGTGCAGCTCGGCTCCCGCGAGATCGGAAAGTTCATCTATCACCCCGGCGGGGCGGCGGCGCTCGTGCGCAATTCGGTCCTGAAGTCGTGGACGCCGAATGAATATTACGACCGCCTGAGCTGGCTCTACGGCGGTTCCATCCTGCCGCCGGCGGCGGCGGCCTGACGCAGCCGGGACGGCCAAGACAACGACGAGGAACGCCTTATGAGCTTCGTATTCAAGCCCCAGCCGACGCCGAGCGTCGCGGTGCACGGCGACGGCGCCCGTTTCCCGGTCCGGCGCATCTTCTGCGTCGGCCGCAACTATGAGGCCCATGTGCGCGAGATGGGCAAGGACCCTGCCCGCGAGGCGCCCTTCTTCTTCACCAAGCCGGCCGATGCCGTGGTCGACGACGGTGCCGTCGTGCCCTATCCGCCGCTCACGGCGAATTTCCATCACGAGGCGGAGCTTGTCGTCGCGATCGGTCGGTCGGGGTTCGACGTTGCCGAACAGGATGCCTGGGATCTGATCTGGGGCTACACGATCGGCAACGAGCTGACGCGCCGCGACCTGCAGTTCGAGGCCCGCGACAGAGGGCGCCCGTGGGACTGGGGCAAGGCCTTCGACCACTCGGCGGTCTGCGGGCCGATCTACAAGGCATCCGAAATCGGCCGGCGCGGAGACCGGCGCCATCAGGCTGTCCGTCAACGGCGCCGTCCGCCAGGACGCCGACCTCGCCGAGCTGATCTGGTCGATCCCCGAACTCCTGTCGATCCTGTCGCGCGCCGTGCGTCTCCTTCCCGGCGACCTCGTCTACACCGGCACGCCGGCCGGCGTCGGCGCACTGGTGCCCGGCGACGTCTGCGTGGTGGAGATCGAACGGCTCGGCACTCTGACCACGACGATCGGGGAGCCGGAGCGATGACCGGCCTCACGCTGCACAACTATTTCCGTTCCTCGACCTCGATCCCGCTGCGCGCCGCCCTCAATCTCAAGGGACTGGGCTACACCTACGTGGCGCATCATCTGCGCAAGAGCGAGCAGCGCGCGGCCGGCTACCTCACGGTCAATCCGCAGGGATTGGTGCCCTCGCTCGTGCTCGCGGACGGGACGGTGCTCACCCAGTCGCTGGCCATCATCGAGTACATTGACGAGACCCATCCCGAGCCGCCGCTGCTGCCGGCCGGCGCCGTCGACCGCGCGCGGGTCCGGGCGCTTGCCTATGCCATCGCGTGCGAGATCCATCCGCTCAACAATCTGCGCGTCCTGGCCCGGTTGAAATCCGCCTTCGGCGCTGACGAGGAGGCGACGTCGCTGTGGTTCCGGCACTGGGTCGACGAGACCTTCGCGCCGCTGGAGACCCTGCTGGCCGGCGACCCGAGAACCGGACGCTTCTGCCATGGCGGCTCGCCGGGGCTGGCCGACCTCTGCCTCTACGCTCAGGTCGTCAACAACCGGCGCTTCGGCGTCGACATGGATCCCTATCCCACGATCGCGCGCATCTTCCAGGCGTGCGCCGACATTCCCGCCTTTGCCGATGCGGCGCCGGAAAGGCAGCCCGACGCCGAATAGGGGGAGGCCAGTGCCAGCGCGAACGGACGCCCGCTCGCGCCGCCGGAACGGATAGCCGGCGTAAACAAGGCCGCGGCGGGGGCGCGGCATCGGCTGCCGTGAAGACCAAGCCGGGCCGAGCCCCGAAGCGGGCAGGGCCATAGGAGGAACGCATGAGCGATACCAGCCATAGCAACGTGATGAAACCGGTCGACACGCCGGAGCTGCGCCAGCTCTACGCGGATTTCGAGGCTGAGCATCTGATGCCGCTCTGGACCCAGATCGACGACATCATGCCGGTCATGCCCAATCCGAAGGCGACGCCGCATGTCTGGAAATGGTCGCGGCTGTTTCCCCTGGCGGAGCGCTCGGGGCAGCTCGTGCCGGTCGGGCGCGGCGGCGAGCGCCGGGCGATCGGCCTCGCCAATCCCGGCCTCGGCGGGAAAGCCTATGTCACGCCGACATTGTGGGCGGCGATTCAGTATCTCGGCCCGCGCGAAACCGCGCCCGAGCACCGGCACGCGCAGAATGCGTTCCGTTTCGTCGTCGAGGGCGAGGGCGTGTGGACCGTGGTGAACGGCGATCCCGTCCGCATGAGCCGGGGCGATCTCCTGCTGACGCCGGGCTGGCATTTCCACGGCCACCACAACGACACCGATCACCCCATGGCCTGGATCGACGGCCTCGACATCCCGTTCTCCTACCAGAACGACGTCGGCTTCTTCGAGTTCGGGTCGGACCGCGTCACGGACTATGCCACGCCCCGCTTCTCGCGCGGCGAGCGGCTGTGGGCCCATCCGGGGCTCCGGCCGCTTTCCTCGCTGCAGAATACCGTCAGCTCGCCGCTCGGCGCCTATCGGTGGGAGTTCACCGACCGCGCGCTGACCGAGCAGCTTCTGCTTGAGGACGAGGGCCAGCCCGCCACGGTGGAGCAGGGCCACGCTGCCGTGCGCTACGTCAATCCCACGACCGGCGGCGACATCATGCCGACGATCCGGGCGGAGTTCCATCGCCTGCGGGCCGGGACGACGACCCCGCCACGCCGCGAGGTCGGCTCGTCCGTGTTCCAGGTCTTCGACGGGGCCGGCTCGGTGATACTCAACGGCTCAGAAACGAAGCTCGACAAAGGCGACCTCTTCGTCGTGCCGTCATGGGTGGCCTGGTCGCTCCGGGCCGAGACCGAATTCGATCTCTTCCGCTTCTCGGATGCGCCGATCATGGAGCGGCTTCACTTCGCCCGCACCCAGATCGTCGGCACCGGCGCGCTGACATAGCAGGTGCTCGCATGGATCGATCCGCTCAGGAGGCATGGGCGCACGAGCGCCTGCGCGAGCGGCAGGGGACCGGCGCGCGATATGATTCGCCGGCGGCGCCGCAACGCGATCTCCTGCTGGCGCGACGCGGCACCGCCTATTTCGCCCGCAAGCTCAACGAACTCGACGACGAAGCCCTCGCCTTGCCCTCGCGCGTTCCGGGCTGGAGCCGGCGGCATGTGGTCGCTCATGTCGGCTACCATGCGCGGGGGCTGGCCCGCCTTGTCGAGGCCGCCCGCAACGGCCTTGACCGGGAGCAGCTCGCCGAGCCGGAGAACCAGATCGAGGACGTGGAATTCGGCGCAACGCTCCCCCCGCATGCACTGCGCCATCTGTTCCACCACGCGGAAGTCCATCTGAACGTCGAATGGCGGGACCTCGACGCGCCCGGCTGGAGCGCCCGCGTGAGACCGCTGGCCGGCGGCGTGGCGGTGCCTGTGCGCGAGACGCCCCTTCTTCGCGCGCGGGAGATCTGGCGCCGCGCCCTCGACCTCGACTGCGGCGGCAGCGCAACGGACATTCCGCCCGATCTGCTCGACCCGCCATGACATCGGATCCCGTCCGGCGCCGGGGCTGTCGGATGCCGGTCCGTCCCGAGGTCCAGGCCATGGGCAGGGGAGGAGCGGCTCACCTCCGGGGCAGACGCAGGGCCGCGACGACGGTCAGCGCCGTCATCGCGCTCAGCAGAAGGAAGGCCCAGCCATAGGCGCCGAAGCCGTCCGCACCGCCGCCGGCGCCGATGCGCCAGTCGAGGAACACGATGCAGATGGCCGTAAGCGTGGGCCCGCCGAGGCGCTGGGCGATGTTGATCGAGGTCGACGCCATCGGCAGTTCGTCGCGGGCAACGGCACTGTAGGCGGCCGACATCGCCGGGAGCCCGACCGCGCTCTGACCCATGCCCCGGATGAAGAGCGCCAGTACGAGCACGGAGGGCTCGAAACCGTGAACGGCGAGATGGAGCAACAGCAGAGTTCCGCCGAACGCCAGCAAGGCGCCCGCCGTGGAAACGGCCCGTACGCCCCAGCGCCCGACGCTCCTGCCAAGCAGCGGATAGGTGATCGCCATGCCGAGGCCGAGTGGGGCGAGCAGCCATCCCATCTCCGTCGGCGAGCGGCCGATGCCGTCGATGAGATAGATCGGGATCAGGGTCTGGCCGCCGACCAGTACGCCGTTCGACAGGAACTGCGTCATGGCCGCGTTGCCGAAGCCGCGCCTCCTGAAGAGCCGGAGATCGACCAGGGCGCGGCTGCCGCGGTCGGCGGCCCACCAGACGAACATGGCGAGCAGCACGCAGGCCCCCGCCAGCATCGCCCAGCCGGCCGTCCGGCCAAGGTCGCCGAGGCCGATCAACACGAGCACCAGCCCCGGTGACAGAAGCGCCAGTCCGATCCAGTCGAGCGGCCTGCGCCGCTCACTCGGCTCATCTTCCGGCAGCCAGATCAGCGCCAGCGCGAAGGCCAGCGCCGCCACCGGCAGATTGACCAGGAAGAGCAGGCGCCAGGATCCGTGCTGCAGGATGAACCCTGCGATCACCGGCCCCAGCACGGGGGCGAAAATGACCGGCAGAGCGACGATACCGACCACCCGCGTCATCTGATCGCCGGCGGCGCGCGCGATCATCATCTGCGCCATCGGCGCGAGCAGTCCCCCGCTCATTCCCTGCAGCAGCCGGAAGGCGATCAGGGACGGCGCGGACCATGCGACGGCGCAGAGCGCGGAGGCCGCGACGAAGGAAGCGAAGCAGAAGATGTAGAGCGTTCTCGCCCCGACACGCTCTACCAGCCACCCGTTCAGCGGCAGCACGAGGGTCAGCGACAGCAGATACCCCGTCGTGACCCATTGCACCACCGACAGGTCGACGCGAAATTCCCGCGCCAGTTGCGCGAGGGAGACGTTGATCGTCGTCGCATCGAGCTGCGCGAGCAGTGTGCCGAGGATGGCGACGAAGGCGACCTTCCACACCGAGGCGTCGAGCCGGCCGGCGACTGGCGACGGGCGGCTATCCACCGGTGTGTTCCGCGCGCGGCGGAGCTTCTCTGCTGTCCGCCGGCCCCTCGTTTTCGCCGAGCCGGGCGATCAGCGGGATCGCGGCGATGAGGGCGCGGCGCTCAGCCTCGTCGAGGCGTCCCATGGCGGCCACGAGCCAGTCCCGCTTCGCCGCGCTGCGCCGCTGCCGTTCGCATCTGCCGGCGGCCGTCAGCGCGAGCAGTGTCTGCCTGCGATCGGTCGGGTGCGGGCGGCGCTCGATCAGCCCCTTTCGTTCGAGGCTGACGAGGATGGCGCCCATCGATTGCGGCGTCATCGCCTCCGCTCGCGCGAGGCTTGCCGTGGTGGCGGGGCCGTGCAGGTCCAGCCGGGCGAGCGTGCTGACCTCGGAGAGATTGAAGGCGCCGGGCTCTGCCTCCGCTCTCAGGCGACGAAACAGCTGCCTCACGGCCATGGAGAGTGCGGCGGCGTCAGCCTCGGGCACCGTTCGCGGATCATCGACATCGGACATAAGATAACGCTACACCGCAGCAGCCAAACTTGCAAGTTTAGCTTCATAAAAGAGTTCGTCGCGTAGCGGCCGGAGGTCCTAACAGGCCATTTCCGGCGCGCTCGCGGGCCGCGCCGCCATTCCGGCAGGCCGGGCGGGCGCAGATCCCGTTCGGCGAACCGTCATGTCGACCCAACGTCAAGGTCAATGCTCTTGGCGTTGGCGCAGTATTTGCCATGTATCGAGTATACGCAAATACATTCGTGTAAATGACAAGTCGTTATTCCGATCGTCCAGAAGGAATTGCTTGACGGTGACTGGACAGCTCCAATAACTGCGTTTTGTCGCGGTGATTGTCGGCGTGGCGGCGGCTCCGTGCGCTCGGAACATCGAGCGGACCGGTTCAGGGTCCAAGCGTGGCCCGGATATGGGCCGCCGTCGCGGCCCTTTTGGTCATGCGACGGCGTATTTCGTCCTCAGCCAGACGAAGCGGCGGATGTTGTAGGCCAGGTTCGCCATGCCGATTTTCACCCTGGCGCGTGCGATGCCGATGGTCCGAACGACGAGGCCCATCGGACCCTTCTGATGGGCGAACACGTGCTCGACAGCGCTGCGGACTTTCGATTTCCGCGCGTTGGCGATGCGCATGCGATCGGGCATCGGCCGACCCGGCGGCTTCTTGCGATGAATGCGCGAGACTAACCCGCGCCGCGCCAGCATCGCCTCGTTCTTCGCCGACCGATAGGCCGTGTCCGCCCAGACGTCGCTGGCCGTGTTTGTCCGATCCAGCACCTCTTCGAGACGCGCCCCGTCGTGCGCGGCGGCATGTGTCGTCATCCAGTTCCGGATCAGGCCGAAGCCGCGGTCGATCGAGACATGATTCTTGTAGCCGAACGCCGGAATGGCGAGGTCGACCGAAGGCAGGCTCCCGTCCTCGCGCGGCTTGGCCTTGGTGTACTTCACCGTCCAGCGGGCGTCCCGGTCCTTCTGGGCGAGCTTGGCGGGCTTGCGTTCCTCGATCCGGTAGACCTCTGCAATAGCGGCGACCACCGCCAGTGCCTCGGTCGAGCTCGTCGTCTTGACCACCTCGACGAACTTGCGGCGCGCATGTGCAAGGCAGAAGGCAAGCCTGAGGGGTGCGGCATTGCTCTTGCGCCGCTGCTTGGCCAGGCTCTTGTAGGCGGCATAGCCATCGACTTGGAGAATGCCGCCGAAGGTTGAAAGCTGCGTCTCGATCTCTCCCGTCCCGCGGCTTTCGGCAAAGACATAGCCGACCGCCGGCGGCGCCGGTCCCTGCCAGGGCCGATCATCGATCGCCTGCGCCCACAATTGGCAGACTTTCGTGCGCTTGCGCCCCGGATCGAGCCGCGGAAGGGGCGTCTCGTCACAGAACACCCGCGGCTGCGAGCGGATGAAGGCGAGCAGCCGCTCGTAAAGCGGTTTCAGCCACCAGGCGGTGGCCCGTCCGACCCCAGCCGCCGAGCGTTCCCCGGTCGAGATGGATGCCGTAACCCGAGAAGATCTGCGCCTGGCGATAGAGGGGGAGATGCCAGGCGAACTTGGAGACGACCACATGCGCCACCAGCGCCGTCGTCGCCATGCCACCATCCATCACCCGCGGGCGCGCCGGCGCCTGGACTACATGGGCCTCGCAGGCCCGACAGGCGTATTTGGGCCGGATCGTGCGGATCACGCGCAGCAGGGCGGGAACGATGTCGAGGGCCTCGCTGACGTCCTCAGAGTCCGTTTGAGAATGCGTTCAGTGACTGATTCTTCGCAGGAGCAGGCTTCCCAGGGCGACATGGATCGCTTACCATCGAGATCAACAGCAACACCGTCGAACGCTCGATCCGCCCGATCGCGCTGAACCGCAAGAATGCACTCTTCGCTGGATCGGATGGCGGCGCCGAGCACTGGGCCGTCGTCGCTTCGCTGATCGAAACCTGCAAGCTCAACGGCGTCGAGCCGCTCGGCTACCTCGCCGACGTGCTCACCAGGATCGTCAACGGCCACCCCAACAGCCAGATCGACGGCACCTCTCCTCCCCTGGGCCTACATTCAGGCTCCCGAGTTCAGGGCCGTGGCCTGACAACAGCGCTTATACCAACGGCCCTCATTTCTGACCGATGTGTGCCCAGTCGCGCATTCCGATCGATGTGATGACGTCCGGACTGTCGACGAGCCTGCGCCAGGCATCGCAGGCGGCGTCGACGATGTCGGTGTAGGTCTCGAAGACGCGGTTGGAGAGCCAGTTCGAGCGCAGGTACTGCCAGATTTGCTCGACCGGGTTCAACTCCGGTGATCGCGACGGCAGGAAGATCAGCGTCACGTTCTTCGGCACCGTGAGCATTCCCGTGGTGTGCCATCCGGCGCGATCGAGCAGCAGCACGGCGTGCGCTCCTCGGGCGACCATGGTCGAGATTTCGTCGAGGTGCATCTGCATGGCGTCGGTGCCAATGTAGGGGAGCGCCAAGGCGGCGCCGACGCCACGCGCCGGGCAGATCGCGCCGAAGAGATAGGCGTTCTCGTAGCGCTGATCGGCCGGCTGGCGGGGTCTCGTCCCTCGCCGCGCCCACTGTCGGACGATCCCGTTCTTTTGCCCGATCCGAGCCTCGTCCTGGAACCAGACCTCGATCCGTTGGCCCTTCGGCAGATGCCCGACATGAGCGTTCAGGGTCCGGGCGAAGTTTTTTTAAGGCTCAATTCGCGTTAGCTATGCACGATCCGATTTGGTAGGCTGGCGATCTGCACGCAGGAGGCGAAGGTGGACCGGCAAGACTACATGGCGT
>NZ_JAUSUI010000009.1 GCF_030813495.1 Ancylobacter polymorphus | reverse complement strand
TGTGCTGATCTCGCTCACGGACGCCTCCTCCAGTGGTGATGAACACATCCACTCTGACACATCGATGCCGTCAGGGGGCGTCCACCCCATCGCTTCTCGTTTGGAAGTGCCCAAAACCGACCAGTCCGACCCCGAAACCGTCTGTCAGCAAAGCGCCCGCAAAGCCGCCGTTCGTTCAGCTGATCTAGGATGGCAGCTAAGTGCGCCAAACCCGCCCACCATGCGACGGATCCTCGACTTCCTTGGAAAGCGGCGATGCCGCTTGGACCGCCGAGGTTGTCGAACTTGCATGCTGATTCCTTTATAGAATGCAGGTCCTAAGGGGAGACCGGAGGAGGCATGCGTCGCTGAGAAGATGGAGCCGCCATCGAAGCGGCCCGCGAAACTACGGGGTCAAGTGACGACGCACCGGTAGACCCAGATATTGGCACCAACGAAGCAGCAGGGAAAAATCAACTCTCGCCCTTTGTTGGCTGCGACTGATCAAGGCGGCTCCACTCACCATTCGCGCGGTGAATGGACAGCCAAATACCGGAAGGGCCAGGCCGTGTGCCGACGATCATCATAAGGAACCCCGGCAGTTCATGATGCGAGGCGCTCACCATGTCCTTCATGCTTGAAATGTCAGTCGAAGACGGCTTCGGACTGCTCTCAGGGTGGGTGTGCCAGTCCCCAACATAGTGTAATCCCGCAGTGAAGCGCTCTCCTATTTCTTGCTGCTCGGCTTTCCGATTGGGACGGAAGCCGAAACGGCTACGAAGGTCGCCTTGCCGGGGTCCGGTGGCCTGCTCGACTGACCATTCGTCCCCATGAATTCGCGCGAACAGCTGTCCACCGGCCTCTCGTCTCCAGCACGAAGTCTGGCGATGGTGTGAGACGTGCAGAAGCACGGCTCCGCGAACTAAGACGCGAAGACTCCCAGTCGGGTCGGTGAAGGTGAGGTCGCTGGGTGATGAGGGCATGGACACTCAGAATCTTCCGGCCAAGGAGTTGCGGTCAGAACGCCCCCGCGACCAGGGTCTCCGAAGCGATCGACCCACGATGGATGCCAAGACCCCCCGCCATGCTCAAGCTCCGACTGAGGCGCCAGCCAAGCGCGCCTGACCGGCGTTGCACAGCGCCCGAGGAGGAGATCCACGGCGAGGGAAGCGACGGCGGCCTGTGCGGGCGCGAGTTCGATCGCGCCGTAGATGCTCGTCGGGCCGCCGCACGCGACCGGACCCTTGCGGCGCCAAGCGGTCGCGGGAATCCCTATTGTCCCGGTCGCGCCAAAGCCGCAGCGAAGACAGGCTCCGTTGCATCCGATCGCAAGGGCGTGCGCCGCGCCGGCCTGGTCTTCGACCCATCCGTACAGTACCGGTGAACTGAGTTCCCCCGTGCCGGACCTCTGTAGGTCGTTCAGCGCACTCTCTGCATTCCAGTCGCCGATCAACGAAAGCACCAGATCACAACCGCGCAGCGCGTTGGGCTCTCGCCTCAAGAGCGATTGCCAGCTGAGCGGTTCCGCCCGGACTTCGCGTGCGTGCGGGTACATCGGCCTGAACTGGTCCGCGAGTGCCGCGGCCTTGTTCTTCCCGACACTGTTTGCGCCGAGCTCATGGCGGCCAACATTGGCCCAAGCGAAGGTGTCAGGATCGACCAACACGGCGCGACCCAGGCCGGATTGAAGCAGCAGCTTCGCGACACCGGCGCCCACTGAGCCGCATCCGAGCACGGCAACACGCTTCTCCGCGAGCTGTGCACCTTCGCCGGCGCGCATCCGTCCTAGCCAGGCGTCGACCCGCTCCACGGTTGCCCGGCGGGCCGAACGTCGGATGGCCAAAATGTTGGGCGGAACGTGCCCTGGTCGGAACCCTTTCGACACGCTCGGCTTCGGAGCCTTCCCGCTGGCTCTTTCCACGTTGGGATCTTCGATCACAGCCGGTGCTTGGGCGATCTCGCCTGCCGACGTGGCTCCGGTTAACACCACGGTCGCCCGCTCGATCATGGTGGTCATGAGGCGGTCGAATACCCTGAGACCATCCGGCGATCGCTCGGCGACCAAACGTCGTAACGAACCTGCGTCGTTGGGATAGTTGTCCGGCTCGGGCAGGCGATCAAGCCAAATGGCGACGGCGTCCTTGAACGTTCTAGTGTCGTCCGCTCCGTAGCGGTTGTTCAACCACGTGCGGCAGTCGTCGGTGTTCTCGGCGACGAGGTAGAATTTCTGACCGTGCCACGCCGCTAAGGCTCGGCTGCGTGCCTCGGGGCGCAGCCACGTGCGGATTGGGAAGTCGCGGGTGACATCGCGCCGCCAATAAGCATCGAAGTCGAGCAGATAATCGTCTCGGTTGCCCCCGGCTTGGTCGTCGGCGATGAGCGCAAGCGCTTCGCGGTGGGAATATTCGACCACGGCCACTGGATCGAGCGTGTCTGCCCGGCCACCGTCACCAGCGAGACAGAGCCGCCCGCCTGCTTCGATGTGCGGGGCACGCAGCAGATCGCTGCGGCCATCCAGCGAGAAGCGCGGCAGTGAATAGGGGAACTCGGCATCGAGGAGCAGGTTCAACGATCCTGCTTCGCTGCTGGGAATCGGCAACCTCCATCCGTCCCAACTTTCGTTGCGCCCGAGCGCCCGGAGCTGTGCGCCGGAAAGACGCTGAGCGTCGGGAATTTCAGTCTCGACCCAGGTCCTGACTTGCTCGATCGCCGCCAAGCGCCTCGTTGCGAGAAAACTCAAGGCAACGCCGACCCGGCGTAGCGACCACCCTCGCGTTTCTCGACAGGCCGAGTCGGCGAGCGGGCGCTCTTGCTCCCTGAGCCGTCACTCCCTTCCTCTGGTGGCGACTGTTGCGAAAACCAATCCGTACAGAACACCTTGTCCCACGCGGCCATAGCGGCCTGATGCGTGCAGTCGGAGGTGTCGAGCACTTCCAGGTGCTTCAGGTTCTCCATCAGCCGATCCTTGAAGTAACCCGGTCGGGCATCGTTGTCGTGCCCGATCGTTTCACCGTTGATGGTGGGGTGGGCGATGGTCGTGTTCCACTCCAGACGCCAACGGATCGCCTTCATTGTCTCCCGGAGCGCAATGTCGTCGCGGCCAGCGGACGCCGAAAACGAGTCGTCGGCGAGTTTGGTGATCATAAAGCCGGTCGCAATCAGAGACTTCCACGATGACCGACTCCGCGCGAAGGCCTTGAGCAGTCGCACTACTCGGCAAAACTGCCCATCGGTATCGTCAAAGTCGGGGCTATGATGCTCATTGCGCTGCTTGAACCAGCGAGTAACCGCAAGTGCGTCTGAGGCCTTCCAGTCGGAGCTCGCCAGATCGTAGGAGTAGACCACCTTTCCGGTCCAAGGATCGGTGGATTCGATCCGGCGATAGGAGGGCACGTCTACGTGAAAGCCTTCGTTGTAGTAGACCCGCACGCAGTTCTTGAGCACCTTAGGAGGCGTGTTGAAGCGGTCGTCTTGGAGCGCGTCGCAAACCATCTGGCGCACGCTCAGGGCCGACAACTCTCCACCGTTCGGGCCAACGAGCTTACCCTTACGGAAGTAGACGCCGTCGTCGATGTCATAATCGGTGTTCTCGTCCTGCACCATCGTGTGCATGGCGTAGGAGCCTTGCGTGTGCTGCCCAATCGGTGCGGGTTTGCCGGCATCGGCAAGGCCCTTCTTCAAGCGGGCGCGATTGGCATCCCGCCGCTTGCGCATGTTGGTGCGCTCGGTGCTGGGTAGGTTCACCTCGGCATCGTGGTAGCCCAGCAGTTCAGCGGACGCGTCGTACATAGTCTTCCTCTGGCGAATCGAAGCCGTTGGACGGACCCAATCTGCAACTTGTTCAGTCTATCAGACTACCGACGTAGCGTGCCGGGTTCAAGCACAAAGCATGAACAGGAGGCGTGACGAGCCCTTGCAAAGCAGCTGGGCCAGCAAAAGCTCGGCCCGTCTACGCAAGCAACGCCGCAAGCTCCAGTTCCCGTTTAGCGAATGACTCTACTCCGCGCTGGCGCAATAGATTCAGTTTGTCGAGATCGTGCTCGAACAAATCGGTAGCCATCTCGGGCCGCTCGAAAGTGTCGCTGATGCGGACGGTTGGAACGTGCTTGTATAGAATGTGCCGAAGCTGATCCATCGACTGGGTGTTGATTTCAAGTGTCTTTTGGAGGAGCTGCACACTTTTCAGATATCGCGCGAACCACATTGTGCTGAATAAGGTTGGCCTGGGTTGCGGGTAGACACCAACTCCGACGCTGACGACGCGTAGCGCGGCGGCGGGCTGCTCCATCGCGCTCAAAGCGTCTGCGATCGCGTAGAGCGTGGGATTGTTGGCGCAATAGCCCCCGTCGACCAGTTCTATGCGGTCGCCCTGGGCGGTGGTCACCAACTTTCGTTCGAAGAAGGGGTAGGCCGAGCATGAGGCGACAACCGCGTCGCCCACCGGCACGCCGAAGCCGGGAACAAACGTGCCCTTGCGCCCATGTGCTTGGGCGACGCTCGCCTTAAAGATCATGGGGCGCTCAATCTCCCACTTCGTGGCGACGATGCCGATGCCGGTTTTGACAGCATCGAACTGGGTGTCGCGGTAGACCTCGCGAGCGAGGTCCGAGAGCGCAGCGGTCTTCTCGCGCGATGACTTGCGCTTCATGACGCGCACGACGTGCTCTGCGTACAACGCGTGAATTTCGTCGACTGAGTGCCCGAGGGCGAGCAGCGACGCGATGATTGCCCCCGTGCTTGTGCCGAAGATCAGGTCGAACACTTCGCACAGCCGCTTGCCGGCATGGCCCTCGATTTCTCGCAGGACACCGAGCGAGTAAAATCCCTTGGCGCCGCCACCGTCGAGGCTCAGAATTCGAAATGGGGCCGGACCATCAATCGACACAAAATCTTTCCTTGTCATTTGCTCTGAGCCTCCCCGTGACTGGGTCACGCGTCGTCGGTTTTCCTAATGGACAAGCGCTTAAGCTGGAAGCCGCTTATCGGGAACACCTTGGGCGAGCGGTCAGCTCCGGCGGACCGCGCCGGTGTAGTAGACTAAGCCAATTGGTTGCCTCGTCCATGGCCTCGTGTGCTTCATGAGATTTCCTGAAGGGTTGCATAATGCTCTGCGAAGCGGTCCGCAGGCCCCACAAATTTCTTGCGTCGGACCGACGTCCGCTTCGGCCCCCCGCGCCAAGATAGCGGACAGTCTCCTGACGGCCCCAAATCGGCCATTCATCGTCCCCGCAGCTAACGTCGGCTTCTGGCGCATCCTGCAGATTTGAGGATGCCTCGCCGAGGGCCCCGAACAGCTTCCCCGCGTTCCGCAAGCTCACGACTTTACAGCATGTCCCTGCAGGTTCAGGTGGTACCGGGTGTAGCGGCGCTCACCAGTGCGCGTTAGCGCACCTTTCTCGACCAAGTCGTGCAGGTCGCGTGTGGCGGTGGGGCGTGAGGTGCCGGTGATCGCGAGGTAGTTCTCCGCGCTCAGGCCGCCCGTGAAGCCACCAGGGCCCTCGCGGAACAGGCGGGCGATCACCTTCTCCTGCCGTTCGTTCATCATGTCGCGGAAGCGATCATAAAAATGCGCCTTGGCGATGTGGAAGGCGACGCGGCCGAGCGTCGTCTGCTGGGCCGCGATGATCGTTTCCGCAAAATAGACCAGCCACCCCGTGACATCGAGCGTCCGCTGATGCACCTCGAGCTGATCGTAATAGGCCTTGCGATGCTGCTCGATGGTATGGGCGAGCGCGATCAGCGTCGGCTGGCCGATGTTCTGGGCCAGGGACTTTTCCGCGAGTGTTCGGCCTACACGGCCGTTGCCGTCCTCGAAGGGATGGATGCTCTCGAAATAGAGATGTCCGATCCCGGCCCGGGTGAGTGCTGGCAAGGGCGTTCCACCGTCCGGGGCCGAGCCATTGAACCAGGTGAGATAGGCGGCCATCTCTTCCGGAACCCGAGAGGATGGCGGCGCCTCGAAATGCACGGTCGGCCGATCCTGGCGGCCGGACACGATCTGCATTGCCTCTTCATGGCGACGGTAGCCGCCGATCATCTCCAGATGCCGGCTGTCCGCCATCAGCATGCGGTGCCAGCGGAACAGCGTGTCCGCGTCGAGGGGATCGGCCCAGTTCCGATAGAGATCGACCATCATCTCCGCGATGCCCCGCTCCTTCGGCTTCACGTTGCGATTGTCAGTGTCGAGGCCGAGCTGACGGCGCAGGGAGGATTGCACGCTGAGGCGATCCAGCGTCTCCCCTTCGATCGCGCTGGTCTTGACGGCCTCGTCGCTGAGGAGTTCGATCCGCAGCAGGTCCCGCTCGCCCTCGCTGACATGCCGAACCGCACCGATCACCTCGCCGGTGAGCAGGAGAAACCGCCGCTCCAGCGGTTCGAGGGCAACCGGATCATAGGCAAAATGCGGCCAGCCGGGCTGCGTCCAGTTCCACACCATGAGCGATAGGGCCTCCCGCTATACCTCACATAATAGCGCATACGTGATTGATAGATAGCCGTCCTATCGCTCACGGCAGTGCGAAGGAGAACTGAGAGCGTGATGCCGGGTCGATCGCGCGCCGCGCGCGACAAGGAGTGAATGGTCCACCTGCTGCCGAACGCTTTCCAATCTGCGATACGATCGAATGGGGATCAGGGATGGCACATGGGATTCGGCGTCTTCATTCACCGCTCGGACTCGATTTATGACGACAGCCCGGCTGAGCGGTATCAGTTCCCGCGCCCATATCTGGGACGCGTCGAGGCCTGCGTCGGCGACTGGATCGTTTATTACGAACCCCGGAAAGTGGCGGAGACCCGCGGCTATTTCGCGATCGCAAGGGTCGAGCGCGTCGTTCCTGATCCCACCGCTCCGGGCATGTATCTCGCTCTCATCGAACCGGGCAGCTATCTCGATTTTGCCAGCCCGGTGCCGTTCACCGATGCGGATGGCGTGATCGAGCGCGGTGTGCTGAACGCGGACGGGCGCATTTCGGGGCGTGCGCAAGCCGCCGTGCGTCCACTCTCGCCGGACGATTTCAACCGGATCGTCACTCTCGGGCTGAATGATAGCGAGCCGCTGCTGCCCCGCGTCGACGAGGGTGCGTCTCTCTCAGGCTTTGAAGAAGAACAGGCGCCATTCCTGTTCGAGCAGCCCCGCGAGCGCGTCGACACTCTGTCCTCTCGCATCGTCCGCGACCGCATCTTCCGGCGCGTTGTGCTGCGCGCCTATGACGAGCGCTGCGCCATCAGCGGGCTCAAGCTGATCAATGGAGGCGGGCGCGCCGAGGTGGCGGCTGCGCATATCCGCCCGGTGGAAGCGAATGGCCCCGACATCGTCAGCAACGGGCTGGCGCTGTCGGGTACGGCCCACTGGATGTTCGATCGCGGGCTGATCAGCCTCTCGGATGATCTGGACATTCTCATTTCCCGGCAGAGTAACGATCCCGATGGTGTGCGCGCTTTCATCAATAAAGACGGCCGCGCCATCGCGCCACGCAGGTTGATCGAGCGCCCCCATCCCCATTTCCTGCGCTGGCATAGAGAGCATTGTTTCAAGCCGTGAAGCGGAGGCTCCCTATGCCGCTTCCGATCACTGCACAGCAGTTCCGCCGTTCGCCTGTCATTGCACGCCACGCTACGACGCGGATGGAATCCTGTTGAACCGGCCTAATATCGGGCTCTTTTAATCATCCCCACCCGGGATGAGATCGTCAGGACCCCGGCATTCTCGGGGTTCGCATGGCGGCAGCACAACATCATCATGGTTTTGCCCGCGGCGCACGGATGCTGCGCACGGCGCTGGGTCCGGCGATCGCCCGGCATCTGGAAGACCCGACCGTCGTCGAGGTGATGCTGAACCCGGACGGGCGGCTCTGGATCGACCGGCTCTCGGAGGGACTATCCAACACGGGTGAGCGGCTCTCGCCCGCTGACGGCGAGCGCATCGTGCGGCTCGTCGCGCACCATGTCGGTGCCGAGGTCCATGCGGGAGCTCCGCGTGTTTCAGCTGAGCTTCCCGAGACGGGAGAACGTTTCGAGGGCCTGCTGCCGCCGGTCGTGGCGGCCCCGACATTCGCGATCCGCAAGCCCGCCGTCGCGGTCTTCATGCTCGAGGACTATGTCCGCGCCCGGATCATGTCCGCCGCACAGGCCGGCGCTTTGCGCCAGGGTGTCGCTTCTCGCGCCAACATCCTGGTGGCCGGCGGCACCTCGACAGGCAAGACCACGCTGACCAATGCGCTGCTCGCGGAGGTCGCGAAGACCTCCGATCGCGTTGTTCTCATCGAGGATACGCGCGAGCTGCAATGCGCGGCCCCGAACCTCGTGTCCCTTCGTACCAAGGATGGCATCGCCTCGCTGTCCGAGCTTGTTCGGTCAGCGTTGCGCCTGCGTCCAGACCGCATCCCCATCGGCGAGGTGCGCGGCGCGGAGGCGCTGGACCTCCTGAAGGCTTGGGGCACCGGCCATCCCGGCGGCATCGGCACCATCCATGCCGGCAGCGCGCTCGGCGCGCTACGCCGGATGGAGCAACTCATCCAGGAAGCCGTCGTCACCGTCCCACGCGCGCTGATCGCCGAGACCATCAATCTCGTGGCCGTGCTCTCCGGCCGCGGCTCCGCACGCCGGCTCACCGAACTCGCGCGTGTCGAGGGCCTTAGCCCCGATGGCGACTACCGCGTCACCCCTGCTTTCACTGGAGATCCCTCATGATCCGATCGCTCCATCGCGCCGGCAGCGCGGCCCGACTGGCTGTGTCTGCCATCTGCATCAGCCTGATGGCCACGGCCAGCGCTCATGCCTCTGGCTCCTCCATGCCGTGGGAGGCGCCGCTCCAATCCATCCTCCAATCGATCGAAGGCCCCGTCGCCAAGATCATCGCCGTCATCGTCATCATCTCGACCGGGCTGGCGCTGGCCTTCGGCGACACATCGGGTGGCTTCCGCCGGCTGATCCAGATCGTGTTCGGCCTATCGATCGCCTTCGCCGCCTCGAGCTTCTTCCTGTCGTTCTTCTCCTTCGGCGGCGGAGCGCTGGTCTGATGGCCGAGACCGTTGAGGTTCCCGGCTTCAGCGTGCCGGTCCACCGGGCGCTGACCGAGCCGATCCTGCTCGGTGGCGCGCCGCGCGCCATCGCCATCGTCAATGGCACGCTTGCCGGGGCCTTGGGTCTCGGCCTGCGCCTGTGGCTGGTCGGCCTCGCCATCGGGATGATCGGCCATGTCGCGGCGGTGTGGGCGGCGAAGCGCGATCCGCTTTTCGTCGAGGTGGTGCGCCGGCATCTGCGCATCCCGGCGCATCTCTCCGTCTGAGCGGGGTGCCGAGATGATGAACCTCGCCGAGTATCGTAGCCGTAACCGCCGCCTCGCCGATTTCCTGCCCTGGGCGGCGCTGGTCGCACCCGGCATCGTGCTGAACAAGGACGGCTCGTTCCACCGTACGGCGCGTTTTCGCGGGCCAGACCTGGACAGTGCTGTGCCCGCCGAGCTCGTCGCGGTTGCCGGGCGCCTCAATAATGCCTTTCGTCGCCTCGGCTCGGGATGGGCGATCTTCGTGGAGGCGCAGCGCCATGCTGCCGCGGCCTATCCGGCGAGCGCCTTCCCCGATGCCGCCTCCGCTCTGGTGGACGCCGAGCGGCGGGCCGATTTCGAGCAGGCGGGCGGCCATTTCGAGTCGAGCTATTTTCTGACCTTTACCTATCTGCCGCCGGCCGAGGACGCGGCGCGCACCGAAGGCTGGCTCTATGAGGGCCGCGATCAGGCGGGTCTTGATCCCCATGAGACGTTGCGCGGCTTTGCCGACAGAACCGATCGGCTCCTCAACCTCATCGACACCTTCATGCCGGAATGCCGCTGGTTGGATGACGGCGAGACGCTGACCTATCTGCACAGCTGCGCCTCGACGCACCGGCACCGGGTCCGCGTTCCAGAGACACCAATCTATCTCGACGCCCTGCTCGCCGATCAGCCGCTCACTGGCGGGCTGGAGCCGCGCCTTGGCGACCAGCATCTGCGGGTGCTGACCATCACCGGCTTTCCCACGGTGACGACGCCGGGTCTGCTCGATGAGCTGAACCGGCTGGCCTTTCCCTATCGCTGGTCGACCCGGGCGATCCTGCTCGACAAGATGGATGCGGTCCGGCTGCTCACCAGGATCCGCCGCCAGTGGTTCGCCAAGCGCAAATCCATCGCCGCGATCCTCAAGGAAGTGATGACCAACGAGCAATCCGTCCTCGTGGATTCCGATGCCGCCAACAAGGCTGAAGATGCCGATCTCGCGCTCCAGGAGCTCGGCGCAGATCATGCCGGCATCGCCTATGTCACCGCGACGGTGACGGTGTGGGATGCCGATCCGCGCATCGCCGACGAGAAGCTGCGACGGGTCGAGAAGGTGATCCAGGGCCGCGATTTCACGGTGATGACCGAGACCATCAATGCCGTGGACGCCTGGCTCGGCAGCTTGCCCGGCCATGTCTACGCAAACGTCCGCCAGCCGCCGATCTCGACGCTGAACCTCGCCCACATGATCCCGCTCTCGGCGGTGTGGGCCGGCGAGTGCCGCGACGCGCATTTTGATGCACCGCCACTGTTGTTCGGCAAAACGGAGGGTTCGACCCCGTTCCGGTTCTGCCTGCATGTGGGCGATGTCGGCCACACTCTCGTCGTCGGCCCGACTGGGGCGGGCAAGTCGGTCCTGCTGGCGCTTATCGCGCTGCAATTTCGGCGCTACGACGGTGCGCAGGTCTTCGCCTTCGATTTCGGCGGCTCGATCCGCGCTGCGGCGCTCGCCATGGGCGGTGACTGGCATGATCTCGGTGGCGGCCTTAGCGAGGGAAGTGCGGAGAGTGTTTCGCTTCAGCCGCTTGCGCGCATCGATGAGGCCACGGAACGCGCCTGGGCCGCAGACTGGCTCAATGCCATCCTCACCCGCGAAGGTGTTTCCATCACGCCGCAGGTGAAGGAACATATCTGGACGGCATTGACGTCGCTCGCCTCGGCTCCGGTGGAGGAACGCACGCTTACGGGGCTGTGCGTTCTCCTGCAGTCCAACGACCTCAAGCAGGCGCTGCGTCCCTATTGCCTGGGCGGCGCTTGGGGCCGGCTGCTCGACGCCGAGAGCGAGCATCTGGGATCGGCCACCGTCCAGGCCTTCGAGACCGAAGGGCTGATTGGCGCGGAGGCCGCGCCGGCGGTTCTGGCCTATCTGTTCCATCGGATCGAGGACCGGCTCGACGGATCACCGACCCTCATCATCATCGATGAAGGCTGGCTGGCGCTGGACGATGAGGGCTTCGCGGGCCAGTTGCGGGAATGGCTGAAGACCCTGCGCAAGAAGAACGCCTCCGTCATCTTCGCCACGCAGTCGCTCTCCGACATTGATGGCAGCGCCATTGCCCCGGCGATCATCGAGAGCTGCCCGACACGTCTTCTGCTTCCCAATGAGCGGGCCATTGAGCCGCAGATCACCGCCATCTATCGCCGCTTCGGCCTGAACGATCGCCAGATCGAGATCCTCGCGCGGGCGACCCCGAAGCGCGACTATTACTGCCAGTCGCGTCGCGGAAACCGGCTATTCGAGCTTGGCCTGTCCGACGTGGCGTTGGCGCTGTGCGCCGCGTCCTCCAAGACGGACCAGCAGGCCATCGACAAGATCTTCGCCGAGCATGGCCGGAACGGCTTTCTTGAGGCCTGGTTGCGCCATCGCGACCTCGATTGGGCCGCTGATCTCGTCCCCAACCTTACCAATTTGATGCCCGACGACGAATGGGAGGCCCGTCCATGACCTATTACCCCGTCTCCTGCGTGGCACGGCTTGCCCTCGCAATAGTCTTGGCACCTGTTGCCGTGGTTCCACCACTCACCCAGCCCGTCAGTGCGTGGGACATCGTCTATGACCCATCAAACTATGGGCAGAACGTCCTCCAGGCGGCGCGGGCGCTGGAGCAGATCAATAACCAGATCACCTCGCTGCAGAACGAAGCGCAGATGCTGATCAACCAGGCGCGCAATCTCGCCAGCTTGCCGCATTCCTCGCTCCAGCAGATCCAGCAATCAGTCCAGCGCACCCAGCAATTGCTCGGGCAGGCGCAGAGCATCGCTTTCGATGTCGGCCAGATCGACCAGGCTTTCCAGCAGCGCTACGGCAATATCCCGCTCTCGGCCTCCGATGCCGATCTCGTCGCCGGTGCGCTCTCGCGCTGGCAGACCACGGTCGGGGGCTTGCAGGACGCGCTGCGGGTGCAGGCCGGCGTCGTCGGCAATGTCGACGCCAACAAGGCCGAGATGGCGACCCTCGTCGGCCAAAGCCAGGGCGCCACGGGCGCGCTTCAGGCCACGCAGGCCGGCAACCAGTTGCTCGCTTTGCAGTCGCAGCAGCTTTCCGACCTGATCGCAGTGATGTCCGCCAATGGGCGCGCCGCGGCGCTCGTAGAGGCGGAACGCGCGACCGCCGCCGAGCAGGGACGCGAGCAGCGCCGGCGCTTCCTCACCCCGGGCACCGGCTATCAGGCCGGCAATGCCCGCATGTTCAGCAACTGACGGGAGGCGAACATGGACGGAGCCATGCTGGCCCGGCTCGGCGCGGTGATCTTTGTGGCCATCGCCAGTACGGCCGCGGTTCTGGAGATGAGCCGTGAGGAGAAGGCGCGGGAGCCTTCACCCATTCGGACGGTCAAGGCCGAGCGCGATCCTCTGCGCGATGAGCAGCGGCAGTGTCAGCAGTTGGGAGAGGCGGCTGCGCAAGATGACACGTGCCTGAAGGTCTGGGCGCAGACACGCGACCGGTTCCTCGGGCGTCCCGCGCAGAACGAAGGCCACTGAGATGGGCGGCACCGGCGTCATCGACACTTTCCTCGGGGTCTTCACCTCCTATATCGACAGCGGCTTCGGCCTGCTTGGTGGCGAGGTCGCCTTCATCGCCACCACCCTTATCGTCATCGACGTGACGTTGGCGGCGCTGTTCTGGTCGTGGGGTGCGGATGACGACATCATCGCCCGGCTCATCAAGAAGACCCTGTTCATCGGCGTGTTCGCCTACATCATCGGCAACTGGAACACTCTCGCCCGCATCGTCTTCGAGAGCTTTGCCGGGCTAGGGCTGAAGGGCTCAGGAACAGCATTTTCCGTCAGCGATCTGATGCGTCCGGGCAAGTTGGCGCAGACCGGGCTCGATGCCGGTCGGCCGCTGCTCGACTCCATCTCCGATCTGATGGGCTGGGTCGCCTTCTTCGAGAACTTCATCCAGATCGCCTGCCTGCTGTTTGCCTGGGCGCTGGTGCTGCTCTCCTTCTTCATCCTCGCGGTCCAGCTCTTCGTCACCCTGATCGAGTTCAAGCTCACGACGCTCGCCGGCTTCGTGCTGATCCCCTTCGGCCTGTTCGGCAAGACCGCCTTCATGGCCGAACGGGTGCTCGGGAATGTCGTGTCCTCCGGCATCAAGGTCATGGTGCTCGCGGTCATCATCGGCATCGGCTCGACCCTGTTCGGTCAGTTCACCGCGGGCTTCGGTGGCCAGACGCCGACCATCGACGATGCGATGGCCATCGTGCTGGCTGCCCTTTCCCTGCTGGGTCTCGGCATTTTCGGTCCCGGCATTGCCGCCGGCCTTGTCTCCGGTGGTCCGCAGCTGAGCGCGGGGGCCGCCGTTGGCACCGGCCTCGCCGCCGGTGGCGCGCTGATGGCAGCGGGCGGTGCCGCCAGCCTCGCAGTCCGCGGCGGCGCGGCGGCGCTCTCCGCGACGGCGGCCGCGGCGCGGGGCGGTGCGACGGCCTACAGCATCGGCGCGGCAGGCCAGTCCGGCATGGCGGGTGTCGCCTCGGGACTGGGTGGCGTCGCGCGCGCGGCGGGCTCGGCCGCCGCTTCACCGCTCGCGAATGCTGTCAGCGGTACGGCCTCAGCCTCCTCCGCCGGCGAGGTGCCCGACTGGGCCAAGCGCATGAAGCGCAGCCAGTCGCTTCGCCACGGCGTCTCCGCCGCCGCCCATGCTGTGCGCTCCGGTGACAGCCATGCCGGCGGCTCTTCCGTCTCCCTCAGTGAGAACAACCGCTCATGAGCCTCTTCAAGCGACCTGCGACCCATTACGGCACCTCACCCGAGCCGGTCACGCCCTATCAGAAGGCAGCCCAGGTGTGGGACGAGCGCATCGGTTCGGCCCAGGTGCAGGCCAAGAACTGGCGGCTGATGGCCTTTGGCAGCCTATTCCTCTCGGCCGGCTTTGCATCAGTCCTGATCTGGCAGTCGACGCGGGGCACCGTCGTGCCCTGGGTGGTCGAGGTCGATCGCCTCGGCCAGACGCAGGCAATTGGCCCTGCCACCGGCGATTATCGTCCGACCGATCCGCAGATCGCCTGGCATCTCGCCCGTTTCATCGAGCAGGTGCGCAGTCTGCCGGCCGATCCCGTCATCGTGCGGCAGAACTGGCTTCGAGCCTATGAGTTCACCACCGATCGCGGCGCCGCCGCTCTGAACGACTATGCCCGCGCCAGCGATCCCTTCACGCGGGTGGGCAAGCAGCAGATCGCAATCGAGGTCTCCAGCGTGATCCGGGCCTCGCCGGATTCCTTCCGCGTCGCCTGGGTCGAGCGGCGCTATGAGAACGGCCAGCTCGCCGCCACCGAGCGCTGGAGCGCGATCCTGACCCTGGTGATCCAGCCACCGCGCGATGCCGAGCGCCTTCGCACCAATCCCCTCGGCATCTATGTCAACGCCATCAGCTGGTCGCGGGAGATGAGCCAGTGAACACGTCTTTCCGTAAACCCGCATCTCCGGTTTTCGGCCGATCCGCCTTTGCGGTTCTCCTGCTCTCAGCGACGATGCTGGGCGGTTGCGCCTCGGCTCCGAAGCCGCCGCAGATCAGCTATGATAGTGACGTGCCGGCCCTGCCTGCGGTGCCAGTCGTCGTCACCGATGAGCGGCCTCGTCCGCTCCACACGCCGCCCGCCTGGACGCCGGCCAAGGGCGGCACGGACGCCAAAA
Organism: Ancylobacter polymorphus; assembly: GCF_030813495.1. Classification (GTDB taxonomy): domain Bacteria; phylum Pseudomonadota; class Alphaproteobacteria; order Rhizobiales; family Xanthobacteraceae; genus Ancylobacter; species Ancylobacter polymorphus. The sequence continues at coordinate 173,978 of NZ_JAUSUI010000009.1, read as the reverse complement.
CACCGGTTGCCCGCGTCGAGAACGCCAACGCGGCTGCGCGGGTCGAGCCGCGCCGCGAAGGCTACTACAACGCCATCCAGATCTACCCTTGGAGCGAGGGCGCGCTCTATCAGGTCTATGCTGCGCCCGGCCAGATCACCAACATCGCGCTGGAGCCGGGCGAGAGCCTGACCGGCAGTGGGCCGATCGCGGCGGGCGACACCGCCCGTTGGATCATCGGCGACACGGAGAGCGGCGAAGGGGTGAACCGGCGCGTGCATGTGCTGGTGAAACCGACGCGGGCGGACATCTCCACCAACCTCGTCATCACCACCGACCGCCGCAGTTACATGATCGAGCTACGCGCCGGCGAGAAGCCCTATATGCCGGCCGTCGCCTGGGCCTATCCGCAGGTTGCGGGAGCGCAGCGCCCCAGTGTTCCACCGACGCCGGTCATCCCCAGCTTCGCTGCCCGCAACTATCGCTACGCGCTCACCGGCGACACGCCGCCCTGGCGGCCGATGGCCGTCTATGACGATGGACGTAAGGTCTATGTCGAATTTCCGCGCGGCATCGTGCAGGGGGAGATGCCGCCGCTCTTCGTCATCGGCGCGGATGGGGAAGCGCAGATCGTCAACAGCCGTGTCCACCAGAATATCCTGATCGTCGACCGGCTGTTCGGTGCGGCCGAACTGCGCCTCGGCGGCGGCGAGCGTCCACAGAAGGTGCGGATCGAGCGGACGGACGGGAGGCCGGCATCATGAGCAGCCCCGACAATCATGACCTGGCGGCGGATCTTGCCGCCCCGGCCACAGATCACGCGGCGGCGATGCGGCTGCGTCCAGAGCCGCCGCGCGTTACGCGTCTCTCGCGCAAGGTGCTGGCTGGCGCCGGGTTGGTCGTCAGCCTCGGCATTGGTGGCGCGTTGATCTATGCGCTGCAGGGTCGCGACAGAGGAACCGGCGGCGAGGAACTCTACTCCACCCAGAACCGCTCAACTGCCGATGGCCTTGCCGGGCTGCCGCGGGATTACACTGGCCCGATTCTTGGTCCGCCGCTGCCCGGCGATCTCGGCCGGCCGATCCTTGAGGCACAGAACCGCGGCCAGCCCGTCGTGCCGCCGACAATGACGGCGCCACAGGTCGATCCCGAGCAGCAGCGGCGTCTCGCCGAACAGGAAGCCGCGCGGACGAGCCGCGTGTTCTTCCAGGCGGCGCAGGCGCGCGCGCCGGCGCCTTCGGCATCCGCAGCTTCCGGCTTCAGCGGCCCTGGCGCAGCGGGACCGGGTGGCGCCCCCTCGACCCAGGACCGCCAGCTTGCCTTCCTCAATGCCGCTGTCGATCGGCGCGTGGTCGCATCCGATCGCGTCATGGCACCGGCATCGCCTTATGTGCTGCAGGCTGGCGCCGTTATCCCGGCCGCGCTGATCACCGGCATCCGCTCCGACCTGCCGGGCCAGATCACCGCCCAGGTCACCGAGAACGTCTATGACAGCCCGACCGGCCGCATTCTGATCATCCCGCAGGGCACGCGGCTGCTCGGTCAGTACGACAATGGCGTCGGCTTCGGCCAGCGTCGCATCCTGCTGGTCTGGAACCGGCTGATCTTTCCCAATGGCCGCTCCATCGTGCTTGAGCGCCAGCCCGGCACCGATGCGCAGGGCTATGCCGGCCTCGAGGACGGCGTCGACATGCACTGGTGGGACCTCGCCAAGGCGATCGGCCTCTCAACTCTGCTCTCCGTAAGCGCCGAACTCGCCATGGATGACGAGGACGATCTGATCCAGGCGCTCCAAAGCGGGGCGCAGGACACCATCAATAATGCCGGCCAGGAGATCATCCGCCGGCAGTTGAACGTCGCCCCGACCCTGACCATCCGGCCCGGCTTCCCCGTGCGGGTCATGGTCACGCGAGATCTGGTGCTCGAACCCTACAGGTACTGACCATGGCAAAGCTGAAGCTCGGACCGATCACGAACGACAAGCCGGTGAAGGTGGCGCTCTCGCTACCCGGCGCGCTGCACCGTGATCTTGTCGCTTATGCGGAGGTGCTCGCGCGAGAAACCGGCCAGCCGGTCGATGATCCGGTGAAGCTCGTCGTGCCCATGCTGGAGCGCTTCATCGCCACTGATCGCGAGTTCGCCAAGGCGCGCCGCGAGGCTGGCGGCGCAGCAAGCATCAGCGCGTTGCAACCCACTCCTGGGTCATCTTCCGTGTGAGGCTAAGCAAGGCGCGCACCGCCGGATTGTCGTGCGAGCCGAATAGATCACGGAGAAAGATACGTCCGCGCCGACCGGCGAACGGGACACGGATTCCGAAGCCGATTCCCGCCCTCGACTGACGCCGCCGACCCGACGTGGCCAACGAAGCGGACGCCGCAAAGGCCTGCCGGCGTGGCGGCCGAATGGGGCGGCGGGGCGGGCAGCACTTCCGCGCAACCACGATGTTGATTTCGCTTTTTTCAGCTGCATCGGCTGGGTGGCGCTTCGCGCTGAAGCGAACAGCCGGCGGGAGAAACGTATCAGACCGCGAAAACCGTTTCAAAAACCGTTTCAGCTCAGGTCTTTGAAACGGCGAAATCCAGCTAAGTCTTTGAAAATAATGGCGCGCCCGAAGAGATTCGAACTCCTGACCCCCAGATTCGTAGTCTGGTGCTCTATCCAGCTGAGCTACGGGCGCCCGGCTTTCCGCCGGAGCGGGAAGCCTGTTCGCGGCCGGTGGACACCGAAGTGGTTGGCCAACCGCGAGGGCCCGTCTGCTACCCCGTTTGCGCGGGCATTGCAAGCGGCAGCGACGCGGAACGACACTATCCACAGGCAGAACGCTCCGCGCACGGCGGCTCAAGACCCCGGGAGGGCCCGCCTCACCGCACCTCGAACGGCATGTTGGCGGTGGCGCCGGCCCCCCTGCCGTCGCGCAATTCCACGAAGATCCGGTAATGACCGGGCGTGAGGCCGGAGACGCGAGCGCCGCTGGGTCCGCTCTGGCGCACCGCCTCGGGGAAGAGAGGCGGCACCCGTTCGGCATCGCCGCCAATGCCGCGATCGGCGCTTTCGGCCATGACGAACCAGCGCACCTCCATCAGGTCGCCATCGGGTTCGACGGCGTCGAGGGTGAAGGCGCCTTCCTCGTCCGCGCGCCAACGGGCGAAAGGGGCGCTCGGTTCGCCCGCCACCCGCAGCGCGGCGATGCGCGGCGCCTGATTTCCGCCCGGCGGCTGTCCGCCCCAGACCTGCGCCATGGCTTCCGCCGCCTCCAGCCAGACGCCATCGGGCAGCAGCAGGCTGTGCCAGCTCGGCGTCACTTCCTGCTTCTGGCCCCAGAGGAAAAGGATGGTGCCCACCCCCTGCTCGTCCAGCGCGGCGAGATAGCGGCGCAGCTGGATCGCCTTCTGGGTCGAGCTCGGCTCGAAGGGCGCGCCCCAGGGCGCATGCGCCGCCTGCCACTGGCCGAGCGCGCCCAGCTCGGTGATGATGATCGGCCCCTCCCAGCCCTGCTTGCGCGCCCGCTCGACCACGGAATAGAGGGCATCGCCATAGGAATTGAGGCCCAGCACCTTGAGGCTGGGGGCCAGGCGACGGAGCTTCTCCACCTTGTCGGTACCGGTTTCCGCCAGCACGGCGAGCGGAGGATGGGCGGGATCGACGCGGGCGACCATCGCGGCCACTTCCTCGATCACCGGCCACACTGCCGAATCATCGGCAAGGTCGACCTCCACCTCATTGCCGATGCCCCACATCAGCAAAGCGGGATGGTCGCGATACTTGGTCACCAGAGCCTCCAGCTCGCCGAGTTGGCGGGCGCGGAAGCCGGCGTCAGTATAATCGGCGCCCTGGCGCGGCTGGCCGACCCACAGGCCGGCAATCACTTTCAGCCCCAGCGTGCCGGCCGCGTCGAGCAGCGGGCCGGGATCCTCGCCATAGCTGCGTACGGTGGTGGCGCCGAGGCCGGGCAGCAGCGCCAGCGGCCCGTCGCCGGCGACGCCGCGCACGAGGAAGGGCTGGCCGTCGACGAGGATATTCCGCCCCTCCACCGTCACCTGCACCGGTTTCGCACCCGGCGTGCCGGGAATCACCGGCGTTGCGAGATTGGGCTGCGCCGGGGCGCCGGAACCCGCCATCAACGGCAGCGAGACGGCCAGTCCGGCGAGCACCGTCCGGCGACTCACGCCGCGTTGCAGGGAGTGAGGATGGCGTCGGTTCACATCGCGTCCTTTCGCAGAGTGGGGGCGCGCTCCCCCCGCCTCAGCCGAAGGCGCGCAGCGCCCGATGGGCGTCGAGATCGACCGGACGGTCGGGCACGCGCAATTGGAAGGTAGCGCCGATGGTGCCGGGGACCAGCTGCAGATCGCCGCCATGGGCCTGCATCAGCTCGGCGGCGATGGCGAGGCCGAGCCCGGTACCGCCGCGACTGACCGAGCCCTGGAACGCCTCGAACAGATGCGCCCGCGCCCGCTCCGGCACGCCGGGCCCGGTATCGGCGACCTCAATGATGACGATGGCGCCCTCACGCCGGCCGGTGATGCGAATCTGGTCGCGGGCGACATCGTTGGGCGCGCGGCCGCGCAGCGCTTCCACCGCATTGCGGCAGAGATTGAGCAGCACCCGGAACAGCTGGTCGGGGTCGGCATCGACCATGAGATCGCGATCGATCGATTCGACGAAGCCGATGCCGGTGCCGTCCTCGCCCGCGCCGAGGCCGAGCGTATCGCGCACTTCGGCCACCAGCGGGCCCAGCGCCACCATGCGCCGCTCCGGCGGCGGTTCCTGCGCCTTGCCATAGGCGAGCGTGTGCTCGCAATAGGCGATGGCGCGGTCCAACGCCGCTTCCAGCTTGGGGGCGAATCGCTGCACCGCCGGGTCGCGTATGTCGGCGAGGCGGTCGGAAATCAGCTGCACCGAGGACAGCAAATTGCGCAGGTCGTGATTGATCTTCGACACGGCAAGGCCAAGCGCGGCGAGATGATTCTTCTGCTGCAGCGTCTCGGCGATCTGCCGCTGCATGGTGGTGAGCTCGCGCTCGGCCTGGCCGATCTCGTCCATCCGCCGGTCGTCGTCGCGCTCCAGCACCGGCAGGGCCGGGTTGAGGCGGAAGGCGACCATGCGTTGGGTGAGCCGGCGCATCGGCCGCACGAACATCCAGGCGAGACCGAGATAGACCAGCGCGCCGGTGAGGGCGGCGATGACCAGCGACACCAGCAGCACATTGCCGGTAAAGCGCAGCATCGCCTTGCGCAGCGGCGTTTCGCTGATGACGATCTCGACGAAACCATCGCCGCGCGGCGGCGTGCCGACGGCGCGGATGATGCGCCCATCCGGCGCCAGCAGCGTGTCGAAGGCTTCGCGCACCGCCTGCACCGGCCCGATATCGCGCACATCCGCGTGGTGATCGACTTCCGGCGGCATGTCGGAGGAGGCGAGCAGCCGGCGCGTATCGTCGCGCTTGAGCGCCACGGTGATGGCGCCGACGCTGCGCAGCAGTTCCTGCGTCAGCTGCGGCGAGATCATGCCGTCGGGGGCGGCGTCGAGCACCAGCGCGGCCGTACGGGCGGAGGCCAGCCGGTCGGACAGCCAGTTGAGCCGGAAAGCCGCGACCGCCGGCACCAGAATCAGCACTTCCGCCAGCAGCACGAAGGCAAGGGTGAAGGCCAGCAGCTTGCCGGAAAGGCCGAGATGAAAGCCGCGGCGCGCATCCGATCCCGACGAGGCGCGGCCACCCGCGGCGCGAATCTCTCCCGCCCCGCCCGCGAGGCGCCGGCCTTCCGGCCGCGCGGCATCGCCCGCCGGTATGGCGGGCACGGCGACGCCATCGGTCCCGGCTTGCGAGTGCTTCGTCATGCCCAACAGTGCTCTTTCCGCCTTCACATCACGGTGTTCGATCCGCGAATGCGCTGCATCGGACGAAAGGATTACGGCACGGAAACGACGGCGGATCAGGAAAGCGCATCCCTTCCCCCTCCCCGGCTCCCCTGCCGCAACCGATCACATTCATGTAAGGTCGCGGGGCGCGGTTGCCAGAGGCGGCGCCGCCCGCTGGCCTGGAGCGGGCGTGTCGCGCGGCCCGTGGATTGGCGGGCTCCCGTGGCATTGGCGCATTGACTCGGGCCGGAGCGCCCCCTATAAGCCGCCCAACCCACGGCTGCCCGCCGTTGGAAGTCTCCTGCATCTGCGCTTCTTCGCCCCGGCTGGCTCCGTGGCGCGCCGGAAAGGGAAACATCCGGCGGAAGGGTGGCAGATCGAACAAGCGGAGAGAGAACCGTGAAGCGCACTTATCAACCGAGCAAGCTCGTGCGCGCCCGCCGGCACGGCTTCCGTGCGCGCATGGCGACCCGCAACGGCCGCAAGATCATCAATGCGCGCCGGGCCCATGGCCGCAAGCGTCTGTCGGCCTGACCGAGCTTTTCGACCCCACATGGCTGGGGCGCGCCCCTCTGTTGCCTGAGGATCGGCGCCCTACCATGGACCGGCTCGTCAAGCGCAAGGACTTCCTGGCCGCAGCGTCCGCGCTGCGGGCCAATTCCGGCCCGCTCCTGCTTCAGGGCCGCGATCGCGCCGACCAGGCGCCGGCCCGTATCGGGCTCACCGTTACCAAGAAGCACGGCAATGCCGTCGAACGAAACCGCATCCGCCGCCGCCTGCGCGCGGCGGTCCGCGACGCCTTGCCACGCGCTGGCCAGGACGGTTTCGACTATGTGATCGTTGCCCGGCGCGCCGCGCTCGGCACGCCGTTCAGTGCCCTTATCCACGACATAGAGCGGGGTATCGCCCGCCTTCACTCAGGAAGCCGGCGCCCGCCCAAGCCTGCGCGCGCCGATGCCGCGCAACGCCCGCCGCGCGCCGACGGAGAGCCCCTGCCATGACGTCCGAAAACCGCAACATGATCCTCGCCATCGTCATGTCGATGGCGGTGCTCATTGCCTGGCAGTTCTTCTCCGGCGTGCCGCAGATGGAGCAGCAGCGCCAGCAGGCCCAGCAGCAGGCGGCCCAGCAGGCCCCCGGCGCGGCCGGCTCACAGGCCCCTGCCCCCGGCACCGCCGCTCCCGCCCCGGCGGCGACGCCGCCGCGGGCGCTGAGCCGGGCGGAAGCGCTGGCGCGCTCGCCGCGCGTCGCCATCGAGACGCCGAGCGTCATCGGCTCGGTGGCGCTGAAGGGCGGCCGGATCGACGACCTGTCGCTCAAGGGCTATCACGAGACCGTCGACAACAGCAGCCCGATCATCGTGCTGCTCTCGCCCTCGGGCGGTCCGAACCCGTTCTATGCCGAATTCGGCTGGGTGCCGGGAGCCGGCTCCACCGTCGCGGTGCCCGCCGCCGACACGGTGTGGACCGCGCCGGAAGGCGCGCGCCTGACGCCGGAGACGCCGCTTGTCCTCACCTGGGACAATGGCGCCGGCCTCACCTTCCGCCGCACGCTGACCATCGACGCCAACTACATGTTCCATGTGCTGGACGAGGTTGACAACGCGACCGCCAATCCGGTGGCGCTGCATCCCTATGCGCTGGTCTCGCGCCACGGCACCCCGCACACGCTCGGCTACTACATCCTGCATGAAGGCCTGATCGGGGTGACCTCGGAAGGCGGCCTGCACGAGATCAAGTACAAGGACATCGCCGAGAAGAAGGCCGAGACCTTCCCCTCCGTCGGCGGCTGGCTCGGCATCACCGACAAGTACTGGGCCGCCACCGTCATTCCCGGCGCACAGGAAAAGGTGCAGGCGCGCTTCTCCGCCGCGCAGTCCGGCAACGACCTGACCTATCAGACCGACTTCCTCGGCGATGCCGTCACCGTGGCGCCCGGCGCCAAGGCGTCCACCGATGGCCGCCTGTTCGCCGGCGCGAAGGTGGTGCAGCTCGTCGACGGCTATCAGCAGCAGTACAGCATCGACCGCTTCGACCTGCTGATCGACTGGGGCTGGTTCTATTTCATCACCAAGCCGCTGTTCCTCGTCATCGACTGGATCTACCGCTTCGTCGGCAATTTCGGTGTCGCCATCCTCGTCGTCACCGTGCTGCTCAAGGCCATCTTCTTCCCGCTCGCCAATAAGAGCTATGCCTCGATGGCGAAGATGAAGGCGGTGCAGCCGGAGATTCAGGCCCTGCGCGAGCGCTATGGCGACGACCGTGTCAAGCTCCAGCAGGAGATGATGGAGATCTACAAGAAGGAGAAGATCAACCCGGTCGCGGGCTGCCTTCCGATCCTGATCCAGATCCCCGTCTTCTTCGCCCTCTACAAGGTGCTGTTCGTCACCATCGAAATGCGGCACGCGCCGTTCTTCGGCTGGATTCGCGACCTCTCGGCGCCCGACCCGACGACCATCTTCAACCTGTTCGGCCTCATCCCCTGGGATCCGGGCTCGGTTCCCGTCATCGGCCACTTCCTCATGCTCGGCATCTGGCCGATCATCATGGGCTGCACGATGTGGGCGCAGATGAAGCTCAACCCGGCCCCGCCGGACCCGACGCAGAAGATGATCTTCGACTGGATGCCGCTGGTCTTCACCTTCATGCTGGCCTCCTTCGCCTCCGGTCTCGTCATCTACTGGGCGTGGAACAACACCCTGTCGGTGATCCAGCAGTCGATCATCATGCGCAAGAACGGCGTGAAGATCGAATTGTGGGACAATGTGAAGAGCACCTTCGTCCGCAAGAAGAAGCCCAAGGCCGGCTGAGGAAGGCGCACACACCATGGAACAGGCCGACGACACGTCCGCCGCGTCGGCCTTCACGCCCGACGAGATCGAAGCCGGGCGACGCCTCTTCGCCGGCGAGTGGACCTTCCTCTCCGCGGCGCCGACCATCGCCACCCTGCCGCCCATGCGCACAATCGAAATCGCGCTGGCCGGCCGCTCCAATGTCGGCAAGTCGAGCCTCGTCAACGCGCTGACCGGGCGCAAGGCGCTGGCCCGCACCTCGGTGACGCCGGGCCGCACGCAGGAGCTGATCTTCTTCGGTCTCGGCCCGGACCTCACCCTGGTCGACATGCCCGGCTATGGCTTCGCCAAGGCGCCGAAGGACAAGGTCGACGCCTGGACGGCCACCGTCCACGCTTACTTGCGCGGGCGCGCCAATCTCGCCCGCGTCTTCGTGCTGATCGATTCCCGCCATGGGCTAAAGCCGATCGACCGCGATGTGCTGGACGGGCTCGACAAGGCGGCCGTCTCCTATGCCGTCGTGCTGACCAAGGCCGACCAGCTGAAGCCGGCGGAACTCGCCCAGCGCGTCGAGGAAACGCAGGCAGGTCTCGCCCGGCGCCCGGCCGCCTTCCCGCTCGTCTTCCCCACCTCCAGCCGCGACGGCAGCGGCATTGGCGAGCTGCGCGCGGCGGTGATCCGGCTGATGGCCGAGCGCGGCGTGCGCTGAGGCATCTTCCTGCGGGTTGACGCGTTAACGCCCCAGCAGGGTTTGATCGCCGGCTTTTGACCCCTGTCATGGCCGCACCCTGTCGGGCGCGCGAGTGTCGCGCGCGTCAACCGCAGGAGTTTGCGATGCCCAAGATGAAAGCCGCCATCTTCGTCGAACCCGGCCGAATCGTTCTCGACGAGAAGCCGATTCCCGATGTCGGGCCGCTCGACGCGCTGGTGCGCGTCACCACCACCACCATCTGCGGCACCGATGTGCACATCCTCAAGGGCGAGTATCCCGTCGCCAAGGGGCTCACCATCGGCCATGAGCCGGTGGGCGTGATCGAGAAGCTCGGCTCGGCCGTGACCGGCTACAGCGAAGGCCAGCGCGTCATTGCCGGCGCCATCACCCCCTCAGGCCATTCCTATGCCTGCCTGTGCGGCTGCGGCTCGCAGGACGGTCCCGGCATGAAGCACGGCTTCAAGCCCATGGGCGGCTGGAAATTCGGCAACACCATTGACGGCACCCAGGCGGAATATGTGCTGGTGCCCGACGCCCTCGCCAATCTCGCCCCGGTGCCGGAGGCGCTGACCGACGAAGAAGTTCTGATGTGCCCGGACATCATGTCCACCGGCTTCTCCGGCGCGGAAAGCGGCGCGGTGCAGATCGGTGACATCGTCGCGGTCTTCGCGCTCGGTCCCATCGGCCTGTGCGCCGTCGCCGGCGCCAAGCTGAAGGGCGCCACCCGCATCATCGGCGTCGATACCGTGCCGGAGCGTCTCGCTATCGCCCGCCAGCTCGGCTGCAGCGACGTGGTCGACTTCAAGCAGGGCGACGTGGTTGAGCAGATTCTGGCGCTGACCGACGGGCGCGGCGTCGATGTCGCCATCGAGGCGCTGGGCACCCAGCACACATTCGAAAGCGCGCTGAAAGTGCTGCGCCCCGGCGGGACGCTCTCCTCGCTCGGCGTTTATTCCACCGATCTCAAGATCCCGCTCGGCGCCTTCTCCGCCGGCCTCGGTGACAACAAGATCGTCACCACGCTCTGCCCCGGCGGCAAGGAGCGCATGCGCCGGCTGATCGACGTCATCGCCTCCGGCCGGGTGGACCTGAAGCCGCTGGTCACGCATCGCTTCAAGCTGGACGACATCGAGGCCGCCTACGACCTGTTCTCGCATCAGCGTGACGGGGTCCTGAAGGTCGCGATCACGCCGTAAAGCAACGGCCCCCGCCGTCCCTGCGGCGCGCTGCGAACGCTCCCGGAACGGCCTTCAGAGCCGTCCGGGAGGACGCGTGGCTTCTTCAGCCATCATTGGCAGAGCTGAGCCGATCGGTGGGGATATAGCCGCCCTGCTGGCGGATGCGCAGGCCGGCGCCACCGCCGCTGCTGGCCTGGCCGGGGGCGAGCAGCTCCACGCCGCCCTCTTCCAGCGCGCGCAGCACGCGCTCGGCCTCCGAGGGGTCAAAATCGTCGACCGCCTCGCCGCCGCGCTCGAACCGCTCCAGCCACTCCGCCGTCACCCGCGCCTTCGCGGCCAGTTCCGCGGCGCTCCAGCCCAGAAGGGCGCGCGCGGCCCTGCACTGGCCGGCGGAAAGGGCGAGGCTGGCGGGAAGAGTCTCGGGCATGGCGGGCCTCCTGAACGAACGGGGTCTGACCCTGATGAGCTAGGGCGGCGGGCATTGATGTCACCCGCCCCAGCCGACACCGCGCGGGTGCCGCCGGAGCGGCGTCACACCGCGTCGGCCGGTGCGCCGGTGAGCAGGGCGTGGATCGCCTGCGCGTCGCGGCACTGGCGCAGCTTGCGCGCGACCTCGGGGTCGCGCAGCAGCCGCGCCACCCGCGCCAGCGCCTTGAGATGATCGGCTCCCGCCGATTCCGGGGCCAGCAGCAGGAAGATGAGGTCGACCGGCTCGCCATCGAGCGATTCGAAGTCGATCGGCCGCTCCAGCCGCGCGAACATGCCGAACAGCCGGTCCATCTTCGCCAGCTTGCCGTGCGGGATGGCGATGCCATTGCCGACTCCGGTGGAGCCGAGGCGCTCGCGCTGGTTCAGCGTTTCGAAAATCTCGCGCTCGTCCCGCTTCAGCAGCGTCGCCGCATGGGCGGAAAGCTCCTGCAGGGCCTGTTTCTTGCTGCCGACCTTGAGGGTCGGAAACACCGCGGACGGTGACAGAATGTCGATCAGAGCCATGAAACGATCCGCGGCGTGGCGATCCGGGTCGGGGCGAGACGAAGCGCGCGAACCGCCGCAGCGGCCGCGCGCTTCCCATGAGGTCGGGGGATCAATGGACGTCTTCCGCCTGGGCGCTGGCCGGCGGATCCACCCAGCCGACATGCCCGTCTCCGCGTCGGTAGACGACGTTGATACGGCCGTGACCGGCATGGCGGAACACCAGGGCGGTGGCGCCGGTGAAGTCGAGTTCGAGAACCGCGTTGCTCACCGAGAGACGGGGCAGCGTCGCGGTCGCCTCGGCCACCACGGTCGGGCACCAGCCTTCCGCCGGCTCGGCGTCCTCATGGTCGGGGGCGGAGAACACGGTGAGCGGCACGGTTTCGCCGGAAGCGGCGGGCTCGGCGGCATTCTCGCCATTGGCGAGGCGGCGCTTGACCCGGCTCTTGTAGCGGCGGAGCCGCGTCTCGATCCGCTCCACAGCGGCATCGGCGCTGGCATAGGGGTCCTGCGCATCGGCATGGGCCTGCAGCACTGTCCCGCTGTCGAGATGCAGCGCGCAATCCGCGCGATAACCGGACCCCTCGCGGGCGACCGTGACATGGCCGGACCAGCCACCGTCGAAGTACTTGTCCATCGCCCCGGCGACGCGATCGGAAACGCGCTGCCTGAGAGCCTCGCCTACGTCGAGATTTTTTCCTGAAACCCGCAGCGGCATCGTGACTCGTCCTTCTGCTGGGGCGGGTCGGGAAGCGTTCGCGAAACCGCCCCTCGCCCTGCCCGAACTCCCTAACATGCCCGGCCGGTGCCACTAAGAGGTATGAGCCGGAAAGGAAAGTGTCAACGAGAAGCGGTGGACAGCGTGTGTGAAGCTTGTGTGAAGCCGCCCCGCACGCCCCGGCACCGCCCTTCTCAGCCCCCGGCCACCGCCGCCTGCTTCTCGCGCCGGCGCTGAACCGAGGAGGGAATACGCATGGCTTCACGGTATTTTGCCACCGTGCGACGGGCAATGTCGATGCCGGCCTCGCGCAGGCGCTGCACCAGCGTGTCGTCGGAAAGCACGTCGTCCGGGCTCTCCGCCTCGATCATCTGCTTGATGCGGAAGCGCACCGATTCCGCCGAATGCGCCTCGCCGCCGTCGGAAGATGAAATAGAGGACGAGAAGAAGTACTTCATCTCGAAGATTCCACGCGGCGTCGCCATGTATTTGTTGGAGGTGACGCGCGAGACCGTGGATTCGTGCATGCCGATGGCATCGGCCACCATGCGCAGGTTCAGCGGGCGCAGATGCTGGACGCCGAGGGTGAGGAACGCATCCTGCTGCCGGACGATCTCGGTCGCCACCTTGAGAATGGTGCGGGCGCGCTGGTCGAGCGAGCGGGTGAGCCAGGTCGCCGTCTGCATGCAGTCGGAGAGAAAGGCCTTTTCGCGCTCATTGCGGGTGATCTTCTGCACCCGGGAATAATAGGCCTGGTTGACCAGCACCCGTGGCAGGGTCTCGGAATTGAGCTCCACCAGCCAGTTGTCGGCACTGCCGCGCACAAACACGTCGGGCACCACCGGCTGGAGAATGCCGGAACCGAAGGCGAGGCCGGGCTTGGGGTTCAGCCGGCGAATCTCGCCGACCATCTCGGCAAGGTCCTCGTCATCGACGCCGCAGACCCGCTTCAGCGTGTTGAATTCGCGCCGGGCCAGCAATTCGAGATGGGCGAGCAGCGCCGCCATGCAGGGATCGTAGCGGTTGCGCTCGCGCAGCTGGATGGCAAGGCATTCGGCCAGCGATCGCGCGCCAATGCCCGGCGGGTCGAAGGCCTGGATCACCGCCAGCACCTTCTCCACCGCCGCGAGCGGCGCGCCGAGCCGCTCGGCTACGCTGGCGAGGTCGGCGGTGAGATAGCCGGCCTCGTCAATCAGATCGATGAGGTTATGGCCGATGAGGCGCTCGACCGGGCTGCTGACCGCCAGCACCAGCTGGGCTTCGAGATGGTCGGCGAGCGAGGTCTCGGCCGAAACGAAGGCTTCGAGATTATAGCCCTCGCCATCCGCCCCGCCGCCGCCCGCGCCGGTCCATTCTGAATAGGCCGGGCCTTCGCCGCTCGGCATGGGCGCCGCCGGCTCGCGGCCATTATCGTCGGGGAAGACGTTCTCCATGCCGGTATCGAGCCGATCCTCGATGGCGCTGCGGCTCGTCTCCAGCCGCTCCTCCAGCCAGTCGGAGACGCGCTCCTCGCGCTCATGCACCTGATCGGCCCGGGGATCGAGATCGGCGTCGCTGGTGCGCTCGCGCACCGCCCCGGCGTCCGCCTCGCCCTCACCGGCGCGCTCGCCCTCCGGCTCGACCTGGCGTTCCAGCAGCGGGTTGCGCTCCAGCTCCGCCTCGACATAGGCCACGAGGTCGAGATTGGAGAGCTGCAGCAGCTTGATCGCCTGCATGAGCTGCGGCGTCATCACCAGCGACTGGGTCTGACGAAACTCGAGACGCGGACCTAGCGACATGGCGCGCACTCTCCACGGGCGGCGGCAAGGGCGATGGGAGGGACCCGGTCCATGCTAAAGACGGAACTCCTCGCCGAGATAGAGGCGACGGACGTCCTCGCTCGCCACGATTTCCTCGGGCGAGCCTTCCATCAGCACTGTGCCGGAATGGATGATGTAGGCACGGTCGATGAGGCCCAGCGTCTCGCGCACATTGTGATCGGTGATCAGCACGCCGATGCCGCGCTCGGTCAGCTGGCGCACCAGCGCCTGAATGTCGCCCACCGCGATCGGGTCGATGCCGGCGAACGGTTCGTCGAGCAGCATGAAGGTCGGGCGCGAGGCCAGCGCGCGGGCGATTTCCACGCGCCGCCGCTCGCCGCCGGAAAGGGCGATGGAGGGGGATTTGCGCACATGGGTGACGCGGAACTCTTCCAGCAGTTCGTCGAGCTGGCGCTCACGCTCGCGGCGGTTCGGCTCCACCACCTCCAGCACGGCGCGGATATTATTCTCGACCGACAGGCCGCGAAAGATCGAGGCTTCCTGCGGGAGATAGCCGACGCCGAGGCGGGCGCGCCGGTACATGGGCAGGTGGGTCACGTCGTAGCTGTCGAGCTCGATGCGGCCGGCATCGGCCTTCACCAGCCCGGTGATCATGTAGAAGATGGTGGTCTTGCCGGCGCCGTTCGGCCCCAGCAGGCCCACCGCCTCGCCGCGCCGCACATGCAGGCTCGCCCCGCGCACCACCTGCCGGCCGCCATAGCTCTTGGCGAGGCCGACAGCGTTGAGCATACGCTGCTCGCCGGCGATCGCCTCCGGCGCACGGGAGGCCGCGACAGCCGGCGCGCGGCGGGGATCACTGGCGCGGGCGGAGGTGGGCGCTTCGCGCGATGGGCGCAAATCCGCCGCCAGTGCCGCCTCGAAATCGGCCTGGAAACGGGCCTCGATGTCATCGGCATCCGGCGCCGCTTCTTTATGGCCGTCGACACCGCGCCCCGGCGCGGACGCTGAACCGGAACCTTGCGACGCTGACTTGCCGCGTCCGACGATGGTCGAGAAAAGACCCACGCGCACCCTCCGTGGTGAAATCACCACCCGGAAGGTGATAAACGTTCAGGACGCCGCTGGCAAATCGCGATGCAAGAAGCGGGCCGGAATCGGAAAAGAGTGAGGCAAAAGCCGGAAACGGTGCCCTTGCACCCCAGGATGCGCCGATCACCCGCCTTCTGCGCACCCGCCCGCCGCAGCGGCGCGGAACGGCAAAGCGCCGCCCGATCGGGCGGCGCCGACAGGCTCAGGGCGCCGGTTTCGGCTTCGCCGCCGGCGCGGCCGGCTTGGCACCCGGCAGCGCGCCGTCCGCGCCCTTCATGCTGTTGGGCACGATCAGGCTTTCGATGCGTCCGCCGTCGAAGCGCGACAGGCCGGTGGTGAGATCCACGGTCAGCTTCTTGCCGCGAATGACATTGGGGCCGGAGGTCAGCACCACGGGATTGCCGGTGAGCGTGATGGTGTTCGCCTTGGTCTCGAACACGCCCTGGTCGCCGGTGGCGGTCTGTTCCTTGGTGGTCACCACCACCGAGCCGTTGATCTCCAGCCGGCGGATCGCCGAGGAGTTGATCGGGCTTCCCGCCGCCAGCGCGTCGCCGGAAGGCGCCGCCGCCGGCTTGCCGCCCGGCGCGTCCTTGCCGCCGGCCGCGTCCTTGCCGTCATAGAACACCACCAGTTCCTTGCAGCGCATGGTGGTGTCGCCCTGCTGCACCACGACATTGCCGCTGAACACCGCCTGCTTCTGCTGGTCGCGCACTTCCAGGCTGTTGGCGTTGATGCGGATCGGCTCGTCGCGATTCGACGCAAAGCCCTGCAGGGCGTTCGGCACATTATTGGCCTGCGCCAGCGCGGCGGAAGAGACCCCCGCGAGGCCGGCGGCGAGGACGAGGGCGGCGAGGCCGGAACGGGTGAAAGCGAAGGGCGTGCTCATGCCGACATGTCTACCTGCCCCGCGCCGGAGGTTCAATGAGGGCGGGATCACGGATTGCTGCCGACCGCAGGCGCGGGCGCGGCGGCGTCGGGCGCGGCTGCCGCCGCCGGCGCCTGCGTCGCCGGCTTCTCGGGAGCCGGCATCTTGAAGTCGAGCTGCACATTGCCGACGAGCAGGGCGCGCGAATCCTTCTGCGACACTTCCAGCGTGTCGGCGGTCAGCTTGCCGTCGAGATAGGTCAGCTCCACCGGGCTCTTCGACACCAATGTGCCGCCCTTGACGTCGATCTCGGCTTCCTTCAGCCGCCCGCCATAGCCGGAGGAGGTGTCGAAAATCACCCCGCCGTCGAGCGTCAGATTTTCGGTCTTGGTGTCGTAGCTGCCGCCGATGGCGGTCAGGTTGGCCCAGCCCTTGTCCGCCAGTTCAAGCTTGGCCTCGATCTTGTCGAGCGTGATGCGGTTGGGCTGCGTCAGGTCCTGCGAGGCGGAAAAGGCGGACACGTCATAGCCGCGATTATCGGCGGTGAAGCCGTGCAGGCGGGGAAATTCCATCTTCACCTGCGTGCCCGACAGCGACACCCGGCCGAGATCGAAGGGCAGGTCGACGGCGAGAGTAAAGGGATCGAGATAATTGACCGCCACAGTGACGCCGAGCGCCGCGATCACGCCGAGCGGCAGGGCCACGCGCAGGAACCGCACCCGCCGGCTGTGGCGCCGGGCGTTCTTGAACAATTTGGCGCGCCGGGCCTCGTGCGCGGCGACATTCACCGACCCGCGGCGCACCACCGGCTCGCTCGTCTTCGCGCCCCGCACCGCGGGGGGTTCGACATGTTTGTTCATGCGCGACGGTTCATCCCCGACTGACGGCCGTCTTCCGCATCCCGGCCGGGGCTCAAGATGGCGGCTTCCGGCCGAAGGCGCAAGCCGGCATGGCTGCACGCTCTCCCCCTCGCGCGAAAAGCCGGCGATTGTCGGGCCGCGCGCTCACATAGGCGCGAAGCACTCACGTATGCGCGAAAATGTCCTGGTCCGGCCATCCCGCGAGGTCGAGCTGCGCGCGGGTGGGCAGAAACTCGAAGCAGGCCTGCGCCAGCTCTCCGCGTCCCTCGCGCGCCAGCATGGCGGCGAGCCGCACCTGCAGCGCGTGCAGATGCAGCACGTCGGAGGCGGCATAGTGCAGCTGGGCATCGCTCAGCTCGTCGGCAGCCCAGTCCGAACTCTGCTGCTGCTTGGACAGGTCGACGCCAAGCAGTTCCCGCACCAGCTCCTTCAGCCCGTGCCGGTCGGTATAGGTGCGGGTCAGCCGCGAGGCGATCTTGGTGCACCACACCGGCGACACGGTGAGGCCGAACGTCTTGCCGAGCACGGCCACATCGAAGCGGGCGAAGTGGAACAGCTTCACGCTGCGCGGGTCGGTGAGCAGCTTTTCGAGGTTCGGCGCGCTGCCCGGCCCCGCCCCGGCGGGTATCTGCACCACGTCGGCGGTTCCGTCGCCGGGCGAGAGCTGCACCACGCACAGCCGGTCGCGGTGCGGGTTGAGGCCGAGCGTCTCGGTGTCGATGGCGACGAAGGGCGCTTTGTCGGGCGTATAGCGGGCGAGGTCGACAAGGTCGCCGCGGTGCAGGCGGATGCTCATGGGAACCATAGGTTAAAGAGTTTGCGCTGCTTACCACCACCGGCCCCGCCGCGGCAACCGGCACCGGGCGCCCGGCTCAGGCGAACAGCGCGTCCACCACGAGGCCGACCAGCAGGATCAGCCCGGAATCGCGGTTGGAGCGGAACAGCCGCAAGCATAGCTCCCGGTCGTCAATGTCCAGCCGGCGCAGCTGATTGGCGAGTTGCACGGTGAAAATGCCGAGCCCGCCCCAGGCCCAGGGGCCCGATCCGGCGCTCACCAATGCGAGGCCGATCAGCACCACGGCGGCGCCATAAAGGCCCGCCAGCCATTTAGCGCTGTGAGCCCCGAAGAGCAGGGCGGAGGACTTCACCCCGACGACGGCGTCGTCCTCGCGGTCCTGATGGGCATAGATCGTGTCATAGCCCACCACCCACAGCACCGCGCCGGCATAGAGCAGGAAGGCGGGCGCCGGCAGCGCTTCCAGCAGCACGGCAAAGCCCATCAGCGCGCCCCATGAAAAGGCGAGGCCGAGCACCAGCTGCGGGATCCACATCACCCGCTTCATCAGCGGGTAGACCACCACAAGCCCGAGCGACGAGAGCGCGACGCCGATGGCGAAAAACGGCAGGCAGAGAAGGACGGCGAGCCCCGCGAGCAGCTGAAGCGCGAGAAAGACCAGCGCGCCGGTCAGCGTCACCTGCCCGGCCGGTAGCGGGCGCGAGCGCGTGCGCTCCACGCGTCCGTCGATGTCCCGGTCGAGAATGTCGTTCCAGGTGCAGCCGGCGCCGCGCATCGCCACGGCGCCGATGGCGAACAGCACCGCCCATCCCACCGCCGCGCCATAGGCGGGCGCACTGCCCTCCGCCTGCACCCGCAGGGCGAGCGCCAGCGACCACCAGCAGGGAATGAGCAGCAGCCAGCTGCCGATCGGCCGGTCGGCGCGGGCGAGGCGGAGATAGGGGCGGAGCGGTGCCGGGGCGTAACGATCCACCCAATTGCCGGCGGAATCGGCCGGCACCGGCCCGACAGGAGACGGCGCCGCCGGGATCATCGGATCAGCGCAGCGCGTCGCCGCCGAGCGTGTCGAACACGCCGCCCGGAGGTGCGCCCGTCGTCGGCAGGCCGCTCGACAGGCCGAGACCGGCGGAGATCGCCCCCTGGGGCGGTGGGCCGCTGGGGCCGCCGCCGCCGCCGCTTTCCTGGATCTTCGCCACCTCGCAGATCTTGTTGCGGGTGGTGTTCACCGAGCTGACATTCTGCTTGAACTTCGCCAGCACCTCGTCGGGCACGCCGCACTTGGTCTTGTTGGTGTTCAGGTAGGCATAGAAATTCTGCTGCGCGCTCGCGAAGCTGCGGAACATCGGGCATAGCTCGGACGGCGACGCCTTCTTCTTCGCGGCAGCCTCAAGGGCCCCGCCGCGGCTTTCCACCTCATCACGCAGCTTGGCGACCTGCCCCTGGCATTCCGAGGCATTGGGGTTGGCCTGCTGCGGCGCGGGAGCGGCGACGCCGGGAGCCAGACCGCCAGCACCGCCGGAGAAGCCCGGACTGAAGCCGGGCGCCGGCTGCGCCGCCTCGTCCGCCTGCGGCGCGACAGGCACCGGGGCGACCACCACCGCGCCGGAGGACGCATCGCCGGCTGAACCGCCAGGCGCGCCGATCCACTGCGCCCCCGCCGGGAGCGTGCCGAGCATCCCGGCGAGCAGAACGCCTGCCAGCGTCGGGGTCATGCTACGTGCCCGCAGGCGCTTCGGGTGAGTGTTCAAAAGCCAATCTCTCATCAGGTGGTCGATCGGTGCCGTGTCATTGACCAAGCGTGATACAGAGGCATGAAAGATTGGGCAACATCGCGGCGCCCGCGATATTTCCTGCAAATTCCGGACGAAAATCGACCCATGACCCGCGCGCACGACGATTCGACCACTGAGCCCTATGATTTTCGCGCCCAAAGGCTGTTTGTCGAAGAGCCGCTGGCCGAGGCCGCGCTGGTGCGCCTCGACCGCGACCGGGCGCATTATGTCTCCGATGTGATCCGGCTGGAGGTGGGCGGGCACCTGCATCTGTTCAATGGCCGCGATGGCGAGTGGCGCGCGGTACGCGAGGCCGGCGGACGGCGCGAGGTGCTGCTGCGCTGCGAGGCGCAACTGCGGCGCCAGTCGCCGCCGCCCGATCTCGACTATGTCTTCGCCCCGCTCAAGCATGCCCGGCTGGACTACATGGTGCAGAAGGCGGTGGAGATGGGGGCCGGCCGGCTGGTGCCGGTCATGACCCGGCGCACCCAGGCGACGCGGGTCAACACCGAGCGCATGCGTGCCAATGTCATCGAGGCGGCCGAGCAATGCGGCATCCTTACCCCGCCGCAGGTCGTCGAGCCGGTGGCGCTGCCGCGCTGGCTCGCCGCGCTGGAGCCGGACCGGCGGCTGGTTTTCTGCGACGAGGCAGCGCCGCAGGCCGACCCGCTGGCGCCGCTACGGGCGGCCGTGGTCGGCCCGCTCGCGGTGCTGATCGGCCCGGAAGGCGGCTTTGCCGAGGAGGAGCGGCGCCTGCTCGCCGCCCATCCCGGCGCCATCGTACTGTCGCTCGGCCCGCGCATCTTGCGCGCCGACACCGCTGCCGTCGCCGCCCTCGCGCTGGTGGAAGCTGCCCGTCAGTCCGCAGGCTGACCGGGAATGTCCCGCGGCCGGAAGGCGAGGCTGCCGCGCGAGGCTGCCGCGCGAGATTGCCGCGCGCGAACGCTCATGGAGGGCAACCGCCCACCCATCGGCAGCAAAATCTGCGCCGAACTCCAACTATCCGCACGTCTCATCAATCGACTAATTAAAATGTACTCTCAATATCTGAAGTAAACGCAAAGGTCACATTACGGTCTTACTTCTCCATCATCCCTCCCCGCGACGCACTGCCCTGTCGATTCGCTGCCGGCTAAGCGACAACGGCGCCGGTGCGTGGCGTGAATGCGGGAAGGTCGTGATGTCTCAGGTCGGAACAGAAGAATACCGCATCGGCATCGAGGAAGAGTATTTCCTCGTCGAAGCCGAGACCAAGAGCCCGCTGCGGCGCGTGCCGCCCGCCTTCATGAACCAGATACGGACCTCGCTCGGCCCCGCCGTCTCGGGCGACGTGCAGCAGTCGCAGATCGAGGTCATGACCCGCCCGCACCGCAGCGCCGCCGAGGCGCGGCGGGAGTTGCACGGGCTGCGCCGGGGCCTCGCCGAGGTGAGCGCCGGTTTCGACCTCGCCTTCATCGCCGCCGGCACCCATCCCACCGCAAGCTGGCAGGGCGGCAAGCGCGCGCCGACGCAGCGCTATGACGGATTGATGCACGACCTGCAGATGCTGGGCGAGCGCAACCTGCTGTGCGGCATGCATGTGCATGTGGAACTGCCCGACGCCGACCAGCGCATCGACGTGATGCGCCGCATCCTTCCCTATCTCCCGGTTTTCGTCGCGCTCTCCACCTCCTCGCCCTTCTGGGAATCCAAGCGCACCGGCCTGATGGGCTACCGCCTCGCCGCCTATGACGAACTGCCGCGCACCGGCCTGCCGGAACTGTTCGAAAGCGCGAAGGACTACCAGGACTATATCGACGCGCTGGTGGCGGCGCGGGCGATCCGCGATTCGAGCTATGTCTGGTGGACCATCCGCCCCTCAGAAAAGCATCCCACGCTGGAACTGCGCGCGCCCGACAGCTGCACGCGGGTGGAGGATTCCGTCGCCATTGCCGCGCTTTACCGGGCGCTGGTGCGCCATCTCGTGCGCAACCCGAGCCTCAATGCCGGCATCGATCCGGTCGAGCGCGCCATCGCGGCGGAGAACAAGTGGCGCGCCCAGCGCTATGGCGTCCATGGCAGCTTTGTCGACCGCCGCGCCCGCGAGGCGGTGCCGGTGGCGCAGGCGGTGGAAGCGCTGATCGACCAGCTGACCGAGGACGCCGACGCGCTGGGCGGGCGGGCCGAACTGGAGCATCTGCGCACCATCATCCGCGGCGGCACCAGCGCTGACATCCAGATCGCCGTCTATCAGGAAGCCGCCCACCGCACCGGCAACCGCGCGGAAGGGCTGAAGGCGGTGAACACCTGGCTCGCCCATGCCTCCGCGCAATAACCCGCCGCATCGGGTGGGCACAGCGACAGGTTGAAGGGGCGCATGCGGCCCCGCAATTTCCATTTTCCATCGGTAGTTACAGCGATTTGCGCCAAGGCTTGGCGTGTGTATGGTCGCGCGCCCCGCATGCCGCCCGGAGTTCCCCATGGCGCGAGACCAGATCGACACGCAGCCCATCGAAAGCCGCGACGAACTCGTCGCGTGGTTCGAGGCGGGTAGCAAAGCGCCGTCGAAATTCCGCATCGGCACGGAACACGAGAAATTCCCCTTCACGCTGAAGGGGCACGAGCCGGTGCCCTATGAAGGTCCCAACGGCATCCGCGCGCTGCTGGAAGGCATGCAGGCGCTGAACTGCTGGGAACCGATCATGGAAGGCGAAACCATTATCGGCCTCGCCGACACGGTCGGTGGCGGCGCGATCTCGCTGGAGCCGGGCGGGCAGTTCGAACTGTCCGGCGCACCGCTCATCACCATTCACGAGACCTGCGCCGAGGTGAACAGCCATCTCGACCAGGTGCGCGAGGTGGCGACGCCGCTCGGCTTCGGCTTCCTCGGCCTCGGCATGAGCCCGAAATGGACGCTGGCGGAAACGCCGGTCATGCCCAAGGGCCGCTACAAGATCATGTCGAACTACATGCCGAAGGTCGGCACGCGCGGCCTCGACATGATGTACCGCACCTGTACCGTGCAGGTGAATCTCGACTTCGCCTCCGAAGCCGACATGGTGAAGAAGCTGCGCGTCGGCCTCGCCTTGCAGCCGGTGGCCACCGCCCTCTTCGCCAATTCGCCGTTCACGGAAGGCAAGCCCAACGGTTTCCTCTCCTACCGCTCGGAAATCTGGCGCGACACCGACAATCACCGCGCCGGCATGCTGCCCTTCGCCTTCGAGGATGGCATGGGCTTCGAGCGTTATGTCGACTACGCGCTCGACGTGCCGATGTACTTCATCAAGCGCGGCGACACCTATATCGATGTCGCCGGCTCGTCCTTCCGCGATCTGCTCGCCGGCCGCCACCCCGCCGTGCCGGGCGAGAGCGCCACGGTCTCGGACTGGGCCAACCACCTCTCCACCATTTTCCCGGAAGTGCGGCTGAAGCGTTATCTCGAAATGCGCGGGGCCGATGGCGGGCCGTGGCGCAACCTGTGCGCGCTGCCGGCGCTGTGGACCGGGCTCTATTACGACACGACGAGCCTCGATGCCGCCTGGGACCTCGCCAAGGGCTGGAGTGCCGAAGACCGGCAGAAGCTGCGCGACGAGGTGCCACGCCTCGGTTTCAAGGCCGAAATCGCCGGCCGCTCACTGCTGGACGTGGCGC
The DNA here is from genome assembly GCF_030813495.1 of Ancylobacter polymorphus. Taxonomy (GTDB): domain Bacteria; phylum Pseudomonadota; class Alphaproteobacteria; order Rhizobiales; family Xanthobacteraceae; genus Ancylobacter; species Ancylobacter polymorphus. The sequence continues at coordinate 151,000 of NZ_JAUSUI010000009.1, read as the reverse complement.
GGGACGTGGTCGAGATCGCCCGCGCCGGCCTTCAGCGCCGCGACTATCGCGACAGCCAGGGCCGCGACGAGAGCCGTTTCCTGAAGCCGCTGGACGACAGCCTCGCAGCCGGACAGACGCCCGCGGAACTGCTGCTGGCACGCTATCACGGCGCCTGGAACGGCTCCGTCGAGCCGGTCTTCGTCGAGGATGCCTACTGAGGCAGAGGCACGCGCCCAGGAGCCCCTACTCCGCTGCGATCGCCGTGTCGGAGATGTTGTCGAGCCCCTGCACGATGTGATGGGCCAGCGCGTCGGCGAGCGGAGACGCCTCGTGCCGGTTGCGCAGCAGGCCGATGCGGCAGGGCGCCAGCGCCGGGAAGCCGTCGGACGGCCCCAGCACCCGCATGCCGGGCCGCAGCCCCGATTCCGGCAGCACGGAAATGGCGAGCCCGGCCAGCACGGCCGCCGAAACGGCGGTGGAGTTGGACGAGGTGTAGAGAATGCGGAACGGCCGGTCGGCCGCCTGCAGCATGGAGATCGCCTCCTGCCGCCAGTTGCAGGTCTGCCGCCCCAGCGCCAGCGGCACCGGGCCTTCCAGATGCACGGAATGGCGGGTAGAGCCCACCCAGAGCAATTGCTCGCGCCGGATGATCTCGGTTTCGCGATTCATCGTCTCGCAATCGGTGATGATGGCGAGGTCGAGATCGCCCGTGTCGATGCGGTCGACAAGATCGGTCGAGGGATCGCACACCACGGTCAGCTCGACATTGGGATGGGTGGCGGAAAACCGCGCCATGATTTCCGGCAGATAGCGGTCGGCGTAATCGTCCGGCACGCCGAGCCGCACCCGCCCCGACAGTTCCGCCGAGGCGAGGCTCGCCATCGCCTCGATGTTCAGCTTGACGATGCGGCGGGCATAATCGAGCAGCCGCTCGCCTTCATCGGTGAGGCGCGAGGCGCGTCCGTCGCGGGCGAAGATCGGCCGGCCGACCCGCTCCTCCAGCCGCTTCATCTGCATCGACACCGCCGACTGGGTTTTGTGAACCACCTCGGCCGCCTTTGTGAAACTGCCGGTTTCGGCAATCGCAATGAATGTTCTTAATTGATCAATATCGAGCAACACGCTCATCGGAGCCCTCACGATGGCCTATCATCAATCCTGATGATATCAGCGATCATAAACATTCGCTAGTGTGATTGATCTCGCTCCTTCATAACGATCCCGCCGCGAACGGACGATGTCGAGATCGGGTGGCCCCGGCGCCTCCCCGAGATCAGAACCCAGCATCGTCGCCGCGTGGCCGGCACATGGAGGATACGATGTCGTTTGTTGGCGAAGTCCGGAGAAAGCCCTTCTCCTCGTTCGGTACCGCGGCGAGCGGGCTGCTGATCGCCGCTCTCATGGGGTCCATCCAGTTCATCAAGGCGGTTGCCCGCCGGCGTCACATCGCCCAGCTCGGCGGCTTCGATGACCGCATGCTGCGCGATATCGGCCTCACCCGCGGCGACCTGCTCGACGCCTCGTCCGGCCCGCTGTGGCAGGACCCGACAGCCGTGCTCGTGGTCCGCTCGGTGGAACGCCGCGCCGCCCGCCGCTCGACCATGCGCGAGGCGCTGCGCGAGGCCGCAAGGCAGGACGCCGCCGGCAAGGCCGCGCGCGACCGCCGTGCCGACGGTCTTTTGCCCGTCACCCCCCGCCAGGACACTCCCGTCTCCTGCGGCTGACCATGCCCGCCCTTTCGTCGCGGCCCCGGCCGCCCGGACGAGTTTACGGCGACATCGACCCCCTCGTGTCGCCGACTTGAAGCCCGCTGGCTGGTCCAGCGGGCTTTTTTTGTGCCCTCCGCCGGCGGTGCTTGCAGAAGCGAAATTCTGTCCTTGCACCGCCGGGGATGCGCGCCCGCCGCGTCCGGTCCATATGGGGAGCGCCGGCGCGGTGCCGGACACGAAGGGGACCCCTCCCATGGCACAGCTTCTCGAACTCGGCCTCGACACATTCGGCGACGTGACCTCCGGCGTCGATGGGCGCCCGCTCTCCCACGCCCAGGTGATTCGCGATCTGGTTGACGAAGCGGTGCTGGCGGATGAGGTCGGCATCGACTTTATCGGCGTCGGCGAGCATCACCGCGACGATTTCGCCGTCTCCGCGCCGGAAGTGGTGCTGGCCGGCATGGCCACGCGGACCAAGCGCATCCGCCTTGGCTCGGCGGTCACCGTGTTGTCCTCCGACGATCCGATCCGCGTGTTCCAGCGCTTTGCGACGGTGGATGCGCTGTCCAATGGGCGGGCGGAGGTCATTCTTGGCCGCGGCTCCTTCACCGAATCCTTCCCGCTGTTCGGCTTCGACCTGAAGGACTATGAAGCGCTGTTCAGCGAGAAGCTCGACCTGTTCGCGGCGCTGCTGCGCGACAATTCCACCGCGCAAGGCGTCACCTGGCAGGGCAAGCTGCGCCCGCCGCTCAAGGGCCAGCATGTTTACCCCTTGGTGGAATCCGGCACACTGAAGACCTGGATCGGCGTTGGCGGCTCGCCGGAATCGGTCGTGCGGGCGGCACGCTACGGCCTGCCGCTGATGCTGGCGATCATTGGCGGCAACCCGGCCCGCTTCGCGCCCTATGTCGATCTCTACCACAAGGCCATCGGCCAGCTTGGTGGCACGGTGCAGCCGATCGGGGTGCATTCGCACGGCTACATCGCCGACACCGACGCGCAGGCGCGCGAGGAATTCTACGCTGACTACAAGCGCATGCATGACCGCATCGGCGCCGAGCGCGGCTGGCCGCCCTATGGCCGCGACGCCTTCGAGCATGAGATCGCCCATGGCTCGCTCTATCTCGGTTCGCCGGAAACGGTGGCGCGCAAGATCGCCAAGACGGCGAAGGCGCTGCGCCTCTCGCGCTTCGATCTGAAATACAGCGCCGGCCCGCTCTCCCACGCGCGGATGATGCGCGCCATCGAGCTGTACGGGACCAGGGTCATCCCGCGCGTGCGGGAGATTCTGGCGGAAGAGACGGTGGCGGCGTGAGGAGTTGAGGCCGTTGGCAACGCGGCCCGGTTGATTGGCCGAGGGGGCAATCCTTCGAGGCTCGCTGCGCTCACACCTCAAGATGACGGCGCGCTGGCTGGGTTGCCCGTCACCCCCTTCATCATGCCGAGGTGCCGGCCGCAAGGCCGGACTCGAAGCACGCTGGCGATAATGGCCCCCTCCCCGCCGGGGAGGGGGTTAAGCTCACACGTTCAGCAGCAGATATTCCCGCTCCCAGGGCGAGATCACCCGCATGAAGGTGTCGAACTCGGTCTGCTTCACCGCCGTATAGGTCTTGACGAAAGACGGCCCGAGCACCGTGGCGATTTCCTCCGAGTGCTGCAGCGCCGCCACCGCTTCGAGCAGGCCGCGCGGCAGCTCGAAATCGAGCCCCTTGGCGTCGGCTTCCAGCGGCTCGGTCGGGCGCAGCCCTTCCACCATGCCGAGATAGCCGCAGGCGAGCGAGGCGGCGATCACGAGATAGGGGTTGGCGTCGGAGGACGGCACCCGGTTCTCCACCCGCCGCGCCGCCGGCGAGGAGGGCGGAATGCGCAGGCCGGCCGTGCGGTTGTCATAGCCCCACTGGACGTTGATCGGCGCCATCGAATCGCGCGTCAGCCGGCGGTAGGAGTTCACGTAAGGCGCGAGGATCGACATGACCGCCGGCAGATAGCGCTGCTGGCCGGCGATGAAGGAGAAGAACTCCGGCGTCGGGTCGCCATCGGCGTCGGAGAAGATGTTGCGCCCCGTCTCGCCATCCACGATGGATTGGTGGATGTGCATGGCCGAGCCCGGCTCGTCGGCGATGGGCTTGGCCATGAAGGTGGCGTAGATCTTGTGCTGCAGCGCCGCCTCGCGGATCGTGCGCTTGAACAGATAGACCTGGTCGGCGAGCACGATGGGATCGCCGTGCAGAAGGTTGATTTCCATCTGCGCCGCGCCGTCCTCATGGATCAGCGTGTCGATCTCCAGGCCCTGCGCCTCGGAGTAGTCGTACATGTCCTCGAACAGGGCGTCGAACTCGTTCACCGCCTGGATCGAATAGGACTGGCGGCCGATTTCCGGCCGGCCCGAACGGCCGATGGGCGGCTTGAGCGGGTAGTCGGCGTCGGTGTTCGGCTCGACGAGATAGAACTCGATCTCCGGCGCGACGACGGCCTTCCAGCCCTTCTTGGCGTAGAGATCGACCACGTTCTTCAGCACCTGCCGGGGCGCCAGTTCCACCGGGCGCCCGTCGCGGTGGAAGGCGTCGTGGATCACCTGGGCGGTGGGGTCCTGCGCCCAGGGCACGATGGCGAGGGTGGAGAAGTCCGGCTCCATCACCAGGTCGCTGTCCACCACCACCGAGTCGACGAGATTGTCGTAAGGGGGGTAGTCGCCGGAAATGGTCTGGAAGAACACGCTGAGCGGCAGGTTCATCGTCGGGCTGGACAGGAACTTGGAGACCGGCATGATCTTGCCGCGTCCGACGCCGGCGAGATCCGGCACCGCGCATTCGATTTCGGTAATGCCGCGCGCAGCCATCCACGCCTTTGCCTCGGCAAGGGTGGTGACGCCGCGGGGATTGTCGACCGCGTCCTTATCAGAACGCTTCTTCTTGGCCATGATTGCCTTCCTGATGCGCTTTCTGCGCCGCCTGAGGCAATCACGGCCCGCTTGCTGCCGTCAAGGCGGGGCTACCTCGCCACCTTTGCAGGCATGGTAAAATTGTTCGCAGCGGGGCGTTGAGCCGGTACGCGAAGCCGGTTAGCGTCGACGCGCCGACATTAAGCGGCGGGGAAACGGGACCAGTCAGCATGAGCACCGGCGTCACCGAAAAGACGCAGAAGACCATTGGCGGCATCCGCCGGAAGTTCGCTCCCTGGAACGACCCGCAGGCCGTCCCGCTGATCAGCTACAAGAACGTCACCAAGCGCTTCGGCGAGTTCACCGCCGTCGACAACCTCTCCCTCGACATCTATGAGCGCGAATTCTTCGCCCTGCTCGGCCCGTCCGGCTGTGGCAAGACCACGCTGATGCGCATGCTCGCCGGCTTCGAGGACCCGACCGAGGGGCAGATCACCCTCGCCGGGCACGATCTCGTCGGCACGCCGCCCTACAAGCGGCAGACCAACATGATGTTCCAGTCCTACGCGCTGTTCCCGCATATGAGCGTGTGGGACAACATCGCCTTCGGCTTGCGCCAGGACCGGATGGAGAAGGGCGCCATCGCCGCCCGCGTGGAGGAGATGCTCAAGCTGGTGAAGCTTGAGAAATTCGCCAAGCGCAAGCCGCATCAGCTGTCCGGCGGCCAGCGCCAGCGCGTGGCGCTCGCCCGCTCGCTCGCCAAGCGGCCCAAGGTGCTGCTCTTGGACGAGCCGCTCGGCGCGCTCGACAAGAAGCTGCGCGAGGAGACCCAGTTCGAGCTCATGGACATCCAGATGGAGCTCGGCATGACCTTCCTGATCGTCACCCACGACCAGGAAGAGGCGATGACGGTGGCCGACCGCATCGCGGTGATGAATCACGGCAAATTGGTGCAGGTCGCCCCGCCGGCGGTGATCTATGAGCACCCCAATTCCCGCTACGTCGCCGATTTCGTCGGCGATGTGAACATTCTCGACGCCACGGTCGAGGCGGTGGAGGGCGGCATGGTCACGCTGCGGCCGAGCGTGGCGCCGGAGCGGCGCTTCCGCATCGCCCAGGACTGCGCGGTGAAGCCCGGCGACAGCGTCGCCATCGCCCTGCGGCCGGAAAAGATGCGGGTCGAGCTCGACCCGCCCGCCGACACCGGCATCAACTGCCTGCAGGGCGAAATCTGGGACATCGGCTATCTCGGCGATCTCTCGATCTTCCATGTCGAGCTGCCCGGCGGCACGCGCGTCAAAGCCGCCAAGCCGAACCTCACCCGCATGGTCGAGCGCCCCATCACCTGGGACGACAAGGTCTATGTGTACTTCTCGCCCGATGCCGGCGTGGTCCTGACGAGCTGAGGAGGCCACCATGGCAAGCAAGGCGAACGGGCGATGGCTGGTCCTCACCGTCCCCTATCTCTGGCTGCTCGCGCTGTTCCTGATCCCGTTCCTGATCGTCTTCAAGATCAGCCTGTCGCAGGACGCGATCGCGCAGCCACCCTATGTCCCGATCTTTGATCTCTCGGAGGGCTGGGCCGCGTTCAAGGACGCGCTCGGTGAACTGTCCTTCGAGAATTACGGCTATGTGCTCTCGTGGGACAATGAGTTCATCGAGGCCTATGGCTCCAGCCTCTGGATCGCCGGCATCTCCACCCTGCTGCTGCTGGTGGTCGGCTATCCCATCGCCTATGGCATGGCGCGTGCGCCGAAATCCATCCGCCCGACGCTGCTGATGCTGGTCATCCTGCCGTTCTGGACCTCGTTCCTGATCCGCGTCTATGCGTGGATCGGCATCCTCTCGCCGGAAGGGCTGCTCAACCAGCTGCTGTTCGCGCTCGGCATCGTCGACCGCGACGCGCCGCTGCAAATTCTCGCCACCGACACGGCGGTCTATATCGGCATCGTCTATTCCTACCTGCCCTTCATGATCCTGCCGCTCTATTCGGCGCTGGAGAAGATGGACGAGACGCTGCTGGAAGCCGCCGCCGATCTCGGCTGCCCGCCCCTCGCCGCCTTCTGGAAGATCACCTGGCCGCTCTCGCTGCCGGGCGTGTTCGCCGGCTGCCTGCTGTGCTTCATCCCGGCAGTGGGCGAATTCGTCATCCCCGACCTGCTCGGCGGCTCGGACACGCTGATGATCGGCAAGGTGCTGTGGACCGAATTCTCGGTGAACCGCTCCTGGACCGTCTCCTCGGCGGTGGCGGTGCTGCTGTTGATGGTGCTGGTGATCCCGATCGTCTTCTACCAGAACCTCCAGGCTCGCGAAGTGGAGCGACGCTGATGCGCAAGGGTCTCTCCTGGTTCAACGTGACCTCGATCACGCTGGGCTTCGCCTTCCTCTACATCCCGATCATCCTGCTGGTGATCTACTCCTTCAACGCCTCGCGCATGGTGACGGTGTGGGCGGGCTTTTCCACCCACTGGTATGTGCAGCTGTTCCAGAACGAGCAACTGCTCGACGCCGCCTGGGTGACGCTGCGCGTCGCCTTCCTCACCGCCACCGTCGCCACCGTGCTCGGCACGCTGGCGGCGATCGCGCTCACCCGCTACGGGCGCTTCTTCGGCCGCACCCTGTTCTCTGGCATGGTCTATGCGCCGCTGGTCATGCCGGAAGTCATCACCGGCCTGTCGCTGCTGCTGCTGTTCGTCGCCGTCGGCATCGATCGCGGCTTCTGGACCATCACCCTCGCCCACATCACCTTCACCCTGTGCTTCGTCTCGGTGGTGGTGCAGTCGCGCCTCGTCACTTTCGACCGCTCACTGGAAGAGGCGGCACAAGATCTCGGCTGCCCGCCCTTCAAGACCTTCTTCGTGGTGACGCTGCCGATCATCCTGCCGGCGGTGATCTCGGGGTGGATGCTCGCCTTCACCCTGTCGCTGGACGATCTCGTCATCGCCAGCTTCACCACCGGCCCCGGCGCCACCACCCTGCCGATGCGCATCTATTCCCAGGTGCGTCTCGGCGTGACGCCGGAAATCAACGCTGCCTGCACCATCCTCATCGGCATCGTCACGGTGGTGGTGATCTTCGCCTCGATCATGACCAAGCGGCAGGAAGTCGAGCGCGAAAAGGCCGAGCGTCTGGCGGCGGCGGGGTAAGGGAGCCCGGCAAGGCCTCTCCGCCTGTCCTGCTTCAAGGCCGGCTACCGGCCGGCCTTGAAGACCACGGACCAAAGCTCGGAGCACTGGATCGGGCGCGCGGGCCGCGCGCCTGCTATAGTCGGGCCGCCATCGCCCCCGAATCGTTCCCGGACCCATCATGCCGCTGCGCCTGCTGCCTTCCACACTGGTCGACCGCATCGCGGCCGGCGAGGTGGTGGAGCGCCCGGCGGCGGCGCTGAAGGAAATCGTCGAGAACGCACTCGACGCTGGCGCCACACGCGTGGAAATCGTCATTGATGGCGGCGGCCGGCGGCTGATGCGCGTCACCGACGATGGCGGCGGCATGAACGCGGAGGAACTGGCGCTGGCGGTGGAGCGCCATGCCACCTCCAAGCTCGACAGCGAGGATTTGCTCGCCATCCACACGCTCGGCTTTCGCGGCGAGGCGCTGCCCTCCATCGGCGCCGTGGCGCGGCTCACCATTACCAGCCGCCCGAAGGGCAGCGACAGCGCCCATGAGATCCGCGTTGAGGGCGGGGTGAAATCCCCAGTGCGCCCGGCGGCGCTCGGCTTCGGCACGCGGGTGGAAGTGCGCGATCTGTTCTTCGCCACGCCGGCGCGGCTGAAATTCCTCAAATCCGAGCGGGCGGAAACGGCGGCGGCGGTGGACACGGTCAAGCGCCTCGCTCTGGCGCGGCCTGAGGTCGGCTTCACCCTCGTCACCGATGACCGCGCGCCGATTACCTGGCCGGCCCGCGCGCGCGATGCGGCCGGACAGCGCGCGCGCATCGCCGATGTGCTGGGCGCGGAGGCCGGCGGCAACGCGCTCGATGTCGAAGGCGTGCGCGAGGGCGCACGGCTCTCCGGCCTCGCCGGCCTGCCGACCTATTCCAAGGCCAATTCGCTGTCGCAATATCTGTTCGTCAATGGCCGCCCGGTGCGCGACAAGGTGCTGATCGGCGCCATCCGCGCCGCCTATGCCGACCTTTTGCCCTCCGACCGGCACCCGGTGACGGCGCTATTCCTCGATCTCGACCCGCGCGAGGTGGATGTGAACGTCCACCCCGCCAAGACCGAGGTGCGCTTCCGCGACGCCGGCAACATCCGGGCGCTGATCGTGCGCACCCTCACCGATGCGCTGAACGCCGGTGTGCCGCGCACCGCCTCCACCGCCGCCGACCGGCTGGCACAGTTCGCGCGACGCGATTTTTCGACCGATTATCGCCCCGAGGCGCGGCCGGGCGCCTATGACTGGACCCGCTCCTGGGCGGCACCGGAGGGCCTGGCCGATCCGCGCGCGCCCGGATTGAATGAGGCGCCCGCCCGCTTCGATTTCGACGCTCCCGGCCACTCGCCGAGCGGTGGTCTCGGCCTCGCCCTCGCGCCCGGAGCCGATGCCCGCGCCAATGCCGCCCCCGCCGCGCCGGAGGCGCTGGAGCGCCCGCTCGGCGCCGCGAGGGCGCAGCTGCACGAGACCTATATCATCGCCCAGACCCGTGACGGCGTCGTGGTGATCGACCAGCACGCCGCCCATGAGCGCATCGTCTATGAAAAGCTGAAAGCCGCGATGGAACGCGACGGTCTCGCCCGGCAGATGCTGCTGGTGCCGCTGGTGGTGGAGCTCGACCCCTCCGAGGCGGCGCGCCTGACCGAGCGGGCCGAGGCGCTGGAAAAGCTCGGCCTCGTCATCGAGCCCTTCGGTCCCGGCGCGCTGCTGGTGCGGGAGGTGCCGGCCCTTTTGGGCGATGCCGACATTTCCGCGCTGGTGCGCGAACTCGCCGAGCACGCGGCGGAATGGGACGACGCGCTGCCGCTGGAACGCCGGCTGCTCCACATCGCCGCTACCATGGCCTGCCATGGCTCCGTGCGCGCCGGCCGCCGGCTGCGGGTGGAGGAGATGAACGCCCTGCTGCGCGAGATGGAGGAGACGCCGAACGCCGCGCAGTGCAATCATGGCCGGCCGACCTTCGTCACCCTGGCGCTGGCCGACATAGAGCGCCTGTTCGCGCGGCGCTGACGGCGAGAGTTTTATCATGGCCTCCACCCTCGACCACCCCAAGAGCTGGTACGCCGCCACGGCGAACCGCTTCTCCCCCCTCCCCCCGCTGCAGGGCGGCACGCGGGCGGATGTCTGCGTCATCGGTGGCGGCTATACCGGCCTCTCCGCCGCGCTGCACATGGCCGAAGCCGGGCTCGACGTGGTGCTGCTGGAGGCCGGGCGGGTCGGCTCCGGCGCGTCGGGCCGCAATGGCGGGCAGATCCATAGCGGCCACCGCCGCGACCAGGATTTTCTCGAAGCGCAGGTCGGGCTCGACGACGCCAAGGCGCTGTGGCGCATGGCGGAGGACGCCAAGGCGCTGCTGCATGCGCTCATCAAACGCCACGCCATCGACTGCGATGTCCGCCCCGGCCTCGTCGTCGCCGACCATAAGCCCGGCTACGTCGCCCACAGCCACGCCTATGCGAAGAAGCTCAACGAGGTCTATGACTACCCCGACGCCGCGCCGCTGAGCCGCGAGGAGTTGCGCGCCATTGTCGGCTCGGATGTCTATCACGGCGGCATGATCGACCATGGCGGAGGGCATCTGCACCCGCTCAACCTCGCCCTCGGCCTCGCCGACGCCGCCCGCCGCGCCGGCGCGCGGCTCTATGAGCAGTCGCGGGCGCTGCGCATCGAGGAGGGCGCCAAGGTCCGCGTCGTCACCGCCGCCGGCTCGGTGGAGGCGGACTGGGTGCTGGAATGCGGCGACGGGCTGCAGGACGGGCTCGACCGGCGCGTCGACACCCATGTCATGCCGATCTGCAATTACATCGCCGCCACCGCCCCGCTGGGCGAACGCGCGCGGGAGATCATCTCCAATGGCGCGGCGGTGGCCGACAGCCGCTTCGTGGTCAATTACTACCGCCTCTCCGGCGACGGACGCTTGCTGTTCGGCGGCGGCGAGAGCTACCGGCGCGGGCTGCGGCCGAACCCGGCCGAATTCGTGCGTCCCTATATGTTGCGCATCTTCCCGCAGCTGGCGGATGTCGCCATCGACTATGGCTGGGGCGGCGTGCTCGGCATCACCATGACCCGCCTGCCCTTTGTGCGCAAACTCTCCCCGCGCGTGCTCACCGCCGCCGGCTATTCCGGCCAGGGGGTGATGCTGGCACCCTATTTCGGCAAGCTGCTGGGCGAGGCGGTGAAAGGCCAGCTCGGCGGGCTCGATCTGCTGGGACGCCTGCCGGTGCCGGCCTTCCCCGGCGGGCCGCTGATGCGCTGGCCGCTTCTGGTGGCGGGCCTGAGCTATTACGCCCTGCGCGACCGGCTCTAGCCTGTGGTGGATTTCCACGCCTATGCCCGCGACGTGCTCGCCTTCGTGGAAGCACATGCCCATTACGCGCCTTACATCGGCTTCCTGCTCGCCTTCTGCGAATCGCTGCCGATCGTCTCGCTCTTCGTCCCCGGCACTTTCGTGCTGCTCGGCCTCTCGCCGGTCATCGCCGCCGGCGGCGTACCGTTCCTGCCGGTCTGGGCGGCGACGGTGACGGGCGCGGTGCTGGGCGACAGCGTGTCGTTCTGGATCGGCTTTCACCTCAAGGGCAGCGCCCGCCAGCGCTGGCCGCTCAACCGCTTCTCGGAGGCTCTCGCGCGCGGCGAGCACTTCTTCCTGCGCTATGGCACGCTGGGCGTGTTTTTCGGCCGCTTCTCCGGCCCGCTGCGCCCCTTTGTTCCGCTGGCGGCCGGCATGTTCGCCATGCCCATATCGCGGTTTCAGATGGTCAACCTCACCTCCGCCATGCTGTGGGCGCTGCTCATGCTCGGCCCCGGCGCCGCAGCGGTGAAGGCCTTGGGCTACTGAGGCCCCAGCCAGGGCTTCTTGCGTTTCCTCAACGACACCGGCCCCACCTTCCCCGACACAGGGCGCAACCAAAGCAGCCGAGGAAGGACACCCCATGGCCAAGATCTACGAAGTGGAAGGCGACATTCTGCTGAGCGGCGCCGCCGCGATCGCCCACGGCGTGGCGCCGAACGATCATTTCGACAGCGGCCTCGCCCTCGCCCTGCGCGAGCGCTTCCCGTCGCTGGCCAAGGATTTCCGCCATTACTGCCGGGTCGACAACCCGCAGGCCGGCGGGCTCTGGGTGTGGGGCGGCGTGGCGGAAGATGGCGCTGCGGTGCATATCGTCAACCTGCTGACGCAGGACGCGGCGGAAAACGCCATCGGCCGGCCCGGCCGGGCGTCGACCGAGAATGTGGGCCACGCGCTCAAGGCGCTCGCCCGCCTCGTCGCGGCGGAAGGCATCGCCAGCCTCGCTTTGCCGCGCCTCGCCACCGGCGTCGGCGGGCTGGAATGGGCGCAGGTGAAGCCGCTGATCGAGCGGCATCTGAGCGAGGTCGACATCCCGGTCTATGTCTATGTGGTCTATCACCAGGGCCAGAAGGCCAATGAGCCGGGGCTGAAGGCGGCAGCCTGAACAGACCCACTGGCAAAAACAAGGGCGGCCGAGAGGCCGCCCTTTGCTTTTCCGATCATTGCCAGAACGCCTATTCGGCGGCTTCCTTCGGCGGCGTGTCATCGTCCGCGGCCTTGCGCTCGGCCTCGGCCTTGGCGGCCCGCTCGCGCCGCGCTTTCGCCGGCAGGACCAGATCGAACTCCGAGAGCTCGGCTTCGGTGGGCATGACACTGTCGGCGTCGGCCTTGGCCGCCGCAATGATCTGCTCGTCCGTCAGTGCATCGACCTTTGACCAGTCGAACCCCTGCAAAAGGCGTTCAGCGTCCTTCGATGGCTTGTGCGAAGACACGTCGCTCGCTCCGATGTGCACGTCTCACAGAGATAAGCCGCCGACGGCCGCCTCTCCAGACATACACGCAGAATATCACACGCCCGGCCAGATCGGCCATGGCGACGTGCCGCGGCTCGCCGGCGACCATTCGCGGGAAGGGCAGCTCAAAGCGCGGGCGCCCATCGAAGATGAACTCGCCGAAGCGGAGCGGCAAACCGTGCCTGGCACGGTTTGCCGCGTCCTTGTCATCGTCCCACTCGAAATCGTCCGTCTCGCCCATGGCACTCTCACGACTCATGTTGGGGCGTGAAGGTGCATCAGCGGCTGAGCCGTGTCCGGGACGAATCGCGCGATCAGTTCTTCGACTTGTCGACCAGCTTGTTGGCGCCGATCCACGGCATCATGCCGCGCAGCTTCTCGCCGACCTGCTCGATCTGGTGGCTGTCGTTCATGCGACGGATGCCCTTGAAGCGCGACGCGCCGGCCTTGTATTCCTGCATCCAGTCGGAGGTGAACTTGCCGGTCTGGATGTCGGTGAGCACGCGCTTCATTTCGGCCTTGGTCTCGGCGGTGATGATGCGCGGGCCGGAGACATACTCGCCCCACTCGGCGGTGTTGGAGATCGAGTAGTTCATGTTGGCGATGCCGCCCTCATAGATGAGGTCGACGATCAGCTTCACTTCGTGCAGGCACTCGAAATAGGCCATTTCCGGGGCGTAACCGGCTTCCACCAGCGTCTCGAAGCCGGCGCGGATCAGCTCAACCAGGCCGCCGCACAGCACGACCTGCTCGCCGAACAGGTCGGTCTCGCACTCTTCCTTGAAGGTGGTCTCGATGATGCCCGAACGGCCGCCGCCGACGCCGCAGGCGTAGCTGAGGCCGAGGTCGAGCGCGTTGCCCGAGGCGTCCTGATGCACGGCCACGAGGCAGGGCACGCCGCCGCCCTTCTGATATTCGCCGCGCACGGTGTGGCCGGGGCCCTTGGGGGCGACCATCAGCACGTCCACCGTCGCCTTCGGCTCGATCAGGCCGAAATGCACGTTGAGGCCATGGGCGAAGGCGATGGCGGCGCCGTCGCGGATGTTGGGGGCGATCTCGTCGCGGTAGATGTCGGCCTGCAGTTCGTCTGGGGTCGCCATCATCATCAGGTCGGCCCATTTGGCGAGTTCGGCGACGCTCATCACCTTGAGCCCGTCGGCCTCGACCTTCTTGGCGGTCGCCGAGCCCGGCTTCAGGCCGATGGCGATCTCCTTGACGCCAGACTCCTTGAGGTTCAGCGCATGGGCGCGGCCCTGCGAGCCATAGCCGATGATGCCAACCTTCTTGCCCTTGATCAGGTTCACGTCAGCATCGCGGTCGTAATAAACGCGCATGGGTGTCTCCTTATGTCACGCGTTGATTTTTGAACGTTCCGGCAAGGGGTTGCCCGTGCCGTAGAGAGTGAGGAACTGGTCGGTGGCGCGGGCGGCGTCACTCTCGATCTCCGCCGGCGTCAGGTTCAGCGTGTCGCCGAGCAGCAGGCGGATCTGCACGTCGCGGCCCACCAGCCCGATGAAGCTGCGGAAGGCGGTCTCGGTGTCGTCGAAGACGATCAGCCCGGCCTCGCGGCCGGCATCGAGCACCGGCTTCAGCCGGGCGCCGATGGCGAAGCGGCCATTGGCCAGCATGATGGCGCCGAGGCTCGCGCCCTCGCCCGGCGTGCGCGCACCGCCGCCGCTCTGGGCGATGGCGACGCGGTTCAGCGCGATCGAGGTGGGGCTAGAGATCACCCCGAGCCAGTTGACGGCAAAGCGGATCAGGCTGTCGCGCAGGGCCAGCGCGTCGAGCCTGGTGCGGTCATAATTGCCGGCGCGGACCTTGGAGGCCTGCCAGCGCACAGTGGCGGTGAGCAGCCCCTCACGGTCGCCGAACCATTTGTACAGGCTTTCCTTCGAGCACGACGCCCGGCGCGCCACCGCATTCATCGTCAGTTCGCCGCCCTGTTCCACCATCAGCGCCAGCACGGCGTCGAGGACCGCCTGCTGGCGCTCCGTCAACGTGTCGTCCTGGATATCGAGGGGCGAGGCCATGCGGAGAGAGGTCCGTACCGTACGTTACGGTTCTCGTATCGCAGCACCCGCGGCTTCGCAAGAGGGCGGCCGGCTTTCCCCTTAGCGGGGGCGCCACAGGGCGGAGAGGCGGGCGCGCCATGTCGTTGGCGGGACGGAGGCCAGCGCGACGCCGGACGCGGCCAGCGCCATGCCCGCCCAGGCGAGCGGCGGCATGTCTTCGCCGAGCAGCGCGAACGCGATCAGCGCTGTGGTCGGCGGCACCAGGAAGAACAGCGCGGAGACCTTGGCCACCTCGCCGGCACGGATCATGGCGAGATACAGCGAAATGGCGACCAGCGAATTGCCGATCACGAGATAGGCCAGCACCGCAAGGAAAGTCGGCGACCAGTCGACATGGCCGTCCTCCATCAGCAGCGCCAGCGGCAGCGTGCAGACGAAGCCGATGGCGCACTGCACCGTGTTCGACACCAGCGGATGCTGCGGCGTGCCGAAGCGCTTCTCATAGAGCGCGCCGGCGCACATGGCGAGCAGCGCGCCGATCGCCAACAGCACCACGCCGGGAGAGGTCACTTCGATAGCCGAGCGCGAGGCGATCACCAGCCCTGCCCCGGCGAGGCCGAGCAGCAGGCCGAGCCAGCGCAGCGCCCCCACCCGCTCGCCGGTAAACACCGGCGCCACCAGCCCAACCACGATCGGCTGCAGCGAGACGATGATCGCCAGCGCGCCCGCCGAAATGCCGAAGCGGAAAGCGAAGTAGCTGAGGTTGAAATAGAGCACCTGGATAAGGAAGCCGACCACGGCGAGGTCGGCATAGGCACGGGGCTGACGCGGCAGAGGCGGGCGGAACCAGGCCAGCAGCGGCAGCAGCACCGCCAGCACCAGCCCGTAGCGCCAGGCCAGCAGGGTGAACGGGCCGGTGGAAAGGATGCCAATCTTCGCCACCGCGAAGCCGCCCGACCACAGCAGCAGAAAGATGAATGGCGCCGCCAGCAGCCACAGGGGCTTGGCTGTGCCCGCCGCCGGCACCGCGCCTGCACGCTCGCTCACCTTTCCACGCCTCCGTCGCATGGCGGCGGCGCGAGGCACCGCGACGCACCCCGCGAAGCCGCATCTTCACACGGCTTGGCCGGACAGGCCAAGCGTTCGTGTGCAGCGCAACACAGGCTTTGGGCTCGACCCCGTCCTCGCGCCGTCCTATCCGGGACCGTCGACAGAAAACGGAGCCCCGCCATGAGCCTGCCGAACACCGACATTCCGACGGCCGATGCCATCATCGCCTTCTGGCGCGAGGCGGGACCGGAACGCTGGTTCGCCAAGGACGACGCCTTCGACGCCGCCATCCGCGCCCGGTTTCTCGCCGCCTATGAGGCCGCCGCCGCCGGGGAGCTACGCGCGTGGGAGGACATGCCGGAGGGAAGCTACGCGCTGATCCTGCTGCTCGACCAGTTTCCGCGCAATCTGTTCCGCGGCGCGCAGCGCGCCTTCGCCACCGATGCACAGGCGCGCGACGTGGCGGATGCTGCCATCGCGCGCGGATTCGACCGCGCCTTCGCGCTACCGGAGCGGCGCTTCTTCTACGTGCCGTTCATGCATTCGGAGGATCTGGCGGACCAGCAGCGCTGCGTGGCGCTGTGCGAAGCCGCCGGGGATGAGGAGGGCGTGCACCACGCCGTCATTCATCACGACATCATCCGCGATTTCGGCCGCTTCCCGCACCGCAATCCGGTGCTCGGCCGGGCGATGACGGAAGAGGAACACGCCTTCCTCACCTCCGGCGGCTTCGCCGGCTAAAGGAACGGCGCGGCAGACGAGCCGCCGCGCCAGCTCCTCACATGCCTTCGGCGCCGCGGCCGATGGCGGCGACGCCGGTGCGCGAGACCTCGACGAGGCCGAGCGGCTCCAGCAGCGAGACGAACTGGTCGATCTTCTCCGGCTTGCCGGTGATCTCGAACACGAAGCTCTCCAGCGTCGTGTCGACGGTGCGGGCGCGGAACGAGTCGGCGATCAGCAGCGCCTCCTGGCGCACCTCGCCCTTGCCGCGCACCTTGATCAGCGCCAGCTCGCGCTCCACCGACTTGCCGACGACGGTGAGATCCACCACCCGGTGCACGGGCACCAGCCGGTCGAGCTGGCTCTTGATCTGCTCGATGATCGGCGGCGCGCCCGTGGTGACCACGGTGATGCGCGAGAGATGAGAGGCGTGGCTGACCTCGGAGACGGTGAGGCTGTCGATGTTGTAGCCGCGGCCGGAAAACAGGCCGACGATGCGGGCGAGAACGCCCGGCTCGTTGTCGACCAGCATGGAGAGGGTGTGGCGCTCGGCGGGTTCTTTGACGGTGGACATGGGGCACTCGGAACAGGGGGCTGCTGAAAAGCGAAAGATCCATCATTCCTCATGGCCGGGCTTGACCCGGCCACCCAGACTGCGGCTTCACCCGGACACTGGGTCCCCGTGTCGAGCCCGGGGATGAGGGACGGAAGCGAAGGCGACGAAAACCCGCCTCACACCAGCATCGTCACACCAGCATCTTGCCTTCCTCGTCGATGGCCTCGTCCAGCGCCTCGGGATGATCGGGCAGGATCATCTCGTTGTGCGGCTTGCCCGAGGGGATCATCGGCAGGCAGTTCTCCATCTTGTCGACCAGGCAGTCGAACAGAACCGGCCGGTTGACGGAGATCATCTCGTGGATCGCCCCGTCGAGATCGGCCGGGTTGGAGCAGCGAATGCCGACGCCGCCATAGGCTTCCGCCAGCTTGACGAAGTCCGGCAGCGATTCCGAATAGGAATGCGAGTAGCGCCCGCCATGCAGCAGGTCCTGCCACTGGCGCACCATGCCCATATATTCGTTGTTGAGCACGAAGATCTTGATCGGCAGATCGAACTGCAGCGCGGTGGAAAGCTCCTGCAGGCACATCTGGATCGAGGCTTCGCCGGCAATGTCGATGACGAGACTTTCGGGATGGGCCACCTGCGCGCCGATCGCGGCCGGCAGGCCGTAGCCCATGGTGCCGAGGCCGCCGGAGGTCATCCAGCGGTTGGGCTCCTCGAAGTGGAAGTGCTGCGCCGCCCACATCTGGTGCTGGCCGACCTCGGTGGTGATGTAGACATCCTTGTCCTTCACCTGGTCGTACAGCGCCTTGATCGCCTGCTGCGGCTTGATGATGCGGTCGGAGGGCTTGAAGGCCAGCGACTTGCGGGCGCGCCACTTGTCGATCTGCCCCCACCAGCCGGCGATGGCCTTGCGGTCCGGCTCGGCCTTCATCGCGCGCCACATGGTCAGCATGTCTTCCAGCACATGCTTCACGTCGCCGATGATCGGCAGGTCGACCTTGATGTTCTTGTTGATCGAGGACGGGTCGATGTCGATGTGGATCTTCTTCGAACCCGGCGAGAAGGCGTCGACACGGCCGGTGATGCGGTCGTCGAAGCGCGCGCCGATGCAGACCATGACGTCGCAATCATGCATCGCCATATTGGCTTCATAGGTGCCGTGCATGCCCAGCATGCCCAGCCACTGCTTGTCGGAGGCCGGGAAGGCGCCGAGGCCCATCAGCGTCGAGGTGACGGGATAGCCCGACAGCCGCGCGAATTCGCGCAGCAGGCGGCTCGCCTCGGGACCGGAATTGATCACGCCGCCGCCGGTGTAGAGGATCGGGCGCTTGGCCTTGGCCAGCATTTCCACCGCGGCCTTGATCTTCTCCGGGTCGCCCTTCAGCCGCGGCTGATAGGTGCGGTGCTGGATGTTCTCCGGCCCGACATACATGCCCTTGGCGAACTGCACGTCCTTCGGGATGTCGACGACAACCGGACCCGGACGCCCGTTCTGCGCGACATAGAACGCCTCATGCATGACGCGGGCGAGGTCGTTGATGTCGCGGACGAGGTAGTTGTGCTTGGTGCAGGGCCGGGTGATGCCGACCGTGTCGCACTCCTGGAAGGCGTCCGAGCCGATGAGATGGGTCGGAACCTGGCCGGTGATGCAGACGAGCGGAATGGAATCGAGCAGCGCGTCGGTGAGGCCGGTCACCGCATTGGTGGCGCCGGGGCCGGAGGTGACAAGCACCACGCCCACCTTGCCGGAGGAGCGGGCATAGCCCTCCGCCATGTGCACCGCGCCCTGCTCGTGCCGCACGAGAATGTGCTTCACCTGGTTCTGGTGGAACATCGCGTCATAGATCGGCAGCACCGCGCCGCCGGGATAGCCGAACATGTGCTCGACGCCCTGATCGATCAGGGCCTGCATCACCATTTCGGCGCCGGTCATCTCGCGCATCATGGTCTTTTTCCTTCCACGCTCGTCGTGTCTTGCGTCGTTTCGGAACGGCCCCGGGGAGAGCCAGAAAATCAAAAGGCCCCGTCAGGGGCCATTGTCGCGCGTCACCATTGGGCGGAGCAGCTGTCAGGCCAACCCCGCGGCGACGCGCCGTCCTACGATAAGGGTAATAATATTGCGCATTGCGGCGCCGCTCCTTCGTAAAGTTGCGCGACCTCTACAGCCACGTCGCGCAGGCGTCAAGCACATGGGCACGACAGCGCGAAGAATGTAGGAGAATAGCGCACTTTTCGCGGCGGATGAACGCCGCTATACCCCCGCAGTGCAACAGGAGCAGGCGATCCTATGACGCAGATGCGGCTCGTCGTCGTCGGGGCCTCGGGCCGCATGGGCCGGGTGCTGGTGCGTGCCATCAGCGAGGCGGCCGATCTCGTCCTCGTCGGCGCGGTGGACCAGCCCGGCAGTGAATATCTCGGCCGCGATGCCGGCGAACTCGCCGGCCTGCCGGCGCTCGGCCTTAACGTGTCGGACGATCCGCTGCCGCTCTTCGCCGCCGCCGACGGGGTGATCGACTTCACCATTCCGGCCGCCAGCGTCGCCTATGCCGCCTTCGCGGCACAGGCGCGCATCGTCCATGTCATCGGCACGACGGGCTTCTCAGCCGAGGAAGAGGCGAAGATCGCCGCCGCCGCCCGCCATGCCGCCATCGTGCGCTCCGGCAATATGAGCCTCGGCGTCAATCTGCTGGCGGCGCTGGTGCGGCGGGTGGCGCGCACGCTGGATGAGGATTTCGACATCGAAATCGTCGAGATGCACCATAACCGCAAGATCGACGCGCCCTCCGGCACCGCCCTGCTTCTGGGCGAGGCTGCCGCGCAGGGGCGCGGCGTCACCCTGCAGGAGGCCGGCGTCTTCACCCGCCATGGCCACACCGGCGCTCGCAAGCCGGGCGATATCGGCTTCGCCACGCTGCGCGGCGGCACGGTGGTGGGCGACCATAACGTCATTTTCGCCGGGGCGGGCGAGCGGATCGAACTCGGTCACAAGGCCGAAGATCGCGGCATCTTCGCCCGCGGCGCGCTCACCGCCGCCCGCTGGGCGCGCGGGCGCAAGCCCGGCCTCTATTCCATGACCGATGTCCTCGGCCTCACCGATTTCTGATTCCCGGAGAACGACCCGATGTCCGAACGCCTTCTCGTGCTCGTGCGCCACGGCCAGAGCGAGTGGAACCTCAAGAACCTTTTCACCGGCTGGCGCGACCCGGACCTCACCGCCCTCGGCGTTGAAGAGGCCAAGAAGGCCGGCGCGCGGCTGAAGGCGGAGGGCTACCAGTTCGACCTCGCCTTCACCTCGCAGCTGTCGCGGGCGCAGAAGACGCTGGACCTCGCGCTCAACGAACTCGGCCAGACCGGCCTGCCGATCACCCGCGACCTCGCGCTCAACGAGCGCGACTATGGCGACCTTTCCGGCCTCAACAAGGACGATGCCCGCGCCAAATGGGGCGAGGAACAGGTTCATGTGTGGCGCCGTTCCTATGACGTGCCACCACCCGGCGGCGAGAGCCTGAAGGACACGGTTGCCCGTGCCCTGCCCTATTACGTCACCGAGATTCTGCCGAAGGTGATGCAGGGCAACCGCGTTCTGGTCGCCGCCCATGGCAATTCGCTGCGGGCACTGATCATGGTGCTGGAGAAGCACTCGCCGGAGAGCATCATGAAGCGCGAACTCGCCACCGGCGCACCCGTCATCTACCGGCTGAAGCCCGACACGACGGTTGAGAGCATCACCGATCTCGCCGGCTGATCCTTCCGCCCGCTCCATGCGGCCGGCGCGCCTTGAGGCCGCGCCGGCCTTGCCCTAACGCCCAGCAGACCCATATGACCAGCGTGAAGACGACTTCCCCCAGTTCGGGAACCCAGGCGGGACGGCCCGAGACCCAGGGGAGGACTGTCATGCGCGGTACCGCCGACCGCATTCGCCACGTCATCAGCTTCGAAATCGTCGCCCTGTCGATCATCACCCCGCTCGGGGCGTGGGTGTTCGGCGTGCCGATGCTCGACATGGGCGCGGTAGGCGCCGGCGCGGCGCTGATCGCCGCCGGCTGGAACTATGTGTTCAATCTCGGCTTCGACCACGCGCTGGCGCGCCTGCGCGGCTCGGTGCGCAAGACGCTGGCGCTGCGGGTGCTGCATGCCCTGCTGTTCGAGGCCGGCCTCGTGCTCGTCCTCGTGCCCTTCGTCGCCTGGTATCTCGGCGTCGGCCTGTACGAGGCCTTTCTGATGGATCTGGCGCTGACCGTGTTCTTCCTCGTCTACGCCTTCCTGTTCAACTGGGCCTATGATGCCCTGTTCCCGCTGCCGGAGCCCCAGCGGCCAGCGGCGGCCGTGCCGCGCTGACACCGGACCGGCGGGTGCAGCTCAGCCCTTGGTGAGCTGGCCCGCCTCCCAGCCGAGAATGGCGCGCTTGCGGGTGAGCCCCCAGTGATAGCCGGTGAGATCGCCATTCTTGCCAAGCACGCGGTGGCACGGCACGACGAAGGACATCGGGTTCTTGCCCACCGCCGCGCCGATGGCGCGCGCCGCCTTCGGCTTTTCCACGCATTGGGCGATGCTGGAATAGGTGGTGGCCTTGCCGAGCGGGATGCGCATCAGCGTCTCCCACACCTTCACCTCGAAATCGGTGCCGATGAAGACGATGCGCAGCGGATCGTCCGGGCTCCAGGTGCCGCGGTCGAAGATGCGCGCCGCATAGGGGGCGGTGGCAATGGGGTCCTCGATATAGAGCGCGTTCGGCCAGCGCCGGCGCATGTCGGCGAGCGCGGCGTCCTCCTCGCCCTCATCGGCGAAGGCGAGGCCGCACAGGCCGCGCGGCGTCACCATGGCGAGCGCGGCGCCGAAGGGCGAGGCGTGGAAGCCATAGCGCACCACCAGCCCGGCGCCGCCGGTCTTCCACTCGCCGGGCGACATGGATTCGTGCACCACGAACAGATCGTGCAGCCGCCCCGGACCGGAAAGGCCGAGCTCATAGGCGGCATCGAGCACATTGTCGGATTCCGACAGCACCCGGCGGGCGGCGTCGATGGTCACCGCCTGCAGGAAGTCTTTCGGGGTGAGGCCGCACCAGCGGCGGAACAGCTCGGTCAGCGCGCGCGGGTGCACACCGGAGGCGCGGGCGATCTCCTCCACCTCGGGCTGGTCGCGGAAGCGCAGATTCACATATTCCACCGCGCGGCGGACGATTTCGTAATCCGCGGCGGCGATTTCCAGGGGGTGGGCGGCGTCGAGATTGGGCGCGAGCACGGGCGTTCTCCTCAAGCTGCCTCTATCCGACCACGCCCCGGCGAAGCGGGCCACCCGATTTCGACGGCGGCGTCAGACGGCCGAGCGCGCGACGCCGCGCTTGGCCTCGGCCAGCGCGCGCGCGAGGCTCTCCGCCAGTTCCTCGCGCTGCGCCGTGTGCAGGAAGCTGCCGATCACATAGGGCCGGCCGCGCATCTCCAGCGCCAGGCGCTGCACGCCGAAATCCTCGATCGCGTCGCAGGTCAGCCGGGTCCAGAGCGGGTTCAATTCCTCGCGATACTCCGTGCCGTCCGCCGTGACATGGCGCAGCCGGATCACGCTCGGCGTCACGGTGATTTCCTCGCAGGCGCGGGCGGCGCGGAAATTCAGGCGGAAGCCCCACCAGATCGCCAGCACGTCGAGCCCGAACAGGCCGAATACCGGCCAGGCGCCCATCATCAGGAAGGCCAGCCCGCAGACGAAGCTGATGCCGGCAATGATGCCCATGACCACCAGAAAGCCGCGCGGCCCGAGCGAGCGGTGCGGCTGGTAACGCACGGAAAACAGCTCCGGCTCGTCGAAGCCGGCGCCTTCATTCGGAGAGGCGGTATTGGCAGCGCTCATGGGCCCGCATTATAGGTCGAAAATGGCGGATGTGGACAAGGATTCGGTGCGACCCAGCGCGCGCCCGCGCAAGCGGCCGGCGGCGAAGGCGCGCCCCGGCGCGCCCGCCCCCGCGCGCGGCGCCAAGGCCTCGCCCTCCACCGCGAAGACCAGGGCCGCTCTGGCGGCGCTGGAACAGCAGGCGACCAGTCGGCCCGCCCGCCGGCGGGCCGTGGCCAATGCGGCGGCCGCCGCCATCGGCGGCGCCTTCCAGCCATGGACCGACGCGGAAATCGTCGCCGCCTTCACCCGCTTCGAGGCCGCCAACCCGCATCCCGAAGGCGAATTGGAGCACCACGACCCTTTCACTTTGCTGGTGGCGGTGGTGCTCTCGGCCCAGGCCACCGATGCCGGCGTCAACAAGGCGACGCGTGGCCTGTTCAAAGCGGCGCCTACCCCGGCGGCGATGGTGGCGCTGGGCGAGGAAGGCGTGGCGCAGCACATCCGCACGCTCGGCCTTTATCGCGGCAAGGCGAAAAATGTGGTCGAACTGTCCCGCCGCCTGCTCGCTGAGCATGGCGGCGAGGTGCCGGCCGACCGCGCCGCGCTGGAAACCCTGCCCGGCGTCGGCCGCAAGACGGCGAATGTGGTGCTCAACATCGCCTTCGGCCTGCCGACCATCGCCGTCGACACGCATCTGTTCCGCATCGCCAACCGCACCGGGCTGGCGCCGGGCAAGACACCGCTCGAAGTGGAGCTGGGGCTGGAGCGCATCATTCCCGACCGCTTCAAGCTGCACGCCCATCACTGGCTGATCCTGCACGGGCGCTATGTCTGCAAGGCGCTGAAGCCCGACTGCCCGCGCTGCCTGATCGCGGACCTGTGCCGCTGGCCGGAAAAGACGCCGGCCTGAGCCTCACCCGGCCCGCGACAGCCGCTTGTGCAGCCGCACCATGAAGATGGTGGCGAAGACCGGGGTGATGAGGTTGAGGATCGGCACCGACACCACGGCGGCGATCACCAGCCCGCCGAGGAAGATGGCCCCGGCATGGTGGCGGCGCAGCAGCGCCACCTCGTCCTCGCTGCGGTAGCGCATGGCCGCGAGCTGGAAATATTCCCGGCCGAGCAGATAGCCATTGGCGACATAGAACACGACAAGGTTCACCCCCGGCACGAGCAGAAGCAGCAGCGCCACCAGGTTCACCGCCAGCATGACGCCGAAGAATTTCACGGTCAGCCAGAGCGAGCGGCCGATCGGCAGCGCCTGCCCCTCCGGCTCCAGCGGAAAATCGCTGCGCTCCACTTGCGCGGCCACATCGTCGAGAAACAGGCCGGCGACGAGCGAGGTCACTGGCGGCACCAGGAAAATCGCGCCGATGAAAATGCCGAAGGCGGCGAGAATATCGATGGTGATCTCGGCCCAGCGCAGGTCCAGCGCGACGAAATAGGTCAATGCGTAATGCGCCCCGACGCCGAGCGCGATCAGCAGTCCGATGGCGAGGCCGACCGAGCGCAGCAGCACGCGGCGATACTCCGGCGAAAAGGTCTGGGCAAAAGCCGTGATCGCGTCCCGCAGCATCGAGTTCCCCTCTGGCGACCGCCCCTAGTTAGGGCGCCCGGCCCCGCCGCTCAAGCCGCGCCGGCCAGATGGCCGGCGGTGCGGGCAAGTTCGGGCTTGATTCGCGCGACGCGCCTGTGAGTCCCGATTCGTTCTCCACGAACAAAACATGATTCAGCGCAAGCCTTTAGCCGGCGTCTCCCCTCGCCGCCGCGGCCTTGGCGACCGGCGCCTTCGCCCGCCCGGCCGGTCATGCTAGCGTGCCCGCCTCATTGCATGAGTACCCGCCTTATGACCCGAACGCGCCCTGGCGGCACGCTGAACCGCCGCCACTTCCTCGCTGCCGCCTCGGCCGCGTTGCTGCCGACACCGGCCCTCGCCCAGGCCGGGGCCAGCGATGTCGATGTCGTCATCATTGGCGGCGGCGCGGCCGGCATCGCCGCCGCCCGCCGGGTCGCCGAAGCCAAGCGCTCCTATGTGCTGCTGGAGGCCGGGCCGCGTCTGGGCGGGCGGGCCCGCACCGAGAGCGCCTTCGGGCTCAAGGTCGATCTCGGCGCCGGCGGTTTCGCCGGCGGCGACGGCACGCTGGGTGCCAGCGCGCTGGCGGCCGGGCAGCCGCTCGTTCCCCTGCCCTCCGGGCGCCGCCTGTTCGCGGAAGGCCGCGAGGTGCGTGAAAGCGCCTATGACGCCTTTACCGCCACGCTGGGCGCGGCGCGGCGGGACATGCTCGCCGCCATCGAGGGCGGCAAGGATGTGGCGGCGGCGCAGGCCCTCGCCAGCGCCCCGCCGCCGGCCAAGGGCACACCCGGCTCGGACGGGCCCTGGGCCGCCACGGTGGCGCAATTTCTCGGCCCCCTGAGCTGCGGGCGCACCCTCGCCGCCCTCTCCGCGCTCGATCTCGCCCGCCGGGACGCCCGGCCGGACGACACGACGAGCCCGTTCGGCGTCGGCGCGCTGATGGAGGCGCTCGGCGCCTGGGTGAATGTGCAAAGGGACGCGCCGGTCACGCTCATCACCAATGGCGGGCGCTTTCACAGCGTGAGCGTGCGCGGGCAGCGCACGCCGATCCGCGCCCGTGCCGTCGTGCTCGCCGTGCCGGCGCCCGTGCTGGCGGCGGGCGCGATCCGCTTCAATCCGGTGCTGCCGACACGGCTGGTAACGGCACTGCGGGCGATTCCCGCCGGTTATCTCGAACAGGTGGCGTTCCGCCTTGCCGGCAATCCGCTCGGCCTGCAGCCGAACGAAACGGTGCTGGTCAAGGCCAATGCTGGCGCCCCGGCGCTGCTGCGCGGCCGCGTCCATGGCGGCGAGCTGCATGTGCTCACCTTCAGCGACGCGGCAGCCCGCGCCATCGCCGAGAAGGGGGCGGAGGCCGCCCTGCCGCTGGCCCAGGCCTGGCTGCGCGCCAATTTCCCCGGCGCGGAAACGGCGGTTTCCGAGGTGGTGGCCTCGCGCTGGGGGCAGGACCCACTGATCCGCGGCGCGCTAAGCCCGGCCTTGCCCGGCCAGGGGGCGCAGCGCCGCATCTTCACGGACACGGTGCAGAACCGCATTTTCCTGGCCGGCGACTATGTGCCGGAAACCGGCTGGGGCACGCTGGCCGGCGCCTGGGTCTCCGGCGAGGCCGCCGCCGGCCGGGCGCTACGCCTGTTTGGCGACGGCCCGGCCTGACGCCCACCTTCCAAGTCGTCAGCCGCGCAGCGTGGCGCCGGTCTTCTTCGTCACCTCGGCGACGATCTTCGCCGCTACCGCATCGATCTCGGCATCGGTCAGCGTCTTCTCGCGCGGCTGCAAAGTGACGGAAAGAGCCACCGACTTCTTGTCCGCGTCGATCCCCGGCCCCTCATAGAGGTCGAACACATTCACGCCGGTGATCAGCTTGCGGTCGACGCCGGCCGCCGCCTTCACCATGTCGCCGGCCGCGACGCCCCGCGCCACCACGAAGGCGAAGTCGCGCTCCACCGGCTGGAACGCCGAAAGCTCCAGCAGCGGCTTCACCCGCGTCGCCTTGGCCTTGGGCTCGGGGATGCGGTCAAGCAGCACCTCGAAGGCCACCAGCGGCGACTTGCCGTCCCCTGCGGCGTCGAGCACCTCCAGCACGGAGGGATGCAGTTCGCCGAAATGGCCGATCACATTCGGGCCGAGACGGAAGGTGCCGGAACGGCCGGGGTGGAACCAGGCCGGCGCGTCGGTCGAGATCTGCAGATTCGCCACCGGCGCGCCGCAGGCGGCGAGCAGCGCCAGCGCGTCCGCCTTGGCGTCGAACGCATCGACGCCCGCCGCCTTGCCGGCCCAGTGCCGGCCGGCGCCGGTCGGCTTCGCCGTGGCGCGGCGCAGACCCGTCGCCGCGATGAACTGGTCCTGCGGGCGGTCGCCCTTGAACACCTGCCCGACCTCGAACAGCGCGACATCGCCGAAGCCGCGATCGGCATTGGCCTGCGCGGAACGCACCAGCCCCGGCAGCAGGCTCGGGCGCATGTCCGAGAGGTCGGCGGCGATCGGGTTGGCGAGCGCGAGCGCCGGCTGTCCGCCGCCAAACAGCTCCGCCTGCGGCTTCGGCACGAAGGACCAGGTGACGGCCTCCACCAGCCCGCGCGCAGCGAGCGCGCGCTTCGCCTTGCGGGTGCGCAGCTGCGGCGTGGTCAGCACCGGCTTGCGCGCGGTCTCGTCGCGCGGGAAAGGCAGCGAGGGCACGCGGTCGAGGCCGACGATGCGGATGACCTCCTCGACCAGATCGGCCTTGCCCTCGATGTCGCCGCGCCAGCTCGGCGGGGTGACGCGCACCGTGCCGGAGGTGCCCTCCACGGCGAAGCCGAGCGACTTGAGCGTGTCGGCCTGTTCGGTCTCACTGGCGACCAGACCGGTCAGTTTTTCGGTCAGCTCCAGCGGGAAGTCGATCACCCGTGTGGTGTCAGGAATCGCGCCCGCCAGCACGATGTCGGATGCCTCGCCGCCGCACAGATCGAGGATCAGCCGTGTCGCCAGTTCCAATCCGGGGAGGGTGAACGCAGGATCGATGCCGCGCTCGAAACGGAAGCGGGCATCGGAATTCAGCCCCAGCTTGCGGCCGGTCTGGGCGATGTTGATCGGCTCCCACAGCGCGGATTCGACAAGAACGTCAACGGTTTCGTCGTCGCAGCCGGACTCCTCGCCGCCCATCACGCCGGCGAGCGATTCCACGCCCTTGTCGTCGGCGATGACGCACATGGTGGCGTCGAGCGCATAGGTCTTGCCGTCGAGCGCGAGCAGGCTCTCACCCGCCTGCGCGCGGCGCACGACCAGATTGCCGTGCACCTTCTTGGCGTCGAACACATGCAGGGGCCGGTTCTGGTCGAAGGTGAGCAGGTTGGTGACGTCCACCAACGCATTGATAGGCCTGAGACCAATGGCGCGCAGCTTGGCCTGCAGCCACTCCGGCGAAGGGCCGTTTTTAACCCCGCGCACCAGCCGCAGCGCGAAGGCCGGGCACGGGGCACCTTCCGCGAGGGTGACGGACACCGGGCAGGGATAAGTGCCCGGCACCGGAGCGATCGCGTCTTCCACCAGCCGGCCGAGACCGGCGGCGGCGAGGTCGCGGGCGATGCCGTGCACGCCGAGCGCATCGGCCCGGTTCGGCGTCACCGCGATTTCGATGACGGGATCGTCGAGGCCGATCCAGTCGACGTAAGTTGCGCCGACCGGAGCATCGTCCGGCAGGTCGATGATGCCGTCATGATCTTCCGACAACTGAAGCTCGGCCGCCGAGCACAGCATGCCCCGGCTCTCAACGCCGCGAATCGAGCCGATGCCGAGCGTGATGTCCTTGCCGGGAATATAGGTGCCGGGCGGGGAGAACACGCTCTTCATGCCGGTGCGGGCGTTCGGCGCGCCGCACACCACCTGCACCGGGTCGCCGGTGCCAGTGTCGACCAGACACACGCGCAGCTTGTCCGCGTTGGGGTGCTGAACGGCGGAGAGGACATAGGCGATGGTGAAGCCCTTGAGCTTGGCCGCCTTGTCCTCGACGCCTTCCACTTCCAGCCCGATGCGGTTGAGCGCGCCGGTCACGTCGTCGAGCCCATAGTCGCCGGAAAGATGCTCGCGCAGCCAGGAGAGGGTGAATTTCATCGGACAAGCCCTTTGTCAGGCGTCATCCCGGCCGGAGCGAAGCGGAGAGCCGGGATCGTATTAGGACGGTTGAGGCGCGGAAGGCGGTCCCGGATCAGCCGATCGCCATCCGGGAGGTGGATCAGGCCGAAAGCCCGCCCGCCAGTGTCGGGAAGTCGAGCGGGCGGAAGCCGTAATGGGCAAGCCAGCGGACATCGGCCTCGAAGAAGGCGCGCAGGTCCGGCATGCCATATTTCAGCATGGCGATGCGGTCGATGCCCATGCCCCAGGCGAAGCCCTGATACTCGTCCGGGTCGAGCCCGCAATTGCGCAGCACATTCGGATGCACCATGCCGCAGCCGAGAATCTCCAGCCAGTCCGAGCCCTCGCCGAAGCGGATCTCGCCCGGGCGCGAGCGGTCGCACTGAATGTCCACTTCCATGGACGGTTCGGTGAAGGGGAAGAAGGACGGGCGGAACCGCATCTTCACATTGTCCACCTCGAAGAACGCCTTGCAGAACTCTTCGAGAATCCATTTGAGGTGGCCGAGATTCGACCCCTTGTCGATGACGAGCCCCTCGACCTGATGGAACATCGGCGTATGGGTCTGGTCGCTGTCCGAGCGATAGGTTCGGCCGGGGCAGATGACGCGGATCGGCGGCTTCTTGGACAGCATGGTGCGCACCTGCACCGGAGAGGTGTGGGTACGCAGCACCAGGCGCGAACCGTCTTCCTTCGTCGGCAGATAGAAGGTGTCGTGCATCTCCCGCGCCGGGTGTCCTTCGGGGAAGTTCAGCGCGGTGAAGTTGTGGAAGTCGTCCTCGATATCGGGCCCTTCCGCCACCGCGAAGCCCATATCGGCGAAGATGGCGGTAAGTTCGTCGATCACCTGGCTGATCGGGTGCAGGCGCCCCTGCTCCGCCGGGGTCTCACGCACGGGAAGCGTCACATCCACCCGCTCCGTCTCCAGGCGCTTGGCCAGTGCTGCCGCCTTGAGGTCGGCGCGTCGGGCGGCGAGCGCCTCGTTCAGCCGGTCGCGCAGGCCATTAATGGCCGGGCCGGCGCTCTTGCGCTCCTCGGGGCTCATGCCGCCGAGGCTTTTGAGCAGTTCGGACACGGAGCCCTTCTTGCCCAGCGCGGCGACGCGGATCGCCTCCAGCGCCGGCTCGTCCGCCGCGCCCGCAATGCCAGCGGCCAGTTCGCGCTCCAGCGCGTCGAGATCGGGAAGGGCGGCAACAGACATGATCGTCTCTTCTCGGCTGCAAACATCGGTCAACAGGAACCTGCCGTCATTCCCGGAACCGGCCCGGGGATCCACGTGCTTGGCCCGGACGGGCGGGGGAAGCCGTGGATGGCCGGTGCTAACCTAGCCATGACGTGGTTTTATCGGCGAGTATGGGCGGCTTATAACGGCCCGCGCGCGGGGCGCAAAGCCGCTCTAACGCGAAAAGCCCCAACGCTTGCGCGCGGGGCTTTCCAGCTTTCGGTCCCGGCGGTTCGGGAAAGGTCAGGCGGCCTGCTTTTCCAGCGCGGCCTTGGCCTGCTCGACCAGCGCCGCGAAGGCGGCGGGCTCGTGGATGGCGATATCCGAGAGCACCTTGCGGTCGACCTCGATCCCGGCCTTGCCGAGACCGTCGATAAATCGGCCATAGGTGAAGCCGAGTTCGCGGGTCGCGGCGTTGATGCGCTGGATCCAGAGCGCGCGGAAATTGCGCTTCTTCACCTTGCGGTCGCGATAGGCGTACTGCTGCGCCTTCTCGACGGCCTGCTTCGCGACGCGGATGGTATTCTTGCGGCGGCCGAAATAGCCCTTCGCCGCCTTCAGCACCTTCTTGTGCTTGGCGTGGGAAGTGACGCCGCGTTTGACACGTGCCATGGGGAAATCTCCTGGGACTGGCTAGGGGGCGTCAGCCGTTGGGCAGAAAGAACTTGCGAACGTTGAAGGCATCACGCTCAGACATGACCGTGGTGCCGCGCTGGTCGCGGATCTGCTTGTTGGTGCGCTTGATCATGCCGTGGCGCTTATTGGCCTGGGCCATGATCACCTTGCCGGTGCCGGAGAGCTTGAAGCGCTTCTTCGCTCCGGACTTGGTCTTCATCTTGGGCATTTGGCTCGATCTCCACGGCCGGCGGCGCTCCCGCGAGGGGATGTCCCGGCCCAATCTAGTGTGAGCGTTCGAACCGCCACGGCAGCCCTTGTAGCCGGGCGGTTCTTGAAGGCCGCACCCTCTACAGGAGCGGCGGCATTATTTCAAGTCGGTGACGGGGAGGACCCGACGGTGTGGATACCGCCGGGCCATTCTTGTCAGATATTGCAGCCGGGGGCACCCGGCGCGCAGGGCGCCTGCCCCTGCGGGGGACGCCCCCCCGGCGGCGGACCACCCTGCGGCGGCCGGCCGGCGCCAGGGCCGCCCGGCCCGCCCGGCCCGCCCGGACCACCAAAGCCGGGACCACCGGGATTACCGGGACGGCCCGGACCGCCCGGATTACCCGGACCTCCGGGACCACCCGGCTTGCCGGGGCCACCCCAACCGGGGCCGCCGGGATTACCGGGACCACCCGGACCACCCGGACCACCCGGGCCGCCCGGCTTGCCGGGGCCGCCCCAACCGGGACCGCCGGGATTACCGGGACCGCCCGGACCACCCGGACCGCCCGGCTTGCCGGGGCCGCCCCAACCGGGACCGCCGGGATTACCGGGACCACCCGGACCGCCAGGGCCACCCGGCTTGCCGGGGCCGCCCCAACCGGGACCGCCGGGACCACCCGGACCACCCGGCTTGCCCGGACCGCCCCAACCGGGGCCGCCGGGACCACCGGGCCGACCCGGCGCACCCCAGCCGGGATGGCCCGGGCCCCAGTTCGGCGGACGCGGACCCCACCCGCCGGGAGGCGGAGGTCCCCAGCCGCCCGGAGGCGGTGGACCCCAGCCCGGCCCCGGGCCCGGATACGGCCCCGGCCGATAGGGCGGGCCCCAGCGGTCATAGGTCGAATACCAGGGCCGTCCGCGATAATAGCGGCCCCAATAATCATTGAAGCTGAAAGCGATGATCGGCACGCCAATGGTCGGGGCGTAGTCATAGAACTCGACCCGCCGACCGCCATAGACCGTTTCGATATACTGCGCTGCCACCCAGCCACGCATGTCGTCAATGCCGACATCGCACCAGCTGTAATCGCCAAGGCAGCCGAAAATCGCCAGCGGCGCGCCTTCGGCGAGCACCACCACCACGGGGTAATCCACACCGGGCCCCGCCCGCAAATTCACATTCGTCGTCACGAATCCGCGGTCCTGCGCGACCGCGGCACCCGCGAGCGCCAGCCACAGCAGGGCGCCCGCCACCATTCTCTTCATGAAAAACTCCCAAACGCCGCCGTTTCCGGGCAACGCCGACCAACGGCAAGGGGAGCCGCCAGTTGAGGCGGATTCATGTCTGCCCGAGCCGGCGATCGGCCGCAACGGGAGTTTATTTGCCGGCCCTTGCCCAGGGCTTCCATTGCGTCACGTTGCGAAGCCGGCGCGAAGCGGACAGGATGCGCCCGCGCCGCCCCGGCCCCCGCCCACCGCTCATCGCCCCTTCCCCACGGATAAGCCTCATGTCATTCGGCACTCTGCTCGAAGCCTTCCTTCTCGGCCTTCTGGAAGGCTTTACCGAGTTCCTGCCCGTCTCCTCCACCGGCCATATCCTGCTCGCCGGGCATTTCCTCGGTTTTGAGAGCGAGGGGAAGGTGTTCGAGGTCGTCATCCAGCTCGGCGCCATCCTCGCCTTGCTGGTGGTCTATTTCCGCCGCTTCTTCGATGTGCTGATCACCCTGCCGACGAGCCCGCGCTCGCGCAATTTCGTGTTCGGCATCCTCATCGCCTTCCTGCCGGCAGCGGTCATCGGCGCCTTCGCCCACGGCTTCATCAAGAGCGTGCTGTTCGAGACGCCGGCGCTGATCTGCATCATGCTGATCCTCGGCGGCATCATTCTGCTCTGGGTGGACACGCTGAAGGTGAAGCCGGTGCACACCGACGCCATGGCCTTCCCGCCCCTGCTGGCGCTGAAGATCGGCTTCATCCAGTGCCTGGCCATGATTCCCGGCGTGTCGCGCTCGGGGTCCACCATTGTCGGTGGCCTGCTGCTTGGCGCGAGCAAGCCGGCGGCAGCGGAATTCTCCTTCTTCCTCGCTCTGCCGACGATGACCGGCGCCTTCGCCTATGACCTCTACAAGAACCGCGACGCGCTGAATGCCGACGACATGACGATCATCGCGGTCGGCTTCATCGCCGCCTTCATCGCCGCGCTCGCCGTGGTGCGCGGGCTCATCGCCTTCGTCTCCCGCCATGGCTTCGCACCGTTCGGCTGGTGGCGCATCGGGGTGGGCGGGGTCGGGCTGGTGGCGCTGGCGCTGGTGGGCTAAGCCCGGCGCACGTCACATGAAAAAGCCGCCGGCGCGGGCGCGTCGGCGGCTTTTCATTGGCGGTGTTCGCGTCGATCAGGCGGCTTCCGGGCGCGAGAACTGGCCGGCCTTGCGGTAACGCCAGAGATAGCCGGGCAGGATGCCCCCGAGAGCGCTGGGCGTGATGCCGAGCCCTTCCAGGGTCCGCCCTTCCGCCTTGGCGGCGTCGGAGACCACATTGTCGTAGCCGAGCAGGCGCACCTGGTCGCGGGTCAGCAGCGGATTGGGCAGCATTTCGAGGAAGCGGGCATTGAAGGCGGCGAGCCCGGCCGGCATCGGCAGCAGCAGGCGCTTGCGGTCGATCTCGGCCAGCAGCAGCTCCATCAGCTGCTTGAAGGTCAGCACTTCCGGCCCGCCGAGTTCATAGACCGTGCCCGGCCGCGCCTGACCGTCCACCGCGCGGGCGAAGGCCTCGGCGACATCGCCGACGAACACAGGCTGGAAGCGCGTTCCGCCGCCACCGATCAGCGGCAGCGCCGGCGAGAGCCGCGCCATGGCGGCGAAGCGATTGAAGAAATCGTCTTCCGGGCCGAACACGATGGACGGGCGCATCACCACAGCGCCGGGAACGGCTTCCAGCGCCGCCGCCTCGCCCGCCGCCTTGCTACGGGCATAGAGCGCGTCCGAATCGGCCGAGGCGCCGATGGCAGACATATGGATCAGCCGCGCGCCGACTTCCCGCGCCGCCAGCGCCACCTGCCGCGCGCCGAAGTTATGCACGGCCTCGAAGCTCTGACGGCCGCTCTCATGCAGCACGCCCACGAGGTTGATCACCACTTCCGCGCCTTCCGCCGCCCGCAGCACGGAGGCGGGATAGCGCAGATTGGCCTGCACCGGGGCGATCTGCCCGACGGCACCGAGCGGCTGCAGATGGCCCGCGAGGTCCGGCCGACGCACCGCCACGCGGACCCGCCAGCCCAGCCGCGCCAGGGCGCGCACCACGTGGCGGCCAACGAAACCGGAGCCGCCATAGATCGTCACCAGCCGTTCCATCGGCGCCGGGCGCCGGGCCAGTTCAGCCTCGCTCTCCAGCGGCAGTTCCTTCGTGGTGTCGACCATGTGACGTCTCCCGGCCCGGCATTGGCATGCCACGACGATTAGCGCGCCGCTGCGGCAGCGTCCAGCGCTCCGCGTGAGAGCGCCGCGGGCTTTTGCGCGCAGGCGGAACGCGGGAAGGCAAGCCGGGGCGCCGAGATGACGCCGCCATAGCGGGGGCGCCGCCAGAAGGTGGATCAGCGAGATTTCCACCGCTAGCTGGGATCTTCTGTGAAAGGTGCGTTGACAAGAGGGAGTCCACCCGACTATCTCTCGCCGCCGTGCCGCAAGGCACATGCCCAGGTGGCGGAATTGGTAGACGCGCTGGTTTCAGGTACCAGTGGGTAACACCGTGGAGGTTCGAGTCCTCTCCTGGGCACCAGCATACCGCAGAATTGCGCGGTATCAAAAGGTCAAGCCTTTTCAAAGTCCTGTCGGTGTCGCACTGTGTAACAACGGTGTGCAACGATGGGTCTTTGGCTTGTGGCGCCGATGAAGCGCAAAAATTCTTCCCATTACCCATTCGTCCAGCGAATCCCGGCGGACATTCGGCCGCGACTGGTCGGCGTGACGCTGGAGGTGCCGCTCGGCGCCGACTTCGTGCCCGTCTCCATATCGGGGAGCGCACAGGCCAGCCCATGGCTCTAAAGCCAGAGGAACCTCGTTGAACGCGCCGTCAACAGGATCAAGCAGATGCGCGACCTCGCCAGCCGCCACGACCGGCGCCCGGAAAACGTCCTCGCAGCCCTCAAGCTCGCTACCGTCCGCATTCGGATCAATGCGTTATGAGGCTCCTCGGGAGAAATGGACGAAGTCCAGAGCGGATAGTGTCTGGCAAACGGCATCGGCGGAGGATTTTTGGCACGTCCAGAACGTCCCATAGAGCCGGTCGGGACAACTGGCCGCAACCTCAACAACGCACTTGGCTTTGCCACACGCCATCCACTAAGCTCATCATATCACTTTCTGGAGCCTTTAAATGCGCGGATACAAAGAATTGAAGGAGATCAATGAGACATTGATATTATTTATTCTGGCGATAATGATTGTACTTATATTTTCTCTACCTTTTATTTTCTATTTCAATGAAATATTTAACAATACACCATATTTTGATGAGTGGAGAACGGTGCCAGATGCAATTCGCATTTCGCACGGAGACTGGTCTTTTTATTATTTATTAGTCAAAGAACAGGGGCACTCGGTCATATTCTACAGACTTTCGACAATAATTGATGCAGCTTTATTTTCCTATTCTCTCTATATAACTCTTTTTATAGGACATTCATTCTTATTGTTTTCTGCACTCTTCATTACAGCTATTGTTGCATCGACGCAAGACGCCAATCCTATATATCGCATTGCTGCATGCATTGGCGTTTCTTCTTTACTTTTTAATCTTCATAATTGGGAAAATATACTTGCACCCTGGATAATAAATTCAACGTCTCTTTTATTCTGCTTCATTATTGCAACCTACATCGCCCCAAAGAAAGGCGTATCTTATATCATAATTTCAACAATATTCTCTATATTGGCATCACTTTCTTTTAGCAATGGGTTTTTTGTCTGGATTTGCTGCTTCTTTATATTTATTTCGCATCGCATGTTTAAACGAGCGTTATTCTTCTGCGTGCTTGGATTTCTATTTATCCTTTATACGGTCAAAGACTGGGGTCGAGTTAGTATCGGCGTCGATATCGGAAATTCTATTCTACGCATGTTCTCTGCCGTAGGAAACGGACTTTCTTTCTCTCCTACAGCCATTTCCACTTCTGCTCCTGTATCCGTGTCGGATATGCATCTCTTGATGATCACGGGTCTAATTTTGATCCTCGTGTCATGTTGGATGGTTTTTCTCGTGCGACGGGATATAGCTCGCTCGTCCTTTGCAATTTCGCTTATGTTGTTTGGCCTCGGCAGTTGCGCTCTCATCGCTGTGGGGCGCTCGACCTTGCCTGTGGAGCAGGCCGCGTCTTCGCGATACTATTTTTCTGCCGTTCCGATCTTGATCGGCATCATCCTGATATTGCTCGATTTAAGCCGCAAGCATAGGTTAGCGGGCATTGCGCTATCGGGATGTGTCGCGGTTATTTTTGCCTCCTACATCGTTGCGTTCCGCACGGAGATGGCGGCCGCGCCTTATCGAAAGCTGGCGTTCGACCGATGGGAGAAAGCGGTCGAAAGCTACGATACGGCGACGGATGCGGAGTTGGCCGATCATCTTTCGTCTCCGGCTCTTATTCGGTCCTTGGCTCGGAGCTTATCCGACGCCAAGCTTGGGCCGTTCAGCGCGGCAAAGTAAGCCGGAGCCGCGGGTCGCGCCCCAGCCGGGCCGCGATATGCTGAGCCCGGTTGACCTGAGACCTTTTTCCTCCGACTTAGAAGCGAAGCCTAAGTTTCGTTGATCCGAGACCATTTTTGGACCGCCGGAGGCTGGAGTTCCCGGCCTTCATCACGGCGGCGGGCTTACCAGGCCGGGAGAAGTCCAGGGTGACGCCCTTCGCATAGGCCCAAACGAGGTCACGGGAGACGCACTTTCCGCCGGCGGCATCAACACCGTCCAACGCCTGACGCCGCCCGTTCGCATCCAACACTTGTTTTGACGCATTTGCTGGCAGCGGCGATGCCAACGCCGAGGGAATGCCGACATCATGGCAACTGAGCGATGCGCCGGACGGCGATTTCCTTATCCAAGCGCGCGCCGCAGAAAGGCCAGGACCTCGGAAGGCATCTGGGTAACGTTGAAGCGCATGAAATCCGCCGCCGTCCGGCTGACGCTGAAGACATTGCCCGGCGCAAGGACCATGCCTTCCCGCAGCCCACGCTGCGCGAGTTCGGACGCATCGGTGGCACGCGGAAGCCGGCACCAGAGATAGAAGCCGCCCCGAGGCAGCGTCCACGGATGCACGTCGCATGTGGCCAGCGCGGCGATGGCCTCGCGGCGGCGGCGCGTCAGCCGGCCCTGAAGGCTGCTGAGATGACGGTAATAGCTGCCGTCGCTGAGGGTGCGGAACACCAGTTCGGCGGCAAGCGGACTCGGGCCGCCAAAGCCCGTCGCCAGTTGCAGGTCGACCAGTGCCTCGGCGAGGTCCGGCCGGGCGGCGATGTAGCCGCAGCGGATCGACGCCGAGAGCGTCTTGGAGAAGCTGCCGACCCGGATCACCCGGTTCAACCCGTCGAGGGCGGCAAGGCGCACCGAGCGTTCCGGCTCGAAATCGGCGAAGATCTCGTCCTCGACGATGGTGAGGTCATGAGCGGCCGCCGCGGCCAGAAGCTGATGGGCGGCGCGCGGCGACAGGCTGGCGCCCGTGGGGTTATGCAGCGCGGCATTGGTGAGATAGAGGCGCGGCCGGTGGAGGGCGAGCGCCTCCTCGAACCGGCTTATGTCGGGACCGGAAGGTGTATAGGGTACGCCGACAATGCGCACCGCATGTGCCTGCAGCAGCGCGCGAAAATTGAAATAGCAGGGGTCGTCCACCAGCACCGCATCGCCCGGCCGCAGCAGGTGCCGGCAGATGAGGTCGATGGCCTGCGTGCCGGAACTGGTCAGCAGCACATCTTCCGGCCCGGCCTCGATGCCCTCGGCGGCGAAGGGGCGGACCAGCAGCCGGCGCAAAGCCGGTGAGCCGCGGGTGGAACCGTATTCCACCAGCGTGGCATCGGCCGTCTTTGCCGTCGCGCGCAGCGCACGGCGGATGGCGGCGAGCGGCATCCAGGCCGGCGGGAGCCAGCCGCAGCCGGGCCGGAGCGTCTCCCTCCCGGCGTCCAGGGATTGTCGCGAGACCCAGAAAGGATCGACGGCGCGGTCGAGCGGCGCGTGCGTATCGCCCGCCCGCCCGGGCGGGGCGCCGGCCGCGACATAAAACCCCGATCCGGCGCGGGGGCGGATCAGCCCCTCGGCGGCGAGACGGTCATAGGCCTCGACCACGGTGGAGGGCGAAACCGCCTTCTCCCGCGCCAGCTTGCGGATGGAAGGCAGCTTGTCCCCTGGCAGCAGGGACTGGCTGGCGATCAGGCGCCGGATCGCGAGCATCACCATTTCCGTGCGCCCGGCTGGCGGAGCCGTTAGAATCTCGGGCGGCATCAACTGTATGGCTCCGTATGCCCTCACTGTTCGGCTCCATCATACGGAACCGTGGCTGTCAGCGCCATCCTTCCACGCTTAGGAGGAGAGCTGTCGAGAAAAGGAGCCTGATGTGGCGCGTGGATGGTGGAGCGGACTGATCGGCGTGGTCATCTTCAGCGGCTCGCTGCCGGCGACGCGCATCGCCGTCAGCGGCTTCACGCCGCTGTTCCTCACTTCCGCGCGCGCGGTCATCGCCGCATTGCTGGGCGCCGGCTTGCTGCTCCTGCTGCCGCAGAAGCGGCCCGCACGCGCCGATATCGGGCCGCTGACGGTGGTGGCGGCCGGGGTAGTGATCGGGTTTCCCCTGCTCACCGCCCTGGCACTGGAACACATCACCGCCGCGCGCTCCATCGTCTTCATCGGGCTGCTGCCGCTGGCGACGGCGCTGTTCGGCGTGCTCCGCGGCGGCGAGCGGCCGAAGCCGGCCTTCTGGCTGTTCTCCGTCGTCGGGGCGGCCACCGTCGCGGGCTTCGCGCTGGGCAATGGAGTGCCGAGCTCGGTTGTTGGCGACCTGCTCATGGTTGGCGCGGTGCTGCTGTGCGGGCTCGGCTATGCCGAAGGCGCCAAACTATCGCGCCGTCTCGGCGGCTGGCAGGTGATTTCCTGGGCGCTGCTTCTGGCGCTGCCGCTGATGCTGGCGGTGGCGGTAGCAACGCGGCCGGGCACGCTGGCGCCGGTGAGCGTGGCCGCCTGGGCGGGCCTCGCCTATGTCTCGGTGTTCAGCATGCTGGTCGGATTCGTCTTCTGGTATCGCGGGCTCGCGCTGGGCGGCATCGCGGCGGTGGGCCAGCTGCAGCTGCTTCAGCCCTTCTTCGGGCTGGCTTTGGCGGCACTCTTGGTGGGCGAGCAGGTCTCGGCAACCATGATCGCGGCGACGCTGCTCGTCGTGCTCTGCGTGGCGGGCGCGCGTCGTTTCGCCTGAGGCAGCAATGCCTAACGCCTTACCCCTACTCCAATTTCTCGCCGGGATAGACGCCCCAGAGGCGCTCCTGCTCGATGAAACCGTCGAAGCCATTGTCGAAGAAGCGGCACCATTTGCCGTCGCAATGCTCGACCTTGCCGAGCACGCCGGCTTCCAGCCGGGCGCGGACGGGCGACTTGGCGGTAGGTTCGGCATAGAGGGAGACTTCCTCGCCGGACTTCCACGGATTGACCAGCGCGGTGCGCCGGCCCGACAGCATGGAATGATACACCCAGCCCTCGGCGCCGTCGGCGTCGCGGATGCGCCGCCAGGTCTCGAATTCGGCTGTGATTTCAACGGGTAGTCCGGCGCGCGTGAACACCCAGGCGACGCCATGGTCGCGGGTGGGGCCGGAGCGCACATTCACCTTGTCGGCCTTGAGGCTGACGAAACGCGGCACGGGCAGGCCGCTGGTGCGCCCCACCGGCCCCGCCGCGTCGGCCGGCGCGGCGTCCTTCACCCCCTCCTGCGCCGCCTCCTGCGCCATGACCGGTGAGTGCAGTGAGGTGGACAGTGAGGCCAGACCGGCCAGCACGGCAATCGTCATCGGCAGCTTCGTTCGGCCTCGAAGCTTGTTGTCACGCATCGTCTCAATCATCCTTCGCCATCGGGCGGCGCTGTCGCGCAGCGCGATCGTGGAAACACGCCTGCACCGCCAATCGGTGCATTTTTGTGTTTCCCGGACCTGTCTGCTAAGGAACGGCTCGCCCGGTTTTGGCGCAAGTGTGGGGCCCGTAGCGTTAACGGGAGCTTGATCGCCACGGTGATTTGTACGGGGAGCAACATGGCCCGCAGGAAGCCGCTGGTCGTCGTGACACGAAAGCTGCCCGACAAGATCGAAACCCGCATGCGCGAATTGTTCGATGCGCGGCTCAATGTCGACGACGTGCCGATGAGCCAGGCCGCGCTCGCGGAGGCCGTCGCCACCGCCGATGTGCTGGTGCCGGCCATTTGCGACCGCATCGACGCCCGCGTCATCGAGGCGGCGGGGCCGAACCTCAAGCTGATCGCCAATTTCGGCAATGGCGTCGATCATATCGATGTCACCGCCGCCACCGAGCGCGGCATCACCATCACCAACACGCCCGGCGTCCTCACCGAGGACACCGCCGACATGACCATGGCGCTGATTCTCGCCGTGCCGCGCCGGCTCACCGAGGGGGCGGCGCTGATCACCAGCGATGACGGCGCCTGGCCCGGCTGGTCGCCGACCTGGATGCTGGGCCACCGCATCTGGGGCAAGCGGCTCGGCATCATCGGCATGGGGCGCATCGGCCAGGCGGTGGCGCGCCGCGCCCGCGCCTTCGGCCTGCAGATCCACTACCACAACCGCCGCCCCCTCCCCGCGCAGATCGAGGAAGATCTGGAAGCGACCTATTGGGACAGCCTCGACCAGATGCTGGCGCGGATGGACATTCTCTCCATCAATTGC
The DNA here is from genome assembly GCF_030813495.1 of Ancylobacter polymorphus. Classification (GTDB taxonomy): domain Bacteria; phylum Pseudomonadota; class Alphaproteobacteria; order Rhizobiales; family Xanthobacteraceae; genus Ancylobacter; species Ancylobacter polymorphus. The sequence continues at coordinate 110,661 of NZ_JAUSUI010000009.1, read as the reverse complement.
CCGCACACGCCGGCCACCTTCCACCTGCTCTCCGCCCGCCGGCTGAAGCTGGTGCGGCGCGACGCCTATATCGTCAATACCGCGCGCGGCGAGGTGATCGACGAGCATGCGCTGATCCGCATGATCGAGCAGGGCGAGATCGCCGGAGCCGGGCTCGACGTGTTCGAGCGCGAGCCGGCGGTGAGCCCGAAGCTGCTCAAGCTCGCCCGCGCCGGCAAGGTGGTGCTGCTGCCGCATATGGGCTCGGCCACGGTGGAGGCCCGCGTCGACACCGGCGAGAAGGTGATCGTCAACATCAAGGCGTTCATGGACGGCCACCGCCCGCCCGACCGGGTGCTGCCGGCGATGCTGTAGGGCGGGACTGAGGGCGGGCGCCTGCGCGCGTCGAGGACGCCGCGCGCACCTGAGCATGCCGCGACCCCTTCGTCCGGCACGTTGTCATCCCGGACGACTGAAGGCCGATCCGGGATCGCGCCGCATGATCGCGCGCAACGATAACCCCGATCCCGGCTCTCGCTACGCTCGGCCGGGATGACGGCCCCTTGAGGCCATGCGGAGCCCGCCGCCCGTCAGCCCGCGTGCCCCGACAAATCGCGGATCGTCGGGTTCTCCCCGGTCAGCGGGTTGTCCGGGTCCCAGCCATAGCTCAGCGTCTCGAAGCGCATGGTGAGCGTGTCGATCATCAGCAGCCGCCCAACCAGCCCCTCGCCGAAGCCGACCACGGCGCGCACCGCCTCCAGTGCCACCAGCGTGCCGGCCACCCCGGCCACCGCGCCGAGAATGCCGGCCTCGGCGCAGCTGGGCACCAGCCCCGCCGGCGGCGGCTCCGGGAACAGGCAGCGATAGGTCGGGTTCGGCGTGCCGTCTGCCGCCTTCTCATGCGGGCGCAGCGTCGTCACCGTGGCGTCGAAACGGCCCAGCGCAGCGGAGACCAGCGGCACGCCGGCCAGCGCGCAGGCATCCGAGACGAGATAGCGGGTGGCGAAATTGTCCGAACCGTCGATCACCACATCGGCCGCGCCCACCAGCCCCAGCGCATTTTCCGCGGTGAGCCGGGCCGTGATCCCCTCGAACCCCACATGCGGGTTGAGCGCGGCGATGAACGCGCCCGCGCTGTCGGTCTTGCGCCGGCCGATGGCCTGGGTCGTGTGGATGACCTGACGCTGCAGATTGGACAGCGACACCTCGTCATCGTCGATGACGGTGAGATGGCCGACCCCGGCAGCGGCGAGATACATCAGCGCCGGCGCGCCGAGCCCGCCCGCGCCCACGACCAGCATTCGCGCCTTTTTCAGCATCTGCTGGCCCGGCCCGCCGATTTCAGCGAGCACGAGATGGCGGGCATAGCGCTCCACCTCCTCGGGGGAGAACAGCGGCGCGCGCGGCGGCGGGGCAGAGGCGGCGGGTGTGTCTGTCATGGCCGAGCTATATAACAACCCGCCGCCCGCCCGCCACACTCTGCGTGGCGAGGCCGCATTGGCCGCGCGGCGATTAGCGGCTATCTCCGTTCCATGACCCCGGACCATGACGCACTCTTCGCCGCCGCCGCCCGCCATGCCGAGACGCTGACCCGCGCGCGGCTGGTGCTCTATGCCGGCGCCAACCTGCCCTCCCCGGACGTGCTGGCGGCCTTTGCACCGGGCCTCGGCGCCATGCCCTCCATGGGGCCGAGCTTCGACAAGGAGCAGCCCGGCACCGAGATCGTCTCGCAATTCGAGGTGGCGGTGCGGCAGGAGGCCTGCGCCCTGTTCAACGCCGCCTGGGCCGAGCCGCGCCTGCCGAGCGCGACGCTGTGCAATCTCGCGGTGTTCCACGCCTTCGCCCGCCCGGGCGACCTGATGCTGGCGCCTGACAAGGCGCAGGGCGGGCATCTGAGCCAGCGGCGCGGCGGCACGCCGGAGCTTGCCGGGCTCGCCTGCGAGGAACTTCCCTTCGATGCCGCCGGCCTGTGCCTCGATGCGACAGGCGCGGCGGGGAGGGTGGAAGCGCGGCGCCCGCGCCTCGTCATGCTCGGGCGCAGTGTCATGCTACGCGCGGACGACATCGCGCCCGTGGTCGCGGCGGCGCGGGCGGTGGGCGCCACCACCGTGTTCGACGCCTCGCATGTCGCCGGGCTGATCGCCGGCGGCACCTATCCCAACCCGCTGGAGGCCGGCGTCGATGTGCTTGTCACCTCGACCTACAAGACCCTTCCCGGCCTGCCGCACGGGCTGATCCTCGGCCGCGATCCGGCGCAGGGCGAGGCGCTGGCGCGGCTGCTGGATGCGCGCTTTCTCGCCAATTATAACGCCGCCCTGCTGCCGCCGCTGCTGCGCCTGCTCACCGCCATGCGCACCGGGGCGGCCGATTATGCCCGCCGCATCGTCGCCAATACGGCGGCCCTCGCGCAGGCCTGCCGCGCGCGCGGCCTGCCGGTGCTCGCGCCGGAGGCGGGCCATACGCACCAGATGCTGATCCCCATCGCGCCCTCGGCCGAACCGCGCGGGCTGGTGGCGGCACTGGCGGAGAGCGGCATCATCATCGGCCTGTGCCCCGACATCACCCGGCCGGAACGCAGCGCGCTGCGGGTCGGCACACAGTTCATGGCGACGCTGGGGCTCGGCGCGTCCGACATGGCTTTGGTCGCCGACCTCCTCGCCGCCGCGCTGCGGGCGGACACGGAGGGTGTGGAGCTCAATCCCGGCGGCGCGGCGGCCCTGCCCGCGCAAATCCGGGCGCTGCTCGCCGGCGCCCGCCCGGCATAGACGGGGCTCCCGGCGTGAGGTTGCGCCCCCTCTCCCCATGAAACCTCCCGCGCCCCCGTTGCCGGGGGCCGGCGCTTCGATTATGAAGACGCGGCACAGGCGCATTCCTCGCGCCCAGGCACCCGTAGCTCAGCTGGATAGAGCGCTGCCCTCCGAAGGCAGAGGTCGCACGTTCGAATCGTGCCGGGTGCGCCATTTCAGTACAGAACTGCGAACGCCGATTGCCGCCGATTCCACGCTGGAAGCGGCGACGAGCGTTTGCAGCAGTTCCGATTTCGATCCCATGATGCGAACCTCGTCATCGGCGACCTCGACGCGCTGGGCGAAGGCGCGCAGGTGATCCCGCCGATAGCCGCCCCCTTCCATCCTCAAGCCGCTGCGCGCCGCATCGGACAGCGCGTCGATCATGTCGGTGGTGATTGCCTGATTGCCGCGGCTGTCGAGCGTCATCTGAATCCGTTCGGCATCGGCGGTGGCCTGATCCCGGATCGCCTTCAGACCGGCGATGCGATCCTTGAGGCCCACATCGTCGAGCGCGGCCACTCCTGATTCGATCGCGTCGTAGAGCCGGCCGAGCCGCTGGTCGGTTTCAGTGATGCGACGGCGCAGGTCCGCCAGATGCTCGCGGCGGCGCTCGCTGCGTTCCTGCCGGCGGTCGAGGAGGTTGGAAAGGATTGCCTCCAGCCGCTTCGGCTGAAGCAGGCGGTCTTCGAGGTGGCTCGCGACCAGATGGTCGAGCTTGTCCATTGGGATCGTTCGGCCCTTGCAGCCGGTCTCGCCCTGCCGCGCCTTGGTGGAGCAGGTGTAGTAGCGGTATGTCGCGCCCGTGCTGCCCCGGCCGGTGCGTAGCGTCATCGCGCCCCCGCACTTGGCGCAGAAGCAAATGCCGGTCAGGAGCGTGGGGCCGCTGGAGACACGCGCGGGCGTCACCATGGGATTGCGGGATTTGAGGCGGGCTTGCACCGCATCGTAAATCTCGCGCTCGATCAGGGGCGGCACCGCCATGATGGCGACCTCGCTCTCCGGCTTCTTCTCCCGGTCCTTGTGCGAGCGCGTGTTGAACCTGTGCTCGCCGATATAGGTGGTGCGGGTCAGAATGGCGTGGATTTGCGCCAGCCCCCACCGGCCGCCGTCGCGGGTAAAGAAACGACGCTCGTTGAGATAGGTGGCAATGGCCTTGACGCCCATCGCGCCGCGCGTGCCGTCGCCTTCAAGGAACAGGCGATAGATCAGCCGCACGGTGTCGGCGTGTAGCTGGTCGATCTCCAGCTTCTTCTTGATCTTCGATCCGCGCTGTTCAGCCGCGACGATGCGATAGCCGATGGGCGGCCGAGCGCCGTTCCAGAAGCCTTGCCGGGCGTTCTCGTTCATGGCGCGCAGGACGTGCTTGGCGTTCTCCTTCGACTGGTATTCGTCGAACAGCGCCATGATCTGCCGCATCATCTGGTGCATGGGATCGTCGCCCATCTCCTGCGTGATGGAGACGAGCTTGACGCCGTTCTTGGCCAGCTTCCTGACGTAGAACTCCATCTCGAAGTGGTCGCGGAAGAAACGCGAGAAGCTATGCACCACGACAATATCGAACGGTGCGGGCTTTGACGTGCCGGCCTCGATCATGCGCTGGAACTCCGGGCGCTTGTCGTTGGTGGCGGTTGCGCCGGGCTCGACATAGGTTTCAACGAGCTGGTAGCCGCGTTGCTCGCAATAGGCTTCGCCCTGCCGCTTCTGGTCGGGAATGGAAATGTCATGCTCGGCCTGCCGGGCAGTTGAGACGCGCAGGTAAAGCGCGGCGCGGGCGGTAACGGTTGGGCTGTGCATGTTCATGGCCGGTCTCCCATAGCCTTCTTCGCCTTGGGGCGGTCGATCAGGGGCAGCGCCAGCTCCACGCGGTCATGGACCACCTTGGGCGCGAGCTTGCGGCCGTGGCCCGGCTCAAGCCGCACAAGGCCGTAGCTCTCCATCGTTTTGAGGGTGCGTGACAGATTGGAACCGGCCCGGCCGGTGATTTCCGCCAGTTCTTCCAGCGATGCCGGGGCTTTCTCGGCGATGACGCGAAGCAACTCGCGGTTCCCTGCCGACAGCACCTTGGCGAAGGATTCGGTCGAGGTGAACCACACCTTCGGATCGCCGGGCGCGGGCTTTTCCTCGCCCTTGGCAATCCGCATGGTGCGGGCCTTCATTTCTTCATAGTCGGCAATCCCGACTTTCAATGTGGTCATAGGGCACCTCGCTCCTTCAACACCGCGTCCACCGCCTGCCAGAAGTCGGCCAACAGCGTGGCCGTATCCTCGTAGGCGTAAGGCTTCACGGTCTGGAGGCGATGCCTATGGTCCATCGGCTCGCCCCTCCTGCCTCGGCCGACCGGATGGGCGTTATCGAAGCCGACCAGCCGTTCGCCCGAAGGCCCGTGAAGCGTGAGCGAATAATCGAGGCCGTGCGGCTTTTCCGGCGAGGCCGGAACGCGGGTGACGACAAACTTCACCCAATAGCCGCCTTCGGGATCGACAAAGAGCATCTGTCCGTCGAGGTCCAGAAGCGTGTCGAGGCTCGGATCACGATCCGCGTTCACATCTTTTTCCTATCAGTGTGTGATAGGAAATGCAAGCTGTCATCCGGCTTTCTCGGGTTCAAGAGTTCGTCGAACACATCGCCGAACCAACGCTCGAACACGTCAATCTCGGCCTCGGTGACAGGAACATCATCGGGCAAATCGTCGGTTACGCGCATCCTCTGGCCGTCCGGGCCGAGAAGGGGCGCGTCGGCAGCTTGTGCCCGGCCGTCCGGCGTGGGATCGTCGGCGTAATCGAACAGATCGTCGGGAAGTGGTTCGGGGATCGACTGTCGCGGTCGCCCCTTGCGGGCGCGGCGGCGCTCTGTGCACATGGAACCCTCCTTGGTTCTGGTGGATTCCGGGGCGCTTTAGGCCCCGGAACTAGGCGAACCATGGCGAGGGATCGGCGGCGGGTAGCGTGCCGCATTTGCGCCTATGCGCTGGCGGCACCCCTATGAGACCGAAAAGATGAGAGTTTTCAGCGGCTCGGCGTCTGCTACACCGAATAGGGAGAGACTTTTCCGCCCGTTTCGGATAAGCGTGGGCTAGGAGCAGTGACGCGCTGTTCCGGGGGCGTAGTAACCCCTGACTAGCGGTTGGTGCCGGCCGTGACGGCACCACACTCCTTGACCCTATGGTCGGGGAGCCTGTGGCGTATGCAACAGGTTCTTCGAACTAAAGGCCATGGGGCCGTCTAGTCACGGTTACTAACTCCCCGATCACCAGGAGTCAGAGAGGATATTTGCGGGGGCGCACCGCAGACCATCCCTCTCCAAAGGTAGAGGGAGTGAAGATGAAAACACCTGTCGAACTCGATCCCGACGTGGATGACGAAGCGCCGACCGGCGATGCGATTACGCCCTATGACGAACGGCATTTCGTGACGTACATGCGGTTGCTGGACGCCAAGGCAGAGAACGCGGAATGGCAGGAAGTCGCGCAAATCGTGCTGCATCGCGATCCGGTCGCTGATGAACTGCGCACCCGCCGTTGCTGGCAAAGCCATCTCGAACGCGCGCAATGGCTATCGCGCGAAGGCTATCGGCGCATATTGGAACAGGCGGCGGCCAATAGACCCTGACGGATTGATGCCGTCAGCGCGTATCCGGCTTGATCGGATAATGCAGCAACAAGCGATAGCCGCCGCGCATCATCTTGACGCCATGCGCGACGAGGCGGCGCACCTTGTTCTTGCTCGGGTCGATCTCCCAATCCTCTTTGCTGCCGTGGAAGCCGAGCAGGACTTCGGCGATGCCGCGATAGCTCTCGCCGCGCAGCCGGGCGTCGAGCGCCCGCAGCGACAGGATATGCCATTGCCGGAGTTGGGCGGGCAGCGCCCGGAAGTCCGCGCCTGGCGGGCGTCCGGTCAGTGCGCGCCAGAGACGCCGCGCGGCGTGGGCGCGAAGCTCCAGATAGGAATCCATCGGCAGAGATGCGGCATAGAAGGCGGCGGCGTCCGGCACGGCGTCGCGCAGCCAGAATTGATGCACGACGCCATCGGCCTGTCAGATGCCGTGCCAGCCATCTTCGGCCTGACGCAGTTCAAGGCCGTCGATATGCGCGAGCACGATCATCGGTACTGCCTGGCCGCTTGGATGTTCCACGGGCGACAGCATGATGGCTCGCGGCTGCAATAGCGGCGACCAGACCGGAGGTTCCCGTTCAGGCGGTGCGTCGGGGTCGCTTGGGAAATCGTAACCCCCAGCGCCGAATGAAGTGTTCGAGTCGGTCAGCGCCGGGGCCTCCGTCCGCGCTGGCGGACTGGAAATCGTCCCGGTAGTCGTCGTTGCGACGAAGATATTCCCAAGCAAAACCGGCGGCGGAAATGGTTTTTGTGTACGCGTAGGCCGCCGGCGAGCGCCAGTCGATACTCAGCATGGCCTCACCTCCCTATCCGGGGCGGTGCAGGACAAAGCCCGGACGGAGATGGTCGCGGATGTGAAAGCGTCATTGTAGTCGCTCTATTTAGATAACTTGAGCGTGTAATGCGATCACTGCTATGCTTAATCCGTCTTCACCTTGTCTTGCCTACCAAGGCAGGCAAGACAACGGCGGTCTTTTAGCGGTGTGAAAAGACATGCACCTCGTCATGCGCGGTTTCGACGGTGAAGAAGTCCCCTCCCATCTCGGCATCACGTGCCATCACTTGCCAGTCGATATAGTAGCGCAGGGCGTCGGGGATCGTGACCGTCTCGGTGGTCAGCTCTTCCATGTAGTCGGCAAGGCTGGTGAACTGTCCATGATAGCAGTCGCGCAAGGCGGTTTCGGCTTGTTCGGTGTCCCCGCTGAACTCCTTCAGCAAGCCCGCGCCTAAAGCGCCATGCTCGGCGATGAACGCGCCGATCCGCGCCACCCTCTCGATGCCGGCATATTCCTCGATCGCGACGCCCTCGAATCCCTCGTAGTCATGGATGGCATATTCCTCCGCGCTGACGATCGGCGAGCGCGCGAGCATGGCCGCGATCTCGCTTCTGATCTCATCTGCATCCTGATCCGCGTCAATCCAGGCACCATGCAGGTAGCCGTTATTATACGCGGCAAGGCAGGCGACGTAGATGCGGGGATTACTTTCGGCTGCGTTGGTCATGTCTCTGTTCCTCGGAGCTTGGGGTTCAGAGCAGCGAAGCGCCGCTCCTGAACCCTTGCCCGTCGGCGAGACCGGGGGGTGTAAGGCGCAAGGGCGGGCGGGACGGAGGGGGATCACCCGGCCTGCACGGAACGGCGGAACGACGTGGAGGAAGGCCGGGGATACCGTTCCGACCGAGCGTCAGCGATCCCTTGCGCCGCGCCAGGGGGCAGCGCCCCCAAGCAACCCTTTGGCGGCACGGAAGTGGCATGATCGATAGATGCCCCGGCACTTCTCCTGTTGCACCAACCGCAACCGCTTCGGTCGTGGGGGGGCATCAGACAAATTGATGCGGCAGCATTGCCTATAGTTGTAAAAGCCTCCAAAGTAGCTAAAATGGCTCATTCATGATGGGGTGGAACGAATGCAGACCATGTCTGCGAAGGACGCCAAGAACAGTTTTGGACTTTTGCTCGACCGCGCTAGAGCGGGGCCAGTCCAGGTTGAAAAGCATGGGAGGCCAGTTGTCGTTGTTGTCAGCGTTGAAGAATTTCAACGGTTGCTGCTTGCGTCTGAAGCGAATGCCAAGCGATCTGGGGGATGATTGTCGGCATGCTCGCAGTTAATCCAATGGTTGAGGAACTACCCGTACGCGCTGCCCCCGGGGTAATGTGGCCTGGACAGGCGTGGCGAAACGCAGCATTCCCCGTTGTTGATGTATTTGCCGGCCCCGGCGGCCTCGGCGAAGGCTTTGCTCTGAGTTCAGATGAAAGAGGCAGGCCCTGCTTCAATAGTGTTGCGTCGATAGAGAGAGACATATTCTCACATAAGACGCTTCTTCTTCGTCATTTCATCCGCCAGTTTCCTGACGGAGAAGCGCCGGATGACTATTATACGTTCCTCAAGGGTGGCATAACGCTAGAGGAGTTGTATCGGCTGCACCCCCAGGCTCATGCCCATGCAGTTGCATCGGCCTTCTGCATCTCCCTTGGGCCGGAATCCCATGCGGAAGTGAAAAAGATCATCCGCGATCGTGTTGGCGATAGCAGGCGATGGGCGCTCGTTGGAGGACCGCCGTGCCAAGCCTATTCGTTGGTGGGCCGTTCGCGGATGATGGGTCGTACCGATTTCGCGCAGGATGAGCGGCACACCCTTTATCTGGAGTACCTCCGCATCATCGTAGATCATCGTCCGCCGGTGTTCGTAATGGAGAACGTAAAGGGATTGCTTTCCGCGACCATCGACGGCAAGTCGGCAATAACCCGGATCGTTCGCGACCTTTCACATCCCGGAACTGCCATTCCCGGAGCGCCGGATGATCTTTCCTACAGGCTGTATTCGCTCACTGAGCCGGATATGGCGGAAGGGGATGTGGACCCGCGCCTTTTCGTGGTTCGCGCAGAAGAATATGGAATCCCACAGGCACGTCACCGGATGTTTATAGTCGGCATCCGCAGTGACCTGAAGGTTCGTCCCAGATCACTGAAAAAGATGGTCGCCCCCACGGTTCAGGAAACGATAGGATCACTGCCTTCGATACGCAGTGGACTTTCGAAAGCGAAAGACAGCCCTGCTGCATGGCTCAGTGAGCTTCGGGCCATCTCAAGCATGAATGTCCGCCGTCAGCTTAATGGCGCGGTCTATGCTGGCGATGTCGCAAAAGCGCTCGATTTCCATAATTTGATTGAGGTCAGTTCGCCCCGCGCCGTATCGTCATCCCAATACAATATGCGCAAGCCTCCACATGATGTGCTGCGGAGCCTCTATGACAGCAGGCTGTCTGTGTTGACTTCGCACGAGGCACGAAGCCACATGGGATCTGACTTACGCCGCTATCTTTATGCCGCGACCTTTGCAGAAAAAACAGGTCGCAGCCCGAAGCTGGCCGATTTCCCGACAAATCTGCTTCCCGACCATAAAAATGTCGAGGAAGGTCGGACAGGCAAGATGTTTTCGGACAGATTTCGGGTGCAACTCGCAGGCCAAGTTTCAACGACAATTACATCGCATATCTCCAAGGACGGGCATTACTTCATCCATTACGATCCCGCTCAGTGCCGGAGCCTGACGGTTCGTGAAGCGGCGCGGCTCCAGACATTCCCAGACAACTATTTCTTCGCAGGCCCGCGCACTGAGCAGTATCATCAGGTCGGCAACGCTGTGCCGCCGCAACTCGCCCGACAGATCGCTGATATAGTCGCCGAGGTCCTTCATGCTGTGCCGGACGACAACTGATGGCGGACACAATTTCGGCGGAGCGGCGGAGCTGGAACATGTCGCGGATCAGAGGACGCGACACCGCCCCTGAAAAGCGACTCCGGTCGCTGCTCCATCGTGCGGGTTTCCGGTTTCGGCTTTATTCAAAAGACCTTCCGGGTAAGCCTGATATCGTTTTGCCGAAATACCGCACCGTCGTCTTTGTTCATGGCTGCTTCTGGCATCGACATGAGGGGTGCCGCAGTGCGACCACACCCTCCACCAGAATTGAGTTCTGGCAGGCAAAGTTTGATGGGAATGTGGAAAGAGATAATCGGAACAAGGTCGAACTTGAGGCGGCAGGCTGGACGGTCATCATCGTCTGGGAATGCGATCTGAAAGCCGATGCTAACCGGATCGTACGGCAGCTATCCACCGAAATTCGCGGGGCTTCCTGATGGCACGCCCCGAACGCCTGCCCCCGAGTGCGGCATGCCTCTCCGCATCATTGCGTGATTTGGGCTATTCGCTTGAAGCCGCGGTTGCAGACCTCATCGACAACAGTATTTCCGCTGATGCGTCGAAAATCAGTATCTTTTGCGAGTCGGCAGCTTTACAGCCCGCCCTCGTCATCCTTGATGACGGGCATGGAATGGATGCAGTCGAGCTTCTTGCAGCCATGCGGCACGGTGCCGCAAACCCGCGCACACAGAGATCACCAAAAGATTTGGGTCGGTTCGGTCTCGGCCTCAAAACCGCCTCTTTCTCACAATGCCGCTCCCTCACCGTCGTGAGCACGAAGGATGGCAGCCTGTCAGGGGCTGAATGGAATCTCGACGTTATCGACCAGGCGGATGACTGGATTCTCAGCATTCTCGACGAAGAGGATATCGCGGCTCTACCCTATGTGGACCACCTTGGCGCACACGGCACCGCCGTCATCTGGCGGGAAATGGATCGGCTGCTGGAAGATGAAACCTGCAACCGCCGGGATGAGATCGTAAATGAGAAGCTGGACGTGCTGGAAAAGCATCTGGCGCTCGTCTTCCACCGTTTTCTTGCCGGTGAAATCCGAGGTCGGGGCCGCATCGCGATCACGGTGAACGGGCATCCGGTCGAAGCCTTTGACCCATTCTGCCGCAAAAACACTCATACCAGGCATCTGCCGGAAGAGATTGTGCGGATCGGATCGGCAGCGGTGCATCTGCAACCGTACATCCTTCCGCACCATTCAAACCTCACGGCCCGCGAATACGATTTCTATCAGAACCGCAGCGATTTCATCTCCAATCAGGGAGCCTACATCTACCGCAACGGCAGGCTGATGGCGTGGGGTGACTGGTTCAGGCTGATACCGAAGGGGGAAGCGACCAAGCTGGCCCGTGTTCAGATCGACTTTCCAAACAGCCTCGATGAGGCGTGGACTATCGACATCAAGAAGTCGCGATCCCGTCCGCCGCTGCCGGTACGGGAACGACTCCGGCAGATTATCGCTCAGGTTTCAGGGGCAAGCACAACCGTTCACCGAGGGCGCGGGCAGAAACTCTTCCATGAAATCTCCGCGCCGCTATGGGAGCGATATGCCGACAAGACCGGCATCCGGTATGCCCTGAACAGGACGCATCCGCTGGCACAGCGCCTGCACGAGAAACTGGACGGCGAAGGTGTGCGCCACCTCGACCTTCTGCTGGAGGCCGTTGCGGCATCACTGCCCGTCGAGATGATCTACTCGGATTATTCGACGCACCCTCGCGATGTGAACCAGAGGCCGCCAGTCGATGATATGAAAGACCGCCTTGATGACCTCAAACGCGCCCTGTGGGGTGACGGGCCAGGGGATGCGGATGCATTCAGGGATATTGTCAGATCGACACGACTCTTTGACGATTACGTGGAGATCGTGGAGAATTACATTAAGGGGGGATTCGCTTGAGCGCACAGGGCGATAAGGAGAAGGTTGTTCTTGCTGCACTGATCGGCGCGTTCGACGATCTGGACGGCCTGCCGTGTCGCGACGAGATCGCAGCGAAAGCGGCTCTCCTCGCGCCGCTGCTCGGCTACTCCGGCGATCTTCAGAGCATCATCACTGAAGCCGAGACGGCAATACCGTCGCGCATGAACGCGGGCGTTTCACTGATCGATGTCGATGCCGCGCACGACGAGGACTGGATTCACAAGCGTGAGATCGGCACCACTTATGCGGATGCTTATGGTGCCTACCTTCGCGGTCAGGGCTGGAAGCCCACCGTTGTGAACACCCTCCTCAACGCTGACGGTTCAAAAATTCTCGGCCTGCTCCAGGACCCGACCAGCGAAGGCGAATGGAAACGCCGTGGTCTGGTCATCGGCCATGTCCAGTCCGGCAAGACTGCCAACTACATGGGCGTGATCGCGAAGGCTGCCGATGCCGGATACAAGTTCATCATCGTCATTGCGGGCATTCACAACAATCTGCGCAAGCAGACTCAGCAGCGTGTCGATGAAGGATTTGTCGGCCGGTCCAGCGATCCGGAAAATCGCGTCAACATCGGTGTCGGGCTGGACAGAAACTACCCGAACCCTGTCACGCTCACGAACATAAACTCAGATTTCAACAAGCAGACTGCGAATGTCAGTGGCGCACAACTGAACGATTTCAAGAATCCTGTCATTCTTGTGATCAAAAAGAATGTGAAGACGCTTGAAGCTCTGCACATCTGGTTGCGGGAGCTGAATGCGAAAGGGCGCGACCGCATTGCCGATGTCCCTATGCTGGTCATCGACGACGAAGCTGACAACGCATCAATCAACACGAACAAGCCTGATATCAATCCGACCGCAACCAACGCGTGGATAAGGAAGATTCTGCGGCTGTTCACCAAGAATTGTTACGTCGGATATACGGCCACACCGTTCGCCAACATATTCATCGACCCCGACGCTTTCGACAAAGATGCCTACGAGGAGCTGTTTCCGAGCGACTTCATTCACTCGCTGGACGCGCCGACCACATATTTCGGGCCGGACAAGGTTTTTCTGAACGACGAGAGCAGCAGTGCTATCCTCCGGCAAATCGAGGACTGCGAGGAATACCTCCCATTCATTCATAAGAACGGTTTTCCGGTCGCGGAACTCCCACCCAGCCTCTATCGTGCGCTGGATCAGTTCATTGTCGCGCGAGCCATCCGCAACCTCAGAGGTCAGGAGCGGAAACACTGCTCCATGCTGATCAATGTGTCCCGCTTCGTATCCGTTCAAAAAGAGGTGCGGAGCTTCATCGGTTTGCGCCTCGACCGGATGCGGGAGGCCGTAAAGGCCAACTACATGATGCCGGAAGCCGCATCATCGAAAAACGAACACATGGCCCGTCTGCGTGCCGCGTTCGACGTCGAGTTCACCGCCAACGAATTTGGCGGGCGACACTACACTTGGGACGAAGTGAAAGCCGCTCTCTGGGGCGTATTCGAGAACATGCGGACCTACGTCGTCAACAGCAAGAGCGACGAGGTTCTCGATTTCGCGAAGTACGACAAGGATGGCATCGGTCTGACCGCAATCGCTATTGGCGGTCTCAGCCTATCACGCGGCCTTACGATTGAAGGTCTGACAGTCAGTTACATGTACCGTAACACCAAGATGTACGACACGCTGATGCAGATGGGCCGCTGGTTCGGCTATCGACCGGGTTACGAGGATGTATGCCGCGTCTGGCTGCCGAATGACTCAATCAACTGGTATAAGCATATCGCACTGGCATCCGAGGAGCTGCGTCAGCAGATCACGCGGATGCGTCAGGCCGAAATGAGTCCGAGGGATTTCGGCCTCTACGTGAAGTCCCACCCGGACAGCCTGATGGTAACCGCCGCGAACAAGATGCGCAGTGGTGAAAAGGTTGTTCTCAACCAGAACCTCACTGGCACACTTCAGGAGAGTTGGCTGCTTCCTCTTGATACCAAAATCAACTTGGAGAACGAGGAGCTGATCGCGGAATACTGGCGCGACGGGTTTGGCGGCACAGTGCAACCGACAGAAAAGGGGTGGTTCATTCCTGACGTTGATGTCGGGAAAGTCGATGAGTTCCTGCTGCGGTTCAAGGCACATAAATCGGCGCGGAAGCGGAAAGCGGACGCAGTTGAGTACCTTCTCAAAATCGCGCCTAAATTCGCCAAGGCCGATGTGCTGCTTATCTCTAAAGGGCCTGGCGACCCGGCGGCATATCGCCTAGGCGCACAGGACCGAACGGCTGCAAAGGATGCCACGTCCGATAAATGGCAGATTTCAGGATACCGTGTCGCCAGTCGAGGCGACGAGAAGCTTGGCCTTACAGAAGATCAAATTTCAGATGCCGAAATTCTGGCGTCCGAGGACACGAAGTCCAGAAAGAAAAAGCCCTCTGACGTTCATTACCGCATGATCCGAAATAAACCGCTGCTGATGATTCATGTTCTGGAGCCGACCGATAATCCTGACTTGGCTGGATACAGAGTTCCCGCATGGGGGCTGAGCTTCCCAGACGGTCTGTACGGAACCGACTATGAGATCGAAGTGATCGCCAACAAGGTCTGGATGGAGGAGATGTACGGCTCGATGGATGACGATCCGGATGCCGACGAGGACTATGACGATGAGTAGGTCGGTGCCATGGGACGCTATTACGATACCGTCGGCTGATCTCAGTGTTCTCCGCGTCGCGGGAACCACGGGAGTTTCCATCTTCTGGGGACGGGATGCCGGAGCGCAGTGCCTGCTGATTATCGAGCTGGATGGCGATCACACCGCACAGTTCCGCCGTGATGTTGTTTCTCTGCATGGTATCGGCGTTGATCTTCGCAACGGTGATCGTGCCGGACAACAGCGTTTCGTTCTCACGCTCGCCCGTCATATCGACAGCGATCTGTTTCTTGGCCTATGCGAAACACTCATTAGCAGCCTCAAGGATGTCGCGGACCCGGCGGCGGCACTGGCCGTCGCACTTGCCCATCTGCGGCGCTGGAAGGCGTTTCTTGCTGGACGCAATGCCCGCCTGCTCTCACCAGAAGAGATTCGCGGCCTGTTCGGCGAACTGCACGTCCTGCGCCTTCTCTATAAGGATACACTGCCGCAGGTCGCCGCCGTCGATGCGTGGTGCGGTCCTGACGATTCCCATCAAGATTTCATTTTCGGCGACCGGGCCATCGAGGTGAAATCGCTTTCGGGTCGCGAACGTAGCACCGTCCGCATTTCGTCCGAGGATCAATTGGAATCGCTTGCTGACGAGCTGTTTCTCCTGACCCAGCGCCTGAGCAGTCAATCCGATGCTGACCAGGCATTGTCATTGAACGGCATTGTCGGCCTGATCGATAGTGAGCTTGCGGATGCCGATGCCATCGAGCAGTTTGCCGACAAACTCGCAGGCATGGGGTACGTGCCGCTCGCAGAATACGATGCTCCACGTTTCATTGTCGGCGGTCTTCAAGGATACCGCGTGACCGATGGGTTTCCCCGCCTGATCCGCTCGGAGCTGCCGCCCGGCATCACCAAGGTTTCCTACGACGTCATGCTGGAAGCGATAGCTCCGTTCTCCTGCGATGAAGCCGATATGTTCCGGAGGCCCTGATTGGAAACGACCGCCGAAGAGTTCTTCCATGATTTCCGTCAGGATTTGTTGGCCGGGGCCGAGGCGAATGGAAGCTTCCTGCTGGCCGAATTCATGGATGTCGTGTCCCGCGAGTTGACAGAGACGGGGTTCACGGAAGGCTTTGAGTTCGCGCACTATCGGGCGCAGCGCGGTATGCGTGTGGACGGATACTGGTTTAACGACGAAGGCGGTCTGAACCTTTTCGTGGCCGACTTCGACGGCCGCACCGAGCTGGCATCACTTACCCGCACCGATGTTGACGCCGCGTTCAAGCGTTTGGCTAATTTCTTCGACGCCAGTCTGCGGAAGAATCTGGCGGCTGGTCTGGAAATCACATCGCCGGAATATGGCCTCGCAAGGCAGATCGCTGACAGGAAATCGCTGATCCGGCATCTCAATCTTATTCTCGTTTCCGAGCGTACCTTGAGCGACCGTATTCAGGCGCTGCCGGATACCGAAATAGCCGGTATCGCAACGAGCTTTCACATCTGGGATATCTCTCGCCTCCACCGCCAGCGAAGTTCCCGCAGCCACAAAGAGGCGCTGGACCTGGACTTCGAAGCTATGTTCGGAACCGGCATATCCTGCCTCCCCGCCCATTTGGGCACAGGTGCGTATCAATCCTATCTCGTTGTCATGCCGGGACCGATCCTTTCCACAATATACGAGAAGTTCGGCGCGAGGCTGCTGGAGCAGAACGTCCGCACGTTCCTTCAGGCCAGAGCGAAGGTTAACCAAGGCATTCGCACGACTATCATCACCGAGCCGGGTATGTTCTTCGCCTACAACAACGGCATCACGGCCACGGCCCAGGGGGTCGAAACGAAGCGGACTGGCGATGGCCTCCAGATCATTAAGATAACCGACCTTCAGATTGTGAATGGCGGCCAGACCACCGCGTCGCTATTCCACACCCGCAGGAAAGACAAAGCTGACCTCACGCAGATATTCGTGCAGATGAAGTTGTCAGTGATTGACAACGAGGAGAGCGAGAAGGTCGTTCCGCGCATTTCCGAGTATGCCAATACCCAGAACCGGGTTCAGGCTGCGGATTTCTTCTCAAACCATGCGTATCATATCCGTATGGAGGAGTTTTCCCGGCGCCTATGGGCGCCTGCGGGCAAAGGTGCGCAGCGGGAAACCAAGTGGTTTTATGAACGCGCCCGTGGTCAGTATGCGGATGCGCAGGCCAAACTCACCCCTGCCGAGCAGAAGCGCTTCAAAGCGGAAAATCCGAAGCCGCAGATGCTGACCAAGACGGATCTTGCGAAGTTCGAGAACGTCTGGGATGACCATCCGCGATACGTGAACCTCGGGGCCGAAAAGAACTTCGCCCGCTACGCCTCCCGAATCGGCAAGGAATGGGACAAGTCGTCTGACAGCTTCAACGAAGCGTACTTCAAACGCGCGGTTGCGCGAGGGATCATATTTCGTGCGACCGAACGGATTGTGTCAGCGCAGCCGTGGTACAACAACGGTTATCGCGCCAACATCGTCGCCTATACGCTGGCCGTTCTCAGCGAGCTGACCAGGCGGGAGAAAAAAAGTCTCGATTTTCAGCGGATCTGGAATGCGCAGGCGATAAGTCCTGTTCTGGAAAGCACCATCGCGGTTGTGGCTTCCCGCGTGAACGATGACCTCCTGCGCCCGATGCAGGGTATTTCGAACATTTCGGAATGGGCCAAGCGTGAGACCTGCTGGGCGCGGATGCTGGAAAATATGGAAGAGTTTGCCGACCTTCTGCCGGATGAGTTCGATGGCGAATGCCTGTCCGGAGACGATCATGTGGCTGAAAAGCGGGCTGCCCGGAATACCCAGAAGGTGGATAATGGCATTGAGGCGCAGACGAAGGTCTTTGCGATCCCGGCCGCTAAGTGGGTCACTGTGCATGATACGCTTGCTGCCAAGCGTCTGCTGACGCCAAAGGAGATCGGCATATTGAACGTCGCCATGCAGATGCCGCTGAGAATTCCGACAGAAAAACAGTGCGCCGTCCTGTTGGATACTATCGAGAAAGCACGGTCAGAGGGCATCAGCCTTGATTGAGGCCCTCGCAATGGACCAATAAGGAGGCATGTCACTTGATTTTCAAGGATGATTTCACAATCGCCGATGGCGCGATCTGACTCTATGGCACGAAGAACTATTGAGAGCGCGAGTACCTCATGGACCGACGAGGAGCTTCGGCGGTCGGTCGAAGTCTACGTGCTGCTGCTTCGCCTCCAGATTCACGGCTCGGATGATCGATCCGAGCCGCTTGCGCAGACGTTGTTAAGTGGCGCTCTTGCTCAGAGGAACGACGCAGCGATTCGCTATCGGATGCGCAATATCTCAGCCGTTGTTCAGGAGCTTGGCGCACCCATCCTCAACGGTTTTTCTCCTGCCGAAAGCGTTGGGCGGCTCGTCCGTCCGAAAATCAAAGCAATGCTGCTGGAAAACACCGACTTTGCTCATATCGTAAAGCCCGGCGCTGCCGGGGAAACAGACGCGATGTCCGATGCACGCACAGCGCTTCGTGTCCTCCGAGATCATATTGACGACCTTGAGCGCGAACTCGCATGGCGGGGGCACAACGGGCCACCTGACCAAGAAGATCACAGTGCTGAACGTGATCAGCTCCGAAATGCACTGGATGATATAGGGGTGATTGAAAGGGAGCTGGAAAAATCCAGCCCCGACAAGGAGCTTGTAAGGTCGCGAACTGCAAAACTTCTCGGTTTGGCCGTCACTTTCGGAAAGTGGTTGAGCGAAAGGACAACGAAATTCGTCGATGCCGCCTTGGTTGCGGCAGCTCCAGTCGCTGTTGCAAAGGTTACTGGCCTACTCCCGGCCTTGGTGAATGCTGTCGAGGCGGTGTCAAAGGCTGTTGCGCATTAGGTGGGAAGCCCCTCCGCAAACGCTCAAAATGCGATTTTAGAGGGCTATCGCGTAGGCATAGTTATCATCTTCATCCGGCGCGGTGCGCCATTTCTTGATCCCTTGGAAGGCTCAGGTTTTGCGCCGGAAGGCCAGGCCGTCGAGACAGCCCCGAAATGCAATCCGTCACTTGCTGTGCGCAGGCGATGCCACAGCCTGCACCACGGGGGCGGATGTTGCGCTTACGGAGATCAATGGGGAGAGGCCCAGGACCCATCGGGCGTGGGTGGGCCCTCCGCCCATGGCGATCCCTGCAAGCAGGAGAGCGAAGCCGGCGCCAGCACCAAGGGCGTGAGTGAGACACGCGCGCGGCGCGTAGACGAAGCGCCCGAAGGCAAGGGCCGCGGCCAGCGCGATCGTGGCGTATGGCCAGCCCACATGGGCGCCGAGAAGCAGCAGCGAGCCCATCAGCGCCGAGGTCCCTAACGTGGCCGTCACGGCAGATACCCGCTCATTCTGTCCTCCGAGCAGAACCAGAAAGCTCGGCAAGCTGAGGGTGACGGAGAGAACAAGCACCAGGGTCAGGACAAGGAAGGGCATGGCTGCTCGCGTGTTTGGATGCCTGGCTGAAGCGCAAGGAGCTGACGCAGCTCGGGAAGACAGGAGCCGCAATTCGTGCCGCATTTCAGAACCTTGCCGAGCTCGGCCGTCGTGCGGGAACCCGCGCGGACGGCGTCGAGGATCGCGTCGGCGCCGATGCCGAAGCAGGAACAGACGATGTCCCCGGTCGCCGGCGCCGGAACGCCGCCGCGCGCGGTCAGCAGGTTTCGGCGGGTGCCCGCCTCCAGCGGGGCGTCGGAGGCGAAGGTCGCGAGAAGCCAGCCCGGATCGGGCAACGTGCCGGGCGCGCCCATCATCAGGCAATCCAGCAGCCGGCCCGTCTCATCCGTCGTCGAACAGCGAAACACGCCGCGCCTTGCATCGCGCAGTTCGGCCCGCCCGCTTCTGTCGCCGAGAAGGGCGAGCACGCGATCAAGGTCGTCCTGTGCCGATCCCGCCCCCGCCAGCCGGTAGGCGTGCCCGCCCTCGATGGGCGTGCGCGACCAATGCTCGATCGCCTCGGGCCGCAGGCGGCGGCGCGAGAGGAGCAGCCCCTCCCAGCCCAGCGCCACCGGGGCGAGCCGTACGGGCGTGTGCTTCAACTCCGGCTGGCCGGAAATCGGGTCGCAGGCCGGATTCGCCACCCGGCCGGGCGATCCGCCGGGCATGGCCTCGTCCGTCCAGTGCATCGGCATGAAGATCTGGCCGGTCGCAACGTCATCGCCGATGCTGACCCGAGCGACCGCCCTGCCCCAGGCGCTCGTGACCTCGGCCAGGGCGCCCGCCCGCAGCCCTGCCGCCGCCGCGTCCGTGGGATGGACGGCGACGAACGCCTCGGGCGCCTGCATCCTCAGGCGCGGCACGTCGCCGGTGCGGGTCATGGTGTGCCACTGGTCGCGCAGCCGCCCGGTGTTCAGCACCAGCGGCGCCCCCAGGGAGGGGGCGTTGGCGGGGGCGGCCTGCCGGACGGGAATGAGGCGCGCCCGGCCATCCGCCGTGGGGAAGCGCCCCTGGGTGAACAGCCGCGCCGTGCCGTCTTTCTGCCCGGCCGGCACCGGCCATTGCACGGGATCGAGCGCCTCATAGGCGGCGTCGGAGAGAGCGGCGAGGCCGGAGATGTCGAACAGGCGGCGCCCGGTGCGAAAGCCGGACAGCGCGGCATGCTCGCGGAAGATGTCCGCGGGGGTCTTATAGGGGAAGGCGTCGCCGTGGCCGAGCCGCCTGGCGACTTCGGTCAGCATCCACCAGTCGGGCCGCGCCTCGCCCGGCAGCGGCATGAAGGCACGCTGGCGGGAGATACGGCGCTCGGAATTGGTGACGGTGCCGGCCTTCTCGCCCCAGGCGGCGGCCGGCAGCAGCACGTCGGCATGGCGCGCCGTGTCGGTGCCGACGACGCAATCGGAGACGACGAGGAAGTCGCAGGCCGCCAGGGCCGCCCGCACCCGCCCGCCATCGGGAAGGCTCACGGCCGGGTTGGTGCCCATCACCCAGAGGGCGCGGATGCGGCCCTCGCCCAGCGCCGCGAACAGATCGATCGCCTTGAGACCGGGGCGCTCGGCAAGGCGTGGGGCGCACCAGAAATCGCGCACACGGGCGAGGTCGTCGGCATCGGCGAAGCCGGCATGGGCGGCGAGCTGATTGGCGAGACCCCCGACCTCGCGCCCGCCCATCGCATTGGGCTGGCCGGTGAAGGAGAAGGGCCCCATCCCCGGCCCGCCGATCCGCCCGGTGGCGAGATGGCAGTTGATGATGGCGTTGACCTTGTCCGTGCCCTGCGAGGACTGGTTCACGCCCTGCGAATAGACGGTGACGACGCGACGGGTCGCGGCGAAGGCGGCGTAGAACGCGTCGATCTGCGCCGGATCGAGCCCGCATCCCCGCGCCACCGTGCCGATGTCCGGTGCGTCGTCGCGTGCCGCGGCGAGTGCGGCAGTAAAGCCGGCGGTCGAACGCTCGATGTAAGCCGTATCGAGCGCGCCGACGCGGGCGAGATGGGCCAGAAGCCCGTTGAACAGCAGCACATCGGTGCCGGGGCGGAGCGGCAGGAACAGATCGCAATCGGCGGCGGTCGCGCTGCGGCGCGGATCGATCGCCACCAGCCTTGTGCCGCGCCGGGTCCGTGCATCGGTGAGGCGACGGAACAGGATCGGGTGGCACCAGGCGGCATTGGAGCCGACGAGCACGACGAGGTCGGCCTCGTCCAGATCCTCGTAGCAGCCGGGAACGATGTCCTCGCCGAAGGCGCGCACATGGCCGGCGACCGAGGAGGCCATGCAGAGCCGGGAATTGGTGTCGATGTTGGCGGCGCCGATGAAGCCTTTCATCAGCTTGTTGGCGACATAATAATCCTCGGTCAGAAGCTGACCCGAGCCGTAGAAGGCCACGGATTCCGGGCCATGAGTCTCGATCGCGGTGCGAAAGCGGGTCGCCACCAGATCGAGCGCCTCGTCCCAGCTGGCGCGGGCGCCATTCACCACCGGGTGAAGCAGCCGTCGATCCAGCGCGAGCGTTTCGCCCAGCGCCGCTCCCTTGCTGCAGACCCGCCCGTAATTGGCCGGGTGGGCCGGATCGCCCTTGGTCACGGGCGACGCTCCCCCCAGAACCCCGCATCCCGTGCCGCAATAGGGACAGGTGGTGCGAACCGGAGCGGGATGTGTGAACGCGGTCATCCGTCGCCCCGTCAATACACGTCGGCCTGGTAGCGACCGGAGGCTTTCAGCGCGGCGATATAGGCCTTGGCGCCGGCGGCATCGCGGGGGCCGTGCTGCTCGACCACGGCGTGCAGGGCCTTGTCGACATCGGCCGCCATGCGCTTGGCATCGCCGCAGATGTAGAAATGCGCCCCACGCTCGAGCCACTCGAACAGGGCCGCGCCCTCCTCCCGCATCCGGTCCTGCACATAGACCTTGGGGCCGGCGTCACGCGACCAGGCCAGAGACAGGCGCGTGAGCGTTCCCGTGGCCTGAAGGCCGCCGAGTTCCTCCTCATAGAAGAAGTCGCTGTCGCGCCGCTGATGGCCGAAGAACAGCCAGGCGCCGCCGGTGGCCCGCATCGCGAGCCGCTCCTGCAGGAAGGCGCGGAAGGGCGCGATGCCGGTGCCGGGCCCCACCATGATGATCGGCACGTCGCCGGACGCCGGCAGGGCGAAACCATGCGCCTTCTGCACATAGACCGGCAGTTCGGTGCCGGGTTCGATCCGGTCGGCAAGGAAGGTCGAGGCGACACCGAGGCGCGTGCGGGCGCCAATATCGTAGCGGACCGTGTCCACCGTCAGGCTCAGCTGGCCGGGTGACGCCTTCGGGCTGGAGGAGATGGAGTAGAGCCGCGGCTGGAGGGGGTCGAGCGCGGCGAGGAAGGCGCCCGCTTCCGGCACGGTCGCGCATTTGTCGAGCGCGGCGAGGACATCGGTGGTGTCGAGGTCGCCATCGGGATCCTCCCCTTCGGCGAGGCGGGCGAGCTTCACTTTCTCGTCCGGCGCGGCCGTCGTCTCGGCGAGCAGGGTGAAAAGCGCGTCCGGCGCGGCACCGAGCGCCTTCTCCCTCAGAAGCATGTCGCGTATCGGGCGCCCGTCGAGGCGTGAATCGCTGGCGAGCCCGAGCCGGGCCATCACCGCCTCGACCAGTTCGGGCGCGTTCACCGGCAGCAGGCCGAAACTGTCGCCGGCGGCATAGTCCAGCCCGGCGGGAAGGCGGAAGTCGAGGTGCCAGGTCTGTTTGGCCGACGCCCCGGCGTTGAGCCGGCGGCGCGACAGGAAGATCGCCTTGACCGGATGATCGCGCGAATAGCCCGGCAGGGGCGCCGCCGGTGCCGCATGCTCCGCCCGTGCCGACGCCGCTGCGCCCATGGCGGGCGGGGGCGCCTGCGCCGACCCCTCCCCTTCCGCCGCCAGCTTCTTCAGCATGCGCAGCGTGTCCTTGCCGCCGGGCTGGCAGAGATTGAGCCGCGTCTCGCTGCCGGCGGCGAGCGCGTTGGAATAGTCCTCGCAATTGTAGCCGCACTGGCCGCAATCCTGCTGGGCCATGGCCGCCATCATGCGCCGGCGCAGCGGACGGCCGGCCGCCATGTCCATGCGCTCGGCAAGCGGAAGCGAGGGGTCGTGCCAGGGGGCGGCGCCGTCATCGCCATCGCCCGGCGCGGCGGACGGGGAGGCGAGATCGACGCCGGGCATCAGCGCCTTCGCCTGTTCGGGCGCGAGCGGCGCGGCGCCTTGGCCTTCAAGCGAGAGGAGACCGGCAAAAAAGCCGTTGAGCCAGGCGCGCTGGGCGGGGCTGAAGGGCGCATTGTCCGGCAGAAGCGGCGTCAGGAAGGGCGGCGGCTGAACGCTCATCACGTCATCTCCGGGCGGAACATGGCCGCGAGCTCCGCGACCTCGTGGCGGCGGGAGAACTGGGCAAAGCTCTCATCGGCCGAGGCCCGTCGTTCGATCCACACCCCGAGCATGCGTTCGATCAGAGGGGGCATGTCCTCGGCCTTCACCTTGGCGAAGACCTCACGGCCGATGGCGGCGTCCGGGCCGAAGCCGCCGCCCACCAGCACATTGTAGCCATCCACCGTGTCGCCCTCGTCGGAGACGGACACGCGGGCACCCAGCAGCCCGATATCGCCGATGTAATGCTGGGCGCAGGAGTGGTGGCAGCCGGTCAGATGGATGTTCACGGGCTGGTCGACGCGGATGCGCCCGTCGCACCACGCCGCGATTTCCTCGGCGTTGCGCTTGGTGGGGGCGGCGGCGAACTTGCAGCCTTCGCTCCCCGTACACGCCACCAGCCCCGCCCGCACCGCGCTGGCGGAGATGCCGATGCCCAGCGCCTCCAGGGCGGCGACGGCGAGCGGCACATCCATATCCTTCACGCCCGGGATCAGCAGGTTCTGCCAGACGGTGAGACGCAGCTCGCCGTCGCCGAGGTCGCGCGCGATGCGGGCGATGCCGCGCATCTGGTCGACATTCATGCGCCCAACGGGGAGGACGATCCCGATCCAGTTGAGCCCGGCCTGCTTCTGCCGGTGCACGCCGATATGGGTCTGCCGTCCCGCGTCCGGCCGGGCGGCGATGGCGCCGGCGGGGGCACGGGTCAGCGGCGCGCCGAGCTTTGCCTCGACCTCGGCCAGGAAGGCATCGAAGCCGAGCTCATCGAGCACATATTTGAGCCGCGCCTTGTTCCGGTTGCTGCGGTCGCCCCGGTCGATGAACACGCGGACGATGGCGTCGGCGACGCGGGTGGCGTCCTGCAGCGGAACGATGACGCCGGTGTCGCGGGCGAAATCCTTGTGGCCGGTAATCCCCCCCAGGGCGAGGCGGAACCAGACGCCCGGCGCGACGCCGTGGCCCTCCGTCACCTCGACAGCCTGCAAGCCGATGTCGTTGGTGTCCTCCAGCGCGGCGATCAGGCCGGCGCCGTCGAACGCCACGTTGAACTTGCGCGGCAGGCCGTACATGGCCCGCTCATTGAGGATGTGGTGGTGCCATTCCAGCGCATAGGGGCGGGTGTCGATCAGTTCCTGCGGATCGATTCCCGCCGTCGGCGTGCCGGTGACGTTGCGGATATTGTCGGCCCCCGTCCCCTTGCAGGTGAGGCCGAGCCCGACGAGCTTTTCCAGCACGGCAATGCCATCGCTCGCCGGCACCTCGCGGATCTGGAGATTGGCGCGGGTGGTGACATGGGCATAGGGGCCGGCATGGGCCTCGGCGATATCGGCCATGCCGGCCAGCTGCCAATGCGTCAGGATCCCGTTGGGGATGCGCAGCCGCACCATATAGCTCTGCTGGGTCGGGCCGACGAAGAACAGCCCGTGATAGCGCCAGCGCAGCACGTCATCGCCCTTGGGAAAGACGCCCTCCCGGGCGGCCTTGACCATACGCGGGTAGGAATCGAGGCCCAGTTCCTCGCGCTTGGCGCGCTCGGCATCGGCCAGCTTCTTCCCGGCGGCCTCGACGCGCGCCATCGCGCGATGGCTGGCCGCGTCCGGTCCCGCCGGCTCGGGCATTGGCGTGGGCGAGGTCGCGTGGGGGCCCTTCGCCCCGCCGATCGGCGGCAGCCCGCGCGAGCTGCGCAACGCCGCGATGCCGGAGACAAACCCCCCGAGGTAGTTCTTCTGTTCGACCGTGAAATCCGCGCTCATGGGCACCCTCAGCAGGATTTGTCAGGCCGCCGCGCACAAGGCCGGGCCAAAGATCAGCGTGTCGCGCATGGCGCAAATGCTCCGCCCGCTCTGAATGAGATCGGCGAAGAAGGGCGCGTCGCCCGTGTTGCCATAGAGGACGGCGCCGACGAGGCGGTCGCCGCGGACCGTCAGCCGGGCGTAATGGCCAAGCCGGAAATCGCGCAGCACAATGTCCTCGACTTCCGGCCCTTCCGTGAAGTCGCCAGCGGAGAACACATCGATGCCGCTCACCTTCAGCCGTGTCGCCGTGGGCGAGGGGCAGTAGAGGGCTTCGGAGCCCGAAAGATGGGCGGCGAGAGAACGGGCCATCTCGTAGAGCGGCGCCACGAGCCCGTGGCAGGTGCCGCAATGCTCGGCGCACTCGCCCAGCGCATAGATGCCGGGCGCGCTGGTGCGCAGCGCGTCGTCGACGACGATACCGCGCGCCACGGCGAGACCTGCGCTGCGGGCGAGGTCCACGCGCGGCCGAACGCCGATCGCCAGCACGACGAGATCGGCCATGAGGCAGCGGCCATCGGCGAGGCGCACGCCCGAGACGTGGTCGGTGCCCAGAATTTCCTGCGCCGTCATGCCGGTGCATATGGACAGGCCCCGGCTTTCCAGGGCGCCCCGGAGCAGGCCGGCGGCCTCGGCGTCGAGCTGACGCTCCATCAGATGCGGCATGAGATGCAGCACGGTCACCGCCATGCCTCGTTGGGCGAGGCCATGCGCCGCCTCAAGACCGAGCAGGCCACCGCCAATCACCACGGCGTGCCGACCCTCGCCGGCCCTGTCGAGCATGGCGGCGACATCCTCGACATCGCGGAAGCTGACGACACCCGGCAGACCGGCGCCGGGCAGCGCAGGCATCAGGGGGCTGGACCCCGTGGCGATCACCAGCCGGTCATAATCGAACGACCGGCCGTCAGAGGTCGCGACGCGGCGCGCGCCGGCGTCGATGGCGGTTGCCGGGATGCCGCAGTGCAGGGCGACGCCATGGCGGGCATACCAGTCGGCCGGATGGATGAGGATATCGTCCGGCGCCCGCTCGCCCGCCAGAACCGGCGAGAGCAGGATGCGGTTATAGGCCGGGCGCGGCTCGGCACCGAGAAGCGTGATTTTGAAGCGGCCGGGAACACGCTCCACCAGTTCCTCGACGAGGCGCGTGCTCGCCATTCCATGGCCGATGATGAGGAGGCGCTCGGGCGCGGCGGCGTGCATGACCGACCTCACGCCGCCTCGACCAGGCGATGACGCTCGTAGAGGAACTTCAGCACCGCTGCCCGGCAGCGCAGATAGGTCGGGTCCGCCACGAGATCGAGGCGCTCGCGCGGGCGCGCCAATGGCACGTCGAGAATCTCGCCGATACGCGCAGCGGGCCCATTGGTCATCATCACGATGCGGTCGGAGAGCAGCACGGCCTCGTCGACATCATGGGTGATCATCATCACCGTGTTGCCGAGGCTGGCGTGGATCTGCATCACCGAGTCCTGGAGATGGGCGCGGGTGAGCGCATCGAGCGCGCCGAAGGGTTCGTCGAGCAGCAGCACCTTGGGTTCCATGGCGAGGGCGCGGGCGATGCCGACACGCTGCTTCATGCCGCCGGAAATCTCCGACGGGCGCCGGGTGCGGGCATGGGCCATCTGCACCAGATCGAGATTGTGCATCGTCCAGTCGTGGCGCTCGGCCGCGCTCTTGCGACCGCGAAACACCTTGTCGACCGCGAGGCGCACATTGTCGTAGACGGTGAGCCAGGGCAGCAGCGAGTGGTTCTGGAACACCACGGCGCGGTCCGGGCCCGGCGCGTTCACCTCGCTATTGTCGAGGAGAACCGCACCGGTGCTCACCGGGGTGAGCCCGGCCACGATGTTGAGCAAGGTGGATTTGCCGCAGCCGGAATGGCCGATGATCGAGATGTACTCGCCGCGGCCGACCTTCAGGTCGATGTCGGCAAGCACCTGCGTCGTGCTTCCCCCGCGCGTGAACGACTTGCCGACCTGTTCGATGGAGAGATAGGCGCTGGCCATGCTTCGGTCTCCTCAGGAGGTGGCGGTGCCGCGGGTGACGAGCACCCCGACCAGCGCAACGGAACGATCCAGGAAGAAGCCGATGATCCCGACATAGATCAGCGCGACGATGATGTCGCTGATCAGCGAGGAGTTCCAGGCATCCCAGATGAAGAAGCCGATGCCGACGCCGCCGATCAGCATCTCCGCCGCGACGATGGCCAGCCAGGACAGGCCGATGCCGATGCGCAGCCCCGTGAAAATATACGGGGCGGCGGCAGGGATCATGATCTTGACGGCGTATTCCAGCGGATTGAGCTGAAGCACCCGCGCCACATTTCGGTAGTCTTCGGGAATATTGCGGATACCGACGGCGGTGTTGATGACGATCGGCCACACCGCGGTAATGAAGATCACGAAGATGGCGGACGGCTCGCCGCTCTTGAACGCCGCGAGCGCCAGCGGCAGCCAGGCGAGAGGCGGTACGGTGCGCAGCACCTGGAACAGCGGATCGAGGCTGCGCATCGCCCATTGCGACTGGCCGATGAGCGTGCCCACCGCCACCCCGCCGACCGCCGCCAGCGAATAGCCGAGAAGCACACGCTGGAGGCTTGCGAGCAGATGCCAGAACAGGCCCTTGTCGAGCCCGCCCCGGTCATAGAAGGGGTCGGTAATCAGTTCCCACGTATCGGCCAGCACGCGCGAGGGCGGCGGCAGTGCCGCATCGGGGCCCGCGCACAGCAATTCCCACACGCCGAGCAGGACAAGGAGCGGGATGAGTGGCGGCACGACCTCGCCCGCGACGGTGCGGGCGAGCTTTAGAAGACGCGCACCCCGAGGTCGCGTGCGGGTCGTGGCGACCGACAGAGCCTGGACTTTGGGGAACGGGGCAACCTTGGTGCCGCCGAGAGGAAGGCTCTCCCGCACGGCAGCGCTGTCGAGAGTCGGGACATTGTCTCGGGCCGGAACGCTCATGCGGTTCTCCTGCGGCTCGCGGTCACGCGGTGACGCGCTTGATCGTGAGGCTGGCGAGATAGTCACCGGGCTTGTCGGGATCGAAGACCTTGCCGTCGAAGAAGGTTTCGACGCCCCGCGAGGTGGAGGCGGGAATGTCCTTCACGCCCAGCTGGGTCGCGGCGTCCTTCCAAAGGTCCTGCCGGTTCACCTTCGCGACCATAGCCTTGACGTCGGTCTCGGGCGGCAGCTTGCCCCAGCGAATATCTTCGGTGAGGAACCACACTTCATGGCTCTGGAAGGGATAGGAGGCGTGGTCGCGCCAGAACTTCATGAAATACGGGCTGTTGGGTTCGACGCGGCCATTGCCGTAGTCGTAATTGCCCTTGATGCGGTCGATGATGTCCTTCTTGGGCACGTTGAACCAGGCGCGCTTGCCGATGATCTCGGCCATCTGCTCCTTGTTCGCCATGTCGTCGCACCATTGCTGGGCTTCCAGCACGGCCATCATCAGCGCCTGGGTCGCCTTCGGATTGGCATCCACCCAGTCCGCGCGCATGGCGAGGCTCTTTTCGGGGTGGAGGTTCCACAGTTCGGCGGTGTTGCAGGCGGTGAAGCCGATGCCCTGGTTGACCAGCTGCTCGTTCCAGGGCTCGCCGACGCAGAACGCGTCCATGGTGCCGACCTTCATGTTCGCCACCATCTGCGGGGGCGGCACGACGATGGTCTCGACATCCCGGTCGGGGTCGATGCCGGCGGCGGCGAGCCAGTAGCGCATCCAGAGATCATGCGTGCCGCCGGGAAAGGTCACGGCGACCTTGGCGGCCTGGCCGGCGGCCTTCTTCTTGGCGAACGCGTCCTTGAGCGGGCCCGCATCGACGCCGACCCCGAGGCTCGCATACTCCTTCGCGACCGAGATGGCCTGCGCATCGAGATTGAGCCGGGCGAGGATGTACATTGGCAGCGGGACGTTGTTCTGCGTCACCTTGCCGGCCGAGATGAGATAGGGCATCGGCGTCAGGATATGCGCGCCGTCAATGCCCGACCCTTGAGAGCCGAGCACGAGATTGTCGCGCGTGGTGCCCCAGCTCGCCTGCTTGTTCACCTCGACATCCGGCATGCCGTATTTGGCGAAGAGGCCCATCTCCTTGGCGATGATGAGGGGCGACGCATCGGTGAGCGCGATATAGCCGAGCACGGCCCGCGTGGTCTCCGGGCCGGCGGCCTCGGCCACATGCGCCCCGAACGGGAAGGCGGTTTTCGCGGCGGCCAGCACGGCGGTCGCGGACGCGGCCCGCAGGATGCCCCGCCGCGTGAACCCGCCGCGCGTGGTGGTGCCGTTCGACTTCGTAGGACCTGTCATGTCGCTCCCCCTGGGCGAAAAACAAAAACGCCGCTGCGCATCCGGGTCAGACGACCAGGCTCGCAGCGGCGATGCTTATGAAAGCGCCCTTCGTTGGGCGCGATAGATGCCCGCCCACATCATGGGGCGGCGAATACTCTGGGTCAGACGGCCAGCACTTGGCAGGGCCGCAACCTGATCATCAGTTTCGAAGCAGTCTTAACTCTGCGCAAGAGTGTTTATTAGGCGGATGCTGCCCACCAATTGGTCAGCTGCCGATTTCTGCGAGATAAGTCGACAGATCGTGCGGGTCGAAGACCGGGCCGGCGAACGCGCCGATGCCGTCGCCGCGGTCGACCCCGGACATGCTTTCGAGCGCGAGATCATGTATTTCCGGCGAATAACACCTTTCCACGGCGATGCGCCCGGCCTCATCGAGCTTGGCCTGGCCCCAGCGAACCATCTGCGCATAAAGCCAGAGCGCCTGACGCACATCCGGCCGCGCTGCCGCACTTTCGAGCACCATGTAGCGCGAATACTCCCGTACCGTGCCCTGCAGGTCGATCCGCAGGCGCCCTTCGAGCGAGCGCAGGACCAGATCCGCCCCGACATTGAGCCGTTCCGGTGCGGCCAGAAGATGGGCAAGGGCCAGCCGATTCTCCGGCGCACCGCACCAGGCGGTGGCGCGGATGAGCGCGCGGGTGAGCGCCAGCGCCGCCTCGCGATGTTCCGCGACGAAGCTGGCGCGCGTGGCCAGAACCTTCTCCGGACTGTTCGCGACGATGTCCGAGCCGAAATGCAGGATGCGGCCCATGCCGACTTCCACCGCAACGCTCGGCCAGGGCGCGCCCACGCAGAAGCCGTGGACATGCCCGCTCAACAGGGCGTCGACCATGTAGGGCGGGGGCATGACGATGAGGCGGACATCGCGATCCGGGTCGATGCCGGCCGCTCCCATCCAGTAGCGCAGCAGATAGTTGTGCGGGGAGAACGGAAAGGTCATGGCGAAGACGAGCTGTCCTTCGCCCCGCGCGGCGCGGGCCGCCACCAGCCGCTTCAGTGCGGCACCGGAGACGTGGGGATCGCCAATGGGCTCGCCCCGCGCCTCCTCTTCCAGCGCCCGGAAGGTCTCGTTGCCCAGGAGGAAGGAGCTGCCGTTCTGGTTCAGCGACACCAGGGTCGAGAGCGGTACGCGGGCATAGTCGAGACCGAGGCTGATGGCGATCGCCAAGGGCGCGAGGATATGGGCCGCCTCGAAATGGCCGAGCGTCAGCTTGTCACGGACATTCGACCAGGACACCTCGCGCACGAGTTCAAGCTCGATGCCCTCGGCGGCGGCGAAGCCCTGATCGGCTGCCGCCACCAGCACCGCCGCATCAACCAGAGGAATGAAGCCGGCGCGGATCCTCATTTCAGCAGCTCCGACGCCGTGATGACGGACTGGGCGATCTCCGCCACTTTCTTCTGGTCCTTCATCGCCTTGGAGCGCAGCAGATTATAGGCGTCCTCCTCGTTCATGCCGCGCGCCCGCATCAATATGCCCTTGGCCCGGTCGATCAGCTTGCGCTCGGCAAGGCTGGTCCGCGCGAGATCGAGTTCGCGGCGCAGACGTTCAAATTCCTGGAAGCGCGCGACGGCAACCTCCAGCACGGCCTTGACCCGGCGCGGCTGCAGCCCATCCACCACATAGGCGCTGACCCCCGCGCTGACCGCCGTTCGCATCGCCTCCGTGTCGCTCTCATCGACGAACAGCACCACCGGCCGGGCAAACTCCCGGTTGGCGATGCGCAATTGTTCGATTGTGTCGCGATCGGGCAGATCGAGGTCGACGATCAGGACATCCGGCGCGGCCTGCCGCAGCAAGGGCAGCAATTGGCCTGAGCTGACGGCGGCAATCTGCACGTCCACATCGGGGTCTGCCCGCAACGCGGCCTCGACGATCTCGGCCCGTTTTCGATTCTGGTCGATCACCAATACGCGCAGCACCAGCCACCCTCATTTTGCCACGTATCAGCAA
Source organism: Ancylobacter polymorphus (assembly GCF_030813495.1). Lineage (GTDB taxonomy): Bacteria > Pseudomonadota > Alphaproteobacteria > Rhizobiales > Xanthobacteraceae > Ancylobacter > Ancylobacter polymorphus. The sequence goes on along the minus strand of NZ_JAUSUI010000009.1, from coordinate 79,092 downwards.
TTTGCAGGCCAGCGGGGCGTCGAGCCGTGCCCAGGCGGCGCAAATGTCGCTTTCCTGCGGGCGGCACACGGTCGCACACAGCGGGTGCCGCCGTGATGGCCATTGTCGCAACGGCCTGCCAAAGCGTCGTGACGCCGTTGCGTTTCTCATTGAGAAGGCACACGCCCGGCGCTGCTAGACTGCCGAAGGCCGCCGCCCACCGAGACGCGCCATGACCGAGACCGACGATCTGCTTGCCCGCGACAGCGCGGCCTTCTTCCACCAGCACGGCTCCACGCCGAGCCTCGGCGCGCTCAGAGCCGCCCGAGGTATCTGGCTGGAAGATACGGACGGCCGACGCTTCGTCGACCTGCACGGCAACACCGTGCACCATCTCGGCCATGGAAACCCGGAAATCGTGGCGGCGCTGAAGGCGCAGCTGGACGACCTCGCCTTCGCCCCGCGCCGCTACACCAATCCGCCCGCCGTGGCGCTGGCGGAAGCGCTGCGCGCGCGCTGGCCCGCTCCGCCAGCGCGGGTGCTGTTCGCCACCGGCGGCTCGGACGCGATCGAGATCGCCATCAAGCTGGCGCGGGTCGCCACCGGCCGATCGGAGACGGTGTCGCTCGAAGGCGCCTATCACGGCCATGGCTTCGGCGCCTTCGGGCTCTCTTCGGCGGCGCCGGACCCGCGCCTCGGCGCCTTTCTGCCGGGCCGCCACCATGTCACGCCCTATTGGGCGGGCGAGGATGGGCCGGCGCGGATGCTGGAGGAGATCGCCCGTCATCTCGCCACCGGGCGCATCGCGGCGGTCATCGCCGAGCCGATGCGGGCGAACTGCCATGTGCCCCCGGCCGATCTGTGGCCGCAGATCCGCGCCCTGTGCGACGCGCAGGGGACCAAGCTGATCTTCGACGAGATTCCCTCCGGCCTCGGCAAGACCGGCCGCTTCTTCGCCTTCGAGCATTTCGGCGCGGTGCCGGACCTCGCCGTGCTCGGCAAGGCGCTGGGCGGCGGCATGGTGCCGCTCGCGGCGGTGATCGGCGATGCCCGGCTCGATGTCGCGCCCGAACTGGAACTCGGCCATTACACCCATGAGAAGAACCCGCTCACCACACGGGCGGCGCTGACCGCGCTGGAGATCATCGCCCGCGACGCTCTGGTCGCCCGCGCCGAGGCGGCCGGGCAGACGCTGCGCGAGGGGATCGCCGCCATCGCCACGCGCCGGCCCTGCGTCAGCGGGATACGCGGGCTCGGGCTGCTGCGGGCGGTCGCGTTCGCTCCCGACCGCGCCGGCCATCCGCCGGGCCCGGCCTTTGCCGAGCGCCTGGTCGCCTGCGCCTTCGCCGAGGGGCTGTCGACCACCGCCAAGGACGATGCCTCCATCGGCCTCTCGCTGCCGCTCACCGTCACCGACGCGGAGATCGCCGAGGTGCTGGCGCGGATCGAGGCGATGGCCGTGAGGCTCTGAGGCGGCCGACGCCTAGGAGCGGCTGGCCATCGAGATGGGGGCTTCCGGCACGGCGGCCGGCGCCTCGCCGGGTTCGACATAGACCCAGGCCTTCTTGGCCGCGAGTTCGTCCGTCTGCCCGCTGGAGAGCGCCTTGATATAGGGTTCGGGCGTGAGGAACCTGGTGCCCTGCACCTTGCGCAGCGGGGTGCCCTCCTCCAGCAGCCGCTTGCGGACGGTCAGGGCCCGGGTGACATCCTCGAAGATGAACAGGACGATGGCCATCGCATTGTGCTGATGCGGATGGCCGTTGGTCAGCGCGACGCGCAGCGTGTTGCAGAACACGAAGACCGGAACCTGGTCCTCCTGCAAGATCGAATCATACAGCGCGACGGTGACTTCCGGCCGGACGAGTTCGCTCTGCAGGGTGTGGACCTTGAGCGGGCGGCTGGGGTCCGTCTCCGGCATGTCCTTCAGTTCGAGCCAGCTGGCATAGAGGTTGCGCAGGCCGGCGAGATAGCCGGTGATGCGGTGCACGGCATCGTCGCGCGTGCTGGCGGAATGGCTGTAGAGCACGCCGAGATAGGCGAGCGCGCCTGCGGTGACAGTGGCGAGGGCGGCGAGGATCGCCCCGGTGAAGCCGAGCCAGTTCGAGATGTTGGCGTCGTTGATGCCCACCAGCAGCCGGTCCCAGAAACTGGCGGCCAGCGCAAAGCCGATGCAGATGCCGAGCAGCACATTGGCAAGGGCGAAGATCACGATCCGCACGCTGTCTTTCATCCCGCATCCTCTCCCACGGCCGGAGCGTGACCCCGCTGTCGCCGTCTTCCGCAAGCCGCCCACCCTTTGGTGATACCATAAGCTGGCGAGTGGCATGGCGCGCTGCTGCCCCCCCCCCCCGCTTCGCTGGCGGCGAGTGATTCGCGGACGCGGCTGGCCGGCTCGCCCCCTTGTCCATTGATCGCGGGACGTGAGCGCCGGGCGCGGCCCCTCAGCCGGGGCGGCGGATGCCGTCGCCCGGGCGCGCCGCCGCCTTCGCCGTCGCGGCGGGGCGCGCCACTCCTTGCATTTCCTCACTCTGCCGCCCTTCTGCCCTATCGAACGGCAGACTTTCTTTAATTCCTCTAATGCGAATCGATTACTGACATTAAAACCATCCAAAACTCGCACTCTTTAGAAATATTATACGCTCCGGATCAGTTTTTAAGTTCTAAAAATCAAATTAATACGTGATTTGACTCAACTATTTACTTCCATTAACCGTCCCGCCTCGACATTAACTCTGCGTTCGGCGCCACCGAACAGGGATGCGGGCTCCCGGCGTCCGCTGGGGAAGTCGTGTCGTCCGGCGGACGCTCGATTGGGGATGGACAGAGATGCGCAAGACGAACCGGGGGCACCGCCCCCTCTCGGCAATGGCACGGACGGCAGGTTGGGGCGTTTCCTGGCTCGCTCTGCTGGCGGCCGCGCCGGCCATGGCGCAGCAGGCGAGCGCGCAGGCCCCGGCCTCCACCGCCGCCGTGGTCGAGACGGAGGAGTTCGTCGAGCTCGATCCCATCACCGTCGTCGCCACCCGCACCGCCGAGAGCTGGATCGACACGCTGGCCGGCGTCACCGTGCGGCGCTCGGAGCAGCTTGAAGCGCTGATGCCGGAGCGCACGGCGGACCTGTTCCAGGGCATGCCCGGCACGACGGCGATCCAGAACGCCAATACCAGCCAGACGCAGATCAATATTCGCGGCCTGCAGGATTTCGGCCGCGTGGCGGTGATCGTCGACGGCGCGCGGCAGAACTTCAACCAGCTCGGCCATGCCGGTGCCGGCGGCTTCTTCGTCGAACCCGGCCTCATCGCCGATGTCGATGTGGTGCGCGGCCCGGTGTCGAACATCTACGGCTCCGGTGCCATTGGCGGCGTCGTCACCATGCGGACCAAGGACGCCGAGGACATCATCGCTCCCGGCAAGAGCTGGGGCGTGGAAGCCACCGGCGAGGCCGCCGGCAACGGCTTCATGGGCTATGGCTCGGTGCTCGGCGCGGCGAAGGTCGGCCAGAATGTCGACCTGTTCATCGGCGGCACCTATCGCGACGCCGACAACTACCATGACGGCAATGGCGACGTGGTGCCGGACAGCGGCTTCGAGACCTGGACCGGCATCGCCAAGGCGACCTTCCGCCCGGCCGACTTCCACGAGATCAAGCTCTCCGCGCTGAACTACGACACCCAGTTCACCACCAGCGCCGATGCCAATGCCGCGACGGAATACTCGACGCAGGCGACCAACCGCACGGTGACGGCCGCCTGGAACTACCAGAACCCCGGCGACAACCTGTTTGACTGGCGCAGCTCGGTCTACTGGAACCAGGTCGACCAGGATCAGGTGAAGGTTTCCGGCTCCTCCAACCCGATCACCGGCGCCGTGGGCGATCCGCGCAGCTTCGTCATCGACACGGTGGGCTTCGACGCCAACAATACCAGCCGCTTTGATGCCGCCGGCTGGAACAACGCCATCACCTTCGGTGGCGACTATTTCCAGGACCAGATCGACAACACCGACGATTACGGTTTCGGCGAGGGCTACAACCCCTCGGGCGATCGCGGCGTCGGCGGCGCCTTCGTGCAGTGGAAGGGCAATTATTCCACCTGGCTGGAAGCGATCGCGGCCCTGCGTTACGATGCCTATTCGCTCAATTCCGACGATGGTGGCACCAGCGGCGAGCGTCTCTCGCCCAAATTCACCCTCGGCGTCACCCCCTGGTCGTGGCTGACCCTCTACGGCACCTATGCCGAGGGTTACCGCGCCCCGACCGTGACCGAAGCGCTGGTCTCCGGCCCGCATCCGCTGCCGTTCAACACCGGCGGCACGATGTTCTACTTCCTGCCCAATCCCGGCCTGCAGGCTGAAATCGGCAAGAACAAGGAAGTCGGCATCAACATCAAGAAGGACGACCTGTTCGTCGCCGGCGACAAGCTGCGGGCCAAGCTGAACTACTACCAGAACGATGTGGAAAACTATATCGAACTGGTCGAGTTCGGCGATTCCACCGGCACCATCTGCCCGATTCCCGGCCGCCCGACCACCTGCTTCCCCTATAATTGGGGCGTGCCGGGCTATGCGCAGTATCAGAACGTGCAGGAAGCGCGGCTGAAGGGCTTCGAGTTCGAGGGCACCTATGATGCCCGCAAATGGTTCCTCGGCCTGGCCGGCCAGATCTCGGAAGGCGAGGTCACGTCCGGCATCTATGCCGGGCAGCCGCTCTCCAGCATCCAGCCCGATCAGGTCACCGCGACACTCGGCTTCCGCTTCCTGGAAGAAAAGCTCACCGTCGCCGTGCGCTGGACCGCCGTGGCCGCCGTCACCGCTTCCGACCTGCCGGTCAATTCGGTGTTCGAGCCGACCGACAGCTTCAATCTGGTCAGCGTCTATGCCGGCTATCAGCCCAACGAGAACATGCTGTGGCGTCTGTCGGTCGAGAACCTGCTCAACGAGCAATACACCCAATATGAGAACTTCCTGCCAAGCGCCGGCCTGACGGTGAAGGGAGCGCTGACGGTGCGGTTCGGCGGCGGCGAAGTCGCTTCCGTCGCCGACCCGCTCTATGTGAAGTGAAACGGTCCCGTCGCCGGGCGGGATGAGAGGAGCAGTTGATGTCCATTGCCACCGATGTGGAAGCGCCGAGCCGGGCCAAGCGGCTCAAGGCCGTGTCCAATGCCGCGCATGAGCGGGTGGATAACGGGGTGATGCAGGCGGCGCCCTTCGCCAGCGCCGAAAACTATGCCCGCTTCCTGAAGTTCCAGTACCACCTGCACCGCCGGGTGGAGACGCTCTATGCCGATGCCGCGCTGCAGGAATTGCTGCCGGACCTCGCCGAGCGCTCCCGCCTTGAGGCGCTGGAACAGGACTTCGTCGATCTCGGAATGACGCCGCCCGAAGCCGATCTCGGCCCGGCGCTCAGCCTCGCCGAGGCGCTCGGCTGGCTCTATGTGGTCGAAGGCTCCAATATGGGCGCCGCCATCCTTGCCAAGGAAGCGGCGAAGCTCGGCTTCACCGCCGAGCATGGCGCGCGCCATCTCGCCGGCCACCCGGAAGGGCGGGCGCTGCACTGGCGCCGCTTCACCGCCGCGCTCAATGAGGTGGAACTGACACCGGAAGAAGAAGCGCGGATCGAGGCCGCCGCCACCGAAGCCTTCCTGCATGTGGAGACGCTGGTCGGGCGCGAACTCGCCGCCTGACACTCATTCGCACCGCCCAATCCCAGCCCCGCCCGGTCCCCGGGCGGGGCTTTTTCATGCGCGCGAATTCATCTGCACCAATTCAAGCGCGCCAATTCAAGCGCGCGAGGCCGCCTGCGGCAGCAGGAAGGGGGTCGGCGGCGCCCAGCCGACCCGTACATCCACGCCATAGAGGTCGGCGATGCACGCCTGCGTCAGCACCTGTTCCGGCGTGCCGCGCACGGCGACGCGGCCCTGCTTCAGCGCGACGATCTCGTCCGCCACCATGGCGGCGAGGTTGAGATCGTGCAGCACGGCGAGGATGCCGGCGCCCTCGGCCGCGAGATCGCGCATCAGCCGCAGCACCAGCAATTGCTGGGCGAGGTCGAGGCTGGCGGTCGGCTCGTCGAGCAGCAGATAGCCCGGCCCCTCGCTGGCCTCCAATTGCACCAGCGCGCGGGCGAGCTGCACACGCTGCTTTTCGCCGCCGGAGAGAAGCTCATAGTTCTGGCTGGCGAGAGCGCCGAGCTCGACCCGCGCCAGCGCCCGGCCGATGCGCGCCGGCAGGTCGCGGCCACGGGCGGCGCCGATGCCGACCACTTCCGCGACGGTGAAGGGAAAAGCCACATGCACGCTCTGCGGCAGTACCGCGCGCAGCCGGGCGAGCTGCGCCGGCCGCAGCCCGGCGAGATCGATGCCGTCCAGCGTCACCTGCCCGCGCTGCGGGCGCCGCTCGCCCGCCATCAGCTTGAACAGGGTCGACTTGCCGGCGCCATTCGGGCCGATCAGCACCGTGACCGTGCCGGGCCGCACCGCGACCGAGGCCGCCTCAAGCAGGTGCCGCCCGCCGGCGGAAAAGCCGATGTCGTGGGCACAATACATCTTCTCACCCCATCAGCGCCGCGCGCTTGCGCAGCAGCAGCCAGAGGAAGAACGGCGCGCCGAAGCCGGCGGTGACGACGCCGAGCGGCAGTTCGGCGGGGCTGACCACGGTGCGCGCCACCACATCCGCCCCCAGCAGCAGCGCCCCGCCGAGCAGCCCGGCGCAGGGCAGCAGCAGGCGGTGGCCGGGGCCGACCATCAGCCGGATGAGATGGGGAACGACGAGGCCGATGAAGCCGATCACCCCCGCCACCGCCACCGAGGCCCCCGCCCCGGCGGCGATGCCGAGAATGGCCAGCCATTTCGCCCGCTGCACATCGATGCCGACATGGAACGCCTCCGCCTCGCCGAGCGCCAGCGCGTCCAGCGCCCTGGGAAGACGGGTGGAGATCAGCACCAGCAGCGCCATGAAGGGCAGCAGCGCCGCCACTTTCGCCCAGGTCGCGCCGCCGAGCGAACCGAAGGACCAGAAGGTGAAATCGCGCAATTGCTGATCGGAGGCGGCGAAGACGAGGAGGCCGGTGCCGGCGGCGGCCAGCGCCGCAATGGCGATGCCGGCGAACAGCATGGTGACCACCGAGGTGCGGCCCTCATGCGTCGAAATCGCGTAAAGCGCCACCGTGGCGACGAGCGCGCCGCAAAAGGCCATCACCGGCAGGCCGAGATCGGCCAGCGCCAGCGGCAGATAGCCGGCGACATGGCTACCGGCGACGATCCACGCCGCGGCCGCCAGCGCGGCGCCGTTGGAAATGCCGATAAGCCCCGGATCGGCGAGCGGGTTGCGGAAAATGCCCTGCGTCACCGCGCCTGCGAGCGCGATGCCGCCGCCGACCAGCAGGCCGAGCAAGGTGCGCGGCAGGCGCACGTCGAGCACGATCACCGCCTCGCGCAGCGCCGCGCCGCTCGCCCGCTCGCCGGCCAGCGCGGCGGCGAGAATGTCGAGGATGCGGCCGGGGGCGATGGTGACCGGTCCGATGGCCAGTGAGGCCAGGAAGGCCAGTGCGACCAGACCGGCGCACAGGCCGAGGACGACGGACGCGCGGCGCGGCCGGAACGCCAGGGCTCCGGCGGCAGGAGAGACGGCCATGCTCACGGTGTGCCGGACGCGCTGGGGGCGGAGGCCGCGTTGGCGGCATGGGCCGGCAGCGGCGGCAGCGCCAGCTCAGGATAGATCAGCGCGGCGAGATCGCGCGCCGCCTGCGGCGTGCGCGGCCCGAAGCTGAGGAGATAGCCGCCATCCATGCGGTAGAGACGGCCGGCCTCGATCGCCGAGGTGCCGGCAAAAGCCGGCATCGCCTTCACCGCGTCGTCGGAGACCGCGTGGTTCTGATCCTTCATCAGCACGATGGCATAGGGATCGGCGCCCAGCACCGCCTCGCCGACCGCCGGCTTGTAGCCATTGAGCCCGGTCATGGCGTTGGTGACGCCGGCGAGGGCGAACATCGCCTGCGCGCCCGTGCCGGCCCCGCCGACGACCGGCGCCGTCCCCGATGCCGAAAGCACGAAGACGGCGCTGCGCGGCGCGGGGATGCGGGCGCGAAGCGCCGCCAGCGCGGCGAAATCCGCCGCCACCTCGCCCGCCAGCACCTCGCCGCGCTCCGGCACGCCGGCCAGCGCGGCGACACGGCGGATGGTGGCGAGCACGCCGGCCTCGTCCCGCGCTTCCGGCAACGTCTCGAAGGGGATGGCGGCGCTCTTCAGCACCTTCACCGCATCCGGCGGGCCGGCCCCGTCGAGCGCGATGATGAGATCGGGCCCGACGGACAGCACACCTTCGGGCGAGAGCGCGCGCATGTAGCCGACATTGGGCTTCTCGGCGAGGGCGCGCGGGGGATAGGTGCTCGACGTGTCGACGGCGACCACCCGGTCCTCGAGCCCCAGCGCATACAGCGTCTCGGTAACAGCGCCGCCAATGGCGAGGATGCGCTGGGGCGAGGAAGCGGAGGCGGCGTGCGCCGCCGGCCCCTGGCCGATGACGGTCAACGCCAGCAGGCCCATAGCCAGCAGCACCCTCGCAGGGACACTCGTGATCGGTACGCGCCGTAGCATCATGCGTCTCTCTTCTGTTCGTCGCCGGCACAATAGGCAGGCACCCCCCTCAATTCCACAGCAACGCGGCACAAAAGAGAGTTCTGACAAAGATTATAAATGTAATAAATTGAAGAGGCGCAGATGAGACGGATCCGCCGCAGCGCCCTCGGTCCGCTGCGGTGCGGAGGGCACGGGCCGCGTCTCTCTAGGCATACCCCACCGCTTTCATATAGTTGTTGCGGGCGGCAGCCTGCGCCGCCCGCCGCGCGGGCCTCGCAGGCCGCGATTGTTCGCCGTCTCTGGATGGGACCTGATGCACGGACAGATTAACCGAGCCCCGGCGGCGGAGGATGACGATCGCATCGATCTTCATCAGGTCGTGGACTTCCTTGTCCGCCGCCGCCTGCTGATCGGCTTCATCGCCGTGCTGACGATGGCGCTGGCGCTGGGCACGGCCTTGCTGCTCACCCCCCGCTACACCAGCACCGCCGAAATCCTGCTGGACCCCTCCTCGCGCTCGGTGCTGGGCGATCAGCTCAGCGGCATGGATGCCGCGTCGGTGGCGGCGGCCTCGAATATCGAGAACCAGATTTCCATCATCGAATCGCTCAACCTGCTGCGGCGGGTGGTGGAGAAGGAAAATCTGGTCGCCGATCCGGAATTCGGCAGCCAGGCGCCGGGGCGCTCCTGGCGCTCGGTGCTTTCCGGCCTGTTCGGCGGCAGCCGCGCGACCACCGAGCCGGAACGCCCCGCCGAGCCGGGCGCCGCCGCCATTCCCGACGATATACGCGCTTCCATCTACCGGCTGCGCGGCGCGCTGCTGGTCGAGCGCGTGGGGCGCTCCTACATCCTGCAGATCTCGGTCACCTCGACCGACCCCAATCGCGCGGCCCGTCTCGCCAATGCCGTTGCCGACGCCTTCATCGTCGACCAGCTGGAAACCCGCTTCGATGCCGCCCGCCGCGCCTCGGACTGGCTGAACGACCGGCTGCAGAAGCTGCGCGAGGCGCTGCGCCGCTCGGAAGAGGCGGTGTCGCAGTTCCGCACGGAGCATAATCTCGTCTCGGTCGGTGCCCGCTCGCTCAATGAGCAGCAGCTCTCCGAGATCAGCGCCGAACTGGTGCAGGTGGAGACGGAAGCGGCAGAGAAACAGGCCAAATACGAGCAGGCCAAGAAAATTCTCGACGAAGGCGGCAATCTCGCCACGCTGCCCGATGTCATCCGCTCCGGCGTGGTGACCAATCTGCGCGGACGCCACGCCGAGGTGAGCGGACGCGAGGCCGACCTCGTCACCCGCTATGGCGAGCGCCACCCGCTGGTGGTGAATGTCCGCGCGGAACGGCGGGAGATCGAGCGCCAGATCAGCGCCGAGATCAACCGCATCGTCGCCAATCTCGAAAACGACTACGATGTGGCCCGCACGCGTGCGGCGGCGATGGCGGCCAATGTCGCCGCCGCCTCGGGGCAGAACACCAGCGACAACGCGCTCGCGGTGAAGCTGCGCGAACTGGAGCGCGACGCCGCCGCCAACCGCACGCTCTACGAGACTTTCCTGAACCAGTCGAAGGTCACCTCCGAGCAATCGGAAATGGATATTCGCGACGCGCGGATCATCACCCCGGCGCTGGCGTCGGGCAGCCCCTCCTTCCCGCGCAAATCGCTGTTCCTCGCCGCCGGCACGGCGCTGGGACTGGTGCTCGGCATCGGGCTCGCCGCGCTGCTCGATCTGCTCAATGCCGGCTTCAGCAGCCCGCGCCAGCTGGAGGAGGCCACCGGCCTGCCGGTGCTGAGTTCGGTCGAGTGGGTGAACCTTGCCGAAGGCGAGAAGACCAGGGGCACCATCCCGGTGGTGGATTTCCTCGCCGCCAAGCCGCTCTCGCGCTTCAGCGAGTCCATCCGCAGCCTGCGGGCGGGGGTGCAGATGTCGGATGTCGACAACCCGCCCCGCGTCGTCGAGATCACCTCCGCCTCGCCCTCCGAAGGCAAGACCTCGATCGCGCTGGCCATGGCGGCCTCCGCCGCCAGCTCCGGCAAGCGGGTGGTGCTCGTCGACTGCGATCTGCGGCGGCCTTCCCTCACCCAGCAATTCGGCCTCGACGACAAGCCGGGCCTGGTGGAATGGCTGGCGCAGACCGCCGCGCCGGACGGGCTGCTGTACCGCCACGACGCCTCCGGCATCTTTGTGCTGGGCGCCGGCGGCAAGTCGCAGAACCCGCCCGACCTGCTGGGCTCGGCGCGGATGCAGCACCTCATCGAGCAGCTGCGGCAGAGCTTCGACCTCGTGGTGATGGACGCCCCGCCCATCGGCCCGGTGGTGGACGCCGCCGTCCTCGCGCCGGTGGTGGACAAGGTGCTGTTCGTCGTGCGCTGGAACGCCACGTCGCGCGAATTCGTGCGGGACGCGATCGAGCGCATTCCGGGCGAGCGCAAGATCTGCGGCATCGCGCTCAACATGATCGACCTGCGCGGGGCGCCGAAATATGGGCGCTATTCCTATCATTCCTCCGCCTATTACAAGAAATACTATGTCGGCTGAGGCGGAGCGGCGCCACGGCGGCGCAAGGGTGGGGCGCGCCGCGTTCTCGCTGGTGCTGATCGCCCTCGCCGGCGCCGTGCTGGTGAAAGGCGTCGCCTTCGCCCGGCTGGGTGCGATCGAGTGGGGCATCGAGCGCGATGCGGCCGCCGGCACCGCGGCGCCTGCTGCGCCCGCCCGCGCCGAGGAAGCGGCGCAGCTGCGCGCGGCCGTGGCGCCCTTCCTGGACGAAGCGGGGCTGCGCGACAAAGCGCGCCTTCTCAGCTTCCGCGCCGGGCGCCGCCTCGACCCGCCGGCGGCGAACGGAGTGGAGGAAATCGCGGCGGCGCTCGCGGTCGATCCCGTCGAGCCGGCCGCCTGGATGGACCTTGCCGAGCTGACCTGGCCCGCCCTCGCCCTTCGCCCGACGTCCATGGCCGCCTGGGACCTCTCGCGGCTCACCGGGCCCTACGAATATGCCGAGATGATGCGCCGGGCCCGGTTCCTCGCCCGGCGGTGGATGTTCGCCAGCCCCGAGAGCAAGCGCGCCCTCGCCTATGACATCGCCTTCCTGAGGCGCTTTCCGGACCCGTTCCTGCACTCCTGGCAGCAGCTGCTGGCCCCGCTTCCCGCCGCCCAGCGCCGGGTCTTCCTGGAGGAGGTGGGAGCCGCTCCCTGACGCCGCACCGCACCATCTCCCCTCCCCCCACACCACAGCACCGCACAGACGCTAGGTAAGCCGGCAACTATCGGATTCTCCAGCCGAAAAGGGCCTGGAATCGTCCGAAACCGTCTCGGGACGGGTGGCAGTGCAGCATGGGCTCTGGTATTTTGACCATGGGCAGCTGAGGCGGACGGGGCATGATCGGCAAAGCGGCGCGCATCCTGGCGGTGATGGCGACAGCGGGTGCTTTTGTGCCCGCCGCCGGCCTTTTGCTGCCCGGTCCCGCCCAGGCCGCGCTGTCTGCCGCCGAGCAGGCGGTTCTCAACGTGGTGGTCTCAGCCGAGGGAACATCGAGCGCGGCCGATCAGGTCAAGGCGATCATGAGCTCCGGCCTCAGCGGCCCGCAAAAGGCGCTGGCGCTGCAATGGCTGGCCGAAGGCGCCGCGACCGACACGCAGGTGGCCGCCATCGCCGCAGCGATCATCTCGGCCGCGGTCGAAGCTGGCGCCGCCGGCAATACCGGCGCGGTCGCCGTTCTCGGCACCGGCCTCGGCCAGGCCTATTCCGCTCTCAAGGGCGACGGGCGCAGCGGGGCGGCCGGCGCCATCCAGACGGCGGTGCAGGCCGCAACGGCGCAGCCGGGCGGCCAGGGCGGGCTTTCCAGCCAGATGGCGGCAGTGCTGACGGGCGCGTTCAACGCCGCGGCGGCCGGCACGCCGCGCAGCGCCGCCGGCTCGTCCGGCAGCGACACGCCGACCCCGGGGCAGACGGACAATCCCGTGACCCCAGCGACGCCGAGCCCCTCATGAGGATTCATCTCATAAGGGCTCTCTCCCGTGCCGCAGGCGTGCTCGGCCTCGCCGCCCTTGCCGTGCCCGGCGCGGCACCGGCCCAGGACGCGCCGCCAAGCACCCGCCAGGCCGTGGAAGTCGATCCGGCGCGGGCGGCGGTTCTCGACCGCCAGCCGGTGAACTATCTCCCGCTCGGCGTGCCCGTGGGCTCCTTCGTGCTGTTTCCGACGCTGAAGCTGGAAACCGGCTATGACACCAACATCACCGCCGCCAACAGCAACGAGAAGGAAAGCTGGCTCTTTACCGTCCGCCCGGCCTTCGACCTGCAGTCGGACTGGGCGCGCCATTTCCTCGCTTTCGACGGTTATTTCGAGAGCACGAGCTACGCCCGCTACAGCAGTGCGGACTATGAGAATTACGCCGCCGGTGCGCGCGGGCGCATCGATGTCAGCAGCGATTTCACCATTGGCGGCTATGCCCGCTACGCCCATCTCAACGAATTGCCGGGCGACGACGAGACCAATGTGAACAAGCTTGGCGACCCGCTTCCCTATGAACAGGTGACGGCCGGCGTCAATTTCGACAAACAGTTCAACCGCATGTGGGCGACGGGCGGCTTCGACTACCGCTACCGCGACTACGATGCCTGGCTGAACGGCCAGCCCTCCGACCAGGCCTATCGCAACGGCAGCGATTATAATCTCGCAGGTCGCCTCGGCTATGAGCTCAGCCCGCTCACCAGCCTGTTCGTCGGCGGGTCCTATCACTGGTACGAGATGCAGGACTCGGACTATAACGCCGCCGAGTACAGGGTCATCACCGGCATCAAGATCGAGCCGTCGCGCCTGACGCGCGGCGAGGCCTTCGTCGGCTACTACAACTGGGCCTCCGACAATGGCGACCTCTCCGGCAGTTCCGGCCTGACCTTCGGCGCCAATCTGCAATGGTTCGTGTCGCCGCTGCTCACCGCGACCTTCACCGCCGGCCAGCAGGTGATCACCTCGAACTATGAATTTGCCGGCATCAGCGGCTCGGCGGTGGTGAGTTCGTCCGCCGGGGTACGGCTCGACTACGAGTTCCGCCGCAACATCGTCATGTCAGGCTGGATCGACTATCTCAACCAGGATTATGACGAGTTCCCCCGCGTCGACAACCAGTATGTCATCGGCGCAGAACTGCGCTATTCCATCAACCGCTTCGCCACAGCGAAGGTCAATTATACCTATACGAACTTCGACACCAATTTCAACAACATCAACGGTGCCGAAGATTACGTCCGCAACCTCGTTCTCGCGGGCGTTACCCTGGCTTATTGAGGCCGGCCCGCCGCTTCCGGGCCGGCGCTTGTGCGCGCGCCGGCGGCTGGTAGGGTGCGCGGCGCGGCGCCGCCCACGGGCGGCCAGATGAGTCTCGGCCTCGGCATGTTGTTCTCCCGCTTCCGCGCGGCCTCGCGCCCACCCGCCCCGGCACGCGTTCCTGACGGGGCGCGTGTCTACGCCATTGGCGACATTCACGGGCGGGACGATCTGCTGCGCGCCCTGCTCGCCGCCATTGCCGCCGACAGAGCCAGCCATCCCGGCCCGTGCCATATCGTGTTTCTCGGCGACTATATCGACCGGGGGGAAGCCAGCGCGGCGGTGGTCGACCGGCTCGCCACGGGCAGGGACGACAGCCGCGACGGGTCATGGACCTGTTTGCGGGGCAATCATGAAGCCACCTTTCTGGCCGCCCTGGCGGGCGAGGCAGACTGGGAGCCCTGGCTGCGGATGGGCGGGGTGGAGACGCTGTTTTCCTATGGCGTCTCCGTGCGCGACATCACCGGCCCGGAGCGCGACGCGCAGCTGCGCGAGGCCGCGCTCGCCGCCATCCCGCCTGCGCATCTCGATTTTCTCCGCCAGCTGCCGGTCAGCCGCGCGATCGGCGACTATTTCTTCTGCCATGCCGGTATCCGGCCCGGCGTGCCGCTCGACCGGCAGACGCAAGAGGACCTGATCTGGATCCGCGACCCGTTTCTCCACTCCACGCGTGACCACGGCAAGCGTATCGTCCACGGCCATACGCCGGTCATGGCGGTGGAGATGCATGCCAACCGCATCAATGTCGACACCGGGGCCTATCTCACCCACCGCCTGTCCTGCATCGTGCTGGAAGGCGAGACGGCGCGGGTAATCCACACATGAGCCCGCCCGCCGCCTCCCGCAGCGCGCCCAGCATGTCGGGGCCCGGCGCATCCGGCGGGGCGCGCGGCTCGGGCTTTCTCGCCCGCCGCACCCGGGCGGAAACCTATAATGACCTCGTCTTTGCCGGCCTCGTTCTCGCCCTCGCCTGGGTGCCGTTTCTGCTCGGCAGCAACCGCCTCGTCGCCTGGGGCGCGAATTCCGCGCTGTTCGCCCTGCTGCTCATTGTGTTCGAAGCGGGGCGGCTGGTCAGCGGCGCCCGCCACCCCGTGGCGCCCCGGCGCCTGTGGTGGATGCTGCTTGGCGGAAGCGTGCTCGTCGGCTGGATCCTGTTCCAGCTCTCCCCCGTTGCGCCGCCGGGCTGGCAGAACCCGTTCTGGCAGATGACGGCGGACACCCTGCAGCCCCTGCCCGGCGCCGGTCCGGTGGCGGGTCGCATCTCGGTCACGCCGGATGCCGGGCTGCGCGGGCTGGTCGTGCTGCTCACCCATGGAATCGCGTTCTATCTCGCGCTCCAGCTTTGCCGCGACGGGCGGCGGGCAGACCTTTTCCTGCGCGCGCTGGTGGTGATCGCGGTCTTCTATGCCCTTTTCGGCCTGCTCCAGCACGCGCTGACACCGGACCTGCTGCTGTGGTTCGAAAAGAAGGCCTATGGCGGGCAGCTGACCTCCAGCTTCGTCAACAAGAACAGCTACGCCACCTATGCCGGCATCGGGCTGATCGCCACGATCGGCCTGCTGATCGATGTCTATCGCCGCGCGGGCGGGCGGCGCAGCCTGCCGCTGGCGGTGCGGGCGACGGCCTTCGTCGAGACCACGCTGCGCTCCGCCCTGCCGATCCTTGCCGGGGCCGCCCTCATCGGCGTCGCCCTCGTGCTCACCGTGTCGCGCGCGGGGTTCATTGCCGGCATGGGCGGGATTCTAACGCTCATGCTGCTGGCCTTGGCCTCCAGCCGCCGGCGCTGGCTGGTGCTGGTGCTCGCCACCCCGGTGCTGGCCGTGCTGTTCGCCACATTGGCACTGTTCGGCGACGATCTCGGCGAACGCTTCGCCTTGCCCGGCGCCCGCGATCCCCGCTGGGCGGTGGCGGCCCGCACGCTCGACGCGGTGCGCGACGCGCCGCTGACCGGCTTCGGCTATGGCAGTTTCGACCGCATGTTCGCGGTCTATCGCGGGGCGGAAGCCTTCTCGCCCTGGCATCACTGGGACAAGGCGCACAACACCTATATCGAACTGCTGTTCGAGCTCGGCATTCCCGCCACGCTCCTGCTCGCCGCCCTTGTAGCCACCCTGCTGGCGGTGACGCTCGCCAACATGCTGCGGCGCGAGAGCCCGCATCCGATCAGCCTCGTCGCGCTCGCGGCCAGCGTCACCGTGCTCTCGCATGCGGCGTTCGATTTCAGCCTGCAGATACAGGCGGTGGCGCTGACCTATTGGGCGATACTGGGTGCCGGGCTCGCCCAGAGCTGGAGCCGGCGCTTCGACACCGCCGAGTGAGCGGGCAAGACCCCGTCAGAACAGCCTCTCGCCCACCCGCACGATATCGCCGGGCAGCACCATGGTCGTCGTGGTGACGGGATAGGAATAGTCCTGCGTCTGGCCCGCCCGGCGAATGGTGACCGTGGTATCATTCGCCCGGTAGGTGAAGCCGCCCGCCACGGCGACGGCGCTCATGATGTTCATGCCGTTGCGATAGGGATATTCGCCGGGCTTGGCGACCTCGCCGATGATGTAGAACGGCCGGTACTGCAGGACCTCGATATTGACCCGGGGATCGCGCATGTAACCGCCGGCCAGCTTCTGCGTGATGGCGGTCTCCAGCCCATGCGCCGTCTCACCCTGCGCCTTGATGTTGCCGATCAGCGGCACGGAGATGAAGCCGCCGGAATTCACCTCGAACTCGCCCGACAGCGTCGGTTCGTTGAACACGGTGAGGCGCAGCTTGTCGCCGGTGCCGAGGACATATTCGGTGGCGGTGGCGGCGTCCGCCGCCGGCGGAGGCGCGCTCGGCGCCGTCGCGCAGCCCGCCAGCGACAGAAACAGCGGCACGACAAGGAGCATCAGCCCTGCGGGGCTCATGCGCTTCCAACGACCCACGCTCATCGCGTTCTCGCACTCCGTCTTCGCGACCGGGCCCACCCTATCGTGTCCCGGCAAGGCGTTCGTCAATGAAGGACTTGATCCGGCTCTCGAACCGCTCGCGGCCGAAACCGGCGACATGGGCGCGGTAATCCTCCGGCGCGCCATCCACCGCGCCCGCCTCGAAGCGCTGCACCGCATCAATGATGGCGTCGGCGGTCTGCTGGTGGAACAGCAGGCCGGTCTTGCCCTCGATCACCGTCTCCGTGGCCCCGCCGCGCCCGAAGGCCAGTACCGGGCGCCCGCTCGCCATCGCTTCCAGGGGGACGATGCCGAAATCCTCGACGCCGGGAAACACCAGCGCCCGGCAGCGCGCGAGATGGTGCGCCATCGCCGCGTCGCTGACCGGGCCGAGAAAGCGGATGCTGGGGCCCGCCCGGCGCCTCAGCGCCGCGTCGGCGCCCTCGCCGATGATATCGAGGCGACGCCCCATGCGGGTGAACGCCTCGATGGCCAGCTCGATCTTCTTGTAGGGGGTGATCTGACCGGCGCAAAGATAGGCCTCGCCGATGGCCTCCACCGGAGCGAAGCGGGCGAGATCGACCGGGGGATGGATGACCGTGGCCTCGCGCCGGTAGAACTTGGCGATGCGCTGCGCGACATAGGCGGAATTGGCGATGAAAGCGTCCACCCGCGCCGCCGTGGTCGCGTCCCATTGGCGCAGTCCCGGCCCGAACAGCGACATGGCGAGCCGGGTGAGCGGGCCGGAGGCGGCGCGGTATTGCGGCTCCAGGTCCCAGAGATAGCGCAAAGGCGAGTGGCAATAGCAGACATGCAGGCTGTCGGGGCGCGTCACCACGCCCTTGGCCGGGCCGGCCTCGCTGGAGATCACGAGGTCGTAGCCGGTGAGGTCGAGGCTCTCCAGCGCGTAGGGCATCAGCGGCAGCATCTTCTGGTAGTGCCGCCGCCCGCCAATGTGCTGCAGGAAGGAGGTGGTGATGCGGTGCCGCCGCAGCGTGTCGGAAAGCTGAGCCGGCTCGGCAACCAGGGTGAAGATGTCGGCTTCGGGATAGAGGCGGCAGAAGGATTCCAGCACCTTCTCCCCGCCCCGCATCCCGACCAGCCAATAATGAACCAGGGCGACCTTCATTATGTGTCGTCTTTCGCAGGGTACGGTGTCGGGGCGAGGCGGTCAGTTGAAGGCGCCGGCGGTCTCGTCCTTCCAGCGTTGCAGCGCCAGTGGAAGCTGCCCGCGCCGGGCGAGGCCGTGCGCGTCCAGCCAGCCCGGCACCACATCGGTCGAGCGCACCAGCTTCATGACACGCTCCGGGTGAATGCCGATGCCCGCGCCGGCCAGCGGCCTGAGGGCGCTCGCGGCGGCGAGCATCAGGGAACGGGGCATGGTCAACGTCCTCGCCCGCGGAAAATGCTGGGCGCGGAAGGTTTCGACGATGGTCTCCAGCGTGTAGCGGTCGGGATAGCAGCCATTGAACAGCAGCACGCGCTCATTCCGCGCGGCGGCGTGCAGCAGCGAGTCCACGAGGTCCTCGACATAGTAGCAGGCTTTGATCGTGTCCCGCCGCCCCGGATAGACAAAGAGCCCGCGCCGCAGCAAACCGGCCAGACGGGTGAAATTGCCCCCCTCGCCGGGACCGAAAATCACCGCCGGCCGGCAGATCACCAGACGCCGCTCCGCCGCTTCCGCCTGCCAGGCGCGGTGAACATCCTCCGCCATCGCTTTCGAGCGTCCATAGGCGGATTCAGGCGCGCGCCGCGAGGCTTCCGACTTCGTGTCCTCGCCAGGGCCATAGACCGAGATCGAACTGGTGAAAACGATCGTCCGCACCTTCCGGCGCCGGGCAAAGGCGCAGACTTCCAGCGCCCCGCTTATGTTGGTTTCGTAATATTCATGGTCGGCATGGCCCGGCGTGGTGTGGACCGCCGCGAGATTGAAGATCGTCGCCACCTCGCCATCGACGGAGAAGGCAGCGAGATCACGGACATCGCCCGTCAGATAGTCGACGCCGGGGACCGGGACTGTCGGCGGGCGAATATCGACGCTGATCAGCCGCGCGGGGCACGCCCGCGCCAGCCGCCGCAACAGGTGCGAGCCAATGAAGCCGGCCCCGCCGAAAACAATCGCCACCTCTCCTTGCGTCATGTCCTTCCCAGGCACCCCTTCACTATCCAGGGACTATCGAATTAAAAACGTTCTAAAATCGCATCAGTACGCATTAACCGTTTTGTTTGACAATGCCTCGTCCGACAGGCGCAAATTGCACCCAAAATGTTGCACGCCGACAACTCTATCTGCTATGCAAATACCATAGCAATAGAAGCGGCATAAGAAGCCTGACAGGTTGATCGCGCATAGGCTGGTCGGGCGCCACCGGCCTCTTGGCGAGGATGAGCGGTACGCGTTCCGGAACACCGTCGTTCAGCGGTCATGCCCGGCCGCGACAAAGCATGTGAACGGTTTATTTGCCGGCTGATGAGCGGTGATCGCCGCCCCATCGCGGCAAGCATTGCAGGGAAGGCAGCCGCATGGAGGTCCTCGGCGCTTATGGCGGCATCCGCGAGGCGGCCGCCAGCGTACCGCCGACGGAACCCGCGCCCGATCGGTTGACGCGCTACCGCGACTCCCTTCGCGTCTGCCTCACCGCCGGGCTCGCCGCCACCGACCTGCTCGCCCTCGCCGGCAGTTGCCTGGCCGGCGCGGCGCTGCGCCATGGCTCGCCCTTTGACGGCAATTGGCAGATCTTCTTCTTTCTGGCCCCTACCTATTTTCTGGCCGCGGTGAGCCTGCGGGCCTATGCGGTCCAAGCGGCGACCTCGCTCAGCCGCGCCCTCTCCGCCAGCTTCACTGCCCTGCTGATTACCGCCGGGCTGTTCCTCACCGCTCTTTTCGCGCTGAAAGTGGGCAGCCGGCTCTCGCGCCTCGAAATCGGCTACAGCTTCCTGCTGGCTTTCGCGCTGATCGGCATGGGCCGGATGATGGCCACCCTGCTGACGCGCAGCTGGCTTCTCCCCTTCGTAGCGCCGCGCCTGGTGGTCCTGACCGATCGACGCGACACAGAGGCGCCCGGAGGCGATGACCTGACGACCTATGTGGAGGTGGGCGGCGCCGGCCTGACGCCGCGCCGCGACGATCCCGCCTTCTTCGCCGCCCTCAGCGAGAGAATCGGCTATGCCGACCGCGTGGTCCTCGCCTTCTCGGACGCGCGCGAGCGGCTCGAATGGACCGAGGCGATGCGGCTGAGCGGCTTTGAAAGCGAGGTCGTGGTCGATCTCGGCGGGTTCGAGCCTCTGTCGCTGTCACGCTGGAACGAGCAGACGACCCTGCTGGTGTCGCGTGGCCCGCTCTCGCTCACCGAGCGTCTGACCAAGCGGGTGTTCGATCTCGCCGTGACCCTGCCTCTCCTCGTGGCGGCTGCCCCGACCATTGTCGCGGCCGCCCTGCTGGTGAAGCTCGACAGCCCTGGCCCGGCCTTCTTCGTGCAGGAACGGGTGGGGCGCAACAACCGTCCCTATCGCTGCTTCAAATTGCGGACGATGCGGCGCGAGGCGACCGACGCCACCGGTCAGGTTTCGGCCTCGCGCGGCGACGGCCGCGTCACCCGCGTCGGGCGTTTCCTGCGGCGTACCAGCATCGACGAGCTGCCGCAGCTTCTCAACGTGCTGATCGGCAATATGAGCCTGGTCGGGCCGCGTCCACATGCGCTGGGCTCCCGCGCGGAAGGCGCGCTGTTCTGGGAACTGGTTCCCGATTACTGGAGCCGCCATGCGGTGAAACCGGGCCTGACCGGCCTCGCCCAGATCCGCGGTCTGCGCGGTGCGACGCAGAGCCGCCGGGACATTGAGGCCCGCGTGGCCGCAGACCTCGAATACATCAATAACTGGTCGCTCTGGATGGATGTTAAGGTGCTGCTGCTTACCGTCCGCGTCATCATCCACCGCAATGCCCATTGAGCCGATGCCCCCGCCTGTTCCGTCCCCGCCCGGCCACGCCGCCGTGATCGCCAGCGAGGCGCGCGGGCCTCATGCCTCTTGATGTCGACTTCTCCCTCGCCTTCAACGACCGGACGGGGAAGCTGTTTCTCGGCCGGGAAATCATCGCCACGCTCGGCGCGCGGGTCGCCTCGGTGCGCTATGGCCGGCTGAGGCAGTTCCCCCGCAGCGATCTCGGTCGTCGCCTCGCCGGGCGGCTGACGCATTGGGAAACCATCGCGCGTGCCTTCGAACCTCAGCTCGCCGCGCCGCTGCCGCGGCTGCGGACACCTTATCCCACGCTCCATCTCGATCCGCTCAGCGTGCTGCGCCACCGGCTGCAAGAGCGGGACATCGTCCTTTGCCACGATGTCGGTCCGCTTACCCATCCCGATGAGTTCGCCCCCCGCGTCGACGAACTCTACGCCGGTGCCTATGCGGCGATCCGCGCGGCACGGCCGCATATGGTGTTCGTCAGCCGCACCTCGCAGCAGGCATTCCACGCGCTTTTCGGCGAGGACTATCCTTCCTCCACCGTCATCTACATTCCCGTGCGGCAGGAAATGTCCGCGACGTCGGTGTCACCGCCCGCCGATCACGGCACCCCGTTTCTGCTCACCGTCGGCAGCCTCGGCCGGCGCAAGAACCAGGCGCTCTGCATCGAGGCCTTCGCCCGCAGCGGCCTCGCCGCCCAGGGCTGGCATTATGTGCTGGCGGGCGGGCACGAGCCCGGTGCGGATGAGGCCATTGCGCTGGGCATGAAGACCGAGGGCGTCATCCTGCGCGGCTATGCCGGCGAACCCGAACTGCGCTGGCTCTATCGCCATGCCAGCGGATTCGTGCTGATGAGCCGGCTGGAGGGCTTCGGCATGCCGGTGATCGAGGCGATCGAGCACGATTTGCCCTGCCTGGTGACGGAAAGCAGCGTTCTCGCCGAAGTCGGCGGGCCGTCGACGCTGCGCGCGGACGCCACGGATGTGGAGGCGATCGCGGCGGGCATGCGCGCCCTGGCGCGGATGCCTCCCGCAGAAAGGGCCGAACGTGTGGCCCGCAGCCGGGCCCATCTCGCCCAGTTCGATCGCGAGCGGGTTCTCGGCCAGTGGCGCCAGCTCGCCGACCGCCTCACGGGAGATGCGCGGTGATCATCGACCTGCCGGCGCCGACCTTCCGCCTCGTCCACAGCCGCAGGGGCCGGCGCTGATGAAGGCGAGCGGGGAACTCTCCGTCGGCATCGTCGTCGCCTCGCTCGGGCGGGCGAGGAACGTCGAGACGCTGCTGGACCGCCTGGCGCTGCAGAGCCGGCTCCCCGCCTGCGTGCTGTTGTCGCTGGAAACACCGACCGACGCGCCGCCGGAACGCCCCTACCCTTTCCCGCTGATCGCGCTCTTCGGGCCGCGCGGCTCCTGCCAGCAGCGCAACCGGGCGCTCGATCACCTGCCGGCCGATATCGATATCGTGCTGTTCCTAGATGACGACTACGTTCCCTCGCGGCGGCTGGTGGCCGGCGTGGCGCGCTTCTTCGCCACACATGGCGACATAGACGGGGCCAGCGGCCGCCTGCTGGCCGACGGCATCAACGGCCCCGGCATAGCGCCCCGCACGGCGGTGCAACTGGTGGAGGCGGAGGACGCGCGCGGGGAGGAACCGCAACTCAGCGTGTCGGCACCGCATCCCGGCCTCTATGGCTGCAACATGGCGTACCGACGCGCGTCGATCGGCGCCACACGCTTCGACGAGAACCTGCCGCTTTATGGCTGGCAGGAGGATATCGACTTCGGCGGGCGGCTCGCAGGCCGGCTCGTCTATACCGATGCGTTCTATGGCGTGCATTGCGGCGAGAAGGCCGGACGGGAGCGCAATGGCCGGCGGCTGGGTTACAGCCAGATCGCCAATCCCTGGTATCTCTGGCGCAAGGGCTCCATGCCGACCCGCTTCGCCTATCGGCTGATGCTGCGCAGCCTGGCGGCCAATACGGCGCGGGTTCTGCGCCCCGAACCGTGGATTGACCGGAAGGGACGCTTGACGGGAAACTGGCTGGCGGTGCGTGATATTCTCGTCGGACGTGCCGATCCGCGCCGCATTCTGGAGCTGTAGGCATGGCCCGCAAGGCCCCGCTGTTCATCAACGGCAAGTTCATCTCTGCCGGGCCGACGGCCGTGCATCGGGTGGCGCTGGAGCTGGTGAAAGCCCTCGCGCCTCTTATCTCCGACCGGGAGCTGTGCCTGCTGGTGCCGCCGGGCCTTGCGCAGCTCGCCCATGGTCCCGGTATCCAGACCCATCCCGTGGGGGGGCTGAAAGGCAACGCGTGGGAACAGATTTCCCTCCCCTGGCACGCGCGCGGGGGCGTCCTGCTGAACCTGTGCAACCGCTCGCCCCTCGTCCTGCGCAACGGCCTGACCCTGCTGCACGACGCCCAGGCCTTCACCGCGCCCCGGTCCTACGCTTTTGCGGGAAGGCTGGCGGGGCAGTGGCAGGCCCGCGCCGCCGGGCGGCGGCAGCTGGGGCTGCTGACCGTGTCGGACTTCGCCAAATCCGAACTGGTCGGCCTCGGCCTCGCCCCGGCGGAGCGGGTGCATGTCATCCCCAATGGCGCCGACCATGTGCTGCGGGCGCCGCCGCAGACGGAGCTTCTCGCCCGGCTCGGGCTGGCGCCGCGCGGCTACGCGCTGGCCCTCGCCAATCTCATGCCGCACAAGAACATCCCGCTGCTCATCCGCGCCTTCGCCCGCCCGGCGCTGGCGGGAATGACGCTGGTCCTGGTGGGCGGCACCGGGCGCGCGGCCTTCGCCGCCGCCGGGGTGACGGCGGGCGCCAATGTCGTCTTCCCCGGCTATGTCAATGATGGCGAGATGCGCGCCTTGCAGGAGAACGCGCTCGCGGTCTGCACGCCCTCGCTCACCGAGGGCTTCGGCCTGCCGCCGGTGGAGGGGCTGATGCTGGGAACGCCGGCGGTGATCGCGCCCTGCGGCGCCCTGCCGGAAGTGTGCGGCCCCGGCGCGCTGCAGGCCGACCCGCACGATCCTTCCGCCTGGGAGGCGGCACTGCTGCGGCTGCGCGACGAGAGCGGCCTGCGCGCGCGCCTCGCCCGGGACGGCCGCGCCTTCGTCGCCCGCTTCACCTGGCACGCCGCCGGCAGGCGCCTGCTTGAAGTGGTCGACACGGTCGCGCCAGGCTGAGCGGGAGGGCGCATGGACATCTGCATCAATGGGCGCTTTCTCGCCGGCCCGCCGGCCGCGACCTATGCGGTGGCGGAGCGGCTGAGCCGCGCCCTTGTCGCGCTGGGGGCGTCGGGCGCGTATCCCGCGGATTGGCGGATGCGCGTGCTGGCGCCGCCCAATGCGTGCGCTCTCGATGCGGGACTGCCGGTCGAGCGGGTCGGCAGCCGGACGGGCAATCTGTGGGAGCAGATCGACCTGCCGCGCGCCGCCGGGGGCCGGCTGCTGATCAATTTCGCCGCGCGCAGCCCGTTGCTGCTGCGCAATGGCCTGACCATGGTGCATGATGCGCAGGTTTTCACCGCGCCTTCCTCCTATTCTCTGGCGTTCCGCGCCACCCTCAAGGCCAATATCCGTCTGGCCGGGCGGCGGCAGCTGGGGCTGCTGACCGTGTCGGACTTCGCCAAATCCGAACTGGTCGGCCTCGGCCTCGCCCCGGCGGAGCGGGTGCATGTCATCCCCAATGGCGTCGACCATGCGCTGCGGGCGCCGCCGCAGACGGAGATTCTCGCCCGGTTCGGACTGGCGCCGCGCGGCTACGCGCTGGCCCTCGCCAATCTCATGCCGCACAAGAACATCCCGCTGCTCATCCGCGCCTTCGCCCGCCCGGCGCTGGCGGGAATGACGCTGGTCCTGGTGGGCGGCACCGGGCGCGCGGCCTTCGCCGCCGCCGGGGTGACGGCGGGCGCCAATGTCGTCTTCCCCGGCTATGTCAATGATGGCGAGATGCGCGCCTTGCAGGAGAACGCGCTCGCGGTCTGCACGCCCTCGCTCACCGAGGGCTTCGGCCTGCCGCCGGTGGAGGGGCTGATGCTGGGAACGCCGGCGGTGATCGCGCCCTGCGGCGCCCTGCCGGAAGTGTGCGGCCCCGGCGCGCTGCAGGCCGACCCGCACGATCCTTCCGCCTGGGAGGCGGCGCTGCTGCGGCTGCGCGACGAGAGCGGCCTGCGCGCGCGCCTCGCCCGGGACGGCCGCGCCTTCGTCGCCCGCTTCACCTGGCACGCCGCCGGCAGGCGCCTGCTCGAAGTGGTCGACACGGTCGCCGCCAGTCGCGGCCGGTGTCCGCCATGAATGGGCTGGCGCTCGCCGGCTTCTGGGCTCTCGCGGTGTGGGGCCTGTTCTCGCGCCGCCAGCTCCTGCTGTGGCTGTTCTTCGCCATGCTGCCTTTCGGCATGTTCGCCGTCATCCCGACACAGGTCACCGGGGGCCTTTCGATTCTGGCGGCGCCTGTCGCAGGCGCGCTGTTCGTGCTGCGGCAGTTCCTGCTCCGCCGGCACGGCATTGCCGACCTGCTGACCCTGGCCCTGCGCGGGCCCGGAATCCTGCTGACGCTGTTCTGGACGGTAGCGCTGCTGGTGACGCTGTTCGTCCCGCGCCTCCTCGCCGGGCAGGTCGCCGTGGTGCCGATGGCGGAAGCCTTTCTGGGAATCGCGCTGCTGCGCCCGACCCTGCAGAACGTATCGCAGATCGGCTATCTCACCCTCTCCGTGCTGCTGGTCTTCGCCTTCGCCCGGTTCTTCCGCATTCCGCGCCACCAGGGGCTGCTCCTGCGCGGGCTGACGGTCAGCGCCGTCGTCACCATCATCACCGGCGCCCTCAGCTATCTCTCCACCACAATCCCGCTCGACCCGGTTCTCGATCCTTTCAAGACCGCCGGCTACGCCTTGCTCGACAAGGCCAGCATCGGCGACGGCGTCCCGCGCATCACCGGCCTGATGCCCGAGGCTTCCGCCTATGGCGGGCTGGCGCTGAGCCTTCTGGCCTGCCTGTATTTCCTCCGCGGCATCATCGACGACCGGGCGCAGTCGCTGCGCCTCAATGCGCTGATCATCGCCCTGGCGGTGCTGGTGGTCGCCTCCACCTCGTCGGCGGGCTATGTCGGCCTCGGTGTTCTCGCCCTGCTGATCGGGCTCGACTGGTTCACCCGCGCCTTCCGGATCAACCGCCCGCGCTTCTCCCAGAGCGGCGTGCGCGAGGATTTTTTCCTCGCGCTCGCCATCATCGGCTTCGCCGCGGCGGCGGTCATGATCACACCCGGCGTCTTCGAGCCCGTCATGGAGCGGCTCGACGAGGTGGTGTTCAGCAAGACCCAGACCGGTTCCTATGTGGAGCGCACCGCCTGGACGACGCGGTCGCTGCAGGCCGGCTTGGACAGCTATCTTATCGGCGTCGGCCTGGGCTCGACGCGCGCATCCAACTTTGCCGTTGTGCTGTTCGCCAGCACCGGCCTCGCCGGCTTCCTTCTCTATTTCGGCTTCGTGGCGCGGCTGCTGCTGAGCCCCGCGCCCCGGACCGCGCCGCAGCTGCAAGGCCTGTCGAGCGCGCTGAAATGGTCGTTCTTTCCCGCTTTCGCCGTGAGCCTTTTGATCGGAACCACCCCGGATTTCGGCGCGTTCGAGGCTCTGCGGTTCGGCGCGCTGCTCGCCCTCGCGGAGGCCGGACGGCGAGCGGCGCTCACCGATCCTGCCCGTCAGGCCGCCCCGCCGACAGCGACCCTGCGGGGCGGCTAGGCCTCCTCGGCCGCGCGGGTACGGTCGAGGAAATCGATCAGCGAGACGCAGGCGCCGAGAATATGCTGGCGGGTGAGTTCGGCCGCCTCCTCCGCATCGCGGCGGATGCAGGCGAGCAGGATGCCCTCATGTTCGCGGCGCGCGCGGGCCATGCCGTCGGTGAGCACCAGCTGGGCGCGCAGATAGCGGTCGACGCGGTCGAGCGCGGCGCTGATGGTCTGCAGGTAATAGGGCCGCCCGGACGCCTCGTAGAGACTGTAGTGGAAGCTGCGGTTGAGCTCGCCCCAGTGCGAGGAATCGGTCTCGGTGGCAAAGGCATGTGCGAAGCGCTTGGCCGCTTCAAGCGCCTCGTCCGACATGCGCTCCACCGAATAGCGCAGCACCTCGGGCTCCAGCAGGGCGCGGAACTGGAAGATCTCGCGGATCTCGTCGGTGGACAGGGTGGTGACGACGGCGCCGCGATAGCGCTGGGTGGAGACAAGCCCCTGCTCTTCCAGCCGGGTCAGCGCCTCGCGGACGGGAATGCGGCTGACATTGAACATGCGGGCGATATGGTCCTGCCGCAGGGTCTGGCCTTCGGCGATGTCGCCCTTGGCGATCGCCTGGCGCAGCGCGTCGAAAATGACATCCGATGCGGATGCCATCTGCGCGATGTCCGTCGCCTTCACCTTCACCTGCCTGCCTCCCGA
The DNA here is from genome assembly GCF_030813495.1 of Ancylobacter polymorphus. GTDB lineage: Bacteria > Pseudomonadota > Alphaproteobacteria > Rhizobiales > Xanthobacteraceae > Ancylobacter > Ancylobacter polymorphus. Next base: position 51,917 of record NZ_JAUSUI010000009.1, on the reverse strand, counting down.
AACCCGGCGCCGATTCAGCCGAAATCCGGCTTTCGGCAGCGTGCCGCTTTGTCGTCCGCGATTCTACCTGATGTGCACAGGTAAAATTCGTGCCGCGACCCTAAAATGGATATTGCAACTTGGATCCAAAAATTGGAAGCTCCTTTCCGTCGCCGGCTCGGGCACCGCAGAGGCGCCGCCGGTCATCAACAATGAAGACAGCTTCCTCCAGAGGAGAGCCATTATGGCTAAGGGATTCGGCATTCTGGCCGCGGCGGCGCTGACGCTCGCCGCCGCTCTGCCCGCGCAGGCGGACAAGCTCGACGACATCATCGCTTCCGGCACGCTGCGCTGCGCGGTGGTGCTGGACTTCCCGCCCATGGGCTCGCGCGATGCCAACAACAACCCGATCGGCTTCGATGTCGATTACTGCAACGACCTCGCCAAGGCGCTGGGCGTGAAGGCGGAAATCGTCGAGACCCCGTTCCCCGACCGTATCCCGGCGCTGATCTCCGGCCGCGTCGATGTCGGTGTCGCCTCGACCTCCGACACGCTGGAACGCGCCAAGACCGCTGGCTTCACCATCCCCTATTTCGCCTTCAAGATGGTCGTGCTCACCAAGGACGGCCTCGGCATCAAGGATTACGACAGCCTGAAGGGCAAGAAGACCGGTTCGGTCGCCGGCACCTTCGAAGCGCTGGCGCTTGAGAAGGACGTGAAGGCGTGGGGCGCGGGGACGAGCTTCCGTGGCTACCAGACGCAGGCGGATGTGTTCCTCGCCCTCGCCCAGGGCCAGATCGACGCCACCGTCGTCACCTCCACCGTCGCCGCCGCGATCGTGAAGGAAGGCAAGTATAAGGGCCTGATGATGGGCGGCGATGCCCCCTACGACATCGACTATGTCGCCCTCATCGCCCTGCGCAACGAGCAGGGCCTCCTCAACTACCTCAACCTGTTCATCAACCAGCAGGTCCGCACCGGCCGCTACAAGGCGCTCTACGACAAGTGGATCGGCCTTGGTGCCGCGCCCGACCTGACGGTGCCCGGCGTCTATCGCTAAGCGCCCAACCCAGGCGTCATCCCGGACGGCCGGCAGGCCGCTCCGGGATGACACCGAGGCAAGCCCGGTCGACGATCCCGGCGCTGTGGCTTCGCCTCAGGCCGGGATGACGGCCCGGCATCTTTCTTGCCCCTGCATTCTGCGCCCGATGCCCGCGACCACGAGCCCGCCATGAACTACACTTTCCACTGGCTGCCGGCGTTCCGCGCCCTGCCCGACATGTTGTGGGGCGCGCTGGTCACGCTGGAGATCGCCGTGCTCTCCATGCTGCTCGGGGTCGCCTTCGCGATCCTGCTCGCGCTCGCCGCCGCCTCGCCCTACCGGGCGCTGCGGGCGGCGGCGGCAAGCTGGATCGAGCTCGCCCGCAACACGCCGGCCCTGTTCCAGATCTACATGGCCTATTTCGGCCTCGGCTCGCTCGGCATCCATCTCGACAGTTTCGTCGCCCTGCTCGCCGGCATCACCTTCAACAATGCCGGCTATCTCGCCGAGACCTTCCGCGGCGGCCTGCGCGCCGTGCCGCCGACGCAGGTGCGCGCCGCCCGCTCGCTCGGCATGGGGCAGGTCCAGGCCTTCCGCCTGGTGGTGATGCCGCAAATGTTCCGCATCGTCTTCTATCCCCTCACCAACCAGATGGTGTGGGCGATCCTGATGACCTCGCTCGGCGTCATCGTCGGCCTCAACAACGATCTCACCGGCGTCACCCAGGATCTGAATGTGCGCTCCTTCCGCACCTTCGAATATTTCGCGCTCGCCGCCGTGATCTACTACCTGCTCGCCAAATTCGTCACCCTCTCCGCGCGCCTGATGGCGTGGCGGCTGTTCCGCTACTGAGAGGGGCACGCGCCATGTTCTCCTCGCTGTTCGAGACCAGCTTCTCCTTCAACGACCTGCTGTTCATGCTCAAGGGCGCGGGCGTCACGCTGATGCTCACCTTCTGGGCGGTGCTCGGCGGCACGCTGCTCGGGGTCGTCTTCGGCGTCATCCGCGCCATTGCGCCCTGGTGGGTCAACGCCCCGCTCGGCGCGGTGCTCGACGTGTTCCGTTCCATCCCGCTGCTGATCCAGCTGGTGGTGGCGAATTCGTTCAAGACCATTATCGGCCTGCACTGGAGCCCGTTCACCGTCGGCTGCGTCGTGCTGGCGCTGTACATGTCGGCCTATTGCACCGAGATCGTCCGCTCCGGCTTCCTCGCCGTGCCCGCCACCACGCGCCGCGCCGCCCGCTCGCTCGGGCTCTCCTGGCGCCAGGACCTGACCGAGATCGTCTTCCCCATCGCGCTCCGCGTCGCTTTGCCGAGCTGGATCGGCCTGACGCTCGGCGTGATGAAGGACACCGCCATGGTGTGGTGGATCGGCGTCGTCGAATTGCTGCGCTCCTCGCAGGTCATCGTCACCCGCATCCAGGAGCCGCTGTTCGTGCTCTCCATCGCCGGGCTGATCTACTTCCTGATGAGCTTCCCCATCGCCCGCCTCGGCGCCCGCCTTGAAAAGCGCTGGCGCGAGAACGACTGAGACTCCGAGGTTTTTGCATGTCGATCGAAATCCAGGACGTCCACAAATCCTTCGGCTCGCTCGAAGTGGTCAAGGGCGTGACCATGACCGTCGAGAAGGGCGAGGTCGTCTCCGTCATTGGCGGTTCCGGCTCGGGCAAGTCCACTTTGCTCATGTGCATCAACGGGCTTGAGCCGATCAATGCGGGCCGCATCCTCGTCGACGGCACCAACGTTCACGGGCGCGGCACGGACCTCAACAAGCTGCGCCGCAAGATCGGCATCGTGTTTCAGCAGTGGAACGCCTTCCCCCACCTCACCGTGCTGGAAAACGTCATGCTCGCCCCCCGCAAGGTGCTGGGCAAGTCGAAGGCCGAGGCCGAGGCGATCGCGGTGGACAAGCTCGCCCGTGTCGGCCTCTCCGAGAAGTTGAAGGTCTATCCCTCCAAGCTTTCCGGCGGCCAGCAGCAGCGCATGGCTATCGCCCGCGCGCTCGCCATGTCGCCCGACTACATGCTGTTCGACGAGGTCACCTCCGCCCTCGACCCGCAGCTCGTCGGAGAGGTGCTCGACACGATGCGCTCGCTCTCCGCCGAAGGCATGACGATGATCGTCGTCACCCATGAGATCGCCTTCGCCCGCGAGGTCTCCGACCGCGTCGCCTTCTTCCACAAGGGCAAGATCCACGAGATCGGCCCCCCCGCCCAGGTCATCGGCAATCCCCAGAAGCCCGAGACCATCGATTTCCTCAAATCCGTCCTCTGATCCCTTCGCGCATTCGCACGAGACTTAAGGAGCATTCCCATGTGGCAGGGCGTCTATCCCGCCGTTACCGCCAAGTTCAACGAAGACGACACGCTCGATCACAAGGAGATGGAGCGGTGCTTCGGCCTGCAGATCGACGCCGGCGTCGACGGCATCATCGTCAACGGCTCGCTCGGCGAAGGCCCCATGCTCTCGCATGACGAGCGCCTCGCCGTGCTGAAGACCGCCAAGGCGGTCGCCGGCAAGCGCCCGGTGCTGATGACCATCGCCGATTCCGCCACCCGCGATTGTGCAAGCCTCGCCAAGCGGGCCGCCCAGGCTGGCGCCGACGGGCTGATGGTGGTGCCGAGCCTCGTCTACCACACCAACCCGAAGGAGACGGTGGCTACCCTCTCCGCGGTGGCTGAGGCCGCCGACCTGCCGGTCATGATCTATTCCAACCGCGTCGCCTACCGCGTCGACGTGACCGTCGAGATCATGGCGGAACTCGCCAAGGACAAGCGCTTCGTCGCGGTGAAGGAGTCCTCGGACGACATCCGCCGCACGGTGGAACTGCAGAACGCCTTCGGCGACCGCTTCGACATCTTCACCGGCGTCGACAATCTCGCCTATGAGGCGCTGGCGCTCGGCGCGGTGGGCTGGGTCGCCGGTCTCGTCGTCGCCTTCCCCGAGGAAACGGTCGCGATCTACCGGCTGATGAAGGCCAAGCGCTATGACGAGGCGCTGGCGATCTACCGCTGGTTCCGCCCGCTGCTCGACCTCGACGTGTCGACCTATCTCGTCCAGAACCTCAAGCTGGTCGAAGCCATGGTCACCGGCACCACCGAGCGCGTGCGCGCCCCGCGCCTGCCGCTGGAAGGCGAGCAGCGCGCCAAGGTGGAGAAGATCGTGCGCGAGGCCCTCGCCACCCGCCCGACCCTCGCCAAGGCGGCGTGAAGCGGCGCCCATCGACGCGACCCCTCATCCCCGGGCTCGACCCGGGGACCCAGGGGCCGGGACTCCCTCGCGGATATTATAGGCGATCCCGGATGCGGCCTGCGGCCGCTCCGGGAGGACGCCCGATGTGAACAGCGCGGTCAAAAACGTGCCCTCAGCCTCCCCCCAGAACGACATCGTCATCATCGGCGCCGGCATTGTCGGCCTCTCCGCCGCGTTCCATCTTCTGGCCGAGGGGCACCGGGTGCGTCTGGTCGAGCGCGGGGGCGTCGCGGAAGGGGCGAGCTATGGCAATGCCGGCGCGCTGGCCTTTACCGATATTCTCCCCCTCGCCTCGCCCGGCATGCTGCGCAAGGCGCCGAAATGGCTGCTCGACCCGCTCGGGCCGCTGACCATTCCCCCACGCTACCTCGCGCCGATCACCCCGTGGCTGATCCGCTTCTGGCGCGCCAGCCTGCCCGACCGCTACCGCGCCTCGATCGCGGCGCAGGGAAACCTCATGCGCTTTGCCGCCACCGCCATGCAGACGCTGGTGACCCAGGCCGGCCTTGCCGAGCATCTGCGTTCCGATGGCAATCTCCAGCTCTATGAGAGCGAGGCCGAGCTTAGCGCGGCGATGCCGGGCTGGGAGGCGCGGGCGCGCGAGGGCATCGCCTTCGAGCATGTGCGCGGCGAGCGGCTGGCCGAGCTCCAGCCCGGCCTGTCGCCGCGCTTCACGGTCGGCACCTTCACCCCGCACTGGCAGACGGTGAGCGACCCCTATCATTTCGCGCTCGCCTTGTTCCGCACGGTGATGGCGCGCGGCGCCGGGCTCGTGCATGGCGAGGTGGTCGGCGTCACGGCGACGGCGGAGGGCGTCGAGTTGCGCCTCGCCGATGGCAAGTTGCTCAAAGCCGGCCGGGCGGTGATCGCGGGCGGCGCCTGGTCGCGCCCGCTGGCGAAGTCGCTCGGCGATTCCGTGCCGCTGGAGACCGAGCGCGGCTATAACACCACCCTGCCCCCCGGCGCCTTCGACCTGCGGCGCCAGCTCACCTTTGGCGGCCACGGCTTCGTGGTCACGCCGCTGTCCACCGGCATCCGCGTCGGCGGGGCGGTGGAACTGGGCGGGCTGAAGGCGCCGCCGAATTTCAAGCGTTCGGAGGCGATGCTGACCAAGGCGGCGCGCTTCCTGCCGGGCCTGCGCACGGAAGGCGGCAAGCAGTGGATGGGCTTCCGTCCCTCGCTGCCGGATTCGCTGCCCGTGATCGGCCCCGCCACCGCCTCGCCGCGGGTGCTCTATGCCTTCGGACACGGCCATCTCGGCCTCACCCAGAGCGCGGCCACGGGCAAGCTGGTGGCCGATCTCGCCGCCGGGCGCCGGCCCTCCATTCCGCTCGAACCTTTCCGCCCCGACCGCTTCTGACGAGTAGATCCCATGGCGCGACACAGCTTCTTCTGCATAGACGGCCACACCTGCGGCAACCCGGTGCGGCTGGTGGCCGGCGGCGGGCCGAACCTGGTCGGCGACACCATGATCGAGAAGCGCGCGCATTTCCTGCGCGAATTCGACTGGATCCGCACCGGGCTGATGTTCGAGCCGCGCGGCCACGACATGATGTCCGGCTCGATCCTCTATCCCCCGACCCGGCCGGATTGCGATGTCGCCATCCTGTTCATCGAAACCTCCGGCTGCCTGCCCATGTGCGGGCACGGCACCATCGGTACAGTGACCATGGCTATTGAGCACGGGCTGGTGACGCCGAAGACGCCGGGCGTGCTGATGCTCGACACCCCCGCCGGCGTGGTGAAGGCGGAATACAAACAGGTCGGGCAATATGTGGAAGAAGTGCGCATCACCAATGTGCCCGCCTTCCTTTATGCGCGCGGGCTCACCGCCGCGTGCCCCGGCCTTGGCGAGGTGACGGTGGATGTCGCCTATGGCGGCAATTTCTACGCCATCGTCGAGCCGCAGGAAGCCTTCCGCGACATGGCGGACTTCACCGCCGGCGAACTGGTGGGCATGAGCCCGGCGCTGCGCCGCGCGCTGAACGAGAAATATGAATTCGTGCACCCCGAGAAGCCGGAGATTCGCGGCCTGTCGCACATACTCTGGACCGGGATCGCCCGCCACCCGGAGGCGCATGCGCGCAACGCGGTGTTCTATGGCGACAAGGCGATCGACCGCTCGCCCTGCGGCACCGGCACCTCCTCGCGCATGGCCCATCTCGCCGCGCTCGGCCAGCTGAAGGTGGGCGATGATTTCGTGCATGAGAGCATCATCGGCTCGCTGTTCAAGGGCCGGGTCGAGGCGGCGGTGAAGGTGGGCAATCGCGACGCGATCATCCCCTCCATCGGCGGCTGGGCGCGCATGACCGGCTACAACACCATCTTCATCGACGACCGCGACCCCTTCGCGCACGGCTTCGTGGTGGTGTGAACAACGCTGGGTGCGACGTCATCCTGAGGTGCTCGGGCTTCACCCGAGCCTCGAAGGAGGCTCACGCAGGGCACCATCTGTTTCAACATCCTTCGAGGCTCGCTGCGCTCGCACCTCAGGATGACGGCTGAACGCGGGCGGCAACGGCAAACAACGGAAACCACGCCATGAAGATCACCGGCATCAAGGCCTACAAGGTCGGGCTCCCGCTGCGGGAAGGCCGCTACAACTGGTCGAACGGCAATTTCATCGAGGTGTTCGATTCCACCGTAGTGGCGGTGGAAACCGACGCCGGCATTACCGGCTATGCCGAATGCTGCCCGCTCGGCTCGGCCTATCTGCCGGCCTATGCCCATGGCGTGCGCGCCGGGCTGGAGGAAATCGGCCCGAAGGTGATCGGCCTCGACCCCACCGACCTCAATGTGCTGAACCGGCACATGGACGCGGTGCTGCGCGGCCACCCCTATGTGAAGGCGCCGATCGACATTGCCTGCTGGGACATTCTCGGCAAGGTGGCGGGCCTGCCGGTCTACAAGCTGCTCGGCGGCGCGGCGCAGGAAAAGGTCGCGCTCTACCGCGCCATCTCGCAGGAAGCGCCCGAGGTGATGGCGAAGAAGATCGCCGGCTACAAGGCCGAGGGCTACACCAAGTTCCAGCTGAAAGTCGGCGGCGATGCCGATCAGGACATTGACCGCATCCGCGCCACCCGCGAGATTCTCGACGCCTCCGACATTCTGGTCGCCGACGCCAATACCGGCTGGACCCGGGCGGAAGCCGCCCGCATCTGCGCGGAAGTGGCCGATCTCGATGTCTATATCGAGCAGCCCTGCCCCACTTATGAGGAATGCCTCTCGGTGCGCGCCCGCACCGCGCGGCCCTTCGTGCTCGACGAGGTGATCGACGGCGTCGGCACGCTGATGAAGGGGCTGGCGGATGATGCGATGGACATCATCAACCTGAAAATCTCCAAGGTCGGCGGGCTGACCAAGGCGCGGCTGATGCGCGACATCTGCGTCGCCTCCGGCACGCCGATGACCATCGAGGACACCTGGGGCGGCGATATCGTCACCGCCACCATCGCCCATCTCGCCCGCTCGACGCCGGAGGAGTTCACCTTCTCCGCCACCGATTTCAACAGCTATGGCACGGTGGATATCGCCAGCGGCGCGCCGAAGCGCGAGAACGGCTTCATGACCGCCTCCGACGCGCCGGGGCTGGGCATCACCCCGCTGTTCGATGTGCTGGGCGACCCGGTGGTGGTGATCGGCTGAGAACTTTCACTCCCTCTCCCCGTCGGGGAGAGGGTCAAGGCGCCGCACGTAAACGCGAGGCCCCCATGCGCTCTTCCAAGATCATCCACATCGTCGGCTGCCATGCCGAGGGCGAGGTCGGCGACGTGATCGTCGGCGGCGTGGCGCCGCCGCCCGGCGACAGCGTGTGGACGCAGTCGCGCTTCCTCGCCTCCGACAACAATCTGCGCAATTTCGTGCTGCAGGAACCGCGCGGCGGGGTGTTCCGCCATGTGAACCTGCTGGTGCCGCCGAAGAACCCGAAGGCGGTCGCGGCCTTCATCATCATGGAGCCGGAGGACACCCCGCCCATGTCCGGCTCCAACTCCATCTGCGTGTCCACCGTGCTGCTCGACACCGGCATCGTGCCGATGACCGAGCCGGAGACACATATGGTGCTGGAGGCGCCGGGCGGGCTGATCGAGGTCACGGCCTATTGCCGCAATGGCAAGGCCGAGCGGATCAAGGTGCGCAACCATCCCTCCTTCGCCGACAAGCTCGACGCCAAGCTGGAAGTGGAAGGGCTCGGCACGCTCACCGTCGACACCGCCTATGGCGGCGACAGCTTCGTCATTGTCGACGCCCATGCGCTCGGCTTTTCCATCCGCCCCGACGAGGCCAAGGACCTCGCCGAGACGGGCATGCGCATCGTCAAGGCGGCGAACCGCCAGCTCGGCTTCAAGCACCCGGAGAATGCCGACTGGAACCACATTTCCTTCTGCCAGTTCGCCGCGCCCGTGGTCGAAGTGGCCGGGGTGAAGACCGGCGCCAATGCGGTCGCCATCCGCCCCGGCAAGATCGACCGTTCGCCCACCGGCACCGGCTGCTCCGCCCGCATGGCGGTGCTGCACGCCAAGGGTCAGCTGAAGCTGGGCGAGACCTTCATCGGCCGCTCGATCATCGATTCCCGCTTCGAGTGCCGGATCGAGGGCGAGACGACGCTCGGCGGCCGCCCGGCGATCCTGCCCTCGATCATGGGCCGGGCCTGGGTGACGCACACCGCGCAGCTGATGCTGGACCCGGAAGACCCGTGGCCGACCGGCTACCGGCTCTCCGACACGTGGCCGGTTTGGACGGCGGACTGACATCCGCCTTCCGGCCGGTTTGGACGGCGGACTGACGAGGCTTGCGCCTCGCGCCGTCATCCTGAGGTGCTCGGGCATCGCCCGAGCCTCGAAGGAGGCTCGCGCAGGGCATCTCCGGCTTCAGCATCCTTCGAGGCTCGCTGACGCTCGCACCTCAGGATGACGTTGTGAGCCACGAAAAAAGAGGCGCCCCGCGAGGCGCCTCTTTCATTTCAAGCGGCAACCGCTCTCAGCCCAGCGTCGCGCCGATCTTGCGCAGTTCGGGCAGGATCGGCGCCTTGGGCGTCCAGATCTTGTCGTACTCGGCGATGATCGGCGCCGCGTCGGCGGTCGGCGGCACGACGATCTTGATGCCGGTGCCCTCGAAATCCTTGATCAGCTTGGGCGCATTGGTCACGGTCTCGTCGACCTGCACGGCGAGCGCTTCCTTGGTCGCGGCGGTGATCAGCGCGCGGTCCTCGGTGGACAGCGTCTGCCACGCCTTGCCCGAGGCCAGCGCGATGAAGGGCATGAACACCGCGTCCATGCGCATCAGCACCTTCGACACCTTGTCGAAACGCTGGTTCCACGAGAAATCGAGATCGGCCTCCAGCCCGTCGACCTGGCCATTGGCCATGGCGTCATAGACCTGCGGCGTCGGGATCGGGGTCGGCGCGGCGCCGAGCAGCGAGTAGAAATCGCGGAAGGCCGGCGTGGTGTTGATGCGCAGCTTCATGCCGTTGAGCCCGGCAATGCCGTCGATCTCCTTGGCCGAGAACACCACACGGATCGAGGTGATGCCCCAGCCGAGGCCGAGCGTGCCGGTTTCCTTCGGCAGCGGCTCCAGCATCTGCATGGCGATGGGCTGACGCACCAGCTTGGCGGCGGCCTCGGTGGAACGGATCACGTAAGGGGCGAGGATGGCGGCGACGTTCGGCACACGGTTGCCGACCTCGGCCGCCTGCAGGAAGGCCATGTCGAGCGCGCCGGTCTGCAGCTGCTGCATCATCGCGCCCTCATTGCCGAGCTGGCCGGCATGGAACACGGTCATGGTCAGCTTGCCGCCGGTCTTCTCCTTCAGAACCTCGGCGACCTTGAGCGCGGCGTTGTTCCAGGGGTGGCCGGGCGGGGTGATGATGCCAAGGCGCAGGTCGCGCGCCTGGGCGCGCAGCACGCCGGGGGCGGCGAGCGGCAGGGTGGCGCCGGCAGCGGCGGCGAGCAGGGTACGGCGGGTGATCATCAGGGCGGTCCTTTCGGCTGGGAGGGTTCAGCGGACGAGGGCGGTGGAGAGGCCGGGAAAGATCGAGAGCAGCACCAGCAGCAGGCAGGCGGCGAAGAAGAACGGCAGGGTGACGAGGAACATCTTGCCGGGTTTCGCCCCCGTCACCGCCGCCGCCACGAAGAAGCACAGGCCGACGGGCGGCGAGAGGAAGCCGAGCACGAGGTTGACCACCGCCACCACGCCGAACTGCACGGGGTCGATGTGATAGACCTCGGTGGCGATCGGCAGCAGGATCGGCACCGTCATAATGAGGCCCGGCGCGCCGTCGATCACCGTGCCGATGACCAGCAGGATGACATTGACCAGCAGCATGAAGCTGATGGGCCCGGTGGCGATGGACTGGATCCACAGCGCCACTTCCTGCGGCACCTTGGCGAACACCAGCACCCAGGACAGCACCCCGGCCGCGGCCACGAGAAACAGCACGATGCCGGAATAGACGCCCGCCCGCACCAGCATGCGCGGCAGCTGCGACAGCGATAGCTCGCGGGTCCAGAACCGCCCCACCAGCACGGAAGCCAGCGCGCCGACGGCGGCGGATTCGGTGGGGTTGGCAAGGCCGGTGAGGATGGAGCCGACGATGACGATGGGGATCAGCAGCGTCGGCGCGCAGGCCACCACGGTGGCGACGCGCTCGCGCAGGGTGAAACTCTCGCCGCGCGGGTAGTTGTAGACATAACCCATGACGGCGATGACGACGCAGAACATCGCGGTGAGCACGATGCCGGGGATCAGCCCCGCCACCAGCATGGTGCCGACCGGAACCTGCGCCAGCACCGAATACATCACGAACATGATGGAGGGCGGAATGATCGGCCCCAGCATGCCGGCATAGGCGGTGAGGCCGGCGGCGAAGGTCTTGTCGTAGCCCTTCGCCTCCATCTCCGGCACCATGATCTGTGCCATGATGGCGACCTGGGCGGTCGCCGAGCCGAGGATGGACGAGACGAACATGTTGGCCAGCATGTTCACATAGGCGAGGCCGCCGCGCAGCGAGCCGACAAAGGCCATGGTCATGGAGATGATCTGGCGGGTGATGCCGCCGCCATTCATGATCTCGCCGATCAGAATGAACAGCGGGATGGCGATCAGCCCGTAATTGTCGACCGAGCCGAACATCTGCATCGGGAAGCTCTGATAGAGCACCGGATTGCCGGAGGCCTGGATGAAGACGACGCCGGTCAGGCAGATGGCGATGCCGATCGGCACGCCGACCAGCAGGAAGACGAGGAAGGCGGCGCCGGTGAGCATCAGGCGACCTCCTCGGCATTGCTGAGGCCGATGCCGCTGCGGTCCGGCGGGCTGGCGAAGCCAAGATCTTCCAGCAGATTGGCCGCGCTATGGACCGTGAGGGTGAGCGCGAAAAGCGGCATGACGAGATAGACCACCCAGCTCGGCCAGTTCAGCGTCTGGGTGCGCTCCGTGTAGAGGAAGTTGAACGTCGCCCCGCCATATTCGCGCGCATCGAAGCCGGCCGAGGCGATGCCGACCGGGTCCATCCACAGCCAGCACATCACCGCCAGCGCCAGGCCGAAACTGAGAATGCAGAGCGTGGCGATGACCCGCATCGCCTTCACCGCCGAGGGAGGCAGGCGCTCGGTCAGAATGGTCATGGAGAAATCAAGCCGCAGCCGCGACATGGCGGAGGCGCCGAGAAAGGTGAGCCAAACGGTGGTGAAGATGGCGGATTCGTCGATCCAGTAGAGCGGGACATGGCTGTAGCGGGTGACGACGTTGAGCAGGATCAGCCCGGTGAGCAGCGCCATCAGGCTGCCAATGGCGAAGCGCTCCAGGACCAGAAGGGCTTCCGACGCTGCGGTGACGGCACGAAAGGGCCGACCACCGGCAGCAAAGCCGTTGGTGTGCGTCATGTACCCGTTCCCCTCTTTTTTGTGATCGTAGATTTTATAAATTATATCCGTCAATATGCCTGACGTGATTATTCGGGGCGCGACCGAAGGTAAATGAACCCGCTTCTCAAGCATCGGACCCTGTCGGCGGCGATCCTGGATCAGCTCCGCCGCGCCATATTGGATGGCACCTATCCCGCCGGCGCCCAGCTGCGGCAGGACGCGCTGGCCGCAACCTTCAATGTGAGCCGGATTCCCATTCGCGAGGCGCTGTTCCAGCTCGATGCGGAGGGGCTGGTGCGGATCGTGCCGCAGAAGGGCGCGATCGTTTCCGAACTCTCGGCCGATGAGATCAACGACGTGTTCGGCCTGCGCATGCTGCTGGAACCCCGCCTGCTCGCCCGCTCCATCCCTCATCTGGACACCGGGGACTTCGCCCGCTTCGACGACATGCAGCAGCAGATGGTCGCGGCCACCGCGGCGCAGGATCTCAGCCGCTGGGGCCAGCTGAACGCGGAGTTCCACATGGCGCTCTATGGCCATGCCGGCCAGCCCCGTTCCCTTTCCATTGTCCACTCGCTGCTGCAGTCGAGCGACCGCTACACGCGGGTGCAACTCAGCGACACCGCGGGGTCCGGCATGGCCGGCATGCAGCGCGCGTTCGAGGAACATGCCACGCTGATCGACCTCAGCCGCGCGGGGGAGACGGCGCGCGCCTGCGTCTTCCTCGAAGAACACATCCGCACCGTGCATGACGACCTGCTGCGGGCGCTCGAAAGGGGCGCGCGGGAAGCGGCCCGTCTCCAGGAAGCGGGAGCCGCCTCATGAACGCGCCGGGCACGGGAAACGCGCTGGTCACGCTGAGCCTTGCCGAGCTCCATGCGCTCGCCCGCGACACGCTGCGGGCCGCCGGGCTCGGCGTCGCGCATGCGGAAGCGATCGCCCGCTCCATCACCCGCGCCCAGGCGGATGAATGCCATTCGCACGGGCTTTACCGGCTGCTCGGCTATGTCGACAGCGTGCGCAGCGGCAAGGCCGAGCGCGAGGCGCTGCCCGTGCTCACCCGCACGACGCCGGTCATTCTCAACGTCGATGCGCGCCGCGGCTTCGCCCCGCTCGCCATCGAGGCCGGCGTGCCGGCGCTGATCGAGGCGGCGCAGACCTATGGCATCGCCGCGCTGGCGATCCATGACTGCTACCATTTCTCCGCCCTGTGGGCGGATATCGAGCCCGCTGTGGAGGCGGGGTTGGCGGCCTGGTGTTTCACCATCGGCCAGTGCTGCGTCGCGCCGGCGGGCGGCACGACGCCCTTGCTGGGCACCAATCCGATCGCCTTCGGCTGGCCCGGGCCGGCGGGGCGGCCCTTCATTTTCGATTTCGCCACAAGTGCCGCCGCGCGCGGCGAAGTTGAACTCAAGCGCCGCGCGGGCGAGCCTCTGCCCGAGGGCTGGGCGGTGGGACCGGACGGCGCCCCGACCACCGACCCGGCCGCCGCGCTCTCCGGCGCCCTGCTCCCCTTCGGCGGACACAAAGGCTCGGCCCTCTCGCTCATGGTGGAACTGATCGCCGGCCCGCTGATCGGCGATCTCACCAGCCGCCAGGCCAAGGCGGTGGAGAATGGCGATGCCGGCCCGCCGCTCGGCGGGGAATTGTTCATCGCCATGGACCCCGCCATGTTCGGCCGCGACACGCTGAGCCAGCGCCTTGACGACGCCGACGCGCTTTTCGCCCTCGCCAAAGCCCAGCCGGGGGTCAGGCTTCCGGCCGAGCGCCGCTACGCCGCCCGCGCCCGCAGCCGTGAGGGCGTGCAGATTCCTTCCCGTCTTCTCGCCGAGATCCACGCCCTGACACAAGGCGACACCGAGGGAGAGCGCACACGCCGCTAGCGAACGGAGGGGTCCCTGGTCTATCTGGGACCGCTTATCTCAGGACGGGTGCCGCGCCGATTGCGGGCCGAAGACGGGCGGAGCGGCATGCAGCAGCCGGCAGGGGATGAGACGCCACAGGCCGCCGGGCGGGCGCGGGCGCGCATCTCCGACAACCGCAGCAGCCCGCTTTCCGCGGTCGCCCGCCTGCTCATCCTGCTGCTCCTCGTCGGCGGCGGCGGCGCCATCGCCTGGACGGCGACAATTCCCTCGCAGGACCATGTGATCGCCCGCGCCATGTTTGAGGACCGCGACGGCACCATGACCATCGACGAGGTGAGCGGTGCCGCCTTCACGCCCGTCGCGCCCATTCTCACGCGCGGCTATACGCCCTCCGCGACCTGGCTGCGGCTGACCGTCGGGCCGGCCGATGGCGGGCCGCTGGTGCTGCGCATCCGCCCGACCTATCTCGATCGGGTCGCCCTGTTCGAACCCGTGCCCGGCCGGCAAGGCGTCTGGCGCGAATATGTCACCGGCGACCGCACCCCGTTTCTCGAACGTGAGATGCCCTCGGTCACGCTCGGCTTCACCATCTGGCCGAGCGGGCCGGAGACGACCTATTATCTGCGCCTCACCACCACGAGCACCTCGCTGATGCACGCCGAGGCGCTCGTGCCGCAAGTGGCGGCGCTGCGCGACCTGCATATCCATGTCAGCCAGATCTTCATCCTGGCGCTGCTGCTGTTCATCCTGTTCTGGACCGCCAGCGACTTCGCCCTCAACCACGACATCGTGGTGGGCTGCTTCGCGGTCAACCAGCTGTTTTTCATCAGCTATAACGTGCTGATTATGGGCTATGGCGCCCTGATCTTTCCCAACGCGCCGGCGGGCTTCGTCGACATGCTCACCAGCGTCGCGATCATCGCCACGCCGCTGTTCTCGCTGCTGACCAACCGCCTGCTGCTGCGCCAGTTCGACCTGATGCCTCTGGCGCGCTGGGGCATCGACACGCTGCTGCTGGCCTTGGTCGTCGCCTTCGGCCTGCTGGCGGCGGGCGCCACCCAGCAGGCGCTGAAGCTGAACGCCGTGGTGGTGGCGCTCATCGTGCTGCTGCTGCCGCTGATGGCGTTCGGCACGCGCCGCGAGGCGCCGCCCGGCCGGCGGGTGCTGCGCATCTTCTATGTCATCCAGGCGGTGGCGCTCCTGCTCACCATGCTGCCGATCCTCGGCGTGGTGCCCGCCTCTGCCTGGAACCTCGACGCCAACATCATCCACGGGCTGCTGTCCGACCTGCCCATGTTCGTGCTGCTGGCCCTGCGCTCGCGGGAAGCGCGCGAGCGCGGCATCGAAGCACAGCTGGCGCTCGATCTCACGCGCGGCCAGCTGGAACTGCAGCGGGCGCAGTTCGAGATGCAGAACCGGTTCATGGCGATGCTTACCCATGAATTGCGCACGCCGCTTTCCGTCATCCGCCTCTGCGTCGACACGGCGAAGGTGGCGGGCGAGCCGCGCCGGCTGATCGAGGCCGCCTTCGGCAATATGCAAGGCATCATCGACCGCTGCAGCTTCGCCGACCGCATGGAGCAGAAGGGCCTCGACGTGGTGCGAGCGCCGGTGGATGTCGCGGCGGCGCTGCGGGCGGCGGTGGCGGCGAGTTCCGAGGCCGGGCGGGTGGCCCTGCATGTCGGGGCGCTGCCCGCCGTCACCTCCGACGCCCGGCTCATCGCCACGGTGCTGCACAATCTCATCGACAATGCGCTGAAATACTCGCCGGAGGGCTCGACCGTGGAGGTGACGGCCGCGGCGGAGCCGGGCGAGGCCGGCCCCGGCGTGCGGATCACGGTCGAAAACGAGTGCGGGCGCACGGGCGTGCCCGATCCGACGCAGCTGTTCGAGAAATTCTATCGCGGCCCACACGCACGTACCAAGAGCGGTTCCGGCCTGGGACTTTACATCGTTCACGGAATCGTGGACCTACTTGATGGTTTGATTACATACGAATTCATCGAGGGAAGAGCGCGCTTCAGCGTCTGGTTGCCATGCTCAGCATTGCCGTCGTCGAAGACAATGACGATCTGCGAACGGCCATCGTCAACGCCCTGAAGGGCGAGGGCCACCATGTGGTCGGTTTCGACTGCGCCGAAGCCATCGCCGAACAGGGGCAGGCGCTGCGCATCGACCTCGTCGTGGTTGATCTCAACCTTCCCGGAGAGGATGGGCTGAGCCTCACCCGGAGGCTGCGCGTCACCAACCCTGATATCGGCATCATCATGATGACCGCCCGTACCCGCAGCGACGACAAGCGGATCGGCTATGAAAGCGGCGCGGATATCTATCTGCCGAAGCCGGTCTCGCTGGAGGAGCTGACCGCCGCCATTCTGGCGCTGTCGCGGCGCCTGCGCCCGGCCGCGCCGGCGCCGACGGGGCTTGTGCTTGACACGGTGCGGCTCACGCTGGTGGGACCAAAGGGCACAATCGGCCTTTCCGCCCCGGAGGCCGCGCTGCTCGCGGCCTTCGCCCGGGCGCAGGACCACCGGCTGGAGACCTGGCAGATCATCGTCGTGCTCGAACAGGGCGACCGCGCGCCGAACCGCAACGCCCTCACCGTGACCATGTCCCGCCTCTCCGCCAAGATGCGGCAATGCGGTGGAGGCGCGCATCCGCTGCGCGCCATCCGCAATTGGGGCTACCAGTTCTGCGAGCCGATCATCTTGACCTGAGCGGCACTTCGTCGACGGAACAACCCTCCAATACCTCCGGTAAGCTTCTGTAATCATTCGATTTCCGGCTTCGCTACCTTGCCGCCCCAGGTTGAGGGCTGGATGGGAATCGAAGGGCTATGGGGAAGCTTGAACGCCGGGTGAGCCGCAGGCGCGCCGTCGGGAGAATCGCGGCCGGTGGCGCGCTCGTCGCCGCCTTCTCGGGCCTCAGCCCGCAAGCGCGGGCGGACTGCGTGCGCGACGGCACGGTGGTGGCCTGCGCGACGGCCTCGCCGGCCGGCTATGAAGAGATCGTCACCAGCGGCCGCACCGACCGCACGGTGAATGTCGCCGCCGATGTCGCCGACGGCATCGAGATCCAGCTCCTGCAGGGCGGGGATATCGATTTCCACCAGAAATCCGGCACCATCACCAACATTTACGGCGACAGCGTCTATCTCAAGACCACCGATGGCAAGGTCAGCGGCACCTTCAGCAACATGTCCACCAAGGATAACGCGCTGGAGATCGTGGCGTCGGAAATCGACGTCACCGTCAAAGGCTCGATCACCGGCACGGGCTTCGCCTCCTCCGGCGTTATCTTCAACGATGTCGGCTCGGTGAAGATCACCAATTCGGGCGGAGACAGCAACGCCATCAGCGGAAACTCGGCCGGGCTGAATGTCTGGCAGGCCGACAGCTTCACGCTCGTCAACGAAAACGGCAGCAAGATCACCGGCACGACCAAGAGCAGCGGCGGCGTCTTCGCCAACGACGTCTCCGGCGATATCTGGGTCTCGAACGACGCCAGCTCGATCACCGGCTCAACCGCCTTCGGCGCCTGGTTCAGCGGAGGCGACCTGACCATCGAGAACGGCAGCGGCACGATCTCGGGCACGAATTACGGCATCGATGTCTATGATCTCGGCGGAAGCGCCAAGGTCAGCAATGGCAGCGGCACCCTTGCCGGCGTCAGCTCCAGCGGCGCCTCCTTCGTCACCATTGGCGGCGATGTGGAGGTGAAGAACGGCACGGGCGGAAAGATCACCAGCTCGAAGGATTATGCCCTGCTCGCCTATCTCGTCGAGGGCGACACGCTGATCGAGAACAGCGGCGGCCTCATCGCCTCGGCCAAGGTCGGCATCTATGCCGACGGCGCGAGCGTGACCATCATCAACCGTCCCGGTCTCGACGCCGAGGAGGTCGAGCAGTTCGGCTTCATCACCGGCGGCATCGTCATCGACAGCGGGGCTTACTCGGCAAAGGACGACACGGGCGGCGCCACGCTGACCAACGAGGCCGGCGGCATCATCATCAGCCAGGCGCTGCCGGTGCTGGACGGCGAGATCACCCGCGAGCAGATCGCCGCCGCTTCGGCCGTGACGGTGGTGAAGGCCACGGGTGGGCGGATCGAGATCGCCAATGACGGCATTCTCATCGGCCGCGTCCAGCTTACCAAGTCGGACGACGTGTTCGAGAATACCGGCGGTTGGGCGGTCAGCGGCGTCAACGATTTCGGCTCCGGCCAGGACGCGCTGACCAATAAGGGCACCCTCTACGCGGCGGCCCTCGCCGACACCGCCGAGACCACCCGCTTCGACGGGCTGGAAACCTTCACCAACCACAGCATCTTCAGCCTTGCCGATGGCGGGGCCGGCGACATGGCGGTGTTCGCGGGCGATGTCGCCTTCGCCAAGGGCGCGACCTACATCATCGATGTTGACCTCGCCGGGCAGGCGGACCTCATCACCGCCGAAGGCAAGGCGACGATCGATTCCGGCGCCGCAATCCGGCTGCGCGCCGTGGATGACATCGCTTTCGGCACCGACTACCGCGTGCTCAGCGCCGCCGGCGGGGTAACCGGCAATTTCGGCGAGGTCGACGGCGAGGTCGACGGCGAGGTCGAGGTCTCAGCCTTTGTCGGCCTTACCTCGATCAATACCGGTTACGACCTCTATGTCCGCTACGATCAGGTGCGCGACTTCACCGCCGCCGCCGCGACGCGCGACCAGTTCGCCGTGGCGAGCGCGCTCGACACGCTGCCGGGCAAGGGGCCGACGGGCACCCTGCGCAACGCGCTGGCATTCCTTCCCACCGACGCGCAGGCGCGGGGCGCCTTCGACCAGCTCGCGGGCGAGGTGTATGCCTCCTCGCAGAGCCTGTTCGTGCAGCAGAGCAGCCTGATCCGCAACGCATTGATCGACCGGATGCGGGCGGCGCAGGGGGCGGTGGGCGCCTCCGCCGCGCCGGTGCTGGGCTATGCGCCGGCACCGGGCAGCAGCCCCGCTGCTCGGGCCATCGACGACGGGCTCGCCACCAAGGCCGCGCCGCTCGCGGCGACCACACCCGAACGGGCCCTGTGGGTGACCGGCTTCGGCTCCTGGACCGATTTCGACGGCAGCGCCAACGCCGCCGGCTTCAACGGCTCGACGGGCGGCTTCCTCATGGGCGGGGATGCCGGGTTTGACGGCGGCTGGCGGCTCGGCGTGGCGGGCGGTTACAGCGCCACCTCGTTCAGCGGCCAGGGCGCGTCCGGCGACAGCGACAACTGGCATATCGGCGCCTATGGCGGCAATCAGTGGGGCGCGCTCGCCCTGCGCGCCGGGCTTGCCTATACGTGGCAGGACGTGTCGACCTCCCGGTCGGTCGCCTTCCCCGGCTTCACCGACAGCCTCAGCGCCGATTACCACGCCGGCCTGTTCCAGGCCTTCGGCGAGCTCGGCTACCGGCTGGACACCGCCTTCGCCGCCTTCGAGCCCTTCGCCAACCTCGCTTATGTCAGCCTCGACACCGACAGCTCGGGCGAGTGGGGCGGGGCGGCGGCGCTCGCGACCCGCGGCAACGACATGGAAACCAGCTTCACCACGCTCGGCCTCAGGGCCGAGAGGGACGTGGTGCTCGGCAGCTTCGCGACCACGCTGCGGGCCTCGGCCGGCTGGCGCCATGCCTTTGGCGACATCACCCCGGTGGCGACGCAGGCGTTCCTCGGCTCGGCTTCGTTCGACACGACAGGCGTCGCCATCGCCGAAGATGCCGCCGTGGTGGAAGCCGGGCTCGATGTGCATGTCGGCGCCAGCGCCACGCTCGGTGTCGCCTATACCGGCCAATATGGCGGCGGCGTCACCGAGAATGGCTTCAATGCCAGTTTCAAGCTGAGCTTCTGACGCTCTCGCCTATCCCGGCGGATGCGGGTCCGCCGGTCTTCGCGGGGCCGACGCTCACAAGGCGCCGGCCCCCGCGGAGGGCCCCGGGTCGCACGGGCGGTGCGCCCCGGGGATGACTTTTCCGGCTCCCGGCGTCTATTCCTCAAGGTCCTCGCTCTCGACATCGGAGGACAGTTCCTGCACCGCCTCGCGCGTCGGCTGGCGGGTGAAGCCCTTGAGGTCGGCCGTCGGCTGGAAGTCGCGGGTGATCTCCACCGGGCTGACGACATAGGCGGTCACCAGTTCCGCCAGCGAGCGCAGCGCGTGCATGTGGATGCGCTCATAGCCGTGGGAAGCATCGACGCCGAAGGTGATGAGCGCGGTGCGCACATCCGCCCCGGCGACCACGGCGCTGGCCGAATCCGAGCGGTAGAAGCGGAACACGTCCTTCTGGTAGCGAATGTCGTTGGCGCGGCACAGTTCCACCAGCTTGCGGGTGAGGTGGTAGTCGAACGGCCCGCTCTCATCCGCCATGGAAATCGTGACGCCGAACTCGTCGGAATTCTGCCCGGGCGCCGTGGTGCCGTTGTCGATCACGACAAGCGAGGCGACATCGGCGGTGAGCACGGCGGAGGCGCCGACCCCCACTTCCTCGGCGATCGAAAACAGCCAGTGAATATCGACCGGCGTTTCCGCCTTCGCCTCGTGCAGCGCCCGGATCGCCGCCAGCATCACCGCCACCCCGGCCTTGTCGTCGAGATGGCGCGAGACGATGAAGCCGCTGTCGAGGAACTCCGGCTGCGGGTCTATGGCGATGATGTCGCCGATCTCGAAGCCGAGATGATGCAGATCCGCCGCGTTGCGCGCCCGCGCATCGACCCGCATTTCCACATGCTCCCAGCCCACCGGCAGATGGTCCACCTCGTGGTTGAAGGTGTGGCCGGAAGCCTTCAGCGGCAGGATCGTGCCGCTATAGCTGCCCTTCTCGGTGAACACCGTGCCGCGCGCGCCTTCGGCGAAACGTGCCGACCAGGTGCCGATGGGCACGAGCGACAAACGCCCGTTCTCCTTCAGCGCCTTCACCTGGGCGCCGAGCGTGTCGACATGCGCCACCAGCGCCCGCGCGCCCAGCGGCGTGCCGCCGGGGCGGACGGCACGGATGGCACCGCGCCGGGTGAGTTCCACCTTCAGGTCGAAATGGGCGAGTTCCTTGGCGACGAAGCGGACGATGGTGTCGGTGTAGCCGGTGGGGCTGGGGATGGCGAGCAGCCGGCGCAGCAGCTTGGCGAGATAGTCCGCATCGATGGTCAGCCGCGTCATGCCTCCGCCCTCCCCTGCGGCGCGTCCATGGCGTGGCGCGCGCCGGCAGGAATGGCGAGGGGGAACAAGAGGTCGATGAAGCGCTCGGCGGTGGGCTGCGGTTCGTGGTTGGCGAGCCCCGGACGTTCATTGGCCTCGATGAAGGCATAGTCCGGCCCGGTGGGCGATTTGACCATCAGATCGACGCCGACCACGGGAATGTCGATCGCCCGCGCCACCTTGATGGCGGCGTCCACCAGGGCGGGATGCACCATGTCGGTGATGTCATGGATGGTGCCGCCCGTGTGCAGATTGGCGGTGCGCCGAACCTTCAGTTCCTGGCCGGCGGGCAGGACGGTCTCCATGGAGACACCGGCATCGCGCACCGTGCGCTCCGTCTCCCCGTCGCAGGGAATGCGCGATTCCCCGGAGGTGGCGGCGGCGCGCCGGCGGCTCTGCACCTCGATCAGCGCGCGCACCGTGCTGCGCCCGTCGCCGATCACCGTCGCCGGGCGGCGGATAGCGGCGGCGACCACGCGGTAATTGATGACGACGAGCCGCACATCCTCGCCCTCCACGCATTCCTCGACCAGCACCTCGCTGGCGAATGTGCGCGCCTCGGCGATGGCGGCGTCCAGCTCGTCCAGCGAAGCCACCCCAACGCTGACGCCCTGCCCCTGCTCGCCGCGCGCCGGCTTCACCACCAGGCGCCCATGCCGCTTGAGAAAGGCGGCGATCTCGTCCATCGGCGCGCTGGTGGTGAGTTGGGCGGGCACCCGCACGCCCGCCTCGGCGACGATGCGGCGGGTGATGCTCTTGTCGTCGCAGATCGACATCGCCACCGCCGAGGTCAGTTCCGACAGGCTCTCGCGGCAGCGCACGGTGCGGGCGCCGAAGGCCAGCCGGAAGAAGCCGCCCGCAGGGTCGATCGGCTCGACCAGAATGCCCCGGCGGCGGGCCTCATTGATGATGATCTGGGCATAGGGATTATAGCCCTCACCCTGCTCGGGCCCCGCGAACAGCTTCTCATTGATCGGGTTCTTGCGCTTTACGGTGAAGAAGGTGACGCGCTCGAAACCGAGCTTCTCGTAGAGGGCGATGGCCTGCGCGTTGTCGTGCATGACGGAGAGGTCGAGAAAGGCCGCGCCCTGCTGTGCGAAGCGCTCGGCGAGGCAGCGCACCAGCGCCTCGCCAATGCCGGGCTGGCGCGCCTGCGGATCGACCGCGAGGCACCACAGCGAGGCGCCGCGCTCCGGATCGTCGAAGGCGAGGCGGTGATCGACGCCGGTGACCGTACCGACGATGCGCCCGGTCGCCTCATCCTCGGCCACGAGATAGGTGAGCGGATCAGGCGCGCGCGGCGACTGGAAGAACTCCAGCGGCACCGTCACCATGCCGCGCGAGGCATAGATGCGGTTGATGGCGTCCGCATCCGCCCCCGTTTCCAGCGGGCGGACGCGAAAGCCCGCCGGCGGCCGCTCGCAAGGCTGGTAGCGGGCGAGATCCAGCCGGAAGGTGTGCGAGGGATCGAGGAACACTTCCTGCGGCGCGTGCGAGAGCAGCACATGCGGCTCCTCGACATAGACGGCGATGTCGCGCCGGTCCGGGCCCTCCTCGCGCAGCGTGTCCACGAGATCGGGCAGGCTGTCGAAGGTCTGGCCGAAGATCAGCCGGCCCCAGCCGACATTGAGAGCGCAATTGCGTGTCATGTCGCGTCCCTCCCGCTCAGACGCCGTGCGACTGGAGCCACATCTCCAGCAGCGCCACCTGCCAGAGCTCCGAGCCGCGCAGCGGCGTGATGTGGGAGACGGGATCGGCGAACAGCGTGTCGAGATAGTCCTGCCGGAACAGCCCCCGTTCGCGCGCCGCCTGCGAGCCCAGCACGTCGCGCACCATGTCGAGATAGGGGCCGGAGATGTATTTGAGCTGCGGCACCGGGAAATAGCCCTTGGGCCGGTCGATCACCTCGTGCGGCACGACGAGCCGGGCGGCCTCCTTCAGTACGCCTTTGCCGCCCTGCGCCAACTTGAACTCCGGCGGGATGGTGGCGGCGAGTTCCACCAGCTCATGGTCGAGGAAGGGCACGCGCGCTTCCAGCCCCCAGGCCATGGTCATGTTGTCGACCCGCTTCACCGGATCGTCCACCAGCATCACCTGCGAATCCAGCCGCAGCGCCCGGTCCACCGGGGTCGCCGCGCCCTCCGCCAGCAGATGGGCGGCGACGAGGTTGCGGCTGACATCGCTGTCCGCCAGCCATTGCGGGCCGAGCTGACGGGCGAGCGTGGCCTGGTCGCGATCGAAGAAGCCGCGCGCATAATCGGCCACCACGTCGTTACTGTCGGCGAGCGGGGGATACCAGTGATAGCCGGCAAAGACCTCGTCCGCACCCTGGCCGGACTGCACCACCTTGATCGACTTCGAGACCTCGCGGGAGAGCAGGTAGAAGCCGATATTGTCATAGGACACCATCGGCTCGGACATGGCGTGGATGGTGTCGGGCAGCGCCCCCATCAGATCGGAGGACGGCACGAAGATCTTGTGGTGGTTGGCGCCGAAGTGCTCCGCGATCAGGTCGGAATAGACGAACTCGTCGCCCTTCTCGCCATTCGCCTCCTCGAAGCCGATGGAATAGGTGGCGAGATCGCGCTGGCCCTCCTGCGCCAGCAGGCCGACGATGATCGAGGAATCCACACCGCCGGACAGCAGCACGCCCACCGGCACATCCGCCACCATGCGCCGGCGCACGGCGGTGCGCAGCGCGTCCAGCACCCGGTCGCGCCAGTCATTGGCGGAGAGGGCGGCATCCTCCGGCCGGCGTTCATAGGGCGGGCGCCAATAGACGCGCTCGGTGAAGGACCCGTCCGGTGCATAGCGGCGCACCGTCGCCGGCGGCAGCTTGCGCACGCCCTTGAGAATGGTGCGCGGCGGCGGCACCACGGCGTGGAAGCTCATGTAATTGTGCAGGGCGTCGCGGTCGATCGAGGTATCGACATCCCCCGCCGCCAGCAGCGCCGGCAGGCTGGAGGCGAAGCGCAGACGCTTGTTTCGTTCCGTATAGTAGAGCGGCTTGATGCCGAAACGGTCGCGCGCCAGCACCACCGCCCCGCTGTCGCGCTCGGCGATGGCGAAAGCGAACATGCCGTGGAAGCGCTCGACGCAGGCCTCGCCCCAGGCGTGATAGGCCTTGAGGATGACCTCGGTATCGCCCTGCGAGAAGAAGCGGTAGCCCTTGGCTTCCAGCGCGGCGCGGAGCTCGGGGTAATTGTAGATGCAGCCATTGAAGGTCAGGGTCAGCCCGAGTTCGGGGTCGACCATGGGCTGCGCCGCTTTGTCAGAGAGATCGATGATGCGCAGGCGGCGATGGCCGAAGGCGACAGGCCCCCGCGCTTCCAGCCCGGCCCCGTCAGGTCCGCGCGGCGCGAGCACATCCATCATGGACGCAATGGCGCGCGCATCCGCGAAGGATCCATCAAAGCGAACGTCTCCGGCAATTCCACACATACGGCTCTCGGTCTCCTGTGGCTGGGGCATCGGCCCGGGAGCGGTGGCATCGTCCCGATCCGACCTACTCCGATAGGGATAAGCACCGGGCGCGCGTTTCGTTTCATCGCCGCCGCCGGCTTTCGAGCCGAAGGCGCGCTGTTGCCACGTCGTTGCGCGGCTAAGAAACAGGCTGGGAGAGGTCGATCAGAGCGCCGCCCCGGCGGGAGCGGCCTCGGCCTCACACGCTTGCCGGATGCGGGCCTCGACGCCCTGGAGCGCGACCTCGGCCACCGCTTCCAGCTCCGCCCGGCCGACGCCGTCACGGGCGAGAAGCGACATGCCGCCCTGCACGGTCTGGATGAAGCGGGCGAGGGAATGGCCATCGAGGCCGGCGGGCAGTTCGCCTTCCGCAACGCCACGCGCCAGCCGCGCGGTGAGCCGTTCCAGCGTGGTTCCGCGGGCGGTGCGCAGACGGTCGCAGAGAGCGGGATGCGCCTCGCCATCCACCGCCGCGAGCGCCACCATGCAGCCATGGGGAATGTCGGCGCGACAGCCGGTCAACGCCGCAGCGGAATCGAACAGCAGCGCCGCGATCGCCTCGCGCGCCGTCGGTGCGGCCGTGAAGCCGGCCCAGACCAGCCCCTCATAGCTCTGCCCGTAATGGCCGAGCGCTTCGACATAAAGCGCTTCCTTGCAGCCGAAGGCGGCATAGAGGCTGGGCGCGCCGATGCCCATGGCGGCGGTGAGATCGGCGACGGAGGTCGCCTCATAACCCTTGGTCCAGAACAGCCGCATGGCCTGCGCCAGAGCCGCCTCCCGATCGAAGGCGCGCGGGCGCCCCCGGCTGCGGGCCGGGCCGGCGGGACTGTTCGGGGCGGGGCCGTCTGAATTCTGCATCGTTCGATATATAAAGGCTTGACCGCCCCGATCAATCGCTTTAGCCATTTATGTATCAATCACTATATAAATGGATCGATCATGAGTGAACTCGCAGGAAAGCGCGCCTTGGTGACGGGCGCTTCGCGTGGCATCGGCGCGGCCATCGCCCTGGCACTGGCGGAAAAGGGCGCGGATGTCGCGCTCACCTATGAGCGCTCGGCCGAGCGTGCGGGAGACGTGGTCCGGAGCATCGAGGCACTGGGGCGGCGGGGTCTGGCGATCCAGGCCGACAGCGCCGATCCGGCGGCGGTGAAGCGCTCGGTCGACGAGGCGGTGGCGGGGCTTGGCGGTCTCGACATTCTCGTCAACAATGCCGGCATCGCCCGCCAAGGCCCGGTGGCCGAGATCAGCCTCGCCGATATCGACGCGCTCCTGAACGTGAACGTCCGCGCGGTAGTGCTGGCCTCGCAGGCGGCGATCCCGCATCTGAAGGCCGGCGGGCGCATCATCTCCATCGGCTCCTGCCTTGGCGAGCGCGTACCCTTCGGCGGCGTGACGGTCTATTCCATGACCAAATCGGCGCTGCTGTCCTTCACGCGCGGCCTCGCCCGCGAGCTCGGGCCGGCGGACATTACCGTCAACGTCGTCCAGCCCGGCGCGACCGATACCGACATGAACCCCGCCCATGGCGAGCAGGCGGACGGGATGCGGGCACTCACGCCGCTCGGTCGCTATGGCAGCCCGGCCGATATCGCAGCCGCGGTCGCCTTCCTCGCCAGCCCCGCGGCGCGGCAGATCAGCGGCACCGCCCTTACCGTGGATGGCGGCTTCAACGCCTGACCCCGCCATACGCCGACGCATGTAGGAGGCCGGCGGGAAGGCGGACCGCAAAGGCCCGGAACAGGTAGGGAGGCGGTGCGCGCATCGCCTCCCTTTCCCTATCACGCGACCGCTCGCGGGAGGGAAACAGGCGCCATCGGTTGACGACCGGAGGTGCGTGGCCTAGGAATTGCAGATTAGAATATTTCGCATTGTCGACACTCCGTCGCCTCGCCGATCTTTCTCTGCGCCCAAAAGGCTCATCTTGCGCAATGTCGATCGATGAATCTCGCGTCCGCTATTGGCTTCTCGGCGAGAATACGCAGAATTTCGGCGATTATATTTCTGAATACCTAACATCGCACCTCTTCTTTAACCATCGGCCCGGAACGTCCGGCATCCACATCATCGGCAGCGCGATCGACGACTTCTTTGTCCCGCCGCAAGCCGGGAGGGAACGCCCTGTCGTGTTCTGGGGATGCGGCGTGCGCGAACCCGGTGGTCTGTCGCGGGAAAACTGGCCATCGACCGAGATTCGCGCCGTGCGAGGGCCGCTGAGCGCCGCCGAACTCGAACTTGGCGCCGATGTGCCGCAAGGCGACCCGGCGTTTTTCCTTCCGGCACTTTACCGCCCGCGAAAACTGGACGCGCTGCGCGGAAAAACCCTTTGCATCCCGCATTTCCATGACACGCGCGACAATGAGGCCCTTCGCGCCGCCTCCGGCTGCGATGTGGTGGTGCGCCCCAACATCCCGCCCGGCGAGCAGGCGCTCACAGATGTCATCGACGCCATCTTCTCCGCCGATTTCGTCCTGGCTTCGGCCATGCATGCCTGCCTGGTCGCAGCGGCCTATCGGCGGCCTTTCGCCTTCTGGAGCGGAAAGAGCATCGACCTGCCGTTCAAATGGCGCGATGCGGCGCTGTCGCTCGACATTCCCTGTGTCTTCGCTTCCGATATCGGCGAGGGCCGGCGCCTTTATGCCGAGGCTATAGCGCCCGCGATCCGGCTGCCGGACATGCGGCCGAGCCTCATGCGCGCGCCGCTGCTGGTCCGGGCGTCGGGGCTCGTTGCGGTCCTGCGCTGGTACCGCGAAAATCCGCCCGCTGGCGGCGCCCCCGACCCCCTGGACGACGCCGAGGCCCTCGCCCGCTTCGCGACGGAGCAGCAGGCGCTGTTCGACAGCATCGTGACGGAATCGCTCCGCCGGCAGGAGCCGGCGCAAGTGCTTGAGCCCCCTCCCCCCCGCCCCACGCCCTTACTCAAGATGCTGTTCCAAGGTGACGGCACGCCGAGGCTGGGCCTGCGCCGCCTGCTGTTCCGCACCAGCGGCAAGCCGCGCCGCCTGTTCCATCGCTGGCTCATGCGCAACGGCGCTCCCCCCCGCTTTCTCCAGCCCTGGATGCAAAGCGAGGCTTACCGCGCCCTGCCCAAGGCCTTCGACATTCCTGCAGTCGCGGTGCCCCGCACCAGTGCTCTCCGCGTCCCGGACGGGGCGTCAGCCGTGCGCCCGGAACGCCCATACGCCGGAATCCCGATCGTCGAAGCTCGCCGCCGGGTGCTCCTCATCGATGGTGCCTATCCCACGCCCGATCGGGACTCCGGCTCCATCGACGCGGTCCATTTCGTGCGCATCTTCACGGAGCTCGGATACAGCGTCTATTTCAGTGCCACCGGCAGTTTCTGCTCCGGCGCGCTGAGCCCCGTTCAGAGAGCGGCCAGGGCGCAGCTCCAGCGTATGGGCGCGATCGTTGTGGACGATGTCTATGCGCGCGACCTCGAGGATCTCATCCACGCGAATGGCTTCCTGTTCGATCTCTTCTTTCTGTCCCGCGTGCATGCCGGCGGGCAATTCTACGAGACGATACGCGCGCACGCCCCAGACGCACGGATCCTCTTCAATGCGGTGGACCTGCATTTTGTGCGGGAAGGCCGGGAAGGCCGTCTCGAAGGCAACAGGAGCAAGATCGGCGCCGCACGCGCGACCCGCGAGAGGGAACTGCACCTTGTACGCCAGGCGGACGCAGCCCTGGTCGTCTCCGAGGACGAACTGACGCTGCTGCGCAGAGAAGCGCCGGAGGCCCGCGTGCACACCTTCCCGCTGATCCGCGACATTGCCGGCCGGAGCGCGGATTTTGCCGCGCGGCGCCATATCGGCTTCATCGGCGGCTATAAACACCAGCCCAACATCGACGCCGCCCACCACTTTCTCGAGGCGATCTGGCCCCGCATCCGCGGAGAACTGCCGGAGGCGCAGTTCCACCTGATGGGCGCCGACATGCCCGATTGCCTAAGCGCCCGGACGGATCCCGGCCTGGTGATCGTGGGTCACGTGCCGGATTTGCGCGTCGCCTTCGAGGACATGCGGCTGACCGTGGCGCCGCTGCGCTATGGCGCCGGCGCGAAGGGCAAGGTGCTGTCCAGCCTGACCCACGGCGTGCCCTGCATCTGCACCTCGATCGCCGCCGAAGGTATGCAGTTGGGGAGCGACGCAGGCATTCTGGTCGCCGACGCCCCCGAGGACTTCGCCGCGCTGGTGGTTCGCACCTATCGCGACGAGCCATTGTGGCAGCAGCTTTCGGCCGATGGACTGCGCCGCGTGGAGGAACATCACAGCTTCGCGGCCGGCCTCGCCCGCATGACCGCGATCACCAAAGGTCTCTAGCATCGGGGACTGAACCCGGCGGGGGCGCGGCGGGGGACGCGGCGCCACTCACCACACTCATCCCCGCCATGCGGGAATCAACGATGGCCGCGATCTGAACCGGCCGGTTGAGCCGGCGCGAGGGCGATCGCCCAATCCGTAGCCATCCGCACTCACCCCCGCACAGCGGCTCCAGCCTTTTGAGCCGCCATGCCCTATAATTGCTACAGCATTGCTATAGGCCGCAGGCATGAACAGACCCGCTCCCGTGCCGTCCGCCGTCAATCGCCTCCTTTATGGGGCGGCGTTCGCCTGCGTCCTCATCATCGTGGTCCTCTCCCTGCTCCCTGCTGAGGAAATGCCGCGCACGGGCATTCCCGATGGCACCGACCACTTCATCGCCTATTGGGGCACGGGCGGCCTGATGGCGCTCGCCTTCCGGGGCAGGGGCGCGGTGCTGGCGCTTGCGGGTCTTGCCCTGGTCGGCCTTGGCGGCCTCATGGAAGTGCTTCAGCAGCTCTCGCCCGGCC
Source organism: Ancylobacter polymorphus (assembly GCF_030813495.1). GTDB lineage: Bacteria > Pseudomonadota > Alphaproteobacteria > Rhizobiales > Xanthobacteraceae > Ancylobacter > Ancylobacter polymorphus. Next base: position 22,425 of record NZ_JAUSUI010000009.1, on the reverse strand, counting down.
GCTCCACGACATGGAGCGACTTTCTCATGAGCGGCGGAGGGGCGCTTGCCGGCCTCCTCATGGGGACAATAGCGGCCCGCATCATCAGCTATGGGCGCCGGCAGTACAGCGAGCGCCTCGGCAGCCTGCCCCGCCTCGGAGCCCCCATGCCGCCGACGCCTTCGCCTGTTCGGCGCGGTCGTCCTTGAGCCGGTAAACCGCCTGTCGGATGAGGCCGGCCCTCTCAGGAGCCGACGCCCGCCATCTCGTCGATGACAGCCTCCTCACCCGCCTCCACGCCGACGACCGTGAGCGTATGGACAGCACCATCACGGGCCGTCCACTTCATCGACTGTCCCGCAGAAAGCCCTATCAGAGCGACACCCATGGGCGTCATCACGGACACCTTCCCCGCTGCGATATCGGCCTCGCCGGGGAGAACGAGCGTCACGGTGCGGTCGTCCCCGTCATCCGTGGTGAACCTGAACCGCGAGCCGAGGCGCACGAAGGGGGAGCCGGGCTTCTGCGTGGCGACAACCCGCGCCCGATCCAGCTCGGTGTAGAGCTCATCGGCGAGGTCGGGATGGCGGGACGCATAGCTGTCCGCCAGCTTCGTCAGGCGTGCGTGGTCGTCGCGAGTGATGAGGATGGCCGGCTTGCGGCTTGCGAGTGCCATTGAAGTCTCCGATTGAAATGGACGCAGAGCGCGGCGCGCGCGGCGCGTGTCGTCGGTCCGATGATGTGGATTGTGCCGCCCAACGCGGCTTCGCGACCTACAGCCTGAGACCGCGCACCCCGGCGTCAGGGCGCAGGGCGGCCCAGCCGGGGGCTAGTGTCCCGCGATGGGACACACCCGAAAGTGCTGATGCTGTGCGCGTGCGATCGTCATAACCGGAAATTGGGGGCGGTCTTCCGCAAAGTCAAATCCCCGGAAGCCGAGGGCATGGTAGCCCCGCACGCGAACTCCGGCGGAAAATGCTGTGGGAAAGCTCCATCAAGACACTGGCTCCCCGGCGAGCCGCGCCGAGCCTGTTAGGATGAAGCGCCGCAGAAGATAACGCTAAAGATCGCGCCGGTTCTGGTCACTTCGTCCGAAGATCGGGTCTCGCGAATGGAGCCCGGCGCGCAGAGGCTCGGAATCGGCCATGCATGTCATCTCTCGGGGTCAACCCAGCGCAGAATGAGTCCTGACAGAACGGCATTGACTGAAACTGCAGATCCGGAATTTTTATCTTAACCCGTAAATCTGGCTTGATCTCATGTCCTGTCATTTCTCTTCAAATGATCTTTCCGCCGAAGAGGCTCTGAAATGGTTCGCAGACTGCGGAAACACCGACGCCGGCTACCTTCAGGCGCACTGGAGCCGATTTCAGTATACTTATGAATTTGCCATGGCCCCGGTCAGTCAGGGAGCCAGACTCGATATCCTCGATGTCGGATGCCACTGGCTGCACAACGCCCTTCTTTATGCACGGGCGGGGCACAGAGTGACCTGCATCGATGGATCGGCTCTGGTGGAGCATCCGAGCGTTATCGCGGCGGCTGAGCGCATGGGAGCCAGTTTGCTGCCCATGCGCCGCATGGAAACCGGTGATGGCCTCCTTGTGCTTCCGGACAACAGCGTCGATCTCGTGCTTTTTTGCGAGATCATCGAGCATATTGCCTTCAATCCAATTCCGTTCTGGAAGGAAATCTATCGAATCCTTCGCCCCGGTGGGCGGATTATCATCACCACGCCAAATGCCCTTTACCATCGATCAATCGATACGCAGATAAATCGCCTTCTGTCTGGCCGTGGTGGTTTTGGAATCACCGTGAACGACATCATGGAGACAGGGACATACGGCCACCACTGGAAAGAATACAGCCTGCCAGAACTGAGAGACTATTTCGCCAGACTGTCCAGTGACTTTGACACGTCGCGTCATGTGATGGCGACGCGCGAGGAGGACCTGAACGCAACGCTGGGGCCGATTTCCGAGCTCGTAGCGGCGTGCGCCGATGTCCGGGCGCATTCGATCTATCTCGATGTGGTGCTGACGCGGAAGGATGCCGGAATCAGCATCTCGCCGCCCTGGATTCCGCCGCAGTCATAAGCCGGGCGTGGCCGGCGGCCGATCGGCCTGCGCAGGAACTCCGTCCAGACCGGCTCCACCCTGGAGGCGCCGATCGCCCGCCCCAGCACTTCGGGCCGGCCGTTGGGATTGGCGCAAAGTGGAATGATTGCCACTACGGATTGCCCCGCGAGCGTTGCCGCGCTTGGCGGGGTTTCCTTTTTGGGGTCAGGCGGTTCCACCCTCATTCGCGCGTGCACGCCGGAACGGCCCGGGAACGAACTCCCCGGATTCTCTCCCAGTCCCGATGCGACAAACACGGTTTGTTCCGCTCCGCCGAATGGGGGAGCAGGGACAGGTTTCGCGCTTAAGTGCTGATTTTCCTCGGGAAAAATGGTGCTGCGAGAGAGGATTGAACTCTCGACCTCTCCCTTACCAAGGGAGTGCTCTACCACTGAGCTACCGCAGCGCCCGCTTTTGGTGGGCAGGGCCACCAAGGCGCGGGGACGTTTGCCACAGTGTGCCGGTCGGCGCAAGCGTCCGCCGTGCAAATCCCCAAAGCCATCCGCAAAGCCTGTGCATGCCGTGGACAAGCCGCAGCGGCGCGGCGCGTCCAAGGCCACTCACCCGCCGGTCGCGGGCCGGCCCTTCCGCCCATAGGCGGGGCACAGTAGAAGTTCCGATCACCGGCCAACAAGGCGTGCCGGTGGCGAAACGTGACGCGGAGGCGGCGGAATGAGTGGCGAGGGGGAAACCGAGCGGGCCGAGCGGCTCGCCGCCGCGCTGCGCGCCAATCTCGCCCGGCGCAAGCAGCAGGCGCGCGGGCGCAGGGAGATTCCGCCGGCGGGCGAGGCGACCGCCCTCTGCGAGCCGCCGCACGCTGGGACGCGGCCGCAGACGCCAGGTCCCTCCGACGGGGAGGCATGAGCGCGCGTTGTCGCAGGCCGCGCCCCGCGCTAAAGATGACGGGAACAAGGATGGGGCGCCACGAATCGGCCCCATCGCCCAGACATGCCGCTGCCGACAGGCGCCGGACGCGACCGGATCGCGCGGGTCGCGCCCGCTGTCGTGCGCTGAAGGAGTACCTGACCTCATGGACCGCATCCGCATCGTCGGCGGCAATCCGCTCAACGGGACGATCCCGATCTCCGGCGCCAAGAACGCCGCCCTGCCGCTGATGGTCGCCGGCCTGCTCACCGACGAGAAGCTCATTCTGGAAAATGTGCCGCGTCTCGCGGATGTCTCGCAGCTGCAGCGCATCCTCGGCAATCATGGCATCGACATCACGGTGAACGGCAAGCGGCGCGGCGACGACGCCAATGCCGGGCAGACGCTGGAGATCGACGCGCGGGTGATCGTCGACACCACCGCGCCCTATGAGCTGGTGTCCAAGATGCGGGCGAGCTTCTGGGTCATCGGCCCGCTGCTGGCGCGGATGGGCGAGGCCAAGGTCTCGCTGCCCGGCGGCTGCGCCATCGGCACGCGCCCCGTCGACCTGCATATCGCGGCGCTGGAAGCGCTGGGCGCCGAGATCGAGATCGACGCGGGCTATGTGCTGGCCCGCGCGCCGAAGGGGCTGAAGGGCGGGCGCATCGTCTTCCCGAAGGTGACGGTCGGCGCCACCCATACCGCGCTGATGGCGGCGAGCCTCGCCGACGGCGAGACGGTCATCGAGAACGCCGCGCGCGAACCGGAGATCGTCGATGTCGCCGACTGCATCAACGCCATGGGCGGGCGCATCGAGGGACAGGGCACCTCGACCATCCGCATCACCGGCGTGCCGCGGCTGCGCGGCGCGCGCCACAGCGTGCTGCCCGACCGTATCGAGACCGGCACCTATGCCATGGCGGTGGCGATGACCGGGGGCGACGTGCTGCTCTCCGGCGCGCGCGCCGACCTGCTGGAGACGGCGCTCGACACGCTGCGCGAGGCGGGGGCTGAAATTTCCGTTTCCAATGAGGGGCTGCGGGTGAAGCGCAACGGCGCCGGCATCTCCCCGGTGACGGTGACGACCGAGCCTTTCCCCGGCTTCCCCACCGACCTTCAGGCGCAGCTGATGGCGCTGACCACCCGGGCCCGCGGCACCTCGCACATCACCGAGACGATCTTCGAGAACCGGTTCATGCATGTGCAGGAGCTCGCCCGGCTCGGCGCCCGCATTCATCTCGACGGCGAGACCGCCACCATCGAGGGAGTGGAGCGGCTGAAGGGCGCCCCGGTCATGGCCACGGATCTGCGCGCCTCGGTGTCGCTGGTCATCGGCGCGCTCGCCGCCGAGGGCGAGAGCATGATCCACCGCGTCTATCACCTCGATCGCGGCTTCGAGCGGCTGGAGGAGAAGCTCTCCGCCTGTGGCGCCGAAATCGAGCGCCTGGCGGGCTGAGCCCGGCTACGCAGTCTTCCGCAGCCCCTTGGTCTTCCGCAACCCCTTGCCGGAGCGGGGCTGCGGCGCCATCTGTGCCGCGAGTGAGGCGGCGGAGAGAATGACATGGCCGGTTTGAAGCTGGTGGCGCTGGACAGCGAGGACCTCGCGGTCCTCTCGGTGCATCTGCAGGACGCAGTGGTCGCGATCGGCGACATGACCTTCCTGCCGAAGGAGCGGCGCTTCGTGCTGCTCGCCAACCGCTTCGACTGGGAAAAGGCGATCCAGGCCGAGGCAATGGCCGATGCCGACGCGCCCATTGGCGCGGCGGCGGCGGCCGTCGGTCCCTGCGTGCGCCGCCGGGCGGGGCTCCGCTTCGAGCGTGTGCTGGGCGCCCGGGTGCGCGGCATCGACCTCAAGAAGAAACAGGGCGTGCTCAACCTGCTGGCGGTCACTTTCCAGGAGATCGACGCCCCCTCCGGCATCGTCACCTTCCTGTTCTCCGGCGGCGGCGAGGTGCAGCTCGATGTCGAGTGCATGGAAGCCGGGCTGGAAGATCTCGGCCCCGCCTGGGACGCCAAGGGAACGCCCTGCCACGAGGCGTGAGAGCGCCACGCCCGCCGCGCGCGCTCCTTGCGAATGTCCTTGTCTTCGGCAAGCCCGGTTGCGATAGGACAGGAGAACAGGCAGCGGCGCCCCGCGCGACCTGACGCCCCCTGCGGCGTCGGGGCGACGGCCGGCAGGGAAGCCGCCGCCGACGTGCCGCTTGCCGACCCGTAGGACCCCGCCATGCCGCTTCGCCTCGACACACGCTCGCCCGATTTCTCCGAGCGCTTCCGCGCCTTTCTCGGCACCAAGCGCGAAGTGTCGGCCGATGTGGCTGAGGCGGTGGCGCAGATCATCGACGCCGTGCGCCAGCGCGGCGACGAGGCGCTGATCGCCTTTTCCAAGACCTTCGACCGGGTGGACCTCGGCACGCGCGGCATACGGGTGACGGCGCACGAGATCGCCGCCGCCCGCCGCGCCTGCGATGCCGCGACGCTGGAGGCGCTGAGCTTCGCCCATGAGCGCATCCGTGCCCATCACGCGCGCCAGCTGCCGACAAGCGGGCGCTATGTCGACGCCGCCGGCGTCGAGCTCGGCCATCGCTGGACGCCGGTGGACGCGGTCGGGCTCTATGTGCCCGGCGGCACGGCGGCCTACCCCTCCTCCGTGCTGATGAACGCGGTGCCGGCCAAGGTGGCGGGCGTCGCCCGCCTCGCCATGGTGGTCCCGGCGCCGGACGGCGTGCTCAACCCGCTGGTGCTCGCCGCCGCGGAGCTCGCCGGGGTCGACGAGGTGTACCGCGTGGGCGGGGCGCAGGCGATCGCCGCGCTGGCCTATGGCACGGAGACCATTGCCCCCGTGGCCAAGATCGTCGGCCCCGGAAACGCCTATGTCGCCGCCGCCAAGCGCCATGTCTTCGGCACGGTGGGCATCGACATGGTGGCGGGCCCTTCCGAGGTGCTGGTCATTGCCGATGGCGAGCAGAACCCGGACTGGATCGCCGCCGACCTGCTGGCCCAGGCCGAGCACGACACGGCCGCCCAGTCGATCCTGATGACGAACGACGCCGCCCTGGCCGATGCCGTGGTGGCGGCGGTGGAGCGCCAGCTCGCCACCCTGCCCCGGCGCGACATCGCGGCGAAGAGCTGGGCCGAATTCGGCGCGGTCATCCTTCTCGGCAGCCTCGATGAGGCGCCGGCGCTGGCCAACCGCATCGCGCCGGAGCATCTGGAAATCATGGCGGCGGAGGCCGAGACGCTGGCCGAGGCGATCCACCATGCCGGCGCGATCTTCCTCGGCGCCCACACGCCGGAAGCGATCGGCGATTATGTCGGCGGCTCCAACCATGTGCTGCCGACCGCGCGCTCGGCCCGCTTCTCCTCCGGGCTCGGCGTGCTCGACTTCATGAAGCGCACCTCGATCCTCAAATGCGGGCCGGAGCAGCTGCGCGCGCTCGGCCCGGCGGCGATCGCGCTCGGCGAGGCGGAAGGGCTCGGCGCCCACGCCCGCTCGGTGGCGATCCGCCTCAACCTGTGACGGGGCGGCGATGGGCGACGCGGATCCCCATGCCGAAACCCGCCGCCTGTCGGCGGTAACGCTGGACGGCGCTTCCATCGGCCGCTCCAATGTCGATGTCGAGCATGAGCGGGCTGTCGCCATCTATGATCTGCTGGCGGAAAACAGCTTCGCCCCGCTCGGCGACCCCGCCCCCGGCCCCTACCGCCTCGCCATCGCGCTGAATGAGGGCCGGCTGGTGCTGGATGTCACCCGCGAGGACGGCGCGCCGGTTGTGCAGCATCAGCTTTCGCTCAGCCCGCTGCGGCGTGTGGTGCGGGACTACTTCATGGTTTGCGAGAGTTATTATTCCGCCATCCGCACCGCCAGCCCGTCGCAGATCGAAGCCATCGACATGGGCCGGCGCGGCCTGCACAACGAGGCCTCCGAATTGCTGCGCGAGCGGCTGAAGGACAAGATCGCCCTCGATTTCGGCACGGCCCGGCGCCTGTTCACGCTGGTCTGCGCGCTGCACTGGAAAGGCTGAGCGTGGCGCCGCCCGCCTCCGCCGACGCCTCCCCCGGCCCCGCGCCGGCCGCACGCCGCGAGCGGCCGCAATCGGTTCTGTTCATGTGCGGGCAGAACTGCGTGCGCTCCCCCATGGCGGCGGTGCTGGCGCGCCATCTGTTCGGCCGCTCGCTCTATGTCGGCTCCGCCGGGGTGATGAAGGGCGAGACCGACCCGTTCGTCACCGCCGCCATCGACGAAGTGGGGCTCGACCTCTCCCGCCACCGGCCGCAGACGCTGGAGGAACTGGAAGAGAATGAGGGGCTCGGCTTCGATCTCGTCATCACCCTTTCGCCCGATGCCCATCACCGCGCGCTGGAGCTGACCCGCACCAACGCCATCGACGTGGAATACTGGCCGACGCCCGACCCGACGCTCGCCAGCGGCAACCGCGAGCAGCGGCTCGACGCCTATCGCGAGGTTCGCGACGAGCTGGAACGGCGGATCCGCGCCCGCTTCCGGCCGAAATGAGCCGGCGGCGGCAAGGCCGTTCCGTTTTCCCCCCACATGCTCTAGCCTGCCGGCCGATTGCCCCGCCGGCCCGCCGGCGCAAAGGAGTGACCGCGTGAGCGCCCGCCCGACACTGGTGCTGGCCTCGGGTTCGCCGCGCCGCCTGGCGCTGCTGGCCCAGGCCGGAATCGAACCCGACGCCCTTCTGCCCGCCGATATTGACGAGACGCCCGAGCGCGGCGAACTGCCCCGCCGGCTGGCGCTGCGGCTGGCCCGCGAGAAGCTGGACGCCGCCGATGCGCGCCGCCGCGCCATGGACCAGCATGAGGGCGCTTTCCTGCTCGCCGCCGACACGGTGGTGGCGGTGGGACGCCGCATCCTGCCCAAGCCGGACATTGCCGAAGAGGCGGCGGATTGCCTGCGCCTGCTCTCCGGCCGCGCCCACCGCGTCTATACCGGCCTTGCGCTGATGACGCCGAAGGGCGGCGTGCGCACGCGCCTTGTCGAGACAAGGGTGCGCTTCAAGCGCCTCTCGCGCGAAGAAATGGACGCCTACATCGCGTCGCGCGAATGGGAGGGCAAGGCCGGCGGCTACGCCATTCAGGGCCTCGCCGGCGTGTTCGTGGTCAAGCTGGTCGGTTCCTACACCAATGTGGTCGGCCTGCCGCTGGCGGAAACCGTGGCGCTGCTGGGGGGCGAGCGTTTCCCGGTCTACAAGCGCTGGGGCCACCCGGAATGAGCGCCGCCAGTGCCGCCGGCGGCAAGCCCTGCCCGATCTGCGGCAAGCCGATGGTTGAAAAGTACCGCCCTTTCTGCTCTGCGCGCTGCGCCGATGTCGATCTCAACCGCTGGCTGACCGGGGTCTATGCGATCCCGGTCACGGAAAACGACGACGAGGACGGCGAGGAGCCTTCCCTCGCCCCCAAGCCGCCGCGCGAGGGCTGAAGGGGACTTGCCGGCGGCGTCCGAGGTCTTGAGGCGCCGTACCGCTGTCTCGGGATGGAAGGATGGCGCGGGGTGCGGCAGGGCCCGAGGGTTCCCGCGCCGGGCCCCGGGCCGCGCCCCGGCCTGAGCCAGCACCGCCGCCTCTCCGTGAGCCCGGCGGCTCCGGCTGGGGAAGAAGGCTCGGGCACCATCTAGCTGTGCAAGCTATGAAGAGTGTTCATCCAGGTCCGGGATGTGAGGCTGGGGTTGCGAAGCCAACCAACCCTGACCGGAGCGCCCGGATGAACATGCACGAGAATGCGCGGATGACCGTTCATGGTCGAATCCTTCTGGTGAGGCGGGTGTGCGATGAGGGCTCGCGCGCCGGCGCCGCGGCCGACGCTGCGGGGGTTTCGGAGCGTACGGCCGACAAGTGGCTGGCGCCGTTCCGGGCCGGCCGCGAGCGTATGGTCACGACAGGAGCTCGGCGCCGGTCAGCAGACCGCCTGCGACCCCGGCCGCGACGGTCCAGGCCGTGGAGGGTCTGCGACATCGGCGCATGAGCCGCCCGTCGTCCCACCGCCCCCCCGGCCGGACTACCCGTCGCTCCCCGGCTCCGGGCCGACAAGACATGTGCCGTGACGCGATCCGCGGACTGGCAGACCACAGGGGGCGAGCCCACCTATCCCCCGCGCGCACGGGACCGCTCCGCCCAGCGCGAAGCTGATGCAAGGAACGTCGCCCGCTCGCCCACCGCCGGCGGCTTTGCGCATCGCCCGCTTGCCACGACCGGCGCGCGCCGGTCGCCGCAAGCGGCACCGGACGGCGCGCTACCGGGCGGCGCCGGCCGTGGATGACACGGCTGGGGACAGGCTGAATTTCCGTTTCATGACATATGGACAGGGCGCAGCCGAGACTCTATAACCCGCCCGCTCCGCACGGCTTGCAGCCGTTGCCGGCTACGCCCAGGTAGCTCAGTTGGTAGAGCATGCGACTGAAAATCGCAGTGTCGGCGGTTCGACTCCGTCCCTGGGCACCATTTCCCCGCTTTAGGTGGCTCTAGAAAGCTCAAAAGCGGGACATTTCCTCGACTTAGCTGAATTCGAGGCTCGCGGCGGCTCTCCGGGGCTCGTTGGCATTCGGGAAATTTGTTGGCATGTTCGTTGGCATTCGCGGATGCCAACAAATCGCGATGCCAACAAAGGGCGCCTCCAATGCCGTTGACAGACGTCGCAATCCGCCAGGCCAAGGCGACGAAGAAACCTTTCAATCTGTCGGATGGAGGCGGCCTCCATCTTCTCGTCACTCCTACGGGTGGCAAGCTCTGACGGCTGGCCTTCCGCTTCGGTGGGAAACAACGGCAGGTCAGGCGGTGCCGGCGAGCAGGCTGAGGGAGAAGGCCCAGGTGAAGATCGAGACGGCGCGGCAGTGTAGCATCTTGGTCCCCTGAATTTTGGAAGCCGGGCCTTGCCCGTTATGCCCGATTGACGCTGCCGGCCATCAGGCCAGCGCATGTCCTGCTGCCACCAGCTTATCGGTGACCTTGCGAAGGGCGGCGCGCGTCATCTCGACCATTTCGTCGATCTCCCCCTCATTCATCACCAGCGGCGGCGCGACGCCGAGAATGTCGCCATGGGCATGGCGCGCACGATCAGCCCGCGCTCGCGCGCGGCCTGCGAAATGCGCGGGCCGAACCTTGAGCGCCGGACCGGGACAGACCGCCTTCATCCCGATCGTCACCGCACGCAGCAGGGACGATTGAGAAGCCTCCACGCACAAATTCTACAAGAATCCCGATATAAACGGATTCAAGAGCGTGCAATCATGTATCGCGTGCCGCCGGCTTCGCAGTACCGATTGATTTCTGCGAGCTTTGACGTGAGTGAAACGCGCACAAATCAAGAAATGAGCGCCTTCTCCTAATAGTAAAATTTTACCCATTGTGCGTCCGCCTCACAAAACGCCGAGGAATTGCTGAAGCTCGGGCGTCTGCGGAGAGGAAAATACCGCCTCGGGCGGTCCGATCTCGTGTACCCGGCCCTGATGCATGAAGACGACACGCGAGCAGACGTCGCGCGCGAAACGCATCTCATGCGTCACCATGAGAAGCGTCATACCCTCCGAGGCCAGTTCTTTCACCACCGCGAGGACTTCGTTGACGAGCTCCGGGTCGAGCGCCGAGGTGATCTCGTCGCAGAGCAGGGCGATGGGCTGCATGGCGAGCGCGCGGGCAATGGCGACACGTTGCTGCTGGCCGCCGGAGAGCTGGTCGGGATAAGCATCGAACTTCTGCGCGAGCCCGACACGCTCCAGCATCTTGCGCGCCATTGCTTCTGCGTCGGCCGCCGGCGTCTTTTTCACGACCATCTGCGAGAGCATCACATTGCGCCCTGCGGTGAGATGCGGGAACAGGTTGAACTGCTGGAAGATCATCCCGACCTTCAAACGCAGTGCCTTGAGGTGAAGCTCGTCCGGCAGAAGCTGGGCACCGGCGACGGAGATCGAGCCCTCATCAATGGTCTCGAGCCCGTTTATGCAGCGAAGCAGCGTCGACTTCCCCGATCCCGACTTGCCGATGATGGCGATCACCTCGCCCGGGTCCACATCGAGGTTGATGCCCTTGAGCACTTCGTTCGAGCCGAAGCGCTTCTTCACCTCAGTGATTTCGATGAGCGACATTGAGCTTCCTCTCAAGGATCTGAGACGATTTGGAGAGCGGCCAGCACAGGCAGAAATAGATGAGGGCGACGAGGCCGTAGACGGTGAAAGGCTGGAAGGTCGCGTTGGTTACGATCGTCCCGGCTTTCGAAAGCTCGACAAAGCCGATGATGGAGGTGAGCGCCGTGCCCTTCACCACCTGCACCGAGAAGCCAACGGTCGGTGGCACGGCGATGCGCAGCGCCTGCGGCAGGATGACATGGCGCATCTGCTGCACGTAACCCATGCCGAGGCTGGAGGACGCCTCCCACTGGCCGCGCACGATGGATTCGACGCAGCCGCGCCAGATTTCGGTAAGGAAGGCTGCGCTCCACAGTATCAGCGCCAACCCGGCAGCGAGCCATGCCGGCACATTCACGCCGAACAGCCCGAGGCCAAAGAAAGCGAGGAACAACTGCATCAGCAGCGGCGTGCCCTGAAACAGCTCGACATAGCCCTGCACGAAGATCCGGCCCGCGCGGCTGCTGCCGATGCGCAGAAACAACAGGATCCCCGCAACGATGCCGCCGCCCATGAAGGAGACCAGCGACAGCACGATGGTCCAGCGCGCCGCGAGCAGGAGGTTGCGCACGATATCCCAGGTGGTGAAATCGTTCATGGACCGATCCTCACAATGCGGCGCGCTTGGGGAACAGCGTCCAACCGATCCCACGCAGCAACTGGCGCAGGAGGATGGCAAGCAGGAGATAGATCAGCGTCGCGACGAAGTAGGATTCGAAGGCGCGGAAGCTGCGCGACTGGATGAAGTTCGCGGCAAAGGTGAGGTCTTCGGCCGCGATCTGCGACACCGCCGCCGAGCCCAGCATCACGATGACGATCTGCGACGACAGCGCGGGCCAGATGCGCTGGAGGGAGGGGATGAGCACGACGTACCAGAATGTCTGGAGACGGCTCATGCCAAGGCTCGCGCCGGCTTCGAACTGGCCGCGCGGCGTCGCCTGCAGGCCGGCACGCACGATCTCGCAGCTATAGGCGCCGAGATTGACCACCATGGCGAGGTTGGCGGCCTCCAATTCGCCCATCCGCACGCCGAGCGCGGGCAGGCCGAAGAAGATGAAGAACAGCTGGATCAGGAAAGGCGTGTTGCGGATCAGTTCGACATAGGCGGCGACGATCCCTTGCAACCATGTCGGGCCGTAGGCGCGCGCCCAGGCGCAGGCGACGCCGAGCGCCACGCCGAGAACGCCGCCGACGAGGGTGAGTTCGACCGTGATGGCGGTGCCCTTGAGCAGCACCGGCCAGTATTGTGCGATCCAGTCGTAATCGAACGCGTAGACCATTTCTCACCTCCGCCGGGAATTGCTGTTCTGGGAGGAGGTCGCCGGGTGGTCCCCGGCGACCTGTGCGTGCGATCAGATGTCGGCCGGCAGATCCGCGCCGAGCCATTTCTGCGAGATGGCGTTCAGCGCTCCGTCCTTCTTGGCGGTGGCGATGATGGCGTCGATCTTGGCTAGCAGAGCGGGCTCGTTCTTGTTGAGGCCGATGTAACAGGGCGAGTTCTTGATCAGGAACTTGATCTCCGGCTTCTTCGGCGGGTTGCGCGCGATGATCGCGGCCGCGACGACATTGCCGGTGGCGATCAGATCGACCTGTCCCGAAAGGAAGGCGGAGATGGTGCCGTTATTGTCCTCGTAGCGCTTGATGGTCGCGTCGGCGGGCGCGATCTTGGTGAGTTCAAGATCCTCCACCGCGCCGCGCGTGACGCCGATGGTCTTGCCCGACAGCCCCTGCACGTCCTTCACATCCACACCCGCCGGGCCGAACACGCCATTGAAGAAGGGCGCATAGGCGGTGGTGAAATCGATCACCTTCTCACGCTCGGCATTCTTGCCGAGCGACGAGATGACCAGATCGACCTTGTTGGTCTGCAGGTAGGGGATGCGGTTCGCACTGGTCACCGGCACGAGCTCCAGCTTCACGCCCAGCTTGTCGGCGATGAGCTTGGCGACATCGACGTCATAGCCCTGCGGCTGCATGTCCGTGCCGACCGTGCCGAACGGCGGAAAGTCCTGCGGGACCGCGATACGGATGACCTTGTTGGTCTCGATGGTGGCGAGCGCATCGGCACTGGCGGGCGTGGGGGCCTGACCGATCATCAGGGCACCGGCGAGGAAAGCGAGGATTGTCCTGCGGTTCATGGCTCTAGTCCTTCTTGCTCGATTGGGTGACAGAGGGGTGGGCATGGGCGTGAGCATGCGTAGGCTCGGCCTCGCAGCACGGTGGCGGCGGTTCGGCGGTAACGGGTGTGGCGGGTGGCGGCGTGAGCAGATCGCGCAGCCCCGCGAGCGGGTCGGGTTTTGCGGTGAAGTCCAGCCCGGCCTCGACCTTGGTGATGTGCTCGTCCATCAGCCAAGCGGCGGCCTTGGTGTCGCCGGCTTCGAGAGCCGCGACGATGTCCGCGTGGTCGTGGCTCGATTCCTCAGCCTGTTCGGTCGGCTGATAGAGCATCGATATCAGCGTGGTGCGGGCGGTAAGGTCGCGAATAATCTCGGTGAGCAGGCGATTGCCCAACGCCTCGGCAAGGTGAATGTGAAAATCGCCCAGCAGACAGGCACGCGACGTCACGTCCCCGGCGTTTATCGCGGCCTCCTCCATCGCGATGTGGCGCTTGAGTCCGGCGATGACCTCGGGCGGCACGCGCTTCAGGGTGTGGAGCAAACCGGTCTCGATGACGCGCCGGGTCTGAAACGCGTCCCGCGCATCGTCAGCGGAAGGCTCGATGACGAACCACCCGCGCCGCGCGCTCACCTCCACGATGCCGCGCGTCTTCAGGCGCATCATGGCTTCGCGCACGCGGGTGCGGGACACGCTGAACAGATCCGCGAGTTGCTGCTCGCCAAGCCGCGTACCGGGCTCGATGCGACCTGCGAGGATCGCCGAAAGGATCGCGTCCTCGATATTGGGCGGGGGTAGGCTCATCAGGCTTGCTCACCAGCTGGTATACAAGCTGCCAAGCAAGCGCCGTGCCGACTTCGCCCGGAAGCCGAAACGCGTCGCAAAGAGGAGGCCCGGGCCCGTCACGGCGCGCCGGCGGTGTAAAATAAGGTGGCTCTACTGGGCGCTGCCGGACGAGGGGGGCCCACAAACGGACATCGGCGAGTGGGCCCGACGGCGCTTCCTGGCCAGGTGCTGACCTTCAGCCCCGCGCCAGGAGCGCCGGAACGGACGCCCCCCCCGCAGCTCGTTCAGTTGCGTTCAGACATCGCGAATTTCTGCGCCCAGTCCGTGCGAACAAAGCGGGGTGCCATCCGATCGGTCACTTCCGGTGTGCGCGTGTCGACGACGCCCGACCATCCGCCGCCCAGCGCCTTGTTCAGCGCGATGTAGTCCGTCGTGATCGCCACGCGGCTCTGCAGTTGGGCGTCTTCTGCCGAATAGAGCGAACGTTCCGCATCGAGCACGTCGAGGAAGCTGCTGCTGCCGCTTTGATACAGCGTGCGCGCCAACGAGGCCGCCTGCCGGTAGGAACGCACGGACGCGTCGAGGCTGCGGTTGCGCCGCTGCTCCTGCCTCAGCGCCACGCTGGCATTCTCGACCTCCTGCAGCGCCGTCAGCACGGCCGCTCGATAGGCGACGAAATACACGTCGCGCTCGGCCTGAGCGTACTCGACCGCGGCTTCCAACTGCCCGGCATTGAACAGCGGCACGCTCACGCTCGGGCCAAAACTCCAGCTGATGGACGAACTCTTTCCAAGACCGCCGAGCTTGGTCGCCGAGGTCGACACCTCGCCGGCAAGGCTGACATCGGGATAGCGCGCGGCCTCGGCCTGACCGATCTGCGCGGTATATTGCGCCAGCTGACGTTCGGCGAGCCGCACATCCGGGCGTGACAGCAGCACGTCGGCCGGCACGCCCTCCGGCACGGGGCGGCCCGGCGCGGGAATGGGAGCGCTGCGCTTCATGGCGTCGTTCAGCGCGGATGGCGATTGGCCCAGCAGGATGGCGAGCTGGTGCACCGACTGCTGATAGGAAGACTCAAGCTGAGGAATATCGGCTTCCGTGCTGGCCGCCTGCCCTTCGGCATTGGCCGCGTCGACGGCGGACGCGGACCCGGCTTCCAGCTTGGTGCGCGTCAGCGCCGCCGTCTCGCGCTGCGAGGTTGCCGTGCGGCGCGCCAGCGCGATGCGGGCCTGATAGCCGCGGGCCTCGACATAGCTGGTGGTCACATCGCCGATGAGCACCAGCAGCGTGTTGCGCAGGCTCTCCTCGGAAGCGTCGAGCCCATATTTCGCGGCTTCGGCGGCGCGGCGGTTCTCGCCGAACAGGTCAAGCTCCCAGCTCGCATTGGCGCCGAGGTTGAAGGTGTCGAACGGACCGGACACCGTCACATCCCCGGTGTCAGAGACATTGCTGCCATTGTCGGCGCGGCTGTAGCTGCCGGAGCCGGTCAGCGTCGGGGCGAGCGCGGCCAGTGCCTGCCGCCGCGTGGCCCGCGCCTGGCGCACCCGCGCTTTGGCCGTCGCGACATCGAGATTGCCGGCGACCGCCTGCTCGACAAGGCGGTTCAGCGTCGCGTCGTTGAGCTGCTCCCACCATCGGGCAAGGTCTGGCGGCAGACGGGTGGCATCATCCGCCGTCAGGCTGGCCGTTTTGCCGCTGCCCCAGGCGGTGGGGATCGGCATTGAGGGGGCGGTGTAGTCAGGACCGACGGCGCAACCGCTCACAAGGCCGGCAATAAGGACAAGCGAGACGTGCCAGAGCGGCCGCAGCTGGGAGGGGGGCATGAGATCACCGGTCGCGTCGGAATGCCGGGCAGCCCCGGAGAAGCGGTTAGCGGGCATCGGCGCTCTCCACCGGGACGGCGGGTTCCGAGACGCCGCGCGGCGCGGCATGGCCTGCGAACACCCGCCGCACCGTCACGAAAAGCAGCGGTATGAAAAACACGCCGAGCACGGTGGCTGCGATCATGCCGCCCATCACGCCGATGCCGATGGCGTTCTGCGCGCCCGAGCCGGCCCCAGTGGCCACGGCGAGAGGCGTCACGCCGAGAATGAAGGCGAAAGACGTCATCAAGATCGGCCGCAGACGTTGGCGGGCCGCGTCCAGTGTCGCATCCACGAGGCCAAGGCCATGCGCCTGCCGCTCAATGGCGAATTCGACGATCAGGATCGCGTTCTTGGCGGCGAGGCCGATCGTGGTGAGAAGGCCAACCTTGAAATAAACGTCGTTGGTCTGGCCGAACAGGTGAGCGCCCACCAGCGCGCCGAAGATGCCGATGGGAACCGACAGCAGCACCGCGAACGGGATCGACCAGCTCTCATAGAGCGCGGCAAGGCACAGGAACACGACCAGCACCGCGATGGCGTAGAGCGCACTCGCCTGATTGCCCGACAGCCGCTCCTGCTTGGAAAGTCCGGTCCACACATGGCCATACCCCTTCGGAAATCCCGCGGCGATCTCGTCGATCGCCACCATCGCGTCGCCGGAGCTGACACCGGGTGCGGCCTGTCCTTGGATTTCCACTGCCGAGACGCCGTTGAAGCGCTCCAGCCGGGGCGAGCCGAACGTCCAGCGCGTCGAAGCAAAGGAGGAGAACGGCACCATCGCGCCATCCGAATTGCGGACCTGCCATTTGGCGAGGTCTTCCGGCTGCATGCGGAAATCGGCCGCCGATTGCAGATAGACCTTCTTCACCCGCCCGCGATCAATGAAATCATTGACGTAGCTGCTGCCCCAGGCGGTTGAGAGTGTGTCGTTGATATCGCCGAGCGAGACACCGAGCGCGCTGGCCTTTTCCTGGTCGATATCGACAACGAATTGCGGCTCGTCCTCCTGCCCGTTGGGCCTTGTATTGGCGAGACGGGGATCGCTTGCCGCCTTGGCCAGCAACTCGTTGCGGGTCGCGATCAGAGCCGCATGCCCAGCGCCATTGATGTCCTGGAGGTAGAAGCTGAAGCCGTTGGAGTTGCCCATGCCCTGGATCGCGGGCGGGGCCAGGGCGAACACCATGGCGTCGCGATATGTCGAGAACGCGGCCATGGCGCGTCCAGCCACGGCGTTCGCCGACAGATTGGCGGATTTGCGCTCATCGAAGGGCCGCAAGCGCACGAAGGCGATGCCGACATTCTGTCCCTGTCCGCCGAAGCCGAAGCCGGACACGGTCATGACGCCCTCGACCGCCGCCTTCTCCTCCTGGAGATAATGGTCGGTCACCTGCTGCAGCACCTGCGCCGTCCGGTCAGCCGTGGCGCCGACCGGCAGCTGGACGCTGGTGATCAGGAGGCCCTGGTCTTCCTGCGGCAGGAAGGAGGACGGCAGGCGCACGAACAGCCAACCCATGCCGATCGCGACGATGAGGAACACGACCAGCGCGCGGCCCGAGCGGGCGATGATGCCGGCGGTACCGCGGCGATAGGCTTCGGTGGTGCGATCAAAGCCACGGTTGAAGGCGCCGAAGACGCCGCGCTGCTTGGCGCCCTGCCTGGCGGGTTTCAGGATGGTCGCGCACAAGGCGGGCGTCAGGATCAGCGCCACCAGCACCGAGAGGATCATGGCGGTGACGATGGTCACCGAGAACTGCCGATAGATCACGCCGACCGAGCCGCCGAAGAAGGCCATCGGCACGAACACCGCCGACAGCACGGTGGCGATGCCGATCAGCGCACCGGTGATCTCGTCCATCGATTTGCGCGTCGCCTCGCACGGCGAAAGACCTTCCTCCTCCATGACGCGCTCGACATTTTCGACCACGACGATGGCGTCATCGACCAGCAGGCCGATCGCCAGCACCATGGCGAACATGGTCAGCGTGTTGATGGAATAGCCGAAAGCGGAGAGGACGCCGAACGTGCCCAGAAGCACGACCGGAACGGCGATGGTCGGAATGAGGGTGGCGCGGATGTTCTGCAGGAAGACGAACATCACCACGAACACCAGCACCACCGCCTCGATCAGCGTATGCACCACGCTCTCGATCGACAGCACCACGAACGGCGTCGTGTCATAGGGGTAGACCACCTCGACACCTTCGGGGAAGGTCGCGGAGAGGCGTTGGATGGTCGCCTTCACCGCCTCGGCGGCGTTGATGGCGTTGGCGCCGGTGGCAAGATTGATCGCGAGGCCTGCCGCCGGCTTGCCGTTGTACTGCGAGGTCGTGGTGAAGCTCTCCGCGCCAAGCTCGACGGTGGCAACGTCGCTCAGCCGCACGAGCGAGCCGTCGGTCTGGCTTTTGAGGATGATGTTGCGGAACTGCTCGGCGGTCTGTAGCCGCGAGCGAGCCGTCACGGTGGCGTTGAGCTGCTGGCCGCGACGCTGCGGCAGGCCGCCGAGCTGTCCGGCGGAAACCTGCGTGTTCTGAGCCTCCAGCGCCGTGGAGACGTCGCCCGGCATAAGCTGATACTTGGCCAGCTTGTCGGGATCCAGCCAGATGCGCATCGCATAGCCCGAGCCGAAAAGCTGGGTCGAGCCCACGCCCTCCACACGCTTCAGCGTGTCGGAAAGCGTTGAATCCACGTAGTCGGCGAGGTCGACCGAGGACATCTTGCCGTCCGTCGCAACGAAGCCGATCACCATCAGGAAGCCGTCGGACGCCTTGGCGACCTCGATGCCGGAGGTCTGAACGATCGTCGGCAACTGCGAGGTCACCAATTGCAGTTTGTTCTGCACCTGCATCTGGGCGACGTCGGGATCGGCGGAGCCGGTGAAGGTCAGAGAGATGCTCGCCTGTCCGGTCGAGGTCGACGTTGCCGACATGTAGTCGAGATTGTCGATGCCGGTCATGCCCTGCTCGATGATCTTGGTCACCGAGTTCTCGACGGTCTGCGCGTCCGCGCCGGGATAGCTGGCGCTGATCGAGACCGTGGTCGGCGCGATCTGCGGGTATTGGGCGATCGGCAGGCTGTTCAACGCCAACAGGCCGCCCAGCATGACGAGAATGGAGATCACCCAGGCGAAGATCGGGCGGTCGATGAAGAAACGCGACATGACCAGCCTCAGTTCGGTGTGCTGGTGGAGGGGCCCGCGCCGCCCGTTGCAAGGGCGCCGCTCGTCGGCGTGGCGGATTGCTGACCGCGCTCCCTGATTTCGCCGGTGGTGTCGTCGACCACGACGTCGATAGCGGTGACATCCTGCCCGCTGCGCACGAACTGGCTGCCTTCGACCACCACGCGATCACCATCGCCAATGCCAGCCTCGACCAGCCAGCTGTTGCCGACGCTGCGCGCGATTGTGAGCACGCGCTGCTCGATCTTGTTCTGCGCATTCACCACGAGGGCGACCGGCTCGCCCTTGGTGTTGCGGGTGACGCCACGCTGGGGAACCAGAAAGCTGTCAGGCGCCACACCTTCCTCGACCACGGCATGCACATACATGCCGGGCAGCAGCAGGCGCTCCGGGTTGGGGAATTGCGCACGTACGGAATAGGTGCCGGTGGTCTCGTCGACATAGGCCGAGGAGAACTCCAGCTTCCCGGCATGCACATAGGTCGTGCCGTTATCCAGCTTCAGCCGCACCGCGACGTTGTCGCCGCTGATCTTGATGCGGCCCTCGCGGACCGCCTTGCTCAGATTGAGCAGATTGGTGCTCGACTGGGTCACGTCGACATTGATCGGATCGAGCGTGCGGATGGTGGTGAGCGCCGTATCCTGGCTCGCGGTCACCAGCGCGCCGGGGGTAAGCGCAGACTTGTCGATCCGTCCGCCGATCGGCGCGGTGATGCGGGTGTAGTCGAGATTGATCCGCGCGGTGTCGACGCTGGCGCGCGCGGCCGCGACTTCGGCCTTGGCCTGCGCCAGCGAGGCGACGGCGTCGTCATTGTCCTGCTTGCTTACCGCATTCTGCTTGATCAGCCCGGCATAGCGCTCGACCTTGGCCTCGGCGCTCGGCACTGCCGCCTCGGCCTTCTGCAGGCTGGCGACGGCGCTGTCATAGGCGGCCTGATAGCTCGCCGGCTCGATCTGGTAGAGCGGGTCCCCGGCCTTGACCTCGCCGCCCTCCTGAAACAGCCGCTCCTTGATGAGCCCGCCAACCTGCGGCCGGACTTCGGCAACCAGCGAGGCCGAGGTGCGCCCCGGCAGTTCGGCGGTGATCGCCACCGACTGCGGATGCAGGGTGACGACACCGACCTGCGCGCGCCTTTGCGCGCCCGGAACGGGCACGCCCGCCTTGTCCTTCCCGTCGCACGCCGCCAGCGTCACCGCGAAGACAACGAGCACCGGGATTCTAGCCAAACGGCCGTTGAGAAGGGACATCGGAGCCGATCTGATTTATGGTACGCTATAGTACCCATATTTCTCAAGCGGCCGGATTGTCAATTGTGTTAGGTCTGCCACACTGATCGTCGCCTGCTGGAAGCGTTGCTGTGCCCTCTGAAGAAACGAAGCCCGCCACGGCCCCCCGCTCTCGGGGACGCCCCAAGCTGATGCCCACCGCTGCCCGTCGTGACGAAATCGTTGCCGTGGCAACCCAGATGTTTCAGGAGGCGGGTTATGCGCGGCTGACCACAGACGCGGTGGCGGCCCGCTGCCACATCTCGAAGCGCACGCTCTATCAGCTGTTTCCCAGCAAAGCGGCGCTGTTGACGGCGATCATCGACCAGCATCGCGCGCGCATGGTCCGGCTGCCGGCGGATTATGATGATGTCCCGCTCGACCGCGCGCTGGACCTGATCTTCGGCAACGATATTGACGACGAGGCCGACCGCGAGCGCTTTGCCTTCCTGCAGCTGATATTCGTCGAAGCGGCTCAGCACCCCGAGCTCGATCAGATATCGGCGACGCATGGCAAAGGCGTCATCCTGCAGTTGCTCGGCGACTGGATCGCTCATGAATGCCGTCGCGGACGCCTCGATGTCCCCGATCCGAAAGACGCGGCGCGCATGCTGATGGACATGGTGGCGGGATCCATCACGCACGGTCTCGACGGGCGGCTCGCCTGGGACGGAAGTGACCGCCGCCGGGCCTATGTCCGGGAGTGCATCCGTGTGTTCTTGAGCGGTACGATGTCAGCTCGCTGAGGTGGCGATTTGGCCGCGTGGCGGCCGCTATTGCGCGGGTGGCAGGCACGTTCGCCCCTGCGCTGCACGCGACGCTGGTGATATTCCACGCCAGGGGCGATGCCGCCCCCCTCCCTCCCCCTCGCCTCGCATCGGTTCTGGCGAAGCCGCGCCGACCGGGCCCTTGCACGGCCAGACGCCCGCGCGCGAGGCCGATGTCGCTCCCACCACAGGGCGGCGGCGTCAGAAGGCCGACGGGAGGCCGCCAGCCGGCCGCTCATGGGCGGCGGGATAAGGTAGTCAGCGGGCCAGGAACCGCAGGAATCGCCCGACGCGGGTATTCTGCGGATGAGGCGAAGAGGTACAGGAAGCGCCGCCGGCCGCACCGCCGGTACAACCTGTCGATTCTCCGCCGGCATTTTGGCTGTCTGCCGCCGCGCCGCCCTCCCCGTTGCCGCTGTTCTCCCCGGTGTCGAAGACCACGCCTGCGGAGAACGCCGAGGTCTGTACGAACCAGCTGTTGGGTGTCGCCGCGATCGCCAGCGCCACCTCCTCCGGGGGCGGCCAATCGCTCCGCTGCACCGTCAGAATGCCGGGGATGTAGCTCAAGGCATAGTTGTCCGTTGCCGCCAGGCTTCCCTGAAGGATGGGGTAGGCGCCCGCCGAGGAGGAGGATGTGGCGGAGGTCACGAGCGCGCCTGTCAGCGTATCTCCGTTGACGAGATCGCCGACAGTGATCGTCCAGTTGAGCGGCGGCACGGCGTCACCGGCCTTCATGGTGGCATTGTTGGCGGCGACCGTCAGTGGCCGCGGCGTCACCGTCATCGTTCCGCTGGCATAGGTCAGGGAATAGTTGGAGAGGCCCGAGCCCTGCGCGTCCGATGCGGCGATGCCATAAGCGCCCACATTGGCCGTGGTGGCCGTCCCGCTGCTCGACAGTGAGACCGAAGTCACCGTGTCCCCATTGACGAGGCCCGAGGTGGTGAAACCCGTGGCGCCGTTCAGCTCGCCGGCGTCGCCATAGGTCTTCGAGGCGTCGGAGGCCGTCACCGTCAGTGTCGCCGGGTTCACGACCAGTTCGCCGTCATGGTAGGTGATGTCGTAATTGGCGGCATTGAAGGTGCCGCCGGTCGCATCGCTGGCGACGATGACATAGGGGCTTCCGGCCACAGTGGCCGTCGCGGCCTCGCCGGCGCTCGTCAAGGTAACCGAGCCGATCGTCTCTCCGTTCTGCAGGCCGGACGAGGTGAAACCCGTCAGCGTTGCGACCTCGCCATAGGTCTTGCTGGCGTTGGATGCGGTAATCGACAGCGAGGCCTGGTCGATGGTGCCGATATTGCCCGACAGCGAGGTGGTGGTCAGCGTGTAATTATTCGCCGCCGTGCCCGTCAGCGTCAGGC
>NZ_JAUSUI010000008.1 GCF_030813495.1 Ancylobacter polymorphus | reverse complement strand
CATACTCCCCGTCGCCAATCCCCGACGCCGCCCCCGCCCCCGACGCGACAAAAACCGCCGCACCCAGACCGATATAGCGCTTCACCGTGTCGGCACTGGCCGCCACGCGCGGCTCGAACCGCGCTTCTTCCTTCAAAATTGCGATGCGCACTGCCTCACTCCCAAGATCGCCTTCCTCCCGAGAAGGTCATTGGCCGTCTTCTTCATGCGTCGCCAGGGGACGGGCCGGTTGGGCTCCGCTCGCCGGCCCGGCGCCCCCGGCCGGTTCCGCCACCCATGTCACGCGCGGCAGGGCGCGGTGGATTTCCGGGGACGGAGGCCGTCGAGACGCGTGGGACCGCATGCGCGACACGCATAGTGGTATACAGAATTCCGCATGCCAGCAAGACGATTCCGGCGGGCCGCCGGCGGGGAAATCCGCCCCAGCGCCTCTACCTGTGCCGCCGCCGCGCCTGCCGCTGCGGCACGCTCTTGTGATGGGATCCGCCCTCGGCGTCGCGAAAGGGACACGCTGCGGTGCAAGATAACATCCGGGAGACAGAAGTAGACTTTTGGTCCATATGAGGGTTCGCCGGTGCTGCGCATCGGCAAGCCCACCGACGGAGGATATCATGGTTAGCAGGCGTGGACGCGCGACCAAAATCGTGGCGACGCTGGGTCCGGCATCTTCGAGCCCGGAGATGATCAAGGCGCTGTACGAGGCCGGGGTCGACGTGTTCCGGCTGAATTTCAGCCACGGCACGCAGGAAAACCATGGAAGGGTGCTCGCTTCTGTACGCGCACTTGAAAAGGAAGTGCGCCGGCCGATCGGCGTGCTCGCCGACCTTCAGGGCCCGAAGCTGCGCCTCGGCCGCTTCGAGAACGGCTTCATCAACCTGACCGCCGGCTCGACCATCCGCTTCGACACCGACCCGACGCCCGGCAATGAGCAGCGCGTCTCGATCCCGCACCCGGAAATTCTCGAGGCCCTCAATGAGGGCTCCACCGTGCTGCTCGACGACGGCAAGGTGCGCGTGCGCGTGGTGAAGAAGGGCGCCGGCTTTATCGAGGCCGAGGTGGTGGCCGGCAACAAGCTGTCCAACAACAAGGGCTTCAACGTCCCCGACGTGCTGCTCCCCGTCTCGGCCCTCACCGACAAGGACCGCGCCGACCTGTTCTTCGCCCTCGACCTCGGCGTCGAGTGGATCGCCCTCTCCTTCGTCCAGCGCCCCGAGGACGTGATTGAGGCCAAGGAACTGATCCAGGGCCGCGCCCAGATCAACCTCAAGCTGGAGAAGCCGCTGGCGGTCGAGCACCTCACCCGCCTCACCGAGCTGTCCGACAGCATCATGGTGGCGCGCGGCGATCTCGGCGTCGAGCTGTCGCTGCCGGAAATCCCGGCGCTGCAGAAGCGCGTCATCCGCGAATCCCGCCGCCTCGGCAAGCCGGTGATCGTGGCGACGCAGATGCTGGAATCCATGATCAGCGCCCCGGTGCCGACCCGCGCCGAGGTCTCCGATGTCGCCACCGCCGTCTATGACGGCGCCGACGCGGTGATGCTCTCGGCCGAGAGCGCCGCCGGCCAGTACCCGGTGGAAGCCGTGGCGATGATGGACCAGATCATCAAGCAGGTGGAGCGCGACCCCGGCTACCGCGCCATCATCGAATCGCAGCGCCCGGAGCAGGGCCATTCGGTGGCCGATGCGGTGACGCAGGCCGCCTATCACGCGGCGCTGTCGACCAATGCGGCGGCGATCTGCACCTATACGCTGTCGGGCACCACCACGCTGCATGCGGCGCGCGAGCGCCCGCGCATCCCGATCATCGGCATTGCCAGCCAGCTCTCCACCGCCCGCCGGCTGGTGATGTCCTATGGCGTGCATGTGGTGCATGCGCCGGAGGAGATCCACACCTTCGGCGAGATGGCGGCCAAGGCGACGCAGGTGACGGTGGACCACGGCTTCGCCACGGAAGGCGACCTCATCGCCATCACCGCCGGCGTGCCCTTCGCCACCCCGGGCACCACCAATGTGCTGCGCCTCGTCACCATCGACAAGACGATGGCGCACCGCACCCCGCGCCCGGAGGAGAACGGCGATTCCATGCGCCCGCGCGCCGCGGCGATGAAGGCGGACGACGCCGTGCTGCGCTCCGCCCCGGTGGAGACGAAGGCGGACTGACGCGCCGCACCGCGCACACATGCGAAAGGCCCGCCAATGGCGGGCCTTTTTCGTGAAGGAGCTCTGAAATCCCAGCCTCCTGCGGAACCGACCATCCGCGACCCACATTCCCGGCGAAAACGGCCCGCGCCCCCAACCCCACGGAGACCGACCATGATGCTGACCGGCGGCTGCAATTGCGGGGAGGTTCGCTATGAAATCGACGGCGCGCCGCTGCGCACCGGGCTGTGCCATTGCGCCACCTGCCGCAGACAGTCCGGCTCGGCCTTCTCCTTCTTCGCCATCTGGCCGCGCGCCCGCGTGACACTGTCGGGCGAACTCGCCTGCTGGCAGGTGCGGGCCGGCGGGGAGCGCTTCTGCCCGCGCTGCGGATCGCAGCTGTTCTGCTGGGAGGAGGGTTCGGACGAGATCGAGGTGAAGCTCGGCACGCTGGACGAGCCGCCCTCCGCGCTGGTGCCGTCCTATGAGCTGTGGACCATCCGCCGCGAGCCCTGGCTGGCGCCGCAGCAGGGCGCCGAACAGCACGCCAAGGACCGGCCGGCGCCGGAGGACTGAACCCGCGAGAGCGGTACGGGCCCGGGCGGCTGGCGGGAAGCCCCGGCGGGGAAAGGGTGAAACGGCAGGGAGCGCGACCGGCGTTTGCCCGCGAGGGTGGGCTCGCCACGCGGCCGGCTCTGCCGGTATCTTACGGCGGCCTTATCGCCCCCCGCCACGGACCGCCCGCCCCCATGCCGCCGCGCCCGCCCCTCGTCGCGCCCGCCGCCATCGCGCCCGCCGCGCCTGCTCCCACGTCCCAAAGGGTGCTCTGCCTCGATGGGCTGCGCGGCGTCGCCGCCTGTTCGGTGGTGGCGTTCCATTTCTTCTATGCCTTCACCCCGGCGCCCTTCACCGATTGGGGCCGCACCGGCTTCGGCCTGTGGGACACGCCGCTGGCGGTGCTGTGGAACGGGCATTTCGCCGTCGCCATGTTCTTCGTGCTGTCCGGCTTCGTCCTCGCCGCTTCGGCGCCGCGCAGCGCGCGCGAGGCGCCCGCGCTGATCGGCCTGCGCTATCTCAGGCTCGGCCTTCCCGCCCTCGTCTCCTCGGCGCTGGCCTGGGCGTGGCTGAACGGCTTTCCCGAGGCGGCGCGCGAGGTGCAGGCGATGACGGGCAGCCGCTGGTTCCGCTGGACCTATCAGCCGCCGATCCCGCCCTTCGATCAGGCGCTGTGGGAAGGCGGCATCGGCGTGTTTCTCACCGGCACGACGCGGTTCAACAACCCGCTCTGGACCATGCAGGCGGAGTTCTTCGGCTCGGTGCTGATCTATGGTTCCTATGCGCTGCTGCCCGGCCGGGCGCGCCCGCCCGCCATGGCGCTGGGCGCTCTTGTTCTTGCCGCGCTGGGACAGTTCTCGCTCGCCGCCTTTTGCGGCGGCGCGCTGGTCTATGAGGGCCGAGCGCTCCTGCGCGACCATGCGCCGGGCGGCGCGCTCCTCGGCCTGCTCGGCCTCGTGCTTGGCGCCACCTATCCCGGCCATTCCAGCGAGGGCGGCCTCATTCCCCTGCTGCAATCCTGGCTCGGCGTCGACGGGCCCCGGCAGATCGGCGCGGTGATGGTGCTGGTGGCGCTGCTCATCACCCCGCGGGTGCGGCGCCTGTTCGAGAGCGCGCCCTTGCAGCGTCTCGGCGCCCTCTCCTTCCCGCTCTATCTCGTGCATGTGCCGCTGATCGTCGCGCCGGCCTGCGCGGTCTATGCCCGCTTCGGCCCGCTGGAGCCGTGGGCGCTGGCCGGGCTGTTCGCCGCCACCTTCCTCGCTGCCCTCGTTCTGGCGACGCTGTTCCTCGCGGCGGTGGAACGGCCGGTGCTGGCCGGGCTGCGCGCGCTGCGCGCCCGGCTGCGACGCCGCCCCGCGCCGGGCTGACGCCGCGACAGGTCGCCGCTTTCCCTCCATAACGGCGCAAGCTGTTGTTTCCTCGCCTGTCTTTTCGTGGTCTTAAACAGTCCCGGCCGCGCTGTTTCGGCCACCCAGCCCGTCCCCCGGGCGTCAAGGAGAGCCGCGTTGCGGGTCACGAAAGCCAAGGTCGCCGAGCACAGAAGGGCGATTCTGGAAACCGCCTCGCGCCTGTTCCGCGAACGCGGCTTCAGGGATGTCGGCGTCGCCGAGATCATGCAGGCGAGCGGGCTGACCCATGGCGCCTTCTATGGCCATTTCCGTTCCAAGGCCGACCTTGCCGACCAGGCCTGCCGCGAAGCCTGCGCGGAAGGCATCCAGAACTGGCTCGCCTCCGCCGACCTCACCGCCCTGCTCGACCGCTACCTCACCCCGGCGCATCGCGACGCCCCGGCGCGCGGCTGCGCCCTTTCCGCGCTCGGCGCGGAGGTCGCGCGCCAGTCGCCGGAGTTGCAGAAAAGCTATGCGGAAGGGCTGGAAGGCTTTCTCGCCGCGCTGGAGCGGCACATGAAGGAGGCCACGCCCGAAGAGCGGCGGCGGCAGGCGCTGGCCGTGCTTTCCGGCATGATCGGCGCGCTGACCCTGGCGCGCGGCGTGGCCGAGGGCGACCCGGCGCTGTCCGCGGAGATTCTCGCCGCCATGCGCGAGACGCTGCGGGCAAAATTCGGCGCGTGAGCCCCCCGCGCAGGCGGGGCCGCCCGATCATTTCACTGTTTCAGGAAAACGGTGAAATGATCCAATTCCCTGTTTCGTCGCGTTTTCTTCACGTGAACCGGTGTCCACTTCGCTCGAAAACGCCCTACCCCGCCGCCTGCAACGCCTTGCGGAAGCGCAGCACGGCGAGGCCGAAAAAGGCGGCGCCGATGGCGGCGAGCGCGAGAAGGTTCGGCCAGATCACCGCCAGCCCGGCACCGCGATAGAGCACCGCCTGCGAGAGGGCGACGAAATGGGTGGAGGGCGAGAGCTGCATCACATTCTGCAGCCAGGCGGGCATGCTCTCCATCGGCGTGGTCGAGCCGGACAGCAGGTTCATGACGATGAGGATCGGCATGACGATGAGGCCGAACTGCGCCATGGAGGTGGAAACGGTCGCCACCAAGATGCCGAGCGCCGTGACCGAGAACTGATAGACCAGCATGGAGGCGACGAAGAGCGTCACCGAGCCGTGCACCGGCACGTTCAGCAGCCGCTCGACCACGATCAGCAGCGACAGCGTCGCCGCCACCACGATGACGAGGCCATTGGCCCAGATCTTCGCCAGCATGATCTCGATCGGCGTCACCGGCATGACGAGCAGGTGCTCGATCGTGCCGTGCTCGCGCTCGCGGATCAGCGCCGCACCGGAGAGAATGACGGCGAGCATGGTGACATTGTTGATCACCTGCATGACGGCGGTGAACCAGGCGGAGGTGAGGTTGGCGTTGAATTTCGGCCGGATCACCACGCTCACCGGCGCCTCGCCCGTGGAGGAGGCGACCGCCGAGCGGCTGGCGAGCGCGGCGGCCACTTCCTGCGTCATGATGTTCTGGATATAGGCGGCGCCATTGCCCGCCTGCGACATGGCTGTCGCGTCGATGTCGAGCTGCAAGGCCGGGTCGCGGCCGGCGATGAGGTCGTGCTCGAATTTCGGCGGGATGGTGAGCACGAAGACATAGCGCCCGGAATCCATCGCCGCATCGACATCGCTGGCGGCGATGACGACGGGCGGCTTGAAGAAGGGCTGCAGCAGCGCGTCGCGCAGCTGGCGCGACAGCGCGCTCTGGTCCTCGTCCACCACCGCCACCGCCGCGTTCTCCACCTCGAACTTGGCCCCGGCCGAGACGGTGTAGACCGCGACGGTGAAGGTGTAGAGGATCAGCCCCGCCAGCACGGGGTCGGCCTTGAGGCTGTACAATTCCTTGATGCCGAGGCGCCAGATGCGGGCAAGGCGGGCGAACATGCTCACGCCCCCTGCTTGCGCAGCGCCAGCATGGCGCCGGCGATGAAGACAAGCGCGAGCACGAACACCATGGCGATGTCGTGCCACAGCGCGCCGAAACCGAGCGCCTTGGTGAAGGTGCCGACGCTCACCTGCTGATACCAGGCCGAGGGGAAGGCCAGCCCCATCAGCCGCGCCCCGCCCGATAGCGAGGAGACCGGCACCAGCAGGCCGGAGAAATTCACCGCCGGGATGATGGCGACGATGGCGGTGGCGAAGATCGCCGCCACCTGGCTCTTGACGAAGCTCGACACCAAGAGGCCGAAGGCGGTGGTGGAGAACACATAGACCAGCGAGCCGAAGGCCAGCGTGGCGAAGGAGCCCTTCACCGGCACGGCGAACACCAGCCACGCCGCCGCCACCATGGTGAGGAAGCTGACAAAGGCGATGGCGACATAGGGCAGCTGCTTGCCGAGCAGGAACTCGAACCGCGTCACCGGCGTCGACTGGAAATTGGTGATGGAGCCGGTTTCCTTCTCCTTCACCACGCCGAGCGCGCTCATGATGGCGGGGATCAGCACCAGCATCAGCATGATGACGTTCGGCACCATGGCGTTCACGCTCTTGAACGCCTGATTGTAGCGGTAGCGCGGCTCCAGGGAGAAGGCGGCGGACGGGCTGGCCTTGCCCGTGCGGCGCTCCTGCGCGTCGGCAAGATAGCTCTGGGCGATGCCCTGGACATAGCCGCGCGTGGTCTCGGCGCGGAACGGCATGGAGCCGTCGAGCCAGACGCCGATTTCGGGCGTGCGCTCGCGCAAGAGGTCGCGGCCGAAATTCGGGGGAATCTCGATGGCGAGCTTCAGCTCCCCGCTTTTCAGCCGCGTCTCCAGCTCCTCGATCGAGGATAGGGGCGCATGGGTCTCGAAATAGCGCGAGCCCTCGAAGCTCTCCAGCACCTGCCGGCTCTGGGCGCTGCGGTCCTGGTCGAAGGCGGCATAGGGCAGATTCTCGACATCGAAGGAAATGCCGTAGCCGAAGGTGAACAGGAGCAGGATCGGGCCGATGAGCGCGAAGGCGAGGCGGGCGGGGTCGCGCACGATTTCCAGCGCCTCGCGCCGCGTATAGGCCCAGAGCCGGCCGGCGTCGAAACGCTTCACCTGCGCCTGCGTCGCCGGGCGCTGCTTCAGCTCGACGCTTCCCTCCTCGCGCCCCATGCCGGCCTCTTCCAGCACGGCGATGAACACCTCTTCCAGTGTGTCCATGCCGCGCTCGCGCTTCAGCGCTTCCGGCGTGCCGACCGCCAGCACCTTGCCCGCGTGCATCAGCGAGATGCGGTCGCAGCGCTCGGCCTCGTTCATGAAATGGGTGGAGAGGAAGATCGTCACCCCGTCCTGGCGCGAGAGTTCGATCAGCGTGCGCCAGAAGCCGTCGCGCGCCACCGGGTCGACGCCGGAGGTCGGCTCGTCGAGGATGAGGATCTCCGGCTTGTGGATCACCGCCACGGCGAGCTGCAGCCGCTGGCGGATGCCGAGCGGCAGGCTTTCGGGGCGCATATCGGCGACATCGGCGAGGTCGAAGCGCCGCTCCATCTCGGCGACGCGCGCCGCGCGATCGGCGATCTCGAACAGCTCCGCGTGCAGAACGAGGTTCTGCCGCACGGTGAGTTCGCCATAGAGCGAGAAGGCCTGCGACATGTAGCCGACGCGTTTGCGCGTTTCCATGTCGCCGCCGGCGAGCGGGGCGCCGAACAGCTTCGCCTCGCCCTCGCTGGCGGGCAGAAGGCCGGTGAGCATCTTCATCGTCGTCGACTTGCCCGAGCCATTGGAGCCGAGAAAGCCGAAAATCTCGCCGCGCTCGATGCGGAAATTCACCTGGTCGACGGCGACGAAATCGCCGAAGCGGCGGGTGAGGCCGTTGGCCTCGATCGCCGGCTCGCCATCATGGATGACGCGCGGCAGGTCCGGCAGCGGCCCGTCCTGCGCGCGCTCGGCTTGCGGCAGCAGGGCGACGAAGGCGCGCTCCAGCGTCGCCTCGCCCGCCTGCGCGCGAATGTCGGCCGGGCTGCCGGTGGCGAGCACGCGCCCGGCATTCATCGCCGCCAGCCAGTCGAAGCGCTCGGCCTCCTCCATATAGGCGGTGGCGACGATCACGCTCATCGACGGGCGGCGCTCGCGCAGCCGCGCCATCAGCTCCCAGAACTGCCGGCGCGACAGCGGATCGATGCCGGTGGTCGGCTCGTCGAGAATGACGAGATCGGGGTCGTGGATCAGCGCGGCGCAGATGCCGAGCTTCTGCTTCATGCCGCCCGAGAGCTTGCCGGCCGGGCGCGCGGCGAAGGGGGAAAGGCCGGTGGCGGTGAGCAATTCGGCGATGCGCTCGGCCCGCTCCGCCGCGCCCTGGCCGAACAGCCGGCCGAAGAAATCGAGATTCTCGGCGATGGAGAGCGTCGGATAGAGATTGCGCCCCAGCCCCTGCGGCATGAAGGCGATGCGCCCGCCCGCCTGCCGGCGCCAGTCGCGCGCCGCCATGTCGCCGCCGAGCACGGATACGCGCCCCTCCTGGATGCGGGTGACGCCGGCGGCGAGGCCGAGCAGGGTCGATTTGCCCACCCCGTCCGGCCCGATGAGACCGGCCATGCAGCCCGCCGGCACGGCGAGGTCGACCCGGTCCAGCGCCAGCGTCTTGCCATAGCGATGGGTGACGCCGGCAAGCGCAAGGACGGGCGTGGCCGCATCCCCGCTCATTGCGGCAGCTTGACCGCGAGCCTGTCCGGCCACGCCGTCGCCGGATCGGTGCGGACATAGGCGAGGCCGCGTACCCCGGCCTTCACCCGGTCCTCATATTGCCGCAGCAGCTCCGGCGCGATGCGCAGCTTGACGCGGAACATCAGCTTTTCCCGCTCATCCGCCGTCTCCACCGCCTTCGGCGTGAACTGCGCGCCGGTGGCGACGAAGCTCACCTTGGCCGGCACGACATAATCCGGCGCGGGATCGAGAATGATCCGCGCCTCGTCGCCCATGGCCAGCCGCCCGGCGACGCGCGCCGGCACGAACACGGTCATGTAGACATCCGACAGGTCGAGCAGGGTGACGATGGGCGCGCCGGCGGCGACCACCTCGCCCGACTGCACCAGCCGGTATTCGACCCGGCCGCGCCGGGGCGCCCGCAAAGTGGAATCGTCGATCAGCGACTGCACCCGCGCCACTTCCGCCCGCGCGGCATCGGCGGCGGCGTCCGCCTCGTCCAGCGAGGCCTGCGCCGCCTTGAGCGCGGCCAGCGCGACATTGAGCTGGCTCTGGCGCAGATCGAGCGACTGGGCGGTGCCGAAGCCGCTCTCCTTCAGCTTGGAGGCGCGCTCATGTTCCTGCTGCGCGAGCGTGCGCTCGCTCTCGCGCTGGGCGATGGCGGCTTCCGCCTCGGCAATGGCCTTTTCCGCCCGGCGCACCTGCGCCTGCGCGCCGGCGAGCTGGGCTTCCAGCTCGGAGGTGTCCATGCGGGCGACGACCTGCCCGGTCTCCACCGTCTGGCCCTCCTCCACCAGCACGGCAAGCACGCGGCCGGCGAGCTTGGCGGCGACCAGCACCTGCTCGGCCTCGATCCGCCCATTGGTGGAGAAGATGCCGGCCGGGAGACGATTGCCGGTGAGCTTGCCGATCAGCGCCTGCAGCCGCGCGCCGAGGGAGGCGGGCGGCGTGGTGGCGCCACTCTCCTGCGCCGCGACGGGACAGGCCAGAGCGGCCGCGAGCACGAGCGCGAGAGAGAAAGCCTGGAACCGTCGCTGACCTGCCATCGTGGCTCCCTAGAATTGCATCCGCTCATCAAGAGGATGGGGCGCCGCGCCGCATCCGCCAGCTGCTCGCGAAACAGTGTCCGCGAACAGTAGCGCATGAGTAGCCGCCATTTGCACCTGCGTCTTGACCACGATCAACGAAGGGACGCCCATGAGCCTGTTGGATGCCGCCGCCATCACCCCTGAGGTCCCCTTGATGAAGGCCATGGTCCTCCACGCCACTGGCGAGGCGCTGCGTCTCGAACAACGCGCGCTGCCGGCGCCCGGCCCCGGGGAAATCCGGGTGCGGGTGGAAGCCTGCGCCGTGTGCCGTACCGATCTTCACGTCGTCGATGGCGATCTGCCGCCCGGCCCGCTGCCCATCATCCCCGGCCATGAGGTGGTCGGCATTGTCGAGGCGCAGGGCGAGGGGGTCGACACCCCGGCGCTCGGCACCCGCGTCGGAATCCCGTGGCTCGGCCATAGCTGCGGCCACTGCCCCTATTGCGCCAGCCAGCGCGAGAATTTGTGCGACGCCCCCGCCTTCACCGGCTACACCCGCGACGGCGGCTTCGCCTCGCATATCGTCGCCGATGCCGCCTTCTGCTTTCCGCTCATCGGCTTCGACGACCCCGTCGCCGCCGCCCCGCTGATGTGCGCCGGGCTGATCGGCTGGCGCACGCTCAAACTGGCGGGCGAGGCCCAGCGCGTCGGGCTCTACGGCTTCGGCGCCGCCGCCCATCTCATCGCCCAGCTCTGCCGCTGGCAGGGGCGCGAGGTCTATGCCTTCACCCGCGCCGGTGACGAGGGCGCGCAACAGCTCGCCCTCTCGCTCGGCGCGCGCTGGGCGGGAAGCTCCGGCGAGGCGCCGCCGGTGCCGCTCGACGCCGCGCTCATCTTCGCCCCCGTCGGCGCGCTGGTGCCGCTCGCCTTGCGCGCGGTGCGAAAAGGCGGCCGGGTGGTGTGCGGGGGCATCCATATGAGCGACATCCCGCAATTCCCCTATTCGCTCTTGTGGGAAGAGCGGCAGGTTCTGTCGGTCGCCAACCTCACCCGCGACGACGCGCACGAATTCCTCGCCCTCGCCCCGCAGGCCGGGGTGCGCGCGACCACCCATGTCTACCGGCTGGAACAGGCCAATGACGCCCTCGCCGATCTGCGCGCGGGCCATTTTCAGGGGGCGGCGGTGCTGGTCCCGTGACCCGGCCCACCGACGCCCTATCTCACCCAACGGCAACCCACGCAGAGGACAGAGCAATGGCATCGCAGCAGGCGACGGAGACTCTCGCGCCGGACCTTCTCAACCGCATGAACGCCTGGTGGCGGGCGGCGAACTATCTCTCCGTCGGGCAGATCTACCTGCTCGCCAACCCGCTGCTGCGCGAAAAGCTGACGCTGGAGCATGTGAAGCCGCGCCTGCTCGGCCATTGGGGCACGACGCCGGGGCTGAACTTCCTCTATGTGCATCTCAACCGGCTGATCCGCGACACCGGGGCGGAGGTGCTGTTCATCGCCGGCCCCGGCCATGGCGCGCCCGGCGTGGTGGCGGCGACCTATCTGGAAGGCACCTATAGCGAACTCTACCCCGATGTCTCGCAGGACGAGGCCGGGCTGTGCCGGCTGTTCCGGCAGTTCTCCTTCCCCGGCGGCATTCCCAGCCACGCCGCGCCGGAAACGCCCGGCTCGATCCATGAAGGCGGCGAGCTCGGCTATTCGCTCTCCCACGCCTATGGCGCGGTGCTGGACAATCCCGACCTGATCGTCGCCTGCGTGGTCGGCGACGGCGAGGCCGAGACCGGCCCGCTCGCCACCTCCTGGCACGGCAACAAATTCATCAACCCGGCCAGCGACGGCGCGGTGCTGCCGATCCTGCACCTCAACGGCTACAAGATCGCCAACCCGACCGTGCTCGCCCGCATCCCGCATGAGGAGCTGAAAAGCCTGTTCGAGGGCTATGGCTACGACCCGATCTTCGTCGAGGGCGAAGACCCCGAGCCGATGCACCAGGCGATGGCGGCGGCGCTCGACGAGGCGCATGGCAAGATCCGCGCGATCCAGGACGCGGCGCGCACGCGCGGCGACACCGACCGCCCGCGCTGGCCGATGATCGTGCTGCGCTCACCTAAGGGCTGGACCGGCCCGAAGACGGTGGACGGCAAGAAGGCGGAGGGCTTCTGGCGCTCGCATCAGGTGCCGTTCTCCGACATGTCGAAGCCCGAGCACCTGACCCTGCTTGAAGACTGGATGAAGAGCTACAAGCCGGAAGAACTGTTCGACGAGGCGGGCACGCTCAAGCCCGAGATTGCCTCGCTGGCGCCGGAAGGGGTGAAGCGCATGAGCGCCAACCCGCACGCCAATGGCGGCGCGCTGCGCCGGCCGCTGCGCCTGCCTGATTTCACCGCCTATGCGGTGGAGGTCGCCCATCCCGGCGAGAAGGAGCTGGAATCCACCGCCATCATGGGCGCCTTCCTGCGCGACGTGATGAAGGACAATGCGGCGTCGAAGAATTTCCGCGTCTTCGGCCCGGACGAGACCGCCTCCAACCGGCTGCAGGCGCTGTTCGAGGTGACCAACCGCGCCTGGGACGCGGAGACGCTGTCCTATGACGACCATCTCGCCCGCGACGGGCGGGTGATGGAAATGCTCTCCGAGCATATGTGCCAGGGCTGGCTGGAGGGCTATCTGCTCACCGGCCGCCACGGGCTGTTCTCCTGCTACGAGGCGTTCATCCACATCGTCGATTCGATGTTCAACCAGCACGCCAAATGGCTGAAATCCGCCTCCGAGGTGGAATGGCGCCGGCCCATCGCCTCGCTCAACTACCTGCTCACCTCGCATGTCTGGCGGCAGGACCATAATGGCTTCAGCCATCAGGACCCCGGCTTCATCGACCATGTGGTGAACAAGAAGGCGGAGATCGTGCGCGTCTACCTGCCGCCGGACGCCAACACGCTGCTCTATGTCACCGACCACTGCCTGCGCTCGTGGAACCGGGTCAATGTCATCGTCGCCGGCAAGCAGCCCGCGCCGCAATGGCTCGACATGGACAGCGCGATCAAGCACTGCGCCAAGGGCATCGGCATGTGGGAATGGGCCTCCACCGATGGCGGTGTCGACCCGGATGTGGTGCTGGCCTGCGCCGGCGACGTGCCGACGCTGGAGACGCTGGCCGCCGCCGACCTGCTGCGCGGCTTCTTCCCCGATCTGAAGGTGCGCGTGGTCAATGTGGTCGACCTGATGACGCTGCAGCCGCAGTCCGAGCACCCGCACGGGCTGTCGGAGACGGATTTCGATGCGCTGTTCACCACCGACAAGCCGGTGATCTTCGCCTATCACGGCTATCCCTGGCTCATCCACCGCCTCGCCTATCGCCGCACCAACCACGACAACATGCATGTGCGCGGCTATGTCGAGGAAGGCTCCACCACCACGCCCTTCGACATGGTGGTGCGCAACCGGCTCGACCGCTTCCACCTCGTCGCCGACGTACTCGACCGGGTGCCGCAGCTCAAGACCAACACCCATGTCCGCCAGGCGATCCGCGACAAGCTGACCGAGCACGCCCGCTATATCCGCGCCCACGGCCTCGACATGCCGGAAGTGCGGGAGTGGAAGTGGTCGGGGGGCAAGTAGCTCCCCACGCTCGCGGTCGGGACGCGCCGTGCTGTCGGCTGAGTGGCCGGCAGCACGCGAGCGGGCCCGCTCACAGCCGCGCGATGAGCGCCTGCGCGGCGGCGGGGTTGCGCGGCTTGAAGCCGGAGATGACGAACAGGAACACCTCGCGGGGCGTGGCCTTCGCCGGCGGGGCGAGCAGGGCCGGTTTGAGGGCTTCCGGCGTCTCGCCCCTGGCCCAGGCCCGCGCGGTGGCGGCCCAGAAGTCCAGCGCCTTTTCGCCATAGCCGAGCGCCTCGTCCTCGCGTGTGCCCATGATCCGCGCATAGACGAAGGGGGCGGTGACATCTGCGATGGCGGGGAAATCGCTGTCGCCGGCATGGACGATGGCGACGCCATGCTCGCGCGCCAGAGCGACGACATCCGGCGATTTGAAGCTCTCATGCCGCACCTCCACCGCGTGGCGGATGTCGCGGCCGTCGACGCGCTTGGGCAGGAGCTTGAGGAAGGCGGCGAAATCGTCCGGGTCGAATTTCTTGGTGGCCATGAACTGCCAGTTCACCGGGCCGAGCTTTTCCTTCAGCTCGGTGACGCCGCTGGTGAAAAAGCGCTCGATGGATGCGCCCGCCTCGGCCAGCACGCGGCGATTGGTGGTGAAGCGCGGGCCTTTCAGCGTGAAGACGAAGCCTTCCGGGGTCTCCGCATGCCATTTGGCGAAGCTCTCGGGCTTTTGCGAGCCGTAATAGGTGCCGTTGATCTCGATGGCGGTGAACTTCGACGCGGCATATTCCAGCTCGCGCTTCTGGGTCAGGCCGTCGGGATAGAACACCCCGCGCCAGGGCTCGAAGGTCCAGCCGCCAACGCCGATGCGGATGGGTGCGGAAGGGGACATGGGGGCCTCTGCGTTCGTTGGACTCAGGGCGCAGTGTCGATTGGCGAGGCGCAAATGGCACGAAATCGCACACTCGTGCTCGTGCCATCTATGTCATTTCCCTCTTAGGGGCCGCAAGCCGGCGAAAATTCAGCGGAATGCGCATGGCGCTATCGGGCGCGATCGGCGCGATATGGGCCTCTCGCGATCAGCCCTCGCCCCCGGACCACACCCTCTCTTATCCGAGCGGCCGGCCCGCGACGGCTTGGCTTCACTGCGGCCCGCGTCTCGCGAGCTGGACAAGCTCTCCTTCGCGAAAGCCGGCGGCGGCACGCATTCCAGTCGAGGTCAGGAAAGGGCGAGGCCGACCGTCCGATCCGGCACCACGCGCACGCCGGCCATTGTGGCAAGGGCGCAAGTGGCACCTCGTCGCTTCACTGCGGGCGGGCGGCACCATTCCGCTCGCGCCAACATTTCGGCCGTCGCCCTACGATGGCACCGTTGCCGAAATGCTACGCCATTCCTGTTTACAATCGGCAACGATCTTCGATCGCCGGCTGCGCGTTGCCGCGGACTCGCGGATATGAAATCATACTCAAATACCGCATACGAACTGCGGTGGTGGCGGCTGGGGGGCCTCATGCATCGGGGGACGCCGCCTTTGCGCGCCGGCGGAGATGTTCCTGCAATGGCCACCCCCGCCGATCCATCGCCCTGAGACCGCCTTTCGCATTCTGATACCGCAAAACCAATTTGTCCGAAGAGGATTTCATTTTTCTCGCTTCGCTCACTCTGACCCGGCGCTCGCTGCGGTGCCTGCTGCTGGCCTCCGCCGCCATGATGGTCGCCGAGGCTGCCCAGGCGCAGACCATCACTGTGCCCGGAACGGGCGGTGCCGGTGGTGGCGGTGCCAAGGGCGGTGAGTCCTCCATCGGACCAGGCGACGCCGGTCAAAACGGCATGGGGACTCCGGCCGGTGCCGGTGGCGGCGGTGGCAGCGGTTCGACCGGCGGCAATGGCGGGTCGGTGCCGAACACGCCCCCCGTAGCTGGCGGAGCCGGCGGTGTCCCAAATGCCACCGCAGGCCAGGCGGGCGGGAACGGCGGTTATTCCGGTGG
This sequence comes from Ancylobacter polymorphus, assembly GCF_030813495.1. Lineage (GTDB taxonomy): Bacteria > Pseudomonadota > Alphaproteobacteria > Rhizobiales > Xanthobacteraceae > Ancylobacter > Ancylobacter polymorphus. The sequence goes on along the minus strand of NZ_JAUSUI010000008.1, from coordinate 188,105 downwards.
TGGCGGCGGCGGCGGCGCCCATGGCTTTGCCGGCTATGGTTCGAGCTTCGTCTCGGGCCCCTATATGGGCGGTAACGGTGGTGTTGGCGGGAACGGAGGTCTCTATGGCGGCGGCGGCGGCGGTGGTGGCTTTGGCGCTGCCATCGTCATTCAAGGCACGGGCGAGACGGCACTCGACGGTCAATTCTATGGTGGTTCGGCCGGGGGAGGCGGAACTGGCGCAACCGCGGGCGGCGGCGGCGCGGGCGGCGCAGGTCTTGGTATAATTGACAGTGATGGCGGGACCATCGTGCTGTCCAGCACCACTTCCGCGTATGGCGGCGCCGGCGGAATCGGGGCCGGCGGCACCGGCAGCGGCGGCAGTGGCGGCGCCGGGTTGATCGTGGTCAACGGGCAAAATGCGACCACGCTGACATCGGATGCTAAGCTGTATGGCGGCATTGGCGGATTGGCGTTCAACGGCGCGCTTGGCGGCGCGGGGGGCAGCGGCCTTATCATTGCGACCTCCGGCGCGAGTGGCAGTATCACCGCCAATATCAATGGTGAGGTAACAGGTGGCGCGGCCGGTCCATCCACCGGCGGCAGCGTTCCGACAGGGGGCAATGGCGGCGTCGGCATTTACGCCGGCAATGGCTCGTCGCCGTCTAACAGCGGGGTGAGCTACCTCAACGTCAACGCTAATGTGACCGGCGGGGCGGGCGGCGCGGGCGGAATCGTTAATCCCTTTCCTGCTGGCGGGCCAGGCGGCGGCGGCGCCGGTATCATTGGCTATAATTCCACCATCACCGTGGCGGACGGGGTCACCGTGTCCGGCGGTAGCGGTGGCGTCAATTCTGGGATCTACGAAGCTGCTGGCATCGCTGGAAGCGACATTCAGGTGGTGCTGCAGGGCACCGCCCAGGTGAAGGGTGGAACTAGGTCGAACAATCTCATCACCATCCAAGGTGCCGCCGTCGCTTTTGACTGGGGCGCCAACACGCTCGAACTGCAAGCGGATGAAATCGGCAATCTGCCCACTCTTTCGGGCCGCGTGGTGCACAACGAGGGTACCGACACACTCGTCTTCGGCGGCGCCTACGATGCCACCATGGACGCGGCGACTCTGGGGCCTCTGGCGAACGGCTTCTCGTCGATTTCCAAGACCGGGACGTCCACCTGGACACTGACCGGCGATCTCTCCGCCAGCACGCCGACCTGGAGGCTCAAGCAAGGCACCCTCTCCATCAGCGATGACAAGAGCCTTGGCGGCGCGTTGACTTCGGTCTTGCTGGACGGCGGAACGCTCGCCGTGACCGAGAACGTGCAGACGAGCCGCAGCTTCACGCTCGGCAATGATGTCGGTGAGCATGGCGGCACCTTCGCCGTCGCTGCGGACAAGACGCTGACCATCGATTCCGCCCTGGCCGGGGCCGGCACACTGACCAAGACCGGGGCCGGCAAACTGACACTGACGGACGCGAACCTCACTTACTGGGGCGCGGTCACTGTCTCCGGCGGCACGCTGGCGCTGAGCGGGGCGGGCGGTCTGGGCAATGCCAAAAGCGTCACGCTCGGCAAGGCAACACTGGACATTTCCGGCACGACGGCGGGCGCGAAGATCAAGAACCTCTCCAGCACCGAGGTGACGAGCAGGGTCGTGCTGGGCGACAAGACGTTGAACGTTTACATGGACAGCACCCTCTCCTTCGCCGGCGTCCTTGAGGGCAAAGGTGGCCTGACGGTGACGAGCAACGGTGGCAGCGAACTCTGGCTGAGCGGCGACAACACCTATGAGGGGGCGACGACCGTCGACAACGCTTTTCTCTCTCTCGGCACCGGCGGCAGCACCGGCTCGGTGGCGGGCGATATCACCGTCGATAATACGGCCATGCTGATCTTCAACCGATCGGGCACTGTCACCATCGCCAACAAGATCAACGCTCTGTTTGGCACGCAGCTCAAATTCAAAGGCGGTGGCACCTTCAGCTATACCGGGGCGGGCACGATCAGCGGCTCCGTCGTCGTCGACGATGCCACGCTGCTCCTCAACGGCAATGAGTTCGCTGGCGCTTCCTCCGTGACGCTTCGGGAGGGCAGCGTGCTGAGCGGCAGCGGCACCGTCCCCACGCTCCTTGCCGATGCGCAGAGCACGGTGGCTCCCGGTCTTGCGAGCGGCACCCTCGCTGCGGGAGATGTGTTTTTCTATCCGAACTCGTCCTTTAAGGTCAGCGTCGCCCCGTCAGGCGAGCATAGCCTTATCACCTCCACGCAAACGGCAAATCTGTACGGTGGCACCGTCGAGGTTGTCGCCGCGCCCGGCAAATATGCGGCCGACAGCCGCTACGCCATTCTCACCGCGACGGGTGGCGTCACCGGCACCTTCGCCGGCGTGACCGACGACTACGCCTTCCTCGACGCGGTGCTCGACTACGACCCGACCAATGTTTACCTGCTGCTGCACTACACCGGGGTCGATTTCGCCACCTATGCCCGCACGCCGAACCAGCTCAGCACCGCCACGGCGGCGCAGGCGCTGGGGAGCGGCAATGCGATCTATGACGCGCTGCTGATGCTGCCCGAGAACGCCGTCCCGGCGGCGTTCGACGCGCTCTCCGGCGAGGCCTATGCCTCGGTCAGCAGCGTGCTGCAGCAGCAGTCGGTCTATGTCCGCGACGCGGTGAGCGGGCGGCTGCGCCAGGCGCTGACCGCGCCGGGCGTCTCCCCGCTCGCCTATGGCCCCGGCCCGGTGAAGGCGCAACTGGCCGAGGGCTATGCCCCGACCCTGTGGGCGCAGGGCTATGGCGGCTGGGGCAACACCTGGTCCAATGGCAATGCCGCCAGCATCTCCAACACCATTGGCGGCTTCCTCATGGGCGCGGATGTGGCGGTGGCGGAGAATGCCCGCGCCGGCCTGTTCGGCGGCTATAGCCGCTCGACCTTCGATGTCGATGGGCGTTCCTCCTCCGGCTCGGCGAATAATTACGATCTCGGCCTCTATGCCGGGGCGCAGTTCGGCGCGGTGGCGCTGCGCGGCGGCGCCTCCTACACCTGGCACGACCTCTCTATGTCGCGCTCGGTGGTGTTCCCCGGCTTTGCCGAGTCGCTGAAGGGCAAAGACACCACCGGCACGGCGCAGGTCTTCGGCGAGATCGGCTATGATGTGGAAGTGGGCGCCATCGCCTTCGAGCCCTTCCTCGGCCTCGCCTATGTCAATGTGTCGGGCGCCTCGCTGGGCGAAGAGGGCGGGGCGGCGGCGCTGTCCGTCTCCACCGACGATATGAGCACGGTCTATTCCACGCTCGGCGTGCGGCTGGCCACCACGGTCGAGGTCGGCGGGCGCACGCTCACCCCCTATGCGACGCTGGGCTGGCAGCATGCTTTCGGCGATGTGACGCCGAGCTCGACCATGCAGTTCGCCGGCGGGCTGACGCCGTTCAGCGTGTCCGGCGTGCCGGTGGCGGAGGATGCGCTGCTCGTGGAAGCGGGGCTGAGCTACGCGCTCTCGCCCACTGCGCAGATCGGCGCCACCTATGCCGGCCAGCTCGCCGGCGACGCCTCGCAAAACGCCTTCACCGCCCAGTTCTCGCTGAAGTTCTGAGGCGGGGGAAGGTGAGAGGGGTGGCGAAGACCCCTCTCGCCGCGGCCGCCGCGCTTATGAACTGCAACTGTTTCGTCCAGAGGGCGATGGCGTCTCATCATCTCCGTTGGCGAGGGGCACGCTGGGGGATGGGTTCTTCACCTGAGCGCCAGCCCCCCCCCCCCCCGCACGCCGTTCGAGCGGAGCGACAGCCATCGCACATTCCCTCCGCGGAACTCGCGCGGCATTTCGGGATCAACGAGAAGACGCTGAGGAAGTGGCGATCCCGCCGGACAGTGGAAGACGAGCCGACGGGCCCGAAGCAGCGGCACGGTTCGAGCCTCTCAGCCTACGCCTCCGGAGAGAACCGCCTTGTTGTTTTGAGGTGATGGGCTGACGTCCTAAGGGTAATCCTAGGCGTAGCTCTATGACGTCGCGGACTGAGGTGATCACGTCGGTCGAACGCCGCCGTCGGTGGCCGCGCGTGGGGAAGGATCGCTGGCGCCTGCCTCTCTTGAGCCAAGTGTGTCGGCGTGGGAGATTGCCCGAGGCACCGGGATTCATGTGAGCCCGTTTTCTTCCGGGGCGCAAGGAGCTGTGTGCCATGTCGCCGGCGGCAGAGATCGAGTTTCTGCCGGTTGTGATGCAAGGCGCCGCGGGTACCCTGCCTGACGATAGGGTACAGGCCGTCGGGAGGCGTGGCCGCTCTCGTGGCCGCATGCGGCGGGGTTTGATCGTGATCGAGTTGAATTCGAGATCGAGAAGCTCACCAGAGCCGATGCGCGTCGGGACCTGTTCGCATCTATTGAGGCTTCCCGCCACCTGCACTCGGCCCCGGCTACATCCGCCCCGCCGCGATGAAACGCAGAGCGGCTTAACCCCTCCCACCGTTATCGGACGAAGATCAGGGTCAGTTCCGACGCCCACGTCTTCGCAAGGGTCTGTGCCGAACACGAGATTGAGCACAGGCTCACCGGGCCGTATCACCCGGGAACAACGGGCAGGCCAAACGGGAGTCTCCGCGACGCGGAGCCACCAAAAGGGACACGACCATGCAAGCCCACCGACGACGCTTTCATCCGGCGTTCAACGGCCGCTTCCGAAATGAGTGCCAGAACACCCATTGGTTCCCGTCGCTTGCGGGCGCAGCCGGAAAAACGGGTGGTTATGTCAGATACGTCAGGGAGGATCGGTCCCAAGGGTCCCCCGTCATAAGCGCCCGGTTCCGCTGCTGAATTCGCGGCGACGTAGCCAAACTACCGCTGAGACGCAGGCCGGAACCCCAGCCTCCGGCGATCCAATGAATAGTCCGGGATCATGAAAAACACATTTCGAGCGCTATTGATTGGCCGTGAGCAGCGCGGACCGGGCCGAGCCGGCGCTGCCAAGCTGACGGTTGTACCGGGTGACAAAGCGTGCCTATAAGCGTTGAACCTATCGCCAAATGCCGATCTCGAGGTAGTCGCACCTCGTACCGGGAGGATGGTAATAGGAGGGAGGGTGTGGCCAAGCACGTCGTTGTCAATCGATTGAGGGGAACGTCACAATGGCATGGAAGCTTGCAGGCCGGACATTTGAGACGGCGTGTCTGCCCTTCTCGGGACCTACGACGCTCTCTCCCTCGGCCGCGCCATACCATGGCGGTTCCAACAGCTCACTTCCCATCGAGCCGTCAAACATCCCGCCGATGGCAGAGAGATTGAATTTTGCGTCAGGAATGGGACGCCAAATAAGTGCCCATTGCTCTGCTGAGCCCCAGGAGGAGTCTTGCCGAGAGCAATTATTGGTAGCCTCGCGGTCTCCCGCCTTGTTCGCTGCGAGAACCCGATCCTTGAGATTGCCCCCGCAGCCGTCCGCCACCTGGATGAAACGTTTGGCGCTGCAACCCGCCGGCCTATCGTCAACAAATCGGCCATCGGCGAGAGGCACGGCAGCGCCTTGTGACAGTGCGCGAGCCATGTGGCGCGCCCGACGCTCATCATGCTGGTTCCGATTGGCCTGCTGGGCCCCGTCGAATCCCGATATTGACAGTTTGCGCATCCTGCATTGGCGCCCACGGCGGAAGGGCTTTACGTATGCCCGCGTGCTGTCTCCCCCGATAGAGACGACATCATCTTTCTCGGAGATGTCCCCAAGCACAGGACTGATCATCGCGATTACTAGCCCGTCATACATCATAGTAGGGCGGCAAAGATGATGCGGCGCGCAGTATTCGTCGGTAATTCAGAATCGGTATTTATGTCCCGGTCGCGTGACGCGTTGTCGGAGCGCGGGTTAATTGTCGATATTTTCGACCCCTATGACCTTCGTTACGACACTCGCCCATTTTGCCTGCCTCGAGTGGTGCAACGTTTTTTAAAAGCGCGCAGGGAGTTACCGACTTTATGCGGGGACTCGACCGCTATGTTGCATATGTTGTCACCGGATGCAGCGTGGCTACTGCCAATGCTCAAGAAGCGTTTCAGGAAGGTCGTTGCCATCGCTTATGGAAGCGACATCCTGCGCCGAGATCGATCACGTGACTGGCTTCTATCGCGAGGTTTACGCAATCTGGACGCCATTATGGCAACCAACGACAACGTGCTGCAAGCGGCTGTGACGGATTTTCCGTTTTTAGCTGAAAAACCTTGCCAATTATTGAGGTTTGGCCTCCCAGTCCTTGACGCGCTCGACGTGCTTCCTGCTTGCTCACCCGAAGCTGCCCGCTCCCAGCTGGGTTTTCCCTCTCGCGCAAATTTAGTTTCTCTAGGTTACAATGCCTCCGAGGGACAGCGCCAAAGTGAACTAATTGACGCATTGGCGCTTCGGGCGAACGACTTGACGCACTGTCACTTCGTTGTTCCGATCCAATATGGCTCTTCCAAAATAATGGAGTCATTGCGCAGGCGTGTAAGTGAAGCAAACTCATCACTCGGCTCTGAACGATTTACGATCCTGAGCGAATTTCATGATGTTAAAATGTCTGCTCTGATGCGGCGTGCTACAGATGTCTTAATCAATCATTCTGTTAGCGATGCCTTTAGTGGAACCGTTCAGGAAGTCGTTTACGCAGGGAATCTCGTCTTGGCGCACTCGGATCTCCCCTACAGGTCGATGCCCGGATTTGGCAGCTCTATTAAGACCTACACGAACTTGGACGATGTTGTTAATTCGCTGAGCGAAAGTGCGTTAGACTCTCATCGTTCAGACGCAACTCTTGCATACAATCTGACTAGGGAGGCCTTGCGAGAAACGAGCTCATGGGACGCCGTCTTCAACGACTGGGTTAAAGCCATTGAGGTGTAAGCACATTTAAAAGGCATGCGTATATAACGTCAGCGGCGGAGACTCTTTACGTGAAGCACTCGACCAATAGACTTTATACAGAACCTTTATTTTGCCTCGATTACACTTTATATATCATTACTTAAGGACCCTCGAGCTAGTCAAAACACCCCATATAGCCTCAAGTTCATTATCCTATACGTTAAGCTGGAGCCACTATGAAACTCGTTACAGTCGTGGGAGCGCGCCCACAATTCATTAAATCCTCGACTGTTTCAAGAGTCCTGGCGTGCAGAACGGATGTCAAGGAAGTTCTCATACATACAGGGCAGCACTATGATAAAAATATGTCTGATATATTTTTTGACGAATTGGGCCTTCGGCAACCTGATTACTGCCTCGGAATTGGCGGCGGGCCCCATGGTCAGATGACCGGGCGACAATTAGAGGCGATCGAGGCGGTTCTTATTGCCGAAAGACCAGACTGTGTCCTCGTTTACGGGGATACCAATTCAACTTTAGCCGGAGCGCTTGCAGCGGCTAAGCTGCATATTCCGATAGCGCATGTGGAAGCTGGGGTGCGTAGCTTCAATAAAAGCATGCCCGAAGAATTGAACAGAATTATTACTGACCATGTTTCTGCTACCTTGTTCGCTCCCTCGGAGCGTGCAGTACGCAACCTACATAGTGAAGGCATCAACGGGGACCGCGTTCGGCTGGTCGGCGATGTAATGCTTGATGCGCTTCTCTTCTATAAGGCCCGCGCGAAACGGCCTGATGGATTGGGGGATCGAATAAACCCTACGACGCCTTTTGTATTGGCCACCGTTCATCGCGCAGAAAACACCGATGATCGGGAACGTTTGAGTGGCATCATCGACGGCCTGTCTCGATCCGGCGCGCAGGTGGTGCTGCCGCTTCACCCGAGAACGCGATCAAAAATTGACTCATTTTCGATCGATGTACCGGAGAATGTCTTCACGATTCCACCCGTTAGTTATCTCGAAATGATCTGGTTGGAGGCGAACTGCGCAGCGATCGCAACGGATTCCGGCGGCATACAGAAGGAGGCCCACTTTCTCGCCAAGCCATGTGTTACACTACGTGATGAGACCGAATGGGTGGAATTGCTTGAACTGGATTCGAGTATCCTGGTTGGAGCGAATGCCGAGCTTATTGCCGAGGGCTTACAAAGAGCTGGATCGTCCAAATTGGAGCCCTCACTCTACGGTGACGGAACCGCTTCGGAGAAAATTGTGCGGATGCTTCTGTCATGAGATGGCGATCGTCAGATCCGCGCTTGGTTCAAAAAGCTCCAATAATGGAGAAGGCGCGAAATGACGCGTCTTTGTTAATTGTGGCGGCATTCTGGCCAGCGGCCGCAGCTATTGCCGCCTTCTTCATGCTTGACCGTCGCATCCCCCGTTTAGTCTTGGGTGCCGTTTTAATTGTCATTGGTTACCGGATCTCTCTCCACGATGTACGACTGGACGCCTATAGGCTGGGAGAATACATTGTCGAAATCGGATCTTTTGGATACGACGACTTTATTTGGTGGGTTAATACGCATTGCTTTGATACAGAGTCCTGTATTGATCCATTCCTTCCATTTTATACATTTTTCCTGACTCGCGTGAGCGTTAATCCGGCCTTTTCCTTTGCCGGATACGCGCTGATATTTGCATTATTCAGCGTGTGGACTCTTTCATCTATTAGAAAAGATTGGCGGCGTGGCGCCTCCGTTTTCTTTTATTTTTTTCTATTCTCGGTAATGGCATCAAATCCTATACCAAACATCGGAGGCTTTCGATTTAATACAGCCAGCTGGGCTTTCTTGATCGGATCATACCTCGTTTTCTTCCGATCGCGAGACATTGGATTTGTCTTGATATACATGTCTGCTGGAATTCATTTCGCAATGTTTTTTCTGGCGGCATTGGCGACAGCCATACGCTTTATACAATTTTCTGTCCGAACGGCACTCTTCGCTGCTTTATTTTCGTTTTGTTTTTCGGTTTCGTCGCAGTGGATTATTCCAATAATTAATATTGATAGCCAACTAGGAGCACTATCTCGCTCTGCGCGCTATCTGAGCGATAGCGCGCTTGAGGCAAGAGACGATGTCGTGCAACAGTCACTGTCGGGGAATTTATTCTTTTTCGTATACGGGAATACAGGGATAAAATTCGTCCTAGCAGCATGGATCGTGTATTTCATCGTCAAACGAACATTCGATGGCAGCAATAATATTGGCTCGCCATTTCTTTCATACTCACTAATGTTATTTTCTATATCAAATATACTTTCTGACATTCCTTCATTAGCTCGATATAACATAGTTTCAATTCAGCTTATATACATATCTTTCATAATATATCACAATTCGTTTAGCAAAATGGAAAAAGGTCTTTTAGTCGCTACATTTATGCCAGTTATATTGTTTTCATTAATTATTATTATTCGTACAAGCCTTGGTCTTGTTGATATTTTTAGTCTACTTCCCGCACCTTTTCTTATTTTCGAGCGAGCCACATTGTTTTAAATTATGGCATACGATTCAGTGTGGTGTCTAGCGTGGGAGAAAGATCCATGTGCGGAATAGTCGGGCAGGTTTCAGCCCAAGCGATTGCGGACACTCAACCGCTGGAGAAGGCCACCTTATCGCTAAAGCACAGGGGCCCGGACGCACAAGGTATTTGGTGGTCCGACTGCCACCGGGTCGGCTTCGGTCACCGGCGGCTTGCGATCATTGACCTGTCCATTGGTGGCGCTCAACCTATGATATCGAGAGCCAGCGGCTGCTCCGTTGTGTTCAATGGTGAAATTTTTAACTTTAAGTCGCTTCGGGAGCGATTGTCATGCATGGGCCATCGATTTAGCTCCCAAAGTGATACGGAAGTCCTCTTGGCTTCGTATGATCAATGGGGAGAAGGTTGCCTTGACTATCTCGACGGCATGTTTTCTTTTGCTATATATGATCCAAATAATAATCTTATTTTCATAGCACGTGATCGCGCGGGCGAAAAGCCCTTGTTCTATAGTTGGAATGCCGGCTCCTTCTATTTTGCGTCTGAGTTGAAGGCTCTTTTCCCGTTCAACGAGATTTCCCGTAGGATCGATCCGTTCTCATTAGAGTGCTTTCTTTCCTTTGGATATGTTCCTGGAAGCAACTGTCTCGTTCGTGGCGTAAAGAAACTCCCGCCGGCTCACCGAATGATACTTCGATTGAGCACCATGGATCTGGACGTCCGGCGCTATTGGGCAGTGCCCGCCAGCCCTGACCTAGAGAGCGATATACACCCAAATGACCTGTTGGCGGAGCTGGAACTTGAACTGAGCAACGCTGTAAAACAGCGATTGATCGCTGATGTTCCGGTCGGCGTCCTACTCAGCGGTGGTGTCGATTCAAGTGTCATCACAGCGCTTGCTTCTGAACACTCCGAAAAGGTGCGGACTTTCACGGTAAGCATCGGTAACGAGCGTAAGTATGACGAATCGTCATATGCGGCTGTCGTCGCCCGTCACTTTGGAACCGAACATCATGTTTTGAAGGCCGACGAAGACAGCGTCGAGTGCATGACCTTGTTATCGGATGTCTTAGATGAACCTATGATTGACTCGTCAATCATCCCGACTTTCATGATTTGCCGTCTTGTGCGGCAGCATTGCACGGTCGTATTGGGAGGAGATGGCGGAGACGAGCTTTTTGGAGGCTATCGTTCTTATGATCGACTAGCTTGGTTGAACGAAAAGGTGGGACATATACCGCTACCTTTACGGCGGTGGGCATCTGAATTTGGCGCTTTGTTGCCGACGGGTTTCCCTGCACGGAGCTGGATCTCAGCTGCGGGAATTGATCTCAGCTGCCAATTGCCTCAAATTGCAATGTTCTTCAATGCGCGAGAGAGGCGGGGCCTGCTTGGTGGAGAAACGGCTGAAGTGGACCAGCCTTCGACACTGTGGAGATCAGACATTTCCATGAATCATGATATAGTTGATCGAGCTACTCGGCGCGACTTTTCGTGGTACCTTCCGGAAGATATACTTGTTAAGGTTGACCGTGCTAGTATGTCTAATTCACTTGAAGTACGCTCACCATTTCTCGGTCGACGTATTATCGAATTCGCCTTCTCGAAAGTACCCTCGTCGCTCAAGGCCCATCCGGGTCGGAGGAAGATATTGCTTAAAATGCTCGGATCACGACTTCTTCCAGATACGCTCAATCTTGACCGTAAGCAGGGCTTTTCAATTCCGCTGTCGCGATGGAGCCGTGACTCTCGATATCGGGACCTAATAGAATCACGCATATTTCGTGCCAATGCAATTTTTGACCCGGCGTATACGCGCTCCCTTATTAAAGGTGCGCGCAATAGTAGTGCGAACGCCGAGCGGATCTTTGGTCTTTTCTTGCTTGAAGATTGGGCCGAGAGATATGGTCTCTCACTGTGACCCGCCCCTTTCGTGATTCGAGTTCGTTATGAAGATCTGGCTCATCGCATTCTATTTTCCCCCTATCAACACAATTGGTGTTGAGCGACCCAAAAAATTTCTACGTTATTTTCTGAAGAAAGGCTTTGATACCACGATATTTTCGGTATGTCGCCAGGGAGAGGACAATGTTGATATACCCGACGATTACCGCTGTCGTCGAAGCAAGGTATGTTTTGCGGGATATCATTTCAGGGATACGGCGGTGGGGCGATGGAGCCGTTGGTGGCGCTTGGTTCTTCCACGGGCGGTGACCGCAGTATTTGATGACTCAGGTTGGACTTGGATGCCGCATTTGCGCCGTGACATGGAATTGGCATGGCAGGAGAATAACAGGCCAGATGTTATCGTCGCGACTGGTCGTCCGTTCTTAACTTTCCTTACCATTACACGATTTGCAAATAAGTATGGTATACCGGTCATCTTGGATTATCGGGATGCATGGTCTGGAAATCCACATTCAAGTTATAATATGCGACTTCGACAATTATTGATAAGTTGGTTAGAAAGACGTGTAAATAGACAGGCTTTTGGCATTTTAACTGTTTCACGCTTTACGGCCAAATCACTTAAATCCGAAACGAAACCATTGGTAATTTACAATTTGCCGGATCGTGCATATGTCGATGAAATCAAAGCCATCGCTCTGACGGCCGGAGATCCGCCACCTGACAAGCTTGTTCTCGTATTTGCCGGTACTTTGTACCCCGGGCGCGATTTCGATCCAATTTGTTTGGCTTTGGCAACATTGCCGCTTGATGTGCTTAGTGACATTGAGATTCAATATTGTGGCGACTCATCCGCGCGAGCGCGCGCATCGTTCCAGGCTCATAATGTAGCACAAAATCTCGTTTTACATGGGACTGTCTCTAAGAGTGAATCTGTGCGTATGGTCGCGTCCGCTGACATTGCCATTTCGATTATTTGTAGTTCTACCGTTAACAATAGCACTGCGATACGGGGTGTCATTACGACAAAGGTATTCGATTACGTGGCGATGGGAAAGGAAATTTTAAACATCATTCCGGACGGATTTGAATTCAGTGATTTTGCAAGAGAGATTGGATTACAAGGATTGATAAATCATCGTCCCGATGACGTCGAGGGAATTGCCGCCTTTCTCCGTTCACGCGTCGAGCACAAGAGAGCGTTTCGTCGGACTATTTCTAACGATATATCTATTAAATGGGAGAACTTATGGGATGCGCAGATGGAGGCACTCGACGAACTGCTTGTAGAAGCGGCTCATGAAAATGTCGAGCGGGCGTTTTGAGATGATTAAAGTCATTTATGTAGTGGGACATCTTCGCACCGGCGGCCCGATTTTGCAGATAGCTTACGTTATTGCAAATTTGGATCGGAGACTTTTTACGCCGGTCGTTATAGTCACATCCGCAGTTGGCGAAACGACGATCATCGAGAGGTGGCTCGAACGGGCCGGAGTGGAGGTTGTGCGGGTAAAGGCCGGAAGGCTGACGTCTGTGTTTAAGGCTATGCCTACGCTTATGCGCATGGCACGGAAAGAGAAGTATTTTGTCCTTCATCCCTACGGCTTGCGCAGTGACATCATATCGTGGATGTCGCGCCTAAGACCACGCCTTGGCAACGTGCGAAGTCACACACGTCAAAATTTCAAGTTGACCTTCGGCACCGTCGTTGGCTCCATCGTGTCGACAGTCTATCTTCGCCTCTTAGATCGGGCCGATATTGTTGTCGCGTGTAGTGATGCCGTCAGGGATGATTTGAAGAAAGACGGCATCGAATCGGTCGTGATTCATAATGCGATAGACATGAAAGTGTATAATTACATCAATGGCGCTGATAGAGGATGCGATATCGAAGTCGATAACGGCAAATTAAAACGATATATAACCGTTTCGAGCCGTATTCCAGGAAAAAATACGGAGTTTTTGGTCGAACAGTTCGCGCGATCTCCAGAGTGGGAGCGTTCGTTGACCGTGATAGGTTGGATCGATCCAAAACTCATAGAAAAATATCGATGGGCGTCAAATGTCACATTTATAGGACATACGCCGACACCATCGGTAGCCATTGCGAATGCGCATTATTTCATCTCGGCCTCGCTGCACGAGGGTATGCCGAACGCCGCATTAGAAGCGCTTTCCTTTGGTCGTCCAGTTATTCTATCGAATATTTCGGCTCATACCGAGCTTCTTTCTCTCGCGGGATCCGAAGTGGGATGTACCTTTTCGTGGAATAGGGCTTCTCTTGAGGGGGCGCTTAACGACATCGAAAGCCGCAATTATAACGATCTGAGAACGCAATGTCTTCGATCAGCCCGAACACAGTTTGATCCGTTGGAGATGTCCCTGAAGTACCAAGAACTCTATCGAACACTGGCTAAGTGGCGCGGATGATTTTGTGCCTGTTGAGGCGATTGGCCTGCTGCTGGTTTCGTGGACACGAAGATAGGATCGTGACCCATGAACCGGAGAGTGGATATGACGAGACGGAAGTTCAGCCGTGAGTTCAAGATGGAGGCCGTGAGGCTGGTGACGGATCGGGGTGTGGCGGTGGCGCAGGCCGCCCGTGACCTCGATGTAGCGGAGAGCGTTTTGCGCCGCTGGATGCGGGAGCTGACCGCACCCCCTGCTGTTGCCTTTCCCGGGAACGGGCAGTTGCGCGCTGATCTGGCCGAGGTTGCAGCCTTGAAGAGAGAGGTCGCCCGGCTTCGGGCGGAGCGTGACATCCTCAAGAAAGCGGCAGCTTTTTTCGCGCGCGAGGCGACATGGGGTTCGCCTTCATCGCCGAGCACCGCCACATTTGGCCTGTCAGCTGGCTGTGCAAAGCTCTGGAAGTCTCGCTTCGGGCTTCCACGCCTGGCTCAACCGGCCAGCCAGCACCCGTGAGGTCCCTGACGCCAAGCTCGTCACGGCGATCGAGACGAGCTTCAAGGCCAGCGACCGGACCTATGGCGCGCGCCGCGTCTGGCGCGATGTTCTCGAGGAAGGGCTTGACTGCGGGCTTCATCGGATCGAACGGCTGATGCGGCTCAATGCCCTCAGAGCGCGGCCCAGGCGCCGTGGAAAGCCCAAGGGCGATGGCGAACGGTCGGTGATAGCCGACAACATTCTGGACCGGAACTTCCAGGCGGATCGGCCGAACCAAAAGTGGCTGGCCGACTTCACCTATATCTGGACGGCTGAGGGCTGGCTGTATGTCCCGGTCGTGCTGGACCTGTTTTCGCGCCGCGCGGTTGGCTGGTTGATGAAGGCCGACCGGGATGCGTCACTGGTCATGGATGCGCTGATGATGGCGGTCTGGCGACGCGGCAAGGCCGATGCGCTTCTGCACCATTCGGATCGGGGGTCGCAATACACCAGTGAGCAGTTTCAAAGGCTTCTGGCCGACAACGGTATCACTTGCTCGATGAGCCGGGCCGGAAACGTCTGGGACAATTCGGCGATGGAGAGCTTCTTCTCCTCGCTGAAGACCGAAAGGATCGCCCGCAAGGTCTTCCGCACCCGCGACGAAGCCCGTGCCGACGTGTTCGACTACATCGAGAGGTTCTACAACGCTGTCCGCAGGCACTCGACCATCGGCTACGTCAGCCCGATGGAGTTCGAGGCCCGCGCTATGCTAGCTTAAACTGCTGTCCACAAAACCGGCAGCAGCTCACGCGGGCCTTTCGGTCCGCGGGCCGCCGTAGAACGCCGACCGGCCGATGCCGACCAGGGCACATTGCCGCGTCATCGGCAGGTGCGGGTGATCCGGTTCGATCATGTCGCGTCTCGCCCCCACGCTCAGCGACCGGAGGCCCGACGCAAAAAATTCCATTCGGCCACCCGTTGCCCGATCTTCGCGTGGAGCTGGTCGATCTCACCCTCGCGGGCAGCCTCGGCGGGTTCTGCCTTGCCGGAGAACACCGTGGCCATCCCCTCGGTCGACCAGAAACGAAGGCTCTTGTCGTCGGCAATGGGGCGCTCGCAAATCGAATCGGCGGGAGGCGAAGACCACGTACGGGCGAACACCGCGCTCCAGCCCGGCGTCGACAGGCACGAGCCCCCCTCTGCGACCGCCCCTGCCCTGCGCGTGGCCCCGCCGCATACCCCGACGTCCATGCCTGCGGCCGCAACGTCAAGGCCCGCCTACATAGGCATACGACCGGACCCACCGCGCCTGCTCTTGCCTAGTCCAACCCCGGTTGTGGCCCGGCGCACGGGCGGGCGGGCCACAGGTGGCCATGTTGCGACTTCCGGCTGTCTTGTTCCCACCCTTTGGACCGCGGCTTCCTTGACGTGGCTGGCGCAATGTTCGGAAATATTCTAGCAAGTTTGACCCTAGGTAGCCTCATTGCGCGCTGAGAAGGCGCGAGAAGTCCGAGCCACATGCGCGTGCCCCTGTTGAAGCCGCGGCCCATTCGCCTCAGCGATCATCGCGATGATCTGGCGGCGCATGAGGCCTCGGGACAGTTCTCGAATTTCGGCCCGATCAACACCGCCTTCGAGACGCGGCTGAGGGACGAGATGTTCGGGGGCGAGGGGGCGTGCCTGACCGCCTGCAACGCCACGGTCGCGCTGCTGCTGGCGGTCAAGGAGGCGGTCTATTTCGGCCGTCGCCGCGGCCGCTACGCCCTGGTACCCTCCTTCACCTTCGCGGCGACGGCCCATGCGGCGGCATGGTGCGGTCTCACGCCTCTCCTCTACGACATCGAGCCGGAGACCTGGCTACCCTCAGGCGAAGCCGAGCGCCGCCTGCTCGATCGCCATGGCGACGAGGTCGCCGTGATCGTCACCTATGCCACTTTCGGCAACTGCCTCGATCTCGGCGCCTACGCAGATCTCGCCGCGCGCACCGGCGTCGGCGTGGTGGTCGATGCGGCCGCGTCGCTGGGGGCGCGCGACGCCGGCGGCCATGGCTTCGGACGCGGCGCGCCCATGTCGGTCGTCTATTCCATGCACGCCACCAAGACCTTCGCCACTTCGGAGGGCGCGGTGATCTACAGCGCCGACCGCGAGCGTATCGCCCGCCTGCGACAGATGGAGAATTTCGGCTTCGACAGCGCCCGTGCCGCCCAGATGCCGGGCCTCAACGCCAAGCTCGCCGAGGTGCCGGCGCTGCAGGCCCTGCGAAAGCTCGACGAGATCGATGCGGTGGTGCGGCGCCGGGGAGAACTTTACGCGCTCTACCGCTCGCTTCTGCCGGACTTCACCTTCCAGCGTCAGACAGGAAGCCACGCCGTCCACCAGTTCGTGCCCGCGCTCCTGCCGGAGGGGGCCGGCGTCGATCGGGCGTGCTTCGTGCAGCGGATGAAGGAGAAGGGGGTGGGGCTCGGCACCTATTTCAGCCCGCATTTGGCCGAGCAGCCCTATTTCAAGGATATTTCGGTAATGGATGAATTGCCCGTCACTGCGCGTATCGCCCCGCGTATCGTCGCGCTTCCGCTCTATGACACAATGGAGCATGCCGAACTGCGCTATGTGTGCGACTCCGCGCGAGCGTGCCTGCGCTGAAGCGCCCGGGGAAGACGCATGGCAATGCAGGGGCGGCACGAATTGCGGGCAGGGGGTGACGCAGTGCTGTATGGCGCCGGCGGGCAGGCCCGTGAGCTTCACTACGAACTGGAGCGTGACGGGACGCGTGTTGTCGCCTTCGTCGACGATCTGGCGCCGGGACGCGAGGTCGACGGCAGGCCGGTGCTTGCCTTCGAGGACGCCGCCGCCCGGTTCGGTGGCTGCGACTGGTTCGTCGCCATTGGTGAGATTTCCGTCCGCCGACGGCTCGCGGAACGTCTGCGCGCGGCCGGCCTGCCCCTCGGGCGCTTTGTCAGCGCGACAGCTCATATGCTCCCCTCTGCCCGGGTGGGCGCAGGGGTCCAAGTCTTCCATGGCGCCGTGCTCTCCGCCTCGGTCCGCCTCGGCGATTTCGGGCTGGTGAATTTCGGCAGCGTCTTGTCCCACGATGTCGAAGTCGGCGCCTTCGCCACCATCTGCCCTGGCGCGCATGTCGCCGGTCATGTCCGCATGGGCGAAGGGGTGTGGATCGGCGTCGGCGCGTCGATCCGCAACGGGTCGCCGGCCCGGCCGCTGACGATCGGAGATGGTGCCTTCATCGCCGCGGGAGCCTGCGTGGTCGGCGATGTGCCGGCTGGCGCCGTCGTGGCGGGCGTGCCGGCCCGGCCGCTTCCGGCAGCACGGGCGTGAAAGGGTGAGCATTCCAGTGAGCAAGTCGCGTGTTTCCCCGCGTGTCTCCGTCGTCATGCCGTCCTACCGGCATGAAGCCTTTATCGCAGAGTCGATCAGCTCGGTCCTCGGACAATCGATGACGGAGCTGGAACTAATCGTGGTCGACGATGCCTCTCCGGACGGTTCCAACGCGGTAATCCGCGGGTTCGACGATGACCGGCTGATCCACATTCCGCTGACGTCGAACATCGGCGCCAGCGCGGCGATGAATGTTGCCGTGCGGCAGGCCCGGGCGCCGCTCATCGCCGTGTGCAATTCCGACGATGTCTGGGAACAGGAGAAACTCGCCTGTCAGCTTGCTCTTCTGGAGCGCCTGCCGGACTGCGCGGCGGTGTTCTCCGATGTGAGCTGGATCGATGCCGCCGGCCAGCCGGTCAGCGAACCGGGCTTCGTTGATACAACCATCTTCGCCCAGCCGAACCGGACTCGGCACCTCTGGCTCAAGCGACTGGTGGAAGGCGGGAACTGCCTTTGCCACCCCTCCGTCCTCCTGCGGCGCGAGGTCTATGCCGAATGCGGTTTCTATGACGAGTATCTGCGCCAGGTGCCCGATTATGATCTGTGGCTACGTCTGCTACAGAAGCACCCGATCCACGTAATGCCCGACCGGCTGGTCCGCTTTCGCCTGCACGGGAGCAACACGTCGGCACAGACGCCCGCAGCCGTGGAACGTGACGCGCGCGAGCGCCGGTTCATCATGCGCCGGTTCTTCGAGGAACTGAGCGTTGAGAACTTCAACGGCGCCTTTCTCGACGGATCGGGGAAGGAGGCCGCGCCGGCTTCGCCGAGCGATCATCGTGTCAATCCGCCCGATGTCTGGCGCTATCTGCTCGCCTATCGGGGCCCCCAGGAAGACCCCTTCGGGGATATCGCCCTGGAGGCGGTGTATCGCGCGCCGGCCGAACTGCGGCGGTCGGTGATCGACGCGCTGGATTTCCATCGCGCCACGGGAGCCCCGGGACGCGCTTTGCCGCCGCCGCCGCCGCCGCCGGCCCCACCGCCGCCTCGTCGGCCGCGCGGTTTCATTCGGAGCCTGCGCCGCCGGTTAGGCCTCCGCACGGCAGCGCGCCAAAGCTGAAACGCCCCTGTCACCCCTGTTTACATCTGCAAGGCTACTGCCATGGTTGATATCCGTAAACTGGCCCAGCTGGCCGAGGCCATTCCTGCGGATCTCGGCGGCGGCAGCACGCTCGACAAGCTCTATGTGATGGCCGGCCTCGCCGCCCGCCTCGATCTGAGCACCTATGTCGAAATCGGCGTCTATCGCGGGCGTAGCCTTTTGCCACTGGCCTGGTCCTTCGCCGCGCGCGGCGGTCACAGCTACGGCATCGACCCCTATGCGCGCACGGCATCTCGCCAGGCGGACATGCCGTCGGCCATTGCCGAGGAGGTGAGCGCCTTCATCGAGTCCACGGACTATGACGCGTTGCACGGCGACTTGCTGCGCCAGCGGGACGCAATGCAACTGGGCGGATCCTGCGAACTGCTTCGCGAAACCTCCACCCGGGCGGTCGAAATCCTGCGCGCGCGCGGCGTCAGGGCGGGCATGGTCCACATCGACGGTAACCACGACCGGCACCAGGTGCTCGCCGATGTCGAGGCCTATCTCACCCTCATGGACGAGGGCTCGGTCATGGTGGTCGACGACATCGACTGGCCATCGGTCGGCGATGGCTTTGCACATGCACGCGAAAAGCTGACGCCTTTGTTCGAGACTGCAACCTATGCGGTGCTCATCCGCTCAAACGACGCGGCGCACGTCCGCAACCTCGCCGCCTTCTGCGACTCGCTGGAGCGACACGCCCTGCGTTTCCTCGCGCCAGGGCCGGCTCCCAAGGTGTCGGTGCCCATCATCACCTACAATCACGAGCGATTCATCGGCCAGGCGATCGAGAGCGTTCTCGCCCAGCAGACGGATTTCGAGGTCGAGATCGTCATCGCCGAGGATTGCTCCACCGACGGAACGCTGGCGGTGTGTCGCGCCTATCGCGACCGATATCCCGACCGCATCCATCTGATCGAGCGGCCGGTGAATGTGCGCACCTCGACCAATTATCTCGAGACCTACAGGGACTGCCGGGGGGAATACGTCGCCCTTCTCGAAGGCGACGACTTCTGGATCGATCCCCACAAGCTGCGCAAGCAGGTGGCGTTTCTCGACACCCATCCCGACTATGCCATCTGCTTCCACAACGTGCTGCTGTCCGGCGACGACGGAACGCCCGGGCAACCGCTGTTCACCACGCTACCCGAAACCACCACCGCCGCCGATCTGTGCCGGGGCGATTACATCGCCACCGCCTCCTGCATGATGCGCAACCACCTCGTGGAGATACCGGCGTGGATGTACACGCTGCTCGCCTGCGACTGGCCTTTCGACATATTGAATGCCGAGCGCGGCAAGATTGGCTACATCGACGAGCCTATGGCCGTCTATCGCCGGCATGCTGGCGCCGTCTGGTCGTCCCTCTCCATGCGAGAGCAATTGATAACGTCGATGAGGCTCGGCCTCCTGCTCGATCGGCGCTTCGGCTTTCGCTACCGTGACTCCTTCACCTATTTCCTCGATGCCGTTAGGAAGGCGTTTACTGTCGAGCTCGACCGCGAGATTCGAAATGCGCCGGGGCCGATGACAGCTCTGCCTCCCCCGCCCCCGGCGAAGCAGAGACGCCGAGGGCGTGTATCGACCGCACGAAAGGCGCTTCAGCAACGCTGGCGGCAATGGCTCTCACCCGTCGACAAAACTGTCCGCGCCGGGGAGACTTCACCCGTCGAGAAAGCCGTCCGCGCCGAAGAAGCCGGCGCGACGCCCTCCGAGGTACTCGACCTTCTCATCTTGGACGATGCCTATCCGCACCCGCAATCATCCTTCCGGCGTGAGGAGTTCGACACCTATCTTGCCCTGTTCGAGCGGGCGCGCGCGTTCTCGACGGGTTCTGCGTTCTCCTTCTTCAAGGACAAGCGTTCCATCGAGGAACTGATCGCCGAGCACGGCGAAGGCGCGCCGCTTTTGCGCGGAATGGTGCGGCCCATGGCGGAGTTGCCCCCTCATCTGCGCGCCCGTTGCGGTTTCACCGTCTTCGCCAACAACAGCTGGGTGAACCTCGACTATTTCGAGGCGAACGCCATTCCGTTCGTCTTCACGCTGTATCCGGGCGGCGGCTTCCTGCTCCGGGACCCGACGTCGGACTGGCGCCTGCGCCGCATCTTCTCCAGCCCGATGTTCCGCAAGGTGATCGTGACGCAGAAGATTACGCTCGACTATCTCGTCGATAATGGCTTCTGCCCACGGGAGCGCATCGAATTCATCTATGGCGTGGTCACGCCGGCGACAAATCTAGACGCCCCCTCGCCCCTGCCCCGTTATGGCGAAGGCAAGCCGCGCCTCGACATCTGCTTTACCGCGCACAAATATACCCCGGACGGGCGCGACAAGGGGTTCGACATCTTCCTCGATGTCGCCCGCGCGCTGGCCGCGCGGTTTGACGACTGCCATTTCCATGTCGTCGGCGGCTTCGGCCCGGAGGACCGGCCCCTCAATGGGCTGGACGGACGGATCACTTTCTATGGCAATCGCGAGCCGGACTGGCTGCGTGACTTCTACCGCGACAAGGATCTGATCCTGCTGTGCAACGTGCCCTTCCTCCTTCTCCCCGGCGCCTTTGACGGCTTTCCCACCGCCTGCGGCTCGGACGCCATGCTGAGCGAGGTGGCGCTGTTCTGCACCGATCCACTGCATCTCAACGGCGCGTTCGAGGATGGCCGCGACCTCGTGCTGGTGCCGCACGACACGGCGGCGATCGTGGAAAAGCTGAGCTGGTACCGCGCCAACCCTTCGGCCTTGCGCGCACTGGCCCGCAGCGGTCGGACCAAGGCGGCGCGCGTCTACAGCTTCGAGGCGCAGCTCGCCCCGCGCCTCGCCCTTCTGCAGCGGCAGATCATCGGGGAAGAGCTGCCAGCCGACCGCGCTGTCGAACAGGCATAGCGGCGGCGGAACGGAGGGGCGCTCTTCGCGCCAGTTGTGGATCGGAACGACGCGCCGCGCGCCAGGGAGCCACCCGTGACTGGCCTGCTGCCTCCAGCTTCATGAGAACACCCTAACCGGTGTCCACGAAACCGGCAGCGGGACAGTGCACGAGGCCAACCGTAGGATCGAGGCGCCCCGCATCAATGCACGCGCCCAGTGTCAAGGCGGGGTCAGGCTTCGCACTCTGCGGATCATATAGCTGAACAGGAAGGCGCACGCCTCCCGCGCCAGCGCCGCAAGCGAAACGGCGAAACCGGGAACGACCAGGAGCGGCGCGCAGGCGAACAGGTTGCGCGCATAGAGGAGATGCACATTCACCCGGCGGATGGCTGCCGCAGCGAGAACTGCAATCTTCGGCCCGGCCGACGGCGCGACGGGATAGTGCTTGGCCGAATATTCGTCGCAGACCCAGCGGCAGCGGTCGGAATAGACGATCCGCCCCGCGCAGAGCGGGGCGATGAGGAAGACATAGCACCAGTTGCGGACAAATCCCCGGTTCGGCCAGACATAGCCCTGAAACGTGCCACGCAGCAGCGCCTCTCGTCGGAACATGCCGTAGAAGAACGCATCGTCCGCCCGCCAGATGAAGTTCATCACCCGCGGCAATCGCATTCGACCGTCATGACGGATCTGCGGGCGCAGGTAGAAATGGGTCGGCGAGAGCGCGAAAATCCACTGCCCCATGGCCCCCACCGCCGTGGCGTCGGCATCGAGGAGTGTCGCCAGATCCTCGATCCAGGTCTCCGAGACGGCGTCGTCATTGGCAAGCCACATGAAATAGGGCGTCCGCGCCTTGGCCAGAACGAAATGGGCATTGCCGAGCAGCCCGAGATTGCTGGGCTGTTCGTAAATCTCCAAGGCTGCGAAGGCGTGGGCGAATGCGTCGATCAGCGCCTGCGGAACAGGCGCGCCCGGCTCGTCATTCGAGACGATGACCTTGAAGCCACGCCCCTGTTGCTGCGCGAGGCTGGCGAGGCAAAGGCGCAGCCGGTCCATGCGCTTGTAGTTCGGAATGCCGACCGTGACGGTGAGCCGCTCATCCGGCAGCCCCGAGGCGAAGCGCGGGACGAGCGCGAGGGCGCCGGCCGGCAGGCGCCAGTCCTCCCGGCGCTGGCGTGGCAAGGGGGGCTGCGGAGAGACAGCCATAAAGAAAGGGCCTCATAATACCTTCTGCGGTACTATGATGATTTTTCCGCGGGCTTCTCAAGACCCGTAGTTACACCTACGCTGCCGGCCTTGCGCACCGGAGATGGCGGGCAGAACGTACTCACTCCACCGGCAGCGCCTGGGCGTGTTTCACCTGGCTCAGCGCGAAGCTCGACTCGATCGAGGCGACGCCGTCGAGCCGGGTCAGCGTCCGCTTGAGGAAGGCCTCATAGGCCGGCAGGTCCTTGACCACGATGCGCAGGAGATAATCCCGCTGCCCGGTCATGAGGTAGCATTCGACGATCTCCGGCCAGCGGGCGATCGCCTTGGCGAAGCGGTCGAGCTCGTCCTCGCGCTGGCGCTCCAACCGGATCGAGGCGAAGACGCTGACCGGCAGGCCGGCCTTGTCCTGATCCACGACCGCGACATAGCGCTTGATGACTCCCGAGGCTTCGAGGTTGCGCACCCGCCGGGCGCAGGGCGAGGGCGAGAGGCCCACCGCCTCGCTGAGTTTCTCCATCGTCATATGCGCGTCCTGCTGGAGAAGGGCGAGGATCTTGCGGTCGATGGCGTCGATCTTGGCTTCTAGCATAAATCATCCTGAATAGGCTTAAAATCAGCGGTTTCAGCCACGATAGATCGCCCGCACGACCCTGAATAGCTCCAACCACCTGCATCCCGTGCGTAGGCTTCTGCCATGGATGAGCCCGGAGCGCCGACCATGGCTGCAAGCGCCGAACGCCGTGCCGACGACATCGCCATTCTCGCCGAGCTGGAGCGCAAGATTCTCTGGCTGGCGACCTGGACCATCCACAACGCCAATCATGTGCGTCCCAATGCGGACGGGCTGAAGGTGGGCGGCCATCAGGCTTCCTCCGCCTCGCTCGCCACCATCATGACCGCGCTTTACCTCAAGGCGTTGCGCCCCGAAGACCGGGTGGCGGTGAAGCCGCATGCGAGCCCGATCTTCCACGCCATCCAGTATCTTTTCGGCGCGCAGACGCGCGAGAAGCTGGAGAATTTCCGCGGCTTTGGCGGTGCGCAGTCCTATCCCTCCCGCACCAAGGACATTGACGACGTCGATTTCTCCACCGGCTCGGTCGGCCTCGGCGTGGCGCAGACCTTGTTCGCCTCGCTGGTGCAGGACTATCTCGCG
This sequence comes from Ancylobacter polymorphus, assembly GCF_030813495.1. Taxonomy (GTDB): domain Bacteria; phylum Pseudomonadota; class Alphaproteobacteria; order Rhizobiales; family Xanthobacteraceae; genus Ancylobacter; species Ancylobacter polymorphus. The sequence goes on along the minus strand of NZ_JAUSUI010000008.1, from coordinate 164,262 downwards.
GCCAAGGGGATGGGGAGGGGTCCCGAGGGCAAGATGGTGGCCCTCGTCGGCGATGCGGAGATGGACGAGGGCAACATCTTCGAGGCGCTGCTGGAGGGCTGGAAGCACGGCCTGCGCAACACTTGGTGGATCGTCGACTATAACCGCCAGAGCCTCGACGCCGTGGTGCGCGAGGGGCTGTGGGAACGGTTCGAATCCATCTTCCGCAGCTTCGGCTGGGATGTGGTGATCCTGAAATACGGCCAGTTACAGCAGGCGGCGTTCAAGGAGCCCGGCGGCGCGGCGCTCAAGCGCTGGATCGACACCTGCCCCAACCCGCTCTATTCGGCGCTGACCTTCCAGGGCGGCAAGGCCTGGCGCAAAAGGCTGATGGACGAGATCGGCGACCAAAGCGAGGTCACCGCGCTGATCGAGCGGCGGACGGACGCGGAACTCGCGGCGCTGATGGGCAATCTCGGCGGCCACGATTTGCCCTCGCTGATCGAGGCTTTTGAAGCGGCGCGCACGCATGACCGGCCGGTGTGCTTCATCGCCTACACCATCAAGGGCTTCGGCCTGCCGCTCGCCGGCCACAAGGACAACCATGCCGGGCTGATGACCCCGGCGCAGCTGGAGGGCCTGCGCGCCAGCCATGGCGTGCGCGAGGGGCATGAGTGGGATCGCTTCGAGGGCCTCATCACCCCGCCGGCCCGATTGCAGTCCTTTCTCGACGCGGTGCCGTTCCGCCAGCGAAGCACGCGCCGACACCAGCCGCCAAGGATCGACGTGCCGGCGACGCTCGATGTGCCGCTGCAGCCCGCCATGTCCACCCAGCAGGGCTTCGGCCTGCTGCTCAACGAGATCGGCAAGCGCGAGGATGATTTCGCCCGCCGCGTCGTCACCACTTCGCCTGACGTGACCGTCTCGACCAATCTCGGCGCCTGGGTCAACCGGCGCAAGCTGTTCGCGCGCGAGGAACTGGCCGACACCTTCAAGAAGGAGCGGATTCCCTCGACCTATAATTGGGAATTCGGCCCCGCCGGCCAGCACATGGAACTCGGCATCGCCGAGATGAACCTGTTCACCCTGCTCTCGGCGCTCGGCCTGTCGCATTCGCTGTTCGGCGAACGGCTTCTGCCCATCGGCACGCTGTACGATCCCTTTATCGAGCGCGGGCTCGATGCGCTGAACTATGCCTGCTATCAGGATGCCCGCTTCATCCTCGCGGCGACGCCCTCCGGGGTGACGCTGGCGCCGGAGGGCGGGGCGCACCAGTCCATCGCCACGCCGCTGATCGGCATGGCGCAGGACGGGCTGGCGAGCTTCGAGCCGGCCTTTGTCGACGAGCTCGCGGTCATTCTGCGCTTCGCCTTCCAGCACGCGCAGACGGAAGATGGCGGCTCGACCTATCTGCGCCTGTCCACCCGGACCATCGAGCAGCCGCGCCGGACGATGGACGCGGCGCTGGCCGCCGACATCGTGGCCGGCGGCTACTGGCTGCGCCGGCCGGGGCCGAACGCGCAGGTGGTGATCGCCTATACGGGCGCGCTGGCGCCGGAAGCCATCGAGGCGGTGGGGCTGATCGCCGAGGACCGGCGCGATGTCGGCCTGCTCGCCGTCACCTCGGCCGACCGCCTGCATGCCGGCTGGACGGCGGCGCAGCGCGCCCGCGAAGGCGGCGATGCGGGCGCGCGCGCTCCTGTGGAGACGCTGCTCGACGCCGTGCCGCCCGGCTGCGCCATCATCTCCGCCGTTGACGGCCACCCCGCGACGTTGGGCTGGCTCGGCTCGGTGCATGGCCACCGCGCCCGGGCGCTGGGCGTGGAGCATTTCGGCCAGACCGGCACCATCGCCGATCTCTACCGGCATGTCGGCATCGACGCGCAGGGCATGGTGCGCGCGGCGCAGGCGATGGTGCCGGGCCGGCCGATCCGGCATCTGCGCGCCGTGGGCTGACGCCACCAGCCGGACATGACGCCCGGCCCGCTTCCCAAGGCCGCCCGCACAGCGTAACAAGGCGCCGGGCAATGCTGCGACCGCGATGTCGCGGCAGCGGAGGACGGGCGTGGCGCAGCGGCGCATTTTCATTACCGGCACTGCCGGCTTCATCGGTTTCCATCTCGCGCGCCTGCTGCTGGCGCAGGGCTGGCGCGTCCACGGCTATGACGGGATGACGGACTATTACGATGTCCGGCTCAAGCAGCGCCGCCACGCCATGCTGGCACAGAACGAAGGCTTCGCCGCCACCGAGGCGATGCTGGAGGATTTCGCCACGCTGAAGCGCACGGTCGAGGACTTCCAGCCGGATGTCATCGTCCATCTCGCCGCGCAGGCGGGGGTGCGTTACAGCCTGGAAAACCCGCGCGCCTATATCGACGCCAATCTCATCGGCACTTTCAACGTGATGGAATGCGCGCGGGCGGTGCCGGTGCAGCACCTGCTCATGGCCTCGACCTCCTCGGTCTATGGCGCCAATGAGGACATGCCGTTTCGGGAGACGGAAAAGGTCGACACGCCGCTGACCCTCTACGCCGCCACCAAGAAGGCGACGGAGGCGATGGGGCATTCCTATGCTCATATCTATGGCCTGCCGACGACCATGTTCCGCTTCTTCACGGTCTATGGCCCCTGGGGCCGGCCGGACATGGCGCTGTTCAAGTTCACCCGCGGCATCCTCGAAGGCACGCCGATCGACATCTACAATCACGGCGACATGTGGCGGGACTTCACCTATGTCGACGATCTGGTGCACGGCATCGGGCTGCTGATCGACGCGGTGCCGTCTTTGCCCGGCGCGCGCGACGAAGCCATACCCGGCGACAGCCTCAGTCCCGCCGCGCCCTTTCGCGTGGTCAATATTGGCAATTCGAACCAGGTGCGCCTGCTCGACTTCGTCGAGGCGATCGAGGCCGAGCTCGGCGCCAAGGCGATCCGCAACTATCTGCCGATGCAGACCGGCGACGTGCCCGCCACCTGGGCGGATGCCAGCCTTCTGCACGCGCTCACCGGCTTTCGCCCGAACACCCCCTTCCGGGAGGGGGTGGCCCGCTTCGTGGCGTGGTACCGCGACTATTACGGATAGCGATATGAGCCGCACATGCTGACCCAGACTCTCGACACGGCGCGTCTCGGCGTGATCGGCCTCGGCTATGTCGGCCTGCCGGTGGCGGTGGAGTTCGGCAAGCACCTGCCCGTGGTGGGCTTCGACATCAACTCCGCCCGCATCGAGGCGCTGCGGCGCGGTGTCGACGTGACCCGGGAGGTGAGCGCGGACGAGCTTTCGCAGGCCTCTCACCTCAGTTTCGCCCACGATCTCGACGCGCTGCGCGCCTGCACCACTTTCATCATTACCGTGCCGACGCCGATCGATGCGCATAAGCAGCCAGACCTGACGCCGCTGATGCGCGCGTCCGAGACGGTGGGCAAGGTGCTGAAGCGCGGCGATGTGGTGGTGTATGAATCCACCGTCTATCCCGGCGCCACGGAAGAGGACTGCGTGCCGGTGCTCGAGCGCGTCTCCGGGCTCAGCTTCAACCGCGACTTCTTTGTCGGCTACAGTCCCGAGCGCATCAACCCCGGCGACCGGACGCACCGCCTGACCAGCATCCGCAAGGTGACCTCGGGCTCGACGCCGGAGGCCGCCGCCTTTGTCGATGCGCTCTATGCCAGCATCATCGAAGCCGGCACCTTCCGCGCCGAAAGCATCCGCGTCGCGGAAGCGGCGAAGGTGATCGAAAACACCCAGCGCGACCTGAACATCGCCCTGATCAACGAGCTGGCGGTGATTTTCGGCCGTATGGGCATCGACACCGAAGCGGTGCTGAAAGCGGCGGAAACCAAGTGGAACTTCCTGCCGTTCCGTCCGGGACTGGTGGGGGGGCACTGCATCGGCGTCGACCCCTATTATCTCACCCACAAAGCGCAGGCGGTGGGCTACCACCCGGAAGTCATCCTTGCCGGGCGCCGGCTCAACGACGGCATGGGCGCCTATGTCGCCGCCCAACTGATCAAGGCCATGCTCCGCCGCGCCATCCAGGTGACCGGGGCGCGCATTCTGGTGATGGGACTGGCGTTCAAGGAGAACTGCCCCGATCTGCGCAATACACGCGTGATCGATGTCGTGCGCGAACTGCGCGATTTCGGCGCCGTGGTCGATGTCTGCGATCCCTGGGTCGACCCGGAAGGGGCGCGGGAGGAGTTCGGGATCGCGCTCGTCGCCGAGCCGGCCGCCGCAACTTACGACGCCATCATCGTCGCCGTTGCCCACCGCCAGTTCGCCGCGCTGGGGGCTGAGCGGATCCGCGCCCTAGGCAGGCCAGACCACGTCCTTTATGATCTTAAATATCTTTTTCCGAAGAATGCTTCGGATTTAAGACTTTAACGGTTGAGTGACGGTGCGGTAATGAAGAAGTTTGCCTTGATTGGCGCTGCCGGTTTCGTGGCACCCCGCCACATGCGGGCGATAAAGGACACGAACAACTCGCTGGTCGCAGCACTAGACCGCAGTGATTCGGTCGGCATCATCGACAGCTTCTTTCCCGAGGCAAACTTTTTCACCGAATTTGAGCGCTTCGACCGACACATCGACAAGTTGCGCCGGCAGGGGGAGGGCATCGACTATGTCGCCATCTGCTCCCCGAACTATCTGCACGACAGCCATATGCGCTTCGCCCTGCGCGCGGGCGCCGACGCCATCTGCGAGAAGCCGCTGGTGCTCAATCCGTGGAACATTGACGGGCTGAAGGAGATCGAGGAGGACACCGGGCGGCGGATCAACTCCATCCTGCAGCTGCGCCTGCACCCGGCCATTGTCGCCCTGCGTGAGCGCATGAGCGCCGCCCCCACCGACCGCAAGGTGGAGGTGGACCTCACCTACATCACCTCGCGCGGCAACTGGTATCTGCGCAGCTGGAAGGGCGAGGACGACAAATCGGGCGGCATCGCCACCAATATCGGCGTCCATTTCTACGACATGCTCCACTTCGTCTACGGCAAGCTGCAGCAGAACGTCGTGCATCTGCGCACGCCGACCAGGGCCGCGGGCTATCTCGAATATGAGCGGGCACGGGTGCGCTGGTTTCTCTCGGTCGATTTCAGCGATGTGCCGGAGGCCGAACGCGCCAAGGGCAAGCGCACCTTCCGCGCCATTACCGCCGATGGCGCGGACATCGAATTCTCCGAAGGCTTCACCGATCTGCACACGCGCTCCTATGAGGAAATCCTCGCGGGCCGCGGCTTCGGTCTGGAGGAGAACCGGGTCGCCATCGAAACCGTGGCGCATATCCGCTCGGCGCCACTCGTGAACGACAGCGACATGCATCCCTTCGCCCGGCGCGTGTCGTGACGGGTTATACGGTCCATCCGAGCGCCATCGTCGACGAAGGCGCGCAGATCGGCGACGGCAGCCGGGTGTGGCACTTCGCCCATATATGCGCGGGCGCACGCATCGGGCGCCACGTGTCGCTCGGCCAGAATGTCTTCGTCGGCAATAAAGTGTCGATCGGCGATCGCTGCAAGATCCAGAACAACGTGTCGGTCTATGACAATGTGACCCTGGAAGAGGGCGTGTTCTGTGGCCCGTCCATGGTGTTCACCAATGTGCATAACCCGCGCGCGCTGGTGGAGCGCAAGAGCGAATACCGCGACACGCGGGTCCGGCGTGGCGCGACGCTGGGCGCGAACTGTACCATCGTCTGCGGCGTCACCATCGGCGAAGGTGCCTTCATCGGAGCCGGGGCCGTCGTGACCCGCAACGTACCCGATTTCGCGCTGATGGTGGGCGTGCCTGCGCGACAGATCGGCTGGATGAGCGCTTTTGGGGAGCAGCTCGAACTGCCTCTCGCGGGCACCGGCGAAGCCGTATGCCCCCATACAGGCGACAAGTATACTTTACGTGGCTCCATTCTGACCCGCGCAGTGGCGGGAAGCTGATAGGCATCGTGCGGGCGTATTCTTTAACTTAGCACTGATGGGGTAGATGCCCCTTGATCCGAGACCAATTTCTGGACCGCCGGAAGCTGGAGTTTCCGGCCTGCTTCACGGCGGTGGGCTGGGTGCGCCGCCGGGGTTCTGCAGCGAGATCGGGGGCTTGTGGCCGATGGCGCCGTGCGGCCGATCCTCATTGCAGTATCTGAGCCAAGCCTCCATCTTTTCGGCCGCGTCCGCAAGCGTCTGGAACCAGTGCGTGTTCAGGCACTCACTCCGGAAGCGACCGTTGAATGCCTCGATGAAGGCGTTGTCGGTGGGCTTGCCGGGCCGTGAGAAGTCCAGCGTCACCCCCTTCGCATAGGCCCACCGGTCGAGGTCACGGGAGATAAATTCCGAGCCCTGATCGACCCGGATGGTCCGCGGATAACCCACCTTGGCGCAGGCCCGTTCGAGGGTGGCCACCACGTGCTCGGCCCGATAGCTGAAACGCGGATCGGCCACTGGCGAGAAGCGCGAAAAGGTGTCGACGACCGTCAGCACCCGGATCTTGCGGCCGGTGGCAACTGGTCGTGGACAAAGTCCATCGCCCAGACATCGTTCGGCCGTGTGGCCGGCGCCCGATCCTCCCGCAACTTCGCTTTCACCCGACGCTTCGGCGTCTTGTTGCGCAGTTGCAGGCCTAACTCGTTGTAGATCCGACGGGTTCGCTTCTGGTTGATCACCCAGCCCTCCCGGCGCGGCAGCACTTGCACGCGTCTGTAGCCATAGCGGACACGCGTTTCACAGATCGTCCTGATGCGGGCCGTCAATGGGGCCTGGTCGGGCCGGCAGGATCTGTGGTGGTAGGTGGACCGGTCGAACTCCAGGGCCGCACAGGCCCGGCGGATCGACACCTGCCACTCGCCACACATCATGCCGACGAGCTCGCGCTTGCGACCAGGCCTCAGATTTTTCGGCGGATAGAAGGCCGTTAAGAAATCGATCCGGTGGATCGATTATAGGCCGGATGATCCTGCAGCATCTCCCGGTCGAGGGAGAGGTCGGCGACGAGCTTGCGCAGCTTCGTGTTCTCATCCTCGACCTGCTTCAGCCGACGCATCTCGAGCGGGGCGAGCCCCTCGTATTTCTTCTTCCAGCTGAAGTACGGCGGCTGGCGCGTATCGCGAACCGCACATGCCAGCTTCGTGCTCGACGCGCTGGAGCAAGCCCTGCATGAACGACGGCCCATCCATCGCGGCGGCCTGGTGCACCATCGGCGACAGCCATAACAATGCTCTCGCCGAGACGATCAACGGGCTCTACAAGGCGGAGCTGATACACTGCCGCGGACCCTGGCGGAGCTTCGAGGCCGCCGAGTTTGCCACGCTTGCACAGGTCGACTGGTTCAACAAACACCGGCTGCTAGAGCCTGTCGGCAACATCCCGCCGGCCGAGGTCGAGGCGCGTTATTATGCCATGCTGGAGCAGGCAGCCATGGCGGCGTGCCTCAAACGAAATGGCCTCCGGGGAAACTCGGCGCGGTTCAGTTTCCAACGGACACTGCCCCAAATTCGCCAGCGGACGGGGCTCGCGTCATTGCTGATTTCATAATTCAGGGCATAAGCTCCGAGCGCGTCGAATCAGGAACCAGCATCTGCATTCGGTTCCCGGCGCTTGAGATCGCGCGCTGGCTTAACTTCAGGCTGTAGAGCGGCTTATGGCTGGGAAGCCGGGGGGCACACATAGATGCAGCGTGAATGTGTTCTGATCACCGGCGGCACGGGCTCGTTCGGCCGCACCATGCTGCAGGACCTGCTTGCCAGGGGGTGTCCAGAAATCCGCATCTTCAGCCGCGACGAGGAAAAGCAGGACATGCTGCGCAACACCCTGCGCAGCGGCAATGTGCGATTCTACATCGGCGATGTGCGCGACCGCGACAGTGTCGACCGGGCGATGGCGGGCGCGACGCGCGTCTTTCACGCGGCGGCACTCAAGCAGGTGCCTTCCTGCGAGTTCTTCCCGATGGAGGCGGTGCGGACCAACATTCTCGGCTCGGAGAATGTGGTGCGCGCGGCGGTGGCGGCGGGCGTGCGCTCGGCGGTGTTCCTCTCCACCGACAAGGCCGTGTTCCCGGTCAACGCCATGGGCATCTCCAAGGCGATGATGGAGAAGCTCGCCCTGGCCATGGCCCGCTCCATCGGCCCCGGGGCGGCGACCACGGTCTCGCTGGTGCGCTATGGCAATGTCATGGCCTCGCGCGGCTCGGTGATTCCGCTGTTCATCCGGCAGATCAAGGCCGGGACGCCGATCACCATCACCGAGCCGAGCATGACGCGCTTTCTGATGCCGCTGCGCGATTCGGTGGCGCTCGTGCATCATGCCTTCGAGAACGCGCATCAGGGCGACCTGTTCGTGCGCAAGGCGCCGGCCTCCACCATCGCCGATCTCGTCGCCGCGCTGAAGGAACTGTTCGGCCGCCCCGATCACCCGGTCGAAATCATCGGCTGGCGCCATGGCGAAAAGCTCTATGAGACGCTGGTCAGCGCCCAGGAGCTGACCCAGAGCGAGGACATGGGCGAGTATTTCCGCGTGCGGATGGACGGGCGCGATCTGAACTACCGGCCCTATTTCTCCGAGGGTGACACCGAAACGATCGGCCAGCACGATTACCACTCGCACAACACTGAGCGGCTCGGCGTCGCAGAGGTGAAGGCGCTGCTGCTGACGCTGCCGGAGGTCGTTGCCGAGCTTGAAGGCGCGATGTCGTGAGCCGCGCTGGCGCGGCGGCGCTTCGGGACAGGAGGCATCCGACTCCATGAAGGTGGTCATTCTCGGCGCGCTCGGCATGCTCGGCAATGGGGTGGCGCGGGTGCTGGCGCGCGAACCAGGGCTCGACGTGATCGCCGTGACCCGCCGGCCGGACGCGGCCGTCCAACTGCCCTTTCTCCCTCCCGGCGCCGTGCGGTGGCTGGCCGACATCCACGATCTCGACGGGTTGCGGGCCCTTCTCGCCGAGTGCGGGGCCGATGTCGTCGTCAATGCGATCGGCGTTATCAAGCAGGTGTCCGGTGCCGAGGACCCGCTCCTCGCCCTGCCGATCAACGCCGTTCTGCCGCACCAGCTGGCGCGCCTGTGTGGGGAGGCGGGCGCGCGCCTCGTGCATGTCAGCACCGACTGCGTCTTCGACGGCGTGCGCGGCCATTACAGCGAAGACGACGTGGCGAATGCCACCGATCTCTACGGGCGAAGCAAGCTGCTCGGCGAGGTCGATCAACCCCACGCGCTCACCCTGCGCACCTCGCTGGTCGGCCATGAACTCGGAAGCTATCATTCGCTGATCGACTGGTTCCTCGCACAGGAAGGACCGGTCTACGGTTTTACCCGCGCAATTTTTTCCGGGGTCACGACCGTGGAGTTTGCGCGGGTGCTGGCGCGTCATGTTCTGCCGAATGCCGGACTGCGCGGGCTGTATCACCTCTCGGCGGCGCCCATCAGCAAGCACGACCTGCTTCGTCTCGTCGCCCGCGTTTATGGCAAGTCGATCGAGATCATACCGCGGTCCGAACCGGTGATCGACCGCTCGCTGCGCTCCGATCGATTCCGCGCCGCGACCGGTTACGCGCCGCCCGACTGGCCCACGCTGCTGCAGGAACTGCACGATGTCTATGCACAGCGCGAGGAAGACGGCATCCGGCCATTCTCTGGGATAAAATAATGCTCAAGGTCATGACGATATTGGGCACACGGCCCGAGATCATCCGCCTGTCCCGCGTCATGGCGCGGCTCGACGCCTATTGCCAGCATCGCCTCGTCCATACCGGACAGAACTATGATTATGAGCTGAACGAGGTGTTCTTCGAGGATCTCGGCGTGCGCCGGCCCGACCATTTCCTCGGTACCGGCGGCGGCTCGCTCGGCGAGACGCTGGGCAAAATCCTGATCGAGAGCGAGAAGGTGCTCGCCGCCGAGCGGCCTGATGCGGTGCTGATCCTCGGCGATACCAATTCGGCCATCTCCGCCCTGATGGCGCGGCGGATGAAGATCCCCGTCTACCACATGGAGGCCGGCAACCGCTCCTTCGACGGCAATGTGCCGGAGGAGACCAACCGCCGGCTGGTCGACCACATCGCCGACTTCAACCTCGTCTATACCGAGCATGCGCGGCGCCACCTCATCGCCGAGGGGTTGCCACACCGGCGCATCTATCTCACGGGCTCACCCATGCGCGAGGTGCTGGAATATTACCGCCCGCGCATCGAGGCCTCTGACGTTCTGGAGCGGCTCGGCCTCGCGCCGCGCGGCTATTTCATCGTCTCGCTGCACCGCGAGGAGAATGTCGACCGCGCCGACCGTCTGGGCGAACTCGTCGGCACGCTGTCCGAACTGGCAATTCGCTACGACAAGCCGGTCATCGTCTCCACCCATCCGCGCACCCGCAAGCGGCTGGAGGCGGCCGGGCTGGTGGCGGATGCGCGCGTGAGCTTCATGAAGCCCTTCGGCTTCCATGACTATAACCGGCTGCAGATGAAGGCCTTCTGCGCCATTTCCGACAGCGGCACCATCGCCGAGGAAGCCTCGATTCTCGGCTTTCCCGCCGTCACGCCGCGCGACGCGATCGAGCGGCCGGAGGCGCTGGACACCGGGGCGATCCTCATGACGGGCCTTTCCGGCGCGGCCATCCTTCGCGGCGTCGATCTCGCCACCCGCCTCTTCGCCGAACGCACGGCAGCGGGCCTGCCTTATCCGGTGCCGGAGGATTACCAGGTGACCAACACGTCCGAGCGCGTCGTCAGCCTTCTCCTGGGAACCGCGCCGCTGTCCAATGCCTGGGACGGCATTCGCGGGAACGACCTCGCGTGACACAGGTGCCCCCGGTGTCGCCGGCCCGCCCGCGTCTGCTCTATGTGACGCAATGGTTCGATCCGGAGCCGACCGCCAATAAGGGCTTGGCCTTTGCCGAGCGGCTGCACGCTCTCGGCTTCGAGGTCGAGGTGGTAACGGGTTTTCCGAACTATCCCGGCGGCAAGGTCTATGAGGGCTACACGATCCGGCCGATGGACCGCCGGCAGGTGGGCAACGTCCTGCTGACGCGGCTGCCGCTCTATCCCAGCCACGACAGCAGCCGCATCGGCCGCAGCCTCAACTATCTCAGCTTCTTCGCCTCTGTCCTCGTCTACCTCACCTGCTTCGCCCGCCGCAGCGATGTCATCCTCGCCTATCATCCCCCGATCATGGTCGCGGTCGCGGCGGCGCTGGCGGGGTTTGTCCGCCGCATCCCGGTCGTGGTCGATGTTCAGGACATGTGGCCGGACACGCTACGCGCCACGGGAATGATCAGCAGCGAGCGGCTTCTCGCGCTGATCGGCCGGGTCTGCCGCTGGACCTGGCGGCGGATGGACCGGGTCATCGCCCAGTCGGAAGGGTTTCGCCGGCTGCTGATCGAGCGCGGCGTCGCGCCTGCGCGCGTCCGGGTGATCCATAATTGGGGCGACCACATCGAGACCGGCGGGGTTGCCCCCGCGCCGCCCGCCGCCTTTGCCGAGCCGGGTCCGTTCCGCGTGCTGTTCGCCGGCAATCTCGGCCGGGCGCAGGGGCTGGACACGGTGCTCGATGCGGCGGCGCATCTCGCGCAAGCGCATCCGCGGATCGCGTTCTGCCTCCTCGGCGACGGGCTGGAGACGGAGCGGCTGAAGCAGGCGGCCGCCGCGCGCGGGCTGGCCAATGTCCAATTCTTGCCGCGCGTGGCGAAGGCGGAGGTGGGCCCGTGGCTGGCGGCGGCGGATGTGCTGCTGGTCCATCTCAAGGACGATCCGCTGTTCGCCATCACCGTGCCGTCGAAGACGCAGGCCTATCTCGCTGCCGGCCGGCCGATCCTCATGGCCGTGGCGGGCGATGGGGCTGACATGCTGCGGGCGTCCGGCGCCGGCCTCGCCGTGCCGCCGGAGGATTCCGCGGCGCTGGCGGCGGCCGTGCTGCAACTCGCCGCTCTCGACCCCGCCGAGCGTGCGCTGATGGGCGAACGCGGGCGGGCCTTCTATGAGCGGGAACTGTCCTTCGACAAGGGAACGCAGGCTTTTGCCGAGGTCCTCTACGCCGCCATCGCCGACTATGGCAAAGACATGTAGCCAGGAGGGGCAACGTCAGACACCTTCTCGCGCTTCTCGCCGGCGGTCGATCCCCGCTTCAGCTATCGGGCCGATCATGTGGTCGCGACCCAGGAAATGGTCTGATCTTCCCCTGAAAAAGTGGACCGGGTTAGCCAGCCCTCGCCTGTGGGAATGTAGGTGAGCTACGCCAGCCAGACCTGGTTCGGGGCCTGGGTCATGAAGTTGCGGGCGAGCCCCTTGGGAGCGATCGGAAAGCAATGGCGGCTGGCGGTCGTCCGCGTGCGCCGTGGCAAGGCCGCCAGCCCGCGGATACTGGCGCGGCGCATCAGCCGCTCGACCCGGGAACGGCCCACGCGCCGACCGTGCCCCCGCAGCACCGCATGGATCAGGCGGGTGTCATCGGTGAGTGCCCGGTTGGTCTGCGCGCGCGAACTCTCCGGCCGGGCGCGCCAGGCATAATAGCCGCTGGCGGACAGCCCCAGGGCTTCGCACATCACACGGACTGGCCACACAACGCGATGCTCATCGACGAGCCCGAACGTCATCGGGAGGCCGCTCCGAAGATGAGCGCGGCTTTTTTAGGATATCGCGCTCCATCCGCAGGCACTCATTCTCCCGCCTGAGCCGGGCATTCGCCGCCGCTAGGTCGGCCGGCGACGGGACCGCCACCTGCGGGATCGGGCGCCGCGCCGGCCCCGTCGCCTGAGGGGCGAGGTCTCTCACCCACCGCCGCAGAACCGTCTCGTGCCACCCCAGCTCCCGCACCACCTGTAAGGTGGAAACCCGCTGAAGGCCACCCGCTCAACGGCCTCCCGCTTGAACGCCTCCGGAAACACCCGACGCCGTGTGCCCAACGAACACTCCTGTGAAGCTCGCAAAAGCTAACATGGGTGTCCACTGAACGGGGGAGGATCGGATCGAGGCGCACTATGACGCTGTGGTGGCGGCACCCGGCCCGGGTCAGAACGCCACGATCAACGACGTTCGCGCGAGCCTGGCGAAGCAGGGTCTGGCCTTCGCGTCGGCACGATCCAACGCTTCTTCGCTCGGCACGCCATCACGCGCAAAAAGACCGCACACACCGCCGAACAGGACCGCGTGGAGGTCCTCATTCTGCGCGAACGACGGTTCGAGGATCAGCTGGACCTTGAACCCGACTGACTGGTGTTCATCGACGAGACCTGGGCCTCGACCGACATGGCGCGCCGCCATGGGCGCTGCCGGAGCGGCGAGCCGCTTCGGGTGAGTGTGCCGCGTGACCATTGGAAGGCCACGACCTTCGTCGGCGCGCTGACACTTCACGGCGTCATCGCACACCTCCGTGCTGAATGGGCCGATCAACCGCGACACCTTCGAGATCTATCTCGACAAGCTGTTGATCCCGGAACTGCGCCCCGACGACATCATCGTCATGGACAACCTGTTCGGATTGCGCTCTAGGTGCTTACGATGCGATTTTTTCCTGTACCACGGCGACGCCCTTCTCCAGCCGGATGATCTCGTCGCAGCCTTCGAGCGTCGTCAGCCGGTGGGCGATGATGAGGATGGTCAGATCCCGATCCAGCCGGTCGATGGCCTGCATCACCGCGCTTTCGGTGTCGTTGTCGAGCGCGCTGGTCGCCTCGTCGAACACCAGCACCGAGGCCTGCTTGTAAAGCGCGCGGGCGATGCCGATGCGCTGGCGCTGCCCACCGGAAAGCTGGATGCCGCGCTCGCCCACCCGCGTCTCGTAGCCCTGGGGAAGGCCCGCGATCACCTCCGCCAGTTCCGCTTGCTCGGCCGCGCGGCGCACACGTTCATGGTCGATCTCGGACGGGCGCACACCGAAGGCGATGTTCTCGGCGACGCTGGCATCGGAGAGGAAGATCGCCTGCGGCACATGGGCGATGTGGCGCTGCCAGGCATGGCGGTTGGTGGCCGTCAGCGGCACGCCGTCGACGCGGATTTCGCCCTGCGTCGGCTCAAGCAGCCCGATGATGATGTCCATCAGCGTCGACTTGCCGCTGCCGGTCTTGCCGGCAATGCCGACCCGGGCGCCGCGGGGAATGGTTAGGCTGACATCGACCAGCGCCAGCCGCCCGCCCTCGCTGTAGCGATAGCCCACGCGATCAATGACCAGGCTTTCCCGGAAGGCGATCGACACGTCCGGGGAAGGTTCGGGCGGCACGGTCCGCCGCAGCAATTCCTCAAGGTCGAACAGCGCCTGCCGGTTGCCGACCGTGGTCGCCCAGCCGGAATAGATCTGCTGCAACAAGGGAAGCAGCCGCTGCGCGCCGAGCGCCAGCGCGCCCAGAACCGGCAGCGCCTGCGTCAGCCCGCCAGCGCTCAGCGAGGTCGCGCAGGCGACGATGGCGACGACGACGATCCCAAGCCCCTCGATGATGTAGCGCGGCGCGGTAGCGGCGAACGCCGTCGAGGTGCGCGTATCGCGGATTTCGGCTTCCGCACGGTCGTAGGACTCGGTGAAAACCGACTGCGAACGGTCCAGCAGAATGTCGCGAATGCCGCCGATGCCCTCCTGCATCACCTTGACTCGCTCACTTTGGGCGCGGGCGGAGAGCAGGCTGTTGCGTTGCAGACTGGCGCGACTGACCATGGAGGTGACGATGTAAATGCCCGTCAGCGCCAGCCCGGAGGTCATCGCCACCCGCGGGTCGATCCACACCAGCCCGCCGACGATGAACAGAGAGAGGACGCCCGCCACAATCACGTTCATGAACGGAAGGAGGATATCACTCGTCACCTGATTGGCCTTGCCAACCGCCGCGAGTATCTCGCTGGAGTTCCGGCGGGTGTGATAGGCGTAATCCTGATGCAGCGTCTGGAAGAACAGCCGCGAGCCGAGCTCGCAGGCGACGCCGAAGCTGAAGCTCAGCGTCTTCTTCATCAATAACAGCCGGATCCCGGCGGCCAACAACGCGCACAGGCAGAAGAAGGCGGTGGTGATGATCATCCAGTTGGCCGGCGTGTCGGCGCCGATGCGCGCGAACAACCCCGCCAGAAACGGAAAACGGGCGATCGACTGCGGGTCGGCGATGATCGACAGGAAAACGACCACCGCGCCGAGATTAAACAGTTCGGCAAACGCTCCGATCAGCATCAAGCCGATCAGCGGCAGGAAGGAACGGCGTCGCGCTGGACTGAGCTCACGGAACAGAGTGCGGCCAGCCTGCAGCAGCGACGAGGCGGAGGAGGACCGTTTCATGCCGGCCTCACCCGCTCTTCAACATGCGACATCCATCCGCTCCTGCTGCTGGCGCCCCGCACCGAACCGTTGCCCAGGCGCCGGGGCCTTGCCGGCCGAAGGAGCACGCGGTACCATTGTAAAGAGTTCTCCGAATGCTCGCGTCTTGCGATAGGCCCCCGGCAACCGAAGGGTCTTCTGGCACGAGGAGGCCAGGGAGGCAATCGCCGGCGCCAGCAGCCTGGCCTGCGGACATACGCCGTTGCGGAGCCCCCGCCCGGCCTTCCAGCGCGTCGCGCCAGCAACGTGCCAAGTTCACGCCGTGGCGCTTGACTGAGCCGGGGCGCCGGTCAGCGGGGTGCTTTCAGGCGCCTCACAGCAGGGATTAACGATGGCTCCGGATGGCTCGTAGCCGATCGGTATTTCATGAAGCAGGTGGCGGATCGCCGGAAGATCATGTCTCTCGCACACCGCCGACAGGCGGCCGAGAAGCCCCTCCAGCGCCGGCCAGTCCATCGCCATCTCCGTCGCCGTCATGATGCGCGGATGCGCGGTCGGATGCGCCCCGTCGCCGACCAGCAACTCCTCGAACAGCTTCTCGCCCGGCCTCAGCTCCGTGAAGCGAATCTCGATGTCGCCCTTGACCCGGGTTCGGGAGGCGCCGCCCGCCTCGGAAACGACCGGCCGGAGCCCGCTCAGCCGCACCATGCGGGAGGCTAGATCGACGATGCGCACCGGCTCGCCCATGTCGAGAATGAACACATCGCCGCCCCGGGCCATGGCGCCCGCCTGAATCACAAGCTGCGCCGCCTCCGGGATCGCCATGAAATAGCGGGTGATGTCCGGATGCGTGACCGTGATCGGGCCGCCCGCCTCAATCTGCTTGCGAAAGAGCGGGATGACTGAGCCGGACGAGCCGACGACATTGCCGAAGCGGACGATGGCGAACACGGTCTCGCCCGGTAGCCCGCTTTGTGCCTGGCAGATCAACTCGGCGATGCGCTTGGAGGCGCCCATGATGTTGGTCGGCCGCACCGCCTTGTCGGTTGACACCAGGACAAACGCCTTCACCCCCGCGGTCTGCGCGGCCTCTGCCAGCGCCAACGTCCCGAAGACATTGTTGCGCAGCCCCTCCACGGGGTTCCGCTCCACCAGCGGCACATGCTTGTAGGCGGCGGCATGAAAGATGGTGTCGACGGCAAAATGGCGCAGCGCGCCTTCAAGACGCGACCGGTCGCGCACGGAGCCGAGCAGCGGGACGATCACCGTCTCCGGCGATTCCGCCTTTGCAAGGTCCCGCAATTCCTCGTCAATACTGTAAAGTGAGAACTCCGACAGCTCGAGCAGCACCAGCCGCGACGGACGCTGGCTTAAAATCTGCCGGCACAACTCGCTGCCGATCGAGCCGCCCGCCCCCGTCACCATGACGCTCTTGCCGCGGATATTGGCGTCGAGCAGGTCCTGCCGGGGCGGCACCAGGTCGCGGCCGAGCAGATCCTCAATCGCCACTTCCCGGATCTCGCTCAACTCCGCCCGGCCGGACACGATGTCGGAGAGGCCGGGAACGGTCTGGACGCGCAGACCCAGCGGCTCCAGCCGCTCCAATATGTTGCGACGCTGGCGGCGCGTGGCGCTGGGAATGGCCAGCAGCACGCATTCGACCCCGTGTTCCGCCACCAGGCTCGGCAGGCGGGCGGGCGAAAAGACGCGCAGCCCGCCAATGTCGCGGCCCTGCAGCTCCGTCGCGTCGTCGACGAAGGCGACGGGAGCATAGTCGCCGCCATGTTCCAGCGTGGCGAAAAGCTGGCGTCCGGCGCTGCCGGCGCCGAAAATGATGACCCGCGCCTTCAGCCGCGCCAGGCGATGGCGATACAGCGCGCGCAGGCCGAACCGCGCCCCGCCGAGGAGCCCCATCGCAAGCAGCCAATAGATGGCGGGCACCGAACGCGGCAGGAACAGGCCGAAGCTCTTGGCCGACAGCAGCAGAAGCAGCGCCGAAACGGCAAGGCCGAAGGCGAGCACCTGCACCGTGCGCCCGGCGACATGGCGCACCACGGCCCGGTAAAGGCCCATCAGGCGAAACAACAGCAAGGTGCAGGGCAGGACGAGCGCAAAGGCAAGCCAGCTGGGGGGCGACAAGGCAGGGGTGAAGCCGTCCAGACGCAGCGCCATCGCCAGAAAGAAGCTGACGGCAAGAAGCGCCGCGTCCACCAGCATCAGCACGGCGCGCTTCCGCGAGCGGCTGAGTCCGATGAGATAGTTGAGAAAGCGTCCGGTCATGCACTCACCCCTTCAAGCCGCCACTTTCCGTACGAAAATGCAGCTCCGTCCGCCTCTGGCGACACTCACTTCTACCCGAAAGCCCGCGCCATCACCTCTGCGGCCGCGTCTGCCGTGCGCTTGATTTCATCGTCGGTCAAGGTCGGGTGCACAAGAAACAGTATGCTCGTATCCCCCAGCTCTCGTGCCACCGTAAATCTCTGAGACGGCCGCCAGCCAGTACCCTCGAATGCGCGCTCCAGATAAACTTCAGAACAGCTTCCGTGGTAACATGGAACGCCAAGAGCGTTTATTTCCGAAATAATGCGGTCGCGCGACCACTCCCGATGCAACCTACTAGGTTCCACGTAAACGTAAAGTTTGTAGTGAGCGTGAACATCTCCTAGCTTTCCGGACGAGTCGGAATCCGGCAGGCGCAGGCCCTGCCCGGCAAAGGGCCCCAGCGCGTCGGTGAGGATACGCGCATGGGCGCGGCGCGTGGCCACCCACGTGTCAATATGGCGAAGTTGCACCCGCCCGATCGCCGCCTGCATTTCGAGCATGCGCCAATTGGTGCCGAAGCTCTCGTGCAGCCAGCGGAAACCCGGCGGGTGCTGGCGGTTATACACCGCGTCCCAGCTCTTGCCGTGGTCCTTGTAAGCCCACATGCGCGACCAGAGTTCCTCATCGTCAGTGGTGACCATGCCGCCTTCGCCGCCGGTGGTCATGATCTTGTCCTGGCAGAAGGACCAGGCGCCGACATGGCCGATGGAGCCGACGCTGCGCCCGCGATAGCGGGCGCCATGGGCCTGGGCGCAATCCTCGATCACTTTGAAGCCATGGCGCGCCGACAGCTCCATGATCGGATCCATATCGCAGGGCCACCCAGCCAGATGCACCAACACGACGGCGCGGGTGCGCGGAGTGAGCACTGCGGCGATGGTGTCGGCGGTCAAGTTGCCGCTGTCGCGGTCGACCTCGGCGAAGACCGGCGTCGCCCCGGCATTCACCACGCAAGATACCGAAGCGATGAAGGTACGCGGGGTGACGACAACCTCGTCGCCGGGCCCAATTCCGAGGCCGCGCAGGGCGAGATCGAGCGCCAGCGTGCCGTTTGCGAGAGCGATGGCGTGGCGGGTGCCGACCCAGGCGGCGAACTCCTGCTCAAAAAGCCGGGCTTCCTCTCCGGTCCAGTAGTTCACCCGGTTGGAGGCAAGGACCCGCTGCACCGCCGCCATTTCCTCAGGCGTAACGCTGGGCCAGGGGGAGAAGCCGGTGTTAAGCAAATCCCACCTCTTGACGGCGCGGAAGACGACGGGCCGGCACGCCGGCATAAGTGCCAGCTTCCAGAAGATCCGACACGACGGCAGCGCCGACGCCGATCGTGACCCCATCACCGATGCGAATATTCTGGCGAACGGACGCGCCGGTCCCGATCCAGGAACCGGCACCGACGGTCACCCTGCCCGAGAGAGTCGCGCCCGGCGCAATGTGCGTGGCCGTCCCAATGTCGCAATCATGGTCGATCCGCGCGCCGGTATTGATGATGGCCGCCTCCGCGATACGGGCTCCCGAGTTGATAATGGCGCCCGCTGCCACAAACACGCCTTCGCCGATCGTCGCGCCCCGGCTGATGATGGCGGAGGGATGGATGAGGGTCGGCGTTGAAAACCGCGACTGACGGAGTTGTTCGAACAACGCCAACCGTCGCGCGCCATCGCCCAGTGCGGCGATGGCGCAAGGCCACTCACCGGCAAGGCCTGGCAGAAGCGACAGAGCTCCGAGAACAGGGAAGGCAAGCCGGCGCTCCTCACGCGGCGGATTGTCATCGAGGAAGGCGACCTTCTTGTAACCCGCCTCCACCGCGGTATCGGCGACCACACGCCCATGCCCGCCGCAGCCAAGTATAAGGAGTGCCGCGTTCATGTGGGCTGACCGTCAGTCGGTTTAAACTCGGTAGCGGTAGCAACCCCGTCGCCGCTAATCCCATCACGCTTGAGAACTTTGATCACAGTGAGGGCGATGATCCGAATATCAAGCGCGAAGCTGCGATTATCGACGTACCAGACGTCCATGGCAAATTTCTCGTCCCATGAAATCGCGTTGCGCCCGTTCACCTGCGCCCAGCCGGTGATGCCCGGGCGCACCTCGTGGCGGCGAGCCTGTTCCGGTGAATAGAGCGGCAGATATTCCGTCAGCAAGGGGCGCGGCCCGACAAGGCTCATCTCGCCCTTGAGCACGTTCCAAAGCTCGGGGAGCTCATCAAGGCTGGAGGCGCGCAGAAAGCGACCGAAGCGGGTCAGGCGCTCGCCGTCGGGCCGCAATCGCCCGTCGCTGTCGCGCGCATCCGCCATGGTGCGGAATTTGATGATCTCGAACGGCCGCCCGTGCAAGCCGGGCCGCGTCTGCCGAAAGAGCACCGGCGTGCCTAGCCGGGCACGGACGAGACACACAAGAACGACAAGAACCGGCGCCAGAACGACGAGCAAGAATGTCGCGACGACAATGTCGAACGCCCGCTTGATCATGTCCGTGCTCCCGCGCCGGGGGACCGCATCGGTCGGCGCGCCGGCGCGGCGCGCGCGGGCGTGACGAAAGGACCGGGCGTGCACGCCTGCCGCGTGACCCGCGCCAGCGCCGCGGCCGGCGTCATCAGCGCGCAGCAGGCGGCGAAATAGGACAGCATGGCGGCGGTGCGCAGGGGATAATCAACGAAGGAATGCAGCATCAGCAGCAGCACCGCCAGCGAGGCGCATTGCTGCAGCACCAGCAGCCGCGTCGCCCCCCTTTCATCCGGAGCGATCCACAGCCGGCACACGCGCGCGCCGAACCAGACGAGGAACAGCAGCGCCAGCAGCCCGCCCGCGAGGCCGGTCTCCAGAAAGAACTCCACCCAGTCGTCATCGGCGCGGTTGATATATTGCGTGCCCGTCTGCCAGCGCAGAAACAGTCCGGCGAAAGCCTGTAGTAACGGTGAGGGCATCGACACGAAGGATACATCCGCCGTTGGCGCGAGCCGTCTGGACAATGTCCAGCTCGCCGCCAAGGGAAAGACGAGATAGTTCAGCAGGAGCGCCGCCGCCGTCTTTCCATGAGGGAAGGTATAGACTCGACTGATACGTATGCCCTCCCAGTTTTCCTCACGGCGTGAGGCATTTGAATACCCTTCAAAAAACACACCCGCAGGATAGTTCGGTACGCATGTAAAAACGTGGACATCATGACCGCGCGCGATAAGATCGCGAGCGATCGCGGTATTTGAGAACTGCTCAGGGAAAAAATACTGGGATATGAAAGCTATTTTCATAAGAATCGAGAATTCACCTATTGTCTAGCATTCGGCGAGAATCGTGAGAACCATGACGCGCGGAAACGAGAAGATAAGGCTCGCGATAGCAGGAGCCACAGGATTTATCGCACGCGGCCTGCTGACCGAACCACCGGGTAATGCCCTTCAGTACCGTGCCGTCTCGCGCCATCCTCGCCCCGACTGGGTGCTGCCAGCGACCGAGTGGGCCACCGTTCCCTCCTATGCCGACCGCGCCGCTCTTGAAAGCGCCTTCTCGGATTCGAAGTTCATCCTGCATCTCGCCGACGCCCCCTCGCGTCTGGCTGCACGAGACGCACAAGGCGGCCTGCGCAACGCGGACGCCATCATTGCCGCCGCCCGCGCAACGGGCATTGAGGGGATCATCCTCGCCAGCAGCGTGTATGCACGCGAGGGCCGGGGCTCCTACGGTGCGGCCAAGCAGGCCATTGAACAGCGGTTTCTTGCCGCCGGCGACCTCAAGACCGTAATCCTGCGGCTGCCGCCGGTCTATGGCCCCGGCTGCAAGGGCGGCTTCGCGGCGCTGGCGCGTCTTTCGCCAAAGCCGATTCCGCTGCCGCTCGGTGGGGCGCGCGCACCTCGCGCCTACCTCTCTCGCACCAATCTTGTCTCTTTGTTCCGTGCCATCGCCTTGGCGGGACCCGAGCGCTGGAATGCCGCCGCCGGCCGCGTTTTCGAGCCTTGGGACGGGCAGGCTGTCTCCACACGCGACCTGGCCAAGATGATAGGAGGCACCCTCAACCGCTCGCCACTTTTGATTCCAGTGCCGCCAGCGCTTCTGCGCGCGATTGGCACGGTCACAGGCCGGCAGGAACTGGTGGCCGGGGTCATAGACGGGTTGGAGATGCCCCCCTTGCATCACCTCACCGCCGCCTTTGACTGGCGTCCCGTCGAGCAGATGCCGCAAAGCCTTTCCTTTCTCGCCAAGGGCATTAGCAACGCCTAGCCGCATCGCCACGGCCGCCGCCCCGGGCGGTTTTGACGAGATAGCCGAGATCCGACGCTAGCGCGATCTCCATGAGATAAACGGCATCCGCTTGCGCCAGTTCCACCGGCGTTGACATGTCGATGCCAGCAATCTGCGCCGGGCCGGTAATGCCCGGCCGCACGTCATAGACGCCACGCCGGGCGCGCTCGGAAATCAGCACCTCCTGGCTCGGCAGGCAGGGGCGCGGCCCGACAAAGCTCATGTCACCGCGCAAGACGTTCAGCAGTTGCGGCAGTTCGTCGACTTTGGTCCTGCGCAGGAGTGCGCCGAGGCGAGTGATCGCCGCCGGCGGCACCTCGTGGCTGGGGTGGTTGCCGGTATCGGTCGCCATGGTTCGCAGCTTGTACAGGACGAACGGACGGCGATTTCGCCCTACCCGCCTCTGCCGGAACAGCGCGGGGCCGGGACTTTCCAGCCGGATGGCAAGCATGCAGCCAAGACAGACGAGACCCGCCGGCACGGCCAGCGCCAGCGCCAGCGTCACGTCGAGCAGGCGCTTGCCCCCCTTGACGTAGAAATCAGACATGCGCGGCAACCGTTTGGTCGGGGGGAAGCACCCGGCAGAAGCCCCCCGCACGGCGGGCGGACGGGGGCCCCGCGCGATCCGGCGCTGCATAGCTCCAAGGCGCGGTCCGCTTCATCATGCCCGTGCTCCCGCGCCGGGGGACCGCATCGGCCGGCGCGTTGGAACGGCGCGCGTGGGGGCGGCGGGAGTGACGGGGTCACGCGCCTGCCGCGTGACCCGCGCCAGCGCCGCGGCCGGCGTCATCAGCGCGCAGCAGACGGCGAAATAGGCCAGCATGGCGGCGGTGCGCAGGGGATAATCGACGAAGGAATGCAGCATCAGCAGCAGCACCGCCAGCGAGGCGCATTGCTGCAGCACCAGCAGCCGCGTCGCACCCCTTTCATCCGGAGCGATCCATAGACGGTACACGCGCGCGCCGAACCAGACGAGGAACAGCAGCGCCAGCAGCCCGCCCGCGAGGCCGGTCTCCAGAAAGAACTCCACCCAGTCGTCATGGGCGCGGTTGATATATTGCGGGCCCAGCGTCGCCGCGCCTTCATAGACCGGGAACACGGCGGTGAAGGTGCCGAGCCCGGTGCCGAAGGGCAGAGCTTCCAGCGCGGCCTGCAGCGTGGTCTCGGTGAGGGTCGCGCGTATCTGGTCCACGAGGCCGCCGCCGAAACGGCCGAGAAAGCGGTCGGCGCCGAGTTGGCCGACCAGCAGCGCCAGCCCCACCAGCACGGCGAGCACGAGGCTGCGCACCCGCCGGGGGGCGGCGGCGCGCCCGCGCAGAACAGAGAGGATCAGCGGCGCCATCACCACCACGCCCGCCAGCCCCAGCAGCAGCAGCAATATACCCGCGCGCGAACGGGCGAGAGCAATGCCGGCCATGATGAGCAGGCCGAGACAGAAGGCACCGGCGAGCCAGATCACCTTGGGCGTGCTCGGGCCCCGATCCCCCAGCACACCGTCGCCACGGCCGACCAACCAGGCGACGCCGATGAGGAAGGTCACATAGAGCTGCGCGGCGAAATGGTTGCGGTTGGCGAAGAAGCCCACCGATTCCGAACGGTTGCTGATCTCGAAGAAGCGCAGCGCGCTGGCCGGGCCCTGCATCACCTGCAGAACGCCGAGGAACAGCGCCAGGAAGCCGAAGACCAACGCCCAGCCGGAAAAGCGCAGGCGGCTGTCCTCGTCGAGCAGGGCGACCAGAAGAAACAGCGCCAGCGGCGGCAGCACGGCGGGGAGCGCGGCGAGGCTCGCCGCCGGGTCGACGGAGGAACTGCCGGTCCAGGCGACGCCTTCCAGCCCCTGCCCGCCGGCGGCGAGAAGGCGGGCGGAGATGCCTCCCCAGCCCGGCGCGCCGAACAGCGGAAAGACCTGCGCCAACGCGATGAGCACGCCGACCACCGCGATCGCGGCGCCGCAGGCGAGTCCGAGGGTGAACCGCAGGCGGCCGGGGGACACCGTCAGGCGATCAAGCCAGAGCCACGCCGCCAGGGCGAGAAAGGGGAGTGAAAGGAACTGCAGCAACACGTCGGCGAGATAGCCCGTGCGCGTGGCCCCGCCGAGCACGATATTCGCGAACAGCAGGAGGACCGACGCGCCACACGCCACCCCCCCGTCGCCATGTGGCTTCAGAAACAGGGCCAATTGCCTCTTTCACGCGCCTGGGTCACGCCACCTGATCAGGGGCTGACCGGGAAGATGATCCCATTCTTACTGTCATTGTTGGAGAGGGCAATCGCTGCCGCGATGCCGCCGCCGACCGCGACGGTGCCGATCACCAGCCCGGTCGAATTGTCCAGCGCCACGCCGCAGCCGGGGACGCGCAGCGTCTCGGTCGTGGAAGACGGCACGGTCACGGTGCGGTCATTGCCGAAATCGACCACGGCGCTGCCGGGGCCCTGCACCGCCACCTTGTCGCCGCCCTTGAGCGAGGCACCGACGACACCCGGGGTGAAGCCCTGGCCCTTGTCGACCAGAACCGTACCCACCGCCTCGGCGAGCGTGCCCGTGGTCTGGCAGGCATCCGCCGCCGCCGAACCGATCATGCCCAGCGAGAGGAGACCCGCCACCGACGCATACGCCACACAACGCTTCATTTTGCCCCGCCTTACGAAACGTAACCACTGGCCCGCGAACCTTACCTGATGTTACTGGGTTTGCTCCCCGAAATCAAAACCGCAGGAAAGACGTGGTTTCCAGACCGTCTCTTATCCCGCTTCCTCGCGCAAGGAATGCCGAGATTTCCCTACGCATCCAGGACTTTCGCCCGACCTTCGCCGCTGCCGCCCCCTGTGGGCAAAACCAGGGTCGACGCAAGGCGGTCGGCGCCAGCGGCCCGGCGGCACGTCCGCGCTCCTTGCTGAAAGCCTTCCCCCGCCTTATCTGCACAGCTGTGGCAGGGTGGCGCCGGCCGTTGGCATGGCTCGCGGGGTGCGGCCGATTGACCGCCCGCAAGGACGCTCCGGCTGGCCGCATGCACAGATGGGCCCCATGATCGACCTGCATAACCATATTCTGCCCGGCATCGACGACGGCGCGGCCGATTACGCCGTCTCGCTCGAAATGGCGCGACTGCATGTCGCCCAGGGGGTGGAGATCGTCGCCTGCACACCGCACATCCTGCCCGGCGTCTATCACAATGAGGGCCCGGCCATCCGCCAGGCGGTGGACGATCTTCAGCGCGTGCTCGACGAGGCCGGCGTGCCGCTCATCCTTATTCCCGGCGCCGACAACCACATCGTGCCGGATTTCGCCGGCGAGATCGGCCGCGGACGGCTGCTGACGCTGGGAGATACCCGCTATGTGCTGGTGGAACCGCCGCACAATGTCGCCCCCGCGCGGCTGGACGACTTGGTCTTTACCATTCTTTTGGCGAATTATGTGCCTATCGTGACCCACCCGGAGCGGTTGAAGTGGATCGAGGAGAAGTACGATCTGATCGAACGCATGACCGCGCGCGGTGTGTGGATGCAGATTACCTCCGGTTCGCTCACCGGCCGTTTCGGGCGTCGGCCCAAATACTGGGCGGAGAAGATGGTCAGCGAGGGAAAGGCGCATATCCTCGCCAGCGACGCGCATGATACGGTGAAGCGTCCGCCGGACCTTGCGGAAGGCCGTCGGGCGGCCGAAGTGCTGGTAGGGACGGCGGAAGCCACGCGGCTGGCGGTGCAATGCCCGCGCGATATCGTTTTGGACAGGGCGCCGGCCGAGTGTGCGTCGACAGGGGTGGGGTTCAATGACGCTGGGCGGAACGAGAGCGACGATTTCCGCACGCATCGCGGCGCTGATGATGGCGGCGGTCTTCTTGGCCGGCTGCGTCGCCTCGTCGGGCGATAATCCTTCGCCCTCCGCCTCGGCGGCGAACTATACGGATTCGGCCGAGGCGACGCCCGCGACCCGCGCGAGCGCTGCGGCAACGCGTCCGGCGACGACGCCCGCGACCGCGAGCACCCCGGTGGCCGCACAGCCGGCGAGCCTGCCGGCGGGCGAGGCGGCAGCGGTGAGTGCCTTGACCGCCGTCAGCACGCCCGGCTCGGACGGTTACCGCGTCGGCCCGCTCGACGTGCTGAACATCACGGTATTTAAGGTTGAGGACCTGACCAAGACGGTGCAGGTGTCGGAAAGCGGCAGCTTCGCTTTCCCGCTGGTGGGCGATATCCAGGCGGCCGGCCGCACGGTAAGCGAAATCGAGAAGGACCTCGCCGCCAAGCTGGGCAGCAATTACCTGCGCAACCCGCAGGTGACGGTGCTGGTGAAGGAATATAACAGCCACCGCATCACGGTGGACGGAGCGGTGAACAAGCCGGGCGTGTTCCCCATGCAGGGGCCGATGTCGCTGCTGCAATCCATCGCCATGGCCGGCGGCATGCAGGAAGTGGCGGAAGGCACGATCCTGGTGTTCCGCCGCGTTGACGGCAAGACAGCGGTGGCCAAGTTCAGCGTCGCCGATCTGCGCTCGCAGAAGGCCAGCGACCCAGACCTTCAGGCGGGCGACATCGTCACCATCCCCAGTTCCGACCTTAAGATCGGCATGCGCTACATTTTCCAGTCTGTGCCGCTGTTCAATGCGTTTATGCTGTTGTAGCCCAACCAGAGCGAGCAGCGGGATGCGCCTCAAGGGAAGCATAAACGGATGATGGGTGAGGGGTTGGAGAGCGGACGGCCGGGCGCGGGCGATCGCAACCTTCCGGTTGTGCAGGAGAACCGGAATCTCCCCGCCGCGCGAGACAGCTACGGCTATGGCTACGGCGCCGCCGCCTATGCCGGGCCGGAAACGCAGCACGAGTCCGAAATCGCCGCCGCGATCTATTACGTCATCGGCATTGCGCTGAAATGGCGCACGCTGATCCTCAGCAGCGCCGGCGCCTGCGTGGTCATCGCACTTGTCTACAGCTTCCTCGCCACCCCGCTCTACACGGCCAATGTCCGCATCCAGATCGATAGCGAGGCGAGCAAGATCGTCGACGGGGGCACCATTTCGCCCACCGAACGCGGCGGCACCGAATTCCAGAAGACGCAATATGAGATCTTGAAGAGCCGCGCCATGTCCGAGCGGGTGGTGGCGGCGCTCGGCCTCGATCAAAATCCCGATTTCGCCGCCTCCTCGCCGGGACTGATCGGCAGTATTCTCGGGCTGTTTTCCGGCCCCTCCGAGCCTGCCGACCCGGCCGTGGCGCAGGAGCGCGCGGTCCGACGCAGCGTCAACCGGGTGAAGGGCGATGTCAGCATCCGGCCGGTGCCCTCCTCGCGCCTTGTCGACATCAGCTACACCGATGAATCGCCGACCCGCGCGGCGTCGATCGCCAATGCCTATGCCGACGCCTATATCGCCTCCAATCTCGACAAGCGTTTCGAGGCCAGTTCCTACGCCAAGGTGTTCCTCGAAGACCAGATCAAGCAGCTGAAGTTGCGACTTGAGGAGTCCGAGCGGGCGGTGATCGCCTTCTCGGAGAGCGAGAACATGGTCCAGACCAATGACAAGGTGTCGATCGCCGAGAACAATCTCGCCGCCGCCAATGCCGCGCTCGGCCAGCTCATCTCCACCCGGATCCGTGACGAGGAGAACTGGAAACAGGTGGACGCCGCCACCGGCATCAACCTGCCGCAGCTCTTGACCAACAACGTCATTGACGGGCTGCGCACCCAGCGCAACGAGCTGCGGCGGCAATACGAAGAGGGGCTGGAGACCTTCAAGCCCGGCTACCCCGCCATGGTCGAGATCTCCAACAAGATCGCCGAGATCGACCGCCAGCTCGCCGCCGAAGTCGCCGCCATCCGTGGGTCGCTGAAAGCCGCCTACGAGTCCTCCGCCAATCAGGAAGCGCAGATGCGCCAGCGGATCGAGGAACTGCGCGGCGAGGTGCTCGACCTGCAGAAGAAGAGCGTGCGCTACGGCATTCTCCAGCGCGAGGTCGATTCCAGCCGCAACCTCTATAACGACCTGCTGCAACGCTATAAGGAAGTCGATGTCGCCAGCGGCGTCGGCACCAACAACGTCTTCATCGTCGACCGCGCCCTGCCGCCGGGCGGCCCCTCGCACCCGCGCACGATGCTTCTGCTGGCCGGCGGGCTGATGCTCGGCCTCATCGGCGGCTTCGGCGCGGCCTGCCTGATCGAACTGCTCGACGACCGCATCCGCACCCCGGAAGACGCGGAGAAGGCGACCGGCCTGCCGATCCTCGGCATCGTGCCGCGCGCCGAATTCCCCAATGGCATCGTCGCCGAACTGAGCGATCCACGCTCGGCCATCGCCGAGGCCTACCGTTCGCTGGCGACCTCGCTGCAATTCGCCACCGAGACCGGCCTGCCGCGCACACTGGTCGTCACCAGCGCCGGCGCGGCGGAAGGCAAGTCGAGCACCGCCATCGCGCTCGCCCGCCACTATGCCATCACGGGCAAGCGCGTGCTGCTGATCGACGCCGATCTGCGCCGCCCCTCGGTGCACAGCAAGCTCGGCTATGACAATTCGGTGGGGCTGAGCAACTGCCTCACCGGCATGTCGACCCTGCACGACGTGGTGCAGGCGACCGATCTCGACACGCTCGATTTCCTCGCCTCCGGCCCACTGCCGCCCAATGCGGCGGAAATTCTCGGCGGCACCCATGTGTTCTCGCTGATCTCGGTCGGGCTGGAAATCTACGACCTGCTGATCTTCGACAGCCCGCCCATGCTTAGCATCGCCGACGCCCAGCTGCTCGGCGCCGCCGCGCAGGCGACCATCTTCGTCACCGGCTCGGGCGACGGGCGCCGCGCCATCGCCCGCAACGCGCTGCGCCGGCTGCAGATCGCCCGCGCCGCCACCATCGGCGTCGTGCTGACCAAGTTCGACACGCGCAGCGCCCATTACGGCTATGGCTATGGTTACGGCTACGGCTATGGGTACGAATATGGGCAGGGCACCGACACCGGCAGCCCCAGCCCCGGCACGCGCGGGCTCGACAGCGTGAAGGCCCTGCTGCCGAAATTCGGCCGCCGCGACGCCAAGACCGACCATTCCGAAGCGGCCTGACCCATGGCGGAGCCCGACGCGCTCGACGCCGCGCTCGCCTTGTTCAAGGACCCGGTGAGGGCCCGCGGCCTTCCCGGCCGGCCGCTGCCGCCGGATGTCGGCCGGCTGCTCGCCATCGCCGTCGGTGAGGAAGAGGCGCTCGCCGCCGCCAGCCGCCGCAGCGGCTTCACCCGGCAGCCTTTGCAGGAGGCCGCCGGCTTCTTCATCGAACAGGCGCTGCTCTGCCGCGACGCCGACAGCTACCGCGTGCTCGGCGGCGGGCCGCAGTCCACCCATGAGGAGCTGCGGCACAATATGGCGCTGCTGATGCGCTGGCTGCATCCCGACCTGCAGGCGCAGCGCAGCGGGCCGCTCGACCGGGAAGTGTTCGCCGCCCGCGTCTCCCGCGCCTGGGAGGACCTGAAGACGCCGGAGCGGCGCGAGGCCTATGAGCTGCGCCGCCCGCCCGCGCCGAGCGCCGGCACGCGTGCCGGCGCGGGCCGCGCCTCGGCGTCGACCGGCGCCCGCACCAAGGGCGCCGTGCCGGGGGGTGGCAAGCCGGGCGGCACACGGCCCAATGCGAGCAAAGTGCCTTCCGGCACCACACGGTCGTCGAAGGCCGGGACACGCGCGCCGAATGGCGGCGGGCCGGGCACGAACGGCTCCCGTTCCGGCGGCACCGGCGCGGGCAGTGGCCTTTCGCGCCGGCCGCTGCCGCTCAGCGTTCACCGCCTTGAGGAACCCTCGCTGTGGGTCCGGCTCTGGGGCCTGCTCTGGGGTCGCCGATGAGCACGCCGAAACACCGGCGCCGGCCCTCGCCGCGCCCGCGATCCTCCGCGCTACGCTTTTATTGGCTACGCTTTTCCTGGCTCCGCTTTTCATGGCCTCGCTTTGGCTGGCTGCGGAATGCGCGCCTCGCCATGGCGGTGCATCCCGTGCGCAGCGCGGCACTCGCCGCCGGGCTCGTGGCTCTCGCCGTGCTCATCGCCACCACCTCGCTGCCGATGGCGCTGGCCGAGCGCCACCCGCAGCTGGCGCTGTGGCTCTATCCCGACCATCCGCAGGCTTTGCTTGCCCTGGCGCGGCAGGAACGCGCGCGGCTCGCCGCGGCCACGACGCGGGCGCAGGAAGAAGCGGCGGCTCAGGAAGCCGCCGCCCAGCAAGCCGCGGCGCAGGCGGAGCAGAAGGGCAAGATCGCCCAGGAGAACCCCGACCGCGACGGCGAAGCCGCCCCCGTTGATGAGGCACCGCCGGCCGAGGACGCGCTGGCGCAGGCGGAGCGCGAGCACGCCGCCTCGCTCGCCGCACCGGCGCGCACTGACGCCGAGGACGCACCGGACGAAGCCGCCGGCCCGGCCCTACCGCCCGCGGCGGCGGAACTGCCCGCCATCCGCGCCGGCCTTCGCGATCTCGCCGCCCGCATCGCCGCCGCCGCGCCGCTGGAGCCCTCGGCCCGTCGGCTGCTCGGCGACACCACCGACGATCTCGACGCCAGCCGCCAGGCGATGCTGGACGCGGTCGCCCGCTCGCGCCGCGAGACCGTGGCCGCCTTCTGGCTGATGCATCAGGATTACGAGCGTAAGGACTATCAAGGCGTGGTCGCGCTGGCGGCGGTGCTGCTGCAAACGCGGCCGGCGCTCAACCAGTACACGCTGAGCTACCTCAATTCGCTGGCGCTGGAGCCGGAAGGGCGCGCGGCGCTGGTGGCGGCGCTGGTGCGAAACCCCGGCTGGCGCGCGATGTTCCTGCGCAGCATGGGGGCGAAGCTCGCCGCCTCGGACGCGCCGCTGGCGCTGATCCAGGCGCTGAAGGAGGCCGGCAGCCCGCCGAGCGAAGCCGAGTTGATCCCGCTGCTGCGGGCGCGGATGGCGGCGGAGAAGCGGGCCGAGGGCGCCTATAATATCTGGCTGCAAATGCTGCCGGCACAGGAGGTGCTGCAGGTCCGGCCGGTGAACAATCTCGATTTCGCCCGCGACCCCAGCGCCCTGCCCTTCAACTGGAACCTGCCGCGGCCGATGAACGCCTTCATCGATCTGCAGGCGCGCAACGACACGGTGGACGGGCGCGTGCTGCGCATCCGCTTCGGCGTCGGCCGCATCCGGCTGGGGGCGATCGAGCAGGTGACCTTCCTGCGACCCGGCCGCTACCAGTTCTCCGGCGAGCAGAAAGGGCTGATGTCCTCCAAGCGCGGCATGGTCTGGCAGGTGCTGTGCTATCCCGGCGGGCCGGTGGCCGGCCAGTCGAGCCAGCTGATGGGCGCGCCGCGCGTGTGGCGGCCGTTCGCCTTCGACATCACCATTCCCAATAATGGCCGCTGCGATGCCCAGCGGCTGCGGCTGTTCCACGATTCGCGCTCGACCTCGGAGCAGTTCGCCTCCGGCGAAATCCAGTTCCAGTCGCTGCGGATCACGCCGGTGGAAGCGGCGACATCCGGCGGCTGAGCCACGGGCCGCCGACCCGCGGGCGCCCTGCCTGCCCTTGCCTAAAATCAAAGCCCCGGCCGGTGCGGCGTCTAGGGTATGTCCGTAGGGCCGGCGCCGTTCTGGCGACGCCGGGCATCATCCGTGCGGGACAGACCCATGAGCAAAACGAGCGACGAAACGCCCGCCCCTCTCTCCCGCAAGGTGTATGAGCGCGAACTCAAGCGCCTGCATGGCGAACTGGTCGCGCTGCAGGAATGGACCAAGGCGACCGGCGCCAAGATCTGCATCCTGTTCGAGGGCCGCGACGGTGCCGGCAAGGGCGGCGTCATCAAGGCCATCACCGAGCGGGTGAGCCCGCGCGTGTTCCGCGTCGTCGCCCTGCCGGCGCCGAGCGAGCGCGAGAAATCGCAGATGTATGCCCAGCGCTACCTGCCGCATCTGCCGGCGGCGGGCGAGATCGTGATCTTCGACCGCTCCTGGTACAACCGCGCCGGCGTCGAGCGGGTGATGGGTTTCTGCACCGAGGCAGAGGCGGAAAAGTTCCTCGACACCATTTCCGCCGTCGAGCGCGTCGTCGTCGAATCCGGCGTGATCCTGTTGAAATACTGGCTGGAAGTGAGCCCGGAGGAGCAGACCCGCCGGATCGAGCAGCGCATCAACGACCCGCGCAAGATCTGGAAGCTCTCGCCGATGGACCTCGAATCCTATGGCCGCTGGTACGATTATTCCCGCGCCCGCGACGCCATGTTCACCGCTTCCGACAGCGCCTGGGCGCCCTGGTATGTGGCGCGGTCCGACGACAAGAAGCGCACGCGGCTCAACGTCATCAGCCATTTGCTGTCCAAGGTGCCCTATGAGGCGCCCAAGCGCGACAAGATCACCCTGCCGAAGCGGCAGAAGCCCAAGGGCTATGTCGAGCCGGAGGATGTACGCCACCACGTCCCGGCGGTTTTCTGAACGCCCATCCGCCGTCGGCAACAACAGTCACAGGAGCGAAACGAATGACCGAGATCCCCGGCCCGCACGAGAAACTCGGCGATGAGAGCTTCATGTCCGCCGCCGATCTGCGCGGCTATATGGACAAGATCGCGCTGGCGAAGATGAACGAGGCGGTGGAGGCGATGGACCATGCCCGCCACGCCAAGGAGGAACTGGCCAAGCGGCTCGCCGAACCCATCGACCTGACGCCGCAGAAGCTGCACGAACTGGCCGAGACGCTGCTGGTGAAGATGCGCGCCGCCGCCGAGCGCGGCGAGACCGAGATCATGGTCATGCGCTTTCCCAACTCGCTGTGCACCGACCATGGACGGGCGATCAACAATGCCGAGCCGGGCTGGCCGGACACGCTGACCGGACGCCCGCGCCAGGCCTATGAAATCTGGCGCGACCACCTGAAAAGCGCCGGCTACGGGCTTTCCGCCCTCATCGTGGAATGGCCCAACGACATGCCCGGCGATGTCGGCATGTACCTGACCTGGGGCAAGCGATAGGGTGGCGACACCCGCAGAGGGGCCGCACAGAAGGGGGATCCCGTCGTCCGCCTATTCCGCGTCGGCGACGATCAGTTCCACCCCGGCCTCGTTGAGGGCGCGCCTCATCGCCTCGGAGGGCGGCACATCGGTCACCAGCCGGTCGATGCGCGCCAGCGGCGCGACCTCGAACACCGCGCCGCGCTCGAACTTGCTGTGGTCGGCCAGCACGGTGACGCGGTCGGCGCGCTCGATCATCGCCTTCGCCACCTCGGCCTCCTGCAGGTCGAAATCCATCACCGCATGGGCGTCGATGGCGCCGATGGTGAGCACGGCGTGGCGGGTGCGGAACTTGCCGATCTGCTCCAGCGCCAGCGGGCCGAGGCTCTCCCCGGCATCGGCGCCATAGGCCCCGCCGAGCAGGAACACCTTGTGGGTATGGGTCGCCGCCAGCGTCGCGGCGATGCGCGGCGCATTGGTGATGGCGACCAGCGCCGGCCGCGTCGCCAGCGCCTCGGCGAAGGCGATGGTGGTGCTGCCGGTGTCGATGAACAGCGAATCCTCCGGGCCGAACAGTTCCCGCGCCGCCAGGGCGATGCGCTTCTTGCCCGCCGCGTTCTGCACCATGCGCTGGGCGAAAGGGCGCTCCTCGTCGGGCTCGGCGCCCGGCGCGGCGAGCGCCCGCGCCCCGCCATGATAGCGGCGCAGATGACCGGTGGATTCAAGGCGCGCGAGATCGCGCCGCACCGTCTCGCGCGAGACGCCGAGGCGGTCGGACAGCGCCTCCACGGTCAATTCGCCCGCGGCGGCGACCAGAGCGACGATGTCCTGATGGCGCGAGGAAAGTGCCAAGCCTGTCTCCCAACGAGCCGCGCCGGGCGCCGCTCCGTGCCGCCCCTGCCCGTTCGGCCATCGAGGCATTCAGGATCGGTTATGCCAGAGCGGGAGGGCGGTCAATACGGCCAAGCTTGACCGAATAACGGGCGACACTCCAGGGGATTCCGCGCAGAACCTCGATTTAGTCAACAAATACGGGCCGCGACCGACCGTTCGGACTTCTTGTTCACAAATTCAGCGACCGAACGGGCAATTAGGTCAAAAAACGGGCTTCCCTTTGCGCGCTATTACGTTAGAGTGATTGCAAGCGCGAAAAAATCAAGCAAGCACAACATTAGTGCAATGCAGCGCGAGGGGACTGAATTGAACCGGGCAGCACCTGCCGGGCGCGCGCCCGGCCGATGGCGGCAGCGCCGCATCCCGCATCGCCCTGCGCTGGCGCCGGCCGGCGCGGCGTGGATGCGGGCGCGCGTCCTGCCGCCCGGCAAGGGGCGCCCGGCCAGCCATGGAGACACCGCGTGCAGGTGGAAGGCGTGAAGCGGAGCGGGGGCGGCTGGCGGCTGATCGCCGCCTATGTCCGCGTGACGGACAAGCTCTCGGACTATGTCGGCTATCTCGCCGCCTCACTGGTCTTCGCCATGGGCGGGGTGCTGATGTTCGATGCGGTGACCCGCAACCTCATCAAGATGCCGGTGCACTGGGCGGTGGAACTGACCCAGTTTATGCTCGCGGCCTATTACTTCATGGGCGGTCCGTTCACGCTCAAGAACAATGAGCATGTGCGGATGGACCTCTGGTATTCGACCCTGTCGGAGCGCGGCAAGGCGAAGATGGACCTCGCCACCGTCTGGTGCCTCATCTTCTATCTCGGCGTTCTGCTCGTCGGCTCCATTTCCAGCCTGCAATACGCCATTGCCACCAATGAGAAGCGCTTCTCGATCTGGAATCCCTCGGTGATTCCGATCAAGGCGCTGCTCACCGTCTGTCTCGTGCTGATGCTGATGCAGGCCTTCGCGCTGGTGTTCAAGCATATCGCCACCCTGCGCGGGGAGAAGCTCTGATGTCCTATGAGACGATCGCGCTCCTGATGTTCGCGTCGATGGTGCTGGCGCTGATCAGCGGCCAGCTGGTCTTCGCCGGCATCGGCTTCGTCGCCTCCGCCGCCGCGCTGCTACTCTATGGCCCCGGCGCCATCGATCTGCCGTTCAACCAGGTGTTCAAGCTGTTCAACTGGTACGCGATGCTGACCCTGCCCATGTTCATCTATATGGGCTACGTCCTCGCGGAATCCGGCATCGCGGAGGATCTGTATCGAGCGCTGCATGTCTGGTTCGGCCGCTTCACCGGCGGCCTCGCCATCGGCACCATCTTCCTGATGGTCATCATCTCGGCGATGAACGGCCTCTCCGTCGCCGGCATGGCCATCGGCGCCACCATCGCTTTGCCGGAAATGATCCGCCGCGGCTATGACAAGGTGCTGATCTCGGGCGTCGTCCAGGGCGGCTCCTCGCTCGGCATCCTCATCCCGCCTTCGGTGGTGCTGGTGCTCTACGGCATGATCGCCCGCCAGCCGGTCTCCAAACTCTGGTTCGCCGGCGTCGGGCCGGGCCTTTTGATGGCCGCGCTGTTCATTCTCTACATCTATGTCCGCGTGAAGCTGAACCCGAAGCTGGCGCCGGAGCTCACCGACGATGAGCTCAACATGCCGCTGCGCGAAAAGCTGGCGCTGGCGCGGGCGGGCATCATTCCCTTCGCCATCTTCTTCTTCATGACCGGCCTGTTCGTCTTCGGCGTCACCAGCCTGGTGGAAAGCTCGGCGGTCGGCGCCACCACGGCGACGCTGGCGGCGCTGGCCAAGCGCCGGCTCAACTGGCCGGTGCTGCGCGACACCGCGCTGAAGACGCTGAACGTCTCCTGCATGTTCATGTGGCTGATCCTGGCCGCGCTCGCCTTCGGCACCGTGTTCGACGGGCTCGGCGCGGTGAAGGCGGTCGAGTTCCTGTTCGTCAAGCAGTGGGATCTCAATCCCTGGACCATCATCATCATGATGCAGCTGAGCTTCATCGTCATGGGGATGTTCCTCGACGACACCGCGATGCTGGTCATCGTCGCGCCGCTCTACATCCCGCTGGTGAAGGCGCTCGATCTCGGCTTCGACAACCAGCTGATCTGGTACGGCATCCTCTACACCATCACCTGCCAGATCGCCTACATCACCCCACCCTTCGGCTACAACCTGTTCCTGATGCGCTCGCTGGCGCCGAAGGAAATCTCGCTGGTCGACATCTACAAGTCGATCTGGCCCTTCGCCGCGATCATGCTGTTCACCATCGTCATCCTGATGGTCTTCCCGCAGATCGCGCTCTGGCTTCCCGAACACATGAAGGTCAAAGGCTGATCAACGGCCTTGTCCACGCTTTCCCCCTTCCAGAGGAGAACAAGATGACTGACGAGACCAAGAAGCCCTTCCCGAAAAAGGTCGATCCCGCCGCCGACGCCATTCTCGCCACCCGCCGCAGCTTCCTCGGCAAGGCGGCGCTCGGCACCGGCGCGGCGCTCGCCGGCTCGACGCTGGCCGCCCCCGCCGTCATCGCCCAGGCCGGCACCATCAAGTGGCGCCTGCAGACCTATTCCGGCGCCCCGCTCGGCGCCCATGTCATCAAGCCGCAGATCGATGCCTTCAACGCCGCCGCCAATGGCGCGATGGAGATCGAGCTTTATTACGCCGACCAGCTGGTGCCGACCTCCGACCTGTTCCGCGCCTTGCAGACCGGCACGCTCGACGCGGTGCAGTCGGACGAGGCCACCATGGCCTCGCCGGTCGATATCGCTGTCTTCGGCGGCTACTTCCCCTTCGCCACCCGCTACAGCCTCGATGTGCCGGCGCTGTTCCGCTATTACGGCCTCAAGGAAATCTGGGCCGAGGCCTATGCCGAGGTGCCGAACGTCACCTGGCTGTCCACCGGCGCCTGGGACCCGCTGCACATCTTCACCGTCAACAAGCCGATCAAGAGCCTCGCCGACATGGCGGGCCTGCGCGTGTTCGGCGTGCCGACCGCCGGCAAGTTCCTGTCCAAATACGGCCTCGTGCCGGTGACCATCCCGTGGGACAACGTCGAAGTGGCGCTGCAGACCGGTGAACTCGACGGCGTGGCCTGGTGCGGCTTCACCGAGGCCTATGAAGTGGGCTGGGCGGATGTGTGCAACTACGCGCTGACCAATTCGGTCACCGGCGCCTGGTTCGGCAGCTACTTCGCCAACACGCCGAGCTGGGAGAAGGTGCCGGCGCATCTCAAAGAGCTGTTCCTGATGAGCATCGACCAGTCGCACTATTACCGCGATGTCTGGTACTGGGGCGGCGAGGCCAAGCTGCGCGTCGAGGGCAACAAGATGGAGCTGACCTCGCTGCCGCCGGCCGAATGGGCGCAGGTCGTCGCCGATTCCAAGGGCTTCTGGGACGAAGTCGCCTCCTCCAGCCCGCGCGCGGGCAAGGTTGTCGCCGCCTTCAAGAAATATGACGAGACCATGCAGAAGGCCGGCTACCCCTATCGCTGAGCCTTCCCTGCCGCCCTTCGCCCCGCCGCTCCCGCAGCGGCGGGGCCCCGAGCGCCCGTCCCCCAGCGCTCACTTTGACCTGCCAGCCAGGCCCGACCGGCCCGCTGCGGCCGTGCCGACGAGGAAAGGAGCCGCATGCTCCCCGCAACCGCCCCCACCCTCTCACCCCCCGGCGAAACCTTCGACGTCGCCGTCATCGGCGCCGGCGTGGTCGGCTGCGCGGTGGTGCGCCGCCTTGCGCTCGCCGGCGCCAAGGTGGTGCTGATCGAGAAGGGCAGCGACATCCTTTCCGGCGCCTCCAAGGCCAACAGCGCCATTCTGCACACCGGCTTCGACGCCCCGCCCGGCAGCCTCGAACTCGATCTCATCAAGGCGGGCCGCGCGGAATATCTCGCCATTGCCGGTTCGCTCGGCCTGTCGCTGGTGAAGACCGGCGCGCTGGTCTGCGCCTGGAACGACATTGAGGCGGAAAAGCTGGAGGCCATCGCCGCGCAGGGCCGCGCCAACGGCATCGCGGCGCTGGAGCTGCTTTCCGGCCACGCCGCCCGCGCCACCATGCCCGGCCTCTCCGAGCGGCTGGTCGCGGCGCTGGAGGTGGCGGACGAGCACATCATCGACCCCTGGACCGCGCCGCTCGCCTATCTCACGCAAGGCGCAAAGCTCGGCGCGCGCCTGCTGCGCCATGCCGAGCTGACCGAGGGCCGCTATGACGGCACATGGCATCTTTCCACCACCGCCGGTGAGTTGCGCGCCCGCGCCGTGGTCAACACCGCCGGGCTCTATGGCGACATCGTCGATGCGCGGCTGGGCTTTACCCCGGAATTCGAGATACGTCCGCGCAAGGGCCAGTTCGTGGTGCTGGACAAGGCCGCCGCCGCGCATGTGCCGCGCATCGTGCTGCCGGTGCCGACCGAGATCACCAAGGGCGTCGTCGTCTGCCCCACCGCCTTCGGCAATGTGCTGGTCGGCCCCACCGCCGAGGAACAGGACGACCGCGTCCGCGCCACGGTGGAGAAAGCCACGCTGGAAGCGCTGCTGGCACGCGGGGCGGAGATCGTGCCGGCGCTGGCGGGCCTTCCGGTCACCGCCGTCTATGCCGGCCTGCGCCCGGCGAGCGAGAGCAAGGCCTATCGCGTCTTCTGCCGGCCGGAAAGCCGCGCCGTCACGCTTGGCGGCATCCGCTCCACCGGGCTCAGCGCCGCGCTCGGCCTGGCGCAGCACGCGCTGCGGCTGATCGAGGGTTTCGGCCTCGGCCTCGCGCCGGTGGAGACGTCGCCGCCGGTGTGCCTGCCCAACCTCACCGAGACGCTGCCGCGCGACTGGCAGCAGCCGGACCATGGCGAGATCGTCTGCCATTGCGAACTGGTGACGAAGCGCGAGATCGAGGCGGCGCTCGCCTCCGAGGTGCCGCCGGGCGATTTCGGCGGGCTGCGGCGGCGGACCCGTGCCGGCATGGGCCGCTGCCAGGGCTTCTACTGCAATGCCCGCCTCGCCGAGATCACGCGCGGCCATCTGGCCGAACCGCTGGCTGTGGAGGGCGCCGCATCATGAGCGAAGCGGATGTCCTCATCGTCGGCGGCGGGCCGGCCGGGGTCGCGGCGGCGCTGGAACTGCGCCGCCAGGGCGTCGCCCGCGTCGTCTTGCTGGAACGCGAGCCGCATCTCGGCGGCGCCACCCGCCATTGCAGCCATTCGCCCTTCGGCATGCGCGAATTCGGCCGGGTCTATCTCGGCGCGGCCTATGGCAGGCGGCTGGAGACGGAAATCGCCCGCGCCGGGGTCGCGCTGCGCACCGGCCATTCCGTGGTGCGGATCGAGCCGGGCGGCCAGCTTCACGTCACCTCCCCGCGCGGGGTGGAGACGCTCGCGGCACAGCGCGTGCTCATCGCCACCGGAACGCGCGAGACGCCGCGTTCCGCCCGCCTCGTCTCCGGCGACCGGCCGGTGGGCGTGGTGACGACCGGCGCGCTGCAGGCCTATGTCGCCTTTCACGGGCTGATGCCGTTCCGCCGTCCGCTCATCGTCGGCTCGGAGCTGGTCAGCCTTTCCGCCGTGCTCACCTGCAGGAGCCATGGCGCGCGGCCGGTGGCGATGATCGAGCCGGGCCCGCACCCGCTCGCCCCAGCGCCGCTCATGGCCTTTCCCCGGCTGCTGGGCGTGCCCTTCCATGCCGGGGCGGACCTCGTCGACATCCGCGGGACGACGCGGGTGGAAGAGGCGACGGTGCGACTCGCCGACGGCACGGTGCGCGCTTTCGCCTGCGACGGCGTGCTGTTCACCGGCCGCTTCACCCCGGAATCGACGCTGCTGCGGCAATCCACGATTGGGGTCGACGCCGGCAGTTCCGGCCCGGCCATCGACCCGTTCGGCCGCACCGCCGACCCCCATGTCTTCGCCGCCGGCAATCTGTTGCGGGCGGTGGAGACCGGCGGCTGGTCCTTCCGCGAAGGCCGCGCCGTCGGCCGCGCCATGGCCGAGGATCTGGCGGAAGAGCGGGCGCGCGGCAGCGCGCCGGGCGACCTCATCCCCGTCACCTTCGACCCGCCGATCAAGCTGGTGGTCCCCGGCCTCATCCGGCGCGGGGCGCACGCGACGCCCGCCTTCGCCGATTTCCAGCTGCGCTTCCTGCGCCGGGCGCGCGGCCGGCTGGTGCTCCTCATCGACGGGCGGGAGACGTGGTCGGCGCGTGGGACCTGGATGCCCGAGCGGCGCATCCTCGTGCCGATCCCGCGCGACGCGCACACCGCCGACGCCGTGCATGTCCGCTTCGAGGAGGCCGCCTGATGCGTGTCGCCGCCATCGACCAGGGCACCACCTCCACACGCTGCCTCGTGGTCGAGGCGGATGGGACAGCGCGCGTCACCGGCAGCCTGACCCATGCCCAGCGCCACCCCGCGCCCGGCTGGGTGGAGCACGACCCGGCAGAACTGCTGCGCAACATCCGCGCCCTCATTGCCGCCGCCGGCGCGGTGGACGCGATCGCCCTCGCCAATCAGGGCGAGAGCTGCCTCGCCTGGGACGCGGTGAGCGGGGACGCGCTCTCCCCCGTCATCGTCTGGCAGGATGCGCGCTCCACTGAGAGCCTGGCCGCCCGCCCGGCGAAGCAGGCCGCGCGGGCCAAGGCGATCAGCGGCCTGCCGCTCGACCCGTATTTTTCCGCCTCCAAGCTCGGCTGGCTGATGGAGAATGTGCCCGCCGTCGCCACGGCGCGGGCGACGGGGCGGCTGCGGCTCGGCACCACCGACGCCTATTTTCTCGACCGGCTCACCGGCATCTTCGCCACCGACCTCGCCACCGCCTCGCGCACCGGCCTGCTCGACCTGTCCACCGGGCGCTGGAGCGCGGAACTGTGCGATCTCCACGGCGTGCCGCTGGAATTCCTGCCGCCGATCCGTGCCGTCGATGCCGGCTTCGGGACGATCGACGGCGTGCCGCTGCGCGTGTCCATCGTCGACCAGCAGGCGGCGCTGTACGGCCATGGCTGCCGGGCGCCGGGCGACGCCAAGATCACCTTCGGCACCGGCGCCTTCCTGCTCGCCATCGCCGGCCCGGAGCGGCCCGCGCCGGAGGGGCTGCTGCCGACCATCGGCTGGCAGCGCACGGGCGAGGCACCGGTCTTCGCCATTGAGGGCGGGGTCTATGACGCGGGGGCGGCGCTGGAATGGCTGCGCCGGCTCGACCTCTACAGCGAGACGGCCGAACTCGACGGCTTCACCGGCCCCTCCGCGCTCAGCCGCGGGCTGGTGTTCGTGCCGGCGCTCTCCGGCCTTGCCGCGCCCTATTGGGACCGCAAGGCGGCGCCGCTGTTCATCGGCATGGAGGCGGCGACCGAGCGGCGCGACATGGTGCGGGCCGCGCTGGAAGGCATCGCTCTGCTCACCGTCGGGCTGATCGAGGCGGCGGAGCGTGCCGGGGCGCCGATCACCGAAATTTCCATCGATGGCGGCCTGTCGCAG
Organism: Ancylobacter polymorphus; assembly: GCF_030813495.1. Taxonomy (GTDB): domain Bacteria; phylum Pseudomonadota; class Alphaproteobacteria; order Rhizobiales; family Xanthobacteraceae; genus Ancylobacter; species Ancylobacter polymorphus. The sequence goes on along the minus strand of NZ_JAUSUI010000008.1, from coordinate 123,270 downwards.
AGCGGCTATTTCGCCCGCTTCCTCGCCACCGCCAGCGGGCGGGTGGTGAAGGTGCCGGCGCTGCACGAGATGACCGCGCTCGGCCTCGCCGCGCTGTGCGGCGTGGATGTCGGCGCCGCGCGCGGCGGTGATCGCCATTTCGCACCCGACGATTCGGTAAGCCCGCAGGACCGCGCCCGGTTTGCCGAGGCGGTGGCGAAAAGCCGGGGCTGGCGGACGTAGGGCGCCCTCAGAACACGAAATCCACCGAGGTCAGCAGCCAGCAGCCGCGCGCCCATTCAATGCGGTTGCCGGCGGCGTCGGTGTTGATGGAGCTGGTGCGGAACACCGGCGTGCCGGGCGTCAGCGCCAAAAGATTCGCCTCCTCCGCCGTGGCGAAGCCGCCGCTGATCCGGGTCTCGGCGCGGCGGTACTTCTGGATGCCATGGGCGATGAACACATCCGTCACCGACTGGCGGCGGGAATAGACGGTGGCGAAGTCCGGCAGCAAAGCGGCGGGAAACACCTTGGTGCTGATATAGATCGGCTGTCCGTCGGCTGAACGCACGCGGCGCAGCCGCACCACCGGCGCACCGAGCGGCAGATGCAGCTGCTCGGCGGCAGCCGCGTCGGCGAATTCCTCTTCCAGGAGCGTCGTCGTGGTGGTGACCGCCTTGCCGTCGGCACGCAGGCTCTCGGCGAAGCGGCTGCCGTCGCGCACCACCAGCGCCGAGGGCAGGCTGCGCACGAAGGCGCCCACCCCCTTGCGCGCGGTGAGGTGGCCTTCCTGCTGCAGTTGCTGCAGCGCCCGGCGCAGCGTGATGCGGGTGACGCCGAGCTTTTCCGCCAGATGCACCTCGCCCGGCAGCTGGCTGCCCGGCCGCAAATAGCCGCTCTCGATCAGCGAGAGGATGTAGTCGTAAATCTGCTGCCAGATCGGGGTGTCGCGGCGCGGGCGGAACACCAGCCCGTCAAAGCCGGATACATCGCTTGCCGCTCCGGCCTGCGCCTTCACGCTTCGGTTCACGCCCTCACTCCGCCGCCTGTGCCGCAACCGCGACCGGCCGATGCTCCACCGCCCGGCGCGCATAGACGATACGCCCTTCGACCAGCGTCGCCACCACTTCCGGATGCGCCATGTCCGAGGCATCGACAAGGATCAGGTCCGCCCGCTGCCCCGGCGCCAGCCGGCCGCGATCCTCCAGACGGGCGACGCGAGCGGGGTTGGCGGAGATGAGCGGCCAGTGCCGCGCCAGCGCGTCGCGGTCGCCCGCCGCCAGGGTGAAGGCGGCATAGAGCGGGGACGGGTAGTGATAATCGCTGGTCAGCACGGTGCAGCGCCCGGCGGCCACCGCCTCGCCCGCGCTCTGCGCGCCATTATGGCTGCCGCCGCGCACCACATTGGGCGCGCCAAGGATCACGTCCTCGCCGGCGTCGCGGGCGGCTTGCGCGGTCTCGGGGTTCATCGGGAATTCGGACGCCACCGCGCCCAGCGCGCGGAAGCGGGCACGCTCGTCCGGCGAATTCTCGTCATGGGCGAGCAGCACATTGCCATTGGCCCGCGCGCTGGCGGCGAGGCTCACAATGGCGGCGGGCACGTCCTCGCGCGCGCCCCACACGCGGTCCAGCAGCGCGCGGTAATCGTCCTGGCTGAGGCCGGAACGCTCCGCCATCTGGCCGATCTTGCGGGCGATGGTGCCCTTCAGCACCGAGCCTGATGTGTGGTCGTTGAAGGCGAGGATCGGCGCGGGGTCGAGCGCCAGCCAGCCGCGCACCTCTTCCATCGCCTCCAGCGCGAAGGTCTCCCAGCGCAGATGCAGGCGGGTGTCGCAGGCGAGGCCGCCGCGAAGGGCCATCAGCGTGGCGACGAAGGCGCGCGCCGCTTCCACCGAGCGCAGGCCCGGCTCCCAGGAAATGGTGACGCCGTGAAAGGCGGTGGTGATGCCGTTGGCCACGAGCTGCCGGTCAGTGTCGCGCAAGGCGAGCGTGGTGTCGAAGCGCACCCCCGGGCGCGGCATGATGTGGCGCTCGAAGGCGTCGCCGTGAATGTCGACGATCCCCGGCAGCACCAGCAGGCCCGACGCGTCGATGACCCGCGTGGGCACTCCGCCGGCGGCGTCATCGGCCAGAAGCGCGCCGCGCAGGGCCAGCGGCTCCGCGCTCCACCGGCCGTCCACCAGCGCCAGCCCGTTCTCGATACGCACACTCATCGCCGTACTCATGGCTGCCTCGTCATCTCTGGGTCACTGTCACGTATGCGTCATACGCTGTCTATACAGATAATCGCAGTCCACAGTTCCTGTCTATACAGCAAAGGGCACAAAATGTTTCGCAAGCTTGTTTCCGCTCTCGCCATCACCGTGGTGACCGCCTTCGCCGCAAGCGCCGAACCCGTGCGTTTCGCCGTGACCGACATTGAAGGGCTGGAGGCGCTGCAGCAGGAGTTCGGCGGCTTCCAGAAGGAGCTGTCGAAGCTCACCGGGCTCGACATCGAGCTGATCCCGGTCAGCTCGCGCACCGCCGCCGTCGAGGCGATGAATTCCGGCCATGTCGAGCTCGTGCTCACCGGCCCGGCCGAATATGTCGTCATGAAGCAGCTCAGCGACCCGCGCATCGTCGTCGCCTGGCAGCGCCCGGATTATTTCGCGCAGGTGGCGGTGCTGGCCAACGGGCCGATCCGTTCCGTCGAGGACCTCAAGGGCAAGAAGGTCTCCTTCGGCTCGGTCGGCTCCACCTCGCAGCATCTCGGCCCGGCACAGGTGCTGGCCGATTTCGGCATCATGTACGGCAAGGATTATGAGGGCGTCATCATCTCCCGCAATGTCGCGGCGGAAGCGCTGATCCGCGGCGACATCGCCGCCATCGGCCTGAACTATGGCCACCTCAATGCCATCCGCAAGGCGTTCCCCAACGCCGCCTTCGCCGTCGTCGCCCGTGGCCGCGACCTGCCGAACGACATCCTCGTCGCCCGCAAGGACATTCCCGAGGAAGTGTTCGTGAAGGTGCGCGAGGCCTTCCTCAAGCATGGCAACGAGCTGATGAACGCCGTGCTCAAGGGCGAGGACAATCAGAAGTTCAAGGGCGGCATCTTCATCACCGACGTGAAGGACAGCGATTACGACTATGTCCGCTCGATGTACCGCACCATCGGCATCGAGAACTTCGGCAGCTTCATCAACTGACGCCCGTCCCGACGCGCCGGGCGGGCCCTGCCCCGTCCGGCGCTTCTGTGTTTTCCGCGATGGAGGCCGCCATGGAGCGCGTTCCGATCGAGCCCGTTTCCGTGCCGCATCTCGCCGGCCTCAGCCCGGCCGACACCGGCAATCCGCCGATCGGCCCGCTGGTGAAGGCGCCGGCGCCGGTGCTGGCCCCGCAGATCATCGGCGCGCGCGGCCTCGCCAAGACCTATCCCAACGGGCAGCGCGTCTTCGCCGGCGTCGATCTCGACATCCGCGCCGACCAGCGCGTGGCGCTCATCGGCTCCAATGGCGCGGGCAAATCCACCCTGCTCAAATGCCTGATCGGCCTGCTGCCGACGACGCTCGGCGAGATCACCACGCTGGGCGAGCGCTTCCTGGCCGCTTCCAGCGCCGCGCAGCTGACCCGGCTGCGGCGGCAGATCGGCTTCGTGTTCCAGAATCACGGGCTGGTCGGGCGGCAGAGCGTGCTCACCAATGTCATTCAGGGCAAGCTCGGCCTGCCCGGCAGCTGGCGCGCCTTCCATCACGCGCTCGCCCCGCAGCACTGGCGCGAGGAGGCGATGGCGGTGCTGGCCGAGGTGCGCCTCGCCGACAAGGCCGGCGCCCGCGCCGACCAGCTGTCGGGCGGACAGGCGCAGCGCGTCGCCATCGCCCGCGCGCTGATCCGCCGGCCGCGCCTGCTCATCGCCGACGAGCCCGCCGCCAGCCTCGACCCGGCGGTGGGGCGCGACATCATGCGCATCTTCTCCGATCTCGCCCGCGATCACGGCATTACCCTCGTCTACACCACGCACGACATGCAGCACGCGCTCGACTATTCCGACCGCATCGTCGCCCTGAAAGGCGGCAAGGTGCATTTCGACCGGCCCACCGCGCGGGTGACCGCGCGCGACATGGAGGGCGTGTTCCATGGCTGACGCCGCCGCCGCCCCCGCCGCGCGCCCCCTGCCGCCCTCGCGGCTTCCGTCGATGTCGCCGCTGACCTTCACACTCATCGTGGTCGTCGCGGCCCTCTTCCTCGCCTCCATGGGGCAGGTCGCGCCCTCGCCGGAAAAGCTCGCCAACGGCCTGCCGCGCATGGCCGAGCTGGTCGGCCGCATGCTGCCGCCCAACACCGATCCCGGCTTTCTCCAGCGCATGGGCTGGCGCATTCTGGAGACGCTGCAGATCGCGCTGGTCGGCACCGTGTTCGGCGTGCTCATCAGTCTGCCCATGGGCTGGCTGGCCGCGCGCGGCATTTCCCCGCTCGGCGCGCTGCGGCATTTCCCGCGCGCGCTGGTGTCGCTGTTCCGCACCGTGCCCGATCTCGTCTGGGCGCTGCTCTTCGTCTCGACGCTCGGCCTCGGCGCGGTGGCGGGCACCATGACCATCGTCGTCGACACGATCGGCTTTTGCGGCCGCTTCTTCGCCGAGGCGATGGAAGAGGCCGACAAGAAGCCGCAGGAGGCGCTGCACGCCATCGGCGCCAACCGCGTCAGCGTGCTTCTGGGGGCGATCCTGCCGGATGTGATGCCGACGCTGATCAACTCCTCGCTCTTCGCGCTGGAAAAGGCGGTGCGGGCCTCGGTGGTGCTCGGCCTTGTCGGCGCCGGCGGCATCGGGCAGGAACTGAAAGTCGCGTTCGACCTGTTCCAGTACCGCAACGCCTCGGCCATCATCCTCGCCATCTTCGTCATCGTGCTGGCGATGGAATTCCTCACCGACCGGCTGCGGGCGAAGTTCCAGTAGACCCCCGCGGAGGGTGCTTTCCGCGGCGCGAGGGGGTAAGTGTCGCGCCTCTAGCGACAGGTGCCCACTCGTGACATCCCTCCTCCTCCACATGCGCCCCATCTTCTTCGGCACCGTGCTCGGCATTGGCGGCCTCGCCAATGGCTGGCGGGTGGCGAGCCGGCTGTGGGGCGCGCCGGTGCTGATCGGCGAGGCGCTGGCGGTCACCGCCTTCGCCCTCTGGGCGCTGTGGAGCGTGCTCTACGCGCTGAAATGGCGGTTCCACACTGACGCCGCGCGTGAGGAAATACGCCACCCCGCCCAGGGGCTCATCGCCGCGCTGGCGCCGGTTTCCACCCTCATCGCCGCCATCGCCATCGGCCCGCATGTGCCGCTGCTCGGCTGGGGCCTGTTCATCGCCGGGGCGGCCGGGGTCGCGCTCTATGCCGCCTGGAGCGTCGGCGGCCTGTGGCAGGGCGGGCGGGCGCCGCAGGAAGTGACGCCGATCCTCTATCTGCCCACCGTCGGCGGCGGGCTGGTCGCCGGCATCGCCAGCGCCACCTTCGGCCAGCCGGCGCTGGGCTGGATGTTCTTCGGCATGGGCCTGTTCTCCTGGCTCTCCATGGAATCGGTGTTCCTCACCCGTCTGTTCCAGCACGGGCTGCCCGCCACCGCCCGGGCGAGCCTCGGCATGGAACTGGCGCCGCCGGCGGTGGCCTGCGTCGCCTATCTCTCGCTGGCGCCGGGCCCGGCGGACCGGGCGGCGCTGGCTCTGTTCGGCTATGGCTGCTTTCTCGCGCTGGTGATGCTGCGGCTGGTGCCCTGGCTGCGCCAGCAGCCCTTCGGCCCCGGCGCCTGGGGCTACACCTTCGGCGTGGCCAGCCTGCCGCTCGCGGCGCTGAAGCTGGTGGAACAGGGCGCCGGCGCGCCGGTGACGCAGATGGCGCTGGCGCTGTTCGTCGCCGGCAATCTCATCATCGGCTGGATCGCGCTGCGCAGCCTTGTCGGCGTCATCGGCTTCTTTCGCCGCAGGCCGGGCTGAGCCGCGCTCAGCCCGCCGCCCCGCGTTCCGCGATCAGGAACGGCGCATCCGGGCCGAGCGCGTCGAGCACCCGCCAGCCCGACTCGCGGAGTTCGGCCGGCACCCTCACCTCGCCCGCATCGGCCGGCAGGCGCGTCGGCACGACGACGCGCACCGCCTCCTCGCCGCGCCAGCGCTCGAAGCCGAACCAGCCGAGGCGGCCGGGCTCCATGTCGAGCGGCCGGTAGTCCCCGCCCGTCAGCGCGCCGTTGCGCTGGCGCAGCGCCAGCAACGCCCGCGTCAGCCGGAAATACTCGGCGTCGCCGGCCTCATTGGGGTCGTCACCGCGCAGCGCCGCCTGCCGCGCCGTCCAGTCGACCGGGCGGCGATTATCCGGGTCGACCAGCGAGAAGTCGCGGAATTCCGTTCCCTGATAGAGGTCGGGCGTGCCCGGCAGCGTGTGCTGGAGGATAAGCTGGGTGAGGCCCACCAGCCGCCCGGCCGGGGCGATTGCCGCCAGCAGCGCCTCCAGTCGCGCGCGGAACCCCGCCGCCTCCGGCGCCTCGATCAGCCCGGCGGCGAAAGCGAGGCAGGCTTCCTCATAAGGCGCGTTCGGCGTTTCCCAATTGCTGTGGCGCTTGGCTTCGCGCAGCGCCTTGGTGATGTAGCCCGCCATGCGCTCCGTAGTGATCGGCCAGGCCGAGACCAGCGTCTGCACGATCATATGCGCATCGAGCGGGTCCGGCATCGCCATGCCCGTCTCCTCACCGATATGCGGCGCGACAAGCTCCCGCGCCTCTTCGGTGAAGGCGAGCCAGTGCTCGGGCTGGTGGCTGAGCGCCGCGAGGCGCGCGCGCGGGCCGGGGCCGCGCTTGGTGTCGTGGGTGGCGAGCGGGATGAGATCGCTTAGCCCCGCCTGCGCTCGCGCCGCGTTCAGCGCGTGCATCTCCTGCGCCGTGCGCGAGGGATGGTCGAGACTGCCGCCCACCTCATTGGCGCAGAGCAGAACGGGATAACGGTACAGCTCGGTGTCCTCGAACCCCTTGGCCATGGCCGGGCCGCTGAGCTGCTGGAAGCGCGAGCGGAACTCGTGGTCGCTCGGCCGTTCCGGGTGTTCCAACCGCTGCAGCAGCAGCCGGGCGGCGGCGGCAGTGAGGGGGTTCTCGGTCGCCTCGATCCGGGCGCGGATCTCCTCCCAGATCGCGAGGTCCTCCTCCGCATGGCCGTCGGGCGTCGCGTAGGAGCGGTAGACCGGGCAATGGGCGAGCAGCGCCACCACACCGTCGCGGATCGCGGTGTCGGTGAGGTCGCCGGCCTGCATCGCCGCGTCCAGTCCCTCGCGCGCCAGGGTCGCCAGAATGTCGACCTCGGCCTTCAGGCTGGCGTCCAGCACCTGCCGCTTGGCCGATGCGAGCCGCTCGGGGAGCGCGCCGATGAGCAGATGGCGCGCGCGCAGCGCCTCCTCGAAGCGGCGATAGCCCTCGGGTTCGACGCAGAGCGCGTTGATGTCGTTCAGCCGCTCATAGCCGGTCGTCCCCTCGATCGGCCACGGTCGCAGCACCTCGCCCGGTTCCAATATCTTCTCGACGAGGAGCGGCACGTCCTCGCCCACCACTGCCCGCAGCCGCGCGCAATAGCCGGCGGGGTCCACCAGCCCGTCAATGTGGTCGATGCGCAGGCCATGGACGAGCCCGCGCCGGATCAGGTCCAGCGGCAGGCGGTGGACGAGGTCGAACACCTCGGGGTCCTCGACGCGGACGCCGGCAAGGTCGGTGATGTTGAAGAAGCGGCGGTAATTGAGGTCATGCGCCGCCGTCCGCCACCAGGCGAGCCTCCAGTGCTGGGCTTCCAGCAGGGCGGCAAGGTCCGCTTGCGCGAGCACGGCGTCGAGCGCGGCGCGCTCGCTTTCGCCAAGGCCGGTGAACACGGCCCGCGCCGCGCCAAGCCCGGCATCGCGGTGCGAAGTCTCCACCCGCTCGAACGCGGCGGCGGCCGCCTCAACTCCCACCACGCGCAGCATTTCGGCCACGCTCATTGCCCGCAGCGGAAAGCGATGCTCGGCATAGGCGACATGGATCCGCCCCAGCGCGTAATCGGCCTCCAGCGACAGGCTGCCCGCCTCCAATGTGGCTTTGAGCGGATCGCCGAGCAGCGGCAGCAGCAGCCGGCCGCTCTCCCATTTCACATCGAACACGCGGGCGGCGGGCGAACCCGGCCCGCCTTCCAGCATGTCGTTCCAGAACGGGTTGTGGCTGGACGCCGCCATGTGGTTGGGCACGATGTCGAGCAGCACACCCATGCCGCGCGCGGCCAGCGCGGCGGCGAGGCGCGCGAACCCCTCCTCCCCGCCAAGTTCGGGGTTGATGCGGGTCGGGTCGGCCACGTCATAGCCATGGGTCGAACCGGGCACCGCCATGGTGATCGGCGAGGCGTAGAGATGGCTGATGCCGAGTTCGGCGAGATAGGGAACCAGCGCCTGCGCATCCGCGAAGGTGAAGCCGCGATGGAACTGCAGGCGGTAAGTGGCGCGAAGCGGCTGGGTCATGCGGGCGCGAGGCTCCAGACGGCGGCGGCGAAGGGGCCGAGGGTGAGCTTGCCCTCGGCTTCATGGATCACCCCGCCGGTGCTGGCCCCGGCCGGCATGCCGGCAATGCCGGTCATCGGGTCGAGCGTGGCCGCCTGCCGGCCGCCATTCAGCACCATCACCAGCGTGCCGGCGTTGAAGTGCCAGGCGACGCGCAGCGCCTCGCCGCTGCGGCTGAGTTCGCTGCCGCGATAGAAGCTCGCTGCCAGCGGCCACACCAGCCGGCGGCGCTCATCCGCCAGCCGGCGGAAAATGTCGAGTTCCGCCCGCGCCTGCGGGGTGCGGAAATCCTCCGCCTTCAGCTTGGCGGAGATGAAGGTGGCTTCGCTCAGCGGGTCGGGGAAGCTCTCGCCATGGGCGTCGAAGAAATCGGCGAATTCGCTGCGCCGACCATTGCGCACCGCCTCGGCGAGATCGCCCTCGAAATCGCAGAAGAACGGGAAGGGCTGCGACAGCAGCGCCTCCTCGCCCTGGAACAGCAGCGGAATGGCGGGCGAGAGCATCAGCACGAAGCGCAGGAAGGCGAGCCACTCCGGCGCCAGGCTCGCCGCCAGCCGGTCCCCGAGCGGGCGGTTGCCGATATGGTCGTGGTTCTGGGCGAAGGCGACGAAAGCGTCGGGGGCGAGTTCCGTGCTCACCGTGCCGCGCGGCTGCCCGCCCTCGCCGGGATAGGGCTCGCCCTGGAACACGAAACCCTCACTGAGCGCCCGGCCGGCGGCGGCGACGGGATCGCGCGCATAGGGCGCGTAATAGCCGGTGCGCTCGCCGCTCGCCAGCACATGGAAGGCATGGTGCCAGTCGTCGTTCCACTGCGCGTCGTAGAGAGGCTCGTCGCGCGTCATCCAGCCGGCGATGTTGTCGTGGTTCTCCAGAACCAGCCAGGCATCCGGCTTCACCGCCCGGCAGGCGGCCGCGATCTCGCGCAGAAAGGTCTCGGCGCCCGTGGTCGCCAGCGCATGCACCGCGTCGAAGCGCAGCCCGTCAAAGCCGAACTCGGCGAGCCAATAGGCGGCGTTCTCGCTGAAGAAGGCCCGGACGATGGGGTTCTCGAGGTCGATCGCCGGGCCCCAGGGGGTGTCGATATCCTCGCGGAAGAAGGATTTGGCATAGAGCGGCAGGTAATTCCCGCTCGGGCCGAAATGGTTGTAGACGACATCGAGCATCATGCCGAGGCCGCGCTCATGCGCGGCGTCGATCAGCGCGCGCAGGTCCTCCGGCGTGCCATAGGCGGTGTCGGGCGCGTAGAGCAGCACGCCGTCATAGCCCCAGTTGCGGCGCCCGGCGAAATCGGCGACCGGCAGCAGTTCGATGACCGTGAAGCCGGCGTCGCGGTAATGGTCCAGCCGGTCGATCAGCGCGCGGAACGTGCCTTCCGGCGTGGCGGTTCCTACATGCACTTCGGCGATGATGGCCTCGTGCCAGGGCCGCGACGGGCCGGGCGCGCGGGAGGGGGGCGGCGCCGGCACGAGGCTCCAGCCATCGGCATCCTCCGCCTGCCCGCGCGAGGCGGGATCGGGCACGGCGAGGCCCGCCTGCCCCTCGCCGAGGCGGAAGCGGTAGCGCGTGCCGGCCTCGAGCCCGTCAACCGTGGCGGTGAAGAAGCCGTCGGCGCCCTTGTCCATCGCCACCGGCCCCGCGCCGTCGATCTCCAGGCTGACGGTGGCGGCCTCGGGGGCGAACAGGCGGAAGCGTGTGGAGGTGGCCTCGATCAGCGGCCCGAAAGTGCTGTTCATGCCCGCCATTCCCACACGATGAGAGTACGGGCCGGCACGCCGAACGTGCCGCCGCCCTCGAGGCTCGCGCCTTCAAGGTCGTCGCCGGTGGCGAGGATCGCCTCCCAGCGGCCGGACTGCACCGGCGGGGCGACGAAATCGACATCGACATGCGAAGCGTTGAGCATGATCACCAGCGAGGGCTCCTCCGGCAGCACCGGCGCGAGGCGCAGGGTGATGCATTTGGAATGCGGGTCGACCCAGTTCTCCTCGGTCATCCGCGTGCCGCCATTGTTGAACCAGGCAACATCCGGCTGGCCCATCGCGTTGCGCGAGCCGGTGAGGAATTCCGGCCGCGACAGGCAGGAATGGGTTTTGCGCAGCTGGGCGAGGCGGGCGACGAAGTCCGGCAGTTCCGGGTCGTCATTCGACCAGTCGACCCAGCCGATCTCATTGTCCTGGCAATAGGCGTTGTTGTTGCCGCCCTGCGAGTTGGACCGCTCGTCGCCGGCCAGCAGCATGGGCACGCCCTGACTGAGGAACAGCGTGGCGATCAGATTGCGCTTCTGCCGCCGGCGCAGCGCGTTGATCGCGGGGTCGTCGGTCTCGCCTTCGACGCCGCAGTTCCAGCTCTTATTGTCGTCATGGCCGTCGCGGCCATCCTCGCCATTGGCCTCATTGTGCTTGTCGTTATAGGTGACGAGGTCGTGCAGGGTGAAACCGTCATGGGCGGTGATGAAGTTGAGGCTCGACCACGGCCGGCGGCGGCCTTCCGAGAAGATGTCCTGCGAGGCGGCGAAGCGGGTGGCGAAGCTCGGCAGCAGCCCTTCCGAGCCGCACCAGAACTCGCGCACCTTGTCGCGGTAATCGCCGTTCCATTCGGAGAAGCCGGGCGGGAAGGCGCCGAGCTGGTAGCCGCCGGGGCCGACATCCCACGGCTCGGCGATCAGCTTGAGCCCGCCCAGCGTCGGGTCCTGGAGAATGGCGTTGAAGAAGGCGTGGCCGGAATCGAAGCCTTCCGGGCGGCGGCCGAGCGTGGTGGCGAGATCGAAGCGGAACCCGTCAATGCCGTAGACCGAGGCCCACATGCGAAGGCTGTCCATCACCATCTGCAGCACGCGGGGATGGTCGGTGTTGACCGAGTTCCCGCAGCCGGTGAGATCGTCATAGTAGCGGCCATTGCCGGGCAGCAGCCGGTAATAGGACGCGTTGTCGATGCCCTTGAAGGAGAGCGTCGGCCCGAGATGGTTGCCCTCGCAGGTGTGGTTGTAGACCACGTCGAGAATGATCTCGATTCCCGCCTGGTGCAGCCGGTCCACCGCCTCGCCAATGGCGTCGAGCCCGTCCTCGCCGAGATAGCGCGGTTCCGGGGCGAAGAAGTTCAGCGTGTTGTAGCCCCAGTAATTGGCGAGGCCCCGATCGATGAGATGCCGGTCCTGGGTGAAGGCATGGACGGGCAGCAGTTCCAGCGCGGTGACACCGAGCTTGGCGATGTAGTCGATGAATTCCGGCTGGCCGAGTGCGGTGAAGGTGCCGCGAATGGATTCCGGCACCAGCGGGTGGCGCATGGTCAGCCCGCGCACATGGCCCTCATAGATCACCGTCTTCGCCCAGGAGATGCGCGGGTGCTGGGTCGCCGCCATCGGCGTGCCGGCAACAACACGCGCCTTGGGCATGAAGGGGGCGCTGTCGCGCGCGTCCATGATCAGGTCGGCGTCGTCGCCGGCGCCGATCGTGTAGCCATAGAGCGCGTCGTCCCACTCGATATTGCCCACCAGCATGCGGGCATAGGGGTCGAGCAGCAGCTTGTTCGGGTTGAAGCGGTGCCCGGCCTCCGGCGCCCACGGCCCGTGCACGCGCCAGCCATAGACCTGCCCGCGCCCGACGCCGGGGAGATAGCAGTGCCAGACGCCATTGGTGCATTCGTGCAGGTCGATGCGCTCCAGCTCGGTGTCGCCATAGCGGTCGAACAGGCACAGCGTCACCCCGACGGCATTGTCGGAGAACAGCGCAAAATTCGTTCCTCTCCCGTCGACCGTCACACCGAGCGGAAAGGCAGAGCCGGGCAGTATCTTGCGCATGATGGGGTCACCAGAAGGAGGGAAAAGACGCGGCCGGTCATCCGCACGGCGGGGGCGGGGCGGGGCACATCCGGAACGGTGGCAAGGTGGAACGTCAGCCCCAGCCCCAGTGATTGGCGCGCATGAGGCGCACCGTGCGCTCAACCGCCCGGCGCAGGTCGAGCGGCGCCCCGCTCTGCGCCGCGGTGGCGAGGGCGCCGAGGGTCGTCTTGACCAGGGGATGGCCGGGGCAGGCGCTGCGGGTGCCGACAAACTCGTAAGCGTCGCGCAACGTGCGCAGGCGACGGCCCTCGCGCGTGCGCAGCGGGCGTTCCAGATCAGCGTCCCAGTAGCAGTCGGACATGGGTGCTCTCATGTGTCGGATCGAGCACAAAACGCCAAATGCTGCGAAAAGGTTCCCCAGCGCGAGACGGAAGCGGCCGATCCTGCGGCACCTGAATGGCGCGTGAACCCGAAAAAAAGGGGCCGGCGAGAGCCGGCCCTTGGGAGGTTGTGCAGGAACGGGATGTCTCGCGGGTGCCCGGCCCGCTCGTCGCTCAGGCGGTCAGCACCTTCACTTCGTCGCGCAGCCGCCCGCCAAGCGCGGAGACGGCATCGGAAACCTGTTCGATCTGCCCCGCCGTGCCCCGGATCTGGCCGGAGATGCGCGAGACGCCATTGATGCTCTGCGTCACCGAGGCATTGGTGACGCTCTGTTCCTCCACCGCAGAGGAGAGGGTCGAGAACACGTCGCGCAGCGTGCCGACGCTGTGGGTGATCTCGTTCACCGCGCGCGCCGCGTCATTGCTCGCCTGCTGCACCGCGCTGACCTGGGTGCTGATCTCCTTGGTGGCGTTGGCGGTCTGCAGCGCCAGTTCCTTCACCTCGGAAGCCACCACGGCGAAGCCCTTGCCGGCCTCGCCGACGCGGGCGGCCTCGATGGCGGCGTTGAGGGCGAGGAGATTGGTCTGCGAGGCGATGCGCTCGATCATCGCCGAAATATTGCCGATGCGTTCGATGCTCTCCACCAGCCCGCCGACCAGCCCGTCGGCCGAGGTGGCACGCTCGGCCGCCTGCGCGGTCATGGCGGTGGCGTTGTGAATCTGCTTGCTGACCTCGCCGAAGGATACCGACATCTCCACCGCCGAGGCGGCGACGGACGCCGTCATCTCCTCGCTCTGGCGGCTGAGATCGTCGAGATCGGTGCTGGCGGCCTCCATGGCGGCGGAGGACTGGTTCATCTCCTCGATAACAGAAGTGACGGAGGCGGCGACCTTGACCGTGTCCGTCACCAGCGCCCAGGTCAGCATCGGCCCGTCATAATGGCCATCGGGCGTCATCAGCGCGGAGACGGAGAGATTGAGCGTCTCCGGCCCGACCCTAATCCGCGCCGTGTGCGGCAGGCGGGAGGCGTCCGCCAGCATGTGGCGCTGCATTTCCGGCTTCTTGTGGAACACGTCGATGGAGGAGCCGATGAGCTCGGACGCCTTGATCGGCAGATGCTGCTCGATGCGCTTGAGCGTATCGAGGCTGGTGCGGTTGGCGTAGTCGATGATGAAGCCGTCGAGCGAGCAGGTCATCACATTGATCGGCATCTGATCGACCATCTGCATCAGCCGCCGGATCTTGGCCTCGGCGATCAGCGCCGCCGTCTCCACGCTCCACATCACCTGCACATGCTGGCACTCGCCACGGGCATTGCGGATCGGGGTGAGGGCGAAGCGCAGCACCTCGTCGCCGAGGCGCACATCCCGCGAGAACGGCTGGAGGTCGCCGCGCGCCGCGCGGCCGCCGGCAGAGGCGAGATCGAGCGTGAACAGGCTGAGCGAGGCCCCCACGATCTCCGGCGGCGCCTTGGGCAGCGCGTGCCGGATCGTCTCGTACAGCGCCTTCGAGCGCGCATTGGCGTAGTCGATCCCGCCCGTATGGGGGTCGCACATGAGGATGGCTGCGGGCAGGTCGTCCAGCAGGGCGGCATCGAAGGCGCGCGCCGAGGAGCGGCGCTTGAGGGAATAAAGCGAGGCGGGGCTCATGCCGATCTCCGGTCGGGGGCGGTTCGCCGGTCCGATCGATCAGGACGGGCCGCTTTTGCTAACCGGCGGAGCTTGCTTCAGGCTCGCTCCGGGTGCCCGCAATGGCGGCGTCATTCGCAGGTGCCGCCGGCACTTCCGGCAGGGCGATGGTGAACAGCGCGCCGCCCTCGACATCGGCGACGGTGAGCGTGCCGCCATAGTCGCGGATGATGCCGAAGCTGACGGAGAGGCCGAGGCCCGTGCCCTGCCCGGAAGGCTTGGTAGTGAAGAAGGGCTGGAAAATCTTGCCGATCACCGCCGGCGGAATGCCGCCGCCATTGTCGCGCACGGTGACGACGACGAAGCCCTGCCCTTCCGTCACGCGGCGGCCGATGGCGATGGCGATGCGGCCGGCAAAGTCCGGCTCGTGCCGGCGGCGGGCGCGGATGGCGTCACGCGCGTTCAGCACCAGATTGATCAGCACCTGTTCCAGCTGCTCCTGCCGGCAGGGCACGCGGGCCGTGCCGGCGCTGCCCGTGGCCGTCAGTTCGATGCCGTCGAGGCGGATTTCCGTGCCGAGCACCTGCAACGTCCCCTCCACCGCCGTTTCCGCCGAGGAGGGGTCGATGGTGAGCGCGTCCTTGCGCCCGAAGATGCGCATATGGTCGATGATCGCCTTCATGCGCTCGACCTGGCGGACGATGCGCGCCAGCTTCTCGCTGGTGTGCTCGGCCGGCAGGCCCTTGCGCAGGCCCGTAATCGCATTGCTGGCCGCCAGCCGGATGACCCCGAGCGGCTGGTTGATCTCATGCGCGAGGCCGGTCACCAGCTCGCCCAGCGCCGCCATTTTCGACATCTGGTAGAGCTTGTTCTCCTTCAGGCGCTTGGCGGTCTCATCCAGGGCGAATACCACGGCGGGCGCGGTGGCGGGATCCGTGCGGCCCGGTCCGTTGGGGGGCAGCCGGGTGATGACCATGCCGACCTCGAATTCCTCGCCATCGCCGGAGAAATACTCGATCGCCACCGAGGGGGCGGCATCCTCCTGCAGGCGGGCGAGGAATTCGGGCGATTCCACCCGCTCGGCGATCAGCCGCGGCAGCAGGCCGTCCGCCGCCTCGCCGATGCGCACCGCCCGCCCGTTCTCGACATGGAGCACATGGATGCCCGGCACCCGGCTGATCGCCTGCAGCACCTGCGCCTCGCGCTCCTGTGCCTGCGCCCTCAGTTCCCGCTCGCGATAGGTCCGCTCCAGCCGCGCATGCCGCGCGCCGAAAAGAGTGAGGGCGGCAAGCGTCAGGCTGAGGCCGCCGGCAATGCCCCAGATCGCGACGTGGAAATCGTGATTGTCGGAGTCGATTTCGGCGCGATCCACCGCCACCGCCACGAAGAACGGGAAACGGTTGGAATGCATGGAATAGCCGACGCGCCCCTGATCGTCCCAGGCGAGGCCGACATCGGCGCCATTGGCGGCGCCGGCTTTGATCGCCTCCTCCGGGAGGAGGTTGGCGGCCTGCAACCCGTCGACCTGCCGGTTCGCCGGAACGATAGCCCGCACCACACCGTCAAAGCCGACGAGAGCGATCAGGCCGTCGCCTTTCGGCAGCAGTTTCTCATAGAACTCGATGAAATCGGAAATCTGGTAGGAAGCGGCGATGATACCGCGCAGCTTGCCGTCATCCGCGCGCAGCGCGCGGGTGAACTGGAGCGACCAGGCGCCGCTGATCCGCCCCTTCACCGGCTTGCTGATGAAGATGCCGGTATCGGTCGGATCGTCGTTCATATGCACGCGAATATGTTCGCGGTCCGCCAGCGTCACGCCACTGCCGGGCGGCAGCAGATTGCTGGCGACGACGGCCCCGGTGGGGTCGACATAGGTCACCTGGATGACCGAGGCCGGGAGGCGGGCGGTGAGCAGGCGGGAATAGATTTC
The DNA here is from genome assembly GCF_030813495.1 of Ancylobacter polymorphus. Lineage (GTDB taxonomy): Bacteria > Pseudomonadota > Alphaproteobacteria > Rhizobiales > Xanthobacteraceae > Ancylobacter > Ancylobacter polymorphus. Next base: position 107,065 of record NZ_JAUSUI010000008.1, on the reverse strand, counting down.
ATCCGGCGAGGCGGCGTCCGGCAGGTTGGCGAAGCCATCGAGAAAGGAATCGATCGATTCGACCGTGCGTTCCAGATGCGAGGTCAGCGCCACCGCCAGCTTGCGCGAGGCGGAGATGGCGACCTCCTCCTCATGCGCGGTATGCAGCTTGATGGCGATCAGCGCCACCGAGGCCGGCAGCACGAAGGCCAGCACCAGCACGAACACGAGCAGCAGCCGGTACGAGGCCCCCTTCCACAGTGGCGTGGCCGGGGACATGTTCGCCGGCACAGCGGAAGGATCGGGCGGGTTCGGCACCGCCTGCGCTGAAGAATCCGACGTCATCGCCGCCAAGTCGAAAAGGGCATGTCGCTGCCGCCTCACCCCGCACCTGTGTCTTCGGAGCCGGTGGCGCCCGGACACTCTTGCAGTTCATTATGTCCTAGTCGCCCCGCCCTGTGGATGCAATCTTCCGCACCCGTTCGCAGCGTGCACGACCTGAGATGGCGGAAGCGGCGCCGGTTCCTTGCGATTCCTCGACCGACGGCGCGATTTTTCGCCCGGCGCCGGACCTTCCCCCGGCAATTCGATCCAAAATGGAGCGGTTTCCGCCGTTTCCCCACCGGAATGGCAGCGATTCGGCAGGCTTGGCCGGTGGCCGCGTGCGATCCTAGCGGTGCTCGTGCCGGTTGAGCGGCGGGCATTCTTCCACGGAGCGGACGATGATGGTCAGGTTGATCTGCGCGCTCGTGCTGGCGCTCTTATGCCTCGCCGTGCCGGAGGGGGCGCGCGCGCATGGACTCACCCTGCGCTGGATCGGCGCCGACGGCCAGGTCGCGCTGGAGAAGACGCTGCCGCTGGCCGAGCTCGACGCGCTTCCCCAGGTGACCATCGACACCGGCACGCCCTGGACCGAGGGCGTGCAGCGCTTCACCGGCCCCTCGCTCGGCGCGCTCGCGGCGCTGGGCGGCCGGCCGGTGCGGGAGGCGAAGGTGATAGCGCTCAACGACTATGTCGCCACCATTCCCGCCGAGGACTGGAAGGAACACGGCGCCATCCTGACCACGCGGATCAATGGCAAGACCATGCGGGTGCGCGACAAGGGGCCGTTCTGGGTGATGTACCCTATCGATTCCGATACGGCGCTGCGGCAGCAATATTACCAGTCGCGCATGGTCTGGCAGGTCAAGTCCATTGATTTTAGCGCGCAATAGTCGCTCGCCCGGCCTTCTCAAGCTCGGCCTCGTCGTCGCGTCCATTGCGCTCTTTCTCGCAACTGCGCTGGTCTATGTCCTGCAGACACGTCAGCAGGCCTTTCTCACCGCGACGATCCGCTCCTCCGGCTGGGTGGCCTATCAGGCGCAGCTGGAATTCGTGAAGACGCAGGCCGAATTCGCCAAGCTCGCCATCGTGCCGAGCACCCTGGGCATGGACAAGCTGATGCTGCGCCTCGAACTGCTGCGCTCGCGCCTGCCGCTGCTCTACGATTCCGACGAGGGCCGGGTGCTGAGCGATATCGTCGACACGCGCGGCCCGACGCAGATTTTCGAGACGCGGCTGGACCAGATCATCGATGAGGTGGGAAAACTCGATCCGGAGGATGGTGGCACGGCGCGGGAGCTGAAGAGGCTGAGCCAGGAGCTGGACCCGCTCGGTGAGGCGCTGCAGACCATTTTGATGCAGTCCGTCGCCTATAATCAGGAGATCTTCCAGCGCGAGCGCGCCTTGGCGCAGCGGCCCGGCGCGCTGCCGCTGGTGATGCTGTTCGTCAGCGGCGCCTGCCTTGCCGCCGTGCTCATCCTGCAGGCGCGCCGCGACCGCATGCGGCTGAACGACGTGCGTGAGGCACAGGCGGCGCTGGCGGCCATGGAGGAGAATCTGCGCGCCGTCATCCAGGCCGTGCCGGCCTGCGTGGTGGTGGCCGACCCGGACACCGACAAGGTGAACTTCATCAACCCGTCCGCCGCCGCCCTGGTCTCCCCCTCGCTGGACGATCCCGCCTGGCCGCGCTTCGTCCGGGCGGTCCGTGCCGCCGCCGGCGAGCCCGACACGCGGCGCTGGGGAGCGCTGAGCATGGGCTATGCCCGCAGCCCCGGCGACATCATCTCGCTGCGCGGATCGGTCGGCGCGGTGCTGTGGGAGCGACGCCCGCAGCAGCTCATCGTGGTGGTCGACACCTCGCAGGTGCGCAATGCCGAATTGCAGGTGATGCAGGCGGCCAAGCTGGCGACGCTGGGCGAGATGGCGACCGCCATCGCCCATGAACTCAACCAGCCGCTGGCGGTGATCAAGATGGCGGTGGCCAATGCCCGCCGCCTGCTCGACCCGCTGCCGGGCGGGGAGCCGGTGGCGGCCAAGCTGGAGCGCATCTCCGCGCAGGTCGATCGCGCCAAGCGCATCACCGACCAGGTCCGCCGCTATGGCCGCATGCCGACCGAGCAGCTTCTGCCCTTCTCGCTGCGCCATGCGGTGGAACTCGCCGCCGGCTTCGTCGCCGAGCAGTTCCGCGCCGCCAACATCGTGCTGTCGGTCGAGGCGGGCGTGCCGGCCGAATTGCTGGTGTTCGGCGAGCAGACCATGTTCGAGCAGGTCATCGTCAATGTGCTGATCAACGCCCGCGACGCCTTCGAAACGCAAGAACTCCGCGAAACGCAAGAACTCCGCGAAACGCAAGAACTTCGCGAAACGCAAGAACTTCGCGGATCACAGGAAAGCCGCGAAGCGCGGGATAATCGCCTGGCGCCGGCGACCGGCGACGCCCCGCCCTTTGCCGCAGCCGGCACGGCCCGGCGCGAAGTGCAGGTATCGATCCGGCAGGTGGAGGAGCGCGCGGTGATCGCGGTGCAGGACAATGCCGGCGGCGTGCCCGAGGACATTCTGGAACGCATGTTCGAGCCCTTCGCCACCACCAAATCGACCGAAAAGGGCACCGGGCTCGGCCTCTCGCTCGCGCGCAGCGTGGTGCGTGATATGAACGGTACCATCGTGGCGGAAAATGTCGGCGCCGGCGCGCGTTTCACCATCACTGTGCCGGCCTCGCTCATCAACGCCTCGCGGGATGCCGCATGAACGCCACACGCAGTATGCTGATCTGCGACGATGAAGAAGAACTCGCCCACGAGCTGGGCGAGTATTTCGCCTCGCTGGGCTGGCATGTCGCCCTCGCCATCACGGCAGAGGAGGCGATCGCGCAGCTGCGCGGCGGGCTGGCGCCGCAGGTGCTGATCACCGATCTGCGCATCGGCGCCGTCGACGGGCGGCAGGTGGTGGCTGAGGCCCGCGCCCTGCCGCCGGCGCTCTGCCCGGCGCTGGTCATCATCATCACCGGGCATGTCATGCACAATGTGACGGCGGCCGATCTCGACAGCGATTTCCTCTATGTGAAGCCGGTCGATCCCACGGAAGTGCTCGACGATATCGGCAGCTTCCTGGCCGGCGTGGCCCCGCCCCCGGCCTGACCATCGCCCCTATCGGCAACGGGCGAAAAAGCGCGCGTGACGACGCGGGGATGTGTCATTTCCCAAAGACGGATGCGCAACACTACCTTACAATTGGCGGCAGTCGCCGGGCGTGACATTCTTCTGGTCGTGAGCGGGCGTGTGGCGGTGCGAATGGTGGGTGCAACTGGGGTGGATTCGGAACTGCCGCGTGTTCTGCTGGTCGATGACGACCCGGACGTGCTGATCGAACTGAGCGAGGGGCTGGCCATGCTCGGCCTGCCGAGCCTGACCGCGAATACGCCGGTGGAAGCTATCGACCTCGTGCAGCGCAACGAGCAGCTGCAGGTGGTGGTGACCGATCTGCAAATGCCGCGCATCGACGGCATCGAACTGTTGCAGAAGCTCGCCTTGATGGGCCGCAAGCGCCCGCTCGCCACCATCATCATCACCGGCCACGCCTCGCTCGACCGGGCGGTGGGCGCGTTGCGTCTCAATGCGGTGGATTTCCTGCAGAAGCCGCTGCTGCCCGAGGAAGTCGCGCAGGCGGTGCGCCGGGCCTTCTCGCTGGTCGAGGACAGCGTCCGGCAGGCCAATGGACCGGCGCCGATGGCGGAAAAGCCGGTGGCCCGGCCAAATTATCTGAAGACGCTGGTGGCCGCGCGCGCCGACCGCGACGCCATCTTCCAGTCCGACCTGTTCTCGGACCCGGCGTGGGACATGCTGCTCGACTTGGCGGTGGCGGAAGCCTCCGGCCGGCCGATTTCGGTCACCAGCCTGTGCATCGCCTCCGGCGCGCCGACGACGACGGCGCTGCGGCGGATCGATGAATTGCGCGATGCCGGGCTGATCGAGCGCCGCCCCGACCCCGCCGATCGCCGGCGGATCATCGTCGAGCTGACGGAAAGCGGGCGCCAGCGGATGGAAACCTTCGTCAAGCGCCAGGCCGAGCGCCTCGGCCTTCCCCTGGACTGAGCCGGCCGCGCGCCGGCGGCCGGCGGCGGGCGTTCAGCCGACGAACTGGTAGCCGAGATAGCGCTTGGCGTCGATCACGTCATAGCCGAGCTTCAGACGCAGCTTCTTGCGCAGCTTGCTCATATGGCCTTCGACCACGCTCTCATCGACATCGTCGTTGAAGATGCCGTAGATCGTGTTGAAGATCTGGGTCTTGGTCACCCGCCGGCGGGCGTTCTTGACCAGATATTCCAGCATGTGCCGCTCGCGACGCGGCAGCGGCAGCGGGGCGCCGTCGATCTCCGGGTCACGGCCGTCGAAGAACACCTTCAGCCGGTCCTCGCGCGCCGCCGCGGGGGCGGCATTGGCGTTGACGCGCCGCCAGATGGCATCGGTGCGGGCGACGATCTCGCGGACATGCACGGGCTTGCGCACCACGTCGTCAATGCCGGCGGTGAACAGTTCCAGCGTCTGCGCCAGGCTTTTCTGGTCGCTCAGCGCCAGGATCGGCGCGGCGCTGTGCGAGCGGATCATCTCGGGGTAAGTCGGGCGCCGCTCGAAATCGCCGAGCAGAAAACCTTCCACCGCAGCAATATCATTTTCCGAAGCGCTCTCGATCCAGCCTTTGAACTCGTCTTCATTGAGGCCGAAGCTGGAAAAACCCTCCCGCGAAAAGCTGGAAACATAGCTTTCGGCAACAATAGAGCGGTCGTCGACGATGACATACATGATTCAATCCCCTGCCTTGAACCTGCAGTCATGCAATTCGGTGATTGCTGCCTGCACGTGTCCTTGGCCAAAGGACTATTTTGGTAAATATCTCCACTCAAGCCGAGTTGCTTCAGGGTTGGAGTGGGTTTCCTTCCATTCTGGCGGGTATCGCCGCCTCAGGCCGCGTCGCGGCAACGCCAAAGCCGCCCCTCGGGGGAAGCCGAGGGGCGGCGGCGTGAGATGCATCCGATGTGAATCGATCCGGGCTGCGCCCGCTCACACATGCCCGGCGCAATGCACGTCTTGCGCGTGTGCCGGGCCGGCGGCGCGGGGGGTCAGCCTTCGAACACCGTCTCGATCTTGCTCTTCAACGTCTGCGCGTTGAAGGGCTTGACGATGTAGTTGTTCACCCCCGCCTTCTTGGCGGCGATGACGTTTTCCGACTTCGCCTCGGCCGTGACCATGATGAAGGGCAGCGCGTTGAGGGCGCTGTCGTCGCGCACCTGCTTCAGCAGTTCGTAGCCCGTCATCGGCTCCATGTTCCAGTCGGAAATCACAAGCCCGTACTGCCGCTCCTTCAGCTTGGAGAGGGCTTCGACGCCGTCGGACGCCTCGTCCACGTCTTCAAAGCCGATCTGCTTCAGCAGGTTGCGAATGATGCGGACCATGGTCTTGTAATCGTCGACTACAAGAACCGGCATCGACAAATCCACGGCCATAAAGCGCTCCGTCCCTCAGCTAACAAGTTCCACGGGACAGCCACATGCCGCCCTTTCGTAGGTTCATGTTCTGAATTGCAATGCTTGCGCGAAGCTTGCAGGCCGAAACCTAGGGTTATTCTCAGGCCTTTGGCTTTGAACTATAAGAAATCATCGAAAACTTGCGAGTTAATGGGAGAATTTACATGTCGTCTGCCCGGCGGCCGTTCCGGATTGAAGCGAATGAACGACACAATGGGGCGGGAGAGAAGCACGTCGCCAACTCGATGACGATGCAGGGCTCCGTCTCCGCCCAGATAGGCCGTGTGCTGGAAGAGCTGCACGAGCTGCGCGGCGTGATCGCGCGGTTCGACCGCCGCTGCCCCGAAGCCGATCCCGAATGCTCGCGCCACGCCATGCTGATGGATGTGGAATCGATCCGGCAGGCGATCGACAACACCAAGAACGAGCTGGCCACGCTGCAGGCGGGCGGCGCCAAGGGAGCACGCTTCAACCGCGCCACCGACGAGCTCGACGCCGTCGTCGCGGATACCGAGGCGGCGACCGAGGACATTCTGCAGATGGCCGAGAACATCGACGGCGCGGCGATCTCGCTGGTGGCGGAGCTGGAAGGCAGCCACAAGATGCTGGCGCAGGCGATCCACAGCTATGCCACCCGCATCTTTGAGGCCTGCAATTTCCAGGACATCAGTGGCCAGCGTATCCGCAAGGTGGTGGACCTCATGGTCTTCATCGAGGAGCGGGTCGCGCGCATGTCCAACATCTGGGGCGGGCAGGAGGAAGTCTCGCGCATCGCCGAGACCATCGCCTCCGAGCGCACCGGCGACGAGGCCCTGCTCAACGGGCCGGCGCTGGCGGATGACGAGAACGTCGTCTCGCAGGACGACATCGACTCCCTCTTCGCCTGAGATCAGGCGCAGAAGGCCCGCGACTGGGCGGTCCAGCTTCCGAAGCCGGACCGGACCAGATTGCGGATGACGGCACAGACATAGCGCTTCTGCGCCGGATCATTGTTCGGCCCGGCATTGTAGCGGGCCGCCGCCATCGTCCAGTTGCCATGACGCTGCCGCAGTTCCGCAAGGAAGCGGGCGGCGTAGTCGACATTGCGCTCCGGATCGAACATCTCCGCCACCGAGGCGAACTGGTCGCCATGCCAGCGATGGTTGATCTGCATGCAGCCGAGATCGACCAGGTTCACCCCCCGCGCCTTGAACTCCGCCAGCTTGCGCGCACCATCGGCGGGGCTCGTGGCGACATGGCTTTTCCCCCCCGCATTCATCGCCAGAGGCTGCAGCGTGCCATTGCCGCCGGTCTCGGTCATGCCGACCGCATAGAGTATCGCCAGCGGCACGCCATGTTTGGCCGAGGCGCGCGCCATCGCCGCCTCGCACACGCCGAGGCGCGCCCCGGCCGCCGCGCTGGCGGGCGTGCCGGCAGGCGTGCTGGGGGGCGTTTGCGTCGCCGAGGCGTTCGGCGCGGCGGCAAGCTCAGGGCTGCTGGTCAGCAGCGCCGCCATCAGCAGCGCGGAAAGCCGCATCTTCATCCTGTCGTCTCCTTCGGCGCGGGTCAGAATCGCCGGAATTCCCCTCGCGGGACCCGTTCCCCTCGCGGCGCTCCCAGTCCACCGGCGCGAAGGCGTCCTCGCCGGTGAGGCGGGGCGGCAGGCCGGTCTGGCTGATGGTGAGGTCGAGCGGGCCGGCATCGGCATCGGCCAGCGTGGCGATGAGGCTGGCGCGGTCCTGCTCCAGCAGGTGCGCCGTCTCCGCTCGCGCGGCATGAACGTGGATCTCCAGACCGTTGCGGCCGGTGCGCAGCCGCACCGTCACCAGGCCGAGTTCCAGCGGGCGGAGCTGGATTTCCAGCACACGCACCGGGCCGCGCGCCGGTATGGCCGCGCCAGCGGCGGAAGAGCCCGGCGCTTCCGCGCGAACGGCCTCGGCAAGGATGCTGCCGAGCTGTACCGCCGCTGGCGACGGAGCGGCCCCCGCCGGCGCAGCGACAGGCGCGGGAGTGGCGGCGGTGTCGCTGGCAACCGGGGCGGGGGTCGGCGTCTCGGTCGCGACCTCGGACGCGCCGCGCACCCTCTCCGCGCCGGCGGTCGCCCGGACCGGCATCCGCGCGGCGGGGCGTTCCTCGGGCGGAGCCGTGTCGGTGGACGGCGGCGGCGCCTCGCCCGCCTGGGCGGATATGTCGACAACGCGCGCAGCGGGGCGACGCTCGTTCGAGGTGGGCACCGGACGGTCGAACGCCGGCCCTTCGGAGGCGGCCAAGGCGGAAGCGGCAGAGGCGGAAGCCGCTGCGACCGTGGCCGCCGGGACCGCAACGGCCGCCGCCTGCGCCTCCGCTTCCGCCGCCTGCGGAAGCGCGAGGGAAGGCCGGGGCGCGGCCGGTGTTTGGTCGGGCACGGCAGGCGGCGTCGGCCCGGCCTCGCGCGGCAGCACCGGCGCGAAATGCGTCTCGCACAACACCACCTTGGCGCTGGGGACCGGCGCCTCGTCCGGCGTGGCCCCCTCCTCCAGCGTCGCGACCATGGCCGAGTCGCTCGTGCCTTCCGGCACATCCGCCTCTTGCGGCAGCGCCGAAGGGGCGGGCAGCAGGGTCGCGAGCATCGCCGCCGGCAGCGGGGACGTTGAGGGCGCCGCATCGTTCGCAGCCGCCGGTACGACGGGTGTCCGTTCCTCCGGGCGATCGGATGACCGCGCGGGCGCGGACCGACCGGCCTCGACCGGGAGAGGACGCGGCGCGCCATCCTCCTCCGAGGATGCGGGCGTCGCCTCCGGCCGCGGGGAGAACAGGCGGGTGGCATCGGCGCGCACCGGCGCCGGTGACGAAGAGGGCCGGGTCCGCTCCGGGCGGGGGGAGGTCTCGTCACCGGCCATCGACCGCGGGGCGGCGGGAGCAGGCGCGCCCTCCCCCGCCTCGGCGTCTCGGTCGGGGCGAGCGGCGGACGGCATCTGAGCCACCGTTTCCGCCTCCCCGTTCGGCAGGGGGAGAATGGACGGCGACGCAGGCAACGGCGCTGCCGGCGTCGAGAGGATGTGCGCCACGGTGCCGGGCGCTGCGGGGCGGGCCAACGCAGTTTCCGCGGCCGGGGTGGACCGGGGCATCGCCGGCCCGTTCTCGCGCGGCGTTTCACCCGCGCCGCTGGCGGGCGGCTCGCCGAACGGCCGGGCGGCGGACGGCACGACGGCGGCCGGGCGGGCGGACCGCGCGAGCAGCGCGCCGAGGTCCATCGCCGCCGGCGGCCGCTCCGTCCCGGGAATCGGGTTGGCGGGCACGGCGGCTTGATCCGGGGCCTGCTCCGGAGCGGGCGTCGTCTCCGCCGCCTCCAGCCGCACCGGCGCGCCGAAGCGCGGCGCCGGCAGCGTGGATCGTTCGGCTCGCGGGCCGGCGGAAGGCGCCGACGCCTCGGGTGCGGCGGCGGGCCGTCCATCCAGCTCGGCGAGCAGGGCGGCGAACGCGTCGCCGCCGTCCCCGCGCTCGGCGCGGCCGGGCAAATCGTCGGCGGTGGCGGTGCGGGCGGCGTTGAGCGGAACCGGGATCATAGCGGCGCGTCTCCCAGGGCTTTGTCGGCGGCCTCAAGCGCGGCCTGGGCCGAGGCAAGCACGGCCGGCGGCATGGCGTCCTGGCCGCCGTCCTGGCCCGTCTCCGGGGCGACCGGCCCCTGGGCTTCCGGCGCGCCGGCCTCGCCCCCGAGCCCGGCCGGCGGCGGCACCGGCACATTGACGGCATCGCTGATCGACGCGCCCACCGCCAGCGCCGCGCCGAGCAGCCGCGCATCCTCGCTGCCGAAGCGCTCGCGGGCGATGCTGGCGAGGGCCGCGCTGGCCTCGTCGAAGCGGCCGGGCGCGGCGATGATCGCGGCGGCGCGGTACAGCGTGGCGCGGTCGGCTTCCAGGCTGCCGAACACCGTGCCCTTCAGTACCAGCTCCGAGGCCAGCGCCGCCGCCGTGGTCTTGCCCTGCGCCAGCGCCGCCTGGGCGATGAGCAGCGCGACCTCGCGGCGGCTTTCGGGTTCCAGCGGGGCCAGGAGTTCGTGGACGCGGTGGAATTCGTCGGCGCTGTCGATGAAGCTCATGCGCGTCAGCGCGGCGGCGAAGCGCAGGCGGAAATTGCCGGCATAGACCGAGTGCCGGTAGCGGGCGAGATAGGTCGAGGTCAGGCGCTCGAAGCTGGCGAGTTCGTTGGCCTGGGCGGCGATGAAGATCTCGCGGCGCAGCGCGGCCTCCTCCACCAGCGTGCCCGGCGCCAAAAGGCGGGCGCGGCCCAGCAGCACCGAGGCGCGCGGGGGGTCGCGACGCACCCACAAAGCGGCCTGCGCCAGCGCCACCTGGCCGGCGAGGCTGTCCGGCAGCTGGCGCGCATCAATCTCGCCGAGCTGCTTCAGCGCCTCCGGCTCACGGCCTTCGAGATAGGCGAGCGTGCCGCGCAGCAGCCTCTCATCGACGGCGGGGCTGGCGCCCTGACCCAGCACCGCCCGCAGCACGCCCGGCCCGCCGCCGCTCAGCGCGAAGACGATGAGCGCGCGGGCGTTCTGCGGGTCGTTCCAGGCGGAGGCATCCGCCGCGCGGAAGCTCTGGTCGATGCGGGCGATCAGCGCGTTCTGCGCCGTCAGGGCGTTCGGCTCGCCCGCCGCCATACGGTCCTGCAGGCGCTGGAGCTCGCGCACCTCGCGGTAGAGCGGCGGCGCGGGCGGCAGTTCGGGAGCATTGGCGGCGGAGGCGGGCTCATCCTTGGCGGGCGCCTCCTTGGCGGCGGCTTCCGGCGCCGTGGCTTCCGCCGCCTGCGCCGACGAGAACACGGCAAGCGTCGGCAGGGCGAGCAGCGCGGTCGTGCGCTCCATCGGCTCCGGAAGATCAGGCTCCGCCATCGGCGCGGCGGGGGCCTCGGGCGCCGCGAGGGTGACCGCCGGCGCGACAGCCGGGGCGACCATCGGCGCCGCCGCCGGCGAGACGACCGCCGGAGAGACGACCGGGGACGGCGCCGGCGCGGCCGCCGCGGCGCGAGCCGCCGAAACGGTCGGGGCGAAGGAGCGGGGATCGAAGGAATCGGCGGTGAAGGCCAGCGAAACGAAAGTGTCCGGCCCGACCGCCTCCGACGCGAGCAGCGCCGGTGCCGGCACAAGCCCCGCGAAGGGCTGAGGGGTCGGCGCGGGCGCCGCCACCCCTGTCGGCGCCGCGATCGGCGTTTCCACGGGCGCGGTCTGGAAGGCGACCGGCGACCGCGCTTCCGCCCCGCCCAGAGCCGGGCGCGCGGGGGGCAGCGGCACGCGCAGCGTCGCCACCCGCGACACCGGCGCCTCGGCTGCCAGTGCCGGATGCGCGGGCGGGAGCGGCGCCGACAGGGCGGGCGCCGACGCGTCGGGCGCGGGGTCGGCGGTGCCCGGCTCGACCAAGGCCGTGACCGCAGCGGCCGGGGCCTGCGCCGCGAGATCGGCGGGGCGCGGCAGCGGGCGCGGCGCCTCGAGCGGCATCCGGCGCGGCGCCGCCGGCGGCATCACCGCCGGCTTCGGCAGGGGTGTGGGCACCACCACGGGCGTGAGCGCGGGCAGCGCTTCGCCATCGCCCGTCGCCTCTCCGCCCGCATCGGCCGGCGCGGCATCGGCTGGGCGCACCTCGCCCCAAGGGTCCTTGGCCAGAGCCGGGCCGCCGGCGAGCAGCAGCGCGGCGAGGAGTGTGGCGGACAAAGCAACGCGGCTCATCGGGCGGGCTCCTGCAACACGATCTCGATCCGGCGGTTTTCCGGCGCGTTGGGGTCGGCCTTGTTCTTGAGATTGCGGTCGGCGAAACCGACGATCTGCTGGATACGCCCTTCCGGGAGTCCGCCGCGCACCAGCATGTAATGGGCGATGTTGGCGCGGGCGGCGGAGAGCTGCCAATTGTCATAGGTCGGCGAGCGGAAGGGCCGCCCGTCGGTATAGCCGCGGATCACCACATCGCCGGGCCGGTCCTTCAATGTCTGGGCGATGCGCGCCATGGCGGCGACCATGCGCGCATCCGGCACCGCCGAGCCGATGGGGAACATGGAGAAGTCGAGGTCGTCGGTCAGGCTGATCACCGTGCCCTCGCCGGTCTTGCGCACCGTCACCTGCGGGCCGGTGGCGCCGCCCATGGCGGCGGCGAGGTCGGCCTTGATCTGCTCTTCCAGCTTTTCCGCCGGTCCCTGCGCGCCCTCGGTGCGGGCGGGGCCATTGGCCGCCACCGCCTTGGCGCTGTCGCCGTCGGGGGCCGACGAGGCGGCCTTGGTCGCCCCGGCAACGCCGCCGGCGCGGGCGGAGTCCGGCGTCGGGCCGCCGGCGGGCGAGCCATCCATCCCCTCGACGGCGGGGTTGGGCGTGTCGCGCTTGGCGCCCGCATCCGGCCGTGCGCCCTGCGGCGCGCCGATACCGGCGGTGCCGGGCGCCGTCGCCTGCGCCTTGCGGGTGGAAGTCATCTGCCAATAGACCGGGTCGAACGGGTCGCGCGTCGCATCGCCGCTGCCGGTGCCCGGCTCGCTATTGACGCCGATCGGGGCGTCGAGCGAGGTCGGCGTGCCGGGCGGCGCATCGGCGACGATCTCGGCGAGCACGGCATAGGGGTCCTGGAACAGCGCCGCCTCGCGCGGGCCCTGCTGCACCTCCTCACCCTTGCCGGTGTTCTCGCCCACCGTGTCCTTCAGCGCGGACATCTGGTCGCCATCGTCCGAGGTGCCGACATCCTTGACGTCCTCGGGATCGTTCAGTCCCTTCCGCTCGCTCACGCTGTCGGCAAGGTTCACCGGATTGAAGTAATTGGCGATCGCCTTGCGCACATCCTTGTCGGTGACGTTGATCAGCCACATGATGAGGAAGAACGCCATCATCGCCGTCATGAAGTCGGCATGGGCGACCTTCCAGGCGCTGGAATGATGCTCGTGCTCATCTTCCTCGTAGCGCTTGATGATGATCATTTCCTGGTGTTCGGGACCGGCCATGGCCGCCTACTCCTGCGCCAGGGCGAGGCGTGCGGCCCAGGCCTGCATCTGCGTCTCGAACGTAGTGGCGCCGGCGACGGCGACGATCTCGCCGCCCGTCCCGGCCTCGAAGCACACCGGCGCGCGCGGATCGAGCCGCGCCTGCAGCCCCTCAAGAAGGTCCGCCGGGCCACGCACGTGCAGCAGCGGCGTGGTGCCGTCGGCGAGCGCGCGGGTGATCGCGCTCGCCATGTCCGCGAGCACGCGCTCGCGCAGGGCGCTCGCGAGGAAGGGGGCGATCACCCGGCCGAGCCGGCTCGCGAGGTCCTCGCCCAACTGCTCCAGAGCCTCGGCCAGGGCCTGCGCCAGCGGCTCGCTCTCCGCCTGCGCCCAGGCGCGGCGCGCCTCGGCGAGCCGCTCCTCGGCCCGGGCGGCGTCCTCGGTGCGCTGCCGGTCGAAGCGGGCGCGGGCCGCGGCTTCACCCGCCGCCCGCCCGGCCGCCTCGGCTTCCTGCACCAGCAGGGCGAGGTCCGGCGCCGGGGGAGCGGCGGGGATCGGCGCCGCTATAGGCGACGCCGGATGCGGCGCGGCGGGACGCGCCGGCGCCTCGCCCGCGCGGGGAGCCGCCGGCTCGGCGGCGCGCGGGGCGAGGCCGGAATAATCGGGAAGATGGTCGATCAGCGCCCGCATCAGACCCGCGCCTCCTGCTGCAGCCACTGCCGCAGAATGGCGGCGGCCTGCTCCTCATCGAAATCGATGATCTGCTCCAGGCGCTTCTGCGGCGAACGGTTCATCTTGCTGGTGAGGTCCTCGATCAGGCTGACCGGCTCGGTGACGCCGGGGGTCATAGCGCCGCCGCCCTCGGGCGCCGGCAATTCGCCCATCGCCCCGCCCGTGCCGGCGAGCATGGCGGTCTCGATCAGTTCCGCTTCCTCGGGCCGGGCGACGATGGCACGCACGGCGGGGCGCAGGCCGAACCAGATCAGCAGGACGGCGACGATGAGAATGGTGGCGGCGTTCACCAGCGTGCCGGCCTGACGCATCAGCACTTCCGACCAGGGCAGCGCCGCCACGGGTTCGAGCTCGCCATTGCCATCGGCGAAACCGACGGCGGAGACCTTCAGCTTGTCGCCACGCGCCTTGTCGAAGCCGGAGGCGGCGGCGGCGAGCTGCTCGATCTCGTAGATCTGCGTCTCCAGCGGCACGGCGCCGTCGCCCGCCCCCTCCGCCGGCACCAGCCGGGCGCGGTTCACCAGAATGGCGATGGACAGGTTCTGCACGGTGAAGCCTTCGCGCACCGTCTCGGTGCTGCGCGAGGAAATCTCGAAATTGGTCAGTTCCTCGCGCCGGTTGGTCTCCTCATTGGAATTGTTGCCGGCATCCCCGCCGGCCGCCTGACCGGGTATGTTCTGCTGCACCGAGGCCGCCGCCTGCTTGGAACGGTTCTGCGACGTGCCGGTCTCCTTGACCACGCGCACCGAGCGCTCGGTCTTGGAGGCGGGGTCGTAGGTCGTCTCATTGGTGGTGACGCGGTCGATGTCGAGGCGCGAGGTGACGCTGATCTGGAAATTGTCGATGCCGAGATAGGGGGTGAGCGCGCGCCGGATCTTCGCCTCGGTCTCGCGGTTCATCTGCTCCTGCAGCATCGCCTTCTTGCCGGAGGAGGCATTGGCCGGATCGTCGCCCGAGGCGAGAATGGCGCCCTCGGTGTTGAGCACGGTCACCGCGTCGATCTTCATGCCCGGCAGGGCGGCGGCGACGAGATGGCGGATCGCCTCCGCCGAGGTGCCGTCCTCCGCGTTCTCGGTGCGGATCACCACCGAGGCCGAGGCGCTCTGTTGGTCGCGGCGGAAGGAGGCGCGGTCGGGCAGCACGATGTGCACCCGCGCCGCCTTGATGCCCTTCATGGTCTGGATGGTGCGGGCGAGTTCGCCTTCCAGCGCGCGCACCTTCGTCACCTCCTGCATGAAGGAGGTGAGGCCGAGCGAGTTCACGTCGTTGAACAGTTCGTAGCCCGAGCTGGAGCTCTGCGGCAGGCCCTTTTCCGCCAGCTGCATGCGCGCGCGCGCCGTATCGGCGGGGGCGACCAGCACGGCCGTACCATCGGCGTTCACGTCGAAGGAAATGCCGGCATCCTTCAGCGCGGCGCCGATGCGGGTCACGTCCTCGCGGCTGAGATTGGCGTAGAGCGTCTCGGTGGCGGGGCGGCTGAGATAATAGGCGCCGAGGCCGATGGCGGCGAGCACCGCCAGCCCGATCATGGCCAGCGCGAACAGGCGGCGGGCGCCGAGCTGCCGCAGATTGCTCAGAAGCATGTCGAGCTGCTGGCGTGCGAACATCTGCTCTCCCGCTCCCTAGATGATGCGAAGGGCCCTTGGCGCGGGCCGCGCGCGGGGCCCGCCAGTGGGGAGGGCCGTTCCGTCGGGAGGAGAGTGCGTCGGCGAGCTTGCCTGAGCGTTGCGCGGGGAAGCGCGAAAAAAAGGGCCACGCTCCTGGGAGGCGAAGCGTGGCCCAAGGCGCGCCGTGGAACACGGCGGCGGGGTCGGGGAAACCGGGCGCGAGCCCGGCCGTATCAGCCGCGGAACAGGCTGAGCACGCTCTGCGAGCTGGAATTGGCGATGCCGAGCGACTGAACGGCGAGCTGCTGCTGAGTCTGCAGCGCCTTCAGACGGGTCGACTCTTCTTCCATGTTCGCATCGACGAGCGAGCCGATGGCGCGGTTGTTGGCGTCCTGCAACGCCTGCACGAAGTTGGTCTGCGACTCGATACGGCTGGCCGTGGAGCCGAGGCTCGTGGACGCATCCGTAAGGTCGGTCAGGGCGGCATCGACGATCGAGGTGTAGTTCGCGATCTGGTCGAGGTCGTTCTGGCTCGAGGTCAGCTTGGAAATGTCGATATCCATGATCGAGCTGACCGTCGCCTTGCCGTTGGACGTGGCGGCCACGCGGGACTTGTCGAGAATGCCGAGGTTATCGGTACCCGAGGCGCCCAGCGAGTTCTTCAGCGCGAGAACCGCGCCGTCGAGGGCCGTCTTCTTCGTGGTTTCGGCGGTGGTGAAGGCACTGTCACGGGTGTTCTTCGCCGTCGCATAAGCGGCGTCACGGGCGGCCACAGCCGCGGCGTCCATGGCGCTGCCGGCGAAAGTCGTGTCGGCGGCCGCAATGTCGGTGTCGTAGGCCGTCGTCGCCGTGGTCTTCGCGGTGTCGTAGGCGGTCGTGGCCGTGGTGGCGGCGGTCGAGTAGGTCGCCGACGCCGTGGTCACCGCCGCGTCGACCGCGGAGTGAACGGTGGTGTTCGAATCCAGCAGCTTGAACTTGCTGGTGTCGATGTTGATCGTGTCGACCTGCACCGAGTCGCCGGTGCGGGAGAACGAGGCAACCACCGCCTTGTTGGCATTGTAGTTGGCTTCGCTCGAATCCACCGACAGCCAGTTGCTGCCGGAAATAACCGTGCTCTTGGCGTTGTTCTTCACCTCTTCGAGCAGGCTGCCGATTTCGGTCTGCAGCTTGGCGCGATCGGCGTCCGGGGACGCGGCGGTGATGAGCTTTTCCTTCACCTTCTGCAAGGCATTGCGGACGGTGTCGAGACCGGTGTTGACGGTATCGACCGAGGACTTGGCGAGGCCGAGCGAGTCCTTCACCGCACCGAGCGCACCGTTGTCGGAGCGGGTCGTGGTGGCGATGGACCAGTAGGCCGCGTTGTCCGACGCCGAATTGACGCGCAGGCCGGTGGAGACGCGGTTATTGGTCTCGTCGAGCGAAGAGTTGATGGTCCGCAGGGTCTGCAGGGCGACCATGGAGGACGTGTTGGTCATCAGGCTGGTCATAGGAATGTCCCTTGAGTTGATGTGAGTTTTTTCACGGGACATACCGGGCTTACACCGGCATGGCAGAGGCGGCATCATGCCTTTGATGATCGGGCCCGAAAGCGCGATCCGAGTGCCGGCCCTGAGCGGGCGGACAATCAATCTGCCATGAAACGACCTTCGCACGGCAAGCTTGCGCGAGGCTTGCATCCGGCACTGGGCCCGACAGCCCGATGCGAAGCCGGCAAAACGCCGGCGGGGCGGCCCGCTCGCGCGCACCGCCCCGCCCTGTTGTGAATCCGTCGATCTCTGAATTGCGTCAGTAGAACGAGCGCACCAGACCGCCCACCAGAAGATTCCAGCCGTCGATCAGGATGAAGAACAATATCTTGAACGGCAGGGCAATGACCGCCGGCGGCATCATCATCATGCCCATCGACATGACCAGCGTCGCCACGATCATGTCGATGATCAGGAAGGGCAGCATGATCAGGAAGCCGATCTCGAAGCCGCGCCGCAGCTCGGAAATCATGAAGGCGGGGATGAGGATGCGCAGCGGCACCTTGTCCTCCGATGCCGCCGGCGCCTGGCCGTTGGCGGCAGCGAGATCGGCGAAGGTCTGCAGGTCCTTGGGGCGCACCTGCGACATCATGAAGTCATGGAACGGCGCCGCCACCCGCGTCAGCGCCTCCTGCTCGGTGATCTGGTTCTCGGTCAGCGGCTGGATACCCTGCTGCCAGGCGCGGTCGAAGGTCGGGCCCATGACATAGAAGGTCATGAACAGCGACAGCGAGATCAGCACCAGATTGGCCGGCGTCGACTGCAGGCCGAGCCCCGAGCGCAGGAAGGACAAAGCGATGACCAGCCGGGTGAAGCTGGTGACGGTGATGAGCAGCCCTGGCGCCACCGACAATACGGTGAGCAGGGCGATCATCTGCACGATGCGCCCGCTCGCCGCCCCGCCGCCGGATTGCTGGAGCAGGTCGTTCAGCCCCGGCAGCGACTGGGCGAAGGCCGGCGCGGCGAGGACGACGCTGGCGAAAACGCCGGCAGCGGCGAGGCCGGCCACCGCGAGGGGCCGGGCGAAACGGCGGAAGAACGCGCTCATTGCACCACCATCGTCTCGATGATGAGTTCGTCGATCTTGCCCTCGGTGCGCAATTTGGCGCGCTCGTTCAAATCCTCGCGCAGGTGCAGGAGCCCGCTCGGCCCTTCCAGCTGGCTGAGCGAGAGCGTGCGCAGATAGCCCATGATGTCGTCGCGGATCTGCGCGACGGCGATCTTCGGGTCGGGCAGCGCGTCTTTCTTGAAGATGATCGCAGCCTCGATACGCACGAAGGTCTGCGAGGGCGCGGCGAGATTGGAGACGATCGCCTTCATCGGCTCCATCACCACATCGGTGCCGGCATATTTCAGCGGCGGCGTGTCGGGCTCCGGCGGCTTTTCCTTCGCCTTCTCGCTTACCGTCTTCTCGACGCTGGAGGCGAGCTGGATGCCGAGCCCGCCGCCGCCGCCGGCGGCGAGGAGCGTGAGGATGGCCAGCGGCACGATCAGCCCGCCACCGCTTTTCTTGTCGTCGCCTTTGACGGCGGCTGCCTTGGATGCCATGGCCCGCCCCCGTCAGAACGGCGCCACGACATCATAGATGCGCTGGCCCCAGGCGGGCTGCTGCACATCCATGAGCCGGCCGCGTCCACCATAGGAGATGCGGGCCTCGGCGATCTTGTCGTAGGAGATGAGGTTGCGGCCGGAAATATCGAGCGGATTGACCATGCCGGCAACGTTGAGCACGCGGACTTCGTAATTCACCAGGATTTCCTGCGAGCCGCTGATCATGAGATTGCCGTTCGGCAGCACCTCGGTGACCACGGCGGCGATCTGGACCTGCAGTTTTTCCGAGCGGTCGATCGACCCCTTGCCCTTGGCGGCGGTGTCCGAGTTCATGGTGAGGTCGCCCATGGCCGAGCCGGCCGCCCCGCTCCAGCCGAAGCCTTCGGCGGCGACGGCGACATCGAGCCCGGCCTGCTGCGCGGATTTGCGCGAACGGTCGGTCTGGTTGTCGAACTGGGCCTTGTCGTTCATGACGATGGTCACCGTCACCACATCGCCGACCTTGCTGGCGCGGATGCTGCGATAAATGCTCTGCGTGCCCTGGTCCCAGGTCGAGGCGAAGCTGCGCTTGGGCGGCGCGGGGAAGCTCATGGGAATGGGGTCGGTCGGCTGGTTGATGCCATAGCCGACCGGGGTGAGGCTCGGCCCGAAGGCCAGGCTGTCATAGGTCTTCTGGCAGCCGCCGAGCGCGAGCGCGACGAGGGACACCGTGAGGGGAAGCGTCGAACGGGTGCGTGTCACGATGATTTTCCATCCGGGGGCGGCGGGCGCTTGGCGATTCCCACCATCACGCCGGTGAGGCGGGCGGCGCGGGCCGGCTCCATCTCGTTGAGGATCGCGCTGGCGACGCGGGGATTCAGCTTGGCGAGGATGGCGACTGCGGGGTCGTCGCCCATGATGGTGAGCTGCGCGGCGGCGGCGTCGGGGCGCATCTGCGAGATGACCGCGATCACCGCCGCGTCCGCCTTGTTGAGGAATTCCTCGCGCCGTGTCAGCCACTTCTCGAATTCGGCGCGCTTGGCCTCCAGCCGGGCGATCCGGTCCTCGATGTCCTTTTCCAGCGCGGCGAGCGCCGCCCGCTGGCGGGCGAAGCGGGCATCGCGCACCGCGTCGACCATCGCCTCGCAATACTGGTCGGCATTGTCGCCCTTGGGCGCCGGCGGCGCCGGGCGCGAGGCGGCGATGGGCGCCGCGGCCTCCGGGGCCTGCGCCGGCTCCGCCCGCAGGCTCATCGCACCGAGAAAGCTGGTGCCAAGGGCGAGCGCGACGATGACCAGCGCCTTGACGATGCCGGCGCCGCCGTCGCGCCTCGGCAGCGGCAGGCGGCGGGCGGGTACCGTCCAGCCCACCGCCTCCGCCTCGTTATCCTCGCCGCCGGGCTCGCTGTCGCGGGCGGCGAAGCAGAGGGCGGCGGAAAGCAGCCCGAGCAGGCAGCCCACGGCGAGGGCGGCGAGATGCGAGACGACCAGTATCATGCTCATGCGGGAACTCCCGGCCGATGCGCCCTGCGGCGCTTACTGGATGACCAGCTCGGCTTGCAGGGCGCCGGCTGTCTTGATCGCCTGAAGGACGGAGATGATGTCCGTCGGCCTCATTCCCATACGGTTCAGACCTTGCACGAGGGTGTCGAGATCGGGGCCTCGCACCACGCTGAGATAGCCGCCATCCTGCTCGACCTGGACCTCGGTATTGGGCACCACCACCGTCTCGCCATAGGAGAACGGCGCGGGCTGGGAGACCTGCGGCGTCTCGGTGACGCGCACGGTGAGATTGCCTTGCGTGACCGCGACGGTGGAGATCTTGACGTTGCGCCCGATCACCACCGTGCCGGAGCGCTGGTCGATGACCACGCGGGCGGGCGCGTCGGTCTGCACCGCGAGATCGCCGACCATGGCGAGGAAGCGGGCGGCGCTGATGCGCGGGGGCCGCAGCACGACAATGGAGCGCTGGTCGCGCGCCAGCGCCGTCGGTCGCACCGGGCCGCCGATCTTGCCATTGTCGGTGACATTGTTGCCGAAGCGGGCATTGATGGCGTCGGCCACCCGGGCGGCGGTGGCGAAATCGGGGTTGTTCAGCTCCAGCACGAATTGCGGCAGCTCCGCCAGCTCCCCCGGCGCCGGCTTTTCCACCAGCGCGCCATTGGGGATGCGGGCGGCGGTCGGCACGCCCTGGGTCACGCTCTCGGCCTCGCCGGCGGCGACATAGCCGGTGACGGCGAGCTGGCCCTGCGCAACGGCATAGGTCTGGCCGTCGGCGCTGTTCAGCGGGGTGATGAGCAGCGTGCCACCCTTGAGCGAGGTGGCGTCGCCGAGGGAGGCGACATTGACATCGATGCGCCCGCCGACCCCGGCGAAGGAGGGCAGATTGGCGGTCACCGCCACCGCCGCGACATTGCGCGAGCGCAGCGGCACGCCGCGCGTGCTGATGCCGAGCCGGTCGAGCATGGACTGCATCGCCTGCTCGGTGAAAGGCGAGTTGCGCAGCGTGTCGCCCGTACCCTGCAACCCGATGACGAGGCCGTAGCCGATCAGCTGGTTGTCGCGCACGCCCTGCACGTTGGTGATGTCCTTGATGCGGGTCGCCGCCCCGGCCGCCGGGGCGAAGGCGAGCACCAGCAGCAGCGCGCACAGGCCGCGCCCGCTCAGCAAGCGCCGTGTCCAGCCGATCATGGCGCGGTCACCTTGACCGAGCCGTCGGCCTGCACGATGCCGGCGACGACCTTGCCGCTGTCGGCGTTCTTCAGCTTCACCATCGCGCCGAGCGCGCCGGATTCGAGCGGCACGCCGATCGCGCGGATGCTGAGTCCGTCCTGCTCGAAGCGCAGTTCGGTGGCGACGCCGCGCGTCACCAGCTGCGCCTCCGCGACGGCGGCGACGGGAATGGCGTTGCCGGCCGCCAGCGGGCGGCGCGCCACCTTGCCGACCAGCTGGCCCGGATTGACCGCCAGCGGGTATTGGTGCGCCATCGAGACCGGGAAGGCGCGCTCGCCCAGCATGGCGGCGGTGATGGTCTCGCCCGGCGCGATATTGGTCGCGGCGACCGGCAGGCTGATCTGCTCCGGCGCGGCGACGGCCGCCGGCGCGGGCGAAACCGGGGCCGGCGCGGACGGCGCGTCGAGGCCGGACACCGTGTCGGCGATGGGCCGCTGGCGCGCGGTGGCCGGAGCCTGCGCCAGGGCCTGCTCCAAGGCCGGCAGCGTGGCCGACAGAACGGCGCAGGAAAGGGCGAGGGCGCGCACGCCCCCCGGCAGCAGCCGATTCATCGCAGATGTCCTTGTTTAGCGGATGCCCTTGGCAACCGTCGCCGCCATCTCGTCGGCGGCCTGGATCACCTTGGAGTTCATCTCATAGGCGCGCTGCGCGGTGATGAGCTCGGTGATTTCCTTCACCGGATCGACATTCGAACCTTCGAGATAGCCCTGGTGAATCTTGCCGAAGCCGGCATCGCCGGCAACGCCGGTGACCGGCTGGCCCGAAGCGGCGGTCTCGCGGTAGAGATTGTTGCCGATCGGCTCCAGCCCGCCATCATTGGCGAAATTGGCGAGGCTGAGCTGGCCGAGCAGCTGCGGGTCCGCCTGCGCCGGGGTCTTGGCGTAGATGTTGCCGGTCTCGTTGATGACGATCTCGGTGGTGTCGGCGGGAAAGGTGATGGCCGGCTGCACGACATAGCCGTCATTGGTCACGAGTTCGCCGGCCGGTCCCTTGCTGAAGGAGCCGGCGCGCGTATAGAGCGTCTCGCCGGTCGGGCCGGTGATCTGGAACCAGCCGCGCCCGTTGATTGCCATGTCGAGCGGGTTGCCGGTCTGGGCGAGCGGGCCCTGCTGGTGCAGGTTGCGCACCCCGAGCGTGCGCACCCCGAGGCCGACGAGCGCCCCCTCCGGGATCGGCAGGCCGCCTTCCGCATTGGGCACGCCCTGGGCGCGCTCGGCCTGGTAGAGCAGGTCGGAGAACTCGGCGCGGGCGCGCTTGAAGCCGGTCGTGTTGATGTTCGCGATGTTGTTCGCGATCACCTCGACATTGGTCTGCTGCGCGCTCATGCCGGTGGCGGCGATGGCCAGTGCTTTCATGTCGGCGTCCTCGGGGCAGCCTCGGACAACGCGGCGACGGCGCCGCCCGCCGGGAATGCGGGAAACAGGGGGCGGAACGAGGTGTCGCGGGCGGCGCTAGATCGCCATCCGCGAGATTTCCTGATAGGCGGCGACCACCTTGTCGCGCACCGCCAGCGCGGTCTGCAGCGTGGTTTCGGCCGCCATGATGGTCTGCACCACATGCTGCACGGAGGCCTTGCCCTGCAGGCCGGTGATGGCGGCGGCTTCCGCGCCCTGCAACGAGCTGACCGCCTGGCCGGAGATGTCGGCCAGCATGTCGGAAAAGCCGGTGCCCGCCGCCGGCCGAACCGCCGAGGCGGCGGAGCTGGCCGCCGTGGAGGCGGTGCCGCCCACCCCGCGCAGGGTGGAGATCGAATTGAGCGCGTCCATCATCAGCCGGCCCTCAACAGGTCGATGGTCATGGAAATCATCGAGCGTGCCTGCTTCATCATCTGGAGATTGGCGGAATAGGAACGGCCGGCCTCGCGCAGGTCCGCCATCTCCATCAGCACATTCACATTGGGCAGCTTCACATTGCCGTCGGCATCGGCGGCCGGGTTGCCGGGGTCGTGCTCGATGGTGAAAGGCGTGGTGTCGTCTGTGGCGATGGCGCGGATGGAAACGCCGGGCCCGGCGCCGATGCCTTCCGGCACGCCCATATGCACCGTCTTGCGCCGGTAGGGATCGGCGCCGGGCGTTGAGCCGGTGGAACGGGCATTGGCGATGTTCTCGGACACCACCCGCATGCGGGTGGACTGCGCCTCCATGCCGGAACTGGCGATGGTGGAAATGGACTTCAGGGAATCGATCATCAGGCGTTCCTCACACTGGCGAGCACCATGCGGTGGAAGGCGCGCACGACGCTCGTGTTCAACGTAAAGGCCCCGCTGGTTTCGGCGGCTTTGACCATCTGCTGGTCGAGGCTCACCGTGTTGCCGGATTCGGAGACTTCCCAGCTATCCGCCGGCTTCACCTCGGCGCGCATCGCCTCGGCACCTGCCGGAGAGAGATGCCCGACGGAGGTGCGCGCCTGGGTCAGATGGGTGCGGTCGAGCACCATGGAGAAGGGCTCGACATCCGCCGCCCGGTAGGCCGGCGTATTGGCATTGGCGATGTTCGCGGCGATCGTCGCCTGCCGCACCGACGCCCATTCGGCGTGGCGGGCGGTGAGATCGAACAGGAAGATCTTGTCCACTGGGGTCTCCGCATTCCTACGCGCGGACCATAGGACGAGAACCTTGCACGAGGCTGGAGCGTTCAGTGCTCGCTGAGCCGGGCCGCCGCCAGCGCCGCCTCGAAGCGGCGGAGATTCTCGCTCTCCGAACCCGTCGCGGTGGCGAACTCGATGGCGTCGATGTGCACGCCGACCGAATTCTCGTCGAAGACCACATGAAAAGCCGTCGTCATCGCCGGCTGGCGGAAGCTGAGCGCGATGGAAACATGCGGCGGCGCGCCCCAGTCGCTCTCGATCACCGCATGGCGGTCATAGCTGAGCTGGCCCGGCTTGAGGAAAAGCTCGGCCGAGGAGGCGATGAGGTCGTCGATGTTACTGTCCTGGCCGCTGTTGATATAGGCCATCACCACCCCGGCATTGGTCAGGCACAGCTCGGTGAGAAAACCGCGCAGCGCCTCGGCCAGCCGTTTTTCATAGGTGAGCAGCGACAGTTCCGGCAGGCTCGCGATGTCGAGACGGCAAGGCCCCTCATTTCCGCGCATTTTGGCCTCGCGAGTAGATGAAGAAGAGAATCTTGGCGACCGGCCGGTAGAACTCCGCCGGAATCCACTGGTCGACCTCCACCGCCTCATAGAGCGCCCGCGCCAGCGCGCGGTCCTCCACAACAGGCACGCCGGACGTTTCGGCGATGGAGCGTATCTTCAGGGCGATCAGGTCGACGCCCTTGGCGAGCACCAGCGGCGCCCCGCCCTTCACCCGGTCATAATGCAGGGCGATGGCGTAATGGGTCGGGTTGGCGATGACGAGCGAGGCGCGCGGCACCGCGCTCATCATGCGGTGGCGGGCGCGTTCCTTGGCCAGCGAGCGCATGCGCGCCTTGACGATCGGGTCGCCCTCGGCCTGCTTGAACTCCTCCTTCACCTCCTGTTTGGTCATGCGCAGCTCGGCGCGCCAGCTCAGCCGCGACCAGACGAGATCGATGCACACCAGCGCGATGGTGGCGACGCAGACGGCGGAGACCAGCCGCACCGCAAGGCCGAGCAGCATGGAGGGAACGAGCGTCGGGTCGCTCGACATGGCGCCCATGATGCTGTCCTTGGCGGAGAGCAGCAGCATGACGCAGATCGCCGCGACGGCGCCGAACTTGAACAGCGATTTCAGGAATTCGACCTGGCCGTGCCGGCCGAAGATGCGGGTGAAGCCGGAGGCCGGCGAGACGCGCGACCATTGCGGGCGGATGCGCTCGCCGACGAAACGCGGCATGTTCTGCGCCAGCGAGGCGACGAGGCCGAAGGCGGCGAGCACCAGCGCGATCGGCAGCAGGAAGCGGGCGGCAAGGCCGAAGGCGAGCCAGAACAGCTCCAGCGCGTCCTCGCTGCCGGCGATGCGGAAGCCGCCGGGATTGTCGATCAGCCGCGCCATCCCCTCGGTCAGCAGCGTGACCTGCGGGCCGGCGAAGAAAGACAGGCTGACGAGAATGCCGAGCAGCGAGGCGAAGAGCGGGGCTTCGCGCGAAAACGGAACCTGTCCCTTTTCCAGCGCGTCGGCGATCTTCTTCTCGCTCGCCTCCTCGGTTTTGCTCTCCTTGTCATTATCCTCGGACATGGCGGCCCCCGGGGTGGCCTGACCTAGCGCACATAGGCTTCGTCCTCGCCGCCGGCGTTGAGCTCGATCTCGCCGCGCCCGGCCATTTCCAGCGCCATGTCGGTAATGGCGCGGCGGGCCTCGTGCACGTCGCGGTGCGAGGCCGGCTCGCTGCTCATCAGCTCCTGCTCGACCATGCGCCGCACGCGCGAGCCGAGCGACTGCAGGATGACCTCGCGGAACTGCGCGTCCGTGCCCTTCAGCGCCATCACCGTGCGGTCGTTCGGCACCTGGTCGAACAGCGCCGTGCGGGCGCGCGGCGGCAGCGAGATGATGTCGTCGAAGGTGAACAGCAGCCCCTTGAGGATTTCCGCCGATTTCGGCCGCGTGCTCGCGAGGCTGGAGAGGACGTTCTCCATGTCGTCGCGCTCCATCTTGTTGATGATGTCGGCGATGCGCGCATGGGTGTCGGCGCCCGCATTGCGGGCGAGGTTCACCATGAAGTCTTCATGGATGGTGTTCTCGATGATGCGCATCGTCTCGTCGACGATCGGCTTGAAGCCGAGCATGCGGCGCATCACGGCGTTGCGCATCGCCTCGGGCAGATGGCCGAGCACCTTGGCGGCGCAGGACGGCTTGACCTTGGACAGCACCAGCGCCGCGATCTGCGGGTGTTCCTTGATCACATAGGCCGCGATCGTGCCCTCGGAAACGCCGGAAATCCGGTCCCAGATGCTGTGATTGGTCGAGCCGAGAATGTCGGTCATGATCGCGGAGATCTGCTCGGGGGGCAGGACCCCGTCGAGCAGGCGCTCCACATCGCTGGGCGAGCCGACCACATTCGCCCCGGCGACGAACTGGGTGGCGAATTCCTCGATGGCGAGTTCGACCTGCGCGGTCGATACCGGGCGCATCTCCGCGATGGCGCGGGTGATCGCCTTGATCTCCTCGGGCTGGAAGTGCTTCATCAGCCGCGCCGCCACCGGCCGGCCCATGGTCATGAGCAGTGCGGCGACGCGGTCGGAACCCTGTAGCGGGCGGGCCACCCGGGTGACGGCGGACATGCGCGCTCAACCGTCTCAGCGCGAGAGATCGGCACCGGACGCGCCGACGATCTCGGTCAGCGACACGCCGAAGCGGGAATTGTCCTCGTCCACCACCACGACTTCGCCGCGGGCGATGATGCGGCCATTGACGACGATGTCGACCGGCTCGCCGACGCGGCGGTCGAGCGGCACGATGGCGCCACGGCCGAGCTTCATCAGCTGCGCCACCGGCAGGTGCGCCGAGCCCAGCACCACCTGCAGCGTGACCGGCACGCGCAGCAGCGATTCGAGTCCACGGCCGCCGAAGCTTTCCTCAACCGTGCCGCTGGCCGACAGCACTTCCGGGGCGAAGGTTTCGTGGCTCATCCGCGCGGGTCCTTGTTAACGGGGGTGGGGAGAATGGCGGCGGCCTCGGCGCGGGCGCGGTCCAGCCGGGCGACCAGCGCCTCCGCCTCGCCGATGCGCGTGCACAGCGCGGAAATCAGCTCGCGGCTGTCATTGTTGAGCAGGGCGACGGCATCGCGCGCCTCGCCCAGCGCCGCGGCGCTGTCATGCAGCGCCAGCCGGTAGTGGCGCCCGACCGTCGAGAGCTCATTGAGCTTGCGATACATCAGCACGACGCAGCCGCTCGTCACCACGAGCGCCACGAACAGCACCGCCTCAGCGGGGGAGAATGTCATCGATGAACTCCTGATCGAGGTCGACCGCCTCTTCGATACGCAGCACATAAGACCCTTCAGCTTGCCCGAGGCTGCACCAGAACAGCGGCTGCTCGACGCTCTCCAGCTTGACCCGGCTGCGCGGCGTCGCCTGCAGCGGCAGAATCTGCCCGACTTCCAGCTGCGCGGCGTCGCCGAGCGTGATCTCGCGTTCTTCCAGCACCGCGCGCAGCCGCACCTCGGTGCGCTGCACCTCGCCGCGTATGTGCTTGGTCCAGATCGGGTCGCGCGGGGAGGATTCGCCGGCCGTGGTGCTGGCGAGCTGCTGGCGCAGCGGGGTGAGCGCGCCCTGCGGGATCAGCACGAACATCTCGCCGCCGCGATTGAGCGCCTGCAGCAGGAATTTGGCACAGATGGCGAGGTTGTTGCGCCGGCCCACCACCGCGAAATCCATGCGGGTTTCCTGGCGCTGGAACTTGAAGCTCACCTGGCTCACCAGCGCGAAGCTGCCCTGCAGCGCCTTGGCCACCTGTTCGAACAGGGCGATGGCGATGCGCAGCTCGATATTGGAGAAGGAGCGCTCGTCATCCACCGGCGGCTCGGAGCCGTCGGCGCCGAACAGCACCTCGACCATGCTGAACACGAAGTCGCGGTCGAAACCGACAATGACGTGGCTGTCCCATTCCGGGGAGTGGAACACGCCGACGATCGCCATGCCCTCATAGCTGTCGAGCACGTCGCCGATGCGCCCGCTCTCCACCTGGCTCAGCGAGTAATAGGCCTGCGAGGAGGCGAGCTGGCGCAGGCTCTCCGCGCACAGCGTCGCCATGCGGTCGAAGATGACATGCAGCATCGGCAGCTTGTCGAGCGAGAGCCCGGCAGCGTCGAGCAGGAGGTCGCGAATATCGGCCGGCGTGCCGGCGGAGGGGGTGGCGCGCATGTTCATGTGATCAGGCTGCCTGAGGAACGGCCGAGAGGTTGGGCACGTTGGAGATGGCTTCCGCCTCGACCTCGTCGATGCTCGGGCGCTCGGAGGAGGAGATGGTCTTGCGCCCGTGTTCGAGCGCGATCTGCGGCAGCGCCCCGTTCATGTAGGCGATGAGCGACTGCTTCACGATAATGAAGGGCTGGACCTGCTTCTCGCGCATGATCTTGATGTAGTGCGCCATCGGCCCGAGGATCGCGTAGGAGGTGTAGATGCCGATCAGCGTGCCGACGAGCGCCGAGGCGATATAGTGGCCGAGGATTTCCGGCGACTGGTCGATGGCGCCCATTGCCTTGACGATGCCGAGCACCGCCGCACAGATGCCGATGGCCGGCATGCCCTCGGCCACCGTGCTCAGCGCCCCGGCCGGCTTGGTCTTGTATTTCTTGATGGTCGAGATTTCCTGTTCCATCAGCCCCTCGATCTCGTGCGAGCGGGCATTGCCGATGACGATGAGCCGCGCATAGTCGCAGATGAACTGCGTCAGCTCCTTGTCCTTGAGAATGTCCGGGAAGTGCTGGAACAGCGCGGAATTGGCGGGGTCGTCGATGTGCCCCTCGACCTCATTGCGCGGACGGGTGCGCAATTCGCGCATCAGCGCATAGAGCAGGCCGAGCAGGCCGAGGAAATCCTTGCGCTTGGGCGCCTTGCCGGCGAAGGCCTGGCCCAGCGCCTTGCCGGTGTCCTTGACGGTCGACATCGGGTTGGCGATGAGGAAGGTGGCAAAGGCGATGCCGAAAATGATGACATATTCAAAGGGTTGCCAAATCACTTCGAGATGGCCGCCCATCGCGACGAAGCCGCCTCCGATCGAGGCAAACCCCAGGACGATGCCAATCAGAATGAACAATGCCGACCCCTCCGTTGTTGACTGAGGGTCTAGGCAAGCAAGATTGCGCGAGGCTGGCCCTGCCCGGCCCGACGGCGCGGAAGCCCGGCGCAAGCTTGCCGCGCCAGGGTGGCGACCGGACCGGAGCCGGGAACCGCCATGACCACCACCTTCGCGACCTTCCAGTCGCTCACGCGCAACATGACCCGCACGCTCTCGCTGAAGGCGGCGGAGCCTTCGGTGGCGCTGGAGACCAAGCACTTCCTCGCCACCATCCCGAAGATCAAGACGGTCGACGCCTTTCTCAAGAACACCCGCGTCTTCACCTATGCGATGAACGCCTTCGGGCTCGGCGACATGGCCTATGCCAAGGGCTATATGCGCAAGGTGCTGACCGAGGGCATCGTCGACCCCAAATCCTTCGCCAACCGGCTGAATGACGAGCGCTTCACCGCCTTCGCCAAGGCGTTCGACTTCGACAATTACGGCCCGCTCACCACGACGCGCCCGGCGGCGCGGCAGGACGTGGTCGACGCCTATGTGCGCCAGAAGCTCGAAGTCGATGCCGGGGCGGAAAATGAGGGCGTGCGGCTCGCGCTTTATTTCCAGCGCGAGGCGCCCAAGGTGAAGTCGGCCTACGGGCTGCTCGCCGATCCCGCGCTGTGGAAGGTGCTGAAGACCGTCTATGGCTTTCCCACCGCGATGGCCTCCGCCGACATTGAGAAGCAGGCTTCCGCCGTCACCCAGCGCCTCAAGCTCGCCGATCTGCAGGACCCGACCAAGCTCGACCGGCTGATCCGCCGCTTCACCGCGCGCTGGGATGCCGACCAGGGCGTCGCCGCCTCGCCGACGCTGGCGCTGTTTCCGGCCAATGGCGTCGGCATGCGCACCGGCATGGCGCTGCTGAACCTCAAATATGGAGGCTGATCCATGCCGAGCCTTTATGTCCCGCTGGCGGCGCAGCTTGCCACTGAACGGCGCATGGCGACCATCGCCAACAATGTCGCCAATATGAGCACCCCCGGCTTTCGCGCCGAGGCGATCAAGTTCGAGCACCTGCTCTCCACCGCCGGCGACCAGGACGTCGCCTTCGTCTCCGAGGGCGAGACCTACACCTCGCTCGCCGCCGGACCCGTCAACTACACCGGCAACCCGCTCGACGTGGCGCCGCAGGGCGACGCCTGGTTCGCGGTGCAGACCCCGAACGGGCGCGCCTATACGCGCGACGGGCGGCTGCATATCGCCCCGACGGGGGAATTGCTCACCGTCGACAACCTGCCGGTGCTCGATGCCGGCGGCACCGCGATGCTTGTCGACCCCGCCGGCGGCGAGATCCGCATCGGCGCCGACGGCGCGATGACCCAGGGCGGCAACCGCGTCGGCACGCTCGGCCTGTTCACCCTGCCGGCGGGGGCGAAGCTGGAGCGCCAGGGCAATGCGGTGATCCCCGACCGCCCCGGCCTGCCGGTGCAGGACTTCTCCAGCCTCGGCATCCGCCAGGGCTATGTCGAGGGCTCGAATGTCGACCCGATCCTGGAGATGACACGGCTCATCGCCGTGCAGCGCACCTTCGAGATGGCCGCCCAGGCGGTGCAGCAGAGCGAGGACCAGACCTCGGAGACCATCCGCACGCTGGGGCCGTCCTGAGATGAACGCGCTGGCGCGGCTGGAAGCGGCGGTTCAATCCGGGCTCGACGATCTGCCCTTCGTGCGCGTCTCCGGCACGGTGCGCGAGGTCACGCCGACGCATTTCCGCGTCTCGGGCCTGTCCTCCCATCTCACGCTCGGCGCCTGCGTGTCGGTGGAGGCCAATGGCCGCCATCTGATCGGCGAGGTGGTGCGGCTCGATGAGGGCGGCGCCACGGTGAAACCGTTCGACGAGCGGGTGCCGATCGGCCTCGGCGCGCCGGCGCATCGCGCCCGCCCCCTCGCCTTCCGCCCGCATGAGGAGTGGAAGGGCCGGGTGATCGGCGCGCTCGGCCAGCCGCTGGACGGGCTCGGCCCGCTCACCCTCGGCGACGAGGCGCGCGAATTGGAGGCCGATCCGCCGGAAGCGATGAGCCGGGCGCGCATCCACAAGCCGCTGCGCACCGGCGTGCGGGTGATCGACCTGTTCACCCCCATGGTCGAGGGCCAGCGCATCGGCATCTTCGCCGGCTCGGGCGTCGGCAAATCCACCCTTCTCGCCATGCTGGCGCGCTGCGAGGGCTTCGACACCATCGTGGTCGCGCTGGTGGGCGAGCGCGGGCGCGAGGTGCGCGAATTCCTCGAAGGTCCGCTGGCGCCCAACCGCCACCGCTCGGTCGTGGTGGTGGCCACCAGCGACGAGAGCGCGATGATGCGCCGCCTCGCGCCGCGCGCCGGCTTCGCCGTGGCGGAATATTTCCGCGATCGGGGCGAGCAGGTGCTGCTCATCATCGACAGCGTCACCCGCTACGCCCATGCCGCGCGCGACGTGGCGCTGGCGGCGGGCGAGCCGGCGGTGGCGCGCGGCTATGCGCCGAGCGTGTTCAGCACCCTGCCGCGCCTTTTGGAACGCGCCGGCCCGGGGCCGGAGGGCAAGGGAGCGATCTCCGCCATCTTCTCGGTGCTGGTCGATGGCGACGACCATAACGACCCGGTGGCCGACGCGGTGCGCGGCACGCTGGACGGCCATATTGTGCTCGACCGCGCGATCGGCGACCAGGGCCGCTTTCCCGCCGTCAATGTGCTGCGCTCGGTCTCGCGCCTCGCCGATCTCGTCTGGAGCCCGGAGGAGCGGGACCTGATCCGCCGCCTGCGCAGCCTCATCGCCCGCTTCGAGGACACGCGCGACCTCAGGCTGATGGGCGGCTACCACCCCGGCGCCGACCCCGAGCTCGACCAGGCGGTGAAGGTGGTGCCGCGCATCTACGAGGCGCTGTCGCAATATGCCGACGCGCCGCCGAGCCGCGAACCCTTCGCCGAACTCGCCCAGGCGATACGAGGCTAGCCATTCGCGGCTAACCCTGCGCGGCTCGCCAGACGCGGCCGTGCCAGGCGCCGCGCACGCCAGTCTCGCACAAGCCAGACAGGGTCAACTGCGGCAACGACACCGAGGAGTGATGAAATGAGCCTCTATGGCATGATGCGGACGGGTGTGTCCGGCATGGCGGCGCAGTCCAACAAGCTGAGCACCATCGGCGACAACATCGCCAATTCGGGCACCACCGGCTACAAGCGCGCCTCCACCGAATTCTCCAGCCTGCTGCTGCAGAGCGGGCCGGGCGAGTATAATTCCGGCGCGGTCAACACCAGCGTGCGCTATGCGGTGAGCCAGCAGGGCGCGTTCAACTATTCCACCTCGGCGACCGATCTCGGCATCCAGGGCAACGGGTTCTTCCTGGTCTCCGATCCCAACGGCACCTCCTATCTCAGCCGCGCCGGCTCCTTCACCGTCGATGCCTCCTCCGGCAATCTGGTGAACACCGCCGGCTTCACGCTGATGGGCTACGACATCACCAATGGCGATCCCAATGTGGTGCTGAACGGCGCCGGCGGGCTGAAGCCCGTGCGCGTCGCCGATGTGCGGCTCGCCGCCAATCCCTCGCGCACCGGCGCCTTCGCCGCCAACCTGCCGGCCGCCGACACGGCGGTGACGGGCAGCACCCCGGCGGCCAACGTCGCCGGCTCGTCCTACTCGCAGAAATCCTCGCTGGTGACCTTCGACAATCTCGGCAGCGAGGTCACGCTCGACATCTATCTCACCAAGACCAGCGACAGCCCGATCGCGTGGGAAATGACCACCTTCGACCGTGCCGATGCGGCGGCGGGCGGTGGCTTCCCCTATGCCAGCGCCCCGCTCTCCACCCAGACGCTGGATTTCGACGCGCTCGGCAACCTCACCTCCGCCCCGACCATGGCGCTGAACGTGCCGGGCGGCCAGACGCTGACGCTCGACCTCACCGGCATGACCCAGCTGGCCGACCGCTACACCCCGCTCAACGCCACGGTGGACGGCAACGCCCCGAGCTCGGTGTCGAGCGTCACCATCGACAAGGACGGCGTCGTCTCCGCCGTCGATCTCAACGGGCGCAAGTCGCCGCTCTACAAGATCCCCCTCGCCTTCGTCACCAGCCCGGACAATCTCACGCCCAAGGCGGGCAATGTGTTCGAGACGACGCGGGAATCGGGCGGGCTGCAGATCGGCTTCGCCAATGAGGGCGGGCTCGGCTCCATGGTGTCCGGCGCCACCGAGCGTTCGAATGTCGACATGGCGTCCGAGCTCACCGAAATGATCAGCGCCCAGCGCGACTACACCGCCAACTCCAAGGTGTTCCAGACCGGCTCCGAACTGCTCGACGTGCTGATGAGCCTGAAGCGGTGATACGCCGATGAGCCTGTCGCTCGCCTTCAACACCGCCCGCGCCTCGCTCGCGGCGACCTCGACGCAGATCGAGACGACGTCCCGCAACATTGCCAATGCGGGCCAGCCCGGCTCCTCGCGCAAGATCGCCGTCACCACGACGGAAGCGACGGGCGGGGCCTATGTCGTCACCGTCTCGCGGGCGAGCGACGGACCGCTCTATACGCGCATGCTCGGCGCGACCTCGAACGCGGCCGACCGGCAGGCCGTGCTGGACGGGCTCGACCGGCTGCGCACCGGCATGGGCGATGTCACCGGCGACAATTCGCCGGCGGCACGCCTTGGCGCGCTTGGCGACGCGCTCGCCCAGTTCGCCAACGCCCCGGACGATCCCGCGCTCGGCGCCCGCACCGTCACCATGGCGCAGGACCTCGCCACCACGCTCAACAGCGCCGCCGCCACCGTGCGTACCGTCCGCTCCGAGGCCGACAGCGGCATGGCGCGCTCGGTGGCGCGGGTCAACGATCTGCTCAAGCAGTTCGCCGCCGAGAACGACACGGTGGTGCGCGGCACCGGCGCCGGGCGCGATGTCAGCGATGCCATGGACCGGCGCGACACGCTGCTCGCCAGCCTCGCCGAGGAAATGGGCGTCACCGCCGTCTCGCGCGGCAATAACGACCTCGTGCTCTACACCGATGGCGGCGCCACCCTGTTCGAAACCACGCCGCGCAGCGTCAGTTTCGCCACCACGCCGATGCTCGCCGCCGGCATGGCCGGCAAGGCGGTGATGGTGGATGGCGTCAGCGTCACCGGCGCCGACGCCACCATGCCGCTGCGCTCCGGCCGGCTCGCCGGCCTCGCCGAACTGCGCGACCGCACCGCCGTGACGCTGGAGACGCAGCTCGATTCCCTCGCCTTCGGCCTTACCCAGGCTTTTGCCGAGAAGGACCAGACCGGCGGCGGCGCCCCCGATGCGCCCGGCCTGTTCACCGATGGCACGGCGAACCTGCCGGCGGGCCCCACCGGCCTCGCCGCGCGCCTCACCGTCAATCCGGCGGTCGATCCCGCGCAGGGCGGCAGCCCGAGCCGGCTGCGCGACGGCGGCATCAATGGCGCGGCCTATGTGGTCAATACGGGCGGCCAGCCGAGCTTCGGCGCCCATCTGCAGGCAAGCGGAGCGGCGCTGGCCGAGGTGCGCGATTTCGACCCCGCCTCCGGCATTCCCGCGCGCTCCACCATGGCCGATTTCGCCGCCGCCTCCACCGGCTGGCTGGAAGGCCAGCGGCAAGTGGCGGCGCGGGAGACGGAAAGCGAGAGCGCGCTGCTCGCCCATGCCTCCTCGGCGCTGTCCAACGCCACCGGCATCAACATGGACGACGAATATGCCCGGCAGCTCGACCTCGAACGCAGCTACCAGGCCTCGTCCAAGCTCATTGCCGTGGTCAGCAGCCTCTATGACGCGCTCTTCCAGGCTCTGAGGTAAGCGATGCATTCCAGCTTCATCTCCACCCTCACGCTCAACAATGCGCCGCGCGCCGCCCTGCCCCGGCTGCAGAACGAACTCGCCAAGGCGAGCCAGGAGCTCACCACCGGCCGGCGTGCCGATATCGGCCGCGACCTCGGCGTGGCGGTCGGCGAGAACCTCACCTTGCGCCGCGACCAGACATCGCTGCAGAGCCTCATCGACGGCAATGCCTCGACCGGCGCCGTGCTCGACCGCACCCAGACCGCGCTCGACGACATTCGCGGCCAGGCCGACCGTTTCCTCAGCGCCATGGTCGGCATTTCCGACGCCAATAGCGGCGCCGGCGTGCTGGCGGCGCAGGGCCGTTCCGCCCTCGACGCCCTCACCTCGACGCTCAACCTCACCGATGGCCGGCGCTATCTCTTCGGCGGGCTCAACAGCGGCACCAAGCCGATGGCCGGTTTCGACGAGGGGCCAGAGGCGGCCATAACAGGGGCCTTCGCCGCCCGCTTCGGGCTCGATCCCGCCGATCCGATGAAGGACCCGGCCGTGGCGCAGATCCCCGTCGCCGACCTCGCCGACTTCATCGACACCACCTTCGCCGCCAGCTTCGAGGAGCCGGGCTGGAGCGCCACCTGGTCGGACGCGAGCAGCGAGAACCGCCGCGCCGCCATCTCCTCCACCGCCCAGATCGAGGTCGGCGCCAGCGCCAATGAGCCAGCCATGCGCAAGCTCGCCATGGCATACACCATGATGGCGACGCTCGGAGGCTCCGGGCTCAAGGGCGACGCGCTGAACACCGTGCTCGACAAGACCCGTGGTCTCCTCGGCAGCGCCATTTCCGGCGTCACCGACATATCGACCCGGATCGGCTCCGCCCAGAGCCGCATCGCCGCCGCCGACACCCTGATGCGTAGCGCCATCGACGCCACGGATCGCCGCCTCAACGTGCTCGAAGCCGTCGACCCCGCCGAAGCCAAGACGCGGTTCGACACCATGACCACCCAGGTCGAGATGTCGTACTCGCTGACCGCGCGAATACTTAAACTGTCCATCATGGACTACGTCTAGGACGAAAGGTCTAAAGATGTACCGCTTCTCCTATGCCGAGATACTCGGCGATTCCGCTGCCGAAGCCCGGGACGAGGAACGCATCGCGCTCGACCGCGCCATCGACATGCTGACGCGCGCCCAGGCCAACGGCCCGTCCTCGCCGGAGGCCGCCGAGGCGGTGCTCTATCTCCAGAAGCTCTGGGGCTTCCTCATCCGCGACCTCAGCGATCCGCACAACGAGCTGGCCGAGCAGCTGCGCGGCAACCTGATCTCCATCGGCCTGTGGGTGATCAAGGAGGCGGACCAGATCGTTCAGGAGCGCTCCTCCAATTTCGCCGCCCTCATCGAGGTCAACCGTTCCATCCGCGACGGGCTGATGTGAGGGGCGGCGATGCAGATTTCGCTCAAGCCCGGTGAACGCCTGTTCCTCAACGGCGCCGTCATCCGCGTCGACCGCCGGGTGACCGTCGAGCTGATGAATGACGTGGCCTTCCTGCTGGAAAGCCATGTGCTCCAGGTCGAGGACACCACCACGCCGCTGCGCCAGCTCTATTTCGTGGTGCAGATGATGCTGATCGAGCCGCACCGGATGAGCCAGGCGCAGCGCCTGTTCCGCGAGCAGCTCGCCGCGCTCGTCGTCTCCTTCCGCACCGACTCGATGATCGCCGCGCTGACCCAGATCGGCGATCTCGTCGATACCGGCCGCTATTTCGACGCGCTGCGCTCCATCCGCCGCCTGTTCCTGGTCGAGGAGACCATCCTCGGCTGCGACGCGCCGCGGGCCGCCTAGAGCTTTTTCCGCGCCGCGCCACCGCTGACGCTGCCGCTGCCTCTTGCGCGCGGCCCCAAGGGAGTTCCGCCATGACCAGCATCAACGCCCTCGGTGGCAGCACAAGCGCGGCCGCGCCGGCCAAGTCGGGCGGCAGCACGCTCGATTACAGCGCCTTCCTGCAGCTGCTCGTCGCCCAGATGAAGACGCAGGACCCGACCAAGCCGATCGACAGCGCCCAGTATCTGGGCCAGCTCGCCTCCTTCTCGCAGGTGGAACAGAGCGTCTCGGCCAATGCCAAGCTCGACCGGCTGCTCACCTCCTCCGCGCTGCAGATCGCCGATGCCGCCGTCGGGCGCACCGTCACCAGCGCCGATGGCAGCGTGACCGGGCAGGTGGCCTCGGTGCGCATCACCTCGGAAGCCCCGGTCGCCACCCTCACCGACGGACGGGAGATCACCCTCGGTTCCGGCATCCGGATCGCCTGAGCGATGAACGAGGCCGACGCTCTCGATATCGTCCAGTCCGCCATCTGGACCATCATCATCGCGTCCGGCCCCGCGGTCGCGGCGGCGATGCTGGTCGGCATCGGCGTCGCCCTGTTCCAGGCGCTGACGCAGGTGCAGGAAGTCACCCTCACCTTCATTCCGAAAATCATCGCGGTGCTCATCGTCACCGCACTCACCGCCACCTTCGTCGGCCAGCAGATCCTCGCCTTCACGCAGGAGGTCTATGGCCGCATCGGCACCGGATTCTGATGCATCATGAGCGCCCTGACCGCCGCCCCCGCCACTGAGCGCGCCTCACGGCGCGACATAGGCTTCGCGGCGGGCATCGTCGCCATCCTCACCATCCTGTTCCTGCCGATCCCGGCCCCGCTCATCGATCTGGGGCTGGCGCTGTCCATCGCGCTCTCCGTGCTGATCCTGATGGTGGCGCTGTGGATTCAGAAGCCGCTGGAATTCAGCGCCTTCCCCACCGTGCTGCTGATCGCCACCCTGCTGCGCCTCGCGCTCGGCATCGGCACCACGCGCCTCATTCTGGCGGAAGGCGGCGAGGGCGTTCACGCCGCCGGGCACATCATCAGCGGCTTCTCGCAGCTGGTGATGAGCGGCGATTTCGTCATCGGTATCGTCGTCTTCGTCATCCTGATCACCGTCAACTTCCTCGTCATCACCAAGGGCGCCACCCGCATTGCCGAGGTCGGCGCGCGCTTCACCCTCGATGCCATCCCCGGCAAGCAGATGGCGATCGACGCCGATCTCAATGCCGGCCTCATCGACGACAAGGAAGCCCAGAAGCGGCGCAGCGAGCTGGAGGAGGAAAGCTCCTTCTTCGGCTCCATGGACGGCGCCTCGAAATTCGTCCGCGGCGAGGCGGTGGCGAGCCTCATCATCATCGCCGTCAACATTTTCGGCGGCATCATCATCGGCGTCACCCGCCACGGGATGGAGCTGCGCGAAGCGGCGGACATCTTCACCCGCCTGTCCGTCGGCGACGGGCTGGTCTCGCAGATTCCCGCGCTCATCGTCTCGCTCGCCGCCGGCCTGCTGGTGTCGAAGGGCGGCACGCGCGGCGCCACGGAAAAGGCGGTGCTCGGCCAGCTCGGCGCCTATCCGCGCGCGCTCTATGTCGCCGCCGCCCTGATGTTCTGCCTGGCGCTGGTGCCCGGCCTGCCGCTGATCCCCTTCGCGGCGCTCGGCGCCATCCTGGCCTTTGTCGGCTACAAGGTGCCGCAGCACCTCGCCCGCCAGAAGGAGGCCGAGCAGGCCCGGGCGGCGCAGGCGCAGCAGCAGGCCGCCGCCGAGGCCAAGGATTCGGTCAAGGAATCGCTGCGCACCGCCGAGGTCGAGGTGGTGGTCGGCAAGCAGCTCGCCACCATCGTGCTGCGCAACCCGGCCGAACTCGCCCACCGCATCGGCAAGATGCGGCGCAAATTCGCCGAGCGCTACGGCTTCGTGGTGCCCGACATCCGCGTGACGGAAGGGCTCGGCCTGCCGGCCAAGAACTACCAGATCCGGCTGCACGGCACCGCCATCACCGGCCATGAGATGCGGATCGGCGAAGCGCTGGTGGTGATCGGCGAGGGCCCGCGCCCGGACGTGCCCGGCGACGAGACCCGCGAGCCGGCCTTCGGCATGAAGGCGCTGTGGGTGTCGGATGCCTATGCCGCCGAGGTCAAGCGCGAGGGCTTCATTCCCATCGACGCGCTCTCCATCATGCTCACCCATGTCAGCGAGGTGGTGTCGAACAATCTCGCCCAGCTGCTGTCCTACAAGGACATGCGCGCGCTGCTCGACCGGCTCGATCCCGAATATAAGCGGCTGATCGAGGATATGTGCCCCTCGCAGATTTCCTATTCCGGGCTGCAGGCGGTGCTGAAACTGCTGCTGGCCGAGCGCGTCTCGATCCGCAATCTCCACCTCATCCTCGAAGCCATTGCCGAGATCGTGCCGCATGCCCGCCGTTCCGAGCAGGTGGTGGAACATGTGCGCATGCGCATGGCGCAGCAGATTTGCGGCGATCTTTCCGAGGGCGGGGTGCTGAAGGTGCTGCGGCTTGGCGGCAAATGGGACCTCACCTTCCATGAGAGCCTGAAGCGCGACGCCAAGGGCGAGGTGGCGGAGTTCGACATCGACCCCCGCCTTGTCGAGCAGTTCGGCACCGAGGCCTCCACCGCCATTCGCGAGCGCATGCGCAGCGCCGGCAGCTTCGCCCTCGTCACCGCCCCCGACGCCCGGCCCTATGTGCGGATGATCATCGAGCGCATGTTCCCGGCGCTGCCGGTGCTCTCGCATGTGGAAATCGCCCGCGGGGTGGAAATCTCCTCGCTCGGGGCCATCGCGTGAACAGCGCGGCGGAGGCACCCCTCGTCGCGGCCTTCCTCATCTTCTGCCGCATCGGCGCCTGCTTCATGCTGATGCCGGCCTTTTCCAGCAGCCGGCTGCCGGCCAAGGTGCGGCTGTTCCTGGCGCTGGGCATTTCCTATGCCCTCACCCCGCTGCTGGGCGACGGCATCGCCCGCACCGTTGTCGGCCTGTCGCAGGCCCAGCTCCTGCTGGCGATCGGCGGCGAGCTCGCCACCGGCGGCATTATCGGCCTGCTGGCGCGCATCTTCTTCCTCGCCCTGCAGACGCTGATGACGGCGGCGGCGCAGGCGCTGAGCCTCGCCACCCCCTCCAGCATGATGGCCGACGATGAAGGCCAGGTGCCGGAAATCGCCACGCTGATGGCGCTGTCCGCCGTCGCCCTGCTGTTCGCCACCGAACAGCACTGGGAGATCCTGCGCGCGCTCATCGATTCCTATGCGCGGCTGCCGCCGGCCGGCACCTTCCAGACCGGCGCCTCGCTCGCTTTGGTCGTGGACCGGCTCACCGACACCTTCCTGCTGGCGCTGCGGCTGGCGAGCCCGTTCCTCATCTATTCCGTGGTGGTGAACTTCGCGGTCGGCCTCATCAACAAGCTGACCCCGCAGATTCCCGTCTATTTCATTGCCATGCCCATCATCACCGCCGGCGGCCTGCTGCTGCTCTATGCGACGGTGGACGATGTGCTGCGCATGTTCCTGGAGGCCTTCGCCTCCTGGCTGGTGAAAGGCTGAACCATGGTCGCCACACTGCGCAAGGCGCGGCGGATCGAATCGGTGCAGGGGCAGATGCACCAGCGCGCCGAAAGCGCGCTCGCCCAGCTGGAGCGGGCGCTGGCCGAGGTGCAGCGGGAGCGGGGCGAGGTGCTCGCCGTGCTCAACAACGAGGCCGTGCCCTCCTTCGTCATCGCCCTCGCCGCCCCGCGCCTGCGCGCGCTCGACGCGCAGATCGCCCGGCTGCAGCAGGAAGTGGCACGCCAGAAGGTGGTCGCGCTCGACGCCGCCATGCGGCTGAAGCGGGCCGAGCGCCTGACCGGCAAGGCCGCCGCGCACGCCAACGCCTTGCGGGAGCGCGCCGATCTCGACGACGCGCTCGAGGCTTTCATCGCCCGGAGTGGCGCAAGCTTCCCGCCAGCCTGACCTGCGAGGCTGCAACCGTCAAAATGTAACGGTGCAGCCGATGAGCATTCAGCCGCCATCCGATATCCTTCTCGACGTGGTGAAAGCCGCCGATCCGCACAAGGCGCAGGCCATGGCGGCGCGGCTGCGCGAGGTCGCGTCCGCCGGTCCGGCCGGGGCCGTGGACCTCGCCGGGGGCGTGGGCTTCGATGACGCCCTCGCCAGCGAAGGCGTCGCCGCTCCGGCCCTCGGTGAAGGCACCAGCCCGCTCGGCGGCTTCTCCGCCCGGGCGCTGTCCAACGCCACCGCCCTTTCCGCCCGTCAGGAGACGCCCGGCGCCTCGCCCTATCGGCGCTTCGAGGCGATGGTGCTGAGCGGCTTCGTCGAGCAATTGCTGCCGAAATCGAGCGCCACCCTGTTCGGCGCCGGCACCGCCGGGCAGGTCTGGCGCTCCATGCTGGCCGAGCGCATCGCCGATGAAGTGGCGAAATCCGGCGGCATCGGCATCGCCCAGCACCTCGCCGCCGCGCGGGGCGGGCCCAGCGCATCATGACCGCCAATCCCGCCCTTGCGACGCTGAAGGGCCTGCTCGACCGGCTGGAAGAGACGGTGGAGGAGGAAACCTCCGCGCTCGCCCAGCGCCGGCCGCTGGACTTCGAGGAGATCAACCGCCGCAAGAGCCGCAGCCTGCTGGAGCTGACGCGCGCCATTCGCTCGCTGCCTGAGGCGTTCGACGCCGCCCGCGAAGGCGCTCTGTCCGCGCGGCTGGCGCGGCTGCGGGCCGGGCTGGAGGCCAATCAGGACATGCTGCGCATCCATCTTTCCGCCGCGCAGGAAATCGCCGCCCTTCTCGGCCGCGAAATGGGCGAGGCGGAATCCGACGGCACCTATTCCTTCGCCCAGCTCAACCGGCAGGCCGCGCGATGATGCGTCTGCTGTTCATCGGCCTCTGGGTCTGCCTGGTGACGCTGCTGGCGAGCTATGGCGGGGCCTATTGGATGGCGGGATCGGCCGGCGCCAAGAGCGAGGAACCCTACCTCGCCGGGCTCGAATATCGCCGGCTCGACCCGATCAACGTGCCGATGATCATCGACGGCACGGTGCGCGGCTATGTCATCGCCAAGCTGGTGTTCACCGCCGACGCCGGGACGCTGCGCAAGCTGCCGATCGACCCGCAGATCTTCGTCACCAACGCCGCTTTCGACGAGATCTACACCGAGGGCCGCATCGAATTCGGCAAGTTGTCGAAATACAACCTCGCCGAAATGATGGCCAATATACGCATGCGAGCGAACGAAAAGCTCAAAGGCGACGTCATAACCGAAATACTCGTCGACGGCATCAACTACATCGACAAGTCCGAGATACGCGCCCTTGTCGACCGCACCGGCGACGCGCCGAAGAAAAAATCATCCGCCGCCTCAGGCGAAAAAGCAACGCATTGATCTCACCCGGAAATGTCACATGAAGATCACCGGTAAAATCTACTCCATCGTCGCCACGCTGGGCCTGACAACGGCGATCGTCGGCGGCATTTCCGTCTACACGCTGGCGCATGAAACCCGCCTCGCCAACAAGCTCGACCAATTGCACCGCCAGGCCTTCCTCGCCGAGCGCATCAACGGCCTGGTCAGCACCGTCGTCATGGATGCGCGCGGCATCTACATGTCGAAGGACACCGACGCCGCCAAGCCCTTCGTCGCCGGTCTGAAGCGTAGCCTCAACCAGCTTGAGGAGACCGCGCAGGAAGTCACCACAACCGACGACGCCGATGTGCGGGCGAGCTTCGGCCCGGTCGCCAAGGATGTCGCCGACTTCGTCACCTTCCGCACCGAGACCGCACGCCTCGCCACCGTGGAAGGCCCGCAGGCGGCCAATACCCAGGGCAACAATGAGGCCAACCGCGCCAACCGCAAGGCGCTGCAGACCTCGCTCAACGAACATGTCGATCGGCTGCACAACATGACCGACCCGTTGCGCGAGGAGTTCAACACGGTCAGCAGCTGGGCCGGCCTCGTCATCCTCGCCGCCACGATCATCGGCCTTCTCATCGGCATCGGCACCGGCCTCTATATCGGCGTCGTCACGCTGAGCCGCCCCATCCGCCGGGTCATCGACACGGTGAGGGCCGTGGCCGACGGCAAGCTCGATGTCGCGGTCGAGCCCAATCCGGGCAAGGACGAGATCGGCGACCTCTGGCGCTCCACCGGCGAGCTTCTGGGCACGCTGCGCGACGCCGAGCAGCTGCGCGCCGAGCAGGCCACCAATGCCGAGCGCATGGAAGCCGAGAAGCGCGTCGCCATGCGCGATCTCGCCGAGCGCTTCGACAGCGAGGTCTCCGGCGTCGTCCGCTCCGTGGCGGCCGCCGTCACCCAGCTCGAACATTCCGCTTCCAGCATGAGCTCGTCCGCCGACGAGACCAGCAAGCAGTCCACCGTCGTCGCCGCCGCCGCCGAACAGGCGACCAGCAATGTGCAGATCGCCGCTTCCGCCGCCGAGGAGCTCGCCGCCTCGGTACGCGAGATCGGCCATCAGGTGGCCACCGCCGCCAAGATCGCCGGCGAAGCCACCGAGCAGGCGACCGGCACCGCCGATGTGGTGCGCGGCCTCGCCACCAACGCCCAGCGCATCGGCCAGGTGGTGAACCTCATCACCGACATCGCCTCGCAGACCAATCTGCTGGCCCTCAACGCCACCATCGAGGCGGCACGGGCGGGCGAGGCGGGACGCGGCTTCGCGGTCGTGGCCATGGAAGTGAAGACCCTCGCCGAGCAGACCTCGAAGGCGACCGACGAGATTTCCTCGCAGATCGCCGCCGTGCAGGGCGCCACCAACGATGTGGTGCGGGCGATCGAGAACATTACCGGCACCATCCGCCGCATCGACGAGATTTCCAGCGCCATCGCCACCTCGATCGACGAGCAGGGGGCGGCGACCGGTGAAATCGCGCAGAACGTCCACCAGGCCGCCCAGGGCACGCAGGAAGTGTCCTCCAGCATCTCGACGGTGAGCGTCGCCGCCGCCGACACCGGCCGCGTCTCCGCCGAAATCGTCCGCTCCGCCACTGATCTGTCGTCTCAGGCCAGCCGCCTGCGCACCCAGGTCGACACCTTCATCGAACGTATCCGCGCCGCCTGAGCCCCGCCGGCGCCGTGCGCGCCGGCTCCGAGATCACCCCAATCCAGTGAGTGTCATGGACGATCTGCTCCGCGAATTCCTGACGGAAACCAGCGAAAGCCTCGACGTCGCCGACGGCGAACTTCTGAGGCTCGAAACCGACCCGAACAACCGGGACATCCTCAACAACATCTTCCGCCTCGTGCACACCATCAAGGGCACGTGCGGCTTCATCGGCCTGGCGCGGCTGGCACGTCTCGCCCATGCCGCCGAGACGCTGATGGATGAGTTCCGCAACGGCCGGCCGGTGAAGTCGGGCGCGGTGGACCTGATCCTGCGCACCATCGACCGGATCAAGCTGATTCTGGCCGAGATCGAGCGCACCGACGGTGTCGAGCCTCCGGGGGCGGACGAGGACCTGATCACG
Organism: Ancylobacter polymorphus; assembly: GCF_030813495.1. GTDB lineage: Bacteria > Pseudomonadota > Alphaproteobacteria > Rhizobiales > Xanthobacteraceae > Ancylobacter > Ancylobacter polymorphus. The sequence continues at coordinate 63,415 of NZ_JAUSUI010000008.1, read as the reverse complement.
GCGCTGGAAGCGGAAGCCGCGCAGGAGACCGTCGAGGAAGAGGTGGTCGCCCCGCCGCTCGCCGCCGCCATGCCGGCGCCGGTGGAGACCGCCTCCGCGGCCGGCACGCTGGAGCGCGAGCTGCTGCCGGGCGAAGTGCCGCTGGACGAACTGGAGCGCATGTTCCGCGAGACGGCGGTGGAAGCCCGCCCCAAGGCGGTCCCCGCGCCCGCCCCCGCGCTCGCGCCGAAGGCCGCCGAGGGCGAACCGGCCGCGGCCGGACACGACCCGGCGGCGGCGGCGGCGCAGACCATCCGCGTCAACGTTTCCGTGCTCGAACATCTGATGACGATGGTTTCCGAGCTGGTGCTGACCCGCAACCAGCTGATGGAAATCAGCCGCCGCAACGAGGACAGCGAATATAAGAGCCCGCTGCAGCGGCTCTCCACCGTGACAGGCGAATTGCAGGAAGCGGTGATGCGCACCCGCATGCAGCCGATCGGCAATGCCTGGCAGAAGCTGCCGCGCATCGTGCGCGACCTCGCCCATGAGCTCGGCAAGCATATCGAGCTGGAACAGCACGGCGCCGAGACCGAACTCGACCGGCAATTGCTCGACCAGATCAAGGACCCGCTCACCCATATGGTGCGCAATTCCGCCGATCACGGTCTGGAGATGCCGGCCGCGCGGCGCGCCGCCGGCAAGCCGGAAAAGGGCACGATCCGCCTCGCCGCCTATCACGAGGGCGGCCATGTCATCGTCGAGATCGCCGATGACGGGCGCGGGCTCGATGTCAGCCGCATCAAGGCGAAGGCCGTCGAGAACGGCCTGTGCACGGAAGCCGACGCCGCGCGCATGACCGATGCGCAGGCCTTCCGCTTCATCTTCCAGGCCGGCTTCTCCACCGCGCAGCAGGTCACCAGCGTGTCCGGCCGCGGCGTCGGCATGGATGTGGTGCGCTGCAATATCGAGGCGATCGGCGGCACGGTCGATGTCCGCTCCAAGCGCGGTGAGGGCACCACCTTCACCATCAAGATCCCGCTGACGCTGGCCATCGTCCCGGCGCTGATCGTCGAATCCACCGGCGAGCGCTTCGCCCTGCCGCAGACCTCGGTGGTCGAGCTGGTGCGGGTGCGCGGCGACAGCGAGCATTCGCTGAGCTTCATCAAGCACGCCCATGTGCTGCGCCTGCGCGACCGGCTGCTGCCGATCCTCGACCTTGGCTCGGTAATGGGCCTGTCCTGCCATTGGGGCGAGCGTCCCGAGGGCGAGCTGATCGTGGTGATGCAGGTCGGCAGCCAGCGCTTCGGCGTCGTCGTCGACAGCGTCTCGCACACCGAGGAAATCGTGGTGAAGCCGCTCGCCTCCGTGCTGCGCGGCATCTCCCTGGTCTCGGGCAGCACCATTCTCGGCGACGGGCGCGTCATCATGATCATCGATCCCAACGGCCTGTCGCAGGTCGCGGCGTCGCGGTCGGACAAGACCGGCGAAGCGACCAAGAGCGAGGCGGATGCCGCGAAGAACGCCGATTCCAACCGGATGTCGCTGCTGCTCTGCCGCGCCGGCGCGGAAGGGCTCAAGGCGGTGCCGCTCGCCCTCGTCACCCGCCTCGAAGAACTCGACGCCGAGGATGTGGAGCGCCTGTCGGATCGGTGCGTCGCGCAGTATCGCGGCACGCTCATCCCGATCCTCTACGCCAATGACGAAGTGGAGCGGAAGACCTCCGGCAAGCAGCCGCTCCTCATCTTCTCGGAAGGCGAGCGGACCATGGGCCTTGTCGTCGACCAGATCGTCGACATCGTCGAGACCGCCTTCGAACTCAAGCTGTCCTCGACCTCCCCGGACATCATGGGCGGAGCGATCATCAACGGCACCGCGACCGAAGTGCTCGATGTCGCGCATTTCGTGCAGCGCGCCTTTGGCGAGAGCTTCGACATTCCCGTCGGGCATGGCCATGAGCGCAATGGCCGGCTGCTGCTGGTGGACGACAACGCCTTCCATCGCGCGATGCTGGAACCGGTGCTGAAGGGCAACGGCTATGCCGTGACCACCTGCACCTCCGCCAGCGAGGCGCTGGAAAAGCTCTCCGGCGACGCCCGCTTCGACGCGGTGGTCAGCGAGGTCGATCTGCGCGGCCTCGACGGCATCGGCTTCGCCGAGCGCGTGCGCAGCGAGCTGCACATGGAGAACCTGCCGATCATCGCCATCGCCACCGGCGGCGACGCGGATTCCATCGAACGCGGCCGGATGGCCGGTTTCACCGATTATGTCGCGAAGTTCGACCGCAACGGCCTCCTCGCCGCGCTGCGCGAATTCGCGGTCCACGAGGATGAGGAGAAGGCGGCATGAGCACGGCAGCTGCCAATGTGGAAGGGCGCAGCGACGCCCATCAATATGTGACGGTCCGCGTCGGCGGACAGCTCTTCGGCCTGCCGATCTCGTCGGTGAACGAGGTGTTCGTCCCCGACCGCATCACTCCGGTACCGCTCGCCTCGCGCGAGATCGACGGGGTGCTGAACCTGCGCGGCCGCATCGTCACCATGATCGACATGCGCCGCCTGCTCGGCCTGTCGGACGGCACCCTCGCCCGCATGGCGGTGGGCATCGAGCGCACGGGCGAGGCGTTCGCCCTGCTCATCGACGGGGTCGGGGACGTGCTGCTGCTCGACCCCAGCACCTATGAGAGCAACCCGCCCAATCTTGAGGAAGAGTGGACGCAGTTCGCCGAGGGCGTGCATCGCCTGGAGACGGAACTGCTCGTGGTGCTCGATGTCGAGCGTGTGCTCGCCACCGTCGGTGGCGTGCGCAGCGCGGCATGAGGGGGCGGAGCCGGGAACGAAGCCGATGAAGACGTTTCTTGTCGTTGACGACTCCAGTGTGGTGCGCAAGGTCGCGCGGCGAATGCTGGAAGAATGGTCGTTCGAGGTCGATGAGGCCGAGAACGGCGCCGTGGCGCTCGTGCGCTGCCGCCGGCAGATGCCGGACGGCATCCTGCTCGACTGGAACATGCCGGAGCTCACCGGCGTCGAATTCCTGGAGCAGCTGCGCAGCGAGGCCGGCGGCACCGCGCCGCGTGTGGTGTTCTGCAGCACCAATAACGATGCCTCCCACATCGCTTCGGCCCTCTCGGCCGGCGCGGACGAGTACATCATGAAGCCGTTCGACGCGGACATCCTGCGGGAGAAGCTTGTCGAGGTCGGTCTGCTGGAGGAAGAGCCCACATGACGCTCGCACGTCCCCCTGGCACGCCCGCCGCGCCGCCGCAGGCGCAGCCATCCGGTCCGCCGATCAAGGTGATGATCGTCGACGATTCGGTGTTCATGCGCGGCATTCTGAGCAAGTGGCTCGGCGAATCCGGCGAGTTCACCGTGGTCGGCACCCATCCCAATGGCCGCCGCGCCGCCGACGATGTCCAGAGCTCGCAGCCGGACGTGGTCATCCTCGATCTCGAAATGCCCGACATGGACGGCCTCACCGCCCTGCCGCTCATCCTTGAGCGCAAGGCCAACACCGCGGTGCTGGTCGCCTCGGCGCTGAGCCGCCGCGGCGCGGAGGTCAGCCTGCGCGCGCTCACCCTCGGCGCGGCGGACTACCTGCCCAAGCCCGACAGCGCGCGCGGCCCGGTGGCGGCGGAAGAATTCCGCGCCGAGCTTCTGGCCAAGGCCCGCAGCCTCGGCCAGCGCGTGCGCCGCCGCTCCATGCCGCGCCCGCCGGTCGGCTCGACCACGGCCGGTGCGCCCGCTGCCGGCACGCCCGCGACGGCCCCGGCCGCCGCCCCGCCGAAGATTCCCGGCCTCGGCCGTACCGATGGCAAGCTGCGCGCCTATTCCCGCATGCCGCCGGGCCTCCTTGCCATCGGCAGCTCCACGGGTGGGCCGCAAGCGCTCACCAAACTGTTCGCCGATATCGGTCCCACCATCGGCCGCGTGCCGGTGCTGGTGGTGCAGCACATGCCGCCCACCTTCACCGCCATCCTTGCCGAGCACATCGCACGCGCCTCGGGCCGGCGCTGCGCCGAAGGACGCGACGGGGAAGACCTCGTCGCCGGCCAGATCTATGTCGCGCCGGGTGGCCTGCACATGGATGTGGTGCAGAGCGGCGGCGTGAGCCGGATCCGCCTCATGGACAGCGCGCCGGTGAACTTCTGCAAGCCCGCCGTCGACCCGATGTTCGAATCGGTCGCCGGCATCTATGGCGCCGCCGCCCTTGCCGTGGTGCTCACCGGCATGGGCAGCGACGGCGCGCGCGGCGCGCTGAAGATCGCCGATTTCGGTGGCAGCGTCATCGCCCAGGACGAAGAAAGCAGCGTGGTCTGGGGCATGCCCGGCGCCACGGCGGCGATCGGCGCCTGCGCCGGCATCCTGCCCATGGTGGAGATCGGCCCCCGGGTTAACCGGCTACTCACGGGAGGCCGTGAATGATCGCGCCAGCCGAATTCGAGTTCCTCCGGCGCTTCCTCAAGGAAAAATCCGGCCTCGCCCTCACCGACGACAAGCATTACCTTTTGGAGACAAGGCTCGATCCGGTCATGCGGAAGGCCGCGATCCCCAATGTGGCGCAGCTTGTCGCCGCCCTGCGAGAGCGCGGCACCTCCCCGCTCGCCGAGGCGGTGACCGAGGCGATGACGACGAACGAGTCGCTGTTCTTCCGCGACAAGCGGCCCTTCGAACAGCTCGCCTCGCTGATCCTGCCGGGCATCGTCTCGCGCCGTCCGCCGGGCCAGCCGCTGCGCATCTGGTGCGCCGCCGCCTCGACCGGGCAGGAGCCCTATTCCATCGCCATGCTGCTGCGCGACAATGAGCGGCTGCTCGGCGGAAGGCGGGTGGAGATCATCGCCACCGATCTCTCGGGCGAGGTGATCGACCGGGCGAAGGAGGGTCTCTACACCCAGTTCGAGGTGCAGCGCGGCCTGCCGGTGCAGTATCTGCTGAAGTGCTTCAACCAGGAGGGCGACATGTGGCGGATCAATGCCGACATACGCTCCATGGTCCGCTTCTCCCGGCTGAACCTGCTGCAGCCCTTCGGCCATCTTGGGCAGTTCGACATCGTGTTCTGCCGCAACGTGCTGATCTATTTCGACGCGCCGACGAAAAGCGACGTGCTCAGCCGCATCGCCAGCGTCATGGCGCCGGACGCCTATCTCGTGCTCGGCGGCGCCGAGAGCGTGCTGGGCCTGTCCACCGAGCTGGTGCCCGGCAGCCAGCACGGCTTCTACATCCGCAAGAACTGATACGGCTTCCGGCCGTCGCGGCGGCCCCGGCCCCGCCGGGGAAGGACGAGGCGCGCCCGGACGGGAAAAGACAGGCAAGCCCCCCAAGGAAGCCGCCCAGACGGAAGCCGCCCGCACGGGCGGCTTCCTTTCAACGCCGGCGCGGCGTCACAGCAGCGATTTGCGCAGCAGCATGTGCACGCCCTTATTGCCGTCCACCATCTGCGTCACCCGCAGATTTCCGGCGAGCGAGCACAGCATATAGGCCTGGTTGCGCGAGAGATTGGTGCGCTCGCACACATGCTTGACCATCTCGCGCGTCGCCTGCCTGGCGGCGTCGTCGAGATCCTCGTCGAGACCGATCGACATCAGATGCGTCGCGCTCTCGGCGAAGGGCCAGTCGAGCGCCATGTCCTTGCGCACGGTAAGGCGGAACGTGCCGGTGACGCCGGTTTCCAGCGCCGTGATGCACACTTCGCCATCGCCCTGCACGCCGTGGCCGTCGCCGGCGAAGAACAGCGCGCCCTCGTTGAAAACAGGCAGATACAGCGTGGTGCCGGCGCGCAGCTCCTTATTGTCCATATTGCCGCCAAAGGCGCGCGGCACCGGCGAGCCGCAGCGGCCCCAGGCCGGCGGCGGCGCGGTGGCGATGATGCCGAAGAAGGGATCGAGCGGAATCTCGGTGCCCCAGGGCATGATGCAGACATTCTTGGCGTGGTCGACCACGGGGTGGATGGTCTCGTAATCGGTGAACTCGTCCGGCAACGTGCCGAGCAGCGGCAGGATGGAGACGAAGCCCCAGTCCTGGCGCACCTTCACGTCGAGAATGTCGACCTGCAGCGCGTCGCCGGGCTTGGCGTCCTTCACATAGATCGGGCCGGTGATGAAATGCGGCCCCGGCCCCTGCGGCAGCGTGTCGAGCGCCAGCCGGTAATCCTCGGGAACCGGCAGGGTCTCGGGCAGAGTCTCCTTGCCGCCGGCGGGGAAGGAATGCAGCGTGACCACATCCCCCGAGGCGATTTCGAGCACGGGCGGGGTCTGGCTGTCGAGATAGCCCCAGACCATGTTTTCCGGCGTGGCCGGGATTTCAAAGCGGCGCGACATGGGGAACTCCTGATGCGATGCGCGAGCGCGTGTCAGACGGCGATGAAACGGGTGAGATGGGCGCGGCTCATCGCCTCGGCGCGGCCGCTCTCCACCACGGCCCCGCGCGAGAGGATGAGGAAAGCGTCGGCGGTCTCGATGGCGAAGTCGAGATATTGCTCGACCAGCAGGATGGAGAGCCGGCCTTTCAGCGCGCGCAGCACCTCGCCGATGGCGGCGACGATATTGGGCTGGATGCCCTCGGTCGGCTCGTCGAGGATCAAAAGGCGCGGGCGTGTGACGAGGGCGCGGGCAATGGCGAGCTGCTGCTGCTGCCCGCCCGACAGCGCGCCGCCGGGGCGCTTCCACATCTCGGCCAGCACCGGGAACAGGCTCACCGCCTCCTCCATCGCCGCCGTGCCATAGGTGCCATGGGCGCGGGCGGCGGCCTCGATGTTCTCGCCCACCGTCAGTTCCGAGAAGATTTCGCGGCCCTGCGGCACATAGGCGATGCCGGCGCGGGAGCGGCGGTTGGGCGACCATCCGGTGATGTCGGCGCCGTCCAGCAGTACCCGACCCGCGCTCGGCGCGATCAGCCCCATCACGCATTTAAGCAGCGTGGTCTTGCCGGCGCCGTTGCGGCCGAGCACCGCCAGGCACTCGCCCGGCGCGATCTCCAGCCCCACCTGGCGCAGCACCTGCGAGGAGCCATAATGCTGGTCGAGTGCCTCGATACGGAACTGCATGCTCAGCGCCCCAGATAGACCTCGATGACGCCGGCATCGGCGCGGACCTTGTCCATCGGCCCTTCGAACAAGGTGCGGCCCTCATGCAGCACGGTGACGCGGTCGGCGATGCGCTCGACGAAATCCATGTCGTGCTCGACCACGATAATGGCGCGGTCCGGCCGGTTGAGCCGTCGCACCAGCTGCGCCGTGCGCTCGGTCTCCTCATCGGTGAGGCCGGCGACCGGCTCGTCCAGCATCAGCACCTTGGGGTCGGAGGCCAGCACCATGCCGATTTCCAGCCATTGCTTCTGGCCATGGCTGAGCTCACCGGCGAGATGGGTGGCGTGACCGGCGAGGCCGACCGTTTCCAGCACCTCGCTCACGCGGTCCTCCAGCGCCGGCGCGTCGAGGGCGCGGCGGAAGCCGGCATCGGCGCCGATGGCGATGTGCTGGCGCACGCTCAGCCCCTCGAACACGCTGGGCTTCTGGAACTTGCGGCGGATGCCGGCGCGGGCGATGGCGGAGTCGCTGGCCTGCGTCAGGTCGAACGCGCCGTCGAACAGCACCCGCCCCTCCTTCGGCCGGGTGATGCCGGAGATGACATCGAGCAGCGTGGTCTTGCCCGCGCCATTGGGGCCGATCACCGCGCGCACCTCGCCATAATCAATGGCGAGCGACAGCGCGTCGATGGCGCGGAAACTGCCGAAGCGCACGGTAAGCCCGTCGACGAGGAGAGCGGTGACCGCCATCAGCGCCCCTCCTCCAGCGCGGCCGCCGCGCGCCGCGGCCCCATGGGGCGGACGAGTTTGAATGTCGCCAGGTCCATCAAGCCGTTGGGGAAGACCAGCACGACGAGCACGATGAGCCCGGAGAGGATGAACGGCCAGATGTCCGGCGCGGCGAAGGACAGCCAGAACTTCACCGCATTGACCAGCAGCGCGCCGATCACCGCGCCGGCGAGATGGCCGCGCCCGCCGATCGCCACCCAGACCGCGATCTCCAGCGACAGTTCCGGCGAGAGCACGCGCGGATTGATGATGCCGACCTGCGGCACATAGAGCATGCCCGCACACATGGCGATCAGCGCCGACAGGCACCACACGCCGAGCTTGAGCCGCAGCGTCTCATAGCCCAGCGTGCGCAGGCGGGTTTCGTCGTCGCGCGTCGCCAGCATCAGCGCGCCGAAGCGGCTGCCGACGAGAAGGCGGCAGCCCACCAGCACGCCGGCCAGCACCAGGAGCGAGGCGATGGCGAGCGCGGTGATCATGCCGCTCGTGCCCATCGGCCAGCCAAACAGCACGGCAAAGCCGGTCATGCCATTATTGCCGCCAAAGCCGGTGTCGTTGCGGAACATCAGCAGCATGGCGACATAGACCAGCGCCTGGGTGATGATGGCGAAATACACCCCGCCCACCCGCGAGCGGAACGAGACATAGCCGAAGATGCCGGCGATCAGCCCGGTGACCGCCACGGCGACGAACAGTGCATAGGGAAAGAACTCGAACCCTGCCCAGTAGAAGGGGAAGTCCTTCCAGCCCATGAACTGCAGGAAGTCCGGCACCGTCCCCGTCACCACGAAGGAGTGCTTGAGCAGATACATGGCCATGACATAGCCGCCAACGGCGAAGAACAGGCCATGGCCGAGCGACAAGATGCCGAGATAGCCCCAGATGAGATCGAGCGCGAGCGCCAGCACGGCGAAGGCGGCGAGCTGGCCGATGGCATTGGCGAGGTAGCGCGACAGCGCGAAGGGCGTGCCGGCGAGCAGCCCCATCGCCAGCGCCACGCCGACCAGCGCAAGCAGCAGCGCGAGGAAGGGACGGTCCTTGGACAGCGGCATCATTTGCGGCGCCCCTTCACGGCGAACAGCCCTTCCGGCCGCCATTGCAGGAAGCCGATGATCATCAACAGCACGATCACCTTCGCCGCCACCGCGCCCCACAGCGGCTCGATCAGCACATTGATCTGGCCGATGCCGAGCGCGGCCACCACCGTGCCGGCGATGGTGCCGACGCCGCCGAGCACCACCACCATGAAGGCGTCGATGATGAAGTTCTGGCCCATTTGCGGGTTCACCGAATAGATCGGCGACAGCGCGAGGCCGGCCAGCCCGGCAAGGCCGGAGCCGAGGCCGAACGCCATCATGTCGACGCGCCGCGTGGGAATGCCGATGCAGGCGGCCATGTCGCGGTTCTGCGTCACCGCGCGAATGTTGAGGCCGAGCGGCGTTTTGCGCACCACCGCCCAGGTCAGCGCCAGCGTCACCACGGCGAAGGCAATCGCGAACATGCGGTTCCAGGTGAAAATGAAGTCGCCGATCACAGGCACGCCGCCGGTGACATAGAACGGCGTCTCGAATTGCAGGTTCTGCGTGCCGAACAGCACGCGCACCAGATTCATCAGGAACAGGCTCACCGCCCAGGTGGCGAGCAGGCTCATCAGCGGGCGCTTGTAGAGATGGCGCAGAAGGCTCGCTTCCAGCGCGATGCCGATGGCGGCGGTGACAAGGAAGGCGAACGGGATGGCGAGCACCAGATACCAGTCGAGCAGGCCGGGCGCGAGGCTGCGCAGCCCCTGCTGCACCAGCCAGGTGACATAGGCGCCGATCATGATCAGCTCGCCCTGCGCGAGGTTGATCACTCCCATCAGCCCGAAGATGATGGCGAGGCCGATCGCGGCCATGAACAGGATCGAAGCGAAGCTCAAGCCATTATAGAGCGTCGCCAGCGCGTCCCCCAGCGCGATGCCGCGCTCGACTTTGGCGATGCCGGACTCCACCGCCTGGCGGAACGCCGCGTCGGTGGCATAGGCGGCGTCGCTTTTCAGCCCGGTGAGCTGGGTCAGCGTGCGGCGGTTCGGGTTCTCAGTGAGGCGCGCGATGGCGGCGCGGCGCAGCGCGGGATCGGCGGCATTGAGCGCGGCGCTTTGGGCGAGGTTTTCGATCTGCGCCTTCAGCCCCGCATCGGTCTCGGCCTGCGCGGCCCCCTCCAGCAGGCCCGCCGGGATCAGCGCCGGGCGGCGTTCCAGTATCTTCAGCGCCGCCGCCCGCTGGCTGACGCTTGGGGCCATGCGCAGCGTGAAGGCGGCGTCGGCGAGTTCATAGACCGGGCGGTTCTTCAGGCTCAGCAGCGGCGTGCGCGGCGTACCCTGCGCGGCGCGCGGCGCGCGGGTGAGGGCATCAAGCCCGCCCTCCGTGAGCACGGCGCCGGCCTCGTCGCAGGCGAGCGTGCGGTCGATGGCGGCGCGCGGCAGCGGCGCCGCCCAGGCGCGCTCAGCTTCTTCGCCGCTGGCGGCGAGCGCGGCGAGCGCGGTGCCCGCCTCGCCCATCGCCGCGGCCTCGCCGCACATTCTGGCGATCAGCGCGGCGCGGTCGAGCGGCTGCGCCCCGGCCGGAGAGGCGAGGAGCAGGCCGCCGGCCAGCACGCCGACGAGGATAGAAACGAAAGGCGCCAGCTTCATCGGGAACTCAAGGCCGCACGGAGGGTGGAAGACCATGTGCGGCGGGTGAAAAGGCAGGGACGAAAGGCGGCCGGTGAAAGGCGGAGACACCGTCTCGGCCCGGCGTCATCCCGGAATGGCCGAAGGCCATATCCGGGATCGGCCCAAGAAGACGGAACGCGATTCCGGCTCTCCGCCTCCGGCTGCGGCCGGGATGACGGCGTACCGGTTCACTCAGCCATAGGGGCTGAACGGCACGGGCTTCGGCGTGTCCTTGGACTGCCAGAGAATGTCGAAACCCTGCTTGTCGTTGACCGAGCCGATGAACACGCCGCGGGCGACATAATTGTTCTCGCCCGTCATCGAGATCTTGTAGCCCGACGGGCAGTCGAAGGTCAGGCCCGCGAACGCCTTGGAGACTTCCGGCACGTCGAAGGAACCGGCCTTCGCCGCCGCCATCGCCCACAGATGCACCGAGTCATAGGCCGACACCATCGGGTCGATCGACACCGTACCGGAGAAGGGCACGTTCTTGGCCTTCACATAGGCGGCCCAGTTCTTCAGGAACGCCTCATTGGCCGGGCCCTTGGCGTTCTGCAGATAGGCCCAGCAATTGAGGTGGCCGACCAGCTTGGCGGTGTCCAGACCTTCGAGATCGGCCTCCACCATGTCGAGGCCGAGCACCGGAATGTCGGTGGCGAGAATGCCCTGATTGGCGAATTCGCGCATGAAATCCGGAATCGAATTGCCGACCACGGTAAGGATGACCACCGGCTGGCCGCCGCCCTCATCGGCGAAAGCGCGGATCTGGTTGACCAGCGTCTGGAAGTTGGAGAAGCCGAAGGGGACATATTCCTCCTTCCACGCGCTCTCCTTGATGCCCTTGGATTTGAAGTAGCCCTTGAGCTGCTTGTTGATGGTGCGCGGCCACACATAGTCCGAGCCGAGCATGAAGAAGCGCTTGGCCGAGACGCCCTCATCGCCCATCAGATAATCCACCGCCGGCAGCACCGAACTGGCCGGGGGCGAGTTCACATAGACGACGTTCTTGGAATTCTCGTCGCCCTCGAAATGCAGGGGGTAGTAGAGCAGCCCATTCTCCTGCTCGACCACCGGCAGCACGGTCTTGCGCGACACCGAGGTCCAGCAGCCGAACAGCGCCGCGACCTTCTCCTGCTGCAGCATCTGCTTGGCGGACTGGGCGTAGAGCGGCCAGTCGGAGGCGGGATCCGACACCAGCACCTCGATGGTCGAGCCGTTGACGCCGCCCTTGGCGTTGATCTCGTCGGCCGCCATCTTCACCACATAGTTCAGCCGGCCTTCGAGATTGGCCATGGTGCCGGAGGAGGAGAACAGGCAGCCGAGCTTCACCGGGCCGGCGGCGCGGGCGCTGCGCAGATAGGCCGGCATGGCGAGGGGAGAGGCGAGGCCGGCGGCCGCAACGCCACTCGCCTGCAGGAAGGAACGCCGCGAGAACTTGACCATGGGACGGACACCTCGATGAGCGGAAGATGCCGCGAATTCTGTTGAACCCCCGTCCCGGCGCAACTTCATATAATGTTCAGCCCTGCCCAATGGCGCGGCACCGGGCCTGCCCTCGCGCCGTTTCTGGCAGGATTGCCACTTGCGGGCGCGCGCCTCTCCCCGCCCGCCACCGCGCGGGCCGGGGCGAGAACCGCCCGCACCATCCCATGCGGCCAAGCAACCGGGCCCGGCGGTGACGCGGCGCAGGATTTCGGTCGCCGCGCGGGGCGAGACGCGGTACTGTGCTCATATTAAGCGCATGCTTATCTGATGTGCGGCTGACGGCCGCCGCGCCAGATGACCGGCTAGGGGTGTGGGGACAGGTTCGACCGTTCGATCCGTCAACATTCATGAGGACGATCCGATGCGACGTTCGCAGTTCACCGAAAGCGAGATCATCCACCTGATCCAGGAGGCGAATGCCGGCGTGCCGGTGGATGAGATCTGCCGCACCGCCCAGGTCTCGCTGCGCACCTTCTACCGCTGGCGCCGCCGCTTCGGCGGGCTGAGCGCGCCGGCGGTGATGCAGATGAAGGAACTGGAAGCCGAGAACCGCCGGCTGCGGGCGCTGGTGTCGAACCTGTCGCAGCAGTTGCACGCGCCCGAGCGCACCGAGCCGCCCGGCGAGCGGCCCCACCGTCCCGGCCGCCTCCCTTTGCCGGCCGGCGCGATGCCGCCCCATCGCGCCTCGATGCTGGCGGCGGAGCGCTGCGGCGGCTCGGTCGTCGGCCGTTTCGCCTCGGTCCGCGTCACGCGCTGAGGCGCTGCCGGTTGTTTAGGCGCGCCAAATGGCAAAACTGACAGAATGATCCGGGCCGCGCGGTGGAAATAATCATTCCGCCGGCCTCGTGTGCGCGGCGCGGCCCGCGAATGATGCGACAGCATCGCCAGAGCGCTGCTTTCGGTGACACACGGAAATCCTGCCGCCCCTCGCGGCAGATTACTGCGCTCTATTTGCGCTTGCGCCATGCTGCACCCGGTCTTTTCCTTTCCGCCGAGGCTCATGCGGCATTCAGCACGGTGGAGAGCAACCCATGTCCCGGATTACAACCGACGGCTTCAATCGTCGCGGCTTCCTCAAGACCTCGGCCCTGATCGGCGGCGGCCTCATCGCCGCGCCCTATCTCGGCGGGCGCGCCAGCGCGGCGGCGCTCAAGACGGTGAATTTCAGCGAGGCGGTGCACAACCTCGGCTACATTAATCTCTATGTCGGCATGCACGCCGGCATTTTCGAGAAGAACGGCCTCGACATGAAGGTCTCCGCCGCCGGCGGCGACACCCAGACCTTCGCCGCCGTGCTCGGCGGCTCCGCCGATTTCGCCATTGGCGACGCCACCATGGCGCAGATCTCGCGCGAGAATGGCGGCCCCGGCGTGGTGGTCGGCACGGTGGTGCAGCGCGCGCATTATTTCGGCGTGTCGAAGACCATGGAGCCCTTCACCGACCCGATGGCGCTGAAGGGCAAGAAGGTGGTGACCTCCCCTGAGCCCAACACCAATTATTCCGTCACCAAGCGCATGGTGGAAAAGGCCGGCATGAAGCTCGGCACCGATGTCACCATCGTGCCGGTCAGTCCCGGCACCGAGATCGGCGCCATGCTCGCCGGCCAGGCCGACATGGCGGTGGCCTATCAGCCGAGCGTCGCCGCCGCCGAGGCGCAGGGCTCCAAGGTGGTGTTCGACTTCTCCAACTATATCGGCCCGTTCTGCAACACCGGCATCATGGTGCTGCCCTCCACCATCGCCAAGGATCCGGCCATGGTGCAGGCGCTGGTGACCTCCTTCGAGCAAGCCTCGCGCATGACCTATGCCGATCCCGCCTTCGCCAAGAAGGTGGCGCGGCTGGAATTCCCCGATCTGCCGGGCGAGGTGGTCGACAAGGCGATCGACGCCGAGCTGAAATATCTCATCCCGGCGCAGTCGGTGATCACCAAGCCGGACCAGTGGGCCAATCTGATGGACATGCAGCTCTATCTCGGCAACATCAAGGGCACGGTGAAGTTCGACGAGATCATCGACAATTCCTTCGCCGAGAAAGCCATCAAGCAGCTCGGGTGAGCGCGGTGGTCCCCCCCACCGTCGCGGGAGGGGCGGCCGCGCCGGCTGGCGCGCCGCCTCTCATCGTCGAGCACGTGGCCAAGAGCTACGACGCGGACGGGCGCATCGTGCCCGTCATCGGCGATCTGTCGCTGAACCTGAACGAGGGCGAGATCGTCGCCATTGTCGGCCCCTCCGGCTGCGGCAAGACCACGCTGCTCAACACGCTGTGCGGGCTCATCTCCGCCGATGCCGGGCGCATATGCTGGCACGGCCGGGAGATTTCCGGCCAGCCCGCGGGCGTCGGCTACATGCTGCAGAAGGATTTGCTGCTGCCCTGGCGCACGGCGCTGGGCAACGTCATGCTCGGGCTGGAGATACGCGGCGTGCCGCTCTCCGACGCCGAGGAACGCAGCCATGTGGTGCTCGACAAGCTCGGCCTGCATGGTTTCGCCGAGCATTACCCCACCACGCTGTCCGGCGGCATGCGCCAGCGTGTGGCGCTCGCGCGTACCCTCGTGAACGAGCCGGACGTGCTGCTGCTGGACGAGCCCTTCGCCGCGCTCGATTTCCAGACCAAACTGCTGATCGAGAGCGACACGGCGCGGCTGGTGCGCGAAAGCCGCCGCTCGGTGCTGCTCATCACCCATGACATCGAGGAGGCGGTCTCCATCGCCGACCGCGTCATCGTGCTCTCGAAGCGCCCGACGCGGGTGAAGGCGGTGTACGATATCGCCCTCGCCAGCGACCGCACCGACATGATCGCCGCCCGCGAGAGCCCCGGATTCGTCGATTATGTCCGACGCATCTGGGCCGATCTCGACGTGGCGCGAAACTAGGAGGAGCGGCATGGACGCATCCGCCCGCTTCATCCCCATGGATGCCCCCGCGACGGACGACCGCGCGGCGGCGCGCCTCGCCGCCCACCGGCGCGCCCGCCGGCGCGCCACGGCGCTGGTGCTCCTCAGCCAGTTCGCCCTGCTCGCCGCCTTCATCGCCTTCTGGGAGTACATGACCGCCTTCGACCGGCAGGCGGCCTTCATGTTCGGCTCGCCCTCCGCCATCGCCGGCTTCCTCGTGACCATGGCCAGCGACGGCAGCCTGTGGCGCGACACCTATGTCACCGGGGTTGAGACGCTGCTGGGCTTTGCCGTCGGCAATGTCATCGGCACGCTGATCGGCCTGTCGCTGTGGTATTCGCGCTTCGTCTCCCGCGTCATCGAGCCCTTCGTCATCGCGCTCGGCTCGATCCCGATCATCGCGCTGGCGCCGATCATCATCATCTGGTTCGGCACCGGACTGATGTCGAAAATCGCCATGTCGACGCTCTCCGTGGTGATCGTGGCGCTGGTCACCTCCTACAAGGGCGCCATCGGGGTCGATGAGGACCAGATCAACCTGATGCGCACGCTCGGCGCCTCGAAATTCCAGATCTTCCGGAAGCTGGTGGTGCCGGCCTCGCTCACCGACATTTTCGCCGGGCTGAAGCTCACCGTCGGCTTCGCGCTGATCGGCGCCATTGTCGGCGAGTTCATGTCGTCCTCGGAAGGGCTCGGCCACGCCATCTTCAAGGCCGGCTCGCTCTACATCATCCCGAAAGTGTTCGCCGCGCTGGTCGCCACCATCGCCCTCGCCCTGCTCCTCACCTTCCTCGTCG
This sequence comes from Ancylobacter polymorphus, assembly GCF_030813495.1. Classification (GTDB taxonomy): domain Bacteria; phylum Pseudomonadota; class Alphaproteobacteria; order Rhizobiales; family Xanthobacteraceae; genus Ancylobacter; species Ancylobacter polymorphus. Next base: position 47,761 of record NZ_JAUSUI010000008.1, on the reverse strand, counting down.
GCAAGGTGGAAAAGCGGCTCATGCCCTGGCGCCGCCTCGGCTGAACCGCCCCCCTGCCCCAGTGCCCAACGGAGTGACCATGACCCAGCGTGTCGCCAAAGAAGGCAACATCAAATACGCCCTCTCCGCCGCCGACGCCTTCATCGCCCGCGTCGCGCCCGGCGAGACCTTCGTGGTGGAGTGCGCCATCAACGCCAATGACGGCACCATCCGCCATGTCGGCCAGCAACTGACCGAGGCGGACGTGACCCTGCCCTTCGTCAACGGCGCCACCGGGCCGATCGAGGTCGCGGGCGCCAGGCCGGGCGACATGCTGGTGCTGGAGATCGTGAAGATGGAGGTGGACACGCTCGGTTTCACCGCGCTGTGGCCCGGCATCGGCATGTTCCCGGACTGGGTGCGGCAGAAGGAATTCGGCCTGCGGACCCATGTCGTGGAGATAAAGCACGGGCTCGTCCACTGGAGCGACAAGGTGAAGCTGCCGGTGCGCCCGATGATCGGCGTCGCCGGCGTCGCCCCCGTGCATGGCGCGGTGCTGACCGTCGACAACGGCACCCATGGCGGCAATCTCGACGTGCAGGAAATCACCGCCGACAACAAGGTGATGTTCCGCGTCAACCATGACGGGGCGCATCTCTTCCTCGGCGACTGCCACGCGCTGCAGGGCGATGGCGAGGCCAATGGCATGGGCGCCATCGAGGTGGCGGCGACGCTCACCGTGCGGGTGACGCTGGAGACGGCGCCGGCGCGGCTCACCCACCCCCGCATCGAGACGCCGACGCATATCTGCACGCTCGGCTGCGCCCGCCCGCTGGAGGACGCGATGCGCACCGCCTTCCAGGAGATGATCTACTGGCTGGAGGACGACTACGGCATCCCGGCGCCGGAGGGCTACATGCTGCTCGGCCAGATCGCCGAGGCCCGCTGCACCCAGGTGGTGAACCCGAAATACACCTATATCTGCAAGGTCGACAAAGCGATCCTCGCCCAGTTCGCGGCGTGATCGGGCGCGGCGCTGCGTTTCCAGCGCGTCGTCGTGCCGGCGCCGACCAGCGATCCCTGCTGCGGCTCGATGAAGCTGCGACGCGCGCACAGGACGTTACCGGGCCCCTGGAGATCGTGCCGCGATCCTGGAAGGTGATCCAGACCGTTCGCGAGACGTTCCCCTGCCGCCCTTGCGGGATCAGCGGCTTGAGTGCGCCGGAGCGTCGCGATGCCCCGGAAGGCGCGGAGCCGACCTCTCGTCGATGACCGGCACGCCAGGCTCGGCGGGCAGCGCCTCACGCTCTCCCGCTCGGCGTCGGTTGCCAAGCCGATCGACTGCATGCTCAGGCGCTGGAACGGCTTTGCAACCGTCCTCGATGACGGCCGTGCCTGCCTGTCCACCAAGGCGGCGGAACGCGCGCTGCGCGGCTTCGCCCTGGGACGGAAGGCTTGGCGACGAGTGAAGCGGTGACGGCCGGTGCCCGGCTGCGCCGTCGGAGCCGGCAGCAGGCCATTCAGTCTGGTCGGTAATTGCTTTGATCATGGTGATCGATAAAGGCTGCGATGAGTACGCCATAGGCAGCCTTCGCCGCATCGCGGATGACTTCACCTTCCGGAGCCTCGCCGCAAGCGCGGGCCATCAGCATTCTGATCCGGTTAAAATTCATGTGCGTCTGGCGTTGCCTTTGCTCACAATGCGTCGCCAATGCCAGCAACTCCGCGCGCGCTGATAGCACACGCCGGTGATGATCGAGCGGCATGATTTCCTTGCGGTTGTCGCCGCGCCGGAACCCTGGCGGGAGAGCGTCGCCAAAGGCGCTTCGTCCCAAATGGCGGCTGATCCCATTGCGGTAGTGCAACGTGATGGGAATCGCCAGCCCCAACTCCACCACCCGTCTGTCCATATAGGGGCGGGCGATGTCCATGCCTCTGTGCGCCGACTCATTTGACAGGAAGACCGAGGCGTTGCCGAGGTGCCGCTCAAGTACACGGCGATGGTAGTCTTCTCGATCGCCGGGTCGGAATGACCGTCCAGATGGTGGAAAATCTGCCTGTTGTATCCCCTCCTGAGCCAAATTCTGTTGAAGTGCATCTGACATCAAGATACCGACCCCAGCTCTGCTCGGGCGCCCTCGGAAATTGCGCCATTGCCGGCGCAGGGCGTCGGGAAGAAAGGGGGCGAGTATCCATGACTGCAGGGCGTGACGCCAGGTGACGCCTCCGGCGCGCACCATTGCTGGAAGCTCGCGCAAGGCGCGAAGCAACCGGCCCGTGCAAATCAAGTGGTTTAGATAGACGGCGGGCGAGCAAGGATTAAGCGTCAGATCACCGCCATGCCCATCCAGAATAACACGAACACCGGCCTGCGCTGAAACATCAAGAATGTGGCTTGTCAAATAGTGATAGCCCGGCACGGGGCCGTCTGCCTGATGAATGGCAGTGACCCAATCCGAGAGCGGCGTTTTACCTACGGGATTCACGAAATGCACATCCAGTCCGGAGATGTGCTTGTTACAGGATTCTATCCAACGGAGATTAGGGCTCGGCAGTCCCCTATCATCTCCATTCAGCGCATAGGAATAGCATTGCAGTTTCCGCCGCTCAGCCGCGAGGTGAGGGCCACCGATTGCCGCAATCAACGAACTGTCAAACCCGCCACTTAAGAACAGGCCCGCATTTCCAATGCTTCGTAAGCGGCAAATAACGGCGATCTTCAACGTCTCTCGATAGGCCTCAATATACTCTGCCTCACGGAGACCAACCCAGGCCGGATCGGGTTTCGCCGACCAGAACTGGCGCTCATGGCTGCGTCCGTCGGCCTGAATAACTTTGACCGTTCCAGGACGCACGGCGCGAATACACGCAAACGCAGTTTCCAGCGGCGCATAGCCGGCAGTGGGGAGCAATAGATGACTAAAAAAACGATCGTTCAGGCGCTTGGGAACTTCATCAACCGGCCACAGGCCCTTCACCTCGGAGGCGAAAGCAAAAATCTCTTCGTTATGGAAAAAAAAGAGATTGCGTTGTCCGGTTGCGTCCCGCGCGAGAAATAGCTTGCGGCTGCGCTGATCCCAGACAATAACGATGAAATCCCCCAAAAGCCGGTCCACCATGGCTTCGCCCCAGCGGCGCCACGCGCTCAGCAATATGTGGCTATCGGGCCATCGTGTCGCCTCGGCGTCGAGGTCGAGTTCGCCGATCAATGCCTGCCGGTTGTCGAGGCGAATGTCGGCGACCAATACGATTCCACATTCGTGATCGGCGAGGGGTTGAGAATCTGACCGGTCTTCAGGCAACACGTGCGTAGCGAGATGCGACAGGGCCAAGGGGCCAGCACAGAAGTGCCCCTTTCCATGCTTGGCCCGATGAGCAAGCGCCGACATTTGGCGCTGCAACGTGGCCAGGGATGCGGGGCCTCCGTCCAGCCTGAGGAAGCCGCACAAGCCGCTCATGACGTGATGACTATCCCGCGCTCCCTCGCCAGTTCCAGGAATGCCAGGGCTTCCGCGCGGCAAAGGTCAGCGGGAACATCAAACTTGGCACCAAGCGCAGCGCAGATTTCATCGATTGTCAGTGGATGTTCGATTAAATCCCAAATCCTCGCCGCTGTGGAATTCAATCCAATGTAATGACCACTAGCGGCGCGCAACAACATCTTCTCTGCCCCCAGATCGGCGGAATACACGCCATCTGTCACGCGCTGATATGTGGTGGTCTGCATCGTTCAAAGCGGCCGATTATCAACTTCTCTAACTCGGTTGTGCCGTTAAGCTTTCCGAATCTGTGTTTGTCACGCCACCTTTAGTCAGTTCCTCAATCGTGCTTTCGGTCAACTGAGGCGTAATCCAAGCTTCCTTGTCTTTCGCCTCGTCGGTTGTGCCCTTATCCAAGTCACTCATAAATCACCGCCCAATCCCTATCGTTTTACCACCATATGATCGAGCGCACCAACATGTCAAACTGGTTCTTTTTGACCTATTGTCGCAGATTACGGGTCGCCCAAAGAAGTTCATAAAGCCCGTGGGTTCGTCGAACTGGTGGAAAAATGCCCGGGAACAGGGCAGAATCAGGGATGTTCGAGGGCGAGGATTCTCTCGGCGAGCTTCGGAAGTTCGTTTAGGTCATAGCCGCGTGTGATTAGGTGAACGGTTGCAGAGCGCATGAGTCCGACACTCGCCTGAAGTCGTGAAAGATCATTGACATGAAGTTGTTCAACTAAAGGAAGGTAGCGCGACTCCGCTAGCATCAAGGCCTGGTTTGGACTGCTTAAGGGCTCGGCCCGTTGCCCGTCGCCGCCGCGATCCTCGTCGATGACATGACGATCAACCAGACAGGCTACCGCCAACACACGCAACGGTTCATTCCGTTCTGATCGCAAAGCGGGGCGCACATAGTGCTTTCCTGAACCGCTCCGCACGGGGACAATCACGCCATCACCGAGACGCAAATGCCGGACCGACGCCGTCCACAGCTGGAGCACCCCGCCATCCCGGTGCGGCACAGCTTCGCCATCAAGGCCGATGGAAACAGCCAGCACGTCGTCAGCGACCAGAGGATAGCCGAGCTGGCTCAGATAGGCGGCCAGGGTCGACTTTCCAGTCCCCGACCGTCCGGCGATGGCGATCACCCCGCCGCCGACTTCTATGGCCGAGGCGCGCAGCGCAAGCCGTCGGCGCTGTAGCAGCAGGACGCCGAAGGCCGGCCCCAGCAGGAAAGAAGTGCAGTCAGAGACCGCCCCGCCGCCCGCAGGATCGATCATGATGATCGTGCCGCCTTCGATAAGAAACCTGGAGACCTTGGGTACATGAAGCAAAAATCTTCCAACACCATGCTGCCAATTTGGTCCTTCAGCATGGATCTCAGACAACCTGTCGGGTACCGTGCCGATAACAATCTGTACATCGGCCTCGATGCTCTCAAATTGAAACGCAGGTGTCCCCGGCAGATCAATCTCACTAAGGACCTTAAGACCAAATATATTGTATTTCGACAAACTTCTATTCATGGCAGATAGCCAAGACGTCTCATGACATCGCCGTTTCGAGTGACGATGTCACGGGCCTGGTGCTCAGACAAGGCTTCGTGCCATTGCCCGGTTTTCCCTTCGCGAAAGAAGGGCGAGAACCGGGAGACGCGTTCATGAAATCCAGTGCTCTGCTCCTGGGCCGCCAGAACGCGAAAATCGGAGCGGGCGGCCGCTTCGGATATCTGTTCGTCAGATGCATTCATGTCAGCGAAGTCCGCGACAGCACGAAGCCTGGCAGCGGTATCAGCTTTCAGGTCCTCGTAGCGAACCGGAAAGACCGGAATGCAAGTCTGATCGAGCCAGGAAAGGACGTGGTCGCTCCAGCCCTCTTGGTAACGCCTCAGCAGCCGACGTGGCCCCCCAGGTAACGGATCGGGGTCATCCAGCCTCTCGCCGTTCACGGCGTGTACGGCTTCCGCGATCGTGCAATCGAAATGATGCGCCCAAGAGACGGCCACGTCGCGCGGATCACGCACCATATAAATGGCGGCTTTTGCGCCTTGTCCTAAAATCGGAGTGTGGGCGGCGTTTGCGACCCACGCGTCGTGGGTTTTGACAAAGCAAAGCGAACCAACCGTGCGCGCAAGAATGTCATGCAGCGCAGGACGAAGCATTTCGATCTCTTCACGGGTCAACAGGCTGGGGTCCAGCCCCGTCACATCCTCGAACGGCTCGGGACTGGATGCGATCGGGAGGGGCAGCCTCAACTCTCGGATATTCAGCGCCTCAGAACGATCCGCCATTAGGTTTAGCAGGAGCGCTCGCATCCACGTATTCCCCGATTTGGGGAATGACGCGAGCCAGATCAATCGCCCCGAGGATTCGTCTCTGGCGGAGGCGCCCAAGAGTTTTGGCAAGCTCCGCCTGACACCAGCCCATGGCTGAGCCAGGCATGGACTGTCGCGACGCGCTGCGTCCGAGGCGCCCGGAATATGGGGCGGTTTGATTGAATTCACGTGCTCACACGATCGCTATTGTCTTCTCACGCGATCCCAGCGGCCAGATGGATCGACCGGCGCTGTGCGCATTAAACCGACCTAAACCTACGCTTGGTCATTCACCGCTCACCCGCAATCAATCATGGTTTACGGGCGGCACCTCAATCAGCGCACTGAAGAGGTTGCCGCCATAGGCGGTGATGCCAATGACCTGAAGAAAGTCGCCGATCAAGGCGATCTGTGGGTTAACGCGACACAATGGAATGTTCACAACCAAGCTCCACTCGACAAACTTCTGTTGATCAAGATCGAAAATGCCAACAAAAACCTTGCCGTCAACCGTCGCCACCGAAACGGCGCAACGAAAGTGATCCATCACCGCGAGCCCGGGCGCACCTGAGAGACACACATTTCCTGGCGCGACATGGGGTACGGGAATTGTCTCTAACTTCGCTGCGCCCCAATCAAGACCAGATGCGTCGATCCCAGCAATGGATAAATGCCGCAGCATACCATCGCTAATGCCGAATAGCGTATGGTCTCCTCCGTAAACGCCACACTGCATCGAGTAGAGTGCCATCCTTATTTCACTGGAAGTCACATCCTCATATTTTCTTCTTGATTCAAAATGAAATAAATTCGACCCCTTCTCCTTGTCGATTGTCACATAGAAGGGTCTGAAAAACTCCGAATTATCAAATATTATATTGGTATCCGCATGTTCAACGGACCTGCGCTTAAGCTTTATCAGCTTGCTTCGAAACTTGAACGTGTCGAGTCTGTGTCCATAACCATTTTCACTCGTTTGCATAAATTTCAGAGTGTTGCCGTTTTCGCGCCCCTCTGCGAGCAGGCTGCGAGGGATATGCGTATCGCCAGTTATATACGCGATGCGGTCCTGAGCCAAAAAGTCGTAAAGCGCGCTACAATGATCTGGGGCGTCAATAAGTCGATATGATCTGGGTTGCATCTTGCCGTCGACGAATGACACCAAGTGATAGCGTGCCCAGTTTGCATCCGATGATTGCTGTACGAAGGTGATGTCAGGCGTCAGCGCCGACACTTCTCGAGTGGCGAAGGAATTATGACTGTCCAGCACGGTCGAAGCGTCAACGTAGGTCAAATTGCTGGTGCCGCATGAAATTTTATCATAGACCTCGTAGCTTCCCACGGTCACGTAGAAAAAGGCGCGAGATGAGGGCTTTATCGGTGGATCAAGAGGAGCTTTACTGTCAGCGATCGCCAGTCGGGACTCGAGGGCGAATTTCGGGATGGTGAACCAGCGGGCGGAATCAAAATCGTCATTCTCGCCCTTGTCATCCACGTCCGCCCATTCGGTCCAATAGACAACGTCAACCGATCCTTTTGACGGAGCGGACAGGCGCTTGGCCACCACCGCTCCCAAGGGGCCATTACGCTTCATGAGGTAGCCGGATTTTGACAATCCCCACCGCTCGGAGAGCAACATGCGCCGGCGTGGATCGTCGCGCAGAGCATCCGAATAGTTTGCCTTATAAATGCTAAGAAACGAAAGCCGCCTCGACGTAAGAGGAAGCATGTCATAGCTGGTGGCCAAAAATGAACTGTAACCTGCGCAAAATATCATTCCATTATTGTAATGAAAATGATTGTGGTGGTCAGAAATGAAGTCCTTTGTAAACTCAAACTCCTTGAGCGTGACTTTACCACTCTCCAAATAGCTTTTTTCGCCAGGAGTGTCGTCCCAGGACAAGACCCGTATCGTACCGTTTCGATCCTTGCAGGCCAGCATGAACGGCGTCCCATCCTGGTAGGACCAAAGGCGATCGACGCCAACCTCCGGCAAGGGCGATTTTGCGTCCCTCTCCCAACATCCGCGGGCGCCGGCATCTTCCGCGGCCTTGACGAGAATTCCGGAATCTCCTTCATCAGACAGAACGTAAGTGATCCGCGGGACATTGCGGATGTCATAAGTGCGGGAAACATCGACAAGATGCTCGCCTATAAGGGCAATTCGATTGTCATCGCTGATCTCGCCGGTATTTTTGTCGGCTTTGCAGGCGAAGGCGCGATGTCCATGTTCGTTCGTCGCGATCCGGACGCTCCCCCCACCTGACCCCGTCAGTCCTTCCGCGGAGAATTTCCAGCTGAAACGTTCGAAGCTGGCCACGTCTCGCCGCGCAGTCGTCGCGGCCGCATCGGCAGGCCCGACATGGCTGGGTAAGTACTTTCCAGTAGCAACATTACGGAGCGCAAAGGTGGATGCATCTTGCGTTCTCACGTCGAAGAGATCGAAGACGGTACCGCCGGACTTCGTTGCGGCTGCGCTCCTTGAAAACCGCCTGAGCGCCAGCCGCAGGGCGCTCTTTTCAGCGGGATGTGATCTGGTGAGGTAATAAACGTATTCATTTCGTACATCTAAGCCTAGGACACGAATTCGAACCCGAGTCGCACTGTTTTCAACATTCTCGATCAGAAACCGCGCGGGATCTGATGGAATTCCGATGTGGATACAGTTGATTGCCTTGGTGGCAATTTCACCGGATTCTTGATCGGTTGAAAACTCATGCGCCTGGAGGAGCCGAGAGACGCCCACAAAGTACCGATCAACGATGAGATTCAAGCCAAAATCGCAACGGGGTTCAAAAAAATCGCCGGAAAAGACGGCCGGCTGCTTCGGTTTATCTTTAGTGAAATCAAAATGATACTGATTGTTATCTGAAGCGATATTCAGATAATAAACGTCTCCTGCATCGTCCCGATAGCCGATCTGCGCCGTGAATGGCGCGCTCGTCCGCTCGCTTATGCCGAGATAGAACGCATCTCCATCACTTACGGCAAGTCGTCGCTTTACGTTTTTACTGAGACGCATGATCCCGTTTGATTGAATCAAAAGAACGGCACCCGGCTCCTTTGCAGTGACGATCTTCGCAAAATTATTTTTAGATATACCGGCCTCATAAACGTCTATAGAATCTATCAGTTCTTGCTCAAATTTGAATTCAATTCCATTACTGGATACGTCCGTAAGATCGAGACGACCTTCGCCGTCGTCCGTATTTTCCGAAATGTACCATGCCCGGCCATCCCGAGTGAAGAGTCCGATCCTGAAGTTGCCGTTTCCGGACGGACGGAATTCAGCGACCGGTACGCGATAAATCTGGTCAATAGCAGCAGAGGCGGCAACTAATGTGGATCTTCCACGAAAAGTCGCGTTTACGATCGGATAATAAATCCTTCCACCGTAGCACACATAGAGTCTGCGATAAAATATTGGAGCATATCCAGCCGGCATCATTCAAAGTCCTGTGCGACAGGGTTTCTTAGAACCGGCCTGAGTATGCCTTTATACCTGCCCGAAAAGGCTCCTCAAAGACTAAAGAACTACACCCCGCGATAAATCGAAACTCGACATAGGCGTGTGCTGCTGATAAGCTGCAGCAGTAAAATTCGAAAGGCAAGAGCTTTTTAAGGCGGCTTTTCGTTACCCACCCTCCCCGGCTGCGAGGCTTGCATGATATTAAGTTGTGAGCTGGACGCTGCGATTGGCGAGATTCGTTTGCTGAATGTCCCGCTAATCAAGTCCGATTCCGGCGGGGCCGGGCCCGAATGGGTGGTGAGTTCTCCCGAGGGCTGGTTATTTTGCGACGGCAGCATTCTCCCGATCAATCGCTATAATGCCCTTTTCGCATCGCTGGGCATTCGCTTCGGTGGTGATGGTCGCACGACCTTTGCCTTGCCGGATTTGCGGGGCCGTACACCAATTGGAGCCGGATCCAATCCGCGCAACTTGACCAGTTACCCGTGTGGGCAGGCGGGTGGCCGGGAAGTCGTGGCGCTGGGTATTCATGATATTCCGGCCCATAGGCACAACGTATTTGCGCAGACGGCTCCGGGGAAGGTCAAGACAGGTGGAAGCAATCAGCTGGCTGCGGCGGGTACAGAGATTGTACCATACAATTTATACGCCCCTCTGAACGATAAAAATCGCGAACCTCTCAATAAAAATACTGTAATACCGAATAAAACAGATGTGAATGGAGCGACGCACAACAATATGCAACCGTTCTTGGCTCTTTTTTATTTTATATGTTACGAAGGAATATTTTTCTAGGGTTATTTTTGTATATTTAGCTTCGATGGAGGCGGCTTTGAATATAGAAAACGTGTGTGTTGGCGAAATCAGACTTCTCGCATTCCGAGGCGTTCCCGATGGGTTTCGGCTCTGTGATGGGGCCGAACTGGAAACGATCCAGTATCCGGGGTTGGGGATGGTCTTGAGGGATCGTTTTGGCAAGGCCAGCGGTTTGACATTCCGGCTCCCGAACCTCTGCGGCCGCCTTCCGATCGGAGCCGGCCAGGGCCCTGGATTGAGTGAACGCTTGGTCGGCGCTGTGGGCGGGGAGAGGAAGGTTGAGTTGACCGGGCAACATCTTCCCGCACATTCGCACGGGTTTTATGCAAGCCGGTCGGAGGCCGATCAAGCAGCGCCGGATGCCACTCGGGGTCTGGGAACGCTTTCTTCCCAGGTGAAGATGTATTTGCCCGTTCAGGCTGGCAGCACTTCCTATACACTTGACGTGACGACAATTGGGGGGGTGGCCGACGTCCGGCCTCCGGTGCACGACAATATAATGCCAACGATCCCGCTAAATTATGTTATCGCAACCGAGGGTCTTATGCCCTTCGCGGTTGACCCATATGCTGAAGTGTCCGACCCACTGCAATGGGTTGCCACTTCTATTTTAGAGAGATCCGCCTTTTTAGGTGAAGTGCGTTTTTTTGCAACGACGAATCTACCTATGGATTGGCTTCCGTGTAACGGAAGAATTGTTTTAATCCGTAACTTCCCTTCTCTTTATGCACTACTCGGCAATGCGTTCGGTGGAAATAGGGATGAGGGGACGTTCGCCTTACCAGATTTGCGCGGTCTCGCCATCGAGGGCTTTGCGGACGCGACGGTTGCCCCTTTCGGGAAGCCCTATGGCTCGTCCTCCATTGCGCTGACGGAGGCCGAGATTGCGGACCATAGTCACATCGTAAAGGGCATCGCCGGCGCGAACGCCGTGCAAAAGACAAGTTCACCTGGCGCAAACAACATGATCAGCGCAATCTCGGTGCGCCAAGGCGGAAGCTACAAGGCCGCCGCCATGTTCAATAAGCCCACGCACGATGTACATCAGCTCACCCAACTCAGCGCCGATACAATCGGCATGGCCGGTGGCAACGAAAGTGGTCGGGCCGATCCGCATGATAATATGCAGCCATATTTGGCTCTGACAGCCGGAATATCTCTGATGGGAGAATTTCCGTTCTAGGGAGCTCGCGTTTAGCCGCTGTGGATGCGGTTAACCTAAAGGGCCATTTCAAACAATGATTGATTATGTGCTCAGTGGGCTGCTGGTGCGGAGTGAGATCGATCTTTTTGGTCCCTTGCCGTGGACAGGGGAATGTCGCTCGCCCGATGTCGTGATAACGCTTGGGACGGTACCTCCGGAACTCTCCGAGCCGATTTCAATGGGACGCTTTGTCCAAATTGGTGCGGACGGGAGTGTCCGTTTGGAGGTGGATGGTGTCGCGACATATTTCGTCGCGCGCGGCCGGGACGTCATCGTCTGCCCGCATCGATCCGCAGATGAAAATATGATCGGTGTTTATTTGCTAGGGAGTGTCTTCGGTTTTCTCTGTCATCAACGCGGGCTTCTACCGCTCCACGCCTCCTGCCTAAGCCGAGACAACTGCGCCGTGGCTCTCGCGGGACCTTCCGGGGCAGGCAAGTCAACTCTTGCGGCGGCAATGATCGCTGAAGGCTGGAACCTTCTCGCTGACGATGTGACAGTCCTCGATCTGTCGGATCCGAAAGGTGCGATAGTTCTGCCATCCTTCCCACGAGTGAAGCTATGGCAGGACAGTATCGACGCGGTCGACCTGGTACCCCGCAGACTCCTTTACCGAGAGAACGACAGAGAGAAGTTCGAGTGCTGCCCTGACCCCGCCACGTTCCAACCAGGTCCGGTTCGCCTGTCGGCCGTGTACCATTTGCGGAAGGGTGAGCTTGGTATGGTTACGCCGCTGCGACAGCTCGACAGCATTGATGCGGTCCACAGAATTCGAATGGCGATTTATCGCCTACGTGTTCTTCTGCTTATGGCGGGCCCCGAAAGCGTCTTTCAGCGCGCGGTAATTCTAGCGGGATCCTGCCCCCAGTATACGCTACAACGGCCACCCGAGATGATCGGTTTAAGGGCTTATGTCAGTTCCTTGTCCGACCAGTTGCGCGCCGAATTGGCGCGTGCATCTTAAGCACAAGTGAGGTGGTCCCCGAAACCGGTACAGCGAGCCAAGCTTGGTTCGGCCTGACGGAAGGACGAGCCTCATGACCGGGTGGAGGAATCGATATTCCACGGAATTCAAGGCGAAGATGGCCCTTGAGGCGCTGCGCGGGGGAGACGGTAGCGCATCTGGCCGCCAAGCGCGGCATCCACCAGACGATGGTCAACGCCTGGAAGAAACAGGCCCTCGCGGGAATGGCCACGGTGTTTTCCGGCAAGGTCGTGACCTGAGACCCTGATCCTCCTCCAGATTTGGGTCGAGTCCGTCGATCACGGAGACGGACGATGCCAGCCTCTGCAATGAGTTAGGCCTAAAGCTGCGCAACAAGACGCCCAAGCGTCGGGTAAAGGCGAAGCTGAGAGAGGACCGGGCACCGGCTACCCGGCCGAACGATGTCTGGGCCATGGACTTTGTTCACGACCAGCTTGCCACCGGCCGCAAGATCCGGGTGCTGACGGTCGTGGACACCTTCTCGCGCTTCTCGCCAGTGGTCGATCCGCCGCATCTTCAGGGACTATGCCGCCGGCAAGTCAGCCAAACGGATCGCCTTCGAGCTGAACAAGGATGGCATTGCCGCACCGGGTGGCGGCGATTGGGGCTCCAGCACCCTCAACGGCAATCCGAAGCGTGGCAGCGGCATCCTCAACAACGAGATGTATGTCGGAAAGCTGATCTGGAACCGCCAGCGCTGCCTCAAGGACCCGGACACCGGCAAGCGCCAGGCGCGAATGAACCCGGAATCGGAATGGATCACGCAGGACGTTCCCGAGCTTTGCATCCTCGATGACGACCTCTGGCAGTCGGTGAAGGAGCGCCAGCGGGCGGTCAAACGGAGCCACAGCGATGACGGCGAGACCGAGAACCATTTCCGGGAACGTCGGCGTCCCAAATACCTCTTCTCGGGCCTGACCAGATGCGCCTGCTGTGGCGGCGGCTATCCTTGCGGTATCGCTCAAAAGCAAAAGGCCCGCCGGAGGGGCGGGCCGTATGCAATTTGAGATGGTTGCGGGGGACCTGCTCCGATCAGCACTTGCGAACGCAAAAAAGCCGCCCGTTGGGGGCGGCTTATCTGCGCGACTTGATATCGCGCGTCGAGATGGTTGCGGGGGTGCGCAGCCACCGATGCCGACACTCACTGCAAGTGGCGGTGTAGCGGTATGGAAAGTCGGCATTAGTTAGCGTTGCCAACCCCAAGCACCACCGCCATTCCTAGGTTGGTGGCATCCCGGCGCCCCTAGCCATGGGGAGATGAAGTGAGGCTCGCCGGGTGGCGTTAGCGGTGACGGAATGGCTCTGCGTACGACTTGGAACAGACCTAGGCAGAGCCATTTATCGGCGTCGCAGCTCTGGCCGAATATAACCCATAGTGGCCGCTCAGGCGCGCCGTTGCGAATATCCGCTTTGCGCCCCGATCCCGGTCGTTTGCCGAGCCATTGGTCAAGCCGGAAAGCCGCCATTCGTCAGATTACCATCGGCGGATGCAGTTGGGGATACCGGCCTGACTGCCTTGTTGCAGTAAGTCACGGTAGGCTCCCTTCGGGCAGGGTTGGGCGGATGGCCTTGACCTGTGTCGCTGGCACTGAGCGTGCATCGCGTGAAGTCTGGAATGCCGCTTTGTTGTTCCCTATGATCCATGGGCACCCCGGCCGTGGGTGGCGAGCAGCACGCTACGCAAAGGAGGCGTTGCGGGAATGGGTAGGTCGCGACGTGTCCGAGTGGGTAGAGGCCGATAATAGTCTTCTTCCATCCCCGCCTCTCGCCCAAGCCGGGAAGGCGAGCATCCCGATCACGACGCGACTCGCGCTCGATATACCGAAGCCCAAGGACTGGCAGGCATTCCAGCGAAACTGCGTCCTGCTGTTCCGCGCCGAGCTGAACGACCCTCACGCGCAGGAATATGGCCGCGCCGGGCAGAATCAGGGCGGCATCGACGTCCTCGCTCGACGAGATGGACGGGACGACCACTTCGTCGGGGTGCAGTGTCGGCTCATAACTAAGCCGATCAAAGAAAATAAAATTCTCTCCGATGCCCGCGAAGCGCTGAAGCTCAAGGCGGGATTGAAGGAACTGATCTTCGCGACCACGGCGCCGGACGACACCAAGGCGTCGGACGCCGCCATTGCCGTCACCCGGAAATTGAAGGCGGAAGGGAACGACCTGACGGTCGTGGTCTACGGATGGGGGCAGCTCCAAACGCTCATCGCGCCCCATGAGGTGGCGTACAACGCCTTCCATCCGTCCATCGTCGCGAGCTCGGTGCCCCAGAGCACGGGACCGGCCGGAGGCACACCCGACTTTGCAGCGGTCGTCGCGGCCCAGGTTGTAGAGCGGATGCGCGGCTTGGGTCTGACGGGCGCGCCCCGCGAGGGCGTCGGCAGCGCCGATGAGGATCCGGCGCTCCACGCCCGCATCGACACCTTTCGCGATCTTTTCAAGGAACAGGGTGAATCGCTGCTCGCAGAGAAGGGGCTGTTGGCGATTTTAAGTAAGGAGGACCTGTCGACCAAGCCTTGGGCGCGCTACCGCATCGAGACGAACCTCGCTTCGATTGCGATGGACCTCGGGCGCGAGGCGGAAGCGGCCATCCGCTTCGAGACCGCATATAGGGTTCGTCCCGAAGATCCGAACGCGCTGGCGAACCTAGCCCTGGCCCGTACCATACAGGGGCGGTTCGATGAGGCGATAACCGCGGCGCGAGGCGCTCTCAACGGGAATCCACGGGCCGACCACGCGGTGGGATACCTTCTTCAGGCGGCAGCCCGATCCGACTGGCAGGGAGATCCAGAGTCTCTCATTCCGCCGGACCTCGCCGAGTCGGCGCAGGCAGACATTGGCATGGCAGAGTTCCTTCGCCGCCGAGACGTGCCGGGCTGGGCCGAGCGCAGCCTCGAGATGGCGCGCCGCCATGCCGAACTGCCGGAGTTCAAGCGTGTTCGCGCCATCGCCGTTCTATCGCTGGCGGTCGAGTCGGGAGCTATCATCCCCGGCGGTCATGGTCCGGTAACGAGCACCGAGTTGAGCGCGGCGGCGAATGACATGAAGGCCTTGGTCATGCACTGCCTCGACGTGGGCTTCGCCGATGCGCACGACCTAATGGTACATCTCAACAATGCTGCCGTTCTGCTCCGGCTGTGCGAGCGACATGATGAGAGTGAAGCGCTTCTCTCGCGCGGGATGCCGAGCGTTGGCGATCAACCGCAACTCCGGCGCCTTCTGGCCTTAGCCCGCTCAGCTCAGGATCGGGACGAGGAAGCCATTACCGCTCTCGAGGAGGACACCGATCCGGAAAACCAGATCTTGCG
Organism: Ancylobacter polymorphus; assembly: GCF_030813495.1. Lineage (GTDB taxonomy): Bacteria > Pseudomonadota > Alphaproteobacteria > Rhizobiales > Xanthobacteraceae > Ancylobacter > Ancylobacter polymorphus. The sequence goes on along the minus strand of NZ_JAUSUI010000008.1, from coordinate 32,198 downwards.
GGCCGAGTTGAAAGCCTCCGCTGGCAACATTGCCAGCGCAATGGTCGATGCGCTCGCAATCATAACTGATGGCCTGCCGGAGCGACTACAACGGATCCGGTGGCGGATCATCGGCGAGTGCGCACTGCGCCAGGACGATCGAGCTAGTCTCGATGCCGCGGTAGCCGGCTTACGCGCCATCGACCCGCAAAACATCGACGCAAGCCTGCTGAAGATTCGGGGCGAGCGGAGGACGGTAACGGATGAGGAAACCGCCCAAGAACGGTTGCGGGCGCTCGCCTCATCTGTGCCGGCCGATCTGGATATGGTTTCGCGTTACATTCTAGCGTTTGAGCTCCGGAACCAGGACCTGCCGGAGGAGGCAGCGAGGCTTCTCGAAGGCCATGTCGATTTGACCCGGCCCAGTCCCTCGACGTCCTTGTTCCTCCAAAGCCTCGCTGGCGCGCGTCGTGACGCGGCGTTCCGAGCGGCGCTGGCCGCAGCGGCACCCGAGGTGCGCAACAATCCGGCGACGCTCTGGACGATAGCGGCTCACGCCTGGAACCTGGGCGACCTAACCGCCGCGATGGAGGCTGTGGAAAACCTGCTGGCCCAGGAGCCTAACCAGCCGCGGGCCCGGCTGCTTAAGGTTGAAATCCTCGTTCGGCAAGACCGGTCCGTCGAACTCTTCTCGGAGTTGGAGAAGCCGCTTGAGCGCTTGCCGTGGCAGCGCCCCAGTGACCAGTTCCGCTTGGCGTCGCTGCTCGGCCACTTCGGTTTCATCGAGCGGGCTGCCGAACTCGCCTACCGGTTGTTTCTGCAGCATCGCGATAGGTCTCGGGCGTGGATGACGTTGTCGATGCTCATTTTGGACGAGGGCCGAGCTACGGAGGACAAGCTGTCGCGGTGGAACGCGTCGGCTATCGGTCCGAACACAGCGATTGATCTCGCATACGACGACGGCACGGAGCTCTTCTTCGTCGTCGAGCCCGACACCACCTTGCGTAAGCTCGATCCGGAATCTTGGGAACCTGACCACGCGCTGGTGCGATCCACGATGGGGCTGAAAGCGGGCGAGCGATTCGTCGGCCCGGACGGGCGCGAAGGTGCCGTTCGCCAAATTAGGCACAAGTACGTCGCCCGCCTCCACTATGTCATTGAGCACCACGAGACGCGCTTTCCTGAGATCATGGGCTTCAAGCGCGTCTCGATTGACGTCGAACAACCAGGTGGGCTTGACGGCCTGATTGCGCAGATAAAGGCGCGGCGCGACTGGATCGAGGAGGAGGAGAGCCAATATCTGAACGGCCCGATGCCGCTCGGCGTCCTCGCACACCGCGTGGGCATGGACACAATCGAGGTGGCGGGCGGACTTGCTGGGCATGGTGTAAAGCTCAAAGTAGCCGTCGGCGGCCTTGATGAGCGCGAGGCCGCGAGCCGGGCGGTCCGGGAGAACGCGCGACGTGGTTGCGTGCTCGATCTCCTGGCGTTCTGGACCGCGTGGCAGCTTGATGCGTTAGACGCCGTGCGCGCGACGTGCGGCCCGATCCAACTGCCACAGAGCGTATTGGACCGGCTTCGCGCACGGCGTGAGCAGTTCGAGTTCTCGGCAAGAGACGGCCACAAAAGCGCGGACTATGAGAACGGCCGGATCGTGTTGCATGAGGTTTCGGCGGAGGTGGTCGCGGGTCTGCGCGACGAGATCGACCGTGCCATTGCCTGGACGGGGGCGAACGCGACCGTGTCGCCGGTTGTGGCGAGTGACGACCTCCCCGAAGGCCTGCGGGAGCATCTGCGTCTCGGTCGGTCCGACATTTTCGATGGGCTCATCCTTGCCCGCCAACTTGGAATTCTACTGGTCACCGACGATCTGCCTACGCGCGAGGTCGACCGCGTTATGGACGGCAGCGGGGGCGCTTGGCTGCATGTTGTCTTCGGCGTTGCCCTGGACTGGAAGGCTATCGATGTCGACCAGTACGTGCGCTGGTCGGCCCACTTGGTCGACGCGGGGCACAATTACCTGGGCGTGTCGGGCGCGGTTTTGGCTCAAGCGGCGCGTCTCGATGCAATGGTCGGTGAAGCCCCTGGCCATCTCTTCCGGACCTTGAGCAACATGATCGGCGGGCGCGCTGCCGAGCCGATCTCGCACGTGCAGGCGGTCGTCGGCTGCCTGCGCGAACTGTGGGAAGATCACCGGACCCTCTGCTTTCGCCAACCCGTGACAGGGCATTTGCTCCGCCAGATCATCCGCGAACGGGCGGACTACCCGATTATCCTGCGGACTATTCTGGCGTGGTCGCGAAGTACGTTCGGACTGTCAGAGTATGTGCGCGGTTGGCTGCGGGGCCACTTCTTGCAGCACGTCGCACTCGGAGAGCGGCGGTGATGGGTACACGTTCGGTGAATTTTGCTCGTGAAGGATGATCCACCGCGCTAGACTGGTCTACACGCAGAACGCGTTTGATCGAGTTCGCCGGGTGAGGGGCATTGGGTGATTCAGGAAGTCACCATCGCCGGTGAGGCTAGTTACTCGGCGGCCGGAGAGACGCTGTCTCCCCTCAAGCCGATCAACTTCATTTTCGGCACGAACGGTACGGGCAAGACGACCATTTCCCGAGTCATTGCCAATCCGGGCGCGTACGCGTCCTGCGGCGTGATCTGGAAGCAAGGCCGCGAGCTCACCTGCCTCGTCTACAACAGCGATTTCGTCGCGCGGAAATTCGCTTCTCAACTGCCCGGCATCTTCACCCTCGGCGAGACCGAGCGCGATACGCTCGACAAGATCGAGGCGGCCAAGACGAAGGCCGCCAGGTTCCGCGACGACATCGCTCAATTGGAAGGGACGCTCGGTCCTGCGGACGGATCCTCGGGCAAGCGCGGCGACATGCGGACGCTCCGCAGCCAGTTTGAGGCCGACTGCTGGAAGGTTAAGACGAAGCACGACCCGCACTTCAAGGAGGTCTTCACCGGGGTGCGGAACGCCCAGGCCAGGTTCTGCGACCGCGTACTGTCCGAAATGGCCGGCAATACTGCCAGGCTCGTCGCGCTCGAAGAGCTGAAGCGGACAGCCGCTACGCTATATGCGGAGGGGCTCGAACTCCGCGCAGCCATCCCCACCATCGACGTAACCGACCTGCTCGCGACGGAAGCCCTCCCGGTCCTCACTAAGAAGGTGGTCGGCAAGCAGGATGTTGACGTTGCCGCCCTGATCCGGCGGCTCGGCAACAGCGACTGGGTCCGGCAGGGCCTGCCCTATCTCGGCCAGGGATCGAAATGTCCCTTCTGCCAGCAGGGGGTCGAGGCGGAGCTGGCCGACCGCCTGAATGCTTTTTTCGACGAGAGCTTCATCAATGACATGGCGGCGATCGCCGCCGCCTTGGAAAGCTACGAGGTGTCCGCCGATGCGACGCTGAGCCGGCTGGAAGAGGTTGCCGCCCTCCACTCCGGCCAACTCGATGAGGCCCTGCTCCGCGCCGACATCGATCGACTATCGGCGCGCCTCGCTGTCAACAAGCGCGTACTCGAAGCGAAGAAGCGGGAGCCAAGCACGCCCGTCGTGCTGGAGACGCTCGCGGACGTGGCGCAGCCGGTGATCGATCGGATCGCCGCCGCGAACGCCGCCATCGCCACCCACAATAAGCTCGTGAACAACGTCCCCTCCGAGCGGGCCACGCTCGTCGGCCAAGTCTGGAGATGCCTGCTCGACGAGAACAGCGCAACCATAGCCACATACCAGTCCGAGAAGCAGAAGCTCGACCGGGCCGTTGAAGGGCTGACGGCGGGCATCGCGGCGAAGCGTCGGCTATGGATTGAAGCGAAGGCCGAGCTGCGCGAGCTGGAGAAGCGCGTGACCAGCGTCCAGCCGACTGTCACCGAAATCAACAACCTGCTCGCTTCGTTCGGCTTCACCGGCTTCAGCCTCAAGACGGCGGGCGACCGCGATCACCTCTATGAGATCGTCCGCAATGACGGCGGCGACGCGGCAGCCACGCTCTCGGAAGGCGAGAAAAGCTTCGTCTGCTTCCTGTACTTTTATCACCTGCTGCGCGGTAGCGTGTCGGAGTCCGACGTCACCTCAGACCGGGTCGCCGTGTTCGACGACCCAGTGTCCAGCCTCGACAGCGATGTGCTTTTCATTGTGAACGCGCTCATCAAGCGCGTATTGAAGGAGGCTTGCGAAGGCATTGGCCAAGTAAAGCAGGTATTCGTGCTGACCCACAACATCTACTTCCACAAAGAGGTGTCCTTCGACCGCAATCGCGGCGCGGAGTGCAGGGCGCACGAGACGTTCTGGATCGTTCGCAAGGTCGCCGGCGTCTCGCAGATCGTCGGCCACCGGACGAACCCGATCAAGACGTCCTACGAGCTTCTCTGGCCGGAGGTGCGGAACCCGGACCGTTCCACCCTGACCATTCAGAACACGCTCCGCCGCATCGTCGAGAATTACTTCAAGATACTCGGCAACTTCGACACGGATGACATCGTTGCGCAGTTCCACGGACGCGATCAGCTGGTCTGCGCGTCGCTCTTCTCATGGGTGAACGACGGATCGCACAGCGCACACGATGATCTGTATATTTCGGCCGATGAAGGCCTAGTCGCGCGCTACCTTGATGTTTTCCGCCGCATCTTCGAGAAAACGGGGCACGACGCGCACTACAGGATGATGATGGGGCCAGAACCCGCCGCCTCGATCTCCACTGCGGCAGAAGGGGCGGCAGTCGCCGCCGCGCTGCAGACCGTCTGATAGTGCGGCGCGCTGCCCCCAGGGAAAGATGCATCGACCACGCGCACGACGGTTCCGCGGGTCTAGTATCTACAACATCCCTTGTACTTATTGCCCGATCTGCAGGGAAGGTATCGTTGGGGCCGACCTTGCGTGTGGATTCGGTCGGCTACCTGCACGATGGCTCAGAGCGGCGGAGGCGCCGACAAGCGGACACTTTCCCGCTATGGGGCAGTTTCGGCCTCGAACAATCATCGGCGATATGTCCGCTTCTCGTTTGACGTCTCCAATAGCGGACAGTCTGCCACAGGCCCCATTGCGCCGTTGCGCTGGTGATGGGGATCTCCCGCGGCGATGACCGGTTGGGGTGCAAGAGCGGTCCTATCAGATTTGGTTTGCTTGCCCCCTCAGGAAATTCCGCCCGTTTCGCTTCGTGCTTGGCTCAGTCGCACCATGTGTGATTTAACTGCGCTTGAAAAAAACGACCATACGGTGCAGTTTTGAGTAAATCAGTATTCGTAAGCCATGCGACCAAGGATACTCCCTTAATCGCTTCGCTAGTTGACCTCATCGAGGATGGCATTGGCGTTCCCGAGGGCGAAATCTTCTGCTCGTCGTTGCCAGGGTATGGCATCCCAGCGGGGGAAAAATTCGTCGGCTACATGCGTGATCAGATGGACGCACCTAAGGTCGTCGTCCTCGTCCTTACCCAGAACTATTTTCAGAGCCACTTCTGTCTTAGCGAACTTGGCGCAGCCTGGGTCAAAGGTCATAATATTTTTCCTATCTTAGTACCTCCACTCACCTATTCAGATGTAAAGGACGTGCTCCTTGGAACGCAGGTGATACGGGTAGATGACGATGTGGCCTACAATCAGTTACGGGACACATTAGAGAAATACGATTTTGCGAGTAAGTCAGGCACGAAGTGGGACACGAAGCGAAAACTGTTCCTCCAGAATTTGCCCGATCTGATCGCATCACTTCCCACTCCGACAGTAATAGACTCCGAGGTGCATGCTGCTGCGCTGGCTAAGTTGAGAGAGGCACAAGCGGAGCTTTTGAACTACGAGGCGGAGGCCGACAAGCTAAAGAATTACATTTCTCAGCTAGAGCACGCCAAAGACGCTGCTGACGTCGCGGCCTTGAAGGCGGAACTAAGCGATACCGATCCAGTGCTAGAATTCAACAATGCAACCGCTGCCGTTGGCAAGATGTTCTTGAAAGTTGGAGGTAAGGAAGTCCTCAAAGCGATGATTGCAGACCACTACGGACATCAGTATGCGATCGACATGATGAACTACGGCGACGAATATCAGGAAGCTGCGTTGAAGCAGCTAGTGAATCTGGACACTAGGCAGGTTCTCTGGAATGCAGCCAGAGCAAAAGAACTTGCAAGGCATATAGACGCTGTTGACGCGATTCTAGATAATCCTGACGCCTATGCGGCGATTTCCAAAGAGTTCGCCAACAACGACGTCCCGCTTGAGCCAGACAACTTAGAGTTTTGGCAGGCGTTTTACGGGGTGTGATGAGCTTGAATTTGCATTAAAACTGCTATCGAGAGCAAATAACGTAGACATTCCCGCGCTGAACACTTATCCGCATCAGCCGTCATAGGTTTTACTGGCTGTATCTGCGTCGTGCCGCAAGCCCTTTACTTTTCCGACACGACTGCTGTAGCGGATTTGGCCCGCTTGGCAGAGTCCGTTAATCGGGATGCAGCAAGCAAGTGCAACGACAGAAATGGGTCGGGTCCAGAAGCGCAGCTATACAGCATTAGCTACCCGATAGCTGACCGTCAGCTCCCGGCCCCGATTGCGCCGTTGCGATGGTGATGGGGATCTCCCGCGGCGATGACCGGCTGGGGGGTCGGCTGCAGAACGGCGGCTATCTGCACAGCGGCAACCAAAACCGGCCAGTCCGCTCCCGGCCCCATATCGGCCATTTGGAAACGCAAACAGCAAGGTCCGCTTCACGTGCGCTCCGATGATGCAAATCCCGATGATCTGCTCCTCGGTCAAGCGGCTGCGCCTCATGTGCTCTGGTCCTCTCAATGGGCCAGAACGAACTTCAAGCTGGATTAGCCAGGAGGGGCAACGTCAGAGGGAATGGGCCCCGCGGCCGTTCACACGTCCGAAGGCCTAGGCGCCGTGGAGGGCGACCCAGATCCCATTACATGGATGTATCCCATCGCGGACGCGGCGCGCCACGCCTCAGGTCGAGGAACTGCCCTTCGAGGCCGCCGACCCGTGCCGCGCGGACCGGGTCTGCTGCGGCGGGTCCGGCCAGTTGGAGGCGTGGTTCGCGCAGATCGCCGCGTCCCAGGTCAGGAACGTCCGCACCACGTCCTGCACCACGCCGGCCTCGGGGCCGGTGATGTGGATGCCCCCGAGCCGCTCGCACAGGTCGGGCAGGCGGCGGCAGCGGTCGGCGAAGGGAATGAGGATGGTGTAGACGCCGGCGACGTCGCGCGCGAGCCGCTCGTCGAACTCCACGCCGATGAATTCCCGTGTCTTGAAGCCCAGGCCGGCGACGCAGTCCTGGGCGATGGCGCGCAACGCCTCCCGCGCGGGTTCGGAGGTGGCGGCGAAGCGCGCGACCGCCGCGCGCAGCGGACGGTGGACCTCGCTGGTCAGGCCGCGCAGCAGCAGCACCGCGGCCCCGGCGTCCATGCGGGCGTCCAAGGTCACGCGGATCGACCGGCGCAGGTCGCGCAGCTCCGCGTTCAGGCCGGGAAGATCCAGGGGCGCGGCCGGCTCGAAGCCCATGAGCTGGCCGAGGAGGACGCCCTTGGGCTCCATGTCCTGGAGAGATGGCAGGCCGTCGTCGAACCGCAGAAGTTCCGGGTGTGCCGCGCCCGCGCGGGCGCACCAATCGGGCTGGGTGGCGACGAGCGCGTCGAGATGCGGCTGCCACGACACCTGGCGCGCAAAATGCAGGTGGCTGACCAGATACATGCGGGTTTCCGATTCGATCGGGCCACGCACGTCGAACCATTGGTCGGGCGCGAGCGGGCCGCGCTTCGGCGCCATCGCCTCGGCCACCGCGAGGATGGCGGGGAACAAAAGGACCGGCCCGCGCCCGGTGATCCGGGCCGCCACGTCGCGCAGCAGGGTCCAATGGTCGTCGGCGAGCGCCGCGCGCCCGGCGAGCAGCGCGTAGCGCGTCAGCCAATAGAGACGGGAGCGCAATGCGTTGGGCACCGACCTGCCGGCGCTGCGGTTGAAGTCCGCGCGCAGCTCCTCCACCAGCGCTTGGACATGCACCTCGCCCGTGTTCCACTCCGCATTGTCCGCCAGCGCCTGGAGCACAAAGGTGGGCGGAATTCCGGCCGGCCGGGTCGGCCGCGAGCGGTAGAGCGCCAGAGCCTGGACGGCGCGTGCCCGCTTGACGAGCCGGTCGCCCTCGCCGTCCCGCTGGCCCGTGCCCTCGAGGCGCAGGCGCCATTCGGCCTCGCTGTCGCTGTGGGCATAGGTGCCACCGGGGGCGGGCGGCCCCGCGGCGCCGAACAGCCGCGCCTGGGCCTCGCCGGAAAGGTCCTCGATGGCGCTGCCGAGGGCCTCCGGCTTCAGCGTGCCGTAGCCCGCCTGGGGCGGCGCGCGCCCGAGCAGTTCGGCGAAATAGGCCGCGAAGGTCTTGTCGGCGCGGGCGCGGCGCGGCTCGTAGAAGGCGAGCGCGTCCTCGCGGACCCGCGCCACCAGCGCTTTTTTCTCCTCGTGCTGCCCCATCAGGGAAAGGGTCAGCCGGCGGACTTCGGGATGAAAGGTGAGGTGCGGCTTGCCCAGCGTCGGACGCACAAGCCAGCCCGCCATCGTCAGCCCCTCGAACACGTCCTGCGCGTGCCGCTCCGCAGCCGCGGCGCTCTCCGCTGCCGGTGCCCCGAGCTCCACCGCGGGAATGACCACCTCCGCCACCAGCTTTGGCGTCACCTCCGGCAGCACCATGGCCGCGAGGACGTAGGGGCGCGCCACAAGGGAGGCCATGTGGCGCACGATCCGCTCGGTGAGATAGCGCGAGATGATGAGGGGATCGATGCCGTCCTTCGACACCGCCTCGATGAACGCCGCGCGCTCCTCCGTGCCGGCCGCGTGGAGATCGGCGGCGATCCGCAGGATGAGCGGCGTGCGCGGAAGGATGGCGGCGGTCCGCTCGGCCAGAATGGGATCGTCGATGCCAAGGCTCATGAGCATCGCCGTCGCCTCGGCGAGATTCAGGTCGCCGATGGTAATCGGCTGGTGCAGTTTCCAGGCGCCCACCGGCCCCAGCGGCGAGCTCGTGCTGGAGAGCCGCAGGCCCTCCGCGAAGGCGCTCGGACCGGGCGCATCGGCGGGGTCGCGGCCCGCGAGGATGACGCGCAGGTCGCGCACCCCCAGCAGCGGCTCGAGGGAGCAGATCCAGTTGGCGACCATGAGCGTCGCGTCCTGTCCGCGCGCGAAGATCAGCTCGGCAGTGTCGATCAGCAGGACCAGCGGGGCGCCAGCGCCAACGTCCTTCAGGGCGTTCCAGGAGATGGAGTGCCGCGCCGAGGCCTGTTCCGTGACGGCGGCCTCCAGCGCGGAGTAGGAGGCCACCGCCGCCTTCGTGGCCAGCTTCTTCGCGACCGGTTTCTTGGCAGCGGCCTTCTTAGCGGCTGGCTGCCTGGTGCGCGATACCGGGCGCGCGGACGTGGTCCGCTCGGTGTAGCTGAGGCCGGCTTCGCGCGCCGCTTGGCCCAGCCAGCCGATGCGCTGGCGTAGGTCTGCCGCGCGATCAGGGCGGGCGAGGCCGACGCGCCGGAACAGGGCCATGTCCATTGCGTTGGGGTCGGTGGGATCGAAGCCCGGCTGGTCGCAATCCAGATGCACCAGCAGCGGGGGCGGGGAAAGCTTGCTGAGCTCGTCCTCGAGATGGGCGAGGACCGTGGATTTTCCCGCGCCGCCGATGCCGCACAGATAGGCATAGGCGCCACCGGGGCCTTCCGGCTCGGCGCCGGCGGCGATCTGGACCAGCCGTGACAGCGCCTCATGGCGGCCGAACAAGGCGGCGCTGGTCATGCGGGCGACGTCCTGCTGCCGTCGCACCAGGGCCAAGGTGGCCGCAATGCGCTCGCGCGCGTCGAATTCGTCCTCTTGGTGCCAGAAATCGCCGGCGGTGGAGCCTTGCGACCCCGGCGCCAGCCAAACCAGGGATTTCGCGAGGCTGGCCAGCACCTCCGTGCCCAGGGTCGAAATGTCCACCGGGAGGGGCGAGCGGCGCAGCCTGAGGACCTGGCGGACCGGATCGTCGGCGTCCTGCTTGAGCGTGTCGGAGCCGAGCGCCGCGTCGATCTGGTCGGGAGGGGTCGCGGTGAGCACGAGGCGCCGCTCGGGATCGCGCAGATACCATTTCCCAGGATGCGCCTGCCATGCGGTTTCCACCTCCGTCGCCACCGTGTCCAGAACGGACGCGATGGTTTCCGGCGCGAGTCCGGGGGACAGGAGCTGGCGCGGCTCCACCCAGCCGCGGACCGCCAGCGCCAGCCGCAGCCAGGCGACTTCGGCTTTGGCCTCCGGGGGCTCGGCGAAGGATGCGGAGGACGGCGCGCGCTCCGGCTCCTTGTCCAGAAGGCTGGCGAGACCGCTCATGGGGCTGTCCCCCCTGCGCTGGTGCCGGGAATGGGCAGGAGATCGCGCAGCAGCGCGATGCTCAAAAGGGCCGCGTTCGCAGTGGTGAGCGGCGGGCAGGCGAGGTGCAACTCGCCGGGGGAAAGGAAGGCCTGCGCGAGCGCCTCGGGATCGGCGAAGCGCGTGCCGTCGAGCCGCCGATGGCGCCTGAGAAACGCCGCCACGTCCTTCACCCCCGCATGCTCGAGCTCGACCTCCTCGATGCGCACCTGCTCGGTGGAGATGTCGCGGTCGAGCGTGTCGACGATGCGCTCCTGAAGGTCCGCGGGCAGACCGCACATCACCACGCGGGCCCAGGGCTGGGCGGCGAGGGCGGCGATGAGCTGGACCCACTCGCTGAACTCCGCCGCGGCGCCGGCGCCGTTGCCCGCGTCCACGGCGAAAAAGAGCGGATGGTGGCCGGGGTCCCGCGCCCGGTCGCGCCCGCCCACGCGGGCGAGCATTTCGACCAGCGCGGGGATGGTGTCGTATTTCACCTGCCCGTCCCTGGTCCGGGTGCCCGAGGCGGAGAACGCCGAGCCGTCGGGGAGGAAATCGGCGATGCGGGCGAAGGCCGCGCCCCCCTCCACCCAGTCGAGGCGCACGAGGTCCCGCGTCGGCGTATCCAGCAAGGCCGAGAGGATGTCGATGGAGAACGTCTTCCCGCTTCCCTCGGGGCCGGAGATCAGCAGCACCCGGTCATCGGTGGCTTCGGCCTTCGCCGCGGCGGTCATCCAGCGCTCCATGCCGGGACGCGCGCCGCTGCGGTTGAACCAGGGATGCACGATCCAGGGCTGGGCCGCGCCGGGCGCCGTGACGAGCGCGAACTGACGCTGCCAGCGGTCGCGCACCGCCGCGTCGGCGAACTGCGTGCCGCGCCGCCCCAGGCGATCGACGAGCGACTGCTGGTAGAGTGCCAGCCCCACCTGCGTCGCTCCCGCCTTCAGCGGGTTGGGGGTGCGCGCCTCGAGGCAGGCCGAAATGGAGTGGAGCAGGACGGCGCGGTTCCTGACCTTGGGCACGCCCTCGGCATCCTTGTTCTGGCGTCCGTGGGCATCAAGGTCCGGGAAATCGCCCTCGTGAAGGCCGACCGGAACCCCCGCATCGCCGATCACGCAGCTTCCGCTCATCCCGGGGATGGTGTTGACGTTGTGCACGATCCGGCCCGCGTTTGGCAGATGCTCGACGATGAGGTCGGCGTCATAGGCCGCGTTCGCATTGCCCGGATAGCCGATGACGTACGACAGGAGCCTGAGCGCGGGTTGCTTGATGCCCGCGATGGGCACCGGGTCCACGCCCTGGATCGCCCGGTCCAATTGGAGCAGGGCAAAGTCGAGCTCGGTGCCGCCATTTGCGGCGGCGATGTCGAGCTTGCCGTTTGCCGTGATGCAGGGCGCTGCGTGGGCCAGGAGCGCCTTGCTCTCCAGGCTCGCCCTCTGCACGCCACCGGGCGTGGCGGGGAAGATCACCTGAAGTCCGTTCCGCAATTTCGGCGGATAGTTCACCACGCCCTCATTCGTCTCGGCCTGGAGGGCCACGTGGGCGGAGGTGAGCACCATGTCGCGCCGCACCAGGAACGCCGTCCCGATCACCCTGCCGGCGGCGTCCGCGCAATAGGCGGTCGCCTCGAAAATCTTGGCCAGCTTGTAGAAGATGAAGGGGCTCCCCATGCCCTTTCCCAGGTTGGTCACGCCCTGCAATCGGCCCCCGTAGCCGACGCGCTCGAGAATCCAGCGGATCTCTTCGGTCCTTCGCTTGCGGACATCCTCCTCGATCCCTGCCACGGCCTGGCAGAGCTCGCCCAGCATGCCGGCCTTCTGGGCCGCGCGGCAGAGCGCGAGGATGAGTCGCATGCGTTCGGTGGTGCTGTCGGGGTCGGCGATGGGCTCGGTGACGGCGACGTTGATCTTGGGCAGGCTGGAATTGCGCGCGCGCACGCTGGAATAGGCGATGCTGAAATCGCGGGCATCAAGCCCGGTCCAGTCCGCCAGGATGCGCGCGTCGTCCTTGGCAGGGCCTGCGGTGGCCGGGGCGGGCTCGACCAGGGCCGCCGCGCTGATGGTGTCGATCTGGTCCGCCGGGCTCATGGCAGCTCGAAGCCGCGGGACTTGAAGCTGGCCCGCACCGCAAGGGCGGACAAGGCGTAGTTGCTGGCGTTGCTGTAGCCGGCGAAGTGTAGGCCGAAGGCCGGCGCGTCGACGCCCGAGAGTGTCACCACAGCCGAGCCGGAGGCGCCGGCGAGGACCGTGGCGTCGTGGCCGAAGGCGATGCGCGTCGCCTCGTCGCTCGGGTGGGAGCCGAGCGCCTGGTAAAACTCACCGGGCGCCATGCGCTTCACGCCGAAGGTATTGCCGAACAGAGTCCCGATCACCTCGCCCCAGTCGATGCCGCTGACGGGATCGGGCAGGGATTGCGGCTTGGCGGGAAAGCCGACCACGGCGAGGAGCGGCCATTGGCCGGTGAGGTAGGAGATGTCCTGCGACAGGGTGATGCGATCGAGCGGCGCCGAGGGGCCTCCGGTGGGCAGGCTCCCGCCGCCGAGCGGACGCCCGAGCCTGAACAGCACGGCGTCCATGAACCCGAAGCCCTCGCCCGCATTGTCCGGCAGGACGGCTTCCTCGATGGTCCAGCGGTTGGATTGCAGGCTGTCGGCCTCGGCGACGAAGTCGATCTCCAGGCCGCGCGTGAACCTCATGCCGCTTTGGGTGCGAATCGACGGGATCGGGCTGTTCGCGAGCGCATGCCGGAGCACGTGATAGTTGGACATCACCCAGGGACCTTTGGGATCCACTAAGAAGCCGGTGCCGCTGTAACGCGAGGCATGCCCTCCGGTGGGTTGGATGCGGCCGCAAAGGGCGGCGATCGCGCCGATGCGGGCGCGCGCCTCCACCAGGCGCTCGCGCCAGCCGCCGATCAGCGGATGCGTCTCGGTGATCGCGTTGCCGCGCACGATCAGGCTCGGGCGCGAGCCGTCGGTCTTCACCACCGCTTCGAGCGCGCTCACCTCGGAGGGCTCCAGCAGCGCATCGGGGTCCGGCAGCTTCTTGAGGCCGAGCACGCCGTGCTGGCGCAGCAGGCTCACGGCTGCCTCGAACGCCGACCTGTCCTTCACCTCGCTCTCGGGCATGCGGTTCATGAGGTCGTCGAGCCGCGTCTCGAGATCGGACACCTGCGGAAGCCGGTCGGACTTGCCGCCGGCCGCCGCCTCCAGGCCCACGCCATTCGATGCCGCATGGCCCATGGTCAGGGAGCGGCGCACCAAGTCGACGCGGTCCGAAAGGCCAGGGTCCTGGTCGGGCGCGGAGGGCACGATGTGCGGGGCCGCGACGGTCTCGGCCGCGCGCGCCGCCAGGGCGGCCTCGGCCGGCCCCGTCAGGCCCGCCAGCAGATCGGGGGAGAGCGCGATCTCCGCGCCGGCGTCGAGCTTGCATGACAGCAGCGCGGCGGCGAGCTCGGCGCCATGGGCGAGGAGGAATTCGTCGGAAAGCTCGGGATCGGCCTGGAGCAGGTCGGTGAGGAAGGTGCGCATCTCGTCGGCGGGTGCGCGGGGCTCGGAGACGTAGGCGGGGGCCTCCGTCCCGCGCCCGAGGTCGAACGGCGCCTCGATGAGGGCGAGGGCGTCGATGACCCCGGCGCCCATGTTTGCGCCGTCCCAGCCGGCGGGACGGTTCGCCGAGGCGCCGGCGAGGCGGCGGAACAGGGTCTGCAGGGTCTCTCCGCGGGATTCGGCCTCGCGGATCAGGCGGTCGCGCCCATGGTGGGCGAGCCAGCAGGCCGCGACCCCGGCGGTGAGCGCCACCGCGAAGCTCGTGCCCTGCCCCTGTCCCACGGAGCCCTCCGGGCGCGGCTCCACTGAGGCGCGGTACACGTTCTGGCCAGGCGCGGAGATGTCCACCGACGGACCCGAGCAGGAGCCTGGCCATTTACCGCCGTCCGAGGTGCTGCCGCCGACGGCGATGCATTCCTCGAACCTCGCGGGATAGACGACGGCGTTCACGCAGTTTCCCGCCGCCGCCATGACGATGACGTGGCGCTCGACGGCGCGCCGGATCGCCCGTCGCAGCGGCGAGAACGGCAGCGTCACGCCGCCCAGCGACATGGTAATCACATGGGCGCCGGCGGCCACCGCCTGGTCGATGGCCTGGGCGATGGGAATCTCCTCGTGCAGCCAAACGCTGCGCACGGCGCGGATCGGCATGTGACGCGCCAGGGGCGCGCTGCCGGCGATCATGTCGGCGGCGCCGCGATCCGGGCTGACCGCCACACTGCCGGTGGCGGTGCCGTGGCCGGGATGCAGGGCGAAGCCGGTCTCGAGCGGATCGGTGGCGTCGTCGGCAGGCCCGTCGCCCAGCGTGTTGAACGCGCCCGCGCGCGTGACGCCCTCCATCTGGGGGTGGGGCGCCACGCCCGTGTCGGGCTGGGCGATGACGATGCCCCGGCCCATGGCCGGCCGGCCCAGCGCCGCGGAGCGGGCCCAGGCGGCTGGGATGTTGATCACATCCAGCGCCCAGCGGGGCCGCGCCTTCAGCTCGGGCTGCTCGGGCACCCAGCACCCCGGCGGAAATGCATCGACGCTCTCCAGCCCCTTGGGGCGATCCGGCTGCACCGGCGCCGACGGCCGGGGAACGTCGGCCTCGACGATCTCCAGCTTCAGCTCCTCGGCAATGGCGCGCGCGAGCGCGTGGGCCGCGCCGGGGGCGGAGAAGGATCGGGCCAGCGGGAAGGTGCGGGCGGTAAGCGTGAGGATCAGCTCGCCGCCCAGGGTCGGGGCGAGGTCAAGCGGCTCTTCCGGCAGCGCAGCGCGCAGGCGCGCCGCGAGGACCGCCGCCGGCCGCCCGTCGGGCATCAGCAGGAAGCGGGCGGGCGGGTCGCCCACGCCGGTCGCCGGATCGACGATGCGTGGATCGAGCGCGGCTTCGATCAGAACAGGCAGGCGCGCATTGGTGGATGACTCGCCCATGAGGCCCCCTGCTCGTCAGGCGCGCAACGACTCTTTGGGAGCCAGCGGCTCGTCTTCCGCCGGCGGCCCCCATGGATCTGTCGAAATGCCCAGTGGCGTCGTCGCGCGGGTGATGTAAAGCTAATATGAAATCTTGAGTTGCACAATATTCGGGGAGGGAAAGATGTCGTCGTTCGCCACGAAAAGGTTGGTCGACTATCTGAAGCTTATTTCCGAGCGCGAGGGCGGGCTCGAAGCGCTCATGCCGGAGCCCGGCGTTCTCGAAAATACGGACAGCCCGAAGGTCGAGCAGGCGCGCGCCGGCCTCAAGAAGATCCTCGTCGGGAACCACGACCTCAACGCCGGCGAGCAGGACGGCCTGGAGGCGATCGTTGTTCCGGGCAAGCGGCCGGCCATCGACATCGTCGAGGGCGACTTCCTGATCATGGACCCTCTCTGGCGCCATCTCGACGCGGACGCGGCACTTCACGCGCATATCAAGGCCTGCATCCCCTCCATCGGGCGCATCGAGCTTCCGGGACATCCCACCGCGCCCTATGGCGGCACCGGCTTCGTGGTGGGCAAGGGCCTGCTCATGACCAACCGCCACGTGGCGGGGATCTTCGCCGATGGCGTGGGCGAAACCGGAATCCGCATGAAGCCCGGCCTGCGGGCGGGGGTCGACTTCCGCCGCGAGCGTGACCAGCCGGCGGGGCAGGTCCTGGAGGTGCGCCGAGTCCGCATGGTGCATCCCTATTGGGACATGGCCTTGCTCGAGGTGGACGGGCTTCCTGACGCTATCAAGCCGCTCAAGCTGTCGCTCGCCGACACCACCGCCGACACCAAGCAGGACGTGGTGGTGATCGGCTATCCCGCCTTCGATCCGCGCAACGCTCGCGACGTGCAGGACTCCACCTTCGGCGGGGTCTATGGCGTCAAGCGCCTCCAGCCCGGATGGATCCATGGCCGCCGGGAGACCGCGAGTTTCGGGAAGCTGGTGCCGGCCGCCGCGCACGACTGCTCGACGCTGGGCGGCAATTCTGGTTCGGCGGTGATCGACCCTAGGACCGGGGAGGTCCTCGCGCTGCATTTCGGCGGGCGCTACCTCACCATGAACTACGGTGTGCCAGCGTTCGAGCTGGCGCGGGACGGGCGCGTGGTGAGCGCTGGCGTCAACTTCGCCGGCACCGCCTCGGGCGGAACGGCACCCTGGTCCGGCTGGTGGGATGGCGAGAGCGCCGTGGCGGCCGGGAATGGTGCCACGCCGCCACCGGCGTCGCCGAACCCGGCCGCCGCCGCTTCCGCATCCACGGGCACGGTGCGCGCCGGGGGCGGCGAAGTGACGGTGGAGATCCCGCTCCAGATCACAGTGCGCCTCGGCATTCCGGCCGGGGCGGCCGTCGGCGCCGTGGAAGCGCTCGCGCCGGACGTAGCCGACCAGACCGAGAAACTGGTCGAGCCCTGGCACGACGGCGAATACTCCAACCGGCGCGGCTACGATCCGGGCTTCCTCGGCATCGCGGTGCCCATGCCCGACGCGCGCGACCCGGGCAAGCTCGCGCCAGTGAACGGCGGCGGCACGGAGCTGCGCTATCAGAACTTCTCGCTGCGCATGCACGCCGCGCGGCGCATCGCCCTCGTCACCGCCGCCAACGTCACCGCCGAGCGCGCGCTGAAGGAGCCGGAACGGGGCCGGGACTATGGCCGCAAGGTGCTGGGAGAGCTGACCAAGTCCGACCAGGAGAAGTGGTTTCCCGACCCGCGCATCGACCCCGCCCACCAATTGTCCGATGCCTTCTTCACGCGCGACGGCGGCATGTTCGACAAGGGCCACATCGTACGGCGCGACGATGTGGCCTGGGGCGCCACCTATGACCTGCTGAAGCGGGCCAACGGTGACACCTTCCACGTCACCAACTGCTCGCCGCAGGTGGCTGGGTTCAACCAGTCGGCGCGCGGGGAGGACAATTGGGGCGACCTCGAGAACCACGTGCTCTCGCAGGCCTCCTCCGAGCGCCTCTGCGTCTTCGCGGGGCCGGTCCTCACCCGGGCTGATCAGGTCTTCATCGGCGTCGGCGGCCCGCGCGTGAAGATCCGCGTGCAGATTCCCGCGCGGTTCTGGAAGGTCATCGTCGCCAGGGTGGAGGACGGCATCGCCAGCTACGGCTTCGTCTTGGAGCAGGATCTGACCGACCTTCCCCCGGGCGAGGAGGAATTCATCGTGCCGGAGAACTTCAGCCGCAAGATGGTGCCCCTGTTCGAGATCGAGCGCGCGGCGGGCGTCGTCTTCGCACCCGAGGTGCGCGAGGCGGACCAGTATGCCGACGCCTCGGGCGCCGAGCTCGCCATGTGCGCCGGGGTGACGCAGGTCTCGGAACTGCCGGGTGTCGCCGACCATCCTGCGGCTTAGAGCCCGTTCCGAAAGAGTTGAGCGGCTGGGGCGCTCGTGATTCCAAGAGGTTGTTCAGGCCATCTTGGAGCGAGCGATGTGGACCCCAGCCACTCGCCGGCAGCATAGTCGCGCGGGACTTCGATACGAAACGGATTTGACGGATGCGGAGTGGCGGCTGGTTGCGCCGTTGCTGCCGGCGCCGAAGCGAACCGGTCGGCCTCTGTCGAGGCCGCTGCGCGAGATCGTCAACGCGATCTTCTATGTGATGCGCGGCGGCATCGCCTGGCGGCTTCTACCGAGCGACCTTCCACCCAAGAGCTCGGCCTATCGCTGGTTTGCGGCCTGGCGGGACGGGGGTGATCTTCCCCCTAAAAAGTGGACGGGGTTAAGCCGCTCTGCGTTCCATCTCGGCTGGGCTGATATAGCCGAGGGCCGAGTGCAGGCGGCGGGAATTGTAGAAGCCCTCAATGTATCCGAACAGATCCCGTCGCGCCTCGGCCCTGGTGGCATAGAGGCGATGGTGGACCCGCACAGTTTTCAGGGTGTGGAAGAAGCTCTCCATCGGTGCATTGTCCCAGCAGTCGCCCTTGCGGCTCATGGATGGGGTGATGCCCGCTGCGGTAAGTGCCCGGCGGTAGGCCTCGGCAGCGTATTGAATCCCACGATCTGAGTGGTGGATCAGGCCGGGTGCCGGCCGCTGGCGCTCGATGGCCATGGCGAGGGCCTCCAGCGCGATCTGGGTATGCAATGTCTCGCGCATGGACCAGCCAACCAGCTTTCGGGTGTGCATGTCGAGCACGCCGGCGAGGTAGAGCCAGCCCTCGCCTGTGGGGATGTAGGTGAGGTCCGCCAGCCAGATCTGGTTCGGCGCGGAAGTCCTGAAATTGCGGGCGAGCCTGTTGGGAGCGATCGGATAGGAATGGCGGCTGTCGGTCGTCCGCGTGCGACGTAGCAAACGGGACACGTTGCGGCACCATTGCGCCGCGACTGGCGAGAGCCAATGGGTCAGCTGCAGCAGGCTGTAGTAGTGCTTGGGCAGATCCAAATACAGGATCGGCTCGTGATGCGCGATGCGGTTACGCAGGGTGCGCACAGGGGCCAGCGGCTTGGAGAAGTGTTTGCGGGTGAGGCCTTTGCCGCCCTCTTGCCGCGCAATGTCCTTCAGGGTGCGCTGCCAAAGGTCTTCATATTCGCGCCCGACCATGGCGGTCCAATAGCCAAAGGTCAGCGCAGCGACGACCCTACCGGGCGTCTCCGTCTTGCGGGCGTCGCGGATCAAGCAGTGAAGCCGACAGCATCGTGACGCCGCAACTGCATCAAGCGCGCAACATCCCTGCGGATGCGCCGCAGCTCTGGCCACGGGAAATGCCGCCCCTCGGCGCCATCCGCGCCTACGGCAAGCAGCACGTCGAGCTTCGTGGAGAGGCCCCGAAGAGACGTGGCTTCCGCTGCAAGAACTCCCTTCATCAGGCGCTCTTCTTCGTCGGAAGCCGCCTCCTCTTGCTGCCGAGCGACGGAGTAGCCGATGGCGCGATCCGCGTCGTCCCAACGCTGCTGATGTGCGCGCAGCACTGCGGCGACTTCGGCGCGCCGCGTGCAGAGCGACGGCATATCGGCCGCAAGCTCATCGAACTGCCGAAGCGAGCTTATGCGCACCGGTGATGGCAATTCGGCTGCAGCCAGAACCGCCTGCGGAAAGCCGATCATCCGCGCGAGTTCGGACTCCAGACGTTGCTGCTTCTGGCACAGTGCAAGCGTTCGCCGATGCGCGGCGCGCCACGCATTCCACGCAATGACTGCGGCGTCCGTCGTGCCACCATCCTGCGGCGCAGCCGCAGCGGAATTGTTGAAGGAGGTGCCGCCGATCGTCATCAGGGCGGCAGAGAGAAGGTCCCTACGGGATGGCCGGGACAGACTCGTGCTAATCTCAGAATCAGCCATGATCCGAGCTCCAAGCAGCTTGATTGTGGTCAGGTCGGGAGAGGTGGCGCAAACACCTTTTCCGACCGCTTAGCCGCCGTTGGCGGCTATCTCAGAATGCAGTTGTTTTTCAAAAAGTCAAACTTTGACGGTGCCTTGAACGTGACGGAAATTTCGCCCGCCCAGTGCCGTGGAGCGCGAGGGATGCTCGGTTGGAGTCAGGCTGAGCTTGCGGCAGCGGCACAGGTGTCTCGTCCGACCATTGTCGACTTCGAGCGCGGCGTTCGCGTTCCCCACGCGGGCAATCTGGCCTCCATCATCGCAGCGCTCGAGCAAGCCGGCATAGAGTTTACCCCCGAGAACGGTGGCGGTGCCGGTGTGCGCCTTCGGAAGCCACCGACGTCCGGATAGTCCCACATCCGCTGCAGCAGGCGCGCAAGAGACTGCGACCTCTGTGCAGCCCGACTGCGGTTCGGCCGCAGTTCCTTTGCAGCTTCTGTGCAATGCGACCGCCGATCTGCAGGGGTTCGGCTGCGCATCACCGACAGCAGTCTCAAGTTAGGCATGGCGATGAAT
This sequence comes from Ancylobacter polymorphus, assembly GCF_030813495.1. Classification (GTDB taxonomy): domain Bacteria; phylum Pseudomonadota; class Alphaproteobacteria; order Rhizobiales; family Xanthobacteraceae; genus Ancylobacter; species Ancylobacter polymorphus. The sequence continues at coordinate 12,042 of NZ_JAUSUI010000008.1, read as the reverse complement.
CGCTACGTCGCTGCTCACGCGGCGGCCTGTGGAACACCCAGTTGGCGTATTTTCGGAGAACTTAAGGTAAATTCGGTAGCTCTAGGCGCCTATGTCGCGTTTTCTGCCGCTTTGTCATAGTATCGTAGCGATGTGACGTGATCTCGTTTAGGCCGGACGGAGTGAGGTGGCTTGATGGCAGGATAAAAGCGCGCACATTGCGCGGCGGTCGGATGGTTATTTTTGCAATGTATTTGCTAAATCTCGACACATTGCGCCGCTCGAGAGCAATGTGCGGGCTTCTCGGGAAGCTTGTTGGCTGAACGCTTAGCCACACATTGCTGCCGTCTGATGCCGGCCTGAGGACCATCACCCCTTGGTTTTGGATCGTGAGCCCTGCCACTTTTGGATCGTGGTCGAGAGAAAGGCTTCTCGGCAAAAACGCCGCCCCTGTTCGAGGTGAGTCGCCTCTCCACAACGTGCCTGCACTGACCGCCGATGCCCCGTACGAGCTTCGCGCGCATGTTGGTGAAGTTCTGCCAGCAGCGTGCCACGACCGTCCTGTCGCCCCGCGACGCCGATCTCTTCCAGAACTGGCTCCTCGATCTGCTCGCCGCGCGCGTGCCACCACCCCTGACGGAGCGCGACTATGACTGGCACGCAATCGCTCACGCCTGTGATGTGGATCACGCCGATCTGTAGCATGCCGGCCCCGTGCTTGCGCCCGGCCTTGATGCGCTGCGCCGTAAATTGGCCCGCCGCGGCCACGTCACGGTGAAGCGTGCCGCGGCGCGCCGACAAACGTCCGCCTTGGAGCGAGGCGGGCCCATCGTGATGCCGACCGCCTAGACGCTGCGCCGCGCCGACGCGGCCCGCGGGCGAAGCCCATCGTCGAGTTTCCCGAGAGCGACGGCCGGCCCTGGACGGACCCGCCGTCATTCGCCGATGCGCTCGATCTTCACATGCGCCGCCATGGCGACACCGCGAAGCATCTCGCACGTGTCCTTGAGGCGAGCGCGACCCAGGTCGATGCCACGGCACTCAACCTGTGGCGCCGCGGCGTGAAGGTGCCGCGCGCCTCGCGAAGTCTTGCGGCGCTGGAGCTTATCGAGCGGCGCTACCGCCTGCCGCCGGGCTACTTCCGCTCGAAGCTGCCGAACGGAGACCGCTGCACCTCGGCGGGGACCATTGCCGGCATCAGCCGCGCGGAGCGACGGCGCCTCGCCTGGCACCTGCCGCATGATTTTGACCGCCGCCCATTGAGGGAGAGGCAGGAGATCCTTGAGTGGGTACAGCGCGTGGTGATCACGGGAACGACCGACTATCGGCGTTTCCAGGCTGCCGCCATGAAGCAGCGCTACTCGATCCGCTTTCCGGGCCTGCTCGACCAATCCTCCCGGCCGCGCGGGCTGTACCGGTTTTGCCGGGAAGAGGATGGATCGCTGCCGGATCCGGACCTTGCAAGCCCGGCGCTCGATGCCCGCCCCAGCTGGCCGAGGAGATGGCCGATCTCGTCCGCTTCAAGACGGCGACGCTGACGGCCTTCGGCTATCAGCGCAACGGAGTCTGGGGCGAGGAGACGGCATCCCAAAAGGTCGAGCATCTTGGCCTGATGTTCGGTGCGCTGGCGGCGTCACCCAGCGGCGCGGTCCATGGCTTCGGCGTGCCGCTGGAGAATCTGAGCTTCAGTCTGCTGGTCTTCCCGATCGTGTGGGACTGGTACATTCAATGGCGTGAACGTCGGCGCGGGACGACACCAACCGGCGCTGTACGGCCGTCGCCGCTCCAACCTTCTGATCGGGGTCGGGGCGGCGGCGGTCGCGGGGTCGCCAAGCAACACCACCGGCCGTGTTCGGCTCAATGCCTCCTTCCGGGCGAACGATCCGTGATCGACGCTTTCGCTTCGGCCATCGATGCGCTCTTCGCCGATCCCAATATCGGCGAGGACGCGCTTTGGAAGGCGGGCGGCGTCAGCGGTGGCGCCGCTGTCCGCGTCATCCGCAAGTCGCCCGACCGCGTGGCGGAATTCGGGGACAGCCGCGCCGTTCTGCCGACCGTCGGTATCGATATCAGTCGCTCGCAGGCGGCAACGATCGCCGAGGGCGATCTGATCCTGATTGGGGCCGAGACTTATCGGATCATCGGCGAACCGATGGGCGATGCGCTCGGGCTGGTGTCAGCCTGCGAGGCCGTACAGGTGTAGGCGAAATCGGCCGATTTCTGGTAAAGACCTTCTAAGTTGCTCGGAGGCGCACTTGCGGACGGTATTGGCGACACTAGGGCTTGGTTTCCTTGGGGCGGCGTTCACAGGCGGCGTCAGCGCAGCAGCGACGCCACTTGCGGCGGGGCTTGCTGGTGGCGTCGCCGGGAATCTTGCGACGGACCTGTTCAAGCATGTTGATCGCAAAATCTGCGAGCGCTTTCTGGACGGTTGGTCCGGTATTGACGAGAACCATTACGTCGTTGCTGCGCTACGTTTGGCGCAGATAGACGCTCTGCGCGCCTTGATCGCAAAATTTGAGGGCACATTGGGGAAGGAGGATGACCGGCTGGGCGATCAAGCCGGGTTTGGCTTTGCGGCGCGCGTCAAGTCTTTCCTTTCCGAAGAAACAAAAGTCGCGCAGGCACGCAGCTTTTCGGTCGGTAGTGCTGACATTGATGAGCGGAAGGCAGTTCTCGCGCTGTTGCCAGACACCTTTGACGATGCGTTGGCCGCACGTCGCGACTCTAACGAGCGCGGAGAGGCAGACTCGGCGATAGCACAAGTGCGGTCCGTTGCGGAAGCCGCCGTGCTCGACGAACTTCGCGTCCGATGCGGAGACAGCGCAAAACGCATTCCATTGGCGTTTGAGGACTTTTTCCTTGGCAAGGACGGCGTGTCGGGTTGGTTCGATCTGTTCGTTCGCGATGCCGCTGACAAGCTGACGCATCCCAACAGCGAGTTCGCGGCAATCTGGAATGCTGAGCAGACGGCTCTGATAAAAGCATACGTCGAGGCGCAAAATCTACAAACTGCAGAGGTCGGCTCTCAAGTCGAATTCTTGCGTGCTAATTTCGTATCAGGCATGCAAGAGATCACTCGGGCTAGGATCGCAGTCGACAAGATCGCTGAACATCCCTTGAGACTGGCCGCCGAAAATGCGTTGTTGGCGCTTCGCACTATGCCATCCCGCCTTCAAGAGGCAGTAGATGCTGGAGCAACCAGTTTCAATTTTGAGGAAGCGCGAAAGGCATTAGAAGATCTTTACGCCGTATCGAGCGCTTCTTCGCGACCGGACGTTAGAGAGAGGGTGATTCTGTATCAAGCGAACTATAATGGATACCTTGGTATCATACGCAGAGGCATTGCTAGGTTGGCAACAATAGAAGAAATAAACATCTACCACAACCAAGAGATTGTTGGGGTGTTTGAACAAAAATTCGCAGATTTACTCGAACCCTCGTTGCGTTTCGATAGCGCGATGCAAGCCAACTGATCCAGCCGACTGAACTGAGCACAATAAAGAAACCTAATGCGCTTCACCATCCAGCGTCCCGATCTCGGCAAAGTGCTTGCTGAAACCGAGAAGGATGTCGAACGCGCTGTCACGTCGGGGGATGCCCGACGCTGCTGATGGCCTGAAGCAGGATCTCCGCGAAGATGCCGTCGCGGCCGGGCTCGGAGAACGGCTGTCTCGGACATGCTGGGGAAAGACCTTCCCAAGGTGGGCGAGAATGCCCAAGCCGCAGCCAATGTCTGGTCGCGCGCGTCAAAGCTCGTCGATGCCTTTGATCGTGGCGTCGTGATCCGCTCGTTGCGCGGCCTGTTCCTGGCGATCCCGACAGTTGCCGCCGGCAAGAGCGGACGGAGTGCCGTTGGCTCGCGCGAAAAATCACGCCCGAAGGCTGGCAGTGGCGAACCGGCCTGAAGCTTCGGTTCGTTTATCGCCGTGGCCGTCCCTCGCTGCTGGTCGCGGATGATGCCCGGATCGCCGCGGCGCTTGTAACATCTCAGACAAGGCGTCCTATTTGTACGCGATGGCGTCCTATTCGCCGCACGACCTTCGTTAGGGGCTTTCCCGTGCGCTCGGATAGGTCTTCGGTCGTCCCGGGCCTTTCCGGCTCGGGATTCTCGGATGCAATGGCGCTCAAGCGGCACAGGAACACCAAGGCACTCGGACCGGCCGCCGGACCGGAGACGGCGCTGGCCCGCGCCAAACGTGCCGAAAAGGCGATTCTGACTCTCGCCCGGATCATCGGTCGCCAGATGGCCCGCGAGCAGTTTGATCGGCACATCGCGTTGGAGCGGAAGGTCCGGAGGAAACGTTCGCCGGGCGAGGAGGCGTAATTCCAGCTTTGCCCATAAACAAATTATACGTATAATTCTGGCATTCGATCTGAAAGGATGCCCGCCATGGCGAGAGTCGGCTCCCTCGAATTCCAGCGCAAGTTCGGCGAGTTTCAGCATCAGGCCCAGCGCGAGCCGGTGGAAATCACACGGCACGGACGTCGCGAGTTCGTGCTGATGTCCGCTGACCATTATGATTGGCTTCGGGCCGCCGCGCAGCGGACCCACCGCACGGCCGATGCCATCGATGTGGTGATCGACGCGGTGGAGCGTGCGGAGATGGACGCCGAGCACGCGCACCTGAACGATCTGTTGAAGTAGAGCGCTCGCCGTGGCGTTTCCCGAGCCAAGGCCCGGCCTCATCCTTCGCTATGATTACCTCTGGACGCACGAGGCAGCTGCCGGCCGCGATCAAGGCAAGGATCGCCCGACCTGCCTTGTCGCCGCGACCGATTCCCTTGTCCGCCCTCGCTATGTAGTCTTGCTGCCGATCACCCATACGCCGCCGTCCGGCGATACGGTGGGGATCGAGATTCCGGCGAAGGTGAAAGAGGCTATCGGCCTCGACAGCGAGCCGAGTTGGGTGATCGTATCGGAGCACAATATCGACGAATGGCCGAATAGCGGGCTGTCGCCGGTTCCTGGCAAGCCAGGTGAGTTCAGCTACGGATTCATCCCGCCAGGGCTGTTCGCGAAGATCAGGACCAGCTTCCTCGAAATGGCACGAGCGAAGAAAAGTGGTGCCGTCCGCCGCTGACCATGGAGACACGAAAGGAAGGTCTATGACCCGCGTCGCGCTCTATGCCTGCTATTCCTCAGATCATCAGCGGGAAGCCTCAATCGAAGACCAGCTTCGCCTCTGCCGTGAGCAGGCGAGGCGCGACACGTGGAGCGTGGTCGCCACTTACAAGGACGCAGGGATTTCCGGTTCGAGTATGATCCTGCGACCTGGCATCCAGATGCTGCTGCAGGACGCGCAGGCGGGACAATTCGATGTGGTGATGGCCGAGGCGCTGGACCGCATCAGCCGCGACCAGGCGGACATTGCGACGCTGTTCAAGCACCTCAAATTCGCCGGCGTGCCGATCGTCACATTGGCTGAAGGCGAGATCAGCGAATTGCATGTCGGCCTGAAGGGCACGATGAACGCGCTATTCCTCAAGGACCTTGCCGCCAAGACGCATCGCGCGCCTCCGTGGTCGTATCGAGGACGGCAAGTCGGGCGGTGGGCTCTGCTACGGCTATAGGGTGGTGAAGAAGCTCGACACATACGGCAATCCCGTTCGGGGAGACCGTGAGATCGACGAGGTCGAAGCTAACATTGTTCGACGTGTGTTTCGCGAGTTCGCGGATGGTGTCGGTCCGCGCACCATTGCGCGGCGACTGAACGAGGAGGGCATTCCCGGCCCGAGCGGCAAACTGTGGAGCGACACAACGATCCGCGGTCACGTCAAGCGCTGAACCGGCCTCGTGAACAATGAGCTTTATGTCGGCCGCTTGCTCTGGAACCGGCTTCGATATGTCAAAGACCCGTCAACCGGCAAGCGCGTCTCGCGGATGAATCCCCGGTCGGAATGGATCGTCAAGGACGTCCCCGAGCTCCGCATCGTCGACGACGAGCTGTGGCAAGCCGTGCGCGAGCGGCAAGGCGAGATCACTGAGAAGTATGTGAATGTCACCGAGGCCATCCGTGATCACCATACCAAGAATCGGCTGAACGGTGGCCGCAGGCCGAAATCGCTGCTCTCGGGGCTGATATTCTGCGGCTGCTGTGGTGGTCCGTATTCTCTGCGTGGATCCGACCGTTTCGCCTGCTCAAACCACATCAGCAAAGGTACCTGCTCCAACAGCCGGACGATCCCGCGCGAGGACTTGGAGCGCCGCGTGCTGGCCGGTCTCAAGGGCCGGATGATGGCGCCTGAGGTCGCGGCTGAGGCGATGCGCGCTTATGCCGAAGAAACGAACCGGCTCAATCGGGAACGCCGCTCGAATGGCGAGGCCTGGAAAGCGGAGCTGGTCAAGGTAGAGAAGCAGATCAGGGGCATCATCGAGGCCATCAAGGCCGGAATGTTCCATGAGAGCATGAAGGCAGAGATGGACACGTTGGAGGCCCGAAAGAAGGAGCTTTCAGCGCTACTGGTCGATGTTCCCAACGACGTGCCGGACATGCTGGCGAGGGCCGCGGTCATCTATGCGAGCAAGGTCGCGAATCTGACCTATGCGCTGAACCGGCCGGAAGAAAGGCCTCAGGCAGCGGAAGCTTTGCGGATGCTGATCGAGCGGATCGTGCTGACGCCGGGCGATGAACGAGGCGAGATGTTCGCGGCGCTGCACGGCGAACTGCGCACCATCCTCGAATGGACCGAGCGCCAGGCCATCGGAAAGACCGGCAGAAAAACAAAACCCGCAGCCGAGGCTGCGGGTTTGTCGGTATCAGTGGTTGCGGGGGCAGGATTTGAACCTGCGGCCTTCAGGTTATGAGCCTGACGAGCTACCGGGCTGCTCCACCCCGCGTCAGAGACGGAAAGTCGCCGTGGCGTCTTGCCGATGGCGGCTATCTAGCAATCCGCATGGCCAAATGAAAGGGGGCCGGGCTATCTTTTTGTCACCCTATCGTCGTCTCGGGCGTTGAGAAAGCACCTAACAGGCTGATTTGGAAAGGTCTTTCATCGTGGAGAAGGGTTCTGACAGCGCTGCGGCAGCGGTGGATAGTCCCGTTCCGGCGGAAGATGCGCCGCCCACGCGGCTGGCGCTGGCGCTGGGCGAGGCCTTCACCGAGGCCCAGGGGGCGCTTGCCCTCCGCGATCCGGAAGCGGCGGTGCACGGGGTGCGCAAGGGCTTCAAGCGGCTGCGGGCGCTGCTGCGGCTCGCCGAGGCCGCCCCCGCCCGCGCGGTTTCCCAGCGCGCCCGCGCCGCCCGGCGCGCCTTGGCGGAAACCGCACGCCATCTCGCGCAGGCCCGCGACACGGCGGCGCGCGAAGACGCGCTGGACGATCTCGTCGCCAAGGCCGGCCTGGCCAAGGCCACCCGCCGCGCCGCCGGCCGCGCCCTCGCCAGCACCGACGCACCGGTGCCGGAGGGCGACGGCGTCGGCGCGCATCGCGCCACGCTGGAAGCGGAAATGGCGGCTCTGGCCGAGGCCCTGCCCCGGCTCGGCGCCGCGCTGGATGAGGAGGCGCTGCTTGCCGCCCTCGCCGCCTCCTATGCCAAGGCGCGCCGCGCCGGCCGCGCGGTCGACCCGGCCGACGACGAAAGCCTGCATGAGCTGCGCAAGGATGTGATCGCCCAGCGCTACCAGATGGAGTTGGTGATCGCAGACTGGCCGGCGCTCGGCCAGTTCTGGGTCGACGAATTGCAGCGGCTGCGCGACAAGCTCGGCAAGCATCACGATCTCGCCGTGCTGCGGGCGCTGGCCGAGGCGCAGCCCGCGCGCGCCGGCCGGCGCCCGGCCTGGTGCGCCCCGCTGCTCGCCGCCATCGCCGCGCGGCAGGGCAAGCTCGCCCATTCCGCCCTTCGGCTCCACGCCCGCCTGTTCGCGGAAAAGCCGAAGGCCTTTCGCCGAAGGCTTTCCGCCTATATGTCTGCTGTATCCGAGCGGAAATAGCGGGGCCGGGACGCCCACGCCGCGCCCCTGAGGAGATTTGGAACCGCCCATGTTCGTGCGGCAGATGCACTATCTCGTCGCTTTGGCCCGCGAGAAGCATTTCGGGCGTGCGGCGGCCGCCTGCCATGTCACCCAGCCGACGCTGTCCGCCGGCATCCGCAAGCTGGAGCAGGAACTGGGCGTGCCCATCGTCGCGCGCGGCCATCGCTTTCTCGGCTTCACCGCGGAAGGCGAGCGCGTGCTCGGCTGGGCCCGGCAGATCGCCGCCGATTATGAGAGCCTGAAGCAGGAAAAGGCCGAGAGCGGCAGCGCCATAACCGGCACGCTGCGCGTCGGCGCCATTCCCGCCGCGACCGCCGCCGCGCCGGCCTTGCTCGCCCCCTTCCGCGACCGCCATCCCGGGGTGAAGGTGCAGATGCTCACCCTCTCCTCGGCGGCGATCCAGCGCGGGCTCGACGCGATGGAGCTCGACGCCGGCATCACCTATCTCGACAATGAGCCGCTGAACCGCGTGCGCCGCGTGCCGCTCTACCGCGAGCATTATGTCTTCATCACCCGACCCGACGAGCCGCTCGCCCGCCGGCGCAGCCTGCGCTGGGCGGAAGCGGCGGCACAGCCCCTGTGCCTGCTCACCCCGGACATGCAGAACCGCCGCATCATCGACCAGGTGATGGCCGAGGCCGGCCTCGCCTCCGCCCCTGTGATCGAGACCAATTCCTTCATGGGCGTGTGGTCCTTCGTGCGGCGGGGCCCATGGAACAGCCTGGTGCCGGAGGCGAGCTTTCGCGGGCTGGGCGACGGCGTCGATCTCGCCGCCGTGCCGCTGGTGGACCCGGTGCATGTGCAGCCGATCGGCCTCGTGCTCTCCGAGCGCGACCCGCTGAGCCCCGTGGCCGGCGCGCTGCACCGGCTGGCGCAGAAACTCGCGCGCGAGGGGACGCTGGAAGGGCTGTTCAACTGACGGGCCGGCGGCGCGGCCACGACCGGACAGGCGCCGCGACGCCTCGCCCTACCCCCTCTCATCGCCCAGACACCGGCTTCGCCCGGAAAGCCCTGCCGCAGGCGCCCACGGACAGCAGCGGCGGTCTCGGGCCGTCGCCGGCACGCCGTCGCGCAAGGGCACGAGGAAGCCGACTGGGCCCGCGGGGCGCGAACCTTCATATCCGCCGTCTATCAATTGTTCACCGCTTTCAATTTGAACCGCTGCCACGCCCGGGCCAGTGTCGGCGGGCCGGCGAAAGGCGGGGCCGATCACCCCGCCCCACCCGGTACAAAGGACGACCGCCGCGCCGTTTCGGGACGCTCTCCCGGACCGGCCACCCCTGCAGAGATCAAGAAGCCGGCCCGGCCGGCGTGCAGGCTCTGCCGCGTGACGCGGCGGAAACGTCCCCGCTCAACCCCAAGCGAGGAATGGCCCGATGGCGAAGGTTCTGTGCGTTCTCTACGATGACCCGATCGACGGCTACCCCACCACCTATGCCCGCGACGACCTGCCGAAGATCGACCATTATCCCGGCGGCCAGACCCTGCCGACGCCCAAGGCGATCGACTTCACGCCGGGCACCATGCTGGGCAGCGTGTCGGGTGAGCTGGGCCTGCGCAAATACCTCGAATCCAACGGCCATACGCTGGTGGTGACCTCCGACAAGGACGGCCCGGATTCGGTGTTCGAGAAGGAACTGGTCGACGCCGACATCGTCATTTCCCAGCCTTTCTGGCCGGCCTATCTCACGCCCGAGCGTTTCGCCAAGGCGAAGAACCTCAAGCTGGCGCTCACCGCCGGCATCGGCTCCGACCATGTTGACCTTCAGTCGGCTATTGATCGCGGCGTGACCGTGGCCGAAGTCACCTATTGCAACTCGATCAGCGTCGCCGAGCATGTGGTGATGATGATCCTCGGTCTGGTGCGCAACTATCTCCCGGCGCATGACTGGGCGCGCAAGGGCGGCTGGAACATAGCCGACTGCGTAAAGCACTCCTACGATCTCGAAGCGATGAGCGTCGGCACCGTTGCCGCCGGCCGCATCGGCCTCGCCGTGCTGCGCCGGCTCGCGCCCTTCGACGTGAAGCTGCACTACACCGACCGTCACCGTCTCCCCGAGTCGGTGGAGAAGGAGCTCAACCTCACCTGGCACGCCTCCCCGACCGAGATGTATCCGCATTGCGATGTGGTGACGCTGAACTGTCCGCTGCATCCGGAGACCGAGCATATGGTGAATGAGGAGACGCTGAAGCTGTTCAAGCGCGGCGCCTACATCGTCAACACTGCGCGCGGCAAGCTGTGCGACCGCGACGCCATCGCCCGGGCGCTGGAGAACGGCACGCTCGCGGGCTATGCCGGCGATGTCTGGTTCCCGCAGCCGGCGCCGGCCGATCACCCCTGGCGCACCATGGCCTGGAATGGCATGACCCCGCATATGTCCGGCACCTCGCTCACCGCCCAGACCCGCTACGCCGCCGGCACGCGGGAAATTCTCGAGTGTTTCTTCGAGGGCCGGCCGATCCGCGACGAATATCTCATCGTCCAGGGCGGCAACCTCGCCGGGGTCGGCGCGCATTCCTATTCCAAGGGCAACGCGACCGGCGGTTCGGAAGAAGCGGCGAAGTTCAAGAAGGCGGTGTAGACCGCATTTTCAGCAGATCGGGCGTTCGGTTCCCGTCCGCGGGAACCCTCCCGATCACGCCGCCGAAGGCGATCGCTCGTCACCCCGCACCAAAAGGTGCGGGGTTTTCCGCTGTTGAGACGATCGCATCGCCGGCGCGCCCGCTTCCGGCCCGCAGCGGCACGAACAGGACTGGGCGTGCCGGCCTGCCGACGCGCTTTGTCTGCATCATCTGAAGACCATCAGCGGGAAAGCGGGGCCGGGACCGATTTTGCGCCCCGGCGAGATGTCGGCCTGGGTGACGACCTCGGTCACGGTCGGATAGCTTTGCTTCAACGCGCGAACAAGCGCGACAGACGTGGCGATCTGCGCCTCGCTGTAGCACTCGAAACCGACCGTGCCGTTGCCGCTCGGCGTGTCCTGCGCGCAGACGCGCGCCTCGGGCACGGCTTTGCCGTCCCATGTCATCCAGACCCCATCCTGCCGGCGATGCAGCTGGCCGTTATTGACGAAATCAATGCCTATGCTGCGCGCATTCAACCCCCGCAGCCCTTTCCATTCACTGGTTCCCGCGTGCCAGGCAATCCGGTCCAGCGGCACCATCTGAATCATGCCGCCATCCCTGGAGATGACAAAGTGCACCGAGGCGTTCGTCTGCGGCCTCGAAAACGCGCTAACAAGCCCCGCAGCCGCATCCGTCGATGCGAAATCGAGCACGATGAAGCGCGGATCAGCCGCCTCGAAGGGGCCGCCGATTGACGCAGCCGGGATGAAGTCGACGTCGATATCGCCCTGCGACACCACTTTGCCGTCGACAATACCCAGTCTCGGCAAAGTGAGCCCGCCCAGCGTCGAGCCCTCGCGCCACAGACGGCCGCCGAAGGGGGCAATCGCGGCGGTCGGCACCTGCGCCGCCACGGGCAGCTTGTCCTGCGGAAGGTCGAGGATCTTCTGCGCATAGGGCTCGGCGATGATGCCGATGGTGGCGTAGAAGCGGAGCGCGCGACGCTGCTCCTCCTCCGTTCCGCGCGCTATGGCCGCGCTGATCGTTTGCTGCACGAATCTCTGTCGTTCGAGCGAGATCTCATGCTGCTGCTTCTCATTCTGCTGCGCGATTTCATGGGTGAGGCGCCTGGCCTGCTGGTCGAGTTCGGCTTGGGCATTGAGCAGCGCGGTCTCGCGTGTCGTCCAGCCCGAGACAACATGGCCGACAACCGCACCGAAGGCGGCCAGAAGCGCGGCGATAATGGTGGCCTGCGCCGCTGAGAAACTGAAACGCGGCGACGGCCGAGGACCGGCCTTACCTTGCCGGGGGGATTTGGCGGCCGGCGCTGCGCCTTCGGCATTCCCCACGACCGTCCCCGACGCCTGGAACTCGCTTGGCTTAGGATAGACGAATACGACGAAGGCGCAATCAGCGCATGCTCTGACGGGGCCCTGTTTTCCCGGGCTCAGACAGCAAAACCCCGCCTGTGAGGTGTCACGGGCGGGGTTTTGTTTGGGGTGTGAAGAAGTGTTTTGCTGTGCTT
>NZ_JAUSUI010000007.1 GCF_030813495.1 Ancylobacter polymorphus | reverse complement strand
AGCACCGCGTCAGCGGCGCGCCCCGTCGATGGCCGCTTTATAGGAGCCCACCGCCCCGACTGTCAACGGCCTTTTTCAGAAAAATGACAGGCTCACGACACTGTTGATAAATCGGACCCGATTGGGGAAGAAAGGCTGACCTTTCAATAGGTTAACAATTCTGTCCCAATTCGGGGGCCTCTCCGGCGGCCCTTTGGCAGCGCTGCCGCCGGCAAAAAAGTGCCGGCCCGAACGGACCGGCTGGAGGGCGAAAACCGCCCCAAAACACGGAGCCTCAATGGTCGGAGAGCACCACATCCTCGTGCCAGTCGCCCTCGACTTCCTTGACGATCGCCTGGCCGCAGATCACCCGCCCCTTCACCGGATCGAAGGTCAGGGTCGGGCTGCCCTGCAATTGCCAGCCCTTGTTCAACGCCGCCGAGACGCGCTTGCAGAAGGCCTGGTCGTCCGGACCGGTGAGGTAGCGATAGAGCTTCATGTCGGTCTCCTTAGGCTGCGGCCGGGCACGGATGCCGCCGGCCGGTGCTTTTCCTGTCTCAACCCCGCCGGGCGATCGCCTCGGCCAGCGCCACGGTGCGGCGGGCGATGTCGGCATGCATGCGCTCCACCATCCGCCCCTCCATCTGCACCACCCCCTTGCCGGCATTTTCCGGCCGCTCGAACAGAGCGATCAGCGCCCGCGCTGCCGCCACCTCCGCCTCGGGGGGCGAGAAGGCGGCATTGCAGGGCGCGATCTGGTCGGGATGGATCAGCGTCTTGCCGTCAAAGCCCATATCGGCCGCCTCGCGGCATTCGCGGGTGAAGCCGTCGAGATCGCGAAAATCGTTCCACACGGCGTCCAGCACCGCCACCCCGCCGGCGCGCGCCGCCAGCACGCAATGGGAGAGCCAGCTCGCCATCGGCGCCCGCCCCGGCACGATGCGGGTGCCGGTCTCCTTGGACAGGTCGTTGGTGCCCAGCACCAGCGCGCCGAGCCGCGTCACCCGGCTTTTCGCCGCCAGCGCGATGTCCGGCGCGCGCAGCACCGCGACGGGTGTCTCGATCATCGCCCAGACATGCAGCGACGAAGCGGCACCGAGCGTTTCCAGCAGCCGGCCGACCACATGCAGGGTTTCGGGGTCGTTCACCTTGGGCAGCAGCACCGCGTCCGGCCCCTCGCCGCGGGCCGAGGCGGCGGCGATCATCGCCAAGTCGGCGTCGAACCACGGCGTGTCCGTGGCATTGGTGCGCACCACCACTTCGCGCGGGGCGAAGCCGCCTTCCGCCAGCGTGGCGGCGACGCGGGCGCGCGCCCCTTCCTTGGCCTCAGGCGCCACCGCATCCTCGAGATCGATGACGAGGACATCCGCCTTAAGGCCTCTCGCCTTCTCCAGCGCACGCGGATTCGAGCCCGGCATGAACAGCACGCTGCGGCGCGGACGGACGGGTGTGGACATGATTCGCTCGGCTCATTGGCAGATGGTGGCGAAGAGCCTATCCCGCTGATTGGCGGGCTGCCAATCGGGCGCCGGTGCCCGGTCGCGCCGCCTTTATGGGTCAAGGCCATGGACGAGACTTACGACGTGCTCATCGTCGGCGGCGCCATCATGGGGGCCGCCACCGCCTATTTCCTCACCCGCGATCCCGGCTTTGCCGGCCGCGTCGCCGTCATCGAGCGCGATCCCAGCTTTGCGCTGGCCTCCACCACCCTGTCCGCCGCCTCGCTGCGCCAGCAATTCTCCATTCCGGAGAATATCCGCATGTCGCTGTTCGGGCTGGAGTTTTTGCGCAGCGCCAAGGAGCGCTTCGGGCCCGACACCGACCTCGCCTTCCATGAGGGCGGCTATCTCATTCTCGCCAGCGCCGCCGGCCTGCCGATCCTCGAAGCCAATCACCGCACGCAGATGGCGGAAGGCGCCGACATTGCGCTGCTCGACCCGGCCGCGCTGAAGGCCACCTTCCCCTGGCTGAATGTGGATGATCTCGCCGCCGGCGCCTATGGTCGCTCCGGCGAGGGCTGGTTCGATGCGCACGCGCTGCTCGCCTGCCTGCGCGGCGCGGCGAAGGCGCAGGGCGCGCATTTCATCACCGGCGAGGTGGTCGGGCTTACCCGCGAAGGCGCGCGCATCACCGGCGCGACCCTGGCGGACGGGCGAAAGCTCGGCTGCGGCGCGCTGGTCAACGCCGCCGGGCCGCGCGCGGGCCGCGTCGCCGCCATGGCCGGCATCCCCCTCCCCGTCAAAGGCAAGAAGCGCTGCGTCTTCGTCGTGCATTGCCGCACGCCGATCGAGAAGCTGCCGCTGCTGGTCGACCCCTCCGGCTTCTATATCCGCCCCGAAGGCGCCTACCAGATTTGCGGCGCGCCGCCGGCGGAAGACAACGACCCCGACGCGGACGGCGATTTCGAGGTCGACTGGTCGATCTTCGAAGAGAACATCTGGCCGAACCTCGCCCACCGCATCCCGGCGATGGAAGAGCTGAAGGTGGTGCGCGCCTGGGCCGGGCATTACGAGATGAACCTCTTGGACCACAACGCGGTGATCGGCCCGCACCCGGAAGTCGGCAATTTCTACTTCATCAACGGCTTTTCCGGCCACGGCCTGCAGCAGGCCCCCGCCGCCGGCCGGGCAATTGCGGAATGGCTGGTGCATGGCCGCTCCGTCTCGCTCGATCTCGACGTGTTCGCCTATGAGCGCATCGCGGCGGGGCGCCCGCATGCGGAGCTGAACATTATTTGAGGGGCGGGACATGCGCGTGGCGGGCGTGGATGGCTGCAAGGATCGCGGCGACGGCAAGGGCGGCTGGGTGGCGGTGATCGTCGAGCCGGATGGTTCGGCCCACGCCACCCGCCTCACCGCCATCGCCGACCTGTTCACGCGCCCGCTCGCGCCGCACATCGTGGCCATCGACATGCCGATCGGGCTGCCCGAACGCATCGAGACCAATGGCCGCGCGCCCGAGCGGCTGGTGCGGCCCCTGCTCGGCGGGCGGCAGTCCAGCGTGTTTTCCATGGCCTCGCGCGCGGCCGTCGAGGCCGGCGTGCAACCGGACGTGCCGGAGGAAGAGCGCTATCGCCACGCCTGCGCGGTGGCACTCGCCACCTCGACACCGCCGCGCGCGGTCGCCAAGCAGGGCTTCGCGCTCTTTCCCCGCATCATGGAGATCGACCGCTGGCTGCGCGCCACTCCGGCGCTGCAGGAGAGGGTCTTTGAATGCCACCCGGAGGTGAGCTTCTGGGCGATGAACGGGCGGGTGGCGCTCGACCTTCCCAAGAAGGTGAAGGGCGTGCCGGCCGCGCCGGGGCTGGAGCTGCGCCGGCGGCTGCTCGAAGCGGCCGGCTTCGCGCCGGAAGTTCTGTCGCCTCTCAAGGCGCGCGAGCTTCGCGTCGGGGAAGACGATCTGATCGATGCCTGTGCCGCTGCGTGGACGGCACGCCGCATCGCCCGGCGTGAAGCGACGAGCTTCCCCTCCCCGCCGGAGCGCGACACGGAGGGGCTGGCGATAGCCATATGGGCGTAATGCTCGAACGGTAACACCTCCTTCAGCTCGGTGGCGCATGTCGGGACTCCATGCCGGCATAATTACACGTGATTTTTGTGCATATATTTCTTTTGTACGTTCTAAATTGGTGTGATAGAAAATTGCCCTGACCAAGATGAGGGATTAGCGCATGGCCGCGCCGCAGCAGCAGAAACTGAAGGTCAACGGTCCCGTCGCCGTCACCGCCAACCGTCTCACCGACGGCGCCGTGGTGTGGCGCACGAGGGACGGGGGCTGGTCGGTGGAGCTGGCGGATGCCGCCGTGGTCACCACGGCCGACGCGGCCATCGCCCTGCTGGCGGAAGCCGGCAAGCGCGATCTCGACGCCGTCGGCCCCTATGTGGCGCCGGTGCTGGTGGGCGCGGATGGTGCGCTCGCCCCCGGCAATCTGCGCGAGCGCATCCGCGTCGCCGGTCCGACCTTCGAACTGCCCCAGTGAACGACGCCTAAGGCCGCCCCATGTATGCCTATGATGAATTCGACCGCGCCTTTCTGGCCGAACGTGTCGCCGAGTTCCGCGACCAGGTCGGCCGCCGGCTGTCCGGCGCGCTCTCGGAAGACGAGTTCAAGCCGCTGCGGCTGATGAACGGCGTCTATCTCCAGCTGCATGCCTATATGCTGCGCGTCGCCATTCCCTATGGCACGCTCAGCGCCGCCCAGCTGCGCCGCATGGCCCATGTCGCCCGCACCTATGACCGCGGCTATGGCCATTTCACCACGCGGCAGAACATCCAGTTCAACTGGATCAAGCTGGACGAACTGCCGGAGGCGATGGCGTCGCTGGCGGAAGTGGGCGTGCACGGCATCCAGACCTCGGGCAATTGCATCCGCAACGTCACCACCGACCAGTGGGCCGCCGCCACGCCGGAAGAATGCGACGACCCGCGCATCTGGGCGGAAATCCTGCGGCAATATTCGACGCTGCACCCGGAATTCACCTATCTCCCGCGCAAGTTCAAGATCGCCATCACCGCCGCCGGGCATGACCGCGCGGCGATCAAGGTGCACGATGTCGGCCTGCGGCTTCACCGCAACGAGGCCGGCGAACTCGGTTTCGAGGTATTGGTCGGGGGCGGGCTCGGGCGCACACCCTTCGTCGGCAAATCAATCCGCGATTTCCTGCCGGCGCGCGAGCTGCTGAGCTATATCGAAGCCATCATGCGCGTGTACAATCAGTACGGGCGCCGCGACAACATCTACAAGGCGCGCATCAAGATCCTGGTGCACGAGATCGGTGCCGAAGAGTTCTCGAAGGCGGTCGAGGCGGAGTGGGCGGCGATCCGCGACGGCGCGCTGCATCTCACCGACGAGATGATCGCCGATATCCGCGCCCGCTTCATCTATCCCGCCTTCGCGGCGCTGGAAAATGAGCCGGCCGTGCTCGCCGAGGCGCTGAAGGACAGCCGCTTCGCCACCTGGCACCGCAATTCCGTGCAGGCGCACAAGGTGCCGGGCTATTCCATCGTCACCATTTCGCTCAAACCCGTCGGCGCCCCTCCGGGCGACGCCACCGCCGACCAGATGGACGTGGTCGCCGACCTCGCCGAGCGCTACGGCTTCGGCGAGATCCGCGTCGGCCATGAGCAGAATCTGTGCCTGCCGCATGTGGCGCAGCAGGACCTGCCGGCGCTGTGGGCGGCACTCGACGCCGCCGGCCTCGCCACGCCGAATGTGAACCTCGTCAACGACATCATCGCCTGCCCCGGCCTCGATTACTGCGCGCTGGCCAATGCCCGCGCCATCCCCGTGGCGCAGGAAATCGCCAAGCGCTTTTCCGATCTCGACCGGGCGCGCGGCGTCGGCCGGCTGCACATCAACATTTCCGGCTGCATCAATGCCTGCGGCCACCACCATGTCGGCCATATCGGCATTCTCGGCGTGGAAAAGAACGGCCAGGAATTCTACCAGATCACGCTCGGCGGGCGTGCCGACGAGCATGCCCAGCTCGGCACGCTGCTGGGTCCGGCCGTGTCCTATGAGCAGGTGCCGGGCCTGATCGAGGATGTGGTCGACACCTATCTGGAGCTGCGCGCCGGCCCGCAGGAATTGTTCATCGACACCGTCGCCCGCCTCGGCGTCGAGCCCTTCAAGGAGCGCGTCTATGCCTCTCATTGAAAAGGGCGAGATCGTCGCCGACGCCTATATCCGCGTGCCCGACGAGGAAGCGCTGCCCGAAGGCGCGGCGGTGCTCATCGGCATCGACCGTTTCCTTGCCGAGGCCGACGGGCTGAAGGGCCGGCAGGCGCCGGTCGGCGTCATCTGGCCGAACAACCGGCCGATCGCCGAGATCGAACCCTATCTCGGCCAGCTCTCGCTCATCGCGCTGAACTTTCCCAGCTTCCGCGACGGGCGCGCCTATAGCCAGGCCCGCCTGCTGCGCGAGCGGCTCGGCTGGAAGGGTCCGCTGCGCGCCATCGGCAATGTGCTGCGCGACCAGTTCCTGCTGATGGAGCGTTCCGGCTTCGACCAGATCGACGCGGCGAAGACCGCTGACGCCGAGGCCTTCGACGAGGCGACCCACCGCTACACCGTGTTCTATCAGCCGGCTACCGACCAGCGCCCCAGCCTTCTGCGCCAGCGCCTCGGCCGCACGGTTTCGGGAGTGCGCTCATGACCTTCCAGCGTTCCGGTGCCGATTTCACCCCCGCCACGCCGTGCACGGACGAGGTGGGCGGGCTCGCCTGCGCGCTGGCCGATGCCGGGCCGGAGGAGATCATCGCCACTGCCCTGCGCACGCTGGGGCCCGGCCGGCTGTGCCTCGTCTCCTCCTTCGGCACGGAATCCGCCGTGCTGCTGGCCTATGCCGCCAAGGTCGACCGCTCGATCCCGGTGGTGTTTCTCGATACCGGCTTCCTGTTCGAGGAGACGCTGGCCTATCGCGACGCGCTCACCGCGCAGCTCGGCCTCACCGATGTGCGCAGCATCCAGCCGGATGCGGCGCGGGTGGCGGCGCTCGACGCCGACCGCGACCTGTGGTTCTCCGATCCCGACTCCTGCTGCCGCATCCGCAAAGTGGAACCGCTGGCGCGGGCGCTGTCCGGTTTCGATGGCTGGCTGAACGGGCGCAAGCGCTATCAGGGTGGCCTGCGCGCCGCGATCCCGGTGGTGGAGCGCGACGGCGTGCGGCTGAAGTTCAACCCGCTCGCCAATCTCGACCGCGCGAGCGTCGAAGCCGCGCAGCGCGAATTCGCCCTGCCGGACCATCCGATGCTGGCCAAGGGCTTCACCTCGGTCGGCTGCATGCCCTGCACCAGCCGCGCCGCGGCGGGCGAGGACGCCCGCGCCGGCCGCTGGCGCGGCAAGGGCAAGACCGAGTGCGGCATCCACACGCTGCTGAACACGGTCGGCGCCTGAACGGTCGCACGCCACCGCCTTCACGCGCCCTCATCCCCCGGCGCCGCGCACACCGCTTTCGCGCCTCCCTCATTCCCGGCCAGCGAGCGCGTGGCTTTCGGGTCCCTCATCCCCGGGCTTGACCCGGGGACCCAGCATTCCCGTGCCGCCTGCCGGCCCCATTTCCGGACCGCGCACCGCCCCGCCTTCACGCGCCCTCATCCCCGGGCTTGACCCGGGGACCCAGCCCCGTGCCACCCGGCACCGCGCGGAACCTCTCACCCGCTGAGGCCGAGTTCGTCGGCGCCTGGCCTCGGGGTGCCCGGGTCAAGCCCGGGCATGAGGGACGGGTGGCCGCCGGCTAATAGGCTGATGCAGCGGCCGGACCGCCTCGGCCCGCCTATGCTCCCCAAAAGCTCCGCGCGCGAGTTCCCTACCCCTCATCGCCCGCCATTGCGCGTGCCGTCTCCGGCCCTCATCCCCGGGCTTGACCCGTGGATCCCGCTTCCCACGTCGCCCGGCACCGCGCGGAACCTCTCCGCGCTAAGGCTGAGTTGGCCCGCGCCCGGCCTCTGGCTGCCCGGGTCAAGCCCGGGCATGAGGAACCCCGGGGCGCACCCCCTACCCCGCTGCATTTCCGTACGTTTCCGCTATTTTCTATTAATTCGGTAGAATTAATATTGACCCCCGCGCGGGGCTGTGAAAACCTCAGCCCATCACATTCACCAGCGCCACGCGCTGACGGGGGAGATCGCCCATGTCCCTTCATTTCAGGTCCGCGGCCGTCGCCGCGCTTGTCGCTGCTCTGGCGGCGCCGCTCGCCTACAGCCCGCCGGTGCGCGCCGCCGACGTGACGCTGCTCAACGTATCCTACGACCCCACCCGCGAACTCTATTCCCAGTTCAACAGGCTGTTCGCCGAGCGCTACAAGGCCGAGACCGGCAAGAGCGTCGAGATCAAGACCTCGCATGGCGGCTCGGGCAAGCAGGCCCGCTCGGTGATCGACGGGCTCGACGCCGATGTCGTCACCCTGGCGCTGGCCTATGACATCGACGCCATCGCCGACAGGGGTTTCCTCGCCAAGGACTGGCAGCAGCGCCTGCCGGACAATGCCTCGCCCTACACCTCGACCATCGTGTTCCTGGTGCGCAAGGGCAACCCGAAGGGCATCAAGGACTGGAACGACCTCACCAAGCCCGGCGTGCAGGTCATCACGCCCAACCCGAAGACTTCGGGCGGGGCGCGCTGGAACTACCTCGGCGCCTGGGCCTATGCGCTCAAGCAGAGCGGTGGCGACGCGGAAAAGGCCAAGGCCTTTGTCGGCGAGATCTACAAGCACGTTCCGGTGCTCGACACCGGCGCGCGCGGCTCC
Source organism: Ancylobacter polymorphus (assembly GCF_030813495.1). Classification (GTDB taxonomy): domain Bacteria; phylum Pseudomonadota; class Alphaproteobacteria; order Rhizobiales; family Xanthobacteraceae; genus Ancylobacter; species Ancylobacter polymorphus. Next base: position 217,339 of record NZ_JAUSUI010000007.1, on the reverse strand, counting down.
ACCGTCACTTTCACCGAGCGCGGCGTCGGCGATGTGCTGCTGGCCTGGGAAAACGAGGCCTTCCTGTCGAAGAAGGAATTCGGCGACGACAAGTTCGACATCGTCGTGCCCTCGCTCTCCATCCTCGCCGAACCGCCGGTGGCCGTGGTCGACAGGAATGTCGCGCGCAAGGGCACGCGCGAAGTGGCCGAGGCCTATCTCAAGCTGCTCTACTCCAAGGAAGGCCAGACGCTGGCGGCGGAGAATTTCTACCGCCCGCGCGACCCCGAGGTGGCCAAGGCCTATGCGAAGGTCTTCCCCACGCTGGAACTCGTGACCATCGACGACCCGGCCTTCGGCGGCTGGCGCAAGGCGCAGCAGACCCATTTCGCCGATGGCGGCGTGTTCGACCAGATCTACTCGAACTGAGGTGGGCCGGCGGGGCCGGTCGCGTCGGGCTCAAACGGTCCGATCGGTCTCATCGTCCACCTCATCGGCCTCATCGGCCACCGCTTTCGACCCCTCTCCGGGCCGTGCCGCAAGGCGCGGCCTTCGCCGTGACCACCCCCCTTGCGGAGCACCGCCTTGAACGAGACGACGCTGGATCGAACCACCCTGGTGGGCGCCCTTCCCCCGGCCCCCACCCGCCGCCAGCAAAGCGTCATTCCCGGCTTCGGCCTCACGCTGGGGCTCACTTTGCTCTGGCTGTCGCTGGTGGTGCTCATCCCGCTGGCGGCGCTGTTCCTGAAGACGGCGGAACTGCCGCCGGAGCGCATTCTCGCCATCCTCACCGCCCCTAGAACATTGAACGCGCTTAAGATTTCCTTCGGCCTCGCGCTCGCGGCGGCGAGCATCAACATCGTGCTCGGCGCGCTCATCGTCTGGGCGCTGGTGCGCTATGACTTCCCGGGAAGGCGGGTGCTCGACGCGCTGATCGACATCCCCTTCGCCCTGCCCACGGCGGTGGCCGGCATCGCGCTGACCACGCTCTATGCCGAGAATGGCTGGGTCGGCGGCCTGCTCGTCCCGCTCGGCATCAAGGTCGCCTTCACGCCGCTCGGCATATTAATCGCGTTGATTTTCATAGGCTTGCCCTTTGTGGTGCGCACGGTCCAGCCGGTGCTGGAAGACCTCGACCACGATCTGGAGGAAGCCGCCGCCACGCTCGGCGCCGGGCGCTGGACCACGATCCGCCGCGTCATCGCGCCGGCGGTGCTGCCGGCCTTCCTCACCGGCTTCGCCCTCGCCTTCGCCCGCGCGGTGGGGGAATACGGCTCGGTGATCTTCATCGCCGGCAACCTGCCCAATGTGTCGGAAATCGCGCCGCTGCTCATCGTCATAAGGCTGGAGGAGTTCCGCTACGCCGACGCCACCGCCATTGCGGCGACCATGCTGGTGGCGTCTTTCCTTTTGCTCTTTGTGGTCAATGGCTTGCAGCGCTGGTCGCAGAGCCGCACCGGGAGGCTGGCATGAGCACCTCACCCGTCGGCGACGAACCCGCTCTGGTCAAGGCTCTGGTGATCGGGCTGGCGACCGGCATTGTCGGCCTGCTCATCGTGCTCCCCCTCATCGCCGTCTTCGCCCAGGCCTTCGTGAAGGGCTGGGACGCCTATCTCGCCGCGCTGGTCGAGCCCGACGCGCGGGCGGCGATCCGCCTCACTCTGCTCGTCACCGCCCTCTCGCTCACCGCCAATACGGTGATGGGCCTTGTCATGGCATGGGCGATCACCAAGTTCGAATTCCGCGGCAAGAGCCTGCTCATCTCCCTGATCGACCTGCCTTTTTCGGTCTCCCCCGTGGTAGCGGGCCTCGTCTTCGTGCTGCTGTTCGGCGCGCAGGGCTATTTCGGCCCTTGGCTGATCGACAATGGCTGGAAGATCATTTTTTCCTGGCCGGGCATCACGCTGGCGACGATTTTCGTCACCTTTCCGTTCGTCGCGCGGGAGCTGATTCCGCTGATGCAGGAACAGGGGACGCGGGAGGAAGAAGCGGCCGTCACCCTCGGCGCCGGCGGCTGGCGGGTGTTCTCGCGCGTCACCCTGCCCAATATCAAATGGGCACTGCTCTACGGCGTCTTGCTGTGCAACGCCCGCGCCATGGGCGAGTTCGGCGCGGTGTCCGTCGTGTCCGGCCATGTGCGCGGCGAGACCAACACCATCCCGCTGCAGGTCGAGATTCTCTACAACGAGTACCAGTTCCAGGCGTCCTTCGCCGTCGCCTCGCTGCTGGCGCTGCTCGCCATTGTCACCCTGCTGGCCAAGACCGTGCTGGAAGCGCGCCTTGGCCGCAGCGGCGGAGGGCATTGAGCGCGCTCAGAACAGATACACCGCCGCCAGCACGCCGCCCACGACCAGCACGGCGAAGGCCGCCGTCACCAGCCCGAGCCGCTCCTCGATGAAGGTCCGCGCGGTCGGCCCGATCCAGTAAAGCAGGCCCGCCACCATGAAGAAGCGCAGGCCGCGGGTGACGACCGAGAGCACGATGAACCAGAACAGGCTGTAATGGGCGAAGCCCGAGGTGATCGTCACCACCTTGTAGGGGATCGGAGTCAGTCCCTTGATGAGGATGATCCAGTGGCCGTAGCGCTGATACGCCTCGGTAAAGGCGTCAACCTTGGCGCCATAGCCATAAAGCTGGATTAGAAACAGCCCGAGCGAGTCGTAGAGCAGCGCGCCGATCGCATAGCCGAACAGGCCGCCGACGACCGAGGCGAGCGTGCACACGGTGGCGTACCACCAGGCGCGCGAGGGCCGCGCCAGGCACATCGGCACCAGCATCACATCCGGAGGCACCGGAAAGAACGAGCTTTCGGCAAAGGAAACCCCGGCCAGTGCCCAGGGTGCGGAGGGGCGCTCGGCGAGGTCGATCACCCATTGGTAGAGACGGCGCAGCATGGGAGGCCTGACGGAAAGAGACATAAGGGAGCGCCGCCGCGCGAAACGACGACTAGGGCCGCCGGCGCGGAAGGTCGGGAAGCGGGACGGCGCCGGCACCGTCGGCAAGGTCCCAGAGCAGCGGCCCGGCCGGGCCCGGACTGCCTTCGAATAGCGGCGAATCCTTGCCGGATCCTGACCGGCGCTTGGGAATCTTCTCGGCCATGCCCAAGAGCTTCTCGCGCCGGCGCATTTCCGCCCACACGTCCTCGGGCTCGATGCCGAGCTCGGCCCACAGAACCACGAGATTGTAGATCAGGTCGGCGCTCTCGCGGACGGTCGCGGCCCGGTCGCCGATGACGCCGTCCAGCGCGACCTCGACAGCCTCTTCGGCCACCTTCTTGGCCATCGCCGCCCGGCCCTTGCGCAACAGTTTCGCGGTGCGCGGCGAAGGGTTGCTTCCCCTTCGCGTGGCGACCACAGCGGCATACAGGCGACGGATCGAATCACTCATGGTTGGATTGTAGAGCCAATTACATGAAGGCTTCGCGGCAGAAACGCGCCCGGCTGGCGCCGCTGTGATCGCCCGCCCGGCTTTGCCTTTTGCGCCGCGGCAGCGATCGGGTTATTGAAAGGGCGCAAAGGCCTTTTTCAGGCTGGCCGGTCCTGCCGTGCGCGCCGTCGCTCTCATCGTGAAACGGATATTGGAAGCGTGCTGAACCTTTCCCTGTTCCGCCCCCGCCTTCGCCACCGCGCCGGGCACCGCCCGGTCCCCCTGCTGGCCTTCCTGCTGCTTGCGCCGCTGCTGCTGGCCCCGGTGGCGGCGCAGGCGACGCCTTCGCTGGTGATCGATGTGGAAAGCGGCAAGGTGCTGCTGGCCGAAGACGCGACCAAGCCGTGGTATCCCGCCTCCATCACCAAGCTGATGACGGCCTATGTCACCTTCAAGGCGCTGCGGGCGGGCCGGCTGACGCCGGAAACGCTGATCACCGTGTCGGAGAATGCGGCGGCGCAGAAGCCCTCCAAGATGGGCTTCAGGGTCGGCACTCAGGTCACGGTCGACAACGCCTTGAAGATGATGCTGGTGAAGTCGGCCAATGACATGGCCGTGGTCCTCGCCGAGGGCGTGGGTGGCTCGCTGCCCGGCTTCATCGACGAGATGAACGCCACCGCCGCCGAACTCGGCATGACCGGCACCCATTACGCCAATCCCAACGGCCTGCCGGACCCGGGGCAGGTGTCCACCGCGCGCGACCTCGCCATTCTCGCCCGCGCCATCTTCCTCAATTTTCCCGAGCAGGCCGATCTGTTCCGCATTCCCGCGATCAAGCTCGGGCCGGCGGTCATCCGCAGCTACAACAAGCTGATCGACCGCTATCCCGGTGCCGACGGCATGAAGACCGGCTTCATCTGCGCCTCCGGCTTCAATCTCGTCGCCAGCGCCACGCGCGGCAACCGCCATCTTCTCGCGGTCGTGCTCGGCACCGAGTCCGGCAAGGCCCGCACGGAAGAGGCGGCCCTGCTGCTGGAACGCGGCTTCCAGCAATCAGGCAACATTTTCGGCTCCATCGCTCCCTCGGTGGAGACGCTGCGCAACGAATCCGGCCCGCCGACCGATATGCGCGCACAGGTCTGCGGCGGCCAGCGCAAGACCACCGCCTCGGAAGCCGACGACGACAGCGGCCCGGCGCCCACGGGCTTCGTCGCCGCCGGCATGGCCCAGCTGGGCGAGAATGTGACCGGCGCCAGCCTTCTGCAGAAACTGCCGCCTTCCATGCCGCCAGTCGAGGTGTGGGTCGGCCCCTTCCCCAGCGCCGAGGCGCTCGCCGCCGCCTATCCGCCGCCGCCGGCGACGAAAAAGCCCGCGACCGCGAAGAAGCCGGGCGAGAAGAAGGGGCAGGCAACGGCGATCATCGACCCGGCCGACCCCTCCGCCCCTGCCGCGCCGAAGCCAAAGCCGAAGCCCAAGCCAGCGACGGCACAAGCGTCCAACGCGAAGCCTGCGGCCAAGCCAGCCACGACCAAGCCCGCCGCGGCCAAGCCGGCGACGAAACCCGCTGCGAATCCGGCGCCAGCGCCGATGGACCTCGCCCCTCCCCCGCCGCAATAGCCTTGGCGCCGCCCAGCCTCGCGTGACCGGGGCGCGCCCGAACAGGATGTCCCCCATGAGCGAGGCCACCCGTCTTCCGCCGGAACCGATTCCGGTCACGCTGCTCACCGGCTTTCTCGGTGCCGGCAAGACGACGCTGCTGAACGCCCTGCTGCAGCAGCCCGGCATGGCGGACACCGCCGTGCTGATCAACGAGTTCGGCGAGATCGGGCTCGATCATCTGCTGGTGCAGCATTTCGATGACGCCACCGTGCTGCTGGCTTCGGGCTGCCTGTGCTGCACCATCCGCGGCGATCTCTCGGAAGGGCTGGAGCAATTGCTACGGCGGATGGACAATGGCGCCATCCCGCCGTTTCGACGCGTCGTGATCGAAACCACCGGCCTCGCCGACCCGGCGCCGATCCTGCACGTGCTGATGATGCATCCTTATCTGGTGATGCGCTTCCGGCTGGACGGCGTCGTCACCGTCGTCGACGCGGTGAACGGTCTCGGGACGCTCGACGCCCACCCCGAATCCGTGCGGCAGGCGGCGATCTCCGACCGCATCGTCCTCACCAAGACCGACCTCATCGATACCCCGGCGCGCGAAGCCGACCTCGCCACGCTGCGCCAGCGCCTCGCGCGCCTTGCGCCCGGCGCGCCGGTTCTGGATGCGGCGAAGGGCGAAGCGACACCGGGGGCCTTGTTCGGCGCCGGCCTCTACGATCCCGCGACGAAGATTCCCGACGTCTCGCGCTGGCTGGCGGACGAGGCGATCCTGGCGGCGGAGGAAGCCTCGCGTGTCCATGCACACGACGAGAACCGCCATGACGAGCGGATTCGGGCCTTCACCGTGGCGACGGAAGCCCCGGTCTCGGCAGCGGCGATCGACATGTTCCTGGAACTGGTGCGCGGCACGCATGGGCCCAAGCTGCTGCGGCTCAAGGGCATCGTGAAGCTCGCCGAAGACCCCGATCACCCCCTCGTGCTGCACGGGGTGCAGCACGTCCTTCACCCGCCGAGCCAGCTTCCCGCCTGGCCGGACGAGGACCGCCGCACGCGGCTGGTGATGATCGTGCGCGATGTCGAGCCGGCGGTGATTCGTCGGCTGTTCGACGCCTTCATGGGGCTTCCGGCGGTCGACCGGCCCGACCGCGCCGCGATGACCGACAACCCGCTCGCGCCGGCCACGCTCCGGCGCTGAGCGCGAGCGCCGGCCACGCTCCGGCGCTGAGCGCGAGCGCCGGCCACGCTCCGGCGCTGAGTCCTATTGCCCTGAGACCGGCGCGCCGTTGAGCAGAACCTGCGTGCCACCGGGCGCCGGTGCGCTGACCGACGCGCCGGCCGGGTTCGCCGCCGCGGCCGCGGCCGCCTCGACCTTCGGGTCCGGCACCGCGATCACCATCGCCCAGTAGACGCTGTATTTGCTGCGCGGCGAACGCACGGCGGCGATGCCGAGGCGGGTCGCGCCGGGCAGCAGCATGTTCTTGTTGTGGGAAGGCGAGTCGCGCCAGCCCGAGAATGCCTCGGCCAGCGTGTGATAGCCGGCGCCGACATTCTCCGCCGCTCTCAGCCCGCTGAACCCCGCCGCCTTCAGCCGCGTGGTGAGACCACGGCCACCGATATTGTGCGACAGCTGGTCCGCCGCCGCCATCGCCTTGGCCTGCCGTTCGGCCACCGTCATCAGCACCGGGTCGATCGTCACCGCCGGCAGGCCGCGCCCGCGCCGATAGTCGCTGATCAGGTTGGCCGCCGCCTGGGGGTCGAGTGCGCCGCCCTTGGCGATATTGGCATAAAAGGTCTCGTCCACCGGCACGGTGGTGGGGCCGGCGGCGCAGGCCGCCAGCAGGAGGGGCACCAGCAGGAGGCCGGCGAGGCGCTTCAGCGGCAAGGACATGCGACACTCTCAAGCAGGAGCGGAGACGGGAAATCCGGGCACGATTGATCCGCCCGGATCGGTAAACCAATTGCTAACGCACACGCCGCCGCTCGAACCGGTCACCAGAATGATCAGGCGCCGTCATCCCCGGCCGCCGGCTCCTCCCCGATCCGCCCGCCGCGATAGATGCTCCAGGGCGTGTAGGGAATACCGATCTTCGCCGCCTTCAGCCGGTCGAGCACAGCGAAATGCAGGTCGCTCTTCACCGTGAGCGCGTAATCGACATTGGCCACCACGCAGCGCAGCTCGAATTTGAGATAGCTGTCGCCGAACGCCATCAGAAACACGCGCGGCGGCGGCGAACGCAGCACCTGCGGGTGGTCGCAGGCGCAGCCGATCAGGATGTCCCGCACATCGTCGGCATCCGCATCATAGGCGACATTGACGGCGACGATCACCCGCCCGGTGGTGTTGGCGTGGGTGAAGTTCTTCACCATGCCGGTGATGAGATCGGAATTGGGGATCAGCACCGCCGCACGATCGAAAGTCTCGATCTCGGTCGCGCGCACGCTGATGCGCCGCACATAGCCTTCTTCGCCCTTCACCGCGATGGTATCGCCGACCCGGATCGGCCGTTCGGCGAGCAGGATCAGACCGGAGACGAAGTTCGACACGATGGACTGGAGGCCAAAGCCGATACCGACCGAGAGCGCACCGGCGACAAGGGCGATGTTCTCGAGGTTCAGCCCCAATTGCCCCATCGCCATCGCGATGACGGTGATGGAGCCGATATAGCCGATGATGGTGGCGATGGAGTTCTGCAGGCCCTGGTCGAACGCGGTCTTCGGCAGGATCGCCACCGCGAACCAGCGCTGGATGGCGCGGGCGATGACGATGCCGACCGCCAGAAAGAGCAGCGCGCTCAGAATATCGCCGATGGCGACCGTCGAATTGCCGATGGTGAAGCCGAGCGTGACACGGCTGGCAATGTCGGCGAGATCGGAGGTGGAGGTGCCGAAGGTCCCGACCGTGAGGATGACGATACCGATGATCGCCACCGCCTTCAAAAGGCCCGCAGTGAGCACGGCAAGCAGTTCGAGGCTCGCCGGCCGCACGCCGATCAGCTTCGCCGCATGGCGAGCGCGCGGCCCGGTCGCGAGGGCGTCGATGAACAGCGAGTTGATCAGGGCGACTACGAGATAGAGCGTGCCCGCCATGACGACGGCGATCAGCGCCCGCGACGACAGGAAGCCCGCGAAGCTCACATAGCCGATCACCAGCGCGCCGACGACGGTGAGGTTCAGGATCCAGAAGGGAAACTTGATCCAATTGAGCACCGAGGTCGACGGCGCCTCGCCGGCATCCGCCGTCGGGGCGGTGGTCTCCTTGGCGGCCCCGGCCTTGGCGTCGGTGATATCCTCGTCGCCATCGCCGGAAAGCGCATTCAGCGCCCGCATGCTGCGCGAGGCGACCAGCACGAGGCAGAGCGACATGGCGGCACTGGTCGCTACCGAAAGCGGCACCGGAACCACCAGAGCGCGATGGAAGGCGCCCAACGTCACCGAGACCGCCAAAATCCACAAGCCGATCTGGGCAAAGCGGAAGATCAGGCCCGCGATTTCATTCGACAGCGGCACGACGCGGCGCTGCGGCTCGCGCGGCGCCAGCGCCCCATCGAGCAGGCCGACGCCGATGGCAACGATGGAGATGGCGAGCAGAAGCCCCTGCGCGATTTCATTCACGCGGGGGGGCAGAAGGTCAAAACCGTTCAACAGGGCCAGAACGGCGGTGGCGGCCAGCGGCCCTGCCGCCATGCGCAGAATGGCGACCAGCGCCGACAGGCTGCACGCCCGCAGCCGCGAGATCGGCGCCCCGTCCACGCCGAGTTCCGCGCGCCGGATCGGGCGCGCCAGCACGCTGCGTGCGACGAAGATCAGCCCGACGATAAGCAGGGAGGCGAAGCCGATGGCGATCTGACCGATCGGCTGCATGCGGGCATTGGCATAGGCCGCCCAATCGCTGAGGAGATAGTTGATCCCCCGCAGTTCGATCGGCACCGCCGCCGCCGCCGCCAGCCAGAGCGAGGGATCAAGCACGCTGTAGGACCGGGCGAGCAACTGGTCGGTGAACAGCGCCCGCCGCCGGCTGGTGATGCGATCCGACAGCTGGTCCGCCCGCACCTTCAACAGCTTGGCCTGTTTGAGCACGGCATCGAGTTCGGCCGCGCGGGCGGAAAGCGCGTCGCGCTCGGCGGTGATGGAAGCGCTTTCGGCCGGGGCGTCATCGGCGGGCTTGGGCCCGATTTCCTTCACGCGGTGGTTCAGATTGGCCAGCAGCGGGTCCAGCGCGGCGACGCCGGTGGTAAGATCCGCCCGAACGGGATCGAGCCGGGCGCGAAGATCGTCGAGATCGCTGGAGCGCAGTCCGTCACGCCCGAGCGCGGCCTCCACGCCATCGACAATGGCGCGCTGGCCTTCCAGCTTTTCCTGCACCTGCTGCTGTTCGGGCGGGATTTGCGCAAAACCGGCGCCAGCGCCCGCCAATACGACCAGGGCGACGAGCGCGGCCAGCATCAGCCGCGCCAATAGCGGCCCGACGGGCAGGACAATCAAGCCTGGGCGCGGCGCGGCGGTGCGGCGCGCGGTGGCAGACGAGACGGCGGGGGAAAAGCTGGAGAACATAGGGCCAGGACAATTGGAGCCAGTGGCCGACCTGTCTCAGTCCCGATCAAGGCCAAGTCAAGGCCGCCAGGCGCCGCCACGCGAGCGCTGCGAGGGCGGCGCCGACGCGCGCCCTCAATTGCCGCGCAGATGCGGCGGCAACATCCGCTCCTGCAGGTCGGCGGCGGAGAACAATACGGCGAAGATGTCGCCGATGAATTCGCGGGCCTGCGAGAAGAAGGTGGCGCGCGGGGCGCGCATGCGTCCCACCATCTCCTCGTCATCGAGTTGGAGATCGGCGGCATGGTGGACCGCGAGATTGCGCATCGGCCCGTTATTGGGGAGGAACACAACCTGCAATTCCTCGATGCCGCGATTCTGCGCCAGCAAAACCAGATGGCGCATCAGCGCCGAGCCGATGCCTTTGCCCTGCCACGGCCGCTCGACGCTGAACGCGGCCTCCGCAGCCGCCGGCTTGCCCGCGCGCCGACCCAGCGGATGCAGCTCGGCGAGCGCCCGCAGCTCACCGTCGATGAAATAGCCCACCGCGCTCGCATCGCCGGACACCACGCGGGTGGCGTGGCGGGCCAGCGCACCATCCGACACCACGCCGCCGAAGCGCATGAACCGGCTCAGCGGATCGAGGCGCAGCAGATGCGCCAGGATCAACTCGCGTTCCGCCGGAACCAGCTTGCGGATATGGCCGGCCACGCGTTCAGCGCCATGAGACGCCGTCGCGCGCGCGGCCATGGGCTCGGCGGCAGGCTCGGAAGAAGAAGCGTTTACGGGCAGTGTCATCGGCTTGGCCTCGGCGGCACCGCGGTTCTTTATTGCGGCGCAACACAAATATGCGCACCGCACAAGGAGACAACTCCCGCATCTGCATGGCTTGCATGCGACACAAGCGAGGCCGCCCTTGCCGGCGACCGTCGCGAACAGATGATCAATCTACACCGCAAGCGAGAGCGCGACCATCGGTAAGCACCCGCACCCCAGGGCCGGAGACAAGACCAGGGCGCGCTAGCGGCTCGCGCTGAGGCTCTGGGCCCGCGTCGCCACGTCGACGATTGCCTCGCGCAGGCCGCCTTCGGCCGACACGCCAAAATTATAGTGGCTCATCGAGAAGGGACCGACCTTGCCGGGGTGGGCCGAGCGAAAGCCGACATAGACACCCAGGAAGGCGCCCTCGGGCGAAAGGATCGCCGCACCGGACACCCCGCCCTCGGCGTCGCAGTCGATGGCCACTTCGCGCAGGCCACCTGCTGCGGTTGCGGTCACCTTGCGGGCCTGGCAGTTCTGCAGCGAATAACTCTCGACGCCGCCACTGCGCGCCGCCGCCGCCAGCACGATATTGCCCGGAACCGGCATCGTACCCGGCATATAGGGCTTCACCCCCTTGGCGGGCGCCGCGAGCGGCACAACCGCCCAGTCTTTCACCGCCGGCTGGGTGTAGGGCTGACGCGCGCCGCAGACCACCTTGTCGACATCGACCTCGATCTTCTGGCGCCCGCCGGCCGTGTTGATCTCGAAGGTGCACGCTGCCCCCCTTCCGCGCGGCTCGCCGCCGGGTGCGAACAGGACATGCGCGGCGGTCACCAGCACATTATTGGCCCCGACGAGCTGGCCGGTGCCCACCGCCGAACCGCAGCGCACCAGCCCGGTGGCACCGAAGCGCGAGGCCATGGCCGCTGGCGTCAGACCGAAGCTGCGGGCATAGTCGTCACGCGAGAGGCGGTCGTCCTTGTCGATGATGATGGCGGAAGACGGCAGGCTGGCGGACGCCGCGCTCTTGCTCTCGACCGGGCCCGCCTCAGCCGGCACCGCCGTGCCCAGAGACACCAGCGCAAGGCAAAGGGCCATCACCGTCTTGCATTCGCCGGCCGCTCGCACCCGCATGAAGGTCTCGCCTGTCTTCACATGCTCGCGAGTGTGACGGTGGGAGAGGGACGGCGTCAAGGCGCGAGAGTGTTAATGCTGTGACAAGCCCTTCGGTTCCTGCAGAACAGCCATGCGATGAGGGCGCGAACTGAGGCTGCCGTCCGACGATCCACCCATCGTGAAGCAGCGTGACGCTTGCCGCAACGGCGCGGGAAGGTTAAGCGTGCGCCGCAACATCGCGGGGTGCCCGATATGGCGGAAACGGTGGCGGCGGAAGCGGGTGGATCCGTGCTCGCCGCGCGATATGTCGCCCGCATGGCGGCCGGCGACATCTCGCCCGATGCCGGCCAGGCACGGGTGGTAGGCGCACTGGCGGCGCTGGAGCAGCGCATCGCCTCCCGTCGCCTCGCGCGCAAATCCTCGGCTCTCGGCTGGCTGTTCGCGCGGCGCGAGGACAGTATCCCCCGCGTGCGCGGCCTCTACATTCACGGCGCGGTCGGTCGCGGAAAGACCATGCTGGTCGACCTGTTCTATGAGAGCGTCGCGGTCCGCAAGCGCAAGCGGCGCGCGCATTTCCACGAATTCATGGCCGATGTGCATGCACGCATCTTTCAGGTGCGCACGGACATGAAGGCGGGTCGCATCAAGGATGGCGACCCCATCGCCATCGTCGCCGCCGCGCTTTACGAAGAAGCGTGGCTGCTCTGTTTTGACGAGTTCCACGTCACCGACATCGCCGATGCGATGATCCTCGGCCGGCTATTCGAGAAGCTGTTCGACCTCGGCGTGGTGATCGTCGCCACCTCCAATGTCGCCCCGCACGATCTCTATGAAGGCGGCCTCAACCGCGCGCTGTTCCTGCCCTTCATCGCCATGATCGAAGAGCACATGGAAGTGGTGCGCATCGAATCGCCGACCGACTACCGCATGGAAAAGCTCGGCGGCGTGCGCACCTGGTATGTGCCGGCCGCACACGAGACCATGGCCGATGTCGACCGCGAGATGGACAAGGTCTGGCACCGCGTGGCGGGCGTCGACGGCGGCGCTCCCGCCAGCCTGGCCTCGGGTGGACGCACGCTCACCGTGCCGCGCGCGGGCGGCGGCGCGGCACGGTTTTCGTTCGAGAACCTGTGCGGCGTGCCGCTCGGGGCGACGGACTATTTGCGGCTGGCACGGACCTACCACACCATACTGATTGACCACATTCCCCGGCTTGACCAGGACCGGCGCAACGAGGCCAAGCGCTTCATCACGCTGATCGACGAATTCTACGAGAAGGGCGTGAAGGTCGTCGCCTCTGCGGAGGCCGAGCCGGAGCAGCTCTATCTCGGCACCGAAGGAGCGGAAGCTTTCGAGTGGGCGCGCACCGTCTCGCGCCTGCACGAGATGCGCTCGGAGGACTACATTGCTCGTCCGCACGGTCGGGGCGACTCGCAGGCGAGCGGCAACACCACCGGACTGGTCGAAACCTGATACGCAAACGGCATTGAACCTCTGCGGGTCGCTCCGCACATCCCTGCCCTGATCCGGACGCTCGCCCATGAGCCGCCGACCCAAGACATCCCACGAGACGGCGCACCATACCTGCGCCCTCACCGGCAATGTGGTTTCCGCACGCGACGGCCTGCGCCTCGACATGCTGCGACCCGGCCTTGCCGATCACATAAAGGCGCTCCATCCCGGCATCGCGCCTGACGCCTATATCTCTCGCAAGGCGCTGGCGAAGGAGCGCGCCGCCTATATCGCCGATACGCTGAAGGCGGAGCGCGGCGACCTCAGCCAACTCGACCACGATGTCATCGCCAGCCTGGCCGCCAACGACATCTTGACCGAGAATATTGAGGAGGAGATCGAAAGCGGCCGGACTTTCGGCGAGCGCGCGGCCGACGCCATCGCCTCCTTCGGCGGCAGCTGGACCTTCATCATCTCGTTCATCGTCTTCATCATGATATGGATGGCGCTGAACGTCGCGGGGATGATGGGCGCCTTCGACCCTTACCCGTTCATTCTCCTCAATCTGGTGCTGTCCTGCATCGCCGCCCTTCAAGCGCCCGTCATCATGATGAGCCAGAAGCGTCAGGAGGAGAAAGATCGGCAACGCTCGGAGAATGATTACCGCATCAACCTCAAGGCCGAGCTGGAAATCCGCCATCTGCACGAGAAGATCGACCACATGCTGACCCGGCAATGGGAGCGGCTGGCGGAGATTCAGGCAATCCAGATTGAGCTCATGGAAGATCTCGCCAGCCGGCGACATTAGACCCTCTGCCGACTCACCCCGATAGGTATTTCGTATACCAGTTACTTGGTCCGAAAGTCTTAAGCCCTCGTATTTACCCCGATGCCCATCCTCGCTTGAACCACACGGCGATAAGGTCTATCGGAACCCGCGCGGCGTAGCGCCGCACCCTTCCCTCGGAAAGTCAGGAAATCTCATGGCTCGAGCAAAGATTGCACTGATCGGGGCCGGCCAGATCGGCGGTACTCTCGCCCTTCTTGCAGGTCTCAAGGAACTCGGCGACGTCGTCATGTTCGACGTGGCGGAAGGTATTCCGCAGGGCAAGAGCCTCGACATTGCCGAAGCGTCCCCGGTCCTCGGCTTCGACGCCACGCTCGTGGGCACCAATGGCTATGAGGCGATCGAGGGCGCGGATGTGGTGATCGTCACCGCTGGCGTGCCGCGCAAGCCGGGCATGAGCCGCTCCGACCTTCTCGACATCAATCTCAAGGTCATGCAGCAGGTCGGCGCCGGCATCGCCAAATTCGCGCCGGATGCTTTCGTCATTTGCGTCACCAACCCGCTCGACGCCATGGTGTGGGCGCTGCAGAAGGCCTCCGGCCTTCCCACCCACAAGGTGGTCGGCATGGCCGGCGTGCTCGATTCCGCCCGCTTCCGCTACTTTCTCGCCGACGAGTTCAACGTGTCGGTGGAAGACGTCACCGCCTTCGTGCTTGGCGGTCATGGCGACGACATGGTGCCGCTGGTGCGTTATTCCGGCGTCGCCGGCATCCCGCTGCCGGACCTCGTCAAGATGGGCTGGACCAGCCAGGAGAAGGTGGACGCCATCGTCGACCGCACCCGCAAGGGCGGCGGCGAGATCGTCAACCTGCTGAAGACCGGCTCGGCCTTCTACGCGCCCGCCGCCTCGGCGATCGAGATGGCGACCTCCTATCTGCGCGACAAGAAGCGTCTCCTGCCCTGCGCCGCCTACCTCACCGGCCAGTACGGGATCGACGACCTCTATCTCGGCGTCCCGGTCATCATCGGCGCCAACGGCGTCGAGCGGGTCGTGGAGATCGAACTCGACGCACATGAGCGCGCCATGCTCGACAAGTCGATCGCCTCGGTGAAGGAACTGGTCGGCGAATGCCAGAAGATCGCGCCTAGCCTCGGCGCGTGAGCTTTACAGCGGCCTGCGGCGGGGCGCGCGGTCCCGTCGCGAGGACGTGAACGGCGATTTCGCCGTTTCCAGGCGGCGGGAAGCCCCCGCCGCTGGCGCGTCAAGTGCCGGTGCCGTTATTGCTTGTGAATGATGGTCCGCGTTTTCGCATTCCCGTGCCGCATTCCTGCGGCATTCCCGAAGTGAATACGAGGGCTATATAGAGCCTACGACTTTCGCCCCGCCCTGCAGGGCGCCGCAGTCAGCCCCGGGCAACGCCCGCAGGCGATCTACGGCACGAAAGTACTGCCAACGGACCCGACCCGGTCCCCCCAGGAGCCGACGATGTCGCGCGCGGACGTGAACGAGACCTTCCTCAATACCTCCTTCCTCTACGGAGCCAACGCGGCCTGGATCGAGGACCTCTATGCCCGCTTCGAAGCCGACCCCAATTCGGTGGATGCCGAATGGCAGGCCTTCTTCGCCGGGCTGAAGGACGCTCCGGCCGATGTGGAGAAGAGCGCCCGCGGCGCCTCCTGGAAGAAGGAGGGCTGGCCGATCCACGCCAATGGCGAACTCGTCTCGGCGATGGACGGTCAGTGGATCGAGGTGGAGAAGGCGATCGGCCGCAAGGTCGAAGCCAAGGCGGCGGAGAAGGCGCAGAAGTCTGGCGTCGAGCTGTCTTCCGCCGATGTGCAGCAGGCCACCCGCGACTCCGTCAAGGCGCTGATGATGATCCGCGCCTATCGTATGCGCGGCCATCTTCACGCCAAGCTCGACCCCCTGGGTCTTGAGCCCGTACGCGCCGCGCCAGAGCTCGACCCCGCCTCCTACGGCTTCCGCGAGGCCGATCTCGATCGGCCGATCTTCATCGACCACGTGCTGGGCATGGAATTCGCCACCGTCCGCCAGATGGTTGCCATTCTCCAGCGCACCTATTGCGCGACGCTCGGCGTCGAGTTCATGCACATCTCCTCGCCCGAGGAGAAGGCATGGATCCAGGAGCGGATCGAAGGCCCGGACAAGGAAATCACCTTCACCCGCGAGGGCAAGCGCGCCATCCTCAACAAGCTGGTGGAAGCCGAGGGCTTCGAGAAGTTCCTCGATGTCCGCTACACCGGCACCAAGCGCTTCGGCCTTGACGGCGGCGAAAGCCTGATCCCGGCGCTGGAACAGATCATCAAGCGCGGCGGCAATCTCGGCGTGAAGGAAATCGTGCTGGGCATGGCCCATCGCGGCCGCCTCAACGTGCTGACGCAGGTGATGGGCAAGCCTCATCGCGCCCTGTTCCACGAGTTCAAGGGCGGCTCCTGGGCGCCGGACGAGGTCGAAGGTTCGGGCGACGTGAAGTACCATCTCGGTGCGTCGTCGGACCGCGAGTTCGACGGCAATCAGGTGCATCTGTCGCTCACCGCCAACCCGTCGCATCTCGAAATCGTCGATCCTGTGGTGCTGGGCAAGGCGCGTGCGAAGCAGGACCTGCTGCGCGACGCCGAGCGCACCCAGGTGATGCCGCTGCTGCTGCATGGCGACGCCGCCTTCGCCGGCCAGGGCGTGGTGGCGGAATGCCTCGGCCTGTCCGGGCTGAAGGGACACCGCACCGGCGGCTCGATCCACTTCATCATCAACAACCAGATCGGCTTCACCACCTATCCGCGCTTCTCGCGCTCCTCGCCCTACCCGTCCGATGTGGCGAAGACCATCGAGGCGCCGATCTTCCATGTGAATGGCGACGACCCCGAGGCCGTGACCTTCGCGGCGAAGATCGCCACCGAATTCCGTCAGCGCTTCCGCAAGCCGGTCGTGGTGGACATGTTCTGCTACCGCCGCTTCGGGCATAATGAGGGCGACGAGCCGGCCTTCACCCAGCCGCTGATGTACAAGCTCATCAAGCAGCACCCGACCACGCTGGAACTGTATTCGCGCAAGCTCGAAGCCGAGGGTGTGATCGCGCCGGGCGAGATCGACGCCATGCGCGCCGAATGGCGCTCGAAGCTCGATATCGAATATGAAGCCGGCCAGGCCTACAAGCCGAACAAGGCGGACTGGCTCGATGGCCGCTGGGCCGGCCTCAAGGCCGCCGCCGCCGAGGACGACCCGCGCCGCGGCGTCACCGGCGTCGCCCTCGACGAACTGCGCATGATCGGTGACCGCATCACCACCGTGCCGGAGGGCTTCCACGTCCACCGCACCATCCAGCGCTTCCTCGATGCCCGCCGCAAGGCGATCCTCGACGATGGCGCCGGCATCGACTGGTCGACGGCGGAGGCGCTCGCCTTCACCTCGCTCCAGCTCGAAGGCCACCCGGTGCGCCTCTCCGGCCAGGATTGCGAACGCGGCACCTTCTCGCAGCGCCATTCGGTGCTGATCGACCAGGAAACCGAGGAGCGCCACACCCCGTTCAATCATGTGCGGGAGGGCCAGGCCCATTACGAGGTCATCAACTCGATGCTCTCGGAAGAGGCGGTGCTCGGCTTCGAATATGGCTACTCGCTGTCCGAGCCCAACGCGCTCACCATGTGGGAAGCGCAGTTCGGCGACTTCGCCAATGGCGCGCAGGTGATCTTCGATCAGTTCCTGTCGTCCGGCGAGCGCAAATGGCTGCGCATGTCCGGCCTCGTCTGCCTGCTGCCGCACGGCTATGAAGGCCAGGGGCCGGAGCATTCCTCCGCCCGCCTCGAGCGCTATCTGCAGATGTGCGCCGAAGACAACATGCAGGTCGCCAACCTGACGACGCCGGCCAACTATTTCCACGCCCTGCGTCGGCAGCTCAAGCGCGACTTCCGCAAGCCGCTGATCCTGATGACGCCGAAGAGCCTGCTGCGCCACAAGCGGGCCGTCTCGACGCTGGCGGAACTCGGGCCGCAGACCACCTTCCACCGCGTGCTGTGGGACGACGCCGACCGCAACTTCGCCGCCGCCCTGCCGGCGGAAGCGGTGAAGCTGAAGGCCGACAGCGAGATTCGCCGCGTGGTGCTGTGCTCGGGCAAGGTCTATTACGACCTGTATGAGGAGCGCGAGCGCCGGGGCATCGACGACATCTACCTGCTGCGCGTCGAACAGCTCTTCCCCTTCCCGCTCAAGACGCTGGCGCAGGAGATCGGCCGCTTCAAGCAGGCGGAGATCGTCTGGTGCCAGGAGGAGCCGAAGAACCAGGGCGCCTGGGCCTTCGTGCAGCCCTATCTGGAATGGGTGCTGGAACAGGCAGGCTCCGCCTCGTCGCGGCCGCGCTACACCGGCCGCCCGGCTTCCGCCGCCACGGCGACGGGGCTGATGTCCAAGCATCTGGCGCAGCTCAAGGCGTTCCTGCAGGACGCTCTGGGCTGAGCCGAGACACGACCCGCATTCGCAAGACCCGAGGGAGTGCCGGCCCCGTAGCCGGCAAACGGTGAGGAAGAACGAGCATGGCCACCGAGATCCGCGTTCCGACGTTGGGCGAATCGGTCACCGAGGCAACGATCGGCAAGTGGTTCAAGAAGGCCGGCGACACCGTCGCCGCCGACGAGCCGATCGTCGAGCTGGAGACCGACAAGGTCACGATCGAGGTTCCCGCGCCCTCGGCCGGCGTGCTCTCCGAGATCATCGCCAAGGATGGCGAGACGGTCGGCGTCGGCGCGCTGCTCGGCTCCATCGGCGAAGGCTCCGGCGCGGCCAAGGCGGCGCCCGCCGCCGCGCCCGTCAAGGTTGAGGCTCCCAAGGCCGAGGCGCCCAAGGCTGAAGCGCTCAAGGCTGAAGCTCCGGCCCCGGCTGGCGCGTCGGCCGGTTCCAACGGCCCGGCCGTCGCCAAGCTGGCGGCGGAGAGCGGCCTGAACCCGGCCATGCTCGCCGGCACCGGCAAGGATGCGCGCGTGACCAAGGGGGACATGCTCGCGGCGCTGGCCGCCGCGCCGGCGCCCGCCGCCGCCCGCGCGCCGGCCGCCCCGCGCGCGCCCTCCGCGCCCGACGACGCCGCGCGCGAAGAGCGCGTGAAGATGACCAAGCTGCGCCAGACCATCGCCCGCCGTCTGAAGGACGCGCAGGACACGGCAGCGATGCTCACCACCTTCAACGATGTCGACATGTCGGCGGTGATGAGCCTTCGCGCCCAGTACAAGGACGTGTTCGAGAAGAAGCACGGCGTGAAGCTGGGCTTCATGGGCTTCTTCACCAAGGCGGTGATCCAGGCCCTGAAGGACGTGCCCGAGGTCAATGCCGAGATCGACGGCACCGATCTGGTCTATAAGAACTACTACCACATCGGCATCGCCGTCGGCACCGACAAGGGCCTCGTGGTTCCCGTGGTGCGCGACGCCGACCAGCTTTCCGTGGCCGGCATCGAGAAGGCCATTGCCGGCCTCGGCCGCAAGGCGCGCGACGGCAAGCTCGGCATCGAGGACATGCAGGGCGGCACCTTCACCATCACCAATGGCGGCATTTACGGCTCGCTCATGTCGACGCCGATCCTCAACGCGCCGCAGTCGGGCATTCTCGGCATGCACCGCATCGAGGAGCGCCCGGTGGTGGTGAAGGGCCAGATCGTCGCCCGCCCGATGATGTATCTGGCGCTGAGCTACGACCACCGCATCGTCGACGGCAAGGGCGCGGTGACCTTCCTGGTCCGCGTCAAGGAAGCCCTCGAAGACCCGACCCGCCTCGTGCTGGATCTGTGATCGGTCGTCGCCTTCTTCTTCCGAGCGGCCGGCCCGGTCCGGCCGCTCCCCTCAACGGGTAGCAACATGTCCTACGATCTTGTCGTCATCGGCACCGGCCCCGGCGGCTATGTGTGCGCCATCCGCGCCGCCCAGCTCGGGCTCAAGGTCGCGGTGGTCGAGAAGCGCGCCACCTTCGGCGGCACCTGCCTGAACATTGGCTGCATTCCCTCCAAGGCGCTGCTGCACGCCTCGCACCGCTTCGAGGAGGCCGGGCACTCCTTCGCCAAGATGGGCATCAAGGTCGGCACGCCGGAACTCGACCACGCGGCGCTGCTCGGCTTCAAGGACCAGGCGGTGGAAGGCAACACCAAGGGCGTCGCCTTCCTGATGAAGAAGAACAAGATCGACACCTTCCACGGCACGGCGAGCATCCCGGCAGCGGGCAAGGTCGATATCGCCATGGCGGACGGTTCGCAGCAGACGCTGGAGACCAAGGCCATCGTCATCGCCACCGGCTCGGATGTGGCGAAGCTTCCCGGCATCGCCATCGACGAGACCCGCATCGTCTCCTCGACCGGCGCCATCGCGCTGGACAAGGTGCCGGGCAAGCTGCTCGTCGTCGGCGCCGGCGTCATCGGGCTGGAACTGGGCAGCGTGTGGCGGCGGCTGGGGGCACAGGTCACGGTGGTCGAATATCTCGACCGTATCCTGCCGGGCATGGACCTTGATGTCGCCAAGTCATTCCAGCGCATACTGGAAAAGCAGGGCGTGGCCTTCAAGCTGGGCGCCAAGGTTACCGGCGTCGACAGCTCCGGCGACACGCTGAAGGTCTCGGTCGAGCCCGCCGCCGGCGGCGAGGCGCAGACGCTGGAGGCCGATGTGGTGCTCGTCGCCATCGGCCGCGTGCCCTATACGGAAGGGCTGGGGCTGGAGGCGCTCGGCGTCGAGAAGGACGGTCGCGGGCGCGTCGTCACCGACCACTATTACCGCACCAACGTCCCCGGCATCTTCGCCATTGGCGACGCCATCGCCGGCCCGATGCTGGCGCACAAGGCCGAAGACGAGGGCGTGGCGCTGGCCGAACTGCTCGCCGGACAGGCTGGCCATGTGAATTACGACGTGATTCCGGCAGTGGTGTACACCTTCCCGGAGGTTGCCTCGGTCGGCAAGACCGAGGAAGAGCTCAAGCAGGCGGGCATCGCCTACACCGTCGGCAAGTTCCCCTTCCTCGCCAATGGTCGCGCCAAGGCCAATGACGAGACGGACGGCTTCGTGAAGATCCTCGCCGATGCCACCACCGACCGCGTGCTCGGCGCCCACATCATCGGATCGGAGGCCGGCGAGCTGATCCATGAATGCGCGGTGCTGATGGAATTCGGCGGCTCCTCCGAGGATCTCGCCCGCACCTGCCACGCCCACCCGACCCGCTCGGAAGCGGTGAAGGAAGCGGCCATGGCAGTGGAGAAGCGCGCCATTCACATGTAAGGCCCGCGCCTCACTGCGCGATCGTAAAAAACCGGCCCGGAAGTCTCCTTCCGGGCCGTTTTCGTTCAGGTGGAGAAGAGGCTGGGTCAGGAACCCTTCACCTCGGTCTGCGCCGGCTTGGCCGCATGCGCCGGGCAATCGGCGAAAGCGGCTCCGGTCGCAGCCGTGGTCAGGGCAAGCGCGCACAGAGCGGTTACGAGACGCTTCATGGAATGTCTCCTCTGCTGTCGGGGGCCAATGGCCCGAAGTGTCCCCCAGCTTCCCCAGCGTGAAAAGCCCCGTCCCGGTTTCCAAACACCGCCCTCGGTGATTTAGTGGCCGCCTCACGCATCCGTGTAGGTCACGGCCTCGATCTTCCAGCCGTCCGGATCGAACAGGAAGGCGGCGAAATAGCCGTCGCCATAATGCGGCCGCAGGCCCGGCCCACCGGCATCGCGCCCACCCGCCGCCAGCCCGGCGGCGTGGAACGCCTCCACCGCCCGCCGCGTCGGTGCCATGAAGCAAAGATGGAACCCCGGCGGCGGGGTGATGGCCTCAGCCCGGTGCTGGATCCAGAACGGCGCGGCGCCCGGCGTGCCCTCGGGCGACGGCATCTCCCCTTCCGGCCCCCAGCAGGCGGATTCCCCCTCCGGCTCCTCGTGTGACGACACCCGGACGAAGCCGAGCGGCGCCAGCGCCGCATCATAGAAGGCGAGGGAGCGCGCATAGTCGCTGATCCCGATCGACATATGCTCGATCATCGGCTGGATCGGCGTCATGTCCGCCCTCATTTGGCGGTGGCGCGCGGATGCGCCGCCTTCCATGCCGCCATCAGCGTCTCGGTATCGACGGCGGCGTAGATCTGCGTCGTGGAAAGCGAGGCGTGGCCGAGAAGTTCCTGAATCGAGCGCAGGTCACCGCCCCGCCCGAGAAGATGGGTGGCGAAGGAATGGCGCAGCGCGTGCGGCGTGGCGCTGTCGGGCAAGCCGAGCGCACCACGCATGCGCTCCACGGCCAATTGCACGATGCGCGGCGAGAGCGGGCCGCCCCTAGCGCCGCGAAACAATGGCGCGGTCGGCTCCAGCTCATAGGGGCAGGCGCGGGCATAGGCGTCGACCGCCTCGATCACCGGTCGCAGCACCGGCACCATGCGCGTCTTGCCACCCTTGCCGTGGACGACGATCTGGTCGCCGCGCCCCGGCTCAGGCATGTCCCGGCGCATCATTCCCAGCGCTTCCGAGATTCGCAGGCCAGAGCCGTAGAGCAGCGCGATCACCGCCGCGTCGCGGGCGAGAATCCAGGGCTCGCGCGCGTCTCCGGCCCGCGTGGCGGGGTCGGCCAGCGCGCGGGCGTCCCCCGGCGCGAGCGGGCGAGGCAGGGTGCGTGGCACGCGCGGCCCCCGCACGGCGGTGAGCGCCCCGACCTTGCCGCGCCCCTCGCGCTCCAGATGCCGGGCAAAGGAACGGGCGGCGGCGAGAAAACGCATCTGCGTGCGGGGCTCGATCCCCTCCGCGCGACGGGCGGCGATCACCGCGCGCACGTCGCGCGGCTCCAGCGCGCCAAGGTCGCCGAGTGTTGGGCCATGCCCGATCTGTCGCGCCAGCAGGCCGAGAAAGGTCGCGACATCGCGGGCATAGGCCTCGCGGGTCTTGGGGGAGAGCCGACGCTCATGGCCGAGCCGCCCGAGCCAGCCTGTCAGCGCCTCCGCCACATCCGGCGCCGCCCCCGCCAGCAGAGCGCGTTCGGCGCGCGCCGCCTTCTGTGCGTCCGTGCTTGCCATGCCGCCCTCCGTACAGGCGTTCCTAATATCCGCCGGCGGTTAAGATTCGTCATCCCGAACCGCCGACCGCCGATCCGCAACCGCGACGTTGCGGGGCGTCCTCCGACACTCCGGCTACGCCTCCGGCTGGGATGGCGCTAAGAAGGCGCCATGCTGAGCCCCGACGCCGATTCCCCTCCCCTCTTCCCCGCGCCGGTGCGCGTGGTGGATGTGCTGCTGCCGCTCGCCCTCGGCGCCGCCTATTCCTACCGCGTGCCGGACGGGATGGAGGTGGCGCCCGGTGATATCGTGGTGGTGCCGCTCGGCACCCGTAACATGCTGGGCTGCGTCTGGCCGCGCCCGGAAAAGGCCACGCCGGTCGACCCCGCCAAACTCAAGCCGATCCAGCGCCGCTGCGAGGTGGCACCGCTGAACGCGCGGATGATCGCGTTCATACAATGGATCGCCGACTACACCGTCACTCCGCCCGGCATGGTGCTGCGCCTCGCCCTGCGCCATGATGAAAGCGCCGGCGTCGCCCGCGAGCGCGTCGGCGTTCGCCTGACCGATCACCGCCCCGCCCGGCGCACGACAGCGCGCGAGAAGGTGGTGGCGGCGCTGGCGGATGGGCTCGTGCGCGCCAAAAGCGAAGCGGCGAAGGAGGCCGGCGTCTCGCCTTCGGTGGTGGACGGGCTCATCGATGACGGCGTGCTTGAAACCGTCGTGCTGCCGCCCGAGCCCGCCGCCGAGACGCCGGATCCGGACCACGCCGCCCCGGATCTGCTGCCGGCACAGGCGGAAGCCGCGGCGCGGCTGGTCGACTCGGTCAAATCCGGCAGCTTCCAGCCCTTCCTCATCGACGGCGTCACCGGATCGGGCAAGACCGAGACCTATTTCGAGGCGGTGGCGCAGGCGATCCGGCAGGGGCGGCAGACCTTGATCCTGATGCCGGAAATCGCCCTCACCCAGGCCTTTCTCGACCGTTTCGCCCGCCGCTTCGGCGTGCGCCCGGCGGAGTGGCATTCCGCCGTCTCAACCAAGCGGCGCGGGCGGGTGTTTCGCGGCGTGGCGTCCGGCGAGGTCGCCGTGGTGGCCGGTGCCCGCTCGGCGCTGTTCTTACCCTTTCGCGATCTCGGCCTGATCCTGGTCGATGAGGAGCACGATGCCGCCTACAAGCAGGAGGACGGCGTCCACTACCACGCCCGCGACATGGCGGTGGTGCGGGCGCGGCTGGAGGGGGCGACCATCGCCCTCGTTTCCGCCACGCCCTCGATCGAGACCGAGGTGAACGCCCGGCGCGGGCGCTACACGCGCCTCGCCTTGCCCGAGCGCTTCGCCGGCACCAAGGTGCCCCGGCTGGAGCCGATCGATCTGCGCCGCGAGGGGCCGCCACGCGGCCAGTGGATCGCCCCGCGCCTCGCCCGCGAGATGCAGAGCACCATCGAGGCCGGCGGGCAGGCGCTGTTGTTCCTCAACCGGCGCGGCTATGCCCCGCTCACCCTCTGCCGCGCCTGCGGCCACCGCATCAAATGTCCCTCCTGCTCCTCCTGGCTGGTCGAGCACCGCTTCCGCCGCCGGCTGGAGTGCCACCAGTGCGGCTATGCCATGCCGGTGCCCCATGAATGCCCGAACTGCCACGAGCCTAATGCGCTTATTCCCTGCGGCCCCGGCGTCGAGCGGCTGCATGAGGAGGCGGCCAAGCTGTTCCCCGAGGCCCGGCTTCAGGTGCTCTCCAGCGACCTCGCAGGCGGGGTGGAGCGGCTGCGCGCCGAGTTGAAGGCGATCGAGGATGGCGAGGTCGACATCATCATCGGCACCCAGCTCGTCGCCAAGGGGCATAATTTCCCCGGCCTCGCCATGGTCGGCGTCATCGATGCCGATGTGGGCTTGGGCCATGGCGACCCCCGCGCCGCCGAGCGCACCTTCCAGCTGCTGCATCAGGTCGCCGGCCGCGCCGGCCGCCATGAGGTGGAAGGGCGCGCCTTCCTGCAGACTTACATGCCCGAGCACCCCGTCATGCAGGCGCTGGTGGCCGGCGACCGCGACGCCTTCTACGACCGCGAGATCGCCATTCGCGAGGAGGCGCATCTGCCGCCCTTCGCCCGGTTCTGCGCCCTCATCATCTCAGGCACGGACCCGCATGCGGCGCAGGCGCATGCGCGCGCGCTGGCCGCCTGCTCGCCCTTCACCGACAAGGTGCGCGTGCTCGGCCCGGCCGAGGCGCCGCTGGCGCTGATTCGCGGCCGCCACCGCTACCGCCTGCTCGCCCGCGGCGAGCGCAGCTTCGACCTCTCCGCCTATGTCCGCGCCTGGATGGCGGGCGCGCCGCGCGCCACGGGCAGTTTGCGCGTGGATATCGATATTGACCCGCAGAGCTTCGTCTAAAAGCAGCCTGCCGCGCTGCGTCATGACTTTGCGGTATAATCCTGCTCTTGTGTGTCGACGGTAGACGAGCCGGCGCGAGGAGTGCAGCCTGATGATGAGCCTTCCCTTTTTCGGGTTCTGTTTCGCTTTGGCCTTCGCGGCCCTTGGCCGGCGCGCGCTGGCGCTCGCCGCCTGCCTCGTCTCGATCGCCGTGCTGCTAACCCTGTTCAAGCTGCACGCCACCTCCTCGCTCGATATCGTGCTGTGAGGGAAGCGACATGAACAACGACACCTCCCCCGGCTTCCTCTCCCCAGAGCTCGCCCGCCAGCTCAACGCGCTCGGCCTCATCGCCATCGGCGTTGTGCTGCTGGTCGCCTTCTACGACCAGTTGGTTGGCGGCGAACTGCCCTGCCCGCTCTGCATTCTGCAGCGCGCCGGCTTTGTCGGCGTCGGCGTGGGGTTGGCGCTCAACCTGAAATTCGGCCCGCGCCCGAGCCATTACGCCCTCGCCATTCTCTCCGCCATGGCCGGCGGCGCGGTCGCCGCCCGGCAGGTGCTGCTGCACATCGTGCCCGGCACCGGCACCTTCGGCGCGGCGTTTCTCGGCATGCATTTCTACAGCTGGGCGCTGCTTCTGTTCATCGTCATCATAGCCGGCTGCGCGCTGCTGCTGCTGTTCGACCGGCAGTTCGCGCCGGCCGCGCGCGTCCACACGCTCAGCGGGCTGGTGCTTTTCGCCTTCGCGCTCATCGCCCTGCTGGCGTTGGGCAATGGCGTTTCCACCGTGCTCGAATGCGCCGGCGGCCTGTGCCCGGACGATCCGGTGAGCTATCAGCTCCTTGAGGGCGCGGCGCCGGCCCCGGCACCCTGAGCGCAGACGGGGAAGGGCGCCCGCCATTGACGGCGGCGCGCGCGGCGCCTAGTTTCCCTGCCATGATGATCGCTTCGATCGAGACAGCGCGGTTTTGCGCGGGACGGCGAATTCGCCGCCCGGCCGACAGGTTCGGCCGGGTTTCCTGAACGCACGCCCTCCCGATTCCTCGTCATCATTGGACGCTCCCATGACTGCCGGTCTTTGCCGCCACCGCCTCGTCGTCGAGGCGGATGCCCATCCCAATCTCATGCTCCGCCTGCTGGAGCCCTTCGCCATCCATGATGTCCAGCCTACCCGCATCCGGCTGGACGGCCCGGCCGATGGCAAGATCGACCCCGCCCATCTCGGCACGCTGCGGGCAGAGATCGCCTTCGTGGCCGGGCCGGAACTCGCCGAGCGGCTATGGGCGCGGATCGACGTGATGGTGCCGGTGCGCACCTCCCACCTCGTCTCGAGCGCCTCCGGCGAGATCGCGGCCTAGGTGATGCTGGCCCAGCTCGGCGCCATCGCCCTTGTCGTGGCGCCGGTCTTCGGCCTCATCGGGCTCGGCTTCATCGCTTCCGTCTCCGGGCATCTGCGCGAGCGCGCCGCCGAGGGCCTGTCCGAATATGTGTTCGGGCTGGCCGTGCCGGTGCTCATCTTCAAGACGCTGGCCGAGGCGCAACTGCCGGCGGAGGGCCAGCCCTGGGGCTACTGGATCGCCTATTTCACCGGCGCCTTCACCGTTTTCGCCCTCGGCATGCTGGCGGCACGTCGGCTGTTCGGGCGGGGCCACCTCGAATCGGTGATCCAGGGTTTCACCTCGGGGCAGGCCAACACCGTTTTCGTCGGCGTGCCGCTCATCCTCCAGGCTTTCGGGCCGGAGGGGGCGGTGCCGCTGTTCCTGCTCATCGCCATCCATCTGCCGATCATGATGGTACTGGCGACCGTGCTGGCCGAAGGCGCGGCCGCCGGCCTGTCGCTGAAGACGATGCGCCAGCTCGGCCGCATGCTGGCGCTCAACCCGATCCTGCTCGGCATCTATGCCGGCGGCATCGCCAAGCTCACAGGCTATATGCCGGGCGGCGTTCTGAAGCAGACGCTGGATCTGCTCGCCGCCTCCGCCGTGCCCTGCGCGCTGGTCTCGCTCGGCCTCGCTCTGCACCGCTATCCCGTGCGCGGCGATGTCGGCCCGGCCGTGCTCATCACCGTGCTCAAGCTCGGTGTGCACCCGGCCATCGTCTATGCGCTGACCCGGGTGCTGCCGATGCCGCCGGTCTGGGCGGATGTGGCGGTCGTGTTCGCCGCCATGCCCTGTGGGATCAACGCCTACCTGCTGGCCCAGCGTTACGGAACCGGCGTCGCCGCCTCCGCCAGCGCGGTTTCGCTGTCGACGGCGGTGAGCCTTTTCACCGTAACGCTCTGGTTCCTGATCCTCGGCGTCAGCTGAGGCGCCGCCCTCAGTTCAGCTTCAGGCAGTTGGCGTAGAAGGTGGTGGTCGCCGGCCAGTCGGAGAACACGCCGATCACACCGATATCGCGGGCGAGCACGTCGAGCAGCGCCAGCATGTCGCCATCCCGGTCGATCACCGGCTTGACCGACTGGTAGTAATAGCCACCGCCGGTATTGAGCGGGCCGGAGCGCTCCAGCGACCAGCTGATGAGGCCGAGCCCGGCCTTCTTCGCTTCCTCGGCGTAAACGGAAGGCACGATCCGGCCGTCCTTGTGGGTCACCAGCATCCACAGCGGCGGGGCGAGGATCTTCACGCCCTTGTCCGCCAGTTCCTGCATGGAGGGCTGCCAGGTCTCTGGCTTCATATTGTCGAAGCCCTTGCTCTCTTCGTCGCGCCCGTCGAGATACACGGCCTGGGCGCCGAAGGCGGGCTCGGCCTTCAGCCAGTAGAGCACATCGTCGAGGCGGAAGGACTGGGCGTAGACATCGCGCGGATCGACGCCGGCCGCCTTGTACTCATCGATCATCTGCTGGGCGTAGTGTTCCTGGCTGTAGCCACCCTCGAAGGGCATGGCGACTTCCGGAGTTTTCAGTTCGGGCGTGAATTTCAGCCCGAGCGATTTCACCAGCGCGATATATTCCTTGTGCGACACCAGCGTCGCCCGGTTCACATAAAGGTCGGTGCGCCAGCTCGGCGTGCCGTCCATATATTCCTGAGGCGTGACGCCGCGCGGATTGAAGCCGTCCATCTTCGGCCGCAGCGATTTGAACTCGGCCAGCGTGAGGTCACTGGTGCAGCACTTGGCGCTGGCCTTGCGCCCCGTCGTGGGGTCGGCCGGCTGGAAGCCTTCCGAGCATTTCGCCGCGAGCTCCGGCCGGGCGAGAATGTCCGTCGTGGTGTGCAGGTCGCACTGGGCATGGCGGCACACCAGTTCGCGGTCTTTAGTGAAAGCGACATCGCACTCGATCACGCCGGCGCCCATGCGCGCGGCGGCGATGTAGCCCTCGCGCGTGTGCTCGGGAAACTGCAGCGGCGCGCCGCGATGGGAGATGGAGAAGTTCTTCGCCGTGAACGGACCCTTGCACTGGGCCAGTTGCTCCTTCAGCGCGCCTTCCTTCATCTCGCCGACGAGATAGAACGGGCGCGGGCCGATCTCGATATCGCTTATCGCGGCGCTACCGTTCTCGGCCGCCGCCGGCGCGGTCAGCGCGAGCGCGAACAGCACCGGGACAAGCGGTCGGGCGGCAGGGCGCAGCGTTGCGCGCAGGGCGTGGAAGAAGGTCACGGGAGCTCTCCTGTCGGCTCGGGCGATGCGCGTTGCTATCCCGGGGCGGTGACAGGGGTTTGACGCGGCATCAGCCGGCCCCCTCCTCCCGGGGCGGCTGCGGCCAGCGCGCCAGGGCCTCATGCCCAGCGGGCGTGAGGGCATAGACACCGCGCTCGGCGCGGGCGAACCAGCCATAAACATTGGACAGCAGGATCTTGCCGGCATCCGGGGCATGCGGGCGCAGGTCGCGCGGGCGCGCCGGGCCGGCCGCGAGCGCCGCCGCGCAGGCCAGTGCCTGCTGCCGATAGGCGGTCATCACCGGCACGCGCGAGCCGCCGCCCACCGCCGGGTCGCCCTGCCGCCGCCGGTGCTCGGCGACCAGACGCGAGCGGCGGCGCGGGTCCTTGCGCGGCATCGGCGCGTCGGGGGCGACGAGGATCGTCACGTCGCCATCCGGCAGCACGGCGAGCATGCCGAAGCCGAGCCGGCGGCAGAGATTGCGGAAGCGGGCATCGCCCTCGCGCCCCTTGCCGCGGGCAGAGGCCCGCGCCGCCAGCCACACCTCGTCGCCGGCGCCGGCGCGGTCGACCGCCTGAAGGACCAGTTCCAGATTGAAGCTGAGCTTCAATTCCCCGATTATCACTACCGGCGGCTCATCGTCGGACAGCGCCACCAGATCGCAGCCGCCGATCTCCCCCTTCACGGTGAAGCCGCGCTGTTCGAGAAAGCGCTTGATCGGCAGATAGAGCGACGTCTCCATGGTGGCCTCCGCGCCTCGCCTCAGGAGCGGCGTGGCGGACGGGCCGCCACGGGGGGCGGACGCTTGGCGGGCTTCTCCGCCATCCAGATGACATGGCGCGCGCCGCTCTTGCCATGGGCGCGCACCCGCGCCTCCTCCACCGCAAAACCCGCCCGGCGCAGGCGCCCGGTGAAGCCGCTGTCCGGCGCCGAAGACCACACCGCCAGCACCCCGCCCGGCCGCAGTGCCGCCCATGCCGCGCCGAGGCCGGCGGGGCTGTAGAGCCCGTCATTGGCCGCCCGCGTCAGCCCGCCCGGCCCATTGTCGACATCGAGCAGGATGGCGTCATAGGCGGCCCGCCCCGCGCCGATGAGCCGGGCGACATCGCCCTCCTGGAGGGTGACGCGCGGATCGTTGAGGCTGTCGCCGAACAGCGGCGCCATCGGTCCGCGCGCCCAGTCGATCACCGCCGGCACCAGCTCGGCCACGACGAGCCTGGCCTCGGGCCCCACCTCCCCCAGCGCCGCACGCAGGGTGAAGCCCATGCCGAGCCCGCCGATCAGCAGCGACATTCCCGGCCGCACCCCAAGGCGACCGCAGACAAGCGTGGCCAGCGCCTGTTCCGAGCCGCTGAGGCGGCTGTTCATCAGCTCCGTGGCGCCGGCCATGATGGAGAACTCATCGCCCCGCCGCTTGAGGCGCAGCTCGCCGCCATCGGGCACTTGGGCGGTATCGAGCAAGGTCCAGGGAATCATAAGGGCGTCTCGGTGGCGGGAGTCCCCCCTCGGTAGCGCCGAACCGGGGCGGGGAGCAAGGCGGCTACAGGCCAGCGAGCCGCCGCACCTCGTCGGGCGTCACGCCCTCGGCACGCAAGGAGGCCAGACTCTGCGAGCCAATGGATTTGGAGAGCTTGCGCCCTTCCGCATCCAGCAGCAGCGCATGATGGGTATAGAGCGGCGCCGGCAGGCCCAGCAGCACCTGCAAGACCCGATGCACCGAGGTCGCCGCCTTCAGGTCCGCTCCGCGCACCACATGGGTCACACCTTGCAGGGCATCGTCCACCACCACGGCGAGGTGATAGGCGGTCGGCACCTCCTTGCGGGCCAGGATGACATCGCCCCAGGCCAGCGGATCGGCGGCAATATTCGTCCCTTCTCCCGCCGCATCCACCTCTCGCCAGGCGAGGGGGCCCGCCCGCGCCACCGCAAGCGCTTGAGCCCGCGCCATATCGAGGCGCAGCGCATAGGGCTCGCCCGCCGCCACGCGCCGGGCGCGCTCCGCCGCACTCATCGCCGCGCGGGGGAACGGGAACAGCGGCGCCCCATCCGGGTCGCTCGGCCAACCCGACCGCTCGGCCACAGCGCGGCGGATATCGCCACGGGTCTCGAAGCTGGGATAGATCAGGTCCAGCGCTTCCAGCCGGGCCAGTGCGGACCGATAGTCGGCGAAGTGCTGGGATTGTCGGCGCACCGGCCGCTCCCAGTCCAGCCCGAGCCAGGCGAGGTCTTCATAGATGCCGGCCTCGAACGCGGGCCGGCAGCGGGTGGCGTCGATATCCTCAATCCGCAGCAGCAGCCGGCCCCCGCTGGCCCGCGCCAGCGCGCCATTGATCAGCGCGGAGCGCGCATGGCCGAGATGCAATGGCCCATTCGGGCTCGGCGCGAAGCGGAAGACGGGGCGGGTCACGGCGTCAGCGGACCGCCACCACCGCGACACCAGCACCCACCATCACGCCGCCGGCGGTGCGATTGACCCGGCGCACCACCTTGGGCGTCCGCAGGAGCCGGCGCGCACGACCCGCCAACAGCACATGGCCGCCGATCACCAGCGCCTCTACGGCAAGAATGACGGCAGACAGGCTCGCCAGCTGTCCGAGCGTAAGGGAGGGGCCCACCACATTCGGCAGCAACGCTACATAAAAGAGCGGCATCTTCGGGTTGCCGAGATTGAGCGCGACGCCGGTGGCAAAGTCCGGCAGCGGCCCGCGCCGCGCCGCCATGGGCGCCAAATCGGGCACCACCGGCGGGGCGGTCCATAGCCGCACGCCCATCCAGACCAGCCAGGCGGCACCGGCATAGCGCAGCACCGTCATCAGCCAGCCCATTTCCTGCGCCAGCAGAGAGAGGCCGCAGGCGGCGAGGCCGAGAAAGATGAGCACCCCTGCGACCGTGCCAGCACCATAGGCAAGCCCGGAGGGCGCACCATGCGCGAGCGTGCGCGCAACAATGGTCATGTTGTCCGGGCCGGGACTCGCGGCAAAAACGAAGAAGGCCGCGGCGAAGGCGAGCAGCGTCGAGGCATCCATGGGTTCCTCCCCCGGCGCGGCGGCGCGCCCCGGAGGCTCAGGATAGAGGCTTCGCCCGTTGGGGTT
Source organism: Ancylobacter polymorphus (assembly GCF_030813495.1). Lineage (GTDB taxonomy): Bacteria > Pseudomonadota > Alphaproteobacteria > Rhizobiales > Xanthobacteraceae > Ancylobacter > Ancylobacter polymorphus. The sequence continues at coordinate 185,699 of NZ_JAUSUI010000007.1, read as the reverse complement.
AAGCTCAGAACTGCCGCGCCACCATCATCTTCTTGATTTCGGCGATGGCCTTGGCCGGGTTCAGCCCCTTCGGGCAGGCCTTGGCGCAATTCATGATGGTGTGGCAGCGATAGAGCCGGAACGGGTCTTCCAGGTCGTCCAGCCGTTCGCCGGTGGCCTCGTCGCGCGAATCGATCAGCCAGCGATAGGCCTGCAGCAGGGCGGCGGGGCCGAGATAGCGGTCGCCATTCCACCAATAGCTCGGGCAGGAGGTGGAGCAGCAGGCGCAGAGAATGCACTCATACAGCCCGTCCAGCTTCTCGCGGTCGCCCCGCCCCTGGCGCCATTCCTTTTCCGGCGCCGGCGTCTCGGTGTGCAGCCAGGGCTCGACCGAGGCGTGCTGGGCGTAGAACTGGGTGAGGTCTGGCACCAGGTCCTTCACCACGGGCATGTGCGGCAGCGGATAGATTTTCACCGCGGAGGCGTCCACGTCGTCCATGCTCTTCAGGCAGGCGAGCGTGTTGGTGCCGTCGATGTTCATCGAGCACGAGCCGCAAATACCCTCGCGGCAGGAGCGGCGGAAGGTGAGCGTCGGGTCGACCTTGTTCTTGATCCAGATCAGCCCGTCGAGCACCATCGGCCCGCAATCGTCGCGGTCGACATAATAGGTGTCGACGCTCGGATTCTTCCCGTCATCCGGGTTCCAGCGGTAGATCTTGTACTCGGTCAGCCGGTTGGCGCCGGCGGGCTTGGGCCACACCTTGCCTTCGACAAGCTGCGAGTTCTTCGGAAGCGTGAGCTGGACCATGGCGAGCGATCGTTCCCCGGCTCAATACACCCGCTTGCGCGGCTCGATGTACTGGATGTCGTTCGACAGCGTGTAAGTGTGCACCGGCCGGTCGTCGAGGCGCACGGACTGCGTCTCGAAGTCCATGAAGGCCAGCGTGTGCTTCATCCAATGGGCGTCGTCGCGCTCGGGAAAATCCTCGCGCGCATGGGCGCCGCGGCTCTCGGTGCGGGCGGCGGCGCTTTCCATGGTCACGCTCGCCTGCGCGATCAGGTTGTCATATTCCAGCGTCTCGATGAGATCGGAATTCCAGATCAGCGAGCGGTCGGTGACGCGGATGTCGCTGGAGCCGGCGAACACGCCAGCGATCAGCTTGCGCCCTTCCTCCAGCACCTCGCCGGTGCGGTAGACCGCGCAATTGTTCTGCATCACCTTCTGCATCGACAGACGCAGTTCGGCGGTCGGCGTACCACCCTGCGCGTTGCGGAAATGGTCGAGGCGCGCCAGAGCGAGATCGGCGGAGCCGGAAGGCAGTTCGCGCTGCTTGTCGCCCGGCGTCAGCAGTTCGGCGCAGCGCAGCGCCGCCGCGCGGCCGAACACCACGAGGTCGGTCAGCGAGTTGGAGCCGAGACGGTTGGCGCCGTGGATGGAGACGCAGGCGCATTCGCCCACCGCCATCAGCCCGGGCACCACATGGTCCGGATTGCCGTGCTTCTTGGTGACGACCTCGCCGTGGAAGTTCGTGGGGATGCCACCCATGTTGTAATGCACGGTCGGCAGCACCGGGATCGGCTCCTTGGTCACGTCGACGCCGGCGAAGATCTTGGCGCTCTCGGAAATGCCCGGCAGGCGCTCATGCAGGATCGCCGGGTCGAGATGGTCGAGGTGCAGGTAGATGTGGTCCTTGTTCTTGCCGACGCCGCGCCCCTCGCGGATTTCCATCGTCATGGAGCGGGAGACCACGTCGCGCGAGGCAAGGTCCTTGGCCGAGGGGGCATAGCGCTCCATGAAGCGCTCGCCCTCCGCATTGGTGAGGTAGCCGCCCTCGCCGCGCGCGCCCTCGGTGATCAGGCAGCCCGAGCCGTAAATGCCGGTCGGGTGGAACTGCACGAACTCCATATCCTGCAGCGGCAGGCCGGCGCGCAGCACCATGGCATTGCCGTCGCCGGTGCAGGTATGGGCAGAGGTGGCGGAGAAATAGGCGCGGCCATAGCCGCCGGTGGCGAGGATCACCGTCTGCGCGCGGAAGCGGTGGATCGTGCCATCGTCCATCTTCAGCGCGATGAGGCCGCGGCAGCGCCCCTCCTCGTCCATGATCAGGTCGAGGGCGAAATACTCGATGAAGAACTCGGCCGAGTGCTTTAGCGCCGCGCCGTACAGCGTGTGCAGAATGGCGTGGCCGGTGCGGTCGGCGGCGGCGCAGGTGCGCTGCGCCGGGCTCTTGCCATAGTCCACCGTCATGCCGCCGAAGGGGCGCTGGTAGATGCGGCCTTCCTCCGTGCGCGAGAACGGCACGCCCCAATGCTCCAGCTCATAGACGGCGGCGGGGGCGTGGCGCACGAGATACTCAATGGCGTCCTGGTCGCCCAGCCAGTCCGACCCCTTCACGGTGTCGTACATGTGATAGCGCCAGTCATCGGTGCCCATATTGCCGAGCGAGGCGGCGATGCCGCCCTGCGCCGCCACCGTGTGCGAGCGCGTCGGGAACACCTTGGTCACGCAAGCGGTGCGAAGCCCCGCCTCGGAACAGCCGACCACGGCGCGCAGCCCCGCGCCGCCGGCGCCCACCACGACAACGTCATAGGTGTGGTCGGTGATGGGATAGGCCGCCCCGAGCGGCGAGGCCCCGTTGGCGGCGCCATTGGCGGATGAGGTCCCGGCCATGGTCTCAGCCTCCGAAACTGATCTTGAGGACGGCGAACGCACCGGCGCTGCCGACCGCGATGGTGAAAAAGGTGTTGGCGATCAGCGCGAGCACCTTCAGCCCCTCCGTGTGGACATAGTCCTCGATCACTACCTGCATGCCGATGCGCATGTGGAAGCAGATCGAGAACAGCAGCAGCAGCAGCACGATGGCGACGAGCGGATGGCCGATGATGGCCACCACCTGCGCCTGCTCCTGACCCGCTGCCGCTATTACGATGGGCAGGGCGATCAGGATCAGCAGAAGATTGCCGATCGCGGTGAGCCGCTGCAGCCAGAAATGGCCGGTGCCGGAGCGCGCGGAGCCGAGGCCGGCGACCCGCCGGCGCGGCGTGCGCATGGAGGAACCCGGGGAAACGCTCATGATCAGCCCTTCACCAGCCAGATGACCACCCACATGACGACGGTCAGCGCGACCGAGCCGCCGATGGTGAGCTTGGCGAACAATTCGCGCGGCCCGGGGCCGAAGCCCGCACCCGTGTCCCAGATAAAGTGACGAATGCCGCCCAGCGCATGATGAATCAGCGCCCAGCTGTAGCCCACCAGCACCAGAAGCCCCAGCCAGCTGCCGTAAAGCCCGTTCACGGTGCTGAAGGCCTGGCCGGAGCTGGCGGCAGCCAGCAGCCAGATCACCAGCAGCGCCGTACCGAAATACAACGCGACGCCGGTGATGCGATGCACGATGGACATCATCATCGTCAGCATCGGGCGGTAAATTTGCAGATGTGGGGAAAGGGGCCGCTCGGCCGCTCCTGCCATGTCGGTGTCCCAGATCACTCAGGAAGATGAAGTGTGCGTAGCGGAAACGATTGCAGTTCGCAATCATTCCAAAGGCAAATCCTATCGCTCCTCCGCGCGCCCTCTTTCGGGTTGCGCTGCAGCACGCGCACCCTAGCGCAACCGCGCCGGCTCGCGCACCCCCCTTTTCGCCAACGCGGCGGGCGGAGGAAAGCTCCACGAAAGCTGCCGCTGACGGGCTGTTAACCATCTTTGCCTTTTAATTGACGGAAATCCGCCGTCAGTAAGGGTCCTGCGGAACCCGCCCATTCGAGGTCGCGCCGTCCATGCTTTTTGCGAAACCCAGATGCCTGCTGGGCGCAGCCCTGGCGATGTTCCTCGCCCTTGGCGGGTTCGCTTCCTCGCCGGCCGAGGCCCAGGCGCAAGACGCGCCGCAGGATTCGGTGCGCAGTCTGGTTTCCGGCGGCCTCTCCCGCGAATTCATCCTGCACCGTCCGGCGAACGCCGGTCCCGGCCCGCTGCCCCTGGTGATCGCGCTTCACGGCGCGCTGCAGCCGGCCGGAATGATGCAGCGCTATCTCGATCTCGACGCCATCGCCGACCGCGAGGGATTCGTTGTCGCCTACCCCAAAGGCATGAACCTCCTCTGGAACGACGGCCGCAGTTCGATCGCCGGCTTTATTCCGCTGCTGCACAAGCGCGACGATGGCCGCTTCGTGCTCGACGTGCTGGACACGCTGGTCGCTGAGGGCATCGCCGATCCCTCGCGCGCCTATCTCATGGGCTTTTCCAATGGCGGCTTTCTCACCGCCTATGTCGCCTGCAACTATGCCGACCGCTTCCAGGCCTATGCGACGATGATGATGACGGTGCCGGTCGGCTATACCGAGAGCTGCCGTCCGTCGAAGCCCGTGCCGATCCTCTTGATGAACGGCACTTATGATCCCATCGTGCCGATGTTCGGCCGTCCCACCCCCGGCGCCCGGCTGATGTCGGCGGACGCCACCGCCGCCCTGTTCGCGCAGCTCGACGGCTGCGCCGCGCCGGACATCTCCAGCGTCCCGCAGGCCCGCATTACCCGCTGGAACAATTGCGCCCCCGGCGCCGCCGTCGCCTATTACGAGATCGCCGGCGGCCATCAGCCGCCCGCGCAGTCGACCGATGCGGTGGACGCGTTCGCCTCCGTGCTGCTCGGGCCGCGCCGCAGCGGGCTCGACGCGCCGGAAGAGATCTGGAGCTTCTTCAAGCGTTTCGGCGGCGCCCCGGCGGCCGAAATCGCGGCAGCCGCGCCCGCCGCCGCAGCGCCAGCGGCCGTCACCTCCAACACCCGTGCCGCAGCCCCCGCACGGACGGCCACCGCTGCCCGGCCGATCCTGCGCGAGCCGACGACGATCGCCAGCGCCTGGCAGGGTATCGTGCCGGAAGCCGAGACGCCTGACGCCGGCACGCCCGCCCCCGCCGCTTTCGCCGCGACGGGGGCCACCCCCGGGCTCAACAGGCCGCTTGCGCCCGGCGCCCCTCTGCCTTTGCAGGCAGGCTTCGGGCAAGGTGGATTCGTTCAGGCCGGCGCGGGACAGGCAGCTACGCCGGCCGCCGCGACCCGCCTCGCACAGGTGCCGCTGCCGCCGCCCTCGCCGCTGCGCGCCCGGGCCGCAAGCGCCCAATAGCGCTCCCGCCATCCTTTTGCCGCGAGGCCCCGCTTTAGATCGGGACTTCGCCGCTCGGCGCCCGCGTCGAATCGATGACGGGCCGGGTTGACGGGCGCGATCATGGGCGGCATCGTCCCTCCATCTATCGCGGGGGTATCTTAAAACCTCTCGACGTGTCCTTGCGCAAGCGACCGCTTGCCGGGCCGGATCACAGAGCCAGCGCCCGGCGGGCGCCGGGCCCACGAAGCGAGCGCCGCCGGGCGCCGTTGTAAACATATGAGCGCACCCCGGTTTTCGACCGCGCGGCGCACCACGAGGGAAGGCGGGGAAGCCTGTTGGAGACGAGGCGCGGACTGGCAGGCGCGAGGCGTGGGAACCTCACGGCGCTCGATCTCGGCGACGAGCCGCCGCTCGGCGTCGACGGCGATGCCGAAGAGCCGATCAACCGCCGCCGCATCTCCATCCGCTGGCTGATGGCGACGCTGCTCACCGGCATTTGCGGTGCGGCGCTGATGGGCGGCGCGGTCTATGCCGCGCTTGATGGCGAATACCGCTTCGCCCAGTCGCCGGAGACGGTGCGCTCGGCGTTGCGCGGCACGCTGGCGGCGGGCGAGCGCCCCTCAAACGTCGCCCGCAAGGGCGACCGCATGTCGATCCTCTCCGAGAGCTTCAGCGCCAAGCAGACGCTGCGCCTGTCCACCACCGTCAAGGACGGCGACCGCGAGGTCATCAAGGTGCGCGCCGTCACCAAGGTGGCGACCAATCTGGCCCAGTCCGTCACCTCCGCCTCGGTTGACGTGCCGCGTTTCAACCCGGCCAAGCTGATCGCCGAATCGACCAATGACGACACCGATGCGGTGCAGGCCGAACCCACCGGCGACCTCACCATCGTTCTGCGCGACATCGCCACACTTCCGCCCAGCACCCGCTTCGCCGCCGAACTGCCGATGGAAGATGTGCTGATGAAGGTGCGCGAGACCGCCGAATTCAGCGTGCCCACCGCCGATGCTCGCGCACCGGCTTTCCCGGGCCTCGGCATGATGGCCTATGCACCGTCCGGCGCCGCCGATCCGCTGAACGCACTGCAACAGCCCGAAAACATGTCGGCGGTCGACAAGTCGGCCGAGGATGCCTCCGGCGGCAATGACTGGTCCGAACGTACCGTCGTGGCCAAGGCGGGGGACACCGTCGCCTCCATCCTCATCGACCTCGGCGTGCCCGATGTCGCGGCCAATGGCGCGGCGCGGGCCTTCGGCACGCGCGAACTTTCCGGCAAGCTCACCCCGGGCCTGCGGCTCAAGGTGCTGCTCGACAACGCCACCGAAGGGGCGATGCCGCTGCGCGTGGCGGTGTTCGGCGAGAGCGGCCATCAGGGCACGGTGGCGCTGTCCGACAGCGGCACTTTCCTCCCCGTTCAGGAGGCGAGCGACACCCAGCTCGCCGATCTCGGCCCGGACGATGGCGACGAGGACAGCGGCGGCGGGCGCATCACCCTTTATGACAGCATCTGGGAGACCGCGCTGCGCCACGAGGTGCCGCGCCCGGTGATCGAGAGCATGATCCGCGTCTATTCCTTCGACGTGGATTTCCAGCGCCGCGTGCGCGCCGGCGATTCGCTCGAAGTGCTCTATGAGCCCGACGAGGCGGGCGGCGCCGGCGGCGTGCTCTATGCCGGCCTCACCGTCGGCGGCGAGGAACGACGCTATTACCGCTACCAGACCCCCGATGACGGGCTGGTCGATTTCTATGACGACGCGGGCAAGAGCGCGAAGAAGTTCCTGGTGCGCAAGCCGCTCTCCGGTGGCCAGCTGCGGTCGGGCTTTGGCATGCGCCGCCACCCGATTCTGGGCTATAGCCGCCTGCATTCGGGCGTCGACTGGTCCGACCGCACCGGCACGCCGATCTACGCCGCCGGCAATGGCGTGATCAAGAAGGCGGCCTGGACCTCCGGCTATGGCCGCCGCATCGAGATCCAGCACGCCAATGGCTATGTCACCACCTATTCCCACCAGTCCGGTTTCGCCAAGGGCATCCGCGAAGGGGTGCGGGTGCGCCAGGGCCAACTCATCGGCTATATCGGCTCCACCGGCCTCTCCACCGGCGCGCACCTGCATTACGAAGTGCTGGTGAACGGCCGCTTCGTCGATCCGATGCGCATCCGCCTGCCGCGCGGGCGGGCGCTGGACGGGCGCATTCTCGCCAGCTTCGAGAAGGAGCGTGCCAATATCGACGCCCTGCTCAACCACAGCAGCGCGCCGCGCGTGGCCTCCAGCAACGCCGGCGACGCCGAGACCAATTGATGCTTGATGGTCCCCGCCTATCGCCCCGCTCCGGCGAACCGGCTACCTCGCTGGTCGTGCTGCTGCACGGCTATGGCGCCGACGGGCGCGACCTGATCGACCTCGGCGACTATTGGGCGCCGCTGCTCCCCAACACCGCCTTCGTCTCGCCCCATGCCCCGGAACCGCTGGCCATCGCCCCGGTCGGCCGGCAATGGTTCGGCTACACCGAACGCAACGACCGCGAACGCTGGGCCGGGGTGCAGAGCGCGCAGCGCGCGCTCGACGGCTTTCTCGACGCCGAGCTGGCGCGGCTGAACCTGCCCGGCTCACGCCTCGCGCTGGTCGGCTTCAGCCAGGGCACGATGATGGCGCTGCATGTGGGCCTGCGCCGCAAGGTCGCGCCCGCCGGCATTGTCGGCTTCTCCGGCATCCATGTCCTCCCGCCCGAGGGCGCGACGGCGGCCTTCGCGGAGGAGATCACCGCCCGCCCGCCCGTGCTGCTCATCCATGGCGACCTCGATCAGGTCATCCCGCCCATGGCGCTGCCGCGCGCGGTGGAAAGCCTGCAGCAGCAGGGCGTCGCGGTGCGCGCGCACCTGTCCAATGGCCTCGCCCACGGCATTGACGGCACCGGCCTGTCGCTGGCCGGCACCTTCCTTACCGAGGTGCTGGCCTGAAGCCGGGCCGACGCGGCCAATTGCCAGCCGGCGCTTCACAAGACTGACACGCTCCCTATAGACTATTGCCGTGCGTCACGCGGCGCCGACTCGAGCGACCGTGCGGACGTTCCTGACAGGGAGCGAGCGTTGACGGCGACTTTGTCTCCGGGTGCCTGGCCTGCCCTCGTGCTCAATGCCGATTACCGGCCTCTGAGCTATTACCCTCTCTCGGTCTGGGCGTGGCAGGACGCCATCAAGGCGGTGTTTCTCGATCGGGTGAACATCGTCGAATATTACGAGCGGCAGGTCTCCAGCGCGACCTTCCAGATGCGGCTGCCGAGCGTCGTCTCGCTCAAGACCTTCATCCGCCCGTCGCGTCAACCGGCCTTCACCCGTTTCAACGTCTTCCTGCGCGACCGCTTCACCTGCCAGTACTGCGATTCCCGCGAAGACCTGACGTTCGATCACGTCATTCCGCGCTCACGCGGTGGCCAGACCACCTGGGAGAATGTCGTCGCCGCCTGCTCGCCCTGCAATCTGCGCAAGGGGAGCCTGATGCCGGAGGCCGCCCATATGGTGCCGCGCCAGAAACCCTATCAGCCGAGCGTGTTCGACCTGCACCAGAACGGCCGCCACTTTCCGCCGAACTACCTGCACGACAGCTGGATGGACTATCTCTACTGGGACACCGAACTGGACCCGTGAGCCTCGACGGCTCGGGCCTTGGCCGTCGCGCCCCACATCGCCACCACCAGCAGCGACGCGGCGATGAAGGCATTATAGCCGGCGAGGGAAAGGCCCAGCAGGCGCCAGGGCGCCTCGTCGCAGCGCACCACCCGCGCCGTCTGCAGCTGGCCGAGCAGGTTGCCGCCCCCCACCGCCGGGCCGGCACCCGAACAGGTTTCCGGACCGGCCCACAGGCCCCATTCCACCCCGGCATGGTAGACGGCGAGAAACGCGCCGAGCGCCATCAGCATGCCGGCAAGCGCCAGCGCCACCCGCGCCAGCCCCTCCTTGCCGAGCCCCCCGCACAGCGCGCCGATGAGCGCCACCGGCACACCGATATAGTAGGGAATGCGCTGTTCGAGGCAGAGCGGACAGGGCGCCAGCCCGACCACGAGCTGAAAATACCAGGCACCTCCAAGCGCTCCGGCGCCAATCACGGCGACCACCAGTCCGGCGGTGACCTGCCGGTTGCGCACCGCGCGGCGGGCGTCGGCGGACGGGGCGGTGGCCGTAGACGGGGCGGGAGACGGGGCGGGAGACGGGGCGGTCATGGCGCGTCACTCATGCTGGCAGCCGCTGGGCGAGCGGCCGGATATTACTAGCCGCTCCCCCTGCCGGCGCAAATGGGACGGAACATCACGTCTGACGGATGCTGACAAGCGCCTGCAGAGGTGCATCGCAAGACGTCGACACGGCGCTGCTCCTGTCGTGTAGACGACGCACAGGGCTGGCATTCTCCCGTCCCCTGACCAACCGCCGCAACGACTCTCGAAGTGCCTGGCATGATTGGCTAAAGGTGAAGAAGGCTTCTGACGGCGGCAGGGGCCTCCACCGTCAAACGGATTGAGAGCACATATGCGCGTCGCGATGATCGGCACAGGTTATGTCGGCCTGGTCTCTGGCACCTGCTTCTCCGACTTCGGCCACGATGTCACCTGCGTCGACACCGACATTGCCAAGATCGAGCGGCTGAAGGCCGGCATCATGCCGATCTTCGAGCCCGGCCTCGACGATCTCGTCGCCCGCAACGTCGCCGGCGGCCGGCTGCACTTCACCACCGATCTGCCTGCCGCCGTGGCCCACGCCGACGTGGTGTTCATCGCCGTGGGCACGCCCTCGCGCCGTGGCGACGGCCATGCCGACCTGTCCTATGTCCACGCCGCCGCCCGCGAAATCGCCCGGGCGGCCAAGGGCTTCACCGTCGTCGTCACGAAATCGACCGTGCCGGTGGGCACCGGCGCCGATCTTGAAGCGATCATCCGCGAGGACGTACCGGAGGCGGACATCGCCGTCGTCTCCAACCCGGAATTCCTGCGCGAAGGCGCGGCGATCGAGGACTTCAAGCGGCCGGACCGCATCGTCGTCGGTACGGACGATCCGCGGGCGCGCGAGGTGATGGCCGCGCTCTACCGCCCGCTGTCGCTGAACGCGGCGCCGCTGCTCTTCACCGAGCGGGCCAATGCCGAACTGATCAAATACGCCAGCAACGCCTTCCTCGCGATGAAGATCACTTTCATCAACGAGATGGCGGATCTGTGTGAAAAGGTCGGTGGCGACGTGCAGGAAGTGGCGCGCGGCATCGGGCTCGACCGGCGCATCGGGCCGAAATTCCTGCATGCCGGCCCCGGCTATGGCGGCTCCTGCTTCCCAAAGGACACGCTGGCGCTCGCTCGTACGGCGCAGGAAGCGGGCACGCCGCTGCGCCTCATCGAAACCGTCACCACGCTGAACGAGACCCGCAAGGCGGCGATGGGCCGCCGGGTGCTGGAAGCGCTCAGCGTGCCGCCGCGCGGCGCCACCGTCGCCGTGCTCGGCCTTACCTTCAAGCCGAACACCGACGACATGCGCGACAGCCCGGCGATCAACATCGTGCAGTCGCTCATTGACCGGGGCGTGAAGATCCGCGCCTATGACCCGGTCGGCATGGAAGAGGCGCGCAAGGTCCTGCCCGAGGGTATCCATTACGCCTCCGGCGCCTATGAATGCGCCGAGGGCGCCGACGCCCTCGTCATCGTCACCGAATGGGACGCCTTCCGCGCGCTCGATCTCGACCGGCTGAAGGCGCAGCTGCGTAGCCCCATCGTGGTCGATCTGCGCAACATCTACCCGCCTGAAGACCTCATCAGCCGCGGCTTCACCTATGTCGGCATCGGCCGGGGCGATCTCGTCACCGGCTGAGCCGGGAACGGCATCCCCCCGGCCGCGTTCTCACCCCGACCCATACGCGGATACGGCGACCACGAGTCACCGCCGGCAGAACAGGGGGGGATGAGCGGCGTGCACAATCGGGACAAACGCGCGCTGTGGAGCGCGGCCCTCAGCGGCGCGGCGATCGGCGCCATCGTCGCAATGGCTTTTCGTCCAGGCGGACGCGCGGGCTCCGACACCATTTCACCCGCTTCTTGGGCGGAAGCCGGCCGTGGGCGCGCCGCCACCCGCCCCACTGAGATCCCAGCGAAAGGCTGGCGCGACATCGTGCTGCGCACGGGCAAAGCCTTTTTCGCCAACCGGGTGCTGAGCCTTGCCGCCGGCGTCACCTTTTACGCGCTTCTCGCCACCTTCCCGGCGCTTGCCGCCATCATCTCGCTCTATGGGCTGTTCCTCAATCCGTCGACCATCCAGGGCCAGCTCGAAGCGACCGCCTGGTTGCTGCCGTCCGGCGCGATCGAGGTGATGCGCGACCAGATCCTGAGGTTGACCGCGACGGAGACCGCGAGCCTCGGCTGGCGCTTCCTGATTAGCCTCGGCGTGGCGCTGTGGAGCGCCAATGCCGCGACCAAGGCGATGATCGAAGCGCTGAACCTCGTCTATGAGGAGGAGGAGCGGCGCTCGTTTTTCCGCCTCACCCTGGTCACACTCACCTTCACCATCGGCGCCGTGCTGTTCGCCGTGGTCGCCCTGGCGGCTGTCGTGGTGTTGCCGCTGCTGCTCAACTTGCTGCACCTTCCGCCCGGCACGGAACGGCTGATCACGCTACTGCGCTGGCCGGCCCTGGCGGTGATCGTCGCGCTGCTCATCACCATCGTCTACCGCTTCGGCCCTTCGCGCGAACGCCCGCAATGGAAATGGGTCAGCCTCGGCAGCGCGGTTTCCGCCGTGCTGTGGCTCGCCACCTCCGCCGGCTTCTCTTGGTATGTCAGCCGCTACGCCTCCTACGAGCAGACCTATGGCTCGCTGGGAGCGGTGATCGGCTTCATGGTGTGGATCTGGCTGTCCATGTCGGTGCTGCTTCTGGGGGCAGAGCTGAACGCCGAGATCGAGCACCAGACCGCCCGCGACACCACGACCGGCCCGCCTCTGCCGCTCGGCCTGCGTGGTGCACATATGGCGGACACCATCGGCGCGGCGCAGGACTGAGCCGCCTCCGCACGCGGCACTCAAAGCACGATCATGCGGTCCGGCAGTTCGTTTGCGTCGCCGGGAACCGGCGGCACATGCCGGGCGAGGATGTGCCCCGCCGCCGTCACGCCGTCGGCCAGTCCATCGGCAAGCCGCCCCTCGCGGGCGCCGGACAGCACGGCGGCGCACACGCCCTCCCAGGCGTCATGTCCCACCTGGCCATGGATCGCCTCATCGGCCACGACCTCAACCAGATGGTCACCCGGCGCCACCAGGATCAGCACCCCGGTGCGCCCGCGCGTCTGATGCACGCCGAGTGTAAGGAAGTGGTCGATGGCTGCCGCCCGGCCCGCTTCTTCGCGGGCGAAGCGCGGCACGGTGAAGGCACCGATCGGGGAGAAGATCAGCACCGCACCGGCGAGGATGAAGGCGCAGGTCTGCAGCGAGAGCAGCATCGGCGTGTCGAGCGCGGTCAGCAGCGCGAGCGGCCAGGGCAGCACCAGTGCCAGCAGCGCCGCCCACATCAAACCGTAAAAGCCGTGACTCACCAGCGGCCGGGTGAGAACGAGAACGCGAATCTCGCCGGCCGTCGTCGCCTCTGCGGCGGCTATGGCGGCGGCGACCCGCGCGTGTTCGGCTTCGCTCAACCCCGCCGCCATCACCAGCTCCCCGAAGCGCCGCCGCCACCGGAGGAGCCTCCTCCACCTGAAAATCCGCCTCCACCACTGCCCCCGGACCAGCCGCCACCGCCGCTGCGGCGCGACCAGTCCCAGCCGGCGGCGCCGCCGGTGAGCGCGCCCGCGCCGCGCCGTCCGCGCGTGCGCAGATGGCCGGACTTCGCCTGGCGGTAGAACACATAGGCCCAGAAGGCGATCATCAGCACGATGAAGACGAGATGCGCCCAGTCCTCCGCGCTCATCTCCGGCTCGGCGGCGGTGCGCGCCCTTGCCTTCGCCTCTTCAGGGTCGAGATTGAGCACCTCGATGACCGCGTCCGCGCCCTTCTCGATGCCAGCAGCGACATTGCCGGCCCGGAAATCGGGGAGAATCGCGGTCTGGATGATGGTGCTCGCCACCGCATCGGGCAGCACGCCTTCCAGCCCATAGCCGGTCTCGATGCGCACCCGCCGCTCATTGGGCGCGACCAGCAGCAGCACGCCATTGTTCTTGTCGGCCTGGCCGAGCTTCCAGAAGCGGAACAGCCGGTTCGCGTAATCCTCGACCGAAGTGCCCTCAAGCGAGGGCACGGTGGCGACGACGAACTGGTCGGTGCTGCGCGCTTCCTGCGCAGCGAGCTTCGCCTCCAGCGCCGCACGGGCGTCAGGGGGCAGCACCTGCGCGGCATCGACGACGCGGCCGGAGAGCGCGGGAAAAGTCAGTTCCGCCCGCGCCCCGCCCATGCCGAGAGCGAGGCCGGCAAACACCAGCCCCGCCAGCAGCCAGAGCGCGGCGGCACGCCGCAGAGGCGAAGACGGGAGGGTCCGCATGGTCAGTTGAACTTCACCTGAGGCGCTTTCATCTGCTCCTCCGAGATGGTGAAGGTCTCCATCGGCTTGCTGCTGCGGTAGAGCGTGCTCGCCCACAGAACGCCGGGGAAGGTGCGCAACTCGGTATTATAGACGCGCACCGCCTCGATGTAATCGCGCCGCGCCACGGCGATACGGTTCTCCGTGCCTTCGATCTGCGCCTGCAGGGCGAGGAAATTCTGGTTTGCCTTCAGGTCGGGATAGGCCTCGGACACCGCGATCAGCCGGCCGAGCGCGCCGGAAAGCTGCGCCTGCGCCTGCTGGAACTGCTTGAACTGTTCGGGATCGGTAATGGTGGAAGCGTCCACCTTGATCGAGGTCGCCTGCGCCCGCGCCTGTGTCACCTGGGTGAGGACCTCGTTCTCGTGCTGGGCATAGCCCTTCACCGTCTCGACGAGGTTAGGGATCAGCTCGGCGCGGCGCTGATACTGGTTCAGCACGTCGCTCCACGCCGCCTTCGCCTTCTCCTCATTGGTGGGAATGTTGTTCACACCGCAGCCGGCGAGGCCGGTCGCCAGCATGACCAGCAGCAGCGGCCCGAGAAGGCGGCGGGAGAGCTCGGACAGGCGGGACAGATTCAGCATGACGGGCCCTTTCCCAGCGCAGCCGCCGCAGCGGCTCACCGATTATAGAGCGGAGCGGGTGACAGTTCACCCATTCCCGCGCGGCCGGGCCCGCCCGGCACGGCGCGAGCGCGTCACGACTTACCGCCGCGCTCGCCCAGCACGTTGAAGGCGATCATCATGGAGACGGCGAAGCCCACGAGGAACAGGGCCGAGGCGAAGGGAACGGGGAGAAAGCCGAGAGCGCTCATGGCGGCACGTCCAGTCAGAGAGGCGCTTGATATAGGCGCGCCAGCCCGCTTTGGGATGACGCGCATCAATGCGGGCAAGCCATTGATGAATTGCAAAAATGACCGCGCTTGGGCGGATTTTTCACCAGGCTGCGACCTCTTGCCGTCACGACCGTGATGTCACCAGCTTCAGCTCCCGCAACTCCGGCGCGGTGAAATAGAACATCTCCTGCGGCGGGGTCTCCATGGCATTGATCCACACCCTCGGATCGACTCCCATCTCGACGAGATGGCGCTGCGCCTCGGCGGAAACGCGCTGCGCCTGCGCCATGCCTTCGGCGCCGTCGAGGCGTGGCATACCCGGCGGCTGCGCCGCGAAGACCTGATGCACGCCGATCGCCGCGCCGGGCTCGGCCGTTCGTGCCACCCCTGCCGCGAAGATAAGCGGGCAGGACGAGGCGCACAGGCCCTTTCCCTCGACACGGGTGTCGAGCCCGCGCGCACGAATCGCCCGCCCCATGGCCAAGGCATCGGACACCGCCCCGCCGGGAGAGTTCAGCACGACGGTCTTCACATAGGAACCACGCTTGTCGAGTTCGGCCGTCAATCGCTCGGCCGTGCCGGGCGTGATGGTACCGCGCGCTTCCAGCCGGCCACCGGCCAGCAATTCGAGGCTCATCGGCTGGCGCAGTGCGGAATCGGGCGCGCGGCCGCGACGGTCCTTCTCCGGCGCCGCCCGGTCCGGCCGGGTTGAAGGGAGATAAGGCACCGCTGGCGCCTCGGCCGGGGCGGAAGGGTTCGCGCCCGGGAGGGCGGGCGACGCCTGTTCGCGCTCATAAACATCCCACGCCACCGCGACCACCGACAGCACGATCAGGCCGCGGAAGATCACCCGCAGCAGTGTCTCGTCCGGCCGTTCGCCGAGGGCGCGGCGCCACCGGGCCAGCGGAGGAGAAGAGGATGGCGGGGCGGCGGCGTCCACGGCTCAGTCCTTCTTGGCCCGGCCAGCAGGTAGGGTGGTCACCGTGGCGGCCGGCGACATCTCGGCCATGACCGCTTCGAAACTCTCATCCTCCTCGACCGTTCGCCGCTCCTCGCCCACCTGACGGGCCAGCCGCAGCGCGGCGATGAGCTGCGCCGCCGACATCGTCTCCGCCTCGGCCGGCTGCTCTTCGCGCCGGATCGCGGCGTGGACGACGCACAGGATAAGCACCAGCACCGCCGGAAGCAGGTCGATGGAAATCGCCCCGGCCCAGCTCGGCAGAAAATCGCCGGCATAGCGCACCACGGCCTCGGCAGTGGAGAGCGGCTGGAAACGCGCCGGCTCCACCGCGCCGGCGCCGATGATCTTGTCGGCTGCCTGAGAGAGCGCGCTGGCCTGTGCCTGTACCGCCTTCTCGACACTGCCGACGACGGCGCTCTGCCGCCCGGCGAGATCGGCGGTGCGGCCATCGGCGGCCGGGGCAATGAAGCCGGTGACGAGATCGTCCGCTGCCCGTCGCACCGCCGGCGCCATCGAAGTCTGTTCCAGCGCGGCAATGGTGCCGATCAGCGCCAGCGCCTCGGCGCCGAAGGCATCCGAGCGGGCCTTGATGTCGCCCTGGCCGGAAACGAATTCGCGCATGCGGGCGATCTGCGCGCTGCCCTCGGCATAGAACGCCTTGGCCCGCTCTCCGCTCGCCGCCACTTCGCGCGCGAGATCGTCGAGCTGGCTCGACATCTGGCTCAGCAGCTGCACGACCGTGCCGGAGCCGCCCGTGCCGGTCAGCGCGCCGCCGCGCTCAGCTTCGGCGAGCCGGGCGAAACGGGTCGAGGCCAATTGAATGTCGGGCAGCAGGCTTTGCGCGCCCAGCGCCCGGTTATGCGCCGTGTCGAGGTCGCGCGTGTAATTCTGCACCGTTACCGCGAGGTGCTGCTCGATCGCCGCCGCTCCGGCGAGCGCTGCCGCGTTCAGCCAGGACGACATGGCGATAATCATCAGCGAGCCGAGCAGCATCGCCGCCGTCAGCCAGAGCCGGCTCGCCACATCGCGCACATGCGGCAGGAAGCGCAGCAGGAACGACCAGAAGGCGTAGATCGCGACAGAGACCGCGCTCGAATAAATGATCGCCGCGAAAACGGTCATGACGGGCGGGCCGTCGAGCAGTTCGCGCACGCCGAGATAGGTATAGACGCCCGAGGCCAGCGCCAGCACGGCGAGCGTGAGGCGCATGGTCACGTCGAGCCCGGACACGCCTTCGCGCAGAGCCGATACCATGCAGGGGACCTTCGTGGAGAAACTTGGCTTATTTTGCCGGGCTTTACGCCCGCAATGTGACGTAAAGGCACGTCGCCGGCGGAGCTCGCGTCACGGCTGCGTGACCCTGCGGCGAGACAGCGGCTCGGCGCAGGCCGACGTCGAGGGTAATGTTGTCGGAGGGAAATCGGAGGGCGCTTAGATCAGCGCCGAAATGCCCGGAAGCCTGGTGGAGCCGAGGGGATTTGAACCCCTGACCTCTGCAGTGCGATTGCAGCGCTCTCCCAACTGAGCTACGGCCCCAAGCCTCAGGCCGCGCCTTGTACGTTCGCCGCCGGGGCTGTGTCAAGGCGGCTCGGCACGGTTGATGCGCGGGGCTGTGAATCAGGGTTGCCGCAATGCGGCGGCAGCATTAAGCATCGTGGCGGACGGCGCTTCGGGGTCGGGTCCGGTCCGGTGGAAAACCCGGTCGCAGACCCAATCTCCCGCGTGACGAGACACGTCCGCGCCGTGCTCCCGCCCCTGCTCCGAGGCTGCCGATGTATTCGATTCTCTGGCTGTTCGACACGCTGATCACGCTTTATGTCTGGATCCTGATCGCCTCGGCCATCCTGTCCTGGCTGGTGGTGTTCAACGTGGTCAACGCGCACAACCCCATCGTCCGCAGCATCGGCGAATTCCTCTGGCGGGTGACCGAGCCGGTGCTGGCGCCGCTACGGCGTGTGCTACCCAATCTCGGCGGCATCGACGTCTCGCCGGTGATCCTGATCATCCTGCTCTATTTCATCCGCAACCTGGTGTTCGAGCTCGTCGCCGGCTCGTGAGCGCGCCCCTTCCGGCGCCGCCCTGGACGCTGACGGCCGAAGGCGTGACGGTGACGGTGCGCGCCACCCCGCGCGGCGGGCGCGATGCGATTGACGGCATCGTCGAACTCGGCGACGGGCGGCGCGCGCTGAAAGCGCGTGTCAGTGTCGCCGCCGAGGACGGCAAGGCCAATGCCGCGCTGGCGAAACTGCTGGCCAAGGCGACCGGTCTCGCGCCCTCGCGGGTGGAACTGCTGGCGGGAGCGACCGGCCGGACCAAGAGCTTTAGGCTCATCGGCAACGGGCAGGAAATCGCCGCCCGGCTGGCAAGCATTGCCTCCGCTGCCGATTGAGCGGGTCCAGCGTCGCTAGGAGGCGTCAGGCGTTCCAGCCGAAGGCCAGCTTCTCCAGTGCGCGGCCGCCGAAGCTCTCGGTGGAACGCGCGACGCCCATCCCGCCCATGGCGCGGTAGAAGCTCACGGCCGGATCGTTGGCCGCCAGCGCCCACACCGCCAGCCCGTCAAAGCCGGCGCTGACGAGTTCCTTGCGCGCGTCCTCGAACAGGCGGCGACCGAAGCCGAGCCCCTGATATTCCGGCCGCAGATAAAGCTCGTAGATTTCGCCCTCGAAGGGCAGCCCGCGCGCACGGTTGCGCCCGACATTGGCATAGCCGGCCACCGCGTCGCCAAAGGTGAGGACAATGACGCGCGAGCCGCGCTTCAGCGCGGTGTGCCACCAGGCGGGGCCCCGGCGCTGGATCATCTTCTCCAGCTCGGCACCGGGGATGAGGCCGCGATAGGCCACTCGCCATGCCGCATCATGGATATCGGCAATGTCGCCTGCATCGGCCAGGCGCGCCCGGCGTGTCTCGACGAGAAGCGTGCTCATGAGCTGATGGGAGCAAATGCGCTTCGCAGGATCAAGGGCTTTCCGCAGCGTCGGGGCGATCGTTCCACCGCACCGTGGCGCCAGGGTCACGCTTCGACCCCATGAAAAAGGGCCTGCCCGCGCAAGCGGACAGGCCCTTGATCGGTTGCCAAGGCAGGCGTCAGACGCCTTCGGCTTCCTTGCGGCGCTCCTCGCGCTTGCGCTCGTTGGGATCGAGGAAGCGCTTGCGGATACGGATGGACTTCGGCGTCACCTCGACCAGCTCGTCATCCTGAATCCAGGCCAGCGAGCGCTCCAGCGTCATGCGGATCGGCGGGGTGAGGCGCACCGCTTCGTCCTTCGAGGTGGTGCGGATGTTGGTGAGCTTCTTGCCCTTGAGAACGTTCACTTCCAGATCGTTCTCGCGGTTGTGCTCACCCACGATCATGCCCTGATACACCTTCCAGCCGGGCTCGATCATCATCGGGCCGCGATCTTCGAGGTTCCACAGCGCGTAGGCCACCGCCTCGCCCGCCTCGTTGGAAATCAGCACGCCGTTGCGGCGGCCGGGGATCTCGCCACGATGCGGCTGATAGGCGTGGAACAGCCGGTTCATGATGGCGGTGCCGCGCGTGTCGGTCATCAGCTCGCCCTGATAGCCGATGAGCCCACGGGTGGGGGCGTAGAACACTAGGCGCTGGCGGCTGCCGCCCGAGGGCTTCATCTCCACCATCTCGGCCCGGCGCTCGGACATCTTCTGCACCACGACGCCGGAATATTCCTCATCGACGTCGATGAGCACTTCCTCGATCGGCTCAAGAATCTCGCCGGTCGCCTCGTCCTTGGAGAACACCACGCGCGGACGCGACACGGCGATTTCGAAGCCTTCGCGGCGCATGGTCTCGATCAGCACCGAGAGCTGCAGTTCGCCGCGACCGGAGACGAAGAACGAATCCTTGTCGGAGGATTCTTCGATCTTCAGCGCGACATTGCCTTCGGCCTCGCGCAGCAGGCGGTCGCGAATGACGCGGCTCGTCACCTTGTCGCCCTCGGTGCCGGCGAGCGGCGAATCGTTGACGATGAAGGACATGGTGACGGTCGGCGGATCGATCGGCTGCGCCTTGAGCGGCTCGGACACTTCGAGCGCGCAGAAGGTGTCGGCGACCGTGCCCTTGGAAAGGCCGGCAATGGCGATGATGTCGCCCTGCACGCCTTCCTCGATCGGCTGGCGCTCGATACCACGGAAGGCGAGAATCTTGGAGACGCGGCCCTGCTCGACCAGCGAGCCGTCCTGCGCCAGAACCTTGATCGACTGGTTCGGCTTGATCGAACCGGAGGTGATGCGCCCGGTGATCATGCGGCCGAGGAAGGGGTTGGCTTCCAGCAGCGTGCCGATCATGCGGAACGGGCCGTCATCGACGGTGGGCTCGGGCACATGCTTGAGCACGAGATCGAACAGGGGAGCCATGCCCTCGTCCTGCGGGCCTTCCGGCGAATGCGCCATCCAGCCATTGCGGCCCGACCCGTAAAGGATGGGGAAGTCGAGCTGGTCGTCGGTGGCGTCAAGCGCGGCGAAGAGGTCGAACACCTCGTTGATGACTTCCTGCGCGCGGGCGTCCGAGCGGTCGACCTTGTTGATCGCTACGATGGGGCGCAGGCCGACCTTCAGCGCCTTGCCGACCACGAATTTGGTCTGCGGCATCGGGCCCTCGGCGGCGTCGACCAGCACGATGGCGCCATCCACCATGTTGAGGATGCGCTCCACCTCGCCACCGAAATCGGCGTGGCCGGGGGTGTCGACGATGTTGATCCGGGTGTCCTTCCAGACCACCGAGGTGGCCTTGGCGAGGATGGTGATGCCGCGCTCCTTTTCGAGATCGTTCGAATCCATCACACGCTCGGCGACGCGCTGGTTCTCACGGTAGGAACCGGACTGCTTCAGCAGTTCGTCCACCAGCGTGGTCTTGCCGTGGTCGACGTGGGCGATGATGGCGATGTTGCGCAGCTTCATATGAAAACACCAAAAAGCGGGCCCGAAGTCTTCGGACCCGCGTGAATTTTGCGGCGCACTATACTCACAAAGCCCGCGAGATCAACGACGGAAGCGGCGCGCCACGCCTTCGCGGGCGAAAAAGCGGTCAATGGTCGCGCCGCAATTCCCACAGCCGGCGAATCTGCGCGGGCTTGAGGATTTCGCCCTCGGCCGTGCGCAGCCACGCCACCTCGCGATGGGAAGGCGACTGGGTCATGGCGAAGGCGACCGCATCTTCCACCGAGCCGAATTCGTAGGAATCGGGCCATTTGTCAGGGGCATCCACGGTGTGGGAGGGCGGCCAGTATTGCAGCCGGACGGGCTCGTGATCGAGAGTCATGAACCTACTCCTCGCGCGCAGAGGGTCGGAGGCCGCCGCGCCCGCGCGCGCGGGAACGAGGCGCGACGTTGCCGACAACGCGCGGGCCTGCGCAAGGTTCCGCGCCGGGTGGTCGACGCGCGCGGCCACCTCAAACCCTTGAACCCACCCGCTTTGGCCCCACCTTGAAGCTATCAGACACAGGAGTGGGCCATGGTTCAGGACAACGGCAAGCCGGGCGATCCGGAATATACCGAAGCCGAGATCGACGAGAGCGTCGAGGACACCTTCCCCGCCAGCGATCCGCCGGCGCTTGGCGGCATCACCGGCGACGTGCCACCGTCCGATGGTGGCGTTCCCGGCGGCACAGAGGTCATCCCGCCGGCCCATCACGCCAGCGACGCGGACGTCGACGAGGCGCTGGACGAGAGCTTTCCCGCCAGCGACCCGCCCTCCTTCACCGGCGTGACCGGCGTCAAGGAAGCCGGCTAAGCGGACCGGCTCCCGTCAGGCGACCGGCCGCGCGGGCGGGCTGCGCTTCGCCCAGGGCCCGAAGCGGGCGTCCGGCTGGGCGGCGCGCAGCATCATCATCTCGCCGACATTCTCCGGCGAGAGCAGGCCCACCAGCCTGCCGCCGGAATCCACCACGCCGACGACGGGGGCGCCGCGCTGGGTGATGAGCGCCAGCGCGCGGTCGAGCGGGGTGCGGGTGCCGACCGTCGGCACCTCCGCCATCGCTTCCAGCACCGACGCGCCGGGCCCCTGCGCCTGCAGCGCGCGGATCATGGCGTCGCGGGTGAGCACGCCGCGCAGATGCACCGCGCCGTCGACAATGGGAAACTCCTTCTGGGTGGTGCGGATCAGCGCTTCCGCCGCATCGCCGACGCTCGCCGTCGGGCCCAGCGTCTCGAACTGGGTGATCATCGCGTCTTCCACCAGCAGGCCCTGCGCCACCTGCTTCATCTGCACCTGCCCGGCCTCGCCGGACGCGGCAAGGAAGACGAAGACGGCGATGATGATCAGCATCGGGTTGCCGAAAATGCCAAGCACGCCGAGGCCGATGGCCAGGCCCTGCCCGATGGAGGCCGCCGTCTGCGTCGCCTGCGCATGGCTCATACGCATTGCCAGCAACGCGCGCAGCACCCGCCCGCCATCCATGGGAAAGGCGGGAATGAGATTGAACACCACGAGAAAGATGTTGGCGGCGGCGAGCTTGGCGAGCAAGCTCACCTGCGGGTTTTCGATGCTCTCAATGTGCTCCATCCCGACATTGCCGCCGAGCAAGAGCAGCAGCACGGCGGCGATGACCACATTCACCGCCGGTCCGGCCAGCGCCACCACCAGCTCTTCCGAGGGCTTTTCCGGGATCCGCTCCAGCCGGGCGATGCCGCCGAACGGCCAGAGCGTGACCTCCGGCGTCTTCACCCCGTAGCGCCGCGCCGCGAAGATATGGCCGAACTCGTGCAGCAGCACGCAAAGGAAAAGCAACGCCACGAAGGCGACGCCGTCCCACGCCGCGCCCGCCCCGCCCCTCTGGTAATAGGCGACCCAGATCCAGGCGAGAAAGAGCAGAAAGGTCACGTGAATGCGGACCGCGGTACCATAGACATATCCGACGGTGAGCGACCAGGCCATGAGCGTCTCCTTACGTGGGCTCGCTAGCATAGCGAGAGCGCTGCCACATGACAGCGGAACAGCACGGATGCCGCGGGCCGATCGCCGCACGAAGCGAGGAACCAGCGCTGCGCCTCCGGGTTCTCCCCTCGAACCCGAGGAGGCTTTTCCATGGACGACAAGACCACCGCCGAAGCCATCGACCGCGTCTGGGAGATGATGGAGGACATCCGCATCTGCATGCTCGTCACCCGCGAGGGCGAGACGCTGCGCGCCCGGCCGATGGACGCCCATCCCTCGCGCGAGGAAGGCTGCGTCTGGTTCCTTTCGGACCGCCGCGGTCACAAGGATGACGAGTTGGAGCGGGACCCGCAGGCCGCGCTCACCTTCGCCAAGCCGGGCGACAACAACTACCTCTCGGTCTCCGGCCAGGCCGAAGTCTCCAACGACCGCGCCAAGATCGACGAACTCTGGAGCGACATGAACAAAGCGTTCTGGCCGCAGGGCAAGACCGACCCGAATATCTGCGTTTTGCGCTTCATTCCCGACCAGGCGGAATATTGGGACGGCCCGTCCAATTCCATCGGCGTGATGTTCAAGATGATGGCGGCGCGTCTCTCCGGCTCGACCACTGATCTCGGCGAGAACCGCAAGGTGCCGCTGGACTGAAGCCGCGCCTCGCGATCCTCAGGCGGCGCGCATCTGCTCCCGTGCCGCCTTCACGTCCCGCACCGGCGGCGCGCCGAACAGGCGCCCATATTCGCGGGTGAATTGCGGCACGCTTTCATAGCCCACCGCAAAGGCCGCCAGGCTCGCGGACACCCCTTCCGCCGCCATCAGCCGCCGCGCCTCGATCAGCCGCAGCTGCTTCTGAAACTGCAGCGGGGATAGCGAGGTGACGGCGCGGAAATGCTGGTGGAAGGTGGACACGCTCATTCCCGCCACCTCCGCGAGGCGGTTCACCGGCAAGGGCTTGGCGAACTCCGCACGCAGCAGCGCCACGGCTCGGCCGATGCGCTGGGCGTGACTATCCGGCCAGCCGAGCCGGCGAATGGCGGCGCCGTGCCGCCCGGCCAGCAGCCAGTAGTGCATTTCGCGGATCAGTGCCGCCTGCAGTACCGGCAGCGCGCCGGGACGATCGAGCAAGTGCAGCAGCCGCAGCGCCGCGCCCGCCACCTCGCCATCGGTCGGGTCGACCCGCACAGGGTCCGCCGCACCGGCCAGGGCCGGCTCCATTTCCCGCGCCAGTTCGGCGACGATGGCCAGGTCGAGTTCCAGCACCAGGGAGACATAGGGCGCGGCGTGGCTTGCCCTGGTGATCTGGCTGACGATCGGCACATCGGCGGTGATCAGCAGCGACTCGCCGGCGCGGAGCGGAAAATCGCGCCCGCCCATCGTCACCTGCTTGGCGCCCTGCACGACCAGGCAGACCAGCGGCCGGGCGATGGCGTGGCTGACGCCCGACGGGGAGGTGACGCGGAAAAACATGACGCCAGGGATCGGCGTCGTGGCGATGCCGTTGGCATCGGCGTGAAGCCGGCCGTGGCGGTCCATGATGTCGAGCAGGGTTGTCATGCCGGCATGCTAGCCCGGCGGCCGAGAAAGGAAAGCACCTTCGGAGAAATAGGCAAGAGGCTCCGCCGATCCGGCAACCACGGCCGCGCGCCGCGCGTCATATCTGTCTCACCGCAACAGGAGACGGACCCATGACCATTACCCTCATCACCGGCGGCAGCCGCGGGCTTGGCCGCAACACCGCCCTCAGCGTCGCTCGTCGGGGCGGCGATGTCGTCTTGACCTATCACAGCCGCGCCGAAGACGCGCAGGCCGTTGTGGCCGAGATCGAGGCGCTGGGCCGCAAGGCTGTGGCGCTGCAGCTCGACACCGGCACGATCGCCGACTTCCCCGCCTTCGCGGAGAAGCTGCGCGCCGCCCTTTCCGAAGTCTGGGGCCGCGAGAGCTTCGACCACCTCGTCAACAATGCCGGCCATGGCGATTACGCGCCCATCGCCGACACCAGTGAGGCGCAGTTCGACCGGCTGGTCGATGTCCATTTCAAGGGCGTGTTCTTCCTCACCCAGACGCTGCTGCCGCTGATCACTGATGGCGGGCGCATCGTCAATTTCTCCTCCGGCCTCACCCGCTTCGCCTATCCCGGCTATGCCGCCTATGCGGCGATGAAGGGCGCGGTGGAGGTGCTGACGCGCTACATGGCGAAGGAACTCGGCCCGCGCGGCATTGCCGTCAACACGGTGGCGCCGGGAGCGATCGAGACCGATTTCGGCGGTGGCGCGGTGCGCGACAATGCGGAGATCAACAAGCAGCTTGCGGGCATCACCGCGCTCGGCCGCGTCGGCGTGCCGGACGATATCGGCCCGATGGTGGCGAGCCTCTTGTCGCCCGACAATCGCTGGGTCACCGCCCAGCGCATCGAGGTGTCGGGCGGTCAGGCGATCTGAGGACGTCTTCCCACAACCCCTCATGCCCGGGCTTGACCCGGGCACCCAGCGACAGCGCGCGCCGCAAACTCTGGGTCCCCGGGTCAAGCCCGGGGATGAGGCAGGTGCGAGGGCGCCTCAGCCCCGGACCTTGCGGTCGCGATTGGCCAGCGTGCGCAGGCGCAGCGCGTTCAGCTTGATGAAGCCGGCGGCGTCGCGGTGGTCATAGGCCACCGCGCCTTCCTCGAAGGTCACGAGGTCCTGATTGTACAGCGAATAGGGCGAGGAGCGGCCGACCACCTCGACATTGCCCTTGTAGAGCTTGAGCCGAACCTCGCCGGTGACGAATTCCTGGCTCTTGTCGATCAGCGCCTGCAGCATCTCGCGCTCGGGCGAGAACCAGAAGCCGTAATAGATCAGCTCCGCATAGCGGGGCATGATGTCGTCCTTCAGATGCGCCGCGCCACGGTCGAGCGTGATGCTTTCAATGCCGCGATGCGCCTGCAGAAGGATCGTGCCGCCGGGGGTCTCGTAGACGCCGCGCGACTTCATGCCGACGAAGCGGTTCTCGACGAGGTCCAGCCGGCCGATGCCATTGGCCTTGCCGAGCTCATTCAGCCGAGTCAGCAGCGTGGCGGGAGAGAGCTTCTCGCCGTCGATCGAGACCGCGTCGCCCTTCTCGAAGCCGATGGAGATGTAGGTCGCCTTATCAGGCGCCGCCTCGGGCGAAATGGTGCGTTGGTAGACATATTCCGGCGCTTCCTCGGCCGGGTCTTCCAGCACCTTGCCCTCGGAGGAGGAGTGCAGCAGGTTGGCGTCGACCGAGAACGGCGCCTCGCCGCGCTTGTCCTTGGCGATCGGGATCTGGTGGGTTTCGGCGAATTCGAGCAGGCGGGTGCGCGAGGTCAGGTCCCATTCGCGCCACGGCGCGATCACCTTGATCTCCGGCTCCAGCGCGTAATAGGAGAGCTCGAAGCGCACCTGGTCGTTGCCCTTGCCGGTGGCACCATGCGCCACGGCGTCGGCGCCGACCTTGCGGGCGATCTCGATCTGCTTCTTCGAGATCAGCGGCCGGGCGATGGAGGTGCCGAGCAGGTACAGCCCCTCATACAGCGCATTGGCGCGGAACATCGGGAACACGTATTCGGAGACGAATTCCTCGCGCACATCCTCGATGAAGATGTTTTCCGGCTTGATGCCGAGCAGCTCGGCCTTCTTGCGCGCCGGCTCCAGTTCCTCACCCTGGCCGAGATCGGCGGTGAAGGTCACCACCTCGCAGCCATAGGTGGTCTGCAGCCATTTGAGGATCACCGAGGTGTCGAGACCGCCCGAATAGGCGAGCACCACCTTCTTCACATCGTTCGCCATATCACGTTCCGCAGGAAAGGAGCCGAGCCCGGAAGGGCGCGCGGACTATAGGCATGGCGCGCGCCGGTGCAAGCGTTGCAGCAGTGCTCAGGGCGCCGTGGGGGGAGCGGGCTGGGCCGGCGGCAGCGGCGCGGCGGGCCCTGCGGGCCCCAGCGGCTTCCAGAAACCGGCGCTCCATCCCGCCACCGCCCAATAGACCAGCCCCCCGGCGAGGCCGGCGCCGAGAATGTAGAGCATGCCGTTGAACGGCACGGGTGCATCCGGATAGGGCGGGAAAATCTGTGCCGCGATCATGGCCGAGACCGCGCCATTGGCGACATGGAACACCCAGGAGCGCACCGCGAATGCCTCGGCGAAGAGTACGCCGATCAGCGCGATACCGCCCATCAGAACGACGATGGCCATCATCGCGAAGGCCGCTGTGGTCAGCGCATCCGCCAGCGCCACCGCCTCGATCTCGGTAACGCCGGAGATCAGGTCCCCCAGCTGCCAGTAGCCGACAAGGATAATGGCCAGCGCGGCGATCATTCCCGCCACGCCGCCGAGCGGCACGATGAGGAGACGCAGCAGCAGCCGCAGCAGATTGTCCATGTCGCGCGCCCCTATTCCGCCGCCGCGGCCATCGCCCGCAGGGCGAGGCGCTCGCGGGCGGAGAGCTTCTCCGTCTCGCTTTTCAGCTGGCCGCAGGCGGCGAGGATGTCGCGCCCGCGCGGCGTGCGCACCGGGCTGGAATAGCCGGCGCGAAAGACGATGTCGGAGAACTGCTCGATCGTCTCCCAGTCCGAGCATTCATATTTCGTGCCCGGCCAGGGGTTGAAGGGGATCAGGTTGATCTTGGCGGGAATGCCGGCCAGAAGCCGCACCAGCGCCTTGGCGTCGGCCGGGCTGTCGTTCACCCCCTTGAGCATCACATATTCGAACGTGATGCGTTTGGCGTTGGACGCGGCCGGATAGGTGCGGCACGCCTCCAGCAGATCCTTCAGCGGGTATTTCTTGTTGATCGGCACCAGCACGTCGCGCAGTTCGTCGCGCACCGCGTGCAGCGAGATGGCGAGCATCGGCCCGACCTCGCGGCCAAGCTTCTCGATCTCCGGCACCACGCCGGAGGTGGACACGGTGATGCGCCTCTTGCCGATGCCGAGGCCTTCGCCATCGGCCAGCACCTCGATCGCCTTGGCGACGGAATCATAGGCGTAGAGCGGCTCGCCCATGCCCATGAACACGATATTGGTCACCAGCCGGTCGCCTTCGGTGGGAAGGCCGGGACCCGTCGCCCGCTCGCGGCCGGGAGAGTCGCCGAGCCGGTCCCGCGCCACCATCACCTGCGCCACGATTTCGGCCGCCGTGAGGTTGCGCACCAGGCGCTGGGTGCCGGTGTGGCAGAAGGAGCAGTTGAGCGTGCAGCCGACCTGGGAGGAGACGCACAGCGTGCCGCGGTCGCTCTCGGGGATGTAGACCATCTCGACATCGTGCGGCTTGTCGCCGGCAATGTCGGGCGGCAGGCGCAGCAGCCATTTGCGGGTGCCGTCATTCGACACCTGCTCCACCACCACCTCGGGACGATCCAGCGAGAAGGCGGCACTGAGCTTCTCGCGCAGCCCCTTGCCGACATTGGTCATCTCGTCGAAGGACAACGCCCCGCGCAGATAGATCCAGTGCCAGAGCTGGGCGACGCGCATGCGGCGCTCGCGCTCAGGCAGACCGATCTCGGCCAGCGCCTCGGCCAGCCCGGCGCGGTCGAGCCCGGCAAGGGAGCGCTTCGCATCCGCCCGAGGCATTTCGGCGGGCGCGCCCTCGACGGGGAGACGCGCCCCGGCGGCGGAGGCCGCTGTGGTATCGATGAGGTTCATGTCGCTATCGAAGATGTCCGTTTGCGCGCCTCATAGCACAGAGCGGCGGGGGAGGCGAATGGGCGGGGCGCCAGGCACCCGTGCGGGGGGTGCCGCCGATAATCACTTCAGCGGCACCCAGATGTCGATAACGAGGTCGTCCTCCGGCGTGGTGCGTGGGTCGGAGCGGTATTCCTCGACATAGAGGTCCTGGGCTTCCAGATCCTTGGCGTCGAGCAGGTTGGCGATCTGCTCATAGGTCGGGTCCATGGAATCATAGGGCCCACGATGGGTGAAGCGCAGCGCCCGGCCGGCGGGCGAAGCGGAAAACATCATGCCGTTCTGCGGCTTGTCCGCCGTCGCGCCCTCGAACGGTACCGCCGCCTCGAAATCGAAGCCGAGATCGTCCGTCGCGGTGTAGATGATGAAGGAGGCGCCGTTGGGCTTCAGCTTCAGCCGCGCCATCTCGGCGTCGATCTCCTTCAGCGCCGCCACGATGGTCTTGAAGGCGTCGTCCCAGTTCGCATGGCCGGGCTTCATCAGCACCGGCACCGGCTTCATCACCGATTCCTCGCCGAACCCGTCGGGCCGCTTCAGCGGGTCCGGCGCGGGAGCGACATTCTGCGTTTCCACCGCGCGCGGGTCGATCATCGGCGGGGCGATCATGTCGTCATCGTCAAGCGGCGGCGCATCAGGGCCGGCAGGCGCGGGGTTCGCGGGCGCGGCGGCGGCGGGCGGAGCGGCGGCGGGCGGGGCGGCGGCGGGCGGAGCGACGTCTTGCGCCCGCAGCGTGGCGGGCAGCGCCGGCACGGCCAGCAGCGCCAGCACGAGGAGAAGCCGGCGCGGCAGCGGGCGGGCGGAGACGTTCACCATCATGGTCGATTCACCGGAAAGGGGCGCGGCGCCGGAAACAAGACATGAACGCGACTCCTAGCATTACGCAGGCGCGCCCGCGACGGCCCGCGCGGCCCACCGCGCCGCTTCGCCGGCCCCTGTCGCCGCGCCGCGACACTCGCGCCCAGACGGGCCGGCCGGCGATAAGTCTGGCCAAGCCTCGGCGCTTCACCATATAAGGACCGCATCCTCGTCAACCCACCGGCGGCCCGTCCGCCGCTGCCGCGAAACCGGGTTCATGGCCGCGCTGGAAAACCGACCCTTCGTCAAGATGAACGGCCTCGGCAACGAGATCGTCGTGCTCGATCTGCGCGACGCCCCGCTCGACGTGCCGCCGGAAGAGGCGCGCGCCCTCGCCCGGCGGGAGGTGCTGCCCTTCGATCAGATCATGGCGCTCTATCCGCCACAGACCGAGGGCACGCGCGCTTTCGTGCGCATCATCAATTCCGACGGCTCCGAGTCCGGTGCCTGCGGCAACGGCACACGCTGCATCGCGCTTTATGAATCCGGCCGCACCGGCGCGCAGCATATGCTGTTCGAGAGCGTCGCCGGCCCGCTGGAATGCACCCTCGCCCCCGAGGGCATCACCGTCGATATGGGCGTGCCGCGTTTCGGCTGGCACGACATCCCGCTCGCCGGCCCGGTCAGCGATACCCGCGCCATCGAATTGCAGGCCGGCCCGGCGGAGGCGCCGGTGCTGCGCGCGCCGGCGGTGGTCAATGTCGGCAACCCGCACGCCATTTTCTGGGTGGAGGACATCGACGCCATCGACCTCGCCCTTCTGGGGCCGGAGCTGGAACACCATCCGATCTTCCCGGAGCGGGCCAACATCTCCGCCGCGCAGGTGGTCTCGCCCGACCACATCGTGCTGAAGGTGTGGGAGCGTGGCGTCGGCCTCACCCGTGCCTGCGGCACCGCCGCCTGCGCCACCGCCGTCTGCGCGGCGCGCCTCGGCCTCACCGGCCGGCGCGTCACCATCAGCCTGCCCGGCGGCGATCTGGTCATCGACTGGCGCGAGAGCGACGACCATATGTTGATGACCGGCCCTGCCGAATTCGAGTTCGGCGGCCGGCTCACCGCCGTCATGCTCGGCGAAGCCGAGCGCCCTGCCGCTGCGTCCGGCGAAGCCACCGCGTGACGATGCCCCTCGCCGCCCCGGCCCCTGCGTCCCCCGTTGAGGTCGTCAGTTTCGGCTGCCGACTGAACGCGCTCGATTCCGCCAGCGCAAAGGCGATGGCAGGCGCGGCGGGACTGGAGAACGCGGTGATCGTCAATACCTGTGCCGTCACCGCCGAGGCGGTGAAGCAGGCGCGCCAGACCATCCGCCGGCTCAAGCGCGAGGCGCCCACCCGCCGCATCATCGTCACCGGCTGCGCCGCGCAGACCGAGCCCGCCCGCTTCGCGGCGATGGGAGAAGTCGACCGCGTGCTCGGCAATGCCGAGAAGACCGCGCCGGAGGCGTGGCAGGCCACCCGCGCCGCGCTCGATTTCGGCCTCGGCAGCGAGGCGAAGATCGTCGTCGGCGACATCATGGCGGTACGCGAGACCGCGCCGCATCTGCTGGACGGGCCGGCCGACACGATCGAGGGACACACACGCGCCTTCGTGCAGGTGCAGGATGGCTGCGACCATCGCTGCACCTTCTGCGTCATCCCCTATGGGCGGGGCAATTCCCGCTCCGTGCCGATGGGCGCGGTCGTCGCGCGGGTGCGCGAGCTGGTGGAACAGGGCACGCGCGAAATCGTGCTCACCGGGGTCGACCTCACCTCCTACGGCGCCGGCCTTCCCGGCGCGCCACGGCTCGGCACGCTGGTGCGCACCTTGCTGCGCCATGTGCCGGAACTGCCCCGGCTGCGACTCTCCTCGCTCGATTCAGTGGAGGTCGACGACGAGCTAAGGCGCGCGCTGGCGGAAGAAGAGCGGCTGATGCCGCATCTCCACCTCTCGCTGCAGGCGGGCGACGATCTGATCCTCAAGCGGATGAAGCGCCGGCATTCGCGCCAGGACGCCATCGGCTTCTGCCGCGCCCTGCGCCAGGCGCGGCCGGATGTGGTGTTCGGCGCCGATCTCATCGCCGGCTTCCCCACGGAATCGGAGACGGCCTTCCGTGCCTCGCTCGATCTGGTGGACGCCTGCGGGCTGACGCATCTGCACGTCTTCCCCTTCTCCCCGCGCCCCGGCACCCCGGCGGCGCGCATGCCGGCGGTGGACCCCGCCCTCGTGAAGGAGCGCGCCCGCCGCCTGCGGGAAAAGGGGGCGCATGCGCTGCTGCGCCACCTCGCCGCCGAGGTCGGAGCGCGGCGCGAAGTGCTGGCCGAGCGCGGCGGCCTCGCACGCACCAAGAGCTTCACCCCGGTGCGCCTGGCCTCGGCGCTGGCGCCCGGAACGCTGACCCATATCCGCATCGCCGGCCATGACGGCGTTCGGCTGATCGCGGCATGACCGACATGAATGACGAGACGACGAAGGCCCGCCCCGGATTCTGGAAGCGCCTGACCCAGGGGCTGACCCGGACCGCCACCGGTCTGTCCACCGGCATCACCGACCTGTTCACCAAGCGCAAGCTCGATGCCGATACGCTGGAGGATCTGGAGGACGTGCTGATCCGCGCCGATCTCGGCATGGAAACCGCCGCCCGCATCGCCGCCGCTGTCGGTAAGGGCCGCTACGACAAGACCATCGAGCCGGCGGAGGTGCGCGCCCTCGTCGCTGCCGAGATCGAGGCGGTGCTAAAGCCGGTGGCGCAGCCGCTCGCCTTCGCCGGCGAGACCAAGCCGTTCATCCTGCTGATGGTCGGCGTCAACGGCTCGGGCAAGACCACGACCATCGGCAAGCTCGCCTCCACCCTGAAGGCGCAGGGCAAGAAGGTGGTGCTCGCCGCCGGCGACACGTTTCGCGCGGCGGCCATCGAGCAGTTGAAGGTCTGGGCGGAGCGCACCGGCGCCAGCCTCGTTTCCCGCGCCCCCGGTGCCGACGCCGCCGGCGTCGCCTTTGACGGGCTGCAGCAGGCCCGCGCGGAGGGCGCCGACGTGCTCATCATCGACACGGCCGGCCGGCTGCAAAACCGCGTCGAGCTGATGGCCGAGCTGGAAAAGATCGTCCGCGTGATCAAGAAGCAGGACCCTACCGCGCCCCATGCCGTGGTGCTGACGCTCGATGCCACGGTGGGCCAGAACGCCCTGCAGCAGGTGGACGCGTTCAAGCGGGTGGCGGGCGTCACCGGCCTCGTCATGACCAAGCTGGACGGCACGGCGCGCGGCGGCATCCTGGTCGCCATCGCCGCCAAGCACGGCCTGCCGATCCATCTCATCGGCGTCGGCGAGGGTATTGACGACCTGCAACCCTTCGCGGCGCGCGATTTCGCCCGCGCCATCGTCGGACTGGAGGACTGACCCATGAGCGATGCACCGTCCGGCCCCGCCACCGGCACCCGCCTGCGCACCATGCACCCGCTGCTGAAATTCGCGCTGGAAATGGGCCCGCTGGTGGTGTTCTTCATCGCCAATGGGAGGGGCGGCATTTATGTCGCCACCGGCGCCTTCATGGTCGCCACCTTCGCCGCTCTGGCTGTCATGTGGATCATCGCCCGCAAGATCGCGGTCATGCCGCTGGTCTCGGCCGGCGTGGTGCTGGTGTTCGGCACCCTCACCTTGGTGCTGCAGGACGACCATTTCATCAAGATGAAGCCGACGCTGGTGAACGCGCTGTTCGGCGTCGCTTTGCTCGGCGGGCTTTGGCTGCGCAAGCCGCTGCTGCCCTATGTGCTGGGCGATGTCTTCGTGCTCACCGACCAGGGCTGGCGCGAACTGACCATACGCTGGGGGGCGTTCTTCCTCGTCATGGCGGTGCTGAACGAAATCGTCTGGCGCAGCGTCTCCACCGACACCTGGGTGGCGTTCAAGACCTTCGGCTATCTGCCCATCACCCTCGTCTTCGCCATGGCGCAGGTGCCGCTGATGACCCGCCACGCTCCGCCCGAGAGCAAGGGCGAAGAATAGGCGGCGGGTTGTCCCGCCGCCCGCGCCCGCTCAGGGGCAGGGATTGCCGCGAAGCTGGTGCACCGCATCGATGCGCGCCAGCACCTCCGGCGTCAGTGTCACATCGACCGCGCCGATATCGGTGACGAGCTGCTCCATCGTCGTCGCGCCGATGATGACAGAGGTCATGAAATCCCGCGTCAGGCAGAAGGCGATCGCCATCTGCGAGGGATCGAGCCCGGCCTCGCGGGCGATGGCGAGATAGTCGTCGATCGCCTCCTCCGCCCCCGGCACCTGGTAACGTGTCGCGCGCTGGAACAGCGCGGTGCGAGAACCCTCGGGGAGCGCGCCCTTCTGATACTTGCCGGTGAGATAGCCCTGGCCGAGCGGGGAATAGGCGAGAAGCGCCACATCCTCGCGCAGACTCACTTCGGCAAGCGCGGTCTCATAGGTGCGGTTCAGGAGATTATAGGCGTTCTGCAGCGAGGCGACGCGCGGTGCGCCGGTCCGCTCCGCCTCGGCGAGGAATCTCATCGTGCCCCAGGCGCTCTCATTGGAGAGCCCGAAATGGCGGATCTTGCCCTCCTTCACCAGTTCGGCGAAGGCATCGAGCGTCTCGGCGATGGGGGTCTCCGGGCCGGGCGCACTCTCCCAGCGGGTCGGATTGGCGCCGAACAGCGCCACCGGCCGGCCCGGCCAGTGCAGCTGATAAAGGTCGATATAGTCGGTCTGCAGCCGCGCGAGGCTCTTTTCCACCGCCTCGCGAATCTGGCCGCGCGTGGGGCGTGCCGGCAGGCCGTCGTCGCGGAACCAGTCCATCTGCGAGAGGCCGCACACCTTGGTGGCGAGGATCACCTTGTCGCGGTTGCCGCGCGCCTTGAACCAGCTGCCGATGATGCGCTCGGTCGAGCCCTGCGTCTCGGGCTTGGGCGGAATCGAATAAAGCTCGGCGGTGTCGAAGAAATTGATGCCGTGGTCGAGCGCGTAGTCCATCTGCGCGTGGCCTTCGGCCTCTGTGTTCTGTTCGCCATAGGTCATGGTGCCGAGACAGATCGTGGAGACCTCGAGGCCGGTGCGGCCGAGCGGGCGATAGTGCATGTGGGGAGCTTTTCGCAAAGACGGGGGAATGTGCGGACAAGATAGGTAGCCCCCGGCCGGCCGGCAAGCGCGCGGCCGCCATCCTGCTCGCCTTCGGTCCCCTCACGCCACGGCTGTCAGGGCGGCGGCGGCGCGCTCCCGCCGGCCTTCAGCTCCTCCGCGATCTTGGTGAACGCCGCCGTCATCGCGGGCTCAATCAGCGCCGCGCCATAGGGGGAGAGGTGGTCGCCGTCGATATAGTAGGCCCCGTTGCGATCGCCCCAGAGATAGCGCCCGCCATGGGCGAACAGTTCGTCAAAGGAGAGAACCCACACCTTCTCCCCGCGCAGCTTGTCCAACTCCGCCTCGGCGAAGCCCTGCACCTTGCCATTAGCCTCCAAGGTGGTGGAACTCTCCTCCACCGCCTGCTCGAACTGCGCCGGACCGCTGCCATGGTCGAGGCCGAGCAAGACGGCCTGCTCGATCACCTTGCGCGGCATCACCGGATGTTCCGGCACCTGGTCGATCAGCACCACAGCGGCGCCGAGAGCGCGATAATCCTGCACCGTCGCCGCGAGATGGCTGGAGAAGGTGGCGCGCGACGTCTCGAGCGAAGGGGAGCTCGGGTCACCTTCAGGGCCAAGCGCGAAGAAGCGGCGATCCTCACGACCGGCATAGAGTGACCATCGTGCGGCCAGCACCACCACGTCAAAACCGCCCTCGCGCACCGCCTGCAACTGATCGCGCGTGGCCTGCTGGCATTCTCTCATATCAAAGGCGCCCCGGTGCAGGGCGGTGCGGTTGATCGGCGGGCAGCCCGGTAGTGCCATCTGGTAGACCGCATTGTCGCGACCGACCCCGGCGAAGGCCCGCAGGATCGAACCGGCATGGCTGTCGCCGATTAGCAGAATGCGCAGCTTCGGATTCTCAGGCGTGAACGCCGCGCAAAGGGGCGCCCGGTTTTCGCCCGGCGGCACCGGGGCGCAGTCGAGTTTGGCCGAAGGGCGGCGGAGCGAAGCCAGAAGCGTTTCGGCATAGCTGCCAGGCGCAACGCGGTCGAGCCGGCTAGGAACGCCACCGGAAAGGTTGGCATAAAGCCCAATGGTCGCGAACACGACCCCGACCAGCACGGTCGCCGTGAAAACAGCGCGACGGGACGGCAGCAGCGGCACGGGACGGCGGCGGAAGGGCTGCTCGACAAAGCGCCAGCTGAGATAGGCAAGACCCATCGAGAGCACCGCCAGCGCCATCATCAGCGCCGGCTCAGGCTCCACCAGCGAGCGGATGCGGGCGAAGGCGAAAAGCGGCTGGTGCCAGAGATAGGCGCTGTAGCTGATCAACCCGATGCCCACCAGCACCCGGGCCGACAGCACCCGCGCCACCACCGTGCCCTTGTGCGCGAACAGCACCACCAGCGCCGTCCCGCCCACCGGCACCAGCGTATAGAGGCTCGGGAACGGCGTGTTTTTGTCAAAGGCGAAAATGGCGAACAGGATCATTCCCAGCCCCAGCGCACTCAGCCCATTGCTGGCGCGCGGCAGATTTTTGCCGCCTGGCGGGTGACTCGTCGCGAGAAAGCCGCAGATCGATCCGACCTGAAGCTCCCATATACGGAACTGTGACAGATAGAAATTGGCGCGCGGCGCGTAGCGCCAGCCCCACTCGGTGGCGAGCAGACCCAGCACCGCCGCCGCGACCACGATCCAGAACAGCCGGCGCCGGCCGAACCGCCACAGCAGCACCAAGGTCAGCGGTGCGAACAGGTAATATTGCTCCTCCACCGCCAGGCTCCAGGTGTGGAGCAGCGGCTTGAGTTCGGCGGCGGCAGCGAAATAGCTTGTCTCCTGTTTCCAGAACAGGAAGTTGGAGACGGATAACACCACGGCGGTGAGGCTCTGGCCGAACTCTTTCAGCTGCTCGGGGATCATCCACAGCCAGGCGAAGGGCAGGCAGGCCAGCATTACCACGCTGAGCGCCGGCACGATGCGCCGCGCCCGCCGCTCATAGAAACGCGCGATGGAAAACGTCCCAGCCTCAATCTCGTTGAGCAGGATGATCGTAATCAGATAGCCGCTGATGACGAAGAAGACGTCGACCCCGACATAACCCCCGGAGAAAGCTCCAAATCCGGCATGGAACAGGATCACAGGAACGACGGCGACGGCCCGAAGGCCGTCGATCTCACTTCGGTACTTCATGTGCCCCCGCACAGGCTGACTACGCACGATACGCCCCGGACCGGGTGTTAGCCCGCCCCGCCGCCCCCGTCGAGAACCCACAGGACACACAACGTCACAATCCTGCCATCAGCCGCAGGGGTAGCGGAGGTACGTCAGTCAGGAGTCGCAGTGCCGGCAGGGGCCCGGGGTTTCAGCGTCGCCAGAAACGCCTCCACCACCGGCAGCATGCGCGCGACGATGATGTCCACCCCCGCCGCCGTGGGATGCACGCCATCGGGCAGGTTCAGTGCGGGGGTACCGGCCACGCCATCGAGAAAGAACGGGTAGAGCGGCACATTGTATTTCCGCGCCAGCTTTTCATAGATGCCATCGAAACGCGCCTGATAGGCACTGCCGAGATTGGGCGGCGCGCGCATGCCGGCCATCAGCACCGGAATGCCACGCGCCTTCAGCCGCGCCAGAATGGCGTCGAGCGACCGCTCGGGGATCGCCGGATCGAGGCCGCGCAGCGCGTCATTGGCGCCGAGTTCAAGGATCACGCCGTCCGTCCCCTCGGGGATCGACCAGTCCAGCCGGGCGAGGCCGGCGCTGGTGGTGTCGCCGGAGACGCCGGCATTCGCGATCACAACCTCGTGTCCCTTGGCCCGCAGCGCCTCCTGCAGCCGTACCGGAAAGGCCTGGCTGGCGGCGAGGCCGTAGCCGGCGGTGAGGCTGTCGCCAAACGCCACCAGGCGCACGGGTTCGGCGGTGGTGGCAGTGGCGGTGGTCGTCGCGCCAAGCAGCACAAGGCCGCAGAACGCAAAGAGCCGATGGAGCAATCGTGACAAGAGCCTACCCTTTCGGAAGCGGTGCAGCGCAACATATGGTGCACGGGATGCCGGCCTCCAGAGGACAAGCCCCAGCCGGCCCGCAACAGACGCGAAAAGAGCCCCATGCCTTCTGACACGACAAAGGCCACCGCCATCCGCCTCGATGGCGTCGAACTCTCCCTCGGCAGCGGCGCGGCGCGCGTGCATATCCTCAAGGGCGTTTCGCTCGCCATTCGCCAGGGCGAGGCGGTCGGCCTCGTCGGGTCGTCCGGCTCGGGCAAGTCGAGCCTGCTCATGGTGCTGGCCGGCTTGGAGCGGGCGGATTCCGGCCGGGTCGAGGTGGCGGGACAGGAACTCACCGGACTCGACGAGGACGCGCTGGCGCGGTTTCGCGGCCGGCATGTCGGCATCGTCTTTCAGGCCTTCCACCTCATCCCGACCATGACCGCGCTGGAAAACGTGGCCGTGCCGCTGGAACTGGCCGGCCGAGCCGACGCCTTCGCCCGCGCCGCCGCCGAACTCACCGCCGTCGGCCTCGGCCACCGGCTCGATCACTACCCTTCCCAGCTCTCCGGCGGCGAGCAGCAGCGCGTGGCGGTGGCCCGCGCCCTGGCGCCGGAACCGCGCATCCTCGTCGCCGACGAGCCGACCGGCAATCTCGACGAGGCGACCGGCAAGCAGATCATGGACCTTCTGTTCGAGGCGCAGACGCGGCGTGGCGCCACTCTCGTCATCGTCACCCATGACCCGACGCTGGCCCGCCGCTGCGACCGCATGGTGCGGCTGCGCTCCGGTGCCGTCGAGACGGCGGACGCCTTGGCCGGCGCCGGAATCCCGGCATGAGCACCGACCAGATTTCGACACCGGCGGCTGCCGCCGGCCATGCCGTGCCGACGCGCGCGCCGAGCCGCCGTACCCTGCCGCTGCGCTTCGCCCTTCGGGAATTGCGCGGCGGCCTGCGCGGTTTCGCCGTCTTCCTCGCCTGCCTCGCGCTCGGTGTCGCCGCCATTGCCGGTGTCGGCGCCTTCTCGCGGGCGCTGACCGACGGTCTGGCGCGCGAGGGCACGACGCTGCTCGGCGGCGATGCCGCCTTTACCCTCGTGCAGCGCGAGGCGAGCCCGGAGGAATACCGGCTCATTGAGGCGGGCGGGCGTGTCTCCACCGTCGCCACCCTGCGCGCCATGGCGCGTGCCGGCAGCGGCGAGGCGCTCGACGCCACGCTGGCGGAGGTGAAGGCGGTGGACGGCGTCTACCCCATGGTCGGCACGCTCGACATCGTGCCGCAGCAGCCGCTCGCCGCGGCACTGGCCCGTGACGGCGACGCCTATGGCGCGCTGGTCGACCCCGCCCTCGCCGACCGGCTGCAGCTGAAGATTGGCGATCGCTTCCAGCTCGGCGCCGCGACGCTCATCCTGCGCGGCACCTTGGAGCGCGAGCCGGACCTGCTCTCCACCGGCATCGGCTTCGGCCCGCGCGTGCTAATCGGGATCGACGCGCTGCGCGCCAGCGATCTGCTGCAGCCCGGCAGCCTGGTACGCTGGCATTACCGCGTGCGGATGGACCGGCCCGCCGAACTCTCCGCCTTTGTCGACGAGGTACAGAAGGGCGCGCCGGAGGCCGGCTTCGAGGCGCGCACCCGCGACGCCGCCGCTCCCCGGCTGGAGAATAATGTCCGCCGCTTCACCGAATATCTCACCCTGGTCGGCCTCACCGCCCTCCTCGTCGGCGGCGTCGGCGTTGCCAATGCGGTGAAGAGCCATCTCGACGCCAAACGCGGCGTCATCGCCACTTTCAAGAGCCTCGGCGCGCCGGGGCGGACGGTGTTTGCGATCTACCTAGCGGAAGTCGGGCTTATCGCGGCCATCGGCATCGGCATCGGCATCGCGGTGGGCTCGTCCCTGCCCTTCCTCGCCAATGCCGCCGTCGGCCACCTGCTGCCGGTGGCCATCGAGCCGAGCCTGCAGCCGGGCGCGATTCTGCTGGCGCTGGCCTATGGTGCGCTCATCGCCCTGGCCTTCGCGCTCTGGCCGCTGGGCCTCGCCCATGACGTGCCGGTTTCGGCGCTGTTCCGCGAGCATGTGGAAGGTGGCCGCCGCCGGCCGCGCCTCGTCTACATCGCCCTCACCTCGCTCGCCGTGCTGGCGCTGGCGGCACTCGCCGTCTACGCCTCGGAACAGCGCAACATCGCGATGATCTATCTAGCAGCGGCGGCAAGCGTGCTCGTGGTGCTGCGGCTGGTCGGCGCCGGCATCATGGCCATCGCCCGCCGGCTGCCGCGCCCGCGCTCCACGGCACTGCGGCTCGCCCTCGCCAATATCCACCGCCCGGCGGCGCTCACCCCCACCATCGTGCTTTCGCTCGGCCTCGGCCTCACGCTGCTGGTGACGCTGGCGCTGATCGACCGCAGCCTGACGCGCGAGCTCACCTCGCGCCTGCCGACGGAAGCACCGAGCTTCTTCTTTCTCGACATCCAGAACACAGAGACCGAGGCCTTCACCCGCTTCCTCAAGCAGAAGGCGCCGGAGGGCGAGGTGGAGGTGGTGCCGATGCTGCGCGGCCGCATCCTCACTTTGGGCGGGCGGGCGGCGGAAAGCCTTGACCCGCCGCCGGAATTTGCCTGGGTGCTGTCCTCCGACCGCGGCATCACCTATGCACAGACGCTGCCGGAAGGCTCGGTTCTTGCCGGTGGGGAGTGGTGGCCGGCCGATTATGCCGGGCCGCCGCTGGTCTCCTTCGAGCGCGAGATCGCCGACGCCTTCGGCCTCAAGATCGGCGACGAGGTGACAGTGAACGTGCTCGGCCGTTCCATCACCGCCACCATCGCCAATCTGCGCGATGTGGAGTGGGAGCGGCTCGCCATCAACTTCGTCATGGTGTTCTCGCCCAACACCTTCGCCGGCGCGCCGCACACCTCGCTGGCGACGCTGACTCTGCCGGAAGGCGGCGATCTCGCCACCGAACGCAGCCTCGGCCGCGCCGTGGCGGCGGATTTCCCCGCCGTCACCGCCGTGCGGGTGAAGGAAGCGCTGACCCAGATCGGCGAGATCGTCGGCAATCTGCTGATCGCCATACGCGGCGCCAGCCTCGTCACCTTGCTTTCCAGCGTGCTGGTGCTTGCCGGCGCGCTGGCGGCTGGCCAGCACCACCGGGTGTATGACGCGGTGATCCTGAAGACGCTCGGCGCCACAAGGGCGCGGCTCGTCGCCGCCTATGGGCTCGAATATGCCGCGCTCGGCCTCGTCACATCAGTGGTGGCGGTCGGCGCCGGCACGGCGGCGGCCTATGTGGTGGTGGTCTATGTGATGAAGCTGGACTTTGCCTGGTCCACCGGCGCGGCGCTCGGCGCCGTCGCGGTGGCGCTGGTGCTCACCGTCGGCTTCGGCCTCATCGGCACCTGGCGGGCGCTGGGGCAGAAACCGGCGCGCATCCTGCGCAATCTGTAGCGCGCCGGGCACCAGGCCGGGGCCGCGCGCCCCGTGCCGTAGCGTCAAACCTGTCGCAAACTTCACTTGCGGCAGGAAGGGCGCACCCTCATATTCACGGTGAATTCCCACGCTTCCCGGCATGTCGCCGGGATCGGTGGGCCACGGGATTATCGGGAGAGGATCCGACCATGTCCGACTTTAACCGCAACGTCTCCGTGCCGCGCTTCGGGGCGACGGCGGCCCGGACGCAGGCCGAGATCGACCAGGGCCTGCGCGCCTATATGCTGCGCGTCTACAACTACATGACGCTCGGCCTCGCCATCACGGGCGCGGCGGCGCTCGGTATCTATATGCTCGCCGTCTCTGACGTGGCGACGCCCTACCAGTTCGCCGGCATCTACCTCACCGAGTTCGGCGCGACCCTGTTCGGCAGCCCGCTGCGCTATGTCGTGATGTTTGCCCCGCTGGCCGCCGTGCTGTTCCTCAGCTTCCGGGTCGACCGGCTGAGCGTTGCCACCGCGCAGACCATCTTCTGGGTCTATGCCGCGCTCGTCGGCGTGTCGCTGGCCAGCATCTTCCTGGTCTACACGCATGAGAGCATCGTCCGGGTGTTCTTCATCACTGCGGCGGCGTTCGGTGGCCTCAGCCTCTACGGCTACACCACCTCGCGCAGCCTGTCGGGCCTCGGCTCGTTCCTCGTCATGGGCCTGATCGGCATTCTGGTCGCCATGGTGGTGAACATCTTCCTCGTCTCCTCGATGCTGCAGTTCATCATCTCGGTGGTGGGCGTGCTGGTGTTCGCGGGCCTCACCGCCTACGACACCCAGCGCATCAAGGAGATGTACTTCGCCGGCGACGACGACGTGGTGGCCGGCCGCAAGGCGATCATGGGCGCGCTGACGCTCTATCTCGACTTCATCAACATGTTCATCATGCTGCTGCAGCTGTTCGGCAACCGGAACAACTGAGCGCTCTGACGACATCAAGCAGAGGAAAAGCCCCGGCCCGTGCCGGGGCTTTTTCGTTGGGCCTCCCGCCCGGCCTACCGCTCTCGCCCTGGGGAATGGCCCTACTATCCCGCCCAACTCGGTAAGGAAGGAGGACGCCATGAGCTATGTCGACGGTTTCGTCATCGCCGTGCCGACAGCCAACAAGGAGGCCTACCGCACCATGGCGGAGAAGACGGCGCCGATCTTCTTCGATCACGGCGCCCTGCGACTGATGGAGACCTGGGAAGACGACGTGCCGCACGGCAAGCTGACCGATTTCCATCGGGCGGTGCAGGCGACGGCCGAGGAAGCCGTGGTGTTTTCCTGGATCGAATGGCCCTCGCGCGAGGCGCGCGACGCCGGCATGAAGGCGTTCATGGACGACCCGCGCCTCAAGGAATTCACCGACATGCCCTTCGATGGCGCCCGCATGATCTTTGGCGGCTTCACCCCGCTGGTCGACATGCGGCCGGGCTGAGGCCTTGCCCCACGCCTTCACAACGGATGTGACCAGCGAGTGATTGTCGCCATGCCGGCCGGGCGCTACATAGCCTTGGCCGGCGCCGGCCAGAAGAGCCGCGCCCCGGGAGGCTGAGCCGGTCAGGGCGTACCGCCTGACGGGTTCTCCAGCCTCCCCCTGACGGAGAGGCGGAACCCATGAACTGGGCGGATTTCAAGCGCGACGCGAATCTCATCGACGGGCAGTGGGTCGGCGCCGACAGCGGCGGCACGATCGAGGTCACCAACCCGGCCACGGGCGAAGTGATCGGCACCGTGCCCAATGCCGGCACGGATGAGACCCGCCGCGCCATCGCCGCCGCCGAGCGTGCCTTCGAGAGCTTCTCGCGCACCACGGCGGATGAACGCGCCAAACTGCTGCGCCGCCTCTACACCGCCATCATGGACAATCAGCGCGCACTCGCCGAGCTGCTGACCATCGAGCAGGGCAAGCCGCTCACCGAATCCATGGGCGAGGTCGGCGCCAGCGCCGCCTATGTGCTGTGGTTTTCGGAAGAAGCCCGCCGCGTCTATGGCGACGTGATTCCCTCGCCCTGGGCTGAGCGGCGCATCCTCGCGACCAAGCAGCCTGTCGGCGTGGTCGCCGCCATCACGCCGTGGAACTTCCCCTCCTCCATGGCGGCGCGCAAGATCGGCCCGGCGCTCGCCACCGGCTGCACCTCGGTGATGAAGCCGGCGACCCAGACCCCCTATTCCGGCCTCGCCTGGGGCGTGCTGTGCGAACAGGCCGGCTATCCCAAGGGCGTGGTCAACATCCTCACCGGCTCGGCCTCGGCCATTGGCGGCGAGATGACCACGAACCCGATCGTGCGCAAGATCACCTTCACCGGCTCCACCCCCATCGGCAAGCTCTTGATGAAGCAGGCCGCCGACACGGTGAAGCGCGTGTCGATGGAACTCGGTGGCAACGCGCCCTTCGTCATTTTTGACGACGCCGATCTCGACAAGGCGGTGGAAGGCGCCATCGCCTCCAAATACCGCAACTCCGGCCAGACCTGCGTCTGCGCCAATCGTTTCTATGCCCAGGCCGGGATCTATGACGCGTTCGTGGAAAAGCTCGCCGCCGCCTCGGCCAAGCTGAAGGTCGGCTCCGGCCTCGAGGAAGGCGTCGTTCAGGGCCCGCTGATCGACGACAAGGCGGTGGCCAAGACCGAGAGCTTCGTCGCCGACGCGCTCGCCAAGGGCGGCAAGGTCGTCACCGGCGGCGGGCGGCATGCGCTCGGCGGCCAGTTCTTCCAGCCCACCGTCATCGCCGATGCGACGGCGGAGATGAATTTCGCCCGCGAGGAAATCTTCGGCCCGGTCGCCCCGGTGTTCCGCTTCGAGACCGAGGAAGAAGCGGTGCGCCTCGCCAACGACACCGAGTTCGGCCTTGCCTGCTATTTCTACACGCGCGATCTCGCCCGTGCCTTCCGCGTCTCGGAAAATCTGCGCTACGGCCAGGTCGGCATCAATGCCGGCGTCATCACCACGGAAGTCGCGCCCTTCGGCGGGGTGAAGGAATCCGGCGTCGGCCGCGAAGGTTCGAAATACGGCATCGAGGAATATCTCGATGTGAAATATGTGTGCATTGGCGGCCTGTAAGCCGGCAAAATACGCGTGAGGCAAAAGGCCGGTCTCGCGACCGGCCTTTTCATTTTACGGAGCGTTGCGCCGGACGCGCCGTCAGACCTTGAAGTCCTCCAAGCGGAAGGGGAGCGAGCGCAGCCTCTGGCCGGTGGCGGCGAAGATGGCGTTGGAGAGGGCGGGCGCCACCCCCGGCACCCCCGGCTCGCCGATTCCCGTCGGCGGATTGGCCGAGGGGAGGATATGCACCTCGACCTTGGGCATTTCCGACATGCGCAGCGGCACATAGGTGTCGAAATTGGCCTGCTCGACCACGCCGCCGTCCAGCGTGATCTCGTCATGCAGTGCCGCGCCGAGGCCGAAGCCGACGCCCCCCTCGATCTGCGCCGCGATCACGTCCGGATTGATGGCGATGCCGCAATCCACCGCGCAGACGACGCGCTCGACCTTGATCCGCCCCTCGACCACCGACACGTCGATGACGCTGCCGACCACGGTGTTGAAGCTCTCATGCAGCGCCACGCCGCGCCCCTTGCCGGCGCCGGGCTTCCCGCCCCATTCCGCC
Source organism: Ancylobacter polymorphus (assembly GCF_030813495.1). Taxonomy (GTDB): domain Bacteria; phylum Pseudomonadota; class Alphaproteobacteria; order Rhizobiales; family Xanthobacteraceae; genus Ancylobacter; species Ancylobacter polymorphus. The sequence continues at coordinate 141,792 of NZ_JAUSUI010000007.1, read as the reverse complement.
TTCTCCGCCAGCAGCTTCAGCACGGCGGCGTGGCGCGGCTTGTCCTGCAGCAGTTCCAGCCGGAACGCGACCGGATCACGCCCCGCCGCATGGGCGAGCTCGTCGATCATCACCTCCACCACATGGGCGGTGTGGGTGTGACCGACCGAGCGCCACCATAGCGTGGGCACGCCCACCTTGGCCGTGTGCAGGTCGACCCGGAAATCGTTGATGGCGTAATTGGTATCGGAGGCCCCCTCCACCGATGTGCCGTCGACGCCCTCCTTGATGATGAAGGCCTCGAACGGGGTGCCGACGATGAAGGACTGGCCGACGATGCGCTGGTCCCAGCCGGCAATCTTGCCGTCCGCCGTCAGGCCGGCGCGCACCGAGTGGTAGAACATGGGCCGGTAATAGCCGCCCTTGATGTCGTCCTCGCGGGTCCAGACGAGATGGACCGGCGCGCGCCCGTCGATCGCCTTGAGGATGGTGGCGGCTTCCGCGACATAATCCGCCGGCGGGTTGGCGCGGCGGCCGAAGGAGCCGCCGGCATAGAGCGACTCGATCTTCACCTGCTCGGGCTTCACACCGAGAATGCCGGCGGTGACCGCCTGCTCGATGGTCTGGAACTGCGAACCGGTCCAGATGGTGACGCCCTCGCCGGTCTTCTCGATCACGCAGTTCAGCGGCTCCATCGGCGCATGGGCGAGATAGGGGAAGCTGAACTCGGCCTCGATGATCTTCGAGGCCTTCTCCAGCCCCTTGGCCGCGTCGCCCCGGCGGGCGGCGGGGAGGCCCGGCGTCTTCGCCAGCTTGGCGTATTCGTCGAAAAGCTCGGCGGAGCCGCGCATCTCGGCCTTGGCCTCGTCCCAGACAAGGCCGGCGAGCGCGTCGCGGCCCTGGATCGCCGCCCAGGTGTTGGTCGCGAGCACCGCGATGCCGGAAGGCACTGCCACCACCTCGACCACACCCGGCACTTTCGTCGCGGCGGTGGCGTCGAAGCTCTTTACCGTCGCGCCGAAGCGGTCCGGCCGGCGGACCACGGCGGTGAGCATGCCCGGCCGGCGCATGTCCAGCGCATAGGTCGCGCTGCCGTCGGTTTTGGTGGCGGAATCAAGCCGGGGCAGCTTCGTGCCGATCAGCGTGAAATCCCTGGGGTCTTTCAGCTTGACATCGGCCGGCACCGGCAGCCGGGCGGCGGCTTCCGCGAAGTCGCCAAAGCTGCCGGAATGCGTGCCGCTTTTCAGCACCCCCTTCTCGACTGTGATGCTGTCGGCCGGCACGCCCCACTGCCTGGCAGCCGCCTCGACCAGCATGGCGCGCGCCGCCGCGCCGGCCCGGCGCAGCTGCTCCCAGCTATTGGCGATGGAGGTGGAGCCGCCCGTGCCCTGGACCGGTCCGAAGGCGAGGTTGTTGTAGAGTCTGGCATCGGCCGGGGCAAAGGCGGTGCGCATCTGGCTCCAGTCGGCACCAAGCTCTTCCGCCACGATGGTTGGCAGGCCGGTGGTGACTCCCTGCCCCATGTCGACATGCTTGATGAGCACCGTCACCGTGTTGTCGGGCGCGATGCGCACAAAGGCATTGGGCATCGGCGGAGCAGGCGGGGCGGCAGCGGCTTCCTCCGCCTGCGCGAGGCGCGGGCCGAGATGCACGCCGATGACGAGCGCGCCGCCGGCGGCGGCGAGCCCCTTGAGGAAGCTGCGGCGCGTAGCCGCCCCCGGGGCGCCCATGCCCGCGAGCATCTGCCGGTACTGGTCGGGTGTGAGGAGGTGCATGGCGATCACCCGAGGTTGGAGGCGGCTTCGTGGATGGCGGCGCGGATGCGCTGATAAGTGGCGCAGCGGCAGACATTGCCGTCCATGGCGGCGTCGATGTCGGCGTCGGTCGGCGCGCGGTTTTCGCTCAGCAGGCCGACCGCCGACATGATCTGCCCGGACTGGCAATAGCCGCACTGCACCACGTCGAGCTTGCGCCAGGCGTCAACCACCGCCGCGCCCACCTTGCTGGCGGCGACGCCCTCGATGGTGGTGACGCTCTTGCCCTCGACATCGGACAGGGAGGTCTGGCAGGAACGCACCGGCGCTCCATCCACATGCACGGTGCAGGCGCCGCACAGGGCGGCGCCGCAGCCGAACTTGGTGCCGGTCAGCCCGGCCAGGTCGCGGATCGCCCAGAGCAGCGGCATATCGCCGTCAGCCTCCAGCGCCTGCTCGCGACCATTGAGTGTGAATTTCATCAGAACGCCCTCTCCTTCCCGGGGATGAGGACGCGCAACGGCACCCTGTCCACCGCAACAGCAACGGCTGGACGGGGTGTCTGCGCTCCCGGCGGGAGGCTACCGCTTCATGATGAGCGTCATCTAATCACCCTTACGTGAAGGGAGGGCCGCTCAGCCCCCCGACACGCTGCGCACCGCCAGCAATTCGCGCACGAAATCGGCGAGATCGGCGATGTCGGCGACGATACGGTCATCGCCGCGGCTGGCGGAGGCGTGGAAGATGCCGTCGAGCATCAGCCCGATCCGCCGGGCGGTGCGGGCGATGTCGACCGGGGCAAAGGCGCCGCTCGCCACCCCGCGCGCCAGCGCGCCCTCCAGCAGTTGCTGCTCGCGGCCGTAGAAGCCGGCAATCAGCACGTCGAGTTCCGCATCGCGCAGGCCGGAGGAGGCATAGTCGCTCATCAACTTGACCATCAGGGCGAGGGTCGGCGCCAGTTCCATATGGATGTCGAGCCAGGCGAGGATTTCCGCCAGTGGTTCCGCCCCGGCGGCGCGCCGCTCCTCATAGCCGGCCACGAGCTGCTCGATGGCGTGCCCAAGCGCGCGGCGCACCAGATCGTCCTTGTTCTCGAAATAGTGGTAGAGCAGCCCGACATTGATGTCGCAGACCAGCGCGATGTCGCGCACCGTGACGACGGAGAAATGGCGCGACGCGAACAGCCGCAACGCTTCTTCCAGGATCAGAACCCGCCGCTCGGCGGGCTGAAGGCGCTTGCGCGCGCTGCGTGCGGTCATGCGATTCCTCCGTATTTGTACGGAATTTTCTGCCTTGCTCATATGCTAAGCGTGCCCATTTGTTGGGCTTGCACGTCATATTAAGTCACCGTTTAATAACCCGGTCCAGCCATTTCAGCGACCGGAGCCACCCCTCATGAAGCGCATAATCAGGGCTGCAGCCGTCTTCGCCAGCCTCGCCGCCGCAGCCCTTGCGGGGGCGCCTGCGGCGCATGCCGCCCCGAAGAAGAGTTTCAAGGTCGCCTACACCGTCTATATCGGGTTCATGCCCTTCGCTTACATGAAGTCTTCCGGCATCATGAAGAAATGGGCCGACAAATACGGCATCGATGTCGAGATCATCCAGGCCAACGATTATGTCGGTTCGATCAACCAGTTCATTGCCGGCGAGATCGACGCGGTGGGCGTGGCTTCGATGGACGGCCTCACCATGCCGGCGGCCGGCGGCGTCGACACCTCCATCCTGCTGATCACCGACTATTCCAACGGCAACGACATCGTTCTTTCCAAGACCGCGAAGAACGTGAAGGAACTGGCCGGGCAGGACGTGTACCTGCTGCAGTACAGCGTCTCGCACTATCTGCTCAACCGCGGCCTTCAGCTCGCCGGCATCGACGATCCCACCGCCACCAAGACGGTGAACATCTCGGATTCGGAAATCTCCGCCGCCTTCATCTCGCAGGCCGACATGAAGCACGCGGTGTCGTGGAAGCCGCTCACCGAGGATATGCTCAAGGTCTCCGGCACCACCAACCTGTTCGACTCGTCCAAGATCCCCGGCGAGATCATGGATGTGTTCATCGGCAACACCGCCACGCTCAAGGACAATCCGGACTTCGCCAAGGCGGTGGTCGGCGCTTGGTACGAGGCGCTCGGCATCCTCAAGGCCGGCGGCGCGGCAGGCGAGGAAATGCGCGCGGTGATGACCAGCGCCATGGGCACGGATGCCGGCGGCCTGCAGGCCCAGCTCGACACCACCCATTTCTTCTACACTCCCCAGGAGGCCGCCAGCTTCCTGCTCTCGCCCGACAACGCCAAGATCTGGGACAATATCCGCACTTTCTGCTTCCAGCAGGGCCTGTTCGGCCAGGGCGCCACCAGCGTCGATTCCATCGGCATCGAAGTCGCCGACGGCACCGTCCTGGGTGACAAGGCCAACATCAAGATGCGGGTCAATGCCAGCTTCACCAAGGACGCGGCCGACGGGAAGCTGTGAGCGGCAGGCTTCTGCGCAAGCTCCCGGCGACGCCTGAGAGACCGTTCAAAGCACCGTCATCCTGAGGTGCGAGCGCCGCGAGCCTCGAAGGATGGGCTCCATCAGCGCCATCACCACCATTCCTTCGGGCCCCGCCCTGCGGATGGGCGCCTCAGGAAGACCTTCCGCCGGGGACACGGCCCTTGGTGCCCTATCCCCGTCCCCGGACCCGCGGCACCGATCCGCGCGCCCGGGGACACGCCGGCAACGCCTTAGAGACTGTCCCGACGCGCGGTCATTCCGAGGCACGGGCGAAGCAAGCCTCAAAGGCTGGGTTCTCACGTGCCTGAACATCCACCGAGGCCGGCATCCGCGCGGGCCCGTCAGGATGACGGTCATCGCGGGACGCGGTTCAGCCCGGGGATGACGATTGCAACCGAAAGGCCCTGCATGCGCCGCATCATCAACTACGCCCCCCGGCCCGGCGTCCGGCTCATCCTCGCCATCCTGCCCTTCGTCGTGGTGCTGGCGATCTATATGCTGGGCTCGAATGCCCGCCTCGCGGTGGAGCCGGCCGACAAGCTGATGCCGAGCTTCGCCAGCTTCTGGAACACCATGGTGCGCATGGCGACCACGGTGGACAAGGCGACGAACCAGTATCTCCTGTGGTGGGACACCTGGCTCAGCCTGCAGCGCCTTTTCCTCGGCCTCGGCATTTCCGCCGTGCTCGGCCTGGTGCTCGGCATCATCGTCGGCTTCGTGCCCTATCTGCGCGCCACTTTCGAGCCGTTCTTCGCCGCCTTCTCGCTCATCCCGCCGCTGGCGGTGCTGCCCATCCTGTTCATCCTGTTCGGCCTTGGCGAAGCCTCGAAGATCGTGCTGATCGTCTTCGGCATCGCCCCCTTCATCATCCGCGACGTGATGCTGCGGGTCTCCGCCCTGCCGACCGAACAGATCATAAAGGCGCAGACGCTCGGCGCCTCGACCTGGCAGATGATCTCCGGCGTGGTGCTGCCGCAGGTGATGCCGCGCCTCATCGACTCGGTGCGGCTCTCCCTCGGCGCCGCCTGGCTGTTCGTCATCGCGGCGGAAGCCATCACCTCCGAGGGCGGCCTCGGCTACCGCATCTTCCTGGTGCGGCGCTACCTCGCCATGGATGTGATCCTTCCCTACGTCATCTGGATCACCCTCCTCGCCTTCCTCATGGATTACGCGCTGCGCCGCCTCGCCGTCGCCGCCTATCCCTGGGACCAGATAAAGGCGGCCTGAATGACCACCATCACCTTCGAGAACGTCTGGAAGGAATATGACGAGCGGGTCGTGCTCGAACAGGTCAACCTGTCGCTCGACGACCATGAATTCCTCGTCATCATCGGCCCGTCCGGCGTCGGCAAGACCACGCTGCTGCGCATGCTGCTCTCACAGGAACAGCCGACGCGCGGGCGCATCCTGATCGACGGCGAACCCATCGCCAGCGAGCCGACCGCCGATCGCGGCGTGGTGTTCCAGCGCTATTCGGTGTTCCCGCACCGCACCGTGCTGGGCAATGTGATGATGGGCCCGCAATGGGCCGGCGCACCGATCCTCGGCCGCTTCTTCGGCGCCCGCCGCAAGGCGCTGGAAGAAAAGGCGATGGCGCTGCTCACCCGCGTCGGGCTCGGCGAGCACGCGCACAAATACCCCGCCCAGCTATCGGGCGGCATGCAGCAGCGTCTCGCTTTGGCGCAGGCGCTGATCATGAAGCCGAAGGTGCTGCTGCTCGACGAGCCCTTCGGCGCGCTCGATCCCGGCACCCGCAAATCCATGCACGAGCTGGTGGGCGAACTCTGGGAAGAGAACCGCATGACCATCGTCATGGTCACGCATGATCTTCCCGAAGCCTTCCTGCTCGGCACCCGCGTCATCGCCGTCGACAAGCGGCGCAACGACCCGCAGGCGCCGGAGCGCTTCGGCGCCAGCATCGTCTCCGATTTCGAAGCCAAGTGCCGCAGCGTGCGCGAATCCCGCCTGTTCGAGGCGGAGCGCGCGCGTGTGCGCCTCGCCCTCCTCGCCGCCGCGCCCGCCACCGGGGATGACCCGACCGTCCCGGCATTCGAGACCGCTTTAGTGAAGGACTGACACAATGGCCGACAAGCGCTTCCACCTCGCCTGGTTCATGAACTTCACGCCCGACGAATGGCGCGAACCCTTCGGCCAGGGCGGCAACCCGTGGGATGGCCGTTTCTATATCGAGATGGCCCAGGCGATGGAGCGCGCCTGCTTCGATCTGATCATGATCGAGGACAAGCTGATGGTGCCGGAGACCTATGGCGGATCGCGCGACCTCTCGCTCAAGCACGCCATGATGGTGCCGAAGGCCGACCCCGCCCCGCTGGCGGTGGCCATGGGCATGGCGACCCAGCATCTCGGCGTCGTCGCCACCATGTCCACCATGGCCTACCCGCCCTTCATGCTGGCGCGGCTGTCTTCCACCATCGACAGCCTCACCAAGGGCCGCTTCGGCTGGAACGTCGTCACCTCGGCCGAGGACCTCATGGCGAAGAATTTCGGCATGGACAAGCTGCCTCCGCGCGAGGACCGCTACGCCATGGCCGAGGAATACATGGAAGTCTGCGACAAGCTGTTCAACAGCTGGGAGCCGGACGCCGTGGTGCTCGACCGCAAGAACGGCATTTATGCCGATGGCTCCAAGGTCCACACCATCGACCACAAGGGCAAATATTACCAGGTGCGCGGCCCGCTCAACACCGTGCCCTCGCCGCAGCGCCGCCCGGTCTATCTGCAGGCCGGCGCCTCCCCGCGCGGGCGGGATTTCGCCGCCCGCTATGCCGACGCCATCGTCTCGGTCGCCAATGGGGTCGAGGGAATGAAGGCGTTCCGCGCCGACATCCGCGCCCGCGCTGAAGCCATCGGCCGCAACCCGGACGACATCAAGGTCTTCTTCTGCATCTGCCCCAGCCTCGGCGAGACCGAAGCGGAGGCGCGCGCCCGCTATGAGAACGTCACCATGTCGGACAATTTCGTCACCGACGTGCTGATCTCGATCTCCGCCATCACCGAGATCGACTTTTCCAAATACGACCTCGACAAGCCGCTGCCGGAAAAGCTCGTCACCAACGGCGAATCCGGCACGCTCGACAAGTTCCAGCAATGGGGCTCGGGCAAGACGCTGCGCGAGCTCGCGGCCTCGGGCGGCGGCGGCCTCGTCTCCTCCATGGAACTGATCGGCACCCCGGCGCAGGTCGCCGACAAGATGGGCGAGGCGATGGCGGAAGTGGGCGGCGACGGCTTCCTCATCACCACCCCGGTGCTGCGCGTCTCCCGCCGCTACATCGCCGAGATCTGCGACGGGCTGGTGCCGGAGCTGCAGGCGCGCGGCCTCGTACGCACCGAATACAAGCACCAGCTGCTGCGCGACAATCTGCGCGAGTTCTGACCCGCGCGAACCATCGGGCGCGGATTCCCCGCGCCCGCCGGCGCCGGCGCTGGTCCGGCAGGAAGGAGAAGGGCATGTCCCCCCCGTGCTCGCCGCTCGACGGCGCTCCCGATAATGGCCCGCCGCCGGTAACCCGGCAGGGCTTCCGCAACGCCATGGCCCGCCTCGGCGCGGCGGTGAATATCGTCACGACAGATGGACCGGGTGGGCGCCACGGCTTCACCGCCTCGGCGGTGTGCTCGGTCACCGACAGCCCGCCGACCCTGTTGGTGTGCCTCAACAAGGGTTCCTCCGCCGCCGCTCCCGTCCATGCCAATGGCGTCGTCTGCATCAACACGCTGGCGGCCGGGCACGAGCCGCTGTCCAATCTGTTCGGCGGCCGCACCCCGCCGGAGGAGCGCTTCGCCAGCGGCAACTGGCGGCCGGCCGTCACCGGCGCGCCGATGCTGGACGGCGCGGTCGTTGCCTTCGACTGCCGCATCGTTCGCACCGTGGAGGTCGGCACCCATGACGTGCTGTTCTGCGAGGTGGTCGGCGTCGCCGAGGGCGGCTCGAATGAGAGCCTCATCTATTACAGCCGCCGCTACCACACCCTCTCCGGCCCCACCGACGATTGAAGCGGGCTCTGGCCCGCCCCTCAACTGCCGCGATAGGTGGAATAGCTCCACGGCGTCACCACCAGCGGCACATGATAGTGCCCCTCCGGCTCGGCGATGCCGAAGCGGAGCGGCACCGTGTCGAGGAAGGCCGGGCCGGGCACATCGAGCCCGCGCGCCGCGAAATAGGCGCCGACATGAAACAGCAGCTCATAGCGGCCCGCCCGCAGCGGCGCGCCGGAGATCAGCGGCGCGTCGGTGCGCCCGTCCGCATTGGTCACCGCCTCGGTGAGAAGCGCCCGCGCGCTCGCCCCCACCTCGTAGAGCTCCACCCGCACGCCCTGCGCCGGCCCGCCTCTATGGGTGTCGAGCACATGGGTGGACAGCCGGCCATGCACGTTCGGCAGGCCGGGGCCCGTCACCCGCTCCACCAGCCGCAGCGCGGTGATGTGGCCGATTTCGACCAAGGCGGCGGCAAGTTCCTCGTCACGCTTGTGCAAGAGGCGCGCCTCGAAGGCGTCGAGCAGCGCGTCGCGGGTCTGCCGCCGCACGCAGATGACGAAGGGAAAGCCGAAGCGGGCGCGATAGGCGGCGTTGAGCCGCTCGAAGCGGGCGAACTCGGCATCCGACAGCCGGTCGAGCCCCAGCCCCGCCTGTTCCGACACTGAGGCGGGGGCGATGTCGCCGGCCCGCGCCGCCTTGCCGGCGAGGTCGGGATGCGCCGCGACGAAGGCGATACGCTCCGCCTCCGGCCGCGCCCACACGCAAGCCATCAGCGCCTCGTGCAGTGCCGAGACGGTGGCGAAGGGCGCATGGGCGAAGGCAGCCTCCGCCACCCAGGGCGCGTGCTCGAAAATGCCGTCCAGCGCGGCGATGAAACCTTCGCGGTCGAGCGTGTTGAGCGTGTCGAGGGAGACGGGATGCGTCACGGTTGTTCCTCACCATGCGCGGGCCGGAACGGATCGCCCGACCGGTCGCGGTCATAGACGGGGCGGCCGGCGACATAGGTGGCGCGCACCGCCCGGTCGTCGCCCAAGGTCATCAGGAGAAACAGCAATTCCTCCATCGAGGCGCAATAGCCGGCGCGGAACGCCATCAACGGGGTCGCCTTCGGGTCGAGCACGCAGATATCGGCCTCCATTCCCGGCGCCAGCCGGCCGATGCGATCCTCGAGCCCCAGCGCCCGCGCCCCGCCCAGAGTGGCGAGATAAAAGCCCTGCACCGCGTCAAGCTTGTGACCGACCATGGCCGCCACCTTGTAGGCCTCGTTCAGCGTCTGCAGCTGCGACAGCGACGTGCCCCCGCCGACATCGGTGCCCAGCGCCACTTTCACCGGCCGGCGCGGGTCCACCGCCTCGAACAGCCGGAAAAGGCCGCTGCCGAGAAAGAGGTTGGAGGTCGGGCAATGCGCCAGCGCCGCCCCCGCCTGGTGGCAGGTGCAGAAATCCCCTTCATGCAGATGGATGCCATGGCCGAACATGGAGCGCGGGCCCACCAGCCCGGCATGGGCATAGACATCGAGATAGGAGGCGCGGGCGGGGAAGAGGTCGCGCACCCATTCGATTTCGGCCAGGTTCTCGCACAGATGCGTCTGCAGGAAGAGGCCGTCCCGTGTCTTGAGCAGTGCCCCGGCGGCGTCGAGCTGGGCGTCGGTCGAGGTCGGCGCGAAGCGCGGCGTGACGCAGTAGAGCGCCCGGCCCCGCCCATGCCAGCGCTCGATCAGCGCGAGGCTTTCATCATAGCCGCGCTGGGCCGTGTCGAGCAGGCCCGCCGGCGCGTGTCGGTCCATCAGTACTTTGCCGGCTATCATCCGCGCATCGAACCGTGCCGCCTCGGTGAAGAAAGCGTCCACCGATTGCGGATGCATGGTGCAATACACCATCGCCGTGGTGGTGCCGGCGCGCAGCAATTCGCGCAGGAACAGATGCGCCACCCGCCCGGCATGGCCGGCATCGGCAAAACTCATCTCGGCGGGAAAGGTGTAGGTCTCCAGCCATTCCAGCAATTGCGTGCCGAAGGCGCCGATCACCTGCATCTGCGGATAATGCACATGCGCGTCGATGAAACCGGGCACGAGAAGATGGCCGGGATAATGCTCCACCGCGACGCCCTCAGGCAGCGTGTCGTTGAGCTCCGCATAGGGGCCGAAGGCGGCGATCCGCCCGTCCTCGATGATGATGAGCGCGTCATCATGGGTGATGAGGCAGCCGCGCGAGGGCTGCTCGAACGGATTGCCCGCCAGCGTGGCCGCCGGCCCGCGCAGCACCCGCGATTGAAGGCTCCCGCTCATGACGCGGCCTCCTTCGCCGCCTGGGCGGGCAGAAGCGCATAGAGTTCATCGGCCACGAAAGGCGTGGCGCGCAGCCGCACGCCGGTGGCGTCGAAGATCGCATTGGCGAGCGCCGCCGCCACCGGATTGAACGGGCTCTCGCTCATCGATTTCGCTCCCAGCGGGCCGATGGAATCAAACGTCTCGGCGAAGAACACCTGCGTGCGCGGCACATCGGCAAAGGCCGGTATATGGTAGCCGCGAAAGCTGGCATTGGTCACCGCGCCCACCTCATCCATCATCAGCCGTTCATAGAGCGCGGCGCCGATCGCCTGGGCGACGCCACCCTCCACCTGGCCCCGGCACTGCATGGGGTTGACCACCGTGCCGGCATCCGCCGCATGGACGGAGCGCAGGATACGGATTTCGCCGCTGCGCCCATGCACCGCGACCTCGAAACCCTGCACATTGAACGCCACCGAGCGCGGGCTACCGCCCGCATCGCCCACCGCCTCCAACGGCGCCAGCGCGGCGAGGGCAATGCGCCTCTCCCCCGCCACCACCGCCTCGCCCTCGATCCGGCAAGCCTCGGCCGGCACGCCCAGCCGGGCGGCGGCCGCCGCGCGGATCGTTTCCGCCAGCCTTTCCGCCGCCGCCTGCGTCGCGCTGCCGGCCACCACCGTGCCGGTCGAGCCATAGGCGCCGGTGTCGTGGTCGACATGGGCGGTGTCGGACTGGCGCACGCTTATCTGCTCCGGCCGCGCGCCGAGCAGCGTGGCGGCGATCTGCACATGCACGGTGGTGGTGCCGTTGCCGAACTCCGCCGTGCCGATGCGCAGTTCGTAGGTTCCGTCGGTGGTCAGCGTCAGCCGGGTCTGCGCGACATGGCCGCGCGGGGGAATGGTGTCGATCATTGCCGCCGCGACGCCGCGCCCAACGTGCCAGTCCGGACCCAGCCGCGCCGGCAAGGGCTTGGCCAGTTCCGCCTCCACCCGGTCTAGGCACTGGTCGAGCCCGTAGCTGCCCATCTCGACATCGTGGTGCGGCGGACCGGAGGAGACCATCGCATCGCCCGGCCGCACCATGTTCAGCCGCCGCAGCGTCATGGGGTCCATGCCAAGCTTATGCGCCAGCTCGTCCATGGCCGATTCCACCGCGAAGATGGTCTGGCTCAGCCCATAGCCGCGAAAGGCGCCGCTGGGCAGGGAATTTGTGTAGACCGACCAACCCTCCACCCGCTTGTTCGGGCAATTATACAGCGCGACGCTCTCGCCCGAGCCGTGAAACAACACGCCCGCCGCATGGTTGCCATAAGCGCCGGTGTTCAGCAGCATCCGCATCGACAAGGCGGTGAGCCGCCCCTCCCGCGTCGCGCCGAGCGTCACCGTCACCTTCATCGGGTGGCGGCTGGTGGAGGCGGCGAACTGCTCGGCGCGGGTATATTCCAGCTTCACCGGCCGCCCGGTCTTCAGCACCGCCAGCGCCACGATGTCCTCGGTGAGCATTTCCTGCTTGCCGCCAAAGCCGCCACCCACCCGCGCGGCGAAGACGCGCACGCTCTCGCGCGGCAGGTCATAGAGCGCCGCCAGCGCGTCGCGGGTAAGGAAGGGCGTCTGAGTGGAGCTGCGGATCACCAGCCGGCCATCCGCGTCGCGCCAGCCAATGCAGCCATGGGTTTCCAGATGCGCGTGCTGGACGCGCTGGCTCTCATAGGTCGCCTCATGGATCACATCGGCGGCAGCCAAGCCGGCGGTGATATCCCCGACCCCGCCTGCCAGCGCGGCGGCAATGTTGCGGGAGGCGTCCGCGATGCGGCTGTCCGGCCCCTTGTCGCCATGTACCAGCGGCGCGCCGGGGCGCATCGCCTCCTCCGGGTCGAACACCGCCGGCAGCGGCTCATAATCCACGCACAGCGTTGCGCAACCGGCCTCCGCCGCCTGTTCGCTCACCGCCACCACCGCGGCCACGCGCTGGCCGATATGGCGCACCACATCGTCGAGCACGCGGGTGTCGTCGGCATCGTCGGTGGCGTGGTGGTGCCGGGCGGATGAGAACAGGCGGGAAGGCGCGTCCTCATGCGTCAGCACCGCCACCACCCCCGGCAGCGCCAGCGCCGCCGCCGTGTCGATGGCGCGGATGCGCGCGTGCGGGTGCGGCGAGCGCAGCAGCTTCATATGCAGAAGCCCCGCCAGGTCGCCCTCCGGCGCCACATCCATCGTGTAGCGCGCCGCGCCGGTGACGATCGCCGGCCCGGCCGGCGCCGCCACGCTGCGGCCGACGCGCGCCTCGGTCGGATCGCCCTCCACCGTCGCGATCCCGGCCACCGCATCGGCGATGGCGGCATAGCCGGTGCAGCGGCACAGATTGCCCTTGAGCGCGTCCGGCAGATCCGCCCTCTGGCCCTGGTCGAGCGCGGCTGACGTCATCACCATGCCGGCGGTGCAGAAGCCGCACTGAAAGCCTTGCGCCGCAAGGAACGCCTCCTGCATCGGGTGCAGGCCGCCGCCCTCGGCCGTGTCCGCCAGCCCCTCAATGGTGGTGACCGCCCGCCCCTCGGCGCGGAACGCGGGAGTGACGCAGCTATGCACCGGCCGGCCGTCGAGATGCACCGTGCAGGCACCGCAATCGCCGGCATCGCAACCCTTCTTCACCCCGAACCAGCCCAGTTCGCGCAACAGGGTGCGCAGGCACTGGCCCGGCCGGGCCTCGGTCTCGACGGACCGGCCATTGACGGTGAGCCTCACGCGCGCCCCTCACCCGGTTCGTTCAGTTCGTCGCGGATGTCCTGCGCCAGAAGATGCGTCATGTGGCGGCGCCAGTGCGGCCGCCCGTGCATGTCGTCATAATAGAGCGTCTCCGGGATCGCCGCCGCGAGCCGCGCGGCGAGGTCGGCCGGGCCCGGCAAAGCGGGAAAGGCGATTTCCACCGGCCGCCTTGTGGCGGCCGTCACCGTGAGCGCGAAGGCGCCGTCTGGCGCGCGCGTGCCGATCAGCAGCACGCCGGAGCGGCCGAGCGGGGTCAGCGAGGCGCGACGGAAGGCGGCGCGGCGGCGCAGCGCCCGTGCCGGCAGCTCCACCGTGCGCAGCACCTCCCCCGGCGCAAGCGCCACCTCGCGCGGGCCGCGCACGAGATCGGCGATGCGGACCCGCCGTTCGGCCCCGTCCGGCCCCCACAGCACGCCCTCGCCTTCCAGCGCCACGGCGAGGGAGATCATCGGCCCGGCCGGCAGGCCGAGGCAGATATTCCCGCCCACCGTCGCCATGTTCCATATCTTGAACGAGGCGAGGAAAGAGCGGCAGCATTCGCGGATGAGAAAGGCCGCCCGCCACTCCACCGGCGGCTCGAAGCCGGCGAGTTCGGCAATGGTGCAGGTCGCGGCAACGCTCAGCCCGCCCGCTCCGGCGCGGACAGGCTCCCACCCGAAGCCGGAGAGATCGACCAGCCGCCGTACCGAAGGCTGCGGCTCGGAGAACAGCCAGGTGCCGCCGCCGAGCACCGCGTCGCCCGCACCGGCGGCGGGAAGCTCCGCCCGTGCGCGCGGACGCAGCACCTCGGAAACCGTGTTGAGGTCCATCGGCCGATCCCCGTCGCCCTTCCCGCTGCTCAGCCCCGCCCGACGGTGCAGACGATCTGGCCGTGCGGCTCGTCGGTCGGGGTGAAGACCTGCCCGTCAAAGGCACGGCCGAAGGGCGAGAGGTCGATGGGGAGGTAATGCTTGTTCGGGCAGGCCATGGAGATCTCGGCCACCTCGGGCACGGCGGCCAGCACCGCCTCGCCCATCTGGTACAGCGTCGCCTGCACACCCGGGCTGTAGGTGGTGGCGAACACTTTCAGCGCCGCGTCGAGCACCGCCGCATTGGCGGCGGCGTAACTCTCAGGCACCCCGCTCCAGCGCCACTGCGCCTCCATCGCGGTGGCGAACAGCCGGTCGGCGGTCGGCTTCAGCGTCGTCGCCTCGTCGAACCAGTAATCCTCCCAGCCCGACTGCGTGGTCTTGAGGAAGGTGAAGCCCTCGACGCCGGAGGCGAGGCGGCTGTCCTCGCGCGTCGCCTCCAGCCGGACGACGGGCCGGCCATTGCCGTCGAGCACGAAGGCGTGGTCGTGCGGGGCGCCCTCGACCTCGATCCGCCGCCATTTCGTCTCATGGGCAGTGATGGCGACGCCGGCGACATGGGGGTAGCGATCGAGGAAATACTGCGCCAGCACGCCGGCGAACACTTCGTTCTCCGCCCCGACATGGTCGCGGGCAACGATGTTGATGATGTTCTTGATCGAATCGGTGGCGATGACCTGCCGGTTGTCGCCCTGCGTATAGGCGGCGGCGAAGTCGCCGGTCAGCATCGCCTGCACGGAAAGCTCGCGCACCTCATGGCGGGGGCTGTCGCGCTCAACGCGCATGATGCGCACGCGGCCCTTGCCGTAGCTGTTGGAAATGAGCGGCATCGGCACTGTCCCCCGGCTGCGGATCGGTCGTTCGGAACGATCACTTATGCGAAACCGATGCCAGTCTGGCACCGCGGCGCGCGGCGCGGAAGTCACCCGGAACGTCCGGACCGAACGCAAGCGGCGCACATGCCGCGGAAGCGGGTGGCGCCCGCCCGCCGGGCAGGCGAAACTGCGCGCCCCTGCCCACGCCGAGTTCATCATGACTATTTTACCGCCTTCCGCCTCCTCTGTACCCGCCCCCCTGCCGCGCCCCTTCCGCCTCGATGGGCGGATCGCGCTGGTGACCGGAGCCGGGCGCGGGCTCGGCTTCGAAATGGCGAAGGCGCTCGCCGCCGCCGGCGCGCAGGTCATCATCAATGGCCGGCATATGGGGCGGCTGGAGGCGGCGGCGACGGCGCTGGCGGCGGCCACGGGCCGTCCCGTCGGCATCGCTCCGTTCGATGTCGCCGACACCGCTGCCGGTCGCGCGGCCATCGCCGCCATCGCGGCGGAACACGGCCGGCTCGACATTTTGGTCAACAATGTCGGCGCTCGCGACCGCCGGCCGCTGAAGGACTTCACCGCCGGAGAGGCCGAGGCGCTGATCGCCACCGACCTCGTCGGCCCGATGCTGTTGGCGCGCGAGGCGGCCGAGCACATGGCGGCCCACCGCCATGGCCGGCTGATCACCGTCACCTCCATCGCCGCCCACATCGCCAATCGGCACGACCCGGTCTACACCGCCGCCAAGGCCGGGCTCTCCGGGCTGATGCGGGCGCTGGCGGTGGACTATGCCCGGGCCGGCATCACCAGCAACGCCATCGCGCCCGGCATGTTCGCCACCGAAACCAATGCCGGCCTGGTCGCCGACGCCGCCTTTTCCGCCTTCGTGGACACCCGCGTGCCCATCGGCCGCTGGGGCCATCCGCCGGAAATCGGCGCCGCGGCGGTGTTCCTGGCTTCGAATGAGGCCTCCTTCGTCAACGGGCATGTGCTCGTCGTCGATGGCGGGCAGTCGATCCGCATGTGAGCGGCGCCGCCAGCGGCTGATTTATTACCTTGCCGGCGTGACGGGCCGGCTCGCGTTAAGGATAGCGTCGCTCTTCTGGAGTTCATGATTTCACTTGTCTGCAAAGGGCTCTAGATAAACTCCCGACGACGGGCACACGGCGGAGAGGAAACGATGAGCTTCAGCAATGAACTTCGGCAGGTGAACGCACAGGACTGGCAGGCCTGTGTCGAGCACCGTTTCGTCCGCGAGATCTTCGCCGGCACCGTTGCGCCCGATGTCATGCGCCGCTACCTCGCGCAGGACTATCAGTTCATCGACGGTTTCGTCGCTCTGCTTGGCATGGCCATCGCCACCGCCGATCGCTTCGACTCGCGCATCCGCTTCGCCCAGTTCGCGGCCATGATCACCAGCGACGAGAACACCTATTTCCAGCGCGCCTTCGTCGCGCTCGGCGTGCCGGAGGCGGAGCGGGCGCATCCCGTGCTCACCGCGCCCACTGCCGGCTTCCAGACCCTGATGAAGGATGCCGCCGCCAGCCGCGGCTATGCCAACTGCCTCGCCGTACTCACCGTTGCCGAATGGCTCTATTTGAGCTGGGCCGACCGCCCGGGAGAGGCACTGCCACCGGACTTCGTGCATGCGGAGTGGATCACCCTGCACAATAATGATGGCTTCCGTGGCTTCGTCACCTGGCTGCGCGGCGAGCTCGACCGGGTTGGCGCGGTCATCGACGACGCCGGGCGCGCCGATGCCGCCGCCTTTTTCCGCCGCGCGGTGACGCTGGAACGGGCTTTCTTTGATCACATCTATGAGTGATTCGAGTAAGTGTGGGCTGCACCCCGGCCGCTCAGAGATTGTACTTAGCGACCGGCCTCATCAAGAAATTGCGCATGTCGATCCGTTTATTTTTAGCCACATTCGGTCATTGCTGACGTCACCCCGTGACGTTGCGGCAGTACAAGGGCACCCTTTTAGTCTTGGCGGCGCGCGTGGCCGGCGCGGGCGAAAAACCTTTTCCGGCGCGTCACTTCGTTCGACTTGGTCAGAAGCCACCGCGCCGAAGCCGTGAGTCAGTGGAAGCCTCCGGAACAGAACGTTCGCCGTGGTATTTTCCATTTAGAGCGGAGAAAGCTGCCACATGGACGCCGCTTTGCTTGTCAAATGCTTATTGACGTTTGCCCGTTTGATGTTAAATCCATCTCAGTCTCAATGGAGAAAATAGATGTCTGAGCAGGAAAGCGTGTCGGCTGATTATCTCGGCCTCACTGCGGATGTCGTTGCGGCATTTGTCGGCAACAACTCGGTGCCCGCCGCCGAACTTCCGGATCTGATCGCCAAGGTCCACGGCGCCCTGCTTCGCCTCTCCGCTCCCGCTCCGGCTGTCGTCGAAGAGGTGCTGAAGCCTGCGGTGCCGGTGAAGAAGTCTGTGACGCCGGAATATATCATCTGCCTGGAAGACGGGCTGAAGTTCAAGTCGCTGAAGCGTCATCTGCGCACGAAGTACAACATGACGCCGGAAGAATACCGCGCCAAATGGGGCCTGCCGAACGACTATCCCATGGTCGCCCCCAGCTATGCCGAGGCGCGCTCGAACCTGGCCAAGAAGATGGGCCTCGGCCAGCAGCGCAAGAAGCCTGCGCCGGCCCCGGCGGCCAAGCCGCGCGGTCGCGCCAAGAAGGTGGCCTGAGACGCGCACGCGCCGGAGCCTGTCGCTCCGGCAGGCGAGTGTGGGCCTGAGACGCACCGTCAACGGTCCGCTGGCGGTTTGCGCAAGGTTGTAAGAGCGAATGAGAAAAGGCCGCGCGCGCAACCGTGCGGCCTTTTTCGCCTGGCTCCTCGGCGATGCCGCCCGCCGGCGGGCGGCGGCCTAATGGCCAGAAGCGGGCGGCGCGTCCTCATCGCCCAGCCAGCGGCCGAGAAACGCCTCCAGCCAGAGCCGGATCCGCGCATCATGCTGCAGGCGGTCGGTGAAATGCGCCCGGCGCGGGCGGGCGCCCGGCAGGTCCAGCCGCTCGCCGCCCCGCACCGTCCAGCGGCACATCATGTGATGCGTCACCTCAGGGTGAAACTGGATGCCGAAGGCGCGGGGGCCGTAGCGGAACGCCTGATTGGGAAAGGTCGGGCCCTTCGCCAGCAGTTCCGCCCCGCTGGGAAGTTCAAAACCTTCGCTGTGCCAGTGATAGACATGGTCGGGCCAGGCCGGACCGGGCAAGGTTGACGCGGCCGGCGCGTGCAGCATCCGCGCTCCCGCCTCGGTGGCGCGGATCGGGTAATAGCCGATCTCGACCAGCCCGTCCGGGTGCGGGGCAACCCGCGCCCCGAGCTGCCGCGCCAGCATCTGCGCGCCGAGACAGATGCCGAGATAGGGCTTGCCCTCGCGCAGCGGCACGCCGATCCAGTCGATCTCGGCCCGCACATAATCATGGCAGTCATTGGCGCTTTGCGGCCCGCCGAACACCACCGCCCCGGCATGACCGGCGAGCGTGACGGGGAGTTCATCGCCGAGGCAGGGCCGTCTTATGTCGAGCCTGTGACCGCGCTCGGCCAGAAGGCGCCCGACGCGGCCGGGCGAGGAATGCTCCTGATGGAGCACGATGAGGATGGGAAGCGGGGTTTCTGCGACAGCCATGATCTCGTGCGGCACGAACGGGACGGAGAGTGCTGAGAATCCCCGCAAGCAAGGATGACGCCACGATTCGCGCCGCGCCTCAACCCCGCCCTCGCCTAGCACGCCGCGAGGAAGCCTATGCCGGCCTCAGCCCTCGAAGGCGTCGCGCACGCGCTTGCGGATGTCCACCCGGTCGCGGGAGGTGACGTTGAGCAGCTCCGCCGCCCGCCAGACCAGATTGTCCTCGAACTCGGTCAGCCCGCCATCGGCATAGGCGACCTCGAACATCATCTCCACCACCCGCCGGCGGCCCTCTTCGTCCATGGCGCGGTTGAGCACGCTGGTGAAGGCGTAGAGGTCCACCGCCTCGGCATCGCGGGCGATGGCGGCCTCCAGCAGCTTTTCCGCTTCGTCCTCGGAGAGGGTGAAGCGGGCGGCGAGCAGGCGGCGCAGCTTGTCCATCTCGTCGGCGCCGATCACGCCGTCAATGGTGACGACATGCACCAGCAGCGCGGCCGCCGCCAGCCGGTAGTCATTCTCGGCAAAGGCGGAGGTCTCGCGACCGCCCCCGGCAATCTCGGCGATGAAATCGGTCAGCGAGCGCAGCATGCCGGACGGCTCCTCCGCAGCGGGTCGGTCGGTTCGTCGATGGGATGGGGCCCTGTGGTGGACCTGAAGCGTGGGTAACCCAATCGCCGCAAGGGCGCAACGGCCGGTCTGCCGCGCACGACCGAAGGCACGGCGCCGGTGCAGCCGCGCCACACCTCGCCGGCCCCGATGCAAAAAAGCCCGGCGGGGTCGAGGAGCCCGCCGGGTCGCAGTATCGAATGGGGCGTCGGCCCCGCTGGACGCCCTATTGGGCCACCGCCTATTCGAGATAGTCGGCGTAGCGCGCGACGTGATCGGCGAGGCCGAGGGCGTGGTTGCGCACCAGCACCTCGGCCGCATCGGTGTCGCGCGCTTCCAGCGCCTGGATGATGGCGAGATGGTCCTGGATCGAGCGGTCGGCCCGGTTCTCCTCGCCGATGGTCTTGCGACGGATCATCCGCATATGGGTGAACAGGTTTTCCGCCAGATTGACCAGAATGCCGTTTCCGCCCATGGCGATGATCGTCTGGTGAAACTGGATGTTCACCTCCGAATATTCGTCCAGCTTGGCGTGCGGGCCGCCGGCCTCGTCGAAGGAGGCGAACATCTGCCGCAGCCGGCCGATCTCCTCATCGCTGGCATGGACCGTGATCAGCCGGGCGGCGAGGCTTTCCAGCGCCGCCCAGACCTGGATCATCTCGATGACTTCGCGGCGCGTCTTTCGCACCACATAGATGCCGCGCCGGGGCACGGAATGCACGAAGCCCTCGCGTTCCAGCTGGGCCATCGCCTCGCGCACCGGGGTGCGGCTGACCCCGAGGCTCTGCGCCAGCTGGCGCTCGTCGAGGCGCACCTCGCCGGCCTGGTCGTAGATGTTGAGCGAGACGATCACCTCCTTCAGCGCGGTATAGGCGCGGTTCTTGAAGGTGGAGGTGTCTTCGAGCGGCGCCACGGAGAGCTTGGCCGCTCCTCCATTGACCCGGCGGATCGTGCTCTCGACGCTCATCATGAGGCTTCCATCCCCTGCCTGCGCCCGGGCGTCGGCCCTGGGCATCGGCGATGAAGCTCCGTATCGGCGTAGATCATTGGCGTTGCCTCCCGTCCCCCCGAAACGTCGGTTCGCGCTTCCATCCGCCGGCCACCTTCTGCTGCGTGGCTCGGGCGCCGGAATATCCCGCGACCGTTGATGGCCCGATTTCCCTCTCCGGGGGCGAGGGATTCGGCGGAAGAGCGATTGGCCCCGCCCTTCGCCTGGGCGCCCGAGGCAGATGACGTTGCATCATCTTCTCGCGGCTGAACCCGCCGCACGCTGCCGCGCGGCGGGTCCGTTGCTTACCGGGCTCAGGCCGGCTGGGCGGAGGTGCCGCGCAGCTTGCTGAACGCCAGGCCGATCAGCGGCCACAGGCCGGCGATGAGGCCGAGACCCATGATCGAGGACACCAGCCCGTTCGACCAGAACACCGAGACGGCGCCGCCGGAAGACAGCAGGGCCTGGCGGAAGGCTTCCTCGGCGCTGTCGCCGAGCACGATGGCCAGCACCAGCGGCGCCAGCGGGTAGTTCGTCTTCTTCAAGAGGTAACCGAGGACACCGAACACCATCATCATGATCACGTCGAACACGTTGTTGTTCACCGTGTAGGCACCGATGGCGCAGATCACCAGGATCACCGGGGCGATGATCGAGAAGGGAATGCGCAGGATCGAGGCGAACAGCGGCACCGTGGTCAGCACGAGGATCAGGCCGACGATGTTGCCGAGATACATGGAGGCGATGAGGCCCCACACGAATTCGGCCTGCTCGACGAAGAGCATCGGGCCGGGCTGCAGACCCCAGATCAGCAGGCCGCCGAGCAGAACCGCGGCGGTCGGCGAACCGGGAACGCCCAGCGCCAGCATCGGCAGCATGGCGGCGGTACCGGCAGCGTGGGCGGCGGTTTCGGGAGCGACGACGCCCTCGATCTCGCCATTGCCGAAGTTCTTGCCGTTCTTCGACACGCGCTTGGCGATGCCATAGGCCATGAAGGAGGCCGGGGTGGCGCCCGCCGGGGTGATGCCCATCCAGCAGCCGATGATGCAGGAGCGCAGAGACGTCATCCAGTAGCGCGGAAGCGTCTTCCAGGTCTTCCACACCACCTTCGGGTCGATCTTCGCCGCCTTGCCGCGGAACTCCAGGCCTTCTTCCATCGTCAGCAGGATTTCGCCGATGCCGAAGAGACCGATGACCGCGATGAGGAAGTCGAAGCCGTTGAGCAGCTCGGTGATGCCAAAGGTCAGGCGCAGCTGGCCGGTCACCATGTCGAGGCCGACCGCCGCCAGGGCGAAGCCGATCATCATGGAGACGATGGTCTTGGCCGGCGGTTCCTTACTCATGCCGACGAAGGAGGCGAAGGCGAGGAAGTAGACCGCGAACTTCTCGGCGGGTCCGAACTGGAGCGCGAATTGCGCGACCAGCGGGGCGATCAGCGTGATCATGACGATCGCGAAGAACGCACCGACGAAGGAGGAGGTGAACGCCGCCGTCAGCGCTTCGCCGGCCCGCCCCGAACGCGCCATCGGATGGCCGTCGAAGGTTGTGGCCACCGACCAGGGCTCGCCCGGAATGTTGAACAGCACGGAAGTGATGGCGCCGCCGAACAGCGCGCCCCAGTAGATGCAGGTCAACAGGATGATCGCCGAGGTCGGCGACATGGAGAAGGTGAGCGGCAGCAGGATGGCGACGCCATTGGCGCCACCGAGGCCCGGCAGCACGCCGATGATGACACCCAGCAGAATGCCGATGGCCATCAGCAGGATGTTGAACGGATCGGAGGCGATGCCGAACCCGTGGTAGAGAAAGGTGAAATTCTCAGCAATCATGTTCATGGGCGCTATCCCCTTGGGTGGCCTTCTTGTCTGTCCGGATCAGAGACCGAGCATGGCCTCGACCGGCCCTTTCGGGAGCGGGATCAGGAACCACCGTTCGAGCGTGATGTAGAAGAAGGCCGGGACGCCGAAGGCGACGGCCAGGGAGAGCGGCCAGCCATAATGGCCGAGCCAGACCATGAAGAGGACGATGAGCGCCACCGAGGGAATGTAGATTCCGAGGAAGGGCACCAGCGCCACATAGATGCAGGCGGGGATGAGAACCTTGAGCACCTGAACCAGCTGCTGGTTCTCGGCGAAGATCTCGTCCGGGTCTTCGCGCAGGCCCGACACCACATTGATGACGCTGCACACGCAGATGATGAGGCCGACATAGAAGGGGAAGAAGCCGGCCTGCGGACCGTCCGAGCCCCACCCGAAGCCGACGAGGACGCTGCCGTAGAGAACGATGAGGCCGAAGACCAGGGTCAGCAGCGCCGTGCCGACTTCTACGGCGCGTTGCTTGGGCCCCGACTCGGCTCCGTGGTGAGACTGTTCCATCGAGATGTCTCCGAAAATCCGCGCAAAAGCCGGGCCGGCGGGACAAGGCCCGTCGACGGCACAATGGCGCCAGCCCGCTGAATGATTGTTGTTATGTCCCGGCCGGAATGCGGCCCGGCGGAGACGAGGAGCCGTCTCCGCCTTCCCGCCGCGCATGCCGCGATCCGGTCGAGGATCGCGCGGCCGGCCCGTGAGGATCGCTCTTAGGGATCGCCCTTGGGGGGTCGGCCGTGCTCGGGGCTACGCCATCAGAAGGCGTATCAGTTGCCGGCGATGAAGCCGGCCGCCTGCATCAGGTCCTTGTGCGTCTTCTCGGACTGGTCGAGCCACGCCTTGAACTCGTCGCCGGCCATGAAGGTCTGGTTGAACGCACCATCCTTCATCAGCTGCTTCCACTCGGGGGTCTCGCGCACCTTCTTGAACAGGTCGACGAAGTAGGCCACCTGCTCCTGGGTCACGCCCGGGGGCATGAAGATGCCGCGCAGCATGAGATATTCGACGTCAAGGCCGGCCGACTTGCAGGTCGGGACCGAGGACCAGGACAGATCGCCGAGGATCTTGTCGGTGTAGGGGAGCGGCTTGGAGTCGAACACGCAGAGCGGACGCACCTTGTCGCCGCGCCACTGGGAGACGGCCTCGATCGGGTTGTTCACGCTCGAATTGATGTGGCCGCCGACCAGCTGCACCGCGACCTCGCCACCGCCCTTATAGGGGATGTAGGTCATCTTCTTGCCGAGCGCCTTCTCGATGGCGACGGTGATGATCTGGTCTTCCTGCTTGGAGCCGGTGCCACCCATCTTGAAGGTGTTGTCCGGCGCCGCCTTGATCGCCGCCTCATATTCCTGGGCGGTCTTGTAGGGCTCCTGGGCATTCACCCACAGCACGAATTCGTCGAGCGCCAGCATCGCGACCGGGGTCAGGTCCTTCCAGTTGAAGGGAATGCCCGTCGCGAGCGGGGTGGTGAACAGGTTGGAGAGCGTGATGACAATCTTGTGCGGATTGCCCTTGTTGCTCTTCACGTCCAGGAAGCCCTCGCCGCCGGCGCCGCCGGACTTGTTGATGACGACGAGCTGGGTCGACATCAGGTCGTGCTTGGCGATGATGCCCTGCAGCGTGCGGGCCATCTGGTCGGCGCCGCCGCCGGTGCCGGCGGGAACGATGAACTCCACCGGCTTGGTGGGCTCCCAGGCAGCCGCGGCGGGCAGCATGGACAGGGCCGTCATGCCAAGAGCGGTCACGGCACCGAGGCCGAGAGCATGCAGATGTTTCATTTGGCGTTTCCTTCCCAAAGGGTTTTGGCGAACGGCCGACTCATTGGCTGGTCGGCTCTTTAGTTTGGGTCTCGCCTCACACCGTCTGGCAGGGCGGGACCTCGATAGCCGGGGGCGTTGTTGTGTCTCTCCGCCGGATATTCTGTGGAATAACTTGTACCAAGAATAAGCCGAAGCCAAGCGATAATTCTAAAGTTCAATGTTGCATCGCAAGGTCAGCTGGTATTACGTATTACGATTATTATGTATTTGGCATGCCAAAACTGGCATACAGCATACTTTATAATGTGCGTGCGAATACGTTATTACTCAAGCCATTGGCCGAGCAGCCTTTTTTATCGGCACTTGAGCACCATGCCGGCCCACTTCCCTTAAGTCGCCCGGCGCTCGCCGCAAAGGCCGGCATCGAGCCATCGCCTTGATGACCGGGCGCGCGAATACTTGCACAGCCGCCTTCCGCCCGATTTCGCCCCGAACTCGCCCACTTTCTCGCCATATTGTTGCGTTGCAACACATTTTCCGCACGGGCCGGAAGGCAGAGCCGCCGCTGAAACGGCTCCTCCCCCGCCCCCGCGCCACGACCGCCACAGGCCACCCGCGCCGGTCGCGGCGCGGAATCGTTTTTGCTAGGAGTCGCGTGAAACGACTCCCCGCCCCCAGGGGCACGAGACGGACCGACCCACCTCCCGTCCCACAGCGGGACGCCATGGAGACACAGTCCCTATGACCAGCCGCGTAATTCCGGTGGCGCCCTTCACCCTCACCGTCTTCGGGGCGACGGGCGACCTTGCGCGCCGCAAGCTGATTCCCGCCCTGTTTCATCGCGATCTCGACGGGCAGCTTCCCGACGACGCGACCATTATCGGCGTCTCCCGACGCGCGCTCAGCGACGAGCAGTTCCGCGCCTTCGCCCGGCAGGCGCTGACCGACCACATTCCCGGCAACGAGCTGGAAGGGCCGGAGGTGGACCGCTTCCTCGCCCGCCTCTCCTATGTCGCCGCCGATGCCGACGCCGACGGGGGCTGGTCGGAGCTGGCCCAGCGCGTCGAGGCCTTCCCCGAGCATATCCCGGTCTATTATCTCGCCACCGCCCCGCATCTCTTCGGCCCGATCTGCGAGCGGCTGGGGAAATATGGCCTCGCCGAGAACGGCCGCGTCGTCATCGAGAAGCCGATCGGCAAGGATCTGAAATCGGCCGTGGCGCTCAACCAGCAGATCGGCCGCATCTTCCCGGAAGACCGCGTCTACCGCATCGACCACTATCTCGGGAAAGAGACAGTGCAGAACCTGATGGCGCTGCGCTTCGCCAACGCCTTGTTCGAGCCGCTGTGGAACAACGCGCATATCGACCATGTACAGATCACGGTCGCCGAAGCGCTGGGTGTGGAGGAGCGCGCGGGCTATTACGACACCGCCGGCGCCATGCGCGACATGGTGCAGAACCACATCCTGCAGCTGCTCTGCCTCGTCGCCATGGAACCGCCCGCCTCGCTCGACGCCGACGCGGTGCGCGACGAGAAGCTGAAGGTTCTGCGCGCGCTCAAACCTATCGACGACCAGAACATGGCCGCCGTCACCGTGCGTGGCCAGTACCGCGCCGGGGCCTCGGCGGGCGGTGCGGTGCCCGGCTATCTCGACGAGCTCGGCTCCTCCACCAGCAGCACAGAGACCTTCGTCGCGGTCAAGGCGGAGGTGGAGAACTGGCGCTGGGCCGGCGTGCCGTTCTATCTGCGCACCGGCAAGCGCCTCGCTTCGCGCGTCTCGGAGATCGTGGTCGGCTTCAAGCCGGTGCCGCACTCGGTGTTCGATGCCAATGTCGGCCCGATCGAGTCCAACCGCCTCGTCATCCGCCTGCAGCCGGATGAGGGCGTGAAGCTGTGGCTGATGATCAAGGATCCCGGCCCCGGCGGCATCCGCCTCACCCATGTGCCGCTCGACATGAGCTTCGCCAAGGCGTTCAAGGTGCGCAACCCGGACGCCTATGAGCGGCTGATCCTCGATGTGGTGCGCGGCAACCAGACCCTGTTCATGCGCCGCGACGAGGTCGAGGCGGCGTGGAAATGGGTCGATCCGATCCTGGAAGCCTGGCGCAACGCCAAGGAGCCGCCGCGCCCCTACACCGCCGGCACCTGGGGCCCCTCGGCCGCCATCGCCCTCATCGAACGCGACGGCCGCACGTGGTTGGAAGACGGCGCCTGACCGGCGCCTTTGGCTCCAAGACAGCGCCTGACCGGCGCCTTGGGGCTCGAAGACGGCGCCTGACCGGCGCCGGCCGTGACCACCGCGCCCCGCCGGGACCCGTGGGCGCTCAACCAGACGTGCGGCGGCCGGTCTCCGGTCGTCGCACAACTGCCCTATACTGACCGCTGGCGCCTCAGGCGCCGCGATCCGTAGAGGCGCCGGCCTGGGGCCGGCACGAGAGGGAGACTGCCGGGCATGCCGGAACTGCACGAGTTGAAGGACAGCACTGAGGTGGCGCGCGCGGTCGCCGATTTCGCCAGCGCGGCGCTCGCCGCCCGCGTCGCCCGCAGCGGCATGGCCAGCCTCGCCGTCTCCGGCGGGCGCACCCCCACCCGCTTCTTCGAAGAGCTCTCCACCCGCGACCTGCCCTGGGACAAGATCGCCGTCACCCTGGTCGATGAGCGCTGGGTACGCGAGACCTCGGAGCGTTCCAACGCCCGGCTGGTGCGCCAGCATCTGCTCCAGAACAGGGCGGCGGGCGCGAAATTCGTGCCGCTCGCCAATGACGCCCCCACCCCGGAAGACGGCCTGTTCGCCGTCAACGAGGCGCTGGAAGACATCTCCTGGCCGCTTGCCTGCGCCATTCTCGGCATGGGTGACGATGGCCACACCGCCTCCTTCTTCCCCGGCGGCGACCATCTGAACGACGCCATAGACCCCGACGCGCCGCTCGGCCTCATCCCGATGCGCGCGCCCGATGCCGGCGAGCCGCGCATCACCCTCACCTTGCCCGTCCTGCTCGCCGCCGACGCGCTGGCGCTGCATATCGAGGGCGAGGCGAAGAAGCCGGTGCTGGAAAAGGCGCTGGGCGAGGGTCCGGCGACCGAGATGCCGATCCGCGCCGTGCTGCGGGCGAAGCCCGCGCTCGACATCTTCTGGTGCCCATAAGAAGGCCGGTACCTGCTTCGGCGGCCCGCCCGGGCCGCCGCCACCGAAGACCGGCCGGACCTGCCGGCCGCCGACGACCCTGAGGAGAGCCGCATGGCCACTGCCATTCCGTCCCATGTGAATGCCCGCATCGGCGAGGTCACCGCGCGCATCGCCACGCGCTCGCGCGACGCCCGTGCGCGCTATCTCGAACGGATCGCTGAGGCCGCCGAACGCGGGCCGAGCCGGGCCAGGCTCGGCTGCGCCAACCAGGCGCATGGCTTCGCTGCCTGCGGCCCCTCGGACAAGGCGATGCTGCGCGAAGGCGCCGGCGCCAATCTCGGCATCGTCACCGCCTATAACGACATGCTTTCCGCCCACCAGCCCTATGAGACCTATCCGGCGCTGATCCGCGCCGCCGCCCGGCGCGCCGGCGGCACGGCGCAGGTGGCCGGCGGCGTGCCCGCCATGTGCGACGGCGTCACCCAGGGCGAGGCCGGCATGGAATTGTCGCTGTTCTCGCGCGACGTGATCGCGCTCTCCACCGCCGTCGCCCTGTCGCACCAGACCTTCGACGCCGCCGTGTTCCTCGGCATCTGCGACAAGATCGTGCCGGGCCTCGTCATCGGCGCGCTGGCCTTCGGCCATCTGCCCGCAGTCTTCATCCCCGCCGGGCCGATGACCTCGGGCCTGCCCAATGACGAGAAGGCGAAGATCCGCCAGCTCTTCGCCGAAGGAAAGGTCGGGCGCGAGGCGCTGATGGAGGCGGAGAGCCAGTCCTATCACGGGCCGGGCACCTGCACCTTCTACGGCACCGCCAATACCAACCAGATGATGATGGAGATCATGGGCCTGCATCTGCCCGGCGCCTCCTTCGTCAACCCCAACACGCCGCTGCGCGAGGCGCTGACCACGGCGGCGGCGGAGCGGGCCATGGCAATGACCGCGCTCGGCAATGATTATGTGCCGGTCGGCCGCATGCTGGACGAGAAGGCCTTCGTCAACGGCATTGTCGGCCTGCACGCCACCGGCGGCTCGACCAATCACACGCTGCACATCGTCGCCATGGCGGCGGCGGGCGGCATCACCCTGACCTGGGACGACTTCTCCGACCTCGCCGAGGTGACGCCGCTGCTGTGCCGTGTCTATCCCAACGGCAAGGCGGATGTGAACCATTTCCACGCCGCCGGCGGCATGGGCTTCGTCATCCGCGAACTGCTCGCCGACGGCAAGCTGCATGCGGATGTGGAAACCGTGTGGGGCGGCGGGCTCGCTGCCTATACGCAGGAGCCGGTGCTGCGCGAGGACGGCACGCTCGGCTGGCGCGAGGGCGCCGAGGCGAGCGGCGACACGGCGGTGCTGCGCGGGGCCGGGGAGCCGTTCCAGCCCACGGGCGGGCTCAAGCTGCTGTCCGGCGAGCTCGGCCGGGCGGTAATCAAGACCTCCGCCATCGCGCCGGAACGCCACATCATCGAAGCGCCGGCCCGCGTCTTCCACAGCCAGGAGGAGCTTCAGGCCGCCTTCAAGGCAGGATCACTCACCGGCGATTTCATCGCCGTGGTGCGTTTCCAGGGACCGAAGGCCAATGGCATGCCGGAGCTGCACAAGCTGATGCCGCCGCTCGGCGTGCTGCAGGATCGCGGACACAACGTCGCGCTCGTCACCGACGGGCGCCTTTCCGGCGCCTCCGGCAAGGTGCCGGCGGCGATCCATGTCACGCCGGAAGCCGCCGATGGCGGCGCCATCGCCCTGATCCGCAATGGCGACCTGATCCGCCTCGACGCGGTGGCCGGCACGCTCACCGTGCTGGTCGAGCCGGAAACATGGGCGGAGCGCGCTCCGGCCCCGGCCAATCTCGCCCCCTCCCATGTCGGCGTCGGACGCGAATTGTTCGCCGCCTTCCGGGCCTCGGTCGGAACGGCGGATACGGGGGCGAGCATCTTCGCGGTGTGAACGCAGAAGCTGCACGTCCGCGCGATCCCGGATCGGCCTACGGCCGTCCGGGATGACGCCCGCCTCAGTACAGCGGGCCGATCTTGCCCAGCGGCAGCACGCCGAGCATCACCTGCCCGTTGCGGAACACGAAGGGGAAGGAACTCGCCTTCTGCCCATCCACGGTGGTCGGCATGCCCGCCATCATCATGGCGGGGGCAAGATTGGCGAGGAAATCCGGCAGCAGCCCCGCCGCCGCCATCGCCGCGAACAAGGGCTGCGCCTTCACCACGGCGAGGTCGACCCGCCCATCCGGGCGACGCTGGGCATCGAGCCCCAGTTCACCGGACGCGCTGAGCGCCCCGCCACCGCCGGTGATGCGGGCGAGCTGCAGTTGCACGCGGCCGCCGGCCTGCTGCCACAGCGCCAGGCGCTCGGCGGCGGGCATGGAGCGGAAAGGCGGCACCTGCGTCACGCTTACCTGCATCTCGCCATCGACCGACTTTGACGCCTGAGCCGCCGCCTGGGCGGCGGCGACGCCGGCGGTGCGGGGCGTGGCGCTCAGCGCCATGCCGCTGGCGCCGGTGAAGCCGAGCGCGATGTCGAGCGTCCCGGCCGCCTCGCCGGGGTGGTGGCGCACATGCAGCTCGGCATGGCGGGCGGAGAACACCGTCGTGCCGGCCTCGGCGAGCGAATAATCATTGGCCGAGACCGAGACCCGCTCGGCGCGGCCGTCGCGACCGACCCCGCTCACCTGCAAAAGCGACCAGCTGGCGGTGATCTCGCGCCCGCTGGTCGACTGCGTCAGCACCGACGGCCCCTCGAATTCGGCGATGATGTGCTGGGGGTTCCACACCTGCGCCACCGCATGGGCGCGGGTCATGCGCGCGGTCCACGGCTCGGGGCCGGTGAAGGTGACGGTGGGCGCGTTGCAGATCAGCTCGAAGCGAAAGGGAAAGCCGCCGAATTCGCGGCTGGCGCAGGCCCAGTTCCGCCCTTCCGCCGCCTCGCGGGCGATCCACGCGTCGATTTCCGCTTCCGCCCTCCCGGCGCTCCATTGCCAGACGAAGGACCAGCCAATGCCCAGCAGCACCAGCGCGGCGAAGGGCAGCGCGATCAGCCACCGGCGGCGGGGGGCGGCCGGAGCGGGGCGGACATCGGATGAGGTCATGGGCGGACTCCAGTGGCGGGCGGGCGCAGGCTCGGACGCCGATACGGCAGGCTTAAGGCGCGAGGGGCGCCAGGGGTTCCCCGCACCGGCCAGGTGTGGGTTTAGGTCATGCGCGGCGCTTGCACCAGAACGCGGAGCCGGGCAAGCAGAAGCGGCGAGCGGCGGCGGCGCCGATTCCCCCCGCTCGCCGTCCATCGTCAGAGCCTCGCAGGTGCCCGCCATGCCCGCCGCCGGCCATGTCCTCCATGCCTTCGCACCCGGCGAACCGCTCTGGGTCTTCGGCTATGGCTCGCTGATGTGGAATCCGGGCTTCGCCTATGAAGAACGTGTGCCCGGCAAGCTCATCGGCGCGCATCGGTCTTTCTGCGTGAAATCGGTGCATTGGCGGGGAACGCCGGAAAGGCCCGGCCTGGTGCTCGGGCTGGACCGTGGCGGCGCCTGCGTCGGCATCGCCTTCCGCGTCGCGCCGGAACAGGCGGAGGCGACGCTCGCCTATCTGCGCGAGCGCGAGCAGGTGACGAACATCTATCGTGAAGCCGTGCGGCGGGTGTGGCTGAAGGATGGAAGCACCCGCGCCGTGCCAGCGGTGGTGTTCCTGGTCGATCGCGGCCACGCGCAATATGCCGGGCAGATCACGGCGGAGGAGCGGCTGCATCTCATCCGCCAGGGGCACGGCGTGGGCGGGCCGAATGCGGATTATGTCACCGCCACCGCCCGGCACCTGGCCGAACTCGGCATTCGCGACGAGGAGATCAACTGGCTGGTCGCCCGGCTCTAGAGCGTTTTCGAGCGAAGTGGATACCGGTTCGCGTGAAGAAAACGCGACAAAACAAAGAATTAGATCATTTCACTGTTTCCGTGAAACGGCGAGATGATCTAGGTCCGGACGCGCCGGTCACATCGGCGCCAGCGTGCCGCTTTCGGCGTCGGGCAGCACGCGCAGATGGATTTCCTGCGCGCCGGTGGCCATGGCGGCGCTGCGGGCCTTGGCCCCGGCCGGGCCGGCCCATACCGGAATGCGGCGCGTGCCTTCCATCCGTACCGCGATGGCGACGGCGGCGGGGTAGTCCGGCGCCTCCTCCGCGGCATAGACGGAATAGACCTGACGGCGGCCATCGGTGCCGCGCCAGAGGCGGAAGCGACGCGCCAGCAAACCGCTGGCGCTGAGCGGGCCGGCGTCCTCAAGCGAATCAAAGCGGGTGGTGTCGCGTGTCATCATGGGAACAAATCTAGAACATCTGTTTGCGGCGTCAACACTGTCTGTGGAGGAATCCGCGAAGATGCTGAAGGTTCCCTTGACAAGCCCCGTTAAGGCGGCGGTAACCGCCCTGTTTCACGCATTTGCGATGTCACCGCCGGCCAGGCGCGCACCCCGAGCGAGGCGGCGAGGAACTTCACATATTCCACCGCCAGCAGCCGCAGGCCGGCCAAGCTCGGCCCGCTGTTCTCCTCCGCGCGGCGGGGCACGACGGGGTAGGGCACCAGCGTGATGCCCGGCGTGGTGCGGCGCAGTTCCACCAGCGCGCGCGGCATGTGCCAGGCCGAGGTGACCACCAGCAGCGAGCGGAAATGCTGCGCCTTGGCCCATTCGCCGGCCTCGATGGCGTTGCCCTGCGTGTTCAGCGCCGAGCGGCCGAGTTCGACGCAGCATTCCAGCGCCTCGCGCGTCGCCGGCACGGTGCGCACGATCTCATTGAGCGTGGTGTCGGGATGCACGCCGGTGATGAGCAGGCGCTTGCCCCGCCCTTCCAGCAGGAGATTGGTGGCTTCCGCGATGCGCTCGGATCCGCCGGTCAGCACCACGATGCCGTCCGCCGCGCGCCCCGCCTGCGCCTCGCGACCCTCGATCCCGGCGACGAAGACGGCGAAGCCGACGAGCAAGGCGAGGAGCGCCGCCAGCGGCACGGCGGCGATGATCCACAGCCAAGGCCAGCGGCGGGAGCGGCCGGGCATCGGCGCGCGGGCGGGATCGGTAGGGGAGAGCATGGACACGGCGCGCCCTAGCTGATGCCGCGCAACGTGCGGTAGACGGTCAGCCGCGAGGTCAGCGTCGTCACCAGCGCCACCAGCACCGCCACACCGACAATGCCGCCATAGCCGCGCGCGTCGATGGTCATCGCGCCGACAAAGGTGTCGACCTGCTGGTCGACACGCAGCCAGGACGGCACGGTGGAACCGAGGAAGAACAGCGCCACCGCCGCGCCGCCGCCGACCGCCGCGCCCTTGAGGCCGACGGTGAGGAAGTGGCGCTGGAATTCCGACACGATAAAGGTGTCGCGCGCGCCGACGAAATGCAGCACTTCCACCACGAAGCGCGCCGCCTCCACCGCCGCGCGGGTGGCCACGGTGACGCACAGCACGGTGGCGGTGGCGACCAGCGCCAGCACGGCAAGGCCGATCGTCATCGCGGTGCGCGTGGTGGCGGCGAGCCGCTCGGCCCAGAGCCGGTGGTCGTCGAGACTGGCGGAAGGCACCTGCCGCGTCAGCGCCTCGCGCAAGGCGGGCAGGGTCTGCGCATCCGCCGAGGCAGCCAGCGTCACCGTGACCAGCCGCGGCACCGGCAGATTGGCAAGGTCCAGCCCGGCGCCGAGCCAGGGCTCCAGCAGACGGGCGGTGGCGGCGGGATCGAGCGCCTTCGCCTCGGCGATTCCCGGCGTCGCCTTGGCGAGTTCCACCGCCTTGGCCAGCGCGGCGTCGAGATCGAGCCCGTCGCCCGGCTTGATCTCGATCGTCGCTTCGCGGGCAATGTCGGCCGTCCATTCGGCCGCGACATTGCTCACCGCCGAGACCGCGCCGATGGTGATGCCGGCGAGAAAGGTCATGATGGCGATGACCGCAATCAGCGCCCGCGTCGTCACCGTCGTGCTGGGCACGATGGGACGCTGCGCCGCCGATTTCGCCGCGGGGGCGCTGGGGCCGGGCCGGGTCGCCCGCTCGGCCTCGGGCGCCGCCGCCGGCGCGCGCAGGCGCCCGGTCATCGCTGCCAGCCGTCCGGATGACGTGGGTCGTTTGTCAGTCATAGACGGTCAGGCGCCCCTGATTGATAACGAGGCGGCGCGCGTCGAACTGGTCCATCAACCCGATGTCATGGGTCGCGATCAGGACCGAGGTGCCGCTCTTGTGCAGTTCGAGGAACAGGCGCAGCAGACGGCGCGCCAGGCTGGGATCGACATTGCCCGTCGGCTCGTCCGCCAGCAGGATTTCCGGGCGGCTGATCAGCGCGCGGGCAATGGCGGCGCGCTGCTTCTCGCCGCCCGAGAGCACCGGGGGCAGCACATGCATGCGCTCGCCCAGCCCCACCCAGTGCAGCAGCTCGGTCACTTCCGCGCGATAGCTCGCCTCCTCGCGCCCCTGCACACGCAGCGGCAGCGCGACATTCTCATAGGTGCTGAGGTGGTCGAGCAGGCGGAAATCCTGGAAGACGATGCCGATGCGCTGGCGCAGCGCCGCCGTCTCGTCCGCCGCCAGCTTGGCGGCATCGCGCCCGAAAATGGTGATCAGCCCCCGCGTCGGCCGCAGCGACAGGAACAGCAGGCGCAGCAGCGTCGTCTTGCCGGCGCCGGACGGCCCGGTGAGAAACTGGAAGGAATGCGGGGGAATGCCGAAGGTGACATCCCGCAGAACCTCCGGGCCCATGCCGTAGCGCAGGCCGACATTTTCGAAGCGAACCAAGACTCAATCCTTCGACGGGACATGCCGCCCGCTGATTCTGATGGCGCGACCTCTAACATAGCGTGTGCGCGGCGTCGCAAAAGACAGGCCTCGCGAGCCGGTAATGGGAAACCCGGCTGGACGCGCGAGGACGGCCCGTTCATCCTGCCGGCAAAGCACAGGGTGTGTCACTTGCCGCGCAAGAGGAAGCCGATGACCGAAGAAAATACCGCCGCGACCGCCACCGAGGCCGGACATCCCTATCACGATGCCCGGATCGAGGTGCTGTTCGACGCCGCGACCATTGCCGAGCGCAACCGCGAGCTGGTCGAGGAGATCGTCGGGGCGGCGCCGGAGAAGCTGGTGGTGATCGCGGTGCTCAAGGGCAGCTTCGTCTTCGCCGCCGATCTCATCCGCTCCATGCACCATGCCGGGCTGGCGCCGGAGGTGGAATTCATCACCCTGTCGAGCTACCGCGACGCCCGCATCTCCTCCGGCCATGTCACCGTGCTCCGCGACATCGAGACCGATGTGCGCGGGCGCGACGTGCTGCTGATCGACGACATCCTCGAATCCGGCCGCACGCTGGCCTTCGCCAAGGACCTGCTGGCGGCGCGCGGCGCGCGCCGGGTGATGGTTTGCGTGCTGCTGGAAAAGCCGCACAAGCGCGCGGTGCAGATCGAGGCCGATTTCGTCGGCTTCAAATGCCCGGATTATTTCGTCGTCGGCTATGGCATGGATGTCTCTCACGCCTTCCGCCAGCTGCCTTTCATCGGCTACATCCCCGAGGCGGAGAAATAGCGGCGGCGGCGGCACGCATTTCCCGACGTCATCCCGGCCGCAGCGAAGCGGAGAGCCGGGATCGCCTGCCGAGCCAGCTTACCAGCATCGGCAGCCGCTCCCGGATACGGCCTGCGGCCGTTCCGGGATGACGGACGGACCTCAGAAGTCGCGCAGGAGCCTTTCGAGATAGTCGAGTTCGAGGCGCGGGCGGTCGGGCTCGCCGAAGCGACGGCGCAGTTCCTCCAGCACGCGGCGGGCGCGCTGCATGTCGATCTCTTCCGGCACCTTCACCGTGTTGTCGTCGCCATAGTCGCGCGAGCGCATCGGCCGGCCGAGCGGGTCGGTGCGCTCGGCGGTCTGGCCGGAGGGGCCGCCCGGCCCCTCGCCGCCGGGACCGCCCTGCTGTTGCTGCATCGCCTCGGCCATCTGCTGGGCGCCTCGGCGCAGCGCCTGTAGCGCCTCGCTCTGGGCGTCCACCGCGCCGGTGCCGTCACCCTCGCCCAGCGCCTGTTCGGCCTCGCGCATCGCCTGTTCGGCCTGGCCGAGGCCGCTCTCGCCCGGCATGCCCTGCCCTTGACCCTGGCCGCGTCCCTGCTGGCCTTGCTGGCCCTGTTGACCCTGCCCCGGCTGGCCTTCGCCGTCCTGGCCCTGCTGCGGACCTTGCTGGCCCTGACCCTGCTGGCCTTCCCCTTGCTGGCCCTGCTGGCCCCGGTCGCGCATGGCCTGCTGCATCTTCTCGCGCAGCTGGCGCAGCTGCTCGCGCAACTGCTCCTGGTTCTGCTTCAACTCGTTGAACGCCTGGTCCTGCTGGCCGTCGCGCCCTTCCTTGAAGGTGCGGTCGCGCAGCTGCTGCTGGCGGCGGATCATGTCGCCGAGCTGATCCATGGACTGGGACATCTGGCTCTGCCCCTGCTGCTGGCGCTGCTGCTGCCGCCCGGCTTGCAGGCCGTTCAGCATGTTCTGCAACTCGCTAAGCATCTGCTTGGCCGCGTCGCGGGCGCCGTTCTTCGCCATGTCCTCGATGCGGTCGAGCATCTTCTGCAGATCCTGCGGACGGACCGTGCGGGTGTTGGGGTCCATCGGCTGGTTGTCGGCGCGGTTCGGGTTGCGCTGCGCCTCCTCGGCGAGCGCCTTCATGAACTCGTTCATGGCATCGCGCAGTTCCTGCGTCAGCCGCGCGATCTCCTCGTCGGAGGCGTTGTTCTCCAGCGCGTTCTGCAAGGCCTGCTGCGCGTCGCGCAGCCGCTTCTCGACATCGGAGAGGTCGCCATCCTCGATGCGGACCGCGACTTCCCAGAGATAGTCGACCACGCCACGCAGATCCTCGTCGCTGCGGGCATTGGCGAGACGGAAATAGGCGGTGCGCAGGCCCATATAATGCGAGGGTTCCGGCGTGAACACTTCCGGCGCGATGGCAAGCGCGTCGAGCGCCGCCTGCACCCGCTCGCGCTCATTGGCGTCGAGCGCCAGCAGCCGCCGTTCCTCGATCAGCGCCCGCGCCAGCGGGTTGGAGAAGCCGCGCTGCGGCAGGATGAAGCTGCGCGGCTTGGACTGGCCGACATTGCCGGCCTGGTCGCGCGCCACCAGCACCATTTCCACCTTCGTGCCGGCCCAGGGATTCTCGGTGAAGTCCTTGGTGGTCTGCCCGGTCGCCGCGCGGGAGCGGCCGCCGACCAGCGGCAGCGGGAAATTCGGCGCGTCCACCAGCGGGCGTGGCGCCGCGGGCGCAGGCGCATTCTTCAGCCCGTGCAGCGGCGGGGCCGGCGGCAGGGCGGTGAAGCGCGCCTCGGCGCTGGCGATGCCGTAATCATCCTCGGCCTTGTAGCTCAGCGACAGCGCGTTGTTGCCGGAGGCCTGCGGCTCCTTGGTCAGTTCGATGGTCGGCGGCGCATCCGGCTGGGCGCGGAAATGCCAGGAGACGAAGCGCCCGTCCGGCGCCTCGATGCGGGCGCTGCCATCGGCGGCGATGACGAAGCGCCGCTCGTCGCCGGAAGCCGCCGCCGTCGGGGTGGCAGAGGAAGGAGGAGCGGAGGCCGAAGGTGCCGCGCCCGTCGTCGGCACCGGCGCCTCGCCCTCCTTCGGCGCGGCGGCGGCGAGGCCGCCCTGCGTCACCAGCTTTGCATCGGCGAGGCCGATGATGCGTACCACCAGCTCGCTGCCGGCCGGCACGGTCATCGCGCTCGCTTCAAAGGTGGCGCCGGCATCCGGCAGTGCGGCCGCCGTACCCTGCGCCACCTCCTGCGAGCGCAAGCCCGGCAGCAGGATCGGCGCGCGGCCGGTATAGCCGGGCGGCGTCACCCAGGCATCGACGCGATAGGGTTTGGGCGGCACCAGCTCGGCCCAGTCGAAGGCGGAGGCGATGCGGCGCAGATGCTCGCCCGGCACCATGAAGAAGGTGGCGATCACGCCCAGCAGCACCAGCGCCCGCAGCGCCCGCCCATCACGGGCGGCGACGCCCGGCGCGGGCATGCCGACGCGCAGGCTGCCGATCTGCGCCGCCATCCGCGCCAGATGCGCCCGCCACAGCGCGGCACCGACGGGGTCGTCGGGCTTGGAGGCGAGATGGTCGGACAGTGCGGTGGCCGGTCGGTGCGGCAGATGGCTCTCGCGGTCGAGCCGCGACAGCGCCTCGCCGGCAGAGGGCGGGCGAATGCGGAACGCCGGCACCAGCGCCAGGGCGAACAGGGCGGCGAAGAGACCGAGCCCGATGATGCGGCCGAGCGGCGGCAGTGCGAGCCACAGGCCGAGCCAGGAAGCGATGAGGAACACGCCGAGCGCCGCCGCAAAGGCGACGATGGCCGGCCAGACCCGCTCCCACAGCAGCACGCCGCGCGCCCGCCGCAGCGCCGCGCCCATGCGCGCCTCGGCAGCGCCGAGCTCGGTCCCGCGAAATTCCTGCAGCCGGGCGTCCGCCCGCGCCCTGTCGGCACGCGGGTTCACCTCCGCCGCCGGGCGGCCCTCGCCTTCCGTTCCATCCGGTGTTGCCGTCACGCGGCCGACCTCCGACGCTCTCAGGTCCACACCAGCCCCAGCGTCACCTTAACATGGCGAGGCGGGCGCGCCAGTCCTGCCGCCGGAACGGGCAGGCTCAGCCCATCATCACCTTGTGAGCGGGAGCGGCGGCACGATGGACGGGAGGCCCGCCGCCTTCAGGCCAGCCAGCCGGGAATCCGGTCGAGCGCGATCAGTTCGTCCACCTCGACCCGCGGGCGCACGATCGCGAATTCCCCGCCCCGCGCCAGCACTTCCGGCACCAGCGCGCGGGTGTTGTAGGTGGAGGCCTGCACCGCGCCATAGGCGCCGGCGGTCATGACGGCGATGAGATCGCCCGCCTTCAGCCCCGGCAGGTGCCGCCCCAGCGCCAGGAAATCGCCGGATTCGCACACGGGGCCCACGACATCCGCGACCATCTGCCCCGCGTCGGACCTTGCCTCGCGCACGGGCAAGATCTCGTGATGGGCGTCGTAGAGCGTCGGGCGGATGAGATCGTTCATCGCCGCGTCGACGATGACGAAGTGCTTGCCCTCGCCTTCCTTCACATAGAGCACGCGGGCGACGAGGATGCCGGCATTGGCCACCAGCATGCGCCCGACCTCGAAGACGAGGCCGAGCCCGAGATTATGTGTGTGCCGCTTCACCAGCGCCGCATAGGCCGACGGCAGCGGCGGCTCCGCCTCGCCGGCGACATAGGGCACGCCGAGCCCGCCGCCGAGATCGAGATGGGTGAGCGGATGCCCCTCGGCCATCAGGTCGCGGGCGAGTTCCACCAGGAGCGCGGTGGCGTTGTCGAACGGGCCGAGATCGGTGATCTGGCTGCCGATATGCATGTCGACGCCGGTGATGCGCAGCCCCGGCAGGGCGGCCGCATGGCGATAGACCTCGCGCGCCCGCGACACCGGAATGCCGAACTTGTTGTCGGACTTGCCGGTGGAGATCTTGTGGTGGGTCTTGGCATCCACATCCGGGTTGACGCGGATCGAGATCGGCGCCGCCACCCCGTGGCTCACCGCCACCTCGGACAATGTCAGCAGTTCCGGCTCGCTCTCGACATTGAAGCACATGATCCCGGCATCGAGCGCCGCCGCCATTTCCTCGCGGGTCTTGCCGACGCCGGAGAACACGATCTTGTGCGGCTCCACCCCGGCCGCCAGCGCGCGCTTCAATTCACCACCCGAGACGATGTCCGCCCCCGCGCCGAGCTTGGCGAAGGTGCGGATCACCGCCTGGTTGGAATTGGCCTTGACCGCGTAGCACAGCGTGGTGCGCATATCGGCGAAGGCATCGGTGAACACGCGGTGGTGCCGTTCCAGCGTCGCCGAGGAATAGGCATAGAACGGCGTGCCGACCGCGCGGGCGATATCGACAAGGCTCACATCCTCCGCATGGAGGATGCCGTCACGATAGGCGAAATGGTGCATGGCGCTTCGGTGGTCAGAGCAGGCCGTCGAGGATGAAAGGCTGTTTCGGCTTCACCGGGCCGGTATCTTTCGGCACCTTGCCGTCCGGGCCGGGCTGCGCCTGCGGCGAACCGGGCGGCGGCTCCAGCGGGCCTTTCACGCCGCAGCCGCCCAGCGCCAGCGCGCCACCGAGCGCGAGCGTAAGAGCGAAGGTGCGGCACAGGCGGGAGAGAGCGCGGGACAAGGAGGCTTCCT
Source organism: Ancylobacter polymorphus (assembly GCF_030813495.1). Taxonomy (GTDB): domain Bacteria; phylum Pseudomonadota; class Alphaproteobacteria; order Rhizobiales; family Xanthobacteraceae; genus Ancylobacter; species Ancylobacter polymorphus. Next base: position 102,701 of record NZ_JAUSUI010000007.1, on the reverse strand, counting down.
CGGCTGGGTCGGATCGGGTTCAGGCGCAACCTATAACGCCGCTTGCGGAAAGGCGAGGCCCGCGGCGCAGGCTCGTCGCCGCCGTCAGGCGTCAAAAGTGGCGATCACCGGCACATGGTCGGAAGGCCGCTCCCAGCCGCGCGCCTCGCGCAGCACGGTGAGCGCGCGGGCGGTCGGCGCCAGCGCCGGGGTCGCCCACACATGGTCGAGCCGGCGGCCGCGATTGGAAGCCGCCCAGTCGGCGGCGCGGTAGCTCCACCAGGTGAAGAGCTTCTCCTGCGGCGGGATGAAGTTGCGCATCACATCCACCCAGTTTCCCGCCGCCTGCAGCCTTTCCAGCTTCTCCACCTCGATCGGCGTGTGGCTGACCACGTCGATGAGCTGCTTGTGGCTCCACACATCCGCTTCCAGCGGCGCGATGTTGAGATCGCCGACCAGCACCGAGCGCGCGGCGGGGTCCTGCGGGTGCAGGTGCTCCCAGGCGGTGGCCTCGTCGAGGAAGGCGAGCTTGTGGCGGAACTTCTCGTTCACATCAGGGTCGGGAATGTCGCCGCCGGCGGGGATGTAGAAATTATGGATGGTCAGCGGCGCGGAAAGACCGGCCTCGCGACCGAGGACCACCGAAATATGCCGCGCATCGCCCATGTCGCAGAAGCCTTGCCGGCTCACATCTTCGAAGGGCCGCTTCGAGAGGATGGCGACGCCATGATAGCCCTTCTGGCCATGGATGGCGGCGTGGGGATAGCCGAACTTTGCCGCCTCCTTCAGCGGGAAGCGGTCATCCGGCGTCTTGGTCTCCTGCAGGCAGATGACGTCCGGCTGGTGTTCCTCGGCGAGCTTGGCGACGAGCCCGATGCGCAGGCGCACCGAATTGATGTTCCAGGTGGCGATGGAGAGCGTCAAAGCGAGGAGACCTGTCGAGGGGCGGGAATCGGCGCGACACTAGAGCATGTTCCGCCGAAGGTGAACGGCGCCGCACCGTCATCGCCGCCGCGCGCCCTTATCCCACGCCTCCTCATCCTCCACGCCCCTCATCCCCGGGCTTGACCCGGGGACCCAGCCTTGCCGCGCGCCGTTGATCGCGAATAGATGCCCCGGCCTTCAGTCACCTGGGTGCCCGGGTCAAGCCCGGGCATGAGGGAGGCGCGTGCGGCTATCCCCGCCTCCCTGCCTCGCCTCCCGTCAATTCCGGTTGATGACGAACATCATCGGGTCCGGGCGCTGGGAGGTGTCGAGGTTGGACACCGCGACCGTGGTGTCGTAGCCCTGCGGGTCGGTGACGGTCCACTGCTTGAGCTGCATGGTCTTGGCGTCGAACATGATCATCAGCCGGTAGGTGCCGACCATGGGCTGCTTTTCCTCGATCACGACCGTGGCGAAGATGTCGTCCTGATAGACGCCGGTGACATTGGCGTTGCGGGCGAGGTTGAAGTTCTCCGACAGCAGGAAGCGCAGCGGCGTCGCCGAGAGCGGGGTGATGTCCTGCGTCTTCAACCTTTTGTCGCGCACCGCCACCGAGCGTCCGTCCGCCACCAGCTCGATCCGGCTCGGCGCCTCATATTCGAACAGCACCCGGCCGGGCTTGAGGATGTAGAACTGGCCCTGCTGACGCGTGCCGTCGGGATCGACCTGCACGAAGTCGCCGATCATCGTCTTGAAACTGTTGAAATAGTCGTTGATGCGCTGGACCGTCTCCGTCGCCGCGCGCTGGTTGGCCACCGCCGCGACCTGGATGCCGGAATCTGCGCCCGCCGCCGCGTCCGGACCCGCCTGGGCGGTGCGCATCGACGCCGGCTTCTTCGGCGGCACCGGCGCGAAGGGCGGCGGCGGCACCTGCGCCAGGGCGAGGCCCGCCGGCAGGAGCAGCAGGGCGGCGGCGCAGATACGGATCATGGAGCGCATGGGGCACATCTCGCTGGAGCACGTCGGGCGCGGCACGGGACGCGCGGGCCTCGTGCGCATGTCGGTGTCGGGGCTGCGGGTAGCGCGCCGCTGTGGCGATCCTGTGGCCCGGACGCTGCGTCAGCGACGGGCGGAAACACAGGTGCGGGAGCGGCGGCCGTCATCGGCTCAATAGCCCTCTCCGCCGCCCTCGGTGAGGATTTCGCGCTTGCCGGCATGGTTGGCCGGGCCGACCAGCCCCTCGCGCTCCATGCGCTCGACCAGCGAGGCGGCGCGGTTATAGCCGATCTGCAGCCGGCGCTGGATATAGGAGGTGGAGCACTTCTTGTCGCGCATCACCACCGCCACCGCCTGGGAATAGAGATCGCCCCCTTCCTCCGCGCCCATGCCGCTCTTGTCGAACACGGCGCCGTCCTCGCCCTCGCCATCGAGGTCGATCGTCACCTCGTCGAGATAGTCGGGCGAGCCTTGCGCCTTCAGGTGCTCGACCACGCGCTCCACCTCCTGGTCGGAGACGAAGGGGCCGTGGACGCGGGAAATGCGCCCGCCGCCGGCCATGTAGAGCATGTCGCCCTGGCCGAGCAGCTGTTCGGCGCCCATCTCGCCGAGAATGGTGCGTGAGTCGATCTTCGAGGTGACCTGGAAGGAAATGCGGGTCGGGAAATTGGCCTTGATGGTGCCGGTGATGACATCCACGGAGGGGCGCTGCGTCGCCATGATGAGATGGATGCCGGCGGCGCGCGCCATCTGGGCGAGGCGCTGGATGGCGCCTTCGATCTCCTTGCCGGCCACCATCATCAAATCGGCCATCTCGTCGACGACGACGACGATATAGGGGATGGGCGAGAGGTCCATCTCCTCGCGCTCATAGATGGCTTCGCCCGTCTCCTTGTCGAAGCCGGTCTGCACCGTGCGCACGATCTGCTCGCCCTTTGCCTGCGCCTCGGCGATGCGGGCATTGAAACCGTCAATGCTGCGCACGCCGACCTTCGACATCTTGCGGTAGCGCTCCTCCATCTCGCGCACCGCCCATTTCAGCGCCACCACCGCCTTTTTCGGGTCGGTGACCACGGGGGTCAGCAGATGGGGAATGCCGTCATAGATCGACAGCTCCAGCATCTTCGGGTCGATCATGATCAGCCGGCACTGCTCCGGCCGCATGCGGAAGAGCAGGCTGAGGATCATCGTGTTGATCGCCACCGACTTGCCCGAACCGGTGGTGCCGGCCACCAGGAGATGCGGCATGCGGGCGAGATCGACGATGACCGGCTCGCCGCCAATGGTCTTGCCGAGCGCGATGGCGAGCTTGTGCGCGGCCTCGCCGAAATCGCGGGCGACGAGGATCTCGCGCAGCAGCACCTTGTCGCGCTTGGGGTTGGGCAGTTCGATGCCGATGGCGTTCTTGCCGGGAATGACCGCCACACGCGCGGAGATCGCGCTCATCGAGCGGGCAATGTCGTCAGCAAGGCCGATGACGCGGCTCGATTTGATCCCCGGCGCCGGCTCCAGCTCGTACAGCGTCACCACCGGGCCGGGACGGGCATTGACGATGGCGCCGCGCACGCCGAAATCGTCGAGCACGCCTTCGAGATCGCGCGCGTTCTGATCCAGCGCCTCGCGTGACAGGGCAGGGCCGCCGCGCGGCGGCGGCGGCGACAGCAGGTCGAGCCCCGGCATGGCGTAGCGCCGGCGCTGCTCCTCCAGCGCGGCACGCCCGCCCCGGATCGAGCGCAGCGGCGGCGGGCGCTTGGCGACGCGCGGCACCGGCGGCGGCGGGGGCGCGGCAAAGGCCTCGTCCAGCGCGTCGGGCAGGTCGTCATCGGCGCTCTCGAAGCCGGCGACGTCCTCCTCCTCGTCGAACGTCTCGCGCCGGCCGAAGCTCGGCTCGTGCCGGCCGGCGCGCAGGGCTGCGAGATCGTCCTCCTCCGCGCCGCCGAAGCCGACGCTTTCGCGCAGTCGTTCGGCGAGGCCGCGCGCGGGGCGCGGGCGGCGGGCGGCGCCGGGCGCGAAGCGCGCCTTCAGCGACAGCACGCCATGGGTCATCATGCCGAGCAGGAAGGCGAGCCAGCCCGGTTCGTCATCCTCGAAGCTGGCGGGCGCGCGGCGCGGGTCGTCCAGCGCTTCCTCCGGCTCGGCTCGCAGCCCGAACCCGACCGCCAGCGGCAGGGTGAGCGCGGCGCCGATGAGGCAGACAATGCCGACCACGGCGTAGTCGGCGCTGGTCAGCCAGCTTGCGCGCAACGCCGCCGGCACGGCAAGCACGAATTCGCCCAGCACGCCGCCGAGCCCGCTCGGCAGCGGCCAGCCGCCGAAACGCGGCAGGCAGGCGGCGAAGCCGGAGGCGAAGACGATGCCCGCCACCAAGGCGATCAGCCGCGCCCGCAGCCGGCCGGGATGGCGATGGGTCAGCAGCAGCCAGCCCCATATGCCCATGGGCAGCACCACCGCCAGGGCGGCGACGCCGAAAAGCTGCATCATCACATCGGCGAAGATCGCGCCGGGAAGGCTCAGCAGATTGGACGGCGCGGCGGCGCTGGAACGGCTGAGACTGGGATCGTCGGCCGACCAGGTCGCCAGCGCCAGCAGCATCAGCGCGCACAGGCTCAGCCAGGCAAGGCCGACCAGCTCTGCCGTGCGGCGGGAAAGGGCGCCGCGCACCTCCTCGGGCAGGAAGCCGCCCGGCGCGCTCTGCCCGGCCCGGTGCGGCCGTGGGCCAGCGCCGCCCTTGCCAGTTCCCTCCGGCCGGGGTCGCGGCCGGGCGGCACGGGACGGAGCGGCCTCCAGCCGAGGCGTCCGCATCGTCGTCTGCGTCCCCATGTCCCGCCCCGTCTCCTTGCCCCGCCTCGCCAAACGCCTCGCCCCGCTCAGGACAGACCGGCCAGAAGGCGCGGCAGCGCCTCCCGCGTCGTCTCAAGGTCCTGCACCAGCGCGATACGCAGATAGTCGGCGCCGGGATTGCGCCCCTGCGCGTCGCCGCGGCAAAGATAGCCGCCCGGCACGGTGCGCAGCCCCTCACGCTGCCACAGACGCCGCGCCGCTTCCTCGCCGGCGCTGTGCCGCCCGGTGCGCAGCCCGGCGACGTTCAGCCACAGGAAAAAGCCGCCATCCGGCCGCTGATAGTCGAAATGCCCGGTCAGCACCTCGTCGGCGATGTCGAACTTCGCCCTGTAGAGGTCGCGGCTCGCCGCCACATGCGCCTCGTCGGACAGCGCCGCGATGCCGACCCATTGCAGCGGCTCGGGCACCTGCGGCGCGGCGACATTGCGGAAATCGGCGAAGGCCTCGATGAAGCGTGCCTCGCCGGCGCAGAAGCCGCAGCGCAGCCCCGGCAGGCTGGAGCGCTTCGACAGCGAATTGAAGGCGACGACGCCGGCGAAATCCGGCCCCGCCACCTCCAGAATGCCGGTCGGCGGTGCCTCGCCCAGCCAGATCTCGGAATAGCACTCGTCGGCGAAGATCATTACCTCATGCGCCCGGCACAGCGCCACCAGCCGCTCAAGATAGGCGCGCGGCGCGATGGTGCCCTGCGGATTGGCCGGGGAGGCGAAATAGAGCGCGACCGAACGGTCGAGCAGTTCCGGGGTCAGAGCGTCGAGGTCCGGCAGCCAGCCGCCAGCCGCCGGCAAAGGCAGGTCGACGCTGGCGCAGCCGGCGGCTTCCGCTCCGGCGCCATAGGCGGCGTAGAACGGGTTGGGCAGCAGCACGGCGGGCTCGGCCGCGCCGATGCGGGCGCGCTTTTGCGGCGAGAGCAGCCGGCGCGCCATCAGCGCGGCGAAGAACAGCCCCTCGCGCGAGCCGTTGAGCACCAAGACTTCGCGCTCCGGATCGGGCGCGCGGGCCAGCGCGTAGCGGCGGGCGAACCAGTCGCCGGCGGCGCGGCGGAACTCGGGCAGCCCCTTGCCGGCGGGATAGCGGCCGAAGCCGTCGAGATGACCAGCCAGCACCTCGCCGACGAAACCGGGCATGGCGTGGCGCGGCTCCCCGACCGCCAGGCTCAGCGCCGGCTTTCCCGGGGCGAGATCGGCGAGCAGCTCGGTCAGCCGCACGAAAGGCGAGCGCGCCGCCGGCCCCGGATCGGGGACAGTGGCCGGTGTCGCGGCGGCAGCGGGGGAAAGGGCATCAGGCACGGGTTCGGTCTCGCCTCGGCCACGGAATGCGGCCTCTGCCGGCACAATAGCCCGGCTGCGGTAAAGGCGTTCTTAACCATGCGCGCGCAAAGCGCCGGGCCGCCGGCAAAGAAAAGGCCCCGGCAGTGCCGGGGCCTTGCGCAGCAAAGAGACCGGGAAACGGCGCGCGGAACGCGCCGCCCGGCGGAGCCGGTAGCTCCGATCAGCTGTGATAGGCGCGCTCGCCATGCTCGACGATGTCGAGGCCCTCGCGCTCCTTCTCCACCGACGGACGCAGCCCGATGAGGACGTTGACCACGTAGTAGAGGATCGCCGAGACGATGCCGCCCCACACGAGGGTCACCGCCACCGCCTGGAACTGCACCCACACCTGGTGGCCCATCGCGTAATCGGCGATGCCGGGGCCGCCGAGCGCCGGGGCGACGACGATGCCGGTGCCGATGGCGCCGACGATGCCGCCCACGCCATGGACGCCGAACACGTCAAGGCTGTCATCATAGCCGAGCGCGTTCTTCACCGTGGTGCAGAAGAAGAAGCAGATGATGGCGGCGATGAAGCCGAGCACGATCGCGCCGAGCGGGCCGGAGAGGCCGGCGGCCGGGGTGATGGCGACGAGGCCCGCAACCATGCCGGAGATGGCACCGAGCATGGAGGGCTTGCCCTTGGCCAGCCACTCGATGAGCGTCCAGCCGACGATCGCGCCGGCGGTGGCGACGAAGGTGTTCATGACGGCGAGCGTGGTGCCGGCATTGGCTTCAAGGTTGGAGCCGGCGTTGAAGCCGAACCAGCCCACCCACAGGACGCTGGCGCCGACCATGGCGAAGGGCAGCGAGTGGGGAGGCATCAGTTCCTTGCCGTAGCCGGTGCGCTTGCCGATGATGATGCAGCCGACGAGGCCGGCAATACCGGCATTGATGTGCACCACGGTGCCGCCGGCGAAGTCGAGCGCGCCCATGGCGAACAGGTAGCCTTCCGAGAACCACACCATGTGGGCGATCGGGTAGTAGACGAACGTCACCCACAGGATGCTGAACAGCACGATGGCCGAGAACTTCATGCGCTCGGCGAAGGCGCCGATGATCAGCGCGGGGGTGATGGCCGAGAAGGTCATCTGGAACACGATGAAGATGTATTCCGGAATCTTCACGCCCTTGGAGAAGGTGTCGGCCAGGCTTTCCGTGGTCACGCCGGCGAGGAAGGCCTTCTCGAAGCCGCCGATGAAGGCGTTGCCGGAGGTGAAGGCGAGCGAGTAGCCGTAGAACACCCAGAGCAGCATCATCACGGCGGCGATGACGGTGACCTGCATGAGGACCGAGAGCATGTTCTTGGCGCGCACGAGGCCGCCATAGAAAAGGGCGAGGCCCGGCACGGTCATGAACAGAACGAGGATGGAGGAGACCATCATCCAGGTGATGTCGCCCTTGTCCACGGTGACCGCGGCGGCGACCTCGGCGGTGGCTTCCGCGCCGGCGGCCGGGTTGTCCTGGGCGAAAGCGGCGGCCGCAAACAGCGCCGTCGTCGCCAGCGCAGGCAGGCCCGCGCGTATCCAATTCTTGGTCGTCATGGGTTCAATGCTCCGTCGCAATCGGAAAATATCGGGATCGGTGACGCAGGCTCAGAGGGCGTCGGCGTCGGTTTCGCCGGTGCGGATGCGCACGGCCTGATCGATCGCGTAGACGAAGATCTTGCCGTCGCCGATCTGGCCGGTCTTGGCCGAGGTGGTAATCGCGTCGATGACCTTGGAAACATGATCGGAAGCCACGGCGACCTCGATCTTGAGCTTGGGCAGGAAGCTCACTGCGTATTCCGCGCCGCGATAGATCTCGGTGTGGCCCTTTTGACGGCCATATCCCTTGACCTCCGTAACGGTCAGTCCGTGCACACCAATGCCAGTGAGCGCATCCCGGACTTCCTCAAGCTTGAAGGGCTTGATGATAGCCATGACGATCTTCATGGGTTCTGTCCCCGCTTGGCCCCGAACCGCTGGCGGGGTTCTGGGCGTTTCATGTCGGACTCGTCGAGGTTGTTTTACGCAACCTGCCGATCCAGCCGGGGAGAGAGAATCAATTCGCGTGCCAACCGTTGCGGATCAACGCTTCCGGTGGAAATGCCGCAGGGAAGCGCGGGCCGATGCACCGTCGGCGGCCACCGCCCTGCACGCACGCGACGCCGCCGGATTGCTCAATTCTTGATCGGGCCGCTGACCCTTCCCGAGTCACCGCCCCACATTCGCCATCAGTCGTCTAAATTTTAGGCAGATGCCTGTGCGGCAGGCGCCCGCACCGGCCGGATCAGCCCTTCCTGCGCCACCGAGGCGACCAGCCGCCCGGCGCGGTCATAGATCAGCCCGCGCGCCAGGCCGCGCGCGCCGGCGGCGCTCGGGCTGTCCTGGGCATAGAGCAGCCAGTCATCGGCGCGGAAGGGACGGTGCAGCCACAGCGCGTGATCGAGGCTGGCGACCTGCAGGTTCTCGCCGAGCACGCTGGTGCCGTGCAGCGTCGTCGTCGCTTCCAGGAGCGTCATGTCGGAAGCATAGGCGAGCACGGCCTGGTGCAGCCCTTCCGCGTCGGGCAGCGGGCCCGTGGTGCGGAACCACACCGCCCGGCGCGGCTCGACGCGCTTTTCCCCGAGCCCCACCGGCTTCAGTTCGATCGGGCGCGGGCGGCGCCAATAGGCCAGCACCGGCGCCGGCAGGGCGGCGACCACCTCGGCCGGCAGTTCGCCGATGCCCGGCACCTCCTCCGGCGGCGGCACCGCCATGTCGAGGTCGAGCTGGTGTTCCAGCCCCGGCTCCTGGCGATGGAACGAGACCGACATGATGAAAATCGGCCGCCCGTGCTGGATCGCCACCGCCCGGCGCGTGGCGAAGCTGCGCCCGTCGCGCACCCGCTCGACATCGTAAATGATCGGCACCTTCGGATCGCCGGCGAGCAGGAAATAGGCGTGCATGGAATGGGCGGCAAGCCCTTCCACCGTGCGCTGCGCCGCCACCAGCGCCTGCGCCAGCACCTGCCCGCCGAAGACGCGGGTGCGGAACGGCCAGGATTCCGGCGGGTTGAGACCACGGAAGAGATTGTCCTCCAGCCGCTCCAGATCGAGCAGGGCGACGAGTTCGGCGGCGCTTTGGGTCATGGGCGGGCTTCTCCTCATCGCGACGGAACGGCAGGCAAGGCGGAATGGGTCAAGACGGAATGGGTCAAGACGGGGGCGGCACCCCGGCGCATTGTCCGGGGTGCCTAGCTAAGGCATAGGAGGGAGGGCGCACAATGCGCGGATGGTCGAGAGCGGAGGCGGCGCGCCATGCAACAGGACCAGCGATATGATGCCGTGATGGCCGGCGGCGGGCTCGCCGGGCTTACCCTCGCGCTCGCGCTGCGGCAGGGGCTGGGAGACAGTGCCCGCCTCGCCGTGGCCGACCCGGCCTTCGCCGCGCCGCAGCCCGCCAGCACGGATCTGCGCGCCTCCGCCATCGCCGCCGGCGCCCGCCGCCTGTTCGAAGCGCTCGGCGTGTGGGAGCGGGTGGAAGCGGAGGCCCAGCCGATTCTCGCCATGGAGATCACCGATTCCAAGCTCGGCGACGCCGCCCGGCCGGTGTTCCTCTCCTTCGACGGCGAGGTGGAGCCGGGCGAGCCTTTCGCCCATATGCTGCCCAATGCAGTGCTGCAGGACGCGATGACGGACCTCGCCCGCGAACGCGGCGTCGCGCTGCTGCCCACCCGCATCGCCGGCTTCACCCCCGGCCCGGCCCGCATTGCGCTGCGGCTCGGCGATGGCGCGGAGGCCACCAGTTCCGTGCTCGCCGCCTGCGATGGCGGCCGCTCCAAGCTGCGGGCGCTGGCCGGCATCGGCGTCACCGGCTGGTCCTATCACCAGTCCGCCATCGTGATGACGGTCGGCCATGAGCGCCCGCACGCGGGCAAGGCGATCGAGCATTTCCTGCCCGCCGGCCCCTTCGCCATGCTGCCCCTCACCGGCAATCGCTGCTCCATCGTCTGGACCGAGGCGACCGACACCGCCGCGCGCCTGCTGAAGCTGCCGCGCGTGCTGCTGCTGGACGAGCTGGAACAGCGCTTCGGGCTGGAACTGGGAGGGATCGAAATCCTCGACGAGCCGAAGGCGTTCCCGCTCGGCTTCCAGATGGCGCGTTCCTTCATCGGCGAGCGCCTCGCTCTGGTGGGCGATGCCGCCCACACCATCCACCCCATTGCCGGGCAGGGCATCAATATGGGGTTGCGCGATGTGGCGGCGCTGGCGGAGGCCGCCACCGACGCCGCCCGGCTCGGCCTCGACATCGGCGGGCCGGACGTTCTGGAGCGCTACCAGCGCTGGCGGCGCTTCGACACGCTGGCCATGGGCGTGGCGACCGACGGGCTGAACCGTCTGTTCGGCCTGCGCTCGGACGCGGTGCGCCTCGCGCGCGATGTCGGCCTCGGGCTGGTGGAGCGCCTGCCGGCGCTGAAGGGCTTCTTCATCCGCGACGCCGCCGGCATTGGCGGGCGCGCCCCGCGCCTGCTGCGCGGGGAAGCGCTGTAGAGCGTTTTCGAGCGAAGGGACTACCGGTTCGCGTGAAGAAAACGCGACAAAACAAAGAATGAGATCACTTCACTGTTGCCGTGAAACAGTGAAGTGATCCAGGTATCAGCGCGCCGCCTCTTCCTCGGTCAGCTGCCGCGCCTCGTCGGCCAGCAGGATCGGGATGCCGTCGCGAATCGGGTAGGCGAGACGCGCGGCGCGCGACACCAGTTCCTGCGCCGCGCGGTCATAGTCCAGCGGCCCCTTGGTGACCGGGCAGACCAGCAGTTCCAGCAGCTTCGGGTCGATCTCGTAGCCCGCGCGCGGGGAAACGGGGGCAGGATTGTTGGATTGCGCGGCCATGGGCAGGAATCTCCCGATCTTCGGCAGGATCACGAACGTATTCCGGCTATATAACGCAGCAAGCTGACATTCTCACGTCGCCACCTTCCCCGAAGTGCCACGGACCGATGGAATCTCCCCCGCTCGATCTCGCCCTGGAACCCCGTCTCGACGGCGATACGCTGCAGCAATGGGTGTTTCGCCGCCTGCGCCGCTCGGTCATGGCCGGCCGCTTCCCGCCCGGCAAGGCGGTGACGATCCGCGGGCTGGCGGACGAACTCGGCGTCTCCTCCATGCCGGTGCGCGAGGCGCTGCGGCGGCTGGTGGCCGAGCGCGCGCTGGTGCTGCTCGACAATCGCCGCGTGCGCGTGCCGGAAATGACGGCGCGCCGCTTCGAGGAGCTGATGATGGCGCGCACGCTGCTGGAGACCGAGGCGGCGGCCCGCGCGCTCGCGGTCGCGGACAGCGCCTTCATCGCCCGGCTCGACGCGCTCAACGCCGATTCCGACGCGGCGGTGGCCGCCGCCGATACCGAGGCGATGATCGAGACCAATCTTGCCTTCCACGGCGCGCTCTATGGCGGGCGGGCGGATAATGTGCTGCTGCCGCTGATCGAATCGGTGTGGCTGCAGATCGGCCCGTTCATGCGCATGGCGCTGGCGGACCTCGAAACCCATTACCCCGTGGACCGCCACGCCGAGGCGCTGGCCGCGCTGCGCGCCCGCGACGAGGCGGCGCTGCGCCGCGCCATCGAGGCCGATATTCGCGACGGAATCGGCCATCTGCTGGCGCAGCTGGGGTAGAGCAAGCGCCCGGGCGCTGCTCAGCCCGCCGCCTTCATCCGGCCGCCGCCGCGCCGGCGCTCGGCGGCGAGGCGTGCGGCGGCGCCGAAGGCGGTGAAGATGCCGCTGGAGAGCTTGTCCTCCCAGAAGCGCCATTCCGGGTGCCACTGGATCGCCATGTTGAAGCCCGGCGAATCCGGCACGCGGAAGGCCTCGATGGTGCCGTCCTCGGCCGTCGCTTCCACCGCCACGCCCGGCGCCAGCATCGCCACGCCCTGGCCGTGCAGCGAGTTCACCCGCCACGTCGTGTCCCCGGCGAGGCTGGCCAGCAGCCCGTCGGCCGCCAGCGCCACGTCGTGCACCGTCGCGTACTGGCCCTCGATGTCGAGGCCGGAATCCTCGCGATGGTCGAAGCGGCCGGGCTGCTCATAGAGCTTCTGGAACAGCGTGCCGCCAAGCGCGACGTTCATTTCCTGGAAGCCGCGGCATACGCCGAACAGCGGCACGCCGCGTTCCAGCGCCGCGCGGATCAGCGGCAGCGAGATGTCGTCGCGGTGCGGGTCGGCCGGCAGCGGCGGGTCGTGCGGCAGGTCGCCATAATGATGCGGGCCGACATTGGACGGGCTGCCGGGCAGGAACAGCGCGTCGACGGCGGCGAGGATCTCGTCGACGACGATCCGCTCCGGCGCCATGGCGGAATCCACCGCCGAGATGGTGCCGGGAATGAGCACCGGCATCGCCTGGGCGCCGCGCGCCACCGCGTAAATATACTTCTCGGTGACGCCATGGACGACATGCCCGTCCCTGGCCTTCACATCGCTGATCACACCGATAACCGGACGCATAACATCTCCTGCGCTCTCTGCCGCTGATGTGGCGCGCGCGCCCGGCGGCTGTCAACGGCGGGCGCGTGCAGCCCCGCCCCGCACGGCGCGCGACCCTGCCGCTTGCGCCCGATCGCCGCCGCCGCGCCGCCCTCCGTACCCAAATGTTTCCGGCGAAGGATCTTCGTGTATGAAGGGCCACCTCTCGTCCGCAGGCGCCGCCGGAAGCCCATGGTTTTTTCGTCCGTCACCTTTCTGTTCTATTTCCTGCCGGCGTTCCTGATCTGCTATTTCGCGACGCCGGGGCTGCGCGCCCGCAATCTCGTGCTGCTGGCCTTCTCGCTGGTGTTCTACGCCTGGGGCGGGCTCGCCAATGTGGTGGTGCTGGCGGTGTCCATCGTCGCCAATTACAGCCTCGCCCTGCTGATCGACACCCGTACGGGCCCGTGGCGGCTGCGCATGCTGGGGCTGGCGGTGGCGCTCAATCTCGCCGGCCTCATCGCCTTCAAATATGCCGGCTTCCTCGCCGAGAACCTCAACCACCTGCTGCCCGACGCCGCCCAGCTGCCGGTGGTGCATCCGCCGCTGCCGCTCGGCATCTCCTTCTTCACCTTCCACGCCATCTCCTATCTCGTCGACATCTATCGCGGGAAGGCGCGGGCCAATGGCCGCTTCGAGGAGATCGCGGTCTACATCACCATGTTCCCGCAGCTGGTGGCTGGCCCGATCGTGCGCTACTCCACCATCGCCCACCGCATCAGGGCGCGGCGCACCACGCTCGGACGGGTGTCGGCGGGGCTGCGCATCTTCGTCATCGGCCTGTCGTGGAAAGTGCTGATCGCCGACGAGGTGGCGCCGCTGGTCAGCGTGGTGTTCGACAACACCACCGCCCCCAATCTCGGCGAGGCGTGGATCGGCGTCTGCGCCTATGCGCTGCAGATCTATTTCGACTTCGGCGGCTATTCCAACATGGCGATCGGCCTCGCGCTGGCCATGGGGCTGAAATTCCCGCGCAATTTCAATCTACCCTATGGCGCGCTGTCGATCACCGATTTCTGGCGCCGCTGGCATATGAGCCTGTCGAGCTGGTTCCGGGACTATGTCTATATCCCGCTCGGCGGCAACCGGCACGGCCATGTGCACACGGCGCTGAATCTGTGGACCGTGTTCCTGCTCTGCGGCCTGTGGCACGGGGCGAGCTGGACGTTCGTCATATGGGGCGTGCATCACGGCACTTTCCTGGTGCTGGAGCGCACCCGCCTCGGCGCCGCCCTGCGCGCCGCGCCGCGCGTGGTCGGGCATGCCTATGTGCTCCTCGTCGTGCTCACCGGCTGGGTCTGGTTCCGGGCGGAGAGCCTGCCGCAGGCGATGGAGCTGTTCGCCGGCCTCGCCGGGCTGAACGGGGTGGGCCCGCTGTCGATCAATCTGCTGGCCGATCTGGAGCCGGTGACGATCGTCATCCTGGTGCTGGCCTGGCCGCTCGCCATGTTCGGCCTGCCGCCGCCCGGCGCGAAGCGGCTGCCGCCGCATCTGCGCCGCGCCCTGTACGGACTGGCCGACAGCGTCGTGGTGGCGGCGCTGTTCGTCCTGTGCATCCTGTCGGTGGGGGCGGCGACCTATTCGCCCTTCCTGTATTTCCGGTTCTGAGGGGAGCGCGACCATGCCCTTGCTCATGGCCTTCCGCCGCTGGTGGGCGCTGATCTTCGTGGCGCTGCTGTCGCTGCCGACCATCGGCCTGCTGTTCCCCGCCATGCCCGGCCCGATGCGCACCGTGCTGGCGCCGGAGGCGCGCTGGTGGGAACACGCCTCGGCGCGGCTCGACCCCTATATCAACAACGCTTTCGGCTTTCGCGGCCCGGTGCTCACCGCCCATCGCCGCTATCTGCGCTTCATCGGCTCCCCGCCCGGCATTCGGGTGGTCGACGGCACGGATGGCAGCCTGTTCCTGCGCGACGAGAACGCGCTGGAACAGTCCATCGGCCAGCTGGTGCGGCTGCAGGGAGTGGAGAGGCTCGCCATCCTGGCCGAGGAACTGCAGCAGAAAATGGCAGCCAGCGGCGGCACCTTCGTGCTGACGCTGCCGCCCAACGCCGCCACCGCCCGCTTCGACAAGCTGCCGGAATATATCCGCGCGCAGCGCCACCAGCCGAACGAATATGACCTCGTCGCCGCGCGGATGAAGCGCGACGGCATCACCTTCGTCGATCTGCGCCCCATCGTCGATGAAAGCGCGGCGAGCGGCCCGCTCTATTATCGCTACGATACGCATTGGAACGCGCTGGCGGCGCTGCTGGCCTTCAACGCGGTCATGGACGCGGCGGGCCGCCCGGAACTTGCCATCGCACCGTCGCTGGCGTTCAGCGGCACGCGGCGGCGCGCGGGGGGCGACCTCCTGCGGGTCGCCGGCGTCGCCGACCGCGAGCCGGCGGATGTGGAGTATGTGTGGAAACCGCCGGTCGGCGGGCCGCACGACACCACGCCGCTCACCGGCATCGTCGGCCCGCCGCCGCCCGGAACCGAGAATTACGGCTTCAACGCCTACGCCACCGGCCATGCCGGCCCGCGCGTCATGGTGATCGGCGATTCCTTCACCCAGGGCTTCTGGTCCAACCCGCTGGCCTACCGCGCCTCGGCGGTGGTCTGGATCCACCACAACGCCTGCGAGTTCGACCGCGGCGTCATCGACCGCTTCACGCCGGACATCCTGATCTACGCGCCGACGGAGCGCTTCCTCACCTGCAAGAACTGGAGCCGGACGCCCCTGCCGGAAGGCGGCGGCTGAGCCCCCGCCCAAGCCTTGCTTCTCCGCCTGCCTCCGCCTTGCTCCACCGCCCCGCGCCGCCCTAAAAGGCCCCCGTCTCTCTCCGCCGGATCCGCCCCATGCCCCTTTCCCGCGACGATCTCCTCGCCCGGCTCGCCGAGCTCGGGATTCCCACCACCACGGTCGAACACCCGCCGCTGTTCACGGTGGAGGATTCGCAGGCGCTCCGCGGCGACATTCCCGGCGGCCACACCAAGAACCTGTTCCTCAAGGACAAGAAGGGGAACCTGTTCCTCGTCGTGGTGGAGGAGGAGACGCGGGTCGATCTCAAGAACCTGCACGTTCCGCTCGGCGCGGCGAGCAAGCTCTCCTTCGGCAGCGCCGAGCTTCTGGAAGAGGTGCTGGGGGTGAAGCCCGGCGCCGTCACCGCCTTCGGCCCGGTCAACGATGTCGAGGGCCGCGTCGCCGTGGTGCTCGACGCCGAGCTGATGGCGCATGAGACGGTGAATTGCCACCCGCTGGTGAACACCGCCACCACCACCATCGCCAGCGCCGACCTTGTCCGCTTCCTGCGCGCCACCGGCCATGAGCCGCGCGTGCTGGCGGTGCCCCGGCGCAGCGAGGCGGAGCAGCCCGCCACCACCGAGAGCTGACCACCCCGTTGCATTCGCGGCGCGGCAGACCATTTTAGACGCCGAGCACGAGATCCGCAGGCACCTGCCCTATTGCGAGGACGACCCATGTTGCTGAACCAGCCCTCCTCTCCCGCCGCTCCGGGCGGCGCGCCGGCCGGCGACGATGTGGTGATCGACGTCACCACCAAGACCTTCATGAAGGACGTGGTCGAGGAATCCCGCCGCCGCCCGGTGCTGGTGGATTTCTGGGCCCCTTGGTGCGGCCCCTGCCGCCAGCTCACCCCGATCATCGAGAAAGTGGTGCGCGCCGCCAAGGGCAAGGTACGCCTCGCCAAGATGAACACGGACGAGCACCCCGCCGTCGCCCAGCAGCTCGGCATCCAGTCGCTGCCCACCGTCTATGCCTTCGTCAACGGCCAGCCGGTCGACGGCTTCATGGGCGCGCAGCCCGAGGCGCAGATCAAGGCGATCGTCGACAAGCTGATCGCGGCCTCGGGTGGCGGCAACGACATCGCCGACATTCTCGCCAGCGGCGAGGCGGCGCTCACCGAGGGCGATCTCGCCGGCGCGGCGGAAATCTTCGCCGCAATTCTGGGCGAGGAGCCGGAAAATCTCGCCGCCATCGCCGGCCTCGCCCGCACCGAGCTTGCCGCCGGCAATCTCGAACAGGCCAAGGCGACGCTCGCCCTCGCGCCCGCCAGCGCCGCCAGCGACGCCGCGCTCACCGCCGTGCGCGCCGCCATCGAGCTGGAAGAAGCCGCGAGCGCGCTGGGCGATGTGAAGGAGCTGGAGGCGAAGGTCGCCGCCAACCCGCTGGACCATCAGGCCCGCTTCGACCTTGCCGTGGCGCTGAGCGCGCGCGGCCGGCGCGAGGAGGCGGTGGACCATCTGCTCGCCATCGTCCGCAAGGACCGCGCCTGGAACGAGGACGGCGCCCGCAAGCAGCTGGTGCAGTTCTTCGAGGCCTGGGGGCCGACGGACGAGCACACGCTCGCCGGCCGCCGCCGCCTGTCATCGCTGCTCTTCGCCTGAGACCGGCCGGCGGCGGTCCCCCGTCGCGGCCGGCACGCGGCACCGGAACCGGGCCGACACATCGCGCAAGGAACGCCATGGCGATCAACAAGCCCTATGCCGGCCCCTCCGAGCTGGCGCCCATCATCCCGCTCTTCCCGCTGGAAGGGGCGCTGCTGCTGCCGCGCTGCCAGCTGCCGCTCAACGTGTTCGAACCGCGCTATGTCGCGATGATCGATTCGGCGCTGGCCAGCCACCGGCTGATCGGCATCATCCAGACCGCGCCGCAGCAGCCGGCCCTCACCGTGCCGGGCGCACCGGATATTGTCGGGGTGGGCTGCGTCGGCCGCATCACCGAGATCGCCGAGAGCGGCGATGGCCGCTACCTGCTGAATCTGAGCGGCATTGCCCGGTTCAAGGTGGTGGCGGAGGTCGATTCCGGCACGCCGTTCCGCCAGGCCAAGGTCGATTATGCGCCCTATGGCGACGACTTCACCCCCAATGCTGGGGCCGAGGCGGTGGACCGCGCCACGCTGCTGCGCACGCTGGCGGATTATCTCGACGCCAACCAGCTGGAAGCGGACTGGAAGAGCATCAAGGACGCGCCGAATGAGGCGCTGGTCAATGCGCTCGCCATGATGGCCCCGTTCGGCCCGCGCGAGAAACAGGCGCTGCTGGAAGCCCCCACCCTCGCCTCCCGCGCCGAGATGCTGATCGCCGTCACCCAGATGACCATGGCCCGCACCGGCGGCGAAGGCGACGGCACGCTGCAATAGCGGCGGGCGCCTTCTCCTCACGCGCGCTCTCGTCTGTACCCGCACCCTCGTCGGTTACCTCATGGCCGGGCTTGACCCGGCCACCCAGACGTTCACGCGCGGCCGCAGAGATACGGCTGGCTCCCCGGGTCAAGCCCGGGGATCAGGACAATCGGACACCCCCTACTCCGCCGCCAGCGGCGGCCGGGGCGTGGAGTGCGGACCGGCGTCCACGGCGTGCAGCCCGGCGCGCACCACGGGCACGCCGGCGTGCTCGTCCGGCTCGTCGCGGGCGCCGATGAAGCGGCCGAAGATGCGCGCCATCAGGTGGCCGAGATCGTCCATCAGCGTGAACACGGCCGGCACGAAGATCAGCGACAGCAGGGTCGAGGCCAGCAGGCCGCCAATGACCGCGATCGCCATGGGCGAGCGGAAATCGCCGCCCTCGCCCAGCCCGAGCGCCGAGGGCATCATGCCCGCCGCCATGGCGATGGTGGTCATGATGATGGGCTGCGCGCGCTTGCGCCCGGCCTCGATCAGCGCCGTGGTCCGGTCGGCGCCCGCATGCACGGATTCGATGGCGAAATCCACCAGCAGGATCGCGTTCTTGGTAACGATGCCCATCAGCATCAGGAAGCCGATCACCACCGGCAGCGTCATCGCGTTGTTGGTGAGCAGGAGGGCGATGAAGGCGCCGCCTACCGACAGCGGCAGCGCGATCAGGATGGTGATCGGCTGCAGCACATTGGCGAACAGCAGCACCAGCACCGCCAGCACCATCATCACGCCCGCCATCATCGCGGTGGCGAAGCCGCCGAACACTTCGCCCATGATCTCGGCGTCACCGGATTCCTTCAGCACGATGCTGGACGGCATGTTCCTGGCCGCCGGCAGCGCATAGACCTCCGCCAGCGCCTCGCCGAGCTGGGTATTGCCGGCGAGGTCGGCCTCGATCGCCACGCGCCGCGCGCGGTCATACCGGTCGAGGCTGGACGGGCCGGTGCCGAAGGAGATGTCGGCGACCGAGAGCAGCGGCACCGAGGCGCCGGCGGCGGTGCGCACCTTCAGCGTCTCGAAGGTGGAGAGGTCGCCGCGCGCCCGCTCGTCGAGCTGCACCCGGATCGGCACCTGGCGGTCGCCGGCGGAGAATTTGGCGAGGTTCTGCGACACGTCGCCCAGCGTGGCAATGCGCACGGTCTGGGCGATGTCCGACACCGAGACGCCGAGCGCCGCCGCCTCGGCCAGCTTGGGCACCACGCGCAGTTCCGGCCGCTCCAGCGCCGCCGAGGTCTGCACATTGGACAGGCCCTTCACCTTCTCGCGAATCTCGCGTTCCAGCTCCAGCGCCTTCGCCTCCACCTCGGCCCCGTCCGAGCCGGAGAGGATGATGGTGAATTCGCGCCCGCCAGGGCCGGCGCCGCCGGAGGCGCCGAAATTGAAGCGCAGGTCGGGAATGCGGGCGATGTCGTCGCGCAGGCGCATCTCGAACTGCTTCTGCGTCGCCGTGCGTTCGGCGCGCGGCACCAGATTGACGATGATCGTCGCCTTGCGCACCTCGCCGCCGCCGCTGGCCGGCCCGTCGGTGGAGCCGGAGCCGGCGGTGGCGAACACGCTCGCCACTTCCGGCTGCGCCTTCAGCGTGTCGGTCACCTCGTCCACCACGCGCCGCGTCGCTTCCAGCGTCGCGCCCGGCGGCAGTTCCAGCGCCAGAACGGAGCGGGACACGTCGGAATTGGGGATGAAGCCCGAGGGCAGCAGGGTGGAGAGCCACATCGAGCCGATGAACAGCAGGATGCCCGCCGTCACCGTGAGGAAACGGTGGCGGATGGAGCGGTGCAGCAGCCCGACATAGGCGCGCATCAGCCAGCTGTCCGGCGTTTCCCGGTGGCCGTGGTCGCGCATGAAATAGGCCGCGAGCATGGGGGTGAGCAGGCGCGCCACCAGGAGCGAGAACAGCACCGCCACCGCCACCGTGATGCCGAACTGGCGGAAATACTGGCCGGCAATGCCGCCCATGAAGCTGACGGGCAGGAACACCGCGACGATGGTGAGCGTGGTCGCCACCACGGCGAGGCCGATCTCGTCGGCGGCGTCGATCGCCGCGCGATAGGCGGATTTGCCCATGCGCATATGGCGCACGATGTTCTCGATCTCGACGATGGCGTCGTCGACGAGAATGCCGGTCACCAGCGTGACGGCGAGCAGGCTCACGCCGTTGAGCGAGAATCCGAGCAGGTCCATCACCCAGAAGGTGGGCAGGATGGAGAGCGGGATCGCCGTCGCGGTGATGATGGTGGCGCGCCAGTCGCGCAGGAACACCATGACCACGATCACCGCCAGCACCGCGCCTTCCATCAGCGTGTGCATGGCCGAGGTGTAGTCGGCCTCGGTGTATTTCACCGTGGAATCGATGAGGGTGATGTCGACTTCCGGATGGCGCTTTTCGAGGTCCTGCAGCGCCTTTTCCGCGCTCTCGGCCACCACCACGTCGGAGAAGCCCTTGGCCCGGTAGATGCCGAAGGCGACCACCGGCTTGCCGTCGAGCCGGGCGAAGATGCGCGGTTCGGCGGCACCGTCGGTCACGGTGGCGAGGTCGGCGAGGCGCACATAGCGCGTGCCGCCGCCGCCGGTGGCGGGCAGCGAAATGCGGGTCTCGGCGAGATCCTCAACCGTGCTGGCGCCGCCCAGTGTGCGCACGGACTGCTCCTGCGTGCCGATCTCGCCGCGCCCGCCGGCGAGGTCGACATTGGTGGCGGCAAGCTCGCGGTTCACATCCGCCGCCGTCACGCCGAGCGCGGCCAGCTTGTCGGGGTCGAGCGAGATGCGGATTTCGCGCTCCACGCCGCCCTCGCGCTTCACCTGCGCCACGCCGCGCACGCCCTGCAGCGCGCGCACCAGCGTGTCGTCGACGAACCAGGACAGTTCCTCCGGCGTCATCGCCGGGGCGGAGGCGGCATAGGTGACGATGGCCATGCCTTCGACATCGACGCGCTGAACCAGCGGCTCCTCGATGTCCTGCGGCAGTTCCGTGCGTACCTTGGTCACCGCGTCGCGCACATCGTTCACCGCACGGTCGACCTGCGTTTCCAGCTGGAACTCGACGACGGTGAGTGAGGTGCCCTCGGTGATGGTGGAGGAGATGTGCTTCACCCCCTGCACGCCGGCGATCGAGGTCTCGACCACCTTGGTCACCTGCGTTTCCAGTTCGCTGGGCGCAGCGCCGGGCTGGGTGATGGTGACGGAGACGATCGGCACGTCGATATTCGGCATGCGGGTGATCGGCAGCCGGTCGAACGTGTAGAGGCCGATCGCGGTCAGCACCACGAACAGCACGATGGAGGGCACCGGCTTGCGGATTGCCCAGGCGGAAACGTTGAGAGCCATTACACACCGCCCTTCGCGGGAGCATCGGCCAGCGGCACCGGGCTCACCCGGTCGCCGTCGCGCAGGAAGCCGGCGGCGCGGGCGACGACGCTCTCGCCCTCGCGCACCCCGTCGGTGATTTCGATATAGCCGTCGCCCTTGAGCCCGATCGTCACCGGGCGCCGGCGCACCGTGTCGCCCTCCACCACCAGCACGAAGGCGCCTTCCGGGGCGAACTGCACCGCCGATTGCGGCAAGGCGACCCCGTCATGGCGGGCGATCTCGATCACGCCGCGCGCATAGGCGCCGGGGCGCAGGCGCGCATCGTCCGGCAGCGCCACCGCGACGCGGGCGAGGCGGGTGGCCGGATCGACCTTGGCGCCGACCAGCCGCACGGTTCCCTCCAGCGGCGTGTCGAAGCCGGCCGGCGTCACCGCCACCTTCAGGCCGGGCGTCACCCGCGGCAGGGCGGATTCCGGCACTTCGGCATCGAGGTCGATGGCGCCGTCCTTGACGATGCGGAACAGCGGCTCGCTATTGGCGGAAAGCACGATGGCGCCGATACGGGCGGAGCGCGACGAGACGATGCCGGCGAGCGGCGCCTTGATTTCGGTGCGGGCGAGCCGCACCTGGATTTCGTCGCGATTGGCCTTGATCTGGTCGGCCTCGGCCAGCGCCGCCGTCACCATCTCGTCAGCCGCCGTCACCTGCGCCGCCGCGACCTTGGCCGCACGCTCGCGCTGGTCCAGCACTTCCTGCGAGGTGGCGCCGGTCTTGATCAGGGTGCGGGCGCGCTCCACGGCGGCATTGGCCTCGATCAGCTGCGCCTGCGCCTGCTCCAGCTGCGCCCGCTGCTGGGCGATGGCGGCTTGCGCCTTGGCGGCATTGGCGGTGTTCTGGGCGAGCAGCGTCTCCAGCATGTCGCGCGACAGCCGGGCAAGGACCTGGCCCATTTCCACCCGGTCGCCTTCCTCCACCAGGATCTCGTTGATCTGGTAGCCGTCGATCTCCGGCCCGACCATCACCTCCTCGCGCGCCACCAGCGTGCCGGTGACGGGCAGCTTCTCCACCACCTCGCGCCGCTTGGCCGGCACGACGGAAATGGTGATGCCCTTCACCTCGTTCGGCTCCGGCGCGGCGACCTCGGCCTGCGCCGGCTCGAACAGGCCGAGCCCGGTGGCGATGCGGTCGCGGAAGGCGTAGCCGGCGACACCCACCACCACGGCGGTCATGGTGAGGGCAAGGGCGATACGCCCGCGCAGGGATGGCGGCTTCACGGTCATGATGTGCGGTCCGGTGAAAGGGTCGGCGCCGGAGCGGGCGCCAGCATGCGGGCGACGAGGCCGGAAAGGGCCGGCATCATCTTGTCGAGCGGCAGCTTCGGCTCGAAGCCGTGGCGCAGCACCAGCCCGTCGCCAATGGCGTTGATCATCACCATGGCAAGGTCGGGGTCGATGGCGGGATCGATCTCGCCGCGGGCCTGCGCGTCGACGAAGCAGGCGCGGATCGCGGCGTTCATCTCATCCTCGGCGGCGTCGAAGGTCGGTTTCAGCGCCGGGTTGCGCGCCGCCTCGGCGTAGATTTCCGGGCCGAGTTCCAGCGACACCATGCGCGTCTCTCCGGAGAACAGCGCCGCGCCCATGCGGGCGAGGCCCTCGACGAAGCTGGGGGCGCTCTCCAGCATGTCGACGCAGCTCATCCGCAGCGCCCGCTCCTCGTCGACAATGGCGACGATGATCGATTCCTTGGACGGGAAATAACGGTAGAGCGCGCCCGGGCTCATGCCGGCCTCGGCGCAGATCTGCTGCATCGAGGTGCCGTGGAAGCCGGAGCGGCCGAAACAGGCGATGGCCGCCTCCAGCACCCGGCGACGCGGGTCCCGCCGCTCCTTTTCCGGGCGTGCGGCCGCCGACTTTCCATCCGGCGTACGGGCCGCAGGGGCGGCGGTCGCGCGGGAAGCAAGGGTGTTCATGCACCGATCCGGGTTGGAGCGAACGTTCATTCGCATTTAGACAGGCCCATGCCCTGAGTCAAGAACGAACGTTCGTTCGCATTTTGCAACGCCGGGAAATGCCCAGCCGCGCCCTTGGCGGGAATACGCGGCGCGGGCGAGAATGGATGCAGGCGACGGCTTATCCCGCCGCCACCACCGGCTGGAAGGCGCTGACCACCTGCTCATAGACCGGCCGCTTGAACGGCACGATCAGCCCCGGCGTGCGCTCCAGCTTCTCCCAGCGCCAGGCGACGAATTCCGGCTTATGGTGCCCGCCGCCGGGATTGAGCACGTCGATCTCGTCATCCGTGCCGGTGAAGCGCAGCGCGATCCATTTCTGCGTCTGGCCGCGATACCGGCCCTTCCAGGCCTGCCGGGCCAGCGGCTCCGGCAGGTCGTAGGTGAACCAGTCCGGCGCGACGGCGAGGGGCTCGACGGAGGAGACATTGGTTTCCTCGTAAAGCTCGCGCCGCGCCGCCTCTTCCGGGCTCTCGCCCTCGTCAATGCCGCCCTGCGGCATCTGCCAGGAATGCTGCGCGTCCACCTGCTCGGGCCCGCCCCGGCGCTCGCCGAGAAAGACGAGCCCGTCGCGATTGACGAGCACGACCCCGACGCAGGGGCGATAGGGAAGCTGGTCGAAAGGGATCATGGAGCCACCGCACAAGCTGGAAACACGCGCCGGCCGGGATCATAGGCAAGCGGCGGCGGGACACCAGAGGCCACGCCGTGCCGCATGGTCACGGGGTTAACGTGGTGTCGCCAACGCCGCCGGCGAGCGGCCCGGGCCCGGCCAGCACTTCGCTGCGGCCGGTCGCGCCGTCGAACACGGTGATGCTCGCGCCCTCATCGCCGCCCTGGCTCGGCCGCAGCGCCGGCATGTCGGCGGCGACGCCCATGGTCGGGAAACCGCTCTCCTCCAGCGTCAGCGGCAGGCCCTGCGGCGCGGCGCCGACTCCGGGCCGCAGCACATAGGCCGCCACCGCGACGCTGATCACCGACAGGGCGGCGAGGCCGAACACGCCCACCGCCGCATAGTGCCGCGCATGGTCGCGGCTGGCGTCGCGGCCTGGCAGGCTGTCGCCGGCGGGCAGCGTGTCCAGCGGGCGGGGCGGCAGGCGGAGGGGAGTCGCGCTGTTCATGCCGTCTTTGTCGCCCGCGACCAAGGCAGGATCGGGGCAGAATCGGGCATTCGCCGCGGCAGCGCAAAAAAGCGCCAGCCCCCAGTCACGCGAAAGGCCCGCTTGGCGAAGCGGGCCTTGCTTATCTCACGTCGCCACCGGCACGGGGCCGGCGGCGCCATTTCATGTGCGATCAGTTCGGCACGGCCGCCTTGGGATCGGCGGGATAGGCGGCGTTCTTCTGCACGCCCTCGATCAGGTCGATCGCCAGCTTGAGCTGGGTGTCGTCCTTCGGGTCCGGCGGCACATAGGCCGGGGAGCCGGTCTGCTCGTCCTCGCCATTCTTCAGATGGCCCTTGAGCGAGGCCTCGCCGCGCGTGGTCTCGACGCCGGCCGCCTCGGCCTTCGCCTTCACATCCTGCGGCACGTCCTGCACCAGCTCGATGTCGGGCTGGATGCCCTTGGCCTGGATCGAGCGGCCCGACGGCGTGTAGTAGCGTGCCGTGGTCAGCTTGATCGCGGCATTGCCGGAGACCGGGATCACCGTCTGCACCGAGCCCTTGCCGAAGGAGAGCGAGCCCAGCACCGTGGCGCGCTTGTGGTCCTGCAGCGCGCCGGCGACGATTTCCGACGCCGAGGCCGAGCCGCCATTGACGAGCACGATGATCGGCTTGCCCTTGGCGAGGTCGCCCGGCCGGGCGTTGCGGCGCTCGGTCTGCTCGGGGTCGCGGCCGCGGGTGGAGACGATCTCGCCACGGTCGAGGAAGGTGTCGGACACGTCGATCGCCTGGTCGAGCAGACCGCCCGGATTGTTGCGCAGGTCGATGATGAAGCCCTTGAGCTTGTCCTCGCCGATCTGCTTGGTCAGGTCGGCCACCGCCTTCTTCAGGCCCTCGCCGGTCTGCTCGCTGAAGGAGGTGATGCGGATATAGCCGATATCGTCATGCTCGACCCGGGCGCGCACCGACTTGATGTTGATGATGTCGCGGGTGATCGACAGCTCGATCGGCTTGTCCTGGCCCTTGCGGATGATGGTGAGCTTGATCGGCGTGTTGACGGCGCCGCGCATCTTGTCGACCGCCTGGTTCAGGGTCATGCCCTTCACCTCTTCGCCGTCGAGCTTGGCGATCAGGTCGCCGGCCTGCACGCCGGCCTTGGCCGCCGGGGTGTCGTCGATCGGGGCGACGACCTTGACGAGGCCGTCCTCCATCGTCACCTCGATGCCGAGACCGCCGAACTGGCCGCGGGTCTGCACCTGCATGTCGCGGAAATCCTTCGCGTCCATATAGGTGGAGTGCGGGTCGAGCGAGGACAGCATGCCGTTGATGGCAGCCTCGACCAGCTTCGAATCCTCCGGCTTCTCGACATAGTCGGCGCGCACGCGCTCGAACACGTCGCCGAACAGGTTCAGCTGGCGGTACGTGTCGGAGGCGGCCGCCATGGCCGCCGTCGGCTCAAGCAGCAGCCGCGGCTGGGTGGCACCGACCGCGATCAGGGCGCCGGCCGCCGCACCGAAGAGAAATACAGACGTCCTACGCATCATCCGCGTACCTTCTCGCTTTCGCTCGTCGCCCACCATGGCGTTGGATCGATCGAGTTACCATCCTTGCGGAACTCGACGTAAAGAATGGGTTGGGCAGTTCCAAGGCCGGCCGACGAGACCAGTTGGGGACCGCGCCCCATGATCCCGACCGGCTCGCCCGACAGCACGAACTGGCCCAACTCCACCGTGATCTTATCCATTCCGGCGAGCAGGATATGATAACCATTGCCGGCATTGATAATTAACAGTTGTCCATATGAGCGGAAAGGCCCGGCATAGACCACCCAGCCATCGCTGGGGGAGGCCACCTGGGCCTCGATCCGCGTGCCCAGCGACATGCCCTTTTCCTGCCCGCCATAGCCGTCATCGGCGCCGAAGGCCTTGAGCACCGCGCCGCCGACCGGCAGCTTCAGCAGGCCCTTGGCATCCTCGAACGGCACGCCGGGGCTCAGCCGGCCGGGGTTCTGCAGCGCCGCCAGCCGGTCCGTCGCACTGCCCCCCGCGCCTTGCGCCGCCTCGCTTTGCGCGGCTTCCTGCGCCGCCTTGCGGGTGGCGGAAATCTCCGTCTCCATGCGCTCCATCAGCTCGCGCACATTGCCGGCCTCGGCGGCGAGCGCGGCGGCGCGGGTCTTCTCCTCGGCGAGGGCCGCCTCGCCCTGCTGCAGCGAGTTCTTCTTCTCCTCGATCAGCGCCGCGGTTCGGGCGCGCTCATCGGCGAGGGAGCGTTTCAATTCTGCGAGAGCGTCGCGCTCGCGGGCGGTATCCTGGCGCACCCGCTCCTGCGCGGCGAGTTCGCTGGCGAGCAGGTCCGTCTCCGCCTTGAGTTCCGGCAGCACGGCGCCGAGCATCATGGCGGAGCGGATCGATTCCAGCGCATCGTCCGGGCGCACCATCAGCGCCGGCGGCGGCCGGCGGCCGAGCCGCACCAGCCCGCCCAGCACTTCCGCCAGCACGGCGCGGCGGGCCTCCAGCGATTCCTTGATGTCGGCGGCTTCGCGGCTGAGCAGCAGCAGGCGCTGTTCGCTGGCGTCGAGCTTGCCCTCGGTCTCGCGCACCCGGATCGCGGTGTCGAGCAGCGCCTCGTTCAGCTTGGCCCGGTCGCCCTCCAGCGCCGCCACCTCGGCGGCGAGCCGCTTCTGCACGGCGGAGGAATCCTTCATCTCGGCATCGAGCCGCTCGATGCGCTGCTGCTGTTCCTGCTGCTTGTCCTGCGGCGCGGTGGCGGGCGCAGCCGCAGCGGGCGTGGCGCCTGCCTGCGTGGTGTCGCCCTGCGCGGCGGCCGGCCTTGCCCACGGCCCGGCCAGCAGCGCCAGCGCGCACACCCCTGCGACCGCCGCGCGCAAGGGCGGGCGAGCTACGGGGGGCGAAGAGGAGCGGCGCGCGGGCATCGGAATAGGAGGGGCCGGCGTGGTTAAGAACGGGTTAGCGCCGCCGCCCGCTCAGGCCTTATGGTAGGGATGGCCTGCGAGGATCGTCGTCGCGCGGTAGATCTGTTCGGCCATCATGACGCGGACGAGCTGGTGGGGAAAGGTGGCGCGGCCGAAGGCGATCAGCCGGTCCGCCCGCCCGCGTACCGCCTCGCTCAGCCCGTCCGCTCCGCCAATGACGAAGGTGAGGCTGCGCGAACCCCGGTCGCGCAGGGCGGCGAGGTCGGCGGCGATCTGCTCGCTGGTCATCTCCAGCCCACGCGGGTCGAGCGCCAGCACCGCCCCGGCCTCGGGCAGCGCGGCGAGAAGGGCGGCACCCTCCTCGGCCATGCGGTCTTCGGGGCGGCGCGCGGCGCTTTCCGCGATCTCGGTCACGTCAGGGCCGGACAGGCCGAGCGCCCGCCCGCCCTTGGCCGAGCGGTCGAGATAGCGGGCGCACAACTCCCTTTCGGGCCCGGCCTTCAGCCGGCCGACCGCGAGAATAATGAGCCGCAAGACGCGCTCAGCCGCGCGTCAGCGTCGACGGCCCGCCGGGAATGGCGGCCGACCACATCTTCTCGATATTGTAGAACCCGCGCACTTCCGGCTGGAAGATGTGGACGATCACGTCGCTCGCATCGATCAGCACCCAGTCGCAGGCCGGCTGGCCCTCGACGCGCACGCCCTTGACGCCAAGGCCCTTGAGCGCCTCGACGAGGTGCTCGGCAATGGCGCCGACATGACGCTGGTTGCGGCCGGAGGCGACGACCATGTAATCGGCAATGGTCGTCTTGCCGCGCAGTTCGATGGAGACGACGTCCTCGGCCTGGTCATCATCTAGACGGGCGAGAACGAGGGCAAGAATCTCCTCGGCGTCGAAGCGCGCGTCGGAGACAGGTGCAGTCGCCGGGCTGGTGTCGGCCGCTGCAAGCGCCATGATGGACAGGGGTCCTGATCCTCTCGTCTTTACCGCAAGCCACGGACGGCCCTTCCGCACCGTGCCTGCCCCCTTAGGATAATGCGGATGCGGCCGATCTTCAACCGGGGGGTGGGGAGGTGGGGCTGCCCGTTTTCAGTTGGCCTTCGGACAAAGTGGGCGTCGTTGGTATGCAACTTTGGTGTCGCATGCAGTGTTTCTGCCCTTAGGAAAGACAAATAGAATCAAGCGAGTGCGGGCTTATATGAGCTACTTGCGAGAGAACATAATCATCATAATATAGCCGTCAAAACCTGAATGGCGCGCCCAATTGGCTTCTAAAGTGTAAGGCGAACTTCTCAATGACGCGTCTCCCCGCATATGCGGAACGTTTCTTTGCCGCTAAAGTGTCTGAATTCGACGGCCTATGTCATCGGGTCGATGAGGACGAAGGCGGCTGGGATTATGTCGTTGAGCTGCCGCATCGGGACTACGATGGCCCTGCTGACAGCCAGCCTCCTCGCCAGCGAGCTTTCGTCCAGGTGAAATCTATCGAGGGCCTCAAGACATCCGTTCCCATCACGCTCTCCAATCTGCGCAAATCCGCCCAGGACCCAAGCCCCTGGTTTGTCGTACTCATCAAGAAGCGACACGGCGAGCCTGTACTGTACATCAAGCACTTCTGGACGGACCTTATAGCGCGTAGCTTGAAAATGATCCGCGCAGCCGATGTAAATGGCGTCAAGATCAACAAGAGATCCATGTCGATATCGTTCACTGAGGGCGACATTATCTCTGGAGATTTCATAAAGTGGATGCAGGAATGCATTGATACGCAGGGTGACTACATCATTGAGAAGCGTAGACTCTACACCGAAATTGGACACGAGAAAGGGTATGGCACCGCAAAGCTCCTCTTCGCCGAGCACACAAACGACGAGATATTCAAAGAATTTCTCGGTATCGGAAACGGATTGAAAATATCGAGCTTCGAGTACGTCCCGGAGCGCTTCTCTGTCCCCGACTATTCGCGAAAAGTGTCAGAGACCGGCGGCACAGTTTACATCACTCCGCAGCCACAAGGCACTTGCGACGTTCGGTTCCGCTCTTCGCTGACGGACGCCGCCTTCCATATGACGGGAATGATGTATGCGATGCCATTCGCGCCAGAGGCACCCATTCGAGTGTCCGCACCTCCGGTAGAAATTCTGTTCAGTCCGCAGCAGGTGGCCATGAATATGGTCATGAGGTTTAATGAACCTGCGCCTCTTGATCACTGGCACACCTATTCCCGGCTCAAGCTGTGGTCGATGAAAGGGCCGCTGCGGGTCGAACTATGGCTAGGTAGTCGCAAGATCGATTCGTCAATCATTATCGATAGACAAACGGGCCAGAATCTGGATTGGGAGAAGCTCTACAGTTTGGCAGAGGCGATACGGACCATTGCCAACGACCGGAATATTCGTGACCTTTCTTTCTCCCTCGCAGACATCAACGCGCACATCACAGACTTAGGCTACCTGTCAGAGGGTTGCGCTCCCTTGGTTCGCTTTCAATGCGATGCAACCACGCCTTTGGCGCCGGGCGTCACCTCGTTTCTGCACTACTCCCTCTCGGAGCTAGCAGGGTGGACGTTTGGACATCTGATCCGCCGGACAGTGCTACAGGACGTCATAGATGGAGGCAAGCGGATCATCACAGCCGGTCCCTTCGATATCCTTGAAACGTACGCCTTCAAAGATGCGGGGCCAGAGGAGCGCGCGCTTGTAAAAGATGACTACGAGCGAGTGTTGCGGGACCTAGAGAAAAGAGAGCATCCACTGGGGTTCGGTGACTTTGGAACCTACATCCGAGAAATGCAGTTTCTGTCGAACGAGCCAAATGAATCTACTTGAATGTCCAAAATGAGGTCGCACCCGGCCGTAATAGGGAAAGCCGTTCCACCCCCTTACCAACGGCGCGCCCCCACCCCTCCCCCCGTATCCGCATCGACGACACCAGCGATTTCAGCCCGTGCAGGAAAACCCAGGCCGGCGGGCGCAGCAGCGGCAGCGCCGCCGCCTCGAACTCCGACACCCGCGGGCGAGCGCCTGCGCCGCCGGGCTGGCCATGGCGGGGAAGGTGCATCCGGGGCGGTCGATGATCGTCATCGGCACCAGCGCGGCAATCTCGCGCCAGTGCTGCCAACGGTAGAGGCAGGCGAGGTTGTACGCCCCATCCGCCAGACGACAGGCACCACGGGGAAAGCGCCCCTTCGGCCCGCCCGCCCCCTGCCCCGCCTCAGGCCGAGGCGGAAACCGGCGCCACCGCCCGCGCCCGCCGCGCCTGCACCAGGCCCCAGCCGAGGCCGAGGCCGACGGCGGTGAGCGAGGCGACGAGTACGCCGAGCTTGGCGGCACCGAGCAGCGCCGGGTCGGCGAAGGCGAGCGTCGCGATGAAGATCGACATGGTGAAGCCGATGCCGGCCAGCAGCCCCACCAGCAGCACCCCGCCCCAGGTGACGCCCGGCGGCAGGCTGCCCCAGCCGGCGCGCACCACCAGCCAGCTGGCGGCGAACACGCCGAGCGGCTTGCCCACCACCAGCGCCAGCACCACGCCCGCCATCACGGCGAAGGCATCCGCCCGGCCGAGATCGACCCCGTCGAGGCTCACCCCGGCATTGGCGAGGGCGAAGACCGGCATCACGCCATAGGCGACATAGGGGTGCAGCAGCATCTGCACCCGCGTCACCGGCGGGGTCATCTCGCGCTGGGCGAGGGCGAGGCGGCGCAGCGGCGGCAGCAGGCTGGCGGCCGCCTCCGGCGAACGGGCGGCCTTGGCGCGGATCTCGTCCAGCGCCCGCATCGCCGCATTCAGCGCCGGCTCGCGCCCGCGCGCCGGCAGCACCGGGGTCAGCATGCCGAGCATCACCCCGGCGAGGGTGGGGTGCGCGCCCGCCTGCAACAGGCCGATCCACAGCACCGCGCCGGGCAGTACATAGGCCCAGGCCGAGCCGATGCCGGCCATTTGCAGCGCCACCACCAAAGCGAGGCCGGCGAGCCCGACCAGCAGCCCCGCCGGGTCGATGCCGCCGGAATAGAACAGGGCGATGATGAGGATCGCCGCGATGTCGTCGATGATCGCCAGCGCCAGCAGGAACACCCGCAGATTGGGCGGGATGGAGCGCCCCAGCAGCGCCAGCACGCCGACCGCGAAGGCGATGTCGGTCGCCGTCGGCACCGCCCATCCCTCGATCTGGCCGGGCGCCGGGTTCAGCGCGACATAGATCAGCGCGGGAAGGGCGACGCCGCCCGCCGCCGCCGCCATCGGCAGCACCGCCGCGCGCAATTTGGAGAGCGCGCCTTCATGGATTTCCCGCCTTATCTCCATCCCCACCACGAGGAAGAACAGGGTCATGAGCGCGTCATTGACCCAGAAATGCAGCGAGTGCGACACGACGAAGCCGCCAATGCCGATGCTCAGCGGCGCGTGCCAGAGGTCGTGATAGCTCTGCGCATAGGGCGAATTCGCCCAGATCAGCGCGATCGCGGCAGCGGCCAGCAGCACCAGGCCGCTGACGGCTTCGATATGCAGGAAACGTTCGGCGGCGTGGAAAGCGCGCTCGGTGGCGAGGCGCGCACGCGCGCTGGTGCGACGGTAAAGGCGTCCGGCCATGCAAACAGGTCCCGCGCGGCGGCCCGACCAGCGCATACCTGCCCCAGCTGCGGGATGCAGCCGACGACACCCAGGAGGGTATTTAGGGCATGACGCTGCGGAAGGCTAGGGGCGGGGGAGGAGAACTCCCCTTCGCAACTCACCCCTTCCGCGCCTCAGCGCCCCCTCCCGCCGCCGCCTTTCGCGCGGCGACGGCGGCGACGAGCGCCATCAGGGCGAGCAGAGGCAGGCTGGTGCGCACGGCGGCGAGCAGGCCGGGGCCGTCGGCGGCGAGGGCCGCCATATCGGCGGTCCCGGCGCCGCTTCCCGTTTCCACCCTCAGCCGCCAGGCCAGCATGCTCGCCCCGGCGGCCACGCCGAGGCTGGTGCCGAGCACCCGCATCAGATTGAGCAGCGACCCCGCGGCCCCGGCGAGGCCGGCCGGCGCGGCGGCGAGGGTGGCGTGGCTGTTAGGCGCCACGAACAGGCCGAGCCCGATGCCGATGAGCACGAAGGACACCGTGTCCAGCACATGGTGATAGGGCGAGAGGCCGAAGGTCGCGCCGAGAATGGCCAGCCCGGCCAGCACGCTCCCCATGCCGGCGGGGCCGATCCAGCGGGCGCCGAGAAGGCGGCTCAGATCATGGCTGAGCGGCGCGGTGAGGCCGAGCGCCACCGGCACCAGCGCCAGCCGCAGCCCCGCCGCCCCCGCGCTTTCGCCATAGCCATGGGCAAGGCCGAAGGACATGAGGAAGAACACGCCATAGAGCAGCCCATAGCCCAGAACCACCGCCAGCGCCCCCCAGCGGAAGGCGCTCGCGGTGAACAGGCGCGGGTCGATCAGCGGCGCGGCGGTGCGCGCTTCGCGCCGGCGCAGGGCCCACAGCAGCAGCGCGGCGACGAGGAGGCTCGCCAGCGTCAGCGGCGAGGCGAGCCGCCAGCTGGACACATGGTTGAGCGTCGCCACCAGAAGGATCAGCGCCGGTCCGATCAGCAGCGCCCCGCCCCAGTCGAAGGCCGGCTTGTGGCCAATCGCCGGCCCACGCGGCAGAGCGAGCCAGCCCGCGAGAATGGCGACAGCGCCAAACGGCACGGTAAGGCCGAAGATCCAGCGCCAGCCCAGCGCCTCGACGATGAAGCCGCCCAGCGCCGGGCCGGCGCTCATGCCCACCGCCTGCGCCGCCGCGAAATAGCCGAGCGCCCGGCCGCGCGCCGCTTCCGGCACCGCCTGCACCAGAATCGCGATGCTGTTGGCGCCGAGCAGCGCCCCGCCCACGCCCTGCAGGAAGCGGAAGGCGACGAGCTGGCCGAAGGTCTCGGCCAGAGCGCAGAGCGCACTGGCGGCGATGAAAAGTGCATAGCCGGCAATATAAAGCGTCTTGCGGCCATGGATTTCGCACAGCCGGCCGAAAATCGGCAGGAAGGAGGCGAAGGCGAGGAGATAGGACAAAGCCACCCAGCTCACCTGCTGCAGCGGCACATTGAAGGCCCGCCCCAGCGCCGGCAGCGCCAGTTGCACGATGGTGGCGTCGAGCTGGCCGACAAAGGCGCCGATGGAGACGAGGCCGACAATGAGCCAGCGATGCCAGCTCTGGCGCTCCAGCCACGCGAGAGGCGCCGGCTCCTGGAGAAGCCGGTTCGGGGAGAACACCATCAGGCACCGAGAGGCATGGTTGGGGGAGGCATTGCCGGGGGAGGAACCAAGCACCAGTCTGGCACGGCCCGCCGTGCCTCGCCAGAGCCCCGCCCGGGCCTACCCCTGCGCGCGCAACTGGGTCGAGGACAGCGGCGATTTCAACCCGTGCAGGAACACCCAGGCCGGCGGGCGCAGCAGCGGCAGGACGGCGGCCTCGCTCTCCGGCACGCGCCAGCGCGCCAGCGCCTGCGCCGCCGGGCTCGCCATGGCGGCAAAGGTGCAGCCGGGCCGGTCGATGATGGCGATGGGCACCAGTGCCGCGATCTCCCGCCAGTGCTGCCAGCGATGGAAGGCGGCGAGATTGTCCGCCCCCATCAGCCAGACGAAATGCACGCCGGGAAAGCGCCGCACCAGCGCCGCCACCGTGTCGAAGCTGAAGCGGGTGCCGAGCCCGGCCTCCAGCCCGGTCGGCAGCAGCGCGGGATGATCCGCCACCGCCCGCGCCTGCGCCAGCCGGGCGTCGAGCGGGGGCAGCGCGCGGTTGTCCTTCAAGGGGTTGCCGGGCGTGACCAGCCACCACACGCGGTCGAGCCGCAGCCGCTTCAGCGCCAGCAGGCTGGCGGCGCGGTGCGCCTCATGCGCGGGGTTGAAGCTGCCGCCATAGAGCCCGATCCGCATGCCCGGCGCGAGCGGGGGGATGCGGGCGAAGGGCGCCGGCGGGGCGGCGTCAAGGCCCCTCACCCCAACCCTCTCCCCCACGGGGAGAGGGGGAGCGTCGTCGCTCTCGCTCACGGCCGGATCTGGCCGGTGCCGCGCACGCGGTATTTGAACGAGGTCAGTTGCTCGGCACCCACCGGCCCGCGCGCATGCATGCGCCCCGTGGCGATGCCGATCTCGCCGCCGAAGCCGAACTCGCCGCCATCGGCGAACTGGGTGGAGGCGTTAT
Source organism: Ancylobacter polymorphus (assembly GCF_030813495.1). Classification (GTDB taxonomy): domain Bacteria; phylum Pseudomonadota; class Alphaproteobacteria; order Rhizobiales; family Xanthobacteraceae; genus Ancylobacter; species Ancylobacter polymorphus. Next base: position 68,496 of record NZ_JAUSUI010000007.1, on the reverse strand, counting down.
GCACCACAATGGCGGAATCGACCTCGCCGAGGAAGCGCTCGGCGGTGGCGGCGTCCTCGGTGAGGATAGCGTCGGTGTGATGCGAGCCATAGGTCTCGATATGGTCGATGGCCTCATCCACCCCGTCGACCAGCTTCACCGAGATGACGGCGTCGAGATACTCCGTGCGCCAGTCCTCATCGCTGGCCTCGGTCACGCGCGGGTCCACCGCCCGTGCGGCTTCGTCGCCACGCACCGCGCAGCCCTCATCGAGCAGCATGGTGACGAGCGGGGCGAGCAGGCGGGAGGCATCCGCACGGTCGACCAGCAGCGTCTCCGCCGCCCCGCACACACTGGTGCGGCGCAGCTTGGCGTTCTTCACGATGGCGAGCGATTTTTCGAGATCGGCGGCCTTGTCGACATAGACATGCACCAGCCCTTCGAGATGGGCGAACACCGGCACCCGTGCCTCCGCCTGCACGCGGGCGACGAGGCTCTTGCCGCCGCGCGGCACGATCACGTCGAGATTGCCGCCAAGCCCGGCCAGCATCTCGCCCACCGCCGCGCGGTCGCGGGTCGGCACCAGCTGGATCGCGTCCGCCGGCAGGCCGGCGCTGGTGAGCCCTTCCACCAGCGCTTCATGAATGGCGCGGGAGGAATGGAAGCTGTCCGAGCCGCCGCGCAGGATCACCGCATTGCCGGCCTTCAGGCACAGGCTGCCGGCATCCGCCGTCACATTGGGCCGGCTCTCATAGATCACGCCGATGACGCCGAGCGGGGTGCGCACGCGCTCCAGCCGCAGGCCGTTCGGCCGCTCCCAGCTCTCGGTCACCTGCCCCACCGGGTCGGGCAGCGCGGCGATCTCCTCCACCGCCCGGGCGATGGCCTCAAGGCGTGCCTCGTTCAGCACCAGCCGGTCCTGCAGCGCCGCGCTCATGCCCGCGGCGCGGGCGGCGGCGAGGTCCTCGCCATTGGCGGCGAGAATGGCGGGCGCCCGGTCGCGGATCGCCTGCGCGGCGGCGCGCAGCCCCGCCTCCTTCACCGCCGCCGGGGCCAGCGCCAGCGTGCGGGCGGCGGCGCGGGCGCGGGCGCCGATCCCGGCCATCACCGCATGCACATCCTCACCCTCCGGCCCGCGCGGCGCCGGCGCGCCGGCAACGGACGCGGAGACGGTGGCGGGGCGCAGGGCGGAGGAGGCGGTCATGATGTCACTCGTTCGAGTTCAAGGGGCGCTAAAAGCGGGCGCCCTCTCTACCATGAAGCGGCGGCCGGGCGCCAAAAGCAAATGGCCATCGCCGCGGCTCTTTACCATATCGGGCCCGCGAGGCTTGCCATTTGCGCGCCGGCATCCGATGTCACGGCACAAAGCCCGCCCCTCGAGGCGATCCGCGAGGAGACCGCCACTCTTGTTTCGCGCCTTCGACATTGCCTGGGACGCCTTCTGGCGCTTCGTCGAGGATGATGGCTGGGCGATCGCCAGCCACATCGCGCTGTCGGCGCTGATGTCGCTGTTCCCGTTCCTCATCTTCGTCACCGCGCTGGCGGCGTTCTTCGATTTCAAGAACCTCGCCGACGAGACGGTGCAATTGATGCTGGAAGCCTGGCCTTCGCAGGTGGCGGACCCGATCGGCCGCGAGATCCGCAACGTGCTCACCCAGGTCCGCACCGACGTGCTGACCATCGGTGTGGTGCTGGCGATCTACTTCTCGTCCAACGGCATCGAGAGCCTGCGCATCGGGCTCAACCGTGCCTATGGCATGCGCGAGGCCCGCGCCTGGTACTGGCTGCGCCTCGAATCCATCGGCTATGTCGTGGTTGGCGCCGCCGGGCTGCTGGCGCTGTCCTTCCTCGTGGTGCTCGGCCCGGTGCTGTGGCTGGCGGCGGTGCGCTATGTGCCGGCGCTGGAACCCTTCGGCTGGGTCATCACCTTCCTGCGCTACGCCGCCACCTCGGTGATCCTGATCGTGGCGCTGGTCGTGGCGCATATGTGGCTGCCGGCGGGGCGGCGCACCCTGTCGCAGGTGCTGCCGGGCATATTGGTGACGCTGGCCTTGTGGCTCGCCGCCGGTGCCGCCTTCGGGCGCTATCTCGCCGAATTCGCCGGCAATTACGTCACCACCTATGCCGGCCTCGCCTCGGTCATGATCGCGCTGGTCTTCCTCTACACCACCGCCTCCATCTTCGTGTATGGCGGCGAACTCAACGCCGCCATCCGCCGCGCCCGCGAAGGCCGGCTCTAGAGTGCGATCCGATCAGATTGAATCAATCTGATCGGTAAATCGCCCTCTAACTCTAAGATAGAGAACGCGTTATCCGATCAGCTTGCGATGCAGGCTGATCGGCGCGTGCTCTAACACGAACGGCGGAACCTCCCTGCCCTCCCGCCGCTTGACCAAGGTCAAGGCTCCCGGCCCCGCCCGGGTGCCCAATGGCGCGGTGAGTTGCGAAGGGAAGGAGGCTCGAATGAGCACCAGCTACGACAAAATCAGGATCGAGCAAGGCGCGTGGGTCGTCGTCTGCGACGGGCGCAAGGCGCTGATCCTGTGCAACAAGGGCGACGCCACCTTCCCCAATCTGCGCACCCATGAGGTGCATGAGCAGGAAAACCCGCCGACCCGCGAACAGGGCACCGACCAGCCCGGCCGCGTGCACCAGTCGGTCGGCTCGGCCCGCTCCTCGGTGGAGCCCACCGACTGGCAGGAAGAGGGCGAGCGCGCCTTCATGCGCGCGGTCGCCGGCCGGCTCGATGCGGCGGTGACGGCGGGCGAGGTGAAATCGCTCATCATCGTCGCCGCTCCGCGCGCGCTTGGCGCGCTGCGCCCGCATCTCACCAAGGCGGTCAGTGACATCATTGCCGCCGAGGTCGACCGCGACATGGTGAAGCTTCCCGTCTACGAGATCGAGAAGCATCTGGCCGCCTGAGGCCGGCGGTTTCGCCGAAGCCCCGAAGAGGATTAACATTGCCCCGTCGCCGGCCTCCGGCGGCGGGGTTCTGCGTCCGGGGCTCACGGCTAGAGCCATTCCCGCAAAAGTGCATAGCGGTTTTGCGATAGGAATTGCGTCTAATCGGACAGTTAGAGCCGTTCCGGTGAGTTCGCCGGAACGGCTCCAAGTGAACCCGGCGCCCGCCTCATCCGTAGTGCCTCCGCACGCACCGGCGGCGGCGTGCCCGAGCCTTGCAGGAATCGCGATGAAAACCCTCTCCTTCTTCCGCCTCGTCCTCGCCGTCGGCCTGTGCCTCGGCGTCGGCGCGCTCGGCTCGCTCACCACCACGCCGAAAATCCCCACCTGGTATGCCGGGCTGGTGAAGCCGTCCTGGACCCCGCCGGATTGGGCCTTCCCCATCGCCTGGACGACGCTCTATGTGCTGATGGCGGTGGCGCTGTGGCGGCTGTGGCAGCTGCACGCACCCTCCCCGGAGCGCCGCCGCGCCATCGGCCTATGGCTCGCGCAGCTGGCGCTCAACGCCATCTGGTCGCCGATCTTCTTCGGGCTGGAGGCGCCGGGGGCGGCGCTCATCGTGGTGGTGGCGCTGTGGCTCGCCATCGTCGCGACGATCTGGGCCTGCCTGCGGATCGACCGCATCGCCGCCGCGCTGCTGGTTCCCTATCTCGCCTGGGTGTCCTATGCCACCACGCTGAACGCGGCCATCGTGGCCCTGAACTGAACGCCCCGCCGGCGGGCGCTAGCGGAGACTTTCGATGGATCTCGTCACCATCGCCAAATTCATCGTCCTGCCCATCGCCCTCGGCGCGGTGGCGGTGGTGCTGCTGCTCGGCCTCGCCAATATGGCGCGTGGCGGCTCGCCGCAGCGCTCGCAGAAGCTCATGCAGTGGCGCGTGCTCTTGCAGGCGGTGGCGCTGTGCTTCGTGCTCATCACCATTCTCCTGATGCATCAGGGCTGAGAGGGTTTTCATGGTCGTTCTCAACCGCATCTACACCCGCACCGGCGACGATGGCAGCACCGCGCTCGGCACCGGCGAGCGGCGGCCGAAATATGATCTGCGCGTCGCCGCCTATGGCACGGTGGACGAGACCAATGCGGTGATCGGCGTCGCCCGGCTGCACACCGGCGCGGACCCGGCGCTGGCCGACATCGACGCGGTGCTGGCCCGCATCCAGAACGACCTGTTCGACCTCGGCGCCGATCTCGCCACGCCGGAAACCGGCGAAGACCTCGGCTATACCCCGCTGCGCATCGTCGCCGCGCAGGTGGACAAGCTGGAGCGCGACATCGACACGCTGAATGCCAACCTCAAGCCGCTGCGCTCCTTCGTGCTGCCGGCCGGCACCCCGGCGGCCGCGCATCTGCATGTCGCCCGCACCGTCTGCCGCCGGGCGGAGCGCATGGCGGTGGAGCTGTCCGCCACGCTCGGCGAGTTCGTCGGGCCGGAAGCGGTGAAATATCTCAACCGGCTATCCGACCTGCTTTTCGTCATGAGCCGCCTCGCCAATGCCCGAGCCGCCGGCGAAGGCGAGGCCGGTGACGTGCTCTGGGTGCCGGCGGCGGGGCGGGAGTGACCGGCCCGGACGACGCACCGGCCGAGCTCCCCCGCGTGTTCGGCACGGCGGACAGCGTCTATGTCCGCATCGTCCGCCTGACGCTGATCGAGAAGGGCGTCGACCACGAGCTGGTGCCGGTCGATCCCTTCGCGCCGGAAGGCGTGCCGCCCTCCTATCGCGCGCGCCACCCTTTCGGCCGGATTCCCGCCTTCGAGCATGACGGGTTCCGCCTCTTCGAGACCGGCGCCATCACCCGCTATGTCAATGAGGCCTTCGAGGGCCCTGGCCTCCTGCCCAGCGAGGTGAGGGCGCGGGCCCGCGCCAACCAGATCATCAGCCTCGCCGATGCCTATGCCTACCGTCCGCTGGTCTGGGGGATCTATGTCGAGCGGGTGGAAAAGCCCGCGCAGGGCGAGCCGACCGATGAGGCCCGCCTTGCCGCCGCGCTCGCCGAGGCGGATGTCTGTCTCGCGTCCCTTGCGGCCCTCATGAATGGCGCGCCGTTTCTCACCGGCCCCCGGCTAAGCCTTGCCGATCTCCATCTCGCGCCGATGGTCTTCTATGTCAGGCAGGCGCCCGAAGGCGCGGCGCTGCTCGCCGGCCATCCCGGTCTTGCGCAGTGGTGGGCGCGCATGAGCGCGCGCCCCTCGCTGCAGCAGCTCGGCCTTTCCGCCGGCTGAGAGCGCCCGATGGCGTTTTCACCCGCGAAGCGGCATTCTTGTGCCGCGTCGCGCCCGCGCCGCTTTCCGCGATTCGCTGTGCCCGCGCCATGCTCATCCCGTTCAACGACGACAACCCGCTGGAAGGCATCACCCACGCTTATGTCACCTGGGCGCTGATCGCGGTGAATGTGCTGGTGTTCGTGCTGGTGCAGCATGGCTACCGGGCCGAGCTCGACATCGCTTCCGCCTTCGGCTTCGGCGCCATTCCCGCCGTGGTGACACATGCGGCGGTGCTGCCGGAGGAATATGTCCGCCTGCCCGCCGAGCTCACCCTCGTCACCTACATGTTCCTGCATGGCGGCTGGCTGCATCTCGCCGGCAACATGGCCTTCCTCTGGGTGTTCGGCGACAATGTCGAGGACGCGCTCGGCCATGCCCGCTTCCTGCTGTTCTATGTGCTGTGCGGCGTCGCCGGCGGCCTCGCCCATTCCCTCGCCGTGCCTGATTCGGCCTCGCCGCTGGTCGGCGCCTCGGCGGGGATATCGGGGCTGGTCGGCGCCTATCTCATGCTGCACCCCAATGTGCGGATCTGGGTGCTGATGTTCCTGCGCGTGCCGCTTCGCGTGCCGGCCATCTGGCCGCTCGGCGCCTGGATCGTCTTCCAGCTGTGGAGCCTGTTCCAGTCCGGCGACGAGGAAACCGCGTGGTGGGCGCATATTGCCGGGCTCGTCGCCGGCGCGGTGCTCATCGTCTTCCTGCGCCGCCCGGGCGTGCCGCTCTGGGTGATGACGCGCGACGGCACGCCGGACGGGCGCCCGCCGGTGTAATCGCGGCCGGCGCACACCGCGCGCGGCGTTGACAGTGCCGGGGCCGAATCCTAGTTTGCCGGCGCTTTTCGCCGGCTGCTCCCGCTCCCCCAGATTCCCGCCCCCAAGCCCCCTCTTCCGGCTTTCCGCGCGGCCCTGGCAGGCGGCGCCGCCGGCGCCGATGGCTGCCAGAGGCGGGGTCGCTGCCCTGCCGGGGGAGACAGGTGATGAAGATCCTCGTGCCCGTGAAGCGGGTGGTCGACTACAACGTCAAGATCCGCGTCAAGGCCGACGGTTCCGGCGTCGAACTGACCAATATCAAGATGTCGATGAACCCGTTCGACGAGATCGCCGTCGAGGAGGCGCTGCGCCTCAAGGAGGCGGGCAAGGCGACCGAGGTGGTCGCCGTCTCTATCGGCCCGGTGAAGACCGACGAGACCATCCGCACCGCGCTGGCCATGGGCGCGGATCGCGGCATCTGGGTGAAGACCGAGGAAGCCGGAATCGAGCCGCTCACCGTCGCCAAGCTGCTGAAAGCCATCGTCGCGAGCGAGGGCCCGTCCCTCGTCATCCTCGGCAAGCAGGCCATCGACGACGACTGCAACCAGACCGGCCAGATGCTCGCCGCCTTGCTCGGCTGGCCGCAGGCGACCTTCGCCTCCAAGGTCGTCGTTGGCGACGGCACGGTCGATGTCACCCGCGAGATCGATGGCGGCCTGCAGACGCTGCGCCTCGCTCTGCCGGCGGTGCTGACCACCGATCTGCGCCTCAACGAGCCGCGCTACGCCTCGCTGCCCAACATCATGAAGGCGAAGAAGAAGCCGATCGAGGAGAAGAGTGCCGCCGAGCTTGGCGTCGATCTCGCCCCCCGGCTGGAAATCCTCGCCACCACCGAGCCCGCCGGCCGCACCGGCGGCATCAAGGTGGCCTCTGCGGCCGAGCTGGTCGGCCATCTCAAGCAGGCCGGAGTACTCTGACCATGGCCACCCTGCTCTTTGCCGAACATGACGATGCCAGCCTGAATCCCGTCACCGCGCGCGCGCTCACCGCCGCGCTGGCGCTCGGCGCCCCGGTGCATGTGCTGGTGGCCGGCGCCAATGCCCGCCCCGCCGCCGAGGCGGCCGCGAAACTCGCCGGCGTCGCCGAGGTGCTGCTGGCGGACGATGCCGCCTATGCCCACCGCCTGGCCGAGCCGGTGGCGGCGCTGGGTGTCAGCCTCGCCAAGGACTATGGCGCGCTGGTCGCCCCCTCCACCGCCTTCGGCAAGAGCGTGCTGCCGCGCGTCGCCGCGCTGATCGACGTGATGCAGGTCTCGGACGTGATCGCCGTCGTGTCGCCCGACACGTTCGACCGGCCGATCTACGCCGGCAACGCCATCCAGCGCGTGCGCGCCACGGACGCCACCAAGGTGCTCACCATCCGCACCGCCTCCTTCACTGCGGCCGGCGAGGGCAACGCCGCGCCGATCCGCACCCTCGGGGCGGTCGAAGGCGCCGCCGGTTCCAGCTTCCTCGGCGAGGAAATCGCCGCCAGCGCCCGCCCGGACCTTTCCGCCGCGCGCATCATCGTCTCCGGCGGCCGCGCGCTCGGTTCGGCCGAGCAGTTCCACGCCATTGTCGAGCCGCTGGCCGACGAGCTCGGCGCGGCGGTCGGCGCCTCGCGCGCGGCGGTGGATGCCGGCTACGCCCCGAATGACTGGCAGGTCGGCCAGACCGGCAAGGTGGTGGCGCCCGATCTCTATGTCGCGCTCGGCATATCGGGCGCCATCCAGCATCTCGCCGGCATGAAGGATTCCAAGGTCATCGTCGCCGTCAACAAGGACGAGGACGCGCCGATCTTCCAGGTGGCGGATTACGGGCTGGTGGGCGATCTGTTCGAGATCGTGCCGCAGCTCAAGGCCGAAATAGCTAAGGCAAAAGCCTGACGGGACACTATACTGCCGCCTCCGCAGGGGCAGAACGGACGCAGCAATGGCTTTCGAGATCAAGCGTATCGGCATTATCGGCGCCGGCCAGATGGGCAACGGCATCGCGCATGTGTGCGCGCTCGCCGGCTATGATGTCGTGCTGAACGACCTTGAGGCCGACCGCATCAAGTCCGGCCTCGCCACCATCAATGGCAACATGTCGCGCCAGGTGGCCAAGGGCCTCTATGGCGAGGACGAGAAGAAGGCGGCACTCAACCGCATCCACGGCACCGACCAGGCGGCCGACCTCGCCGAGGTCGACCTCGTCATCGAGGCGGCGGTGGAGAAGGAAGAGATCAAGCGCCGCATCTTCTCCTCCATCTGCCCGTTCCTGAAGCCGGAGGCGATCCTCGCCACCAACACCTCCTCCATCTCCATCACCCGGCTGGCCGCCTCCACCGACCGGCCGGAGCGCTTCATCGGCATTCACTTCATGAATCCGGTGCCGCTGATGCAGCTGGTGGAGCTGGTGCGCGGCATCGCCACCGAGGACGAGACCTTCGAACTCTCCAAGGCCTTCATCACCCGGCTGGGCAAGACCTATGCGGTGGCGGAGGATTTCCCCGCCTTCATGGTCAACCGCATCCTGCTGCCGATGATCAACGAGGCGATCTACACGCTCTATGAGGGCGTCGGCTCGGTGGACGCCATCGACACCGCCATGCGGCTGGGCGCCAACCACCCGATGGGCCCGCTGCAGCTGGCCGATTTCATCGGGCTGGATACGTGCCTCTCCATCATGCAGGTGCTGCATGAGGGGCTGGCCGATTCCAAATACCGCCCCTGCCCGCTGCTGGTGAAATATGTCGAGGCCGGCTGGCTGGGCCGCAAGACCCAGCGCGGCTTCTACGACTATCGCGGCGAAAAGCCGGTGCCGACACGGTAGAGGCGGGGCACGCCGATACGCTGACGGAAGCCCGTGACGGGGGCGGGGCGCCTATCTTCCCGCCGGTCGATGGAAGGCCGTGCCTTCCAGATCATCGTCGAGCAGTCTCTCAAATTCGGCGAGGCTGCCCTGCAGGTACGCAGCGCTCTTCGCGTCCTGAGTGAATTGGCGGGCATAGCCGGTTTCAAGCATCAGGCGCACCAGACTGCGCAATTCCGCCTTGTCGGCATCAGCGACCTCGCTCAGGTCGCCATGATTATACCCATGATCATAGCTCTGCTTGAGCTTGATCAGGTAGGGCTTGGGGCCCACCTGACCGATCCACCATGTGATCATGCCGTAGGTGGTGACGTTGTTCGGCCCCCAGACTTTGCCCGTCTTGCTGAAACTGAAGACGCTCACCGCCTTCTCCTGCCCTTGGCCACTCGGTGCCGACGCTAGAATCGCCCCCGCACCCACCGCGCTGGGCGCCCGTCAATGGCCGCCAGCCCCAGCGCGATGATGGCGAAGCCGGCGAATTCGCGCGGCTCCAGCGCCTCGCCCAGCACCAGCGCGCCGAGCAATATGGCGCTCACCGGCACCAGGAACGTCACCAGCGAGATATTGGTCGCCCCATTGCGGCCGACGATGCGGAAATACAGGATATAGGCGAGGCCGGTGGAGAGCACGCCGAGGCCGAGCAGCGCGCCGATAACAGGCGCTGAGGGCGCCGGCAGGTTCCACGGCTGGTCGATCAGCGCCACCGCCGGCAGCAGCAGCAGGCTGGAGGTCGCCAGCTGCGCCATGGCGATGCCGAGCGGCGGCAGATGCCGGAAGCGCCGGGAATACACCGCCGCGAAACCATAGGACACCGTCGCACCGATGGCGGCGAGCTGCGCCGGCAGTTCGTGCCCGCCAAGCTGGCCGAGCAGCGCCGGCCCCATCATGACCGCGACGCCGACAAAGCCGAGGCTCACCCCCATCAGCTTGCCGACGGTGAACTTCTCGTCATGGGTGAAGGCCTGCGCCACCAGCACGGTGAACAGCGGCGTCGCCGCGTTGAGGATGGAGGACAGCCCGCTCGGCAGATGCTGCTGCGACCAGGCGATCAGCCCGAAGGGAATGATGTTGGCGATGACAGCCAGCAGCAGGAACTCGCCCGCCAGCCGCCGGTTCATCGGCATGTGGATGCCGCGCGCCCGGGCGATCACCCACAGCGCCAGCGCGCCGATGGCCACCCGCGTCAGCACCATGGTCAGCGGGGGAATCTCGGCGATCGCCACCTTGCCGAAGAAGAAGGAACCGCCCCAGATGACGCCGAGCAGCGCCAGCGCCGCCCAGTCGGAAGGCGCCATCGGCAGCGGGCCGGCAACGGCCGTGGCGAGCCCGGTGCGGTGGACGGGGCTCGACGCGGACATGGCACGCTCCTGCAAGGGGATGCGGCCTTTTAGCGCTTCCCCGGACCGCGCGCCACCCGGTTTCGACGCGAAGATGGCCGGCCGTTAGGCCCGCTGTTCGGGCCTTACGGCGTTGGCGCCTTCGCCGTCTCCGCCAGCGCCGCCTTCACCAGCGCCACCGCGTCCGGGCTCGCCCATTCCGCCGGGCCGGCGATGTGGCCGAGTTCGCAGCCCTCAGCATCGATCAGCATGGTGGTGGGCAGGCCGAAGCCGCGGCCGACCACGCGCAGATCCTGGAAGGCCTGCGCCTTGGGATCGGTATAGAGGGCGAGGTGCTTCAGCCCCGTCTCGTCGAAGAAGGCCTTCGGCTTGGCGGCGTCGCGGGTGTCGATGTTCACGGTGATGACCTCGAAGCCGGGCTTGCCGTCCGTGCCCTTGGTGCCGAGTTCGCCCTGCAGCTGGTCGAGCGCCGGCATTTCCTTGCGGCAGGGCACGCACCAGGTGGCCCAGATATTGACGAGCTTCAACCCGTCGCCGCCGATCTGCGACAGCCGGGTCGGCTTGCCCTCGGGGTCGAGGAAGGCGAGATCGGGGATGCGGGTCGGCTTTTCCGTCGGGGCGAAGGCGGCGAGTTCGCCGGTGGCAAACGTGGCCAGCCTTTTGCCGGCCGCACTGGCCACACTGCACTCACTGTCCACCTCACCGGCCTCATCGGCCACCGCGATCGGCGCCGGTGCGGCGGGCCCGGTGGCAACGGCGTTGCGCGCCCCGCCCCCAATCCCGTATACGCCTGCCAGCCCGACAATGGCGCCCAGCACCAGCGCGGCCGCCAGCATGAGGGCGAAGCGGCCCGTGCGGCGCGGCGGAACCCCGCCCGCCGGTGCGGCTGCGTCCTCAGGTCGTTCGGTCATGGCCGTCCTCGCGGAGAAAAGTGAGCATGAGCAACAAGATGTGGGGCGGCCGGTTCGAGACCGGACCCGACGCGATCATGGAGGAGATAAACGCCTCCATCGGTTTCGACCAGCGCCTGTACGCGCAGGATATCGCGGGTTCGAAGGCGCATGCCTCGATGCTGGCGGCCCAGGGGATCATCGACAAGGCTGATGCCGAAAAGATCGCGGCGGGTCTAGACACGATCCTGTCAGAGATCGAAGCGGGCGATTTCACCTTCCAGCGCGCGCTGGAGGACATCCACATGAACGTGGAATCGCGCCTCGCCGCATTGCTCGGCCCCGCCGCCGGCCGCCTCCACACCGCCCGCTCGCGCAATGACCAGGTGGCGACGGATTTCCGGCTCTATGTGCGCGACACGATCGACACGCTCGACGGACAGATTCGCGATCTCCAGCAGGCACTTGTGGAGAAGGCGCTGATCCATTCCGGCACGGTCATGCCGGGCTTCACCCATTTGCAGACCGCCCAGCCCGTGACCTTCGGCCACCATCTTCTCGCCTATGTCGAGATGCTGGGGCGTGATCGCGGCCGCCTGCGCGATGCCCGCGCCCGGCTCAACGAGTGCCCGTTAGGGGCCGCCGCGCTGGCCGGCACCTCCTTCCCCATCGACCGCTTCGCCACCGCAGCCGCCCTCGGCTTCGACCGGCCGACGGCGAATTCGCTCGATTCCGTCTCCGACCGCGACTTCGTGCTGGAGACGCTGGCGGCGGCGTCCATCGCGGCGATGCACCTCTCCCGCTTCGCCGAGGAGATCGTGATCTGGACCTCGCCGCTGGTGGGGCTGATGAAGCTCTCCGACCGCTTCACCTCAGGCTCCTCCATCATGCCGCAGAAGCGCAACCCCGACGCGGCCGAGCTGGTGCGCGCCAAGATCGGGCGAATCGCGGGTGCTTTCAATGGCTTGCTGATGGTGATGAAGGGCCTGGCGCTGGCCTATGCCAAGGACATGCAGGAAGACAAGGAAGGCGCCTTCGACGCGTTTTCCACCCTGTCGCTGATGATCGCCGCCACGGCCGGCATGGTGCGCGACATGGTGCCGGACGAGACGCGGATGAAGGCCGCGGCGGGCTCCGGCTATTCCACCGCCACCGACCTCGCGGACTGGCTGGTGCGCGTGCTCGGCCTGCCCTTCCGCGAGGCGCATCACGTCACCGGCCGCATCGTCGCGCTCGCCTCCGCCAAGAACGCGCCCCTGCACAAGCTGACGCTGGCCGAGATGCAGAGCGTGGAGCCCCGCATCACGGCGGAAGTGTTCGGCGTGCTCTCGGTGGCCAAATCCGTGGCCAGCCGCGTTTCCTATGGCGGCACGGCGCCGAAGAATGTCCGCGCCCAGGCCAAGCGCTGGCTGAAGCAACTGGCGAAGTAGGCGTCGCAGATAGCCGCCATCATCCCGGATCGGCCTTAAGCCGTCCGGGATGACGGCCGGGCGGCGCCTACCCTTTCCGACCCAGCAACCGCAACGCGTTGGCCGTCACCAGCACGGTGGCGCCGGTATCGGCGAGGATGGCCGGCCACAGGCCGGTGATGCCGGCGAGGGTGGTGACGACGAACACCGCCTTCAGCCCCAGCGCCAGCGTGATGTTCTGGTGGATGTTGCGCATGGTCGCGCGCGCGAGGGCGATCATCGCCGCGACATCGCCGACCCGGCCGTGCAGCACGGCCGCGTCCGCCGTTTCCAGCGCCACATCCGTGCCCCCGCCCATGGCGATGCCGACCGTGGCGGCGGCGAGCGCAGGCGCGTCATTGATACCGTCACCAACCTTGGCGACCTTGAGACCTTCGCGCCGCAACTCGTTGATAATGCGCTGCTTGTCGGCCGGCATCAGGCCGGCGCGAACCTCGATGCCGAGAGCGGCGCCGATCGCCTGCGCGGTGCGCTCATTGTCGCCGGTCAGCATCAGCGTGCGGATGCCCTCGGCCTTTAGCGCGTCAAGCCCGGCCTGGGCATCGGCACGCGGCTCGTCGCGCAGCGCGGTCAACCCCTGCGCGCGCCCGTCCGCGACGAGCACCGCCACCGTCTTGCCCGCCGCGTTGAGTGCGTCGATTGTCGCTTGCTGTTCGGCCGCCAGAGCCGCGCGGGCACCGGCGGCCTTGGGCGAGCCAAGGAACAGTGCCGCGCCCTCGACCGTGCCGCTCACGCCCTCGCCGCCCAGCGCTGCCGCCGCCTGCACGGGCGGGATGGCAAGCCCGCGCCCCGCCGCTTCCGCGAGAATCGCGCTCGCCAGCGGATGGGTGGAGCCCGCTTCCAGCGCCGCCGCGCGGGCCAGCAGCCCGGCCTCGTCCCCGGAAAAGGCCACGAGATCGGTGACGGCGGGCTTGCCCTCGGTCAGCGTGCCGGTCTTGTCGAAGGCCACGGCATTGATCGTGCGCAGCGCCTCCAGCACCGCCCCGCCCTTGATGAGCAGGCCGCGCCGCGCGCCGACCGCCAGCCCGGCGGCGATGGCGGCGGGAGTGGAAATGACCAGCGCGCAGGGGCACCCGATCAGCAGCAGCGCCAAGCCCTTGTAAATCCATTCATCCCACGCCGCGCCGAAGGCGAGCGGCGGCACCACGGCCACCAGCGCGGCGACGACGACGACCAGCGGCGTGTACCAGCGCGCGAAACGGTCGATGAAACGCTCGGTCGGTGCCTTGCTCTCCTGCGCTTCCTCGACGAGGCGCACCACGCGGGCGATGGTGTTGTCCGATGCGGCGGTGGTGGCACGCAGGGTGAGCGCGGCTTCGCCATTCACCGTGCCGGCGAACACAGCGTCAGCGGCCTGCTTGGCCACCGGCGCGCTCTCGCCCGTCACCGGCGCTTCATTCACCGAGCCGGCACCGTCCAGCACCACGCCATCGGCGGGAATGCGCTCGCCGGGGCGGACGAGGACCACGTCGCCGATCTCAAGGCTTTCGGCCGGCACCTCGCGCGTCGCGCTGCCGTCCACGAGGCGTGCGGTCTTGGGCACCAGCGCGGTGAGGGCGCGGATGGAGCTGCGGGCGCGGCCGGCGGCGACGCCCTCCAGCAACTCGCCGACGAGAAAGAGAAACACCACCGCCGCCGCCTCTTCCGACGCGCCGATGATGACGGCGCCGATGGCGGCGATCGTCATCAGTGTCTCGATGGAAAAGGGCGTGCCGGAAAGCCCGGCCATGACCGCACGGCGGGCGATCGGCACCAGGCCGATGAGCAGCGCGGCGATGAAAATCCAGGGGTCGAGCCGGGGGAAGAAATGGCCGAGACCATAGGCCGCTGCCAGCGCCGCGCCGCAGAGAAGCGTGAGCCGCGCCTTGCCGCTCGTCCACCAGGGCCCGTCCAGCGGCAGATGCGCGTGATCATGGCCCCCAGAGGCCGGTGGGCCGGACGCGCCGCCGGCAGCGTGCGCGGGCGCAGCATAGGCATGACCCGCGTGGCCATGCGCATGTTCAGGCGCGTGGCCGTGATCGCAATCGGGCCCATGTGCATGCGCATGAGCGTGACCGGCCGGCACCGCCGCCGCTGCCGCTGCCGCTGCCGCCAGCGGCGCGATGCCGTAGCCGAGCCCGGTGACGCGGCGCTCCACCAGAGGCAGGTCGGCGCCGTTGTGTTCCACCGTCATCGTGCCGGCCGTCACCGAGACCGCGACCTCCGCGACGCCGTCGACGCGCCGCACCGCCGTCTCGATCTTCATCGCGCAGGAGGCGCAATCCATGCCCTCGATACGGTAACGGGTCTTCTCGGCCAGCATGCGCGTCACTCCTCCGTCCCGCCTTGCGTCGGCGGCAGGGTGAGCCTACTTCCTCTAGTGACTAGAGGAGCAAGCGGGAAATGACGACCCATTACACGATTGGCGACGCGGCGCGCGAAAGCGGCGTGAAAGTGCCCACCATCCGCTATTATGAGGAGATCGGCCTCTTGCCCGCCCCGCACCGCACCGACGGGGGGAGGCGCGCCTATGGCGACGAGGACCTGCGGCGGCTGGCCTTCATCCGCCATGCACGGGAGCTCGGCTTCGAGATCGACGCCATCCGCACGCTGCTGCATTTGCAGGACGCGCCGGACCAGTCCTGCGCCGCCGCCGATGCGATTGCCCGCGATCATCTTGCCAGCGTGGAACGCCGTATTGCCAGCCTCACCGCGCTGCGGGCCGAACTCCAGCGCATGGTCGAAGGCTGCGCCCATGGCCATGTCGCCACCTGCCGGGTGATCGAAATACTGGCCGACCATGGCGCCTGCGCCCACCACCAGCGCGCCGACGCCTGACCGGGAAAGGCCGGGTCAGGCCTCCGCCGGCGCTTCGTCGCCCTGCGGCACGGCCACCGGCTCGCAGGTGAAGCCCGCCCGCGCCGTGCGCACCGCGCCGGCGATGAAATCCTCCACCGTGCGGATGCGTCGGAGGTCGCGGATATCCGCATGGGTGACCAGCCAATAGGACCGGCGGAAGCTCAGTTCCGGCAGCAGCCGCACCAGTTCGGGATGCGCCAGCGCGGCGTAGTCGTGCAGGATGCCGATGCCGCCTCCGGCCCGCACCGCCTCCATCTGCCCCACCACGCTGGCGCATTCCAGGCGGCGCGCCTCGACCTCGCGGAACACCTCGAAATAGTCGAGCGCCGGCGAATAGACGAGATCGGGCACATAGGTGACGATCAACCGCCCGGTGACATCGCGCAGGGTCCCTATGGGTCCGGTGCGGGCGAGATAGTCCCGCGCCGCATAGACCCCGAGCGTGTAGTCGGTGAGCTTGCGCGCCACCAGCCGCCCCTCGCTCGGCCGCTGCAGCGTCACCGCGATATCGACCTCGCGCTTGGGTAGCGAGAAGCTGCGCGGCAGCGGCGCCAGCTGGATCGACAGGCCGGGATGATCCTCCGCGAGACGCCCGAGGCGCGGGGCGAGGAAATAGGTGCCGAAGCCGTCCGGCGCGCCGATCCGCACCGTGCCGGCCAGAGCGAGATCGACATTGCCCAGCGCCGCCTGCGCCTGCAGCATCTCGGTCTCGATGCGCTCCGCATGCGCCAGCAGCCGCTCCCCCGCCGGGGTGAGTTCGCTCCCCGTGGTGCGCCGCTCCAAGAGCTTGGAGCCGAGGCTCGCTTCCAGCGCTCCCAGCCGGCGGCCGACGGTCGCATGGTCCAGCCCGAGCTGACGCGCGGCCGCCAGCATCTGGCCGGCACGCGCCACGGCGAGGAAGATACGCAGATGGTCCCAATCCATGGCATGCTGCCTATCGCAATGTGCGCAGCCGCACAACGGATGCGAAAACATCGTCGTTGAAGTGACGACTTTCAACAAGCAAAACCGCAGCCAGGAAAACCAGAGGAGAGATCGCGATGGCGGTCATCGGGCATTACATCGGCGGCAAGGTGGTGACCACGGCGGGGCGAACCTCCCCGGTCTTCGACCCCTCCACCGGCGCGCAGACCGGCGAGGCGCTGCTCGCCTCCGTCGCCACGGTGGGTGAGGCGGTCGCCGCCGCCGCGGCCGCCTTCCCCGCCTGGGCCGACACGCCGCCGCTGACGCGCGCGCGCATCATGTTCAAGTTCAAGGCGCTGCTTGAGCGCGACATGGATGCGCTGGCCGAGGCCATCACCCGCGAGCACGGCAAGACCTTCGAGGACGCCAAGGGCGAAGTCACCCGCGGCATCGAGGTGGTGGAATTCGCCTGCGGCATCCCGCACCTGATGCGCGGCGATTTCACCGAGCAGGTGGCGCGCGGCGTCGACGTCTTCTCGGCCCGCCACCCCGTCGGCGTGGTGGCCGGCATCACCCCGTTCAACTTCCCCGTCATGGTGCCGATGTGGATGTTCCCGGTGGCGCTGGCCTGCGGCAACGCCTTCGTGCTCAAGCCCTCGGAAAAGGACCCGACTCCCTCGCTGATGCTGGCGGAACTTCTGGCCGAGGCCGGCCTGCCGGCTGGCGTGTTCAACGTCGTGCAGGGTGACAAGGAGGCGGTCGACGCCCTCCTCACCCATCCCGATGTCGCGGCGGTCAGCTTCGTCGGCTCCACCGCCATCGGCGAATATGTCTACAAGACCGCCGCCGCGCACGGTAAGCGCGCGCAGGCCCTCTGCGGCGCCAAGAACCACCTGGTGGTGATGCCCGACGCCGATCTCGACAAGACCGTCGACGCCCTGATGGGCGCGGGCTACGGCTCGGCCGGCGAGCGCTGCATGGCGGTGTCGGTCGCGGTGGCCGTCGGTGGCGTCGGCGATGCGCTGATGGAAAAGCTGGTGCCGAAGGTGCGGGCGCTGAAGGTCGGCCCCGGCCTCGACCGCGACAGCGAAATGGGTCCGCTCGTGACCAAGGAACACCTCGCCAAGGTGCGCGGCTATGTCGATGACGGCGTCGCCGCCGGCGCCGAGCTGGTGGTGGACGGGCGCGGCCTCAAGCTGCAGGGCTATGAGGACGGCTATTTCATCGGCGGCTGCCTGTTCGACAAGGTGACGCCGGACATGAAGATCTACAAGGAAGAGATCTTCGGCCCGGTGCTCTCCGTGGTCCGCGTCGACCGCTATGACGAGGCGCTGAAGCTGGTCAACGACCACGAATATGGCAATGGCGCCGCCATCTTCACCCGCGACGGCGACGCCGCCCGCGCCTTCGACCGCGACGCCAAGGCCGGCATGATCGGCATCAATGTGCCGATCCCGGTGCCGGTGGCGTTCCACTCCTTCGGCGGCTGGAAGCGCTCGGTGTTCGGCGACCGCAACGTCTATGGCATGGAGGGCGTCGGCTTCTACACCAAGATGAAGACCACCACCGCCCGCTGGCCGACCGGCATCCGCGAGGGCGCCCAGTTCGTCATGCCGACCAGCGGCTGACGGACGACACACAGCGGAGGCAGCGCCGCATGGGGGGGGAACCCGCGCGGCGCTGCTGCCATTTTCGGGCAGCGGCTAATGCGACTAGTCTCGGCGCATGTCCCGTTCCGAGCGCCTGTTCGATCTGCTGCACGTCCTGCGCCGCCACCGCCAGCCGGTGAGCGGGCGGGTGCTCGCCGACGAGATCGGTGTGAGCCTGCGCACCCTCTACCGTGACATCGCCACGCTGCAGGCCCAGGGCGCGACCATTGAGGGCGAAGCCGGCGTCGGCTATGTGCTGCGACCGGGATTCCTGCTGCCGCCGCTAATGTTCCCGCCAGAGGAAATCGAGGCATTGGTGCTCGGCTCGCGCTGGGTGGCGGGGCGTGCGGATGGCCCCCTGGCCGAAGCGGCTCTGTCGGCCCTTGCGCGCATCGGCGCTGTGCTGCCGGCGGAGTTGCGCGCCGAGATGGAAGCCTCGGCGCTGTTCGTGGCGCCGGGCGCCCCCATTCCCGCCGATTCCATCGACCCGGCTCTGCTGCGCAAGGCAATCCGCACCGAGCGGAAGCTCTCCCTCGCCTATCTCGACGCGGCCGGCACGGCGAGCGAGCGCATCGTCTGGCCTTTCGCGCTGGCCTTCTTCGACCAGGTGCGGCTGCTCATCGGTTGGTGCGAACTGCGCGGCGCGTTCCGCAGCTTCCGCACCGACCGCATCTCGCGGGCAGACGTGCTCGACGCGCGTTACCCCACGCGACGGGCGGAACTCATCCGGCAATGGAAGCTGGCGAAGCAGGCGGCCGCTGCGGAAAGACCCGAACCCTGCTGACATAAACTGGCAGTAGCGCCACCTATGCTGACCCCTCAAATCTTCGGGGGACGACATGACCGACGCCAGCAATATTCTTCTTTATGTGAACGACGCGCCCGCCAGCGCCCGCTTCTATGGCGCGCTGCTGGAGCGCGCGCCGGTGGAGCAGAGCGCGACCTTCGCCCTGCTGCCGCTGGCGCCGGGCATGATGCTCGGCCTTTGGCAGCGCGATGGGGTAACGCCGCGGCCGCATCTGCGGGCCGGAGGCAACGAAATCGGCTTCAAGGTCGCCGATCCCGCCGCCGTCGACGCCGCCTATGAGAACTGGGCGACGAAGGGCGTGGCGATCGCCCTGCCGCCCACCGATCTCGATTTCGGCCGCAGCTTCGTGGCGCTCGATCCTGACGGCCACCGGCTGCGGGTCTACGCGCTCAATGACGTGCCATAGGCGCGGGCGTTCCTGGCGCCTCAGTCGTGCGAGCGGCCGAAGTCCGGCGCCGCGGTCTCCTGGCCGATCTCGATGATCGAGCGGCGGATGGCGCGGGTGCGGGTGAACAGGTCGAACAGCTTGTCGCCCTCCGCCCAGCGTATCGCCCGCTGCAGCGCGATCAAATCCTCGGTGAAGCGGCCGAGCACCTCGATCACCGCCTCGCGATTGTTGAGAAACACGTCGCGCCACATGGTCGGGTCGGAAGCAGCGATGCGGGTGAAGTCGCGAAAGCCGCCGGCCGAGTATTTGATCACCTCGGACTGCGTCACCGCCTCAAGATCCGCCGCCGTGCCGACGATGTTGTAGGCGATGAGGTGCGGCACATGCGAGGTGATGGCCAGCACCAGGTCATGGTGCTCCGGCGTCATCGTCTCGACATTGGCGCCCATGGCCGTCCACAGCCCGGACAGCGCCGCCACCGCGGCGGGATCCGTGCCCTCGGGCGGGGTGAGGATCGACCAGCGATTCTTGAACAGCGTGGCGAAACCCGCATCCGGGCCGGAATATTCGGTGCCCGCCACGGGATGGCCGGGCACGATGTGGACATTGGCCGGCAGATGGGCGCGCAGCGCGTTCACCACGGCGCCCTTCACCGAGCCGACATCGGAGATGATGGCGCCCGGTGTCAGATGCGGGGCGATGGCCTCCGCCACCGCGCCCATGGCGCCCACCGGCACGCACAGGATGACGATATCGGCCCCCGCCACCGCCTGCGCCGGGGTGGTGGCGACGAGATCGGCGATGCCCAGATCGCGAACGCGATCACGCACCGCCTCCGATCCATCATAAGCGACCAGCGTGCCCGCGAGCCCGCGCGCCTTGACCGCACGCAGGATGGACGAGCCGATCAGGCCGATGCCGATGACGGTCAGCCGGCCAATCAGCGGTTGCGCCAGCGGCGGATCAAGCACCATGGCCCGCCTCCCCGCCCATGAACGCCTTCAGCGCCTCCACCAGCAGGCGATTGGCCTCCTCGGTGCCGATGGTCACGCGCAGCGCGTCCGGCAGGCCGTAGGAATCCACCCGTCGCAGGATCAGCCCACGCTGGCTGAGGAAGGCGTCCGCCTCCTTTGCCGTGCGGCCGGGCGTCGGCGGGAAATGCACCAGCAGGAAATTGGTGACGCTCGGCGTCACCGTGAGGCCGAGCGCGGTGAGTTCCTGCGCCAGCCAGGGGAGCCAGGTCTCGTTATGCGCCACCGCCTGCTCGACATGGGCCGTGTCCTCGATGGCCGCCACGGCGGCGGCGAGGCCGGGGGCGGAAACGTTGAACGCCCCGCGAATGCGGTTGATCGCGTCCGCCACCTCGGCCGGCCCGTAGAGCCAGCCGACCCGCAGCGCCGCAAGCCCATAGATCTTGGAGAAGGTGCGCAGCATGACCACGTTCGAGCAGGTCGCCACCAGCTCGATGCCCGCCTCATAGTCGTTGCGGCGGACATATTCGGCATAGGCGGCATCGAGCGCCAGCAGCACATAAGGCGGCAGGCCGCGCTGCAGCCGCTTCACCTCGTCGAAGGGCAGATAGGTGCCGGTCGGGTTGTTGGGGTTGGCGAGAAAGACCACGCGGGTCTTCTCGGTCACGGCCGCCAGCAGCGCGTCGACATCGCTGCGGTAGTCCTTCTCCGGCGCCACCACGGGCGTCGCCCCTGCCGCCAGCGCGGCGATACGGTAGACGAGGAAGCCGTGCTGGGAATACAGCACCTCGTCGCCCGGCCCGGCAAAGGCGGCGGCGGTCAGCATCAACAGTTCGTCCGAGCCGGTACCGCAGACGATGCGTGTGGGATCAAGGCCATATTGCGCCGCGATCGCCTCGCGCAGCTTGGTGGACGAGCCGTCGGGATAAAGCTCCAGCGCGTTCGCCGACTGGAAGGCGGCAACCGCCTTCGGGCTGGGGCCGAGCGGGTTCTCGTTGGCCGAGAGCTTATGCACCTTCACCCCCGGGCCGCCCTGCGACTTGCCCGGCACATAGGCCTCGATCGCCAGAACGCCGGCGCGCGGGACGGGACGGTTGGGACGGGGGGCGGTCGACATGACGGGGCTCCAAGGGAGGCGGTCGAGAGAAGAAGGAGATCGCGACGAGAAGAGGAGGAAAGGCGCCGGGGTCAGGCCGTCGGCGCGTGGGTGCCGGGCGCGTGGAGCGCCGGTGCATGGGTATAGCGGCTGGCATGGCTGCCGACGAGGGCTGCCGCGCGCACAGAGGCGCCGCTTTCGCGCAGCGCCGCCAGCACGGTGTCGAGGCTGACCGCCCCGCCGACCGGAATGGAGGCGAGCAGCGCCGCCCCGTCGAGGCCGCGGTCGGGCACGGCGATCACATCGGCCAGCGGCGCCAGCGCCCGCGCCGCCTGGGCGTTCCAGCCGGAAACATGCAGGCTCCACGCCTCCACCTCCGTCACCGCCCCATCCGTCACCGGATGAGCGATGCAGAACACCGGAAGGCCGGCGGGGTGGTCGGCGCGTTCGACAAAGGGAAGGCGGGCGATGATCTTCGGCGTGTGGGGGCCTTCCAGCGCCGTCCACCAGGCACCGGCGGAGGGCGAGGCGAAGGCCGGCACCAGGCCGAGATCGCCGCGCGAGCGCGCCACCGCCGCCACCACGCCGGAGGCGCCCATATGGCCGATGAACGGAACGGTAAAGCCGAAATGGAAGCGCGAAGCGTCGCGCATCGCCGCCTCGCCCGAAGCGAGATCGGCATGCACCGCGTAAGGAGCCTGCACATAGGTGAAGGTGGAGATGATGACCCGCCAGATGCCCTCGACCGTGTCGAGCGGCAGAATCCCGCGATGGCGGTCCACCAGCCGGCGCATCATCGAGGCCTCGCGCGCCGGACGGAAGGCCGAGCCGCTCTCGCTGCCCTGCGCCCGCTTCACCGCCACCAGCCGGTCGATGATCTGGCTGCGCTCGATCAAAAGCGCGTGCATCTGTGCGTCGATGCGGTCGATCTCCGCGCGCAGGCTGCCGAGATCCGGCGCGGCGGCGGCGGAAGCCGGAGAAACCGCCCTTTGCGGCGCGTCCTGTGTGTGGGCCTTCATGTCCATGGCGGCTTGTCGTAAACCTCACGCGGGCGCCGCGCAAAGCAAAATCTGACGCAGCGCTCTATTGACAAGTGCCGGCTGTGGGATCATCGCATCGTCCGGTATAACGAACTCTTCGTCCGGTATGACGGTTCCCATGTCCGACACCACGGCCCTGCGCGATCTTCCGGCCTATGAAGCCGCCCGCGGCGAAGCGGACCATCCGCATTCCGCCGTGGTACGCTTCGGCGCCGACAAGCCGCTCGCCCTTGATGCCGGCGGCGTCCTGACCCCGTTCCAGATCGCCTACCAGACCTATGGCACGCTGAACGCGGCGCGCGCCAACGCCATCCTGCTGTGCCACGCGCTGTCCGGCGACCAGCACGCGGCCAATGTCCACCCGGTCACCGGCAAGCCGGGCTGGTGGGAGACGCTGGTCGGGCCGGGCAAGCCGATCGATACCGAGCGCTTCTTCGTCATCGCCTCGAATGTACTCGGCGGCTGTCTCGGCACCACCGGCCCCTCCTCCACCAATCCGGCCACCGGTCAGCCCTATGGGCTCGACCTGCCGGTCGTGACCATTCGCGACATGGTGCGGGCGCAGGCCATGCTCATCGACCATCTCGGCATCGAGAAGCTTCTCGCCGTGGTGGGTGGCTCCATGGGCGGGATGCAGGTTCTGCAATGGGCGGCGAGTTATCCCGAGCGCGTCTTCGCCGCCATGCCCATCGCCACCGCCGCGCGCCATTCGGCACAGAACATCGCCTTTCACGAGGTCGGCCGCCAGGCTGTCATGGCCGATCCGGAATGGCGCGGCGGGCGCTATCTCACCGAGGGCACCAGCCCGCGCCGTGGCCTCGCGGTCGCGCGCATGGCCGCGCACATCACCTATATGTCGGATTCCTCGCTGCACCGGAAATTCGGCCGGCGGCTGCAGGACCGCGACGGGCACACTTTTTCCTTCGACGCCGACTTCCAGGTGGAGAGCTATCTGCGCCACCAGGGCGAGGCCTTCGTCGACCGCTTCGACGCCAATTCCTATCTCTACGTCACCCGCGCGATGGATTATTTCGACCTCGCCGCGGAGTATGGCGGCGTGCTGGCCAATGCCTTCCGGGGCACGACGACCCGCTTCTGCCTCGTCTCCTTCACCTCCGACTGGCTGTTCACCACGGCGGATTCGCGCGCCATCGTCCATGCGCTCAACGCGGCGGGTGCGCAGGTCTCCTTTGCCGAGATCGAGAGCGACAAGGGCCACGATTCCTTCCTGCTCGACGAGCCGGAATTCTTCGCCATCACGCGCGGCTTCATCGATTCCGCCGCGCGCGCCGTGGGAGTGACGTGATGGCCGCGCGCGACCGCACCATGAGCGAAGCCGCGCGGGCGGCCTCCGGCAAGCGCGTCGACCTTCTGCTCATCGCCGACATGGTGCGCCCGGGCTCGCGCGTGCTCGATGTCGGCTCGGGCGACGGCGAATTGCTGGAACTGCTCGCCACCACGCGCGGCTGCGACGCGCGCGGCATCGAACTCTCGCGCGAGGGGGTGAATGCCGGCGTGGCGCGCGGTCTTCCCATCATCCAGGGCGACGCCGATGTCGACCTCGCCGACTATCCCGACAATTCCTTCGATTATGTCATTCTCTCCCAGACCATCCAGGCGACGCGCCGGCCGAAATGGGTGCTGGAGCAGATGCTGCGGGTCGGCAGCCACGCCATCGTCTCCTTCCCCAATTTCGGCTTCTGGCGGATGCGACTCGACCTGTTGCTGAATGGGCGGATGCCGAGCACGGAAAATCTGCCCTACAGCTGGTACGACACGCCCAACATCCATTTCTGCACCATCCGCGACTTCGTCGCGCTGGTGGAAGAGGTGGGCGCCCGCATCGACCGCGCCGCCGCGCTCAATGGCTACGGGCATCCGGTGCGCTTCAACATGCCCTGGGCCGTGTGGAACCTGCTCGGCGAACAGGCGGTGTTCCTGCTGTCACGGAAGGGGTGACCGGGCGCGGCCAGCGCACGAGGGAAGCGGCCGCCAGCCTTATCCAAGACACCGATAGAAGCTATATTTACGCTGTCTGGTTTCGACCTCGCCTCAGTCCTTCGTAGGGCTCACCCCCCCATCGGCTGCGGCGCCATCACGGGCTCGAACACGGTCAGGCGGGCGCGGCGCTTGGTGGGGACGGGCTTGTAGACCTGCTTGGTCGCCTCGACGACGTGCACGCCGGCAAAAGGCAGCGCCAGCGTCGCGCCCACGCGCTCCCAGGCCACGGCCGAGCGCAGGAACCAGTTGCGCGGCACGGGCGGCATGTAGAGCGCTTCGTCCCAGCCCACGGGGGTGAACAGCGCGCCGCGCAGGAGATCGGTGATCTGGGTGCGCGAGAAGGGGCGCCCATGGCCGAACGGGTTGTTCTCGGTACGCGCCCACACGCCGCGCCGGCTCGGCACCACGCAGATTAGCCGCCCACCCGGCGCCAGCACCCGCCACACCTCGCGCAGAACCTCGCCGGCATCGGGCGTCATCTCCAGAAGATGCACGGCGATGACCCGGTCGATCATGCCCGCGCGCAGCGGCAGCTCGGTCTCATCCACCAGCGCGGCGAGCGTCGGCGCCGCCGAGGGCCAGCGGGTGACCCCCTGCGCGCCCGGCATGAAGGCGAGGGCGCGCTCGCACTCCTCGCGGAACATGCCGAGATAGGGCGTGGCATAGCCCATGCCGAGGACGCAAAGCCCGCGCACATTGCCGGCGCGGGCGCGAATGGCGCGGCCGACAAGGCGGCGCGTCACCACGCCGATGGGCTGGGCATAGAAGCTGCGAAGGCCGACCACGTCAGGATACATGGCCGAAGCTTATAGCCTGAGCGATGACGCCTTGAAATCACCACCCTTTTGCGCCACATAGGCGG
Organism: Ancylobacter polymorphus; assembly: GCF_030813495.1. Classification (GTDB taxonomy): domain Bacteria; phylum Pseudomonadota; class Alphaproteobacteria; order Rhizobiales; family Xanthobacteraceae; genus Ancylobacter; species Ancylobacter polymorphus. The sequence goes on along the minus strand of NZ_JAUSUI010000007.1, from coordinate 43,403 downwards.
GGCATGCGGTCGCTTCGTCCGCATCGGGGCCGCGTCGCTCGATGTCCGCTTCGGCTGGGAGCCGGATCCGGTCAGGTTTTCCTGGCCGCTTTTCCGCCTCCACTTCTGAGCCGCGGCAGTCTTCGGCCCCTCATCATCGGAAATCGCCGACGTCCCAGGCCACGCGGGGTGTCTCAACACCCCGTGATTCGCGGTTCGCGCTGCTCCTGCGCGCGGACGCAATCGCCCATGAAAGAACGCTACTTGACCACTTTCAACGAACTCGGCCTTGCCGAGCCGATCCTGAAGGCCCTCGCGGAAGCCAACCACACCACGCCCACCCCGATCCAGATTCAGGCCGTGCCGCAGGTTCTCGCGGGCCGCGATCTCATCGGCATCGCCCAGACCGGCACCGGCAAGACCGCCGCCTTCGCGCTGCCGATCCTGCAGCATCTCGTCACCCACCGCTTTCGTCCCGAGCGCCGCTCGGCCCGCGCGCTGGTACTGAGCCCGACCCGCGAACTCTCCGGCCAGATCCTTGAGAGCTTCCGCCTGTATGGCAAGCATGTGCGCCCCTCCACCGCGCTCGCCATCGGCGGCGTGCCGATCGGCCGCCAGGCCCGCGCGCTCGCCAATGGCGTCGACGTGCTGGTGGCGACCCCCGGCCGCCTCGTCGACCTTCTGGAGAACAACGCGGTTCGGCTCGACATGGTCGAGGTGCTCGTCCTCGACGAAGCCGACCAGATGCTGGACATGGGCTTCATCCATGCCATTCGCGCCATCTGCGCCCGGCTGCCGGCCAAGCGCCGCAACCTTTTCTTCTCCGCCACCATGCCGCGCGAGATCGAGAAGCTGGCGGATTCGCTGCTGACCGATCCGGTGCGCGTCGCTGTGACGCCGGTGGCCAAGACCGCCGACCGCATCGAGCAGAAGGTGTTCTTCACCGACCGCGCCGGCAAGCCGAACCTGCTGGTCGAAGTGCTCTCCGAGCCCGATCTCGATCGCGCCCTGGTGTTCTCGCGCACCAAGCATGGCGCCGACCGCGTGGTGAAGGGCCTTGCCGGGGCCGGCATCGCCGCCGAGGCGATCCATGGCAACAAGTCGCAGCCGCAGCGTGAGCGGGCGCTCGCCGCCTTCCGCCAGGGTGTCGTCAAGGTGCTTGTCGCCACCGACATCGCCGCGCGCGGCATCGACGTGCCGGGCGTGAGCCATGTGATCAATTACGATCTGCCCAACGTGCCGGAAAGCTATGTCCATCGTATCGGCCGCACCGCGCGCGCCGGCCGCGAAGGCATCGCCATTTCGCTGTGCGACGGCGAGGAGCGCGCCTTCCTGCGCGACATCGAGCGGCTGATCAAGATCACCATCCCGTCGGTCGACCGCCGCGGCGAGAGCCGCCGCGAAGGCGCGCCGCGCCTTGAGGGTTTCCGCTCCGATGGTCCGCGCCCGGCGCGCGAGGAGCGCGGGCCCCGTGGCCCGCGCAGCGATGCCCCGCGCGGCGCCCGCCCGTTCAACCGTGGGCCCCGCCCCGAGGGCGAGGCCCGCAAGGACGGTCCCCGCCATGACCGGCCGCATCATGACGGCCCGCGCCACGAAGGCCGCACCGACGGCGTCCGCCGCGAGGGTCCGCCGCGCGAGGGGCGCCGCCCGCCGCGCCGCAAGGCCTATAACGCCGCGCCCTGATCGTCAGGGAGCGAACACCTCGCGCACCGAAAGGAGCGCGGGGTCCTCTGGTGTTTGCTGCCGCGCAGCATTATCAGGACAAGACAAATGCCGGCCGGCAGGGTATTGGCCTAGCGGCAAGGCCGGCAGCAGCCTGTACGAGGAGAGCCATTAATGGCGAAAGAGGAACTGCTCGAGTTCGACGGCACCGTGACGGAAGTTCTGCCCGACGGCAATTTCCGCGTCGTGCTCGACAATGAACACGAGATACTCGCCTATGCGGCGGGCAAGATGAAGAAGAACCGCATCCGCACCATCGTCGGCGATCGCGTCGTCGTCGAGATGTCGCCTTATGACCTCGAGCGCGGACGCATCAATTTCCGTCACAAGACCGGTGGACCGACCCCGCCGATCGGCAGCGGCCAGCGCCGTCCGCCTCCGGGCCGTCGCCGCTGAGGCGCCGGGCGTTTCGCCCGGCCGCCCCGCCTGCCCTCGCCTCGCGCCCCTCGCCCCGCCGGTCAGACCGGCCAATCGGCGAGGCGCCAGGCCGAATCCCAGAACATCCATTCGAGCTCCGTGGCCCGCTTATAGGCCGCGTGCATGCGCGCGAGCACGGCCGGCGACGCCCCCCGCGCCGCACGATCGGTGGTGGCGATCACCGCCCGCACCGCCTCGTGGAATTCCTCGCCGGCATAGGTGTCGATCCAGGCATCGTAAGGGTTCGGCCGCACCGCCCGGCCGAGAATGTCCCGCCCGATTTCGGCATAGATCCAGAAGCAGGGCAGCAGCGCCGCCAGCACCACCGGATAGGGCTCGGCATAGGCGGTAGCGATCAGGAAGCTGGAATAGTGGTGGCACACCGGCGACATCGGCGTGCGCGCGAACTCGTCCGCATCGATGCCGAATTTCTCGAAGAAATCCGTGTGCAGCGAACGCTCCACCACCACCGCGACCTTCGCGCCCTCCGCGAACTGAACCAGTTCGTCCGGATCCTCCGCCTTCGCCGCCGCGATGGCCAGCGCCCGGCCGAAGGCGATGAGATAATGCGCGTCCTGCAGCATGTAGTGGCGGAAACGCTCCGCCGACAGCGTGCCGTCCGCCAGTGCCGCGTTGAACGGCATGGTGCGGATCGCTTCATAGGTCGGCAGGTTGCGGCCCCAGGCATGCGCGCTGAAGGAATGGGCGCTGAGGGTCGAGCCGTCGCTCATGGCGTTTCCTCCTGACATGAAAAGGGCCGCTGGTGACAGCGGCCCGGATCATACTAGTCTGATGGCCGGCGGCAAAACCGGACGGGATGGTTCAGTGCGACGTGCGGGCGTCCGCCTCGATCGCCGCCGCCGCGGACTTCAGCTGTTCGAGGAACTGCTGGCGGCTGGCCCGGATGGACTCGTCGCGGGCGTCCTCGACATCTTCCTGCGCGTCGCGGATCATCTGCGCGAGATTTTCCGCCTTCAGCTCGGCCAGCGGGATCGCGGTCTCGGCCAGCACGGTGAGGCCGGCCGGATTGGCTTCGGCGAAGCCGCCGCGCACGAACAGCTTTTTCGCCGGGCCATCGCCCTTGATCGTCAGCACGCCGGGCTTCAGCGTCGACACGAAGGGCGCATGGCCGGCAAGGATGCCGAACTCGCCCTCGGCGCCGGGGACGATCACCTCGGTCACCGCGCCGGAATAGACGAGGCGCTCAGGCGAGACGAGTTCAAACGGGAAGGTGGCCATGGATCCTCCAGGGGATGCGTCAGCGTCAATGATCGACGCCCCGTGCCGTCACGGCCGGGGCGCGCGGATCACGCGGCCTCGGCAGCCATCTTCTTGCCCTTCTCGATCGCCTCTTCAATGGTGCCGACCATGTAGAAGGCCTGCTCCGGGAGGTGATCATACTTGCCTTCCACCAGGCCCTTGAAGCCCTTGATGGTGTCGGCGAGGTCGACGAGCTTGCCGGGCGAGCCGGTGAAGACTTCGGCGACGTGGAAGGGCTGCGACAGGAAGCGCTCGATCTTGCGGGCGCGGGCGACGGTGAGCTTGTCCTCTTCCGAGAGCTCGTCCATGCCCAGGATCGCAATGATGTCCTGCAGCGACTTGTAGCGCTGCAGCGTCTGCTGCACCTGGCGCGCCACATTGTAGTGCTCTTCGCCGATGACGAGCGGCGAGAGAATGCGCGAGGTGGAGTCGAGCGGGTCCACCGCCGGATAGATGCCCTTTTCCGCGATCGAGCGCGACAGAACGGTGGTCGCGTCGAGATGGGCGAAGGAGGCGGCCGGCGCCGGGTCGGTCAGGTCGTCGGCGGGCACGTAAATGGCCTGCACCGAGGTGATCGAGCCCTTGGTGGTGGTGGTGATGCGCTCCTGCAGCGCGCCCATGTCGGTGGCCAGGGTCGGCTGATAGCCCACCGCCGAAGGAATGCGGCCGAGCAGCGCCGACACTTCCGAACCCGCCTGGGTAAAGCGGAAGATGTTATCCACGAAGAACAGCACGTCCTGGCCCTGGTCGCGGAAATGCTCGGCGACGGTGAGGCCGGTGAGCGCGACGCGGGCGCGGGCCCCCGGGGGCTCGTTCATCTGGCCATAGACCAGCGCGCACTTGGAACCGGAGGACGAGCCGCCATTCTCGTGCGGATCGACGTTCACCTTGGACTCGATCATCTCATGGTAGAGGTCGTTACCCTCGCGGGTACGCTCGCCCACGCCGGCGAACACGGAATAACCACCGTGCGCCTTGGCGATGTTGTTGATGAGCTCCATGATGAGCACGGTCTTGCCGACGCCGGCGCCGCCGAACAGGCCGACCTTGCCGCCCTTGGAATAGGGTGCCAGCAGGTCCACGACCTTGATGCCGGTGACGAGGATTTCCGCCTCGGTCGACTGCTCGGCATAGGAGGGAGCCGGCTGGTGGATGCCGCGGGTGGTCTCGCCGACGAGCGGGCCGGCTTCGTCCACGGGCTCGCCGATGACGTTCATGATGCGGCCGAGGCAGGCCTCGCCGACCGGCACCGAGATCGGGCCGCCCGTATCCTTCACTTCGGTGCCGCGGACCAGACCTTCGGTCGAGTCCATGGCGATGGTGCGCACGGTGTTCTCACCGAGATGCTGGGCGACCTCGAGCACGAGGCGGTTGCCCTGATTGGTCGTCTCCAGCGCGTTCAGGATCTCCGGGAGGTGATCCTCGAACTGCACGTCCACGACGGCGCCGATGACCTGCGTGATGCGTCCGACATTAGCCATGTTCGTCGTCCTTCCGGGTCCTGCCTCACAGCGCCTCGGCGCCGGAGATGATCTCGATAAGTTCCTTCGTGATCATCGCCTGACGGGTGCGGTTGTAGGTCAAAGTCTGCTTCTTGATCATTTCACCCGCGTTGCGGGTGGCGTTGTCCATCGCGCTCATGCGCGCGCCCTGTTCGGACGCGCCGTTCTCGAGCAGCGCCTTGAAGATCTGCACCGCGAGATTGCGCGGCAGCAGGTCGGCGAGGATTTCGGCCTCGCCCGGCTCGTATTCGTAGACCGCCTCGCTGCCCTTGGGGGCTTCGGCGGGGGCGGCGAAGGTCGCCGGAATGAGCTGCTGCGCGGTCGGGACCTGCGAGATCACCGACTGGAAGCGGCTGAAGAACTGCGTCGCCACGTCGAATTCGCCGGCGGCGAACATGGCGCCGATCTTCTCCGCGATCTTCTGCGCATCGGCGAAGGTGGCGCCCTTGTTGGCGCGCAGCTCGACGGCCTCGACGATCTGCTTCTCGAACTGGCGGCGCAGCGCGTCATGGCCCTTGCGGCCGACACAGAAGATCTTGACCGTCTTGCCCTGCGCCATCAGCGACAAAGCGCGCTCGCGGGCGAGGCGGACGATCGAGGAGTTGAAGGCGCCGCACAGGCCGCGCTCGGCGGTCAGCACGATGAGCAGATGCGTCTCGTCCTTGCCGGTGCCGGTCAGCAGCAGCGGCGCGTCCGGCCCGCCGGAAATCGCGCCGGCGATGTTGCCGAGCACGCTCTCCATGCGCTGGGCATAGGGGCGTGCGGCCTCGGCCGCCTGCTGGGCGCGCCGCAGCTTGGCGGCGGCGACCATCTGCATCGCCTTGGTGATCTTCTGCGTCGCCTTCACCGAAGCGATGCGATTGCGCAGATCCTTAAGGCTGGCCATCTACCCGATGCTCCGCTCTGCCGATCAGGCGAAAGTCTTCGAGAAGGCGTCGAGCGCCTTCACGAGCTTGTCGGCGGTGTCCTTCGAAAGTTCCTTCGAAGTGCGGATGGTGTCGAGGATGTCGGCGTGCTTGGAGCGGAGGAACAGCAGGAGGCCCTGCTCGAACTCGCGCACCTTCGACACCGGCAGGGCGTCGAGATAGCCATTGGTGCCGGCATAGATCACCACCACCTGCTCCTCGACCTTCAGCGGCGCGAACTGTGACTGCTTCAGGAGTTCGGTGAGGCGGGCGCCGCGGTTGAGCAGCTTCTGGGTCGAGGCGTCGAGGTCCGAGCCGAACTGGGCGAAGGCCGCCAGCTCGCGATACTGGGCGAGCTCGCCCTTGATCTTGCCGGCGACCTGCTTCATCGCCTTGATCTGCGCCGAGGAACCGACGCGCGACACCGAGAGGCCGACGTTCACCGCCGGGCGGATGCCCTGGAAGAACAGGTCCGACTCGAGGAAGATCTGGCCGTCGGTGATCGAGATCACGTTGGTCGGGATGTAGGCCGACACGTCGTTGGCCTGGGTCTCGATGACCGGGAGGGCGGTCAGCGAGCCGGCGCCGTTCTCGTCATTGAGCTTGGCGGCGCGCTCGAGCAGGCGCGAGTGGAGATAGAACACGTCGCCGGGATAGGCTTCGCGGCCCGGCGGGCGGCGCAGCAGCAGCGACATCTGGCGGTACGCCACGGCCTGCTTGGACAGGTCATCATGAATGATGAGGGCGTGCATGCTGTTGTCGCGGAAGAACTCGCCCATGGCGGTGCCGGCGAACGGCGCCAGGAACTGCATCGGCGCGGCGTCGGACGCGGTGGCGGCGACGACGATGGAATATTCCAGCGCGCCCTGCTCTTCCAGCACCTTCACGAACTGGGCGACGGTGGAGCGCTTCTGACCGACCGCGACATAGACGCAGTACAGCTTCTGGCTCTCCGGCGCATCGCCGGCGTTCAGCGGCTTCTGGTTCAGGATGGCGTCGAGCGCCACGGCGGTCTTGCCGGTCTGGCGGTCGCCGATGATCAGCTCGCGCTGGCCACGGCCGATCGGGATCAGCGCATCGATGGCCTTGAGGCCGGTCTGCATCGGCTCGTGCACGGACTTGCGCGGAATGATGCCGGGGGCCTTCACGTCGACGCGGCGGCGCTCGGTATATTCAATCGGGCCCTTGCCGTCGATCGGGTTGCCGAGAGCGTCGACGACGCGGCCGAGCAGACCCTTGCCGACCGGAACGTCGACGATGGCGCCGGTGCGCTTGACGGTCTGGCCTTCCATGATCTCGCGGTCGGAACCGAAGATGACGACGCCGACATTGTCGATTTCGAGGTTCAGCGCCATGCCGCGCGTGCCGTTCTCGAACTCGACCATCTCGCCCGCCTGGACGTTGTCGAGACCGTAGATACGGGCGATGCCGTCACCGACGGAGAGGACCTGACCGACCTCGGAGACTTCGGCTTCCTGGCCGAAATTCTTGATCTGCTCCTTGAGGATCGCGGAAATTTCAGCGGCGCGGATATCCATCAGCGAACCTCTTTCATCGCAGTGCGGATCGAATTGAGCTTGGTCTTGAGGGAAGCGTCGACGAGCTTCGAGCCGACCTTGACCTTCAGGCCGCCCAGGAGCGAGGGATCCACCTCGATGGCGAGCTTGACGTCCTTGCCGGTCAGCGTGTCGAGCGACTGCTTCAGCGTAGCGGCGTGGGCTTCCGACAGCGGCTGCGCCACGGTGACTTCCGCCGTCACCTCGCCCTTATAGGCGGCGACGAGCAGGCCGAAGTCGCGAATGATGGCCTCGACCGTGAACAGGCGGCGGTTGGCCGCCACGGTCTTGAAGAAGTTGGCGGCGAGGCCGGTGATGCCCGCCTTGGCGAGCAGGGCGGCGACCGCCTTCTCCTGCTCCTCGGAGGCGAAGACCGGGCTACGCACGAGGCGCTTCAGGTCGGCGCTCTCGGCGATCATCGCGCTGAAACGGTCAAGGTCCGCCTTCACCGCATCGACGGCATGGGCGTCGCGGGCCAGCTCGAAGAGCGCCGTCGCGTAGCGTCCTGCCACTCCGGATACGTAGGTCTCGGCCACGTTGCCTCTCTCGGGGCTCGTCCGGAGCGCGCGCCGCCCGGGAGGGGACGCTTCTTCCGGACTGGAAGGATGTGAACTCAAGGCGGCGTAGGGGTTTCCCTTACCCGACAGCGAAGTCGGCGGTTCCCTAACACGGCTCTCCGCATGCTGCAACACGAGCGCGTGAGGGAAAAACCGGGGCAACTGACGCAGCGGCCGGAGATTCCCCGCCAGTGCACCATCTCATGATGCCACAAGGCTTTGCGGGCCCTGCGGCGCATTGTTGCACCGCGCCGCCCGGACATTGGCGCGCCGGCTTTTCCACCCCTGCGCGAGGATGTCGCGGGGTCTGGCATACCAGAGCCCGGCGCCGAGCCGTCAGCAGGCGACGCGGGATCAGTCGCGCGCCACCCGCAGCGCCGCCGCCGCCGCCACCGGCCCGAGCACCAGCGCCGCGAGCGACAGGCCGAGCAGGATGCGGAACGGCGTGCCGAAGGGCACGGTGCCGCCCAGCGCGGTGGCCGTCGCGGCGACGGCGAAAATCAGCACCGGTATAGTCAGCGGCATGACCAGCACCGCCACCAGCAGCCCGCCGCGCCGGAACACGGCCGCGAAAGCGGCGCCGATCAGGCCGAGAAAGGTGATGGCGGGCGTGCCCACCAGCAGGGTCAGCGTCAGCGCCCCGATCGACGCGGGCGCAAGGTTGAGCAGCAGCGCCAGCACCGGCGCGGCCAGCACCAGCGGCAGGCCGGTGGCGATCCAGTGCGCCAGCCCCTTGGCCGCGGCCACCAGCTCCAGCGGTAGCGGGGCCATGGCGAGCACATCGAGCGCGCCATCTTCCGCATCCGCCGCGAACAGGCGGTCGAGGCCGATCAGCGAGGCGAGGAGCGCGCCGATCCACAGAATCGCCGGGCCGATGCGGGCGAGCAGAGCGAGGTCCGGCCCGATGGCGAAGGGCGTCACCACAACCACCGCCAGGAAGAAAACGACGCCGAGCCCCGCCCCGCCGCCGGCGCGGAAGGCCAGCCGCAGGTCGCGGGCGAGCAACGCCAGGAACGCCCGTCTCACAGCCCCTCCTCCGTCAGGAGAGCCCGCGCCGGCCGCCAGGCCCCGAGGTCGAGCGCGTCGCTGGGCCCGAAATCGAGCGGGGCATGGGTGGCGGCGACGATCAACCCGCCCGCCGCCACATGCGCCCGCGCCAGCTCGCCGAAGCGTGCCTGCGCGGACACGTCCAGCGCCGTTGTCGGCTCGTCCAGCAGCCAGAGCGGGCGCTGCGCCACGAGGAGACGTGCCAGCGCCAAGCGGCGCTTCTGCCCGGCCGAGAGCACCGCCACCGGCAGACGCTCCAGCCCGCCGAGCCCGACCGCCTCCATCGCCGCCCCGACGGTGAGCGCCGGGCGGCCCAGCATGGCGCGCCAGAAGGCGAGGTTTTCCTGCGCGGAGAGCGACGGCTTATGCGCGTCGAGATGACCGAGATAATGTGTCTCCTCGGCGAAATCGTCCGGCTCCGGCGCGCCGTCGAGGCGCAGTGTGCCCGCCTCCGGCCGCGCCAGTCCGGCGAGAAGGCGCAGAAGCGAGGATTTGCCGGTGCCATTCGGCCCGGTGACGATGAGCGCCCGTCCCGCCTCAAGGGTGAAGCCCAGCCCCTGAAACAGCAGGCGCACGCCGCGTCGGCAGGCGAGATCGGCCACCACGAGCCGCATCAGAGGCCCCGCGCCCGGAAGCTGCCGACGCGCCGCACAAATTTCCAATGCATCGCGTCATGCCCTCTAGGATCGAAGTTTGAAATGGCTCTATATAGAAAACTGAACGATGCGCCCGGCGCCCTGCCAAAGCCCGCGCGAGCTGAGCTATAGCCCGCGAGCCCACTTCCTTCCAAGGCCCGGCGCATCCTGTCACTTTGTTAGCGGGGATCTGCCAGCCGTGACGTCGCTCGACAGCTTCAAATGCCGGAAAACTCTCACCGTCGGTTCCAAGACCTACGTCTATTACAGCCTGCCGGAGGCGGAGAAGAACGGCCTCGACGGCGTCTCGGCCCTGCCCTTCTCGATGAAGGTGCTGCTGGAGAACCTGCTGCGCTTCGAGGACGGGCGCTCCGTCTCGAAGAAGGACATCGTCTTCATCAAGGACTGGCTGGTCAATCGCGGCAAGGTCGAGAACGAGATCGCCTACCGCCCCGCCCGCGTGCTGATGCAGGACTTCACCGGCGTTCCCGCCGTCGTTGACCTCGCCGCCATGCGCGACGCCATGGTGCATCTGGGCGGTGACCCCAAGCGCATCAACCCGCTGGTGCCGGTCGACCTCGTCATCGACCATTCGGTGATCGTCAATTTCTTCGGCGACAACGCCGCCTTCGGCAAGAATGTCGAAGAGGAATACAAGCAGAACCAGGAGCGCTACCGCTTCCTGAAATGGGGTCAGTCGGCCTTCGACAATTTCCGCGTGGTGCCGCCCGGCACCGGCATCTGCCACCAGGTGAACCTCGAATATCTCGCCCAGACCGTGTGGACGAAGGATGAGGACGGCGAAACGATCGCCTATCCCGACACCTGCGTCGGCACCGACAGCCACACCACCATGGTCAACGGCCTCGGCGTGCTCGGCTGGGGCGTGGGTGGCATCGAGGCGGAGGCGGCCATGCTCGGCCAGCCGGTCTCCATGCTGATTCCCGAGGTGATCGGCTTCAAGCTCACCGGCGAGATGAAAGAGGGCATCACCGCCACCGATCTCGTGCTCACCGTCACCCAGATGCTGCGCAAGAAGGGCGTGGTCGGCAAGTTCGTCGAGTTCTTCGGCCCGGGCCTCGATCACCTCTCGCTCGCCGACCGCGCAACAATAGGCAACATGGCGCCGGAATATGGCGCGACCTGCGGCTTCTTCCCCGTCGATTCGGAAACCATCGCCTACCTCGACGAGACCGGCCGCACCGATGACCGCATCGCGCTGGTCGAGGCCTATTCCAAGGCCCAGGGTATGTGGCGCACCGCCGGCACGGCCGACCCGGTGTTCACCGATGTGCTCGAACTCGACATTTCCACCGTGCTGCCCTCGCTCGCCGGCCCGAAGCGCCCGCAGGACCGCGTGCTGCTCTCCGGCACCAAGCAGGGCTTCCTCGCCGCGCTGGAAGGCGAGTTCAAGAAGGCGGGCGAGACGGGCAAGCGCGTGCCGGTCGCCGGCACCGACTATGATCTCGGCCATGGCGACGTGACCATCGCCGCCATCACCTCCTGCACCAACACCTCCAACCCCAGCGTTCTCATCGCCGCCGGCCTGCTCGCCCGCAACGCCGTGGCGAAGGGGCTGACGTCCAAGCCCTGGGTGAAGACCTCGCTCGCCCCCGGCAGCCAGGTGGTGGAAGGCTATCTCGCCTCCGCCGGCCTGCAGGACGACCTCGACGCGCTCGGCTTCAATCTGGTCGGCTTCGGCTGCACCACCTGCATCGGCAATTCCGGCCCGCTGCCCGAGGCGATTTCCGAGGCGATCAACAAGAACGACCTGATCGCCGGCGCCGTCATTTCCGGCAACCGCAATTTCGAAGGCCGCGTGAACCCCGACGTGAAGGCGAACTACCTCGCCTCCCCGCCGCTCGTCGTCGCCTACGCCATTGCCGGCTCGCTGCAGATCGACCTCGCCACCGAGCCGCTCGGCACGGGTTCGGACGGCCAGCCCGTCTATCTCAAGGACATCTGGCCCTCGAACCAGGAGATCGCGACCTTCATCCGCGAGAACGTCACCAAGAAGATGTTCCAGGAGAAGTATTCCGACGTGTTCAAGGGCGACGAGAACTGGCAGAAGATCGCCATTCCCGCGGGCGAGACCTATGCCTGGGACGACCGCTCCACCTATGTGCAGAACCCGCCCTATTTCGAGGGCATGAAGATGGAGCCGGAGCCGGTCACCGACATCATCAAGGCACGGGTGATCGGGCTGTTCCTCGATTCCATCACCACCGACCACATCTCGCCCGCCGGTTCGATCAAGGAGGCGAGCCCGGCCGGGGCCTATCTGCGCGACCATCAGGTCCGCCCGGCCGACTTCAACCAGTACGGCACGCGGCGCGGCAACCATCAGGTGATGATGCGCGGCACCTTCGCCAATATCCGCATCAAGAACCAGATGCTGGCCGGCAAGGAAGGCGGGTTCACCCGCCACTGGCCGGATGGCACCGAGATGCCGATCTACGACGCCGCCATGCTCTACCGGCAGGAAGGCGTGCCCACCGTGGTCTTCGCGGGCAAGGAATATGGCACCGGCTCCTCGCGCGACTGGGCGGCCAAGGGCACGGCGCTGCTCGGCGTCCGCGCCGTCATCGCCCAGAGCTTCGAGCGCATCCACCGTTCGAACCTCGTCGGCATGGGCGTGGTGCCGCTGGTGTTCCAGAACGACGAATCCTGGCAGTCGCTCGGCATCAAGGGCGACGAGATCGTCACGCTGAAGGGCATTGAGGGTGACCTCAAGCCGCGCCAGACGCTGATCGCCGAGATCCTCTTCGCCGACGGCACGATCAAGAACGTCCCGCTCACCTGCCGCATCGATACGCTGGACGAGCTGGATTACTTCCGCAATGGCGGCATCCTGCCCTTCGTGCTGCGCAATCTCGCCGCCTGAACCGACAGCGCGTCTTGACAACTGGCCGGCACGGGACACCTCCTGTGCCGGCCTTGTCGTATCCGCTTCATCCGCCCAGAACGCCCCGCCACGTCACGCTGGCGTCAACGGCGACACCCGAATGTGACTGGTGGCGCGCCCCGTGCCGTCCTATTGCCTTGGGCGCAGGCCCGCCGGCGATCCGGGCACGGGCCCGCGTCGAACCCTGCGAGGGCGGCCTTTAGGCGGGCTGCCCGCTGCGTGCCCTGAGTCCCCGCGCCCAAGGACAAGCGCCCGACATGTCCCTGACCGCCGCTTCCGCTTTCGGCCCGCCCGTCCGCGCCTCACTTCTCACCCGTGCGCTGTTTTCGGGCGTCACCCTCGCCCTGATGAGCGTGCTGTTCGCTCCTGCCGGGGCCCATGCCGAGGACATGCCTGTCAAGGCCGAGCCGGTGAAGCCCATAACCGCGCCGAAGGCGGTGATCGAGCTGTTCACCAGCCAGGGCTGCTCCTCCTGCCCGCCGGCCGACAAGCTGATGGGTGAACTCGCCGCCCGCTCCGACGTGCTCGCCCTCACCCTGGCGGTGGATTACTGGGACTATCTCGGCTGGAAGGACACGCTCGCCAAGCATGGGCATTCGCTGCGCCAGAAGGCCTATGCCCATATGCGCGGCGACGGCAAGATGTTCACCCCCCAGGCGGTGGTGAACGGCCGCGCCATGACCATCGGCTCGGACCGGGCGGCACTGGAGCGCGTGCTGGCCGCCAGTTCCGCCCCCGTCGTGCCGGTGTCGGTCGAGTCCGTTGCGGGTAATGTCACGGTTCAGATCGGCGCCCTGCCCGGGGCGGCCAAGGCCGAGGTGTGGCTCTGCCCGGTGGCGAGCCGCATGGAGGTCGAGATCGGCCGAGGTGAGAATGAGGGCGCCCACGTCGTCTACCACAATGTGGTGCGCGGCTGGGTGCGGCTCGGCACTTGGGAAGGGATGCCCGCCCGTTTCCAGGCCCCGGTCCACCGTGCGCCCGGCGATGGCATCGACGCGGTGGCGGTGTTCGTCCAGACGGGTTCGTCCACTGAGCCCGGCACCATGGTCGGGGCGGCACTGCAGCCGCTCGACTGACATGTGGAGATTCGGGACGCTTGGACGTTTGAGGAGCTTGGACGTTCGATGATACCGGGACAACCGAATCACGGCCTCGTTAACCGAAAACACAAGGCTGCCTGAATTCGGCCGTTGCGATGCCCCGAGCGCCCGCCATCCTCGCACCATAGCGTTGGGCCGGTTCGCGAGCGCATCGGTTTCCCAGCCCCCCAGCCCCCCGCGGCGTTTGTGGGCCGGCCTGACGCTACCTAGGTTCAATCCCCGAATTGCTCTTCAGGGCCGGCCATGTCGCCGGCCCTTTTTTCGTTCCGGCGTCGCCTCCGCTGCGGCCGCTCCGCCGGGCGTGCGAGCAGGGGACTTGAAGCCGCGCGCCGGGCGGTGGATCATGACGGCGACATGACACGGTTCAGCCCACAGGCCCGCTCACGCCGGGCTGCACAGGCCGGAGGCGCCGCGTGGCGGACATCGAGCCCATAGCCTTGCCGGCCGGTGCGCGCGTTGATCGCGTCACCTTCGACCGGCGCGAACTCGACCGCATCCTCGATCTCTACGGCCGCATGGTCGCCCTGGGCGAATGGCGGGACTACGCCATCGACTTCACCCGCGACAAGGCGGTGTTCTCCATTTTCCGCCGCGCCACCGAGGTGCCGATCTACCGCATCGAAAAGGACCCGCGCCTCGCCCGCAAACAGGGCGCCTACACGGTGGTGTCGCAAACCGGCCTCATCCTCAAACGCGGGCATGAGCTTGCGCGCGTCATCGCGGTGCTGGAAAAGCCGCTGCGCGCCGTCAACTGACCGGCCTTCACATCGATTCGGAGATCTAAATGCGCAGCCTGACTGTCGCCGCCACCCAGATGCGCTGCGACTGGGATATCGAGGGCAATATCGCCCGCGCCGAAGCCCTGGTGCGCGAAGCCGCCGCGCGGGGCGCGAAGCTCATCCTGCTGCAGGAGCTGTTCGAGACCCCCTATTTCTGCCAGGACCAGCTGCACGAATTCCTCGACCTCGCCAAGCCTTTCGAGGGCAATCGGCTGGTGGCGCATTTCGCCCGTCTGGCGAAGGAACTGGGCGTCGTGCTGCCGGTCTCCTTCTTCGAGCGTGCCGGGCCGGCGGCCTTCAATAGCCTCGCCATGGTGGATGCGGACGGCGAGGTGCTCGGCCTGTACCGCAAGAGCCATATCCCCGATGGACCCGGCTACACCGAGAAGTTCTATTTCTCGCCCGGCGACACCGGCTTCCGGGTCTGGAACACGGCGGTAGGCCGCGTCGGCGTCGGCATCTGCTGGGACCAGTGGTTCCCGGAATGCGCGCGCACCATGGCGCTGCTCGGTGCCGAAGTGCTGCTCTACCCCACCGCCATCGGCTCCGAGCCGCATGATGCCACTCTCGATTCGGCCGGCCACTGGCAGCGGGTGATGCAGGGCCATGCCGGCGCCAATCTGATGCCGGTTATCGCCTCCAACCGTATCGGCCGCGAGGAAGGCCGCAACGGTACCTCCATCACCTTCTACGGCTCCTCTTTCATCGCCGGGCCGACCGGCGAGAAGGTCGCGGAAGCCGGGCGGGAAGAAGAGGCCGTGCTCACCGCCACCTTCGACCTCGACGGCATCGCCCGCCAGCGCCACAGCTGGGGCGTGTTCCGCGATCGCCGGCCGGAACTTTACGCTCCGGTACTGACCCTCGACGGGCGGGCGCCGACGCGGGCGATCGGGTGAGAGCATGAGCGAGACCTTCACCACCTTGCCCGCCGCCGACGGCTTCCGCATGCCGGCGGAATGGGAGCCGCATGCCGGCAGCTGGATGATCTGGCCGGAGCGGCCGGACAATTGGCGCGCCGATGCCGAACCGGCGCAGGCCGCCTTCGTCGCCGTCGCCAGCGCCATTGCCCGTTTCGAGCCGGTCACCATGCTGGCGAGCCCGCGCCAGTGGCGGCATGCCCGCGCCGCCCTGCCGCCCTCGGTTCGGGTGGTGGAGGCGACCTCGGACGATTCCTGGTGCCGCGACAGCGGGGCCACCTTCCTCACCGATTCGGCCGGCCGGCTTCGCGGGGTGGATTGGGGTTTCAACGCCTGGGGCGGGCTCTACACGCCCTTTGACCAGGACGAACTGATCGCCGCCAAGATGCTGGAGATCGAGCGGGCGCCGCGCTACGCCGCCCCGCTCGTTCTCGAAGGCGGCTCGATCCATGTCGACGGCGAAGGCACGGTGCTGACCACCGAGGAATGCCTGCTCAACCCGAACCGTAACCCGGACCTCACGCGTGAGGAGATCGAGCAGCATCTCAAGGACTATCTCGGCGTCTCCAAGGTGCTCTGGCTTGGCGCCGGCCTCGTCGATGACGAAACCTCGGGCCATATCGACAACCTCGCCTGCTTCGTCCGCCCCGGCATGGTGGCTCTCACCGGCTGCGACGACCCGCTCGACCCGCAATACGCCATCTCCAAGGATGCACGCGAGCGGCTGTCGACGATGACCGACGCGCGCGGCCGCGCGCTCGAGATTGTCACCCTGCCGCTGCCCGGCCCGCTGTTCCGCACGGGCGAGGAAGCGCTCGACCTCGGCACCGAGCCCGGCACCATGTCGCGCCGCCCCGGCGAGCGGCTTGGCGCCTCCTATGCCAATTTCTATCTCGGCAACGGTTTTGTACTGATGCCGCTGCTCGATCCGGCAAAGGACGAGGAGGCTCGCGCCATCCTCGCCCGGCTGTTCCCGGAGCGCGAGGTGGTGGGCGTGCCCACGCACGAGATCATTCTCGGCGGCGGCAATATCCACTGCATCACCCAGCAGCAGCCGCTCGGCACGCCGGGCTGAGCAAGAGCATACCGCCCGCCGTCATTCCGGCCGAGCAGCGCGAGAGCCGGGATCGCGTCCCGTCTATACCGACGACGATCCCGGATCGGTCCTGCGGAGCGTCCGGGATGACGGCGAGGGGGGGCGGGCACGCTGGGCTGACGCTCAGGGTTTCACCAGACCCAGCCGGATCAGGCTTTCGGCGGTCGCGAGAATCGCCTCCTCCGCCGGGCGCGGCGACCAGCCGAGCGTCTCCCGCGCCTTGACGGAGGTGGCGCTGCGGCGGATGCCGAGCCTCGGCACGGCGAGCCGCGCTGTCGGCAGCACCAGCGCGGCGAGGCGCACCGCGAGATCGGGCAGCTCAAAGCGCGGGACCCGCCGTGCCGCCGGGCCGAGTCCGTCGCGCAGCGTGCGCGCGATGGCGGCGAGTGACACCGCCGCGCCCGTCGTCGCCAGAAAGCGCTCGCCCGCCGCCTCCGGAGCGGTCATCGCCTTCACGTGCAGGTCGGCGACATCGCGTACATCGACCAGGCCGAGATAGACCCGAGGCAAGGCCGGCACCGCCCCGTCGAGCAGCGCGCGGACGAGATCAAGCGAGGCCGACATGTCCGGTCCCAGCGCCGGGCCGAGCACCACCACGGGATTGACGGTCGCAAGCTCCATGCCCGCGCCGTCGCCCTCCATGAAGTCCCACGCCGCACGTTCGGCCAGCGTCTTGGAACGCGTATAGGCGTCGACCCCTTCGCCGTCGACATCGGTCCAGTCGCGCTCGTCATAGAAATCGGCGCGCGGCGCGCGTCCATAGCCCACCGCCGCGAAGGAGGAGGTGACGACCACCCGCCGCACCCCGGCCGCCCGCGCCGCGCTCAGGACCCGCAGCGTCCCCTCGCGGGCGACACGGATCAGCGCCGCTTCATCCCCCGCTGCCATCCCCGCAGGGACGGGAGAAGCGACATGGAGCGCGTAATCGCAGCCTTCCATCGCGGTAGACCAGCCTTCATCGGCGAGCAGATCGGCGGCGTGAAAGCTCAGCGGCGCCGGCGTCGGCGCGCCGCCCGCCGCCAGCTGGGCGCGGGCCGGCTTTTCCCGGTCCATGGCGCGCAATGAGGCGCGCACTTCGTGCCCCTCGCGCAGCAAAGCGAGGATGACATGGGCGGCGATAAAGCCGGAGCCGCCGGTGACGAGCACACGCGCCATCAGCCCTCCCCCATTGCAGCGGGGCCGAGCATCTTCAACGCGGCGCAGGCCGCGCCGAAGCCATTGTCGATGTTCACCGCCACCACGCCGGGCGCGCAGCTGGCCAGAGCCGAGGTGAGCGCCGCCTTTCCACCCTCGGCGACGCCATAGCCAATGGAGGTGGGCACCGCGATCACCGGCGCCGCCACCAGCCCGCCGAGAACGGAGAACAGCGCCCCCTCCATCCCCGCCACCGCGATCACCACCCGGCAGGCCCGGATATCCTCGATCCGCTCCATCAGCCGCCAGAGCCCGGCGACGCCGACATCGGCGACGAGGCGTGCGCCCTGTCCGCTGAAGGCGAGGGTCCGCACCGCCTCGCGCGCGACCGGCAGATCCGACGTGCCGGCCGCCACGACGGCGATGCGGGCCTCGGACAGCGCGACCTCCCCGCCCAGCACGGCGGTGCGGGACAGCGGGTCGTAATCCAGCCCCGTGCGGGCCGGCTCGTCCAGCGCGGCGAAGGCCGCCGGCTCCAGCCTCGTGAGCAGCAGCCGCGCGCCGCGCGCCCGGGCGGCGGCGAGGATTTCCGCGAGCTGAGTCGACGACTTGGCGCTGCACAGCACCGCCTCGGGAAGACCCGTGCGCGCGGCGCGGCTCCAGTCGAAAGTGAAATCCACCGCTCAGGCTCCCATGGCCGGCACGCCGACAAACATGGCGCCCCGGCGATAGGGCCGGCTGCCGGCATAGATCCGCCCGGCCCCGGCGCAGAGCTCCGCCATCAGCGCGTCGACGGCGGGCTCCCGGCCCCTCGCTCCCTCGCCCAGTTCCACGGCGACGCCCCGATGGGTGATGCGGCAGCGCAGCGTGCCGCCGCCGGTAAGCGCGGCCAGCCGGCGCTCCGCCAGCTCGACAAAGGCGAGGTCGTCCGCATCGATGGCGATCCCGGTCTCGACCCGGCTGGCGAGGCAGGGCTGCGCCGGCAGTTCGGCCACCGCGCCGAGGCCGAGGTCACGGGCGAGCGCGCGCACATCGGCCTTGGTCAGCCCGGCCTCGATGAGGGGGTGCACCACGCGCCGCTCCGCGGCGGCAATCAGGCCGGGGCGATAATCGCCGAGATCGTCGAGATTGGCGCCTGACGCGATCGGCCGGTCGGTCAGACCGGCAATGCGATCATAGAGATTGGTCTTGCAGAAATAGCAGCGGTCCACCGGGTTGTCGCGGTAGCGGGCATCGTCAAACTCGCCGGTTCCGGTAACGATCAGCTCCCAGCCCTGCGCGGCCGCCATCGCCCGCACCCGCGCCGTCGCGTCTGCCGGCACCGCCGGGGAGACGGCGTGGATAACGGTGAGCGGCAGGCCATGGGTATGCACGAAGCTCGCCAGGGTCAGCGAATCCACCCCGCCGCTCACCGCCACCGCGAGAGCGGGGAAGCGGCCGAGCACGCGCGCCAGCCGGTCGGCCGGCATCGCCACCGCGTCACTCATCGCCGTGCTCCGCCCGCTGCTTTAGCGCCCGCCGCGCCGCCAGCGTGTCGCCGGTGAGCGCGTCGCTCTCCGCCTTCACCGTGTCGCCGCCCGGCCGCTCTGCCCGCTTCACCGCCACGCCCGCCACCTCTCCTGCCGCGCGGGGAAGGACGAGCCGCCGCTCTTCGCGCCGCCGCAGGCCGAGCGTCGAGGTCTGGGCGAAGCAGGCCTGCGCCACTGCCTCCGCGCTGTCCGGCCGCACCAGCAGCCGCAGCGCCACCATGGGCCGCCCCTTCTTGCCGAAGCGCGGACCGAAACTGGCATCGAGCACGCCCGGCTCACCGCGCAGGAGCTCCATCGCCGTGCCGATCTCCTCGCCGGTCATGTCGTCGATCTCGCATTCCAGAACGGTGACCACCTCCGTCTCGTCCGCCACCGGCTCGAACACCAGTGCCCGCAGCACATTGGGCAGGCCGGGCAGGTCACGCGTGCCCGCCCCTGTGCCGGAGGCGACGAGCCGCCCGCCGGCGGGCGGATCTGAGCGCGCCAGATGCTTGAGGATCGCCGCGCCGGTCGGAGTCACCCGTTCGCCGGAGACGCCATCGTCGCGCCAGTCGAAACCTTCAAGGAGAGCGGCGGTGGCCGGAGCCGGCACCGGGAGCAGCCCGTGTTGCGTTTTCACCAGACCGGCGCCGAGCGGCAATGGTGAGACGGTCCACGCCGCGCCTTCCAGCGCCGCCGCGAGGCTGCCGGCGGCGACCACATCGAGTAGCGAATCCCAATCGGCGATTTCGTGGAAATGCACCTCCTCGACCGGCACGCGGTGCAGGACGGATTCGGCCTGCGCGATGAGGCCGAGGATCGCCAGCGCATGGACGGAAGTCCCCGCACTCAGCCGCGCCGCCTCAATCCGCGCGACCATGTCGCGATAGGTGCCGGCGCCGTGGATGTGGGAGTGATGATGAGCCGGCTTACCCCCTTCGCGCGCGCCCTCATCTCCGGGCTTGATCTGGGGACCCAGCGCTTCCACGAGACCCGCAGGCGAAGTCTGGGTGGCCGGGTCAAGCCCGGCCATGAGGGCTAAAGAAGGGTGAGCGCTGTGGGTGTGGGAATGGGAATGGGAATGCCCGCCTTCCAGCCCGAAGCGCCGCACAGCGAGGCCCCCGCTCAGCCCCGCGCGCAGGAATGGCGTCCCGACCCCTTCCGGCAGCACGGCGCGGGCATCCGCCAGCACGCGTGGGGCGAGACCGGGGAAGGCATCCAGCAGCGCGGCGACGAACATGTCGCCGGCGACGCCACCCACCGCATCGAGATGGATGCGTCTCACGCCGCCTGAGGTCACGCCGCCGCCTGCTGTTCCCGGCACACCGGAATCACATAAGGTCCCTCGGGAATGATCGCGAGCGCGCTGTCGCCGGAACGCTTCAGGCTCGCCGCGATCGCCGCATCGAGGTCGGGCACGATCTCCACCGCGGTGATGCGCCGCTCCTCTTCGGTGAGCCCGGTGGTGTAGAGCTGGATGCGGCCCACGCGCATGGGCTTGAGCTGCATCTCGGTCTGCCACTCATCGACATCGGCCAGCGTCTTGGCGGTCAGCGTGGCGAGAAAGCGCTCGGGCCCGAGCTCTACCAGCCGCGCCTGAGCGGCGCGGAATTCCTCACTGCCAAAGCCCTCCGAACATTCGGAGGCGATGATCAGTGTGCCGCCGGGCTCCAATATGTCGAGCGGCGTCACCATGCCCTTCACCGTCTGATAATAGGTCTTGTCCAAGGGATAGCCGGCTGAAGATGTCACCACCGTGGCATAGCGGCGCGGCGTCTCGATGATGGTGGCGCCCTCGACGAAATCCACCGCCGCGAGATGGCTGGCGATGATCTCGCCGAAAGAGACGAAGACGAGGTCGCGTTCCTCGTCCAGCACCGTGTTCAGCGCATAGACATCGCCGAGCTTGCGGACGATCTCCAATTGCTCCTCATGCAGTGGATTACCAATGAGGTTGCATTGCACCGCCAGCGGGTCTTCCATGAAGCGGGCGGAATGGAAGGTGCGGATGGTCTGGTGCCCGGCGACGCCCGGCGCCACCACCTTGCGCCCGCCGGACCAGCCGGCCATGAAATGCGGCTCCACCAGCCCGGTGGCGATGCGCAGTTCGGCGTCCACGAAGCGACGGTCGATAAAGACAGGCGTGCCGCGCGTTGGAGTGGGACCGAGATCGACATGGGCCGCCTCGTCGCGGGCGAAGTGATTCTCGACCCTTACCGTCGCCAGCACCCAGGGATCGCCGACGAGTTCGGCGAGCTCGTCGCCCTCATTCGGCCGGTGCAGGCCGGTCGCCACCAGCACGGTGATGCCGTCGGCGGGGATGCCGGCCGCCAGCAGCGTCTCGATCATCGGCCGCAGGAACAGCCGGTTCGGCACCGGGCGGGTGATGTCGCAGATGAGGATGCAGGCGCTCTTGCGCCCGCTGGCGAGGGCGGCGAGCGGGGCCGAATCGATGGGGTTGTCGAGCGCATGGCGGATCGCTGCGGCATTGTCCGGCAGCTTCGGCAGCGTCGCCTTGCGCAGCACGGTCGGCTTCGCCCCCGGCGGAAGGGTGAGGTGCAGCGCGCCGCGCCCAAAGGCGAGTTCGAGACCCGTGTCAGACATGGCCGATCCTTCAACTCCACGCGCGGCCACAGATCCACCTTCCGGCCGCCTCGCGGGTGAGGATATCCCGCCGCCGCCCGCGCATAAACCCGCAAGCGGGTCACGAAGCCGAAGGCGCGGCTCAGATCACGATGACAGCCGGCGCCCCCTCTCTCACCCGGCCGATGCGGGCGGCACGGGGGAAACCGGCGGCGCGGATCTCGGAAAGCACCCGCTCCACTGCGTCCGGCGCCACCGCCACCAGCAGCCCGCCCGAGGTCTGCGGGTCGGTGAGCAAATGCCGCTCCGCCTCCGGCAGCCCGTCGGGCAGGCGCACCCCCTCGCCATAGCTCGCCCAGTTGCGATGCGAGGCGCCGGTGACGAACCCCGCCTGCGCCAGCGCGCGGGCCTCGCCAAGCAGGGGCAGCGCCGCCGCCTCGATCTCCAAGGCGAGCCCCGAGCCCCGCGCCACTTCCAGCCCATGGCCGAGAATGCCGAAGCCGGTCACGTCGGTGACCGCATGCACAGCCGCGTCCCGGCCCAATGCGGTGCCGACACGGTTCAGCGTCGTCATCGAGGCGATCATCTCGTCATAGGCGGCGGGCGGGAGCTTCTCCTTCTTGAAGGCGGCGGAATAGATGCCGACGCCCAGCGGCTTGGTCAGGATCAGCGCGTCGCCGGCGAAGGCGGTGCTGTTCTTGCGGATCTGCTCCGGCCGCGCCGTGCCGATCACCGCCAGCCCATAGATCGGCTCCGGCGCATCGATGGAATGGCCGCCCGCCACCGGAATGCCCGCCTCGGCGGCGATGGAGGCCCCGCCTTTCAGTATCTCCCGCACCATGCCCGGTTCCAGCTTTCCGAGCGGCATGCCGAGAATGGCCAGCGCCAGCAACGGCCTGCCGCCCATGGCGTAGACATCGGAAATGGCATTGGCGGCGGCGATGCGGCCGAACTCAAAGGGATCGTCCACCATCGGCATGAAGAAGTCGGTGGTGGCGATCAGGCAGGTGTCGTCGTCGAGCTGGTAGACCGCCGCGTCGTCGCCGGTCTCGGTGCCGACCAGCAGCCGGGTGAAGCCGGCGCTGGAAGGCTGTTCGGCCAGCAATTCGCGCAGCACCGAGGGCGCCAGCTTGCAGCCGCAGCCCCCGCCATGGGCGAGGCTGGTGAGGCGGAACGGGGCGGCAGGGGTGTCGAGCATGGCACGTCTTCCTTTTGGCACACACGGGCGCGGCAATCGTCTGCGTCCTTCGAGGCCCGGCTTTGCCGGGCGCCTCAGCATGACGGCAGCCCCAGACGCCCGTCATGCTGAGGAGCGGGGCAGCGCCCCGCGTCTCGAAGCACGCAGGCCCTCACGCCGCCACTTCGCTCGCCTTGATCACATAGGCGAAGGCGTCGGGGTCGAGACAGTCATGGCGCAGGCTGGCGACTTCCGCCTGCGGGTACATAAGAAAGCCGAGCTTGGGCCCGGAGGAGCCCGGCAGGGCGATGTCGTGGCCGTCATTATAGGCGAGCCAGTTGCCCTCCCATGAGCCGAACAGCGCCTTGCGCGCCGCCACGACCTTGGCGTCGTCGAGCGCGTTCTTGCCCGGCGGTTCCTCCAGCACGACCTTGCGCACATCCGCGGGGTCGGCCGGCACCCAGCCGAATCCTTCCAGCCACACCTCGGCGCGGCAGTGCTGCGCCTTGGAAATGGTCGGCGAATTGGCGCCGAGGCTCTTATAGCCGAAGGCCGAGGGCGCCACGCGGATGCCGTAGAGATCGCGGGCGGGAATGCCGGCGGCACGGTTCAGCCCGACGAACAGCGCGTTGAGATCGGCACATTTGCCGCCGAGATTGCCGCTCGCCAGCAGCGAGGCGACATCGCCCGTGCCGCAGCCGCGCGTCGCGGCGTTGCGATAGGTGTTCTCCACCACCCATTCATAGATCGCGCGGGACTTCTCAAGGTCCGAGGTCTTGCCGGCGGTGATCTTGTCGGCGGTGGCCTTGACGATGCCGTCCGTGGGGATGAGGTCGGTGCTTGCCAGGAACAGCGCCCGCTCCTCGCTCGACAGCGCCGCCACCTTCCCGGGCGCAGCGAAATCGGTGGCGCGGTCACGGGTGGAAAAGCGCGAGGTGATCTCGACACTGGGCTTTTCCTCGCCCGGCGCCCAGGTCAGATGCAGCATCTGCGCGCCGTAATGCGGGTCCTTCACCACTTCCGCCGTGACGGCATTGGTCTTCCAGGTGCTGTCCCCCGGCTTCATCCAGTCGGAAGCGGTGTAGGAGGGCAGCGGCACCCAAGCCTGGGCGGGGCCGGACTTACCTTCCACCGGCTTCACATCGAGCACCGTCACCACCTCGAAATCACGCCATTTGCCCGGCTTTGGCGCAAAAGCAGCGGCGGCGGCCGGGCCGGCGGCCTGGGCGAGGGCGGCGTGCGGGGCGGCGGCAATGGCGGCAAGGGCGACGCCAGTCTTGAGGAAGTCACGGCGAGTGGTCATGGCGCATTCTCCCGGGATTCATCCATGTTAAGCGGGGGCAGCCGCGCGCCATCCGGCGCAGCGGCGGGGTCGGCGAGCGTGTCGAGCAGGCGGTCGGCGGCCGGGTCGTCCCAATCCACCGGGCCGTCGGCGTAAAGGCGCAGCATGTGCGACGCGTCGAGCACGAAGGTCGCGGGCAGGCCGGCGACCTTCCACGCCTTCAGCGCGGCGCGGTCCTCGTCCAGCAGCACGGGGAAGGGCACAGGCTGCCTGGCGAAGAAGCGCCGCACCCGCACCGGCACCTCGCCCACATCGACGGCGAGAAGGACGAGCGGGCCTTTCCCGCGTCGGTCGGCAAGCCGCGCAAGGCCCGCCATCTCGTCGCGGCAGGGCGCGCACCACGTCGCAAAGAAGTGAACCAGCACGGGCCGCCCGTGCAGCGCCGCGAGGCTCCGCGGCCCATGTTCAAGTGAGGGCAGTTCCAGCGGCGGCGGTGCTGCGCCCAGTGACAGCGGCGCGCCGGCATGAGCGGGCAGCCCTTCCGCCAGCGCCCATGACGCAAGGGAAGCAACAGCCGCCAGCAGGATGAGGTTCTTTCCGCCCCGACACGCGGGAGCCGCAGAAGCGAGCACAGCGACAATGCTGCGCCGGGGGCGGTAAATCGTCAATCGGCCCTTGGAAGAAACCCGAATTGGTTGCAGCGCAACATATCGGGATCGCACGGCAACATCACGAACGAACTGAAATCACACGACTTTTTGTTTCCGCCCTGACCTTAAGTCTGTTTGACATTGGAGGAGCTAAAAAATAGCCTTGCGATTGGGAAAGCCTATCGGGCGATGGGCTTTGTGACGAGAAACGGGAGGGCCACGATGAATATGGAGCTCTCGCGCCGTACGTTCCTCAAAACGACGGGGGCCGGCCTTGCCGGTACCACGTTGGGTGCCTTCGGCTTCAGCGAGGCGGAGGCGGCCGTCGCCGCTGACGTGAAGCCGTTCCACCTGGTGAACACTACAGAAGCGCGAAACACCTGCACCTACTGCTCCGTCGCCTGCGGCATCATCATCTATTCCAAGGGTGATCTGCGCAAAGGCGAGAAGGCCGACATCGTCCATATTGAGGGCGACGCCGACCATCCCACCAATCGCGGCACGCTCTGCCCCAAGGGCGCAGCGCTGCGCGACATCGTGAAGTCGCCGACCCGGCTGACCCAGCCGATGATCCGCAAGGCCGGCTCCAACACATTCGAGGCGATCTCCTGGGACGCGGCGCTCGACAAGATCGCCCGCGCGATGAAGGACGACCGCGACGCCAATTTCGTCGCCACCAATTCAGACGGGGTGACGGTCAATCGCTGGCTCACCACCGGTTTTCTCGCGGCTTCCGCGACCACCAACGAGACGGCGTTCGCGACCTACAAGGTCGTGCGCTCGACCGGCATATTGGCGTTCGATAACCAAGCGCGTGTCTGACACGGCCCGACGGTGGCGAGTCTCGCCCCAACTTTTGGCCGTGGAGCAATGACCAACGCCTGGACGGACATCAAGAACACCGACCTCGTGGTCATCATGGGCGGCAATGCCGCCGAAGCCCATCCGTGCGGATTCAAATGGGTCACCGAGGCGAAAGCCAACCGTGGCGCCAAGCTCATCGTCGTCGACCCGCGCTATAACCGCTCGGCGTCGGTGGCGGATTTCTACGCGCCGATCCGCCAGGGGTCGGACATCGTCTTCCTCATGGCCCTGATCAATCACTGCATCAGCCACGACAAGGTGCAGTGGGACTATGTGAAGCCCTTCACCAATGCCAGCTTCGTGGTACGCGAGGGCTATGGCTACCAGGACGGGCTGTTCACCGGCTATGACGAGGAAAAGCGCGACTACAACCGCGACAGCTGGGAGTACGAGATCGGCCCGGACGGCTATGCCGTGGTCGACGAGACGCTGCAGAATCCGCGCTGCGTGTGGAATCTGCTGAAACAGCACGTCGCCATCTACACGCCTGAGATGGTGGAGCGTGTCTGCGGCACACCGAAGGACGCCTTCCTCAAGGTGGCCGAGATGGTGGCGGAATGCTCGACGCCGACCAAGACCATGACGAGCATGTACGCGCTCGGCTGGACGCAGCATTCCAAGGGCGCGCAGAATATTCGCGGCATGGCGATGCTCCAGCTCATCCTGGGCAATATCGGCGTGCGCGGCGGGGGCATGAACGCCCTGCGCGGCCATTCCAACATCCAGGGGCTGACGGATCTCGGGCTGATGAGCAACCTCATCCCCGGCTATCTCAACATCCCCACCCAGAAGGAACCGGACTTCACCACCTACATGTCGACGCGGGCCTTCAAGCCGCTGCGGCCGAACCAGACCAGCTACTGGCAGAACTACCGCAAGTTCTTCGTCAGCTTCATGAAGTCGATGTACGGCCCTGCCGCCACCAAGGAGAACGACTGGGCCTACAGCTACCTGCCCAAGCTCGATGTCGCCAGCTACGACGTGCTGCGCGTCTTCGACATGATGAAGCAGGGCAAGGTGAACCTCTATTTCTGCCAGGGGTTCAACCCGCTGCAGGCTTTCCCCGACAAGGGCAAGCTCGCCGCCGGCCTCGCCAAGCTGAAGATGCTGGTCATCATGGACCCGCTGGAAACCGAGACCGCCCGCTTCTGGGAGGATCACGGCACCTTCAACAAGGTGAGCCCGGCGGACATCAAGACCGAGGTGATCCAGCTTCCCACCACCTGCTTCGCCGAGGATGAGGGCTCGCTGGTCAATTCCGGCCGCTGGCTGCAATGGCACTGGCCCGGCGGCTCGCCTCCCGGCGAGGCGAAGACCGACATCTGGATCATGGCGCAGATTCATCTGCGGCTGAAGGAGCTGTACAAGAAGGAAGGGGGCGCCTTCCCCGATCCGATCGTCAACCTCAACTGGTCCTATAAGGACCCCGGCGAGCCGACGCCGGAAGAGCTGGCGAAGGAGATGAATGGCTCGGTGCTGGTCGACGTCTTCGACCCCGCCGACCCGACCAAGAAGATCCTGGAGGCCGGCAAGCAGCTGTCCGGCTTCGGCCAGATGCGCGACGACGGCACCACCGCGGGCGGCTGCTGGATCTTCTCCGGCTGCTGGACCGAGGCCGGCAACATGATGGCACGGCGGGACAATTCCGATCCCGGCGACGCCGGCATGTTCCTCAAATGGTCGTTCTCCTGGCCGGCGAACCGGCGCGTGCTCTACAACCGCGCCTCCTGCGACCTCGACGGCAAGCCCTGGGACCCCTCGCGCAAGCTGATCGAATGGGACGGCGCCAAATGGACCGGCTACGACGTGCCGGACATCGCCCCCACCGCCAAGCCGAGGGATGTCGGCCCCTTCATCATGAACCCCGAAGGCACCTCGCGCCTGTGGGTGCGCAAGATGATGCGGGACGGGCCGTTCCCGGTGCATTACGAGCCGTTCGAGAGCCCGGTCGCCAATGTCATCGCGCCGAAGATCCGCGGTAACCCGGTGGCGCGCGTGTTCAAGGACGACTGGAAGAGCTTCGCCGATATCGGCGATCCCAACTTCCCCTATGCCGGCACCTCCTACCGTCTCACCGAGCATTTCCACTACTGGACCAAGAACAACCATGTGAACTCGGTCCTGCAGCCGGAACAATTCGTCGAGATTTCCGAGGAACTGGCGAAGGAAAAGGGCATCGCGCTCGGCGGATGGGTGCGGGTGTGGTCGAAGCGCGGCGAGCTTTACGCCAAGGCGGTGGTCACCAAGCGCATCAAGCCGATGACCATCGACGGCAAGACCGTGCACATCGTCGGCGTGCCGATCCACTGGGGCTTCGTCGGCTCGGCCCGCAAGGGCTTCCCGGCCAACACGCTCACCCCCTTCGTGGGCGACGCGAATATCGAGACCCCGGAGTTCAAGGCGTTCATGGTCAACATCGAGCCCTCCACCGGGCCGGTGGTGGCATAGGGAGGCGGCATCATGTTTCCTGCGATCCCCAATCCCAACGTCGCCACCGACGCCGCTGCGCCGCGCTTCGGCGAGAAGGACATTCTCCGCCGCAGCGCCTCCACGGTCACACCGCCCGCAACGCGGCTGACAGAGGTGGCCAAGCTGATCGATGTCTCCAAATGCATCGGCTGCAAGGCGTGCCAGGCCGCGTGCCTGGAATGGAACAACCTCACCGAGGAGATCGGCTTCAACCACGGGATCTACACCAATCCCATGGACCTGACGCCGGACACCTTCACCCTGATGCGCTTCACCGAATGGGTGAATCCCGAGACGGAAAATCTCGAATGGCTCATCCGCAAGGATGGCTGCATGCATTGCGAGGATCCGGGCTGCCTCAAGGCCTGCCCGGCCCCCGGCGCCATCGTGCAATATTCCAACGGCATCGTGGATTTCCAGCACGACAACTGCATCGGCTGCGGCTACTGCATCAAGGGCTGCCCGTTCAACATCCCGCGCATCTCCAAGGTCGATCACACCGCCTATAAATGCACGCTCTGCTCCGACCGTGTCGCGGTCGGCCAGGGCCCGGCCTGCCAGAAGGCCTGCCCGACCCAGGCCATCGTCTTCGGCACCAAGGACGAGATGAAGGAGTGGGCGGATTTCCGCATCAAGGACCTGAAATCGCGCGGCTTCGAGAATGCCGGCCTCTACGACCCGCCCGGCGTCGGCGGCACCCATGTGATGTATGTCCTCCACCACGCCGACACGCCGTCCATCTATGCCGGCCTGCCGGACAATCCGCGCATCTCGCCCCTCGTCGACGCCTGGAAGGGCGTGACGAAATATGTCGGCCTCGCGGTAATGGGCTTCGCCGCCGCCGCCGGCTTCCTGCACTATGTCGTCGCCGGGCCGAACAAGGTCTCGGAGGAGGATGAGGAGAACGCCGAGCGGCTCGCCGACGGCGCCCCGCCGCCGACACCCGCCGGCCCTGTCGAGAGGAGGACGCCATGAGCGCCGGCAAGCTCAAGACCCATGCGGCCGAGGATGTGGAACCGGGCGACGCCGTGCGCCCGGGCCACCCGGTCGAGGTGTCGCGCTACACGGTCGGCGCGCGCAT
This sequence comes from Ancylobacter polymorphus, assembly GCF_030813495.1. Classification (GTDB taxonomy): domain Bacteria; phylum Pseudomonadota; class Alphaproteobacteria; order Rhizobiales; family Xanthobacteraceae; genus Ancylobacter; species Ancylobacter polymorphus. The sequence goes on along the minus strand of NZ_JAUSUI010000007.1, from coordinate 14,278 downwards.
CAACCACTGGATCACGGCGCTGAGCCTGATCCTGCTGGCGCTGTCGGGCCTTGCTCTGTTCACGCCGAGCCTGTTTTTCCTCACCGGCCTGTTCGGCGGCGGTCAGTGGACGCGGGCCATCCATCCCTGGATCGGCGTGGTGCTGTTCTTCTCCTTCGCCGGGCTGTTCCTGCGCTTCTGGCGGGCCAACCTGCCGGCGCGCGAGGACGGCACCTGGCTCGCCCGCATCAGCGATGTGCTGCGCGGGCGGGAGGAGCGTCTGCCGGAGATCGGCAAGTACAATGCCGGCCAGAAATTCGTCTTCTGGGGCATGTCGGCGCTGATCGTCATCCTCATCGCCAGCGGCGTGGTGATGTGGGACCAGTATTTCTATCCCTATACCAGCATCGAACAGAAACGCGTCGCCATCCTCGTCCATTCCATCGCGGCGGTGGCGATCATCTGCGTGTGGATCATCCACGTCTATGCCGCCATCTGGGTCAAGGGCACCATCGGCGCCATGACGCGAGGCAAGGTGACGGGCGGCTGGGCGTGGCGGCACCACCGCAAATGGCTGCGCGAGCTGGTCGGCACCCGGCCGGGCAAACGCCCGCCGACACCGGCGGAATAGGCCTCCCCCGCTTTCGTGCCCGCCCCGGACGCCGACCTGTCCGGGGCGGGGCCCTTCCGTTCCACGTGGCCCGTGCGGTTCGTGAGGTCAGCATGTCGCAGAACCTTCAGCCCGATCCCAGCGTGATCGGCACTGTGTCCACCCCGCCCTTCGCGGTGCTTCCCGATCCCGCGCATCTGTTCGGTGTGCGGGCAAGGCGGTTGCGCACCTATGCGGCGGTGAGCCCGCTCAAGCCCTATCTCGATTTCGTCGCCGGCCTCATCGAAGCCCAGCAGGCCATCGTGCCGGCCTTACCGCCCGTGGAGCCGCCGGACCCGGAGCATCTGGAGCGCGCCCGCGCCTTCGAGATGCCGGCGCTGGATCGCGCGGCCACCCTGCTGGACGACACGCTGGAGGCGACGCTCGACCAATTGTTCGACGCCGCGGCCGGTGTGGCGATGCCGGAGGAAGCCGCCGCCGCCCTCACCCGCGTGCGGCGCGCCGATGGCGCCGAGCGCGCGCAGATGGTGCGCGACGTGCTGGCGCATGACCTGCCGGTGGAACGGCTCGCCGAGCATGTCTATATCGCCAGCGCCCTGCAGGTGCATTTCGCCCGCCTCGCCGCGACACTCGACGCGAAAAAGCTGGTGCCGGTGGGCGATGGCGTCTGTCCCGCCTGCGGCGGCCCGCCGGTGGCCTCGCTCATCGTCGAATGGCCGAACGCGCATGGCAATCGCTTCTGCGCCTGCTCGCTCTGTTCCACCCTGTGGAACTATGTCCGCATCCGCTGCTGCGCCTGCGGTACCACCAAGGGCATCGGCTATCAGGAAATCGACGGAAGCCCCGGCACGGTGAAAGCGGAAACCTGCGACGAGTGTCGCACCTATGTGAAGGTGATGTACCAGAACAAGGATGTCACCATCGAGCCGGTCGCCGACGATATCGGCACGCTGGGCCTCGATCTGATGATGCGGCAGGGACCTTACCGCCGCGCGGCCTTCAACCCGTTTCTGCTCGGCTATTAAGGGGGGCGGCCATGGACGCGCCCTCCCGCCCCGCCGCCCCCTCCCCGCGCGACCTGCCCTCGGTCGACCGCGTGCTCGCCACTCCCACGGGCCAGGAAGCCGTGGAAGCGTTCGGCCGCGCCCCCACCACGTCAGCCATCCGCGCCGCGCTGGACGAGGTGCGCGCCTGCCTGCTGGCGGGCAAGCTCGCCGCCCTGCCCTCCGCCGATCATGTGGCGGCGGCGGCGGCCGAAGCATTGGAACGGCACGCGCGTTCGCGCCTGCGCCCGGTGTTCAACCTCACCGGCACGGTGCTGCACACCAATCTCGGCCGCGCGCTGCTGGCGGAAGAGGCGGTGGAGGCGGCCACGAGCGCCATGCGCGCCGCCGTGGCGCTGGAATATGATCTCGCCACCGGCAAACGCGGCGAGCGCGACGACCATGTGCGCGGTCTGCTGATCGAACTCACCGGCGCGGAAGACGCCACCGTCGTCAACAACAATGCCGCGGCCGTGCTGCTGGTGCTCAACACGCTCGGCCTCGGCCGCGAGGCCATCGTCTCGCGCGGCGAACTGATCGAGATCGGCGGCGCCTTCCGCATGCCGGACATCATGGCCCGCGCCGGGGTGACGCTCGTCGAGGTCGGCACCACCAACCGCACCCATCCCCGGGACTATGCCGGGGCCCTCAATGACACTACAGGGCTGGTGCTGAAGGTCCACACCTCGAACTACCGCATCGAAGGCTTCACCAAGGAGGTGCCGGCGCGCGAACTGGCGGGCATCGCCCACGCCAAGGGCGTGCCTCTGGTCAACGATCTCGGCTCCGGCACGCTGTTCGATCTCGCCCGGATCGGCCTCGCCCATGAGCCGACGGTGCGCGAAGCGGTGGCGGAGGGGGCGGATATCGTCACCTTCTCCGGCGACAAGCTGCTCGGCGGGCCGCAGACCGGCTTCATCGTCGGCCGTGCCGACCTCATCGCCGCCATCAACAGAAACCCGATGAAGCGGGCGCTGCGGGTCGACAAGATCCGCCTCGCCGCGCTGGAGGCGACGTTGAAGCTCTACCGCGACCCGGAACGGCTGGCCGCGCGCCTTCCCACGCTGCGGCTCCTGGCGCGCAGGCGGGCCGAGATCGCCGCCCAGGCGCATGCGCTCGCCGAGCCCTTCGCCGCCGCTTTGGGCGACGCGTTCGACATCGAGATCGTCGACTGTTCCAGCCAGATCGGCTCCGGCGCATTGCCGCTGGAAACCCTGCCCAGCGCCGGCTTCGCCATCCGCCCGGCGGCGGAAGCCTCCGGCGGGCGGCTCAACGCGCTGGCGAGCGCATTGCGGGACCTGCCGGTGCCAATCATCGGCCGCATCAGCGAGGGCGCGCTGATTCTCGACCTGCGCTGCCTGGAAGACGAAGCCGGCTTCCTCGCCAGCCTCGCCGACATAAGGGGGCCGGCATGATCATCGGCACCGCCGGCCATATCGACCATGGCAAGACCGCGCTGGTCGGCGCGCTCACCGGCGTCGAGACCGACCGGCTGAAAGAGGAGAAGGCGCGCGGCATCTCCATCGATCTCGGCTTCGCCTATCTGCCCACCGAGGCCGGCACGCTCGGCTTCATCGACGTGCCCGGCCATGAAAAGTTCATCCACACCATGCTGGCGGGGGCGAGCGGCATCGATTTCGCCCTGCTCATCGTCGCCGCCGATGACGGGGTGATGCCGCAGACCCGCGAGCATCTCGCGCTCATCGACCTACTCGGCATCAATCGGGGGCTGGTCGCCCTCACCAAGGCCGACCTTGCGGACGCGGCGCGCCGCGCCGAGGTGGCGGGCGAAATCGCGGCGCTGCTGGAGGGCACGTCCCTCGCGGGCGCCGCCATAGTGCCGGTTTCCGCCCATACCGGCGAGGGAGTTGCGGCGCTGCGCGACGCGCTGGTCGCCGCCGCCCGCCGGTCCGAGACCCGCTCGGCAGAGGGGCGCTTCCGCCTCGCGGTCGACCGCAGCTTCACCCTGGCCGGAGCCGGCACCATTGTCACCGGCACGGTGCTTTCCGGCCGTGTCCGCGTGGGCGATCCGCTGGTCGTCAGCCCGTCCGGCCTGCCGGCCCGGCTGCGCTCGCTGCATGCGCAGAACCGCAAGGCGGAGGAAGGCCGCGCCGGCGAGCGCTGCGCGCTCAACCTCGCCGGCGAGTCGATCCGCGCCGAGGCGATCAAGCGCGGCGACCTCGTGCTCGACCCGACGCTGCACGCGCCCACCGAGCGCATCGACGCCACGCTCACGGTCCTGGCGGGCGAGCCGAAACCGCTCGGTGCCTGGTTCCCGGTCCGCTTCCACCATGGCGCCAGCGAGATCGGGGCGCGGCTGGTGCCGCTCTCGGCGGATACGCTCGCGCCGGGTAGCACCGGCCTCGTGCAGATCGTGCTGGAACGGCCGATCGCCGCCGCCGTGGGCGACCGTTACGTCATTCGCGACACCTCGGCGCAGCGCAGCATCGGCGGCGGCCGCCTCATCGACCTGCGCGCCCCCGCCCGCAAGCGGCGCCCGCCGGAGCGCCTCGCCCAGCTCGCGGCGCTGAGCCAGGCTGACCCGGACGCGGCGGTGTCCGGCCTGCTGGAGGTGGCGCCGTTCCATCTCGACCTCGCCGCTTTCGCCCGCGACCGGGCGCTGGGGGCGCAGGCGCCGGAGGCCATTGCCGCCCGGCTGAGGCTGGAGGTCCTCAATGAGGGCGAGACGCGCATCGCCCTCTCCCCCGCGCGTTGGGCGCTCTATACCGAGGCGCTGCTCGGCGAAATCGGCGGTTTCCACGCCGCAAATCCCGACCTTGCCGGCATGGGCGCGGAAAAGCTGCGCCTCGCGCTTGTCCCGCGCCTGCCCAAGCCGGTGTTCACCGAGGCGCTGCGCCGCCTTGGAGACAGCGGCGCGCTGGTGCGCGAGGGGGCCTGGGTGCGGCTTCCCGGCCATGAGGTGCGCCTCACCCCCCGGGACGAGGCGCTGTGGGAACGGATCGCCCCTTCGCTCACAGCGTCCGCCCGCTTCCGCCCGCCCCGCGTGCGCGATCTCGCGGCGCAGACCGGCGAGGCGGAGGCGGATATGCGCCGGCTAATGAAATTGCTGGCGCGCATGGGCAAGGTGGACGAGGTGGCGCACGACCATTTCTTCCTGCGTGCCACCGTGGCGGAGATGGTGGCGCTCGCCTGCGCCCTCGCCGAGGCGGTGCCGGGGCGGGAATTCTCCGCCAGCGCCTTCCGCGACCGGATCGAGCAAGGCGGCCACGCCGTCGGCCGCAAGGTGGCGATCCAGATCCTGGAGTTTCTCGACCGCCATGGCGTCACCCTGCGGCGCGGCGATCTGCGCCGCCTCAACCGCCACCGGCTGGACCTGTTCGGTGCGATCGACCACACTGATACGCCCGCCCCCGCCCGGGGCGCGGACATGCCTTATGGAAGAGCGTTACCTCCGGTGAGGTATCCGGACTTCAAATCCGGAAGGGGCCGCGAGCCGGTCCCTGGTGGGTTCGACTCCCACTCTCTTCCGCCATCTTCCCCGCCCGGCCTCGACCCGCCGCGTTAGAGCAGTTCCCGCAAAGGTGCTGAGCGGTTTGCGACAGGAAACGCGCGTAATCAGAGAGTTGGAGCATTTCCGGTGAATATGAATTCACCGGAAATGCTCCAACGCGGCCTGCGCCGGCCGGCTTTTGCGCATCCGCCCGCTCACCTGCCGGGTCGCGCAGGCGCGCACGCCCCACCGGAACTCGTCGCCGCGCATCTCAATATCGACCCGGCCGTCCTTGCGCGCTTCCCGCGCGGGCAGGTCGGCCTTCCGCCGGGCTGAAGCGTGGCGCCTGCCACGGCAAGGGGCGGGCGGAGCTGTCGTCCGTTCGCCCCGCCGGGCCTCACCCCATCGCCGGCGTCGGCGTGCCGGCAAGCTCGGCTTCCTCCGCCTCCAGTGCCGCGCGCTGGCGCCGTGCCGCCGCCGCATCCGCCCGCCGCTTGTAGATCTCGAAGGCGATGGCGCCGATCACCGTCACCGCCACGATCACCACGGCCAGCGCCGAGATGGCGGGTGTTGAGCCCTGCCGCACCCGCCCGGCGAGCACGGTGGTCAGGGTCTTGTCGGAAAGAATGGCGAAGGTGGTGGTGTTGTAATTCTCGAATGAGGAGAGGAAGGCCAGCACCGCCGCCGAGGCCAGAGCCGGCTTGAGGAAGGGCAGCAATATGTGGCGGAACACCTGCGGGTAACTCGCGCCGAGATCGAGCGCCGCCTCTTCCTGCGAGCGGTCGAAGCGCTGCAGCCGGGCGAGGATGATCAGCATGCAATAGGCGGAAATGAAGCTCGCCTGCCCCAGCACGGTGAGCACCACGCCGTCATAAAGGAAGCGCGTGCCGGTCTGCCCGGTGAACTGGCGCCAGAACACCACCGTCGAGATGCCGATGATGATGCCCGGGGTGAGCACGGGCGAGACCACGACGAGATAATAGAGCGAGCGCACGCGCGGCTGGATCTGCGTCATGATGATGGCGCCCGCCAGCCCGATGGGCACGGAGATGCACACCACCAGCAGGCCGATCCACAGGCTCATCTTCAGGCCCGTCATCATGTCCTGGTCGGCGAACAGCGCCGCGAACCAGTCCAGCGTCAGCCCGTCGATCGGCCACACCTGCGGGTATTGCGGGGTGTTGAAGGCGGAAACGCCCATCACCACCAGCGGCCCCAGCAGATAAAGGAAGAAGATCACCGTGTAGAGCGCGAACATCACCCGCTGGAACGGACCCGGAATCATCGCGTGATTTCTCCAAGGCTAAGCCGGAACGCCTTGAGCACCACCAGCACGAACAGGATGCAGCTCACCAGCAGTATGAAGGCATAGGCCGCGCCCTGCGGCCAGTTGAAGGCCTGGTAGAAGCGATCATAGACGATGGGGGTGAACCACAGCGTGCGCGGCCCGCCCAGCACCAGCGGCGCCGCCAGCGCGCCGGCGGTGAGCATGAACACCAGCGTGCAGCCGGAGGCGATGCCGGGCTTGGCGTGCGGCAGCACGATGAAGGCGTGAATGTGCCACCACGGCGCCCCAAGGTCCCGCGCCGCTTCCACCTGGTTGCGATCAAGGCTTTCAATGGCGTTGTAGAGCGGGAAGATCATCATCAAGAGATAGGCGTAGGACAGGCCCATATAGAGCCCGACATCGGCGCCGAGGAAGTCGATGGGCTCATGGGTCAGCCCGCTGCCCATCAGCAGCTGGTTGATGATGCCGCCGGAGGAGAGCAGCACCCGGAAGGCGAAGGCGCGCAGAATCTCGTTCACCCAATAGGGCAGGATCAGCAGCAGGAGCAGCACACGCAGCCGCGCCGCGCTCGCCGACTGCGCCATGTGGAAGGCCAAGGGGTAGCAGATGGCGAAATTGATCAGCGTGATGAGGATGCTGACCCCGATGGTGAGGAAGAAGGCCTTGATGTGCAGCCAGTTCCACTCCGCCGTGGAGGTGGTGGAGCCGAACAGGAAGTAGCGGTAATTCTCCAGCGTGTAGAGGTCTTTCGGCCCGCCCATCTGCGCCGGCGGCAGCTTCGGGCGGAACGACATGTCCACCATGGCGAGCTGCGGCAGCAGGATGATGAAGAAGGCCCAGAAGCCGACGGCAAGCACCAGATAGAGGCCGACGGCAAGACCGTTGCGCTGGAAGAAGCCCGGCCCGGTGGCAATGCCCCGGCGCCGCTCATAGGCGCTCAGCGCGAAGAACAGCACAACGACCGCCAGCGGCAGGCCGAAGATGAAGGCGAGGCTGCCATTCATCGTCCGTGCCCTTCCGGCAGGGCCAGCAGCAGCCCATCCTCGGGGGTGAAGCCGAGATGCAGCTCCTCGCCCGCCGCAGGCAGCGGCACGCCGCCACCAACGCTTGCCGTCACCTTCTGCCCGGTCTTCACCCGCAGCGTGATGTGGGAGACGCTGCCTTCATAGGCGACATCCAGCGTCTCGCCGGCGAAGCCGCTGGTGCCGCCATTGGCGTGAAGCCGCAGGACTTCCGGGCGCACGAACAGCAGCGCTTCCTGCCCCACGCTCAGCGCCACCGGGTTGCGCCCCTTGAGCGCGCCGAGCGGCGTATCGAGCGTGGCGAAGCCGTCTTCCACCGCGCTCACCCGCCCGCGAATGCGGTTGTTTTCGCCGACGAAGGAGGCGACGAAGGGCGTGCGCGGCTCGGCATAGACGGCACGCCCGTCGCCCACCTGCTCGATCACGCCGGCATTCATGACAGCGATGCGGTCCGACATGGTCAGCGCCTCGCCCTGGTCATGGGTGATGTAGATGAAGGTGATGCCCACCCGCTTCTGGATGGCGCGCAACTCCGCGCGCATGTGCTGGCGCAGCTTCAGGTCGAGCGCGGAGAGCGGCTCGTCGAGCAGCAGCACGGAGGGCTCGACGGCGAGCGCGCGAGCAATGGCGACGCGCTGCTTCTGGCCGCCGGAAAGCTCTGACACCTTTTTGTGGCCGTGCTCGGAAAGCGCGACCTGGATGAGCAGGGTTTTGACCTTCTCGTCGCGCTCGTGCCGGGGCACGCCGCGCACCCGCAGGCCGTAGCCGATATTCTCCGCCACCGTCATCATCGGGAACAGGGCGAGGTTCTGGAAGATGAGCGCGGTCGGCCGCTTGTTGGGGCCGATGCCCTTCATGTCCTGGCCACCGATCTTCACCTGTCCGCGCGTCGGCTCGATGAAGCCGGAAATGGTGCGCAGCAGCGTGGTCTTGCCGCAGCCGGACGGGCCGAGGAAGGAGAAGAACTCGCCCGGCTCGATGGTGAGGTTCGCGTCCCTGACGGCGACGAAATCGCCGAAGGTGACATTGACGCCCTCAAGCTCGACGGCAGCGGCCATGCGGATTTCCTGTACTTGGGGAAGAGGCGGGCGAACCGGCCGCCCGGTCGCCGCTCACGGCCGGGAGGACCCGGCCGCGAGTCGGCGCGTCAGCAGGCGGGGCTCACGCCGCCTTGAACTTCTCGGCGTACTGGGTGCGCAGTTCGGCGTACCAGGACGGCTCCGGCGGGCGACTCCAGAGGTTTTCCAGCGCATTGCCGGGATAGGCCTCGGCGAAGTTCTTCTTGGCGACCTCGGAGAGGAACTTGTCCGCGCCCTTCACGACCGGGTTGTAGCCCGAGCCGTCGGCGACGGCGGCGGAGGCTTCCGGCGTGTGGATGTAGTTGAGGAACTCATAGGCCTGGGCGACGTTCTTCGCGCCCTTGGTCAGCGACCAGCCGTCGACCCAGGCGATGGCGCCTTCCTGCGGCGCCATATAGGTGACGGGCTTGCCCTGCTTCTTCAGCGACAGCGCCGGGCCGTCCCAGGTCTGGCCGATGACGCAGCCATTTTCCATGAAGCCGGACTTGGTGTTGTCGGCGGAATCCCAGAACTGCTTGACCTGCGCCTTGTTCTCGATGGCGAAGGCGAGGATGGGATCGTAGATCTTCTTCATCGTCGCCTCGTCCTTGAAGGCGTCGAGCATGCGGTTCGACGGCAGCTTGCCGGTCTTGTCCCACCACAGGCCGATGCCGAGCAGCAGCGAGTGCGGGCGGCCCTGCATCTTGCCCTTGAATTCCGGGCTCCACAGCGTGCCGTAGCTCAGCTTGTCATAGGTCAGCGTGGCGAGGTCGGTGCGCCAGGCGATGGCTTCCGAGCCCCAGCAATGCGGCACATGGTAGAGCTTGCCGTCCCAGGTCCACACGCTGGTCGAGGCTTCCAGCATGGAGGGCAGCAGATTGTCGAGGCTGAGCTTGGAGGTGTCGTAGGGCGCCAGCACGCCCAGTTCCTTGAACTGCGGCGCGCGGTCGCGCGTGGGCGCGCACAGGTCGAAGCCTTCGCCGTCGGTGGCCTGCAGCTTGTTGATCTGCTCCTCATTCTGCGAGAACGGCGTGGTCTTCACCTTGATGCCGGTCTTCTTCTCGAAATTCGGGATGACCGGCGCGGGCAGTTCGTCGTCCCAGTTGAGCAGGCTCAGCTCGCCGGAGGAGGAGAAGGCGTCGCGCACCAGATAGGGCCCGGCGGCGGCCATGGTGCCGGCCGCGAGCGCGCCCTTGAACAGCACGCGGCGGGTGAAGCTGCGGGCGGCGAGCAGCGTCTCGATGGACGAATTGGTCGGCTCTGTCTTCTTCGTCACGGCGTTCCCCTCGGGATGGCATGGACCGGGGGATGGGGAGCATGAAATATGCCAGAGCCGCACGCCCGTCGCTGCGTTGCACAAATCCGACCGCGCCCTTGTCGAATCCCGACGCCGCGCCGCCATTGCCGCGCTTTTCAGCAGGCGATATTACCTCCCTGCACGCAAAACGGGCGCCACCCGCCCCTTCACCCCAGCGCGGCGAGAAGGGCGCCGGCCAGCGCGTGCAGGTCGTCGCGGTGGCCGGTGCGGCCGGAGGGCGCGTCCGTGGTCGAGGTCATGACCAGCGAGACGCCGCGCGCGGGCACCACATAGAGCATCTGCCCGCCATAGCCCCAGCCATAATGCGCGCGCGCGCCGTCGATCTCGCGCGTGAACCAACCATAGCCATAGGCGTCGCCGGTGAAGCGCGAGGCCGTGCGCGCCTGCCAGCATTGGGCGATCCAGTCGTGCGGGATCACCTGCTGCCCCGCCCGGTTGCGCCCGCCGTTGCGGCAGCACTCGGCGAAGGCGAGGAGGGAGGTCGGCCGCATCGCCATCTGGTTGCCGCCGAAATATACCCCTTGAGGGTCGCGCTCCCAATCGGCGATGGCGAAGCCCTCGATCGGGCCGAGCCAGTCGCGCGCGAGGGCCAGCGTCGAGCGTCCGCTCGCCCGTGTCAAAAGCGCCGAGACGAGGTGCGAGGACCCCGTGGAATAGAGCATCTGCCCGCCCGGCTCATCGACAAAGGGGCGCGCCAGCGCCGCGCGCACCCAGTTGGGGCTGGCGATCCACGCGCCATAAAAGGCGCCGGAAGTGCGCTCCAGCCCCGCCTGCATGGAGAGAAGGTTGCCGAGCGTGATCTCATGGAGGCGCGGGTCGGGGTCGGCGGGCAGCTCGGCCTTCAGCAGCGGGGCGATCTTCTGCTCCGGCCCTTCCAGCACGCCTTTATCGATGGCGATGCCGGCCAGCATGGCGAGAATGCTTTTCGAGGCGGATTTGATGTTGGCCGGCCGGTCCACCCGCCCGCTGCTGTAACCGCGCACGGCGAGCGTTTCGCCGTCCTTGGCGACCAGCACGGTGCGCAGCGGTTCGAGAGCGCCGGCGCGATCGAGCACCGCGTTCAGCGCGGGGGGCGCGGCGTCAGGCGCGGATGCGCCTTGCGCGAGGCCGAGGCGCGGAGCGAGCAGAAGCAGCGGAGCGGCAAGCAGGGAGCGACGGTGCATGCCGGAGAAGATAGGGCGGACGGAGGCGAGCGGTGGTCACGAAGGAGGGAGTGCCTTAAGCGCCCATCAGCGCCGCACTCAGCACATGTTTGAGACATTCACATACTGGTTTCTCTTTTGAGCCAAGCCTGAGCTTATTCAAATTACCCAGCTTCCGACTTTCAGCTGTATTAGCGTATCTGCGCTTTGCAGATTTCTCGATTTGCTTCAACAACTCCTTACCTTTAACGGTATTTTCGCAAAATCCGCCGAGTTCTCTCCAGCGCGCAGACGGCGCGCTACGCAAATTCAAATCAATTTGCGATACCGCGGAATAAAGAGCTGAATTGAAACTTCGCTCGACTTCATCTTTATCTAGCGATAGAACCGCATCCTTAATTAACTCATTCGCCTCGTCAATCGATATGTCGAGAACTTGCGATATGTGATCAGAGTTCACAAATGATGACTCGATATCGGAACCCGGAGTAATCCAAACGGGAACTGAATTAGAGTCATACTCCTTTTTCTTTTTCCATTCACCAATGTCTTCATCAGCCATAAAATCGCGATCGCGATGGATCACAATCGGTATACCCAAGGCCTTACGCAACTTGGAAACCGACTGACCAGACGGCAGCCCTCCAGTACCAAAGGTCGGCCAAATCAGTATTTTTCTGTGAAGATCAGGCCACTGAGATATAATTCCATCTAGCAAACTAAGCTTTTCATCCTCAGATATTATAATTAGTTCTTTATCTAGAGCGCCCCACCCCATACGAAGACGAACACGATTTTCGTCCTCGACTCTTATCGTGCCATTCTCAATCCAATGGACCTTCGTTTCCGCACCACACGCTCTGACAAGACTGGGTGAATGAGTGGATATTAAAAACTGAGTGTCGGGGAACTCTAAAGCCGCCTCTTCAATTGCCCGAATCAGAGCCTCCTGCGTGCCGGGATGGAGATGCGCGTCCGGCTCATCAATTAAAAGAAGTCGCGGCTTGAATGTCAGAAGATAAGCGAAAATTTGAACAACCTGAAGAAATCCAGTTCCAGCCATTTCAAGCGGCTTTCTCTGAAATTCAATAGAACGACCGGCGACAGCCATGTCGGGGGTCCAAAATTGAGCATCTATATTGACATCCCGAATTCTATCGAACTTAACCCAAAACCTGACGCCAGGAATAACTTTTTCGACCCATCTATTTAACTCAATAAGCTCCAAATGATTAGAGGCGGTATCATTATACTCAGCCAAATCTAGAAGAATATGACGAAGGACAGATCCACCTTCTCCGGATGCAGCCCTCCTCCGAAGGACAGGGGTTGCGAGCACAGTCTCGACCTCAGCCAGTCCAGCCAATCCTGGAATATAAGCAGTCTGTGGATTCTCTGCAGTCAGAGCACTTGCCAAGGGGCCGTCGATCGAGACTTTGACACCAGCATCATTTCGAGCTGCACTAATACTTATCCTAGTTTCTGAATCATGATCGTCTATGAATCCAACTTTTATTTTTGGCAGATCATCCTTGTTTTGTATTCGCTTCTTATGCGCCAATTCGAGAAAATCTCGACTTGGAACATAATCCATTCTTTCAAGAGTGACTTTTCCACTTCCATCCCTTAGGCGAGCACATCTAATCGACCAATGGAGAGCTTTCAGGATCGACGATTTACCTGATCCATTAGCACCAACCAATATTGTCACTGGACCGAGATCGACAGATATTTTTCTGTCCAATCGCATAAAATTCTCGACTGAGATGGTCTTTATCACCAGCAACCCACCAAGATGATTCGACTCACAATCTTGGTATGATGCTACGCGCCCTCTCTTATCTCAAGTCATACCGCGCCCTCACCCACCCCCCAGCACCAGATCGTCCCGGTGCACCATCGCCGTTCGGCCTTCGAAGCCGGTGATGGTGGCGATCTCGTCGGAGGAGTGGCCCTTGAGCCGTTCGGCGTGGTCGTGGTCATAGGCCACCAGCCCGCGCCCGACTTCCGCCCCGTCCGGCCCGCGCAGCACCACCGCGTCGCCGCGGGTGAATTCGCCCTCGATGCGCTTCACCCCCGCCGGCAGCAGCGAGGAGCCCCGGCGCAGCGCCGCCACCGCGCCGGCGTCGAGATGCAGCACGCCGCGCGGTTCCAGCGCGCCGGCGATCCAGCGCTTGCGCGAGGCCACCGGATTGGCCGGGGCGAGGAACCAGGTGCAGCGCGCCCCGGTCTCGATGGCGCGGATCGGGTTCTTCACCTTGCCGGAGGCGATGACCATATGCGCGCCCGCCGTGGTGGCGATCTTGCCGGCCTCGATCTTGGTCTTCATGCCGCCGCGCGACAGCTCCGTGCCGGCGCCGCCGGCCATGGCCTCGATCTCGGCGGTGATGCGCGGCACCACGGGGATGAGGCGGGCCTCCGGGTCCTCATTCGGCGGGGCGGTGTAGAGCCCGTCAATATCCGACAGCAGAATGAGCAGATCGGCGCTGGTCATGCCGGCGACGCGGGCGGCGAGCCGGTCATTGTCGCCATAGCGGATTTCCGAGGTCGCCACCGTGTCGTTCTCGTTGATGACGGGGACGACCTTCAGTTCCATCAGCTTCGCTATGGTGGAGCGGGCGTTGAGATAGCGCCGCCGTTCCTCGGTATCGCCCAGCGTGATGAGGATCTGCCCGGCGGCGACGCCCTCATGCGCGAGGGCTTCCGACCAGGCGCGCGCCAGCGCGATCTGCCCCACGGCGGCGGCGGCCTGGCTTTCCTCCAGCTTCAGCGCCCGGCGCGGCAGGCCCAGCACATTGCGCCCCAGCGCGATGGCGCCGGACGAGACCACCAGCACCTCCCGCCCCTCGCGGTGCAGCTGCGCCACATCTTCCGCCAGCGCCGCCAGCCAGGCATGGCGCAGCGCCCCGCGCGCCTGATCGACCAGCAGCGCCGAGCCCACCTTCACCACAATACGGCGGAAGGCGGAAAGCTGGGGCGCCGCCGGGGCGGCGTCGGAAACGGCAAGGGCGTCGGCGGCGGCGTCGGTCGAAAGGGTCATCGCGGCGGGCTTCGATCAGAGGGAAGACGGCGCGCTACATACGCCGATTTGGCCGGCAAGGCGCGGGAATTGTGGCTTCACCTCTCCCCGTGGGGGAGAGGTCGCCGCGCAGCGGCGGGTGAGGGGCAAGGCCGCACAGGGCCGGCGCGCCGAGGGCCGGCGCGCAGGGCCCCCCCCCCCCCCCCCCCCCCCCCCCCCCCCGGGGGGGGGGGGGGGGGGGGGGGGGCCCCTTGACGCCGCCCCGCCGGCGCCCTTCGCCCGCATCCCCCCGCTCGCGCCGGGCATGCGGATCGGGCTCTATGGCGGCAGCTTCAACCCCGCGCATGA
>NZ_JAUSUI010000006.1 GCF_030813495.1 Ancylobacter polymorphus | reverse complement strand
CGTGGATGCTGCGCTGCCGCAACGGATTTCATTGACGGCGTGTGTATTGCATACCAGACTTAGACCAAAGAATAAGAAGCGTGACAGTCGAGGCTCCAGCAGAGGGATACGCCATGCTTGTCGCCGATCTCATGAAGCTCAAAAATGCCCGCGTGCCGACTGTTCGGATGGGCGAAACCGTTGAAATGGCAGCAACTTTACTCAACCGCGAGCGGATCGGCGCCGTGGTGGTGAAGGATGCCTGCGGCTCGGAAGGCGTCACCGTGGTCGGTATTTTCTCCGAACGCGACGTTGTGCGCGCCATCGCCGAGCGCGGCGCGGCGGCGCTGCGCCTGCCCGTCGGCGACTTGATGTCGCGCAACATGATTTCCTGCCGCATGGACGACAGTGTCGACCATGTCCGCGCGCTGATGGAGCAGCACCATGTGCGCCATCTCCCCGTCATGGAGGAGCACCAGTTGGTCGGCGTGCTCAGCATTCGCGACGTGCTCTCGCACGATGTCCGCGCCGCGGCGACGCTGTCGGGCGCGGCGATGGCGGATGTGACGGAAGCACCGCTTCCGGCGTAAGATCTTGCGGCAAAAGAAAACCGCCCGGTCGGCCGCCGGGCGGTTTCACACTGTTTCAGCCAGAGGCGCTGTCACATGGCGGGGGAATGATCCTGCCGCATCGGCGCCGTCTCCATCTGGTGCACGCGGTCGATGACCGCCTTCTGCACCTTCTCGAAGGCGCGCACCTCGATCTGCCGCACGCGCTCGCGCGACACGCCGAACTCGGCGGCGAGGTCTTCCAGCGTCATCGGGTCGTCGGACAGCCGCCGCGCCTCGAAGATGCGCCGCTCCCGCTCATTGAGCACGGAAAGCGCGCCCGAGAGTGCGCTGCGGCGGTTGTCCATCTCTTCATGCTCGACGAGAACGGACTCCTGACTGTCCCGATCATCCGCCAGCCAGTCCTGCCACTCCCCGCCCCCCTCGACATCACCGCGAAGAGGTGAGTTCAGAGAAGCGTCTCCGCCAAGACGCCGGTTCATTTCGATCACTTCCTGCTCGGTAACGCCGAGCTTGGTCGCGATCTGCTGCACCTGGTCGGGACGAAGATCCCCGTCTTCCAGCGCGGAAATCTGGCTCTTTGCTTTGCGCAGATTGAAGAAAAGCTTCTTCTGCGCCGCCGTGGTGCCCATCTTGACCAGGCTCCACGAGCGCAGGATGTACTCCTGGATCGATGCCTTGATCCACCACATGGCATAGGTGGCGAGGCGGAAGCCCTTGTCGGGCTCGAAGCGCTTCACCGCCTGCATCAGGCCGACATTGCCCTCCGAAATCACCTCGGAGATCGGCAGGCCGTAGCCGCGATAGCCCATGGCGATCTTGGCCACGAGCCGCAAATGGCTGGTGACGAGACGGTGAGCGGCTTCCGGGTCTTCATGCTCGCGCCAGCGCTTGGCGAGCATATATTCTTCCTGCGGCTCCAGCATCGGGAACCGGCGGATTTCCGCGAGGTAGCGGCTCAGGCCACCTTCGGCGGACGGTAGGCTCATAGCGGAACGGGCCATGACTGCACCCTCCTTCTCTCGCGGTCCCCATCAGCGGGCGACCGCCATGCGGCCGCTTGTCAGCCGGCCTCGAATTTATAATAGCAGGAAGAAGCCGAATTTGCGAAAGCGCAAGGCGTTACGGGGTCACGATACGTTGAGGCGGCGCTCCTCAACTGCCGGCCGCGAGCGCCTCCTCAAGGCGGGCAAGGTCCGCCGGCAGAGGACTTTCGAACGACAGGACTTCGCCCGTGGCGGGATGCTCGAAGCCGAGCCGGGCCGCATGCAGCGCCTGCCGGCCGAGCCCGTCGAGCGCTTCTCGCGCCGCCTCGGGAAGGCGGCTCGCGCGCGTGCGCTGACCAACGCCATAGAGCGCGTCGCCGAGCAGGGGATGGCCGATATGAGCCATATGCACGCGAATCTGATGCGTCCGGCCGGTTTCCAACTGACACTCCACCAGCGTGGCGATTGGACGGCCGAGCGTGTCCGCGTACGCCGCGAGGCGCTGCCAATGGGTGATGGCGAAGCGCCCGCTGTTGCGTACCGCGATGCGCTCCCGCGCCACGGGATGGCGGGCGAGCGGGGCGTCCACCGTCCCGCTGGGCAGATCCGGCGCGCCCCAGACGAAAGCGAGATAGGCGCGCTCCAGCGGCCCCGTACGGCCATGATCGGCGAACTGGGCGGCGAGCGCCTTATGCGTACGGTCGTTCTTGGCAACAACGAGCAGGCCCGACGTGTCCTTGTCGAGCCGATGGACGATTCCGGGCCGGCGCACGCCGCCAATGCCGGACAGGCTGGCGCCGCAATGGAACAGTAGCGCATTGACCAGAGTGCCGTCCGGGCTGCCCGGGGCGGGGTGCACCACCATGCCGGCGGGTTTGTCGACGACGATCAGATGATCGTCCTCATAGACGATCGCGAGCGGAATGTGCTGCGCGGCCGGCGTGGCGTCCTCCGGCTCTGGAACCTCGACGCTGTAGCTCTCACCGGCGATCGCCTTGGCCGATCCGCCGGTCACCGGCTGGTCACCGCGACGCACCCTCCCCTCGGCAATCAATGCCTGCAGGCGGGTGCGGCTGAGTTCCGGCAGGTGGCGCGCCAGCACGCGATCAAGGCGAAGCCCTTCATCCTCCGGCCCGACGGTGATATCGACGCGGCTCGCGACCGCCTCCGGCGCGTCGTCGTCCATCTCCTCGTTGAGTTCCGGTGCCGGCATGACTTCTCCTGATTCCGACGACACGCTCGACCCCGCGGCCGAGCGCGTGCTGCGCCGCATGCGCCGCTTCGCCGCCTTTTCCGGGCTTATCATGCTTCTGGGCTTTCTCGCCGTCTTCGGGGCCATCGGATACAAGCTGATGAGCGGCAGGAAAAGCGCCCCGGCGGAAATCACCGGCACGATCCAGTTGCCCAAGGGTGCGGAGGTGCGCGCGGCCGTCATTTCCGGCGACCTGATCGCTGTGACGGTTCTGCGTGACGGGCGCGTGGAGACGCATCTGTTCGATCTCGAGACCCGCGCACCGCGTGGGGTGCTCGGTTTCGCCAGCACGCCGTGAAGAACGTCACCCGGCGCGGCGCCGACCCCGAACGGGGGCATGACGCTTAGGCCAGTTGAAAAGACCGTCTCATTTCACCCGCCCCCTTGATCCCGCCGGCAAAGCGCTCTAAGAGACCGGCCTGCCTAGATGCGCCCATCGTCTAGCGGTCAGGACGTCGCCCTCTCACGGCGAAAACCGGGGTTCGATTCCCCGTGGGCGCGCCACTTCCGTACAAAACCGCGAACACCCGGCTGGGTGGCTCGGTCGGCGAGTACGGCCCTCTCCAGCACCGATCTTGATCCGTGGATGCCCTGTCGGTTGCTCGCCAGCCGTTCCGCCGGCGTTCGCCAGATCGGCCTCGAGCGTCCCACCCAGGCTGCATCCTGTTCGCCAGCGCGTCGGCTAGGGATAGGCGACGCGAAGCGTTGTCCTGAGATCACCCTTGCCGGACTCGACTTTCCGTCGCGTGTCAGGGGCAGGCGGCTCCGCTCTCGACCCAGGCGATCACCAGCGCCTTGGCTTCGGCCTGCGTGCCCGGTGCCGGCATACGTCCGGGGCCGGGATGCCACGCCCAGCCGACCAGCGTGTCGTCGCCGATGTGCTCGATCAGATCCTGCAGCGACCTGCCGCCATTGCGGGCGGGATCCTTGATCTGCTCACAGATCTGCGCGACGGTCCTGCCTTCCCACGCCATTTCCGCGGGCGCGAGATGCCAGGCCGGATGACCCGGCATCCCGGCCGGATCGAAATTCGCCCCACCATGGCAGTTGGAACAGCGCAGGCTGGCGAGCCCCATCCCGTCGACGCCACGATAGACCGGCGGCTGATGCAGCCGCCTGGCGTCGCCCTGCCGGGGACGATCCGTGGCCGGATGGCAATTGGTGCAGCGCGGGCTGGTCAGCACCTTGCCGAGTTCAGTGAAATAAGCCGCCGAGCGCGCGGCGGGATCCGCGATCGTCGCAAAGCTCTCAGGTGGTGCCAGCGCATTCGCCGGTGTGTCGGTCGGGGTTGCCAGCCCGTTCCGGCTGGCGATGCCGACCGTCAGCACGCTGACCGTCAAAACCGTCCCCAAAAACAGCAGATGGCGCCGGTTCATTGTCATGGCCGCTGTCACGCCGTGAGGAAGCGGGAAGGATCGGCAAGGATCACATCGCGCACCGCCTGATGATATTTCACATAGCCGGAGCAACGGCAGATATGGCCGTCCAGCGCCTCCATGATGGTGCGCTCGAGATCTTCGCGCGCCACTTTCTCCCTTTCCAGCCGCTCCAGCAGCACCTGCCCCTCATTGAGAAAGCCGGGGGTGCAATAGCCGCACTGGAAGGCGAAATGCTCGACAAAGCTCAGTTGCAGCGGCGTCAGGACGCCATTGACGGCGTGGCCTTCCACGGTCCGGATCTTCTGCTTGTTGAAATCGAGTGCCGGGGCGACACAGGTTGGCTTTGTCACGCTGGTGCCGTCGTCGAGATCGACGATCACGGCGCAACTCAGGCACTGCGCCGCCCCGCAGCCGAATTTGGTGCCGGTCATGCCGAGCCTTTCGCGCAGGAAGTCGTTCATCGACAGGTCCGGGCGAACATCCAGCGGGCCGACCGCGCGACCATTGATCGTCAGCGACAACATCGTCACGCGAGAACTCCCTTGATCATCGCGGGCGTCACCGGCAGCGCATAGAAACGATGGCCCGTCGCATCGAAGATCGCGTTGAGCAGCGCCGGCACGACAGGGATCATCACCACCTCAGCCATTCCCTTGGGCGGCTCATTGGCAGCGAGCGGCGGCAGCACCTCGATATCGAGATCGTGCAGAGGCAGATCGGAACCGCGCGCGACGACATATTGGCCGAGATTCCACGTGCCATTGCCCGGCCCCTCCTCGAAGGGCGGCAGATCCTCCAGCAGCGCATAGCCAACGCCCATGGCGAAGCCACCCTGCGCCTGGCCGAGAACGACCTCCGGAACCAGGGTCTTGCCGCATTCAAGCACGCTATACGCCTTGGCGATCCGCAGATTGCCGGTCGCGCGCTCGATCTCGATCCGCACCGATGTCCCGCACATCGAGGCGAAGGCGGTGCCGATGCGATTATAGTCCGCCGGCGGGAAGGCCACCGCCTTGCGGTCAAGACGCTGATAGCCGCCGCTGCCGCGCCGCACGGCCAGCGCATCGATCTCGGCGCTCCACTCGCCCTCGGGGAGCGCAAAGGTCGCTTCCGCCCAGGCCCAGCGCGAGAAGGCGTGCGCCATCGCGCCGGTCACGCCCCCCTGTTCGTGAGCTTTCGCCGCAAGGGCCTTCAGTGGAAGCGGCGGGAGACCCGAGAACAGCAGCGTCTCGCCCTGCCAATAGGCCTCGGTCCATCGCTCGGCGCGCGGATCACGGGGCGCGACGCCCCACAGCGCCAGCGCCGCCGGCCATAGGCCGAAGCGGAACACCACACGGGCGGCCTCCGCCGCCGCCTGCGTGCCGACATGAGCGCCGATGGAGGCGCTGGTGGCGGATGAGATGGCCGGCACCCAATGCGGGTCGCGCGCGGCCTGATCCTGATCGGCCTGCGAAATCGAATAGGGATCGCCCGAGGTCACAAGTTCGAGTTCGTCGAACACGTCGATCTGCGCGACGGTCACTTCGTCGGCAATCGCACCGATATGGGTTGCGACCCGGTTCGCCAGTGCCGTGCCGATACCGTTGCCCATCTCGACCGCGTCGCTATTGATCGAGACGCGCCCCTGCGGGTCGATCGAGACGGCGCCGAGCGAGCAGTCCGCGCCGGTGCCGTAGTCTTTCGCGGCGCACGCGACGCCGGTGCCGATGAGGAATCCGCTGCGTGCCGCCGCCTTCTCCCTGGCCCGATCTTTCCAGATCGCCTGTGTCTGCAGCTTGTCGAGAATTTCAGGTGCGCGGACCGACACCGAATAAGGATTGCCGGTCATCGTGCGCGCCCCGACCTTGAGCGCGTTCCTCCGGCGGAACTCGATAGGGTCGAGCGCAAGCGCCGTGCAGGCTTCATCCACCAGTGTTTCAAGCGCCGTCATCGTCTGCAGCGTGCCGTAGCCGCGCATCGAGCCGGCGGTGACGCCGCGCGTATGCTCGGCAACGGTCGTGACGTCGACCTTGGGAATGGCATACATGCCGATGGCGCCGGTGGCCCCTACCACCGCAACGCTCACGGAATAGTTCGCCAGACCGCCGCCATCGAGCACATGATCGGCCGCAAAGGCGGTGATAAGGCCGCTTTTGCGATCGACGCCGATCTGCGACCGCATCTTGAACGCGTGGCGCTTCACCCCGCCCTGGAACTGCTGAAACCGGTCATGGGCGAGCCGCACCGGGCGCCCGGGAAAAAACAGTGCCGCCAGCGCGACATAGAGCGGAAAGGGCGTATGGTCCCGCCCCCCGAAACCACCGCCGACATAGCAGAAGCGCGTGTTGACCGCGCCGGGTTTATGGTCGGCCTGCACTTCGCCGAGCAGATGGGCCACTGCCTCCGCCGCCTCGAAGGGCGACTGCACGCCAATGACCATGTCGAGTTTCTTCGCCGCCGGGTCGTACCAGGCAAGCCCGGTTTCCGGTTCAAGAAACATCGGATCGACCGATTGCGTCGCAAATGAACGGTCAAGCGTCAGCACCGACGGATTGACGGCCTCGAGTTCAGCGCGGATCGCCTCGCCATAGGCAGCGCCTTTGACATAGTCGGGCCCCTTTTCATCCGGCAACACCCGCCAGATCGGCCGGCCCGAACCGCTGTCGACGAAACCGGGGCTGATCCAGCCTTCCTGGAGCGGCGAGTAGATGTCCGGCGCACCGGGTTCAGCACCGGCGACACGAGTGAAGCGAAAGGCGCCATAATTTGCCCCCGTCCGTGGCCCGGTCTCTTTGCCGAACTTCAGGAGGTTGCCGTCTCGGAAAGCGACGCGCGCGACATCATAGGCATCGAAGGTCTCGAACAGCAGCAACGCGACGGGCTGGCCGAGATAGAGGGGCGTGGTGCCGACCGGGCAGAACAGGTCGCCGGCATAGAACTCCGGAACACGCGCGCCGATCCGCTTGATATCTTCCGCCGTCACCACGAGCGTGGGCGTCGCCTCGGGCGGGAGTGCCGCCAGATCCAGACCTTCATAGAGATGCGTGGCATCCGGCGCGCGCACCAGCAGCGCATGGTGGGTCGTGGCCGGCCATCCCGGCAGATCGGCGGCCCGGAAATCGGCGGCATAAAGCTTGCCGCCGGTGACTTTGGCGACGCCGTCGACGCGGCCCAGGGCAGGGTGCGAGACGCCACGACCCGGAAGTGTTTCGCGCGCTGCGACGTCTGGAACCTCAGCGCTCGCGACCGGAGAGACGGAAAGCGAAATGCCGCAGACCGAAGCCAGCTTCAGAAAATCGCGGCGCGAGGGTCGCATAGTTGTTCTTTCAGGTCATCACTGCGCAAACATGCAAAACTACATCAAAATAGGTATTTAGATAAGCGTCATTTGGACGTTTATCCATTTGGAACGCGCAGAGCCCGCCGCGAAAACCGGGATCCTGCATGTATTGCTTATTCCGGCCTTCCCACAGCACCATCAGATCATCTTAGAAGCGCTCTCGAGTCAACATCGCGGCGCGCGCTGCGGCTGCGGCAAGGCCGTCTGATCGTGGCCGCGCCCGGGACCTCCGGCTTGCTCTCGTCAATCTACGGCAAGGCGACGAAATACGCAGCGGGCGGGTTTCTCCCGGCTCTGCCCTGTGCCGGGGTTCCAAGCCTAGCCTAGCCTCGCGTCACTTCGCCCCGCGCCGGAACTCGCCGGGGGAGACGCCGACATGGCGGCGAAAAGCCCGCGTGAAGGTCGATTGCGAGGAGAAGCGGCAGGCATGGGCGATTTCCGCCAGGCTGAAATCGCTGTGCAGCAGCAGATCCTGCGCCCGTTCCACCCGCAGAGAACTGATGAAGCGGTGCGGCGGCACGCCCATGGCGGAACGGAAGGCGCGGGCGAAATGATGCACGCTCAGACAGGCAATGTCCGAAAGCTCGGCCAGCAGCAGTTCGGATTCGATGTTGTCGTTGATGTAGTCGATGACACGGCGCAGCCGGTTGCGGTCGAGCGACACGTCGCCCGGCGGCGGGCGCCGCTCGCCCGCATAGAGCGAGACGAGATGCGCCGCGAGGGCGCGGGTCAGGCTGTCGACCAGCAGCCGGCCGGCCGAGCTTTCCTGTTCCAGCTCGGCCTGAACGCGGAAGCCGACCTGCCGGAGAAAATCGTCGTCGACATCCGCGCGATAGGCGATCTCTTCCGGCGCCACCGGGCGCGAGAGGTCGCGCGACATGTCGGCGAACACCTCGCGGCCGATATAGATGTGCAGCACGTCCTGCAAGTCGTCGGTGATGCGGATGGAATCCTCGACGACCCCGATAGGGCAGAGCCATACCGTGCCCCGCCGTACTGCCGTGTCCTGAAGTTCCCCGCTCGCCCGGCGCTGCACCCGCGCGCCCTCCGCGCCGCGCAGGGCCAGAGTGATTTCCATCTGTTGCGGAACGGGCGGCGGTATCTCGCCCGCCGGATGGTTGCGGATCTCGGCCGCCATCCCCGACCAATTGCGCCGCGCGGAACTGAACAGAAGCTCGGCCCGGGGAAACTTGCGACGGCCAAAATCGTGCACGCTCGCCATGTCACATCCTCGTTCGCATGGGCTGCACTCTCACGTTTCGATCCTGAGGCGGGGCGGCGCCGGGATCAAGCACGTCAATCCAAGCAAACACAATGCCGATCCCGGCAAAGACGCCGCCGCAGGGCTGCGGCAGGTTAAGGCCCTGTAGTGTCCGCTCCCCCTTGCGACACGGCGCCGGCAGGGTGGAGCGGACGGATGGAGATGGTGATGAACTCCAGGACCACCGCGCAGCATGTCGAGGACGCCGGCATCGCCTGCGCCCCCGGCACCCCCTACCTTCTCAGCAATGAGCTCGTCGGCCGCCTCGGCGTCAAGGGCGACGAATGGTGGGGAGGCCTGGCGGTGACGGCGCGAAGCGTCGAGGCGGGGATCGACAGCTGGCACGCGCTCGACGCGGAAGGCGCAAGCTGGCTCATCCGCAGCGCGCGCTGGAACAGCGCGGCGGCCTGCCGGCTGCAGCTTGGCGCCGCTCTCGCCCTGCGGCTGGGCGAGGACCTCGCCGAGGCACCGGCCTTTCTCGGCGCGCCGGACAGTTTCGCCCTCGTCTATCCCCACCCTATGCGACGCACCCTCGCGGAGTTCGCCCGGGGCGGAGCCGGCCTTGCCGAGTTCCTCGCCCTCGCCGTGGCGACGGCGAGCGCGCTGGCGCGGCTGCACGCGGCAGGCGTCGTTCATGGCGCGCTGGTGCCGGGGCGGCTGTTGTTCGACGCGGACCTGCATGTGCGTTTCGCTGAGTTCGAGGCCGGCGCCGGCGAGGGCTCCGGACCGGCGCAGGACTACGCGGCGCTGCGGCAGGAACTGCCCTATGCCGCGCCCGAATTGCTGCGCACCGACCCGGCGCCGGCCGATGCCCGTGCCGACCTCTACGCCATCGGCGTCATTCTCTACGAGCAGCTGACCGGCGCGCTGCCGCTGGCCGCCGATGGCATCGCCGGCTGGCTTCACGCCCATGTGGCAATGGAAGCGCCCTCGGTGCGGCAGCGGCGGCCGGACGTGCCGCCCGTGCTCGACGCCATTCTGCTCAAGCTGCTGAGCAAGGACGCCCGCGCGCGCTACCAGACCGCCGAGGCGCTGGCGGCCGATCTGCGGCGCGTGGCGCGCGCACTCGACCGCCACGGACAGGCGGAGACCTTCCCCCTGGCGCGCGGGGAGTTCGCCGACGCCGCGCAGGTCGCCACACGGCTGTTCGGGCGGCGGGAGGAGAGCCGGGCTCTGGCCGAGGGCTATGCGGCTTTCCGTGCGGCCGCGGCGCCGCATGTCCTGCTGGTCTCCGGCCCGCCCGGCGCCGGCAAATCCACGCTGGTCGAAACCTTTCTGACCGAGCTGCGGGGCCGGGGCGTGATTTGCGCCGCCGCCAAGGGCGTGCAGCTGCGGCAGGGCGCGCCCCTCGCGCCGCTGCGGCAGGCGCTGCGGCGGACATTGGCGCAGCTTATGGCCGGGGACGCCACCGCGCTCATGGCCGCACAGGCGCGCCTCGCCGGGGTGAGCGGCTGCGGCCGGCTCCTCGCCGAACTGGCGCCGGACCTGCCCTTCCTGCCGCCGGACGCCTCCGCCCCACGCGATGTCCCCGCCCAATTGGCGCAGGCCCGCTTGGCGCGGATCGTCATCGAGACCTTCGGCGCCCTCGCCGCGCCGGAGAACCCTGTGGTGCTGTTCTTCGACGATCTGCAATGGTTCGACCATGCCAGCCTCGCCGTGCTGCGCCAACTGTGCGACGCGCCGCCCGCCCATGTGCTGGTGATCGGTGCCTACCGCACGGAGACGCGCCATCGGATGAACCTGCGCGACCTGCTCGATGCGGCCGGCCGCGTGGCCTCGGCGGCACCGGAAGTGCGCCTGCGCCCGCTCACGGCCCGCGACACGGATGAGCTGGTCGCCTTCACTCTCAAGAGCACGGCGGAGGAAGTGCGCGGCCTCGCCGAGATCGTCCATCGCGAGACCGGGGGCAATCCTTTCCATGCCGGCCAGCTGCTGCAAAGGCTGCGCGACGAGCGCATTCTGCGGTTCGACGCGGAGCGCTGTGCGTGGGTGTGGGACGCGGAGCGCCTCGGCCAGCCACAGGGCATTCCCGACCTGATGAACCGGCGCATCGACGCGCTGTCACCGCTCCAGCGCGGAGTCCTCCAGCATTGCGCCAGTCTCGGCGGGCGTTGCTCCGCCGGCGCGGCGGCGCGGCTGTCGGACATCAGCGTTGAGCAGGCCGCAAGCGCCGCCGGCGCGCTGGTCGCCGCCGGGCTGCTGCACCGGGTGGGGGCGGATTTCGCCATCGTCCATGACCGGGTGCTGGAGGCGGCCTATGCGCGGATGACGCCGGAACACCGGGCGCGCGAACATCTCAACAATGCCCGCCTGCTGGCCGCCGGCGACATCGAGACCGACCGCAACCTCGCCCTGGACATCGCCGCCCAGATCGAGCGCTGCGACCTCGACAGCCTTTCCGCGCAGGACCGTGCCCGCTTCGCCCGCATCGTCATGGTGGCGGCGCGGCTGTGCCGGAGCGCGGGCGATGCCGAGCGCGCGCTGCACTGCGTGGACCTGATCCGGCGCATGGCCGCCGATCCCGCCGAGGCCGGAGCGCTGCCCGGCTTCGAAGTGGAATGGCTGCGCTGCGACTGCCTGCTGGCGCTGGCGCAGGTCGAGGAGGCGCTCGACGCGCTGGACGCCCTGCCGGCGCTGGCGCGCGACGCTTTCGACCTCGCCGACATCCACCGCCTGCGTGCGCTGGCCTTGACGGTCAAGAGCGCCTATCCCGAGGCGATCGCGGCGGCGCTGGACGGGCTGAGAAGGCTCGACATCGAGCTCGACGCGGCACCGACCCTCCAACAGCTCGATGCGCGCTACCGCGCCTGCCGGGAGCGGCTCGACGCGATGGGCCTCGACGCGCTGCTGGCGCTGCCCGACATGACGGACCGGCGGGCGCGGGCGGCGCTGGCGCTGCTCTCCACCCTCATCGCGTCCTTTTTCGTCGAAGGCGAACTGCGCTTCCTGCACACGATCTCTATTCTCGAACTCTCCCTCGCCCATGGGCTGGCGCCCGAAACCGCCTATGGCCTCGCCTTTTTCGGCATGCTGAGCGCCCAGCATTACGCCGCCTATCAGCGCGGCGCCGAACTCGCGGCGGCGGCCACCACTCTCGCCGCCCGCGACGGCTATGAGGCGCAGCGCACGGCAACGCTCATCGCCCTCGATCAGGTCAGCGCCTGGACCCAACCGATCCGCACCGCGCTCGACCATGCCCGCGAAGGCGCCCGGATCGGACAGGCGGCCGGCGATGTCGGCATGACGTGCTATGCCCGCAACCACATCGCCTCCAACCTGCTGATCCTCGGCGAGCGGCTGGACCGGCTGCGGGCGGAGCTGGTGGACAGCCTCGCGAGGACCGCGGAGGTCGGCTATGCCGATATCGAGCAGATCCTCGCCGCGCAGCTCGCCTTCGTCGACGATCTCGCCTCGACGGACCGCGTGCCCGTCCCGGTCGCGCCGGCCTCGCACAGCTCTTCCGTCGCCACCCGCTTCTGGACCGAGCACTATGCCGGGCTGCGCTGCTTCTATCGCGGCGATTACGACGCCGCCGCGCGCCATCTCACCCGCGCGGACGCACTCGCCTGGGCGGCGGCGGCGCATATCGACACGGCGCAATCCTGCTTCTTCCTCGCCCTCGCAAGGCTGCGCACCCTGCCGGCCGAGGCTCCGCTCGCCGCGCGCCTTGACGGCCTGAGCGAGGCCCGCGCGCGCTTTGCCGGGTGGGCGCGGCTCAACCCCGAAACCTTCGGCGGCAAGCATCTGCTGCTGGAAGCCGAGGCCGCGCGCCTTGAAGGGCGTTTCGAAAGCGCGGCGGCGCTTTTCGAGCAGGCCGCCGGCGCGGCGGGCGCCGCCGGCTTCCTCCACGATCAGGCTCTTGCCCACGAACTTGCCGCCCAGCTCTATCTGGGTGCGCGTCTCGTGGCGCCGGCGCAGGGCTGCCTGCGCGCGGCGGCGCGCGGCTACCGGCAATGGGGCGCCCATGGCAAGGCCGCGCGGCTCGGCGCCGCGCCGGAGCCCATGGACGATGCCGACACGCGCGTCGCCGCGCCGGAGCGGATGCAGAACCAGCTCGACCTCGCCGTGGTCAGGTCGGCCTCACAGGCCCTGGCGGAAGAAATCGGTCTGGAACAGGTCGTCCGCACGCTGATGAAGAGCATGGTGGTGCATGCGGGGGCGCAGTTCGGCCTGCTGCTGCTGCTCCGCGGCGGCGTACCGGTCATCGAAGCCGTGGCGCGGGTGCGTCACCAGGCGGTCGAGATCGAGCTGCGGCCGGATGCGGCGCCGGAACAGCTCATGCCCTCCTCCGTGCTGCAGACGGTGTGGCGCACCGGCAAGCCGGTGACACTGGCCGACGCGGCGCTGGAAGCGCCGGATCGCGGCCTGTCGATGGGGCGGAGCACCATTCGCTCGCTCGCCTGTATTCCGCTGCTCAAGCGCGGCGAACTCATCGGCATTCTCTATCTCGAAAACGCGCTGGCGGCCGAGGTGTTCACCCCGCGCCGCATGGCCATGCTGGACGTGCTGGCTCCGCAGGCGGCGATCTCGCTGGATGCCGCCCGGCTCTATGGCGACCTGATGGAGGAGAATCTGCGCCGCGCGCGGGCGGAATTCGACCTGCGGGAGGCCCGCAGCGAGCTGGCGCGCACCACCCAACTGACCGCCATGGGCAGCTTCACCTCCGCCATCGCCCATGAGATCAACCAGCCGCTCGGCAGCATCGTCTCCTATGCCGAGGCGGCGCTGCGCTGGATGAACCGGCCGGAGCCGGATTTCGAGGAGGTGAGAAGCAATCTGCTCGGCATCCGCAATGCCGGGCGGCGGGCCGCCGACATCATCCAGGCCCTGCGCGCGCTGGTGAAGCAGGCGCCCTCTTCCCTCGCCCCGCTGCGGATCGAAAGTGTGGTCGAGGAGGTGCTCACGCTGCTGGCACCGGATATCGCCGCCGCCGGGGTGACGCTCGCCACCGCCCTCGCCCCGGAGAGCCGCGCCGTGCTCGCGGACCGGGTGCAGTTGCAGCAGGTGATGTTCAACCTCGTCACCAACGCGCTGCACGCCATGGGCGACCCGGCACGGGTGGACCGCACATTGAGCATTAGCACCGCCACGACCGGGGACCGGGTCGAGGTGACGGTCGAGGACAGCGGCTGCGGCATGGCGCCCGACCTGCTCGGGCGGATCTTCCAGCCCTTCTTCACCACCAAGGCCACCGGCATGGGGGTGGGGCTCGCCATCTGCCGCTCCATCGTCGAACTGCATGGCGGCACGCTGGACGCGCGGTCGGTGGAGGGACGGGGCAGCGCCTTCCGCATCCGCCTCCCCTTTCACGCCGACGCGGCCGGCTGAGGCGCGGCGGGCTCAGCCGGCGTTGAGCGCGAGGTTGCGGCCGAGCCGCTGGCCATAGGCGACGATCGCCTGCCCGGCCGGCACGCGGGCCTCGCCATAGGCGGCAAGCGCGGCATCGAGATCGGCATGCTGGCGCAGCGCGTCGCGCAGGGCGAAGGCATCCCCCGCCGCCTTGGCGACGCCCATCGCCGTGTGCGGCCGGGCGACGAAGGCGGCATCGCCCATCAGCGCGACCCGGCCCTTGACCATATGGTCCGGCGCATAATCGAAAATGGCGTGGATGAAGGGCTCCGGCTCCGCCGCCACCGCCGCCGCGAAGGAGGGCGGGAGCACCTCCTGCGCCTGCGCCCTGAGCGCCGCCACGCCTTCGGGCCGGACACGCCCGGGGGCAAGCGAGAAGGGCCGGCGCACGCCGTCGCGATCGGTGAGCACGTCGCCGAGTTCCTCCGGCGTGTAGCGGCGATACCAGACCCAGTTGTAGCGCCGGTGCCCGACCCCGGTGGCGCCATCGGCGCCGGGGACGAGATAACCCAGTATGTGCGAGCCCGGCGCGTCGCAGAAGGCGAAGCGCTCGAACAGCTGGCGCGCCGCGACCGCCGGCATGTGCGCTTCCGGCACCAGCCCGCGCCAGGTGGCGTAGCCGACATAGGCCGGCTGCGCCGACGGGCCGGAGACGGCGGTACGGACGCGCGAGCCGATACCGTCGGCGCCGATGACGAGGTCCGCCTCCTCCTCGGTGCCGTCCTCATAGCGCACGCGCGCCCCCGCAGGCGCCGGGTTCACCGCGACGGCGCGGGCGTCGATGCGGTAGCGCTCCGCCGGCACCTGCGCGCGGAAGCTGCGCCACAGCACATCCCAGGAAAGCTGCGTCTGCGGCATGTGCTGGCGGTGGATGATGCGGTCATCGCGGTCGAGATAGATGCGCTCCGGCGCGGTGACGCCGACACGGGCGACATGCTCGACGCCGATTTCGCGCAGCATGTCGAACACCTCGCGCTGCGCCACCAGCCCGGCGCCGCGCCCTTCGAGGCCGTGCCGCGAGCGCTCGCGCACCCGCACGTCGAAACCGGCGCGGGCAAGGAGGACGGCGGCGAACAGGCCGCCCATCGACCCGCCAATGATGAGGATGCGAGGGTTCATGACCGAAGGTCCCGTCGTGCCGGCCGGTGACATCGCTGGCGCCGCCAGCGGTGCGGAGCCGCGCGCCGGGCCGGTGCCGGCGTGCGGCGGCACCGAGAGATAGGAGCCGCGACGCCGGCCGTCTTGCAGGAAGGCACGGCGGGGACGTGGGTGCGCGCGGCACAGGCGGACCTCGCGCCGCCGGCCCCATAGCGCCGACACTAGCAGAATACCGCCCGAAACCGCCAAGAACAAAAGGCCGGCGCGTAAATCATACCTAGGTATTTCCAGATCAAACCAACCAATCCCGGCGGCAGCCCGATGTAGAATGGAGGGGTCTCTGCCTGATGGTCATTGTGATTGAGGCGCCGGAGCCGGCGTCGGTCGCATTCGGAGACAGACATGGGCATCGCGAAGAGTATTCGTCCCTATCATGAACCCGCCGGGGGCTGGGGCGCCCTCAAGGCGATGGGCGCGGCGCTGATCGAACAGCATGTCGCGGTCTCCGGCATGGCGACGCTCGCGCGCATGAACCAGCCCGGCGGCTTCGACTGCCCCGGCTGCGGCTGGGCCGACCCGAAGAACCCCTCGCCGTTCGAATATTGCGAGAATGGCGGCAAGGCGGTGGCCTGGGAGGCGACCGCCCGGCGTTGCACACCCGATTTCTTCGCCCGCTTCACCGTGAGCGAACTGGAGGCCTTCACCGATTTCGAGCTGGAAATGCAGGGCCGGCTCACCCACCCGCTGCGCTATGACGCGCTGACCGACCGCTATGTGCCGGTGAGCTGGGAGGACGCCTTCGCCACCGTGGGGCGCCATCTCAACGCCCTGCCCGACCCTGATATGGCCGAGTTCTACACCTCCGGCCGCGCCTCCAATGAAGCCGCGTTTCTCTACCAGCTGTTCGCCCGCGCCGTCGGCACCAACAATTTCCCCGACTGCTCCAACATGTGCCACGAGGCCACCAGCGTCGGCCTGCCGCACTCGATCGGCGTCGGCAAGGGCACGGTGCTGCTGGAGGATTTCGACAAGGCCGACGCCATCCTGATCTTCGGCCAGAACCCCGGCACCAATTCCCCGCGCATGATGACGGAGCTGCGCAACGCCGCGCGGCGCGGCGCGACCATCCTCTCCTTCAACCCGTTCCGCGAACGGGCGCTGGAGCGCTTCCAGGCGCCGCAGAACCCGGTGGAAATGGCGACGCTGACCTCGACGCCGATCTCCTCCCGCATTTTCCAGGTCAAGGTCGGCGGCGATGTCGCCGTGCTCAAGGGGATGATGAAACATCTCCTCGCCGCCGACCGCGCCGCGCAGGCGGCCGGCGCGGCGCCGGTGCTGGACTGGGATTTCATCCATGGCCACAGCACCGGCATCGAGGCGCTGATCGCCGATCTCGACGCCACCTCCTGGGACGCCATCACCGCCAAGAGCGGCCTGTCGCGCGCCGACATCGAAAGCGCGGGCGCGGCCTATGCCAAGGCCGAACGCGCCATTCTCGTCTATGGCATGGGCATCACCCAGCACCGCCACGGCACGCAGAATGTGCAGCAGATCGCCAATCTCGCCTTGCTGCGCGGGCATGTCGGGCGCGAGGGCAGCGGCATCTGCCCGGTGCGCGGCCATTCCAATGTGCAGGGCGACCGCACGGTCGGCATTACCGAAATCCCCTCGACCGAATTCCTCGACCGGCTGGAAACGCGCTACGGCTTCGCCCCGCCGCGCGCGCATGGCCACAACGTCGTCACGGCGCTGGAGGCGATGCTGCGGGGCGAGGTGCGGGTGTTCATCGGCCTCGGCGGCAATTTCGCCGCCGCCATTCCCGATCTCCCGCGCACGCAGGAAGCGCTGCGGCGGCTCGACCTCACCGTCCACATCGCCACCAAGCTCAACCGCAGCCATCTCGTCCATGGCCGCGAGGCGCTGATCCTGCCGTGCCTCGGCCGCACCGAGCGGGACCTGCAGGCCACCGGCCCGCAGGCGGTGACGGTGGAGGATTCCATGTCCATGGTCCATGCCTCCGCCGGCCACAACCCGCCCGCCTCGCCCTATCTCAAGAGCGAGCCCGCCATCATCGCCGGCATGGCGCGGGCGACGCTGGGCAACAGGGTCGCGATCGACTGGGAAGGGCTCGTCGGCGATTACGCGCGGATCCGCACGGAGATCGAGGCGATCTTCCCGATCTTCCGGGGCTACAACACGCGGATCAAGGCGCCGGGCGGCTTCCATCTCACCTCGCTCGCCCGCGAGCGCATCTGGGCGACGCCGAGCGGCAAGGCGCAGTTCCTCGTCTGCGTGGGCCTGTGCGAAGACCCGGCCGTGATCGATCCCGACGCGCTGTGGCTGTCCACCATGCGCAGCCACGACCAGTACAACACCACGCTCTATTCGCTCTCCGACCGCTATCGCGGCGTCTACGGCCAGCGCGACGTGCTGTTCCTCAACCGCGACGAGATCGCCCGCCGGGGCCTTGAGGACGGGGACCAGGTCGACATCGCCACCCTGTCGACGGACGGGGTGGAGCGCGCCCTGCGCGGCTTCCGCCTCATTGCCTACGATTTCCCCGCCGGCAGCTGCGCCGCCTACTACCCCGAGACCAACCCCCTGGTTCCGCTCTACGCGCACGATCCCCAGAGCTTCACGCCGTCGTCCAAGGGCGTGCCGGTGCGGATCGCCCGGTCAACCCTTCAGCCGGGAGCCCAGTGATCCCATGGACGCCGTCGCTTTCGCCCGCCTGCAATTCGCCTTCACCGTCGGCTTCCACATTCTGTGGCCGACCCTGACCATCGGCCTCGCCTGGTTCGTCACCTGCCTCAGCGCCCTGTGGTGGCGCACCGGCAAGCCGGTGTACCGCCAGCTCATGCGCTTCTGGATGCGCATCTTCGCCCTCGGCTTCGGCATGGGCGTCGTCACCGGCATCGTGCTCAGCTATGAGATCGGCACCAACTGGGCCGGCTTCTCGCGCTCGGCCTCCAATGTGCTCGGTCCGCTGTTCCTCTACGAGACGCTGACCGCGTTCTTCCTGGAGGCCGGCTTCATCGGCATCATGCTGTTCGGCGAGGGGCGGGTGTCGAAGGGCGCCCATGTCTTCGCCAGCCTGATGGTGTCGGTCGGCGCGCTGTTCAGCGCCACCTGGATCATCGCCGCCAATAGCTGGATGCAGACCCCGGCCGGCGCCGTGGCCGATGCCGATGGCATCTTCCACGTGGTGAACTGGTGGGACGTGGTGTTCACCGCCTCCTTCCCCTACCGGCTGGCGCATATGGTGTGCGCGAGCTTCCTCACCGTCTCCTTCGTCGTTGCCGGCGTCTCCGCCTTCCATCTCTGGCGCGGACGGCAGGTCAAGGCCTCGCGCACCGCCTTCTCCATGGCGTTGTGGATGGCGCTGGTCCTCGCCCCGACGCAGATCGCGCTCGGCGACCTGCACGGGCGCAACACGCTGGAGCACCAGCCGATCAAGCTCGCGGCGATGGAAGGGCTGTGGGAGACCACGAAGGGTCCGGCAATGACCCTGATCGCCTGGCCGGACATGGCGGCGCAGAAGAACCTCTACGCGCTCGACATTCCCCATCTCGCCAGCCTCTACCTCACCCATAGCTGGGACGGCGAGGTGGAGGGGCTGAAGGCCGTGCCGCCGGCCGACCAGCCCAATGTGCCCGTCGTGTTCTTCGCCTTCCGCATCATGGCCGGCATCGGCATGGTGCTGCTCGGCACCGCCATGACCGGGCTCGTGCTGCGGCTGCGGCACCGGCTGTTCGAAACCCGCTGGTTCCTCGGGCTGGCGATGGCGACCACGCCGCTCGGCTTCATCGCCGTCATCGCCGGCTGGACGGTGACGGAAGCCGGCCGGCAGCCCTGGGTCATTTATGGCCAGCTGCGGACGGCGGACGCGGTCGCCCCGGTGAGCGCCGGCGCGGTGGGGGCGAGCCTCATCGGCTTCTTCCTCCTCTACAATGTGCTCATGCTGACGTTCCTCTGGTTTGCCGGCCGCGCGGCCATCGCCGGGCCGACCGACCTGCCCATGCCGGTCGAGACGCATCCCGGCCTTGACGGCACCAATATGAGCGGCCGCGCCACCCTTCCCCCCGCCCCCAATGCGCCGGCCCTGCCGGGCGCGCCCCATGCCGCGGGAGCCTGACCCATGATCGCCTTTCTCACCGCGCATATCGCGCTCGTCTTCGCCGCGCTCGCCGTGTTCTGCGTCGTGGTCTATGTGCTGGCCGACGGCCTCGATCTCGGTGTCGGCATCCTGTTTCTCGCCGCGCCGCGCGACGCGGACCGCGACGTGATGATGGCCAGCATCGAACCCGTCTGGGACGGCAACGAGACCTGGCTGGTGGCCGGCGGCACGCTGCTGCTCGCCGCCTTCCCCGCCGGCTACTACATCCTGCTGCCGGCCTTCTACCTGCCCATCGTCACCATGCTGTTCGCGCTGATCCTGCGCGGCGTGGCCTTCGGCTTCCGCCTGCAGGCGACACGGTTCCGCTTCGTCTGGGACCTCGCCTTCGCCGGTGGCTCCATTCTCGCCGCCCTGTGCCAGGGGCTGATCCTCGGCGGGCTGATCGATGGTGTGCCGGTGGCGGACGGCATGTTCGCCGGCGGGCCGTTCAGCTTCCTCAGCCTGCTCGGCCTGCTCTGCGGCATCGGGCTCATCGGCGGCTATGCGCTGATCGGCGCGGGCTGGCTGATCCTCAAGACGGAAGGCCGCACCCAGATCTTCGCCCGCGAGATCGCCCATGCCGCGCTCATCCTCGTCGCGGTGATGATGCTGGTGGTCAGCGGCTGGAGCGCGCTCACCGTGCCGGAGGTGGCGGCGCGCTGGTTCAGCCTGCCCAATATCGTGCTGCTGGCGCCGGTGCCGCTGGTGACGCTGGCGGTCATCGTCGCGCTCTGGCGCGGCATCTGGACCGGAGGGGAGAAGCGCACCTTCGCCCTCGCGCTGGTTCTGTTCGCCCTCGGCCTGATCGGGCTGGTGGTGAGCCTGTGGCCCTATGTCGTGCCGCGCGCCGTCACCGTGTGGGACGGGCTCGCCGACCCGCAATCGCTGACCTTCATCAGCTTCGGCCTTGCCGTCGTCCTGCCGGTCGTCCTCGCCTACCAGGCGCATGCCTATTGGGTGTTTCGCGGCAAGACCCTGACGGAACACGGCGCCTATGACGCCCCTGACGGCGCGGCGCGGCCGGAAAGCCTTTCGTGAAGACTTCACGCCTCCCCCAAGCGAGACCGGACCATGTCACGAAACATCGCTGAACTCATGATTGACACGCTGGAACAGGCCGGCGTCGCGCGCATCTATGGCGTCGTCGGCGACAGTCTGAACGGAATGACGGAAGCCCTGCGCGACAGCGACCGCATCACATGGGTGCATGTCCGCCACGAGGAGGCGGCCGCCTTCGCCGCGGCGGGCGAGGCGCAGATCACCGGCAAACTCGCCGTCTGCGCCGGCTCCTGCGGGCCGGGCAATCTGCACCTGATCAACGGCCTGTACGATGCCCAGCGCAGCCGCACACCGGTGCTCGCCATCGCCGCGCAGATCCCCTCTTCGGAAATCGGCGGCGGCTATTTCCAGGAGACGCACCCGCAGAATCTGTTCCGCGAATGCAGCGTCTATTGCGAGATGGTCTCCGACCCCGCGCAGATGCCCTATGTGCTGGAAAACGCCATCCGCGCGGCGGTAGGCGCGTGCGGCGTCGCCGTCGTCGTCGTGCCCGGCGACGTGGCGCTGCGCGCGGCGCCGGCGCGGTCGATCTCGCCGCCCGCCGGCCTGCTGCCCCCCGTGCCCGTGGTGACACCCGCCGTCTCCGAGATCGCGGCCTTCGCCGACCTGCTCAACGACGCCAGCCGCGTGACGCTGTTCTGCGGGCGCGGCTGCGCCGGCGCCCATGCCGAGCTGATGGCGCTGGCCGAGGCGGTCAAGAGCCCCATCGTGCATGCGCTGGGCGGCAAGGAGCATGTCGAATACGACAACCCCTATGATGTCGGCATGACCGGCTTCATCGGCTTCGCCTCCGGCTATGAGGCGATGCATGCCTGCGACCTGCTGGTGCTGCTGGGCACGGATTTCCCCTACAAGCAGTTTCTGCCGACGGGCGTGAAGACCGTGCAGGTCGACATCCGCGCCGCGCAGCTCGGCCGGCGCTGCACGCTCGATCTCGGCCTCGTCGGCGATGTGCGCGCCACGCTCGCGGCCGTGCTGCCGCTGCTGCGAGCCAAGACCGACCGGGCGCATCTCGACGACGCGCTGGCGCGCTACAAGCGGGCGCGCGAGGGGCTCGATGCCCTCGCGGTGGGCACGCCCGGCCGCAAGCCCATCCACCCGCAATATCTCGCCAAGGTGGTGAGCGACCTCGCCACGGAAGACGCCGCCTTCACCTTCGATGTCGGCACGCCGACCATCTGGGCGGCGCGCTACCTCGCCATGAACGGCAAGCGCCGGCTGGTCGGCTCGCTGGTGCATGGCTCGATGGCCAACGCCATGCCGCAGGCCATCGGCATCCAGGCGGCGCAGCCGGGCCGGCAGGTGGTCTCGCTCTCCGGCGATGGCGGCTTCGCCATGCTGATGGGCGATCTCCTCACGCTGGTGCAGGAGAAGCTGCCGGTGAAGATCGTGATCTTCAACAATGGCGTGCTCGGCTTCGTGGCGATGGAGATGAAGGCCGCCGGCTTCGTCGGGCTCGGCACGGACCTCGACAACCCCGATTTCGCCGCCATGGCCCGCGCCGTGGGGCTGATGGCGGTGCGGGTGGAAGACCCCGGCGACCTGCCCGGCGCCGTCCGCCAGGTGTTCGACCATGACGGCCCGGCCTTGCTCGACGTGGTCACCGCCAAGCAGGAACTGTCCATGCCGCCGACCATCGGCATCAAGGAGGCCACCGGCTTCGGCCTCTGGCTGCTCCGCGCGGTGATGAGCGGGCGCGGCGACGAGGTGATCGACCTCGCCAGCCAGAACCTGCTGCCGCGCTGACGCAGGCTGGCCATCCTCACCGCAGCAGCGCCGCGCCTCCCGCCGCCATGAGGGCGAGGAGGCTGGCGCCGGCCAGCGTGAGGGCGAAGCGCCCTGTGCCGAACAGGCCGGCATAGGCCACTTTCGCCAGCATGTTGGCGATGACGGCGAGGCCGAGCGCTTGCGCCGCCACGCGTGCGTCGAGCGTCGGCAGCATGCCGGCCACCGTCACCGTCACCGCGTCGACATCGGCGAGGCCGGACAGGGCGGCGGCGGCGTAGAGCCCGCCGGTGCCCCAGATTTCGCTCGCCACCCGCGCGGCGAAGGCCACCGCCACCAGCAGCAGCGCCATCTTGAACACGGCGAGGAGATCGAAGGGATTTCCCGGCTCCGGCCGCTGTGCCGGCGGCTCGCCCGCCCCGCCCCGGCGGGTCAGCAGCAGCGCGGCGGCGAACATCACCGCCGCGCCGGCCGCCAGCGGCAGCAGCAGGCGGTCCGCCAGCGCCGGCAGGAGGGCCGACACCAGCAGAGCGGTGCGCACAAGCGAGACCCCGCCCGCGCTCACCGCCCCGGCGGCCAATGCCCCGGCGGCGGGGCGTTCGCGCGAGCGGCGGGCATTGGTGATGGTGGTGGCGGTGGAGGAGATGAGCCCGCCAATGGTGCCGGCGAGCAGTTCGCCGCGCGTCGCGCCGAACAGGCGGACGGCGATGTAGCCGCAGAAGGAAATCGCCGCCAGCACGATGGCCATGGCGAGGATGCGCGCCGGCGAGACGCCGCCGAACGGGCCGATCGGCTCCGCCGGCACGATCGGCCGCAGCACGAAGGCGAGCGCGAGCAGGATCAGCGCCGAGCGCAGCTCCGCCCAGCGCAGGCGTTTGATTGCCTGGTGCAGGAACTCGCGGCTGGCGAGGATCACCGCCAGCACCACCCCGCCGGCCGAAGCCAACGTCATGTCGCCGACGAGCGCCAGCGCGCCGAGCGCGAAGGTCAGCATCGCCGCCACCACGGCGGTGGCGCTGAAGCGGTTCTCCGCCACGCCCTCGCGGTACTGGAACAGTGCGATGACAGCGGTGAGCATGACGAGGAAGCCCACCAGCACCAGCCCGGGGGACGCCCCGGCGGGCGCGAGCAGCCGTTCCAGCAGCCCGGCGACACCGCCCAGCATGCCGATGAGCGTGAAGGTGCGGATACCGGCGGTGCGGGCGCCCTCATCCTCGTCGCGCTCGCGCCAGTGGCGCTCCACCCCCACCAGCGCGCCGATGGCGATCGCCAGGGCCAGGCGCCGGAAGATGTCCATCTCATCCATGGCCGGCCTCAATCCCTCGGGCTGCGTGCCTCCCGGCCCAACTGACCGCAGGGATCGACTATCGGCCCGGCAGGCGCGCGCCGGCAAGCGGGGGACTACGGAGGGGACCGCCCGTCTCGACAGAAGGGTGGGTTTGCGCCATGTCCTTGCCGTCGCCACGGGGCACGTGCGGGAGGGACGGATGGGGCAGGCATGGGTAAAGGCGGCGTGCCGCGTCGCGGTTCTGGGCCTGCTTCTGGCCCCCGGCATGCCGGCCCGCGCCGCCGAGCCTCCCCTTTGGCCGGACGATGCCATGCACCGGCTGGCGGCGCTGGCGCTGCTGCAGACGCTGAACGCCGAGCTGCTGTCCAATCCCAGCGCCACGCTGACGCTGGACAGCTGGTGCGCCGCACATAGGCTGGCGGAGAAACCGACCATCGTCGCCGACCGCGTGCGCGGGCAGGACAAGCCGGCGGGGCCGGAGATTCGCGCCCTGCTCAAGGTCGACGCGGATGCACCGGTGAATTACCGCCGGGTCCGGCTCACCTGCGGCGACAAGGTATTGTCGGAAGCGGACAACTGGTATCTACCGGCGCTGCTGACGCCGGCGATGAACGCGACGCTGGAGACCACCGACACCTCCTTCGGCCGGGTGGTGAAGCCGCTCGACTTCCGCCGCACCACGCTCGGCGCCCGGCTGCTGTGGGCCCCGCTGCCCGAAGGCTGGGCGATGGGCGCGCCGCTGCCGCCCGCTGGCGCCGCCCCCCTCGCCATCCCGCCCTTCGTGCTGGAGCACCGCGCCGTGCTCACCCTGCCGGACGGCACGCCGTTCAGCGCGCTGGTGGAGAGCTATACGCGCGAGACGCTGGCCTTCCCACCGCCCGCGCTCGCCGCGCCGGCTCGTTAGAGCGCCCCGAGATAGTCCATCTTGCCGACAGGCACGCCCTTGTGGCGCAGGATGTCGTAGGCGGTGGTGACGTGGAAGAAGAAGTTCGGCAGCGCGAAGGTGAGCAGATAGCTCGTCCCGACGAAGTGCCGCTCGCCGCGCCGCGACTTCTGCACGACCTCCCGCGTCTCGCTACCCGCGAAGCCCGCCGGATCGACGCTGGCGAGATAGTCCAGCGTGGCGGCGATGCGCTGGTGCAGTTCCTCGAAGGTCGTCTCGGTGTCGGGAAAGCTCGGCGCAGTGGTGCCGGTCAGGCGCGCGGCGGCGAATTTGGCGGAATCGCACGCGCTCTGGACCTGGCCGGTCAGGGGGAACATGTCCGGCGCGAGGCGCGCGGCGGCGAGTTCCGCAAGATCGAGCCCGGCGCCGGCGGCGTGTTCCTCGCCCTTGCGTAAAAGCGCGTCGAGATTGCCCAGCGCGCGCTGGAACACGGGAATGGAGGCGTCGTACATGGAAAGCGGCATGGAAGTCTCCAAAAGGGGAATACGACAGGATCGCCCGCGCCAGATCATCTGCCGGGACGAGCCGGGAGCGCGTCGGTCGGAACGAAAAACCCCGGCGCGGAGGACCGGCCGGGGTTTGATCGCAAGCGGAGACGGTCGGGCGATCAGAGCGCGCCGCCGACCCAGCTCAGCATCTTCGCCTTCGGCGCCGCGCCGACCTGGCGCGAGGCCAGCTGACCGTCCTTGAACAGCAGCAGGGTCGGGATCGACATGATGCCGTACTTCGACGCCGTCGCCGGGTTCTCGTCGACGTTGAGCTTGACGATCTTCACCTTGTCGCCGAGTTCGCTCGCCATCTCGTCGAGCACCGGGGCCACCATGCGGCACGGGCCGCACCATTCCGCCCAGAAGTCGACGATGACGGGGGAGGAGGAGTTCAGCACCTCGGACTCGAAATTCTGGTCCGATACTTTTTCGACGCCCATTTGGACACCTTTCTAGAATCGTGGATTTCCACAAAGTTGACAGGAAGGTAGGTAGCCGCCCCCCCATGCGTCAAGGCAGCGTCACCCCAACGTGACTCTTTCCACCGCCCGCTCCAGCGCCGCGCCGTCGAGCGCGTGCACGAGAGGACCGGCAGTATAGACCAGCAATGCCCGCACAGGCTTGCCTGGGAATAGCTTGGCGATGAGCCGCGCATAGAGCGCGACCTGACGGACATGCGCCGCCGGCATGGCTGATGCGACGCGCGGCACATGCCGGTCGGTCTTGAAGTCGGCGATCAGCACCGCGCCCTCGCTCACGCCCAGCCGGTCGATGCGGCCGGAAACCGGCGTGCCGTCCTCCAATTCGCCGGCCAGCGGCACCTCGGCGAGGCTGCCGGGCGCGAACAGCGCCGCAAGGTCCGGCAGGGCAAGTGTCGCCAGCGCCTCGGCAAGCAGTTCCTCGCGCGCGGCCTCCGGCCAGTCGGTGCTCGACGCCAGCAGGCGGCGGCCCGGCTCGGCGCGCACGGCTTCCGGCAGCGGCGCCAGCGCCGCCATCAGCCGGTGCAGCAGGTCGCCGCGTTCCAGCGCGCGGGCGGCATCGCCGGTGGGCGCGGGGCCGAAAACATCGGTGGCAGAGGGGCGCAGGCTCGCCGGTGCCTGCGCCTCGCGCACCGGCCGGGCCAGCGCCCGCGCCCGCTCGCGCTCCTCGGCGGCACCGGCGGGCGGCGGGGGGACAGGCAGCGGTGGCAGCGCCGCGTCCGCCGCACCGGCGCGCCAGCGCAGCACCGTGCCGGCAAAGCCGCTGGCGGGGACTTCCAAAGCCTCCGGCTCCAGCGCGCCACGCACGAGGTCATACCAGCAATCGGCCGGGCGCTGGCGGGCGCCATCCGCCCCGCACAGCACCAGCGCGGTTTCGGCGCGGGTCAGCGCGACATAGAGCAGGCGGCGATACTCGTCCTGCTGGGCGTCGTCGCCACGCTGGCGGGCGGCGGCCATGGCGGGCGTGTCGCCCTTCTTGGCCGGAGCGTGCAGCGCCACACGGCGCCCGTCGGGCAGTTCCACCCGCAGCAGCCCGGCGCTGCGACGGGTCATCGGCCCCGACGTGGTGTCGGCGAGAATGACATAGGGCGCTTCCAGCCCCTTGGCGCCGTGCACGGTCATCACCCGCACCTCGTCGCGCCCGGCTTCCATGTCGCGCTTGGCCTCGGCGCCGCCGCGCCGCAGAAAGGCCAAGAACCCCGCGAGCGAGGGCGCCTCCAGGCTCTCATAGGACCGCGCCAGCGCCAGCATCTCGTCGAGCGCGTCCGCCGCCTCCGGCCCCAGCCGGGCGAGCATGGCGGCGCGGCCGCGCTCGCGCCCGAGCACGCGGGTGTAGAAATCGAACGGCCGCAGCCGCCGCGCCTCGTCGCGCAGCCGCGCCAGCCTCATCGCGGCGGCGCGCCATTTCCGGTTCTCAGCCGCGCGCGCGGCCAGCGTGTCTTCCAGCAGCCCGTCGCGGCCGGGCGCCAGCTTCATGAGGTCATCGTCGTCGAAGCCGAAAAGCGGGCTTTTCAGCACGCTCGCCAGCGCCAGTTCGTCGTCACGGGCGAGCAGCGCGTCGCCCAACGCCATCAGGTCCATGACCGCGATATGCTCGGCCACCACCAGCCGGTCGGCGCCGGCCACCTCCACCCGGGCCTGTTTCAGCTCGCGGATGATGGAGGTGAACAGCCCGTCGCGCCGGCGCACGAGGATGAGGAAATCGCCCGGCCGCGCCGGGCGCGTGCCGTGGCGGCCGGTGACGGGAAAGCCTTCGCAGATGCGGGCGGCGATATGGGCGGCGATCTTCTTCGCCAGCCGTCCCTTGGGGTCGTCGGCGCCGGGCGCGTCGAGCGGGCGCTGCCAGGCGTCGACATCCACCTTCTCGCTTGGCGCCTCCGGTTCCCACATCTCCACCAGCGCCGGCAGCGCGGCGTGGATCGGCGCGTGCACCGGCGGCTTGGCCTCGGCGGAAAGGCCGCGATAGGAGGCCTCACGGCCGAACACCGCGTCCACCGCCTCCAATATGCCCGGCGCCGAGCGGAAGGAGTGCTGAAGCTCCACATGCACGAAGCCGGCACCGCCCGCCGCCTCGAATTCGCGCCGCACCGTGTCGAAGCGACGGGGATCGGCGCCCTGGAAAGAGAAGATCGACTGCTTCTCGTCGCCGACCACGAACAGCGTGCGCGGCAGCCTCCCCTCCTCGCGCGCGCCCATGCCGGCGAAGAACTCCGCCACCAGCGGGCGGATCACCTCCCATTGCTCCGGGCTGGTGTCCTGCGCCTCGTCCAGCAGCACATGGTCGATGCCCTGGTCGAGCTTGTAATGCACCCAGGCCGAGGCGCCGGAGGCGAGCAGCCGGCGGGCGGCGTTGACGAGATCGGCGAAGTCGAGCACGCCGCGCGCCGCCTTGGCGCGCTCATAGCGCCGCGCCGCCTCGCGCCCGAGGATCAGCACCGCCCGGCTGCGCTCGAAGGCGCGGGCCGCAGCCAGCTGTCGCGCCAGCGGGGCGATGCGGTCGCGCTCGGCGATCAATTGCGGGTATTTCGCCCGCGCCGCCGCGTTGCCGAACTGCCCGTCGGAATAAGGTTCGCCATCCTCCTTGAGAAACACGCCGGCATAGGTCTCCGCCACCGCCTCGTCAGGCGCCAGCACGGCGGCGCGCAGCGCCTGCCCGCGCTTGGCGCAATTGCCGCCCTCCAGCAGCAGCGCCTCCGCCAGCCCGAGCCACGCCCCGCGCGGGATCAGCGCCGCCTCGATGATCGCCCGCTCGATATCGGCGGAGGCGACGGGCGCGTCGAGCCCGACGGCGCGGGCGAGATCGTCCTCGCTCGCCGCCAGAGCCGGGGCGTCGGCCACCAGTTCCTTCAGCAGATCGTTGATGCCCGCGTCGGAAGTCTGGCCGACGATCAGCGCCAGCGCCTGACCCAGCGCACTCGCCGGGGCCCCGGCGGCTTGCAGCACCACCTCCGCCCGCACCCGCGCCAGCAGCTCCAGCCGCGCCGCCTCCTCCAGCTCGCCGAAGCCGGCGGGCACGCCGGCCTCGAAGGGGAAGGCGTGCAGCAGCGCGCCGCAAAAGGCGTGGATGGTCTGGATCTTCAGCCCGCCCGGCGTTTCCAG
The DNA here is from genome assembly GCF_030813495.1 of Ancylobacter polymorphus. GTDB lineage: Bacteria > Pseudomonadota > Alphaproteobacteria > Rhizobiales > Xanthobacteraceae > Ancylobacter > Ancylobacter polymorphus. Next base: position 440,484 of record NZ_JAUSUI010000006.1, on the reverse strand, counting down.
CGCCTGCGCGAACAGCCGCCGCGCCTGCGCCCGGCGCAACGGGCCGGGCTCGCCGCCATCGGTGCGGACGATCTCGGCGTCGAGCGCGCCGTCGTCCAGCGTCGTCCAGCGGCGCAATTCGCCGAGCACGCGGTTCGCCATGTTGGCGGCGGCCGCCTTGGTATAGGTGAGGCAGAGAATCCGCCCCGGCTTTACCCCGCGCATGAGCAGGCGGATCACCCGCCGCGCCAGCACATGGGTCTTGCCGGAGCCGGCATTGGCCGAAACCCAGGCCGAGAACATCGGGTCGGAGGCGGAGGTCTGCAGCATGGTGGCCGCCCGCAGCGCGCCGGGGGCAAGCTCGGTGATGTCGCTCATTCCTCGCCCTCCCCGCCGGTGGACCATTCCTTGGCCCGCGCCAGATGGTCGTAATCGCCATAGCGCCCGCCGAACATCGGCCGCGCCAGCGAGGCATAGCCACGCGACGGATTCTCGAAGGCGGCAATCAGCGTCTGCAGCCGCGCCAGCGTGTCGCTCGCGAGGCCGGCGGCGGTGGTGTCCTTGTCCACCGCGTTCACCTCTTTTACCTCGGCCGTGCCGAGGCGGACATAGACGAGCCCGGCCGCCTCCTCGCCCGGCACGTCGGGGAAGCAGCCGGCCGCCGCCATCGCCGCTTCCAGCGGCAGCTGCGGGGAATAATGCACCGCCGTCTGCTTGGCGGTCGGCACCGCGCCGGTCTTGAAGTCGATTATCGCCAGCCCGCCGTCAGCCAGTTGCTCGATACGATCGGCGCGGCCTGTGAGGGTGAAGCGCCCGCCGGCCAGTGGCAGCCGGCCATATTTCTCCGCGAACACTCGCCGCGTCCGGGTGCGGCGGGCACGTTCCCAGCCGATGAGGCGCGGCACCAGCCGCTCGAACCGCGCCCACCACAAAGCATGCTCGGCGGGAAAGCGCTCCAGCGGCGCGAAAGCGCGCCGGCCGAAGGCGAGCAGCGCCGCCTCGGGCTCGGCCGGCAGCGCCTCCGGGAACGCCTGCGCAAACGTGCCCAGCGCGTCGTGAATGGCGCTGCCGCGCTCACCCGCCCCCGGCGCCTCATCAAGCCCGTCGAGCGGGGCGAGGCTAAGGACATGGCGGGCATAGATCGTGTAGGGGTCGCGCAGCCAGGTCTCGATCTCGGTGACGCTGAGCTGTTTGGGCCGCAGTTCCACCGGCGGTGCCGGCTCCGGCCGAGTGATGCGGGCGGCGGGCGGCTCTTCCTCGATGAAGCCGGCGAGGCGGCGGAAGCGGTCGCCGCGGGCGATGGCCGCCTTCCAGCGCGCCTCTCCGCTCACCGCCGCGAGGCGCTGCAGGAAGCGCGAGGGCACGGTCGGCGCCCCGCCCAGCTTGCGCGGATAGGACAGCACCAGCTCCGGCGCACCGCAGCCCTGCGCGAAGTCGTGCGCAGAAAGGCCGATGCGCCGCTCCGGCGCTTCCAGCCCCAGCGCGGCGCGCATCGGCCGGCTGAGCCAGGGGTCGGCGCGCACCGCGTTCGGCCAGGTGCCCTCGACCAGCCCGGCCAGCACCACGCGGTCGACGCCGACGAGACGGGCTTCCAGGGGCCCTAGAATGCGCAGGCGCGCGCCGGGCACCAGCGGCGGGCGCACCGGCTGGCTGGAGAGCAGCAGCACCAGCGCGGCGGCATAATCGGCCAGCGTCATGGCAGGCGCATGGGCGGCACCCTCCCCCAGCGCCTCGAAGGCGCGGGCGAGTTCGGCCAGCGCCGTCGCCTCGGCAGGCGAGTCGATCGCAGGCCCCTCGGCCTCCGGTCCGCTCCACGCGGCGGCGATAGCGGCCCGGTGCGCCTCCAGCAGGGCGGCGAAGGGGTGTTCGCCCTCGCCCAGCGCCAGCAGCGGAGCGAGGGCGGCGGCGAGGCGGCCCGCCAGCGCCTCGGCCAGCGTGCGGCGCTCCTCGCCCAGCCGGGCGCGGGGGTCGCGCGGGTGGAAGTCCGCCGGATCGAACCCGGCCACCGCCTCGGTCAGCCCTTGCGCCCCGGCGCCCGGGCGCGGGCCGCGCAGCACCATCATTTCCAGCGCATCGGCGCCCGCGTCGAGGCGGGCGCGCTCCATTCCGAAGCGGGCGAGCGGATGGCGCAGCAAGGCGGAAAGCGGCAGCGGCGCCAGCGCGTCGCGGCAGGCATCGGCCACCAGCCGGGCGAAGCGCCCCGGCCCGCTCTCGGACAGCGGCTCGCCGGCGGAATCGTCGATGGCGACCTCGAAGCGCAGCAGCTCCGCCGCCACCCGGCGGGCGAGGTCACGGTCGGGGGTGATGAGCGCGCCGGTGCGGCCGGGCACTTCCAGCGCCTCGCGCAGCGCAAGAGCGATGGCGAGCGCTTCCTCGCGCGCATCCTCCGCCTCGATCACGCTCACCTCGGCGAGCGCGGCGTCGATGGCGGCGGGACCGAGCCGGTCGGAAAGGCTCGCCCATTGCTCGGTGGAGGCGACGGGGCGCAGCGCCTCGGACAGAAGATGCTCGCGCCCATGCGGGGCGGATGGCGCCAGCTCGCGCACCGCCTCGCGCGGCACGCGCATATGCCGCTTCAGCAGCAAGGCGAGGCCGTATTGCGGGTGGCTCGGGGCGCTGGTCTCCTCGTCGGTCAGCCCCGCCCAGGAGGGCTCATCGAGGGCGAAATCCAGCCCCGGCAGCACAACGGCGCCGCGCGGCAGATGCGCCACCGTCGCCAGCAGCCGGGCGGTGGCGGGCATGGAGCCGGTCGAGCCGGCGGCGATGACCGGGCCGCCCTCGGGCGTGTTCGCCAGCCGCGCCGCCTCGGCGGCGATCAGCTGGTCGCGCCGCACCGCCGCGTCCACCTGCCCCTGCTCCTCCAGGAAGCTCGGCCAGAAAGCGCGGGCGATCTTGAGGAAGTCGAGCGCCATGTCCCAGTAGCGGTCGTGCTCGCCGGGCACCAGCGTGTCGAGGCGTTCCCACGGCACTTCCTGTGCCGCCATCTCGTCGATCAGCCGCGCCAGCTCGTCGGCAAGGGCGAATTCCGCGCCCGGCCCGGCGGCGACGGCGGTGCGCCCGTCATCGCCCGCCAGCGCCCGGCGCCACAGCCGGATCAGGCTCGCCAGCGCCAGCCGGCGGGTGGTCGGCGGCACGGCGCGGGGCGGATCGGTGAAGGTCTCGGCGAAGGCCAGCGCGTCCTCGTCGACATCGCCGACCGGCACGATGCGCGGCAGCAGCGTCACCCCCGCCCCCATGCGCTGGCGCAACGCCTCGGCCAGCAGGCGCCCGGCACGGCGGGTCGGCAGATAGATGGTGGCGGTGGCAAGACGCAGCGGATCGCCGCGCGGGGCGAAGCCTTCCACCAGAACACCGTCGAGCAGCGCGTCGGCCAGCACGGCGACGAAGGGCGCGGAGGAGGGAATCGAGAACAGCCGCGGATGGCGGCGCGGCGCGTCCGTGCTCATCCGCGCGCGCCCCGGCGGTCTGCCATGCCCTCAGTCCTTGGAGCGCGCAATGGCCTCTTCGGCCTCGGCGATGGCTTCCGGCGTGCCGACATGCATCCACACCCCTTCCATGCGCTGGCCGAACAGCCGACCGGCCTCGGCGGCGCGGCGGAACAGCCGGTTCAGCGAGAACGCCCCCTGCGGCGCGGCCTCGAACAGGGCCGGCGACACCACCGCCGCGCCAGCATAGACGAAAGGCACGGTGAGTCGCTCCGGGCGCGGGGTGAGCCGGCCGAGCCCGTCCATGAGGAAATCGCCCCGCCCTTCATAGCCGATGGAGGTCGCCGCCGGCGCCAGCAGCAGGCAGATATCCATCGCCTCCGGGTCGAAGCGGTTGGCGAGACTGCGCAGATTGGGGCGGATGCCCTCGATCCACACCGTGTCGGCGTTCATCACGAAGAAGGGCGCGTCGCCCAGCAGCGGCAACGCCTTGACGATGCCGCCGCCGGTTTCCAGCAATTCGCCGCGCTCGTCCGACAGCACGATGCGCGGGCGGGTGCGCCCTTCGAGATGGCGCTGCAAAAGGTCGGCATGGGCGTGGAGATTGACCACGGCGGTGGTGACGCCGGCTTCCGCCAGGCTGTCCAGCGCGAAGTCGATCATCGCCCGCCCGCCGACCTCGACCATCGGCTTGGGCAGGCGATCGGTGATCGGGCGCATGCGCGTGCCGAGGCCGGCGGCGAGCACCATGGCGGTGGTGATGTCGGTCATGAACGGCCGGACTCATTCGGCGGGGTGGAAGCGGGCGCTGGCGTGGCAATAGGCGCAGCCGCCGCCGGTTTGGCGACCGGGAACACGGCCGGGCGCACGCCGGGCGGCAGCCGCGAGGCGCCGGGCGCTGTCACATGGTCCTTGTACCAGCTCGCCAGCCCGCCCAGCTCGGGGAAGGACAGGCAGCGTTCCAGATAGTTCCAGATGCGCGGCAGGTGCTTGAGATAGACCGGCTTGCGGTCGCGCTGGTTCAGCCGGGTGAAGATACCGAGGATTTTGGTCGCGCGCTGTGCGCCCATCACCGCATAGGAGGCGGCGAAACCCTTGGTGTCGAAGGTGGGATCGGCGGTGCGCCGCGCTTTCGCATAGCGCGAGAGCAAAGCCAGTTCGAGCGCTTCGGGCACGTCGACGCGCGCGTCCTGCGCCAGCGAGACGACATCATAGGCCGGCGGGCCCATCACCGCGTCCTGGAAATCCAGCAGCCCGACCCGCGCCAGCCCGGCGCGCTGGGGCAGCCACATCAGGTTCGGCGAATGGTAGTCGCGCAGCACCCAGACCGGCTTCTGCGCCAGCGAGGGCGCCAGCGCCGCCGTCCACAGCTGGCGGAAGGAGCGGCGGGCATCGGGCGACAGCCTTCCGCCGGAATGCGGCAGGTACCAGTCGAGCAGCAATTCGACCTCGATCAGCAGCGCGTCGAGATCATAGGTCGGTATGTGGTGGTCGAGGCCGGTGGTGACGGCGACGGTGGAGGGCAGGTCCTGCGCGTGCAGCGCCGCCAGCACGTCCACCGCCAGTTCGTAGCGCTCCGGCACCGGGGCGGGCGGCGTGCCGTCGAGCACGCCCTCATGGCCGAGGTCCTCTATCACCAGGAGCCCGGCATCGAGATCGCCGCCATAGATCGCCGGTGCGGAGAAGCCGCGCGCCCGCAGTGCCCGCGCCATGGCGACAAAGGGCTTCACATCCTCGGCGAGATGGGCGATGGCGCTGTAGGGCTTGCCGTTATGCACCGGCGGGCCGTCCGGCCGGCGCGGGGAATTCATCAGCACGGCGTTGCGCTTGGCGCCGATCAGCCGCTCATAGGAGCGCGCGGAGGCGTCCCCCTGCAGGAAGCGGCGCTGCGCCGGGCCGAAGCCGACCTGGTCGATCAGTGCGCGTATCGCCTTCATGCGGTAGAGCGCCCCCGCCATGCGGCCATAGCCGAGCAGGCGCACCCGGCGCATCTTCTCCGCGCCCTCGGTGGGCAGGGTGATGTGCACTTCCATCCGGTCGGGCCGCAGCACGGCGCCCTCGGCGCGCTCGGCCCATTCCACCAGCGTCACCGCCCCGTCGGTCTGCTCGCTCCAGCCGAGCTCGTCGAGCTCGGAGGAATCGCCGAGGCGGTAGAGGTCGGCATGCACCACGCGGTGGCGCGGCAGGTCATAGGCCTGCAGCAGGGTGAAGGTCGGGCTCGGCACTTCGAGGTTGGGGTCGCCCGCCAGTTCGCGGATGACCGCCCGCGCCAGCGTGGTCTTGCCGGCACCGAGATCGCCGCCGAGCGTCACCAGATCGCCCGGCCGCAGCAGCGCGGCGAGGTCCATGGCGAGGCGACCGGTGGCGGTCTCGTCCGGCAGCACCACGTCCCAATGCGCCACCGGCGAGGTGGGAACGGAACCCGTGTTGCGGCTGTCGATCATCGCCCTACTCCGCCGCGTCCCGGCCGGCATCCGCCGCGCGCGGGAAGATGCAGGTCACCAGCGTGCCCCCGCCCGGCGCCGCGCTGAGGCTCACCGTACCGCCATGCAGCGCCACCAGCGAGCGCACGATGGACAGGCCGAGCCCGACACCGCGATGGCGCGAACCGGCGGTGTGGCTCTCGAAACGGTCGAACACCCGCGCGCCGATTTCCGGCGGGATGCCCGGGCCCATGTCGCGCACGCGGAACACCACCTTGTCGTCGCGCCGCTCGGCGGCGAGCGTGACGGTGGAGCCCTCCGGCGCAAAGCCGACGGCGTTGGAGAGCAGGTTATAGAGCACCTGCCGCACCCGCTTGGCATCGGCGCGGAAGGTGCCGGCGGCGGGCGGCAGCTCGATGGACAGGCGGATGCCGCCCTCGGCGAGGCGGTCGCGCACGCCTTCGGCCGCCGCCTCCATCGCCGCGCGCAGATCGACATCGGTGAGTTCCAGCGTCATCGCGCCGGCGTCGATGGTGGCGAGGTCGAGAATGTCGTTGATGATGGCAAGCAGCGCCGCGCTACTCTCGGTGATGTGGTTCACATAGGCGCGCTGCTTGGGGTTGAGCGGGCCGATGCCGGTGTCGTCCAGCAACTGGGCGAAGCCGATGATGGTGGTCAGCGGCGAGCGCAGCTCATAGGAGACATGGCCGACGAACGTGCTCTTGAGGTGGTCGGCGGCGACCAGCGCCTCGTTGCGCTCCACCAGGGCGCGCTCCACCTGCACGCTGTCGGTGATGTCGCGCAGCGTCACCAGCGTGCCGCCATCCGGCAGCGGCTGGGTGGAACCGTCGAGGATGATGCCGTCGCTGCGCTCCAGGCGGAATTCGGTCGGCACCCGCGCGTCGATGCCGGTGACGGCGGCGCGCAGCTTGCGCCAGGCCGTGCCGTCGGCGGTCAGGCGCCGGCAGGCCTCGGCCACCGCGTCGATATGCGGGTGGGCGCCGAGCCCGGCCTTGTCGAGACGCCAGAGCCGCTGGAAGGCGGAGTTGGACAGGCCGAGCCGGCCGTCGCTGCCGAACACCGCCACCGCCTCGGCCAGCGCGTCCAGCGTCTCGCTCTGGATGCGGGTGAGCGAATTGAAGCGGCTTTCCAGCGCCAGGCGCTCGGTCACTTCGTCGAACAGATAGGTGACGCCGCCTTCCGGGTTCGGGGCGGTGACGACGCGCAGCGTGCGCCCACCCGGAAGGTGCCACCAGTGCTCGCGCGGCTCGATGGCGCGGTAGGCGGCGTGCAGATCCTCGCGCCAGACGCGGAAATCCGCCTGTTCCGGCAGGCGCCGGGCCGCGCGCAGCCGGTCGAGCACCGCGCCGTCGGTCGGGCGGTCGTCGAGAAAGGCGGCGTCGAGCTCGAACAGGCTGGCATAGGCGGCATTGTGAAACACCAGCCGCTGGTCCTTGCCGAAGATGGCGACCGCGGTGGCGAGCTGGTCCAGCGTGCGGCGATGCGCGCCGATGACATGGGCGAGTTCGGCCCGCACCGTTTCCGCCTCGGTGGCGTCGAGCGCGATGCCGGCGGCGCCGCCGCCGACCGGCACTTCCAGCACATCGCGCACCTGCCGCGTGCCGGCGATCACCACCGGCTGGCGCGACTTGAACGGCAGGCTGGCCGCGTGCAGCTTCTGCGCCTTGGCCCGGCTCTGCTGGTCGAGCAGCCAGAGGTCGCGCGCGGCCGCGTCGTGCCCGTCGCGCGCTTCCACCGCATGGGCGTAGGCGGCGTTGCTCCAGCGCAGCTTTCCGTCCTCGCCGCCGACCCAGACGGGAGCGGGCAGCGCGTCGAGCAGCGCGCGCAGCGCCGTGGTCTCGTCGTCGAGGGCGCGATAGGCGACTTCGAGCCGCGCCTGGTCCAGCCGCACGCCGGTAATGTCGCGCAGGCGCAGCACCACGGCCGAGCCGACGGGGCGGCCTTCCGCCTCGACGAAGCGCCCGTCCTGCGTCGCCAGCGTGGCGGTAAGCGGCGTGCCGCGCGCCCGCAGCCGGTCCACCGCCGCCTCGATCTCGCTTGCCGCCGCCGGCACCAGCCAGGAACCGAAGGCGAGGATGCGGGCGGGCGCGACCACGCCGGTAAAGGCGGGGGTATTGCCGATGATCTCCGGCTCGCCGGCGGGATCGCGCCAGACCACGACGATCTGCGGCTCCGCCATCAGCAGCGCGCGCGCCTCGTCGATCTGCGCTTCCAGCCGGGCGATCTCGCCATAGGCTTCCGCCTCGCGCAGCAGCGACTGCCGGCGGTAGCGCAGATGCACGATGGCGGTGGTGGCGGCGAAGACGATGAGGCCGACCACGAGGGCGAGGCCGATCAGCGCGCTGGGGTCCTGCACCGCCAGCACAGCGAACACGCCGTCCCCGGCAGGCTGGGCATAGGCGCGCGCACCGGAAAGGGCGAGCGCGCCGCCGGCAAGCGTGGCGGCGGCCAGAACCGCGAGGCGGGCAAGGGAAGCGCCCGGCAGCGCGGCCATGCGGCGCGCGGAACGGCGCACAAGGCGGCGCAGCTGCCGACGCCAGGGGCGCGAAAGCATGCCGGCCCGCGCGTCGCGGCGCCAGTCGCCTCCCGTCCCGCCGTTGTCGGCCGGATGCGCCATCCGCGCCCGTCTCCCCCTCGCCGCGTGCCGACCTCCGGCAGACGCCCCGCGCGCGGCGGGGCATCGAATCACCGCGACTTTAGCGAAGCCGGGTGTGCTCTAGAAGGGCCGGAGGCGGCCTATACAGGCCAAGGCGTGGCGGCCGGTCAAAGTCCCTCGAACAGGGCGGTAGAAAGATAGCGCTCGGCGAAGGAGGGAATGATCACCACGATGGTCTTGCCCTCATTCTCCGGCCGCGCGCCCACTTCCAGCGCCGCCGCGATGGCCGCGCCGGAGGAGATGCCGACCGGGATGCCCTCCAGCCGGGCGATGGCGCGGGCGGTCTCGAAGGCGGTCTGGTTGCCGACCGTCACCACCTCGTCAATGACCGAGCGGTCCAGCACATCCGGCACGAAGCCGGCGCCGATGCCCTGGATCTTGTGCGGGCCGGGCTGGCCGCCCGACAGCACCGGGCTGTCCTCGGGCTCGACCGCCACGAGACGCAGGCCGGGCTTGCGCGGCTTGAGCACCTGGCCGAGGCCGGTGATGGTGCCGCCGGTGCCGACGCCGGAAATGACGATGTCGACCGCGCCGTCCGTGTCGTTCCAGATCTCTTCCGCCGTGGTGCGGCGGTGGACGGCCGGGTTGGCGGGGTTGCGGAACTGCTGGGGAATGATGGCGTCCGGCAGTTCCTTCACCAGTTCTTCCGCCCGCGCCACCGCGCCGCGCATGCCCTGCGCCGCCGGGGTGAGCACCAGTTCGGCGCCGAGCAGCGCCAGCATCTTGCGGCGCTCCACCGACATGGATTCCGGCATGACGAGGATCAGCCGGTAGCCGCGCGCGGCGGCGACGAAGGCGAGCGCGATGCCGGTATTGCCCGAGGTCGGTTCGACCAGCACGGTGCCGGCCTTGATCACGCCCGCCTCTTCCAGCGCCTCGATCATGGAGACGCCGATGCGGTCCTTGACCGAGCCGATCGGGTTGAAGAATTCGAGCTTGGCGAGAATGCGCGCCTTCACCCCGCGCTCGGCCGGCAGCCGGTTGAGCTGAACCAGCGGCGTGTTGCCGATCGTCTCGGTGATCGAGGAATAGACCCGCCCGCGGCCCGGCTTGTCAGCGGCGTTGGCGGTCGTGGTGGGAGCGGTCTCGGCCATGGGTGCCTCCAGCAAGCGGGCCGGCGCACGCGCGGCCCGTCATTGGCGAATTGTTTTCGCCGGCAGCGCTAACATATTCACGTTCCCAAGTCGAGGAAACAAATTTTGAACAAAACTAGATTGTGAAATCTATGCCTTCCGGCAGGCCCTTGCGCAGCGTGTTCTGCGCGGCGGCGCGGCAGAGATCTTCCACCGTCACGCCTTCCAGCGCGGTCTCGAAGGCGCGCTCGGCCTCGGCCACCGCCGGCTGCACGATGTCGCGGACGATGGGCGGGAAGCCTTCCAGCGCCTCCTCCCCTTCCGACTCGACCACGCGGACCACTTCAGCCACGGTGATGCGCCGGCGCTCGCGGGCGAGCTCATAGCCGCCGCGCGGACCGCGCACGCCTTTGAGCACGCCGGCATGGACGAGGGCCTGCAGCACCGGCTCCAGATGGCGCGGCGGCAATTCGTGCCGCGCGGCGAGCGCCTTGGCCGCCACCGGTGCGCCACGGGCGTGCAACGCCACGTCGACGACGGCGGCGATGGCGAGAAGGCTTTTATCGGAGAGGCGCGGCATGGCTCTTGGCTAGCGCGATATTTGCCGGCCGTCGAGCCCCGTCGAGCCAAATCCACCATCTCCGCGCGTTGTTTCGTCGAAATCCCCGCTCTCGACCAGATTAATGCGCGTCACCGGCGCCACCACCATCTGCGCGATGCGCTGCCCGCGCTCCAGCACCACCGGCTCGGTGCCGAGATTGACCAAGATCACCTTCACCTCGCCGCGATAGTCGGAATCGACCGTGCCCGGCGCGTTCAGCACCGTCAGCCCCTGTTTCAGCGCCAGCCCGGAGCGCGGGCGCACCTGCGCCTCGAAGCCTTCCGGCAAGGCCAGCGCCAGCCCGGTCGGCACCGCCGCGCGGGCGAGCGGGGCGAGCGTCAGCGCCTCCCCCTCCGGCAGCGCCGCCATCAGGTCGAGCCCGGCCGCGCCCGGCGTGGCATAGGCGGGCAGCGGCAGGCCCTCGCCATGGGGGAGGACGCGGACGGTGACAGCGAGGCTCACGGGCGGGTCTCCTCAGGGCCGGTTGCGGCGATGATGCGGGCGATGAGGCGCGCGGCGACCTCGCTCTTGGAGGCGGGCGGCCACGCCTCCACCCCGGCCTCGGTGATGAGGCGGACTTCGTTGCTGTCCCCGCCCATCACCCCGCCGGGAATGCCGCTCTGGGCGGAAACGTCATTGGCGACGATCCAGTCGCAGCCCTTGCGGGCGCGCTTTGCCTGCGCATACGCCACCACATTCTGCGTCTCTGCCGCGAAGCCGATGACGAGGCCGGGGCGCCCCTCGACCCGCTGCGCGATGGTGGCGAGGATGTCGGGATTCTCGGTCAGCGCCAGCGTCGGCAGGGCGCCGCCATCCTTCTTCATCTTCTCGCTGGCCTCACGCGCGGCGCGCCAGTCGGCCACGGCGGCGGCAAAGATGGCGACATCGGCCGGCAGTGCGGCCTCCACCGCCGCCAGCATCTCCCGCGCGCTCTCGACGCGGCAGACCTCGACGCCGAACGGGTCGGGCAGGTTCACCGGCCCGCTCACCAGCGTTACCCGTGCGCCAGCCTGCGCGGCGGCGGCGGCGATGGCGTGGCCCTGCTTGCCGGAGGAGCGGTTGGCGATGTAGCGCACCGGGTCGATCGGCTCATGCGTCGGGCCCGATGTCACCAGCACATGCCGCCCCTTGAGCGGGCCGTCGCCTCCCAGAAGCCGCGCGGCGGCGGCGACGATTTCCAGCGGCTCGGCCATGCGCCCCGCCCCGTCCTCGCCGCGCTCGGCCATGGCGCCGGCATTCGGCCCGACGAAGCGCACCCCGTCGGCGGCAAGCTGCGCCGCGTTGCGCCGTGTGGCGGCGTTCGCCCACATGGCCGGGTTCATCGCCGGGGCGAGCAGCACCGGGCGCGTATTCGCCAGCAGCACGGCGGAGGCAAGGTCGTCCGCGAGCCCATGCGCCATCTTCGCCATCAGATCGGCGGTGGCGGGGGCGACAATGACGAGATCCGCCTCGCGCGAGAGGCGGATATGGCCGACATCCTGCTCCGCCTCGCGGTCGAACAGCTCGGTGAACACACGATCATGGGAAAGCGCGCCGGCGGCCAGCGGGGTGATGAAATGCTGCGCGGCGGAGGTCATCACCACCCGCACCGAGGCGCCGCGTTCCTTCAGCCGGCGGATCAGGTCGAGGCTCTTATAGGCGGCGATACCGCCGCCGATGATGAGCAGAAGGCGCTTGGTGGCGAGCATGGCGTTTCCCGAAGGCCGGAGCGGGAGGTCGGGCGTTCATACAGCCAAACGCCGATTCGGCCGAAGGGCAACCGCGAACATGCTGAACGCCCGCCGCCGGCAGGAGGACGCCGGCGGCGGGAGCGCGCCTTACTGCGCGAACTGAAACCGCGTCGGTGCGGGCGCGGCGAGGCTCGGCAGGAAGCTGAAATCGGCCGGGGTCTTGCCGTCCACCAGCGTCGCCGCGCGGTGGCAGCCAATGCAGGAACCCACACCGCCAGAGGCGGTCGGCTGAGTATTGTTCTGGATGTAGGTTTCCAGCGTCGCGTTAGAGAGCAGGCCGGGCACGGCGTCGTTGGGATAAGGGGCGACCCGGCCGTCGATAGAGGCGCCCCATTGGGTGCCGACCAGCTGGTAATTGGCCAGCGGCGAACCGGCGAGCGCCTTCTGCCATTGCCGGTTGAGCGCGACCGTCAGACTGTAGACCTGCCAGCAGCGCACCACCTGCGGGCCGGAATAAAGCGTGCGCGCCCCCACGCTCACCGGCTGCGCATAGCCCTTGGCATAGGGCTGGGCCGGGCTCCAGACGAAATTGGGCAGGGTGGACGAGGCTGTCGGCGGAACGTTGGTCGTCGAGCTAGTGGACGGCACGAAATAGGAAGCCACCCCGCTTCCCGCTGCCGCCGCGCCGCAGGAGGGCTGATTCAGGTTCACGCAGCCGACCGGAGCGGCCGGATCGCAGGTCGTTGCCGCCAGCGGCGCGTTGTCGACATGCTCGAAGGTCGACCAGATCCATTCCGGCAGCAGGGCGGCGTTCTTGGCGTAAGCGGGGTTGCGCTGAATGATGTGCATGCCGACCATGCCGACCGTCACATTGGCGCAGATGGGCTGGGTGTTGCTTACGAGGTCCGGCGCCACCGCCAGCAGCACGTTCTGGGTGATGTAGCGGGAAGCATCGTCATTCGGCCCCAGGATACGCCAGGCGATCTTCAGCTCCATGGAGCCACGCGCGCCCAGCGGGTCGGTGGAAGAGGCCGCGAAGGCGACCGTGTTGCCACCGGCGACGAAACGGTTCTGGCCGGCCACGGTGAGCAGCGTGTTGAGCGGGTTGCCGCCGGGAGCGGCGAGATAGGCGATCTCGGTGACGTTGAGCCGCCGCTCATAGAGCGTCCAGTTGCCGTTGATGTCGATCAGCGGCACGTCGGTGGACGCCTGGTAATAGTCGTCGTTCTTCTGCGAAGGATTGCCCTTGCCGTCGCTGCCGATGGAAATCACAGGCAGGTTTGAGGGGTTGGCGCAGGAGGCTTGCACCGGCGAATTGCCGAACACCTGATTCACTTTCGCCCAGGTCTGCCACACGCGCGCGCCGCTGGCGGCGAGGCCGGTGGAAGCGGGGGCGGATTCGGTGCCGGAAATCCAGTTCAGCCCGACGAAGCTCTGCCACGACATGTTGTCGAACGGCGTCTGGGAATCCTGGGCGGCACTGGTCGGCGGCGCCGCGATGATTCCGTTATAGCCGACGGCGTTCGCGAGCATCGGGTCCGGCCCGATATAGGCCGGGATGATCGAGCAGGGCGCGCTGGTGCCATTGGCGCAGAACTGCGCCGCCGGCACATAGGGCGACTGGCTGTAGGCATATTGCGCGGCGGCGGTGGCAAGGCCGACCGCTCCGGCGAGGCACAGCATGGTGAGGGCACGCATGGTCTCTCTCCCCGCAAAGGTTGCGGGGAGTAGAATTACACCATTTGGGGTAAGTTAGCACCTTCAGATTGCAAAAAGTCTCAAACGCAACCCGTGTTGATCCGGACCGGTCTCAGAACAGCATCTGCGCCAGCAGCAGCGCGGCGATCGCCCACAGCGCGCCGGCTACCCAGCGATTGCCCCGCCCCTCCGCCCGGCCGATGGCCTCGGTGCTGGCGGGCGAGAGGGTGAGCCCGTCGCGGGTGGCCGCATCGAGCTGCACGGCGATGCGCTGGCCATGGGCGATGAGTTCCGGCAGCGTCTGCAGCGAGCGGCCCACCGCCCCGATGCCGACCGCCATTTCCTCGATGCGCCCGGCGGGGCCGAGATTGCGCTCGATCCACGCCCGCACCACCGGCTCGGCGGTCTTCCACATGTCGAGCTGCGGGTCGAGGCTGCGGGCGACGCCCTCCACCACCACCATGGTCTTCTGCAGCAGCAGCAATTCCGGCCGCGTCTGCATGTCGAACAGCGCCGTGACCTCGAACAGCAGGGTCAGCAGCTTGGCCATGGAAATCTGGTCGGCGCGGCGCGAATAGATCGGCTCGCCAATGGCGCGGATCGCCTGGGCGAAATCCTCCACCGAATGGTGCGGCGGCACATAGCCGGCCTCGAAATGCACCTGCGCCGTGCGCAGCCAGTCGCGGGTGATGAAGCCGAACAGGATTTCCGCGAGGAAGCGCCGCTCCTTCTGCCCGAGCCGGCCCATAATGCCGCAATCCACCGCGACCAGCTTGCCGTCGGCGTCGACGAACAGATTGCCGGGGTGCATGTCGGCGTGGAAAAAGCCGTCGCGCAGCGCGTGGCGCAGGAAGGACTGCATGACGATCTGGCCGAGGCGCGGCAGGTCGTGGCCGGCCTGGCGCAGCGCCTCCAGATTGTTCAGCTTGATGCCCTCCACCCATTCGGTGGTCAGCACCTCGCGCCCGGTGCGGTCCCAGTCGACCGCGGGCACGCGGAAATCGGCGTCCTCGCCGGTGTTCTGCGCCAGTTCGGACATGGCGGCCGCTTCCAGCCGCAGGTCCATCTCCATCGACACCGAGCGCGCCAGTGTATCGACCACCGCCACCAGCCGCAGCCGCTTGCCCTCGGGCGAGGTGCTCTCGCCGAGCCGGGCGGCGCGGTAGAAGGAGGAGAGGTCGATGCGGAAGCGGCGCTGCACGTCCGGGCGCAGCACCTTCACCGCCACGCGGCGGGCGGTGCCGTCGGGGTCGATCACCTCGCCCTGATGCACCTGCGCGATCGAGGCGGCGGCGAGCGGCGGATCGAGCCGGGCATAGACCTGGGCGACAGGCCGGTCGAAGGTGCGGGCGATGGTCGCCTCCGCCACCGCCTGCGGAAAGGGCGGCATGCGGTCCTGCAGCAGCTCCAGGTCGCGGGCGAGCTGCGGGCCGACCACATCCGGGCGGGTGGCGAGGAACTGGCCCAGCTTCACATAGGACGGGCCGAGACGGGACAGCGCCGCGCCGAGCCGGGCGGCGCTGGAGGCCGGGCCGCGTCGCGCGATCAGCCCGGCGAGGGCGAACAGCGGCTCGGAGCCGGGCGGGCGCACGCCGGGGTCGATGCGCGAGGCGACACCCTCGCGTGCCATCACGAAGCCGGCGCGCGCGAGGCGCAGATAATCGCCGAGGGGAGTGGCCACGGCGCTAGATCCGCACGCCGGAATGCAGCGCGACGATGCCGCCGGTGAGCGGCTGCCACGCCACGCGCCTGAACCCCGCCCCGCGCATCAGATCGGCGAAGGCTTCCGGCGGGGGGAATTTGCGGATCGATTCGACCAGATACTGGTAGGACTCCGCGTCGCCCGTCACCAGCTTGCCCATGCCGGGAATTAACTTGAACGAATAGGCGTCGTAAATGGCGTCCAACCCCGGCACGTCGACGCGGGAGAATTCCAGCACGAAGCAGCGCCCGCCGGGCTTCAGCACGCGCCGCATCTCGGCAAGCGCCTTGTCCATGCGCGGCACGTTGCGGATGCCGAAGGCCACCGTTGCGGCGTCGAAACTCTTGTCGGCGAAGGGCAGCGATTCAGCGTTGGCCTCGACGAACTCCACGCGGTCGGCGAGGCCGAGCCCCTGCGCCCGCTCCCGCCCGACGCCGAGCATGCCGCCATTGATATCGGCGACGACAGCGCTGGTGCCCGGCCCGCCGGCTTCCACCGTGCGGAAGGACACATCGCCCGTGCCGCCGGCGACATCGAGCAGGCGGAAGGCGCGATCACTCTTCGGCGGGCGCAGGCGGGAGACCAGCAGGTCCTTCCACACCCGGTGCAGGCCCATCGACATGAGGTCGTTCATCAGGTCGTAGCGGCGCGCCACCGAGTGGAACACCTCGTCGACCATGCGCTGCTTGGCTTCCAGCGGCACGGTGCGGAAGCCGAAATGCGTGTCGGCGCCTTGCTGTGTGTCGCCAACCACTTGTGTGTCGCCCGCCATGGCTGCGCGGCTCCCGCGTTCGATCCGAAATCGGGCCGGACCATAGCGGAGAGGCCCCGTGCCTCCAAGCCGCCGGCCGGGAGCCGCGAGCAACCCAGCCCTGCGCGGGCGGCTCGTCGCGACTGCTCCGAATCAGTCCCGCCCGCTCACGCCGGGCAACGGACATAGACCATGGTGCCGTAGCGGCCGGCGACTTCCGGGTCGAGCCATTTGAGCACCAGCACCTGCCCGTCGAAGCGAACCACTTCGCGGTCCGAGCGCGCGCCCGGCGGCTCGTCCGGCAGGCCGATATAGATCGGGCCGTTGCCGACCTGCTTCGACACCACCTCGGAGGGGGACGAATCATCGGCGAGATACATCATGAACCCGCCCGACGGGCCGATATTGATGACATAGGGCTGCCGGCAGCCCTGGCGGGCCTGCGCCTCGGTGCGCGCCGCATCCTCCGGCCGGTGATAGGCGGCCAGCCCCCATTTGCCTTCCACCTGCTGCGCCGTGATCGGCGAGGTGAACTGCGGGCGCGGCGGCTCGATCGGCTGCGGCGACGGCGCGGAGGCGCAGCCGGCCAGCAGGGCGGCGAGAGCGGCGGCCGAAGCCAGGCG
Organism: Ancylobacter polymorphus; assembly: GCF_030813495.1. Classification (GTDB taxonomy): domain Bacteria; phylum Pseudomonadota; class Alphaproteobacteria; order Rhizobiales; family Xanthobacteraceae; genus Ancylobacter; species Ancylobacter polymorphus. The sequence goes on along the minus strand of NZ_JAUSUI010000006.1, from coordinate 423,862 downwards.
GAGAACAGGGCGGGACAGGTTCATCGAGCACTCCGGAACGGAAGGCCAAACAGGCGGATAGCAGCGGTTAAGCACCAGCCCGCCATTTCAGATCCATGTATCGGGCATAATGAATGGTCTTTACGCCAGAAGACGAGCCGAACATAGTCCGCCCGCGCCCCGCCGTCGAACTCTCCCAGCCTTACCCGGCGAGAAAATGGACCGCGCCGGGCCGGAGTGAGTGACGTGACCGATTTCCTGATCCGGCCGGCGACCGACGCGGATGGCGATGCCATCGCCGCGCTCATCGCCGCCGCCTTCGCCGAATATGAGGGCTGCGTGTTCGACCGCGCCGCCGAATTTCCCGAACTCGATGCCATCGCCAGCCATTTCGCCGCGCGCGGCGGCACTATCTGGGTGGCGCAAGCGGCGGAAGGCGTCATCGGCTCGATGGCGCTGGCCCCGACCCGCGACCCCGATGCCCCGGCCGGCGGGCAGGAGATCTTCAAGGTTTATGTCGCCCGCGCCGCCCGGCGCCGTGGCATCGCCCGCGCCCTGTTCGACACCGCCCTCGCCGCCGCCCACACTGCCGGCGCGCCGGAAATCCGGCTATGGACCGACACACGCTTCACCGACGCCCACCGCTTCTATGAGCGCTGCGGCTTCACCCGGCATGGCGCGGCGCGCGAGTGCCACGACCTTTCCGCCACCTGGGAATATCTCTACCGCCGGTCCCTCGCGGCGGCCGCGACGGGCGAAGGCTGAATTTCCATGTTGCAGGCAACCTTCAAGCGCGCCGTGCTCAACGGCCCCGCCCTGGTGACCATCGCCGCCATCGGCATCCTGTCGATCATGGACGGCGTCATCAAATATGTCGCGGCCAGCCACGGCACCGGGCAGATCGCCATGCTGCGCTACGCCATCGGCGCCTTGGCGGCCGGCGCGGTGTTCGTCGCCTGCCGCACGGCCCTGCCCGGCCCTTCCATGCTGCGCCCGCATCTGTGGCGCTCGGTGCTGGTGTCGATCACGGCGCTGACCTTCTTCTATTCGCTCTCCGTGCTGCAGCTCGCCGTGGCGCTGGCGCTCTCCTTCACCTCGCCGCTGTTCATCGCCCTGTTCGCGGCCCTGTTCCTCGGCGAGCGGCCGGGCAAATCGATCCTGCTGGCGCTCGGCCTCGGCTTTGCCGGGGTGCTGGTCGTGCTGTGGAACGAACTGGACATGAGCGCCGGCGGCAGCCTCGCCAATGGGCCGGGCATCCTCGCGGCGCTGGTGTCGGCGCTTACCTATGCGCTCGCCATGGTGACGCTGAAGAGCCGCGCCGCGCGCGATCCGATCCCGACCATCGTGCTGCTGCAGAACGCCTTCGCCTGCCTCTGGGTGACGCCGCTCGGCGCCTGGCAATGGGCGCCGGTGTCGATGGGGGAGATGGGGCTTTTCGTGCTCATCGGCGTGCTCGGCACGGCGGGGCATCTGTGCATGGCCTGGGCCTATGGACGGGCGGATGCGAGCCGGCTCGGCGTGTTCGAGTACACCGCCTTCCTGTGGGCGCTGGTGATCGGGCTGGTGGCGTTCAGCGAGATTCCCGCCCCCAGCACGCTGGCCGGCGCGGCGCTCATCGCCGGCGGCGCGCTCATCGCGTCGCGGCGCAGCCGGCTGCAGGAAGCCGAAGTCGAGGTCGGTCCGTAGGCTGCGCTTCACCGGTGCGGGGCTGGACCCCGCGCCGCAAGGCGGTAGGTTAGGCCGCGACACGCCCCTTCTCTCCCCTCCTCGTGCCACCCGGAGTTCTCCGATGCGCCCCCAAAAGGCCGCGCCGTTCCCCTCGGTGCCCCTCCTGCGCCGGCGCGCGGCGCTGATCGCCCTCGCCGCCCTCGCGCTGCTGCCCGCGCTGCCGGCCGGGGCGGCGGAACCGATCCGCATCGGTGAACTCAACAGCTACAAGGCGCAGGCCGCCTTTCTCGACCCCTATCGCAAGGGCATGGAACTGGCGCTGAAACAGGTGAACGACGCCGGCGGCGTGCTCGGGCGGCCACTCGAACTCATCTCCCGCGACGATGGCGGCAATCCCGGCGACGCTGTGCGCGTCGCCACCGAATTGCTGACCCGCGACAAAGTGGACCTGCTCACCGGCACCTTCCTCTCCCATGTCGGGCTGGCGGTGGCAGAGCTGGCCAAACGGCGCAAAGTGTTCTTCCTCGCCGCCGAGCCGCTGACCGACAAGCTGACCTGGGCCGACGGCAACCGCTACACGTTCCGCCTGCGCCCCTCCACCTATATGCAGGTGGCGATGCTGATGCCGGAGGCGGTGAAGGCCAACCGCAAGCGCTGGGCCATCGTCTATCCCAATTACGAATACGGCCAGTCCGCCGCGCAGACCTTCAAGACGCTGCTGAAGGCGGCGCAGCCGGATGTGGAATTCGTCGCCGAACAGGCGACCCCGCTCGGCAAGATCGACGCCGGCCCGGTGGCGCAGGCCATCGCCGACGCCAAGCCCGATGCGGTGTTCAACGTGCTGTTCGCCGCCGATCTCGCCCGCTTCGTGCGCGAGGCCAATACCCGCAAGGCGCTGGATGGCACCTTCGTCGTCAGTCTCCTGTCGGGCGAGCCGGAATATCTCGACCCGCTGAAGGAGGAGGCGCCGATCGGCTGGGTCGTCACCGGCTATCCCTGGTATTCGATCACGATCCCCGCGCATCAGGCGTTCCTCGACGCTTATCGCGCCGCCTACAATGACTATCCCCGCCTCGGCTCCATCGTCGGCTACGCCACCATCAAGTCGCTCGCCGCCGGCCTCGCCAAGGCCGGCAGCACCGACAGCGAGAAGCTGGTCGAGGCGTTCGAGGGGCTGGAAGTGGACGGGCCGTTCGGCCCCTTCACCTACCGCGCCAGCGACCACCAGGCGACGGTGGGCGCCTTTGTCGGCACGCTGGCGGTGAAGCACGGGCGCGGCATCATGCTTGACCCCGTCTATGTCGACGGCGCCAGCGTCCTGCCCTCGGACGCCGAGGTATTGAAGCTGCGACCGGCGGCGAACTGAGCGGACGGCGGGCGGGAAGACGCGATGTCGTTTGAGTCGCTGCTGTTCCAGGCGGTCAACGGCTTCGCCTCGGCCTCCGGCCTGTTCCTCGTCGCGGCGGGGCTGTCGATCATTTTCGGCGTCACCCGCATCGTCAACATGGCGCATGGCTCCTTTTACATGCTGGGGTTGTACCTTGCGGTGACGCTGGCGCCCCGGCTCGGCGAGGTGTTCGGCGATGCGCTCGGCTTCTGGGGCGCGATCCTCGGTGCCGCGCTGATCACGGCGGCGCTGGGCGCGCTGGTGGAGGTTCTGCTGCTGCGGCGCATCTATGCCGCGCCGGAACTCTACCAGCTGCTCGCCACCTTCGCGCTGCTGCTCATCCTCAGCGACGCCACCCTCGCTTTGTGGGGGCCGGAGGACATTCTCGGCCCCCGCGCGCCGGGGCTGACGGGGACGGTCGAGCTCCTCGGCCGCCAGCTGCCGGATTCCGACATTTTCCTCGCTCTCATCGGTCCAATCGTCCTCATCGTCCTCCACATCGTACTCACGCGCACCCGCTTCGGGCGGCTGGTGCGGGCGGCGACGCAGGACCGCGAAATGGTCGCCGCGCTCGGCATCAACGAGGCCGTGCTGTTCACCGCCGTCTTCGCGCTCGGCACCGGCATCGCCGGCTTCGGCGGCGCGCTGCAGATGGCCCGCGAGCCGGCCAATCTCGCGCTCGACCTCTCCGTGCTCGGCGATGCCTTTGTGGTGGTGGTGATCGGCGGCCTGGGTTCGATCCGCGGCGCCTATCTCGCCGCCCTGCTGGTCGCGGAGGTGAAAGCGCTGTGCACCGCTCTAGGGATAGTGGAGGTGGCCGGCTTCACCTTCAACATGTCGAGGCTGACCCTGGTGGCGGAATTCCTCGTCATGGCGGTGGTGCTGGTGGTGCGCCCGCACGGCCTGTTCGGCCGGCCGCTGCCCCCCGCCGCCCGGCGCGGCGACATGGAGGCGCCGCTCGCCCCATTGGGACAGCGGGGCCGGTTCCTCGTGCTGGCGGCGCTGGCGCTGTTCGCCGCCGTGCCGCTGTTCGGCCTGGTGTCCAGCTACGCGCCGGTGCTGGCGCTCGACATGGTGATTGCCGCGCTGTTCGCCGCCTCGCTGCACCTTCTCATGGGCCCCGGCGGCCTCGCCTCCTTCGGCCACGCCGCCTATTTCGGGCTGGGTGCCTATGGCACCGCCTATGCCGCGACCGTGCTCGGCCTGCCGACGCCGCTCGCCTTAGGCGTTGGAATCATTACCGCTTCTGCCGGCGCCGTGCTGTTCGGCTGGTTCTGCGTGCGGCTGGAGGGCGTGTATTTCGCCATGCTCACCCTCGCCTTCGCCCAGATCGTCTGGTCGATCGCCCATCAATGGGAAGAGGTCACCGGCGGCTCGAACGGGCTGTTCGGCGTGTGGCCGGACGCGCCTTTCGACAGCGCGGGCGGGCTCTATCTCGCCGCGCTGGCGGTCACCGTGCTCGGCCTCGTGCTTCTCCGCCGCCTCGTCTTCGCCCCGCTCGGCCTCGCCCTGCGGGCGGCGCGGGATTCGCGACTGCGGGCGGAAGCCTCTGGAATCGCGGTGGAAAAGGTGCGCTGGCTCGCCTTCGCCGTGGCCGGCACGCTGTGCGGCGCGGCGGGTGGGCTGTTCGCCTTCGCCAAGGGATCGATCTCGCCGGAGGCGATCTCGGTCGGGCGCTCGATCGACGGGCTGGTGATGGTGCTGCTGGGCGGCGTGCACAGCCTGATGGGCCCGCTGCTCGGCGCCGGCGGCCTGACGCTGCTGCAAGACATGGTGATGCGCGAGAGCCCCTTTTGGCGCGGCCTGCTCGGCCTGCTCATCCTCGCGCTCGTACTCGCCTTCCCCTCCGGCCTCGCCGGCGGGCTGCGCCGCGTGCGGAGCACGCCATGAACGTGAGCACGCCGGTTCTCGAAATCTCAGCGCTAACAAAGCATTATGGCGGCGTGCGGGCGCTGGACGGGGTGAGCTTTGCCATCGCGCCGGGCGAATTGCTGGCGCTGATCGGCCCGAACGGCGCCGGCAAATCCACCTGCTTCAACATCGTCAACGGCCAGCTGCGGCCGGATGCCGGCGAGGTGCGGCTCAAGGGCCGCGACATCACCGGGCTCGCTCCCCGCCGCATCGCCCGGCTGGGCGTGGGCCGCACCTTCCAGGTCGCCAGCGTGTTCGGCTCGATGACGGTGCGGGAAAATGTGCAGATGGCGCTGATCGCGGCGCGCGGGCAGGTTTTTCGCCTGTGGGCGCCGGCGCACCGCATGGCGCGGGAGGAGGCGCTGGCGCTGCTGCAACAGACCGGCATGGCCGCACAGGCCGAACGCCCCGCCGCCACCCTCGCCTATGGCGATGTGAAGCGGCTCGAACTCTCCATGGCGCTGGCCGGCGACCCCGGCCTCCTACTGATGGACGAACCCACCGCCGGCATGTCGGGCGAGGAGCGGCAGGCGATGATCGCGCTGGTGCGCAGCCTCACCCGGGCGCGGGACCTCGCCGTGCTGTTCACCGAGCACGCGATGGATGTGGTGTTCGGCCATGCTGACCGCGTGGTGGTGCTGGCGCGTGGGCGGCTGATCGCCAATGGCAGCGTCGAGGAGGTGCGGAACGACCCGGCGGTGCGCGCCGCCTATCTCGGGGGTGTCACGCCGGCTGCGAGCGAGGCGCCATGAGCACGCTCGCTCCGCTGCTGGAGATGGAGGGCCTCGACGCCTGGTACGGCGAGGCTAAGATCCTGTTCGGCCTGTCGCTGCAAGTGGCGCCGGGCGAGGCGGTGGCGCTGGTCGGACGCAACGGTGCCGGAAAGTCGACCACGCTGAAAGCGATCATTGGGCTTGTCCGCCGGCGGGCACGCCGGCTGAGCTTCGGCGGCACCGACCTTATCCCGCTGCCGACCCACGCCATCGCCCGCCTCGGCATCGGCTATGTGCCGGAGGATCGCCGCATCTTCACCGAACTCACCGTCCGGGAAAATCTCGACCTCGGCCGCCGCCCGCCACGGCCCGGCGCGGGCCGCGCCGCGTGGACGCTCGAGGCCGTGTTCGAGCTGTTCCCTCAGCTCGGCGACATGCGTGAGCGTCGCGGCGGGCAGATGTCGGGCGGCGAACAGCAGATGCTGGCCGTGGCCCGCGCGCTGATCGGCAACCCGGCGCTGCTGCTGCTCGACGAGCCCTCGGAAGGGGTGGCGCCGATCGTGGTCGAGCAGATGGGCCGGGCGCTGGCGCGGCTGAAGGCGACCGGCCTCTCGCTGCTGATCTGCGAGGAGAATTCGGACCTCTGCGCCGGGCTCTGCGACCGGGTTCTGCGGATCGAGCAGGGCGAACTGCGCGGACCGGCGCCGGCGCCACCGCCCTAGGCAGCCCCACCGCCGCGCGAGTGCTTCTATACGCACAATTTTCTCTTGCGCGATGGCCGGGCTGTGCTCTGATGCGATGACGGTATCAGAGGGGGGCATCGTCATGAACAGCGATGGCGCGGACCAGCCGAACGGCGCCAGCGCCGGATCCGGCGCTGGCTATCACGTCGACGCACAGGTCGGCTTTCTTATCCGCGTCGCCAGCCAACGCCACACCGCGCTTTTCGCGGCCCGCATGGTCGAAGGGCTGACGCCGCCGCAATTCGCCGCCCTCGCCAAGCTCCGCGAGATCGGCCCCTGCTCGCAGAACCAGCTCGGGCGGCTGATCCATCTCGATGCCGCCACCATCAAGGGCGTGGTCGACCGGCTGGAGGCGCGCGCGCTGCTCGCCATAACCGACGATCCGCGCGACCGCCGCCGCCGCACTCTCGACCTGTCCGCCCGTGGCCGCGACGTCGCCGATGTCGCGATCCAGGTGGCCAAAGAGATCAGCGCCGCCACGCTCGAACCGCTGACCCCGAGCGAACGCGTGGAAGTGCTGCGGCTGCTGCGCAAACTCGGCTGAGCGGCGCCCCTCGCGGTCAGGAACGGCCAGTGGGGGCAAGCAGAACCTGCCGCAGCGATTTTTCGATCTCGCCGCCGCAATAGGCGTCGCCATAGAGCTGACGCGAGCGCTCCCGCAGCGTGGCGAGGGCGGGGATGGCGGCGACGCGCCGCGTCAGGCCGGCGAGTTGAGGCGCGTTCTCTTCCAGCAACGCCTTAATGGCAGGAAAGCGCTCGCCCATGGTGCACCACAGCGTGCTGGTGACGATGTCGGCGACACCCGGCTCCGGGGTGCCGAGCAGCGTGCCGCGCTCCGCCGTCAAGCCGTGACGCCGGCCCATCGCCTCGCCGATCCGCATCCAATGGACCAGCCGGGGAATGAAAGCCTCCCAACGCTCGCGCGTCCACATCTGCCGACCGCCATCCAGCGTCACCTCGTCCAGCACGTCATTGGCATCATTGACCACTTTCGCTGTCAGCGCCCGCCGGGCGGGATCGTCGGCGATGAGGCCGAGACTCTCGCCGAGATAGATCGCGATGGCGGGCATCTGCGACAAGGCGAGGCCAGTGGCGCGCTCGACGAGCACCGGCGGTCCCATGAAGGCAATGGGCTGGTCGGTCGGATCGAGCTGCATCAGCGCCTCGATCTCCCCCGTCCCGTGCTCGTCCCAGCTCTTGCCGGCATGGGCCAGAAGCGCCCGGATGAACTGACCGCGAAACGGCAGCGGCCAGTAGTAGAACTCATAGTCGCTCACGCCAAAGCCTCCTTCTGCCGGCCATCTCCCCGCGGAAAACGGCTGCCGGCGATGTTGGTTCGATCCGGCAGCGCCCGCACCGTCCGGCCGGTCCCGACAAGAAGCGGCCGCCGCTGCGGTACAGCGACGGCCAGGTGGGTCTTCGGGGAGGAAACGGGTGTGTGGAGCGGGGCGGCTCAGCCCCGCCCCTCGTCGCGGCGGCCGGATTCGTAGAGGAACCAGGTCCGGCGCTCGGTCTCGTCGATCCAGTTCTCGATCAGGCTGGCACTGGCGACATCGCCATGCTCGTCGCACAGCGCGTGGGTGGCGCGCAGGAAGCCGGCGAGCGCGACATTGTCGCTGCACAGTTCGGCCAGCATGTCCTGGGCGGTGACGAAATCGGCGTCATTGTCGTCGAGCCGCGACAGCCGGGCGATGTGGCCGATCGAACGTAACGTCACGCCGCCGAGCTTGCGCACGCGCTCGGCGATGTCATCGGTCATTGCGAAGAGCTGATCGCCCTGCTCGTCGAGCATGAGGTGATAATCGCGGAAATGCGGGCCCGAGAGGTGCCAGTGGAAGTTCTTGGTCTTGATGTAGAGAGTGAACACGTCGGCCAGCAGCGTGGTCAGGGCGGCGGCGATGTCGGCGACGGCGTTGGAGGGCAAGGCGGTGGGGGTCCCCAGCGGGGCGAGGCGGCGCTTCTTGATAGCTTCGATGTCCATAACAGGCTCCTGAGGCTCGGTGCGGGGGCGCATGGGGTCGAATACAGGACAAGCGTCAGCATGCGCCCCGAAGCGGCGCTCGTCTTGTCGGCTTGAACGGTGGCGGCGGACCGGCGCTAGCGCGGCAGCGGCTGGCCCTTGAGGGCTTCAAACACGCAGCCCATCATGGTGTCGGCGTCGAACGGCTTGGCGAGGAAGCCGGCGGCGCCCGCCTCCTGCGCCCGCCGCTTCACCCGCTCCTCGGGAAAGCTGGTGATGAAGATCACGGGAAGGGCGACGCCCCGCGCCCGCAACGCCTCGAACAGTTCGATGCCACTCATGGTCGGCATCTGCACATCGGTGACGAGGCAGGCGGTGCGCGGCATCGTCGGCGACGCCAGAAAATCTTCCGCCGACGCGAACACCGTCGTCTTGAAGCCGAAGGACCGGACAAGGCTGGAGGTGGCCACGCGAACCGACTCATCATCATCGACGATGGCGATCATCGGGACTTCAGACACGGGGGAGTTCCTTTCGCGGTCAAAGCGGCACGCCTTGGCGCGTTCCCTGAAGGATGGCGCGAAAGGTCCGGGATTCAAATCATACGGAGGTTTGCAATTTAAGCCTTTGTGATGCCGAGGCCGAGCGTTTCGGCCATCCGGACCAGATCCGCCAAGGACTTGGCGTTCATTTTACGCATGACGTGCCCGCGGTGGATCTTCACGGTGATCTCCGACAGATTGATCTGCGCCGCCACCTGCTTGTTCATCAGACCGGAGGTGACGAGCGCCATCACCTCCTTCTCGCGGGCGGTGAGCGACTGATAGAGGTCGCGGATGTCGGTGGCTGCCTTGTTGGCCTCGCTCTGCCGGCGGTCATGCTCCAGCGCCGTCGTGACCGCGTCGAGCATGTCCTGGTCGCGGAACGGCTTGGTGAGAAAGTCCACCGCGCCCGCCTTCATCGCCCGAACGGTCATCGGGATATCGCCGTGACCGGTCATGAAGATGATGGGCATGTTCATCGGCGAGGCGGCGATCTGGGCCTGGAAGTCCAACCCGCTCACCCCCGGCAGGCGGATGTCGAGCACCAGGCAGCGCGGCGCGGCGGGCGGCTTGGCGGCGAGCAGTTCCGCCGCCGAGCCATAGAGTTCGACCCGCAGCCCGACCGAGCGAAACAGGCTGCTCAGCGCCTCGCGCAACGCCTCGTCGTCATCGACGACGATCACTGTCGGCGCGGGCGCGGCGGCGGGCGGGCGGCTGGACGAGGTATGCGAAATCACGGCGCCGGCTCCTTCAGTGCGGGCAGCTTGACGGTGAACTTCATCCCGTGATCGGGATTGGCGGCGAAGGCGATGCGCCCGCCATGAGCCTCGATGATCGAGCGGCAGATCGACAGCCCCATACCGAGCCCCTCCTTCTTGGTGCTGTAGAAGGCGGTGAACAGATGTTCCGCCCCCTGCGCGTCCACACCAATGCCGGTGTCGCGGACCTCCACCGTCACGCAGCCGGCGCCGCCGGCCGCACCCTCCTGCCGGGTAGCGACCGCAAGGCGCCGCGCCCGGCCGGAGACGCCGGCCATGGCCTGAATCGCGTTCATCATCAGGTTGATCACCACCTGCTGCAACTGCACGCGGTCGCCGGAAACAGCCGGCAGCGCGAGCTGGAGGTCGATCTGGACCGCGACATGGTGCGAATCCGCCTCCCGTTCCACCAGCGCCAACGCGTCCTCGACGACGTCGTTGAGGTTGAGCGCGACATGATCGGGATCGTCGCGCCGGGCCAGCGCCCGCAGGCGGGAAACCACATTGCTGGCGCGCCGTCCGTTGCTGATCATCCGCTCCACCGAGGCACGGGCCTCACCAAGGTCCGGCACGTCGCGCCCCAGCCAGCGCAGGCACGCCTCGCCATTGGTGACGACGGCGGCAAGCGGCTGGTTCACCTCATGGGCAATGGAGGCGGTGAGCTCGCCCATGGTCGCCACGCGCGCGGCATGGGCAAGCTCGGTCTGGGCCTTTTGCAGCATGACTTCGGAGCGTTTGCGTTCGGTGATGTCGTTATTGGTCTCCATAACAGCAATCGGGCGGCCGGATTTGTCGCGTTGCAACGACCATCGGCTGAGCACCGTGACCTGCGCACCGTCGCGCTTGAAATGGGTCAACTCGCCCGCCCATTGCGAGTCCGCCAGCAACGCCGCGTGGATGCGCGCCGGCGTGTCGGGAAAGCGGGTACGCAGCAGGCTGGCGGCCGTCTGGCCCAGCGCCTCCGCCCGGCTCCAGCCATAAAGTTCTTCGGCCCCACGGTTCCAGTAGGTGATCCTGTCGGCGAGATCGCGCACGAAAATGGCGTCGTGGGTGAGATTGAGAAGGTTGGCCTGCTCCCGCAGCGCCGAGGTCACCTGCTGGTTGCGCAGGGTGAGCAGGCTGGTGATGAGGATAGCGGACAGGCTGACGATCAACCGCACCAGCGCCGAGCCCTCCCAGTCGTCCTGATGCACGATGACGAAGCTGGTGAGCGTCAGCGCGACGCAGGTGCCCGAGACCGCCAGCACGCCGCGACGGCCGAGGAAATGCGCCGACGGCATGATGACGGCGACGTAGAGAACGGCGATGGCGGTATCGAGCGGGGTGAGCGTGTCGACGGCGAAGATCGGTGCCGCCATGACGACGGCCAGAGCCGGAAAGAAATACGGTGATTTTCCCGTCATGCCACCTCGTCGCTCCCGCCGCCCTGACCTTCCGTCAGACGGCGCATGACGGTTGAAGGGGCTGATGAAAGCTATCCTGTTCGCACGGTCCAATGAAGATGCGGCGCGGCCGCCGGCATCCTCCCGCGCTCAGCTCCTTGGCTCAGAGGTATTCTCATAGTTTATCCCGCCCCAGCGCGGTGCCGTCGGGGCAATGTCCCCTTCGGTATCTCCGGGCGCCTCGCCATACATACCAAGGTATGAAAGCGGACACCCAAGAGCATAGAGAACGAAACGCTGGTACGATTTTGTCTGGTGGCCAGCCGTCTACTCTCAACTCATCGAATTGCCTGATGATCTTGAGAGGATTTCAGATGCATTCCCCCGCAGCGAACACCACCGACAGCGGCGTGTATTGCGAGAGCGCAGAACGCCTTCAGGAAGCAGACGGCGCGATCACTGCCATTGACCGCAATGCGCGGGTCAGGTCGGCGCTGCCGAAATGGCGTCTCAAGCGCGTGATCGACCATGTGAAAATGAACATTGGCGAGCGCATCACCCTCGCCGACATGGCTGGCGCCGCCGGGCTGAGCCGCATGCATTTCGCCGCCCAATTCCGTCTGGCGACCGGGCTGCGGCCGCATGACTATCTGCTGCGCTGCCGGATCGAAGTCGCGCAGGAATTGCTGGCGGGCACCAACCAGCGGGTGATCGACATCGCCCTCGCGGTCGGCTTCCAGACGCAGGCGCATTTCACCACGGTGTTCAAACGTGTCGTGGGTGACACGCCGCGGCACTGGCGGGTGGCTGAAGCCCGCCGGTTTAAGGCGGAAAAGGCGCAGATGGCGACGCGCCGCGACCGCGGTGCCTGCACCCCGCTCGCCGTGATGGCCGCCGGCTGGCCGGGCCGCTCGGCGGCAGCCGAGACGCGCGCCGCCATCGGCTTCTGACGCACGCCCCGCTTGCCGCCCCTGCCGGTATCCGGCAGGCCTCCCGGCGGTTTCGCGAAAGCGCCACGCATATCTGCCATGCAGGCATGCACACACAAAAAGGTGCCCGCGCCCGCATTTCGTTCTTTCACGAAAAAATATATCGCGCTATATATTATCGCGAACGATGCAGCGACGCCTTACGAACGCTGGCCGCGCATCACGGGTTTCCCGCGCCCTCCCAGGAAGCGCAGGAAGAGACTGGTTTCTATCCCCTCCATCAAAGGAATATCGCTATGGGTTACGTCACGACCAAGGACGGCGTTGAGATCTTCTTCAAGGATTGGGGCCCGAAGGACGCCCAGCCCATCGTCTTTCATCACGGCTGGCCGCTGTCCTCCGACGACTGGGACGCGCAGATGCTGTATTTCCTCGGCAAGGGATTCCGCGTCGTCGCCAGCGACCGCCGCGGCCATGGCCGCTCGGCCCAGGTCAGCGAAGGCCATGACATGGACCACTACGCCGCCGATGTCTCGGCCGTGGTGGAGCATCTCGACCTGAAGAATGCGGTGCATATCGGCCATTCCACCGGCGGCGGCCAGGTGGCGCGCTATGTCGCCAAGTTCGGCGAGCCGCAGGGCCGCGTCGCCAAGGCGGTGCTGGTCTCCGCCGTTCCCCCGATCATGCTGAAGACGGAGGCCTATCCGGGCGGCCTGCCGATCGAGGTGTTCGACGGCTTTCGTTCCGCGCTCGCCGCCAACCGCGCGCAGTTCTTCCTCGATGTCGCCTCCGGCCCGTTCTACGGCTTCAACCGCGAGGGCGCGCAGGTCTCCCAAGGCGCGATCAATAATTGGTGGCGCCAGGGCATGATGGGCAGCGCCAAGGCGCATTATGAGGGCATCAAGGCCTTCTCCGAGACCGACCAGACGGAAGATCTCAAGGCCATCAGCGTGCCGGTGCTGGTGATGCATGGCGAGGACGACCAGATCGTACCGATCGCCAACTCCGCCCATCTCGCGGTGAAGCTGGTGCAAAACGGTACGCTGAAGACCTATCCGGGCTTCCCGCACGGCATGCTCACCACCCATGCCGATGTCATCAACCCGGACCTGCTCGCCTTCATCCAGGCCTGAGCGGGCGGCGAACGAACCAATCCAGACGGCGGCGGTGCCTTTGCGGGCATCGCCGCTTCTTCGCGTCCGGCCAGCCGGAAATCCGGGCCATACCAAAGCGCTAGAGGCCGGAACGGCCGTATGATTTCCGCCGGCGGCGCACCGCCTATGCTGGGCTCATCCACTCTCCCGGCAGGCGACACGATGAGCGACGCTCACAATGCTCCAGCGCTGAAGCTTCGCAGCACGCCCCCCGCTCTGGCGGCGGCACTGTCCTTCTTCGCCCCGCTTCGGCCGCGCCTTCTCTTCGGGCTGCGCCTCGCCGCCTCGGTCAGCCTCGCGCTCTACATCACCTATTATCTCGAACTGCAGAACTCGTTCTGGGCCGCGACCACGGCTGCCATCGTCTGCCAACCCAATCTCGGCGCCTCGCTCCAGAAGGGCCGCTTCCGCGCCATTGGCACCATTGTCGGCGGGCTGATGATAGTGGCGATGCTGGCGGCGTTTCCACAGCAACGCGACGCGCTGCTGTTCTGCCTCGCCCTCTGGTGCGGCCTGTGCGGGGTCGCGGTGGTGCTGCTGCGCAACTTCGCCTCCTATGCGGCGGCGCTGTCCGGCATCACCGCGGTGATCATCTTCGCCGACACGCTGGCGAATCCGGACACGGCGTTCTTTCTCGCCGTCATCCGCGTCGGCGAGATTTGTATCGGCATCGCCTCGGCCGGTTTCGTGATGGTGCTGACCGATTTCGGCGCGGCGCGCCAGCAATTGGCCGGCACATTGCGCGGCACGGCGGGGCAGCTCAGGGATGGCTTCCTCGCAACGCTGCGGCAGGGGGGCGAGACGCCCGACCTCGTCGCCGCGCGGCGCGGTCTCGCGGGCAGCCTCGGTCTGCTGCATGCGCAGATCGACGCGGCCATCGGCGAATCCTCCTATCTGCGCTCCCGCGCCGGCAATCTGCAGCGGATGATGGACGGCCTGGTCGGCGCGCTCGTCGGCTGGCGCAATGCCGGCGCGCATCTCACCCTTCACAGCGAGAGCCGCACGTCGATCCGCGACCTTCTCGTTCCACTGCTGGAACGCCTCGACCCGGCACAGCTCGACCATGCCCCCCGGCAGCTGCGGCAGGCGGCCGAGGAGGTCGCGGCACAGATTGAAACGCTTCCCGCCAGCAACGGCGCCGGCCGCATCGCTCTCGACGCCACGCGCGAGGTCGTCTGCGGCTTTGCCGGCCTCGCCGACGCCATCCTCCTGCTGCGGGAACGCAACAGCCCACGCCTCGCGCCGCTACGCCGCCCCTTCGTGGTTGCCGACCCGCTGCCGGCGCTGCTGAACGGGCTGCGCGTCTTCCTCGCGGTGCTGCTCACCTCCGCCTTCTGGGTGGTGTCGGCCTGGCCGAACGGGGCCTTCGCCATCGTCTTCGCCGCCATCGGCACGCTGGTCTTCGGCTCCTTCGGCGACCAGGCGCGCACCTTCGCCAAGGATTACGCGATGGGAGCGGCAACGATGGTGGGGCTGGGCGGCGTGCTCTATTTCGCCGTGCTGCCGGGGCTCTCGACTTTCCCCGCCCTGCTCGCCCTGCTGTTCCTGCTCTACGTTCCGCTCGGTATGCTCCAAGCAGGCAGTTGGCACAATGTCGCCTTTCTCGGCATGTCCATCGCCGCGCTGCCGCTTCTGGGGGTTGGCAATCCGACCAGCTATGACGCCGCCGCCTATTTCAATCTCGCTCTGTCGATCGTCACCGGCACGGTCATCGGCACACTGTTCTTCGTCCTCCTGCCGATGGTCCCGCCGCAGCACCGCGCCCGCCGGCTCATCGGCCTTTCGCTGCGCGACTTCCGCCGCCTCCCGCGTGTCGCCACAGCCGGCACCGCTGCGCGCTGGGCCGCCCGGCTAACCCGGCGGGCCGAAGCGCTGCCGCCGCAGGCGACGCCGGAGCAGGCCGGAAGCCTGATGGCGCTGCTCGCCCTCGGGCAGGCCGTCCTGCAACTGCGGGCGCTGGCGACCGACGCCCCGACGGGCCGCGCCCTGCAGCATGCCCTCGACGCGCTCGCCGCTGGGCAGGTCTCCATCGCGCGCGACGCGCTGTCGAAGGCCGCTCTCGCGGGAGCGATCACGGACGACCCGCCGGGCCGGCAGCAACTGAAGGCGCGTGCCGCGATCGACGTGATCCGCGACACGATCGACCTGCACCCCGAACTGCTCAGCGCCGGGGCCGTTGCCCGGTCCCCGCTTCTTTGAAAAGGCCGAACGACATGTTCAGAGAGATCGACATTCTCGGGGTCTATGTCGCCCCCTTCGCGGTGATGATGCTGGCCGCCTGGGTGGCGACCTTTCCCCTCAGCCGGATCGCCAATCATTTCAGCCTGTCGCGCCACGTCTGGCATCCCGGCCTGTTCAACCTCTGCATCTACATCATCCTGCTTTCGCTCATCGTCCTTTCTGTGGGGCCACGGCCATGACCATGCTCAACCCGGCCGCGGAGCGGCCGTCGACCTTTCGCGCCCTGCTGTCGGTGGGGTTCACTCTCTGCGCCCTCGCCGCCGCCGGCCTGCTCGGCTGGTGGACCTGGCGGTCCTATATGGATACCCCGTGGACGCGCGACGGCACGGTGCGCGCCTATGTAGTGACCGTCACCCCGCAGGTCTCCGGCCGCATCATCGAACTGCCGGTCAAGGACGACCAGTTCGTACACAAGGGCGATGTTCTCATGGTGATCGAGCCCGACGACTATCAGATCGCGCTCGCCAATGCCGACGCCGCCGTGACCCGGGCCAAGGCCGATCTCGACAACAAGCAGGCGCAGGCGCAGCGGCGCGCCGATCTCGATGCCCTCGCCGTTTCCAAGGAGGAGCAGCAGGCCTTCGCCGCCGCCGCAGAGATGGCGCAGGGTGCCTATCAGCAGGCGTTGGCCAATCGCGATCAGGCGCGGCTCAATCTCAGCCGCACGCGGATCGTCTCGCCGGTCAATGGCTACGTCACCAATCTTCTGGCCCAGCCCGGCGACTATGCTACCAGCGGCCAGCGCGCGCTGTCGGTGGTGGACAGCGACAGCTTCTGGGTCGACGCCTATTTCGAGGAATCGGTGCTGAGCGGCATCCATGTCGGGGATACGGCGCGGGTGGCGCTGATGGCCTATCCCGGCACGCTGAGCGGCAAGGTCACGGGCGTCGGGCGCGGCATCGCGGTGCCCAACGCGCAGCCCGACGGTTCCGGCCTCGCGACGGTGAATCCGGTCTTCACCTGGGTCCGTTTGGCCCAGCGCGTGCCTGTGCGCGTGGTGCTCGACCCCGTGCCGCCAGGCATCACCCTCGTCGCCGGGCTCACGGCGACCGTCTCCATCACTGGCGACGGGTCGGGCGGCTGACTGGCCGAGTGCCCGCCATCATCGCCGGCGCGTCGGCCGCACATGCTGCAGGCCGCGCACCAGGGTGCGGCGGAGACGGGAGGCGATGCCGTGCTGCGGGGCGTCGAGGATCGCCGTCTCCGACAGCAGGCGGGCGGCAAGCGCCCGTGCAGGCATCGATGGCAGCAAGGCGGCGATGGCGGCGGTCCGCGCATCGCCATAAAGCCGCGCGGCAAGATCGAGCGCGATGCCGGCCTCCAGCGCCCAGCCGCGCTGCACGGCCGTCTCGGCAAAGGTCTGCGCCGTCTGCACATCCATCGCCCGCGCGGCCTGCAGCACGTCGACGATCAGCCGCAGCGCGTGAAATTTGTGGCCGGCGGCGGCATGGGCCACGGCGACCATGAGCCGGCCGGCCGGCGCCTCGGCGCCGCCGAACGCGGCGAGGTCATCCAGCGACAGGGACACGGTGCGGCGCAGCAACGGATAATGCACCAGGTTCAGGTGAACCTCGACCAGCACATTCGGGGCCTGACGGGCGGTCCATTTGAATTCGCCATAGGCGGCTGAATGGTCGATGGTCTTGCGCGGAACCGGCACGAAATCCAGCGCCTCGAGCGCCGCCTCGACCATCGCCCGGTCCTCGGGCTGCACCAGCATATCGATATCGGTGAAAGGCCGGTCGGAGGCATGCGGGTAGAGCGGTGCGAAGGCGCGCCCCTTGACGATGGCGAAGCGCGCCTGCGCGGCCGCCAGAGCCGCGGCGATGCGGCCGGCATAATGGGTCAGCAGCAGGCCGTGGGCAGTGAGCAGTTCCAATTCCCCATGCGCCTTATCGAGCGCCACCGCGGTTTCCGCCGTCCGCATCTCGCGAAGACGGCGCCACAGGACGGGCAGGATGAGATGCGCCCGCGCCGCCGCCAGCAGTTCCGGCACGGCGGCGGGAGGAAGGGTCGACAGGTCCGGCCCCGGCCCCTCAGGGTCGGAAAGGGCGAGCAGCCAGCAGGCATGGGTGGGGGCGAGCTGAGTTAGGCTCATGCCTGGGCGAGCCCCCGCCGGAGCGCCTCGCCCACATCGGCGAGATCGTCGCCGACCCGCAGCTCATAGGTGGGCGCGTGGCCGACCGCCCGGCTCATGGCCACGAATCGCCTCAGATGGTGCTGGGGCACGCCCGTCGTCCCGCGATTGAGATTGTCGGCCGCGAAGCCGGAGAGAAAAACATCCCGGGCCATCGGCGCGCAGCGCGCCGCCCCCGCCCGGCGCCCAGCCAGCCAGATAAGCGCTTCCAGCGGCAGCACGAGGCCGGGCGGCGCCACGCCGAGCCCGCTGAGGCGCGCGAGGTCGAGCGGCTGCTCGCCTGCGGCGTCCCAGTCGCTGCCAAGGCCCGGTTCGAGCGAGGGCAACAGCGCAGCCGTCGCCCGGTGGACTTTTGGACGACGGGGGAGCCCCCAGACTCCCACGCCCCCGGCACCGGGACAAAGCACCGCGCCATCATCGGACATCAG
Organism: Ancylobacter polymorphus; assembly: GCF_030813495.1. Taxonomy (GTDB): domain Bacteria; phylum Pseudomonadota; class Alphaproteobacteria; order Rhizobiales; family Xanthobacteraceae; genus Ancylobacter; species Ancylobacter polymorphus. The sequence continues at coordinate 405,930 of NZ_JAUSUI010000006.1, read as the reverse complement.
GCCGAAACCCTGCTGGGCAAGCGCGAGCGCCGTGGTGGTCTTGCCCGCCCCGCTCGGCGCCGCCAGCAGAATGGCGCCGGTCCCGCCGGGTCGCACCAGAGCGGCGGCATGGACGAGTTGCTGCCCCACGCTGTCGAGCGCGGCCGACATCATGAAGACGCCGGCCTGACCCATGAGCAGTCTCTCACTGCCGGGCGCCACCATCGCCCACCCGGTGCCATCCGCGCGATTGGCCTCGATGCGCAGTTCGCTGCCACAGAGCAGGACGAGTGCGTCGGTGGTCTCAAACAGGCGGAAAGGCGGGCCGGTTTCCATCTGCCCTTCGTGCAGCACAAGCCCCTGCGTTCCAGTGATGTCGGGCCGGCCAAGTTCCAGGCGCCATGTCGGCGGCGCGGCCGCGGCGGGATCGCGTTCGAGCCCGCCGAGAAGGGCGCGCAGGGGTGGAAGCAGGCAGGCATCGGAGCCCTCCACCACCCAGCTCTCTGCGCCAAGGGCAAAGCAGAGCCTGTGCATCAGCCCGGATCCGGCAAGGAATGAATGAATACGGTCGTCATTCCCGGATTGGGAGGGTTGAGAACGACCTCGCCCGCGACCACGATCCAGCAATGCACCACGCCATCCCGGTCCTTCAGACCTGCCGCATCGACGCCGAAATGCAGCGCGGGCCGGTGGCCGGCACTGTGAAGGGCGCGGAAGGCCAGAAGTCCCTGCCGCAGGCAGCGGCGGTTGCGCATCATCCAGGGTCGCCGGGTCGCTGCAACCACGGCGGCAACGATCTCCGCCGCCGGCAGGCCCTGCGCGTCAACGTTGCGGAGCGGACGGTTCGCGAGCGCCAGGAGACCGGCAAAGTCCCGCCCCAGGACCCGAAGCGGCAGAAAGCGCGCCTCCCACCACAGCCGTCGACGCAGCGCCGCCCGGATCATGACGCGGAGGGCACCTGATCCACGATACCGTCGTCCAGAAGCTGCCGGCTCAGCGCCAGCAGATCCCGCTCCAGAACATCACGGTCGACGTGGAAGTCGTCCATGAGGAGGGAGGCGATGTCCGCGAGGGTGCGCTCCCCATCCATGGCGGAGAGCAGCGCCTGCGCCGTGGCATTCGCCGAATACAGCTGACCACTGTCGATGCGCAGAACCACGGCACTGTCGCCGAGCGGCTGGAAGCTGGCGAGTGGGGAAACGCGAAGCACACAGTCCAGTTCCAATTCGTCCTCCCCGCCAGCGTGTGGCGACACGTTGAGCGGTCTCCCATGCCACGCGCGGGCCACACGCACCAGAGGCAGCGTGGTGTCGACATGCAAATGCCAACGGGCCACCGTGCCGGCATCTCTGGAGCCGATTGACACCCTACCTGAGTAGTGATGTGTATCAACGTTGCAATTTAAGTCGAAACAAGGGGTTGGGAATGAAGAAGCCTTATGTGCCACCGATGGTCACGCCGACGGTTCGCTTGACCGCCGCGTCGGGCGTCGATCCGGTTGTCCCGGTGTCCGGCGCGCCAATCGTACCGCCCGGCTGAGTATCCGAGCGCAGGCGCTCCGCGCCGCGCGTTTTCCGTCTCCGCCATCACATACTCATCCCCGGCGCGTCAGGCGCTGGGGATACTTCCATCCCGAATGGCACGCGGCTGCGACCGCAGACCCGGCGCGGCGTTCGCAAGCGCATGCGTGCTGCCGACGCGCGCGATCCAGGGCACACCCCCTTTTTCACACCGGCGAGTCGAACGGCTGTGTCGGCAATGCGACGCGAGGCGACCGACTTCGCGCGGCCCGCTGCTTCCCATTTGAAGAGCGTTGACACCCCAAATGGGCGATGACATGTGAATGAATGTTGCGATTTACTTCTAAATTAGGGGTTTGGGGAATGAAGAAGCCGTATGTGCCGCCAATGGTCACGCCGACGGTCCGTTTGACCTCCGCGTCGGCTCCTGCGCCGGTTGTCCCGGTGTCCGGGGCGCCGCTCGTGCCGCCGACCTGAGCGGTGTAGCGCGTGCGTTTTCGCACCGCGCTTTGTCGTCTTGGCCAATACGTGATCGTCTCCGGCGCGACAGGCGCCGGAGACGCCTCCTTCACGTTAGGAAGCTCCGTTCCCCATGCCAGAGGGCGGACGGCATTTTCAAAGCGAATATGTTCGCGCCCAGAGGCATTGGGCCAGAAGGCACAGGCCGCCTCTGGCACAGCGACGAGCACGACTGTGTCAGCAAGACCGCACCTGGACACCATTGTCGCGCGGTCCCGCAGCTTGTCCTTGGAGAGCGTTGACACCCCAATTGGGCAATGACATGTGAATGAATGTTGCGATTTACGTCGGAACATGGGGGAGGGAATGAAAAAACCATACGTGCCGCCAATGGTCACGCAGACCGTTCGGCTGAGTTCAGCCTCGGCTCCTGCGCCGGTTATCCCGGTGTCTGGAGTGCCGTTTGTGCCGCCGGCGCCGCCTCCTCCCCCGCCTCCGCCGCCTCCTCCCCCGCCGCCGCCGTGAGGCTCGACGTGCAGGCGTGAGCGCCACGCGTCTTGGCATTTCAGAACGTGCAGGCCCATCCTTGGCAGGATGGGCCTTATATATGTGCGCTCCACCTCATGGCGGCGTGCACGTCTCCCGGGCCGGCTGACATGGAAACGCGGACATGGCTGGGCTGCGCCTCGACTGCTATCCCCTGTTCAACGACCCACCGCTGATCGTGCCCGGGGCCTCCGAGCGCGATTGGATGGACGGCACGCCGGACCGCTTCGCCTATCGCTGCACGCCGCTCTCCATCGCCAATGCCTCCGGCTGGGAACTCATCAATCCCGTCGACCTGACCGCGAGCTGGAATGGCGGCGCCGGCCTGGAGGATATCGTCGTCCGTGCCGACGATGGCAGCGTGCCAGCCTATGCGTCGTCGCATTTCGGCTCCGGCATCCTCACCTTCCAGACCGGCTATCTCTTCCGCACCGACCCGGACTGGGTGATCTGGTGCCGCGGATCGCCCAACCGCATGAAGCCGGGAATCGCGCCGCTCGACGGTATCGTCGAGACCAACTGGGCACCGTTCACCTTCACCATGAACTGGCGCTTCCTCCAGCCCGGCAGCGTGCGCTTCGCCGCCGGAGAGCCGTTCTGCTTCTTAAGCCTCTGGCCCAGCGTGGCGCTTGAGAACGTGACGCCGCGCCTGCGCCCGCTGGCGTCCGACCCCGATCTGGAGCGGGAATATGCCAGCTGGCGGGACTCCCGCCTTGCCTTCAACCGGAAGCTGGCAGAGCAGGACCCCGAGGCGCAGGCGCAGAAATGGCAGCGCTTCTACCTGCAGGGCCAGTCCCCCACCGGCCGGCTGCGGGCGACCGAGGACCACCGCATCAAGCGTCGGCTGGCATCCCCCGAGCGCGACGCCGGTTTCGGCGATCTGGCGCCGCAGGGCATGAGCTATGTGCATGGGACGGGCGACCACCCCCCCGCGCAAACGGACGGCGCCGGCCTCGATGAAACCGCCGTGTTCAGGGCCGTTGCGGCGGACACCGCCGTCGACGAGGCGACAGAGATGAACGAGACGGCGCGTCTCGCGGTTGCGCTGATGGATGGCACCCGCTCTCTGGCCAGCATCATCGACACCCTGCTCGACGACTTCGACGTGGAGCGGGAGAGGCTGGCGGCCGACATGCTGCAACTGGCCGCGGACCTGCTCGCCCGCCACGCCATTGCCCGCGTCGGCTGAAAGCCCCCTCCCCATTCGATTGTCGGCGCCGGCGGATCATGGTATGGGTGGGGATAGTGATATTGCGAACCAGGGAGGGGCACGCATGACTATTCTGTTTCGTCGGCCCACCCCGGCTGGGATTCGGCACGGCTAGTTCGGCCGGCTGCGGAGCCGCGCTCCCCCGCCGCTCCATCACCCATTTCCCGCTCTGAACTGATTTCTGTTCGCAGGAGAGGCGCGTCTTTCGCGCCTGCACGTCCCATGTCATTTCCGATTGAACGCGGCAGCGACGCGCTGCGCAACGTGCTTGCCTTCACCTTCCGCCACTGGGCGCGCCGATGGCCGATGGCAGCCGGCATCGGCGCGGCCATCGTTGTGGCGACGCTGACCGAGGTGTTCGTGCCGCTCTATGCCGGGCGGCTGATCGACGCCCTGACCGCCGGCAAGAGCGAGGCGCCCGCCGCGCTGCAGGCCTTTGTCATGATGGCGGGGCTCGGCCTCGTGATGGTGCTGCTGCGCCATCTCGCCTGGTGGGGCGTGGTGCCGCTGACGCTGGGCATCATGTCGGATGTGGTGCGCGAGGCTTTCCACCGCGTGCAGCGCTTCTCCAGCGACTGGCACGCCAATAGCTTCGCCGGCTCCACAGTGCGCAAGATCACCCGCGGCATGTGGGCGCTCGACGTCATCAACGACGTGCTTCTGCTCTCGCTGCTACCTTCCGTGGTGGTGCTGGCTGGCACGGTGCTGCTGCTGATGCTGCACTGGCCAGTGATGGGGCTGGTGATGGCGGCGGGCGCGCTGGCCTATGGCGCGCTCACCGTCCTGCTGGCGACCCGCGTCGTCGCGCCGGCTGCGCGGCTCTCCAATGCCTGGGACACCCGCATCGGCGGCATCCTCTCCGACACGCTCGGCGCCAACCAGGTGGTGAAGGCCTTCGGAGCCGAGGCGCGCGAGGATGAACGCCTCGGCGCCGTGGTCACGCGCTGGCGGCGGCGGGTGTGGCGCACCTGGATGCTGTCGACCTGGAGCGCCAGCGGCGAGTTCGCGCTGCTCTGGCTGGTGCGCACCACCGTCACCGCCACGGCGCTCTGGCTGTGGTGGCAGGGCCGCGCCACGCCGGGAGACGTCACCTATGTGCTCACCACCTATTTCGTACTGCACGGCTATCTCCGCGAGATCGGCCAGCATGTGCACAATCTCCAGCGGGCGGTGAACGACATGGAGGAGATGGTCGATCTGCACGCCCTCACCGCCGGGGTCGCCGACCGCGACGCCGCGAAGCCTCTGGCGGTGCGCGGTGGCGAGGTGCGCTTCGAGCACGTTACCTTTCATTATGGCCGCCATGCCGCGCCGCTGTTCGACGGGCTGGATGTGGTGATCCCGGCCGGGCAGCGCGTTGGCCTCGTCGGGCCGTCCGGCTCGGGCAAGACCACCTTCGTCAAGCTGCTGCAGCGGCTCTACGATGTCAGCGGCGGCCGGGTGATGATCGACGGCCATGATGTACGGGAGGTGGCCCAGGCCTCGCTGCGCCAGCAGATCGCCATCGTGCAGCAGGAGCCGATCCTGTTCCACCGCACGCTGGCGGAGAACATCGCCTATGCCAGACCCGGTGCCAGCGCCGCGGAGATCGAGCATGCAGCGCGGCTCGCCAATGCCCACGACTTCATCGAGCGGCTGCCGAAGGGCTATCGCACGCTCGTCGGCGAACGCGGCGTGAAGCTCTCCGGCGGCGAGCGCCAGCGCGTGGCGATCGCCCGCGCCTTCCTGGCCGACGCCCCGATCCTCATTCTGGACGAGGCGACCTCCAGCCTCGATTCGGAATCGGAAGCCGCGATCCAGCAGGCGATGGAGCGGCTGATGCAGGGGCGCACCGCCATCGTCATCGCGCACCGGCTTTCCACGGTGCGGGCCATGGACCGCATCCTCGTCTTCGAGCATGGCCGGATTCTTGAGGATGGACGGCATGGCGATCTGCTGGCGCGTCAGGGCGGTCGCTACCGCCGCCTTTTCGAACGGCAATCGGACGGAATGGCCCAGATCGCGGAAACGCAGGCGGGATGAGCGGCAGTTGGCGGAATAACCATGCCCCGCCGGCCCCGACTGGCGCCATTTCGCAGGCGAACAGAAGGGCCGGCGGGGACGCGGGTGGCAGGCCTCCTGCTTTCCAGCTGGAGCCTGCTCCGATTTCGCGGAGTAGCCTTTAGGGTCAGCGCCGCTATGCGCCGTCTGAGTTCCACGAGCCAGCGTCGGCTTGGCGGGACACCGAAGGCCGAGCGGAGTGCTTTCCGCGCCAGCGGCCTAGGCGAGGGCCGTTCAACCGCACGCCATCGGCGACAGCGTCGGGCCGGAAGACTTCGGAGCCGGCGAGATAGAGGCGCTTTTCACGGCTCGGCGTCCTGGAAAGCAACTTCGTCAATCGACGGCAGACGAAACTCCGGGTTCGCCGGATGCGCCTGTGGCCCGGCGGCCCGATAAAGCGGGTTGTTACGCTTGCGCGTCTCGCTCATGGCTGGGCCTGAAGAGACAGGAAGGGCACCGTTGAGCCAGGCGGCATGGTGGCCGGCAGCTTTCCGTCCCACTTCTCCGCTGTGGTGAGCGGCACAAGGTGGGGGTTGTCGCGCACGGCCTCGCCCTTGGCGCGGATGGCGAGCGCTTCGGCCTCGCCACGAAGGCGTATGGCGTCAGCTTCCGCCTGGGCGGCGGCACGAACGGCGTCGGCGGAGGCGTGAGCCTGCGTCACGACGATCTCGGCCTGCACCTTCTCGCGCTCGGCATTCTGGCGGAGCTTCTGAACCTCGACTTCGGCGAGCATGCGCTGCTCGATAGACTTCTCGTAGGCGTCGCTGAAATCGATGTTTTCGATCTGGACGGCCTCAATGGTCACGGGCGCGTCGAGCGAGCGGATGCCCTCGTGCACGGCCGCCGCTATGTCGGCATTCAGACGGGTTCGCTCCTGAATGGCGGTCACGGCGTTGTAGCGGCCGAAGACGTTCTTGACCTGCTCCTTTACCTTGGGGGTGATGATGCGATCCGCAACACGCTGGGTGTCGCCGAAGCGGCTGTAGAGATCCGCCACCTCGGTCGATGGCACTCGATAGATGACCGACAGATCGATTTCGGCGGGCTGTTGGTCCCGCGAATAGGCGGGCAGCTGCTCGTACTTGATGACCTGTGTTTCGAGCGGCACCGTAACGATGCTGTCCACCAGTGGCAGCTTGAAATGCAGGCCCGGCGCGGCCTCGCCGATAAAGGCGCCGTGGCGCAGGATGACGCCGCGCTCGCGCTGATCGATCGTGTACCAACCGCCCAGCAACACGGTGAGGCCGATCAAGAGCGCGATGCCGCCTGTGACGAGGGAGACGACGCGGGTCATTCGGTTTCTCCTTTACGCTTGGGGTCGAACCATGACGTAAGACCACGGGCGATCAGCAGGGCTACCACGCGGGCGCCAATGAAGGTAAGGGCCGCCATCGTTAGACCTAGATCGGCATAGCGATGCAGAGTGCGTCGGCGGCTTCGGCTCGGCGGAACATGGTGGGGGAACCGGGATCGGCGAGCGTGCTGATCGTGAATGTCGACCGCGCCGAGAATGCAGCGCCTTGATTTTAAACAGATTTTTGGCTGGGGCGGGAGGATTCGAACCTCCGCATGGGGGAATCAAAATCCCCTGCCTTACCGCTTGGCGACGCCCCAATGGTCGCACCGCTATCGGCGCGTTCCGTGGGGGCGGACATAGCCACAGCTTGACGCGGCTTTCAACCTCGACGCATCCGCCGGCCACAACAGGCTTATCCACTGCTCGCTGCGCAAGTGGTGGTGGGGCCCTTGCCGGGCGGCTCATTGCCATGTTACAGGCTGCGCGCCGCGGCGGAGTGTAGCGCAGCCTGGTAGCGCACCTCGTTCGGGACGAGGGGGTCGCAGGTTCAAATCCTGCCACTCCGACCACGCGGTCCCAAGACTTATCAATGTCTTGGGACATGGGCGCACCAGGGCCCTGAGAGATGCGCTCACAAGGGCGCCGACAGACCTAAGCCGTTATTCAAGGTCGTCCGGTACGTGGCCGTAACGCACGATCTCGACCGCCGGCTGGAAATCCCCGAGGTTCGGGTCCCCCGTCCGTGAAAAAGCGACCACGCCCGCCTTCTGGCCCTTGAGCGCGCGTGCCATGGCTTCCGCCTGCCCCCGGCTCTGCGCCTCGCGCGGCTCTTCGGGGATGAGGTCGCCTTCCTCGTTGGCGACGAAGGACAGCACGACATAATAGGTGGTGGACATTTGGCGGGACTCCTCGCAGCCAAGCGGACGCTGGCAGATCAGGCGGAGCGCCCCCCACTGGCGCACCTACAGCCTGCTCGCCGGTCGCGACATCCAGAAGGGGTCATCAAGGCCCCTGCCGCCTCACCACCCGCGCCCCTTCCGCCCTCGTGAACGCTTTGGCCACGCGGGTCAAGCGCGCACGAATGGGCTGGTTTTCTGATGCGGGCGATGGGAAGCGGCGCGGCGAAGCAAAGAGGCCAAGAGGCCGCACGTCGCCCCTTTCCCCAAGGTGGGCCGCAGGGCTTGCGCGGTCCTAACATGTCGTAAGGTGTTTTCTGTCCGCCGGAGCTGACGCGGAGCGGCTCCCCTCGGACGCAGCACCGCAGCGTCTGGACACGGCGCGGTTCTTCCCCATATGCGGCTGATGAGCCAACTGCCCCGGTGCCGCGCGTGAGCGCGCCACGCCCGCCCTTTCAGCCCCTGCCCGCGCCGCTGACCCGTGACCGCCGCGCACGGCTGGTCGGCGTCGAGATCGAATTCACACGCTTATCGGAGCGCGGCGCCGCGCAGTGCCTCAGCGCCCTCATCGGGGGCACGGTGGAGAAGGAGGACCCACACGCCTTTCGGCTCACGGGTTCACGGCTCGGCAACCTCGGCATCGAACTCGATATGCGCCATGTCCATCCCGGACGCGAGGGCCCGGGCCGGCGACTGGGGCCACTCTCGCTCTGGCTCGGCGCGGTGGTGAGCCCGCTCGTGCCGCGCGAACTCATCACCGGGCCATTGCCGGTGGAGAGGCTCAGCGAATTGGATGGTGTGGTTCAGGCGCTGCACGCGGCGGGAGCGGGGGGCGAAGGGGTGATATTCACCGATTCGCTCGGCCTGCATTTCAACGTCATGCCGGAAGCCACGGATGCCGGGACGCTGCTGCGGCTGCTACAGGCCTATCTGGTGAGCGAACCGGCCTTGCGCCAAGCGACACTGACGAGCCGGCTGATGCGCTTCCACGCGCCACCGCCCTACCCCGCTGACTATGTCAGGCGGGTCATTTCAGCCGACTACCGGCCCGACCTCGCCACGCTTTGCGCCGACTATGTCGCGGCCAATCCGACGCGCAAGCGCTCGCTCGATCTGCTGCCGCTGTTCCTGGAGCTGTTCCCGGCCATCGGGGATCGCATCAGCGGCAAGGTGAAGCCGCGCGCCGTGCTGCATTACCGGCTGCCTCTCGCCTATGTCGGCCGGCCGGGCTGGAGCCTGGCGGCCGACTGGAATCGCTGGGTGGCGGTGGAGGCGCTGGCCGCTAACCCCAGCCGGCTCGCCGAGGCGTGCCGGCAGGCCCTTCGATAGGCTGGCGGCAGCTCTGTTCCGTTCAGCTGGCAATCGCCACCGGTATCGGCCCGCGCCCGCCACGGCTCAGCGCGCGGGGATTGAGGCGCTTCTCGGCGAGCAGGCGCAGCATGTCGGCGACGCGCTGGTGATGGACCAGCCCTGCCTGCAGCAGGCGGCAGCAATCCGTCCGGCCGACGCCCACGAGGCTGGTGATGAGGCCGGCATAGCGCGCGGCGGTATAGGCCGCAGCGGCCTGCACCGCGCCGGCGATGGCGATGTCGAGCACATGGTCGTCGTCAATCTCGCCGGCCAGCTCTTCCGCGCTGATGAAGATGCCGTCGATCGCCGGGGATTCCGCGACATGCGGGCGGCAGTCGCGGCGGCGGCAGACTTCCTCGATCTGCACAATATTGCCGTTACTCGCGGCAAGGCCGTCTTCGAGATCGCGGCGCAGCGCCGGATCGGAAACCTTGCCGGCCAGCGCCGCGAGCGTCTTGGCGATCCGGCGCTCGGTGTAGAGAAGCTCGCCGAGCCCCTGGATCAGAAGGTCGTCAAGCGACCTGATATCTTTTGAGAGCAGTCCCACGGCACGTCCTCCCGCCTTTTGGCTGATGGACCAGCATCGCCGGTCGAGCGCCAAACGCGGGTACGAAGTGGAAGTTCCGGGCGTCTCAACCGAAAGTATCAGGCGGGGGCGAAGGTGCCGTCCGGACCCAGCCGCTCCAGGACGCCGGTGGCGACGGCGAAATAAGCGCCTTGCAGAGCCAGCCGGCCATCCTCGAGCCGCTCCCGCACCCAGGGGAAGGTCGCGAGATTACGCAGGGACAGCTTGACGCACTGATACTCGACAATGGTGCGCCGCTCGGCCGGATCGTCGCTGAGATTGAGAGCGATGTCGCGCGCCGGCGCGCCGATGCGAATCCAATCCGGCAGGAAGTCCTGCGCCTGGGGAGGAGCACCGTCGATCAACGCGCCGGCGCCGCCGCACAGCGCATGGCCGAGCACGACGATCTCCCGCACCTCAAGCACGCGCACGGCGAATTCGATGGCGGCGCTGGTGCCATGGTGCTGGTGGTCCGGCGTCGAATAGGCCGGCACCAGATTGGCGACGTTGCGCACGACGAACAACTCGCCCGGCCCGGCGTCGAAGATCATGGACGGGTCGACGCGGCTGTCGGAACAGGCGATGACGAGGGTCTGCGGCTTCTGCCCCAGAGCCGCCAGCCGTTCAAAAAGCGCCTTGCGCTCCGGCCAGCCGGTGGCACGGAAGCGGTGATAGCCGTCGAGCAGTTTGTCCATCCCTCACCCTTGCGATAGGCAGTCCGCGCAGTAGCTGAATAGACGTGCCGGCGCTGGCGTGCAAACGCCATGCCCGGACCGCACGAACGCGCAAGCCGGAGGCCTTGATGGCGGATGACATTCCCTTCGAGCGGCGCTTCACCGCCGTGCCGGGGGTCGTGGAGGAGGTGGCGCCGGGCGTGCGCCGGGTGCTCGCACCCAATCCCGGGCCTTTCACCTTCACCGGCACCTGCACCTATATCGTCGGGCGCGGCGAGGTGGCGATCATCGACCCCGGCCCGGACGACGCCTCGCATATCGCTGCCGTGCTGGCGGCGGTGGAGGCGGAGACGGTGACGCATCTCTTTCTCACCCACACCCATCGCGACCATAGCGGCGCGCTGGCGGCTCTGAAGGCGGCAACCGGCGCCCCGACCTACGGCGAGGGCCCCCACCGCGCCGCCCGGCCGCTGCACGCTCAGGAAGTCAACACGCTCGATTCCGCCGGCGACCGTGGCTTTCTCCCCGATGTCGCGCTGGCCGACGGCGCCCGGGTGGAGGGCGCCGGCTGGACGCTCGCGGCACTGGCGACGCCCGGCCACACCGCCAATCACATGGCCTTCGTGCTGGAAGAAGCCGGGGCGATCTTCGTCGGCGATCATGTGATGGGCTGGTCGACCACGGTGGTGGCGCCGCCGGACGGGTCGATGAACGACTATATGCAGTCGCTGCGCCGGCTCGGGCAGCGGCCGGAGACGCTCTATTTCCCCGGCCATGGTGGTGTGATTACCCAGGGGCCGGCCTTCGTCGAGCGCTTCCTGCGCCACCGGCTGGCGCGCGAAACCGCGATAATGCGGGCGCTGGAGCGGGGCCCGCGCAGGATACCGGACATTGTACGGGCGATCTATTTCGGCCTCGACCCCCGCCTCGCCGGCGCGGCCGGGCTCTCCACCCTGGCGCATCTCGAAGATCTGGTGGAGCGCGGCGACGTGCTCACCGACGGCCCCGCCGTGCTCGCCGGCCTCTACCGCCTGCCCTGAGCCGCCAAGGCGTCAGCGGCGCAGCGGGCGGCCCTGCTGGTCGGCCAGTTCGGCGAAGAGCTGGGAAATGCGCCTTGCATTGGAACCGAAATCGGCATCGCCGCTGCGCGCGGTGGAGCGGATATCCACCCGCGTGCCCGTGGCGATGGGGCGAACGCGGATGACGAGATCGTCGCGCAGGCCAAAGGGCAGGCTGCGCGCCACCGCTTCCAGCCGCCCGTCGCGCCCGTCACGCGGCGGCACCGCCTCGACCACCAGCCATTTGTGCCGCTTCACCAGCGCCAGCAGGCCGCGGAAGATCTCGTCCGGCGGCGCCTCGAAGCTCATCGGCTTGATGCCGGGATACAGGTCGAGCTGCAGCGCCGCCAGACGGTCGCCGGGATAGGCGAGGCTGTTGGCGGTGCGCGAGCGAACCGCGCCAAGGGTGACGAAGGATGGCGGGTCTTCCGTATCGGTGGTCACGTCGGGCAAGTTGCGTACGCCCATGCCGAGCGCGGCGAGCGTCGCCGTCGGCATGATGAGCACCAGCGCCAGCGCCGCCGCTCCGATCACCCGCCACAGCCCTTTCAGCCCGTCATTCCAGATCACCACGAAGCCCGCCAGGGCCAGCATCAACGCTAGCACCGCCACCGCGACGCCGGCCAGCACGGTGTAGAGCGCGCTGCGGAAATCCAGCGTCTCGGTGGCGAACAGCGCGGCGCCGATGAAGGTGACGGGAAAGGCGAAGATGGCGGTGCGCAGGCTCCATACGGCGAGCCGCGACATGCGTTCCTCGATGTAGAGCCTCCGGCGGATCATTGCTGCCCCTCCCCCGCCCGTCTCAGGCCACCGCCGGCTGGCCAGCGTCCGCACCGAGGATCAGCGCGGCCAGTTCCTCCACCGAATCCACCACGAGATCGGCCTCATGCGCGAAGTCGTCCACCGGCGCGGGTCCGCAGCGCACAAGGATCGCCATCGCCCCCGCCGCCCGCGCGGTTTCAAGATCGTGCCGGGTGTCGCCGACCAGCGCGATGGCGGACGCCGGCAGGCCGGTGAGCGCGGCGAAGGCATCGATCATGCCGGGGTTCGGCTTCGAGCCATAACCCGAATCATGCCCATACACCGCGCTGAGATAGGGCGAGAGGCCGAGCCGGTCGGCCTGCAGCCGCGCATTCGGCTCCGCGTCATTGGTGGCGATGCCGAGCGGCAGCCCCACCGCGTGCAGCCGCGCCAGTGTTTCGGCCGGCCGGCCGATGGGGGTGAGGTAGCGCGCGCCTTCCTCGCAGAACAGATGATCGACCTGTTCATAGAAGGCGGCATCGGCTGCCCGCGCCAGGATGTCGGCCCAGAGCGGCCCATATTGGCGTGAGGACCCGGCGATGAGCGGCGAGGTCTGCAGGAAGCGCCGCTCCTCGGCGACATAATGGCTGGCGTCAAACAGCCGTGCCAGCGTCGGGCCCTCGTCGCCGGCCAGACGCCGCATCACCGCACCGGCGGCAGGTCCCCAGGTGTGGTCGAAGTCGACAAGAGTACCATCCTTGTCGAACAGAATGGCGCGAGGAGCGTTCACAGTCTGTCGCAATCCAGTTCGTCCGGGCAGGCAAGCCGGCAATGGAGGCCTGATAGCATGGATTTTCCCCGGCTCCCATCCGCCCACCGCAGCGCCCTGTCCGGCATTGCCGGGCTCGCGCTGCTGGCTTCCGGCGCCGCGCCGCTTGCTGCCGAGCCCGTGCGGGAGCTCAAGCGCTCGATTGACGAGGCCGGCACGGCGGTCAATCGCCAGTTGGGCGACTGGCTCGGCGTGGCGCCGGACCGGCCGGCGCGCTCGCGCAACGCGACGCGGGCCAAGGCGGCGGCCATTCCCCTGCCGCCGCCGCGCCCGCAGGACATCGCCGCCGAGCCGTCGGCGACGCCCGCCGAGGGCGACACGAGCAAGAAAACGAGAGTACCGTCTGACGACGCCGAGCCCGTGACCCCGGTGGCGGTGGCACCCGCCCTACCCCCGCGCGATCCCCGCCCCGGCCGGGGCGCCGCACCGGCGGAATCCGCCGCCGCCGCCGAAACAGCGGCGGCGACACCCGAGCCGGCGGCACCGCCCACCCCAGCCCCCCCACCCGCCGCTCCCGAGCCGCCTGTGGAGAAGGCGGCGACCGACGAGGCGGCCCTAGGGACGGCTCCCGTTCCCCTGCCCCCGCCGTCTCCCGAGCCGCGCCTTGCCGCTCTGCCGCCGCCGGCGCCAGCCGCGCCGGCGGCCGCCCCCGAGCCGCCAGCCGGCACGCCCGAGCCCACCATCTGCCCGGAACTCTCCAACGAATCACTCGGCGTGTTCACGCCCGTAGCGGTGACCGCCACCAACACCGCCTGCACCGTCGACCGGGGCGTCTCGCTATCGGCCATCCGCATGAAGGACGGGCGGCTGGTGACGCTGGAACCAGCGGCGACCCTGCGCTGCGAAATGGCCGCCGCCGTGGCGCGCTGGGTCCGCGAGGGAATCGAACCGGCGGTGGCGACGCTCGGCGCGCCGCTCGACAAAGTGCTCGTCGCCGGCTCGCAGCAATGCCGCCCGCGCAACCGCGTTGTCGGCGCCCGCACCAGCGAGCACGGGCGCGGCAATGCGATGGACACGCGGGGCTATGTGCTGAAGGACGGGCGGCGTTTCGTCATCGGCGCCCCGGTACCCGGCAGTAGCGACGCGGCCATGCCCGTCGCCTTCCAGGAATTGATCAAGGCCAGCGCCTGCGCCGACTTCACAACCATCCTCGGGCCCGGCTCGGACGGCTATCACGAGCAGCATCTGCACGTGGATCGGGCCGAGCGGCGCAGCGGCGCGGTGCTGTGCCAATGGGCTGTGGCCGAAGCGACGGCCAAGGTGCCGAGCCCGCCGCGCAAGCCGGACGCGCCCGCCGCGGCGGACGCTACGGAAGGGGCGGATGAGGAGGCGCCGCCGGCCTCCAACGCAGTCGAAAACCCCGGCACAAGTCAATAGGTCGGGGGTTCCGACCAAGGGCCCGCTTCCGGCGCGCCCGCCGCCGCTCTAGGGTGGAGTCGGTTCCACCCGGCCGGCGGAGTAGCTGCCATGCTTACCAATCTTCAGGCTCGCGACGTCGAGACGCTGATCCATCCCTATACCAACCTTGTCGCCGTGCGCGAGACCGGGCCGCTGATCCTGGAACGAGGCAAGGGCGTGTGGGTGCACGATGTCGACGGCAAGCCCTATCTCGAAGGCATGGCCGGCCTCTGGTGCACGGCGCTCGGCTACGGCAATGAAGAGCTGGTCGAGGCGGCAGCGACGCAGATGCGCAAGCTGCCCTTCACCCATATTTTCGGCGGCAAGAGCCACGACCCCGCGATCGAACTGGCGGAAAAGCTGAAGGAGATCGCGCCCGTGCCGATCTCCAAGGTGTTCTTCACCTCGTCCGGCTCCGAGGCCAACGACACCCAGATGAAGCTCGTCTGGTACATGAACAATGCGCTTGGTCGGCCGAAGAAGAAGAAGATCATCGCCCGCATGCGCGGCTATCACGGCGTGACCATCGCCGCCGCCTCGCTGACCGGCCTCGCCGGCAACCATAATGATTTCGACCTGCCGATCGCCGGCATCCGGCACACCACCGCGCCGCATCACTATCGTCTGGCCGAGCCCGGCGAGAGCGAGGCGGACTTCGCCACCCGCCTCGCCGCCGATCTCGAAGCCCTCATCATCGCCGAGGGACCGGAGACCGTCGCCGCCTTCATCGCCGAGCCTGTCATGGGCGCGGGCGGGGTGATCGTGCCGCCGGCGACCTACTACCCGAAAATCCAGGCCGTGCTGAAAAAGTACGACGTGTTCTTCATCGGCGACGAGGTCATCACCGGCTTCGGCCGTCTCGGCACCGCCTTTGGCAGCGAGGCGATGGAGATGCGGCCCGACTCGATCTCCGTCGCCAAGGCTCTGTCCTCGGCCTACCAGCCGATCGGCGCGGTGATGGTGCCCGAACTGATGTATGAGGCGATGCTCACCGAGAGCAGCAAGCTCGGCAGCTTCGGCCATGGCTACACCTATTCCGGCCACCCCGTGGCCGCCGCCGTGGCGGTGAAGACGCTGGAAATCTACGAGCGCGAGAGCATCTTCGAACGGGTGCGGGCGAAGATCCCGCAGTTCGACGCTCGCCGCGCCGCGCTGGAAGACCACCCGCTGGTGGGCGAGGCGCGCGGCAAGGGGCTGGTGGGCGCTGTGGAGCTGGTGGCGGACAAGAAGACCAAGCGCCAGTTCGACCCCAAGCTGGGCATGGCGGCCAAATGCGTGGCCTTCTGTCAGCAGGAAGGGCTGATCCTGCGCAACGTGTTCGGCGACGCGGTCACCATCTGCCCGCCGCTGGTCATCTCCCCGGCGGAGATCGACGAATTGTTCGACCGCCTCACCCGCGCGCTCGACAAGACGCTGGACTACGCCGTGCGCGAGAACCTGCTGGCGGCCTGACGCGACGGGGCTCCGGCCGAGCGCCGGGGCCCCTGACCTTGGGGCCGCTAGGCTCAGGAGGTCGCAAGGCGCAGCACCGGCAAACAAAAAGGGCGCTGCCAGCGGCAGCGCCCTTTTCATTTGAACCCGGCGTGATCGTCAGAGAACGACGACGTTGGCGCCCTGCGGCACGCGGGTATAGAGGTCGATCACGTCCTCATTGAGCATGCGGATGCAGCCCGAGGAAATGGCCCAGCCGATATATTCGGGCTGGTTGGTGCCGTGGATACGGAACAGCGTGTCCTTGTTGCCCTGGTAGAGATAGAGGGCGCGGGCCCCCATCGGGTTATGCGGGCCGGGGCCGACGAAGTTCGGAATGCCGGCGAGGCGCTGCTTGATTTCCGGAGTGGGGGTCCAGGTCGGCCATTCGGCCTTGCGGCCCACCTTGGCTTCGCCCTTGAAGGCGAGGCCTTCTTCGCCGACGGTCACGCCGTAGCGGATCGCCTTGCCATTGTCCTCGACGAGATAGAGGAACTTCTTGTCGGTATCGACGACGATCGTGCCGGGCTTCTCGGTGCCGGCATAGTCGACGATCGCGCGCTGATACATCTCCGGCGGCTGAACCTTCTTATAGGGTGCGTCCGCCAGCAGCTTCTTGTCCCGCGGCGTCAGCGACGCCTCGGGAGCCGGCTGGCGCTGCGCATTGCTGCACGCCGCCAGAAGAACCGCCAACAGGACCACCGCCGCCCCGCGCAAAACCATATCCAAAGCTCCGAATCCCGCCACGCGCCATGCGCGTCAAATCGCTCGCTGTCCGTCGATTAACGCATGTAGGACCCGCCTTGAAGGGGCCACATGACTGCCACCGGTTCGTCGCCATAAGTTGTTGCGAAAAAACATCACTTCCGTTGGAAGAGGTCGAAAAAGCCGGGATGAAGCCGGCTAAGCGCCAAGAGGCCTTATCTCCGACCGCGACTTTGCATATTTTTGACGCAGTCGACGCCCACTTCGTCGGCATCCGCCCGCAAAGGCGGGGAGTTCAAACTGGAGAGTGTCATGTCTACCGAAGAAGAAAGCCCGGCCCAACAGAGCCGCGCCCCCGAATCCCGACCGAGCGAACGCTGGGACCGCGCGGAACAGAGCGCACATTGGCGCGAGATCGGCATTTCCGCGGTTGCCGCTGCGGCCCGCTACGCCTCCTCCAAGAAGACGGTATCCGATGCCCCCGTTTCGGGCGCGGCGCGGACCGATGATGCGGAAGCCAAAATCGTCACGCTTCGCGACGTAGAATATTTCGCGGCCTGAGGCCGCCTCTTCCCCCAGAGACGCTGAACGACGAACCGCCCTCCTCCGGGTGCTGCGCAAATGCGCGCCCGGACCGGGCAAGGCTCGCCTGATTCGCGCCGCGATGACGGCTACGACACGGCCCTGCGCCTTTGGCGGGGGGCCGGCTGGCATCTGTCTGCGATCCAGAGCATGGTCGGCGCCGCCGCGACCGTGCCGGAGGAGCTATGATCACCGCCTATTGCGTCCGCGACGGACTGCTCGCCCCCGTCGCCGTTCGGACCGTAGACGACATGCCGGACGACGCCGTCTGGGTCGACCTGTTCCGGCCCTGCGAGGGCGAGGACCGGATCATCGAGCAGGCGCTCGGCCTTTCCGTGCCGACGCGCGAGGAAATGGTCGAGATCGAACCGTCGAGCCGCCTGCGGGTGGAGAACGGCGCGCGCTACATGACCGGCGCCATCGTCTGCAACAGCGACGGCGAACGCCCTTCCCTGGCAGAAATCTCCTTCATCCTTGCCGGCAACCGCCTGACCACGGTGCGCTATGACGAGCCGACGCCGTTCCGCCTCGTCGTGGCCAAGCTCGATCGCGCCTGCCCGCCCGGCACGCGCGGCGACCGGCTGCTGCTGATCATGCTCGACACCATCATCGACCGCGCCGCCGACATCATCGAGCGCCTGTCGAGCGACATCGATGCCGTGTCGCGCCAGGTCTTCGAGGAAGCCACCGACCGGCCGAGCGACAGCCGGCGCTTCCGCACCATATTGAAACTGCTGGGGCGGCGCGGCGATCTTGCCTCCAAGGTGCGCGAGAGCCTCGTGTCGATGGGCCGTCTCGTCACCTTCCTGTCCACCGAGGGCGAGGCGCAGCGATTCGACAAGGAGCAGCGCGCGCTCTTGAAAAGCATGCAGCGCGATGTCGGCTCGCTGAACGACCACGTTTCCTATCTCGGCAACAAGATCACCTTCCTGCTCGATGCCACGCTCGGCATGGTGGGCATCGAGCAGAACAACATCATCAAGATTTTCGCGGTGCTCTCGGTGGTGCTGATGCCGCCGACGCTGATCGCCTCGGTTTACGGCATGAACTTCCAGCACATGCCGGAACTGGACGAGCGCTGGGGTTACCCGCTGGCGCTGGCGGGCATGCTGGCGGCGGCGGTGGTGCCGTATCTGTTCTTCAAGTGGAAGCGATGGCTGTAGCGCCGTCATCCCGGACGGGCTGGCGCCTTCCGGGATGACGGGATGTCCGGCACGGCTCAGACGTGCTGGCCGCCATTGATGTGGATTTCCGCCCCGTTCAGATAGGACGAGGTCTCGGTGCAGAGCACATAGATGATCTTGGCCACCTCATCGGGCGTGCCGAGCCGCTGCATCGGGATTTGCTCCACCAGCTTCTCCGTGCCGGGCGACAGGATCGAGGTGTCGATCTCGCCGGGGGCGATGGCGTTGACCCGCACGCCGAGCGGGCCGAAATCGGCCGCCATTTCGCGCGTAAGACCGGCCAGCGCCGCCTTGGAGGTCGCATAAGCCGCCCCGGCGAAGGGATGCACGCGCGAGCCGGCGATGGACGTGACATTCACCACCGCGCCATGGGTGCGCTTCAGTTCTTCCAGCAGGCCGCGCGCCAGCAGGATGGGCGCGAAGAAATTCACCTGGAACACCCGCCGCCAGTCTTCCTCCGGCGTGTTCAGGGTACCGAGCCGCGCCCCGCCCGCGCCCTTGGGCGAGATACCGGCATTGTTCACCAGTGCGTGGAGCTGGCCATCGGGCAGGCGGTTCTTGATTTCCTCCACCGCCCGCAGCGTGTCGGCGGGGTCGGACAGGTCGACCTGGATGTGGTCTTCCGGCCCCATCTCCCAGGGGCAGTTTTCCGGGAAGGCGTGGCGCGAGCAGGTGATGACACGCCACCCCGCGGCGGAGAACCGCTTGACGGTGGCGTGGCCGATGCCGCGGGAGGCGCCGGTGAGCAGGAGAGTGCGGCGAGGCTGGTTGTTCATGGGCGATGTCTAGCTCAGCGACGGGGCGGTGTCAGGGGACGAGGCCGCCAGGGAAAGGCCGATCAGGGGTAAAGTCGCGTCTTGGTCCATTCCGGCGCCTCGGCAGTCTCGCGCGCGAACACGACGCGATCATGCAGGCGGAAGGGCCGGTCGTGCCAGAATTCGATTTGCAGGGGGCGGATGCGGAAGCCGGTCCAGTGCGGCGGGCGCGGCACCGTGCCGAGCGCGTATTGCGCCGTCACCTTGGCCACCGCCGTCTCCAGCGCGAAGCGCCCTTCCATCGGCCGCGACTGCTGGCTCGCCCAGGCACCGATCTGCGACAGGCGTGGACGGGAGGCGAAATAGGCGTCCGCCTCGGCTTCGCTCACCTGCTCCACCGGGCCGCGCACGCGCACCTGCCGGCGCAGCGACTTCCAGTGAAACACCACCGCCGCCTTGGGCGTGACAGCAAGTTCGCGCCCCTTGGCGCTGCCGGTATTGGTGAAGAACACGAAGCCGCGCGTATCGCGCTGGTTCAGCAGCACCATGCGCACATCCGGCAGGCCGTCGGCGTCCACGGTGGCGAGCGCCATGGCGTTGG
The DNA here is from genome assembly GCF_030813495.1 of Ancylobacter polymorphus. Taxonomy (GTDB): domain Bacteria; phylum Pseudomonadota; class Alphaproteobacteria; order Rhizobiales; family Xanthobacteraceae; genus Ancylobacter; species Ancylobacter polymorphus. The sequence goes on along the minus strand of NZ_JAUSUI010000006.1, from coordinate 386,071 downwards.
GGTCGTTGGGCTCGCTCTCCTTCGCCTGCGCAAACCATTCCTCGAACAGCAGGAAAGGTTCGGTGGCGGTGGTGAAATCACCGGATGTTAACGGTTCGGACGCTTCCATAACGACAACTTCGGACGGTCGAGTACGGGACCCATGGAAACGTTCCACAGGTGGCGGGAGCAGGCAGCGCGCAAACGGGACGGCGCACGTCCTCCATATACGCTCCCGGCTTCATTCCGCACAGCACCCAACGTGCTCACTTTGATCGGCGCGGCGCTTCTCGTCGCCGGCTGCTCCACCGGGCCGGACCTCGACACGCTGGCGACCGGCTCGGTGCCCCCGAGCGCCTATGCCCGCGAGCCAGTGCCGAAAGGCATCGCCCCCGATGACTGGGCCGCCGCCCGCACCGCCCTCGCCGAGGCGCTGCGCGAGAAGCAGGCCGCTCCCAGCGTTCCCTGGGAGAACTATGCCAGCGCGACGCGCGGCACGGTGACGCCGCTCGGCGAGACCGGCGACGACGGCAAATGCCGCGAATTCCTGATGAGCTTCGTGCGCGAGAAACAGGAAGACTGGCTGCAGGGCGAGGCCTGCCGCGCCGGCAAGAGCGGCTGGAAGGTCGATCAGGCCCGCCTGCTCGACCGCTGAGTCGCTCGCTCATCGCGATGTCCGCCGACAGGCGCGGGAAGCCGTTGCATCCCCGCAACACCCTCCCTACATGGAAGGAAGCCGGAACCGCCGGACGAGATTACCATTCATGCGCGATCCCTATGACATTCTCGGCGTGGCCCGTAACGCCGACCAGAACGAAATCAAGCGAGCCTTCCGCAAGCTCGCCAAGAAGCTGCATCCCGACGCCAACAAGGACAACCCGAAGGCGCAGGACCAGTTCGCCGAACTGAACGCCGCACACGAAATCCTCTCCGATGTGGAGAAGCGTGGCCAGTTCGACCGTGGCGAGATCGACGCCGAAGGCAAGCCGCGCGGCTTCGAGGGCTTTCCCGGCGGCGGCTTCGGGCGCGGATTCCGTCGCCCCCCGCCGGGGGACGCCGCCTATGAGAGTTTCTCCTTCGGTCCCGAGGGTGCCCGCCGCTCCGGCCATGGCCCGCATGACGCGGGCGGCTTCGACGACGTGATCGCCGACATTCTCGGCGGCCTTGGCGGGCGCGGGCGGGGACGCGGCGCGGGCGGAGAAACGCCGCGCGGCGGCGATGTCGACATCACCGTGCCGGTGGCGCTGGAGCGCATCGTCGAGGGCGGGTCGGTGAAGGTCCACCTGCCCAATGGGCGTGTGGTCGAGGTGAAAATTCCCGCCGGCGCCGTCGAAGGCCACCGCATGCGGCTGAAGGGACAGGGCGAGCCGAGTCCGTTCGGCGGCGCGCCGGGCGATGCCTATGTGGTGGTGGCCTATGCCCCGCACCGGCATTTCCGCATCGAGGGCACGGATTTGCGCGCCGATGTGGCCTTGCCGCTCGCCGATGCGGTGCTGGGCGGCAAGGTGCGGGTGCCGACGCTCGGCGGCGAGGTCTCGCTCACTGTGCCCGCCCACACCCAGTCGGGCCGCACCTTCCGGCTGCGCGGCAAGGGCCTGCCCAAGGCGGACGGTGGCTTTGGCGATCTGCTCGCCACCATGCGGATCATGCTTCCCGAGGCGCCGGACCCGCAGCTCGAAGAGCTGATGCGCAAGCGGCGCGACGGCGCCGGCTGAGCCCCGCCGACGGCGCACGCCTGTCGCGCGCGACCGCTCGCTTGAGCGGGTCCTGCTGCTGTGCGATAGGAACCTGCGCCCGGAGAGACGGGCAACGGTACGGAGCATCGTGACGAGCATGGCATCGGGCGGATTGATGAGCGGCAAGCGCGGCCTGGTGATGGGAGTGGCGAATAATCGCTCCATCGCCTGGGGCATCGCGAAGGCGGCCCACGCGCAGGGGGCGACACTCGCCCTCACCTATCAGGGCGAACCGCTGCGCAAGCGTGTCGAGCCGCTCGCAGCCGAGCTCGACGCGGCCATCGTCGGCCATTGCGACGTCACCGACCCCGCCACCATCGACGCGGTCTTCGCCGAGACGGAGCGCCAGCTCGGCGGTCTCGACTTCCTCGTTCACGCCATCGCCTTTTCGGACAAGAACGAGCTCGACGGGCGCTATGTCGACACCACGGCGGACAATTTCAGCAAAACCATGCTGATCTCCTGCTACAGCTTCACCGCCGTCGCCCAGCGCGCGGAGAAGCTGATGACGAATGGCGGCTCGATGCTGACGCTGACCTATTACGGCGCCGAGAAGTGGATGCCCCATTACAATGTCATGGGCGTCGCCAAGGCCGCGCTGGAGGCAAGCGTGCGCTATCTCGCCGCCGATCTCGGCCCGAAGAACATTCGCGTCAATGCCATTTCCGCCGGCCCGATCAAGACGCTGGCGGCCTCCGGCATCGGCGATTTCCGCTATATCCTGAAGTGGAACGAGCTCAACGCCCCGCTGCGCCGCACCGTCACCATCGACGAAGTCGGCGATACGGGGATGTATCTGCTCTCCGACCTCGGCCGCGCCGTCACTGGCGAGGTGCATCATGTCGATGCCGGCTATCATATCGTCGGCATGAAGAACCCGGACGCGCCCGACCTCACCCTCGACCGGGACTGAGCCGACCCCCCAGCGGAGCACGCGCCATGATGAAAGCCCGCCTGATATCGCTCTTTCGCCGCCACGCCTTGCCCGCTCTGGCGGCAGGGACACTGGTGCTCGCTCTGGCCGGCCTGCAGCCGGCGGCGGCGCAGTCCGGCCCCATCATCGTCAACCCGCCGCCGGGGTCGGGGCTTTCAAACCTGCCCTATATTCCCCCGCCGGACGCGCAGGACAGCGGCGTGCCGCCGACCTTCCAGCAATACCCGCTGATGAACCGGATCTTCGGCTTCGGCGGCGCCATCTTCCCCGGCTATGTCAGCCCCAGCGACGGGCGCGACGACCAGGATCGGCGCGGCTATCTCACCGGCGGTCGCCAGGGGCCGGTGCTGTTCGCCGCCGGCTCGGCCGATTCGCTGTGCCAGATGACGCAGGCCCCGCAGGTGAAGGTGCTCTCCGCCCCGCCCGGCGTGAAGCTGAACTTCAGCATCGGCAAGTTCACCGCCACCGGCGTCGACGGCGGCTCGCATCGCTGCGTGGGTCGCACCGTGGGCGGCGTGCTGGTCACGGCCAAGGGCCGCGCCCCCGCCGGCTCGACTGTGACGCTGCGGGTTGCCTACCCGTTCAAGCGGATCAGCTACACGCATGTCGTGAGCCTGCCTTCCAAATGACCCGACGCATCTTTCTCGTTCGGCATGGCGAGACCGACTGGAATCTCGCCGGCCGCCTTCAAGGCTCGCATGACATCCCGCTGAACGATCTTGGCCGCGAGCAGGCGGCAGAGACGGCGCGGGTGGTGGAACGTCTCAGCGGCGGCGCGCGTCATCTCGACTTCGTCGCGAGCCCGCTCAGCCGTGCCGCGCAGACCATGGCGATCCTGCGCGCCGAACTCGGCCTGCCGCCGGACGCCTTCCGCCGCGATGCCCGCCTGCGCGAAATCACCTTCGGCCGCTGGGAAGGCTCCACCTGGCCGGAACTGCGCCGGCGCGACCCGGTGAGCCTCGCCGCCCGCGATGCCGACCCGTGGAACTTCTCTCCCCCCGGTGGCGAGAGTTATGCCGAGCTTTCGACGCGGGTGCTGGAAGCGGTCGCCGAACTCACCGGCGACGCGGTGGTGGTGACGCATGGCGGCGTCGTGCGCGCGATGCTGCACGCCTTCGCCGGCATGCCGCCGGCACAGGCGGTGGAGCTTCCGGTGCGCCAGGGGGCCGTCTATCTCATTGAAAACGGCGCGTTCGAACTCGCCGTCGCCTGACATTCTTGCGGAGAGGACACCGAATGGGCGCCCAGTTGATCCGTGCCGACGAGGCGCGCACTCCCCGTCCGATCTGGTGCGTCACGCCGCAGAACTGGCGCGAGGTGGCGAGCGGCCTGCCGGCGCCTGCGCTCGCCTTCGGCGAGACCACGGGCTTCAAGGCCGAGGCCGGATCGCTGCTGGTACTGCCGGCCGCCGATGGCGCCATCGCCGGCGTACTGTTCGGCTGCGACGGCGCCCCGCGTGACCCGCTGAGCTTCGGCAAGCTCGCCACGGCCCTGCCGGCCGGCGACTATGTCATCGCCCATGCCCCCGTCGATCCCCGGCTGGCGGCCCTGGGCTTTCTGCTCGGCGGCTATCGCTTCACCCGCTACGGCAAGCATGCGGGCGCCGATGTGCGGCTCGTGGTGCCCGAGGGGACCGACGAGGCCTATCTGCGCCGCACCGCCGAGGCGGTGACGCTGACCCGCGACCTCGTCAACACACCCGCCAACGACCTCGGCCCCGCCGAGATCGAGGCTGCGGTGCGCACCCTCGCCTCGCGGTTTGGCGGGCAGGTTAACGTGACCACTGGCGACGATCTGCTGGCCGCCAATTTCCCGCTGGTCCATGCCGTCGGCCGTGCCTCTCCCCGCGCGCCCCGCCTCATCGACCTTTCGTGGGGCGACCCAAGCGCGCCCAAGGTGACGCTGGTCGGCAAGGGCGTCGCCTTCGACACGGGCGGGCTTGATATCAAGCCGTCCAGCGGCATGCTTCTGATGAAGAAGGACATGGGCGGTGCCGCCAATGCCATTGGCCTCGCGCAGATGATCATGGCGCGTGGGCTCAAGCTGCGTCTGCGGCTGATCGTGGCGGCGGTGGAGAATGCCATTGACGGTTCCGCCTTCCGCCCCGGCGACGTGTTCCCCTCGCGCAAGGGCCTCACCGTCGAGATCGGCAATACCGATGCCGAAGGCCGGCTGATCCTCGCCGACGCGCTCAGCCTGGCCGACGAGGAAGCACCTGAACTGCTGATCGACTTTGCCACCCTCACCGGCGCCGCCCGCGTCGCGCTGGGGCCGCAGCTGCCGCCGGCCTATACCGATGACGAGCCGCTGGCCGCCGACCTCGCCCGCCATGGCGCGGCCGAGGCCGATCCCTCTTGGCGGATGCCGCTGTGGCAGCCCTATGCCTCGATGCTCGACAGCAAGATTGCCGATCTGAACAACGCCCCCGGCAGCGGCTTCGCGGGCTCCATCACCGCCGCGCTATTCCTCCAGCGCTTCGTCTCCCGCGCCGGAGCGTGGCTGCACCTCGACATCTTCGCCTGGAACCCCACCTCCCGCCCCGGCCGGCCGGAAGGCGGCGAGGCACAGACCATCCGCGCCCTCGACGCGCTGCTGGCCGAGCGCTACGGCTGACGCTGCGGCATGATCGGAACGCCGCTCGCGCGGGTGTTAATGGTTTCTTCGGCGCCGACCCGCCATAGTCCGGAACAATCCGCAGCCGTAACGATTGCGGATCCGGGGACAGGCCAATGGCGGTCGAGCTGCGTCCATCGCAGGCGTTGCGTCTCCTGCACGAGCTTTCCCTCGCGCAGGTGCGCGACGACGCGCCCGATCTCAGCCAGCGCCAGTTGGCCATCCTGCTCAGCGTCTATCTCGAAGCGCCGCCGCACACGGTGCGCGGGCTTGCCGCCCGGTTGGGCGTCACCAAGCCCGTGATTACCCGCGCGCTCGACACGATGGGGCAGTTACGGCTTGTCTCCCGGCGCCGCGACGAGGCGGATCGACGCAATGTCATCATCCAGCGCACGGTGGAAGGCGCGCTCTACCTGGAGCGGCTCGGCGATCTCGTCGTCGCCACCGCCCGTGCCCTGCCACGCTGAACGTCGCCTCACCTCGCGCAGGAGCGCCCTGTGACCTTCGATCGTCGCCTTACCCCTGCCCGGTCCGACCTCGCCGCGCGCCATCTCCAGGGCGTGGTGACGGCGGAGCGCTTTGTCGACGGCACTCGGCACCGCGTCATCCGCCCGGCCGCGCCGGTGCGCGCCACGCCGGACCCGCTGGCGCCCTTGACCACGGAAGCGCTCTATGGCGAGGCGGTGACGGTCTATGAGACCACCGGCGAGGGCTGGGCCTGGGGCCAGCTCGACGCGGATTCCTATGTCGGCTGGCTCCCGTCCGAGGCGCTCGCGCCAGCCGGCCCGGCGCCGACGCACAAGGTGAGCGCCCTGCGCACCCCGGTGTTTCCCGGTCCATCGATCAAGCTGCCGCCGATCGACCTGCTGTCTTTTGGCAGCCGCCTCGTCATCGCGAGCACGCGGGAGCGTTTCGCAGTGACGGCAGAGGGCGGCTTCGTCTTCGCCGACCATCTCGTGCCGCTCAATGCGTTCGAGGCGGACGTCGTCGCAGTCGCCACCCGCTTCCTCGGCGCCGCCTATCTCTGGGGCGGGCGCTCCAGCCTGGGGCTGGACTGTTCCGGTCTGGTGCAGGCGGCGCTCACCGCCTGCGGCCATGCCTGCCCGCGCGACACCGACATGCAGGAGAAAGCGGTGGGGGCAGAAGTGGCGTTCTCCGGTGAACTCGGCGCGTTGCGACGCGGCGATCTGCTCTACTGGCCCGGCCATGTCGGCATCGTCGAGGACGGCGCGACGCTGCTGCACGCGACCGCGCATTTCATGTCCGTGGTGCGCGAACCGCTGGGACCGGCGCTGGCCCGCATCGAGGCCAGTGGCACATCGCTGCGCAGCGTCCGCCGTCTCTAGAGCACGTTCCGATCTGACTGCATCGCAATCAGATCGGTAAAACGTCCTCTATCAATACTCTGGAGACTGATTCACCGATCAGGTTGATTCAACCTGATCGGATCAGGCTCTAGCCGTTCGCCGCGACGAAGGCGTCCACCCGCGCCCGGTTCAACGCGAACCAATGCAGGGCGATCAGCACGAAGCCATTGGCGACGGGCGCGGGAGACGGGGCGGAAAGCGCCGCCAGCGCCTCCTCCACCGGCACCAGAAACGGCAGGGTCAGCTCGGTCTCGCCCGGCTCGCCGGCGATGTCGGGCACGGCAGACGAATCGACCAGCCCGAGATAGATCGTGGCGTGCTCGTCCGTCACGCCGGGGCTGGGAAGGAAGCGGGCCATGGGCAGCAGGGCGCGCGGGGCAACGCCGATCTCTTCCACGCATTCGCGCCGGGCCGCCGCCTCCGCCTCCTCGCCGGGATCGATGAGGCCGGCGGCAATCTCCACCAGTTCCCCCTGCCCGGTCGCCAGCTCCGCCCCGAGGCGGAACTGGCGGATCAGCACGAAACACGCCGCGCCGGGATCATAGGCCAGCACGCCCACCACCGGCCCGACGCGCAGAATGTCCCTGCGCTGGCGCAGCGGCGCCCCGCCCGCCCCGGCAAAGGTGGCGATGAAACGGTGGTAGGGGCGGAAGCCGGTTCCGACGCTCTCCGGCGCCTTGAGGTCGACGGCGATGAACCGATCCGCGAGCTCACCCGCCTTGGCGCGCCCGCTCATAACGGCGCCGTCTCCATGTCGAAGGCCGCCGCGAACAGGGCCCGGGTGTAAGCGGTCTTCGGCTGGGCGAAGAGGTCGGCCGCCGGCCCCTCCTCCACGACCACGCCGCCCTTCATCACCATGACCCGCGAGGCCAGAGCCGCGACGACACGCAGATCGTGGCTGATGAACAGATAGGTCAGGCCGCGCCTCTGCTGCAGGTCGCGCAGCAGGTCGACGATCTGCGCCTGCACGATCATGTCGAGCGCGCTGGTCGGCTCGTCCAGCACGATGAAGGAGGGCTCCAACACGACGGCGCGGGCAATGGCGATGCGCTGGCGCTGACCGCCGGAGAATTCGTGGGGATAGCGGTGGCGCGCCTCGGGATCCAGGCCCACATCGGTGAGCGCCGCGACGACGCGGGCATCGCGCTCGTCGGCAGACAGCCTCGGGTGGTGCACGCGCAGCCCCTCGCCGATGATATCGGCCACCGACATGCGGGGGCTGAGCGAGCCGAACGGATCCTGGAACACCACCTGCATCGCCTGGCGGCGGGCGCGCATCTGCTTGAAACCGAGCCGGTCGATGGGATCACCCATGAAAACGATCGGCCCCTCGCTGGAGATCAGCCGCAGCAGGGCGAGGCCGAGCGTGGTCTTGCCCGAGCCGCTCTCGCCCACCACGCCCAGCGTTTCGCCGCGCCGGATTTCCACCGAGATGCCATCCACCGCCTTGATGTGGCCGACGGTACGGCGCATCACCCCGGCCTTGATCGGAAACCAGACCATCAGACCCGTGGTCTCCAGCACCACCGGCGCCTCGGGATGGGGCGAGGCGGGGTTGCCGCGTGGCTGGGCGGCGATCAGCGCCTGGGTATAGGGATGGCGGGGATGGGCGAAGAGTTCGCCAACGAGACCTTCTTCGACGATCTTGCCATGGTTCATCACGCAGACCCGGTCGGCAATCTTGCGCACGATACCGAGATCATGGGTGATGAACAGCATGGCCATACCGAGCCGCCGCTGCAGTTCCTTCAACAGCTTGAGGATCTGCGCCTGCACGGTCACATCGAGCGCGGTGGTCGGCTCATCGGCGATGAGCAGCTTCGGCTCATTGGCGAGCGCCATGGCGATCATCACCCGCTGGCGCTGGCCGCCGGAAAGCTGGTGCGGATAGGAACCGAGCCGGGTCTCCGGCTCGGGAATGCCGACCTCGGCAAGGAGTTCGATCACCCGCGCCCGCGCCGCTGGCCCGCGCATGCCGCGATGGAGGAACAGGATTTCGGCGATCTGCTGTTCCACCGTGTGCAGAGGGTTGAGCGAACTCATGGGTTCCTGGAACACCATGGTGATGTCATTGCCGCGCACCCGCCGTATCTCGCGCTCCTCCATGGCCAACAGGTTCTCGCCCTGGAACAGCACCTCGCCGGAGGGGTGGCTGGCGGCGGGATAGTGCAACAGCTTGAGGATGGACAGCGCGGTGACCGACTTGCCCGACCCGCTCTCGCCCACCAGCGCCACCGTCTCGCCGCGGCGGACATCGAAGGAGACGCGATCGACCGCCAGCATCGACCGCCCGCCCTGGGCGAAGGCGACGGAGAGATCGCGGACGGAAAGAAGAGGGTCGTCGTTCAACGGCGTTTCGCTCACTGGAAGGTCTTCCGCGGGTCGAAGGCGTCGCGCACGGCTTCGCCGATGAAGATGAGCAGGCTTAGCATGATGGCGAGGGTGAAGAAGCCGGTGAGGCCAAGCCAGGGCGCCTGCACATTGGCCTTGCCCTGCGCCAGCAATTCGCCCAGCGAAGGCGAGCCGGGCGGCAGGCCGAAGCCGAGGAAATCCAGCGCGGTCAGCGTCATCACCGAGGAGGAGACGATGAAGGGCAGCATGGTCAGCGTCGCCACCATCGCGTTGGGCAGCATGTGCCGCCACATCAGCACCGCGTTGGACACGCCGAGCGCCCGCGCCGCCTGCACATATTCGAAATTGCGTGCGCGCAGGAATTCCGCCCGCACCAGCCCCACCAGCGCTACCCAGGAGAACAGTAGCAGAATGCCGAGCAGCACCCAGAAGCCGGGGGCGAGGATGGAGGAGATGATGAGCAGCAGATAGAGCGCCGGAATGGCGGTCCATATCTCGATGAACCGCTGGAAGATGAGGTCGGTCCAGCCGCCGAAATAGCCCTGCACCGCGCCCGCAGCCACGCCGACGACCGACGAGATCAGCGTGAGGATCAGACCGAACAGCACCGACAGCCGGAAGCCGTAGATCAGCCGGGCCAGCACGTCGCGGCCCTGATCGTCCGTCCCGAGCCAGTTCCACTCCAGCGCGTCGCAGCCGCCGGTGCGGCCGAGCTTCTCCACGACAGGCGCGCATTGCGCTTCGGTCAGCATCCAGGTCGGGGGCGAAGGGGCCGGGGTCGGCAGGTCGAGATTATGGGTGGAATAGGAGTAGCGGATCGGCGGCCACACCATCCAGCCGCCCTTCTCGCGGACCAGGTTCTGCAAATAGGGGTCGCGGTAGTCCGCCTCGGTCTCGAAATCGCCGCCGAAGGTGGTCTCCGGATACGCGACGAGGCCGGGGAAATAATAGCCGCCGTCATATTCCACCAGGAACGGCTTGTCGTTGGCGATGAGCTCCGCGCCGAGGCTGAGGATGAACAGCACCGAGAAAATCCAGAAGCTCCACCAGCCGCGCCGGTTGCGCTTGAAATTGGCGAGGCGGCGCTGGTTCAGCGGTGAGAGCCACGGGCGGCGCGGCGCGGCGGAGGCGGCGGGGTCGGTCGGCACGGCGGCGTTGGCGTCCATGTTCAGACGTCCCGCGTGTCGAAGTCGATGCGCGGATCGACCCAGGTATAGGTGAGGTCGGAAATGAGGTTCACCACCAGCCCCACCAGCGAGAAGATGTAGAGATTGGCGAACACCACGGGATAGTCGCGGTTGAGCACGCTCTCGAAGCCGAGAAGGCCGAGACCGTCGAGCGAGAAGATGGTTTCGATCAGCAGCGAGCCGGTGAAGAAGGCGCCGACGAAGGCGCCTGGAAAGCCGGCGATGACGATCAGCATGGCGTTACGGAACACGTGGCCGTAAAGGACGCGCCGCTCGGAGAGCCCCTTCATCCGCGCGGTGACGACATATTGCTTCCGGATCTCGTCAAGGAACGAATTCTTGGTCAGCAAGGCCGTGGTGGCGAAGGCCCCCAGCACCATGGAGGTGATCGGCAGCACCAGGTGCCAGAAATAATCGAGTATCTTTCCGGTCAGCGAAAGCTGCTCCCAATTGTCGGAGGTCAGCCCGCGCAACGGGAACCAGGAGAAGAACGAGCCTCCGGCGAACAGGATGACCAGCAGGATGGCGAACAGGAAGCCGGGTATCGCATAGCCGACCACGATGACCGCCGAGGTCCACATGTCGAAGCGCGAACCATCCCGCACGGCTTTGGCAATGCCGAGCGGGATGGAAATGCCGTAGCTGATCAGCATCATCCACAGGCCAAGCGAGATCGACACCGGCATTTTCTCGATGACGAGGTCGACCACCGAGACATCGCGGAAATAGGACCGGCCGAAATCGAAGCGGGCATAGTCCCACAGCATCTTGAAGAAGCGCTCATGCGCCGGTTTATCGAAGCCGAATTGCCGCTCCAATTCCTTGATGAAGGCGGGGTCCAGCCCCTGCGCGCCGCGATATTTCGAGGAGACAGGATCACCCCCCGGCGCACTCTGCGGCATGCCGCCGAAATCGCCGCCGCTGCCGGAGATGCGGGCGGTGGCTGAACTCCCCTGCCCGGTCAGCTCGGCGATCACCCGCTCCACCGGCCCGCCAGGCGCAAACTGCACCACCACGAAGGAAATCAGCATGATGCCGATCACGGTCGGCACCATCAGCGCGATGCGTCGGACGATATAGGCGAGCATTCGGTCGGGTTTCTCCGCGAGGCGGGTCCAAGGTGGCGGGCGGTCGGGGCCGCGTCAACTTAACGTCCGTTCATGCGCGACAACGGGTGCTGCCGGTCTCACCCCGCCGAGCGCGTACGCGGCGACCAGATGTCCGGTATGGCGCGGGCATAGGTGGGGCGCGGCGCGCTTGGCCAGCCGAACTCGTCCCAGAAGGCGATGCGGAATTCGGCAGAGTACCATTGCGGCACCCAGTAGCGCCCGGCCCGCAGGCGGCGGTCGAGGACGCGGCAGGCGGTGCGCAGCTTGTCGCGCGTCGGCGCCGTGATCACTTCCTCGATCAAAAGATCAACCACCGGATCGGCGATGCCGGAGAGGTTGTTGGAGCCCGGAATGGAGGCTGCCGCCGAGCCGAAATAATTGCGCAGCGACTCGCCCGGCACGGTCGACATGGAGAAGCGCCGCACCGTTGTGTCGAAGTCGAAATCGTTGAGCCGGCGCTGATATTGCGGCGAATCGACCAGGCGGAAATGCGCTTCGATGCCGAGCAGCTTGAGGTTCTTGATGAAGGGCGCGGTGTGACGTTCCAGCCCGTTCTCGTCGTCGAGAAACTCGATGGAAAGCCCGTTGCCCTGCGGGTCGACGAGGCGGCCATCCTTGATGACCCATCCCGCCTCGCGCAGCAGCTGCGTGCCCTTGCGCAGCAAAGCGCGATCCTGGCCGGAGCCATCGGAGACCGGCGGGCTCCAGGGCGGCGCCTTGAGCACGGCGATGTCTTCCGGCGTGAGCCGGCCAGCGATGCGTTCGATCAGCGCCACTTCGTCCGGCCCGGCCGGACCTTGCGCTTCAAGGTCGGAATTCTCGAAGAAGGATGTCGTGCGCCTATAGGCATCGAACATCAGGTTCTTGTTGGTCCACTCGAAATCGAACGCATAGGACAGCGCCTCGCGCACGCGCGGATCGGCAAATTTCGGCCGGCGCAGATTGAGGAACCAGCCCTGCGCCCCGGAGGGGGTGCGATCGGGCAGGGTCTCGCGCTTCACCCTGCCCTCGTTCAGCGCCGGGAAATTATAGCCCGTGGCCCAGCTGCGCGCGGTGAATTCCTGCCGGAACAGATAGGCCCGCGCCTTGAACGCCTCGAAGCCGACCTCGCGATCGCGGAAATACTCGTAGCGCAGCACGTCGAAATTATTCACGCCAACATTCACCGGCAGCCCGTTGCCCCAATAGGCGGGGTCGCGGCGATATTCGATGTAACGGCCGACCTCGAACGGACCCACGCGATAGGGGCCGGAACCGAGCGGCACCTCCAGCGTGCTCGCGTCGAAGGGATGGGCGCTGTAATAGGCCTTGGAGAAGATCGGCAGCGAGGCGGCGAACAGCGGCACATCGCGTGCCCGCGTCGGCGCGAAGCGGAGCACGGCGACCTCCTCGCCCTCCGCCTGCGCGCTCACGAGATCGCGCAGATTCTGCGCGATGACGGGATGGCCCTTCTCCTTCAGCAGGGTGAGCGAGTAAGCGACATCCTCGGCGGTGAGCTTGGAGCCGTCATGGAAGCGCGCCTGCGGGCGCAGGCGGAAGCGGTAGAGCGTGCCGTCCTCCGAAACGGCGACGCTCTGCGCCACCAACCCGTAGAGCGCGTCCGGCTCGTCATAGGCGCGCGTCATCAGCGTGTCGAAGAGCAGCTCGACGCCCTGCGCCGCATCGCCCTTGAGGATATAGCCGTTCAGCGTGTTGAAGGTCTGGAACGACTGGTTGAAGGCGATGGTGGGACCGATCTGCGAGAAGGTGCCGCCCTTCGGAGACGCCGGATCGACATAGTCGAAATGGGCAAAATCGGCGGGGTATTTCAGATCGCCGAAAATGGAGAGGCCGTGGCGCTCCGGCCCGAGGGTGGAATCCGGCGCGACCGCCGTCGAGGGAGCTGCCGGCGCCGGCTGCGCCACGGCGCGGCGACCGAGCCAGGGCAAGGCTACGGTACCGGCCGCCAGCGCCATCAGAGCGCGGCGGGAAAGCGGGGCCGGCAGCGGCCCGCTCATCGTGCCGCCCCGGTCTTGGCCGCCTTCTCCGCGTCCCACCACCAGATGGTGGGGAAGGCGTCGCCGCCATATTCCGGCATTTTCTCGGGATGGCTGAAGCGGTTCCAGCGCGCCGTCCGGGTGTTGGGGTAGGTCCAGCTCGGGATCACATAGTCATGCGCCAGCAGCACCCGGTCGAGCGCATGGGTGGCGGCGACGAGCTCCTCGCGGTCCTTGGCGTAGATCACCTTCTCGATCAGCGCGTCGATGCCGGGGTCCTTGATGCCGGCATGGTTGCCCGATCCCTCGCGGTCAGCGGCGCTGGAGCCCCAGAAGTCGCGCTGCTCATTGCCGGGCGAGAGCGACTGCCCCCAGCCGGTGATGATCATGTCATAATCGCGGGCGCGGGTGCGGTTGATGTACTGCGACGTGTCGACCTGACGGACGGTGACAGTGATCCCGAGCCGTTCCAGCGACGGCTTGTAGAACAGGGCGACGCGCTCGAAGGCCGGGTTGCCGATCAGAATCTCAAGCGTGAAGGGCTCACCCTTGGCATTCACCAGCTTGCCGTCCTTCACCTCATAGCCGGCCGCGCGCAGAAGCTGCGCCGCCTCGCGCAGATTGGAGCGGCGAATGCCCTCGCTGCCCGACGGCGGGTTCTCATAAGGCTTGGTGAAGACGCTTTCGGGAATCTTGTCGCGGACGCTTTCCAGAATCTCCAGCTCCTTGCCAGTCGGCAGGCCCGAAGAGGCGAGCTCGGTGTTCTGGAAATAGCTCGAGGTGCGCTTGTACTGGCCGAAGAACAGCGTGCGGTTCATGCCCTCGAAATCGAGCGCGAAGTTCAACGCCCGGCGCACGCGCTGGTCCTGGAACTTCTCGCGCCGCAGATTGGGGATGAAGGCCTGCATCGAACCGAAGGAGCGGTTGGGGAACTCCTCAAGAATGACCTTGCCTTCCTTTACCGCCGGGAAGTTATAGGCGGTGGCCCAGTCCTTGGCCGAGGTCTCGATGCGGAAATCATACTGGTCGCCCTTGAAGGCTTCCAGCTCCACCGTCGAATCGCGGAAATACTCGTAGCGCTGCTCGGCGAAATTATTGGTGCCGATGTTCACCGGCAGGTCCTTGCCCCAATAATCCGGCACGCGCTCGAAGGAGATGGAGCGGCCCGGCTGCACCTGCTTGACCTTATAGGGACCGGAGCCGAGCGGTACTTCCAGCGTCCCCTGGCTGATGTCGCGCGGCTTGCCGTCCGGGCCGTTCGCCGTCCACCAGTGCTTGGGCATCACCCGCAGCTGGCCGACGATCTGCGGCAGTTCGCGGTTGCCCGCCTGGTCGAAGGTGAAGGTCACCTCGCGCTCGCCGGTGACGGCGGCGCCCTTCACATGGCTGTAGTAATAGGCTTGGCGCGGGTTGTTCTTGGTCATCTGCTCGAACGACCACACCACATCCTCTGCCGTGATCGGCTGGCCGTCATGCCATTTCGCCTCCGGGCGCAGGCGATAGGTGACGGAGGAGAAATCGGCGGGATAGCGCACCGCTTCGGCCAGCAGGCCGTATTCGGTCGCCACCTCGTCAGAGGCCGGGCTCATCAGCGTGTCGTAGATGAGATGCAGCCCAGCCGCCGCCGCGCCACGTGGGATGATGTCGTTCAGCGAATCGAAGGTGCCGTCGACAGACTGCCGCAACAGGCCGGTCTTCGGCGCGCCCGGGTTCACATAGTCGAAATGCTTGAAGCCGGCCGGGTATTTCGGCTCGCCCATCAGCGAGAGGCCATGCTTCCACTCGCCGGCACTTGCCGTCGATGCGGAGGGAGCGGCGGGAGCCGCCTCCTGCGCCATTGCGGGGCCGACAAGGCCGATGCCGAGAAGGGCGACGGCGAGCGACCGGGTCATCGCGCCACTCCATGCCGGGGGACGCCAGCCGGGGGCGGCGGGGCGGTCGGAGCGGCGGAGACGGGTCATGCGCATTCATCCCTCTGGCACGTCTGAAGGCGGGGCCGAGCCGGCCCTCGCGACGGATTATGAACAGTGGCGGCGAATAAGAAGAGGCCAGTCCGGAAAAGAATAAGGCCGGCGACGCAAAGCGCCGCCGGCCTGACGTGATCGTGAAAGCCGCGCCCCGCGGGGCGCACGCCTCAGGGCGTGGCCGGCGCCGCCGGAGCGGGCTGGGCGGGAGCCGGTTCCGCCGGAGCGGGCGCCGCCGGAGCGGCGGGCGCAGGGGCCGCTTCCGGTGCGGGAGCAGCCGGGGCCGGAGCGGCCGGGGCCGGAGCGGCCGGAGCCGGAGCGGCCGGAGCCGGTGTCGCCTCAGGCGCCGGACCGGCGGGCGCGGGAACGGTGGTGGCCGGCGCGGCGGAGCCAGCCGGCGGCGGCACATTGCCGCCCGTCTCGCCGGACGCCGGCTGGGTGGCCGCAGGCTCGGCGGCGGCGGGCGTCGCCTCCGGCGAGGGCAGCGGCAGCGGGCTGTGCGAGAGCGTGTTGAGATAGGCGATCAGGTCGGCGCGGTCCGTGTCCTTGGCGATGCCGGCAAAGCCCATCGCCGTGCCGGGAATATCGGCCTTCGGATTCTTGATGAAGTCGCTGAGGTCCTGGAACGTCCAGGTGCCGCCATGGGCCTTCATCGCCGCGGAATAGGCGAAGCCCTCGACGCCACCGACCGGGCGGCCGACGATGCCATAGAGATCCGGGCCGACCTTGGCGCCGGCGCCTTCCACGAAATTGTGGCAGGCGGCGCACTTCTTGGCCTGGGCCTCGCCCTTCTCCGGGCTGGCGGCGGCGAGCAGCTGCGCAAGCGGAACCGCGGCCGGCGCGGCCTGTGCCTCACCGGTCATTTCCTCCTGCACGGCGATCTCGTAGCCGGCCTTCTCGGGCCCGTGGCTGGAGAACAGAATGTCGGCGAACACATTCAGACCGAGCGTGAACGTGAGCACGCCCAGGACCGCACCAGCAACCTTGTTCAGCTCGAAGCTGTCCATCGAAATATTCGCTCCCTCACCCGGCACCGCGACCATCCGGCTGGTCCGCCGATACCCCGCGCGCAATGTATCAGCGCTCGCTTGCGACCGCCAATGGCGCGCGGGAACTAATCATTTTGACGGTTGACGTGCAACCCGTATAAGCGCGCTGCGGTGCTACGTTTCGCCACTCTGAGAGGGGCGCCGGCACCTTCTAGCACGATGACGGGGCTCCCGAATGTCCTCGCAGGACACAGTTATTCTTATTCCAGCCCGCATGGCTTCGACCCGGCTGCCGGGGAAGCCGCTCGCCGATCTCGGTGGCCGGCCGATGATCGTCGAGGTGGCGCGGCGTTCCGCCGCGGCGCAGATCGGCCGCGTGGTGGTGGCGACCGACGATGAGGGCGTGCGCGCCGCCGTGGAGAAGGCTGGCTTCGAGGTGGCGATGACTCGCGCCGACCATGCCAGCGGCTCGGACCGAATCTTCGAGGCGCTCGGACGCATCGACCCGCAAGGCCAGGTGGCCCGCATCGTCAATGTGCAGGGCGACCTGCCGACCATCGACCCCGCGCTCATCCGTGCCGCGCTCGACCTGCTCGATGACCCGGCTGTGGATATCGGCACGCTGGCCGCCGAGATCACCGAGGCGGGCGAGCGCACCAACCCGAATGTCGTGAAGGCGGTGGGCAGCCCGCTGAGCGCCACACGGCTGCGCGCGCTCTACTTCACCCGCGCCACCGCTCCCTATGGCGAGGGGCCGCTGTTCCACCATATCGGCCTCTATGCCTATCGGCGCCGCGCCCTTGAGCGCTTCGTCGCGCTGCCGCCCTCGCCGCTGGAGAGCCGCGAGAAGCTGGAGCAACTGCGCGCGCTGGAAGCCGGCATGCGGATCGACGTTGCCATCGTCGACACCGTGCCGCTCGGTGTCGACACGCCGGACGATCTCGAAAAGGCGCGCCTCATGCTCGCGCGCGAATCAACGTGAAGGACGCTGCCATGACGACCCGCCGCACCATCGTCTTCCAGGGCGAGCCGGGCGCGAACTCGCATATCGCCTGCCGCGAAGTCTATCCCACCCACGAGGCCGTGCCCTGCGCCACCTTCGAGGACGCTTTCGCCGCGCTGCAGAATGGCGAGGCCGATCTCGGCATGATCCCGATCGAAAACTCGGTCGCCGGGCGGGTGGCGGATATTCACCACCTGATGCCGACTTCCGGCCTCACCATCATCGGCGAGTTCTTCCTGCCGCTCTCGCACCAGCTGATGGCCATTCCCGGCGCCACGCTGGCGACGGTCAAGTCGGCGGAGAGCCACGTGATGGCGCTCGGCCAGTGCCGCAACATCATCCGAAAGCTCGGGCTCAAGGCCATTGTCGGCGCCGACACCGCCGGCTCGGCCCGGCTGGTGGCGGAAGCGCAGGACCCGAGCCGCGCCGCCATCGCCTCCCGCCTCGCCGCCGAGATCTACGGGCTGGATATCATCGCCGAGAATATCGAGGACGAGGCGCACAACACCACGCGCTTCGTCGTCCTCGCCAAGGATGGCGACTGGGCGCCGGCCAATAACGGACCGACCGTCACCACTTTCGTGTTCCGCGTGCGCAACGTGCCGGCCGCGCTGTACAAGGCGATGGGCGGCTTCGCCACCAATGGCGTGAACATGACCAAGCTGGAATCCTACCAGCTCGACGGTGAGTTCTTCGCCACCCAGTTCTATGCCGATGTCGACGGGCACCCCGAGGACGCCAATCTTAAGCTGGCGCTGGAGGAACTGTCGTTCTTCTCCAAGGAAGTGCGCATTCTCGGCGTCTATCCCGCCCACCCCTACCGCGTGGCGCTGCGGGCGTGAAACGCAAAGGCCCGGCGCAGGACCGGGCCTCGTCTCATATGGAGCTATAAGCGCCTACTCGGCGGCCTCGCCGGTCGCACGCTCGACGGCATCCTCGATGGTCTTCAGCGCGTCCGGGTGCGGCATCGAGATGATGTTGTAGCCGGAATCGACGAAGTGGACCTCGCCGGTCACGCCGGTGGAAAGATCGGACAGCAGATAAAGCGCAGCGCCGCCCACCTCGTCGATGGAAACGGTGCGGCGCAGCGGGGCATGGCGCTTCTGATAGTTGAACATCAGCCGGGCATCGGCGATGCCGGCGCCCGCCAAGGTGCGGATCGGCCCGGCGGAAATCGCGTTCACCCGCACGCCCTGCGGCCCGTAATCGGCGGCGAGGTAGCGCACGCTCGCCTCCAGCGCCGCCTTGGCCACACCCATCACATTGTAATTCGGCATCACCCGCGTCGAGCCGCCATAGGTGAGCGTGATGAGCGAGCCGCCTTCCGTCATCAGCGGCGCCGCGCGCTTGGCGAGCTCTGTGAAGGAGAAGCAGGAAATCACCATGGTGCGGGTGAAGTTCGCCCGCGTGGTGTCGGCATAGAGGCCCTTCAGCTCGTTCTTGTCGGAAAAGCCGATGGCGTGCACGAGAAAGTCGAGCTTGCCCCACTTCTCCTTCAGCGCCGCGAACACAGCGTCGACCGAGGCCAGGTCCTCGACATCGCAGGCGAGCAGCGTATCGCTGCCGAGGCTCTCGGCCAGCGGCTTCACCCGGCGCCCGAGCGCCTCGCCCTGATAGGTGAAGGCGAGTTCCGCCCCCTGCGCCGCCAGCGTCCGGGCGATGCCCCAGGCGATGGAATGATCGTTGGCGACACCCATGATAAGGCCGCGTTTGCCCTGCATCAGGTTGCCCTGAGGGGAAGTGCCCTGCGTCAGGCTCATGCTTGTGGTTCCTTCCGCCCCGCCGCCTCGATCACGCCTCGGGGTGCTGGAACACCAGCACCGCATTGGCCCCGCCGAAGCCGAAGCCGTTGGAAAGCACCCGCTCCAGCCGTGCATTGTCGACGCGCTCGCGCACGATCGGCATGTCGGCGAAGGCCGGATCGATCTCGTCAATATGCGCGCTCGCCGAGATGAAGCCGTTCTGCATCATCAGGATGGAGTAGATCGCCTCATGCACGCCGGTCGCGCCCTGCGAGTGGCCGGTGAGCGACTTGGTGGCCGAAATCGGCGGCGCCTTGTCGCCGAACACGGCGCGGATCGCCTCGATCTCCTTGAGATCGCCGATCGGGGTCGAGGTGGCGTGCGGGTTGATATAGTCGATGCCCCCCTTCACGCCGGAGAGAGCCAGATTCATGGCGCGGGCCGCGCCCTCACCGGAAGGGGCCACCATGTCGGCGCCGTCCGAGGTGGCGCCATAGCCGACGATCTCGGCATAGATGCGCGCGCCGCGCGCCTTGGCATGCTCCAGCTCTTCCAGCACCAGCACGCCGGCACCGCCGGAAATGACAAAGCCGTCGCGGTTCTTGTCATAGGGGCGCGAGGCGACGGCGGGGCGGTCATTATAGTCGGACGACATGGCGCCCATAGCATCGAACAGGCAGGAGAGCGTCCAGTCGAGATCCTCGCAGCCGCCGGCGAACATGATGTCCTGCTTGCCGTACTGGATCATCTCGGCGGCGTTGCCGATGCAGATATTGGTGGTCGCGCAGGCGGCCGAGATCGAATAGCTCAGCCCCTTGATCTTGAACCAGGTGGAGAGCGTCGCGGAAGCGGTCGAGCCCATCGCCTTCGGCACGGCGAAGGGGCCGACGCGCTTCGGGCTGGTGTTCTTGCGGGTGATGTCCGCCGCCTCGACGATGGTGCGGGTGGAGGAGCCGCCCGAGCCCATGATGAGCCCGGTGCGCTCGTTGGAAATCTCGTGCTCTTCCAGACCCGCGTCGCGGATCGCCTGGTCCATGGCGACATGGTTCCACGCCGTGCCGCCGCCGTGGAAGCGCATGGCGCGGCGGTCGACCACCTCGCTGGCATCGAGCTGCGGCGCGCCATGCACCTGGCTGCGGAAGCCGAGCTCGGCATAGGCGTCGGCCCGGCGGATGCCGCTCTTGCCCTCACGCAGGGAAGCCAGCACCTCCTGGGTGGAGTTGCCTATGGACGAGACGATGCCCATTCCGGTTACGACAACACGGCGCATAGGCTTCCTTTCCTTCAAAGCACGCGAGAGGATCGAGACAGGCGAGATGGCCCCGCCCGAGTGGCGCCGCAAGGGCGCACGGGTCAGGACTGGAACAGGCCGACCTTCAGGTCGCTCGCGCGATAGATCACCTCGCCATCGGCTTCCAACCAGCCATCGGCAATGCCGAGCACCAGCTTGGAGCGCATCACGCGCTTGAAGTCGATGCCGTACACGACCTTCTTCACCGTGGGCAGCACCTGGCCGGAGAACTTGATCTCGCCAGCGCCGAGCGCCCGCCCGCGGCCGGGAGAACCGAGCCAGCCGAGATGGAAGCCGACCAACTGCCACAGCGCATCGAGACCGAGGCAGCCGGGCATCACCGGATCGCCGATGAAGTGGCAGCCGAAGAACCAGAGGTCAGGATTGATGTCGAGTTCGGCTCGCACATGGCCCTTGCCGTTGGGGCCGCCATCCTCGGAAATCTCGGTGATGCGGTCGAACATCAGCATGGGCGGAGCGGGAAGCTGCGCGTTGCCCGGCCCGAAAAGCTCTCCGCGCCCGCACGCGAGCAGTTCCTCGTAAGTGAAGCTCGTCTGCCGCTCGACCATCGTCTCGGTATTACCCACGCTTGCTGTTTCCATACCTTGAGCGGCCCGCAGCCGCCGGTTTTGTGCGGCACGCGCGGACACTCTCCGGCCCGGCCACCTGACGCAGGGCGCTTCCTATCACAGCGCCCCGCGCGCTCAAAGCCGGCCGGCCGCCTGCGACCATGCCGAAAATGTCATCCCTATGACAATACCTGCGCACCGCCGCGCCTGAAAGTGGCAGAGGGTCGCCTCCGGCGCGGGCACATGCGCCGGCTGCGCCGAACGCGCCGCAGATTGGAACTGTTACGATTATTCCGCCCGATATTGCCCCGGCGGTCACCGTACCGATATAATGACAGTTGAAAAAGGTGCTCAGCGCCCGCTTCCGGCTTTGCCAGGGAGCGTGTCGCGGAGCCGGAGTTGCGGATCGACCTTGTCTCTCCCTTCGGGGGAAAGGCGGTAACGATGGTTCGGAAGACGAGATGAGCGAAGTTTTTCGCCCCCAGAACGTAGCCTTCTCCCGCATGGTAGTGGAAGAGGACGGCCCCGTGCTGCCGGTCGCCAAGCTGCGCGACGGGGCGGGCCGCACCGGCTGCCCGTTCCACGATGTGCGCCATATGCTGCGCGATGTCGGCTTGCGCCCCACCCGCCAGCGCCTCGCGCTCGGCTGGCTGCTCTTCGCCAAGGGCGACCGCCACGTCTCGGCGGAAATCCTGCACGAAGAGGCGATCAAGGCGCGCTTCCCGGTGTCGCTGGCCACCGTCTACAACACGCTGCACCAGTTCACCGAGGTGGGCCTGCTGCGCGAACTGGCGGTGGACGGCTCGAAGACCTATTTCGACACCAACCCGTCGGACCACCATCACTTCTTCCTCGAAGGCGAGAACAACCTCGTCGACATTCCCAGTGCCTCGGTCGAGGTCGAGCGGATTCCCGAGCCGCCGGAAGGCTATGAGGTCGCGCGTGTCGACGTGGTGGTGCGCCTGCGTCCCAAGCGCCGCTCCTGATCCACGCCATCCCGCGAAGTGTTTAAGGCCGGTCGCTCGACCGGCCTTTTTCGTTCTGGCGGTGCCGCCGGCTCACGCCCGCAGGAAGGCGGCAAGTTCGCGCAGCGCGGTTTTCGCCGGCGCGTCGCCAGCGCGGGCGACCAGCATGACCGTCGCGGCCGGCAGAACGGGCAGATTCAGCGCCGGGCCGACCTCGATGCTGCCCGCTGGCGCGAGATGGGCCGCCATGGGGGCGACCGCGAGCCCCGCCGCCACCGCCGCGCCGACCGAAGACACACTGCCGCCCGTGAAGGCTTCGCGCCAGCCAATCGCGGCCGAATCGAGCGCGGCGATGGCGGCCGCGCGCACGCCGCAGGGCGCCGCCAGCAAGGCGAGCGGCAGGCGGCCGGCATCGGCGTGCCAGCCGGGGCTGGCAAACCAGCCATAGCAGTCCTGCCGTAGCACCTGGCCGTCGCGCCGGTCGCCCTCGCGCCGTACCACGACGGCGTCGAGATCGCCGGCGTCGAAGGCATCCAGCAGGAGCCGCGAAAAGCCCATGCGGATGTCGAAGACGAGGCCGGGGCTTGCCGCCGCCA
The DNA here is from genome assembly GCF_030813495.1 of Ancylobacter polymorphus. GTDB lineage: Bacteria > Pseudomonadota > Alphaproteobacteria > Rhizobiales > Xanthobacteraceae > Ancylobacter > Ancylobacter polymorphus. The sequence goes on along the minus strand of NZ_JAUSUI010000006.1, from coordinate 363,699 downwards.
GCCGCCGCAACAGGCCGGGCAGCGTGTCGCCGGTGACATGATCGCTGATGCCAAGTCGTAGACGCCGCGGCGGCGCCACCTCCCACAGCCGCGCATCGCGATCGGCAGCCAGCAGGCGGCGCGCCCGCTCCAGAAACGCCGCCCCATCTGCGGTGAGACGGACAAGGCGCGGCGTGCGCTCCAGCAGGGTGCGGCCGAGGCGGGCTTCCAGCTTGCGCAGCTTCAGGCTTACCCCGGCCTGTGTGCCGCCCAGCGCTTCCGCCGCCCGAGTGAAGCTCGACAGTTCCGCGACATGGACAAAGGCGCGGACAAGTTCGAGGTCGAGAGGACGCTCATTCATTACAAAATGATATCATTGATATATTCAACAATAGCATTCTATCATGTATCTCAGCGCGCTACGAGTCTCCGCACACTGTTGCAAGGAGACCCGCCATGCCCATGATCCAGATCAAGTACGCCACTCCCGCCGTCGCCGCCGGGCTGGAGGCCGCCCTCGCCGCCCGCGCGTCGCAGCTCGCGCAGCAGCGGCTCGGAAAGGACCCGGCACTCACTGCGGTGCTGGTGGAGCGCGCCGACCCCTCGCATTGGTTCTGTGCGGGGCGCAGCCTCGCCGAAGCCGGCCTCTCCGGCTTCTGGCTCGATATCCGCGTGACCGAGGGGACCAACACCAAGGACGAGAAGGCGGCCTTCATCGCCGAGACCTTCGCCGCCTTCAGCGACATGCTCGGCCCCCTTCATGCGGAAAGCTATGTGCATGTGGTGGAAGCGCGCGGCGACGCCTATGGCTATGCCGGCCTGACCCAGGAGCGGCGCTACATCGCCGCCCGGTCGGCCTAGGGCTCAAGCTGGTAGGTGAGTGGCCGCCCGCAATTGTCTCGTCCCGCCGCTCCCGCCGCCAGGTGAGGGCCAGGAAACGCAGTCAACCGCCACCGGCGCGGCGGAGGGCGCCGCGCCGGGGCAAGGCTCATGCCTCTTCCATCGCTTCCAGTTCGCCGATCATGCGCTCGATGAGGCCGAGGCCGGTCTGCCAGAAGGCGGGGTCGCGGGCATCGAGGCCGAAGGGCTTGAGCAGTTCCGAGTGATGCTTGGTACCACCCGCCGCCAGCATGGCGAGATAGCGCTCGGCGAAGCCCTCCTGGGCGTTCTCATAGACCGCATAAAGCGAGTTCACCAGGCAGTCGCCGAAGGCATAGGCGTAGACATAGAAGGGCGAATGGATGAAGTGGCCGATATAGACCCAGTAATTCTCATAGCCGGGCCCGAGATGGATGGCCTCGCCAAGGCTTTCCGACTGGACTTCCATCCAGATGGCGCAAATACGCTCGGCGGTCAGCTCGCCATTCTTGCGCTCGGTGTGGATTCGGCGCTCGAAGGTGTAGAAGGCGATCTGCCGCACCACCGTGTTGATCATATCCTCGACCTTCGAGGCCAGCATCGCCTTGCGGGCGCGCGCGTCCGGCGCCGCCGCCAAAAGCCGGCGGAAGGTCAGCATCTCGCCGAACACCGACGCGGTCTCCGCCAGGGTGAGCGGGGTCGGTGCCATCAGCGCGCCATTCGGTGCCGCCAGCACCTGGTGCACGCCATGGCCGAGTTCATGGGCGAGCGTCATCACGTCGCGCGGCTTGCCCATATAGTTGAGCAGCACATAGGGATGGGCGGAGGGCACGGTGGGGTGTGCGAAGGCGCCGGTGGCCTTGCCCGGCCGCACGCCGGCATCGATCCAGCTCTTGTCGAAGAAGTCGCGGGCGATGTCGGCCATGCGCGGGGAGAAGGTGGAATAGGCGCCGAGCACGGTGTCGCGCGCTTCGTCCCAGCCGATCGGGCGCGTCTCCACCTTCGGCAGCGGCGCGTTGCGGTCCCAATATTCCAGCTTCTCCTTGCCGAACCACTTGGCTTTGAGCTTGTAGTAGCGGTGGGCGAGGCGCGGATAGGCGGCGTGGACGGAGGACACCAGCGCGTCCACCACTTCGCGCTCGACGCGATTGGCGAGGTGGCGGGAATCCGCGATGTCCTCGAAGCCGCGCCAGCGGTCGGAGATTTCCTTGTCCTTGGCCAGCGTGTTGGTGATGAGGGTGAACAGGCGCAGATTCTCGCCGAACACCTTGGCCAGCGCCTCCGCACCCTGTTTGCGCTTCTCCTCCTCCGGCTCGGCGAGGAAGTTCAGCGTCTGCTCCAGCGGCAGGCTCTCGCCGCCGACCTCGAAGCGCAGCCCGGCGATGGTCTCGTCGAACAGCCGGTTCCAGGCGCCGCGGCCGGTGACGCCCTTCTCATGGAACAGGTGCTCGATGCGGTCTTCCAGCTGATAGGGCTTTTCCGCCCGCACATCCTCGATCCAGGGCCGGTACTTGGCGAAGGCCGGGTCGGTGAGCGCCGATTCCATCTTGGCATCGTCGAGCCGGTTCAGCTCCAGCGTGAAGAACAGCAGATGCGTCGAGGCGTCGGTGAGCTTTTCCTGCACGTCGCCATAGAATTTGGCGCGCACGGGATCGGTGGTGTCACCGGAATAGACGAGGCCGGCATAGGAATAGAGCCGGCCGAGCCGGTCCTCGATCTTCTCGTAGCGGGCGATGATGAGCGCCATTTGCCCGCCGGCATCCGCGCCGTCGAGCACCTCGGCCAGCTTGCCCTTATAGGCTTCCTCGAAGCCCGCCGACTCGGCGGCGACCGCGGCGAGGTCGGCCGTGAGTTCGGGCGAATCCATCGCCGGATAGAGATCCGACAGGTCCCATTGCGGCAGGGAGCCGAGAGCGGCGGCGGACGCCTCCGGCGAACGGGGCGCGAAGGCGAAGGAATCGAAACGGCGCTGCATGGTCACTCCGGCGGGTAAGGCGAGGTGGCAGTGATATCGTGTGCCTTGGCGGGCTATCAACCATCCCGTTGCGAATTGGCAGCGTCGCCAAGGCGCGGCATTCTCTCCTGAACCTGCGCGTCCCGAGGAAAAAATGCGACCGCTGCTCCGAACTCTCGCCTGCCTGACCCTGTTTACCACTCTCGGCACCGCGCTGGCCGAGGCAGCGCCCCGCCGGATCGTGATCGTGCGGCATGGCGAGAAACACACGGCGCTGACGCTGTGCAGCCTCGGCAAGGAGCGGGCGCAGGCGCTGGCAGCGCAATATCTCAGCCCCACCAGCCCGATGAGCCTGATCCGCAACGACCCGCCGGCCGCCATTCTCGCCATGACCCTGCACACGGTGGAGACCGCCCGCCCGATCGCCCGCGCCTGGGACATGAAGCTCATTGCGCCGCCGATCGGCTACATCCCGATCCGCAACAACCGCTACTTCAACGCCAAGCTGAACGTGGTCAATCGCGACGTGGCGCGCGACCTGCTGGAAAATCCGCGCTGGCACGGCAAGACGGTGGTGATGGTGTGGGAGCATTTCCACATCGCCAGCGCGGCGCTGGAGGCTGAGTTCGCCGGCGAGCAGGTGACGCTGCGCCAGCTGCTGCATCTCGGCCAGGTGAAGGGCGTCAAGGGCGGCGTGCCGACGACCTGGCCAGACAGCAATTACAATTTCTTCTGGATCCTCACCTATGACCGCCCGGGCGATACGGTGCCGAGCCGGTTCGAGGTGGTGCGGCAGTACTTCGCCGAGCCTTATGCCAACCTGCCCTCCAATGACTGGGGCGCGCCGGAGCCCCGCCCGGCGAACAGCGGCTGCTCCTGACAAAAAAAGAGCGCCACAGGGGCGCTCAGTCTTGGTCCGTTTGGGATCGGCACGGTCAGTCGAAAGTGCGCTTCATCTTCTGCCAGGGCGAATTCTTGCCCTCATAGAGCGGGCCGAAGAAGGCGCGCGTCTTGGACTGGCCTTCGGTCTGGCGCACCTGCTGCTTGCGCACGCGCTCATGCTCGCGCAGCTGGGTGCGGTCGGAATTGTCGCCGAAGCGCGGCGTGTCGCGGGGACCGACGGACGTGGCGCCGGCAGGAACCGCCGCGAAAACAAGGCCCGCAGCCACCAGAGCGGCAACGCCGACCGAACTCATCCGAGTCTTCGTCATGTTGACCTCCTCAAGAAACGATCTTCTGGCCTGACAACACGGGGCACGGAAAATAGTTTCCAATAGAGACGGCCGCGGCTGACAAAATAAGCGTGCTCGTCGCGCCGGGCGTACGCCTACGCGCGGGGAACCTGTTGCGTATCGGGCCGTTGTTTGCGCGAAACCACGGGGGACCACCATGGCGATCACTTCTTCCACCTCCGCCGCCTTCACCCCACCCCTGCCGCTCAAAGGCGAGGCAGGGGCGGTGGTGATCCGCACGCTCGACGAGGCGCTGGTCTTCGCCGAGCGCAACCCGCATCCCGAAGGCGACTATGAAGGGATGATCCGCCGCCTGCAGGGCGCCCATCGCGAGGAAGACCGGATCGAGGCGGCGAACGCCTTCCGCTGGTGGTGCGAGGCGAATGGGCTGCTGGACGAAAGCGTCGGCTGAGCGGCGCGCGCGAGGCAGAAAACGACCGCGCCCCGGCGCTCCGCGATGGAGGCCGGGGCGCGCTTTTTCCGGACGCCCGATCTTGCGTCCGCTGGTCCTACTGGCCGATCAGCCGAACCACGGTAATGTTCTTGCTGCCGTCCTTGGCGGTGGTGACGCCACCGACGACGATCAGCGCATCGCCCTGCATCACCACGCCGTTCGCCGTGTCGTCGCCGTCGCCGAGCGAGAGGTTGACGATGCCGTTCGGGGTGCCGTCATCGGCGGTGCCGAACGCCTCGTCCAGCTCGCCCTTGGGGTTGTAGCGCAGCACCGCAATGTTGGTGCTGCTGCCCTTCTGGTGATAGCCGGCGACGATGATATTGCCGTTCTTGTCCATCGTTACATCGGTTGCATAGTCGTTGCCGGCGCCGAGCGAGGTGGCGACGAAGCCGTTGGGCGTACCGTCCTCGGACACGCCGAAGGCCTCGTCGAGCGAGCCGTCGGCGTTCAGGCGGGCAAGGATGACGTTGGTGCTGCCGTCCTTAGAGACGGAGTCGCCGGCGACAACGATCTTGCCATCGGCGGTGAGCGCCACCGCATTCGCCTCATCCGAACCGTCGCCCAGCGAGAAGCTGGCGACGCCGTCCGGCGTGCCGTCATTGGCCTTGCCGAAGGAGGGGTCGAGCGTGCCATCGGCCGTGAAGCGCAGCACGGCGATGTTGGTGTTGCCCTTCGGCCCGTGGGTGCCGACGACGACGATCTTCCCGTCCTGAGCCACGGCGAGGTCTTCACCGACATCATTGCCGTCGCCGAGCGATACGGCGGTGAAGCCGTCCGGGGTGCCGTCGCTGCCGTCGACGCCGAATTTGGCGTCCGCCGTGCCGTCGGTGTTCAGGCGGCCAATCACGATGTTGGACGTGCCGTCCTTGGCAACCGTGGTGCCGGCGATAACGACCTTGCCATCGGCGGTCAGGCCCACCGCGTTGGCGATGTCGTTGCCGTCGCCCAGCGAGATGTTCACCACACCGTCCGGCGTGCCGTCATTGGCCTTGCCGAAGCTGGAGTCGAGCGTGCCGTCGGTGTTGAGCCGCAGCACGGCGATGTTGGTGCTGGCGCCTTCCTGATGATAGCCCGCCACCACGATTTTGCCGTCGGTCTGCACCGCCACGTCGGTAGCAAAGTCGTCGCCCTCGCCGAGCGAGATGTTGACCACGCCGTCCGGCGTGCCGTCCTCGGCCTTGCCGAAGCTGGCGTCCAGCGTGCCGTCCTTGGCGTAGCGCAGCACGACGATGTCGTTGCTCTTGCCATTGTTGCGGTTGCCGACGACGACAACCTTGCCGTCCGGCGCCGTGGCAATACCGTTGGCGATATCGTCCCCGTCACCCAGCGACGTGCTGGCGACGCCGTCCGGCGTACCATCGGCCGTGCCGGCCCCGAAACTCTTGTCCAGCGACCCCGGTCCGGTCGCATCGGCCGCGAAGGCGCCCCCGAAGCCCGCCGAACCCCACGCCAGCGCCACCGCAATCGCCAGCGCCGCGCAGCCGCTGCGCGTCTTCACCCAATTCAGTTGATTCATGATGCCCTCTTAGCCCCGAGATCGGAGATGTCTTACGATAATACCATCTCTCGGCCGAATTCACCCCTCCCGAGGCTCCGGCCGCACGCAGCGCCGATAGGTTCAGCAACCGCTCACCTGATGATGCGAAGCCTTGCGGACAGATGGATGACACACGCCATCTGCGCCGCGACAACCGCGATGCGCCCACCGCTTCCGCGCATGGTGTTTTGGTACTCCCCACTCGCGTGGGGCGACAAGCTGTCGTGAGCGGCGGGCGGCGGAAAGCTGTTCCAAAATGGGGTGGAATTCCCTCCAGAATGGACGCAATTTTCGCGTGCGTGACGCAAGGCAATCGCACGCGATCGATCGCCGTTGCACGGCGTAGCGGTCAAGCGGACGAGGGAGATGGGCAGCAGAAGCGACGTGAGGGAGGCACAATCCGTCCGTGCGGCCGCAGGACACGCGAAGCCGACGGCCTCAGCCCGTCCGGGCTGTTCTCAGCGGTCAATGTCGGATGGGAAGGAATGGTGGGCGCGACAGGGATTGAACCTGTGACCCCCTCGATGTCAACGAGGTGCTCTCCCGCTGAGCTACGCGCCCATTCCGTGGTCTCTTGCGAGCGGGGCTCCCCTATAACCAGAAGCCCGGCTTGGTGCAAGCGGGGAATGGCAGCTGTGGATGACGCCGCCTTTCCCCACCGGTCGCGCGCGCGTCAGGCCGCCAGCATCTTGCCGACTTCGTTGACGAGATCGCGCAGATGGAAGGGCTTGGAAAGCACCTTCGCATCTTTCGGCGCCTGGCTGTCGGCATTGAGCGCGACGGCGGCGAATCCGGTGATGAACATCACCTTTATGTCCGGGTCGAGATCGGTGGCGCGGCGGGCGAGTTCGATTCCGTCCATCTCCGGCATGACGATGTCGGTGAGGAGCAATTCGAACGGCTCCTCGCGCAGCCGGTCATAGGCGGAGCGGCCATTGTCGAAATCGGCGACCTCATAGCCGGCATTCTGCAGCGCCTTCACCAGAAAGCGGCGCATGTCATTATCGTCTTCGGCGAGCAGGATCTTGAGCATCCCGGGCATCCTGATTGTCCTGAGGCGGCCATGGCGGGCATCGGGTGAACCGACACGCGCACCGCGCCGCGTACACGTTCTCCTTGGGTACTCCAGCGCCCCTTAGCACATCGTGAACGTGCGCCCGTTTCCCTCGCGCGGACGTGTGCGCAAAAACCGGCGCGCCCGCGCCCGCCTGCATTCCGCCCCGCCATGCGCCATGTTAGAGACGAAGGTCAGGCCCGCGCGCGGTGGGGCCGGAACCGGATTGAGGAATGATGGCCGTCATTGCCGAGACGATCGACCCCGCCTTCGAGATCGTCCAGCCGGCCGCGCTTCGTGCCCCGTTCCTGTTCAATTCGCCCCATAGCGGCATCGTCTATCCCCGCGCCTTCGTCAGCCAGTCGCGGCTCGATCTGCCCGTTCTGCGCCGCTCGGAGGACAGCTTCGTCGACCGCCTGTTCGCCGAGGTGACACGATTCGGCATGGGGTTCATGCGCGCGCATTTCCCGCGCTGCTATCTCGACGTGAATCGCGAGCCCTATGAGCTCGACCCCCGCATGTTCGAAGGGCGCCTGCCCGCCTATGCCAATACGCGCTCCATGCGCGTCGCCGGCGGGCTCGGCACCATCGCCCGCATCGTCGGCGAAGCGCAGGAGATTTATGGCCGGCGCATTCCGGTGGACGAGGCGATCGCCCGCATCGAATCGCTCTACAAGCCCTATCACCGCTCGCTGCGGCAACTGATGGCGCAGATGCAGCGCAGCTTCGGCGTCGCCGTTCTCGTGGACTGCCACTCCATGCCGTCCGGCTGCCAGCGGGACGGGCGCATCGACATCGTGCTCGGCGACCGCTACGGCACGAGCTGCGCCGGCATCATTCCCGACACGATCGAGGCTGAACTGCGCCGGCGCGGCTACAGCGTGGTGCGCAACAAGCCCTATGCCGGCGGCTTCATCACCGAGCATTACGGCAACCCCGCCTCCGGGATGCATGCGGTTCAGATCGAGATCAACCGCGCGCTCTACATGCGCGAGGCGACCTACGAACCGTCCGAAAATTTCGAAATCGTCCAGAACGATCTGCTCGAAGTCGCGCTCGCGCTGACTGAGATACCGCATCTCGACCTCGCGCCGCTGCGCACAGCGGCTGAATAATCCATATTTTTCAATTCACTGACGAGACGTTTCAAATTTTTGATGGGGCGACGCAAAAAACCTCATCGCAGAGCCTTGCATTTTAGACATGCGAGCTATACCAATTCTGCACGCTCGGTTCCGGGCTGAAATCCACCACCGATTGTTCGGTCAAAGCCGCTGAAAAAGCGGGGGGAAAGGTCGGTCCGAAAGGACGGACGGGCTCTCAAAGAGAGACCACGGAACCGCAACGGGACGACCGGCAAGATGGCAGAAGCCACGGCAGGCGTCTTCGTCCGGCGCAAAAGAAAGAGGCCGCTTACGCAGCGCGCAAGCGGCCCAAGTCTAGGGAGGAAACGCCCAAGGAGGGCTGCACGGAGCGACGCCAATCGCTGCGTGCGAGTGCAAGATGTAGGTGCATTGCGGAATAATCAAGGCAAGCACCGTCAGTTTCTGGCATACCAAATACGGTGGCATGAGCGGTGTGACATTAATACCGCAATCTGCCGTATCAAATTACCTTTCAGGAGCGCTTGGCGCCCTGCCGGGCGTTGACGGAGCCGACCGGGGGGTCGCGGCACGTCAGCGCCCGCTTCCGTTTTGAGGCCCAGCGCGCGGCTCGCGATGACAGTACCGGAATCAGGGCGTCGCGCTGTCTTTCCGGCTACCGCCTGGGGCGCGGCAGCTAGCGAGGTGGCCGACCTGTCCCACCTCCCACCTCCTCCTTCCCGGCTTTGACCCGCGAGACGGACGTTTGGCGGAGCCCTCGCCACGCTGCGCGTGACCGAAGGAGACCTGGGCGCCCGATCCCATTGAGCACCCGAGACCAGCTTGACATGCGACCGGAAGAGGATGGCCCTTACGGGGCCCGCCCCGCCCGGCGTTCCGGTTCCACTGCCGTCAAGAAATGCCGTTGCGGCCGGGATCACTGCCGCGCTTCAACCGGTTTGCCGGTGAGCCTCCTCGCGTGCCCGCCCCGGTTCAGGCCCCACCCCGCAGCCGGGGCGTGGCAAAGCGAATAGGTGACGGCTCATCGGCCCGAGCCCGCCCCGCCCCCGGATCAGTACCGGTCACGAAAGGGCTCCGCGATCCCGCACCTTGGCGGCACTAAAGGTGGAACGATGGCGCGCGACCGGCCTTCTGAGATCGCGCGCAGGGCCACAGCGGGTCGGCGCCGGCGCCGAAAAGAAAGAGGCCGCTTACGCAGCGCGCAAGCGGCCCAAGTCTAGGGAGGAAACGCCCAAGGAGGGCGGCGGCAGCGTGACGCCAATCACGCCGCCGCAACGCAATAAACATAGACCTGCGACGCCGCGGTGACAACGGCGAAACGAAAGAAACGAAACTGGCAATTGGTCGCAGGCGCTCAAATGACGACAATCGCGCATCCAGCGCGCGTGGCCCGGATATCGGCCTGCGGTGCGTTTGAGCGCCGCCCGACATCGTCCTGAACGCGGCGACCACCCGGGCGGCCGGCTCACGCTGCCCTGTGCCGCGCGCGCCAAGCGGCGAAAAATATCGTTTATTTTCAGGTGGATGGCTAAAAAAGAAAGGGGCCGCTCACGTTGCCGGAGCGGCCCAAGTCTAGGGAGGAAACGCCCAAGGAGGGCGGCGGTGAAGCGACGCCAATCGCTCTACCGCGCTGCAATAATATGGCAGGTTCGCTTCTCCGGCGCAACGCCGGAATTGCCCATTTCTTGACCCTGCCGGAATGGCAGCCATGCGCTTGGCGCGGGGCAAAAACGAGGGGCGCCCCTCACCTCGCGCAGGAGTCGCGGCAGCATCCGCGCGCGCCGTGCCACGCATAGGGCAATTGCCGTTCCCTGCGCTGCCCGGTAGGAAGTGAGGGCGCCGGACGGAACGGGCCGGCAGGGGCAGCAGCAGGGGCAGGACCAGATGGGCGCGGTGGACTTCGAGAGCTTCGTCGACGAACTCGCCACCGTGTCCGGGCAGGCCATACTGCCCTTCTTCCGCACCGCTCTGGGTGTCGAGGACAAGAGTCGCGGCGCGGTGTTCGATCCTGTCACCGCCGCCGACCGCGCCGCCGAGCAGGCGATGCGGTCGCTGATCCGCCGCACCTTTCCCAGCCACGGCGTGCGCGGCGAGGAGTTCCCCGATGAGGGCCTCGATGCCGATTATGTCTGGGTACTCGATCCCATCGACGGCACAAAGTCCTTCATCAGCGGCATGCCGGCCTGGGGCACGCTGATCGGCCTGTGCCGGCAGGGCGAGCCGGTCTTTGGCATGATGCATCAGCCCTTCATCCGCGAGCGCTTCACCGGCGACGGCGCGCAGGCGCGCTATCGCGGCCCGGCCGGCGACCGCCGGCTCACCGTCCGCCCCTGCGCCTCCCTGGGCGAAGCTGTCATGATGACCACCAGCCCGCTGCTGATGGAGGAAGGCAACCGCGCCCTCTACACGGAAGTCGAGAAGCGCGTGCGGCTGCCGCGCTATGGCGGCGATTGCTATGCCTATTGCATGCTGGCCGCCGGCCATGTCGATCTCGTCATCGAGACCAATCTGAACGATTTCGACATTCTGCCGCTCACCCCCATCGTTCAGGGCGCGGGCGGCATCGTCACCAATTGGGAGGGCGGCTCCGACCTCTCCGGCGGCCGCGTCGTCGCCTCAGGCGACCGCCGCCTGCATGAAGAGACGCTGAGCGTGCTCAACCGCGGCTGAACCTCCCCAGCACGACGTCAGGCGGCCGCGCTGCCGGGAATGAAGGCATCGAAGGCGGCGAGCAACGGCTCGCGGAACAGGTCGCGCTCCTGCAGCAATTCGTGCCGCGCGCCGGGAATGATGATATGCGCGCCGGCGATCAGCCGGGTGCCGAGATGCTCGATGCTCGGGGTGGAGACGATCTTGTCCGCGCCGGCGCCCACCATCAGCAGCGGCTGGCGGATCGCCCGCGCCGAGGCCGGATCGGCCAGTGTCTCCATCAGGTCGAAGGCGGCCTTCACCCAGCCGATGGTCGGGGGGCCGACTTCGAGCTGCGGGTGCTCCATGGATATGGTGAGGTTGCGGGCGAAGCGCGTGGCGTCGGAGGTGAGGCGATTGCCCTCGAAATGCACCTCGTGCAGCGGCCGCACCTTGCGGGTCGGCACATAGGCGCGCGACAGGCCGAGGCGCGACAGGGTGCGGGCGATGCGCCGTGCCGCGACATCGTGCTTGAGCAGCGAGAGGTCGAGCATGGGCGCGACCAGGAACATGCGCTCGAACGACTGGCCACCCCGGCGTGCATGGTCGAGCAGGATCGCCGCGCCCATGGAATGGGCAAGGGCGAAACAGGGCCCCGGCATGTCCGGCAGCACCACCTCGCGCAGCAGCGCCTCAATGTCGAGCTGATAGTCCGCGAAGTCCTTGATATGGCCCTTCATGGGGTTGGACAGCAGCCGCTGTGAACCGCCCTGCCCGCGCCAGTCGAGCGCGGCCACCGCGAAGCCCCGGCGCAGCAGGTCCCGCACGGTTTCGAAATACTTCTCGATTTTCTCGGTGCGGCCGGGAAAGACGCAGACCGTGCCGTGACACACCTCGCCCAGCGGCATCCAGCGGGCGAAACGCAGCCGGATTCCATCCGTGGCGGTGACCGCGCCGCACAGGGCACCTTCCGGCACCGGATTATCCCGGGTCGAATAGAGAACGGGTTTAAAGCTCATGTCGCCGCGCGTTGATTTTTGCCCCAGCGGCTTATAGCGAAGCCCCGGCACGGGGCAAAGGCGCAAAAGCGCGCAAAGCGCCGCAACGTCAGGCTCGCGCAAGCGGCGGCGGCCTCAGTAGCGCTTGTCGCCGAAGCCGATCACCTTCATGCCGCTGATGGCGCCGGACGCGCCGTCCACCACCACCTGCACGCGCTCGCCGCGCGGGCCGTTGGCTTCCAGAAGAATGGTGGCCCCGCGCCGGCGGATCACGGAAATGTTGGAAAAGCCGCGCGCGCTCAGCATCCGCACCGCCGCGTCGGCATCGACCGGCCCGCCCGCCCGGCCGCCCGGCGGCGCGTCATAGGGCGCGTAGGGGCCCGGTCCCGGCGTATAGGGCCCGGGCGGCGGTCGATAATTCTGGGCGAACGCGGCCATGCTCCCCGGCAGCAGCGGGGGAAGCGTCCCGACCAGCAGTCCCACGGCGACGGCCAGCGCCACCGGTGCCCGCGTCCTCACTCCACACACCCCTCGATCGGATCTTTACCGACCTTCGATCCCTTAGCCAGCCGGCACTGAATAGGGCCCGAGCCCCTCGTTCATCCCGCGTTCATGTGCGATGCGCGCGGGCCGCGACAGGCGCGCAACCGATTTCGCCGCGAGCCTCTTGCGCGCCGCAAAGCCTTTCCTATTTCGCTGTTGTACCGGCCAGAAGGCGGTACGTGAACCGGGTTCGGCTCAATTGAGAGAACCCTTCTGCATGTCGCTTAATGTGAGGATATGCCATGCGTACGTTTGACCTTACCCCCCTGCACCGTTCGACGGTCGGCTTTGATCGCCTGTTCTCACTGCTGGACCAGGTGAACAGCCTCGACACCGCCCCCACCTATCCGCCCTACAATATCGAGCGCACCGGCGAGAACGCCTATCGCATCACCGTCGCCGTCGCCGGCTTCACTGCGGACGATCTGTCCATCGAGGTGAAGGAAAATGGCCTGTCCATTCGCGGCGATCGCAAGGTTGAGGCCGGCAAGCCGGCTGACGTGCTCTACCAGGGCATCGCCGCCCGCGCTTTCGAGCGCCGCTTCCAGCTCGCCGACCATGTGGAAGTGCGTGGCGCCAGCCTCGCCAACGGCCTTCTGCATGTGGAACTGGTGCGCGAGATCCCCGAGGCGATGAAGCCCCGCACCATTCCCATCGCAACCGGCGCCAGCGCGCCGCGCGTGATCGAGGCCAAGACCAGCGAGGCGAAAGCCCGCGAGGCCCAGGCCGCGTGAGCTTTATGCCGCGTTAGCGAAGCCGACGGCCTGCTGCGGGTGAGGACCGTCCCCGCAGCGGCGACCCGGCTCTCCATCTGACGAAAAGGGCGCCCCGGCGGACCACCGGGGCGCCCTTTGCGTTGCGGGCAGGAGGTCAGTCCTCCGTCGGCGCCGGCTTGCCCGAAGCGCCGCGCGCATAGACCGAGGCGGTTCCGGCCGGCACGGTGCTGCCGGTGCCGACGCCGGTTCCCGTGCCGCTGCCGGCCGGGGGAATGGCGGGCGTCGCAGCGGCAGCCTTGGCCGGTTCGGTGGGCGGCGGGGCCGCAGGAGGCGCCGTGGACGCCGTTGCCGGGGGCATGGCGCTCGGCGGAACGGCGGTTCCCGGGATGATCCGCACCGGGCTGGCAGCGCCCGGGGCCGGTTCGCTCGCACCCGCCGCAGCGGAGGGGGACGCGGGGGGCGCCGCATCGGCCACCGGAGCCGGCGACGCCGGGGCGGACGACGCCGAATCCGGTGCAGCGGCGGGCAGCACATCGGCCGAAGGCTCCGGCGCCGGGATGGCGGCGAGCTCCGGCGGCCGCGCGGGCGGCAGCGGCGCCACCGCCGGCAGCGCCTGACGGGCGGGTGCGGCCGGCGCGGCCCCCACCGGCCCCTGCCCGATCGGGTGCATGGCGATCACCTCGCCGCTATAGGCATCGATACGCACGCGCATGCGCGCACCCGAGCGCGCGGTGGCATCGACGAGATAGGTGTTGCCGTCGACACGCGGCCGGCCGATGGCGCTCATGCCCATGGAGCGCAGCATCGGGGCGACATCGGCGAAGGGAAAGCGACCCGGCGCCTGATAAAGCGGCGGTGGGGGTGGATAGGCGGCAGGCGGGGGATAATAGACCGGGGGCGGCGGGTAATAAGCCGGGGGCGGGCCGTAATAGCGCTCCACATAGACCCCGCCATAGGGCCGGACATACATCTGCGCCTGCGCCGGCAGGCTGATGAGGGTGCATAGGCCGGCCAGCGCCGGCACGGCCACCGCGAGGCGCCGGGGCAAGCGGGCGGTCGGCGCGCAGGGCATCGGCATGGACATCTCCGAAGCGGAAGGGCGAGCGGGCAGCGAAGCCGCAAAATGCGGCATCGGCAAGACCTTGGCCATGTCTCCTCCCCTCCCCGCCCTCGCAACCACGCCGGCGGCAACGGCGACCTTCAGACGCAACGGCGTTGCGCGCGGAGGCCAGGCGCCTTACCGTTCGTTTCGCTTCGCGCGCGCGCTTCGCAAGAAGATTGAAAAAACGCGCCGGCGATTGCACGCGCGCCGCTTGTGCGCGGGCATCAATTCTGGCATCTTCGCGGTTGATAGGGCAGGTATGCTGTCCTATAATTCGCGGCCCAGCCCTTCTGAGGGCGTGGCACGGCGGATGCTAGCGTAGTTCGGCGAGCGGGAACGCCTTGCGGGAGAGCGCCCCGCGGGAACAGACCGTTTCGGCGCCGGACATCAAAGCGACCCTTGAGGGAGTGACGGGAATGAATGAGGAATGGGGCGGCTCCGCCGCGCACGTTGTCCACGAGGCTCCGGTTCGTCCGGCCGCGGCGGATCGTGCCACCAAATCCATTTCCCACATCGACCCGGGCCTGCCGTTGGCGCAGGGGCTCTATGACCCGCGCAACGAGAAGGATTCCTGCGGCGTCGGCTTCATTGCCGACATCAAGGGCCGCAAGTCGCACCAGATCGTCCAGGACGGGCTGAAGATCCTGCTCAACCTTGAACATCGCGGCGCGGTGGGCGCGGACCCGCGCGCCGGCGATGGCGCCGGCATGCTGGTGCAGCTGCCGCACCGTTTCTTCGCCAAAGAGGCGGAGAAGCTGGGCTTCACCCTGCCCGCGCCCGGCCATTACGCGGTCGGCCACATCTTCATGCCGCAGGACGCCGAGGGGCGGGAGATCATCCGCGCCACCATGGAGCGCGTGGTGGCGGAAGAGGGCCAGGTGCTGCTCGGCTGGCGCGACGTGCCGACCGACAATTCCTCGCTCGGCCACACTGTCCTCCCGACCGAACCGCGTCATGTGCAGGTGTTCATCGGCCGCGCCGAGGCGATCGCCAGCGAGGACGACTTCGAGCGCCGGCTGTTCATCCTGCGCAAGGTGATCTCCAACGCCGTCTACGACGCCAAGGACCCGCGCACGGCCGGCTATTATGTCGTGTCGCTGTCCTGCCGCACCATCGTCTATAAGGGCATGTTCAACGCCGACCAGCTCGGCGCCTATTATGCCGACCTGCACGACCCGGAATTCGAGAGCGCGGTTGCTCTCGTGCATCAGCGTTTCTCGACCAACACCTTCCCCGCCTGGTCGCTCGCCCATCCCTACCGGATGGTCGCGCATAATGGCGAGATCAACACGCTGCGCGGCAATGTGAACTGGATGGCGGCCCGCCAGGCCTCCGTCGACAGCGAGCTGTTCGGCAACGACATCTCCAAGCTCTGGCCCATCTCCTATGAGGGCCAGTCGGACACGGCGTGCTTCGACAACGCGCTCGAATTCCTCATTCAGGGCGGCTACGAGCTGCCGCACGCGGCGATGATGCTGGTGCCCGAAGCCTGGGCCGGCAACCCGCTGATGAACGAGGAACGCCGCGCCTTCTACGAATACCACGCCGCCATGATGGAGCCGTGGGACGGGCCGGCCGCCATCGTCGCCACCGATGGCCGCCAGATCGTCGCCACGCTGGACCGCAACGGCCTGCGTCCGGCGCGCTATCTCGTAACCAAGGACGACAAGATCGTGCTCGCCTCGGAAATGGGCGTGCTCACTTTCCCGGAGAGCGAGATCGTCACCAAGTGGCGGCTGCAGCCGGGCAAGATGCTGTTGGTCGACCTCGAAGAAGGCCGCCTCGTCCCCGACGAGGAGGTGAAGACCACGCTCGCCAAGGCGCATCCCTATAAGGAGTGGCTGCAGCGCACCCAGCTGGTGCTGGAGGAGCTGCGCTCGGTGGAAGCGCGCGAGGTGCGCACCGACGTGTCGCTGCTCGATCGCCAGCAGGCCTTCGGCTACACCCAGGAAGACCTCAAGCTGCTGATGGCGCCGATGGCGACCACCGGCCAGGAAGCGGTCGGCTCCATGGGTACCGATACGCCGATCTCGCCGCTGTCGAAGAAGTCGAAGTCGCTGTTCACCTATTTCAAGCAGAACTTCGCCCAGGTCACCAACCCGCCGATCGACCCGATCCGCGAGGAACTGGTGATGAGCCTGGTCTCTTTCATCGGGCCGCGACCGAACATCTTCGACCTCGAAGGCAATTCCCGCCGCAAGCGGCTGGAAGTGCGCCAGCCGATCCTGACCAATGAAGACCTGGAGAAGATCCGCTCCATCGGCTTCATGGAGGAGCGCTTCGACACCCGCACGCTCGACATCACCTATCCCTCCGACAAGGGCGCGGCGGGCATGGGCGATGCGGTGGAGCGGCTGTGCGAGCGCGCCGAGGCGGCGGTGCATGGTGGCTACAACATCATCATCCTGTCCGACCGTCTCGTCGGGCCGGACCGCATCCCGATTCCCTCGCTGCTGGCGACGGCGGCAGTGCACCATCACCTGATCCGCAAGGGCCTGCGCACCTCGGTCGGCCTCGTGGTCGAAACGGGTGAAGCGCGCGAGGTGCACCATTTCGCCTGTCTCGCCGGCTATGGCGCCGAAGCGATCAACCCCTATCTCGCCTTCGAGACGATGATCGACATGCGCGTCGACATCCCCGAGGAGGTGTCCGAAGACGAGATCGTCAAGCGCTTCATCAAGTCCATCGACAAGGGGCTGCTCAAGGTCATGTCCAAGATGGGCATCTCGACCTACCAGTCCTATTGCGGCGCGCAGATCTTCGACGCCGTCGGCCTCAACCAGGAGGTCGTCGACCGCTATTTCTTCGGCACCGCCTCCTCGGTCGGCGGTATCGGCCTCAATGAGATCGCCGAAGAGACCGCCATGCGCCACCGCGACGCCTTCAGCGACGCGCCGGTCTACCGCACCTCGCTCGATGTCGGCGGCGACTACGCCTTCCGCCTGCGCGGCGAGGAACATGCCTGGGACCCCGAAACGGTCGCGGTGCTGCAGCATGCGGTGCGCGGCAACGCGCAGGACAAGTACCGCCACTTCGCCCAGCTGGTGAACGAGGCCGGCGCCAAGACGCTGAACATCCGCTCGCTGTTCCGCATCCGCGAGGCCGGTGAGCTCGGCCGCACGCCGATCGCGCTCGACGAGGTCGAGCCGGTGGCCGAGATCGTCAAGCGCTTCGTCACCGGGGCGATGTCGTTCGGCTCCATCTCGCGCGAGGCGCACACCACGCTCGCCATCGCCATGAATCGCATCGGCGGCAAGTCCAATACCGGCGAGGGTGGCGAGGAGGCGACGCGCTTCAAGCCGCTGCCAAACGGCGATTCCATGCGCTCGGCGATCAAGCAGGTGGCGTCGGGCCGCTTCGGCGTCACGGCGGATTATCTCGTCAACGCCGACATGATCCAGATCAAGATGGCGCAGGGAGCCAAGCCCGGCGAAGGTGGCCAGCTGCCCGGCCACAAGGTGGATGCGGTCATCGCCAAGGTGCGCCACTCCACCCCGGGCGTCGGCCTCATCTCGCCGCCGCCGCACCACGACATCTACTCGATCGAGGATCTGGCGCAGCTCATCTATGACCTGAAGAACGTCAACCCGGAAGCCGACATCTCGGTCAAGCTGGTGTCCGAAGTGGGCGTCGGCACGGTCGCGGCCGGCGTCGCCAAGGCGCGGGCCGACCACATCACCGTCTCCGGCTTCGAGGGCGGCACGGGCGCCTCCCCGCTCACCGCTATCAAGCATGCCGGCTCGCCCTGGGAGATGGGCCTCGCGGAAGCGCACCAGACGCTGGTGCTGAACAATCTGCGCGGGCGCATCGCGCTGCAGGTCGATGGCGGCCTGCGCACCGGCCGCGACGTGGTGATCGGCGCCATGCTGGGGGCGGACGACTTCGCCTTCTCCACCGCGCCGCTGATCGCGGCCGGCTGCATCATGATGCGCAAGTGCCACCTCAACACCTGCCCGGTCGGCGTCGCCACCCAGGACCCGGTGCTGCGCAAGCGCTTCAAGGGCACGCCGGAACACGTCATCAACTACTTCTTCTTCGTCGCCGAGGAAGTGCGTGAGTTCATGGCGGCGCTCGGCGTGCGGACCTTCAACGAACTGATCGGCCGCTCCGACTGGCTCGACCAGCGCGAGGCGATCGAGCACTGGAAGGCCAAGGGCCTCGACTTCAGCCGCATCTTCGCCAAGCCGCAGGTCGGCCCCGAGGTCGCTATCTACCACACCGAGCGGCAGAACCACCCGATCCAGCATGTGCTCGACCGCACGCTGATCCACCAGGCCATGCCGGCGCTGGAGAGCGGCGAGAAGGTGGTGATCCATAGCGAAATCAAGAGCATCAACCGCTCGGTCGGCGCCATGCTCTCGGGCGAGGTGGCCAAGCGCTATGGCGATGCCGGCCTGCCGGACGACACGATCAACATCCATCTGACCGGCACCGCCGGCCAGGCCTTCGGCGCCTTCCTCGCCACCGGCGTCGCCATGACGCTGGTCGGCGAAGCCAATGACTATGTCGGCAAGGGCCTCTCGGGCGGGCGGATCGTGGTGATGCCGGCGGCGGACAGCGCCATCGTGCCGGAACAGTCGATCATCGTCGGCAACACGGTGCTCTATGGCGCCACCTCGGGCGAGGTCTATTTCCGCGGCGTCGCCGGCGAGCGCTTCGCCGTGCGCAATTCGGGCGCCATCGCGGTGGTCGAAGGCACGGGCGATCATGGCTGCGAGTACATGACCGGCGGCGTGGTCGTCGTCATCGGCCAGACCGGGCGCAACTTCGCGGCTGGCATGTCCGGCGGCGTCGCCTATGTTCTGGACGAGGACGGCACCTTCAAGAAGCGCTGCAACCTTTCCATGGTCGATCTCGAACCGGTGGAAGAGGAAGAGGACCTGCTGGAGCGGCTGCACCACCATGGCGGCGACCTGGAATTCAAGGGCCGCATCGACATCATGGCGGATATGGGCCATCACGACGAGGAGCGCCTGCATCAGCTGATCGCCAAGCACCTGCACTATACGGGCTCGGCGCGGGCGCAGGCGATCCTCGACAACTGGGCCGATTATCGCGGCAAGTTCGTCAAGGTGATGCCCGTCGAGTACCAGCGGGCGCTGCGCGAAATGGAGAAAATGCGCGGCCTGCAGGCAGCCGAATAGGTCTGCCCGCACCCGCCGGGGCTTCCGGCGGGACCGGCCCTTCGGGAGGGCCGCGGCTCGGTCGCGGCGCGGTACGGTGCCGCGCCGCCATTTTCCAACTGGCATGTTTGATGTATCTGCACCGGGGGGTGGAATGCCTCCAAGGTGGCGGTGCTCCGCGAAAGAGGGCGCAATGGGCAAGGTTACGGGCTTTCTCGAAATCGATCGGCGCGAGGCGAAGTATCAGCCTGCGTCCGACCGCATTCGCCATTTCCGCGAGTTCACCCTGCCGCTGCCGGACGCCGAGGTCGCCAACCAGGCCTCGCGCTGCATGGATTGCGGCGTGCCGTTCTGCCATGGGCCGAATGGCTGCCCGGTGCACAACCAGATCCCGGACTGGAACGACCTCGTCTATCACGGCAATTGGGAAGAGGCGGCGCGCAACCTCCACTCCACCAACAACTTCCCCGAATTCACCGGCCGCATCTGCCCCGCCCCCTGCGAGGAGGCCTGCACGCTGAATCTTGAGGACGTGCCGGTCACCATCAAGACCGTCGAGCAGGCCATCGCCGACAAGGCGTGGAAGGCAGGCTGGATCAAGCCCGAGCCGGCCGCGCACAAGACCGGCAAGAAGGTCGCCGTGGTCGGCTCCGGCCCGGCCGGCCTCGCCGCCGCGCAGCAGCTCGCGCGCGCCGGCCATGAGGTGCATGTCTATGAGCGCGAGCCCAAGGCCGGTGGCCTGCTGCGCTACGGCATCCCCGACTTCAAGATGGAGAAGCACTATATCGACCGCCGCGTCGCGCAGATGCAGGGCGAGGGCGTGACCTTCCATTACGGCGTCAATGTCGGCGTTACCACGCCGCTCGAGGAATTGCTGGAAGGTCACGACGCCGTGCTGATGTGCGGCGGCGCCGAAGCCCCGCGCAACCCCGCTTTGCCCGGCCAGGAGCTGGAAGGCGTGCACTACGCCATGCCCTATCTGGTGCAGCAGAATCGCCGCGTCGGCCATGAGGATGTGTCGCGCGAGCAGCCCATTCTCGCCGCCGGCAAGCATGTGGTGGTGATCGGCGGCGGCGACACCGCTTCCGACTGCGTCGGCACCGCCTTCCGCCAGGGCGCGCTGTCGGTGCACCAGCTCGACATCCGCCCGGTGCCGCCGCTGAAGGAAGACAAGTTGGCGGTGTGGCCCTATTGGCCGACCAAGTTCCGCACCTCCTCCTCGCAGGCCGAAGGCGCCGAGCGCGAATTCGCCGCCGCGACCCTCGGCATCGAGGGCAAGAAGGGCCATGTCACCTCCGTGAAGTGCGCCCGCGTCGACGCCAAGCGCCAGCCGATCGCCGGCACCGAGTTCCTGATCAAGGCGGATCTGGTCTTCATCGCCCTCGGCTTCGTCCATCCGGTGCGCGAGGGCATGCTGGAGCAGGAGGGCCTCACCCTCGACAAGCGCGGCAATGTGGCGGCGACCGATCTCGACTACGCCACCAGCGTGCCGAAGCTGTTCGCCGCCGGTGACATGCGGCGCGGCCAGTCTCTCGTCGTGTGGGCGATCCGCGAAGGCCGTCAGGCGGCTCAGTCGATCGACACCTTCCTGATGGGCAGCTCCGTCCTGCCGCGCTGAAGGCCATCCTATGCCTGAACGCAAAAGCCGGGCCTCGCGCCCGGCTTTTTCATGCCGAGCGAAGGCTCAGGGCGCGGGCGTGGCGGTGAGCGGCGCCTGCGGCATGGCGGGAACTAGCGGCTCTACCGGCTGGCCCGGCGGCCAGCGGAAATCGTCCGTGCGGCCGGCCACGACCGGCGGCGCCGTGCCCTCGACAAGCGCGCTGGCCGGCTCCGGCGTGGCGTCGGCTTCCGCCACGGGCGAGGTGCGGATCTCGCTGGCCGACAGCGCGCCCGGCGCGCCGGCGAGGCTGCGGGCGTTGCCAGCCGGCGGGCCGCCCGTCAGCATGATGATGGACGGGCGCGTTTCCGCCGGGTCGGCCGCCGTCGGCGGCAGGTCCTTGCCGGTGAGCAGATCGTCGAGCTTCTGATCGACGAAGAAGGCCAGCTTGCGTGCCCCTGCGCGGGTGAAGCCGACCCCGTCCGCGGTGCGCAGGCGGCGGCGTTGGCCGTCCACCGCCGGGCCGGACATCATGAACTTGCCGTTCTCGTCGACGAAGCCATCGGTGACATCGACGAAGATGAAGCCGCTGCGCTCCACCATTTCCTTCAAAAGGGCGTTGTAGCGCGCGATCTGCTCATTGCGCACCGCGTCTTCCACCGGCGGAAGGCCCACCACCACCACGTTGCGGCGCTGCAGCTTCAGCGCCAGCAGGAAATCCTCGACCCGGCGGGAATAGAGGTCGCGCCAGCGCTCGTCGAACAGCTCGGCCCGGACGCCGGCCGCGTCGGTGATCGGCTCCAGATCATGGCTGCCGGCCAGCACCACAATGACGTTGGCCTGCTCGTTGCCGGTCGGCAATTGCCGCGCGGCGGCGATGAGGTCCACACCGCTGCCCGGGGCGAAGCCGGCATCGGCCTCGGCGCGAGCGACGACGGCGGCAGTCTCGCGGTCGGCGGCGAAGGCGTCCGCCAGCCCCTGCGCTAGCGTGCCGGCCTGCTCGTCGCCGAACACCAGCACCACTTCCTTCACCTTGTCGGACGCCGCCCGCGCCTCGCTGGACGAGGCATAGACCTTGCCGCGCGGCTCGGCCGGAGGCTGCGCCACCACGGGCGGCGGCGGCGCCAGTTCCGGCTCCATCGGGCGCATGCGCCGGGGCCGGTTGTCGCGGCCGCCGAACAGATCGATCAAGGGCTGGAACGGCGACCAGGAGCGGCTCGGCGCGGCGGCCTGCGGCGGGGCGGCCCGCTGCTGCTGTTGCGGGCGCGCCTGCTGGCGCTGCTGCTGTTGCTGGGGGCGCTGCTGCTGTTGGGAGGGCCGGGCGGAGGGTTGGCCGACATCGGCCGGCGGGCGGAACCAGTCGCTCTGCGCCTGCGCCAGCGCGCAGCCGGCCAGAAGCAGGCCGGCCGCCGCCAGCGCCTTCGCTCCGATCCGATAGCCGAGCCTGCGGCCCATGCGCCGATTTCCCAATGGTGACACCCAGAACGGGTGGCCCATTATCGCGGCTGATTCAAGACCCTCTGGCCCGGTTCCGGTATCAGGAGCCGCCGCGCAGGCTGTCGAGCACCTCGCCGCTGGCCATTCCGTCCGGCGGCAGGCCGACCGCGACCTGATAATCGCGCACCGCCGCCCGCGTCTGCGCGCCGATCGCGCCATCGGGCGTGCCGACATTGTAGCCGCGCGAGGCGAGGCGCTGCTGAAGCTCCGAACGCTCATTGCGCGAAAGGGCGCGCTGTTCCGGCCACGGCTGGACGAAGGGGCCGCCGCCGCGCAGACGGTCGGCCAGATGCCCGATGGCGAGCGCATAAGCATCCGCCGGATTATAGCTGAGGATCGCCTTGAAATTGTCGGTCATCAGGAAGGCCGGGCCCTTGGCGCCGGCGGGCAGTAGCAGATAGGCCATCTCGTCGCCCGGCGGCATCGCCCGCCCGTCGGGGCGGTGAATGCCAAGCGCCGCCCATTCCCGCATCGGCTTGCGGATGTTCTTGTCGGCCAGCAGATAGTCGAAGCGGCGCGGCAGCACGACCTCATAACCCCAGCTGCGGCCCGCCTGCCAGCCGCCGCGCTTGAGCTTCTTGGCGGTGGAGCCCATGGCGTCGGCGACGGAATCGACCACGTTGCGATGCCCGTCGCCGTCGAAGTCCACCGCGTCGCGCTGGAAGGCGGTGGGCATGAACTGGGTGAGCCCGAAAGCGCCGGCCCAGGAGCCGCGCAGATGGCTCTCAGGGATGTCGCCGCGATCGACGATGCGCAGGGCAGCGACGAATTCGTCGCGGAAATAGGCCTTGCGGCGGCCGACGCAGGCGAGCGTGCCGGTCGCCTGGATCACGGGATAGGAGCCGCGCGCGCTGCCGTAATTGGTCTCAATGCCCCAGATGGCGGCGACGACATAGCGGTCGACGCCATAGCGGCGCTCGACTTCGGCGAACACGGCCGCGTTCTGCGCCATCGCCTCCCGGCCCTTGCGGATGCGGGTCTCGGAGACGAGCATTTCGACATAATCACCGGCGGTCCGGCTGAATTCCGGCTGGGTCTGCAGCTTCTCCATGATGCCCATATCGGGCTTCAGCCCCGCCGTGTAGCGGCGAAAGCCGGCGGCGGAGACACCGGCGGCGCGCGCCTTCGGTTCCAGTGCGGCAATGCAGCGGGTGAAATTCGCCTCGTCGCGCGCCAGTGCGGCCGGGGTCATGTCGGGATGGCTGGCGGTGGCGGCAGGCGCGGCGGCAGCCGCCTCCGCCCGCGCCTGCGGACGCACGGGTGACGGGCGGGCCGGCGCCGCATTGGCATAGGCGGCCGGCGGCGCGGAGAGGGCGCCGGTGATGTCGTCGGTACCGGCGCAAGCGGCAAGCCCGAGACAGATGATGGCGACGCCAGCCGCGCGGCCGGCATACCCCCGGTCGGAGGCCGTGCGATGAACCATGACGCTACCCTAACGCGGAAACCGGCGATGATTAGGCCAGCCGCATGGTTTCGGTGATGTTAACGCGGCGTCACTTTCCGTTGCGGCATCCCCTTGTTTCGCGGAAGTGACTGCCCCTGGAACCCATTCCGCCACCTCCGCGTTAACCCGCCGGTGCATTAACAGGAGCGAAGCGTTAAGTTCATTGCGCTACGAGTTCGCCCGTCTGCCTGAACCTGCGTCATCAAGAGCGGCATATTCCCCCGATGGTAAAACCTATTCGCAAAGCGATCCTCCCCGTCGCCGGCCTCGGCACGCGCTTTCTTCCCGCCACCAAGGCGGTGCCGAAGGAAATGCTCACCGTGGTGGATCGTCCCGTCGTGCAGCATGTGGTGGACGAGGCGCGCGCCGCCGGCATCGAGCACATCGTCTTCGTCACCGGCCGCAACAAGGGCGTGATCGAAGACCATTTCGACCGCCAGTACGAGCTGGAAGACACGCTGCAGGAGCGCGGCAAGCTGAAAATGCTGGAACTGCTGCGCGAGGAGACCATGGGTCCTGGCGCCACCAGCTTCACCCGGCAGCAATTGCCGCTCGGCCTCGGCCATGCGGTATGGTGCGCCCGCGACATCATCGGCAACGAGCCCTTCGCGCTGCTGCTGCCGGACATGCTGCACAAGCCGACCAACGGCAAGGGCTGCCTCGGCCAGATGGCGGAAGCCTACAAGCGCACCGGCGGCGGCAACCACATCGCGGTCTATGAGGTGCCGCCCGAGCAGACCGACCAATACGGCATTGTCGGCCTCGGCGAGGAGATGGCCGACGGCGTCCACAAGATCGCCCGCATGGTCGAAAAGCCGAAGAAGCACGACGCTCCCTCCAACCTCGCCATTTCAGGCCGCTATATACTGCAGCCGGAAATCTTCGACCTGCTCGCCACCCAAGAGCGCGGCGCCGGCAACGAGATCCAGCTCACCGATTCTATGTTGAAGCTGGCCCAGACACAGGATTTCTACAGCGTCACCTTTGACGGCGCGATCTATGATTGCGGCTCGAAGCTCGGCTTCCTGATGGCCAATGTCGCCTATGCGCTGGACAATCCGGAAATCTCCGGCTCCTTCCGTCCCGAGCTCGACGCGCTCTTGGGACGGGGTTGAGCCCCCGGTCCTGCTGCTGCCATCTGATGAAAAAGGGCGCCGCGCGGCGCCCTTTTGCTTGATCGGCGGGATCGGTCAGGCGCGCCAATAGTCCGCCGCGCCTTCCGGCAGCGTCGCCAGCACCCGGTCGAAGGCCACGGCGTCGACATGACGGCGCAGCGCGCAGGCGACGTCGGCCAGACAATTGTCGGGCGCGAAATTGTGGTGTTGGCGCAACCCCTGCGCCTCCCGTGTCAGCGTCGCCCGGTCGGCGAAGGGCAGCACCGGCTCCGAGACATCCCAACGGGAGACGAAGATGGCACGCAGGATGGGCGGCAGCGCATCGGCGAAGTCGAGCGCCTGCTGCACCGCCAGCCGGCGGCGGAAGGTGCGCAGCACGCCCTCGACCATGGTGTAGGTCTGGTTGCGAGTGGCGAGGCCCGATCCGTCGCGGGCATCGGCAAGGAAGCGCTCGAAATCGTCGGATGCGTGCTGCAGCTCCATCGGTATCGGCATTGCATTCCTCCGCCCCTGCACGAAGGGCCCCGCGAGAGGGCCCTTCGGTCTTTTACAGGATGGTGGGGCGTGTGGAGGCCGTCAGGCCGCTTCGTCCACATTGCGCGGGCGGGTGTCGAACAGAAGCTCATTCGCCCCGCGCTCGACCCGGACGACATCGCCATCCTTCACCGTGCCGGCAAGGATGCGGCCGGCCAGCGGGTCCTGCAGTAGCTTCTGCATGACGCGCTTGAGCGGGCGCGCGCCATAGGCCGGATCATAGCCCTTGTCGGCGAGGAAGTCCCGCGCCTCGGGGGTGATCTCCAGCGCGATCTTGCGCTCTTCCAACAGCTTCTCCAGCCGCTTGGCCTGGATATCGACGATGGCGCCCATCTGCTCCCGGCGCAGCCGGTGGAACAGGACGATCTCGTCGACACGGTTGAGGAATTCCGGGCGGAAATGCGCGCGCACCACGCCCATAACCTCCTCACGCACCGCCTCGCTGTCCTGTCCGTCGGGCTGGTTCACCAGATATTCGGCCCCGAGATTCGAGGTCATGATGATCAGCGTGTTGCGGAAGTCGACCGTGCGGCCCTGTCCGTCCGTCAGCCGCCCGTCGTCGAGCACCTGCAGGAGGACGTTGAACACGTCCGGATGCGCCTTCTCGATCTCGTCGAACAGCACGACCTGATAGGGCCGGCGCCGCACCGCCTCGGTGAGCGCGCCGCCTTCCTCATAGCCGACATAGCCGGGAGGCGCGCCGATGAGCCGGGCGACCGAGTGCTTCTCCATGTAT
Source organism: Ancylobacter polymorphus (assembly GCF_030813495.1). GTDB lineage: Bacteria > Pseudomonadota > Alphaproteobacteria > Rhizobiales > Xanthobacteraceae > Ancylobacter > Ancylobacter polymorphus. The sequence continues at coordinate 337,495 of NZ_JAUSUI010000006.1, read as the reverse complement.
TCCGACATGTCGAGGCGCACGAGCGCGGTGTCGTCGTCGAACAGGAACGACGCCAGCGCCTTGGTCAGCTCGGTCTTGCCCACGCCAGTGGGGCCGAGGAAGATGAAGGAGCCGATCGGCCGGTGCGGGTCCTGCAGCCCGGCGCGGGCGCGCCGCACCGCGGTGGAGACGGCTTCCACCGCCTCCTTCTGTCCGACCACGCGCTTGGAGAGCATGTCCTCCATGCGCAGCAGCTTCTCCTTCTCGCCCTCCAGCATCTTGTCGACGGGAACGCCGGTCCAGCGCGAGACGACGCCGGCGATGTGGTCGGGCGTCACCGCCTCTTCCACCATCGCGCCGGCCTTCACCTCGGCAGCGGTATCCTTGGCTTCGATGGCGGCGAGCTTCTTCTCCAGCGCCGGGATCGTGCCATAGGCCAGCTCGCCCGCCTTCTGGTACTCGCCCGAGCGTTGGGCGATGGCGAGGTCGGCACGGGCCTTCTCAAGATCGCTCTTGATCTTCTGCGCGTCGCCGAGCTTCTCCTTCTCCGCCTTCCAGCGCGAGGTGATGGAGGCGGATTGCTCCTCCAGATTGGCGAGCTCCTTCTCCAGCTTCTTCAGCCGGTCCTTGGAAGCGGCGTCGCTCTCCTTCTTCAGCGCCTCCTGCTCGATGCGCAGGCGCACGATCTCGCGGTCGATATTGTCCAGCTCCTCGGGCTTGGAATCGACCTGCATGCGCAGGCGCGAGGCCGCCTCGTCGACGAGGTCGATCGCCTTGTCGGGCAGGAAACGGTCGGTGATGTAGCGGTTGGACAGCGTCGCCGCCGCCACCAGGGCGGAATCGGTGATGCGCACGCCGTGGTGCAGCTCGTACTTCTCCTTGATGCCGCGCAGGATGGACACCGTGTCCTCCACCGTCGGCTCGGAGACGAAGACGGGCTGGAAGCGACGGGCCAGCGCCGCGTCCTTCTCCACATGCTTGCGGTATTCGTCGAGCGTGGTGGCGCCGACGCAGTGCAGCTCGCCGCGCGCCAGCGCCGGCTTCAGCAGGTTCGACGCGTCCATCGCGCCGTCGGTCTTGCCGGCGCCGACCAGCGTGTGCATCTCGTCGATGAACAGGATGATGCCGCCTTCGGCCGCCTCGACCTCGGAGAGCACGCTCTTCAGCCGCTCCTCGAACTCGCCGCGATATTTCGCGCCGGCGATCAGCGAGCCCATGTCGAGCGCCAGCAGCTGCTTGTCCTTCAGGCTCTCCGGCACGTCGCCATCGACGATGCGCAGGGCGAGCCCCTCGACGATCGCCGTCTTGCCGACGCCGGGCTCGCCGATCAGCACCGGGTTGTTCTTGGTGCGGCGGGACAGAACCTGGATGGTGCGACGGATTTCCTCATCGCGGCCGATCACCGGATCGAGCTTGCCTTCGCGCGCCGCCTCGGTGAGGTCGCGGGCATATTTCTTCAGCGCGTCATAGGCGTTCTCCGCCGTGGCGCTGTCAGCCGTGCGGCCCTTGCGCAGCGCTTCGATGGCGGTGTTGATCTTCTGCGGCGTGGCGCCGGCCTTGGCGAGGATCTTGCCCGCCTCGCTGTCCTTCTCAAGCGCGAGGGCGAGCAGCAGCCGCTCGACGGTGACGTAGCCGTCGCCGGCCTTCTTCGCCGCCTGCTCGGCAGCCTCGAAGACGCGCGCCATGGCGGGCGCGAGATAGACCTGCCCCGCGCCGGAGCCCTGCACCTTGGGCAGCTTGTTCAGCGCCGCTTCAGTGTCGGCGAGCACGATGCGGGGATCGCCACCGGTGCGGGTGATCAGCCCGGCGCACAGGCCCTCCGGATCGTCGAGCAGCACTTTCAGCAGGTGCTCGGGGGTGAATTGCTGGTTGCCCTCACGCAGGGCAAGCGACTGGGCGGACTGGACGAATCCGCGCGCGCGCTCGGTATAGATTTCGAAGTTCATTTCGCGTTGCCTCCTGGCCCCCCGTCCGCCCTCCAGAGGCGCGAACGGTCACTCGGGACGACGGCGCCCGTATCCCGGCCGCCGTAACGGACCCCGTTGCGGCAATCCGTCGGTCCTCATGTAGTGTGGCGAAACGGCAACGGAAGGGCGTTGCGCCGGATCAAACGCGGATTTTGCTCAGGCCGCGGTCGCCCGAGCCGCTGCCAGCCCTAGGACGCGGCGGGGCGCTCGGCCACCATCATGTAGTTGACGGAAAGATCGCCCGAGCGCCGCCACTCATCCGCCAGCGGGTTGAACACAACGCCCTCGCGCTCGATCACCCGCAGGCCGCCCGCTTCCAGCGCCGCCTGCAGTTCCTCCGGCGTGACGAAGCGCTGCCAGTCATGGGTGCCGCGCGGCAGCCAGCCGAGCACATATTCGGCGCCGACAATGGCGAGGGCGAAGGCGCGCTTGGTCCGGTTCAGCGTCGCCGCGACCAGGAGACCGCCCGGCTTCACCATTTCAGCGGCGCGGGCGAGGAACAGGTCGACATCGGCGACATGCTCCACCACCTCCATCGCCATGACAACGTCGAATCGCTCGCCGTCATCGGCCAGCGCCTCGGCCGTGGTGGCGCGGTAATCGACGGGAACGCCGCTTTCCTCCGCATGCAGCGCGGCGATCCGCACATTGCGCTCGGCGGGATCGATGCCGGTGACATCCGCGCCCATGCGCGCCAGCGGCTCGCTCAGCAGGCCGCCACCGCAGCCGATATCGAGCAGGCGCAGCCCTTCCAGCGGGCGGATGGCACGGGGATCGCGGCCGAAATGAGCGGTGAGCGTCTCGCGCAGATAGGCGAGCCGCACCGGGTTGAACTTGTGCAGAACCCGCATCTTGCCGCGCGGATTCCACCATTCGGCGGCGAGCGCGGCGAAGCGCTCGACTTCACGGGGATCGACGGTGGTGGCGGTTGCGGTCATCGACGCCTCATCTTCGCCCGGCGGTGCCGAGAGGGATTCCAAGCTCGCGCGGCGCCGTTGCGGGCGCGGCGCGAGGTGGATATGTATACGCGCCTTTTGGGCCGGGAGCTCACATTCTCCCGCCCGGCCCCACAGAAGAACACGGTACGGTTTCCCGCATGGCACGTCTGGTGATGAAGTTCGGCGGCACCTCGGTCGCCAACATTGAGCGCATTCGCATCGTTGCGCGGCACGTCAAACGGGAAGTGGAGGCCGGCCATCAGGTCGCCGTCGTCGTCTCGGCCATGTCCGGCAAGACCAATGAGCTGGTCGCCTGGTGCCGCGAGGCCGCCGTGCTGCACGACGCGCGCGAATATGACGCCATCGTCGCCTCGGGCGAACAGGTGACCTCTGGCCTGCTGGCCATCGTGCTGCAGGACATGGGCATTCCGGCCCGCTCCTGGCTCGGCTGGCAACTGCCCATCTCGACCGACGACGCCCATGGCGCCGCCCGCATCCTCGACGTGAACGGCGAGGAGATCATCAACCGCTTCGCCCAGGGCGAAGTCGCTGTCATCGCCGGCTTCCAGGGCATCCACCTGCCGACCGGGCGCCTCACCACACTCGGGCGCGGCGGCTCGGACACCAGCGCTGTGGCGGTCGCGGCCGGCATCAAGGCCGACCGCTGCGATATCTACACAGATGTCGACGGCGTCTACACCACCGATCCGCGCATTGTGCCGAAGGCGCGGCGGCTGGAGAAGGTGGCCTTCGAGGAAATGCTGGAAATGGCGTCGCTCGGCGCCAAGGTGCTTCAGGTGCGCTCGGTCGAGCTCGCCATGGTACACAAGGTGCGCACCTTCGTGCGTTCCAGCTTCACCGATCCGGACGCTCCGGAACTCAAGACCGCCGGCGACCCGCCCGGCACCCTGATTTGCGACGAGGAGGAAATCGTGGAGAGTGAAGTCGTCACCGGCATCGCCTTCGCCCGGGACGAAGCCCAGGTCAGCATTCGCCATGTGCCGGACCAGCCCGGCATCGCGGCCAATGTGTTCGTGCCGCTCGCGGAAGCGAACATCAATGTCGACATGATCGTCCAGAATATCTCGGCCGAGGGCTTCACCGACATCACCTTCACCGTGCCGAGCACCGATTTCGAACGCGCCAAGGCGGCCCTTGCCGTGGTGCGCGACCAGATCGGCTTCCAGAGCATCGAGGGCGCCACCGACGTGGTGAAGGTCTCGATCATCGGCATCGGCATGCGTAGCCATGCGGGCGTCGCGGCACGGGCCTTCAAGGCGCTTTCCGAGCGCGGAATCAACATCCGCGCCATCTCCACCTCCGAGATCAAGATCTCGGTGCTGATCGACGCCGCCTATACCGAGCTTGCCGTGCGAACGCTGCATTCGGTATACGGGCTAGACGCCTGAAGTCAGGCAACGGCGCGGCGCGAGTCGCGCCGTGTTGAGTGACGCTCCGGGATAGCGGCTCCCGGAAACCGAGGACGGCCAATGCGTGGCGCGCTCGGCGGCCCGCGCGTGCTTTTGAGGCGTCTCCGCGAGGTCATGGCGGAGCCGGTGAGCGCGCAGGACCGCCTCGACAAGATCGTGGTACTGATCGCGGCCAACATGGTGGCCGAGGTGTGCTCGGTCTATGTGCTGCGCGTCGACGGCACGCTCGAACTCTACGCCACCGAAGGCCTCAACCGCACCGCCGTGCATCTCACGGTGATGCGGATCGACGAGGGCCTCGTTGGCACGGTGGCGCGCGAGGCCGAGCCGATCAGCCTCTCCAACGCCCAGGCGCACCCGGCCTTCTCCTACCGTCCGGAAACGGGCGAAGAAATCTACCACTCCTTCCTCGGCGTACCCATCCTGCGCGCCGGCAACACGCTCGGCGTGCTGGTGGTGCAGAACCGCGCCCACCGCTCCTATACCGAGGAGGAGATTGAGGCGCTGCAGACCACGGCCATGGTGCTGGCCGAGATCATCGCCTCGGGCGAGCTCACCGCCATGGCGCTGCCCGGCGCCGAGCCGGCGGCGCGTCGTCCGCTCCACCTCAAGGGACTCGCGCTTTCGGAAGGCATCGGCCTCGGCCATGTGGTGCTGCACGAGCCGCGCATCGAGGTCACCAAGGTCATCGCCGACGACCTGCCCGGCGAATTGAAGCGGCTCGACGGCGCGGTCGAGACGCTGCGCGCCTCCATCGACATCATGCTGGAGGATGAGGGCGTCGCCCGCGTCGGCGAGCACCGCGAAATTCTCGAAGCCTACCGCATGTTCGCCCATGATCGCGGCTGGATCGGCCGCATGCGCGAGGCGGTGATGACCGGCCTCACCGCCGAGGGCGCGGTGGAGCGCGTGCAGTCCGACACCCGCGCCCGCATGCTGCGCATGACCGACCCCTATCTGCGCGAGCGGATGCACGATCTCGACGATCTCGCCAATCGGCTGCTGCGCCAGCTCACCGGCCGCGCGGCGGGTTCCGAGCACAGCAAGCTGCCGGACAATGCCGTCATCGTCGCCCGCAATATGAGCCCGGCGGCGCTGCTCGACTATGACCGCACGCGCATTCGCGGCCTGGTGCTGGAAGAAGGCGCGGCGACCAGCCACCTCACCATCGTGGCGCGGGCGCTCGGCATCGCCGCCGTCGGCCATATGGAAAACGTCGTCGGCCAGGTCGATGCCGGCGACGCGGTGATCGTCGACGGCGTCTCGGGCGAGGTGCATATCCGCCCGCCCGCCGATGTCGAGAACGCCTATGTCGACAAGGTGCGGTTCCGCGCCAAGCGGCTGGAGCGCTACGCCGCCCTGCGCGACGTGCCGACCGTCACCAAGGACGGCACGCCGATTGAGCTGCACCTCAATGCCGGCCTGCTGGTCGACCTGCCACATATCGCGGAGACCGGCGCCACCGGCATCGGCCTGTTCCGCACCGAACTGCAGTTCATGATCGCCTCTGCCTTCCCGCGCACCAATGAGCAGCTGAAGCTCTACCGCTCGGTGCTGGACGCGGCGGGAGAACGGCCCGTGGTGTTCCGCACCCTCGACATCGGCGGCGACAAGGTGCTGCCCTATATGCGGGCGATCGAGGAAGAAAACCCGGCGCTGGGTTGGCGGGCGATCCGCCTCGGCCTCGACCGGCCCGGCCTGCTGCGCAGCCAGATCCGCGCCCTGCTGCGCGCCGCCACCGGGCGCGAGCTGCGTCTCATCTTCCCCATGGTGTCGGCGGTGGAGGAATATGACCGCGCCCACCACATCGTCGAGCGCGAGCTCACCCATCTGCGCCGGCACGGCCACGGCCTGCCCGAGCGGGTGCTGGTCGGGGTGATGCTGGAAGTGCCTGCGCTGCTGTTCCAGCTCGACCAGCTGTTCAGCCGGGTGGACTTCGCCTCGGTCGGCTCCAACGACCTCGTGCAGTTCCTCTATGCCGCCGATCGCGGCAATGCCCGCGTCGCCGACCGCTTCGACCCGCTTGCACCCTCCGCATTGCGGGCGCTCAAGCTGATCATCGACAAGGCGGCGGAATACGGCAAGCCGGTCACGCTTTGCGGCGAATTGGCCTCGCGCCCGCTGGAAGCGCTGGCCCTTGCCGCCATCGGCTACCGCAAACTGTCCGTTTCCCCGGCCTCCTATGGCCCTGTGAAGGCGATGCTGCTCGAACTCGACCTGCCCGCCGCTTCCGCTTTTGTCGAACCGCTGCTCGGCACGCGCGGCGAGGTGGCGTCGCTGCGCCCGCAGCTCGCCGCCTTCGCCGAGAAGGCCGGCCTGCCGCTGTGAGTGCCGCCGCGTGACCGCCCTGCCCGATGCCCGCCTCGACCAGCTCCTCGCGCGCCATGCCGAGATCGAGCACGCCCTCTCCGCCAGCCCGGAGGCGGAGACCTATGTGCGCCTCTCGCGCGAATTCGCCGACCTCTCGCCGCTGGTCGAGAGCGTGAAGGCACTGCGCCGCGCCGAGCGTCAGCTTACCGAGGCGCGTAGCCTTGCCACTGAGGCGGCGGGCGATCGCGAGATGGCGGCAATGGCGCAGGAAGAGGCGGAGACGCTGGAGGAGGAGGTCGAGACCCTCTCCCACGCGGTGCGGCTCGCTCTGCTGCCCAAGGACGCGATGGACGAGCGCGGCGTCATCCTCGAAGTGCGCGCCGGGACCGGCGGCGATGAGGCGGCGCTGTTCGCCGGCGACCTTTTTCGCATGTATGAGCGCTTCGCCGGCCTCAATGGCTGGTCGGTCGAGGTGCTGTCGATGACCGAGGGTACGGCCGGCGGCTTCAAGGAAATCGTCGCCGGCCTGCACGGCTCCGGCGCCTATGCCAGGCTGAAGTTCGAATCGGGCGTCCACCGCGTGCAGCGCGTACCGGACACCGAGGCCTCGGGCCGCATCCACACCTCCGCCGCCACCGTCGCGGTGCTGCCGGAGGTGGAGGATGTCGATATCGAAATCAACGAATCCGACCTGCGCATCGACGTGTTCCGCGCCTCCGGTGCCGGCGGCCAGCACGTCAACAAGACCGAAAGCGCGGTGCGCATCACCCACATTCCCACCGGCACCGTCGTCGCGGTGCAGGATGAACGCTCGCAGCACAAGAACAAGGCGCGCGCCATGGGCATGCTGCGGGCGAAGATCTACGAAGCCGAGCGCGAGAAGCGCGACAGCGCCCGCGCCAGCGAGCGCAAGGTGCAGGTCGGCTCCGGAGACCGCTCCGAGCGTATCCGCACCTATAATTTCCCGCAGGGTCGCGTCACCGATCACCGCATCGGCCTCACCCTCCACAAGCTGCCGGAAATCCTCGCCGGCGACGCCCTGGGCGAGCTGGTCGATGCGCTGACGACGGAATATCAGGCCGCGTTGCTGGCGGAAGCCGAAAGCGCCGGCTGGGGCGAGCGGTGACCACGCGCACCGCCCTTCTGCGCGCCTTTGCCGCAGCCTTTACCGAAAGCGGGATGGAGGCGCCCGAGCGCGAGGCCCGCGCCCTGCTGCGGGGCTGCCTCGGCCTCACCGATCTCGACCTCGTGACACGGGGCGAACAGGAAGTGGCGGAAGACGATGCGACCCGCCTTCGCGCTCTCGCGGAACGCCGTGCCCAGGGCGAACCGCTGGCCCGGCTGACCGGTCGGCGTGAGTTCTGGAGCCTCGACTTCGCCCTCAGCCCCGAAACGCTGGTACCGCGCCCGGAGACGGAAACGCTGGTGGAGGCAGCGCTGTCGCTGTTTCCCGACCGCTCCGCCCCGCTCCGCCTGCTCGATCTTGGCACCGGCAGCGGCGCCCTGCTCGCGGCGCTTCTGAGCGAGTATCCCGCCGCTTTCGGCGTGGGCGTCGACCTCGCGCCGGGCGCCGCCCGGCAGGCGCGCGCAAACCTTGCGGCGCTTGGATTTGCCACGCGCGCGGCGGTGCTGGTGGGGCACTGGGGCGAGGCGCTCATCGGCGGCTTCGATCTCGTGGTCTCCAATCCGCCATACATTCCCGGCACCGATATTCCGGCGCTGCAACGGGAGGTTCGGACGCACGACCCGCTTCTCGCGCTCGACGGAGGGCCGCAGGGGCTCGATGCCTACCGCGCCCTCGCGCTCGCGCTGCCCCGCCTACTGGTTGCGGGCGGCTACGCGGTGCTGGAACTGGGCATCGGGCAGGAGCGGCAGGTGGCAGGGCTGCTGACCGCCGCCGGCCTCGGCGTCGAGGACCCGGCGCGCGCCGATCTCGCCGGAATCGCCCGCGCGATGATCGCCCGAAAGGCTTGATCGCGCATGAAGCGCCACAAAAAAGGGCTTGGAACACGATACCGAACCGATTAGTGTCTATCGCAGGAATCGTCCTGAGACATCAACTGCCTTTTGGTGATTGGAACGCCGGCCGCTCATTCGTTCGGGTAGCTGTGCTCGTCGCTGGCAGTGGCGTTCAGCGCTTTGTGAAAAGCCTGAATGCGACCTGTTTCATTAAGGGGCGAACGCTCCAAGAGTTTATCGGCGTGGCTTCGGTTACGCGATGAAACATGGGGTCGGCCGCAGCGCATCCGTGCGCGCGCCGGGTCCGGGCCGGAGAAATGCGGTTCGGACGGAGCGTCGTCGGCGTGGCCGGCGACGAAGCATCGTCGAGATGCGCTCCCATGGAAGAAGCCCGATGGTCGAGGTCGACCTGCGGCGTGACTGGAGCCCCGCTGGGGTCCCGGGCTGCGGCAGCTTTTCCCCGGCTGACGGCGAGATTTGCCGCCGTGCCGTGACAATGGTTGAGGCCGAACAACGGCACAGCGGACACCGTGTGATTGACCCGCCCGTGTGGCACCGAACGGCACTGCCGTCCGGCTTTGTGGGGCACCAGAGACCAGCTCGATGCGAAATAACAATCAGCAGAAGCGTACGCGCGGCCGCAACAACGGCAATCGGCGCAGCCAGAATCCGCTTACCCGCGTTTATGAGTCGAACGGCCCGGACGTGAAGGTGCGCGGCACGGCCCAGCATGTCGTCGAGAAGTACCAGCAGCTCGCCCGCGACGCGCAGGCCTCCGGCGATCACGTGGCCGCCGAGAACTATCTGCAGCACGCCGAGCACTATTACCGCATCATCGCCGCCGCTCAGGCGCAGTTCGGGGTGCAGGGTCAGCCCTATCAGCGCAACGACGACGACGATTTCGACGACGAGATGGACGAGGGCGGTGCGGAGGCGCCGCAGGCGTATCAGGTTCGGGAGCCGCAGGCGCCGCGCGAGAACGGCTACCGCGAGAACGGGCACCGCGACAGCGGCCCGCGGGACGGCCAGCGCGATTTCCCACGTGACCGCGACAATCGCCGCGACAATCGCGAGCGCGGTACCGACCGCTATCAGGACCGGAACCAGGATCGCAATCAGGACCGCGGCCAGGATCGGAACCAGGACCGCCACGCCGAGCGCGGGCAAGATCGTGACCGGGGCGACCGTCCGGAGCGCAATGAGGGCCGCGAGGGCCGCTGGTCGCGCGACAACCGTCCCTACCGCGACAACCGCGCGCCCCGCGAGGGTGGCGAGGGCGGCTATCGCGATCCCGCCCAGCAGCCGCAGCCGCGCCTTGGACCGGATGTGGAAGCCGAGATCGGCCTGCCGGCCTTCATCACCCAGAGTGGCGGCGCCGCCCCGGTGACCCCGGCCGCCCCGCGCCGGAACGAGGCGCCGGCGGAAGCAACGGAGACCAAGGCCCCCGAAGCCGCGATCCCGGCCGCCGTGCCCGCGTCTCAGCCGGCGGCCGAGCCTGCGCCCGCAGAAGCGGCCGCTCCTGCGGCACCGGCCCCGAAGGCGCCCGGCCGCAGCCGTGCCGCCAAGGCGGCCGCCGTGCCAGCGCCCGAGGAAGCACCGGCCGAGGATGGCGAGGCCCGTGCGCCGCGCACACGCCGCCGCCGTTATCGCCGCGCCGATGCGGAGGGTGAGGGCGAAGGCACCGATACCGCCCCGGCGGAAGTGGCGGAGTGAGTTGACCCAAATGAAAAGGCCCGGCGCGTGCCGGGCCTTTTTCGTTGCGGGAGCCCGCTTTTGCGGCCCCGGGACGTTCAGACGGTGATGCGGACGGAATCGCCCTCGGCGATGAGCCCACCCTGCTCGATCTCCGCGAAGATGCCGCAATCCGTATGGCCGAAGGTCCGCATCAGCGTCCCCGGCACATCCATGTCGCGCTTGGCCGTCGCCGGGTCGACATTGGTGGCCGCACAGCGGAAAATACGCTGCGTGATCTTGAGCCGCACCTGGCTGCCGACCTCGATGGTGTGGCCGACAAGGTCGAACTCCTCCCACGGCTCCATGCCGTCGAGATAGAGATTGCCGCGGAAGCGCAGCGGATCCACCGGCCGGCCGATGATCTCGCCCAGCGCCCGGCAGCTCGCCAGATTGATCAGCGACACATAGCCCTCGGTAGTGTCGACGAAGCGAAAGGCCGGCGGTGCCGCCAGCACGCGCGGCGCGCCGCGCAACTCGTAGCGCGAATAGCGCTGGAAGAACGCCTCGATCGCCTCGCGCCCTTCCGCCGTGTCGAGCCGGCCGCGCGCCACCTCGTCGCCGTCGAGGCGGATGACCAGTTCCGCCGCCGCGTCGTCATAGCGCGCCTCAAGCGCCGCGAGCCGCTCATTGCGCATGAGCATCAGGAACTTGATCTTGGGCTGGAAGGCCGGCGCTTCCGGGATGAAGCCGGAGGGGCCGTTCTCGATGGCGTAAAGCCGGTCGCCGGGAAAGTACCGGCCCGCCTCAAGCTCGACCAGATCGAGACGCTCTGGCGTCAGCCCTTTCACGGGGTAACGGTAGAGCGACTGAATGCTGGCGAAGCTGAGAGACTTCGGCGCCTCGTCAGCCGCGGTGAAAAGGTCGGCGTCGTCGGTCGATTCGCTCATCATGCCTCACCATATCGGCTCCGGGCGCCCACGTCAGCCGCGACCGGGAGACTCCGCCGGCCCGTGTTTTGCCTGTCGCAATTTTAGCTTTTCCTCGGGTTACGAATCCGTCTCAATAGCTGGCGGGTTCCCTGCCGAAACCACCAGGAGGGGGTCATGCCGCGGCTCTTCACCGCCCTCGAAATTCCGGCCGACATCGCCGAACATCTGTCCATGCTGCGCGGCGGTCTTCCCGGCGCCCGCTGGATCAGCCCGGAATATTACCACGTCACGCTGCGCTTCATCGGCGATGTCGACCATGTGGTCGCCCGCGACGCCGCTGCCGCGCTGGATGAGATCGAACGCTTCGGCTTCGATCTCACTTTGTCGGGCGTCGACCAGTTCGGCAATCACAAGCCGCACTCGATCTTCGCCGGCGTGCAGGCCAACCCGGCGCTGAACGAGCTTCAGGCCGAGCATGAGCGGGCGATGAAGCGCATCGGCCTGCCGCCGGAAGGGCGCAATTTCCGCCCGCATGTCACCCTCGCCCGGCTACGCGACGCCGCGCCCCGGCAAGTAGCGGACTATCTCGCCTTGCGCGGCTATTTCCGCAGCAGCACCTTCGAGGTCTCGCGCTTCGTGCTCTATTCCTCGCGCGATTCGGTCGGGGGCGGGCCCTATCGCGTGGAAGCCGCCTATCCGCTGATGTGAGGGCACGCCCGTTGCGAACGGCAAAGCCGGCAACCATGTTTTGGTGACCGGCCTGCCCTTGGTCGCCCGGAGAACACGATGATCCAGAGATCCGACCCTGCCCTTGACGCCGACTTTCTCGATGCCGATCCCCTCGGCACAGAGGGCGAGGGACTTGCCGGCGCCAGCGCGGCGGACGAGGCTCGGGTGCGCGCCGGCTTCTGGCCGAAGCTGGCGGGGGCGCTCGCGCGCATTCCCTTCGCCGAGGACGCGGCCGCCGCCTATTACTGCGCGCTGGACACTCAGACGCCGACGCGGGTGCGGGCGCTGCTGTTCGGCGCGCTCGCCTATTTCCTGCTACCCACCGATGCGGTGCCGGATGTGTTTGTCGGCCTCGGCTTCACCGACGACGCGGCGGTGCTGGCGACGGCGCTCAATCTGCTCGCCAGCCATATCGGCGCCGATCACCGCGCGGCGGCCAAGAGCGCGCTGGCGCGGCTGCGCGCCCGTTGAGGGCGCGCCGCGACCGGCGCCGATCTTTGCCGCGAGCGCCGCTTCTGCCATCAATTCGCCGCCGCCCTTTCGCCAATTGATCAGCAAAGCCGTCCGATCGGGGTTCCAAGGGTTCACAGCCGCCAACGGCGCGGATATCCCTGAGCCGCTGAGACGGAGAATCACGCGGAGCCGCCGCTGGCGGCCTTTAGGATACGGAGGATGCAGACCATGGCACGACGCACCGTGCGCGCCGCACTCGCCGGCCTGGCGATGGCATTGATCGGCATCGGCGGCGCTAGTGCCCAGGGTGCGCCAAAGCTCGTCACCCAGTCCGGGGATTGGGGGGTCTATCTCGACACCAGCGGCAGCGGCAAGATCTGCTACGCGCTCTCCCAGCCCAAGACCCGCATGCCGGCGGGGCTGAAGCGCGATCCCGCCTATTTCTTCATCTCCACCCGCACCGCCGAGAATGTAAAGGGCGAGGTCAGCGTGGTCATGGGCTTTGCGCTGAAGGAAGGCACCGACGCCACCTTGACCATCGGCACCAACAGTTTCGACCTCTACACCCGCGGCACCGGCGCCTGGGTGCGGAACGTCGCGGAAGAAGCACGGTTGGTGGATGCGCTGCGCAAGGGCAAGGACGTGGTGGTGAAGAGCACTTCGGCGCGAGGCAATGTCACCACCGACACCTATTCGCTCAGCGGCATCTCGGCGGCCATCGACCGCGCCGCCCAGGAATGCCGCTGACGCGCCATGTGCGCCTGCTAGAGTGCCGGCGGCGGCCTCGCGCCCCGCCATCCCCCGAGCGCCCATCTTCGAGGTCATCATGCCTGCCGAACTGCGGCTCATCCCCTGCCTCGCCGACAATTACGCGGTGCTGCTGCGCGACCCCGTGACCGAGGCCACCGCCGTCATCGACGTGCCGGAGGTGGCGCCCGTTCTGGCCGTGCTGGAACGCGAGGACTGGACGCTCACCCATATTCTCGTCACCCACCACCACACCGATCACATCGCCGGCGTCGAGGCGCTGAAAGAGCGCTTCGGTGCGACGGTGATCGGCCCGCGCGCCGAGCGCGACACCATTCCCGGCCTCGACTTCGCTGTGGTCGATGGCGATCCCGTCGCCGTCGGCGGGCTGGTTGGACGGGTGATGGAGACGCCGGGCCATACCAAGGGGCACATCGTCTTCCTGTTCGAGGAGGAGCGCCTGCTGTTCGCCGGCGACACGTTGTTCGTCATGGGCTGCGGCCGTCCCTTCGAATGCGATCCGCCGGTATTGTGGGAATCGCTCGCCCGGCTGCGCACCTTGCCGGACGACATCGCGGTCTATTGCGGGCACGAATACACCCTTTCCAATGCCCGTTTCGCGTTGAGCGTCGACCCAGACAACGCCGCCATCGCCGCGCGGCTCAAGGAAATCGAGGCGCAACGCGCCGCCAGCATGCCGACCCTGCCGACCAGCATCGGCGCGGAGAAGGCGACCAATCCTTTCATGCGCGCAGACGATCCCGAACTCGCCGCCCGCATCGGCCTGCCCGGCGCCGAGCCGGGGGCGGTGTTCACCGAGCTGCGCAGCCTGAAGAACAGCTTCCGGGGCTGAGTGATGCGGCCGAACGGGCTTTCCGCCGCCGACATCGTCGCCCATCTCGGCCTCGTCCCCCATCCGGAGGGCGGGCATTACCGTGAAACCTTCCGCGATCCCCACCTGACGCCGGACGGGCGCTCGGCCTCCACCGCCATCTATTTTCTGCTGGCGGCAGGGGAAGTCTCGCACTGGCACCGGGTGGATGCGGTGGAGGTGTGGCACTGGCATGCCGGCGCGGCGCTGGAACTCTCCATTGCGCCGGGCGATGCCGGGCCAGTGGTGCCGCATCGGCTCGGCCCGGGCCTCGACGCGGGCGAGGAGCCGCAGCGCATCGTCCCACGCGCGGCCTGGCAATCCGCTCGCAGCCTCGGGGACTGGACGCTGGTCGGCTGCACCGTGGCGCCCGGCTTCCATTTCGCCGGCTTCGAACTGGCGGCGCCCGGCTGGTCGCCGGGCTGAAACGGGATCAGCGCCGCGCCGGCAGCGTCGCCACCGCCGCGCCGCCAACGATGAGCGCGCAGGCGAGCCCCAGAGACCAGCTCAGCGCGGCAAAGCCCGCCAGCACCAGTAGCAGGGTGGAGAGCACCGGCGCCGCATAGGACATGACGCCGAGCAGACGTATGTCGCCGCGCTTCATGCCGATGTCCCAGGTATAGAAGGCGATGCCGACCGGGCCGATGCCGAGCGCCGCCACCGCCAGCCACTCCCCTGCCCCCGCCGGCCACACGGATGGCTCGAACAGCACATGGCAGAGCGCCGAGAGCGCGGCGGTGGCGAGGCAGAAACCGGCCACCACTTCGGTCGGCACGCTGGCGAAGCGGCGCGAGGCGACCGAATAGACCGACCAGATCACCGCGCACAGCGCGGCAGCGAGATAGCCCGGCACATATTCCGGCGCGAAGCCGAAGCCGCCCGCCCGGGCGCCGAGCAGCACCACGGTGCCGGCGAGCCCCATGAGCGCGCCGATAATATGCGCCGGCCGCAGCCCCTCCCCCGGTAGGAAGGCGGACATCAGCACGATGAGCAGCGGCCAGAGATAGGCGATGAGGCCGGCCTCGGCCGGCGGGGCCAGCTTCAGCGCCGAGAAATAGAAGAAATGATAGCCGAACAGGCCACCCACGCCGTGCAGCCACACCGGCCAGGGCTGGCGCAGCACGCCGAGCCCGACGCCGCGCGCCACCGCCGTAACCAGCCCCACCGCCCCGCCAATGGCGAAGGTGAGAGCGGTGAGCAGGAAAGGCGGCACCGCGCCCGTGGAGGAGGTCGTCAGCGCGAGCGTCGACCACAAGAGAATGGCGCTGAAGCCGATCAGTGTGGCCGTCCGGCGGGACAGGGAGCGGGCGGGAGTGGAAGCGGAAGAGGGCATGGAAACACCTGTGCGGGTGCTCCTTATGACCGGTGCGGCCGCACACGCCAAGGGCCGTTTTCGGCCTGCCGCCCACCGGGAATCGCGCCGCGCACGGGAACCTGCGGCGCGAGAGCCGATTACCCACACGTCACCCTTGTTCGGAGGAGTTCCCCTGATGATCTTAGCTCGTGCCCTCGTCCCGGCCCTCACCCTTGCCGCGCTCTTCGCCGTGCCGGCCTTTGCCCAGACGCCGGCTCCGGCCACCGGTATCGAGGAGGCCCTGCGCATCGCCCGCGCCAGTGGCGTGGCGCACGTCACCAAGATCGAACTGGATGACGGCAAGTGGGAAGTGGAAGGGATGAACACTTCCCAGCGCAAGATCGAGATCGACATCGATCCGGCGACCGGCAAGGTGCTCAAGACCGAGACCCGCTAAGGGGCATCACACGCCGCCCGCCTTCGCAGCGGGCGGCCTCGGCCTCAACTGAGCAGCTGGCCGCCATTAGCGGAGAGGGTCGAGCCAGTGATGAAGCCGGCCTCGTCGGCGGCCAGGAACACCACGCAGCGGGCGATTTCCTCCGCCTGACCGAGCCGGCCGACGGGAATCTGCGGCAGAATGTTCTTCTCCAGCACGTCCTTCGGCACCGCCAGCACCATCTCGGTTGCGATATAGCCGGGGCAGATGGCGTTCACGGTGATGCCCTTGCGCGCGACTTCCTGCGCCAGCGCCTTGGTGAAGCCGATCTCGCCAGCCTTGGCGGCGGAATAGTTGGTCTGGCCCATCTGGCCCTTCTGGCCGTTGATGGAGGAGATGTTGACGATGCGGCCGAAACCGCGCTCGCGCATCTCCTCGATCACGTTGCGGCACATATTGAACACCGAGGTCAGATTGGTGTTGAGCACCGCGTGCCAGTTCTCCGGCGTCATCTTGTGCAGCATGCCGTCGCGGGTGATGCCGGCATTGTTCACCAGCACCTCGACCGGGCCGAGCTTCTCCGTCACCTCGGCAATGCCCGCCTTGCAGGCTTCGAAGTCCGACACGTCCCATTTGAAGGTCGCAATGCCGGTTTCCGCTGAGAAGGCCGCCGCCGCCGCGTCATTGCCGGCATAATTGGCCGCTACCGTATAGCCCGCCGCCTTGAGGGCCTTGCCGATAGCCGCGCCGATGCCGCGCGTCCCACCCGTGACCAATGCAACTCGCGCCATGTCTCCCCCCTCTGGCGTCCCTTTTCCAAGGGAACTTGCGACTTCTGTTTGTCGATCTGTGTCGACGGCAAGGCGGTGCGTCCGCCCTGCCGCCGGTTCAGGCTTCGGTCACGGCCGACACCGGCCGCGCTTCCCGCCTAGTCGCGCTGAAGGCACATGGCGATGCCCATGCCGCCGCCGATGCAGAGCGTGGCCAGCGCCTTCTTGGCGTCGCGCTTCTCCATCTCGTAGAGCAGCGTGGTGAGGATGCGGGCGCCCGAGGCGCCGATCGGGTGGCCGATGGCGATGGCGCCGCCATTGACGTTCACCTTGTCGGTATCCCAGCCCAGGTCCTTGTTCACCGCGCAGGCCTGCGCCGCGAAAGCCTCATTGGCCTCGATCAGGTCAAGATCGGCGGCGCTCCAGCCGGCCTTTTCCAGCGCGCGGCGGGAGGCGGGAATGGGGCCCGAACCCATGATGGCGGGATCGACGCCGGCCTGCGCCCAGGAGACGATGCGCGCCAGCGGCTTCTTGCCCGCGCTGGCTGCCCGGGAGGCGGACATCAGCACCACGGCGGCGGCGCCGTCATTGATACCGGAGGCGTTGCCGGCGGTGACCGTACCGTCCTTGGAGAAGGCGGGGCGCAGCTTGGTCATCGCCTCGATGGTAGCGCCGTGACGCGGGTATTCGTCATCGGCAACGACGATATCGCCCTTGCGCGAGGCAATGGTCACCGGGACGATTTCGTCCTTGAACCGGCCCGCCTTCTGCGCCGCCTCAGCCTTGTTCTGCGAACGGACGGCGAAGCTGTCCTGCTCATCGCGGGTGATCTGCCACTGGCGGGCGACGTTCTCGGCTGTCGTGCCCATGTGATAGCCGTTGAAGGCGTCCCACAGGCCGTCCTTGATCATGGTGTCCACCATCTCAAGGCTGCCCATCTTGGTGCCGTTGCGCAGATGCGCGCAGTGCGGCGCCTGGCTCATCGATTCCTGGCCGCCGGCGACAACGATGTCGCTGTCGCCATTGAGGATCGCCTGATAGCCGAGGGCGACGGCGCGCAAACCCGAGCCGCAGAGCTGATTGACGCCCCAGGCCGGGCTTTCCACCGGGATGCCAGCCGCCACCGACGCCTGGCGCGCCGGGTTCTGGCCCGCACCAGCGGTGAGGATCTGGCCCATTATGGTCTCGCTCACCTCGCCCGGTGCGACGCCGGCACGCTCCAGTGCGGCCGCGATGGCGATCTTGCCCAGCTCATGGGCGGGCAGCGACGAGAGCGCCCCGTTGAACGCGCCGACCGCCGTGCGCGCGGCGCCGACAATGACGATGCCGTCTTTCATGAATGACGTCCTCCGGTACCGTTCCTGGATGCGGGCTCGGCCTCCCAGCCGGCGCCTCACCTTGTTATTTAGGTGTGACAGCATCGTGGTGGCCACCTGTGATCCATGTCAATGGCAGGCGGATATTCTTGACGTCAGGTCAGGCGTGCGCTGCACCCTACCTTCGCGCGCGCCGGCGGGGCGCCACAATTCCAGTAGCCGGGCGGCGGGAAACGTCCTAGAGTTTTCAATGGGAAACGATCAAGGCGACTGGATCACAATGGCAAAATCCACCGAACCCGTCACCATCAAGAAATACGCGAACCGCCGCCTCTACAATACCGGCACGAGCACCTATGTAACGCTCGAAGACCTCGCGCAGATGGTCAAGAACGGCGAAGACTTCGTCGTCTACGACGCCAAGACTTCCGATGACATCACTCACTCCGTACTGACCCAGATCATCTTCGAGCAGGAAGGCAAAGGCCAGAACCTGCTGCCGATCAATTTCCTTCGCCAGATCATCCGCTTTTATGGCGACAGCATGCAGATGCTGGTGCCGCGCTATCTCGACATGTCGATCGAGAATTTCAGCAAGGAACAGAACAACCTGCGGGAACACTTCACCAAGACGCTGGGCATTGGCGGCATGGGAGGTATAGGCGGGTTCGGCATGCTGGAAGAACAGGTGCGGCGCAACATGGAAATGTTTGACCGCACCTTCAAGATGTTCTTGCCCAACGGGCGCGACGAGGCGCCCACTGCGCCCGCAGCGCCTGCCGCTCCGCAGGCGGGCGATTTCGACGAGCTGCGCCGCCAGGTGGCAGATATGCAGAAGCGGCTCGACAAGCTCGGCGACGGCGGCAAGAAGGACTGATCCACCGGGGAAACGGCCGAGCCGGCTCTCGGCCGGCCCGGCGCCGCCTCACGTCACGCGCGAGGTCTGGCGCCCGGCCGGCAGTGGCGGGCCGAGATACGGCGCCAGCGCCTCTGGGGTCAGGGCTGCGCCACGGAATTGGCCGTAACGACTGCGGCATCGCCGGTGACCGCCCCATTCGCCGGCACCTGAACCACGGGCAGCCCCGAGGTCACCTGCGCCGCGCGGACACGGTCCAGCCCGACGAAGCGGATGCCGGCCACCTCGACATTGGACGGGGGCGTCGCTTCGCCATGCGCGGCGCGCGTGATCATTCCACGCAGTTCCGGCGCCATCTCCGCCAGCTGGGCGAATTTCGCGTGATTGAATCCATCCACCGACTTCACCTTGGACATGTCGACGACGACGGCGCCCAGTTCGACCAGTTCGGTGTCCTGGGTGTAGGCGCCGAGACGGGGCTTGTCGCCGGCGATGAAATTGGAGAAGGCCAGCGCCTTGTCGTCGCTCGACACGATGACGATGAAGGGCTTGGGCGGCTTGCCGAAGCGCTTGAGCTGGCTCTTGAACACGTCCACGTCGATATCAGGCGCGGCCAGCACAATGTTGCCGATCTTCTCCACCGGCAGGCGCTTGCCGGAGATCTGGATCTGCCGCAGCGCCTCGACCGTCACCCAATTGCCCATGGAATGCGCGACGATGCTCACCTGATCGGCGCCGCTGTCGAAGACGAGACGGATCGTCTCTTCCAGCCGGTCGCGGGCCGCAGTGGCACTGTTGTTATCGTAGACATAATCGGCGATTTCGCCGCGCGAGGCCCAGGTGAACAGCACCGGGACGCCCGTGGCCTTGGAATCCTCGGCCATCTGGGTGAGCCGGTACAGCGCCTCGGAGAACAGCGTGTTGTAGCCATGGACGAAGATCACCGCCTGCCGCTTGCCGGCCGGGTATTTCGCCAGTTCGCTCTTGAGATCGGCGGTGAATTGCTTCGGCGTCTCGCGATAGACCGCCTCGCGCACCACCATGTCGGTGGCGGGATTGGGCGGCGACTGTGTCGGCGCTTCCACCATGCCGGGCTTGTGGGTGGGCGGAACGCTGACCTGAACCTTGGCGAAGCTCAGTTCCGGGGTGCGTTCGCCATTGTAGAACACGCCGGGCCGCGGGTCGCGCGCACGGGCCGACGCCACCAGCAGCGTGTGGGTGCCGATGCTGACATCCTCGTCGGTGATGACGGAGAGCGCGTCCGGCCCCGGGCGCCCGGCACATCCGGCCAGAACAGGCGCGATCAGCGCCAGCGCCAGCGCCACGATCCAAGCGAAGCCACTGCGCGATCCACGACTAGACTTACGCGACACAACAGGCTCTCCGTTCGACGCGCCCGACGATCACACCTTTACGGGTGCGGGCGGCACGATAGCAGTGGCGACCCTACAAGGATACGGCACCAACGCTTCTGGATCGTTACCGCCACGCGGGGCGAATGCCGGCCGGACACGCGAAAGCCGGCCCGAGGGCCGGCTTCAGACAGATCGGCACGGGTCCGGGGCGATCAGGCCTCGGCCTTCACCTTCAGCACCTGACGGCCCTTGTACATGCCGGTCTTCAGGTCCAGGTGGTGCGGACGGCGCAGCTCGCCCGAATCCTTGTCCTCGATATAGGTCGGCTTGGCGAGGGCATCGGCGGAACGGCGCATGCCGCGACGCGACGGGCTGGTTTTCTTCTTCGGAACTGCCATGGTCTTCTCCTGTCCCGGCCTGGCTCACGCCCAGTCGGAAGGGCCGCGCCGGATGGTGCGTAATTCGAGTGGCGGCTTATACAGACTCATGGGCGCGAGCGAAAGGGGCTGACGCAATTCTGTCGCACGCTTACCGCGCGGTGCGTCTCACAGGCAGGAGGTCAGCTCCGGCCCCTCGCGCGGAATGCGCGCCTGCAGGTTTCCCGCCAGCCGGTTCAGCCCCCGTCCCGGCTTGCCGGCGTTGCGGTTATGCGGATTGGGCAGCATGACCGCGAGCAGCGCCGCCTGCCGCGCCGAGAGATCGCGGGCGGAGCGACCGAAGGCCCGTTGCGCGCCCGCCTCGACGCCGAACTCGCCATCCGGCCCCCATTCGGCGATGTTGAGGTAGATTTCCAGCTGGCGATGCTTGGTCATCACCGCATTGAGATACAGGGCCAGCGGCAGTTCCAGCCCCTTGCGGATGACGCTGCGGCCGTTCCACAGGAACAGGTTCTTGGCGAGCTGCATGGTGATGGTGGAGGCCCCGCGCGGCGCGTTGAGCCCGTCCGATTCGTCGATCACCCCCTGCAGTTCCACCATGTCGATGCCGGAATGGGAGCAGAAGCGCGCATCCTCCGAGGCCAGCACGGAACGGATGAGCGTGGGCGAAATGTCGTCGAGGGGTAGCCACACCCGTTCCACCCTCTGACCGGTGGCCCAGCGGCCGAGCATCAGCGTGGAGGGCGCGGGGACCATATTATAGAGAAGACCAAGCACGAGCGGGGTCGCCACCACCACGAGTGCGATCTTCCAGACCCAGCTCCACACCCGACCCATGCGTTCTCCCCGCCGCGGGCACTGTAGCCGCCCCGCTTCCGCCGGTCGACCGGGAGGGACTGCGGCAATCGCCTCGCTTGACCCCACCGCCCGCCTCGGGCACGCAACGCATTACCCTCTTGAACGATCCCTCGGTCCGATGTCCGCTGCCGAAAACCGCCCTGCCCTCGCCGTTGCGCTCGCCGCCACCGCCGATTCCGTCGCGGCCTATATCGACGGCGCCATCGCCCGCAGCGGAGCGCCGGGCGCGCGTCTGTCGGCGGCGATGCGGCACGCGACGCTGGCCGGCGGTAAAAGGCTGCGCCCGTTCCTGGTGATCGAATCGGCCGCGCTGTTCGGTGTCCCCTCGCATGCGGCGATGCCGGCAGCGGCGGCGCTGGAGTGCATCCACTGCTATTCGCTGGTGCATGACGACCTGCCCGCC
The DNA here is from genome assembly GCF_030813495.1 of Ancylobacter polymorphus. Lineage (GTDB taxonomy): Bacteria > Pseudomonadota > Alphaproteobacteria > Rhizobiales > Xanthobacteraceae > Ancylobacter > Ancylobacter polymorphus. The sequence goes on along the minus strand of NZ_JAUSUI010000006.1, from coordinate 315,844 downwards.
ATGGACAATGACGATATGCGGCGCGGCCGGCCGACCGTTCACCGCGCCTATGACGAGGCCACCGCGATTCTGGCGGGCGACGGGTTGTTGACCCTCGCCTTCGAGATCCTCGCGGATGACGCGACTGAGACTGATCCGGCGGTGCGTCTCGCCCTCATCGCCAGCCTGGCCCGCGCGGCGGGAGTGGCCGGCATGATCGGCGGGCAGATGCTCGACCTCGCCGCCGAGGGCCGGTTCGCGGAAGGCGCGGCGCACGGCGTTCCGCTCGACCTGCCGGCCGATTCCATCATCGAGTTGCAGGCGATGAAGACCGGTGCCCTGCTGCGCCAAGCCTGCGAGGCCGGCGCCCTGCTCGGGCGGGCGAGCCCCGCTGAGCGCGCCAGCCTGGACCGCTACGCCCGCGCCGTCGGCCGTGCCTTCCAGATCGCCGACGACCTGCTCGATGTCGAGGGCGAAGCGGGGCTGGTGGGGAAGGCCGTGGGCAAGGACGCCGCCGCCGGCAAGGCCACATTGGTCGGAAAGCTGGGCATCGAGGGGGCGCGGGCGGAACTGGCGCGGTTGGTCAGCGAGGCGGAAGCGGCCCTTGCCGGCTTTGGCAGCGCGGCCACACTTCTCGTGGAAGCGGCATATTTCATCGCCGATCGGCGCAATTAGGACTTTCATCATCTCGACGGAACGATAAGTTCCGGGCAATGTTGTACCGAACGAGACCGTCCGCGCCGCGCGACGCGACCGTTTCCTGGAGGTTGAGATGCGTGTCGCCCTGTTCGCCCTTGCCGCTCTTGTCGCCGGCTCCGCCGTCGTCGCCACGGCCCCTGCCCAGGCGCAGGACAGCAACCGCATTATCATTCGCAAGCTGCCGCCGCGCTCCTATCTCGATCCCGGTCCGGTGGTGAAGCCCGGCACGGCGCGCGACCTCAATTACATCTATGTCGCCCAGTCGGTGTATCCGCAGTATGGCAATGATGGTGGCATCACCGGCATTCGCTGGCCGCTGCCGAGCCGCTTCGACCTGCCGGGCTACTGATTCGCCTGGTTTTTCGGCGCCTCGCCTGACGACACCAAAGCCCGGCTCGCGCCGGGCTTTTTCATAGGCCGAGCCACGACGCAAAAAGCCCGGACAGTAAAAAGCCCGGCACAGGCCGGGCTTTTCATGAGCTTGGCGCGGGGTCCGGCGGCTCAGTTGGCCTTGTCGAGTTCGGCGAGGATGGCGTCACCCATGCCTGACGTGCCGACCCGGGTCTTGCCCTCGGAATAGATGTCGGCCGTACGCACCCCGCCCGCCAGCACGCCGGCGATCGCCGCCTCGATGCGGTCCGCCGCTTCCAGCTCGCCGAAGGAATAGCGCAGCGCCATGGCCAGCGAGCCGATCATTGCGATCGGGTTGGCCAGCCCCTTGCCAGCGATGTCCGGGGCGGCGCCGTGCACGGGCTCATAAAGCGCGCGCCGTCGGCCGGAGAGCTCCTCGACGCCGCCCAGCGAGGCGGAGGGCAACATGCCGAGCGAACCCGTGAGCATCGCCGCCACGTCCGAGAGAATGTCGCCGAACAGATTGTCGGTAACGATCACGTCGAACTGCTTGGGCGCGCGCACCAGCTGCATGCCGCAGGAATCCGCCAGCTGGTGCTCCAGATGCACGTCCTCATAGGCCGAGCCATGCACCTCGCTCACCACCTGCTTCCACAGCAGGCCGGTCTTCATGACGTTGTGCTTCTCGGTGGAAACCACCTTGTTGCGGCGGGTGCGGGCGAGCTCGAAGGCGACGCGGGCGATGCGCTCGATCTCGTAGGATTCGTAGACCTGGGTGTCGACGGCGCGCTTCTGGCCATCGCTGAGGTCGGTGATGGTCTTGGGCTCGCCGAAATAGACGCCGCCGGTCAGCTCACGCACGATCAGCACGTCGAGCCCTTCGACCAGCTCGCGCTTGAGGCTGGAGGCATCGGCGAGCGCAGGGTAGCAGACGGCGGGGCGCAGATTGGCGAAAAGCTGCAGGTCCTTGCGAAGGCGCAGCAGGCCGGCTTCAGGCCGGTCCTCATAGGGCACATTCGCCCATTTGGTGCCGCCCACGGCGCCGAGCAGGATCGCATCCGCCGCGAAGGCCTTGGCCATCGCCTCCTCGGATATCGGCTGGCCGCAGGAATCATAGGCAGCCCCGCCGACGAGGTCTTCCTCGATGGCGAAGGAAGCGACACCGCGCCGGTCGAGCCAATCAATGACCCGCTTCACCTCGGCCATCACTTCGACGCCGATACCGTCGCCGGGAAGAAGCAGGAGCTTGTGGGTCGCCATGGTTTCCTCGCATTCGCCTGTGGCCCGAGCCTCTGTCTCAGGCGAAGCGTTGCTAATCGCTAAGCCTGACGCTGGCAAGACATTGGCCGATCCGGCGCGGGCGAGGCCCCCTCGCGCGGAAAAAAAAGCCGCCGGCGCGCAAACGCCAGCGGCCTGGAGCCGGATCCGATTAAAGCAAGACGAGCGGATCGCGCTCGAGTGGGACGAGTTTAGTCGTCACCCCGAGAGGTGGCCGGGGGGCATGCCGGCAACTCTTCTACGCACCCCCCGCCCAATCAGATCGTCTTGCGTGACATTTCTCCCGCGATGAAATCCGCCTGGCGCAGCGCCAGGGCAACGATGGTCAGCGTCGGGTTCTCGGCGCCGCCGGTGGTGAACTGGCTGCCGTCAGAGATGAATAGGTTCGGGATGTCGTGCGTCTGCCCGTGCTTGTTCACCACGCCGTCGCGCGCCTTCTCGCTCATCCGGTTGGTACCGAGATTATGCGTGGAGGGGTAAGGCGGCGTCGGGAAGGTACGGACAGCGCCGACCGAATCGTATATCGCCGCGCCACGGCTATAGGCGTGGTTGCGCATGGCGACATCGTTGGGATGATCGTCGAAATGCACATTGGCCACCGGCAGGCCGTACTGGTCCTTCACGTCCGTGTTGAGGGTGACGCGATTGGTCTCCTGCGGCATGTCCTCGCCGACGATCCACAGCCCGGCCATGTTCACATAGCCATCCATGGCGGAGGTGAAGGAACGGCCCCAGCCGCCGGGATCGAGGAAGGCGGCCATGAACGGCACGCCGAGCGAAAGCGTCTCCATCTCGTAGCCGCCGGCGAAGCCGCGCTTGGTGTCGTTCCTCGCCTCGTCGCGGACGATGCCAGCCATGGTGGTGCCGCGATACATGTGCACCGGCTTCTCGAAGATGCCGTAGACCGAACCGGTCATGTGCCGCATGTAATTGCGCCCCACCTGCCCAGAGGAGTTGGCGAGCCCGTCCGGGAACATGTTGCTGGCGGAGTTGAGCAGCAGGCGCGGGCTCTCGATCGAATTGCCGGCCACCGCGACGATGCGCGCCTTCTGGCGCTGGGTCTTGCCGTCCTTGTCGACATAGACGACGCCCGTCACCTTGCCGGAGGCGTCATGCTCGATCTTCTGCACCATGCTTTGCGGGCGCACTTCCAGATTGCCGGTGGCCTCGCCGCGCGGAATCTCGGCGATCAGCGTCGACCATTTCGCGCCCGACTTGCAGCCCTGGAAGCAGAAGCCGATCTGCTGGCAGGAACCACGGTCGGCGCGCGGCTCGCTGTTGATCGCCATCCGGCCGGTCGAGACCTCCTGATAGCCGATCTTCTTCGCCCCGGCCTCGAACACCTTGAAATTGTTGTTGCCGGGCAGGCCGGGAATGCCGTTGGTGCGGGTCACGCCCATCCGGTCTTCGGCCTTGGCGTACCACGGCTCCAGCTCGGCCAGCGTGATCGGCCAGTCGAGCAGATTGGCGCCGTCAATGTCGCCATAGGTGGTGCGGGTCTTGAACTCGTGCTCCTGAAAGCGCAGCGAGGCGCCGGCCCAGTGCACGGAGGAGCCTCCCACCGCCTTGACGATCCAGGCGGGGAGATTGGGGAAGTTCTTGTGCACCCGCCACGAGCCGGACGTGGTGCGCATGTCGGTCCAGGCGAGCTGGGAGAAGCTCTCCCACTCATTGTTGACGAAATCTTCCATGTTGTGGCGCTGACCGGCCTCAAGGATCACCACCTTGATGCCCTTGAGCGCCAGCTCGGTGCCGAGCGTGCCGCCGCCGGCGCCGGAGCCGACGATGACCACGACGGAATCGTCATTCAGATCGAAGGGTGCGGACATGGGTTGAGCCTCCCCTCACAGCCAGGCGATGTCGTTGAAGCCGCGGTCGATGTAACCGCCCTTGTCGGCCGAGGCGCCCTCATAACCGAAGATCGGCCACACCTCCTCCTGGTTGTAGAGGCCGACCACGAGGCCGCCGCGGACCTTCTGGAAGAAGGCGCTGTCCTCGATCTCGCGCAGCACCGCCACCCGCTGGTCCTCCCAGCCGAGATCGGCATAGGCCGCGCCGTATTTGGCCTTGGACAGGGTGTCGAGGGTAACGACGCCATCCTCGACGAGCGCTTTCAGCGCCGGGTCCTTGGCCGCGTCCGCCTCATAGGGCTTCATGGCGATGGCGTAGAAGCGGTCGGGGATGCGGTCATGCGGGTAGACGTCGCGCGCCATGACGATGAGCGTGCGCATGGTCTCCGGCTTCAGCGCGGTGACTTCCAGCCCCCACGCCTCGCGCGGGTTGAGCACGGCCGCGCCGCTCACCATCAGCGCGCCGGCGGCACCGAGGCCGGCGAGCACGGCGCGGCGTGAGGGGCCGCGCCTGTCGATCAGTGTTGGCATTGTTACCTCCCAGGGTATTCTTATGTATTCTTGATGTCCTCAGCGCCGCTTGGCGTACCGGCGCGGTCGTTCAGCGGTAGCGGCCGTGTTTTTGCAGCACCTCGATCTTGTAGCCATCGGGGTCAGTGACGAAGAAGAACTTGGCCAGCAGCTCGCCCTCGTGGAAAAACTCCTTGACCGGCTGCGGATTTAGGCCGGTTTGCGTAAATCGAGCGTGCTCGGCATCGAGATCGTCGACCACGAAGGCGATATGCCCGTAGCCGTCGCCCAGCACATAGGGCTCGGTGCGGTCGTGGTTGATGGTCAGTTCGACCTCGAAATCGGCTTCCGGATTGCGCAGATAGACCAGCGTGAAGCCGTCAAAGGGAAGCCGCTGCGCGATCGTCAGCCCGAAAGCGCGCGTGTAGAAATCCACCGAGCGCGCCTCATCCAGCACGCGGATCATCGAATGAATGGCCTTCGCCACCTGTACCTCCGACCTTGAAACTCACTCCGGCGATGATGGTCGCCTTGAGGAGGATGCTAGGCCGCAGAGGGAGCGGCAGGTGGTAGACCGCTAACACATCACCACGATGTGCATTGCCGGCGGACGGCGCCCGCGCGCTATTCGGCGGCGTGGAGATGCACCCGCCCACTCTCGCAGAGATAGCGCTCGCGGGCGGCAGCAGGGGCGATGCCGGCGGGGCGAAGCTCGGCGAGATAAATCAGGCAGGAACAGCGCAGCAGCGAGGCGAAGTTGCGCACCTCGCCATGCAGTTCCAGCACCTCGTCATGCAGCTTGGTGACGAATTTGCCCAGACTCATGCCCTGATGGGCGGCAACCTCTTCCAGCACGGTCCAGAAGGCGGCTTCGAGTCGAATCGAGGTGGAATGGCCGCCAATGCGCACCGAGCGCGTCTGGCTGTCATAGGTTTCGGGCGCCTGGCCGGCGAAGATGTGGCACATGGAGCGTCTCCCGGGGTGTTCTCATTTTGAACGATTCCATCCCGAGACGCGGGCGCTGTAAAGCGAAAAGGCGGCGCAGCCCGGCTCAGCCTTGCCGGCGTGCCGTTACCTCGATCTCGATCTTCATCTGCGGTTGCAGCAACCCCGCGACGATGAGGGTGGCAGCGGGCCGGGCCTTGGCGAAATACTGGCCGAAGATCGGAAAGACGGTCGCGGCGTAGTCCGCCTCAGTCACGATGTAGCGCACGCGCACCACATCATCCAGGCTGGCGCCCGCCTCAGCCAGCGCGGCGGCGATGTTGCGGAAGCAGCCATGGGTCTGCGCCACCAGATCCTCCGGCAGCTCCATGGCGGCATAGTCATAGCCTGTGGTGCCGGAGACGAAGATGTCGTTCCCGTCCACCACCGCGCGGGAATAGCCGGCCTCCGCCTCGAAGGCGGAGCCGGAGGAAATGCGACGGCGCTCGGTCATTCAAACCTCCCGCGAGGCGCCGCGACATGGCGGCGCCGGCACGCTCACGCCCAGGGGCGCTCAGGCCCACGGGCGCTCTTCGGCGAGCTTTTCCTCATAGGACGCGATCTTGTCCGCCTTCACCTGGGTGAGGCCGATATCGTCGAGGCCGTTGAGCAGGCAGTGCTTGCGGAACGGATCGATGTCGAAGGAGATCGACCCGCCGTCCGGGCCGGTGATGGTCTGGCTTTCGAGATCGACGGTGATCTTGGCATTGGCGCCGCGCGCCGCGTCGTCGAACAGCGCCGCCAGTTGCTCGGGCGTCACCCGGATCGGCAGAATGCCGTTCTTGAAGCAGTTATTGTAGAAGATGTCGGCGAAGGACGTGGAGATCACGCAGCGAATGCCGAAGTCGAGCAATGCCCAGGGCGCGTGCTCGCGCGAGGAGCCGCAGCCGAAATTGTCGCCGGCGACCAGAATCTGCGCGCCCTTATAGGCCGGCTTGTTGAGCACGAAATCGGGATTGTCCGAGCCGTCCTCCTTGTACCGCAGTTCTGAGAAAAGCCCGGTGCCGAGCCCGGTGCGCTTGATCGTCTTCAGATACTGCTTCGGGATGATCATGTCGGTATCGACATTGACCAGATGCAGCGGCGCCGCGACGCCGGTCAGGGTGGTGAACTTGTCCACGGCACTCTCCTCAGATTCCGGAGGCGGCGCGTGCCGCTCCCCGTCAGATATTCCGCCTTCGCGGCTGATGTGACCTGACGACGCGCCGTTCGCAACCCTGCCCCCGCCCGATCACCCCAGGCGACGGCGGCGGGGCAGCATGCGGCGCAGCACATCGTCCTTGAGAACGTGGTGGTGCGCCAGAGCCGCCGCCGCATGCAGCAGGGCCAGCACGACCAGCGCATTCGCCAGCAATTCGTGCCACTCGATGACCTGGCCGGCGGCCGTGCGGTCCACCTCCACAGGGGAGGGAACGGTGAACAGGCCGAAGAACGTCACCTCATTGCCGCGCAGGAAGGCGAGATAGATGCCGACCAGAGGCGTCGCGACCAGCAGGACATAAAGCAGCACATGAACCGTCGCCGAGGCCAGATGCACCGGCCGCGACAGGGCCGCCGAGGGCGGCGGCACCGGCCCGACAAGCCGCGCCACGAGGCGCAGGATGACGAAGCCGAGGATCGTCAGACCCACCGAGATATGGGTCCACCAGATAAGCGCGCGTCCGGGCGTGCCGCGCTCGAAGAAGCCTTCGAGATAGGTCACGCCATAAGCGACGACGATGGCGAGCACCGTCAGCCAGTGAAGCGCCCGCAGCGGCAGGCTGTAGCAGGGCTCGTCGGAGGGAACGGATGAATTTGACATGGGCTTTGCCTCGTCTCTCCATTTGGAGAGATTCTAAGCAGAGCCTTACTCCGTTCCCATGCGGTCCGCTACGTATCCGCCTCCTCCTCGATCCGCTCCATGTCCTCGTCCGACAGGCCGAAATGGTGGCCGATCTCATGCACGAGCACATGGGTGACGATATCGCCCAGCGTCTCCTCATTCTCCGCCCAATAGTCGAGGATCGGGCGGCGATAGAGGAAGATCATGTTGGGCAGCACGCCGGTCGCCAGCTCATAGCCCTGCGCCAGACCGATGCCCTGGAACAGGCCGAGCAGATCGAACGGCGTCTCCGCCTCCATCTCCTTCAGCACCTCATCGGTGGGGAAATCCTCGACGCGGATGACGAGATTGCCGCACAGGGCGCGGAACTCCTCGGGCAATCGGGCATAGGCCTCCTCGGCCATGGCCTCCATCTCCGCCAGCGAGGGCGCCCCGCGCTTCAGCCAATCCGCACTCATGGGTTCACCGCAGATAGGTCACGAGAAGATAGACGGCGAGCGCGAAGGCAACGACCACGGCAAGGCTCCGCCCGATGCGACGACCCCATATTTCCATGGGGTCGTCGGGCGGTGGTTCCCAGAACGGATCGCCCCTCATCGCGGCGCCTCCCCGGCGCGGTTCAGCTCGCGCGCGGCCAGCTGCGCACGTCGACGAAACGACCGGCGATCGCCGCCGCCGCCGCCATGGCGGGCGAGACGAGATGGGTGCGGCCCTTGAAGCCCTGCCGGCCCTCGAAATTGCGGTTCGAGGTGGAGGCGCAGCGCTCCTCCGGGCCGAGCTTGTCGGCGTTCATGGCCAGGCACATGGAGCAGCCCGGCTCGCGCCAGTCGAAGCCGGCCGCCTTGAAAATGGCGTCGAGCCCCTCGGCCTCGGCCTGCAGCTTCACGAGCCCCGAGCCCGGCACGATCATGCCGGAAACGCCTTCACGCACCTTGTGGCCGCGCACGATGGACGCAGCGGCGCGCAGATCCTCGATGCGGGCATTGGTGCAGGAGCCGATGAACACCTTGTCGATGGCGATATCGGTGATCTTCGTGCCGGCGGTCAGGCCCATATAGGCCAAAGCGCGCTTCTTGGCCTCGCGCTTGTCGGCGTCGTGGATCAGTTCGGGGTCGGGCACCGTGCCTTCCACCGAGATCACGTCCTCCGGGCTGGTACCCCAGGAGACGATGGGCGGCAGGGCGGCGCCGTCGAGGCGGATTTCCTTGTCGAAGAAGGCGCCGTCATCCGTGCGCAGCGTGTCCCAATAACGCACCGCCGCGTCCCAGGCGGCGCCCTTGGGCGCGCGCGGGCGGTCCTTCACATAGGCATAGGTGGTTTCGTCGGGGGCCACCATGCCGGCGCGCGCCCCGCCCTCGATGGACATGTTGCAGACCGTCATGCGGCCTTCCATGGTGAGGTTGCGGAAAACCTCGCCGGCATATTCGATGACATAGCCGGTGCCGCCGGCGGTGCCGGTGGCGCCGATGATGGCAAGCGTCACATCCTTGGCGGTCACGCCCTCGGGCAGCCGGCCGTCCACCAGCACCCGCATGTTCTTGCTCTTCTTCTGGATCAGCGTCTGGGTGGCGAGCACATGCTCGACCTCCGAGGTGCCGATGCCATGGGCAAGCGCGCCGAACGCACCGTGCGTCGACGTGTGGCTGTCGCCGCAGACGATGGTGGTGCCGGGCAGGGTGAAGCCCTGCTCCGGGCCGATGACGTGGACGATGCCCTGGCGCTTGTCGAGCTCGTTGAAATATTCGACGCCGAATTCGCGGGCGTTCTCGGCCAGCGTCTCCACCTGGGTGCGGCTTTCGGGATCGTCGATGCCGAAGCGGCGGTCGGTGGTCGGGACGTTATGATCGACCACGGCCAGCGTCTTCGACGGCGCATGCACGCGGCGACCCGCCAGGCGCAGCCCCTCGAAGGCCTGCGGGCTGGTGACCTCATGCACCAGATGCCGGTCGATATAGAGGAGGCAGGTGCCGTCCTCCTGGCGGTCGATGACGTGGTCGTCGAAAATCTTGTCGTACAGGGTGCGGGGAGCGGACGTGCTCATGCTGGGCGTCTCATGCGATGAGGAAAACAGGGGCGGGCAGCAGCGCGGCCGGGAGCACGAAGCCGGAAGGCGGCTCCGGGCGGCGCTCAGCTAAGCCCGGCGACCGCGCAGGCGGTGAAACGCCCGAAGAAGCGCGCCGGCAGGCGGACATGGTCCGGCACGGCGGCGAAACCGATGGTTGTCGGCAGGCGTCGGCGGGCCTCCGGACGCGCGGCACCGGGCGCCGGCGAGGTCGCCGCGCCGCCAGCAGCCGTGATCGGGAAGCCCTGCGCCATCATGGAACCCTTCTAGCAAGTCTCGGCTCGGCAAACAATCGCTGCCAGCCTGCCCCGTCCGGATCTGAGATGCACGAGGGCGTGAGGGCAAGCAACGGTCAAAATGATTGGAATAATGTATTCCAAAGTAAATGTCCGCATTTGATGCGGAAACCGCGTCGTCTTTCGCCTATTATATTCGATATGGCGTAGCGTCATGCGCGACGCTAAGCTGATGCGGGGAACGGAGTGGATGATGCGCCTGTCCGATATCGCCTTAATCGCTGCGACATTCGCCACTTTCGCCGCCGTGGAAGCGGGAAATCGCGTGGAAATGCGACCGCAGGAAGTGGCAAAGATCCAGCATCCGCAATTAATTACATGCCCGTTGCGCAAGCCCGACTTCGCCACCGTCATGCAGGCCGCGATGCTCGGCGACGGCACGCTGCTGGTCGAGCAGCAGACCAACACCCGTGTGGCACATATCAAGGATTGCTGAAGGGCGCGGCGGCACACTCTTCCGTAACGGCACCATCCTCTGGACAGGGTCGGGCGGCGGTGGCAAATCCCGTTCCTCGTTGCGAACGAGGACCATGCGATGCTCAGGCTCTTCCTGCTTATGCTGGCGCTTGCGGCGGCGCCGGCGACCGCCCGCAGCAGCGATCTCCCCGAGGGCTTCGTGCGGCTGCGCAGCCTCGCCCCCACCATTCGCCATGAGATTCGCTATGCCGGCAGCCATAATTTCGTCGGCCGCCCGATCGCCGGCTATGACGCGCCGGACTGCATTCTCACCCGTCCCGCGGCCGAGGCGCTGGCCGCCGCCGCGCGGGAGCTGGCACCGCAGGGGCTCGGCCTGAAAGTCTATGATTGCTACCGCCCGGCGCGGGCTGTCGCCGCTTTTGTCGCCTGGGCGAAGGACCTGTCCGACGAGACGATGAAGCCGGAGTTCTATCCCCGCGTGCCCAAGAGCAAGCTCTTTGCCCGTGGCTACATCGCCGAAAAGTCCGGTCACAGCCGGGGCAGCACGGTCGATCTCGCGCTGGTGAGGCTGGAGCAGGCGCCAGCCAAACCTTGGAGGCCCGGCGACCCGCTGGCGGATTGCGCCCTCCCCGCGGGCCAGCGCTACGCTGACGCGACACTCGATTTCGGCACCGGCTATGACTGTTTCGATGTGAAGGCGCATCACGGCGCCGCTGGCATCGCGGCGGAGGCCACCGCCAATCGCGCGACGCTGAAGGCACTGATGCAGCGCCACGGCTTCACGCCCTATGCCGAAGAATGGTGGCACTACACGCTGGCGGGCGAGCCTTTCCCCGACACCTCTTTCGATTTTCCCGTCACGGCCGCGCCCTGAACGGCACCCGGCGCGGGACAAATGAAAAGGGCGGCCGAAGCCGCCCTGAACGTCTTTCATCGCCCGGCCGAAGCCGGAGCCCGCCTCACTCGGCCGCGACCGGGGCGGCGCCCTTCTTGCGGCTGCCGGCGTTCTTGTCCTGACGCTCGGCGATACGGGCCGACTTGCCGCGACGGTCGCGCAGGTAATAGAGCTTGGCGCGGCGCACCTTGCCGCGACGGACAACCTTCAGGCTGTCGATGTTCGGCGAGTAGAGCGGGAACACGCGCTCGACGCCTTCGCCGTAGGAGATCTTGCGGACGGTGAAGCTCTCATTGATGCCGCCGCCATTGCGGGCGATCACGACGCCCTCATAGGCCTGCACGCGGGTGCGCTCGCCTTCCTTCACCTTCACATTGACGATGACGGTATCGCCCGGCTGGAAGTCGGGGATGGCGCGCACTTCGGAAAGCTTGGCGACCTGCTCGATGTCGAGCTCGCGGATAATATCGACCATTTCTATCACCTCAGGCGGGATCGTCCGTGGCACGTCAGGCCCGGACGCCCGCATCTTGCTGTTGTCAGTTGGTAGTGACGGCGCGCCCTATACGCGAAACGCGCGGGTTTGTCATTCCCCCTTCGTCGCAGAACCGTCACGCGCGGCGCGATAAGCCGCCCACAGATCAGGCCGGCGCTCCCTCGTCACTGCCTCCGCCTGCTCGCGCCGCCAGCGGGCGACCTTGGCATGGTCGCCGCCGGTGAGGATGGCGGGGATCTCCAGCCCTTCGAAGCTTTGCGGGCGGGTATACTGCGGATACTCCAGCAGGCCGCCGGAAAAGCTCTCCTCGGTGCCGGATTCGGGATGTCCCATCACACCTGGCAGCAGCCGAACGCAGGCGTCGAGCAGCACCAGCGCGCCGATCTCGCCACCCGAGAGCACCACATCGCCGACGGAGACCTCTTCCAGCCCGCGCGCGGCGACCAGACGGTCATCCACGCCCTCGAAGCGGCCGCAGATGATGACGACGCCGTCGCCGGCGCTCAGTTCACGCACGCGCTTCTGGGTCAGCGGCTTGCCGCGCGGCGTCATCAGCAGCCGCGGACGGGTGTCGCCCTCCGGCGCGGCGGCGTCCACCGCGCGGGCGAGCACGTCCACCCGCATCACCATGCCCGGCCCGCCGCCGGCGGGCGTGTCGTCGACCGAGCGGTGGCGATCCATGGCGTGGTCGCGCGGGTCGACCGTCTCCAGCGCCCAACCGCCCTGCGCCAGAGCGCGCCCGGCCAGCGACAGGCCGAGCGGGCCGGGAAACATGTCGGGGAAGATGGTGAGAACCGAGGCGCGCCACATGGCAGGGTTTCCGATCACCGTCATCCCGGACGGCCGTCAGGCCGATCCGGGATCGCGAGCCGTTGGAGATCGATCCCGGCTCTCGCTACGCTCGGCCGGGATGACGACTTGTTTCGCTTGAGAAGCCCGGACAGGCCCTGCCCGATCCCTGCTCACACACGCCTAACCCTGATCCGCCTCAGGCGGCGGGGCTTCCTCGCGTATCCATTCGCCGGGATTAACGACAAGGCGGCCCGCCTTGATGTCGACCTGCGGCACCACCGCCTTGGTGAAGGGCAGCATCAGCGTCTTGCCGCCGGCTTCCGGGGCGATTTCCAGAATGTCGCCTGCGCCGAAATCATGCACCGCCACTACCTTGCCGAAGGGCGCGCCCTCCAGGGTCTCGACGGCGAGGCCGATCAGGTCGGCATGGTAGAAATCGTCTTCCTCCTCCGGCTCGGGGAGAAGGTCGCGGGCGATGAACACACCCTGATTGGTCAGCGCCTCCGCCGCCTCGCGGGTGTCGACGCCCTCCAGCCGGGCGACGAAATGCTCCTTCGCCGGTCGCAGCGTCCTGATGCGAAACACGCGCGTGCCCGCCTCGTCGGTCAGCGGCGCGTAGTCCGTCAGCGAAGACGGGTCTTCGGCGAAGATGAACAGCCGCACCTCGCCGCGCACGCCATGCGGCGCGCCGATGCGAGCGAGGAGAATGCGGTCCTGGGGCATGGGGTGCGCTCTGAAATGACCATCCTTCGAGGCTCGCTCACGCTCGCACCTCAGGATGACGTCGTTCCCGGCAAGAGAACCGCGTCATCCTGACGTGCCGCGACGCGGCCTCGAAGGAGGCTCAAGCAGGGCGACGCAAGGCCGCCCCGCCCAAACTCATTCCGCCGAAGCGGCGGCAGCGGCGGCGGCTTCGGCAGCCTTGGCAGCCTCGGCGGCGCGCTCCTGCGCCTTCTTGCCGGGGACGGCCTTGTTCGGGTTGTTGCGCGGGGCGCGCTTCACCAGTTCGAGGCTGTCGAGGAAGCGGGCGACGCGGTCGGTCGGCTGGGCGCCCTTGGCGAGCCAGGCCTTGGCCTTCTCGGTGTCGAGCGTGAAGCGGTCGGCGGAGTCCTTGGGCTTCAGCGGATCGAAGGTGCCGATCTTCTCGATGAAGCGGCCATCGCGCGGGGAGCGCGAATCGGCAACGACGATGCGGTAATAGGGACGCTTCTTGGCGCCGCCACGGGCGAGACGGATCTTGAGGGACATGCGGGTCTTCCTTTCAGTAAGTTCGTTCAGTTCGTCGGTTGGTCGGCCGCATCCCGGATGATGAAGGCGGAGCGAACGGAGATCCGGGATCGCTGACCGCCACGCGGAGAACGATCCCGGATCGCCGCCTGCGGCGCCGTCCGGGATGACAGGCTGGATTCAAGGCACGTCGTTCGTCACTTCTTCTTCCCCGGGAAGCCCGGCAGGCCCGGAAGCCCGCCCGGCTTGGTTCCCAGTCCCGGCAACCCGCCCGGCAGACCGGGCATGTTGCCGGGGAAATTCGGCGGCAGACCGCCGCCCATGCCGCCGCCAGGCAGGCCGCCCGGCATCTTCTCGGCCATCTGCTTCAGCTGCTCGGGGCTCGGCATGCCGCCGCCCCCACCGAGGCCGAACATGGAGGCGAGCCCGGCCATCGGGCCGCGCTTGGCACCGGGGGCGCCCATCGCCTTCATCATGTCCGCCATCTGGCGGTGCATCTTCATCAGCCGGTTGACGTCCTCGACCTTGGTTCCCGAGCCGGCGGCGATGCGCTTGCGGCGGGAGGCGTCGAGCAGCTTGGGATTGCGCCGCTCCTTCTTGGTCATCGAATCGATGATCGCCTTCTGCCGCTTCAGCACGCCGTCATTCATGCCGGAGGCGGCGAGCTGGTTCTTCATCTTGCCGACGCCCGGCAGCATGCCCATCAGCCCGCCGAGGCCGCCGAGCTTCTCCATCTGGTCGAGCTGCGTGCGCAGATCATTGAGGTCGAACTGCCCCTTGCGCATGCGCTCGGCGGCGGCCATCGCCTTTTCGGCGTCGAGATTCTCGACCGCTTTCTCGACGAGCGAGACCACATCGCCCATGCCGAGGATGCGGCCGGCGACGCGGCGAGGATCGAAATCCTCCAGCGCGTCCATCTTTTCGCCGGTGCCGAGCAGCTTGATCGGCTTGCCGGTAACGGCGCGCATGGACAGGGCGGCACCGCCGCGCCCGTCGCCATCGGCGCGGGTCAGCACGATGCCGGTGAGACCGACACGGGCGTCGAACGCCTTGGCGGTGTTCACCGCGTCCTGGCCGGTGAGGCTGTCGGCGACGAGCAGCACTTCGTGCGGCTTGGTCGCGGCCTTCACCTCGGCCACTTCCGCCATCAGCGCCTCGTCCAGCGTGACGCGGCCGGCGGTGTCGAGCATCACCACGTCATAGCCGCCGAGGCGGGCGGCCTCCATGGCGCGGCGGGCGATCTGCACGGCGGACTGGCCGGCGACGATCGGCAGGGTGGCGACGCCGACCTGGGTGCCGAGCGTAGCCAGCTGCTCCATCGCCGCCGGACGGCGGGTATCGAGCGAGGCCATCAGCACCTTGCGGTTGCCGCGCTCGGTGAGGCGTTTGGCGATCTTGGCGGTGGAGGTGGTCTTGCCCGAGCCCTGCAGGCCGACCATCAGCACCGGCACCGGCGGCGCGGCGTCGAGGTCGATCGCCTTGGCGTCGGAGCCGAGCATGGCAACGAGTTCGTCATTGACGATCTTCACCACCATCTGGCCGGGGGTGACCGACTTGATCACCTCGGCACCGACCGCGCGCGTCCTCACCTTGTCGGTGAAGGAGCGCACCACGTCGAGCGCCACGTCGGCCTCGATGAGCGCCCGGCGCACCTCGCGCATGGCCTCGTTCACGTCGGCCTCGGTGAGGGCGCCGCGTCGTTTCAGCCGGTCGAGTATGCCGCCAAGGCGGTCGGTCAATGAATCGAACATGCGTTCGCTCCGGTGCTTTCCCACAGCTCACAGCGCAATGCCGAACGTCGCCCGAGGGCGCAAAGCGCTGTCGGGCGTTGACCTCCGGTCTCGGGGACCGGGCGGCGGATCGGCTCGCGGGTTCTGCGAGGATGCCGGCTTGGTAAGCGCCGCCCGCCGCCAAGTCAAGTTTTGACGGCCCTTTGCGGGAGAGTACGGAGGTCACAGCCTCGTAACAGCCCCATCCTATAGCGTGCCCATCCTCGCGAGGAACCCGGTCATGACCCACGACACCGCCCCCCTCCCCGTCACCAGCGAGAGCGCCGCCGATGACTGCGCTGCCCTGTTCGAGACGCTGCTCTCACTGCGCGCGGCGGTGATTGAGGAAGCCGCCCCGCTGGCCGAGCGATTCCGCCGCGAGGCCGGCCGCGAGGATGCCGCGCTGGACAACCTCGCCCATTATCTGGCCCTGCGCCGGCATGAACTGCGCCCGCTGCAGCGGCAGCTGATGCGGCGCGGCCTGTCCTCGCTCGGACGGCTGGAAAGCCGGGTGCTGCCGACTCTCGACGCGGTGCTGGCGGCGCTGGCGGCGCTGGCGGGCCGCGCGGCTCCCTTCGCCGCGCCCGACGAGGCCACCTTCTTTGCCGGCGAAGCCCGGCTCGACGCTGCGGCGGTGGCGAGCCTCGGCCCGGAGCGGGCGGGACGTTACACCCGCATCATGGTCACCCTGCCCGGCGAGGCGGCGGACGATCCGGCGTTTATCCTTGCGCTGGCGCGGGCCGGGATGGATGTCGCCCGCATCAACTGCGCCCATGACACGCCGGATGCGTGGCGTCGCATGGCCGAACATGTGCGCGTGGCCGGCGGGGCGGTCGGGCGCCCCATCGCCGTGCTGATGGACATTGCCGGCCCGAAGATCCGCACCGGCGCCGTGCTGCCGATGCGCAAGGGCAAGCCTTCCGGCCGACTTCTGCCGGGCGACACGCTGCGTCTGGTCGCCGAGGGCGAACCGCGGGTGGACGAGGCCGCGCTGTTCAGCGCCGCCGTCTCGCTGCCCGAGATCGTCACCCGTCTCGCGGTCGGCCACCGCGTGCGCTACGACGACGGCAAGGTGGAGGCGGTGGTCGAGAGCGTGCGCGAGGGCGAGGCGATCCTGCGCATCCTCCACACCCGGCCGGGCGGCACCAAGCTGAAGCCGGAGAAGGGCATCAACCTGCCCGACACCGCGCTCGGCCTCTCGCCGCTCACCGACAAGGACGATGCCGATCTCGCCACCGTCATCGAATGCGCCGATCTCATCGGCTATTCCTTCGTCAGCCGGCCGGAAGATCTCGATCTGCTCGACGCCGCCATCGCCCGCCATGGCGCGGGGCGCGAGCGCCCACTCGGCCTGATGGCCAAGATCGAACGCCCGGAGGCGGTGCGTAACCTGCCCGATCTGATCGCCCGCGCCGCCCGCTCCGGCACTTTCAGCGTGATGATCGCGCGCGGCGACCTCGCGGCCGAAATCGGCTTCGAGCGGCTCGCGGAAATGCAGGAGGAACTGCTGTGGATCTGCGAGGCCGCGGCCGTTCCGTCGATCTGGGCCACGCAGGTGCTGGAGGATCTGGTGCGCGACGGCATTCCCTCGCGCGGCGAAATGACCGATGCCGCCATGGCCGCCCGCGCCGAATGCGTGATGCTCAACAAGGGTCCGGCGGTGGTGGAAGCGGTTCAACTGCTCGACCGGCTGCTCGGGCGCATGGCCGATCATCTCGACAAGAAGACCCCGACCCTGCGGGCGCTGCGCTCCTGGTAAGGCCGTCGGCCCCTTTGGCGGCGCTCACTGTCCCACGAGATAGTGGGCGCCCCATTCCGAGGTGGGGATCGCCGCGCCGAGCGTGTAGTGGAAGCTGGTCACGTCGAGGCCCTCATGCGCGGTCTCGCATTCATAGGCGATGTGGTACCAGGTGCCGCCCGAGCGCACCGCCGCGCCGGGCGCCTTGATCTTCCACCCCTTCACCACGGGATCGCGATAGGCGTAGGCGACGAGTTCGTCCGGGCGCAGGCCCTTGCCCGCCCGCTGGACCTCGCCCATCGCCCGGGTGTTGCACACCTGCTCGATCCGCTCCGAGGGCTCCAACTGCATCATCTCGTCCTGGGTCGAGCGCGCCTGCGCACTGGAGAGGGCGCCGACCGGCAGCGCGGCCAGCGCGAGCAGAAGGGCGGCGGGGGCGGCGGCGATGTGCGGCATAAGCGCTCGAATCCTGTTCGCTCGTTGATGCTCTCCTTCAATAGCGCAGATTTGGCGATGCTATGGCGGCCTATCTGCATTTCGACGGGGCGACTGCGAGTTGCCGAGCGCCGAGCGGCAGATTAGAACCGCCCCATGGCGCTGATGGACCTTGCCAACCCCACCCGTTTTCTCGCCCTTTCCGGGCGCGTGCTGCCATGGCTGAGCGGCCTCGCGCTGGCGACGCTGGCGATCGGCTTCCTGCTCGCCTTCCGCGCCCCGGCTGATTACCAGCAGGGCGAGACGGTCAAGATCATGTACATCCACGTGCCTTTCGCGTGGCTGGCCATGTTCGGCTATTCCATGCTGGCGGCCTCGGCGCTCGGTATCCTCGTCTGGCGTCACCCGCTGGCGGATGTGGCGCACAAGGCGATGGCGCCCATCGGCGCGGTGTTCGCCTTTCTCTGCCTGTTCACCGGCTCGCTCTGGGGACGGCCGATGTGGGGCACCTATTGGGTCTGGGACGCGCGCCTCACCTCCATGCTGGTGCTGCTGCTGCTCTATCTCGGCCTCCTGGCGCTGCGCTCGGCGATCGAGGACCCCAATCAGGCGGGTCGGGCGGCGGCGGTGCTCTCGCTGGTCGGCTTTGTCAATGTGCCAATCGTCAAGTTCTCCGTCGATTGGTGGAACACGCTGCACCAGCCGGCCTCGGTGTTCCGCATGGACGGACCGACCATCCATTCGAGCCTGCTCTGGCCTCTGCTGATCTGCGCGCTCGGCTTCACCCTGCTGATGCTGGCGCTGCACATGGCGGCGATGCGCAACGAAATCCACCGCCGTCGCCTGCGCGTTCTGGAAGCGCGTGCCGCCGCCGAGGCGGCCTATGCGTGAGGCCTCCTGAATGTTCGGCGAGCACGGCTTCTTCATCCTCGCCTGCTATGGCGTGAGCGCCCTCGCCCTTGGCGGGCTGGCACTGTGGATCATCCTCGACGGTCGCTCCGTGCGCCGCCGGCTGAACGAGATGGAGGCGCGCGGGGTGCGCCGCCGCTCGGCGGGACGGAGCGACGCATGAGCACGCCCCCGGACACCCCGAACGCGCCCCCGGCCGCACGGTCCGGCCGCCGGCTGCTGGTGCTTTTGCCCCTCGTCGCCTTCCTGGCTCTGGCCGGGCTGTTCTATGGGCGGCTGTTCTCCGGCGATCCCTCGCGCGTGCCCTCTGCGCTGATCGGCCGGCCCGCGCCCACCCTCGACCTGCCGCCGCTGGAAGGCCTGACGCGCGACGGGAAGGCCGTACCCGGCCTTGCCTCGGCCGACCTCAAGGGCGAGGTGACGGTGCTGAACGTGTTCGCCTCCTGGTGCGTGCCCTGCCGCGACGAACACCCCTTCCTCGTCGAGCTGTCGCAAATGAACGGCTTCCGCCTCGTCGGGTTGAACTACAAGGACGATGCCGGCAATGCCCGCCGCTTCCTCGGCCGCTTCGGCAATCCCTATGCCGCCGTCGGCGTCGACGCCAATGGACGTGCCGCCATCGACTGGGGCGTTTACGGCGTGCCGGAAACCTTCGTCATCGGCAAGGACGGGCGCATCGCCTACAAGTTCATCGGCCCGCTCGACGCGGACGGGTTGAAGACGCGGCTGCTGCCGGAAATCGCCAAGGCGCAGAAGGCGAGCTGAGGCGGCGGCTCGGAGGGCTCCCGTTCAGCCGTCATCCCGGCCGGATCGGTCCGATGGACCGTCCGGGGATGACGGGTGCACAACCCCTCAGTTCCGCTCGTCCGGCAGCACCGGCAGCGGCAGAATCTCGATCTCGTCCTCGATCAGCGCGCGCACCTCGTCCGGCGTCGCTTCGCCGCGAATGGCGCGCTTCTCCTCCTCGCCCTCATGCATGCGGCGGGCAAGGGTGGCGAACTCGTCGCCGACATCGACCGAATTGGCGACCACATGGGCGCGCACCGCGCGCAGCATGGCGCGCAGCTGCTGCTCCTTCTCCGACACCAGCGCGACCGGCTGCGCGGCGGGCACCGCCACCTCCGCAGGCTCGGCAACGGGCACCTCGGCGGCCGTCTCGACGGCGAATTTGCGCGTTCCCCGCCCGAGCGCCGGCGCCATCAGCGCCTTCTCCACCTCAGCGGAACCACAAACCGGGCAGGCGACCAGTCCTCTCGCCCGCTGCTCGTCATAGGCCGACGAGTCGCGAAACCAGCTCTCGAAGTCATGGTCCGCGGCGCAAGACAGGCGGTAGAGGATCATGCCGCGCCACCGGGCACGAGATGCAGCCGGCTTTGATCGGCCGGCATCACCAGCTCGAAGCGGCGGCCATTCGACAGAGAGGGAATCCGCCCGCGCACCGCGGCCACCTGAGCGGGATCGATCTCGGCGGCGATGATGCCGGGCTCGCTGCCACCCTCGGCAAGGATCGTGCCCCAGGGGTCGATGATGAGGCTGTGGCCGAAGGTCTTGCGGCCATTCTCATGCGTGCCGCCCTGGGCGGCGGCGAGCACGAAACAGCCGGTCTCGATCGCCCGCGCCCGCTGGAGAATGTGCCAATGCGCCTCGCCGGTGGACTGGGTGAACGCCGCCGGCGTCGCGATCATGCCTGCGCCCGCTTCCGCCAGCGCGCGGAACAGCGCGGGAAAGCGCAGATCGTAGCAGATGGTGAGGCCGAGCCGAATCTGCGGCAGATCGGCGACGATGGCGAGTTCGCCCGGCCGGTAGGCGGCGGATTCGCGGTACACGTCGCCATTGGGCAGGTCGACATCGAACATGTGGATCTTGTCGTAGCGGGCCGCGATCGTGCCGTCCGGGCTGAGGAGATAGGAACGGTTGGCCGCGCGGTGCTCGCTCGCCCGCACCGCCAGCGAGCCGATATGCAGATGCACCTTCAGTTCGGCCGCGAGCGCGCGGAAGGCGGCCAGCGCCGGGTCGTCCTCTTCCGCGTGCAGCACGTTGAACAGCGCCTCGCGGTTCTCCTCCATCGTGCCGGTCATTTCCGGGGTCTGGATGTAGCTCGCCCCCTCCGCCGCTGCCTGACGGATCAGCGCGGAGGCCGCCGCGATGTTGGCGGCAACGCTCTTGGCCGTGCGCATCTGGATGAGCGCCGCGCGAAACGGGGCACCAAGCGGCGGGGCACCGGGCATGGAGGCGTGGTCGGAAGCAGTCATGATCGCGGTCTCGTTCAGCTTGCCAGCAGCGCGTCCAGTTCGCCTGCTTCCTCAAGCGCATAAAGGTCGTCGCAGCCACCGACATGCCGCCCGTCGATAAAGATCTGCGGCACGCTGGTGCGCCCATTGGCGCGGTTCGACATGGCCGAGCGCCCCACCGGATCGCCTGTCACATTGACCTCGGAGAAATCGACGCCCTTCCGGCCCAGCAGCGACTTGGCCGCGTGGCAATAGGGGCAGCTCGACGTGGTGTAAATCTCGATCTTCGCCATCGGCTTGTCCTAACCGTCAGCCGCCGGCGCGGCCGTGATCCTGGTCGCTCATGATATGGGCGCGTCCGCCTCGTCAGCAACCCGCGCGAACACCAGTACATCCACCTGTCCCGCCCCGGCGCGCTGCAGCGCCTTGACGCAGGCGTCGATCGTGGCCCCGGTCGTGAGCACGTCATCGACCAGGACCAGGCGTCGGCCGCGCAATTCGCCCTTCGCCATGTCGGGCACGGCGAAGGCGCCCTGCACATTGCGCGCCCGCGCCGCCCGGTCGAGCCCCACCTGCGGCCGCGTCGCGCGGCGCCGCTCCAGCCAGCCGGCGCGCACCGGCAGGCCCGTCTCGCGGCCGATGACCCCTGCCAGCGCCGCCGACTGGTTGAACCGCCGCCGCCACAGCCGCAGCCGATGCAGCGGCACGGGAACCAGCGCCTGTGCATCAGCGAGAATGTCCGCGCCCGCGCGCGCCATCATCCGCCCCATCGGCGGAGCGACATCCAGCCGGTCGGCATATTTCAGCGCATGGATCAGGTCCCGCGTCACCTCGCCGAACGCGGCCACCGCCCGCGCCCTGCCATAGGCCGGCGGCGCCTCCCGAGCGGCCGGCGAGAGCAGCCGCCCTTCCCCGAAACCATAGGGCAGAGGCGTGCCGAGACGGTCGCAGATCGGCGGCGCGATGAAGGCGAGCCGGCTCCAACACGCACCGCACAGACAGCCCGGCGCGTCTACCGCGGCGCGGCAGACCATGCAGCCCGGCGGCAGGGCGACATCGACCAGCCCGCCCCATAGCCGCCGCGCCAGGCCGCGCAGCCGTGAGGCCAGGGCCGGCGGTAGTGCCTCGGCCTCACCGGCAGGCGCGGGCCATGGCTCCGGGAGCGGTGTCATGGCGGTAGATTAGCACGGCGCAGGTCCGCGCCCCGTTTCCCTCCCCGTTTTTTTGACCGCGCCCTGCCTTTGACCTCTCCTGCCCACCGCCCTATGGCTCTCATCCGAGGAGCCTCCGCATGCCCGCTGCCCCGACCGCCGCCGCGCCGATGAACGTGTTCGATCCCACCGCCCTCGCCCAGCGCCGCCAACGCGCCCTCGTGCTCGGCCCGGAGACATTCCTGCTCGACCGGGTGGCGGAGGACCTCCTTGACCGGCTGGGCGCGGTGAAGCGGCGCTTCGGTAATGCGGCCGATCTCGGCACACCAACCCGCGTCCTTCGCGACGCGCTGGCCGCATCGGGCATGGTCGAGACCTACAAAGCCTTCGGTCCGGCCGAACGGGCCGATGTCGATGTCGTCACCGACCCGGAAATCCTGCCCTTCGCGCCAGCGTCGCTCGAGCTCGTCGTTTCCGCCCTCGCCCTACAAAGTGTCAACGACCTGCCCGGGGCGCTGGCGCAGATCCGCCGCGCGCTGAGGCCCGACGGGCTGCTGCTCGCCGGCTTCCTCGGCGGCGGCACGCTCAATGAACTGCGCGAGGCCTTCGCCATTGCCGAGAGCGACACGCTGGGCGGCATTTCCCCACGCGTGGCGCCTTTCGTCGATCTGCGCGATCTCGGCGGGTTGCTGCAGCGCGCGGGCCTCGCCCTCCCCGTCACCGATGTCGACCGCGTGGTGGTGCGCTATGGCGACCCGCTGGCGCTGTTGCACGATCTGCGCCGCATGGGCGCCGCCAACCCGCTCGCCGACCGGCGGCGCGCGCCGCTGCTGAAGAAGACGCTGGTCCGGCTGTTCGAGGTCTATGCCGAGCGCTTCGCCGACCCGGACGGGCGCCTGCGCGCCACCTTCGAGATCGTGTGGATTTCCGGCTGGGCGCCGCATGAGAGCCAGCAGAAGCCGCTGCGCCCCGGCTCCGCCAAGACCCGGCTGGCGGATGCGCTCAGGGTGCCCGAGGGCAAACTGCCGGGTGAGGGTTAGGAAGCCCACATCGGCTAGCGGCCCGGGCCCAAGAGATCCAGCAGCACCGGGATCAGCGGCTCGTCCGCCGGCGGCATGGGATAGTCGCGCAGCGCGCCTGGCTTCACCCAGGCGAGGCGCTGGCCTTCGCGGCCCTGCGCCTGCCCTTCCCAGCGGCGGCAGATCCACAGCGGCATCAGCAGCTGGAAGGTCTCATACGTGTGGCTGGCGAAGGAGAGCGGCGCCAGGCACGGCTCCTTGACCGTGATACCCAGTTCCTCGGCCAGTTCGCGGATGAGGCACTCCTCCGGCCTCTCGCCCGGCTCGACCTTGCCGCCGGGAAACTCCCACAGCCCGGCCAGCGACTTGCCCGCCGGCCGCTCGGTCAGCAGCACGCGGCCATCTGCATCGACAAGGGCCGCGGCGGCGACGAGGATGAGTTTCATGGCGTTCGCCCTTCGCCGATCAGGAGCGGTAATCGCCATTGATAGCGACATATTCCTTGGTGAGGTCGCAGGTCATCACCCGGTCCGCCCCCCGCCCGAGGCCGAGATCGACGGTGATGTCGATCACATCGTTCTTCATATAGGCGGAGACTTCGGCCTCGTCATAGGCCGGGTCGCGGGCGCCTTCATGCGCCACGCGGATGGCGCCGAAGGAGATGGAGAGCCGGTCCCGCTCCGCCGGCTCGCCGGCTTTGCCCACCGCCATGACAATGCGGCCCCAATTGGCGTCCTCGCCGGCCACCGCCGTCTTCACCAGCGGCGAATTGGCGATCGACATGGCGATGCGCCGCGCCGAACGCTTGGAGGTCGCGCCGGTGACATGGATCTTCACCAGCTTGCGCGCGCCTTCGCCATCGCGTGCCACCTGCTCGGCGAGATCGGCCAGCACGCCGGTCAGCGCCTTGCGGAAGCGGGCGAGGCGCGGGTCCTTCGCGTCATCGATACGCGGCGCCCCCGAGGCGCCGGTGGCGAACAGCATCAACGTGTCCGAGGTCGAGGTGTCGCCGTCGATGGTGACGGCGTTGAAGCTGTCCACCACGCCCTTGGAGAGCAGGGCCTGAAGCGCCGGCGCCTCGATGGCGGCATCGGTGAAGACGAAGGAGAGCATGGTCGCCATGTCAGGCGCGATCATGCCGGCGCCCTTGGCGATGCCGGCGATCGTCACCTCCACGCCATCGATTTTCACCTTGGCGGTGGCCAGCTTGGGGAAGGTGTCAGTGGTCATGATCGCCTTGGCCGGCTCGATCCAGGGCAGCGGCGCGAGGCGCGTGGCGGTCTCTTGCAGCACGCCCTCGAACTTGGTCGCATCGAGCGGCTCACCGATGACGCCGGTCGAGGCGAGGTAAATCTCCTCCTCGCGGCAGCCGAGCGCCCTGGCCGCGATCTTGGCGGTGAGCGCGGTCGATTCCCGACCCTTGGCGCCGGTGAAGGCGTTGGCATTGCCGGAATTGACCACCAGCGCCCGCGCCGTGCCGTGAGCGAGGTTGGCGCGGCACCATTCGACCGGCGCCGATGGGCATTTGGAACGGGTGAACACGCCCGCTACCGTGGTGCCTTCGTCCAGCGTCAACAGCAGCACATCGGTGCGGCCCTTATAGCGGATGCCCGCCTCGGCGGTGGCGAAGCGCACCCCGGCAACCGGGCCGAGTTCAGGCGTGGTCTTGGGGGCGAGCGGAGAGACGGGAGCAGCGTGGGCCATCGGCGGGAACTCGATCGCGGGAAAGGGCTGCACGGGTGTGCCCGAGATGCGCAACATCCGCAAGACGATGGGTGGCGGCCGCGCTCGGGCCCCCACGTCGAACGGCTGGGACTCGACGGGAGCGGCGGCGGCACCGGGACTGGTTGGGACAGAAAATCCCCGGCGCGTGACGCGGCCGAGCGCAGCATGGAAAGGCGGGCGGGGTAAGTCTCAGTCGGCAGGCCCGAGATCGGCATCATGGGCGGCGTAGGCGCGCTAAGTCCCGGCGGGCGGTGGCAGGCGGCAAACGGCATTGACTGTCCCGATGCGGCGACGCTGCCCGAACATCGGGAAGGCAGGGTGGTCCGACGGGTCGGAACATCGAGCGCCGCTGGAGCCGGAGACGCGACCGAACGCGTGTTTCACCAGGCCACGGCCGGGCGGCATCGACGCCGCCGTCGGCACTGGTTCGACTTGGGGGGCGAGCCGTGGACCGAGGCGATCCGCAGGTGACGGCCGAGACGCCCCCTGCGGCGTGGCCGAAGACACGGAGCCTTGCGGGCGGGCCAGGCGCATTGTTCGACCACGTGCGATGGGCGAAAGAATGAGGCGAGGCACGAAGGGTGCGACCCGGCATGAAGGATGGTGCCCCGACTTCCGAGAAACGCGGCGCGGGTGGATGACCGCCGGCAGGCCAACCGCGATCGCTGGCGGCCCCGCATTTCGCCTGGGCGGGACGTGCCCGAACGCTAAGGGCCGCGAACAAGCGATCGAAACCCTTTCGCCTGCGGAAGGGGGCAGGCTCTGCCGCAGGCGGCTCGAACCGGTCTCCACTGCCGGCGGCGAATCATAATTGTGATCGACGCCCCTGCAGTCGCGCTTGGTACCGCAGGGCCAAAGCCGGTTACGAGCCAAAGTCGATCACGGCATGGGTCCCTTCCGGCGCGGGCTGACGACCAGATGGTCAATTTGGTGACTGATCATTCCGGCTCGTCGCGGCGTAGCTAGGCGTCGCCAGCGCGAGGCGAATGGCGAGGCCCGGCGCCGCCTCCCGGCGGCATCCCGCGCGCCAGGAGAGCCGGCGACACCGGCAGCGGCAGCGCTCAGGCGGCGCGGCGGAGGTGCGCCCGCCCGAGTTGAGCATTCGGCGGTCCAAGGCCGGCGTCGGTGCGGTCGGGATGTTTGGCCGACCCAGATGGCAGTGCTTCGGATCCGCCGGACAGGTTCGGCTTTGGACGAATACTCGTCTGGCCCGGGTGGATCATCACGATGCGTGAGGAGACGTGCCGGTACCGTACCGACACCGCATCGCACCATCTTTACCTTTTGAGTCTGCCGAGCGACAAGTTGGCGTGGTTGGTTTGAAGTGATTCGCGCTCGTCCACCCCCTGTTTCTCGGGCATTGCAGGCCCGGCCGAGGAGACGGGCCCCCTCGCAGCGCGCGCCGCGCTGCCCGAGATCATCCACGAAAAGATTAGTCGGATAAATAGACTAGTATTGATACGAAACGTATCGTTTCATGTGTCGAAACGTTTCGTATCGTTTTCCGGCGAACGCATATGGGACCACTGCCGTCGAACAGCGAGCGATCATATGGGCGGCGATCCGAGGATGCGCGTGGTGCAAGAAAGTTAACGACTATGGTTAACAAAACCGCTCATTCACGGTCGGGCGGCGTCCAAGGGAGCCCGGCACGACGGGGCTCCGCCGGACCGCGCCGGAGCAAGGCGGCCACCGAGGCGATCTTGGAAGCTGCGGAGGCGGTGCTCGCCGAAACCGGATATGCCGGCTTCACTATCGAGCAGGTCGCGCGCCGCGCGGGCGCGGGCAAGCCGACAATCTATCGCTGGTGGAGCGGAAAGCCGGCCCTGCTAGTCGAAATCTATGCCCGCCAGCCTTTCGACATGTCGGAGACCAATACCGGTTCCCTGGAGAACGACCTCGCAGCGGCGTTGCGGAAGCTCCTCGGCTTCTGGCGCGATACGCCCGCTGGTGAAGCTCTCACCGCGTTGCTGGTGGAAGCGCAGCAGGACCCGGCGGCGCTGGAAACCCTGCGCGCCTTCCTGGTTGAGCGCAGCTTTCCCGTTGCCGAACTTTTCGCCCGGGCTGCGCGACGTGGAGAACTGGTGGCGGATTTCGACGCTGCGACCGGCCTCGATCTCGTCAACGGTTATGTGTGGGCGCGCCTGCTGACGCGCCGGCTTGATGACGAAGCCGCCAACCTTGCAGCCGCCGCCCGCCTGATCGCCCGGGGATGCCTGCGTGCGTGAATGCCCGCGGCCCGCGCAAGAGCTGCGACAGAGGCGTGCGGTGCCGCGACGCGCGCCAATGTTGCCCGCGCATGGAACGGGCACGCTCCGTGGACCTCCTCGCGGCGGAGTGCCCGCCAAAGGCTGCACTCGCGTGCAACGGCGCTGCCGCTCAAATGGCCTTGCAGCCGCCGCCCGCCTGATCGCCCGGGGATGCCTGCCCTGCTGAGAGCCTCAAACCTCGTTGACGGGAGAAGTGGGTCTCCAGACGCCGCCCCGCGTAAAGTGCCGCCGGTCGCAAGCCGCTCGACCTCGATTCCCACGCGGGCAGCGAGCCCCATGGCAAGATCCTCGCCCGAGGCCAGCCTGCACTTCGGCGCGCCCGTCATCGCACACGCACGTCTGTCCAAGGCGGCGCAGCGACGGCACAGCCGCGTCTCGCGCCGGCAGACCTGTCGTCGGATCGGCGGCTGGTTGGGGCCGGTGTCGCGGTCCGCCAGGGGCGGATAGAAGTGCCAGAACTGCCCGTTAGCCCGACCGCGCCCGCTGAGCTATTGAGGCACGACGCCTGCCCTCGTACTGTAGCTCCCCTACGCCCGGCTCGAAGGTGGACCGCCGCATGGCTGGAACGCTGTTCATCCCGATGCGCTCTCACGTCGTGACGCATGCCGGTCGTACGCCGGATGCGGGAAAGGCTGCCGCTCGGCAGGAGATCGCCCCGTGAGGATCCCGGCCGCACGATGAAAATTGGCAGAAAGACGATCAAGTCGGGCGTGCGATCGCTTCAGTGCGCGCGTGAGAATTGCCCTCCGGTGCGGGCGGTGCCCTGCTGGCTGCGCCGCCTCGCCGGTAAGAGGCCGAAGCCCGGGGTTGATATCGTCGGCTTTCTTCGATCGGAAATCGGGCTTGGCGAAGCGGCGCGGCTCATGGTGGCCGCCCTTGATGCCGGCGGAATTCCCGCAGGCCTCATCAATGTGCCCCTGCCTGGGCGCATGGCGGAACCGGCGTTGGCAAACCGGCTGGCCGCCACATCCCGCCACCGCACCGCGCTGGCCATCTTCGGCGCCGCTGAAATCGCTATGTTCGCCCGCCGCGCCTGCCGCGACCAGACCAACATCGCCTATCCCTATTGGGAGTTGCCCAGCTTTCCCGCCGCATGGAGGCACGGGTTCGAACACTTCGACGTGCACTGGGCGCCGACGACGTTCATTCGGGACGCGCTCGAAAGCATTCGGTCGAGGCCGATCCACCTGGTGCCGCAACCCGTCGACCTGCCGGCGGAACCACGGCAGCAGCCGTTTACGGGTCCTTTGAAGTTTCACACCTTCTTTGACGCCGATTCCTCCATCGCGCGAAAGAACCCGCTCGGCACGATAGAAGCGTTCCGCCTCGCTTTTCCGAGCGGGCGGGAGGACGCCCGGCTGCTGGTCAAGGCACGCGGCGGCGGCTCGGACGCGGCCCGGCTCTCGAGCCTCCTGGCGCTTACCCGCCAGGATCCCCGTATCGAGATCGTCGACGGCACGCTCACCAGAGCCGAGATGTCGGCCTTGATGGAGGACTGCAACGTTTTCGTGTCCCTCCATCGCTCGGAGGGGTTTGGCCTCGGATGCGCCGAGGCGCTGGCGCGCGGCAAGGCGGTTATCGCGACCGATTTTGGTGGCACGCGCGACTTCATCAATGAGCAAACCGGATATCCCGTGCAGTTCGCAGAAACCGCCGTGTCGCCCCAGGATTACTTTGGCACCGAGGGAAGCTATTGGGCGGAACCGAGCCTCGCGCATGCCGCCAGCATCATGCGGGCCATCTATGACGATCCTGGACAGACCACCGCAAAAACACAGGCGGGGTTCGCACACCTCAAGCGCCATAATTCCTTTGGCGCCGTGGGACGGCTTATCAAAGAGCGGCTCGGCTGACGGCGAGCCAACGGCGCGACACTCTTCCTCCCACCGCCGGCAAAGCGCCCTCGCAACTCAAGTTAGAAACGGGAACGGACCGATTTTCTCACGCCCTGCGGGATCAAACGACCTCCCATTCGCTCGACAATCCGTCAGGTCGGTAGATATGTAGGCCACATGACGTTTGGTAATGCGCGTGGAGTCCAAGATGAAGCAGGCGCTAATAACGGGTATTACCGGGCAGGATGGGAGCTATCTCGCGCGTCTGCTGCTTGAAAAGGGCTATGAGGTCACAGGCACCGTCCGCGCCAATTCGCAGGCCAAGCTCACCCGCCTGCGGAAGCTGGGCGTTGCCGACGATGTGCGGCTTGTGAACTTCGACCTGAGCGAGATCAACAGCGTCAACCGCGTGCTCCGCCAGACCACCTTTGACGAGGTGTACAATCTCGCGGCACAAAGTTTTGTGGGCTCTTCTTGGGACCAGCCGCTCTATGTCGCCGATGTCAACGGCATGGGCGTGGCGCGCCTCCTCGACGCCATCCGCACCTATTGTCCCCAGACCCGCTTCTATCAGGCCTCGACCTCGGAAATGTTCGGTCGCGCCCGGGCAGTGCCGCAGAATGAACAGACGCCCTTCCACCCTCGCTCGCCCTATGGCGCGGCCAAGGTGTATGGCCACTACATCACCATGAATTACCGCGAGTCGTTCGGGCTCCACGCCTCCTCCGGCATTCTCTTCAATCATGAGAGCCCCGTGCGCGGTGCGGAAATGGTGACACGCAAGGTCACCTTGGGGCTGGCCCGCTTCGCCCATGGCGAACATGTCCCGGTCGAACTCGGCAATCTCGATGCACGCCGCGACTGGGGCTTCGCCGGCGACTATGTCGACGGCATGTGGCGCATGCTCCAGCAGGACGAGGCGGACGATTATGTTCTCGCCACCGGGGTGACGACGCCCATTCGCGACTTTGTCAGCTTCGCCGCCGAGGCGCTCGGCCTCGCGCTGGAATGGTCCGGCACGGCCGAGGCCGAACAGGCCGTAGACCGGCGCAGCGGCAAGGTGGCGGTCAAGGTCAATCCGAAATTCTACCGGCCAGCGGAAGTCGACCTGCTGCTCGGCGACGCGACGAAGGCGCGCACGCGGCTGGGTTGGGAACCCAAGGTCACCGTCCGCGAACTCGCGGACATGATGGCCCGCTCGGATTACGACGACTGGAGAGCCGAAGGTCCCTCGCGCTAATCGGCTGGCCGTCGCTGCGATGGCCGGTCCACCCGCTTCGGTGAACGAAACCTCCCTGGCGCGCCGACGCGCGGGCCCGCGCGCGGCAGGCTCGGGCTGTAGCGGCAGCGTCCCACTCCTCGGAGTTCCCCTGTGCCATTCGTCTCCTTCGCACAAAACCATGAAGACGTGATGCTCTGGCGGGCGCTCGGCCATGTCGGGGCCGGCTTCTATGTCGATGTCGGCGCCTTCTCCCCCGACGCCGACAGTGTCACCCGTGCCTTCTACGAGCACGGCTGGCGGGGCGTGAACATCGAACCGCTACCCCAAAGGCTGGCCGAGCTTGAGGCGCGGCGCGCGCGGGACGTGAATCTCGGCGTGGTGGCGAGCGATCATGACGGCACTGCCCGGCTGTACATCGTTGGCGATACGGGGCTGTCCACCGTCGACGCCGCCATCGCCGAGAGGCACCGCACCATGGGCTGGGCGATATCGGCCATCGACGTGCCCCAGCACACGTTGACCGGCCTCCTCGACGCCCATCTTTCCCCGGGCCAGCCCATTCACTTCCTCAAGATCGATGTCGAAGGCCATGAGACCGCCGTGGTGCGGGGGCTGGATCTCTCCCGCTATCGCCCCTGGGTGATCCTGATCGAGGGCACGCACCCGAACTCACCGGAAGAGACCGCCAGAAGCTGGGAGCCGTTCCTGACGGCCGCGGGATATCGCAGCCTCTATTGGGATGGACTCAATCGTTTCTACCTCGCCGCCGAGCACGAGGATCTCGCGCCGGCTTTTTCCGCGCCGCCCAATGTGTTCGATCACTTCGTCAAGGGAGACGGCGAGGCCCGCGCGCAGCTGTTGCAGGAGCAGATGAACGGTCTGGAGCGGCTCCTCGCCGCCGAGCGCGTCCGAAACGGAGACCTCACGGCGCAGATTCAGCAGCGGGAGCAGACGATCGAAGCGCTTAAAGCAGCGCTGGCGCACCAGAGCGAGGCGACCGCCCTCGCCCGTGAATACGCCACTCACCGGGGCTTCTGGGAGGCGCTGTTCTTCCGCCCATCGGGCCGACCGAAGAAGATGCTGCGCCGGCTGCTGTTTCACACCAGCGGCAAGCCCCGCAAGATGTTCCGCCGTCTCGTCTTTCACTCAAGCGGACGGCCCCGCCGGCCGTTCCGGCTCTGGCTCCACAGTGCGGAATACCAGGCTCTGCGCGGCGCGGTAGCGCTGGCCGCCCCTCCCGACGTGGCGCCGCACCTGCCGGAGCCATCGCAGGATGCGCCATTCCTCAGCCCCGCCGCAGCCCATCTGTCGCGACGCATCGCGGCGCGGCGCGCCCGTCAAACCTCCTGAAGCGAGAGACATCGTGCGCATTCTTGTCGACCTGCAGGCGCTTCAGTCACGATCGAGCGGACAGCGCGGCATCGGCCGCTATGCCCGCTCTCTGGTGGAAGGCCTTCTGCGCCTGGCGCCCGAGGACGACTTCGTCCTGCTCCTGAATGGCATGATCGGCGAGGACAATGCGGGTCTGCGACGCGACTTCGCCGCATGGCCCAATGTCACCCTGCGCCTCTGGACCGCGGCACGGCCCGCCAGCTTCCTGGCACCGGCGGCGCGGAGACAGGCGGCAGAGGCCATTCGCGAGGCGGTGATCGCCGAGTGCGCAGCCGATATCGTTCTCGTCACTAGCCTGTTCGAAGGCATGTCGGAGGACTGCGTGACCGGCGTCGGCGACACACCGACCGCCGTGGTGCTTTATGACCTGATCCCGCTGCTTTTTTCCTCGCTCTACCTCACCGCCCCCCAATTCGAGCGCTGGTACCAGAGCAAGATCGAGTCTCTGAAAAAGGCCGATCTGCTGCTCGCGATCTCCGATTGCTCGGCGCGTGATGCGGCCCTGCATCTGGGACGGCCGACGGATCGGATCGTCACTATAGGCGCCGATGTCGACGCCCGCTTCGTCCCTCTCGCCATCAGCGAGGAGGAGCGCGAGCGGCACACCGCCGGGCTGGGCCTCACGCGCCCGTTCCTCCTGTATACGGGCGGCATCGACCATCGAAAGAACATTCCCGCCCTCATCAGCGCGTTTGCCGCCCTCTCCCCGTCGCTGATCGAGACCCATCAGTTCGCCATTGTCTGCCGCGCCACGGCGGATGAGAAGGAGCGGCTGCTCGCCCATGCCCGCGCCGCCGGCCTGCCGGACACGGCCGTGATCCTCACGGGCTATGTGCCGGACGACACTCTCGTCGCCCTCTATAATCTGTGCGCCGCGTTCATCTTCCCGAGCTGGTACGAGGGCTTCGGCCTGCCGGTACTGGAGGCGCTGCGCTGCGGGGCTGCGGTCGTCGGGGCGAACGCCTCCAGCGTGCCGGAGATCATCGGCCGGGACGACGCGCTGTTCGATCCGCACTCCATCGACGACATGGCGCGGATGATCGAGAAAGTGCTGACGGATGAACCCTTCCGCCAGTCGCTGCGCGCGTCCGCCGCCGCGCGGGCCGCGCGCTACAGCTGGGACGAGACGGTCCGACACGCGCTCGCGGCGCTGCGCGCGCTCGCACCGCCACGGCCGCAAGCGACGGCAGAAGCCGGCGTCAATCCCAAGCCGCGCCTCGCCTTTGTCTCGCCACTGCCGCCGCAGCGCAGCGGCATCAGCTTCTACAGCGCCACACTCCTGCCGGCGCTGGCCGACTATTACGCGATCGAACTCATTGCGGAGGAGCGACGCTCGGTCGACCCCGCTCTGGCCGCGCGCTTCTGCGTGCGTGATGTCTCCTTTCTTCGCGCCCACGCCGAGCGCTACGATCGGGTTCTCTACCAATTCGGCAATTCGCACTTTCACGCGCATATGTTCGAGTTGCTGGAGGAGATTCCCGGTGTCGTCGTGCTGCACGACTTCTTCCTGTCCAGCATCGAGTGCGTCACCAGCGCGGCGCGCTTCTCCCGGCTGCTGGCGGAAGGCCATGGCTACGGAGCCCTGCTCGCCCGCTGCGCGTCGGCGGAAGGGAGCGATCCCCTGACCCAGGCGATTTATACCTGGCCCACCAATGCCCGCGCCGTGCGGATGGCCGATGGGGTGATCGTCCATTCCGACCATGCCCGCCGACTGGCGCGGCATTTCTATCATGCGGCGACCGTCGCCGACTGGGTGGTCGTCCCGCTTCCCGGTGTCCCGCATCCGAGGACGGACAAGAGCCGCGCCGACGCCCGTGCGCGCCTCGGCATTGCGCCCGACGAGGTGCTCATCTGCAGTTTCGGCTATGTGACGCCGGCCAAGCTGCCGCTGCGCCTGATCGAGGGTCTGTGTGCCGCCGCCTGTAGCGCCAACCCAAAGGTGCGCTTCGTCTTCGTCGGCGATGCGGGCACCCTCGGCGCGGCGATCATGGAGCGCGTGGCCCCGACCCGTTGCGCCGGGCGGGTCCACATCACCGGCTGGGCCGGCGAGGAGATGTTCGGCGACTATCTGCTGGCGGCCGACCTCGCCGTCCAGCTCAGGACGAATTCGCGCGGCGAGAGTTCCGCGTCCGTCATTGATTGCCTGGCCGCCGGCCTGCCGGTGATCGTGAACGCGCATGGCAGCCTTGCCGACCTGTCGCCAGCGGGGGTGCTTCACATTCCCGACGCCTTCGCGGATCGCGAACTCGCCCAGGCCATCGACCTTCTGGTGGACGATCCGGCCCTGCGGCAGCACATGGGCAAGGCCGGGCGTGAGCGGACCGTGGCCGAACACGCCCCTGAAAGCTGCGCCCGCGCCTATCACGCCGCCATCGAGACGTTCAGCCGGCGGGCGCAGGGCCGGCACCGGCTTGTCGACGAATTGGCGCGGCTGCCGTCCGATCCCCTCCTCGACGCGGAACTGGCACAGGCCGCAGCCGACAGCCTGCCGAGCGGAGCCCGCCAGCGGCAGTTCCTCATCGATGTCACCGAGCTTGCACGGCACGATGCCAACAGCGGCATTCAGCGGGTGGTGCGTGCCCTGCTGGGAACGCTGCTGCGCGATCCGCCGGCCGGCTGGCAGGTGGAGCCGGTTTTCGCCGACCCGGTCCTTGGCCGCTACCGCTATGCGCGTCGGTTCACCTGCGCCTTCCTCGATATTCCCCCAGTCTGGGATGAGGACGCCCCGATCGATTATTACGCCGGCGATATGCTGCTCGGCGCCGATCCTGGCTTCTCGCTCATTCCCCGGATGCGGGGCGCGCTGGATTCGATGGCCCAGTCGGGCGTTCACCTCGCCTTCATCGTCTATGATCTCCTGCCCCTGACTCTCCCGCACTGCTTCCCGATGCCCGAGGGGTTTTTCGCGGCCTGGCTGCACACGATCGCGCGCTACGATCAGCTGCTGTGCATCTCCCGCGCGGTGGCGGAAGATGTCACGCGCTACCTCGCCGTCCATCCGCCGGCCAATGGCCGAATGCCGGCCATCGACTGGTTCCACCTCGGGGCCGATCTGGAAAGCGCGACCTGCCGGGGGCCCCGCGCCGACGCCATGCGCGAAGCCGCCACGCAGGCGCCCCGCCGCCCGAGCTTCCTGATGGTCGGGACGGTGGAGCCGCGCAAAGGCCACGCTTTGGCCCTCGATGCCATGGAACGCCTATGGGCCGCCGGCGGGAATGCGGCACTGGTGATCGCCGGCGCGCAGGGCTGGATGGTCGAGGAACTGATAGAAAGGCTGCGCGGGCATCATGAGTATGGCGACAGACTGATCTGGGTCGAGCGGCCCAGCGACGCGGAGCTGCGGCAGCTTTACAGCTCGTGCAGCTGTCTTCTCGCCGCCAGCGAAGGGGAAGGCTTCGGCCTGCCGCTGATCGAGGCGGCCCGGCACGGCCTGCCCATCCTCGCCCGCGACATTCCGGTCTTTCGCGAAGTGGCCGGCGACCACGCCAGCTATTTCGACGGCACGGGAGCGGAAACCCTCCACGCGGCGCTCGACGCCTGGCTCGCCGCCTTCCAGGCCGGGCGCGCGGTGGGATCGCGCGGGATGCCCTGGCTGACCTGGCGCCATAGCGTCGACGCGCTTCTGCAGCGCCTCCCCATGGACTGACCCACACGGGGCGACTGTCCCGTCCCAAGACGCGGGGCCTCTTGACGCGAAAAAGCCCCGGATCCTTGCGGTCCGGGGCTTTTCTCGTCAGCGGCCCGTCGCGGCGGACCGCGCGGGGTCCGCGGCGATCACGGGGCCGGGGCCGCCGGGGTGGCCGGCTTCGCGGCCGGGGCGTTGATCAGGTCGCCCGGCTTCGGCGCGGCCTCGGTCTTCTCCACCTTCGCGGCCTCGCGGGTCTTCTGCACCGCATCGGCCTGGGCCTTCTGCGCCAGGAACTGCTCGATCTGCGGCTTGACCTCGTCGAAGGTCGGCACCGGGCGCTCGCGCACCTCCTCAAGCTTGATGACGTGCCAGCCGAACTGCGTCTTCACCGGCTTGGAGACTTCGCCCGGCTTCAGCTCGAAGGCGACTTCGGCGAATTCCGGCACCATCTGCTCCTTGGTGAAGAAGCCGAGATCGCCGCCATCATCCTTGCCCGAGGGGTCCTCGGTCAGCTCGCTCGCCAGCTTGGCGAAGTCAGCGCCCTTCTTGAGCTGGGCCTCGACATCCTGCGCCTTCTTCTCGGCGGCCGCCTGGGCTTCCTTGTTGTTGGGGTCGGCACGGAATAGGATGTGGCGGGCGCGCACTTCCTTCTCCGGCTTCTGCTGCTTCACAGCCTCTTCATAGGTCTGCTTCAGGGCGGCATCGGTGAGCGCGTCCTTGGTGGCCTTGGTGAGGATGGCCTGCATCAGCACGCGCTTGCGGATGAAATCCATCTCGCGCTTGAATTCCTCGGTCTCGTAGAGCTTCTGCGCCTCGGCGGCCTGCGCCATGGCGTTGAGGTCGATGAGGAAGCCGAGCACATATTCGTCGCGGGCCGCGCCCTGGATCTGCTGCGGCAGGTTCGGCGCCAGTTCGGCGGCCGCGGCGGTCACGTCGCTGCGGCGGATCGGCTGGCCGTTGACGGTGGCGAGCACGGGATCGTCCTGGGTCGCGGCGGCGGCCGGCGC
The DNA here is from genome assembly GCF_030813495.1 of Ancylobacter polymorphus. GTDB lineage: Bacteria > Pseudomonadota > Alphaproteobacteria > Rhizobiales > Xanthobacteraceae > Ancylobacter > Ancylobacter polymorphus. The sequence continues at coordinate 279,855 of NZ_JAUSUI010000006.1, read as the reverse complement.
GGCCGGCTTCGGCGCCGCGTCCTGAGCGAGCGCCGGCAGGGCGGGAAGCAGGGCGGTGCCGATCAGCGCAGCCAGCAGGCCGGCACGCAGCGGGCCGGCGGAGACCCGGCCGGCGACGGCGCGAGCGGACGCCTTGGGCGCGGCGAGCGGGAAATGACGGGTCATGGAACGTTCCTCAATTCGGTTTGGCCGCGTGGGCCGCGAAAGCTGGCCCAGCACGGCACAGGTTGCAAGCCGGTATGATGGCCAACGCCGGATATTTCGCCGCTTGCGCGCCGGTGGCATGGGCTACCTGCGCGACCGCCCGCTGATCGGCGAAACTGTCGTCCGGCGTGCGATTGACAACCCCCAAACCCGTTCATAAGTGTGGCACGCGGTGCGGGTTCTCGCCGGCACTCGCGCTTATGTGAGCCAAGAACCCGCAAGCCGTTCGCGGCGGCCCGGCCCTGAAGACCCATTTCGGCCGCAAATGGCGTCTCGATGAGGCTTCAGCCCGCGCGTTCGCGCCCGCAGCTTGCTCAAGAGGATGTGGCGGCCCGTCACCGCCCGTCCGACACCTGCCCCTGGCGGACTCGGATTGGAAGTCTCATGTTCGGCGCTCTCGCGCGAAAGCTCTTCGGATCGGCAAATGACCGCCGCGTGCGCGGTTATCAGCCCAAGGTCGCGGCCATCAACGCGCTCGAACCCGAGGTCAAGGCGCTCTCCGACGAGGCGCTGCGCGCCCGCACCATTGCCTTCCGCGAGCAGCTGGCCAAGGGCGCGAGCCTCGACGACCTGCTGGTCCCCGCCTTCGCCACGGTGCGCGAGGCGGCGCGCCGGGCGCTGGGGCAGCGGCATTTCGACGTGCAGCTGATCGGCGGCATGGTTCTGCATGAGCGCGGCATCGCCGAGATGCGCACCGGCGAAGGCAAGACGCTGGTGGCCACCTCGCCGGTCTATCTCAATGCGTTGACCGGCAAGGGCGTGCACGTCGTCACCGTCAATGACTACCTCGCCAAGCGCGACGCCGAATGGATGGGGCGGGTCTACCGCTTCCTCGGCCTCACCGTCGGGATCATCCATCACGGCATGGACGACAATGAGCGCCGCGCGGCCTATGCCTGCGATGTCACCTACGCCACGAATAACGAGCTCGGCTTCGACTATCTGCGCGACAACATGAAGTACGAGCTGAACCAGATGGTGCAGCGCCCGCACTTCTACGCCGTGGTCGACGAGGTGGACTCCATTCTGGTCGACGAGGCGCGCACGCCGCTCATCATTTCCGGCCCGCTCGACGACCGCTCGGACTTCTACAATACCATCGACACCTACATCCCGAAGCTGTCGAAGGAAGACTACGAGGTCGACGAGAAACAGCGCTCCGTCGCCATGACCGAAGCCGGCATGGAGAAGATCGAGACCCTGCTGCGCGACGCCGGCATTCTCAAGGGCGAGAGCCTGTACGACATCGAGAACGTCTCGGTGGTCCACCACGTCAATCAGGCGCTGCGCGCCCACAGCCTGTTCCAGCGCGACAAGGACTACATCGTCCGCAACGGCGAAGTCGTCATCATCGACGAGTTCACCGGCCGCATGATGCCGGGCCGGCGCTATTCGGAAGGTCTCCACCAGGCGCTGGAAGCCAAGGAGCGGGTGCAGGTCCAGCCTGAGAACCAGACGCTGGCCTCCATCACCTTCCAGAACTATTTCCGCATGTATGAGAAGCTGGCCGGCATGACCGGCACGGCCAATACCGAAGCGGCGGAATTCCAGGACATCTACAACCTCGAAGTGGTCGAGATCCCGACCAACCTGCCGGTGCAGCGCATCGACGACGATGACGAGGTCTATCGGACGGCGGGCGAGAAATACAACGCCATCATCGACCTCATCACCGACTGCAAGACCCGCGGCCAGCCCGTGCTGGTGGGCACCACCTCGATCGAAAAGTCGGAACTGCTGGCCGAACTGCTGAAGCAGCGCGGCTTCAAGCAGAAGGACTTCTCCGACCCCGACGCCTTCCGCCCGCTCTATGATGGCGACCAGGGCACGGCGGACGACAAGGTGTTCGCGGTGCTGAATGCCCGCCACCATGAGCAGGAATCCTACATCGTCAGCCAGGCCGGCGTGCCCGGCGCCGTCACCATCGCCACCAACATGGCCGGCCGCGGCACCGACATCCAGCTCGGTGGCAATGCCGAGATGCGCATCAGCCACGAACTCGGCGACATGCCGGAGGGCGAGGAACGCGCCGCCGCCGAAGCCCGCATCCGCGACGAAATCGCCAAGCTGAAGGCGAAGGCGCTGGAAGCCGGCGGGCTCTACGTCATCGGCACCGAACGCCATGAGAGCCGGCGCATCGACAACCAGCTGCGCGGCCGCTCCGGCCGCCAGGGCGACCCCGGCCACTCGCATTTCTTCCTGTCGCTGGAAGACGACCTGATGCGCATCTTCGGGTCGGACCGGCTCGACGGCATGTTGCAGAAGCTCGGCCTCAAGGAGGGCGAGGCCATCGTCCATCCCTGGATCAACCGCGCGCTGGAAAAGGCGCAGCAGAAGGTCGAGGCGCGCAATTACGACATCCGCAAGAACCTGCTGAAATACGACGACGTGATGAACGACCAGCGCAAGGTGGTGTTCGAGCAGCGCGTCGAGCTGATGCAGGACGAGGATGTCGCCGAGACGGTCGCCGAAATGCGCCATGGCGTCATCGAGGACATCGTTACCAAGCATGTGCCGCCCAATGCCTATCCCGAGCAGTGGGACACGGACGGCCTCGCCGAGCAGCTGCAGCGCGTGCTCGGCCTCGACCTGCCGGTCAAGGAATGGGCCGCCGAGGAAGGCATTGCCGACGAGGAGATGCGCGAGCGCGTGCAGCGCCGGGCCGATGAGGCGATGGCGCTGAAGGCGGCGAAATACGGCCCCGACATCATGCGCTATGTCGAGAAGTCGATCCTCCTGCAGACGCTGGATCATCTCTGGCGCGAGCATCTGGTGACGCTCGATCATCTGCGCCAGGTCATCGGCCTGCGCGGCTATGCCCAGCGCGACCCGCTGAACGAGTACAAGTCGGAGGCGTTCCAGCTGTTCGAGGCCATGCTGGCCAATCTGCGCGAGGCGGTCACGGCCCAGCTCATGCGCGTCGAAGTGATGTCTGCGCCGCAGACCGACGAGATGCCGCCCATGGCGCCGCACCATATCGACGCGGCGACCGGCGAGGACGAGTTCGCGCTCGCCGATGCCGAGATTGCCGCGGCGGCGACGCTGGCCCCGGCTTTCGACGCGGCGACGCCGAACCGTGACCCCAATGACCCCTCGACCTGGGGCCGGGTCGGCCGCAACGAGGCCTGCCCCTGCGGTTCGGGCCTGAAGTACAAGCACTGCCACGGCAAGTTCGTCTGAGGCAGGGCGATGGGTGACGGGGCGCAGGCCGATCGCAATGACGACCTGCACCGCGTCGCCGCCGCCGAACGGCGCCTGCGCGACGCCGCTCTCGCGGGCGATGTCGCCGCGCTCGACGCGCTGCTGGCCGACGATCTGGTGTTCGTCAACCAGTTCGGCCATGTGCTGAGCAAAGAGGACGATCTCGACCTGCACCGCACCGGCGCCTTCCGGCTGGAGCGGCTGACCTTTTCCGATTATCGGCTAAGCCACCTCGCGCCCGGGCTGGTGCTCGCGGTGCTGCGCGCCGATGCGGCCGGCACGGCGGGCGGAGCGCCCTTCGAGGCAACGTTGCGCTTCACCCGCGTCTGGCGGCGAGAGGCCGCAGGCTGGCGGGTCGCCAGCGCCCACAGCACCCCGCTCGCCTGAAGCCCTTTCGGCCTTACTGAACCGCTGAGAAGCTACCCGGCGCCAGAATGCCGGCGGCACCCGGCAGCGTCTGAACCGCGCCGGGCGTCGTCGCCGTGCCGGACGACACCACCGAAGGAGCCACAGTGGCAGGCGTCGGCGGATTCGCGCGGGTTGCCGCCTGCGGCGCGGGCGCCGCCGCCTGGCGCGGCACGGGCGGACGCACCGGCGGAACCGGCACGTTGGCGATCGGCTCGGCCGCCGGGGCCGCTTCTGCCGGCGGCGCGCTGCCACCGAACAGGTTCTTCAGGCTGTCGAGAAAGCCGCCATTGCTGCCGGCATCGAGCGCGGCCAGCTGCGGCAGCGCCGCCCGTTCCGGCGGCCGGGCTTGAGCGTCGGCAGCGGCAGACGGCGCGCCGCCGGCCTGCGGCGGGGTCGGCGCCGAAGCGGGGGGCGCCGCAGCGACGGCCGGGGGCGCGGAGGCTGTCGGCGCAGGCGTCAACCCGCTGAACAAATTGTCGAAGAACCCGCCCGTGCTGGGCGCGGCGGCGGCGGCGATGCGCGGCCCGCCCGGTGCATCGTCCGGACGCGGGGCCGGCAGCGGAACGGCGGCGGCTTCGGTCACCGTGTCGGCGGTGGCGAGTGCAATGCTCTCTGCCGGCGCCGGCTCGGTGGTTGAAACTCCATAATCGCTTCCCGGCGGCTTCACCACCGGCGGCAGCGAACCCGGCGCGGACAGTTCCGGGTTTTCCAGCTTGGCGAGGAACACCTTGTGCATGCCGCCGTCCTTGCCGGTCTTGACCGGGGCGACAGGCTGCAGCGCGCCGGCGCTGGCGATCTTGGTGCTGACGTCCTTCTGGCGGGCGGCGACTTCCTCCTCCAGCCCCTCCGGCATCGTGTAGTCCGGGCAGGGAAGGCTCGCTTGCAGCTTCTGGTTCGGGTCGACCGGCGTGGCGTTGAACACGTAGCGCTTGCCGCAATAATCCACCTTTGGCGGCGCCTTGGTGATCTCGAACACGTCGCTGCCTTCCTTCAGCATCTTCCAGAAGGCGAGGTTCGGGTTGTTGCGGTGGCGGACCAGATTGTCCGTCGTCATGCGGAACGGATAGGCCTGCACCTGGAAGGAGCGCTGCCCGCCATAGAAGCTCTCGCGGCCGAGCGCGAAAATCTCCTGCACCTGCTCGTCGGTCATGGCGTAGCAGCCGCGCGAGGAGCAGTCGCCATGCACCATCAGATTGCTACCGGAACGGCCCCAGGCGCGGTCATAGGCATTGGGAAAGCCGAGGTCGAAGGCGAGGTAATAGCTTGAATTGGGGTTCATCTGCCCGGGCGTGATGGCGTAGAAACCCTCGGGCGCCTGCCGGTCGCCCTCCTTCACCTTCGGCCCCAATTCGCCGGACCAGCGGCAGATCGGGTAGGTCTTCAGCAGGGCATAGTCGCCGCTGGTGGTTTCCTTCCAGACTTCCAGCTCGGATTCTTCCTTGAAGATCCGCACCACGATCGGGCTCGACTTGGTCATGCCCTTCTGGTCGATCAGTGCCAGCGTCTGCGGAGAGAGGCTCTTGCTCGCCTTCGACATGGGCGAGGAACTGTCGCCGCCATTGCAGCCGGCCAGCACCAGCGCGGTGCAGCCGGCCAACAGGGCCGCGCGCCAGCGCGCACCGAGTCCCCGGTCACGCGCCTGACGCGAGAGGCTCGAAAAGGCCTGAAACCTCAACCCCGGTATCTCCCCGAAACCGCAGCGCACAAGGCGCCCGCGCCAAGCGTTATACCGCGTCCGGGGCCGGCGCAATCCCACGGCGTATGACGGTCGATCACAGCCCGGCGAGGGGATCGCTTCGGCGCGCCCGCATCCGCTCAGAGATTGCGGCCGATGGCCAGGAACTTCTCGCGGCGGGCCTTGCGCAACGCTGCCGGCTCCAGGCCGTCCAATTCACCGAGCGCGGCCTCGATGGCGTCGCCCGTCGCGCGCATCGCCGCCTCGGGGTCGCGATGGGCGCCGCCGGGAGGCTCGGGAATCACGGAATCGATGACATGGAAGCGCAGCAGGTCCTGCGCGGTGATCTTCATGTTCATCGCCGCTTCCTGGGCCTTGGCGGTGTCGCGCCAGAGGATCGAGGCCGCCCCTTCCGGCGAGATGACGCTGTAGATCGAATGCTCCAGCATCAGCACCCGGTTGGCGGTGGCGATGGCGATGGCGCCGCCGGAGCCGCCCTCGCCGATGATGACGGCGACATTGGGCACGCCGAGCGAGAGGCAGGCATCGGTCGAGCGGGCGATGGCCTCGGCCTGGCCGCGCTCCTCGGCGTCGAGGCCGGGAAAGGCGCCGGCGGTGTCGACCAGCGAAATGACCGGAAGCGAGAAGCGGTCGGCGAGTTCCATCAGCCGCACCGCCTTGCGGTAGCCCTCGGGCCGCGCCATGCCGAAATTGTGCTTGATACGGGTTTCGGTGCTGGAGCCCTTCTCCTGCCCGATCAGGCAGACGGCACGGCCGCGAAAGCGGGCCAGGCCGCCGAGAATGGCGTGGTCGTCGCCGAATTTGCGGTCGCCGGCCAGCGGGTCGAACTCCTCGAACAGCGCCGAGGCATAATCGGAGAAGTGCGGGCGCAGCGGATGGCGCGCCACCTGCGTCTTCTGCGAGGGGGAGAGATTCGCGTAGAGCTGGAGCAGGGCGTCGCGCGCCTTGCCTTCCAGCCGCGCGATATCGTCGCCAATGGCGACCGCGTCGCCCTGCGCCGCCATGGCGCGCAATTCTTCCAGCTTGGCCTCGAGTTCGGCCACGGGCTTCTCAAAATCGAGGTAGCTGCGCATTGGAAATGATTGAACCGGCTCACGGGAAAGGGGGGCCACCGGGAAGGACAGCCCGCGAAATCGGCCGGAAGCTGCCCCGAGAGGGTGGCGACGTCAAGGCAGGCGCGCATCTGCGCTCAATCGCCGCTGCCCTCACTGAGCGGATGCAGGTCGCGCACCAGGCTTTTCAACCGCTCATCCAGCACATGGGTATAGATCTGCGTCGTGGAAATGTCGCTGTGGCCGAGCAGCGTCTGCACGATACGCAGTTCCGCCCCATGCGCCAGGAGATGGCTGGCGAAGGCGTGGCGCAGCACATGCGGCGACAGCCGCGCCGGATCGAGCCCGGCGGCCAGAGCGAGGTCTTTGAGGTCCAGCGCCACCTGCTGGCGGGTGATATGCCCGCTTGCCGCGCCAGAGGGAAAAAGCCAGCGCCCGCGTTCGGCCGGTGCTTTGCGTCCGTCTGCCGCCGCCCGCTCGGCCGCCACTCTGTCCAGTGCCGCGCGATAGGCGGACATGGCGGCGCGCGCCGGCTCACCGAGCGGGACCAGCCGCTCCTTATTGCCCTTGCCACGGACGATGATGGCGTCGCCGCGCGCATTCGCCGCCGAAGCCGGCAGCGCCGCGAGCTCGGACACGCGCAGACCCGTGGCGTAGAGAAGTTCGACGAAACAGGCGGTGCGCGCCCGCCGCGCGGCTTCAGCGACGCTCGCCACCGCCTCGCCGGCCCGCTCATGGGCCGTGGCGATGAGGCCGCTCACTTCCTCCTGCGACAGCACCTTGGGCAGCGGCCGGCTGCGGCGCGGCCCTTCGAGCACGGCGGCGGGATCGTCGCCGCGATGGCCCTCGGCATAGAGAAAGCGGTGGAACTGGCGCACGGCGGAGAGCTTTCGCGCCACGCTGGCGCTGGCAAGACCGCGGGCGGAGAGCGCGGCGAGCCACCCGCGCAGATCGGCTGTGGTGGCGCCCGCGACATCGCGGCCCTGCGTCGCCAGGAACCCCTCATAGTCTTCGAGGTCGCGCTGATAGGCGCTGAGCGTGTTCGCTCCCGCGCCCCGTTCAGCGGCCATCATGTCGAGAAACAGCTGCGCCCCGCGCGGGCTCATTTGGCGAACCGGTCCGGCGGCACCACGACGCTCATCTCGCGCATCTGCGGCTTCACCAGCGTGGCGAACGCCCACAGCGTGCCATAGCCGATGCCGCCGAGGATGCCGAGAATGACGAGAAGGCGAATGAGGCTCGGCATGGTGAGCAGGCCCTGCACGATTCGAAAGGGGTTGTGCCGATCCTAAGGCCGTTCGGCGCGGCGGTGGAAGCCGGCGGTATCTTCCTCACCCTGCCATCTCTGTCTGAACGGAGCGTTACAGCGCCGCCACGGGCGTGCACGCGCCGCGCTCGCATTGCGTCACCCCCGCGCTGATGATAGTCCGCGCTTGAGCGAGCGAGCGCAGGGCGATGACGGCGGAACCCGAACAGGACGAGAAGGCGGAACGGCTGCGCGCACTTCTGGGTGCACGCTCCGTCGTGCTCGTCGGCATGATGGGTGCCGGCAAGTCCTCGGTCGGCAAGCGCCTCGCCCGCCGTCTCGCTTTGCCCTTCGCCGATGCCGATACCGAGATCGAGCAGGCGGCGGGGATGACCATTCCGGAGATTTTCGCCCTGCGCGGCGAGCCCGCCTTCCGCGACGGCGAGAAAAAGGTGATCGCCCGCCTGCTGGAAGCCGGGCCGATGGTGCTCGCCACCGGCGGCGGCGCCTATATGAATGCCGACACCCGCGCCGCCATCGCCGCCAACGGCATCTGCGTCTGGCTGAAGGCCGAGCTTGACGTGCTGCTGCGCCGCGTGCGCCGGCGCGACGACCGGCCGCTGCTGAAGAACGACCCGGAAGGCACGCTGGCCCGGCTCATCGACCAGCGCTACCCCGTCTATGCGGGCGCGGACCTTACCGTGGTGTCGCATGACGTGCCGCAGGAAGTGATGGTCGACACGGTGATCGAGGCCCTGATCGGCCATCTCGCCGTGCCGGGATCGGGAGACGAGACGTGAACAAGCAAGCCCCCCCCCTGGCAGCCGACCGCACCCAGCTCAGCGTCGGGCTCGGCGATCGCTCCTATGATATCGTCATCGGCCCGGGCCTGCTGGCGGAATCCGGCGCGCGCATCGCCGCGCTGCGGCCTGGCGCCCGCATTGGCATCGTCACCGACAGCAACGTCGCCGACCGCCATCTCGGCGTGGTCGAGGCCTCGCTGCGCGAGGCCGGCCTGACCCCGACACCGATCCTCGTCGAGCCCGGCGAGAAGTCCAAATGCTTCGCCGTGTTCGAGCAGGTGGTGGACGCGCTGCTCGCCGCCCGCATTGAGCGACGCGACCTCCTGCTGGCGCTGGGCGGCGGCGTGGTCGGCGATCTCGCCGGCTTCGCGGCGGCAGCGCTGCGGCGCGGCGTCGATTTCGTGCAGGCGCCGACCAGCCTGCTGGCGCAGGTCGATTCCTCCGTCGGCGGCAAGACGGGCATCAATTCGCGCCACGGCAAGAATCTGGTGGGTGCCTTCCACCAGCCGATTCTCGTGCTCGCCGACACGGGCGCGCTCGACACGCTGCCGCTGCGGGAGTTCCGTTCCGGCTATGCCGAAGTCGCCAAATACGGCCTGATCGACAACGCCCCGTTCTTCGGCTGGCTGGAGCGCCGCTGGGAAGCCGTGTTCCGCGGCGGGGCGGAACGCATCGAGGCCATCGCCACCAGCTGCGCCTCCAAGGCCGCCGTGGTTAGCCGCGACGAGAAGGAGACGGGCGACCGCGCCTTGCTCAATCTCGGCCACACTTTCGGTCATGCGCTGGAAGCGGGCGCCGGCTTCTCCCAGCGCCTGCTGCATGGCGAGGCGGTGGCGGTGGGCATGGCGCAGGCCTTCCGCTTTTCCGCCGCGCAGGGGCTGTGCGCCACGGCGGATGCCGAGCGGGTGGAGACGCATCTGCGCACGGTCGGGCTGCCGACCCGCATCGCCGACATTCCCGGCGCCCTGCCCGACACAGATGGGCTGATGGACCTGATCGCGCAGGACAAGAAGGTCTCGCGCGGTGCGCTCACCTTCATCCTCGCGCGCGGGATCGGCCAGAGCTACATCGCCCGGGATGTTGATCCCGCGCAGTTGCGTGCCTTCCTTGAGGAGGAGCGCCGGGGCCGCTAAGAAGGGCGCATGACCCTTTATGACTGGATGGCCCTCGGCGCCGTCGTCCTCTGCCTCCTGCTGTCCTTCTTCTTCTCGGGCAGCGAGACCGCGCTGACGGCTTCCTCCAAGGCGCGGATGCACGCGCTGGAGAAGAACGGGGACGCCCGCGCCGCGCTGGTCAACCGGATGATGGCGCAGCGCGAGCGGCTCATCGGCGGCATCCTGCTCGGCAACAATCTTGTCAACATCGCGGCCTCCTCGCTCACCACCGGGCTGCTGCTGGCGTGGTTCGGCTCGGCCGGCATCGCCTATGCGACGGTGGGCATGACCGTCGTCGTCGTCATCTTCTCCGAGGTGCTGCCCAAGACCATCGCCATCAACCATCCCGACCGCGTGTCGCTGCTGGTGGCGGGTCCGATCCGCTTCATCGTCGGCCTGTTCGGTCCGCTCACCCTCGCCATCGAGGCACTGGTGCGGGCGCTTCTGCGCGCCGCGGGCGTCCCGCTCGGCGCCACCACAAATGTGCTCTCCGCCTCGGAAGAACTGCGCGGCGCGGTCGACCTGCTGCACCGCGAGGGCAGCGTGGTGAAGGACGAGCGCGACATGCTCGGCGGCCTGCTCGATCTCGGCGAACTGGAAGTCTCCGACATCATGGTCCACCGCACCAAGATGGCGAGCCTCAACGCCGACACGCCACCGGAGCGCATTGTGCAGGAGGTGCTGGCCTCCCCGCATACGCGCCTGCCGCTGTGGCGCGAGCGGCCGGACAACATCATCGGCGTGCTGCACGCCAAGGACCTGCTGCGCGAATTGATGGCGCTCGGCAACGACACGTCCAAGCTCGACATCGAGAAGATCGCCCGCGCGCCGTGGTTCGTGCCCGACGTGACCTCGCTGCCGGACCAGCTCAAGGCGTTCCGGCGCCGCAAGCAGCATTTCGCCCTCGTGGTCGACGAGTATGGCGAGGTGATGGGCCTGGTGACGCTGGAGGACATTCTGGAGGAGATCGTCGGCGACATCTCCGACGAGCATGACCGCGCCTTCACCGGCGCCCGCCGCAACCCGGACGGCTCGGTCAGCGTCGAGGGCTCGGTGCCGATCCGAGATCTCAACCGCGCCATGGGCTGGCACCTGCCGGACGAGGAGGCGACCACCCTCGCCGGCCTCGTCATCCACGAGGCCCGCATCATCCCCGAGCCGGGACAGGCCTTCATGTTCCACGGCTTCCGCTTTCAGGTGATGCGCAAGCAGCGCAACCGCATCACCCTTCTGCGCGTGGCCCCGCTGCGGCGGCCGGCCGGTTAACGAGCCACCTGCCCTGCCGCCGCTCTGGCAAAACGCCGCCGCCTCCCCATATCGGCGAGGCTTTTCTTCGGCGATGATCCGGCGCTACTCGCCCGGCGCCTTGGCCTCGATGGCAAGGGCGTGCAGGCCGCGCGCCAGTTCGTCCGCCAGCAGGCCGTTCACCAGACGGTGCCGTGCCAGCCGGTTCTGGCCGGCAAAGGCCTGCGCGACAATCCGCACGCGAAGATGCGTGAGCTGACCGGGACGATGACCGCCATGACCTTCATGCCGATGACTCTCATCCTCGAGTTCGAGAACGCTGGGCGAGAGTTCGGCCAGCGCCGCCCGCACGCGGGCCAGCCTCTGGGAGATCGCATCGTCGGTCGGCAGCGGGGGAACGGGCGTGCTCATGCCCGATGCGGTACGCCCGCCGGCTAGCCGCGTCAACAGCCCGGCGCGGCATCCGCCGACCCGATTGCACCGCAATCGCGGCGCAGACTTGCCGGCTCTGCACCGTCTAAGGCGCCGGGCCGCGCCGATCCCGCCGCGTCGTGGCGCCGCTGTCGCCCCGGAATGATGCGACGGGGCGGTGACGAACCCGCGGTTTCTTGTATACCTGCTCCAGCAACAGCATAATCGTCGGACCATGAAGCTCGACTCCCCCCTCTTCGATCGCATCCGGGTGAAGCCCGACCGTGATCGCCGCCTCAAAGCGGAAGGCCCTACCTGCGAATGGGAGGGCTGCTGCAATGCCGCGACTCACCGGGCGCCCAAGGGCCGGCAGATGGAAGGACAGTTCTGGCGCTTCTGCTTCGAGCACACCCGCGCCTACAACCAGTCGTATAATTATTTCGCCGGCATGGGGGACGACGCCGTCGCCGCCTACCAGAAGGATGCGGCCACCGGCCATCGCCCGACCTGGAAAATGGGTTCCAAGGGCGGCGCGGCACGGGCGGCCGAACACGCCAAGCGTCATACGACGGAGAATATCGGCGATCCCTTCGGCATGTTCGGCGAGGTCGGCGGCCGGGCGCGCCCGGAGCCGGAAGCCCCGCGCGAGAGCCGGATGATCCGCAATGCCGAGCGCCGCGCCTTCGAATCCCTTGGCGTGGAGATTTCCGCCACGCCGGAGGAGATCAAGGCCCGCTTCAAGGTGCTGGTGAAGAAATACCACCCCGACGCCAATGGTGGCGACATTTCAACCGAGGACCGTCTGCGCGACGTGATCCAGTCCTATAATCATCTCAAGAACGCGGGCTTCTGCTAGGGAAGCGCGTGCCAGACCAGCCCGCGCGCATGCGCGGCAACGGAGGAAGAATGACCGCCCCGCTCACGCAAGCGCCCGCGCTGCCGGACATGAAGGTCTCTGTTCGTCAGGTGTTCGGCATCGACGTTGATCTCGAAGTGCCGGCCTATGCCGAACCGGACGCCTATGTCCCGGAGATCGACCCGGACTATCTGTTCGACCGCCCGACTACGCTCGCCATCCTCGCCGGCTTCGCGCATAACCGCCGCGTGATGGTCACGGGCTATCACGGCACCGGCAAGTCCAGCCATATCGAGCAGGTCGCCGCCCGGCTCAACTGGCCCTGCGTGCGCGTGAACCTCGACAGCCATATCAGCCGTATCGACCTGATCGGCAAGGACGCCATCGTGGTGAAGGAGGGCCTTCAGGTCACCGAGTTCCGCGACGGCATCCTGCCCTGGGCCTACCAGAACAACGTCGCGCTAGTGTTCGACGAATATGACGCCGGCCGCCCGGACGTGATGTTCGTCATCCAGCGCGTGCTGGAATCCGCCGGCCGCCTGACGCTGCTCGACCAGAACCGCGTCATCCGCCCACACGGTGCCTTCCGCCTGTTCGCCACCGCCAACACGATCGGCCTCGGCGACACCACCGGCCTCTATCACGGCACGCAGCAGATCAACCAGGCGCAGATGGACCGCTGGTCCATCGTCACCACGCTGAACTATCTGGCGCATGACAAGGAGGTCGACATCGTTGTCTCCAAGGCCAAGAACCTGCAGACGCCGGAAGGCCGCGACACCGCCGCGCGCATGGTCCGCCTCGCCGACCTCACCCGCCAGGCCTTCATCAATGGCGACCTGTCGACGGTGATGAGCCCGCGCACCGTGATCACCTGGGGCGAGAATGCCGAGATCTTCCAGGACCTCGCCTTCTCCTTCCGCGTGACCTTCCTCAACAAGTGCGACGAGCTGGAGCGCCCGCTGGTGGCGGAGTTCTACCAGCGCTGCTTCGGCAAGGAACTGACCGAATCCGCGGTCAACGTCGTCCTGTCCTGAGCGACACGCGCCCTCTCCCCGCCGGGGAGAGGGGCAGCGCCCCGGCCTTTCGGGGCGACCTCCCGCAAGGGAGCCGTGATGCCAACCTCCAAGGCAAGCCCATGTCCACGTCGAACCGCACCTCCCGCACGCCGCCCAAGGAAGCCCCGACCGAGCCGCTCAAGCGCGCCGTCACCGGCTGCCTGCGCGCTATTGCGGGCAATCGCGAGATCGACGTGACCTTCGGCGCGGAAAAGCCCGGCTATGCCGATGGCCGCGCCCGGCTGCCGGAGCCGGCGCGCCGCATGTCGAAGCACGACGCCGCCATCATGCGCGGCCATGCCGATTCCATGGCGCTGCGCATGGCCTGCCACGACCCGAAGATCCACCAGCGGCTGGTGCCGATGGGCGAGCAGGCCCGCGCCGCCTTCGAGGCGGCCGAGCAGACGCGCTGCGAATCCGTGGGCGCCCTGCGCATGGACGGCGTGGCGCTGAATCTCTCCGCCATGCTGGAAGACCGCTACCAGAAGGCCAATTTCGCCAATCTCGCCGACCGCTCGGACGCGCCGCTGGAACACGCGCTCTCGCTCATCCTGCGCGAGCGCATGACCGGCATGGCCCCGCCTGCCGCCGCGCGCGAAATGGTCAATCTGTGGCGTGGCTTCATCGAGGAGCATGGCTCGGCCGCGCTCGATGAGCTGGCCGGCGCCGCCGAGAACCAGGCCCGCTTCGCCGAGGCGATGCGCGACCTGCTGTCCTCGCTCGGCATGGGCGAGGACATCGCCCCCTTCGACGAGAACAACGACCCCTCCACCGAGACCGACGACAGCCGCGACGACGACAACGGCAAGGGCAGCGACAGCGAGGAAGACGAGAACGCCGAGGGTCAGACCGAGGTCGATACCGATCTGTCCTCCGACCAGAACCCGGAGGAATCCGAGGAGCAGCAGGACCAGCCCAATTCCGAACTGTCCGACGACGCGGAACTCGGCGAATCCGACGATGCGTCCGAGCCGTGGAAGCCGGAAAATGCCGTGCCGGCCGAGCCGCGCCCGCCGGAATATCACCCCTTCACCCCGCGCTTCGACGAGACGGTGAACGCCGACGAGCTGTGCGACGCCGAGGAACTGACCCGGCTGCGCGCCCATCTCGACAAGCAGCTCGTGCATCTCTCGGGCATCGTCGCCCGCCTCGCCAACCGGCTGCAGCGCCGTCTGATGGCGCAGCAGAGCCGCGGCTGGGAGTTCGATCTCGAAGAGGGCATGCTGGACCCGGCGCGCCTGCACCGCATCATTCTCGATCCGATGCAGCCGCTTTCCTTCAAGCGCGAGCGCGACACCGACTTCCGCGACACCGTCGTCACCCTGTTGCTGGACAATTCCGGTTCGATGCGCGGGCGGCCGATCACCGTCGCCGCCGCCTGCGCCGATATTCTCGCCCGCACGCTGGAGCGCTGCGGCGTGAAGGTGGAGATTCTCGGCTTCACCACCAAGGCGTGGAAGGGCGGCCAGGCACGCGAAGCGTGGCTTTCGGCCGGCAAGCCGGGCGCGCCCGGCCGCCTGAACGATCTGCGCCACATCATCTACAAGTCGGCGGACGCGCCCTGGCGACGCGCTCGGCGCAATCTCGGCCTGATGATGCGCGAGGGGCTGCTGAAGGAGAACATCGACGGCGAGGCGCTGGAATGGGCGCATAACCGCCTGCTGGCGCGCAATGAATCGCGCCGCATCCTGATGATGATCTCCGACGGCGCGCCGGTGGACGATTCCACCCTCTCGGTGAACCCCGGCAATTATCTCGAGCGGCATCTGCGCTGGATGATCCAGCAGATCGAGGACAAGTCCCCGGTGGAGCTGATCGCCATCGGCATCGGCCATGACGTGACGCGCTATTACAAGCGCGCCGTCACCATCGTCGACGCCGAGGAGCTGGGCGGCGCGATGACCGAGAAGCTGGCGGAACTGTTCAGCGAGCAGGGCGCCCGCGGGGGCGCCAAGGAAACCAAGGGCCGCAGCGCCGCGGCCTTCGCGCAGGCTCCCAAGGCGCCGCCGAAGCCCGCCGCTCCGGTCGGCCGGCCCACGGCGACCCCGCTCTCCACCCGCCGGGTGCACTGAGAGGGAAGGCGCGGTCGCAAACCGCGCTTTGGCACACCGTCATCCCGGCCGCAGCGAAGCGCAGAGCCGGGATCGGGCAGGCGGCAGGCGCGCGGCGTTGCTTGGCGGCCACCCCTTGAAAGCCGCCGGACGTGCCCCATATAGGCATCATCCCGGTCAGAACAGGGCTTCCGGCATGTTGGCACCTCGTCAGTGCCTCGCCGGATGGAGAGCGGTCAGGACGGATGTACTCCGACCGCCCTTTCACCCTCCGGCCGCTTGACGAGCGGCCGGCCTCTGACCGGTTCTCTTCGAAGGAAGACAGGAAGCGCGCCCGCAAGGCGCGCTTTTTTGTGTTGTCCGCGCGGCCGGCGCGGCGCGCCGGCGGCGCCTCAGACGGGATAGGGCGGGCGGGTGCCGCTCTGCTCATCGGCGAAAGAACCGCCGGGGCCCGGATCGTCCGGCAGATGCGGCATGGCGACCACGGGCGAGGCCTTCACCGCACCTTCCCCCGTGGCTTTCGCGGCGGCGGGCTTGACCGGCGCCGGCGCGGGGGACGCCGTGACATCCGTTTTGCCTTCCGCCTCGGGCGCCAGGCTGGCGGCGGCGCTGTCGGCGGACAGGTCGACCACAGGCCCCACCGGCTCCGCCAGCGGACGGCTCTCAATGGCGGCGGCGATGGCGAGCTTCACCCGCTCCGCCTCGTTCTCCAGCATCGGCGTCGTGGCGAGCCCCGGCGGCAGCTTCCACTCATAGGCGTCGAGGCGGCCGGTGACCGGCGACACCGGTCCCCAGGCTTCCGCCACCACGCCATCGGCGACCCAGGCCGGGTCGCGCTGGGCGCGCACGGCGCGGGCGGTCCATTCGCGGGCCTTGCCGACATCGCCATGCTCGCCCGCTTCCAGTTCGGCCATCAATAGGCAGGTGCGCTGCGTCGGCGCCACCAGCAGCGGCGCCAGCGCGGTGCGGGCGACCTCATAATCCTGCGCGTCGAGTGCGGCGCGGGCGAGCGCCATGGCGCTTTCCGGATGCGCCGGCTGGTGCGCGGTGAGCGTGCGCACCCGCTTCAGCCGCTCGCGCGAGGCATCGCCGGGGCGCAGATGCAGATAGGCGTCAGCGAGGTCGGGATGCGGCGTGGCGGCATAGGCCACCTCGATGATTTTGGCCGCCTTGCGGATATCGCCGGAGGCGCCAAGCAGACGGCCGGCGATCTCGGCCGCCGGCACCAGCGTCGGGGCGAGGCGCGCGGCTTCCTGCGCCTTTTCCCGCGCGCTGGCGGGGTCGGAGAGTTCGAGCGCCTGCGCCTGCGCGGCGAGCAGCACCGCGCGGCGGCGGCGGTGGGTCGCACGGTCGAGCGCGCCATGCGCCGCCTCGCGCTCCAGCATGGCCAGCGCCCCGGCGAAATCGCCATTGAGGCAGCGCGCCTCGATCACCGCATCCGCCGCCCAGGCAAGGCCCGGCTCGTGGCGGGCGGCTTCTTCCGCCGCCTGCAGCGCCGCGCCCTGGTCGCCACGCCGGCGGGCTTCCACATGCAGGCCGCGCAGGCCGAGCAGGCGCGTGCCGGGGGCCTCGGTCATGGAGCGGAAGACCGCCTCGGCGCCGGCAGCGTCGCCGGAAAGCTGCGCCGCCTGCGCGGCGAGCAGCTTAGCGAGCGGTTCCTCGCCCAGGAGGCGCTGGGCGTCATTGGCCGCCCGGCGTGCGCCGACCGCGTCGCCCGAACCGACTGCGACAAGTCCGCGCGTCACCGCCGACCAGCCGCGATTGCGGCGCCGGCTGCGCCAGGAATGGGCGATGCTGTCGGGCGAGCGGACGATCAGCCGCAGCAGCGTCCACAGCAGGATCGTCGCCGCCAGCAGCGCCAGCAGGGCGCTGGCCGCGACGAGAATGCTGGTCTCGACCTGCCAGCCCTGCCAGTCGATCACCACCGCGCCGGGCCGGTCCGCCAACCAGGCGATGCCGAACGCCACGGCGGAGAGAACGAGGAGATAGACGACGAGCCGGATCACTGGCTTGCTCCCGCGAGAGTGGCGAGCGCCCGCCGATGGAGGTCGGCGAGGGTGGTGAGCGCCGCCTGCCGGGCGTCCAGCGCGGCGAGCATGGGCTGGGCCGCGTTGCGCTCGGCTTCCGGCAGCGTGGCGATGGCCGTGCGCGCGCCCTCGGCATCGCCACGTGCCAGCGCGGCTTCCGCCTTGGCGAGATCGGCAGAGGCGGCGGCTTCATCGGAACGGCGGATGGTGACGAGCTTCTGCGCCCCCTTCAGCAGCGTGCCGACGACGCCCTCCTCCGTGGCAGCGGCCGGCGCGGCATCGGCCTTGGGCGCGGTGGCGGCACGCAGTTGCGCCGCCAGCGCCGCGTCGGTGGCGTAGCCGGTGGCGGCGGCAGGCTGCAGCGCCGCGAGCGGCGCGCCCTGATCGCCGAGCAACACCTGCGCCGCCTTCAGTTCGGTGGCGAAGGGGCGACCGGCGATCACCGCCTCGCGCAGCGTGCCGAGCACCACGATCTGCGCCGCGCCCTGGCCGCTGCTGCGCTGGGCCGCAGTGGCCGCGCCGAGCTTTTCCTCCAGCGCGGCGAGGCGGGCATTGGTGGCGTCGAGCGCGGCCGGGGAGGCGGCCGGAGCCGGCGCCGGAAGCGCATTCACCCGCTGTTCCAGCGCCGCGACCTGGCCTTTCACCGCCGCGACCTCGTCGGGCGAGGCCGCCGGCGCGGCGGGCGCGGTGGCCGGCAGGGCGTCGACCTTGGAGCCGAGCGCGCCGAGCCCGCTTTCCAGTGCATCGAGCCTTGTGGCCAGTTCGGCGGGGGCGGCGAGCCCGGGCGCCGGCGCGTCGCCATTGCGCGCTTCCAGCATTTCCAGCCGCTGGCGCAGATCGAGCGCGCGCGCTTCCAGTTCGGTGATCGCCTCGACATTCTGCTCGGCGCTGGAAAAGGCGGAAACGACCGCGACGGCAAAGGCGGCGCCGATCAAGCCGGAAATCAGCGCGATGAGGAGCGTGCCGAACAGGCCCAGCGGGCGCTTCGGCGCTGGCGCGGCCGGCGGCGGCACGGGATGAACCGGCTCAAGCGGGTCCGGCCGCGCATCAGCGGGCGCGTCCGCCGACGCCGGCTCCTTGGTGTCGGGGGGCGTCGCACCGGCGTCGAGCACGGGGACCTCGCCGGCGGCGGGCGCCTCGGGTCCACCGGTCGAAGTCTGCGTCGACCTGTCCGGCGAGGCCGCGGAAGCGGCCTCATCCGCCAGCACCGGCGTCGTGGCCGCGTCGTCGGAGACCTTCTCGCCCTCGGGCGTCACGTCGCGGGCGGAAAGGTCGAGCGTCGGCGGCTTGCGGCGCGCGGGCTTGGCTCCCGCCTCCGGCTTGTCGGTCGCGCCCTTATTGGGATCGTCTGTCGCCACGTCCTTACCTCCGCCTTGATAAAGCGCCGGGCTGGCCCCTGGTTCCGGGATAGACCGCCCGTCCCCGCGCCGCAACCTCGGGAGACTGCGATGGTTTACCGGCCGATGAGATCGAACAGCCCGTCCTCGGTCGGCTCGCGCGCGATCCGGGTCGGCCAGCCCATCGCCGCCAGCGGCTTCGCCACATTGGCGGAGAAGCACAGATGCTCGACATGGCGGAAATGCGTCGCCAGCCCCGCCGCTTCCCCCCGCTCCGCCAGCGTGGCCGCCGTGCGCGGCGAAAAATGGAAGGCCGCGTCGATCCGCCCCGCCCTCACAGCCTCCACCGTTGCCGACGCCAGCGCCTCGGCCGGCACCGTGCGGTAGATCACGAAAAGTTCGGTGGAAATGCCGGCATCCGCCAGCACCGCACCGATGTCCACCGCCCGCTCCTCGCCGGCGATGTAGAGCAGCCGGGCCCCGGCCGGCAGCCGTTCGCGCAGCAACGCGCCCAGCGCCGCCCCGTCGCCGCCCGCCACATGCACCTCGGTGAACGCCTCCGGCGCCGCCGCCGCCGTGCGCCGGCCGACCGCATAGAGCGGCAGGCCCGCCAGCGCCGGCAGCTCCGGGCGGGTGGCCAGCAGCCGGGCGCCATTCACGCTGGTCAGGGTCACGGCGTCGAAAGCGCCGGCGGGCAGAAGCGCATCGGGAAGCGCCTCCACCGTCAGCATCGGGTCGACCAGCGCGTCGCATCCGGCTTCGCGCAGCCGCGCCGCGGTGGCCAGCGCGTCCGGCTGCGGCCGTGTCACCAGCACCCGCATCAATGCGGCAGCAGATCGGCCGGAACCATGGCGCGCATTTCCTTGCCCGCCGCGATGCCGAGTTCCAGCGCGCGGTTGATCGGCCCGTAGCGCACGATCTCGTAGAAGCGCGAGCCGTCCGGCGCCAGCACCACGCCGCGGAAGCGGATCTCGTCGCCTTCCACCTGCGCCAACCCGCCGATGGGCGTGCGGCAGGAGCCGTCCAGCTCGGCGAGATAGGCCCGCTCCACCCGCAGCGCGAGGCCGGTGGCGGGGCTGACCACCGGCACCACCAGCGCGTCCACCGCGATGTCGCCAAAACGGGTCTCGATCGCCACCGCCCCCTGGCCGACAGCGGGGAGGAAATCCGTCGTCTCCAGCACCGAACTCACCTTGTCGGCGAGGCCGAGGCGGCTGAGGCCGGCATAGGCGAGCAGCGTGCCGTCGAACTCGCCGCTCTCCACCTTGGCGAGGCGGGTGTGCACATTGCCGCGCAGCAGCGACACGTCGAGGTCCGGCCGCAGCCGGCGCAGTTGCGCCTCACGCCGCAGCGAGGCGGTGCCGACGCGCGCGCCGGGCTTGAGGTCGCGCAGCGCCACGCCCTCGCGCAAGATCAGCGCGTCGCGCACATCCGCGCGCGGGAGGTAGCCGACAAGGTGCAGCCCGTCCGGCAGCCGCGTCGGCATGTCCTTGGCCGAGTGCACGGCGAGGTCGATGCGCCGGTCGAGCAGCGCTTCCTCAAGCTCCTTGGTGAACAGGCCCTTGCCGCCGGCTTCCGAGAGCGCGCGGTCGGTGATGGCGTCGCCCGTGGTGCGGATCACCTGCACGTCCACCGCCTCGTCCGGCCAGCGATGCGCCTTCAAGAGCGCGTCGCGCACCGCATGCGCCTGCCACAGGGCGAGCGGGCTGCCACGGGTGCCGAGCCGGAGTTTGGGAAGCGATTGCGTCATGCCGTCCTGCGGTGCTAGCGGTTCGTATGCGTTCAGTTCACCGGCCAACCCCGTAAAGTCAATGCGTGATCTTCTCCTGCTCGGCATCGAGACCACCTGCGACGAGACTGCTGCCGCGGTGGTGCGTCGGCGTGCCGACGGGACCGGCGCGATCCTGTCCAACATCGTGCATTCGCAGACCGAGGACCACGCGGAGTATGGCGGCGTGGTGCCGGAGATCGCCGCCCGCGCCCATGTCGAGGTGCTCGACCATCTGGTGGCGCGCGCGCTGCGCGCCGCCGGGCTGCGGCTCGACGAGATCGACGGCATCGCCGCCGCCGCCGGCCCCGGGCTGATCGGCGGCGTCATCGTCGGCCTCACCACCGCCAAGGCGCTGGCGCTGGCGGCGAACAAGCCGCTGATCGCGGTCAATCATCTCGAAGCGCACGCCCTCACCGCGCGGCTCACCGACAAGGTGCCCTTCCCCTTCCTGCTGCTGCTCGTCTCCGGCGGCCACACCCAGCTCGTCGCCGTCACCGGCATCGGCGAATATGAGAAGCTCGGCGGAACGATGGACGACGCCATCGGCGAGGCCTTCGACAAGACCGCCAAGATGCTCGGCCTGCCCTATCCCGGCGGACCGGCGGTGGAACGCGCGGCGCTGCAGGGCGACCCCGAGCGCTTCGCCCTCCCTCGGCCGCTGCATGGCAAGCCGGTGCCGGATTTCTCGCTATCCGGCCTCAAGACCGCCGTGCGCATCGAGGCGCTGAAGATCGCCCCGCTGAGCGAGCAGGACGTGAATGATTTGTGCGCCTCGTTCCAGGCGGCGGTGGTCGACATTCTCGCCGACCGCGTGCGCTGCGCGCTGCGGCTGATGCGCCATCAGGGGCTGAAGCCCTCCGCGCTGGTGCTGGCCGGCGGCGTCGGCGCCAACCAGTCGGTACGCCGGGCGCTGCACAAGGTCGCGGCCGATGGCGGCACCCGCCTCGCCGTGCCGCCGCCGGAGCTGTGCACCGACAACGGCGCGATGATCGCCTGGGCCGGCGCCGAGCGGCTGGCGCGCGGCCTGCATGACGGGCTCGACGCCTCCCCCCGCGCCCGCTGGCCGCTGGGCGAGATCGAGGGCGTGGGCGCGGCGCGTGCTGCGGCGCAGGCAGCCGAGACCGCCGCGGACGCTCCCGCCGCGCCGCCCGCCGCCGCGCCTTCCGCCCCGTCCGAAGGGATCGGCGGCTGATGCCGGCACGCTTCGCCTCCATCGGCGTGGTCGGGGCCGGCGCCTGGGGCACGGCGCTGGCGAACGCCGCCGCCCGCGCCGGGCGCGAGGTGGTGCTGTGGGGCCGCGACGCTGCGCTTATGGAGACACTGGCACAGCGGCGCGCCAATCCCGCCCATCTGCCCGGCGTGGCGCTGGCCGATTCGGTGCGCCCGACAGACGATCTCGCCGCCGCCGCCGCCACCGATGCGGTGCTCCTCGTCGTGCCCGCACAGGCCAGCCGCGCCGTGGCCACCGCCCTCGCCCCGCATCTCGCGCCGGGCACACCGGTCGTCACCTGCGCCAAGGGCATCGAGCGCGGCACCTCGCTGTTCATGACGCAGGTGCTGGGCGAGGCCTGCCCGCGGGCGGTGCCCGCCATTCTCTCCGGTCCCAGCTTCGCCGCCGATGTCGCCGCCGGCCTGCCCACCGCCGTGACGCTGGCCGCGCGGGACGGCGCGGTGGCAGAGGCGCTGGCCGCCGCGCTGGGTTCCGCCTCGTTCCGGCTCTATCACAGCGAGGATGTGCGCGGGGTCGAGATCGGCGGCGCGGCCAAGAATGTGCTCGCCATCGCCGCCGGCATTGTCGGCGGCCGCAAGCTCGGTGCCAGCGCCGGGGCGGCACTGATCGCGCGCGGTTTCGCCGAGCTGATGCGCTTCGGCAAGGCCTATGGCGCGCGGGCGGAAACGCTCACCGGCCTGTCGGGCCTCGGCGACCTCATCCTCACCTGCTCCACCGCGCAATCGCGCAATTACGCGCTCGGTCTCAGCCTCGGCCAGGAGGAGGGCCTGCACCCGCCGGGCAAGCTGGCGGAGGGCGCGCTCACCGCCAGCGTGCTGGTGGCGATGGCGCAGGCGCGCGGCGTCGACATGCCTATCGCCCGCGCGGTGGAAGACGTGCTGGCCGGGCGCCATGGCATCGAGCAGGCGATCGGTTCGCTGCTGGCCCGCCCGCAAAAGGCGGAAGCGTGAGCCAAGGCGCGCCGGGCCCTTCGGGATGACGGAGGCGCGGCGAGGCGGTAAGTGAATGGGCCTCCCGGCGAGGCGACGAGGAATGGAAATGGCGCACTGGCTCTACAAGTCCGAACCCTTCAAATGGTCCTGGGAGCAGCAGGTCGCCGCTGCCGACAAGGGCACCCATTGGGACGGCGTGCGCAACCACCTGGCCAAGCAGCAGCTTCTCGCCATGCGGCTCGGCGACCGGGGGTTCTTCTACCACTCGAATGAGGGCAAGGAGATCGTCGGCATCGTCGAGGTGATCAGGCAAGCCTATCCCGACCCCTCCGACCCCTCGGGCAAGTTCGTCATGGTCGACCTCAAGGCGGTGGCGGCGCTGAAGAACCCGGTGTCGCTCGCGGCGGTGAAGGCGGAACCGCGCCTCGCCGACATGGCGCTGATGAAATTCTCCCGCCTCTCCGTCCAGCCCGTCACCGACGCCGAATGGGACATCGTGCTGGAGATGGCGGGCGGCACACGGTGACGCCGCGCGGCATCGCCGACCCCGCCGCCTTCATCCGCGCCGAGACGCAGCGCCTCGCCCCGCCGCTGGTGCCGGAAATCACGCTGCACCTCGCCGAAGAATCGCTGCCGATCTGGCAGCGCACCGAGGAGGAACTGGGCGAGATCGGCCTGCCGCCGCCGTTCTGGGCCTTCGCCTGGGCCGGCGGGCAGGCGCTGGCGCGCTACATCCTTGACCATCCCGAGACGGTGCGCGGCAAGCGCGTGCTGGATTTCGCCGCCGGCTCGGGGCTGGTCGGCATCGCCGCAATGAAGGCGGGCGCGAGCCGCGTCGCCTGCGCCGACATCGACCGTTTCGCCCATGCCGCCATCGCGGCGAATGCGGCCCTCAACGGTGCGGCGTTGGATGTGCTCACCGCCGATGTGGTGGGCAGCGAGGGCGGCTGGGACGTAGTGCTCGCCGGCGATATCGCCTATGAGCGGGACCTGGCGACGCGGGTTTTCGCCTGGCTGGAAGCCCTCGCGGCGGGCGGCGTCGAGGTGTGGATCGGCGATCCCGGCCGCTCCTATCTGCCGCGCGCGCAGCTGGAAAAGATGGCGGATTATGCCGTTCCCGTCTCCCGCGAGCTGGAAGACGCGGAGATCAAGGCCACCAGCGTCTGGCGCCCGAAGCCGCGCTGAGAGCGGACGCGGCGTGCCCCTCCGCGCGACTACCTACCGACCAAAGTTGCGCGCCCGCGCGCTTGTCCCGCCCCGGCGGGGTCACCATAATCCCGCCGAAGCAAGAGAGGGCGCACAGCGCCGCCTGATGGGGAGAACGCCATGTCCGACAAGATCTACGACGTGCCCGCGGAGTGGGCGAAGCGGGCCTTCCTCGATGATCGCGCCTATCAGGCGAAGTATGAGGCCTCGCTCAACGACCCGCAGGCCTTCTGGGCCGACGAGGGCAAGCGGATCGAATGGTTCGAGCCCTATACGGTGGTGAAGAACACCTCCTTCGACCCCGGCCATGTCTCGATCAAATGGTTCGAGGATGGCGTCACCAACGTTGCCTGGAACTGCATCGACCGGCATCTGCCGACCCGCGCCGATCAGGTCGCCATCATCTGGGAAGGCGACGATCCTTCCGAGCAGCGCCACATCACCTATCAGGAGCTGCATGACGAGGTCTGCCGCTTCGCCAATGTGCTGCGCAACCGCAATGTGGAGAAGGGCGACCGCGTCACCATCTACATGCCGATGATCCCCGAGGCGGCCTATGCGATGCTCGCCTGCGCGCGGCTCGGCGCCGTCCATTCCGTGGTGTTCGGCGGCTTCTCACCGGACAGCCTCGCCGGCCGCATCCGCGATTGCGGCTCCAAGGTCGTCATCACCGCCGATGAGGGCCTGCGCGGCGGCCGCAAGGTGCCGCTGAAGGCCAATGTCGACGCCGCCATTGCCAAGCTCGGCGATGTCGAGGTCGATCACGTCGTCGTCGTCCGCCGCACCGGCGGGGCGGTGAACATGGAGCCCGGCCGCGATGTCTGGTATCACGAGGCCGCCGACCTGGTGACCAGCCATTGCCCGGCAACGCCGGTGAACGCGGAGCACCCGCTGTTCATCCTCTATACCTCGGGCTCCACCGGCCTGCCCAAGGGCGTGCTGCACACGACGGGCGGTTATCTCGTCTACGCCTCGATGACCCACCAGTATGTCTTCGACTATCACGATGGCGACATTTACTGGTGCACCGCCGATATCGGCTGGGTCACCGGCCACAGCTACATCGTCTATGGCCCGCTCGCCAATGGCGCCACCACGCTGATGTTCGAGGGCGTGCCGAACTACCCGACCAATTCCCGCTTCTGGGAGGTCATCGACAAGCACAAGGTCAACATCTTCTACACCGCCCCCACCGCCATCCGCGCGCTCATGCAGGGCGGCGATGCGCCGGTGACCAAGACGAGCCGCGCCTCGCTGCGCCTGCTCGGCTCGGTCGGCGAGCCGATCAACCCGGAAGCGTGGGAATGGTACCATCGCGTGGTCGGCGAGGAGCGCTGCCCGATCGTCGATACCTGGTGGCAGACCGAGACCGGCGGCATTCTCATCACCCCGCTGCCCGGCGCCACCAAGCTGAAGCCCGGCTCCGCGACGCGCCCGTTCTTCGGCGTCATCCCGGAAGTGGTGGACGCGGAAGGCAACCCGCTCAGCGGTGCCTGCGAGGGCAATCTGGTGATCGCCGATTCCTGGCCGGGGCAGATGCGCACGGTCTATGGCGACCATGAGCGCTTCATGCAGACCTATTTCTCCACCTATCCCGGCAAGTATTTCACCGGCGATGGCTGCCGCCGCGACGCCGACGGCTATTACTGGATCACCGGCCGCGTCGACGACGTGATCAACGTCTCCGGCCACCGCATGGGCACGGCCGAGGTGGAAAGCGCCCTCGTCGCCCATCCCAAGGTGTCGGAGGCCGCCGTGGTCGGCTATCCCCACGACATCAAGGGCCAGGGCATCTATGCCTATGTCACGCTGATGGCCGGCGAGGAGCCGACCGAGGCGCTGCGCAAGGAACTGGTGGCCTGGGTGCGGCAGGAGATCGGCCCCATCGCCTCGCCGGACCTGATCCAGTTCGCCCCCGGCCTGCCGAAGACCCGCTCCGGCAAGATCATGCGCCGCATCCTGCGCAAGATCGCCGAGGACGAGTTCAGCAGCCTCGGCGACACCTCGACGCTGGCGGATCCGGCCGTTGTGGAAGACCTCATCTCCCACCGCCAGAACAAGAAGCACGCGGCGGTGTAGCCGGTTTCGGCTTCCTGTTTGCACCAGGGTAACGGAGCCGGCCGCGCCACGCGCGGCCGGTCTTCGTTTGGGAGGAGGTAGTCGCGCCGCGCCGGGCGTTCGGGCCGGAACTACCCGCGCACCAGATCGCCGATCAGGCTCGCCGCCACCGACAGCTTCGACACGCTGAGCCCCGAGCCGGCGATCTCGTGCACGCCATTGCGCGCGCGTTCCACCACCTCGCCGCGCGCCCGCGCCCAGCTCGACACCCCGGCGACGCCGGCGCCGTGCTCCTCGATCACCTCGGCGGTGAGCCGGCGCACCGCGCTCTCGAACGCCGCCAGCGCGCGTTCCAGCGCCAGCCGGTCGTAATAGTCCGTCACCGTCAAGGTCCGCGCCGGGCCGAGAATACGCTCCAGCCGGAACAGCAGCGCGACGGCGAAGAAGGTGACGGCGGCATCCGCCAGCGGCGCACGGGTGCGGTCGGCGATCAGCACGATATCGGTGGCGCTCTCCACCGCCGGCAGCCGGGCGATGCGGCGCGCCAGCGCCTCCGGCACGCCGGCCTGCGTCCACTGGCTGATGCGGGCATCGTGCAGCACCCGCGCCTCTTCGGGCAGCAATTCGCGCACCGGGCCGGCCAGCACCTTCTCCACCGGCGGGATGCCGGCGGCGTAATGGCCGACGAGGTCGTCGAGATTGCGCCGGAGGTCGACATTGCGCAGGAACCAGATGGCACGGTCGAGCAGCATGTCCTGCACAACGCCATAGAGGTCGAGTTGCACCGCGCCCGGCACCAGCCCGTCCAGCGCGTCGATCTCGCGGTTGAGCCCGGCGAGGCCGAAACCGTCGCGCACCACCGCAAAGGCCTTGGCGATGCCGTCAATGCCCGCGCCGGTCTCGTCCATCAGCCGGGCAACGAAGGCGGGCCCGCCATGGTTGATCATGGCATTGGAAAGCCGGGTGGCGATGATGTCGCGCCGCAGCCGGTGATGTTCCACGCCTTCCGGGAAATGCTCGCGCAGTTCGGGCGGGAAATAGGCCGCGAGTTCGCGCGCGAGATAGGGGTCGTCGGGCACGTCGGTGTCGAGCAGGTCGGCATGGACGGACAGCTTGGCATAGGCCAGCAGCACCGCCATTTCCGGCCGGGTCAGCGCCTCGCCGCGCCCGCGCCGCTCGGCGATCTCGCTGTCGGAGGGCAGATACTCCACCGCCCGGTCGAGCAGGCCGCGCGCTTCCAGCCGCTGCATCAGCCGCTGCAGGAAGCCGAGATCGTCGAGCCCGCGCATTTCCGCGAGCGAGAGCGCCAGCGTCTGCAGATAGTTGTTGGTCAGCGCCAGCGCGGCGACCTCGGGGGTCATGCCGGCCAGCACCTGCGCCCGCGCCTGCGGATCGAGCCGCCCCTCGCGCAGGGCCGGCGCCATGGCGATCTTGATGTTCACCTCGATGTCGGAGGTGTTGACGCCGGCGGAATTGTCGATGGCATCGGTGTTCAGCCGCACGCCGCGCCGCGCCGCCTCGATGCGCCCGCGCTGGGTGACGCCGAGATTGGCGCCCTCGCCGATCACCCGCGCCCGGATCTGGCTGCCGGTGATGCGCACGCCGTCATTGGCGCGGTCGCCGGCCTGGGCATCGGTCTCGCTGGTCGCGCGCACATAAGTGCCGATGCCGCCGAACCACAGCAGGTCCACCGGCGCGCGCAATATGGCGCTGATGACTTCGGCCGGCGAAGCGGAGGCGGCCTCGAAGCCCAGGACCTCGCGCATCGCCAGGGTGAGCGGAATGCTCTTGGCACTGCGCGGAAACACGCCGCCGCCGGGCGAGATCAGCGACTTGTCATAGTCCTGCCAGCTGGAACGCGGCAGCGCGAACAGCCGCTGGCGCTCACGGAAGGAGAGTTCGGGGTCCGGATTGGGATCGAGGAAGATGTCGCGATGGTCGAAGGCGGCGACCAGACGGATCGTATTCTCCAGCAGCATGCCATTGCCGAACACGTCGCCCGACATGTCGCCAACCCCGGCCACGGTGAAGGGCGTGCGGCGAATGTCGATGTCGAGTTCGCGGAAATGCCGGCGCACCGCCTCCCACGCCCCGCGCGCGGTGATGCCCATCGCCTTGTGGTCATAGCCGACCGATCCGCCGGAAGCGAAGGCGTCGCCCAGCCAGAAGCCGCGCTCCAGCGACAGCGCGTTGGCGGTGTCGGAGAAAGTGGCGGTGCCCTTGTCGGCGGCGACGACGAGATAGGGGTCGTCCTCGTCGTGCCGCACCGTATGGGCGGGGTGAACGGTCTGGCCGTCCTCGATATTGTCGGTGACGTCGAGCAGGCTGGAGATGAACAGCTTGTAAGCTTCGACGCCCTCGGCCTGGATCGCCTCGCGCGGCCCGGCGGGAAGCTGCTGCGGCACGAAGCCGCCCTTGGCGCCCACCGGCACGATCACCGCGTTCTTCACCTGCTGCGCCTTGACGAGGCTGAGGACCTCGGTGCGGAAATCCTGCGGCCGGTCGGACCAGCGCAGCCCGCCGCGCGCCACCCGGCCGAAGCGCAGATGGATGCCTTCGACGCGCGGCGACTGCACGAAAATCTCGAACAGCGGGCGCGGCTGCGGCAGTCCCTCGACCTCGGCACTGAGGAACTTGAAGGCGATGGTCGGCCGGTGGCTGCCCTGCGGCCCGCGCTGGAAGAAATTGGTCCGCACCGCCGCGCCGATGAGATTGGCGAAGCGGCGCAGGATGCGGTCCTCGTCGAGGCTCGGCACATCCGCCAGCGCGGCCTCGATGGCGGCGCGCAGTTCCTCCTGCCGCTCGGCCCGGCGCTCGCCCTGTTCGGGGTCGAAGCGTGTGTGGAACAGCGCCACCAGCTTCTGCGCGATGGCGGGATGGGCGTTCAGCGTCTGCCAGAGATAGTCCTGGCTGAAGGGAATGCCGACCTGCCGGAGATAGCGCCCCAGCGCCCGCAGCAGCGCGATATCGCGCCAGCCGAGCTGGGCGGTCAGCGCCAGCGCGTTGAACCCGTCGCTCTCGCCGCCGCGCAGCACCGCCATCAGCGTCGCGTGCAGCCGCGGCCCCAGCTTGTCGAGCGCGACATCGCCGCCGCCGCGCCGCGACAGCAGCATGTCATGCACATAGACCGGCGCGCCCCCGGCGGGACGGACGGTGAAGGTGCGCTCGTCAATGACCACGAAGCCCATGGACTCGAGCAGCGGCACACGCTCGGACAGCAGGCGCGGCACCTTGTAGCTGAACACTTTGAGCGCGAGGCGCCCGCGCTCGCGCAGCGCGGAGGGGCGGAAATCCGCCGCCACCGGGCTCGCCTCGCTCAGATCCTCGATGAGGCGCAGATCGTCGATCGCCTCTGCCGGCGTCGCCGCCGCCTGATAGCCGGCCGGGAAGGCGCTGGCGTAGCGGTCCATCAGCTCGCTCGCCTTGCTGGCCGGCACGGTCGCCGCCAGTGCCTCGGCAAAGCCATCGCCCCAGGTGCGGATGATCGCGCCGATCGCCTCTTCCAGCGTCGCGCGATTGATGTTCGGCACCTCGCCCGCGCCGCGCTCGATGATGAAATGCACCCGCGTCAGCGGGCCTTCCAGGAACAGCGGGCGGAAGGCAACCACCTGCCCGCCGAAGCTCGACGCCAGCAGCGTGCCGATCTTGGCCCGCACCTCGCTGCCATAGCGTTCGCGCGGCACGAAGACGAGGATGGAGACGAAACGGTCGAACCGCTCATTGAGTGCCAGCACCCGCACGCGCGGATGCTCGTCCAGCTGCAGGATGGCGAGCGAGAACTGGTAAAGCGCGGCAATGTCGATCTGGAACAGATCGTCGCGCGGATAGGTTTCCAGCACCTTCACCAGCGCCCGGCCGGAATGGCTTTCGGGCGCGAAGCCGGCGCGGGCCAGAACCGTGGCGGCCTTGCGCCGCAGCACGGGAATGGTGCGGACCGAGCTCGTATAGGCGGTGGCGGTGAACAGGCCGGCGATGCACAGCCCGCCGACCACACGCCCCTGCGCGTCGTAGCGCTTGACCAGAACCACGTCGATCCAGGCCCGCCGGTGCACGCTGGAGACGGTACGCGACTTGGTGACGATCAGCGGGCTGGGATCGGCCAGCGCCTCGGCGATATCGGCACTGACCGAGCGCGGATCGCCGGTGGGGCGGAACAGGCGGAAAGCCTCGTCCGCCATCATCCCCAGTGCATCCTCCATGCGCCGCTCGAACACCGTCGCTTTCGCGCCGGGCGCGCCGGCGGACTGATAGTGGCGGCAGCCGAGAAAGGTGAAGCGGCCGGCGAGCAGCCATTCCAGAAAGGCGATCGCCTCTTCCCGGTCCTCGCGCGGTACCATGGCGGGGGCGAGGGTGAGGTTGGTCACCGCCGCGCGCACCTGGGCCATCATCGGCTGCCAGGCGGCGACCACCACGCGCACCTGGTTGAGCACCGCACCGAGTTCCTCGATCAGGGCGAGCTGGCGGCTCTCATCCTCGATGCGCGGCACATGGATCTGGATCAGGCTTTCGCGCCGCATGCGGGCGCCGGCCGGGGTCTCGCCGGGCACGAGATTGGTCACCTGCCCGCTGGTGTCGCGGTCGACGCCCATGATCGGGTGGACGACGAAGCTCGCCGTCAGCCCCTGCGCGTTGAGCGCGCCCATGAGCGAATCGAGCAGGAACGGCATGTCGTCATTGACGATCTCGATCACCGAGACCCGGGCGAGCCGGTCGCCGCCCTCGGCGGCCGGGAGCTGTTCGATGCGAATGTCGAAACTGTCGCGGCGGCGGACCTTGAGATGCCCATAGGCAAGCCGGGCCAGCGCGGCGAGTTCGTGCGGCGTGTACACCCGCACATCCTCCGCCACCGCGCGGCCGAACAGCCCCTGCGCGAACCGGGCCGGCACGTCGCCGTCGGTCGCCTGCAGGATAAGGTCCGCCTGCTCGACGAGCTGGCGCGCCACGCGCTCGTCCTCGCTGGCCAGGAACCCTTCGACGCCCATCACTTCCCCCCGCCGGATGGCGCGGCCTCCGCCTGGGAGCCCGCCCGCCGGCTGTAGCCGATTGTTCTATTATACGTCTATTCCGCCCACTGAAATGCGGGTGAGCCCTCTCTCGGCCGCTGTTGCCCGTTGGTCACAGAAAGACAAGACTATCGCCCGATTGATCTCGATCAAGCGCACGACTCGCCCG
Source organism: Ancylobacter polymorphus (assembly GCF_030813495.1). GTDB lineage: Bacteria > Pseudomonadota > Alphaproteobacteria > Rhizobiales > Xanthobacteraceae > Ancylobacter > Ancylobacter polymorphus. The sequence goes on along the minus strand of NZ_JAUSUI010000006.1, from coordinate 248,736 downwards.
CGCCCTCACCAATAGGCCCGCGCCCTTGCACGGGGCTTAAGGGAATAAAGGGGTTTTGGGGCATGTCGTCCATCCGGTCATTTTTTGCTCGCACCGCCGCGCCGGCGGTCCTTGCGCTCGCGGGCGCGGCTCTGATGGGGGGCCCGGCGCTGGCCGCCGACATCACCAAGGCCGCGCCGCTGGCCTACAAGGCGCCCGCGCCGGTGGTGGAACAGAGCCCGTGGCAGATTCGCCTGCGCCTGCTCGGCGTCTTCCCCGAAGATAATGGTTCGGTGCACGGCGTCCCCGGCTCCGGGCTCGACATCTCGGATTCGGTGGTGCCGGAACTCGACATCACCTACTACTTCACCAAGAACTGGGCCGCCGAACTGATCCTCGGCGTCACCCCGCACGATATCAACGGCACCGGCACGATCGCCAGCCTGAACAAGATCGGCGAAGTCTGGCTGCTGCCGCCGACCTTGACGCTGCAATATCACTTCACCGATTTCGGCGCCTTCAAGCCCTATGTCGGCGCGGGCATCAACTACACCTTCTTCTTCGACCAGAAGGCCTATTCGGCCGATTCGATCGACGTGAAGGACACGTTCGGCTGGGCGCTGCAGGTCGGCTTCGACTACATGTTCGACGAGCATTGGGGCCTCAACGTCGACGTGAAGAAGCTCTTCCTCAAGCCCGATTTCGACGTGGTCGTCGCCGGCCAGGCGCTGACCGGCAAGGCCGATCTCGACCCGTGGATCGTCGGCCTCGGCGTCACCTACCGCTTCTGAGGCCAAGAGCCTCACACGCAAAGGGCCGGCTCGCGCCGGCCCTTTTTCGTTGGCGTGTCCGTCCCGCTCAATGGCGGAAATGGCGGATACCGGTGAACACCATGGCGATGCCCGCCGCGTCCGCTGCCGCGATCACATCCGCGTCACGGATCGAGCCGCCCGGCTGGATCACGGCGGTGGCCCCGGCCTCGATGGCGGTAACCAGCCCGTCGGCGAAGGGGAAGAAGGCATCGGACGCCACCACGCTGCCGCGCGTCAGCGGCTCGGCATTCCCTGCCGCCTCGGCGGCGTCGCGCGCCTTGTGGGCGGCGATGCGGGCCGAATCGACCCGGCTCATCTGCCCGGCGCCGATGCCGACGGTGGCGAGGTCCCGGGCATAGACGATGGCGTTGGACTTCACATGCTTCACCACCCGGAAGGCGAAGGCGAGGTCCGCCAGTTCCTTCGCCGTCGGCGCGCGCTTGGTCACCACCTTGAGCGCCATGTCGTCCACTACGGCATTGTCGCGCGACTGCACGAGATAGCCGCCGGCGAGCGACTTCACCGCCAGCCCGCCGCCGCGCGGGTCCGGCAGGCCGCCGGTCACCAGCAGGCGCAGATTCTTCTTGGCGCCGACAATGGCGGCGGCCTCCTCTGTCGCGTCGGGGGCGACGATCACCTCGGTGAAGATGTCGACGATGGCGCGGGCGGCCTCGGCGTCCAGCGTGCGGTTCAGCGCCACGATGCCGCCAAAGGCCGAGGTGGGGTCGCAGGCCAGCGCCTTGCGATAGGCCTCGACCAGCGTCTCGCCCTCGGCGACGCCGCAGGGATTGGCGTGCTTGACGATCACCACCGCCGGGGCGCGGGCGGGGTCGAACTCCGCCACCGCCTCGAAAGCCGCGTCGGTATCGTTGAGGTTGTTGTAGGACAGGGCCTTGCCCTGCAGCTGGCGGGCGGTGGCCACGCCCGGCCGCGCCGGGCCGCCGACATAGAAGGCCGCGCTCTGGTGCGGGTTCTCGCCATAGCGCAGCGCCTCCGCAAGGCGCCCGCCGAACACCCGGCTTTCCGCCACCGCTTCCGCGTTCTCCTTCGCCTCCACCTCGGCGAACCAGGCGGCAATGGCGCCGTCATAGGTGGCGGTGCGGGCATAAGCGAGCTGCGCCAGCTTGCGGCGGGTGGCGAGGCTCGTGCCCCCCTTCGCCTCGAGGTCGGCCAGCACGGTGGCGTAGCTCGCGGGATCGACCACCACGGCCACATCCGCATGGTTCTTGGCGGCGGCGCGGATCATCGCCGGGCCGCCGATGTCGATGTTCTCGACGCAGTCGTCATAGCCGGCGCCGCGCGCCACCGTGGCCTCGAACGGGTAGAGATTCACCACCACGAGGTCGATCGGCAGGATGCCGTGTTCGTCCATGGAGGCACGGTGGCCGGCATCGTCGCGAATGGCGAGAATACCGCCATGCACGCCCGGGTGCAGCGTCTTCACCCGCCCGTCCATCATTTCAGGAAAGCCGGTGAGGTCCGACACGTCGCTCACCTCCAGCCCCGCTTCGGCCAGGGCCTTGCGCGTGCCGCCGGTGGACACCAGCGCGACGCCCTTGGCGGCCAGCGCCTGCGCGAAGGGCACGAGGCCGGTCTTGTCGGAAACCGAAAGCAGAGCGCGGGCGATGGGGCGGATATCAGCGGACATGGGAGCGGCCAGTGCGTTTGAACGAGGAAGCCGCCGCCCCTACCACGTCTGGCCTTCCGGGTGAACCTTCGGGCCTCGCGGACAGGTATGCATCCTTCGAGGCTCGCTGCGCTCGCACCTCAGGATGACGGCGCGCGAAAACGGCGCGGCGTCATCCCGAACGGCCGCAGGCCGTATCCGGGATCGCGCGACGATCGGGAAACGATCCCGGCTCTCGCTGCGCTCGGCCGGGATGACGAATTGGGACGAGGCGAGGGATCAGCCCCGCAGCGCCTTGAGCTGGACGAAGGTCCATTCCACCCGCGGCGTCTGCCGCGCCGTGCCTGTCATGACCAGCTGCGCCGTGCGGCGCGGGCCGGCGCCGCTGCCGAGGAAGATGCTCTCCTCGATCGCCACGCTGCTGCCCGGCGCGGTGAAGGCCCAGTCATCGCCATCCGGCAGGCGCAGGATCACCGTCTGCCCGTCCGAGGTGCGCGAAGGCTCGACCGCCGGATGCAGGTGGAAACGCACGGCATAACGGGCCGGCTGGTCGGCGGAGAATTCCTCGCCCTGCGCCACCCGGAACAAATCCTCGCCGTCGAGCCGCATCCCATCGGCCGACAGCCGCCAGGAGCGCTGATGCACCACGCCGAAGCGGCCGGCATAGCCGTCATGGCTGGCACGCAGCACATCCGCCCCGCCCCGCTCGCTACGGTCGACATGCAGGTCGCTGGGCCCGCTCAACACCGGCGCGCCGCACAGGCGCGTCAGCGGGCCGGCGGCAAGGAAGCGGCAGGAAGAGGCATCCTCCACCACCACGGTGGAATGCGCCGCCGTCTGCCGCGCCACCGCGCGCCATTCGTCGCGCCCGGCGGCCGGCAGGCCGCAATTGACCACGATGCGGTGCCGCCCGGCGGAAAGTTCGAACGACAGGCAGCCCGCATGCGCCTCCAGGCTCACCGGCAGCGGCGGCGGGGCGCCGGTGTCGGCGATGACCACGGTGGCGCCGGCTTCCATGCGCTGGTAGCCGGAATAGGGCGCGTTCGCCACCGGCCGCCCGCGTGCATCGTCATAGGCGAGCACGGTGGCGAGCACATCCGCCGGCGTCGGCCCCATGCCGTTGAACAGCGCGAAAGCGCCGTCGACATGGCGGAAGAAGCGCAGCATCGGCATCATCCGGTCGAGCGCATTGAGCAGCGCCGGCGGCGGCGGCACATGCCGCGCCTCATAGCTCTGGCGCAGCGGCAGCAGGTCGAGCAGCACCTCGATCAGCAGGCCGGGATTGCGGCTGACATGGCCGCCATCGCCCAGCACCTGCCGGTCGAGCTCCTCCACCAGCCGCTTCTGCGCCGCGCGCATCAGCCTCGTCTGGTCGGCCATGCACAGGCTGGCCAGCGCCAGCGCGAAGGCGCAGGAAAGCCGTGCCCGCCCGTCCGGCGCGCTCGGCCCCACGCTCTTGATGTAGCGCACCTGCGCGGTGAGGCTGCGGATGAAGCGGCGGTGGAAGCTCGGATCGGCATCCTGCAGGATCAAGGGCGCCTGGGTGAGCCAGCTGGTCACCCGCCGCGCCGCCACATCGGGGGCGGAGGCGAGCGGCAGGCGGTGGCCGCGCATCGCGATCCAGTCGCCCACCAGCGCGCGGGCATGGGCGCGGGCGACCGGCGAGGCCGCCGCCTGCAAATGCCGCAGCCAGCCGAAGGAATAGAGCTCGCGGGCCCATTCCGGCGAGGGCGGCTCCATCTCGAAGGGCGACGCGCCGTCGGTCAGCACCAGCTTGCCGACGAAGCTGTAGCGCCCGGCATAGAATTCGGCGGCGCGGGCGGGGTCGCCGGTGCGCAGTTCATGCGGGGCGAACAGCAGGCGCGAGGGCACCGGCACGGCCGTCGCCCGCCAGGGGAACCAGGGATGCACCAGCGTGCGCGCCACCAGCCTGTTCCAGCCGGTCTCGATCGCGAACAGCGCCAGGCGGGCGCGCTTCGCGTTGATGTCGCGGGCCATCAGCGCCTCAGCCCCTCTCGAAGACGCCGGGAATCACCAGCTCTGCCATGGACGCGACTGTAGCGGAGCGAGTCCCGGCCTCCAACCGGGGAGCAGGGCGGGAGGCGGCGCAGGTGGAAAAGCTCACCCCCGGCGCAGCCGCGCGGCGAAGAAGCCGTCGAGGCCGGCAAAGCGCGGATCCTCGTCCGGCAGATGGGTGGGCAGGGTGCGCACCTCGCCCTCGGCATTGATCCATTCCGCGGGGATGCCGCCCTCGCCCGGCGTCACCGGATCGCGGACGAAATCGGGCCGGCGCTCAAGGAAGGCCGCGACCTGCCGCTCGCCTTCCTCCGGCTCCAGCGAGCAGGTCGAATAGACCAGTACCCCGCCCGGCTTCACCATGTCGGCGGCGTGGGAGAGCAGGCGCGTCTGCAGGTCGGCGAGGCTGGCAATGTCGCCCGGCGCCTTGGTCCAGGCGACCTCGGGGTGGCGGCGTATGGTGCCGGTGGCCGAACAGGGAGCGTCGATCAGCACACCGTCGAACGGCCCGGCATTGAGGCGGGTGGCGTCGGCCTCGACGATCTCGGCGGAGAGGTTCAGCCGCGCCAGATTGGCCTTGAGCCGGCGCAGGCGCGGGCCGGAACGGTCCACCGCCACCACCCGCGCGCCGGCGGCGGCGAGTTGCGCGGTCTTGCCGCCGGGCGCGGCGCACAGATCGGCGATCGTCATGCCCGCCGCCGGACGCAGCAGCCGCGCCGGCAGCGCCGCCGCCGCGTCCTGCACCCACCACTCGCCCTCCGCGAAGCCGGGAAGCGCGGTGACATTGCCGGCCTCGACAAGACGGATCGAGCCCGTGGGCAGCAGCCGTCCGCCGAGTTTTTCCGCCAGCGCCGCCGGGTTCTCCCGCGCGGTGAGGTCGAGCGGCGCTTCCTGTGCCAGCGCGCGGGAGATCGCCTCGCCCCGCGCCGGGCCATAGGCCGCCGTCCAGCCTTCCACCAGCCATTCCGGCTGGTCGGCGGCGTCGGGCAGAACCGCCCCACCCTCGCGGGCGATGCGCCGCAGCACAGCATTGGCGAGCCCCTTGAAGCCGGCGGTCGCCGCCTGCTCGCCCACCAGTGTCACCGTGGTGCCCACCGCCGCATGGTCGGGCACGTCCATGAACAGGATCTGCGCCGCGCCGGTGAGGATCAGCACCTCCACCCGCCGCGCCTTGTCGGGAATGCCGCGTTCCAGCAGCGTCTTCAGCAGCGCCCGCAGGCTTCCCAGCCGCCGCAGCGTCGTCGCCGCGATCATGCGCGCCAGCGCCCGGTCGCGGTCTTCCAGCCCGCGGGTGAGCCGCTCCAGCGTCTCTTCGAGCGGATGGCCGGTCTCCAGCACCGCGAGCACCGCCTCGGCGGCAGCGCGGCGCGCGGCAAGGCCCGGCGCCTCGGACGCGGGCGGGGAAGCGGCGGGAGAGCCCGAAGCCGGGCGGCGGGGAGACGAGCGCGTGTCTTTCATCGCGATGGGACTAGGCCGAGCCGGAGGGGAAGGCAACCTTATCCGCAACTTCCCGCAAGCGGTGCATCCAAATGCCGGCATGGGGGTTGTCGAACCGGGTCCGAATGGGCCCTAATCCTTGCCGTGCCGCCCTCCCCCGGCCTCGTCCTGCAGCGAATGGAACATGCCCAGCAAGATCCTCATCGCCGATATCGGCGGAACCTCCTCCCGCCTCGCCCTTGTCGGCCCGGACGGCGTGCCGCGCGACATCCAGATTCACCGCAATGACGATTTTGCCGGCTTCGAGCGGATGATCGAGGCCGATCTCGCCCAGCGCGGCGCGGAGGCGCGGGCCTCGGTCGGCGGTGCGGTGCTGGCGGTGGCGGGACCGGCGGATGAGGAGGAGATCCGCCTTACCAACCGCGACTGGGCCTTCTCCAAGCGCGAGATGCGGCGCTATTTCGGCTGGCAGAAGTTCAACGTGCTGAACGATTTCGAAGCGCTGGCGCTGGGCGTGCCGGCGCTCACCGCCGACGATCTGGTCGCGGTCGGCGGCGGCCATGCCGAGCGCGATGCGCCCATTCTGGTGTGCGGGCCCGGCACCGGCTTCGGCACCGCCATGCTCGTCAAGACCGGCCGCAACCGCATGGTGCTCACCGGCGAGGGCGGACGCGTGCGGCTCGGCGCCGCCGATTCGGAGGAGGCGCTGCTGCTCGGCCATATGGTGCGCGAGCTCGGCCCTGTCGTGGTGGAGCACGCGCTCTCCGGCTCCGGCCTCGCCCGCATCCACCGCATCCTCTCCGGCAATGCCCTGTCGCCGGAAGAGGTGATTGCGGCAGCGAAGCGCGACGAGGACGCGGCAAGGCACAGCTGCCAGGTTTTCCTGCGACTGTTCGGCCGCATCGCCGGCGATCTCGCGCTGATCACCAATGCGCGCGGCGGCGTATTTCTCGCCGGCGGCGTCTCGGTCGGCCTCGCCTCGCTGTTCGCGCAATCGGACTTCCGCGCCGCCTTCGAGGAGCACCCGCCCTTCGAGGGCCGGCTCGCCGAGATGCCGGTGCATGTCATCACCCATCCGACGCCGGGGCTGATCGGCTGCGGCCAGTTCGGCGGCCGGGTGGCGCGCACCCTCAAGCCCGGTTTGCGGGTGGTCTAGACGAGAGCACGCTCCGATCTGATGGCGATGCCATCAGATCGGGAAACGTTCGCGCGCGTGACAGCTCCGGCAGATTTATTGTTTTTCACGCCTGAAGAGAGCGCAAGAGGCCACCGTCGGCGCCATCTGCGCATAGCACAATTCAAAGCTGTTCGAATCGATGATGTGGCCGACGGAGTTTCCGTCGCTGTCCGCCGAGCGGAGTGTTTTCCGGTCTTCGGACAGAATCATGAATTTTTCTTCCCTGTGGCCCGCAGAGACGATGGTGCCGATGTAACGGCCCTGGTCCTGCTTGGTGATCTCGATCACCAGATCGGCGGAGACGAACCGTGGCTCGCTGCCGCTGCCGGCGCTGCCATAGTGACCCGCCGGGCTCATAATGATCGCCCGGCTCTTCCCCACCCATTTGCCGACGAGATCCGGCCACGCGTCCTGCGCGAGCGCCGGACCGGTGAAAGACATGGCAGCAAGAACAAAAAGCACACTTCGACGCACAGGCATCTCCCGACAAACAGACCGCCGACCAGCGACGGTATGATCTTGTCGTATGTCGCGGGTGACGCAAAGGGGGCGCCCGCATTGCATAGGCAATTGTGACGCGGTCTCACCTGCCCGGTGGCGCCGCCCCATCGACCCGGGCCACGCCGCCGCTACCCACTTTTGCAGGAAGTTCTAGCGCTCCGCCCGTGGCGTGAAGACGGCAGCGTCCGCCAGCGCTTCCAGCGCGGCGGGATCGAAACCGGCACGCTCCAGCGTGGCCCGCATGTGCGGGGGCAGAGGCGCCCGCACATCCACCGCCTCGCGTCCCTTCTTCTGCGGGATCACCGCCCGGCGGGAATGCAGGTGCAGGATTGGCCCGCCCGGCAGGCGCGAGGCACCGCCATAGATGGAATCGCCGAGAATCGGGTGGCCGATGGCGTCGAGATGCACGCGCAGCTGGTGGGTGCGCCCGGTGAGCGGGGAGAGCGCCAGCACCGCCAGCCCCTCGCCCACGGCAATGGCCTCCCACTCGGTGATGGCTTCCTGGCCCCTGGGGTCCACCGCCATCCACCAGCCGCGCGTCGGCGAGCGCTTGGCGAGGCGCAGTTCGATGCGCCCGCGCGTCTCCGCCGGCACGCCGCGCACCACGGCCATATAGGTCTTGCCCACCGTACCGTCGGCAAACGCCTTGCCGAGGTCGGCCAGCGCCTTGCGGTGGCGGCCGAGCACAAGGCAGCCAGAGGTATCCTTGTCGAGCCGGTGCGCCAGTTCCGGCGCATTGGGCAGGCCGAAGCGCAGCGCGTCGAGATGGTCGGCCAGCGTCTCGCCGCCCTTCGGCCCCTTATGCACGGCAAGGCCCGCCGGCTTGTCGATGACCAGCATCATGCCGTCGCGGTAGAGCACGCGGGCGGCGATGTCGAAGGCGGGCGGGGCGGACGTGACGGTGTCGCTCATCGCGCCGTCACACCACAAAGCCGCCCGCCCGTCGAGAGGGCGCTACTTCGCCACCCAGCCGCCATCCATCTGCTGCAGCGCGCCGGTGATGGAGCGGGCATTGTCGCCGGCGAGGAATACCGCCAGCGCCGCCACCTCCTCGACGGTGACGAACTGCTTGGTCGGCTGCTCCGCCAGCAGCATGTCCTTCACCTGCTGCTCGGTCATCCCGCGCGCCTTCATCGTGTCGGGGATCTGCTTTTCCACCAGCGGCGTCCAGACATAGCCGGGGCAGATGGCGTTGACGGTGATGCCGAAGGGCGCCGTCTCCAGCGCCACGGTCTTGGTCAGGCCGGCGATACCGTGCTTGGCGGCGACATAGGCGGATTTGAACGGCGAGGCCACCAGCGCATGGGCGGAGGCGGTATTTATGATTCGGCCCCACTGGCGCGCCTTCATGCCCGGCACGGCGGCCTTGATGGCGTGGAAGGCGGCGGAAAGGTTCAGCGCCAGAATGAGGTCCCACTTGTCGTCCGGGAATTCCTCCACCGGCGCGACATGCTGCATGCCGGCATTGTTCACGAGAATGTCGACCGAACCGAGGTTCTCTTGCGCATAGGCCACCAGCCCGGCGCAGGCCGCCGCCTTGGTGAGGTCGGCATCGGAATAGAGCGCCTTGACGCCGAATTCGCTTTCGATGCCGGCGCGCAGCGCCTCGATCTCGGCCGCGTCGCCGAAGCCGTTCAGCGTGACATTCACCCCCTCGGCGGCGAAGGCGCGGGCGATGGCGAGGCCGATGCCACTGGTGGAGCCGGTGACGACGGCGTTCTTACCCTTCAAGGACATAGCCAATTCCTCATGCGACGGGACGGGCGGCTGCGGCCGCCCGCTGGATTCTAGGGCGGAGCGGTGACGTTCCCATCACCGCCCCGCCTCGACACAGGCTCAGACGCGGCTCACGGCTGCTTGAGGCAGACCGCGACAACTTCCTTCACCGGATGTTCGCAGGCCACGACCGTCTTGCCGCCATCATCGGCGAAGGAGGCGATGTGCTGGAAGCCGCGCTCCTTGTTGACGCAGTAGCCGGAGATGATGACCTCGCCGGTCTCGCAGCTGCTGGTGCAGCCCGCCGCCGGGCACGGCACGCTGCGTACCGTGAGCGCGGAGGAACCGGGCGCGCCAGCCGCGCCGGGCGTGCCGGCCGGCCCCTGCGGACCGGTGGGACCGGCCGGGCCGGCGGGACCGGCAGGCCCGGCGGGACCCGTCGCGCCGGCCGGGCCCGCAGGACCGGCAGGACCCGCGGCGCCGGCCGCACCGGCCTCACCCTTCGGACCCGCAGGGCCGGACGGCCCCTCGAAACACGCCGCCAGAGGCAGCGCGAGCGCCGCCACGAGAATGAACTTGAAAGCCTTCATGGAACCCCCACTTGACGAACCGGCACCTGTATCCTGCTCCGGCACACGGGCGCCCACAAGGGCGAAGCGCGCCGAACCCGCCGCCAGCCGCTGCCTCTTTCGTCGCCTGCGCCGGAACCGGGTGACGGCAGCGTGAACGGGGCGTGACTCGAGCCGTCATGGCGCCGTGACGCCGGAGGGTCTATAATATTCATATGTCGGTTTTACCTCTCCCCGCCGGCCCGCACGGGCATGACCACCATGGCCACGACCATGACCACGCGGCCTGCGTCGCCGGGGCCATTGCCCGCTTCGAGGCGCGCTGCGCCAAAAGCGGCGCGCGGCTGACCTCGCTGCGCCGCCGTGTGCTGGAGGAACTGGCCGATAGCCACACCCCGCTCGGCGCCTATGACATCGTCGAAAGGCTCGGCGCCTCCGGCGAGAAGCCACCACCGATGTCGGTCTACCGGGCGCTGGACTTTCTGGTGAGCGAGGGGCTTGCCCACCGCATCGAAAGCCGCAACGCCTATCTCGTCTGCGGGCGCGAGCACGGCCCCGACGATGTGATCGTGTTCCTGATCTGCGAGGGCTGCGGCGTGACAGCGGAAGTCGCCTCCCACGCCATTGGCCGCGATCTCGCCTGGGCCACCCGCGCCGAGGGCTTCACCCCGCGCACGCCGGTGGTGGAGATCGCCGGCACCTGCGCAAAGTGCCGCGCCGCCACGGCGCAAGCGGACGCCGCCACCGTGCCCGCCGAGGCGGCCCGTTGACGCCCCGCCCGCCCCGTCTTACCCCCTGCCGCCCGCCGCGCGCTTTAGTCCCCGGACGATGAACATGGACGCCCTCTCCCCCGCCCCCGTCGTCGCCCCCGAGCTGGAAGCCGCCGGGCCCGCCTCCCGCCGCCGCACCGTCGCGGTGAAGGTCGGCGGCGTCACCGTCGGCGGCGGCGCGCCCGTTGTCGTGCAGTCGATGACCAATACCGACACGGCGGACGCCGAAGGCACCGCCCGCCAGGTCGCCGCGCTGGCCCGCGCCGGCTCGGAAATCGTGCGCATCACCGTGGACCGCGAGGAAGCGGCCATGGCGGTGCCTGAGATCAAGGAGCGTCTGCTGAAGATGGGGCTCGATACCCCCATCGTCGGCGACTTCCATTACAACGGCCATCTCTTACTGACGAAGTACCCGGCCTGTGCCGAGGCGCTCGACAAATACCGCATCAATCCCGGCAATGTCGGCTTTGGCGAGAAGCGCGACCGCCACTTCACCACCATAGTCGAGCAGGCGATCCGCTACCGCAAGGCGGTGCGCATCGGCGCCAATTGGGGCTCGCTCGACGGCGATCTGCTCACCGCGCTGATGGATGAGAATGCCAAGCTCCCCCGCCCGGCGGAAGCGCGCGCCGTCACCCGCGAGGCGCTGGTGCGCTCGGCCCTGCTCTCGGCGGCGCTGGCGGAGGAGATCGGCCTGCCGCGCGATCAGATCATCCTCTCCGCCAAGGTCTCGGCGGTTCAGGACCTCATCACCGTCTATGCCGAATTGGCCCGCCGCGCCGATTATGCGCTGCATCTCGGCCTCACCGAGGCCGGCATGGGCTCCAAGGGAATCGTCGCCTCCTCCACCGCTATGGGCGTGCTGCTCCAGCAGGGCATCGGCGACACGATCCGCGTCTCGCTCACCCCCGAGCCCGGCGGCGACCGCACCCGCGAGGTGACGGTGGCGCAGGAAATGCTGCAGACCATGGGGCTGCGCACCTTCGTGCCGCTGGTCGCTGCCTGCCCCGGCTGCGGGCGCACCACCTCCACCACCTTCCAGGAGCTGGCCTTCGAGGTGCAGGATTTCATTCGCACCTCCATGCCGGAATGGAAGAAGCGCTATCCCGGCGTCGAGACGCTGAACGTCGCGGTCATGGGCTGCATCGTCAACGGACCGGGCGAGAGCAAGCATGCCGATATCGGCATCTCGCTGCCCGGCACCGGCGAGTTCCCCACCGCCCCGGTCTATCTCGACGGCAAGAAGGCGATGACGCTGCGCGGCCCTTCCCTGCGCGAGGATTTCAAGAAGATCGTCGAGGACTATGTGGAGCGGCGGTTCGGCGTCACCGGGACCGGCCGGGCGCCGGGCGTCGATGCCGGCATTGATGCGGCGGAGTGAGACGATGAAGAAGGGCTACAAGCAGCTGCTCGCCGAGGCCAATGCCGTCGTCACCGCGATCGACGTGGCGGAGGCCACGGCCTTGCACGGCCGCGACGACGTGGTGTTCGTCGATCTGCGCGACCCGCGCGAGCGCGAACGCGAGGGCGCCGTCCCCGGCGCCTTCTCCTGCCCGCGCGGCCTGCTGGAATTCTGGATCGACCCGGAAAGCCCTTACGCCAAGGACATCTTCCAGCAGGACAAGCGCTTCGTGTTTTACTGCTCGCTCGGCTGGCGCTCGGCACTGGCGACGAAAACGGCGCAGGAGATGGGGCTGGAAAAGCTCTGCCACCTCACGGGCGGCTTCACCGCGTGGAAGGCTTCCGGCGCGCCGGTGGAGAGCGTGGCGGCGAAGGGGTGAGGTGGCGTGGGCGACATGTGCCCGGACGACCATCCTTCGAGGCTCGCTGCGCTCGCACCTCAGGATGACGTGGTTCCTTAAGGAGTTCATCACGTCGTCATCCACCAACGCGCCGGCATCCGGAGGTGCCCGGCATCGCCGGACCTCGAAGGAGGCTCGTCCACGCCCCTTGCCTTCCCCCGGCACAACGTCATCCTGAGGTGCGAGCGCAGCGAGCCTCGAAGGATGGTCATCCGGGAGAGAAGATGGGTGCGGTCGTATACATGCTTCGCTGCGCCGACGGTTCGCTCTATGTCGGCTCGACTAGCGGCGCATTGGAAAAGCGCCTTGCCGAACACCAGAGTGGCAGCTATCCCGGCTACACGTTTCGGCGGCGGCCGGTAAGGCTGGTCTGGTCGGAAGCGTTCGAGCGCATCACCGATGCCATCGCCGCCGAACGGCAGGTCAAGGGGTGGAGCCGGCTCAAGAAAGAAGCCCTCATCCGTGGCGACTGGGAGACGGTGCGAGGGGCCGCGCGGCGGCCGTCTCTGCGCAAATAGTGACGCGCTTGTGCGACCATCCTTCGAGGCTCGCTGCGCTCGCACCCGTTGCCTCGCTTCGCCTTATCGCGTAAAAGCCCGCGCTCGCCCGAGCCTGTGAATGGCAGGGCCTTCAGGAGATCAGCACATGGGCTACAAGGTCGCCATCGTCGGTGCCACAGGTAATGTGGGCCGCGAAATGCTCGACATTCTCTCCGAGCGGGGCTTTCCCGCCGACGAGGTGGTTGCGCTCGCCTCTCGCCGCTCCGTCGGCACCGAGGTTTCCTTCGGCGACAAGACCATTAAGTGCAAAGCCCTGGAAAACTACGATTTTTCCGACACCGACATCTGCCTGATGTCGGCCGGCGGCGAGGTGTCCAAGGAATGGTCGCCCAAGATCGGCCGTCAGGGCTGCGTGGTGATCGATAATTCCTCCGCCTGGCGCTACGACAGCGACGTGCCGCTGATCGTGCCGGAGGTGAATGCCGACGCCGTCGTCGGCTTCACCAAGAAGAACATCATCGCCAACCCGAACTGCTCGACCGCCCAGCTCGTCGTGGCGCTCAAGCCGCTGCACGACAAGGCGACGATCAAACGCGTCGTCGTGGCGACCTATCAGTCCGTCTCCGGCGCCGGCAAGGACGCCATGGACGAACTGTTCGCCCAGACCCGCGCCGTGTTCGTCTCCGACCCGGTGGAAGCCAAGAAGTTCCCCAAGCGCATCGCCTTCAACGTCATTCCTCACATCGACGTCTTCATGGAAGACGGCTACACGAAGGAAGAATGGAAGGTGATGGCCGAGACGAAGAAGATTCTCGACCCGAAGATCAAGCTCACCTGCACCGCCGTGCGCGTGCCGGTGTTCATCTCCCATTCGGAAGCCGTGAACGTCGAGTTCGAGAATCCGATCAGCGTCGAGGAAGCGACCGAGATCCTGCGCAACGCGCCGGGTGTGCTGGTCGTCGACAAGCGCGAGCCCGGTGGCTACATCACGCCCTATGAAGCGGCCGGCGAGGACGCCACCTATGTCTCGCGCATCCGCGAGGACGCGACGGTGGAGAACGGCCTCTCCTTCTGGTGCGTGTCGGACAATCTGCGCAAGGGCGCGGCGCTGAACGCGGTGCAGATCGCCGAAGTGCTGGTCAACCGCAAGCTGATCCAGCCGAAGGCGCAGAAGGCGGCCTGACGCACGGAGCGGCGGGCAGGCGTTGGGGCCACCCACACGGGCTTGTGAAGCGATGAGACGGCCGCCTGCGGGCGGCCGTTGCCGTTTGCTGCGCCCTGCGTCACCATTCCGCCGAACTCCCCCGCCACCAGTCGCTCAGCCCAGCGGCTCCGGAGAGACCCGACGTGATTCAGCGACTTCTGGCGATCTTCGTCGTCCTCACCGCACTCACTGGCGGCGCCACTGCACACCCGCATGTCTGGGTCGAGGTGCAGTCGGAACTCGACTACGCGCCCGATGGCCGGCTCAGCGGGGTGCGCCACCACTGGAAGTTCGACGAGGCGTTCTCGACCTATGCGCTGCAAGGGCTGGAAACCACGCCCGATGGCAAGCCCAGCGAGAAGACGCTGAAGGAACTGGCGCAGGTGAATATCGACTCCCTGCACGAGTTCGATTTCTTCACCTATGCCAAGCGTGGCAAGCAGGACATCAAGTTCCTGCCGCCGAAGGACTATTCTCTCACCTATGACGGCACCGCGCTGACCTTGCACTTCACCCTTCCCTTCGCCGATCCCCCTGCGAAGAAGGGGGAAATGTCGCTCGACGTTTATGACCCCACCTATTTCGTCGCCTTCCAGCTCGCCGATGACGACCCGGTGACGCTCGCCGGCGACGCCGGCAGTTGCGCCCTCACCCTGCACCGCCCCGACCCGGCGGCGACGGGAAGCTCGACCACGCTGTCGGAAGGCTTCTTCAACGCCCTCACCTCGGCCAGCCAGTTCGGTTCGCAATTCGCCAACCGCGTGACGGTGAAGTGCTCGTGAGACGCCGGCTCGCCCTGCTGGCGCTGACTCTCGGCGCTTGCGCGCTGACGCTGCACCCCGCTTTTGCCCAGAGCCCGTTCGGTGTCGGCGCGCCGGCGGCGCCAGAGGCCGGCGGCATCGCCGGCTTCATCCTCGCCAAGCAGGCGGAATTCTACCGGCTCCTCACCTCCGCCGTGCGCGCGTCCAAACAGGATGGCCATGCAGTGCTGCTGCTCGGCGGCATTTCCTTCGCCTATGGCGTGTTCCACGCCGCCGGCCCCGGCCATGGCAAGGCGGTGATCTCCTCCTATCTGCTCGCGAACGAGGCGACGCTGAAGCGCGGCGTCGGCCTCGCCTTTGCCAGCGCGCTGGCGCAGGCGTTCACCGCCATCGCCGTCGCCGGCCTGCTCGCCGCCCTCCTCGGCGCCACCGCCGCGACGATGAGCCGGGCGGTGAGCTTCATCGAGCTCGCCGCCTATGGCCTCATCGTCGTCCTCGGCCTGCGCCTTGCCTGGATCAAGGGCCAAGCGCTCATGGCCGCCTGGCGCGGCACGCCCGCCCATGTCCATGGCCCTGATTGCGGCTGCGGCGACGGCCACGCCCATATGCCGAGCCCGGACGATCTGCCTCGCAGCAATCGCTGGCGCGACTGGTGGGGGGCGGTGCTGTCGGTCGGGCTGCGGCCCTGCTCGGGCGCTATTCTCGTGCTGGTCTTCGCGCTGGCGCAGGGCATTTTCTGGGTCGGCGCCGCCTCGGCCCTGCTCATGGGGGTGGGTACGGCACTGACGGTCAGCGCCATCGCCGCGCTGGCGGTGTTCGCCAAGCACGCGGCGGTGCGGCTCGCCGCCAACCGTTCCGGGTCGGCGGCGGCGGTAGCCTTGCGCGGCGTGGAACTCCTCGCCGCCCTGATGCTGGTCGCCTTCGGGCTCGCCCTGTTTTTCGGCTTCATGGCGACGGAGCGGCTGGCGCTCGGATAGGGCCTCAGTCCTTCAGGTAGTCGAACGCCACCTTGCCGAGGCCGAGGGTGAGGTCGGTGCGGAAATGCGCCGCCGAGATCACTTCCAGCACCGGCAGCTTGGCGACATCCGCCAGCGCATGCGGAAACAGGCCGAGCGCCGCCGGGCCGGTCCACGCCTCATAGACCGTGATGTCTTCGAGATAATACTCGACCAGTTCGCACACCCGCGTCGTGCCGTCGACATGGGGAATGATCTTCAGCACCCAGTTGGGGCCCAGAAGCGAGGCGTGCAGCGCCGCCTTGTCCAGCGCCGTATATTTGTAGCCCATGGTCGCGGAAGTGACGAGCACGCTGCCATAGTTGAGCGTGCCGACCAGCGTGTCGCTCTCGACCTTCAGGCTCGGCTTCGCCAGCTTCTTGGGAAAGCCCCACAGCTCGCGCCCGCCGGCGATGGGGGCCTCGTCGTCGAGATACATGGAGTGGACATAGCCGCCCTTCACCCCGTTCAGCTCGACCGGGATCACCTGCCCGGTCTCGGTGTAGTCGCCGAAGCCGGTCGAATCCGGCATGCGGATGAACTCATATTTGACGATCGGCTCGACCACTTTGAGCGGCTCGGGCACCACCTTCTCCAGCGCCGCCGGATCGGTGCGGTAGGTGATGACGAAGAATTCGCGGTTGAAGAACCGGTACGGCCCCTTGGGAAAGGCCGGGTTGGTGAGCGGCATGGAATAGGCGGTGCGGCGAACGTCGTCGATCTTCATGCGGGAGACTCCTGCGATGGCCCAGCCTAGAGCCTGATCCGATCAGGTTGAATCGACCTGATCGGTGAATCAGTCTCTCAATGATCGATAGAGAACGTTTTACCGATCTGATTGCGATGCAATCAGATCGGAACGTGCTCTAGCCGAATTGCCGTCTTCTGGTAGGGGGCGGCCGGGACCGTCAGGAGAGCCCAGCCGCGCGGCGCCTCAGAACCGGTAGGTGAAGCCGCCCTTGATCGCGTTGGTGTTCACCTCGCTGGCAAACTGCCCCTCATAGCCGACATTGAGAAGCACGTTTGCTCCCACCGCAAAGTCGATGCCGGCGCCGAACAGGAAGCTGTCCTCGGCGATCGGCGCGCCGGACACGGTGAAGGCCGTGCCGGTGGAAGCGAAGCTCATGCCGAGCTCCGGGGTGATGTCGCCATAGGCGTGGCGCCAGGCCACGCTGGCATGCGGGGTCATCGTGCCCTCGCCCAGAGACAGCGTGGTGGCGAGGCGAAGGCCCAGCGTCGAGTACGGCACGTCATAGGAAAGCCCGGAGGAGGCGAGGCCGCTGGTGAAGGCGCCGGTCTCGGTGAAGCTGTCCGTGTCGATCCAGCTCCACGCCATCTGCGCGAACGGCTCGAAGGCGATACCGCCGGCTTCCACCGCATAGGCGGCCTCGACGAAGATGTTCGCGGTCGAGCCGTCATAGGAGCCGAGCGGGTTCTCGAACAGGCTCAGCATCGCGACGCTGCGCGTGGTGTCGATGCTGCTCCAGCCATAGCTGGCGCCGCCGCGCAGGCGGAAGGCGTCGAAATTCGCCCCGGCATAGGCGGCGAGGAGTACCGTATCGGCATCGGCGCTGCTCATCCGGTCGTCGACATCGAGGCTGGCGGAAGCGTAGCCGGCCGCGAGGCCGAAGGTGACATTGCCCGAGGTGACGTCGCCGCCGGCGAGGAAGCCGCCGAGCGAGGAATCGACATCGGCGGAATTGCCGGTCCCGTTGGCGGAATTCCACTGGCCAAAGCCCTGCGCCCAGGCGGCGTAGACCGGACCCGCCGGCTCAGGCGGCAGGGCCTTCACCGGGAACGGGCTCGCCGCCTCCGGCGCCTTCGCCGCATAGGCGGTCACCGGCCCGCCGGTGGCGAGCGCCGCCAGGGCCGGCGAGGCCCCGGCCGCCGAAGCCTGCCGGAGACGGCCGACGAGCGTGTCGGCCACCAGCGTCGACTGGAAATACAGCGTCGTGCCGACCGAGGCATGCACCTCGCCGGAGAGCAGATCGTAGCCGGCGCGGATCGCCTCTTCCTGGCCGCTCGTGCCGGCCAGCACGGTGGCCTGCAGCGCGCTGCCATTGGCGCGGTCGAGGGCGCCGGCGACGCTGGCCTGGTTGGCGGTGCGCGCGAGGCTGGCGAGTGACACGTCGTTGCGGGTGAGGGTGAGCGTCACCGAGGCGTCGTCGCGGCCGAGTGCGGCGTCGACGAACAAGAACCCCGGATCCTCCAGCGTAAACTGGCTCGACGGCGTGGTCGTCGCCGAGGCCGAGATGATCTCGTAGGGCGTTCCGGTATAGACCGGGCCAATCGCCGAGAGCACCACCGTGCCGCCATTGAGCGTGAGCGTATCGGTGACGATGCGGTCCGAGGCGAGGCCGCTGAGTTCCACCTCATAGAAGGAGCCGGTCTCGAAGGTCGTCGTGCCCAGCACAGTAACGGTGCCGATGGAATTGCCCGGCGAGGCCGTGCCGCCCAGGCCGACGACAAGGTTGCCGACGGTGGCATTCCCGCCGAGCAGAGCACCGTCCTCGACCGCCACGGAGGCGGCCGCCAGCGAACCATTCAGGACGAAGCTGCCGTCGATCTGCACCTCACCGTCGAAAGTCGAGATACCGGTGCCGGTGAAGCTGGAGAGTTCGCCCACCAGCAGCGTGCCGAAGTCGCGATACTGCGCCGCGTCCCCAAGCAGGGAGAGGTCGAACGTGCCCGCGCCGGAGAGTTCGAACGTGTTGTCGCCCGCCCCGCCCAGAACCAGCCCGACGACCTCGCTGCCGGCGACATAGACGAACAGATCGTTGCCGCCGCCCATGTCGACCGCGACCTCGCCGCCACTGCTGATGAGGCCGCTATTGACGATGGTGTCGTCCTGCGTGCCGATGAAGGTCACGGTCGGCCCATCGGAGCGGATGATGCCCTCATTGAACAGCTGGGTGGCGAAGGGCGCCGGCCCCTGCGCGCTGTCGTCGATGAGGATGGCGCGGCCGACATCGTCGGAATCCACGTTCGGATAGTTGTCGAAGGCTTCGATGATGCCGGTCTTGTGGTTGTAGATGATGCCGCCGCCGGCCGCGATGCCGTCCGCCGTGTTCGGCTCGCCATCCTTGGTGCCGGAGGCGCCGGTGCCCTGGATCACGCCGTAATTGTGCAGCAGCACCTGGCCGTCGACATCGACGCCGTCGCCATCGCCGTCCGGCACGCTGTCCTTGCCCTCTTCGTCGATGAGCCCGGTGACCTCGCCGCGGATGGTGCCGTAATTGGTGACGGTGACCAGCGTGGCACCGCTGCTGTCAATGTTGATGCCCGAGCCGTTCTTGCCGGTAATGGTCGCCCCGGCCTCATTGGTGACGGTGACGGCGCCGTCGCCGGTGATGCCGTGCTTGGCGCCGATGATCTGGCCGCCCGTCTTGTTGACGACCGTGCCGCCAGCCTTCTGGAAATCGATCCCGTCGCCGTCGCTGGTCAGGGCGGTCGACTGGATCAGCCCGTAATTCGTCACCGTGGCGCCGGCGCCGGGGCGGATGCCGTCGGCAGTGGCGGATTTGAGCACGCCGTAATTGGTGATGGCGATGACATTGCCGGCGGAGGTCAGGTCGGCGAAATCGAGCGCCTGGCCGGCCCCGCCGTCGATGAGGCCATGATTCTCGACCGTGACCTTCGCGTCGGACGTTTGGGACTTGGCAGTGAATTTGAAGCCATCATCCATGCCGATGATCTTGCCGCCTTCCTCGTTGACGAGGGTGAACGACACGAGCGTGTCGATCGCGGTCTCATCGTCGAACTTCAGGGCGCGGCTTTTGGTGTCGAGCGTCTGGATCGTGCCGGAGTTGGTGAAGACGATGGTGCCCGCGCCGAAACGCACGGCATCGCTCTTCGCGGCGGTCATGGTGCCGGTGTTTTCGATCGTCACCGTGGCGGTTTCCGCCGCTGCCTTGGTGAGGTCCAGCACCTGCCCGGCGTTGGCAGTCATCGTGCCTGAGTTGACCATATCGAGCACGCCATTGACGAAGGCGCCGTTGATCCGCACCGTGTCCTCGCCGGAGGTGATGGCGCCGCTATTGGTGAAGGTGAGCGTGCCCGTCACGTCGGAGGCGCTGTCGATCGCCCGGCCGGTGCTGGTGATCGTGCCGTCATTGTCCAGCGTCACACCCACGCCGGTCGCCGGAGCGCTCCAGGTGATGGCAACGCCGGAGACATCGAGCCGCCCGCCTTCCTCGACCAGGCCTGTGTCGGTGCCGGCGACGCTCTGCGCCGTGGTCACGGTCGAGCCGGTCGGCACGACGAAAGAGTCGGCGCGGGCCGCCGCCCCGAGCACCAGCGGTGCGGCTAGGATGGTGGCGGCCACCACCAGCGCAAGGCGGCTGGTCGACGTGACGTAGCGGTTCGACGTGACGTGACGGTTCATGGTGGTCGGCTCCCCGGTCCTCTGTTCCCGCTGCCCCGCTAGCGAGCGCGGACGACAGATCGGTGACAGGCCGGTGACACACCCCAGATTGTTGGCGCGCGAGCGACGTCCTCGCCTCACCGTGGCCGACTTGCCACAGCAGAAGGCGGCTAACCCCCAGAAATCACGGTATTAAATAACCTCAGAACGCGATGAGGCCGGCCGCGCCGCTTTCCGTTCCGATGCCCAGCGCACCGCCGTCGCCGCGCCAGGCCAGCGCCGTCACCGGCGCGCCATCGGGGGCGCGCAGCAGGATTTCCGCGCCGTCGGAGATGCGCACCATCAGCACCAGCCCGTCCTCATAGCCGCAGGCGACCACCTCGTCGCGGGGATGGGCGGCGACGCTGGAGACGCGCACATCCCGCGGCGCCAGCATGGAAGGCTGCTTGCCCATCGGCCCTTCCTTGCTGGCGAAGGGCCAGAGGATCGCTTCGCTGGAACCGGAGGTGGCGAGGAACTTGCCGCCGGCGGTGAAGGCCATCGAGGTGACGCGCGAGGGATAGCCCGACATCCGCATATGCCCGCCATCGGCGAGCCGCCAGCCATGCAGTGCCGCTTCCTGCATGGTCGTCACCACGAAACGCATGTCCGGGCTCCACAGAACGCCGCGATGCGAGCCCTTCCATTCCAGAAATTCGGGTTTGGCCTGGGCATTGGGGAACCAGAGCGAGACGCCGCCATAGTGCGCGACGGCCAGCCGCGTGCCCTTCGGCGCGAAGGCGAGGCCGCCGACGGTGGAAGGGAAATCGTGCGATTTGCGCTCGCCCTTCACGGGCAGGAAATGCGCGGTCTTGCCGGCCGAGAAGGCGACGGTCCCATCGGCGCCTGCCGCCACCTGGTCGATCCAGCGGCCCTTCTGCTCGAACAGCGCCTGCATCGCGCCGTCGGCGGTCGTCGCGACCACCCGCCCGTCATCGCCGCCGGTGAGGAGCCGCCTGTCGTCGCCGGCAACCGAGAGTACCGCGCCCTTATGCGCCTCTACGCGCGTCTCTTCCGCGTCCACCAGCACGATCTCGCCCTCGCCCAGCACGAAACCGGCGGTGGCGCCGAGGAAGCGCAGGCCGACGACCGCGCCGCCGAGATCGAGCCGGCGGAGCTTCGAGGTGAGCGAGGAGGGCGTGGAGGATTGGGAGGTCATGGGCTCGACGGCTTCTTGGCGGGAAATGTCGGGTTAGCCCAATTCGCGGCCGGCGTCACGACGGAAGTCCCCCTCCTCCCTCTCCTCCCGGAACGGCCGTCAGGCCGTGTCCGGGAATCGTCGGCAGGAGGGAGAGGGATGACGGCTCTACGCCACGCAGCTGAGAAAACCCTTTTCCAGCGCCGCCGCATCCAGCTGGCGGCCGATGAAGACGATGCGGCTCACCTTCGCCTCGTCCGCGCGCCAGGGACGCTGGTGGTCGCCGTCGAGGATCATGTGCACGCCCTGGAACACGAAGCGGTCCGCATCGTCCTTGAAGGCGAGAATGCCCTTGGAGCGCAGGATATTGGCGCCCTCGCGCTGGGTCAGTTCCTGGATCCACGGAAAGAACTTGTCCGGGTCCAGCGGCTTGTCGGTGGCGAAGGAATAGGAGCGCATGTCCTCGTCATGGAAGTGGCGGTGGCCGCCTTCCAGAAAGTCCGGATCGATGGCGGTGATGCGGTCGAGGTCGAACGCCCCCTGCCCCAGCACCTTGTCGATGGCGATCTCGGAACGCTGCGTATGGTGGATGCGGGCGAAGGGGTTGATGGCGCGGATGCGCATCTCCACGTCCTTCAGCTCGGTCTCCGTCACCAGATCGGTCTTGTTGAGCAGGATCACGTCGGCGAAGGCGATCTGGCTCTTGGCCTCGGGCGCGTCCTTCAACCGGTCCTTCAGCCATTTGGCGTCGGCCACCGTCACCACCGCATCGAGCGCGGTCTTGGCGCCCACCGTCTCGTCGACGAAGAAGGTCTGGGCGACCGGGGCCGGGTCGGCGAGGCCAGTGGTCTCGATGATGATGCCGTCAAAGTCGTTCTTGCGGCGCAGCAGGCCGTCGATGATGCGGATCAGGTCCCCGCGCACGGTGCAGCAGATGCAGCCGTTGTTCATCTCGAACACTTCCTCATCGGCGCCGACCACGAGGTCGTTGTCGATGCCGATCTCGCCGAATTCGTTGACGACGACGGCGAATTTCTTGCCGTGCGGCTCGGAGAGGATGCGGTTGAGCAGCGTGGTCTTGCCGGCGCCGAGATAGCCGGTCAGCACGGTGACGGGGATTTTGGACGAAGCCGCTTCGGGCATGGTGAACTCCAGTGGTCGTCTCAAATGCGTCATCCCGGACGCCGCATTGCGGCGAACCGGGATCGCGTGTTCCGTTCACATTTCCCGCCGATCCCGGTCCGGCCAGCGGCCGGCCGGGATGCGGGGGGCCCCGCGTCAGCTCGACAGGGCCGAGGAGAGCTGGGTGATGTTGTTTTTCATCATGTCGATGTAGGTGCTCGCCGGGCCCTTGTCATCGGAGAGCGCGTCGGAAAACAGCTCGCCGCCGATCTTCGCCTGGGTCTCCTTGGCGATGCGCTTGACGAGGCGCGGGTCGGAGATGTTCTCCATGAACACCGCCGGAATGTTCTCGGCCTTGATCTGGCGGATGATGCGGGCAACGTCCTTGGCGGAGGCTTCCGATTCCGTCGACACGCCCTGCGGCGCGATGAACTCGACGCCATAGGCGGCGCCGAAATAGCCGAACGCATCATGCGAGGTGATGATGCGGCGCCGGCTCTCCGGGATCGCCGCCATCGCCGCCTTCACCTGCGCGTCCAGCGCCTCCAGCTTGGCGGTATAGGCGCTCGCATTGGCCTCATACGCGGCTTTGCCGGCGGGATCGGCAGCGATCAGCGCGTCGCGGATATTGGCGACATAGATCTCCGCATTGGCCACCGACTGCCAGGCGTGCGGGTCGGTGCCGCCATGGTCGTGGTCATGTTCGCCCTTCTTGGCGTGGTCGTGGTCGTGATCCTTGTGGCCCTGCGCGGCGTGGTCGTCCTCATCCTCATCCGCCATTTCGCGCGGGGTGATGCCCTTGGTGGCGACAACGATCTCCGCCTTGGTGCCGGACGCCTTCACCAGCCGGTCGATCCAGCCCTCGAAGCCGAGGCCGTTGACGAAGACGATCTGGGCGCTCGCGACTTTCTTGGCGTCGGCCGGCGCGGGCTGGAACACATGAGCATCGCCATTGGGGCCGACGAGAGTGGTGACCGAGACACGATCACCACCGACTTCCTTAACGAAGTCGCCCAAGATGGAGAAGGAGGCGACGACGGGAATCTTCTTTGCGGCCTCCTGCGCGGCGGCGGGCAGCGCGAGGGGAAGC
The DNA here is from genome assembly GCF_030813495.1 of Ancylobacter polymorphus. Taxonomy (GTDB): domain Bacteria; phylum Pseudomonadota; class Alphaproteobacteria; order Rhizobiales; family Xanthobacteraceae; genus Ancylobacter; species Ancylobacter polymorphus. The sequence continues at coordinate 225,118 of NZ_JAUSUI010000006.1, read as the reverse complement.
GACAGGCCGAGCGCGAGCGCGCCGGCGACAGCAAGGCGGCGGGTGAGCATGGGGGGCTCCTTCAGGCTTCGAGATGGCGTTGCGGCAGGAAGCGGGGCAGAAGCCCGCCCACCGGCCCGAACAGAACGGACAGCGCATAGGCGCCGCCGGCGACGAGGATGATGGCGGGCCCGGAGGGCACGCCGGAATGATAGGAAACCAGCAGCCCCAGCACGCCGGAGCCGCAGGCGATCAGCACCGAGACGCCGACCAGCGCCGTTAGTTCGCGGGTCCAGAACCGGCCGGCGGCGGCGGGCAGCATCATCAGCCCCACCGCCAGCAGCGTGCCCAGCGCATGGAAGCCACCGACGAGGTTCATCACCACCAGCGCCAGGAAGATCAGATGGGTCGGCGCCCCTGCACGGCTCACCGAGCGCAGAAAGCCGGGGTCGACGCTCTCCAGCACCAGCGGGCGCCAGGCCAGCGCCAGCGCCACCAGCGTCAGGCTGGAAATGGAGACGATGAGCAGCAGCGTCGCGTCATCGAGCGCCAGCACCGTGCCGAACAGCACATGCAGCAGATCGACATTGGAGCCGCGCAGTGACACGAGAAGCACGCCGAGGGCCAGCGAGATGAGGTAGAAGGCAGCCAGCGCGGCGTCCTCCTTCATCTGCGTCGCCCGCGCCACCGCGCCGGCGCCAAGCGCCACCGCGAAGCCTGCCACCAGCCCGCCCACCGTCATGGCGAACAGGTTCAGCCCGGCGGCGAGGAAACCGACCGCCGCCCCGGGCAGGATGGCGTGGGCCATGGCGTCGCCGGCGAGACTCATGCGGCGCAGCATCATCAGCACGCCGATGGGACCGGCGCCGATGCCGAGCGCGAGCACGCCCACCAGCGCGCGGCGCATGAAATCGAATTCGGCAAAGGGGGCGATGAGCAGATCGTAGATCACGCCGCCCTCCCCGCCGCCGTCGCCTTGAGCGATGGAGCGCAGGCCGGCGCATCCTCGTCCCATGCCTCGCACATGCGGCGGGCTTCGGCGAGGTTGGCGGGGGTGAGCACCTCGCCGGTGGCACCCCAGGCGACCGCCTCGCGGGCGAGCAGCAGCGTGCGGGGGAAATGCCCGCGCACCAGCTCGAAATCGTGCAGCACGGCGATGACGGTGCGGCCTTCGCCGTTCCAGCGCTTCACCAGCGCGGTGAGATCGGTGATGGTGCCGGCATCGAGCGCGGTGAAGGGCTCGTCGAGCAGCAGCAGCCGCGCATCCTGCAGCAGCAGGCGGGCGAACAGCGCGCGCTGCATCTGCCCGCCCGACAGCGTGCCGATGGGGCGCGCCTCGAAGCCTTCCAGCCCGACGGCGGCGAGCGCCTCCTCGATCCGTACCCGGTCGGCGCGGCTGATGCCGCCGAAGAGGCCGGCGCGCCGCCACAGTCCCATGGAGACGAGATCGTAAACGTCGATCGGGAAGGAGCGGTCGACTTCCGCCGCCTGCGGCAGATAGGCGATGTCCCGCGCCGCAATATGGCCCTCGATGCGCCCGGTGAGCGGCGACAGCACGCCGGCAATGCCCTTGAGCAGGGTGGACTTTCCCGCGCCGTTCGGCCCGCAGATGGCAAGCAGGTCGCCCTCGGCCACCTCGCCGTCGAGATGGTGCACCGCCGGGTGGCGGTCATAGCCGAGGGTAAGATTGCGGAAGGCCAGCACGTTTCCCATCACGCGCCCACCCCGATCACCGCCAGCGCCATGGCCCACAGCACGGCCGCCAGCGGCAGCGCGATGGCGAGGCGCTGCAGGGCGGAGAGCCGCAGCAACGAGAAGCCCGGCCGGGCCGGCGGATGCCGCTCGCCCGCCGCATGCGAATGATGGCGGTGCAGATGCGCGCCGCCCTCCCGGGCATCGGCAGGGGAATGGGTCTGCGCATGGCCGTGATCGTGATCGTGACCATGCGCGTGGCCCGGAGAATGAGCGTGCCCGTGCCCCCCCGCGCCGGCCTTTCCACGTCCCTCCGGAGGGGCGGATATGTGGGCGTGGTCGTGCAGGCGGATGGGGGCGACGGACATGCTCAAACTCCAGACCCGGAATTGATACTGTATATCGGCATTGCCCGTCCAGCAGAAAGATACAGTGTATCAAATCCTTGACGGTGCGTCAGCGGCTAGCCTCATTGCGCGAGTGGTGCCCGTCGAATTGATGGGACGACCCGTCTCGACGGCGCGCCCGCAGCGACCTATGAGAAGGCGCCTTTCTGCCCGCCGGCCTTGCCGGCCCGTCGACCTGGAGCCGTTGGAGCCCATTCATGGATATTTCGCGCATTTCGGTCGGGCCCAACCCGCCTGACGAAGTCCACGCCATCATCGAAATCCCCGCCGGCGGCGCGCCGGTGAAATACGAGATCGACAAGGAATCGGGCGCGCTGTTCGTCGACCGCTTCCTGCACACGCCGATGTTCTATCCCGGCAATTACGGCTTCGTGCCGAACACGCTCGGCGATGACGGCGACCCGATCGACGTGATCGTGCTCTCGCCCATCCCGCTGCTGGCCGGCTGCGTCATCGCCTGCCGCCCGGTCGGCGTGCTGATGATGACCGACGAGAAGGGCGGCGACGAGAAGATCCTCGCCGTGCCGGCGGACTCGGTCTATCCCTACCACTCCAAGATCAAGACCTATGCCGACCTGCCGGAGCTCGTCATCGAGCAGATCGGCCACTTCTTCACCCATTACAAGGATCTGGAGAAGGGCAAGAAGGTCTCGGTTGCCGGCTGGGAAGGTCCCGAGCGCGCGCGCGAGCTGATCCTCAAGGCGATCGCCGCCTATAAGTGAGCGCCGCACTTCCCGGTGTGTGAGAATATGAAAGGCCCGGCCCTGTCCGGGCCTTTCGGCTGTCAGGCCCCGGCCGCTTCCGGAGCGTCGACATAGCCCATCTGCGCCAGCGCCCGCTGCACGCCGACCGTGAGCGTCACGCCCTCGCGGGCCGCGCGTTCGCGGTTGACCAGCCGGCGCGTTCCCGGCAGCCGCGCGCCAGGCTCGCTCTCGATGGTGAGCGCCAGGCGCTCGAGATGGTCGAGATAGGCATCGCCCGCCAGCAGGCCGGGATTGATGGCGATCACGACATGGCCGACCGAGGCCGGCGGCCCCTCGCCGGTGAAGAAGCTCGGCGCGTCGAAGGAGAAGGTGGAAGCGGTGAGCGCCGCCGCCATCACCTCGACGACGAAGGCGAGCGCCGTGCCCTTGGCCTCGCCCATCGGCACCATGGTGCCGGCGAGCCCCGCCTTGGCGTTGGTGGTCGGGTTGCCCTCGCGGTCGAAGGCCCAGCCCGGGGGAATCGCGTCTTCGCCGCGCTGCACGGCGGCGAGCAGATTGCCGCGCGCCACCTTGGCGACGGAGAGGTCCACCACCGCCGGCGCCCTTCCCTTCAGCGGCGTGGCGAAGGCGATGGGGTTGGTGCCGAACACTGGTCGCTTCCCGCCCCAGGGCGCGATGGAGGCCGAGGCGTTGGAAAAGGCGAGACCGACGAGACCTTCATTCGCCAGCGTCTCCACCGGCTGGCCGGCGACGCCGAAATGGCTTGAGCGCCGCACCGCCATCAGCGCCACCCCGCTCGCCCGCGCCATCGCCGCCAGCGAGGGCAGGCCATGGGCGAGGGCGGGATAGGCGAAGCCGTTGCCGGCATCCACCGCCAGCACCGCCGGAGCGACCGGCCGCATCCGCGGCACCGCGTGGCCGTCGATCTTGCCGGCGGCGACCATGGCGCTGTAGCTCGGCAGCCGGGTCAGGCCATGGGTGGCGAGCCCGTCCGCCTCGGCGCGCACCAGCGCATCGGCGGTCACGTGGGCGTTGCCCGGCGCCGCGCCGAAGCGCTCCAGCACCCGCGTTGCATAGGCGCGGGCAGCGTCAAGCGAGAGAGGGCGGGAATGGAACGCCGCCCGCGCGACCGAGCCTTCCATCAGCGGGCCACCCCGCCGCGCGGCCCCGCCGGCAGCCGCGACAGATCGAAACGATGGACATCGCCGAGCAGTTCGACAAAGGCCCGCGCGCCATAGAGGGCGCAGACCTCGCCCTTCTCAAGGCTCGCCTCGGTGGCATCGCCCATCGCGCCGGTGGGCTGGATATCCTGCGCCATCCAGCCGAACCCGGCCGGCGAGCCCGCGCGCAGAAAGGCGAATTCCTGCTCCATGGCCAGCGTCACCGGGGGAAAGTCGCGCACCTCGTCAACCCGCACCGTATCGGGCCGGAAGGCGAGCATGAGCGAGGTCTCCACCCCGCCGGCATGGATGCCGTGCTGGCGTTCCTGCGCGGTGAACAGGCCCTCAGGATAGCCGAAGCGATGCCAGGAGACCATGACGGCCAACATGCCGAGCCGCGCCCGCAATTCGCGCGCCACGATGTCCAGAATCGGCACATTGCCGCCATGGGAGTTGACGATCACCAGCTTGCGAACCCCGGCGCGGTGCACGCTCTCGCCGATCTCGGTCCAGGCGCGGATCACCGTCTCTGCCGAAAGCGTCAGCGTTCCGGGAAAATCGAGATGCTCGTTCGACTTGCCGATGGCCTGCATGGGCAGGAACAGGGCGGGAATATCCTCCGGCAGCAGCCGCGCCACTTCCTTGAGATAGCCCTCGCCGATGAAGGCGTCGACGCCCACCGGCAGATGCGGCCCGTGCTGTTCCACCGCCGCCACCGGCAAGACGGCGATCCAGTTCTCCGTGTCGCCCTGGGCGAAATCGGTCCAGCTGAGTTCGGTCCAGAAGCGTTTGGGGGGCATGGCACGGCTCCGGTCGTTGCTGGCGGCGTTCTAGGCTCAATCCCGCCGGGCCGCCAGCGCCTCGATTTCCACCTTGAACGCCGGCCGGGCGAAGCCGGAGACGATCATCAGCGTCGAGGCCGGCGGCGGGGCGGCGATGAAACGGTCGCGTGCCGCCATGTAGCCGGCGAGATAAGCCCGGTCGGTGACATAGGCGTTGAGCCGCACAATGTCGGCGCGCCCCATGCCGGCCTCGGTGAGGCAGGCCTCGATGGCGGCGAAGCACAGCGCGGCCTGCTCTTCCACCCCGTCGGGAATGGCGTCGTCCGGGGTGATGCCGAGCTGGCCGGAGACCAGCAGCAGCCGGGCGCCGGCGGGGATTTCCACCGCATGGCTGTAGCGGGCGAAAGGGGCGCGGATGGCGGACGGCACGAAATGGCGAAGCATGGGGTCTCTCCGGTTCCGCCGGGCCGAAGGCGGGCGATGCTGCGCATGCACAGTTCTCTCGCGACAGCATATGTGCATGGCGATTAAGCTCGCCTATCATGAGGGCATGGGTTCCGTCACGCACCGCCCTTGTTAGCCCGGATGGAGATTTCGATGCGCCCGCGTCTGCCGCGCTTGCGTTCCCTCTTCCCTCGCGCCGCGCTGGGTGCGCTGGCCCTCGCCACTCTGCTCACGGCCGCTCCGGCGCGCGCCGCGGACAAGGTGACCTTCGGCACCAATTGGGTCGCCCAGGCCGAGCATGGCGGCTTCTACCAGGCGGTGGCCGATGGCACCTATGCGAAATACGGGCTCGACGTCACCATCATGCCCGGCGGCCCGCAGGCCAATAACCGGCTGCTGCTGCCAGTGGGCAAGATCGACTTCTACATGGGCGCCAACATGCTGCAGGCGATCTCCTCGGTGGTGGAGAACATCCCCACCGAGGTCGTCGCCGCCATGTTCCAGAAGGACCCGCAGGTCCTCATCGCCCATCCCGACGTGACGCAGTTCGAGCAGCTGAAGACACGGACGCTGTTCATCTCCAAGGAGGGGCTGGCGAGCTACTACCAGTGGCTGATCGCCGATTACGGCTTCAGCGAGAACCAGGTGAAGCCCTACACCTTCAACGCCGCGCCCTTCCTCGTCGACAAGAACAGCGCCATGCAGGGCTACATCACCTCCGAGCCTTATGCGGTGGAACAGCAGGGCGGGTTCAAGCCGAGCCTGTTCCTGCTCGCCGATTACGGCTTCGAGACCTACGCCACCACCATCGAGACCCGCACCGAGCTGGTGAAGCAGAATCCCGACCTCGTGCAGCGCTTCGTCGATGCCTCGATCATCGGCTGGTACAATTATCTCTATGGCGACAATGCCAAGGCCAATGCCCTGATCAAGCAGGACAACCCGGAGATGACCGACGCCATGATCGCCTTCTCCATCGCCAAGATGAAGGAATATGGCATCGTCGATTCCGGCGACACGACCACGCTCGGCATCGGCGCGATGAGCGATGCGCGGATGAAGGCGTTCTACGACAAGATGGTGAAGGCCAAGGTGCTGGCGCCGGGCATCGACTACGCAAAATCCTACACGCTGCACTTCGTCAACAAGGGCGTCGGCAAGGAGCTGGCGCCGAAATGAGGCGTGCCTCGCCCCCTGCTCGCCGCGCGAGCCCGGCATGAACGCGCACCCGTCGGACATCGCACCGCGCCCGGCCGGCGAAGGCGCGCCGCTGCTGCGCCTGTCCGGCGTCGGCAAACGCTTTGCCAACAGCGTCACCTCGCTGGAGGGGCTGGATATGGAGGTCCGCGCGGGCGAGTTCGTCTCGCTGCTCGGCCCCTCCGGCTGCGGCAAGTCGACCGCGCTGCGGCTCATCGCCGGCCTCGCCGAGCCGAGCGAGGGCCGGCTCGACTGGGCCGCGGACGAAAAGGCCCGGCGCGCGCAGCATCCCCACGCCATCGGCTTCGTGTTTCAGGAGCCCACGCTGATGCCCTGGGCCAGCGTGTTCGGCAATGTCCATCTGCCGCTGAAACTCGCCGGGGTCGGCCGGCGCGCGGCTGAGCCCGCCATCATGGAAGCGCTGGAACTGGTGGGCCTTTCCGCCTTCCGCGATGCCTATCCGCGCGAGCTCTCCGGCGGCATGAAAATGCGGGTTTCCATCGCCCGCGCGCTCGTCACCAAGCCGCGCCTGCTCCTGATGGACGAGCCCTTCGCCGCGCTGGACGAGATCACCCGCTTCAAGCTCAACAATGATCTGCTGGAGGTGTGGCGGCGCCTCAACTGCACCATCGTCTTCGTCACCCATTCGGTGTTCGAATCGGTCTATCTCTCCTCGCGCATATTGGTCTTCCGCGCCCGCCCCGGACGCGTCTCGGCGGAACTGTCCATCGCGCCGGACCAGCCGCGCGACGAAGCCTTCCGCACCTCGCCGGAATATGCGGCGCTCTGCCGCGAAACCTCCCTCGCCCTCGCCCGGGCGATGGACGCGCACTAGCGGGGGCGGGCATGGCCACCTCGCCGCTGCGCTGGCTGCTCCCCCTCGGCGTGCTGGCGGCACTCATCCTCGGCTGGGAAGCGGTGGTGAAGCTCAACAACCTGCCGCCCTATGTTCTGCCGGCCCCGGACGCGGTGCTGGCGACGCTGGTCAAGGACCGCGCGGTGCTGTTCGCCTCCATGCTGGTGACGCTGCAAACCACGCTGGTCGCGCTGGCGCTGGCCGTGGTCGGCGGCGTCGCCTTGGCGCTGCTGTTCGCCAGCGCCCGCATCGTGGAATTCTCGCTGTTCCCCATCGCTGTCATTCTGCAGGTGACGCCCGTCATCGCCGTGGCGCCGCTGATGCTGATCTACCTCTCCACCGACAGCGCGGTGCTGCTCTGCGCCTGGATCGTCGCCTTCTTCCCGGTACTGTCCAACACCACGCTGGGGCTGAACTCGGTGGACCCGAACCTGCGCGACCTGTTCCGCCTCTCCGGCGCCTCGCGCTGGCAGACGCTCATCCAGCTCAAGCTGCCCACCGCCCTGCCCTATTTTCTCGGCGGGCTGCGCATTGCCGGCGGGCTGGCGCTGATCGGCGCGGTGGTCGGCGAGATCGCCGCCGGCTCGGCCGGGCAAGGGTCGGGCCTCGCCTTCCGCATCGTCGAATCGGCCTATCGGCTCAATATTCCGCGCCTGTTCGCGGCGCTTCTCCTCATCTCGCTCACCGGCATCCTCATCTATGCCGCGCTGAGCCTGCTGTCCTGGCTGGTGCTGCGGCGCTGGCACGAGAGCGAACTGGGTGGCCGGACGTGACGTTTGATCTGAAAGCCCCGCCGGCCGCCTACATTCTCGGCCCTGTGCGGGCGCCCGCCTGTCTCGTGCCGTCCTTTGCCGGGACGGCGGATGCGGAAGGGTTGGTGGCGCTCGACATCGCCGTGGAAGGGGCGCGCCTCGCCCGCCTCGCCCCGGCCGGCGCGCTTGTCGAGGCCGGCCCCCGGCTCGGCCTCTCGGGCGGGCTGGTGCTGCCTGGCCTTGTGGACATCCACACCCATCTCGACAAGGGTTTCATCTGGAAGCGCGCGCCGAACCCCGACGGCAGTTTCGACGGCGCGGTGAACGCGGTGAACGCGGATCGCGCCGCGCACTGGACCGAGGAGGACATAAGCCGGCGCTTCGATTTCGGCCTGCGCTGCGCCTATGCCCATGGCACGGTGGCGATCCGCACCCATCTCGATTCCGAAGGGCCGCGCGCCGCCGGCGCGTGGCGGGTCTTCGCGCGGATGCGCGAGGCTTGGCGCGGGCGGATCGACCTGCAGGCGGTGGGGCTGATCGCCATCGACCGCGTGCTCGACGATTCGGCCTTCACGCCGTTTCTGGATCTGGTGCGCACTCATGGCGGCCGTCTCGGCGCCTATACCTATCTCACCCCGAACCTCGAAGCCGGCCTTGCCCGGCTGTTCGACGCGGCCGAGCGCTTCGGCCTCGGGCTCGACCTGCATGTGGACGAGCGCGACCGCGAGGGGCGCGGGCTCGACCTCCTGGCGCGCATGACGCTGGAGCGCCGCTTCGAGGGACCGATTCTCGCCGGCCATTGCTGCGCGCTCGCGGTGAAGGGGGAGGACGAGATCGACCGCACGCTCGACCTTGTGGCGCAGGCCGGCATTGCCGTCGTTTCGCTGCCCATGTGCAACCTCTATTTGCAGGACCGCCAGTCCGGCCGCACCCCGCGCTGGCGCGGCGTCACCCTGCTGCAGGAAATGAGGGCGCGCGGCATCCCGGTCATGGTGGCGAGCGACAATACCCGCGATCCCTTCTACGCCTATGGCGATCTCGACCTCGCGGAAGTCTATCGCGAAGCCGCCCGCATCGCCCATCTCGACCATCCCCATGGCGACGGGCCGGCGCTCATCTCCCGCGCCCCGGCGGCGCATATGGGCGTGGAGGCCGGCACGCTGGCCGAGGGTTCGCCCGCCGATCTCTCGCTTTTTCCCGCGCGCAGCCTCAATGAATGGCTCGCCCGCCCTCTGGCGGGGCGCACCGTGCTCAGGGCAGGCCGCGCCATCGACACCATGCCGCCCGATTATGCCGAGCTGGACGATTTGATGGAGCGCCCGCGTGACCTATGACATCGCCGCCCTCAAGGCCCGGCTGGCGGGCATCCGGCTTGAGGACAATCCGGCCGTGCTGCGGCAGAAGAGCCGTGATTTCTACTGGTACTCGCCGACGTTGAAGCGCCAGCTCGACGGCGTTGTCGGCGACATCCTCGCCGCTCCGACCAGCGAGGAGGAGGTGCTGCGCATCCTCGCCGCCTGCTTTGAACTCGGCATACCCGTCACCCCGCGCGGCACGGGTACCGGCAATTACGGGCAGGCCATGCCGCTGGCGGGCGGGCTGGTGCTCGATCTCTCCGGCCTCGACAAGGTGCTCGACATCGCCCCCGGCCGGGTGCGGGCGCAGGCCGGCGCCCTGCTGGCGGACATCGACGCCGCCTGCGCAATGAGCGGGCAGGAACTGCGCCTGCACCCTTCCACCTACCGCACCGCCTCGCTGGGCGGCTTCATCGCCGGCGGTTCGGGCGGGGTCGGCTCGATCAGCTGGGGTGGGCTGCGCGACCTCGGCAACATCCTCTCGCTGCGCCTCGCCACCATGGAGGCAAAGCCGCGCCTCCTCACCCTGACCGGGGAGGAGGTGCAGAAGGTCGCCCACGCCTATGGCACCAACGGCATCATCCTCGACATCGAGATGCCGCTCGCGCCGGCCTATGACTGGACCGAGGCCATTATCGGCTTTTCGGACTTCAACGAGGCCGCCGCCTATGCCAACGCGCTGGGCGAACAGGACGCGCTGCTGAAGAAGCTCGTTTCCGTCATCGCCGCGCCCATTCCGCAACTGAGTTTCCTGCGCCATCGCCCCTTCCTGCCGGAGGGCCGGCACATCGTGCTGGTGATGCTGGCGCCGATGGGCCGCGCGGCGTTCGAGGGCTTCACCGCCCGCTGGGGCGGGGAAATGCTGTTCCGCTCCGATCGGCTGCCGCCGGAGGAGCGGAAGGGCCTGCCGCCGCTCTACGAGCTGGCCTGGAACCACACGACGCTGCGGGCGCTGCGGGTCGACCCCGCCATCACCTATCTGCAGACGCTCTATCCCTTTCCGCACCAGCTGGGGCTGGTGGCGAAGGTGCATGCCTTGCTCGGCGAGGAAGTGCCGGCGCATCTCGAATTCGTGCGCTTCGACGGCAAGGTCACCTGTTTCGGCCTGCCGCTCGTGCGCTTCAGCTCCGAGGAGCGGCTTGAGGAAATCGTCGCCCTGCATGAGGAACTGGGCATCCCGGTGTTCAATCCGCACCGCTACACGCTGGAGGAAGGCGGCATGAAGCAGACCGACCCGGCGCAGCTCGCCTTCAAGCGCCAGGCGGACCCGCGCGGCCTGCTCAACCCCGGCAAGATGATCGCCTGGGAGAATCCCGACTTCGACTTTGCCACCGGCCGCACCTATCTGTTCCCCGGGCTGGAAGGCCGAAGCACGGGAGAGGCCAGCTGATGCGCGCGCTTGTCGTCTATTGCCACCCGGTGGCGGAGAGCTTCACCGCCGGCGTCCGCGACGCGGTTATTAGGGGGCTGATGGCCGCCGGCCATGAGGTGGACCTGCTCGACCTCTATGGCGAGGGCGTCGATCCGGTGATGGGCCGCGAGGAGCGGCTCGCCTATCACGAGCCCGGCCTCAACACGGTCCGCATCGCCGGTCATCTCGAACGGGTGAAGCAGGCCGACGCCCTCATCTTCGTCGCGCCCACCTGGTGGTACGGCCCTCCCGCCATGCTCAAGGGCTGGTTGGAGCGGGTACTGGTGCCGCACGAAACCTTCGGCATGCCCAAGCCCTTTCGCTCGCTGGAACGCCGGCTGACCAATATCCGCGTGCTGGCGGCGGTGAGTTCGCTCGGTTCGCCCTGGTACTGGTGGCTGTGGATCGGCCAGCCCGGCCGGCGCATCCTGCTCGACGGCATTGGCGGCATCATCCACCCGCGCGCGCGCAAGCTTTGGCTGGCGCTGCACAGCATGGATTCCGCCAGTGCCGAGCGCCGCGCCGCCTTCCTGGCCAAGGTCGAGGCCCGTTTCGCCCGGCTCTGACGCCGCGCGCCCTCTTTGCCGGGCGATCTTTCGCTGGCATCGGTGTTTGTGTCACGGCAATGCGTTATTTTCGCATTAGATAATGGTACCGTGGCGTGCATTGGATGGCAGGGACGCCCATGAAGGACGGCTTCGACAAGAAGATTGGCCAGCGGCTGCATCACGTCGCGCGGCTTCAGCGCGCTCTGGCGGCACGGCGCCTTCAGGATGTCGGGCTGTTTCCCGGTCAGGAAACGGTACTCAAGCTGCTCTGCGAAAGTGACGGCCGCACCATGAGCGAGCTGGCCGCCGCCCTGAAGGTGCGCCCGCCTACCGCGTCGAAGACGGTCGGCCGCCTCTCCGCGCAAGGGCTGCTGGTGCGCCGCGCCTCCGAGGGCGATGCCCGGCTGGTGCGGGTGCATCTGACCGAGGAAGGTCGCCACCGCGCCGAGGCGATCGACGCCATTTCCGACTCCATCGAAGACACGATGACCGCCGGCCTCGACGGCAAGGACCGCAGGCGTTTCCGCAAGATGCTGCGCAAGATCGACCGCAACCTCTCCGCCCAGCTCGGCGCCGCGACGACCGAGGCGGACGAGGACGCCGAGGACGCGGCCGAGGAAGAGACCGCCTGAACGCGAAAGGCGCCTTCCGCCGAATCGGGCTTGAAACCGGCCCGGCTTTGGTGAGGAATGTCGGCCCCTTTCCGCGCAGGAGTGTCCCATGTCCGGCCGCCCAGACCTTCTCCAGACCGGCCCGATGATGGGCATGATCGAGGCGCAGCTGAACGAGCACTTCACGGTTCACCGGCTCGACGCGCCGGACGCCGAGCTGATGCTGACGGAGGTCGGCCCGCGCATCCGCGCCGTCGCCACCGGCGTCGGTTCCACCGGCGGCGGTGCCCGCCGGGTGACCGAGGCGCTGATGGCCCGTTTGCCGGCGCTGGAAATCGTCGCCAATTTCGGCGTCGGCTATGATTCTGTGGATGCCGAGGCGGCCGGCCGGCGCGGCGTGGTGGTCACCAACACCCCCGGCGTGCTCGACGACGAGGTGGCCGACCTCACCGTCGGCCTGCTGCTCGCCACCATCCGCCAGATTCCCCAGGCCGAGCGGCATCTGCGCGAGGGCAAGTGGCCCGCCGGCGGCTTCCCGCTCACCGCCACCCTGCGCGACCGCACGCTCGGCATTGTCGGCATGGGCCGCATCGGCCGCGCCATCGCCCGCCGGCTGGAAGGCTTCGGCCGGCCCATCGCCTATCACAGCCGCCGTCCCGTCGCGGATGTGCCCTATACCCATTATCCCGAGCTGGTCGCGCTGGCGAAGGATGTCGACGCGCTCATCGTCATCGTGCCGGGCGGGCTCGAAACCGACCGCATGATCAATGCCGAGGTGCTGGCGGCGCTCGGCCCGAAGGGCGTGCTGATCAATGTCGCGCGCGGCTCGGTGGTGGACGAGCCGGCGCTGGTGAAGGCCTTGGAAGACGGCACCATCGCCGCCGCCGGGCTCGACGTGTTCGCCAACGAGCCGCATGTCCCGGAAGCGCTGATCGGCATGGACAATGTCGTGCTGCTGCCGCATGTCGCCTCCGCCACCCATGTCACGCGCAACGCCATGGGCCAGCTTGTGGTCGACAACCTCCTCGCCTGGGCGGCGGGCAAGCCGGTGCTGACCCCGGTGCCGGAGACGCCCGTGAAGCCGGCCGGCTGAGGGCGACGCCCATGCCGGCGCCCCGCCGCCTCGCCCGCTGCCGCCCGCGTGTCGGCGCCGGAGCCCTCGCGCTTGCCGTCGCGCTTGCCGTCGCGGCACCGGCGCGCGCGCAGGAGAGCGACATTCCCGCGCCGGCCTCGCTCGCGGCCGACTACCGGCTGACCAATGCCGATGGCGACCGGATGTGTCTTCTCACCCTGTCCGAAAAACCGCAGGGCCGAGCCCGCAGCCCGGCGCGCTTCGAGGTCGCCCTCGACCGGCAGGCCTGCGCCGGCGCCATCCTGTTCAGTGTCGACATCGCTTCCTGGTCGCCCGGCCCCGGCAATGCCATCCGGCTGCAGGGGCCGGATGGCGCGCTGGTGGCGGAGTTTACTGAGGGCGTCGGCGGCACCTGGGAGGCGCTGCGCGAGGGCGACGGGGTGTATTTCCTCGTCAATCCGCGCCTCGCCGATCCCGCGCTGCACGCCGCCGATCTCGTGGGGGTCTGGGACATGGCCGAGCAGGCGGGCAAGCCGCTGTGCCGGCTCGAACTCACCGATGCCGAGGCCGGCGGCGGCACTTTCCGCGCCCGGCTCGCCGCCGGCTGCCCGGCGCGGCTGGTGGCGCTGGCGCCGGATCGCTGGCGGCTCGACGGCGGCAGCCTGGTGCTGCTCACCGCGCGCGGCGAGGGCCTGCGCTTCGCCGCGCAGGAAGACGGCGGCTGGGAGAAAGTGCCGCCGGAAGAAGGAAAGCCGCTGCTGCTGAGCCGCCCCTGAGCCGCGCCGCTAGATGCGAGACTTTTGAACCATCTCCTGCTAGATGCCGTACCGGCAAGGTGGAGCTTGAACCGATGACGACCGATACGCCCCCCCGTGGCTTCTCGCGCCGCGCGCTGCTGGCCGGCACCGCCGCGACCTTGGGGGCGCTCGCCGCCCCGCCGCTGGCGGCACCGGCGCGGGCGCAGGCGCGCACCGGCAACCCCATCGAGGTTCTGGTGCTCGGCGCCGGCATGTCCGGCCTCACCGCGGCGCTTTCGCTGCAACGGCGCGGCCACAAGGTGACGGTGATCGAGCGGCAGGGACGCATCGGCGGCCGGCTGCTCTCCCTGCCCTTGGGCGATGGCATGTTCACCGAGGCGGGCGGCGGCCATTTCCGCTCCGACATGCCGCTGGTGCTGAACTATGTGCGCCATTTCAACCTGCCGCTGCTCAGCCTGAATGACGGGCTGCCGGTCTATATGGTGGACGGCAAGACGGCGAAATCCGCCGACATCACCAACTGGCCGTGGGACCTGACGGCGGAAGAGCGCAACGTCACCGTCTCCGCCAATCTCAACCGCTATCTGTTCCGCGCCGGGCTCGACACCAACACCGTGCTGAGCCCCGACTGGCCGGACGAGGACCTGCTCGACCGACTGGACGACATCACGCTGGAAGACCTGCTGCGGCCGGTGGGCGCCTCGCCCGCCTTCCTCAAGCTGCTCGCCGCCAATGCCGGGCTGTTCACCCCCTACGCGCAGACGCTCAGCATCATTCCCGATCTCGCCTATCATTTCGGCGATCAGAACGTGTTCCGCATCCAGGGCGGCAATAACCGCCTGCCGATGGCGATGGCCAATGCTCTCGGCCGTAGCAACATCGTGCTCGACGCGCAGGTGGTCCGCATCGACCAGACCGGCCCGCGCATTCGCGTCGGCACCAAGGACGGCAAGGAGTTCACCGGCGACGCCATCGTCTCTACCATCCCCTTCAGCGTGATGGACGAGGTCGAGGTCGCGCCCGCCTGGTCCGCCGGCAAGGCACGCATGTTCGCCGAGATGGAGTGGGACAAGACGGTCAAGGTCATCGTCAAGACCCGTGAACCGACCTGGCTCGCCCATAATGTGCGCGGCTGGCCGATGGCCGGCGGCGACCGGCCGTGGGAGCGCTTCATCGACATCACCGGCAACGAACCCGGCGGCCATGGCAGCGGTTTCCTCTACCTCAATGGCGAGAATGCCGACCGTGTGCTCGCCGCCCCGCGCGAGGTGCGCGCGCAGCAGGTGGTGGACCTCTTCCAGCAGGACCTGCCGGGCCTGCTCGGCGACGTCGTCAGCGTCAGCGATTTCGCCTGGAGCGAACAGCCCTGGATTCGCGGCTCCTTCGGCTCCACCCCGGTCGGCGGCGGCTGGATGGTGAAGGAATGGACCGCCCCGGAGGGGCGCATCCATTTCGCCGGCGATTTCACCACGCTGAAGACCGGCTGGGTGGAGGGCGCCATCGAATCCGGCCTGCGCGCCGCCCGGCAGATCGACCCGGAGGCGCGCCCGCTTTCCGGCGCGCGCTGACGGAGACGTCAGATCAGCCGCAGCCCGCGCAGGGAGGCGTGGCCGTCCTTGCCGACGATGATGTGGTCATGCACCTCGATGCCGAGCGGCTTGGCCACGTCGATGATGGTCTTGGTCATCTGGATGTCGGCATGGGACGGCGTGGGATCGCCGCTCGGGTGGTTGTGGACGAGAATGATCGCGCTCGCCGCCACTTCCAGCGCGCGCTTCACCACTTCGCGCGGATAGACGGGCGTGTGGTCTACCGTGCCGCGCTGTTGGACCTCGTCGAGGATGAGCTGGTTGCGCTTGTCGAGGAACAGGATGCGGAACTGTTCCTGCTCGACAAAGGCCATACTGGCCCGGCAATGGGCGATGACCGCGCTCCAGGAGGAGAGCACCGGGCGGGCGCGCACCTGTCCCCGTGTCACCCGCTCCACCGCCGCGCCGATCAGCTTCAGCTCGGTGATGATGGCTTCGCCCACCCCCTTCACCTCGCGCAGCCGTCCGGGCGGGGCGCTGATCGCCTCGGCGAAGGAGCCGAAACGGTCGATCAGCGCCTTGGCGAGCGGCTTCACATCGGCGCGCGGCACGGCGCGGAACAGCACGAGTTCGAGCAGTTCGTAGTCCGGCAGCGCCTCCCCGCCCCCGCTGCGGAAGCGCTCGCGCAGCCGCTCGCGATGGCCGAGAAAATGCGGCTCCGCCTCGTCGAAGCCGGAAGGGGCGGCCGGCTCGCTTCCGGCGGACCCCGGCGCGGCCTCGCGGCCGCCGCTGCGCCCTGCTCCGTTGCGCGCCATGCCGGCCCCGGCCCCGCTCAGTCGTTGCTGAAGATCGGCTTGTGATAGCCCTTGGGCGAGAGGGTGAAGATCTCGCACCCCGTCTCCGTCACGCCCACCGTGTGCTCGAACTGGGCGGAGAGCGAACGGTCGCGCGTCACCGCCGTCCAGCCGTCGGACAGCACCTTCACATGCGGGCGGCCGAGATTGATCATCGGCTCGATGGTGAAGATCATGCCGGGCATCAGTTCCGGCCCGTCGCCGCGCCGGCCGACATGCACGATGTTAGGCTCGTCGTGGAACACCTGGCCGACGCCGTGTCCGCAGAAATCGCGCACCACGCTCATATGCAGCGGCTCGACGAAATCCTGGATCGCCGCGCCGATATCGCCGACATGGTTGCCGGGCTTCACCTCGGCGATGCCTCGCATCAGCGATTCATAGGTCACGTCCAGCAGCCGCTCGGCGCGGCGGGGAATCTCGCCCACCGGATACATGCGGCTCGAATCGCCATACCAGCCATCGACGATCAGCGTCACATCGACATTGACGATGTCGCCCTCACGCAGCGGCTTGTCGTTGGGAATGCCATGGCAGACGACATGGTTGATCGAGGTGCAGGTGGATTTGCGGTAGCCGCGATACATCAGCGTCGCCGGCAGCGCGCCATGGTCCATGGCGAAGTCGAACACCAGCCGGTCGATGGCGTCGGTGGTCACGCCCGGCGCCACCAGTTCATGCACGAGGTCGAGCGCCTGCGCCGTCAGCTGCCCGGCCTTGCGCATGCCAGCAAAGCCCTCGGGGCCATGCAGCTTGATATGGCCGGTCTTGCGCAGCGGCGCGCCGGCCGCCTCCACATAGCTCATCGTCGAACGTCCAAAAGCACGGGGTCAGGGCGAAGGTGCGCCCCGAATGTAAGCCATCCGCGCGCTGGCGCAAGGAAAGCGCGCGCCAAACGGCCCGCGCATCGCCCTCACCCCAGCGGCTTGGCCATATGCACCAGCCGCCGGTCGGGCAGTTGCTCCACCCGCTCGATGGCGTAACCCTTGCGGCGGTACCAGTTGATGTTGGCTTCCAGCGGCTCGCCCGTATACAGCCGCACCGTGTGCCGCCCGAGGGCGCGGGCCCGCGCCTCGGCCGCCGCCAGCAGCAGATTGCCATGGCCGAAGCCCTGCGCGCGCGGGCAGGCGGCGAGGCTGTCGGCCAGCAGGTCGTCGCCGCGCGGCTGGAGAATGGCGACGGCAGCGATGCCGTCGGCGCCGTCCAGCACCCACACCTCGCGCTCGCGGAACACGCGGGCATAATCCCACAGCAGCGGCACCGGCTCGACACCGAGCAGGATGCGGTTGCGGGCATAGGCGGCGCGCTGCAGCGTCTCGACGGCGGGAAGATCGGCAAGGTCGGCGCGGCGCAGCGCGCGCCCTTCCACCTCAAGCGTGCGGGCGTTGAGCACGGAGAGCGAGACCAGCTGCCGGCCGGCGGCGTCGAAATTCTCCGGTGCCAGCCATGTCTCCATCGCCACCGCGATCTGCGGCCATTCCTCTTCGAGGATGGAGAACCACGCCGTGTCGCGATTGCGGCCCTTGATGATCATGTGGTGGCGGAAAATCCCCTCGAAACGGAAGCCATAGCGTTCCGCCGCCCGGCGCGAGGGGGCATTGAGCGCGTTGCACTTCCACTCATAGCGGCGATAGCCCAGGGTCTCGAACACATGGCGGGCCATGAGATACATGGCTTCCGTGCCGCCCGGCGTGCGCATCAGCGCCGGCGTGTAGAGGATATGGCCGACCTCGATGCAGCGGTTCGCCGGGTCGATCCGCAGATAGGTCGCATGGCCCACCGCGACGCCGGTCGCCTTGTCGATGATCGCGAACAGCAGCGGGTCGTCGCGCTCCGCCGCCGGGCCGTAATAGGCGGCGAAGGCGGCGTAATCGGCAT
The DNA here is from genome assembly GCF_030813495.1 of Ancylobacter polymorphus. Lineage (GTDB taxonomy): Bacteria > Pseudomonadota > Alphaproteobacteria > Rhizobiales > Xanthobacteraceae > Ancylobacter > Ancylobacter polymorphus. The sequence goes on along the minus strand of NZ_JAUSUI010000006.1, from coordinate 207,129 downwards.
AGGGGCCATTGGGCAGATAGGCGAAGATGGCCTCGCTCTCCGGCCCATGGCTGGCGGCGTACAGCGCCGGCCCATGGGCGTCGAGATCGAAGGGCACGAGGTCGACGAAGCGGCCGGCGAGCACCGTGCGCACGGGCCGCTGCGCCGGCGCGGTATCGACCAAGGGCCCGATCGGCAGCGCCGGCGGTGCGGAAAGCTCACTCTGCGGCCCAGTCATCGGCGTCTTGTCCTACTCCCGCATGGCCGGCGTCGCACTTGAACCCGGCCCCGTTCCCGTGTGACACGACTGCGAAAGACTGCAAGAGCTTTGATGCGCCGCGTCAACCGAAACGCCAACGCAAGCCGAACGAGGACATGATGACGCCAGACGCCCGCCTGCCGCTCCACCCCGTCGCCGCCTTCGCGCGGATCGGCGAGGAGAACGCCTTCGCCGTGCTGGCGCGCGCCGCCGCCCTGTCGGCGCAGGGCCGCGACATCATCAATCTCGGCATCGGCCAGCCGGATTTCGCCACGCCGGGCCACATTGTCGAAGCCGCCATCAAGGCGCTGCGCGACGGCCAGCATGGCTACACCCCTTCCGTCGGCATAGAGCCGCTGCGCGAGGCGGTGGCGGGCGATATCGAACGCCGCTTCGGCCTCGGCATCGACCCCGGCCGGGTGATGATCGTGCCCGGCGGCAAGGTGACGATGTTCTCCGCCATCCTCATGCTCGGCGAACCCGGCGCGGAAATCCTCTATCCCGACCCCGGCTTTCCCATCTACCGCTCGATGATCGAGTTCACCGGCGCCACCCCGGTGCCGGTGCCGGTGCGCGAGGAGAATGGGTTCGGCTTCTCCGCCGCCGAGGCGCTCTCGCTCATCACCGAGCGCACGCGGCTCGTCATCCTCAACTCGCCGGCCAACCCGACCGGCGGTGTTACCCCCAAGGCCGAGATCGACGCCTTCATTGCCGGGCTGGCCGCGCACCCGCAGGTCGCGATCCTCTCCGATGAGATCTACGACCAGTTCCTGTTCGATGGGGAAGCGCACACCACCTTGCTCGCCTATCCCGAGATCCGCGACCGGCTGATCCTGCTCAATGGCTGGTCAAAGACCTATGCGATGACCGGCTGGCGGCTCGGCTGGGCGCTGTGGCCGGAAGGGCTGTTCGATGCCGCGCGCAAGCTCGCGGTCAATGCCTGGTCCTGCGTCAACGCCCCCGCCCAGTTCGGCGCGCTGGCGGCGCTCACCGGGCCGCAGGATTGCGTAGCGGAAATGGTGGCCGAGTTCGACCGGCGGCGGCATCTGGTGGTGGACGGGCTCAACGCCCTGCCGGGCGTGCGCTGCGCCGTGCCGAAGGGCGCCTTCTACGCCTTCCCCAACATCACGGGCACCGGCTGGACCTCCGCCAAGAAGCTCGCCACCGCCTTGCTGGACGAGGCGGGTGTTGCCACCATAGGCGGGCCGGATTTCGGCGTGTTCGGCGAGGGCTATATCCGCCTGTCCTATGCCAACTCGGCCGCGAACATCTCCCGCGCGCTGGAGCGCATGGACGCGTTCCTGCGCAAGGCGCCCGCCGCCTGAGCGTGGCGGTCGAACGGAGGCCGAGACCGATGACAGACCGAAGCCGCCTCGGCCTTCACCTTCTCGCCGCATCGCTTCTGCTCGGGCTCGGTTCCGCCGCGGCCAGCGCCTCGACGGACCCGGCGGCCTGCCGGCGCGAACATGCCGAGCCGCGCGCCTATCTCGACTGCCTCGCCGCGCTGCAGGCGGCGGGCGAAAGCGCGCTGGAGCGGAGCGTCGCCGGCGTCCTCGCCACCATCGAGGCGCGGGCCGATCTGCAGCCGGCGCAGCGCCGCCGCTGGAGTTCGCTGTTCGAGGAGGCGCAGGGCCGGTTCGTCCACTGGCGCAATTTCGAGTGCCAGAGCATCGCCCCCTTCGAGGGTGAGGGCCCGAAGCAGAGCATTGGCGGGCGGCTCGGCGGGTCGGGCGTCATGGAGCAGCGGCTGATCTGCCTGATCGGCCTCAACGGACAGCGCGCCCGCGACCTCGAAACCCGCTACGCGCCGGAAGGCGGCTGGCCGCCGGCGCCGCCCGCCCCGCCTGCGGCGCCCGCCGGCGACCCCTCCACCGCCACCGCGCCACCTCCCGCGCCCACCGGCGCGCCGCGCGTCATCCTGATCGCGCCATGAGCGCCACCCTCCACACGGCATCGGAATAAGCCGACGAACCGTCTTGTGCAGGGCCGGCGGTGTTGGGATCATGCCGCCCTCTTCCCCCCGTTCATGAAGGACCCCCGACCATGGATCTCGGACTCAAGGGACTGCGCGCCGTCGTCACCGGCGGCACCAAGGGCATCGGCCTCGCCATCGCCGAGACCCTGGCCGCCGAGGGCTGCGATGTCGCCCTGTGCAGCCGCAACGGCGCGGAGGCGGAAGCCACTGCCGCACGGCTGGCGGAAAGCGGCGTGAAGACGCTGGGCGCGGCCGCCGATGTGTCCGACGGCGCCGCCCTTGCCAGCCTCGTGGACAAGGCGGCGGAAGCCTTTGGCGGGCTCGACATCGTCGTCGCCAATGTCAGCGCGCTGGCCGTGGGCAATGATGAGGAGCACTGGAAGAAGGGTTTCGAGACCGACCTCATGGGCACGGTGCGCCTCGTCAACGCCGCCATGCCCTATCTGGAGAAGAGCGCCGCCGCCTCCATCGTCACCATCTCCTCGGTGTCGGGCCGCGAGATCGATTTTGCCTGCGGGCCCTATGGCGTATTCAAGGCGGCGCTGATCCATTACACGCAGGGCCTCGCCTTCCAGCTGGCGCCGAAGAAGATCCGCGCCAACACCGTCTCGCCCGGCAATACCTATTTCGACGGCGGCATCTGGAACCAGATCAAGGACGGCAACCCGGCCCTGTTCGCCGAGGCGCTGGCCCTTAATCCCACCGGCCGCATGGCGACGCCGCAGGAAATCGCCAATGCCGCCGTCTTCCTGGCGAGCCCGGCGGCGAGCTTCATCTACGGCACCAATCTCGTTGTCGACGGCGCGCTGACGCGCGGCGTCCAGCTCTGAGTACCCCTCCCCGTCCCGCCCGCGCGGGGCGGGGAGACGCCCCGGCCTTGCCTCCCCCGCCGAATAGGGCGAGGCTCCCGCGCGAATCGACGCGACAGGGAGGGACGCATGGCTGAGGTAATCTCCATCGGCGAAGTTATGGTCGAACTGGCCCGCAGCGCCGATGGCCGTTTCAGCCAGGGCGTCGGCGGCGACACCTTCAACACCGCCGTCTATCTCGCCCGCGCCGGCGTCAACACCGCCTATGCCACCGCGCTGGGCGACGATCCCTATTCCGACGCCATCCGCGCCTCCGCCCAGGCCGAGGGCCTCGACATCAGCCTGATGGCCCGCGTACCCGGCCGCACCGCCGGGCTCTATCTCATCGACATCGACGCGGCGGGCGAGCGCAGCTTCACCTATTGGCGCGACAGCGCTCCGGCACGCGAGCTGTTCGAACTGCCCGGCTGGGAGGTGATGTGCGAGGCGCTGATCGAGGCCAAGCTCATCTATCTCTCCGGCATCACCCTCTCGCTCTATTCCAATGCCGGGCTGGGCCGCCTGCTCGCGACCATCGAATTCGCCCGCGAGCGCGGCACGCGCGTCGTCTTCGACGGCAATTTCCGCCCGCGCAACTGGCGCGGCGACGTGGCCCGCGCCCGCGCCGTCTATGCCGAGGCGCTGAAGCGCACCTCCATCGCCCTGCCGACCTTCGAGGATGAGGCGACGCTGTGGGGCGACGGTTCCCCCACCGCCACCGCCGAGCGGCTCGCCACCTTCGGCGTGCAGGAAATTGTGGTGAAGAACGGCGCCGAGGGCGCGCTTGTCGTGAGTGGTGGCCAGGCGCAGCTGGTCGCCATTCCCCAGCCCGTGGTGCCGGTGGACACCACCGCCGCCGGCGACAGCTTCAACGCCGCCTATCTCGCCGCGCGCCTTGCCGGCGAAGCCCCGGCGGCAGCGGCGACGGCCGGGCACCAGCTCGCCGGCCGCGTCATCCGCCATCGCGGCGCGTTGCTGCCGCGCCACGCCAACGCCTGAGCGGAGAGGGACGCAGAGGCCGCACCTGCTTCTGCGAACGACTTGCAAACCCTTGCGCTTGCTTGATTTCCGCCCTCTGACCGACTAAGCGCTGCGGCAGCGGGCGCGCGGCGCCGGAACGGGTTTGCGCCGATGACCATCTCCTCGCGGATCGCCTTGATCAATGTCGGCGTCAGCCTCGCCGTGCTGGGGCTGAAATATCTCGCCTTCCTGCTCACCGGCAGCGTCGCGCTGTATTCGGACGCGCTGGAGAGCATCGTCAATGTGGCGACGGCCATCACGGCGGTGCTGGCGCTGCGGGTCAGCGCCAAGCCGGCCGATGCCGCCCATCCCTATGGCTATGCCAAGGCGGAGTATTTTTCCGCCGTCATCGTCGGCGTGCTGATCGTGGTGGCGGCGATCTCGATCCTGCGCGAGGTCTATCTCGGCTGGCTGGAACCGCACAGCTTCGACGCCTCGCCGCAGGGTCTGGCGATCAACGCCGCCGCGACGGTCATCAACGGCATCTGGTGCGCGGTGCTGATCCGCGAGGGACGGCGCGCGCGCTCCCCCGCTCTGGCGGCCGACGGGCGGCATCTGTTCACCGATGTGCTGTCCTCGGCCGGCGTGCTGCTCGGCGTGGTGCTCGCGGTGCTGTCCGGTTGGGACAAGCTCGATCTCGTCCTCGCCGGCCTCGTCGCGGTCAACATCCTCTGGTCGGGCTGGTCGGTACTGAAGGAGAGCGTCGGCGGGCTGATGGATCAGGCCGTGCCGGCGGAGACGCTGGAGCGCATCCGCAAGCGCATCGCCGCCGAGGCCACCGGCGCCATCGAGGCGCATGATTTGCGCACCCGCCAGGCCGGGCGGATGACCTTCGTCGACTTTCACCTCGTCGTGCCCGGCGACATGCCGGTGAGCGAAGCCCACGCCATCTGCGACCGTATCGAGGACGCGCTGGAAGCGGAGGTTGCCGATATCCTCGTCAACATCCATGTCGAGCCGGAAGTGAAGGCCAAGCAGCAGGGCGTGCCGGTTCTCTAGGGCCGCGACACGCCGACATCCCGGCCGAGCGAAGCGAGAGCCGGGGGCGCCATCCGCTGACGGCACGCGATCCCGGATCGGCCTGTCGGCCGTCCGGGATGACGAACGCCCCTCTCCGGTCTCCTCACCGGCCCGCGCGCAGCGCCGCCACCAGCTCCGGCGTCGGATAGGAGTCGGCCGGCAGGCCGAGCCGCATCTGCTCGACCTTGATCGCCTGCCGCGTCGCCGCCCCGACAATGCCGTCGACCCGGCCCACATGGTGCCCGCGCGCGTTGAGCAGTGTCTGCAGGTCCTTCACCTCGGCCATGGACAGCACGGGGATCTTATCCCCCTGCCCCCGGTTGAACGGCCCCGCCCCGGCGACGCGCGAGGCAAGATAGGCGGCGGACGTGGCGTAGGTCAGCGAGTTGTTCCACTCGGTGAACACGTCGAAATTGGGATAAACGAGGAAGGCCGGGCCGTTGCGCCCCATCGGCAACAGCAGCGAGGCGGGAAGCTGGTCGGCGGGAAGCTGGCCGCCGCCGGCCCGCACCACGCCCATGCGCGCCCATTGCGAGCGGGGAATCTTGATCGACAGATCCGCCTGGTCCCAGGGCAGGTTCGGCGGCACCCGCACCTCTTCCAGCCAGGGCTGGCCGGCCTTCCAGCCCAGCGCCTTGATGTAATTGGCCGCCGAGGCCAGCGCGTCCGGCGCCGAGCGGATGAGATCGACCCGCCCGTCGCCGTCGAAATCGATGCCGTAATTGAGATAGTGATCGGGAAGGAACTGGAACTGCCCGAGTTCCCCCGCCCACGGCCCGCGCATCGTCTGCACGGTGAGGTCGCCGCGGTCGATGATCTTCAGCGCCGCCATCAGCTGGGTGCGGAACATCTCCGACCGCCGGCAGTCCCAGGCCAGCGTGGCGACGGAGCGGATGGTCGGCTTGTCGCCCATGACCGCGCCGAAATCGGTTTCCAACCCCCAGAACGCCACCAGCACCGCGCCCGGCACGCCGAATCGCTGTTCGATGCGGCTGAACAGATCGGGATTGGCCTGGATCTTCTGCCGGCCCTGCTGGATGCGATAATTCGCCACCATGCGGTCGGAGAACTGGAAGAAGCTCTGGCCGAACACCTTCTGCCCGCGATCGGTGCCGACGATGTCGGGAGCATAGGTCATGCCGTTGAGCGCCGCCGCAACCGTGCGCGGCGACACCCCTTCCGCCACCGCCTGCTGCTTGAAGCCGGCGAGCCAGGCGTCGAAGCCGGCGCCGCTGCGCCCGCAATTCTCCTGCGCCGAGGCGGCGGTCGAGAAGGCCAAAGGCGCGGCCAGCGCCACCAGTGCGGCCAAACGGCCGATCGAACTCTTCCAGCGGCGCATGGCACTCCCCGACATGTCGTTCTGCAATCGTCTCGCCGTCAGCCATTCTACAGGAATACGGCAGCGGCAGGGTGACGGTTCAGGCCGATTGACCCCGGCTCCCGTTTCACCGAAGATCGACCCGTTCCAAGGGGAGCCCCGCTAGGGGGCTGAGAGAGCGCCGGCCGTGCCGCAAGGCACCGCAACGCGATGACCCTTCGAACCTGATCCGGGTCATGCCGGCGAAGGGATCGGAACCGAATGGCGTCGCCACGCGCGGGTTCAGGCCGCGTCCCGCGCCGCCATCCTTCCCCAACGTCATACGCCCGGATCTCCCCAACCCATGGTTCAGGAGATCCAGCATGTCGACCACATCCCCCGACAACCTCAGCGTCGCCACCGGTCCCATTCCCGGCTCGCGCCGCATCTATGCCGAATGCCCCGTGCGCGGCTTCCGCGTGCCGTTCCGCGAAATCCTGCTGCACCCCTCGGCCGGCGAGCCCAATCTCGCGGTCTATGACGCTTCCGGCCCCTATACCGACGCGGACGCCACCATCGACATCGCGGCGGGCCTCGCGCGCCCGCGTGACGCCTGGGTGCGTGCGCGTGGAGATATAGAGGCCTATGACGGGCGCGCGGTGAAGCCGGAGGATAACGGCTATGTCCCGGCCGACCGGCTCGTCGCCCCCTTTCCGCTGCGCCACCGCCCGCTGCGCGCCCGGTCCGGCGCGGTGACGCAGATGGCCTATGCCCGCGCCGGCATCGTCACGGCGGAGATGGAATATGTCGCGCTGCGCGAGAATGGCCTGCGCGATCGCCTGCGCGACATCATTCGCGACGGCGAGGATTTCGGCGCCGCCATCCCCGATGTCGTCACGCCGGAATTCGTGCGCGACGAGGTGGCGCGCGGGCGCGCCGTCATCCCCGCCAATATCAACCATGGCGAATTGGAGCCGATGGCGATCGGCCGCAATTTCCTGGTCAAGATCAACGCCAATATCGGCAATTCCGCCGTCACCTCCTCGGTCGCCGACGAGGTGGACAAGATGGTGTGGGCCATCCGCTGGGGCGCCGACACGGTGATGGACCTCTCCACCGGTCGGAATATCCACAACATTCGCGACTGGATCGTGCGGAACGCGCCCGTGCCGATCGGCACCGTGCCCATCTACCAGGCGCTGGAGAAGGTCGGCGGCATCGCCGAGGACCTGACCTGGGAGGTGTTTCGCGACACGCTGATCGAGCAGGCCGAGCAGGGCGTGGACTATTTCACCATCCATGCCGGCGTGCGCCTTGCCCATGTGCCGCTCACCGCCAACCGCGTCACCGGCATCGTCTCGCGCGGCGGCTCCATCATGGCGAAATGGTGCCTCGCCCATCACCGCGAGAGCTTTCTCTATGAACGATTCGCCGAGATCTGCGAGATCATGCGCGCCTATGACGTCACCTTCTCGCTCGGCGACGGGCTGCGGCCCGGCTCCATCGCCGACGCCAATGACGCGGCGCAATTCGCCGAGCTGGAGACGCTGGGCGAACTGACGCAGATCGCCTGGGCGCGGGACTGCCAGGTGATGATCGAGGGCCCCGGCCATGTGCCGATGCACAAGATCAAGGCCAATATGGACAAGCAGCTCGCCACCTGCGGCGAAGCGCCCTTCTACACGCTCGGGCCGCTGACCACCGACATCGCGCCGGGTTATGACCACATCACCAGCGCCATCGGCGCGGCGATGATCGGCTGGTTCGGCACCGCCATGCTCTGCTACGTCACGCCGAAGGAGCATCTCGGCCTGCCCAACCGCGACGACGTGAAAACCGGCGTGATCACCTACAAGATCGCCGCTCACGCCGCCGACCTCGCCAAGGGGCACCCGCTGGCGCGGGCCTGGGACGATGCGCTGTCGCGGGCACGCTTCGAGTTCCGCTGGCAGGACCAGTTCAACCTCGCCCTCGACCCCGACACCGCCCTCGCCTTCCATGACGAGACGCTGCCGAAGGAGGCACACAAGCTGGCGCATTTCTGCTCCATGTGCGGGCCGAAATTCTGCTCGATGAAGATCAGCCAGGATATTCGCGACGAAATCCGCGACAGCGCCCGGCAGGCGGAAGAGGCCGCGCAGGGCATGGAGGACATGGCCGCCCGCTTCCGCGACGGCGGCGGCCAGCTCTATCGCGATGTCACAGCGGCAGAGTAGTTTTGGCGCGGCCGGGCTTTCCCGGCCGCGTTCTCAACCGGGAGCCCTCGCTGCATGACGCCGCCCCCTGTCCGCCCCACCGTCGCCGTGCTCGCTCTCGTCGAGCGCGGGGGTGAGGTTCTGCTGGTGCGCCGCGCCAACCCGCCCGACCAGGGGCTGTGGGGCTTTCCCGGTGGCCGGGTGGAGCCGGGCGAGACCTATCTCGACGCGGCGCTGCGCGAGCTTCACGAGGAAACCGGCCTTCTCGCCGAAGACCCGCGCCTCGTCACCGTGCTGGACTTCATCGAGCACGAGGCGTCCGGGGCCCTCGCCCATCATTTCGCGATGATCGCCGTGCTGTGCCGCTGGCAGGCGGGCGAGGCCGTCGCCGCCGACGACGCGCTGGAAGCGCGCTGGTTCGACCGGGCGGAACTCGCCCGCCTCGGCCCCGCCGCCAGCCTGAAGGTCGAGTATCTCGCGGACCTCGCCCTTGCTGCGGCGAGCGCCGACTGAGAACTCCGCAACGAAAAAGGGGCCCGCGAGGGCCCCTTATCCAAGGTCGTTCCGTTGCGTCCCGGGCGGTGTTTGCCGGCCGGGACGGCAAGCGGATCAGGCATGCGCCGAGGCGGTCGCGGTCTTGTCCACCGAAGGGCCCATCGCGGCGGACTGCGCGACATGCGACTTCAGCGTGCGCGGCAGCAGGGTGATCGCCAGGAAGGCGGCGAACAGGTCCATGGCGGCGACGGTGTAGAGCACGGTCGACCAGGTGCCGGTCGCTTCCATCAGCAGGTTGCCGATCGGAACGAACAGCGCGCCGATGCCCTTGGCGCAGTAGAGCACGCCATAGATCTTCGCGATGTGCTTGGTGCCGAAGGCGTCGCCGGCCAGCGCCGAGAACAGCGAGTAGACTTCACCCCAGGCGAGGAAGACGACGCCGGAGAGGATGAGGAACGCCCACGGATTGTGGCCGAAATAGCCGAGCGCGATGATGCCCATGCCTTCGAGCGAGAAGGCGATGACCATGGTCTTCTCACGGCCGATATGGTCGGAAATCCAGCCGAACAGCGGACGCGAAATGCCGTTCATGACGCGGTCGAGCATCAGGGCCAGCGGCAGGGCGGCCATGGTGAAGAAGTACAGGTTGACCTCGAACTCCTTCACGCCGAGGTCCTGCGCGATCACGCCCAGCTGCGCCACGGCCATCATGCCGCCGGTGACGACGCAGGTGAACATGACCAGCATCAGCCAGAACAGCTTGGTGTTCAGCGCTTCCTTGAGGGTGTAGTCGCGGCGGCTCTGGTTGAGCTTGGTGGAGGCCTTGACCTCGCCCGCCTTCGGCGAACGCAGGAACCACGCCGCGATGAAGGCGAGACCGCCCTGCAGCACGCCGAAGAAGAAGAAGGTCTCCTGGAAGCCCGAGGATTCGATCATCGCCGCGATCGGCAGGATGGTGGCGGCCGAGCCGGCGCCATAGCCACCGGCGGTGAGGCCGACGGCGAGGCCGCGTCGATCCGGGAACCACTTCAGCGCGTTGTTGATGCAGGTGGCGTAGATGGAGCCGACGCCGATGCCGCCAATGGCCGCGCCGACATAGAAGCCCATCAGGCTGGTGGCCTGCGAGTTGATGACCCAGGCGGTGCCGATGAACAGCGCGCCGAAGGCGACCATCAGGCGGGGGCCGAACTTGTCGATGAAGTAGCCTTCGATCGGCGCCAGCCAGGTCTGCACCAGCACGAAGATGGTGAACGCCACCTGGATCGAGGCGCGCTCCCAGCCGAAGGTCTGCTGAATTTCAGGGACGAACAGGGTCCAGGCATACTGGATGTTGGCGGTCGCGATCATGCAGACCACGCCGACGACCAGCTGCATCCAGCGGCGGCTCTCAGAGAAATCCTGGCCCGGCCCGACAGCCGCCAGAGTCTTGGTCGTATTCAAGGGCGATCTCCTCTCCCAAATCGATAAATGCCGCGGATCGGCTTTTTTGTTGCGGTCGCTCCGTTGCCTGTGGGGCCCGGGCGCCGGCTTGTCGTTGGTCCCGGGGGCGCTTTCTGCGTCGCCCCCGCGACGGCCGCTCGTGCGGCATCTCGTTCTCAAAGGTTGCGCGGTATCCGCCCCTGACGCCGCGTTCCGACACCTCGGAGACGCCCTGCCGCAGGGTTGCGGAACCGACCCGCTGAGCAAGGATCATAATCGACAATATTATGTATGCCAATTGGCTTTTATGACTCGCCAACCGTTCCGTAAGGCTAAAGATACCGAACACTTTTCACTTGGTCTGGCGACGGATATTAATAGATGTCACATCGTTGTCGTGCGACGCCGCTGCGTCAGTTCAAATTCAGATAAAAGTTGAATATCAGGAACGTTCGGGAATGGTGACTTTGCGTTGTCACGTCGCGTGACACGGATCCCCGGACGACGACACGAAAGCGCACGCTTCGCATCCCCTTTTCGCCGCCAGTTTACAATTGGAATGCTGTCAATCTTGCCGCCAATAAAGGGCAGGCGCGCCCCCGCTTCCGGTGCTCCGGAAAAGAAAAAGGGCCCGTCCGGAGACGGGCCCTGAAAGAAGGCCAGGGAAGGAGGGGGCGGCTTACTCGGCCGCCACCACCTTCGACGCGGCCGCCTGCGCTGCCGCGCGGCGCCCATGGGCGGAGGCGAGCGGCTTCAGCACCACCAGCGCCATTACGGCGGCGATGATGTTGAGCGCCGCGGCGGTGATGAACACCGCATGCCAGCTGCCGGTCATGGTGGTGATGATGGAGGTGAACGGCACGATCAGCGCCGCAGTGCCCTTGGCGGTGTAGAGCAGGCCGGCATTGGTGGTGGCGAACTTCGAGCCGAAGGCGTCGCCGCACATGGCCGGGAACAGCGAGTAGATCTCGCCCCAGGCGAAGAAGACGAGGCCGGTGAGGATGACGAACAGCACCGGGTTATGGCCGAGCACGCTCAGCGCATAGATGCCGACGCCCTCGATGGCGAAGGCCACGAACATGGTGTTCTCGCGGCCGATCTGGTCCGACACCCAGCCGAAGAACGGACGGGTCAGGCCGTTGAGCACGCGGTCGATCGCGGCGGCGAAGGTCAGCGCCGGCAGGGTGATGCCGATCAGGCTCACCGGAATGTCGGCGATGCCGAAATCCTTGGCGATCGGGCCGAGCTGGGCGGTCGCCATGAGGCCGCCGGCGGCCATCATGACGAACATCGCGTACATCACCCAGAACAGCGGGGTGGAGAGCATTTCCTTCGGCGCGAAATCGCGGGCCGACTGGGAGAGCTTGGCCACCGCCTTGGCGGCGAAGGCGGCGATCTGCTCCTTCTTCGGGGCGGCGAGGAAGAGGGCGAGCAGCGTGATCACCACGCCCTGGCCGACGCCGAAATAGAAGAAGGCGGCCTCGTAGCCCTGATTCTTGATCATGTTCTGGATCGGAATCACGGTCAGAGCCGAGCCCGCGCCGAAGCCGGCGGCAGTGATGCCGGCGGCGAGACCGCGACGATCCGGGAACCACTTGAGCGAGTTGCCCACGCAGGTGCCGTACACCGCGCCGGCGCCGATACCGCCGAGGGCGGCGCCGACATAGAGCAGGGTCAGCGTGTCGGCATAGGAGTTGATCACCCAGGCAACGCCGCACAGCAGCCCGCCGAACAGCACCACGACGCGCGGGCCGTACTTGTCGACGAACCAGCCTTCGACCGGCACGAGCCAGGTTTCGGTGACGATGAAGATGGAGAACGCCACCTGGATCGCGGCGCGATCCCAGCCATGGGCTTCCTGCATCGGATTGACGAAGAAGGTCCAGCCATACTGCATGTTGGCGATCATGCACATGCAGATCACGCCGAACACCAGCTGCAGCCAGCGCTTTTTATTGATGGATGCCGTTGCGTCAGATGTCATGTTGTCCTCGAACGTTTCCCAACGTAAACCGACTGACTATTTTCTATTTTCTTGTTGAATGCCCGCTACGCACGCCCATCCGGGCGGGTCATCAATCAGCCATTGAAACGACCATACTATGAAATTTGGGTAATGCAAAATTTTGCATACCACGAACACAGTCCATGTGCAGAACGCAGAGTGACGTAACGGCATATTCCCATAGGGAATACTTGCCCATTATTACGCAGCGTCAGCTCTTGAAACGGGTGCGCAACACTCCCGCGGACCGGCGAGGCGTGCGTGCGAGATGCGGAAGGGCCCGGCCGGAAACGCAGGGAGAGGCCGGCGCGGGGAGCCCAGCGCGCCGGTAAGGGGCCTCCCGCATGGACATTCTGTATGTGTTATACGATGCTCACGATGCCTTGATCCGCCACAGAATCGCCAATGACAGGACAGGGTCGCGTGAAGGCCGCCAAAGCCGGCCGCGCCGCAGCCACGCTGCGACGGACAACAACAAGAACAAGATACCGATCAACTGACGAGGAAACCGCCCGTGGAAAGCGCCGACACCCAGATGAGGCTGAACATCGCGCCTCTCGCCGCCAATACGAGCCTTCGCACGCTGGCTTATGACGCCATCAAGAAGGCCATCACCGAGATGGACATGTATGGGCAGGAGAGCGAGATCCGGCTCGATGAGCGCCAGCTCTCGCACGATCTCGGCGTCAGTCGCACGCCGATCCGCGAGGCGCTGACGGTTCTCGAACAGGAAGGCTTCGTGCGCTCCGTGCCGCGGCGGGGCATCTTCGTCGTGCGCAAGTCCAAGCGCGAGATCATCGACATGATCATCGTCTGGGCGGCGCTGGAGAGCATGGCCGCCCGGCTGGCGACCAGCCGCGCCAGCGACCGCGACCTTACGGAACTGCGCGACATGTTCCATGACTTCGAGGCCGAGGCGCCGGCCGAGCACATGAACGAGTACTCGAACGCCAATATCCGCTTCCACCAGACCATCATCCGCCTCGGCGGCTGCGCCATGATCGGCGAGGTGACGGAAAACCTGTTCATCCATATTCGCGGCATCCGCGCCGTCTCGGTGCGGCAGGAAAACCGCTCGGAGCGCTCGCTGCAGGAGCACCGCGCCATCATCGCCGCGCTGGTCGCCCGCGATGCCGACCTCGCCGAACGACTCGTGCGCGAGCACACGCTGGGCCTCGCCGCCCATGTGGAGAAGCACGGCCGCTTCCCCTCCTGACATCAGGCATGGTGCGGCGCACAGGCGCCTGCCGCTTCGCGAGCGGCCGGTGCGCCGCCTTGGCATACGGGCGCAGCACGCGTGCAGAAGCGCTGACAGCCAAAGGGCTTTCCGCACCGCCCGCCGAGCTTGCGCGCCCCGATCTCCACCGTCAGGCGCCCCGCTTTGTTACCTCTGGCGAACTTTTGACTGCGCAGCGCAGCAAAGTGTTCAGACACTCTCGCCAGCCGCATTCACCCGTGGTATATTGCATACGCAAGCGCGTTCCGGCACTCTTCCCCAGGGGCAGGTGGAGCTGAGAAAGCGCGCGGCACGCGTGAGGAAAAGGAGCCGGAGGGGTTCCCGCAGCGGGGACAAGCGAATTGACATGTTGGTATTTGGTATGCCACTTTTTCGGAAATCCACTGTGGGTTTTCCGCAGAGGACGCTTCCGTGAGCAGCAAAGCCGTTGAGAGCAAGCCCTGGCAAAGCGGTGAGAATGGCCTGACCATCGAACGCCTGCCGGCCAAGGAGAGCTTCAAGAGCAAGGCCTACGCCGCTCTCAAGGAAGCTATCACGCACATGAATATTTACGGCTCGAGCGAGCCGATGCTGCTCGACGAGCGGGATATTTCCGAGCGTCTCGGCGCAAGCCGGACGCCGATCCGCGAGGCGGTCGCGATGCTGGAGCAGGAAGGCCTGCTCCGCGCCGTGCCCCGGCGGGGAATTATGGTGGTTCGCCGTTCCAAGGCCGAGATCATCCAGATGATCGAGGCCTGGGCGGCGCTCGAAAGCATGGCGGCCCGCCTTGCCACGCAGCGCGCAAGCGACGAGGCGATCGCCGAGCTGAGGACGTTGTTCAAGAAGTTCGATCTGGCGCGGATCGAGCGCGACCGGTGCGACGAATATTCGAGTGCGAATATCGCGTTTCACCAGGCGCTGATCCGGCTGAGCGGCTCTGAGCTGCTCGTGGCGATGACGGAAAACCTGTTCTTCCATGTACGGGCCATCCGCCACCGCACGATCTTCGAGATGGACCGGGCGCAGCGTTCGGCCTCCGACCATCTGGAGATCATTCTTGCTCTCGAGGCGCGGGACGCGGACCGCGCCGAGCGTTTGGTGCGCGACCACACGCTCCGGCTCGCTGAGCATGTCGAGAACCACGTAGACCTAGATTAGGGCGGCATGAACCCGCCGAAGGACGTTTGGGAGGGAATACGGGATGTCCGCAGTCGCACAGGTTATTGACGTGAATGCCGCCACCGAGACCGAACAGGAGCTCACCGACGGCTTCCACCTGGTCATCGATGCGCTCAAACTGAACGATATCGACACCATCTACGGCGTGCCCGGGATTCCGATCACGGACCTCGGCCGCATGGCGCAGGCCGAAGGCATCCGCGTGATCTCGTTCCGCCATGAGCAGAACGCCGGCAACGCCGCCGCCATCGCCGGCTTTCTGACCAAGAAGCCGGGCGTGTGCCTCACCGTTTCGGCGCCGGGCTTCCTCAACGGCCTCACCGCCCTGGCGAACGCCACCACCAACTGCTTCCCCATGATCCTCATCTCCGGCTCCTCCGAGCGCGAGATCGTCGACCTCCAGCAGGGCGACTATGAGGAAATGGACCAGCTCGCCATTGCCAAGCCGCTCTGCAAGGCCGCGTTCCGCGTGCTGCATGCGGCCGATATCGGCATCGGCGTCGCCCGCGCCATCCGCGCGGCGGTCTCCGGCCGTCCCGGCGGCGTGTATCTCGACCTGCCGGCCAAGCTGTTCTCGCAGGTGATGGACGCCGACGCCGGCGCCAAGTCGCTGGTCAAGGTGATCGACGCCGCCCCGGCGCAGCTCCCCTCCCCGGCCGCGGTCACCCGCGCGCTCGACGTGCTGAAGTCGGCGAAGAAGCCGCTCGTCATCCTTGGCAAGGGCGCGGCCTACGCGCAGGCCGACGAGGCGATCCGCTCCTTCATCGAGACCTCCGGCATCCCCTTCCTGCCGATGTCGATGGCCAAGGGCCTGCTGCCCGACACCCATCCGCTCTCGGCCGGCGCCGCCCGCTCGACGGTGCTGAAGGATTCCGACGTGGTCGTCCTCGTCGGCGCCCGCCTCAACTGGCTGCTCTCGCACGGCAAGGGCAAGACCTGGGGCGATGCCCCGAAGAAGTTCATCCAGATCGACATTGAGCCCAAGGAAATGGACTCGAACGTCGAGATCGCGGCGCCGCTCGTCGGCGACATCGGCTCGGTGATCGAGGCCCTGAACGAGGGCATCAAGTCCGGCTGGACCGCCCCCTCGCAGGAGTGGATCGGCGCGATCAACGCCCGCAAGGAAGTCAACATCTCCAAGATGTCCCAGCGGCTGCTGAAGAACTCGACGCCGATGGACTTCCACTCGGCTCTGGGTGCGCTCAAGCAGGTGATCAAGGAGCGTCCCGACGCGATCCTGGTCAATGAAGGCGCCAACACGCTCGACCTCGCCCGCGGCGTCATCGACATGTACCAGCCGCGCAAACGCCTGGATGTCGGCACCTGGGGCGTGATGGGCATCGGCATGGGCTTCGCCATCGCCGCCGCCGTGGAAACCGGCAAGCCGGTCCTGGCGGTCGAGGGCGACTCGGCCTTCGGCTTCTCCGGCATGGAGGTGGAAACGATCTGCCGCTACAACCTGCCGGTCTGCGTCGTTATCTTCAACAATAACGGCATCTATCGCGGCACCGACACCGACCCGACCGGCCGCGATCCCGGCACCACCGTCTTCGTCGCGGACTCGCGCTACGACAAGATGATGGAAGCCTTCGGCGGCGTCGGCGTCCACGTCACCACCCCGGACGAGCTCAAGCGCGCCGTGGACGAGGCGATGGACAGCGGCAAGCCGACCCTCATCAACGCCGTGATCGATCCGGCCGCCGGCAGCGAGAGCGGCAATATCGGCAGCCTGAACCCGCAGAGCGTTGTGAAGAAGAAGTAAGTCAAACCGGGACGGGTGGGGAGCGGCAATATCCCCACCCGTCCCATTCCCTAAGTAACAACGACACAACGGCGAAAAGCCGGGTCATCTTGAGAGGAACCCCATGGGCAAGGCATTGGACGGCGTTCGCGTCCTCGATTTCACCCATGTTCAGTCCGGCCCCACCTGCACGCAGCTTCTCGCGTGGTTCGGGGCCGATGTGATCAAGGTAGAGCGCCCGGGCGAAGGTGATGTCACCCGCGCCCAGCTGCGCGATGTCCCCAATGCGGACAGCCTCTACTTCACGATGCTGAACTCCAACAAGCGCTCCATCACGCTCGACACCAAGAATCCCGAGGGCAAGAAGGTCCTCGAGGAACTGGTGAAGATCTGCGACGTGATGGTCGAGAATTTCGCGCCGGGCGCGCTCGACCGCATGGGCTTCAGCTGGGAACGCATCCAGGAGCTGAACCCCCGCATCATCCTCGCTTCAGTGAAGGGCTTCGGCCCCGGCCCGTTCGAGGACTGCAAGGTCTATGAGAATGTCGCCCAGTGCACCGGCGGTTCCGCCTCGACCACGGGTTTCCGCGACGGGCTGCCGCTTGTCACCGCCGCGCAGATCGGCGATTCCGGCACCGGCCTGCACCTCGCCCTCGGAATCGTCACCGCGCTCTACCAGCGCACCCTGACCGGCCGTGGCCAGAAGGTGCTCTGCGCCATGCAGGACGCGGTGCTGAATTTCTGCCGCGTGAAGATGCGCGACCAGCAGCGCCTCGATCGCGGCCCGCTGCGCGAATACAGCCAGTTCGGCGAGGGCTTCCCCTTCGGCGACACCGTGCCCCGCGCCGGCAATGATTCCGGCGGCGGTCAGCCCGGCCGCATCCTGAAGTGCAAGGGCTGGGAGACCGATCCCAACGCCTACATCTATTTCATCACCCAGGCCCCGGTCTGGGGGAAGATCTGCGACGTCATCGGCGAGCCGGAGTGGAAGACCGATCCGAACTACGCCACGCCGGCGGCCCGCCTGCCGCATCTCAACGAGATCTTCCACCGCATCGAATCGTGGACCATGGCCCACACCAAGTTCGAAGCGATGGAAATCCTCAACAAGGTCGACATTCCCTGCGGCCCGGTGCTCTCGATGAAGGAGATCGCCGAGGACGAGTCGCTCTACGCGACCGGAACGCTGGTGGAGATCGACCACCCCACGCGCGGCAAGTATCTGACCGTCGGCAACCCGATCAAGCTGTCGGACAATGATGTCGCGGTCGAGCGTTCGCCGCTGCTGGGCGAGCACACCGAGGAAATCCTCGCCGAGGTTCTCGGCCTCGGCGGCGACGAGATCGAGCGCATCAAGGCCTCCGGCGCGGTCGGCGCCCCCGTGGCGCTGGCGGCCGAGTGAGCTTGCGCATCTGACGCGCCTCCCGGCGGCGGGAGGCGTCGCGTGACGATACGGGCATGGCGCGGGCGACCGCGACTTGTCCGCAACGAGACATTCCGCCGGAAGGCCGCCCAAGGCGCGGCGACCGGCGGGATGTGAGGCCAGGGTGGACGAAAAGAAGTCGTGAATCGTTCCGAAGTCGATCACCCCCTGGGAGATGCCCGCCGGCGCTGAACAGCACCGGGGAGCATGGGGAGACGAAAGCCTTCATCCGCGGGATGGAGGCCTCAATCCGGCGGCAGGGTGAGCCTCCGTCCGGACTGTTAACGCGAAAAGGGAAGTCGACTACAATGTCTAAGCCCCTCGAAGGTATTAAGATCATCGATTTCACGCACGTTCAGGCCGGTCCGGCCTGCACGCAGCTTCTTGCCTGGTTCGGCGCCGACGTGATCAAGGTCGAGCGCCCCGGCGCGGGCGATGTCACGCGCTCGCAGCTGCGTCATGTCAAGGACGCCGACGCGCTGTACTTCACCATGCTGAACTCCAACAAGCGTTCGCTCACCCTCGACACCAAGACGGCGCAGGGCAAGGAAGTCCTGACCAAGCTGATCAAGGAGTCGGACGTGATGGTCGAGAATTTCGGCCCCGGCGCGCTCGACCGCATGGGCTTCACCTGGGAGCACATCCAGTCGCTCAACCCGGGCATGATCCTCGCTTCGGTGAAGGGCTTCTCGGAAGGCCACGCCTATGAGGACCTGAAGGTCTACGAGAACGTCGCGCAGTGCGCGGGCGGCGCCGCCTCCACCACCGGCTTCTGGGATGGCCCTCCGACCGTGTCGGCCGCCGCCCTCGGCGATTCCAACACCGGCATGCACCTCGCCATCGGCATCCTCACGGCGCTGCATCAGAAGATCAAGACCGGCAAGGGCCAGAAGGTCGCCGTGTCGATGCAGGATTCGGTGCTCAACCTCTGCCGCGTCAAGCTGCGCGACCAGCAGCGCCTCGACGCCCTCGGCTATCTCGAAGAATATCCGCAGTACCCGCATGGCGAGTTCTCGGATGTCGTTCCGCGCGGCGGCAATGCCGGCGGCGGCGGTCAGCCGGGCTGGGTGCTGAAGTGCAAGGGCTGGGAGACCGACCCGAACGCCTATATCTACTTCACCATTCAGGGCCATGCCTGGGCGCCGATCTGCAAGGCGCTGGGCAAGCCGGAGTGGATCGACGATCCGGCCTACAACACCGCCGAGGCCCGTCAGGACAAGATCTTCGACATCTTCGCCTTCATCGAGTCCTGGCTCGCCGACAAGACGAAGTTCGAAGCCATCGACATCCTGCGCAAGTTCGACATCCCCTGCGCTCCGGTGCTGTCGATGAAGGAAATCGCCAACGACCCGTCGCTGCGCAAGAGCGGCACCGTGGTCGAGGTCGATCACCCCAAGCTCGGCAAGTACCTGACCGTCGGCTCGCCGATCAAGTTCTCGGACGTGGAAGTCGAGGTCACCGCCTCGCCGCTGCTCGGCCAGCACACCAACGAAGTGCTCGCCCAGCTCGGCTATTCGCAGGAAGAAATCGCCGCGATGCACGACGCCAAGGCGGTCTGATCGCCCGTGGCCTGCGGAGCGGCGCGCGGCGCCGCTCCGTCCCGCGCTCACCGGCGCGGACCTATCGGCCCCTTTTCACGCCGCGCGGCAGATGCGGCGGAGAGGGAAAAGCCCACGAGCCTCCCGGAGCAGGACGAAGGGTTCACCCAACGTTCGGTTCCTCCTAGGCGACTAACGCCGGCGCGCTGAGCGCCGGCTTTTTTTTGCACGCTAGCGCCCCGAATACTGCGTCGTCAGCCGCCGCGCCGCCTCGCGCACACGGGAGCCGAGATCGGCGATGCGCTCGGGCGGCATGCGCACGGTCGGCGCGGAGATCGAGATCGCCCCCACCGGCTCGCGCCATTCGTCCAGCACCGCCGCCGCCACGCAGCGCATGCCGGGCGTGTGCTCCTCATCGTCGATGGAGAAGCCGCGCTCGGCAATCTCGGCGAGGTCGGCCTGCAGGGCGCGGCGGCTGATATGGGTGTGCTCGGTGAAGCGCTGCAGCTGGTCGCCGCCAAGCCAGGCGCGCCGCGCCTCCGGGTTCATCGCCGAGAGAATGGCCTTGCCGCCGCCCGAGGCGTGGATCGGCAGATCGCCGCCGATGCGGAAGAAGGCCCGCACCGCCGCGTGGCTTTCCACCTGCGCCACGCAGACGAGATGCGGCCCCTCGATCAGCGACAGGTTCACCGTCTCGTTCACCCCGTGGGAGAGTTCGCGCAGCAGCGCGCGGGCGATCTCGGGCAGCTTGCGGATGCGCAAATAGGCCGAGCCGACGCGGAACAGGCCGATGCCGACCATCCACAGCCCGGTCGCCGCGTCATGGCCGACAAGGCCGCGCCGCTCCAGCGTGGTCAGCAGGCGGTGCACGGTGGAGGTCGGCAGCTCGGCGGCGCGCGCCACCTCGCTCAGCGTCAGCCCGTCGGACAGCGCCAGCACTTCCAAGAGCGCGATGGCGCGGTCGAGCGACTGCACCTCGCCCCCGCCCTCGGTGCCGGTCGCGGAGGAAGGGCGGCCGCGGCGGCGCACGGTCGGAACATCCTGATTCATCCGCAGATCACCTCCGAAAGGGAGCACACCATCGCACCGCCCGGCCCCGCTGCCTACGCGTCACAGCCTATGCCATCGGCCGGCGGCGCCGCCTCCCCGCATAAAGGCGCATCCTCACATTTTTCGCAAACCAGAAATATATCCCGTATTGCGGAAATAGCTCCGCCGTGGCATGTTTTCCGCGATTTCGGAAATTCATTCCGCAGTGCGGAAAGAATGATGCCGCCCCGCAGCATGCGCCCGGGTTCCGCGACCCCTGCGCAAGGCGGCGCCGTGCGGTGCCGGACAAGTGTTTTGAACAGGTCGAACAGGCCGGTGCCGGGCGCCGCCAGCCCCTTCAAGGGGCGAGCCCCCGCCGGACCTGCGACGCGAGGAGGAAGTGCCATGGCCAAGATGCGTGCCGTCGATGCGGCGATCCGGATTCTCGCAATGGAAGGCGTCACCACCGCCTTCGGCGTTCCCGGTGCCGCGATCAATCCGCTCTATTCCGCGATGCGCGCCTATGGCCAGACGCGCCACGTGCTCGCCCGCCATGTCGAGGCCGCCTCGCACATGGCCGAAGGCTACACCCGCGCCAAGGCCGGCAATATCGGCGTGTGCATCGGCACCTCCGGCCCGGCCGGCACCGACATGATCACCGGCCTCTATTCGGCCTCCGCCGATTCGATCCCGATCCTGTGCATCACCGGCCAGGCCCCGCGCGCCCGCCTCTACAAGGAAGACTTCCAGGCGGTGGACATCGAATCCATCGCCAAGCCGGTCGCCAAATGGGCGGTCATGGTCCGCGAGCCGGCGCTGGTGCCGATGGTGTTCCAGCAGGCGTTCCACGTCATGCGCTCCGGCCGTCCCGGCCCGGTGCTGATCGACCTGCCGATCGACGTGCAGCTCGCCGAGATCGAGTTCGACGAGGAGACCTATTCCCCGCTCGAGGTCTACAAGCCCAAGGCGACGCGCAAGCAGGCCGAGAAGGCCATCGCCATGCTGAACGAGGCCGAGCGCCCGCTCATCGTCTCCGGCGGCGGCATCATCAATGCGGACGCTTCCGACAAGCTGGTCGAGTTCGCCGAGCTGACCGGCGTGCCCGTCATCCCGACCCTGATGGGCTGGGGCACGATTCCTGACGATCACGACCTGATGGCCGGCATGTGCGGCCTGCAGACCTCGCACCGCTACGGCAATGCCAACATGCTGGCCTCGGACTTCGTGTTCGGCATCGGCAATCGCTGGGCGAACCGCCACACCGGCTCGGTCGATGTCTACACCAAGGGCCGCACGTTCATTCACGTCGACATCGAGCCGACCCAGATCGGCCGCGTGTTCGGCCCGGATCTCGGCATCGTCTCCGATGCCGGCGCGGCGCTCGACCTCTTCATCGAGGTGGCGAAGGAATATAAGGCTGCCGGCAAGCTGAAGGACCGCTCCGCCTGGGCCAAGGAATGCCTCGACCGCAAGAAGACCATGCTGCGCAAGACGCATTTCGACAATGTGCCGCTGAAGCCGCAGCGCGTCTATGAGGAGATGAACGAGGCGTTCGGCCGCGACACGCGCTACGTTTCCACCATCGGCCTCAGCCAGATCGCCGGCGCGCAGATGCTGCACGTCTACAAGCCGCGCAACTGGATCAATTGCGGCCAGGCCGGCCCGCTCGGCTGGACCCTGCCGGCGGCGCTCGGCGTGCGCGCGGCGGACCCGGATGCGGAAATCGTGGCGCTCTCGGGCGACTATGACTTCCAGTTCCTCATCGAGGAACTGGCGGTGGGCGCCCAGCACAAGCTGCCCTACATCCATGTGGTGGTGAACAACTCCTATCTCGGGCTGATCCGCCAGGCGCAGCGCGGCTTCAACATGGACTTCGAGGTCTCGCTCGCCTTCGACAACATCAATGCCGACGAGAATGCCGGCTATGGCGTCGATCACGTGGCGGTGGCGGAGGGCCTCGGCTGCAAGGCGGTGCGCGTCTCCTCGCCGAACGAATTCAAGGACGCCTTCGTCAAGGCCAAGGCACTGATGAAGGAGCACCAGGTTCCGGTCGTGATGGAGTTCATCCTCGAGCGCGTCACCAACATCGCCATGGGCACCGAGATCGACGCGGTGAACGAGTTCGAGGAGGTCCTCGACCTGCCGCTGGAAGACGCCGCCAAGGCGTGAGCCGGCCGGGCGCCGGGTGGTCCGCGCCCGCGCCCCCTTGCCTATTGGCGGGAGCCGTGCGCTTCCGCCGCGTGCGCATTCATGCCATCGACGGCAACTGCGCCCATAAAGCTAAAGGCATGCCGCCGCCCGGCGGATGCCAAAGCCCCAGAAACGTCCTGCCCTAGGAGCGGTCCATGCCCCGTTTTGCCGCCAATCTCACCATGCTGTTCAACGAGGTGCCCTTCCTCGATCGTTTCGAGAAGGCCGCCGCCGCCGGCTTCACCGGCGTTGAATACCTGTTCCCCTACGACTTCCCGGTCGAGGAACTGGTCGCCAAGCTGAAGGCCAACAACCTGAAGCAGGTGCTGCACAATCTCCCCGCCGGCAATTGGGGCGCGGGCGAGCGCGGCATCGCCATCCTGCCCGAGCGCGTGGACGAGTTCCGCGCCGGCGTCGACAAGGCGATCGACTACGCCACGGCGCTCGGCTGCCCGCAGGTCAACATCCTCGCCGGCATCGTGCCCGCCGGGGCGGACCGCGAGCTGCTGCACAACACCTTCGTCAACAATCTCAAGTTCGCCGCGCCGAAGATCAAGGAAGCCGGTCTCAAGCTGCTGATCGAACCGATCAACACCCGCGACATTCCCGGCTTCTTCCTGAACTATACCAAGCAGGCGAAGGCGATCATCGAAGAGGTCGGTTCCGACAATCTCTTCATCCAGTACGACATCTACCACATGCAGATCATGGAAGGGGATCTCGCCCGCACCATCGAGGCGAACCTGTCCCAGATCGCGCATATCCAGCTTGCCGACAATCCCGGCCGCAACGAGCCCGGCACCGGCGAGATCAACTACCCCTTCCTGTTCCGCCATCTCGACGCCATCGGCTACGAGGGCTGGGTCGGCTGCGAATACAAGCCGAAGGGCGAAACGGCCGCCGGCCTCGGCTGGCTGAAGGAACTCACCGGCGCGGCGTGAGGCTGCACCGGTCAAGAAACGAAACGTCTGGGAAAACGAGGATAAGACGATGGCGAATGTTGGATTTGTCGGTCTCGGCATCATGGGCGCGCCCATGGCCGGTCATCTCATCGACGCCGGCCACACGCTCTATCTCTACGACGTCAAGCCGGTTCCGGCCGAGCTGACCGGCAAGGGCGGCGTGGCCTGCGCCAGCGGCTCCGAAGTCGCCAAGAACGCCGACATCATCATCACCATGGTGCCGGACACCCCGCATGTGAACGCCGCCCTGTTCGGCGAGAACGGCATCGCCGCCGGCCTCACCCCGGGCAAGATCGTGGTCGACATGTCCTCGATCGCCCCGGTCGAGACCAAGGAGTTCGCCAAGAAGATCAACGAACTCGGCTGCGACTATCTCGACGCCCCGGTCTCGGGCGGCGAGGTCGGCGCCAAGGCGGCCTCGCTCACCATCATGGTCGGCGGCCCGGAGAAGGCGTTCGAGACGGTGAAGCCGCTGTTCGAGAAGATGGGCAAGAACATCACCCTCGTCGGCGGCAATGGCGACGGCCAGACCACCAAGGTGGCGAACCAGATCATCGTCGCGCTGAACATCCTCGCCGTCGGCGAGGCGCTGCTCTTCGCCTCCAAGGCGGGGGCGGACCCGGCCAAGGTGCGCCAGGCGCTGATGGGCGGCTTCGCCAATTCGCGCATTCTGGAAGTCCATGGCGAGCGGATGATCAACCGCACCTTCAACCCGGGCTTCCGCATCGAGCTGCACCAGAAGGATCTGAACCTCGCCCTCAACGGCGCGCGCCAGATGCAGATGGCCCTGCCCTCCACCGCTCTGGCGCAGCAGCTGTTCAGCACCTGCGCCGCCAATGGCGGCTCGGCCTGGGACCACTCGGCCCTCGTCAAGGCCCTGGAACTGATGGCCAATCACACCGTCGCGCCGGACGCCTGAGCGTATCTGAATTCATAATTCAAAACGACCTTCGGGGGCGCTTGGCGCCCCCGAACTGTTTCTGACGAGAAAAGTAAGCATTGCTGTCCGGCTAGTGAAATCCGACGCCCCGCGACGTCTTTTGCGTATTCATTCAGACAATTGTTCTGGCCTATACACCGTGGACAAGCCGGTCCTTCGCGAAGTAACTTAAGTGACACGTCGCAAACACGCCCCGCTGGGATAAGCGAAGCGGCTAAACATGCGCGACGTTTTATCACGCCCGTGCCTTCGCTCTTGACTAGGGGCTCATTGCACCTAATCATGGCATACAAAATACCAAACAAGTCCGGGCGCCGCGGGGGCAGCCTGGACATAGGAGGGAGTCCCATGAAGGTCTGCATCTATGGTGCCGGCGCGATCGGCGGTTATGTTGGCGTCCAGCTCAAGCGGGCGGGCGTCGATGTCAGCCTGGTTGCCCGTGGCGCCCATCTCGAGGCCATGAAGAAGAACGGCCTCAAGCTGCTCATCGACGGCGAAGAGCGTGTCGAGCACATTCCCTGCTCCGACAACCCGGCCGAACTCGGCCCGCAGGACTATGTCATCGTCGCGCTCAAGGCCCATTCGGTGCCGGGCGTCGTTGACGCCATGCAGCCGCTGCTCGGCAACGACACCGCCGTGGTCACCGCCGTCAACGGCGTGCCCTACTGGTACTATTACAAGCATGGCGATCAGCTGGAGAACAAGACGCTGGAAAGCGTCGATCCCGGCGGCAAGCAGTGGGCCGGCCTGCGCCCCGAGCGCGCCATTGGCTGCATCGTCTATCCCGCGACCGAAGTGGTCGAACCGGGCGTCATCAAGCACGTCTATGGCGACAAGTTCCCGCTGGGCGAGCCCTCCGGCGAGATCACCGAGCGCGCCACCAAGCTCTCGGAAGCCTTCGCCGCCGGCGGCATGCGCGCGCCGGTTCTGCCCAACATCCGTGACGAGCTGTGGCTGAAGCTGTGGGGCAATCTCTGCTTCAACCCGATCAGCGCCCTCACCCATGCCACGCTGGACGTGATCGCCTCCGATCCCGGCACCCGCGCGGTCGCCAAGGCGATGATGCTGGAAGCGCAGGAAATCGCCGTCCAGTCGGGCGTCAATTTCCGCGTCGGCGTCGAGCGCCGCATTGACGGCGCCGGCGCCGTCGGCGCGCACAAGACCTCCATGCTGCAGGATCTCGAACGCTCCCGCGCCATGGAAATCGACGCGCTCGTCACCGTCGTTCAGGAAATGGGCCGCCTCGCCGGCATCCCGACCCCGACCATCGACGTCGTGCTCTCGCTGGTCCGCCAGCGCGCGCAGATCGCCGGCCTGTACAACTGAGTTCGGCGAGACATGGCACACTGGGTTCGTTACCAGCGCTCGGGCGCGGCCGGCTTCGGCACGCTCGAGGGCGACACCATCACCGTCCATAGCGGCGACATGTTCACTGGCGCCACGCCGACCGGAGAGCGCATCGCGCTCTCCGAGGTCGATCTCCTCGCCCCGACGGAGCCGACCAAGATCATCGCGCTGTGGAACAATTTCCATGCCTTGGCGGCCAAGCTGAATTCGCCGGTTCCGGCCGATCCGCTTTATCTGCTCAAAGCCGGTTCCTGCCTCACCAGCCCCGGCGCCACCGTGCACCGGCCGGCCTCCTATGACGGCAAGGTCGTCTATGAGGGCGAACTCGGCATCGTCATCGGCAAGAAGGCCACCGCCGTCTCCGAAGAAGAAGCCGATGGCTACATCTTCGGCTATACCTGCGTGAACGACATCACCGCGGCCGACATCATCAACAAAGATGCTACCTTCGCCCAATGGGTGCGGGCCAAGAGCTTCGACGGCTTCGGACCGTTCGGGCCCGTGGTGGCGACTGATGTCGATCCCGCCAGCCTCGTCGTGCGCACGGTGCTCAATGGCGACGAGCGCCAGAACTACCCGATCAGCGACATGGTGTTCTCGGCCCGCCAGCTGGTGAGCCGCATTTCGCACGATATGACTCTGAACCCCGGCGACATCATCTGCTGCGGCACGTCGGTCGGCGTCGGTGTGATGAAGGCCCCGACCAACACGGTGGAAATCGTGATCGAGGGCATCGGGACGCTGAGCAACACCTTCGTGCAGTAGCGGCATAGGGTGTCTGCGTTTCGGCGCAGTAGCGTCTTGGCGCGTGTGCGCCTATAGGGAAATAGGATACGCCAATCGACGGGAGGGCCGGGGCGGCTCTCCCGACCCGCCGGTTGTGGAGGAGCGGAATTAATGAACATCCATGAATATCAGGCCAAGGGAGTGCTCCGCGAATACGGGGTCCCGGTGCCGAATGGCGTTGCCATTCTCGACGCCGCTGAGGCGGAAGCCGCCGCGGCCAAGGTCGCCGGCCCCGTCTGGGTGGTGAAGAGCCAGATCCACGCCGGCGGGCGCGGCAAGGGCAAGTTCAAGGAGGCCGATGCCGGTGAGAAGGGCGGCGTGCGCGTCGTCAAATCCGCCGAGGAAGCGGCCGCCAATGCCAAGCAGATTCTCGGCAAGACGCTGGTGACGATCCAGACCGGCCCGGCCGGCAAGCAGGTCAACCGCGTCTATATCGAGGAAGGCTCCGACATCGACAAGGAGTTCTACCTCTCCGCCCTTGTCGACCGCGCCACCTCGCGCATCGCCTTCGTCGTGTCCACCGAAGGCGGCATGGACATCGAGGAAGTCGCCCACTCCACCCCTGAGAAGATCCACACCTTCTCCGTCGATCCCGCCACCGGCGTGATGCCCCATCACGGGCGCACCGTCGCGCAGGCGCTCGGCCTCACCGGCGATCTCGCCAAGCAGGCCGGCGACCTCGTCGCCAAGCTCTATGCCGCCTTCGTCGGCAAGGACATGGCGATGCTCGAGATCAACCCGCTGGTCGTCACCAAGGACGGCAAGCTGAAGTGCCTCGACGCCAAGATCTCCTTCGACTCCAACTCGCTCTACCGCCACGCCGACGTGGTGGCGCTGCGCGACGAGACCGAGGAAGACGCCAAGGAAATCGAGGCCTCGAAATACGACCTCGCCTATATCGCGCTCGACGGCACCATCGGTTGCATGGTCAACGGCGCCGGCCTTGCCATGGCGACGCTCGACATCATCAAGCTCTATGGCGAAAGCCCGGCCAACTTCCTCGATGTCGGCGGCGGCGCCACGGAAGAGAAGGTGACGGCGGCGTTCAAGATCATCACCTCCGACCCGAGCGTGAAGGGCATCCTCGTCAACATCTTCGGCGGCATCATGAAGTGCGACGTCATCGCGCGCGGCGTCATCGCTGCGGTGAAGGCGGTCGGCCTCAAGGTTCCGCTGGTGGTGCGCCTCGAAGGCACCAATGTCGAGGAAGGCAAGCAGATCATCCGTGACAGCGGCCTGAACGTCATCCCCGCCGACGATCTCGACGATGCCGCGCAGAAGATCGTCAAGGCCGTGAAGGAGACTGTGTGATGTCGGTCCTCATCAACAAGAACACCAAGATCATCACCCAGGGCTTCACCGGCAAGAACGGCACCTTCCACTCCGAGCAGGCGCTGGCCTATGGCTCGCAGGTGGTCGGCGGCACTTCGCCGGGCAAGGGCGGCTCCACCCATCTCGGCCTGCCGGTGTTCGACACCGTCGCCGAGGCGCGCGAGAAGACCGGCGCCGACGCCTCGGTCATCTATGTGCCGCCTCCGGGCGCGGCCGATGCCATCTGCGAGGCGATCGCGGCGGAAATCCCGCTCATCGTCTGCATTACCGAGGGCATTCCGGTGCTCGATATGGTGAAGGTGCGTCGCGCGCTGGACGGTTCCAAGTCCCGCCTCGTCGGCCCCAACTGCCCCGGCATCGTCACCGCCGGCGAGTGCAAGATCGGCATCATGCCGGCCAACATCTTCAAGAAGGGCTCGGTCGGCGTCGTCTCGCGCTCCGGCACGCTGACCTATGAGGCGGTGTTCCAGACCTCGCAGGAAGGCCTCGGCCAGACCACCGCCGTCGGCATTGGCGGCGACCCGGTGAAGGGCACCGAGTTCATCGACGTGCTGGAACTGTTCCTGGCCGACGACGCCACCGAATCCATCGTCATGATCGGCGAGATCGGCGGCTCGGCGGAAGAAGAAGCGGCGCAGTTCCTCAAGGACGAGGCCAAGCGCGGCCGCAAGAAGCCGATGGTCGGCTTCATCGCCGGCCGCACCGCCCCTCCCGGCCGCCGCATGGGCCATGCCGGTGCCATCATCTCCGGCGGCAAGGGCGGCGCCGAGGACAAGATCGCGGCGATGGAAGAGGCCGGCATCGTCGTCTCTCCCTCCCCCGCCCGGCTCGGCAAGACGCTGGTCGAGGTGCTCAAGGGCCGTGTCGCCGCCTGATCGGCACACCGCCAGGACCTGAAAACGACAAACCCCGCGGTGCCGCCGCGGGGTTTTTTCATGTCATGCCGGGTAGCATTCCGGCGCCATTCCCGCCGTCTCCTCATCGCCCAGCAGTTCGACGATCAGGATCGTCATCCACGCATGGCCGAGAATAAGCAGCGGCAGGAGGGGGTAGATCGACTGGAACATGCGCCGACTCCGATCGCGTCTATGTTGCGACGCACAATAGCGAAGACCGTCGGCTTCTGGCATACCACATACCAGATACCGCCCTTGCGCCAGACGCATGACATTGACCCACCGGAACCCGCGGGCGTTCCGCCGGTGAAGGCACAAGAAAAAGGGGAAGCGCGAGGCTTCCCCTGATCTTCAGCCGCCGATAGCCGGCGTCAGTTCGGATTCTGGTCCTGCTGCGCGGGCGGCGTCGCCGGGGCGAGACCCCACGCCGTATAGGCCTGACGGAAGGCCGCCTGCCCGGCCCCGCCCTTGTCGAGCACCAGGATGGCGCGGCGGCCGTTCTCGAACACCAGCGGCAGGTCGAGCCAGTTGCGGGTGATGATGAAGCCGAGATTGCGCTGCACATCCGCCGGCAGCGAGGACAGGCCGATCAGGAAGTAATTCGGCGCCACCCGCACGGCGAGGCCCACCAGCGGCGCGCCCTGCGCCCCTTCCGATGCCTTGGCACGCATGCCCGGCACGCTGGAAATGTTGCCGAGATCGAAGCCCGGCGGCAGCTTGAACTGCACCTCGACGATATGCGAGGCCGGGATCGACGGGTCCTGATTGCGGCGGAAGGTCAGCGTGGCGCTGAAATTGCGCGCCGGGATCGAAATCTCCGCCCGCACGCCGAGATCGGTCGGCTGGCCGGCGCCGGCGCTGGCCTGCTCGGTGCTCCATTCTACCGTGCCGACATATTGCTGCAGCCCCTGCTCGCCGCCGCCGGGGCTTTCCTCGAACAGCACGGCGCGCTGGTCGGTGCTCTGCCCCGCCTCGGCACCGCCCGCCGCCTGCGGCGCGCTGGCCGGCGCGGAGGCGGGCTCACCGCTCGCTTGCGTGATGCGATCCGTCGACTTCGGCGCATCGGCGCGGGCCGGCGTGGCCGGCGCCTGCGCGGAGGGCGCGGACGTGCCGGCGCTGCCGCCATGCAGAAGCGCCACGATGGTCGCGCGCTGCGTATAGCCGACGACGCCGCCGGCGATCAGCAGCAGCACGAAAAGACCGATGGCGATGAGCCGGCTGCGCCCGCCCTTGGCGGCGGGCGCCTCGGCGACAGGCGCTTCCTCGCCGGAATTCGCTGTGTTGGGCAGGGATTCGCCGCTGGCACGCGCCCCCTCCCGGGCGATGTCCTGAGCGGCCTCGCCGGCCTCCCGTTCGCGCACCAGCCGGGCAGCCTCGCTGCGCCAGTCGGACGGGCGGCCGGCGCCGCGCGGCGGCTCCAGCCCGGCGGCCACCGCTTCGGCCTCGCTCGGGTGAAAGCCGGTGCCCACCTCGGGGGCTCGCTCCACTGGGCGCTCCGGGCTGCGCCCGCTCCAGCGCGGCGGCGGGGCCGCTTCGGGGAAGGCGGCGGGCGAGACCGGTGAGGGCGTCACAGGTGGCGCCGGCGGATTCGCCGCGGTGAGCGGCGCCCGGGTCACGGGCGGAGGCGCTGGCGGCGCGGCCACTGCGGCAGGCGGGCTCACCGGCGCGAGCGGTGCCACCGGTGCCCGTGGCGGAGCGGCCGGAACCGTTCCGCCGAAATCGGCCTCCACCCGGTCGATCGCCGTCTCCAGCGCCTGCTGCTCGCGGGCGACATCAGGTGCGGAAAGCGGCGGGTCGACGGCGGTGAGCTGGGCGAGAAGCGCCCGCCGCGCCCGCTCATAGACAGCCTTGCGCGCCTCCGCCGTCTTGTCGGGGAGGCCGCCAACGGCGCGGGCGATGAGCGGGTAGTAGTCGGCCATGGGGGAGGTTCAGGTCCGGAGGGAAGGTCTAGGATTCAAACGGGTTCTGCACCAGGATCGTATCATCGCGCTCGGGGCTGGTGGACAGCAAAGCCACCGGGCAGCCGATCAGTTCCTCGATGAGGCGCACATACTTCACCGCCTCGGCCGGCAGGTCGGCCCAGGAACGGGCGCCTGCGGTCGATTCGCTCCAGCCCTCGATGGTGACATAGACCGGCTCGACCCGCGCCTGGGCGTCCTGCCCGGCGGGGAAATAGTCGATCTCCTGCCCGTCGAGGCGATAGCGCGTGCAGATCTTCAGCTCGTCAAAGCCGTCGAGCACGTCGAGTTTGGTCAGCGCGATGCCGTTGATGCCCGAGGTGCGCACGGTCTGGCGCACCAGCGTGGCATCGAACCAGCCGCAGCGGCGCGGACGGCCGGTGACGGTGCCGAACTCATGCCCCCGCTCGCCGATGCGGCGGCCGGTGTCGTCGTGCAGCTCGGTCGGGAACGGACCTTCGCCGACGCGGGTCGTATAGGCCTTGGTGATACCCAGTACATAGCCGATCGCACCCGGGCCGAGGCCGGAGCCCGTCGCCGCCTGCGCCGCCACCGTGTTGGAGGAGGTCACAAAAGGATAGGTGCCGTGGTCGACATCGAGCAGCGCGCCCTGCGCGCCCTCGAACAGGATCTTGGCGCCGCGCCGGCGCTCATCGTCCAGCAGGGCCCAGGCGCGGTCCATATAGGGCAGCACCTTGGGGGCGATCTCAGCGAGTTCGGCGGCAAGACGGGCGGCGTCCACTTCCTCGATGCCGAGGCCGCGCCGCAGCGCGTTGTGATGCGCCAGCAGGCGATCGATCTTGCCGGCCAGCGTCTGCGGCGAGGCGAGGTCGATCAGGCGGATGGCGCGCCGGCCCACCTTGTCCTCATAGGCCGGGCCGATGCCGCGCTTGGTGGTGCCGATCTTGGTGCCGGCGGAAGCATTCTCGCGAATCGCGTCGAGCTCGCGGTGCAGCGGCAGGATCAGCGCGACATTCTCCGCCACGCGCAGCCGCTCGGGGGTCACTTCGACGCCCTGGCCGGTGATGCGGGTGATCTCGTCCACCAGCGCCCACGGGTCGAGCACCACGCCATTGCCGATGATCGACAGCCGGGCGCCGCGCACCAGGCCGGACGGCAGCAGCGACAATTTGTAGGTCTTGTCGCCAACGACGAGCGTATGCCCGGCATTGTGGCCGCCCTGAAAGCGGACGACCACGTCCGCCTGCTCGCTCAGCCAATCGACAATTTTACCCTTACCCTCGTCGCCCCACTGGGAACCGACGACGACCACATTCGCCACGAGCCACGCTCCTGCATTGCGAGGCGGGGTGCGGCGGCGTGCCGTGCCCGCGCACAGACAAAGCCCCGGCGAACGTCCGACCGGGGCTGCTTCGTCTTAAGGTATGACACAGGGAGAGGCAAGAACGCGGGCCATGCCGTTGACGCGATGCACAAGCGCGCGCAGCGGCGCCGAACCGGGCGCCGAGGACAGGTTGGTATTGCAACACTGCAATCAAGCCGCCATTGCGGCACGGCCGGTATTGCACGACCTTAGCGGCAACACATAAAGCCGCCCCGAGGACCCGCCATGAACACGCTCTCCCCCGCCCCGTCGCCCGCTGCCGCCGCTTCCGCCCTGCCCGCCGGCCTGCGCCTTGGCGCGGTACGCCTGCGCGTGCGTGACGCGGCGCGCTCCGCCGCTTTCTACACCGGCACGGTTGGGCTCGCGCTGCTCGGCAAGGGCGAGGACGGCAGCCTGCGCCTCGGCGTCGGCAATGAGACGCTGATCGAACTGGTCGGCGCGCCCGATGCCCATGCGCGCCCGGCGGGCACTACCGGCCTGTTCCATGTCGCCCTGCTGGTGCCGGATCGTCCCGCCCTCGCCGTGGTGCTGCGCCGGCTGATCGCGCGGGGCGTGCGGCTCGGCGCCTCCGACCATCTGGTGAGCGAGGCGCTCTATCTCGACGACCCCGATGGCAACGGCATCGAAATCTATCGCGACCGGCCGGAAGGCGACTGGCGCTGGGACAGGACGACGATCGAGATGGCGACGCACCCGCTCGATTTGCGCAACCTGCTCGCCGATGCGCCCGAGGGCGCCCCGCTCGATGCCCCGATGCCCGAGGGCACACGCGTCGGCCATGTGCATCTCCAGGTCGGCGACCTCGCGCGCGCCCGGCATTTCTATGTCGACGGGCTCGGCTTCGCGATCACGACGGACCGCTATCCCGGCGCGCTGTTCGTCAGCGCCGGCGGCTATCACCACCATCTCGGGCTCAACATCTGGCACAGCCGCAATGGCGGGCCGGCACCGGCCAACAGCGTCGGCCTCGTCGCGTATGAAATCGTTCTGCCCGACGCCGCCGCCGTGGAGGCGGTGCGCGCGCGGCTGAACGCGGCGGGCGAGACGGTAGCGGCGCGCCCGCACGGCGTCGCCGTCACCGACCCCTGGGGCACGCGGGCCGTGATCCGCGCCGCCGGCTGAGCCTGCCCGCCCCGCGACGCATCAGCGGCGCGCGGCGATGGATCAGAAGATTTCATGCTGGCGCCTCCCGCCCGGCGGCGCCAGCGCGGCGGAAATACGCTAAAGCCTCGGCGCGCCACCCGTTCGCACCCGGGCCCGCTTATGTTCCGCCGCCTGTTCGACGCGCCCTATCTGCTGCTGCCCCTCGTCTCGCTGTTCTGGGCGGGCAATATCGTGATGGGCCGGCACGTCGCCGGCCATGTGCCGCCGGCGAGCCTCGCCTGGCTGCGCTGGGCGCTGGCGGTGCTGATTCTCCTGCCCTTCGCCTGGCGCTCGATGCGGGCGGATTGGCCGCTGCTGCGCCGGCACTGGAAACTTGTCGGCCTGCTGGCGCTTACCGGCATCACCCTGTTCAACACCATGCAGTACCACGCGCTGGAATTCACCCCGGCGCTGAACGCGCTTCTGCTGCAATCGACCGGGCCGCTGCTCATCGCCTTCTGGTCGCTGCTGCTCAATGGCGAGCGGCTGTCGCCCGGTCAGGCGGCGGGCATCTTTCTCTCGCTCATGGGCGTGCTCACCATCATCTGCCGGGGCGATCCGCATGTGCTCATGAACATCGCCTTCAACCGGGGCGATCTGTGGCTGATCGCGGCGATGGTGCTCTATGGGCTCTATTCCTCGCTGCTGGCGCGCCGGCCGGCCTTCTCGGCCCTGGGCTTCCTCGGCATCAGCCTCAGCCTCGGCCTCTTTATGCTCACGCCGCTTTTCCTGGCGGAGCGGATCATGGGCCCGCCGCTGACATTCGACGCCAAGGCGCTGACCGCCATCGTCTATGTCGCGCTGTTTCCCTCGCTGCTGGCCTATCTGTTCTTCAACCGCGCGGTGCAGCTGGTGGGGCCGAACCGCGCCGCGCCGTTCTTCCACCTCATGCCGGTGTTCGGCTCGGCGCTCGCCATCCTTTTTCTCGGCGAGCGGCCGCATCTCTACCATGCCGCCGGCTATGCGCTGGTGCTGTCCGGCGTCGTCATCGCCACCAAATGGGCGCCGAAGACCGGCCGCGCGCCCGCTTCAGCCGAGCTCGAAACTGGTGACGCCATAGACCGGCTCCAGCCTCGCCGGCCGGAGTGAGCCCCGGTACATCCGCGCCGTCTCGAAAACGGGGGTGAGCCCGTGCCGGCGGGCGAGCGCCAGCGCCGGCGCGTTCGGCTCCGGCACGTCGAGCACGACGGCCGCGCTGCCCGCCGCCGCCCGCAGCGCGCGAAACAGCCTGTCCGCCACCTCCGCATCCCCGGCGACCAGCGGCCCGATCTTCCACCCCGTTCGCGCCGGGCGCACCACGCCCCAGCCGGCAAGGCGCCCCTCGCGCAGCACCGCCCGCCCGACATGGCCCGGCGCGGTGATCCACGCCTTGAGAAAGGCGGCACGGGGCGCGGGAAACACCTCGGCATCGCTGGCCTCTATCGCCGCGAATGGCACCTGTGCGAGGTCCACCGTCTCCCCCATCTCGCCGGTTTCCGGCGTGCCAGTGAAGCGGATGTTGCGATGGGCCAAGGCAAAGCCCTGGCTGGCGTAATTCGCCTGCTGCGCCACAACCCCGTCGAGGCCGATGGTGCGCGCCCCGGCATGGGCGAGGCCCGCCTGCCACAGGCGAAACCCGATGCCCTGCCCGCGCAGTTCCGGCCGCACGATGTAGAAGCCGAGAAAGGCGAAGCGCGTATCGTAATTCACCACCGAGATCACCGCCGCCGGCGCACCGTCGAGCTCGGCGACGAGAAAGCCGGCGGGATCGACCGTGGCGAAGCAGGCGGCGTCCGTGAGGCCGGGGTTCCAGCCTTCCGCCGCCGCCCATTCCACCGCCAGCCCGATTTCCGCCGTGTTAAGCGCGCGAATGCTAGGTTCCGCCGGCATTCATTCCTCCTCCGCCCCCGGGAGACGACAATGATCATCAAGGAAATCGGCATCGGCATCGCCTTGATGATGCTGGTCATGCTGGTTCATCTGATGGCGACCTATATCCTGCTCGACTGGGCGGACGCCTATGACAACATGTTCAGGCGTCATCCCCGGCTGCGGCTGCTCATGGCGCTCACCGTCGCCAATATCGTGCTGCTGGTCGCCCATCTCATCGAGGTCGGCCTCTGGGCCGTCGTCTATGCCATGCAGGGCATCGTCGAGGATCACAACGACGCCTATTACTCCGCCTTCGTCAATTACACCGCGCTGGGCTTCGGCCAGTCGACGCAGGACGCCGGAACCCGGCTGATCGACCCGATGACGGCGGGCAGCGGCATCATGATGTTCGGCTGGAGCACGGCGCTGCTGTTTCTCGTCATCCAGCAGCATCTGCCGGAGGTGCGCCGTCCGCCGCGCCGGCGGCCGCCGCGCCATGACGAGGAGGCTCATGTGCCCGAGATGCAGGACGCGATCGGCGCCGCCCCCTCGCCCAAGGTCACATCATAGAGGTCGGCGCTGCTGCCCTTGGTCCACCAGATATATTTGCCGCCGGCATAGCGCGCGCCGGACGCCGCGATCACATTGGCCGCCACCACGAACTCGCCCTTGAAGGAGAGGCTGGCCAGCGCCACCGGCGGGGCGTTGACATACTGCGCCGATACATGGCCGAAAGCGCCGCAGTCATAGGCGACGCGGATCGTCTCCGCCTTCGCTCCCTTCGGCAGCGGAAGGACGATCGTATCCGCCAGCGCGGCGCAGGGCAGCGCGGCGAGAACGAAAGCGACGACGGAAGCACTCCGCAGTGTCATGGCCTTACTCCGGCTTCGGGGACGGCTTGTGGTGGGTGTGCCAGTGCCGGGCGATGTCGATCCGGCGCGGCACCCACACACGGTCATGGCGGGCGATGTGATCGAGGAAGCGCTGCAGCGCCAGGAACCGCCCCGGCCGCCCGGCGAGCCGGCAATGCAGGCCGACGCTCATCATCTTCGGCGCGTCCGCCCCTTCCGCATAGAGCACGTCGAAACTGTCGCGCAGATAGGCGAAAAACGGCTCGCCATGGTCGAAACCGGCGGGAATGGCGAAGCGCATGTCATTGGCATCGAGCGTATAGGGAATGGAGAGGTGCGGCCCGCGCGGGCCTTTCACCCAGAAGGGCAGTTCGTCGGAATAGATGTCGGAATCATAGAGAAAGCCGCCCTCCTCCATGACGATGCGGCGCGTGTGCTCCGAAGTGCGGCCGGTGTACCAGCCGAGCGGCCGCTCGCCGGTGATCTCCGTGTGCAGGCGCAGCGCGGTGTCGAAATCGGCCTTCTCCGCCGCGTAGGAATGATTGCGGTAGTCGATCCATTTCAGCCCGTGGCTGGCGATCTCCCATT
This sequence comes from Ancylobacter polymorphus, assembly GCF_030813495.1. Lineage (GTDB taxonomy): Bacteria > Pseudomonadota > Alphaproteobacteria > Rhizobiales > Xanthobacteraceae > Ancylobacter > Ancylobacter polymorphus. The sequence goes on along the minus strand of NZ_JAUSUI010000006.1, from coordinate 170,302 downwards.
CCGCCTCCTTCATCGCGGCGACCGCTTCCGGGTTGCGCGCCAGCGCCGTGGTGACGCCATAGACCGTGACCGGCAGGCCGCGCGCGGTGAACAGCCGCCACAGCCGCCAGAAGCCGGCGCGCGCGCCATATTCGTAGATCGACTCCATGTTCATGTGCCGCTGCCCCGGCCAGGGCTGGGCGCCGACGATCTCGGAGAGGAAGGCCTCGGAGGCGGCGTCGCCATGCAGGATGCAGTTCTCGCCGCCCTCTTCGTAATTGATGACGAACTGCACCGCGATCCGCGCCCCGCCCGGCCATTTCGGGTCCGGCGGGGTGCGGCCATAGCCGATGAGGTCGCGGGGATAGACGGAATCGATGTTGAACATGCGGGCAGGTCCGGAGGCGAGCGACGGGCGGCGAAGCGCGGACCTCAGGCTAGCCGGTTCAAAGCCATGGCGGAACCGGCGCCGTCCACGCCGCAGCGCACAATTCTCGGCCCTGCCTCTCGACAAGCCGGCGCCCGGCGGTCTTGATGTCGCAACCAGTCCCCGCAATGTCCCGCAAGGTGTCCGATGTCGCTTCCCGACCCCAGCCTGCTGCTCGCCCGCGCTCCCGTCGTTCCCGTCGTCACCGTGCCGAGCGTTGCTGCGGGCGTGAAGCTCGCGCGGGCGCTGGCCGAGGGCGGGCTGCCGCTGATCGAGGTGACGCTGCGCACGCCGGCGGCGCTGGAAGCCATCGCCGCCATCGCCGCCGAGGTGCCGGACGCCATCGTCGGCGCCGGCACGGTGACCCGGCCGGACCTCATCCAGAAATCCATCGACGCCGGCGCGCGCTTCCTCGTCAGCCCCGGCTGCCCGACCGCGCTGGCCGAGGCGCTGGCCGAGGCGCCGGTGCCGGTCATGCCCGGCTGCGCCACCGCCACCGAGGCGATGACGCTGCACGCGCTGGGCTTTCCCGTGCTCAAGCTGTTCCCGGCGGAAGCGGTGGGCGGGGTCAATCTCATCAAGTCGCTGGCGGGCCCGCTCCCCGACCTGCGCTTCTGCCCGACCGGGGGCATCAGCCCGGCCAATGTCGGCGCCTATCTCGCCCAGCCCAACATCCTCGCCGTCGGCGGTTCCTGGGTGGCGCCGAATGACGCGGTGACGATGGGCGACTGGGAACAGATCGTCGCGCTGGCCAAGGCCGCCGCCCGCCTGCACCGCGCCGCCTTCCCGATGTGAGCGGGAGGCACATTCCGCAAAAGGCCCCCGGATCGCTCCGGGGGCCTTTTTTACTGGGAGCGCCGCGCCTCAGAACGCCAGCGGCTTGGCCTGCTTCACCGAGGGCAGCTGCTGCACCTTGGCGAGCAGCTCGGCCGGCACGGTGCCGTCCACCTCGACCAGCGCGATGGCGTCGCCGCCCTGCCGGTCGCGGCCGAGCGCGAAGGTGGCGATGTTGATGCCGGCATCGCCGAGCAGGCCGGCGAAGCGGCCGACGAAGCCCGGCTTGTCCTCATTGGTGACATAGAGCATGGACGGCGCGAACTCGGCGTCCACCTTGATGCCCTTGATGTCGACGATGCGCGGGCGCCCATCGGCGAACACCGTGCCGGAGATGGAGCGCTCCATCTTGTCGGTGATGACGGTGAGGGTGATCAGGCTCTCATAATCGCCGGCGATCTCGCGGGTGGTCTCTTCCACCACGATGCCGCGCTCCTTGGCGATGGAGGGCGCGGAAACGACATTGATGTCCGCCAGCGCCGGGCGCAGCAGGCCGGCCACCGCCGCCGAGGTCAGCGCCTTGATCTTCAGGCTGGCCACCGCGCCGTCATAGGTGATGCGCACGGTCTGGATGTCGGTGTCGGTGAGCTGGCCGGCGAAGGAGCCGAGCTTTTCGGCGAGTTCGATGAACGGCTTCAGCTTCGGCGCTTCTTCCGCCGTGATCGAGGGGAAGTTCACCGCATTGGAGATGGCGCCGCGCAGCAGATAGTCGCTCATCTGCTCGGCCACCTGCAGCGCGACATTCTCCTGCGCCTCGGTGGTGGAGGCGCCGAGATGCGGGGTGCAGATGACATTGGGCAGGCCGAAAAGCGGGTTCTCGGTCGCCGGCTCGGTGATGAACACGTCGAAGGCCGCGCCGGCGACATGGCCGCTCTTCAGCGCTTCCGCCAGCGCCGCCTCATCGACCAGCCCGCCGCGCGCGCAGTTGACGATGCGCACGCCTTTCTTCGTCTTGGCGATGGCCTCGGCGGAGAGCACGTTGCGGGTCTTGTCGGTCAGCGGCGTGTGCAGGGTGATGACATCGGCGCGGGCGAGCAGGTCGTCCAGCTCCACCTTCTCGACGCCGATATCCTTGGCGCGTTCCGGCGAGAGGAAGGGATCGAAGGCGATGACCTTCATCTTCAGCCCGATGGCGCGGTCGGCGACGATGGAGCCGATATTGCCGCAGCCGATGATGCCGAGCGTCTTGGCCGTCAGCTCCACGCCCATGAAGCGGTTCTTCTCCCACTTGCCGGCCTGGGTGGAGGCGTCGGCGGCGGGGATTTCGCGGGCGAGCGCGAACATCATGGCGATGGCGTGCTCGGCGGTGGTGATGGAGTTGCCGAACGGCGTGTTCATCACGATCACGCCCTTGGCGGTCGCGGCCGGGATGTCGACATTGTCGACGCCGATGCCGGCGCGCCCGACCACCTTCAGCCGCGTGGCGTTGGCGAGGATTTTCGGCGTCACCTTGGTGGCGGAGCGGATGGCGAGGCCATCATAATTGCCGATGATCTCGGCCAGCTTGTCCTTGTCCTTGCCCAGCGCCGGCTGGAAATCGACCTCGATGCCGCGGTCCTTGAAGATCTGCACGGCGGCGGGGGAAAGCGCATCGGAAATGAGAACGCGGGGAGCCATGGGCTTCATCCTGTTCGGAAAAGGGGAACATCGACCCGCGCGGAGCGGGAGAGAGGAAGGCTCCCGCCGCTGGCGGGAGGGGACGACGAAGCGTTCGTCGGGCGCACATGCAAGGCGTCGAAGGCGAGACGCGGCCGGGAGAGAAAGCCCTGCGCCTTCGGAACCTGCGCGGCCCCTTCGCCGTCCCCTTGCGTCAGCGGCGGGGACCGTCGCGAAAGCGGCTCAGGCCGCCTGCTTGAGGCCGGCCTTGGCGGTGGCGAAAGCCCAGTCGAGCCAGGGCAGCAGCGCGTCGAGATCGGACGCCTCGACCGTGGCGCCCGCCCAGATGCGCAGGCCGGCCGGCGCGTCGCGATAGGCGCCGATGTCATAGGCGACGCCGGCCTTTTCCAGCGACGCCGCCAGCGCCTTGGCGAAAGCCGCCTGCGCGTCCGGCGCCAGCGCCTTCACCTCGGGGTCGGCAACAACCAGGCACACGCTGGTGTTGGAGCGGGTTTCCGGCACCGTGGCGAGGAAGTCGATCCAGGGCGTCTTGGCGACATAGTCGGCGAGCACCTTGAAATTCGCATCCGAGCGCGCCTGCAGGCCCTTGAGCCCGCCCACCGCCTTCGCCCAGTTCAGCGCGTCGATATAGTCCTCGACGCAGAGCATGGACGGGGTGTTGATGGTCTCGCCCTCGAAGGTGCCTTCGATCAGCTTGCCGCCCTTGGTCAGGCGGAAGATCTTCGGCAGCGGCCAGGCCGGGACATAGCTCTCCAGCCGCTCGACCGCGCGGGGCGAGAGGATCAGCATGCCGTGCGCGGCTTCGCCGCCCAGCACCTTCTGCCAGCTATAGGTCACGACATCGAGCTTGGCCCAGTCGAGATTCTGCGCGAAGGCGGCCGAGGTGGCGTCGCAAATGGTCAGGCCCTGCCGGTCGGCGGGGATGAAATCGCCGTTCGGCACCCGCACGCCCGAAGTGGTGCCGTTCCAGGTGAACACCACATCATGGTCGAAATTCACTTGGCCGAGGTCGGGCAGTTCGCCATAAGGCGCCTTCAGGACGCGGGCGTCCTTGAGCTTCAGCTGCTTGACGACATCCGTCACCCAGCCTTCGCCGAAGCTTTCCCAGGCCAGAAGATCGACCGGGCGGGCGCCGAGCAGCGACCACAGCGCCATCTCGACCGCGCCGGTGTCGGACGCGGGAACGATGCCGATGCGGTAATCGGCGGGAATTTCCAGGACTTCGCGGGTGAGGTCGATGGCGAGCTTCAGCTTCGCCTTGCCGACCTTGGCACGGTGCGAGCGGCCGAGCGGAGCATCGCTCAAAGCCTCAAGCGTCCAGCCGGGACGCTTGGCACAGGGGCCGGACGAAAAATTGGGATTGGCCGGCTTCACAGCCGGCTGCGCGGTATTCGTCATGATAGCCATCCTTCCAGATGGGTGCCCCTCGGTGGGGAGGGGTAGCCCGAGAAGGGGTCTACTCCCGGCGGGCGCGAAACGCAAGAGGCAAAGGTTCCTGCCTGTGTCCGTGTCACCGAGACGCGGATCAGCGGCTCCGTGCGCCCCAGCCCGAACCGGAGGCGATTTCCCGCCAGCCGCCCGCGCCGGCTCATTTTACCTCTGACGGTATGGAACCGCCGCGGAGGGTTAGCCGTTACCTACCCGTCACATTCTGGTTTGGACGGCGATGCTCGCGGATCTGACCTCAGAGAAATGACTTTCTCAGAATGACGCCGATGTCAACGCATCGGCGTCAGATAAAACGCTCCACCCGCCCGCATTCGCGGGCCTTAAGATGAGAAGCTTGCTTAGACGATGTTCGATATTCTACTAGACTACACATTCTCTATCGCTATTTTTATCATGGGAGCGGTGTATCTGCTCCACCATGCTCTCTGACTTTTGCCGATTCATCAGGGACCGCAAACGCCTCCCCCGACAGGGCGGCGCGACCTGAAGCGATCGGGCCGGACATGTGGCGCGCCGCCGCCGCGCGGGCCCATACCGGGCAGCCTGTCCACATTGTGATCGCGCTCCCGCCCTGTGCCTTAACGCTGTCTTAACGCGGGCCGACAAGTCTTCTGCGTTGAACCACAGACGAGAGGAGGTTTCCCCCCATGATTGGACGGACCGCCATCGCACTGAGTGTGATGTTCCTTGCCAGCACGGCCGCCATGGCTGCCAAGCCGACAGCAATGGGTGAGTACAAGGACTGGAGCACCTGGCGCTTCAACGCCGATGGCAAGCCGCAATGCTATACCATCAGCACGCCGATCTCGGCCAAGCCGGACCGGCTGACCCATGGCGATGTGACGTTCTTTGTCACCGCCCTGCCCAACACCGCTCAGCGCACCGAGGTGAGTTTCCAGACCGGCTACAGCTTCGCCGCCGGCTCGCAGGTGGTCGCCAGCATTGGCGACGACAAATTCGTGATGATGACCGAAGGCAGCAGCGCCTGGCTGCGCCGGGCCGAGCGCGAGCCGGCCTTTCTGGAAGCGCTGCGCGGCGGCAGCCAGATGAGCATCAGCGCCACTTCCGCGCGCGGCAATGACACGAGCTATGTGTTCTCGCTCAACGGCGTGACCGCCGCCACCAACCGGATCCTGTCCGGCTGCAGCTGAAAGGCGCCCCGCCGGCGGGTTGGCATAGTGCCCGGCCCGCCGGTGCGCGCCTCAGTCGAAGAGGTAGCGCACGCCGAGCCGCACCTCATGCGCCGCCTGGCTGAACCCTGAGAGCCCGCCGCCGAGATCGGCGTTCTCGATGCGGACATAGCGATAGCCGAGATCGAGCTGCCAGTTCGGCGCCAGCGTCACCGTGCCGCCCGCCATCGCCGCCCAGGCGAAGCCCCAGCCATCGCCCGCCCCGAGCCCGGACAGCGATACATGCGCCCCGCCGAGGCCGGCGCCGACATAGGGCGTCACTCCATACCAGGTGCCGAGGTCGAGATAGGCATTGGCGAGCAGCGTGGTGGCGCTCGCCTCGCCGCTAAAGCCGCGAAAGGACACATCCGCCGCGCTGCGGTAGTCGGCGGTGAGGTCGAGGCGCAGCAGGTCGTTCAGCCGCAAGCCGGCGCCGAGGCCGAACACGCCGGCATCATCCACCGGCGCATGGCCCATGGCGCCGAGATCGGCCGATTCGTTGAAGACGAAGCCGATATCGCCGCGCAGATAGAAGCTGCGCGCCTCCTCGACCTCCGGCGCGCGGGCCAGCAGATCGTCGGCGTCGAGATCGTCGAGCGCATCCGCCGCCCGCGCCGCGCCGCCCGCGAGCAGAACGACACATACCGTCGCGAGCACGCTCCCGCGCACCCCTGCCCCAACCTTCTCACCCGCTTTACGCATGCAGCCATCCCAGACGAGCCGGGAGTGTCCCGGCGTTCTTCGACGGCTGCACTTTGACCGCGAGTGATTAAGAGCGGCTTAACCTTAACGCTTAACCTTGATTACGTCAGGCAAGCCCGCAGGGCTTTGCCTCAGGCGAACCGAAGGCGTCATCCCGGACGGGCCACCGGCCCGATCCGGGATCGCTCGCCATTCCCGCCCGATCCCGGCACTTCGCCTTCGGCTTCGGCCGGGATGACGGCATGTCGGGAAACAGCCTCACGCCGCCCGCGCGGCGCGGGCGCTGGCTTCCAGATGCGGCACCAGCGCCGGGTCGAGCTTCAGCGCCGTCGCCAGCCGGGCGAGGAACACGCGCTCGGAGGTGGTGTCGGCGTCGATGGCGAGCAGCGCGGTCATATAGATCTCCGCCGCCTGCTCGGGCGAGGTCGCCTCGGAGGCCAGCGCCTCGGGCGAGGCCGGCGTGCCGAGTTCCTGGGTGAGGAAACGCTCGGCTTCATCCAGCTGGGCGCTGCCGAGCTTGGCGGAAATCGCCGCGCGCTCGGCCTCGTCGACATGGCCGTCGGCCAGCGAGGCGGCGATCATGGTGCGCAGCAGCGTCACGTCGAAATGGCTGCGCTCGGCCTGCGCGGGATGGAAGGGCGACTGCGCCGGCGGAAGCTGGCTCGGCACGGGCTCGGCCGCCGTCTGCTGCGGCTTCTGACCCTGCTGGTAGTTCTGGTAGGCCTTGTAGGCGAGCGTGCCGACAAGGGCGAGGCCGCCGAGCTTCACCGCATTGCCGGCCATCTTGCGCCCGCCCTTGCTGCCGAGCACCAGCGACACCAGCGCGCCGGCCGCCGCGCCGGAGGCAAGCGAGCCGCCATTAGTGCCGAGATACTCCTTGGCGCGCCCCATCAGGTCGCCGGCGCCGGCCGTGCCCGCGCCCGGCGGCTGCGCGTTGGCGCTGCCGGTGACGCCCCCGCCGAGGCTGCCCGCGAGGCCGCCGAGCAGCCCGCCCAGCGGGTTCGTCTGCGCGGGCACCTGTCCCTGCGTTCCCGCCTGCGGCGTGAGGAACTGGTCGAGGAGCCGCTTGGCGTCGAAATTGCCGCTGTTGAACATGGTTCATCCCGTGGTGTCTGTCTGCGCAGGGAGGTAGGAACCAATCATGGCTTCCGCAAGGAAAGCCGCGCTTTCCCGGTCACCGCCGCGTGATCCGTGCCGCCCGCGAGAACCGGGCGCGTGTCGCATCTCATGTCGCATCCGTTCAACGCCAGCGCCGAAACAATGCTCGCCGTTTCGCGGTGGCCGCGCGAGCATGCGGACAGACGACGAAAGCGGCCCCGCCCCATGGGTCGGCCGCCTGCGTCTCACTCTTTGCCGCGGAGGCGACCGTGCAGAAATTCTCCGGCTTCGAGCTGTTCCGCCGCGCGCTGGGCGGCCATAAGAGCTGGCAGCCGCAATGGCGCAATCCCGAGCCGAAGGCCGAATACGATGTCGTCATCGTCGGCGCCGGCGGGCATGGCCTGGCGGCCGCCTATTACCTCGCCAAGGAACACGGCATCACCAATGTCGCGGTCATCGAGCGCGGTTGGCTCGGCGGCGGCAATACCGGCCGCAACACCACCATCGTGCGCTCGAACTATCTGTTCGACGAGAGCGCCGCGCTTTACGAGCACGCGGTGAAGCTGTGGGAAGGCCTGTCGCAGGACATCAACTACAACGTCATGTATTCGGCGCGCGGCGTCCTGATGCTGGCGCATAACCATCATGACGAAATCAGCTTCAAGCGCCATGTCCACGCCAACCGGCTGAACGGCGTCGACAATGAATGGCTCACCGCCGAGCAGGTGAAGGAATTCTGCCCGCCGCTCAACATCAAGAGCATGCGCTACCCCATCATCGGCGGCGCGCTGCAGCGGCGCGGCGGCACGGCGCGGCACGACGCGGTGGCCTGGGGCTTTGCCCGCGCCGCGGATTCGCGCGGCGTCGACATCATCCAGAACTGCGAAGTCACCGGCATCCGTCGCGGCCCCTCCGGCGCGGTGGAGGGGGTGGAAACCTCGCGCGGCTTCATCCGGGCGAAGAAGGTCGGCGTCTCCGCCGCCGGCCACACCAGCGTCGTCATGGCGATGGCCGGGCTGCGCATGCCGCTGGAAAGCTTCCCGCTGCAGGCGCTGGTGTCGGAGCCGGTGAAGCCCGCCTTCCCCACCGTGGTCATGAGCAACACCATCCACGCCTATATCTCGCAGTCCGACAAGGGCGAGATGGTCATCGGCGCCGGCACGGACGCCTACACCTCCTATTCCCAGCGCGGCGCGCTGCACATCACCGCCCATACGCTCGACGCCATCTGCGAGCTGGTGCCGCAGTTCCGGCGCCTGCGCATGCTGCGCAACTGGGGCGGCATCGTCGACGTGACGCCCGACCGCTCGCCGATCATCGCCAAGACCCCGGTGCCGGGCCTCTATGTGAATTGCGGCTGGGGCACGGGCGGCTTCAAGGCGACGCCGGGCTCCGGCCATGTCTTCGCCCACACCATCGCGAAGGACGCCCCGCACGCCATCAACGCGCCCTTCACGCTGGAGCGCTTCCGCGACGGTTTCCTGATCGACGAAGCGGCCGCCGCCGCCGTCGCGCACTGAGGAGGGCAGGACATGCTCATCATCACCTGCCCCTGGTGCGGCGCCCGGCCGGAAGTCGAGTTCCGCTATGGCGGCGAGGCGCATATCGCCCGCCCCGCCGACCCTTCCGCCCTCACCGACGCGGAATGGGCCGATTTCCTCTACAACCGCACCAATCCCAAGGGCCTGCACGCCGAGCGCTGGCGCCACATCCATGGCTGCGGGCGTTACTTCAACGCCCTGCGCGACACGGTGAGCGACTTCTTCGTCACCACCTACAAGGCCGGCGAGAAGCGTCCGGACATCGACGCCTCCAGCGGCGGGAGCAAGTGACATGACCAACCGCTTCCGCACCGCCTCGGGCGGGCGCATCGACCGCGCCGCGCCGCTGTCCTTCCGCTTCGACGGGCAGACCTTCTCCGGCTTCAAGGGCGACACGCTGGCCTCGGCGCTCATCGCCAATGGCGTCCACCTCGTCGGCCGCTCGTTCAAATATCACCGCCCGCGCGGCTTCCTCTCCGCCGGCTCGGACGAGCCCAATGCGCTGGTCAATGTCGCCCGCGACGCCGCCCGCGCCGCGCCGAATCTGCGCGCCACGCAGGTGGAACTCTACGAGGGGCTGAAGGCGCAGAGCCAGAACCGCTGGCCCTCGCTCTCCTTCGATGCCGGCGCGGTCAACGACCTCGCCGCGCCCTTCCTGCCGGCGGGCTTCTACTACAAGACCTTCATGTGGCCGGCGGGGGCGTGGAAGCGCTTCTACGAGCCGAAGATCCGCGCCATGGCCGGCCTCGGCGTCGCCCCCGATCTGCCGGACCCGGACCGCTACACCCAGAACCACGCCCATTGCGATGTGCTCGTCGTCGGTGCCGGCCCGGCCGGCCTTGCCGCCGCGCTCGCTGCCGCCGAGAGCGGGGCGAAGGTGATCCTGTGCGACGAGCAGGCGGAACTCGGCGGCTCGCTGCTGTCCGAGACCACCGCCACCATCGAAGGCAAACCCGCCGCCGACTGGCTGGCCGCGACGCTGGCGACGCTCACGGCGCGCGACAATGTCACGCTGATGCCGCGCACCACCGCCTTCGGCTATTTCCCGCACAACCACATCGCGCTGGCCGAGCGCGTCACCGAGCATCTCGCCGCCCCCGGCCCCGATCTGCCGCGCGAGCGGCTGTGGGAAGTGCGGGCGAAAGAGGTGGTCATCGCCGCCGGCGCGCTGGAGCGCCCGCTGGTGTTCCCCGACAATGACCGGCCGGGCGTGCTGCTGGCCGATTCCGCCCGCACCTACGCCAATCGCTACGGCACCAAGGTTGGCGAGCGCGCGGTGATCTTCACCGCCTGCGATGCCGGCTACCGCGCCGCGCTCGATCTCAAGGCCGCCGGCGTCAGCATCGCCGCCATCGCCGATCTGCGCGCGGAAGTCTCCGGCGAGCTGCCTTCCCGCGCGCTCGCCGCCGGCATTGATGTGCGTCCCTCCACCGTGCTGGTCGGCACCAAGGGCCGGCTGCGCGTCGCCTCCGCCCAGCTCGCCAAGGTGACGAAGGGCGCGGTCGGCCCGGCGGAAACCATCGCCTGCGACAGCGTGCTGATGTCCGGCGGCTTCACGCCGAGCGTGCATCTGTTCTCGCAGTCGCGCGGCAAGCTGGTGTGGGACGGCGCCGCCGGCGCCTATCTGCCCGGCACCTCGGTGGAGCGCGAGCGTTCCGCCGGCGCCTGCCGGGGCGTGAATGGCCTGCAGCGCGTGCTGGAAGACGGCTACGCCCAGGGCGAAGCCGCCGCGCTCGCCGCCCGCACCTACACCTCCCCCGCGCGCGGCGCCACGCCGGCGCCGGCCGCGCCGTCGCGGAGCATCCCCGCCAGCGCCGAGGATCTCGGCACGGACGGCTTCATCGGCGCCACCCCGCATGGGCGCAACCCCGCCTTCACCAAGGCGTTCGTCGACTGGCAGAACGATGTCACCGCCAAGGACCTGAAGCTCGCCACCCGCGAGGGCATGCGCTCCATCGAGCATGTGAAGCGCTACACCACCACGGGCATGGCGACCGACCAGGGCAAGACCTCGAACATGAACGCCCTCGGCATCGTTTCCGAGGCGCTCGACACGCCGGTGCCGAAGATCGGGCTCACCACTTTCCGCCCGCCCTTCACCCCCACCACTTTCGGCCTGTTCGCCGGGGCGGCGCGCGGCGATGTGTTCGATCCCGTCCGCAAGACCGCGATCCATGACTGGGCCGCCGAACACGGCGCCGCCTTCGAGGATGTCGGCAACTGGAAGCGCGCGCATTACTTCCCCCGCGCGGGGGAGGACATGCACGCCGCCGTCGCCCGCGAATGCAAGGCGGTGCGCGCGAGCGTCGGCATGTTCGACGCCTCCACCCTCGGCAAGATCGAGGTCGTCGGCCCGGATGCCGCCGAGTTCATGAACCGCATGTACACCAACGCCTGGGCCAAGCTGGAGCCCGGCCGGCTGCGCTACGGCGTCATGCTGCGCGAGGACGGCTTCGTCATGGATGACGGCGTCGTCGGGCGCATGGCGGCGGATCGCTTCCATGTCACCACCACCACGGGCGGCGCCCCGCGCGTGCTGGCGCATATGGAGGACTATCTCCAGACCGAATGGCCGGACCTCGATGTGTGGCTCACCTCCACGACCGAGCAATGGTCGGTCATCGCCGTGCAGGGGCCGAAGGCCCGCGAGGTCATCGCCCCGCTGATCGAGGGCATCGACCTCTCCAAGGAAGCCTTCCCGCATATGAGCGTGCGCGAGGGCACCATTCTCGGCGTGCCGACCCGGCTGTTCAGCGTCTCCTTCACCGGCGAACTCGGCTTCGAGATCAACGTGCCCTCCGCCTATGGAAGGGCGGTATGGGAAGCGGTCTATGCCGCCGGCGAGCGCTTCGGCATCACGCCCTATGGCACCGAGACCATGCATGTGCTGCGCGCCGAGAAGGGCTACATCATCGTCGGCCAGGAGACGGACGGCACCGCCACGCCGGACGATGTCAATCTCGGCTGGGCCGTCGGCAAGGCGAAGAAGGACTTCGTCGGCAAGCGCTCGCTCCTCCGCGAGTCCATGTCCGCGCCGGACCGCCGCCAGCTGGTCGGCCTGAAGACCACCGACCCCAAAATCGTGCTGGAGGAAGGCGCGCAGATCGTCGCCGACCCTGCCGCCCCCGTTCCGGTGCCGATGCTCGGCTTCGTCACCTCCTCCTATCACAGCGCCGTTCTCGGCCGCTCCATCGCGCTGGCGATGGTGAAGGGCGGGCGCGCCCGCATCGGCACGAAGCTGATGGTGCCGATGCCGACCCACGCCATCGAGGTCGAGGTGGTCGAGCCGGTGTTCTACGACCCCAAGGGAGAACGCCTCAATGGTTGAGAGCGCTGCCGTGACCGCGTCCCTCGCACCCGCCCGCCCGCTCGGCGCGCTGGCCGCCGCCTCCCGCGTCCTCCCCGCCGCGCGGCTCACCGCGCTGGGGGACGCCGCCCGCCTGGTCTTCCGTGGCCGCGAGGCGGCGATCGGCCCGGCCGGCGAGGCCTTCGGCGTCGCCCTGCCGCGCGAGGCCTGCCGCTTCAATGCCGGCAATGGCCGCTTCGCCTTCTGGCTCGGCCCGGATGAGTGGCTGCTGCTCGCCCCCGGCGCTGAGCCCGCGCCGCTCTTCGCCGCCATCGAGGCCGCGACGGCGGGTCTTCCCCACTCCCTCGTCGATGTCTCCGCGCGCAGCGTCGGCATCGAGCTGGCGGGCGACAAGGCCGCCTTCGTGCTCAACCAGGGCAACCCGCTGGACCTCTCGCTCGACGCCTTCCCGGTGGGCATGTGCACCCGCACCGTGTTCCACAAGGCGGAAATCGTGCTGGTGCGCCATGCTCCCGACGTGTTCCACATCGATGTCTGGCGCTCCTTCGCGCCCTATGTCTGGGAACTGCTGGAAGACGCCCGCCGCGAACTGGCGTGACCCGGGCGGGGCTGCCGCCACAACGTCATCCCGGACGGCCGCAGGCCGCTCGGGGATCGTTCGCCTCAGGAGAGCGATCCCGGCTCTCCGCTCCGCTTCGGCCGGGATGACACAAGCGGAACAGACCGCCATGATCAGTGCCTTCGAGCTCTTCAAGATCGGCATCGGCCCGTCTTCCTCGCACACGGTGGGGCCGATGCTGGCCGCTTTGCGCTTTGCCGAGAGCCTCGCGGCCGAGGGAGTGCTGGCCCGCACCGCCCGCGTGGAAGTGGTGCTCTACGGTTCGCTCGCCTGGACCGGCAAGGGCCACGGCACCGACAAGGCGGTGATCCTCGGCCTTGCCGGCCTGCACCCGCGCAATGTCGATCCCGACCGCGCCGACCTGCTCGTCGCCGGCGTGGCGGAGGACGGCCGCCTGCCGCTCGGCGGCAGCCACGGCATCCGTTTCGATCCCGCCCGCGATATCGTTTTCGACGGCGTCTCGCCCACCCCGCAGCACCCGAACACGCTCGCCTTCCGCGCCTTCGCGGCGGATGGCGCGCCGCTGTCCGAGGCGCGCTGGTGCTCCATCGGCGGCGGCTTCGTCGTGCCGGAGGCGGAAGTCGGCCAGCCGCCGGCCGAGGACGAGGCCGCCCTGCCCTACCCGTTCCGCAACGCCCGCGAGCTGCTGGCGCTGGCCGCGCGCGAAAACCTCTCCATCGCCGATCTCGTCCTCGCCAATGAGCGCGCCCGCCGCACGCCCGCCGAGGTGGAGGCGCGGCTCGACGGCGTGGTCGAGGCGATGATGGCCTGCATCGACCGCGGCCTTGCCACCTCGGGCGAACTGCCCGGCGGGCTGCACGTCAAGCGCCGGGCCAAGGCGATCCGCGACGCGCTCATCGCCCGCAACGCCCCGACGCCGCATGAGATCATGGACTGGGTGAGCCTCTACGCCATCGCGGTGAACGAGGAGAACGCCGCCGGCGGGCGCGTCGTCACCGCCCCCACCAATGGCGCGGCGGGCGTCGTGCCGGCGACGCTGCGCTACTATCGCGATCATTGCCCCGGCGCGAACCGCGAGGGGCTGCATATCTTCCTGCTCACCGCCACCGCCATCGGCGCGCTGTTCAAGATCAACGCCTCGATTTCAGGCGCCGAGGTCGGCTGTCAGGGCGAGGTCGGCGTCGCCTGTTCCATGGCGGCCGGCGGGCTCGCCGCCGCGCTGGGCGGCACGCCGGCGCAGGTGGAGAACGCGGCGGAAATCGGCATGGAGCATCATCTCGGCATGACCTGCGACCCCATTGGCGGGCTGGTGCAGGTGCCCTGCATCGAGCGCAACGCCTTTGGCGCCATCAGCGCGGTCAACGCCGCCTCGCTGGCGCTGCATGGCGACGGCACGCATATCGTCTCGCTCGACAAGGTCATCGTCACCATGCGCGAGACCGGCCGCGACATGGCCTCGAAATACAAGGAAACCTCGCTGGGCGGCCTCGCCGTGAACCTGCCGGAATGCTGAGCCGCCGATGCCGCCGCCGAGGAAGCCCTCACCTTCCGCACAGCCGGTGCGACCTGACGCCGCAAATTTGCTATGCTGGGCCGAGGAGCAGGCCATGAACCAGCAGCGTCCCCCCTCTCTGGCCATGACGAGCGCGTCCAGCACGGCGGCGCCAGTGCTGAATGTCGGCTTCATTCTGGCCGATAATTTCACCCTCTCGGCCTTTTCGCTGATGGTCGACCAGTTCCGCCTTGCCGCCGATGATGGCGACCGCTCGCGCCCCATCCTCGCCCGCTGGCAGGTCATGTCCTCGCGTCAGGAGCCAATCCGCGCCAGTTGCGGCATCACCGTGGCGCCCTCCGGCCCGCTCGCCGACCCCACGAACTTCCACTACATCATCGTCGTCGGCGGCCTGCTGCATGGCGGCCAGCAGCTGGACGAGGAGAGCATCGCCTATTTGAAGCGCGCCGCCCGCGCCGGCGTGCCGCTGGTCGGCGTCTGCACCGGCTCCTTCGTGCTGGCCCGCGCCGGGCTGATGACCGGCCGGCGCTGCTGCGTTTCCTGGTATCACTATCAGGATTTCATGGAGGAATTCCCCCACCACACCCCGGTGGCGGACCGGCTCTATGTCATCGATGGCGACCGCATCACCTGCGCCGGCGGCGGCGGGGCGGCGGACCTCGCCACCGCGCTGGTGGAGAAGTTCCTCGGCCGCTCCGTGGCGCAGAAGAGCCGGCATGTGCTGCTGCTGGACCGCCAGCGCCCCGGCACCGAATCCCAGCCGCACCCGCCCATCGCCGATCTGGTGGCCGATGACCGCGTGCGCCGCGCGCTCCTGATGATGGAGCAGCACCTCGCCGACCCCTTGCCCATCGCCGACATCGCCCGCCGGCTGCAGCTCTCCACCCGCCAGCTGGAACGCCTGTTCCAGACGGTGATGGGCCAGCGCCCGGCGGAATTCTACCGCCGGCTGCGGCTGCGCTATGCCCGCTTCCTGCTCGACACCACCGGCCGCTCGGTGACCGATATCGCGCTGGAAGCCGGCTTTTCCGACTGCGCGCATTTCTCCCGCCAGTTCAAGGCGCAGCACGGCTTCACCCCGTCCGATGCCCGCGCCCGCGCCCCGGTGGCGGTGCAGAGCGTCGCCGGCCAGCGGCTGTTCGAGTAGCCACGCCGCTTCTCAGATGCCGGTCTCGGTCGGGCTGGCATTGCCCTTCATCAGGATCGGCCCGGTCGGGCGCCCGGTGGGCGAGCCGCCCGCCGGCTCCAGCGTCACCTCATAGAGCTGCGCGGCGGCGGGGCGCGGCAGTCCCTCCACGCTCAATTCCACATTGCGCATCGCCTCCAGGAGGCCCACCGAGACCGGCCCGCGCTCCCGGTCCCACAGCGTCCACACCTGCAGCGACTTGCCTTCCGGCGCCTTCAGGGCGCTCAGCGCCAGCAGCTCGGTGCGCCCGTCGCGGAAGGCGTTGACCACCGCCGCCGGCTGATTCTGGTCGGAGAGCAGCACCGCCACCAGCACCGGCGCCTGTGCCGCCTGCCGCGCCAGCTGCGCCGTGCCGATCGCGAGCAGCACCAGCGCGGCCGAGGCCGCCAGCCCATAGAAGCGCCACAGGCTGAGACTCTGCCACCATGTCGCCAGCCGGGAGGGCCGCGCGACCCGGCGCGGCGTCGCGGGCGCCACCGGCCCGAGCGCCGCCTCGATGCGCGGCCACAGCGCCGGATCGGGCGTGACAGGCGCGGCGGTGGCATCCAGTTCGGCGAGGCGCGCCCGCCACAATTCCACCTGCACGGCGAGCCCGGCATCGCGCGCCAGCCTTTCCTCGCAGCGGCGCATTTCCTCCGCATCGAGCAGGCCGAGCACATATTCGCTCGCCAGCCGGTCGCGTTCGTCCGCGCTCATGTCATGCACTCCCGCAGGGTGAGCAGGCTGCGGCGTATCCACGCCTTGGCGGTGCCGAGCGGCACGCCGAGCCTTCCCGCCAGCTCGCCATGGGTCAGCCCGCGCATATAGGCGAGCAGGATCGCCCGGCGCCGCGCCGGCTCCAGCCGGTCGAGGCAGCGCCTGAGCGCGCTGGCCTCGGAGAGCGCCATGACAAGCGTCTCGGCGTCGGCCTCCTCGCTGGCCGGCTCGATCGCCTCGAAATCGCCGACCAGTTCCATCCGCCCCTCGCCGCGCAGGGCATTCAGCGCGGTGTTGCGCAGGATGGCGAAGGCCCAGGAGGCCGGCCGGCCGCGCGCGGCATCGAAGCTGTCGGCCTTTTCCCAGATGCGCAGAAAGGTGTCGTGCACCACCTCGTCGGCGAGATCGCGCCGGCGCAGCATGCGCAGCGCGACGCCGGTCATCTTTGGCGCCAGCCGGTCATAGAGAAGCTGCAGCCCGGCGCGATCGCCGCGCGCGCAGCTGCGCAGCGCCTCGGCGAGGTCGTCCTCGGCGGCGGCCTCAAGGGCCGGCAGCAGGGTCGTCATCGGGCGGCTCCCGCAAAGTAAGGCTTGCTACTCTTACGCCGGGCCGGCGGCCTCGGACGCAACGGCAGGAGATTTTTTCGTATGTCGCTGCATCCGCCGGCGATTCCCGCGTGTAGCCGCTCCGTCCCAGCCGACACGGTTCGGCGCGAAACGGAGTTCGCCACCATGAAAAGCTCGATGATCGCCCTCGCCTTCAGCGCCGTCACCGGCCTCGCCCTCGCCGCCACCGGCGCGCGGGCGCAATCCGTCGCCGCCCTGCTCGACGGCAACCGCATCGTCCTCGTCGATGTGAAGGCCGCCAAGGCCGGCACGCCGATGACGGTCGCCGGCGACGGCAAGCTCGTCGGCCTCGATGTGCGCCCGGCCGACGGCATGCTCTACGGCCTGTTCGCCGATGGCACCGTCGTCACCATCGATCCGTTGAGCGGCAAGGCGATGAAGAAGTCCACACTCTCCACCATGCTGCCGGCCGGCTCCATGGCCACGGTCGACTTCAACCCGGTGGCCGACCGGCTGCGGGTGATCGGCAGCGACGGCACCAATCTGCGCGCCAATGTCGACGACGGCAAGGTGACGACGGATGGCGTGCTGAACTATGCCGAGGGCGACATGCACAAGGGCAAGGCCTCGAAGGTCGTCGCCGGCGCCTACACCAATTCGGTGAAGGGCGCCAAGGAGACCGCACTCTACGACATCGACGCCACCGCCGGCACCCTGGTCAAGCAGGCCCCGCCCAATGATGGCGTGCTCAATTCCGTCGGCAAGCTCGGCGTCACCGGCGACACCTACGCCTTCGACATCGTCACCACCCCGGCCGGCGTCAATGAGGGCTGGTTGATGGCCGGCGACACGCTCTATGCGGTCGATCTCGCCACCGGCAAGGCCACCGCGGCGGGCAAGATCGCCGGGGTCGCGGGCAAGGTGCACGACATCGCCATCCTGCCGTCCATGTGAGCCCTTGCGGCGTTAGCCTTTCCGACACCTGCGAACCACGGAGAGGGCGGCGCGGCGACGCTCCGCCCTCTTGGCGTTGCGCGGGCCGTGGGAATGTCGCGTTCAGAGAATTGTCTGTCGCTTCCAGCAAAGTCAGCGCCGCGCTTGTGTCGAACAATTCCAGACGACAAGCGGGCCGCACCCGCGCGAGGGAGAACAGACGATGCTCGATTCCACCGCCACCCCGCTGAAGGCGCTGCTGCGCCGCCGCAAGCCGGGCTACAGCCTGGAAGCGCCGTTCTACACCAGCCCCGAGATCTTCGCGGCCGACCTCGACATCATCTTCGGCCATCACTGGCTCTTCGTCGGCGTCGACCCCGACATCCCCGAGCCGGGCGACGCCATGACGCTGAATATCGGCCAGACCAACATCGTGCTGGTGCGCGACGATGATGGCGAGGTGCGCGCCTTCCACAATGTCTGCCGCCATCGCGGCGCGCCGATCGTGCATGACTACAAGACCACGGTCGGCAACCTCGTCTGCCGCTACCATTCCTGGACCTATGGCCTCGACGGCAAGCTGCTCGCCGCCTCGCATATGGGCGAGGGCTTCGACGCGTCCTGCCATGGCCTGAAGCCGGTGCATGTGCGCTCGCTGGAAGGGCTGCTCTTCGTCTGCCTCGCCGACGAGCCCCCGGCGGATTTCGAGGTGATGGCGGCGAAGATGGCGCCCTATCTCGCCCCGCACGACCTGAAGAACGCCAAGGTCGCCTTCGAGAAGGACATCATCGAGCCCGGCAACTGGAAGCTCACCATGGAGAATAACCGCGAGTGCTATCACTGCGCGGGCAACCATCCCGAGCTGACCGTGCCGCTCTTCGCCTATGGCTTCGGCTTCGCGCCGGAAGAGCTCGACGAGCATGAGCGCAAGGAAGCCGAGGATTACGACAAGCTGCTCAAGGACAGCCATAAGGAATGGGAAAGCTGCGGCTTCCCCTCCACGCTGATGGAGCATCTCGACGACATGGCCACCGGCTTCCGCACCGAGCGCCTGCCGCTCGCCGGCGCCGGCGAGAGCCACACCCACAGCACGGAAGCCGCGTGCAAGAAGCTGCTCGGCAAGATCAACGATCCCAAGCACGGCGCGCTGCATTTCTGGACCCAGCCCAACAGCTGGCACCATTTCATGTCCGACCACGCCGTGGTGTTCTCGGTGCTGCCGCTCGACGCCGAGCGCTCGCTGCTGCGCACGAAGTGGCTGGTGCACAAGGACGCGGTCGAGGGCGTCGACTACACGATCGAGAACCTCACCGGCGTGTGGGACGCCACCAACGACCAGGATTCGGAACTGGTCGGCTATTGCCAGACCGGCGCGCGCAGCCCGGCCTATGAGCCCGGCCCCTACTCGCCGCACACCGAGATGCTCGTGGACAAGTTCTGCAACTGGTACGTCAACCGGATGAGCGAACATCTGGGGCGGTGACGCGGGTAGACGCCTGAACGACCTCTCATCCTCTCCCCGATGGGGAGAGGTGGCCCGCGAAGCGGGTCGGTGAGGGGTTACGGGATGGCCAAGAGCAGCCCCCTCACCCCACCCCTCTCCCCATCGGGGAGAGGGCGCATGGCTGATCCGCCGGGACAGTCGCTCATAATCGGAACCCGCCCCCATGCACGCGCCCACCCCCACCGTCTCGCCCGAACCCGCCGCCCCGCGCCTCGCCGGCGCCCTCAAGGCGTGGAACCCGGAGGCGGATGACGCGCTCACCGTCCTCGCCATCCGCGAGGAGACGGCGGATGTGAAGACCTTCGTGCTGGCGCCGAAGGAGCCGTGCCTGTTCCACTACCGGCCCGGCCAGTTCCTCACGCTGGAGCTGGAAATCGGCGGCGAGACCATCAATCGCTGCTACACCATCGCCTCGGCGCCCACCCGCCCGCACACGCTCGCCATCACGGTGAAGCGCGTGCCTGGCGGGCCGGTGTCGAACTGGCTGCACGACCAGGTGCGCGTCGGCTCCACGCTGCGCGCGGTCGGGCCGATGGGCGAGTTCTCCTGCTTCATCGAGGGCACCCCCGCGCCGGCGCCGAAATATCTGTTCCTCTCCGGCGGCAGCGGCATCACCCCGCTCATGTCGATGGCCCGCACCTTCCACGACCTCGCCGAGCCGCGCGACATCGTCTTCGTCCACGCCGCCCGCTCGCCCGCCGACATCATCTTCCGCGACGAGCTGGAACTGATGGCGCGCAACCAGCCGGGCAGCTTCCGCTTCGCCCCGGTCTGCGAGGGCGATAGCCCGCGCGCGCCGTGGCACGGCCTGCGCGGTCGGGTGAGCCTTGGCGTGCTCGAACATGTCGCGCCCGATTTTCGCGAGCGCGAAGTCTTCGTCTGCGGCCCGGCGCCGTTCATGAAGGCGGTGCGGGAACTGTTGAAGGGCGCGGGCTTCGACATGGCCCGCCACCATGAGGAAAGCTTCGATTTCGCCGAACTGGCCAAGGCCGAGCCCGAGGTGGCGGCGGAGGTGGTCTCGGCCGAACTGCTGCAGGCGGTGCCGGAGGCGCTGGAAGCGCCGGTCGTCACCTACACCGTGGAATTCGCCAAGCAGAAGCGCAGCATCGAGTGCCGCTCGGACATGTTCGTGCTGGACGCCGCCCGCCGCGCCGGGGTGCGCCTGCCCTCCTCCTGCTCCAAGGGGCTGTGCGGCACCTGCAAGTCGAAGCTCATCGAGGGCACGGTGGAGATGAAGCATGGCGGCGGCATCCGCCAGCGCGAAATCGATGCCGGCATGGCGCTGCTGTGCTGCTCCAAGCCGACCAGCAATCTGGTGGTCGACCGCTGAGGCAGCGCGCCGGGCTCCGCTTGAAAAACGTCATCCCGGAAGGGCCGCAGGCCCTGTCCGGGATCGCTTGACAATCGGTGCGCGCGGCCCCGTCGAACGATCCCGGCACACCGCCTCCGGCGGCGGCCGGGATGACGCTTCTTGAGGAAGCGGCTCAACCGGCGCATCACCTCCAGAGATCGAGAGCGCCGTTCACCGCCTGCTTCATGCCGTCATAGGCGCGGCTGGTGCCCTCGACCGTGCGGTCGACGATCTCGGTGGCGGTGGGAATGGGCGGCAGGCCGAGGAAGCCTTCCTTCTTCTCGCTCTCGCGCGGGACCACGGGGGCCGGCGGCAGCACGCCCGGTTCGGCGGCGGCGAGATCGAGCGGCCGGCCGACCGGGGCGGGCGCGGCGGCAGCGGCCGGAGCGGCGCTGCCGGCGACCGGTGCGGGCGCGTTTCGCACCATCGGGTCGCGGCTGTCGCAGCGCGCGCCGCACTGGTCGAAACGCTCCACTCCCGCCGGCAGGTCGGCGACGGTGATGTCGCTGGAAAGCGGCGCGGCGCCGGCATGGGTCGTGCGCGTCGCGGCAGACGTCGCGACAGGCTTGGCGGCCTTCTGCGGCGGCTTGTAGACCGCGCCGGGCTCGATGGCGCGGATCATGGTGGGAATGGCGAGCTGGTCGCCCTTGTCGGTCGGCTCCTCGGCCAGATCGACCGGCTGGGCCACCAGCCGGGCCAATGTCTTCACGCTCTCGTGCGCCTGCTGCGCCCCCGCCTGTTCCGCCTTGCCGCGCAGATAGCCGCTATCCTCGGCGACGACATAGGTGCCGACGGCGACCGCGAGCGCGAAGCCCACCGGCAGCATGAGGCGGCCGGCAAGCGAGGACTGGAAGCTGGTGCGCGAGCGCAGAAAAGAGCGCATGGACGGAATCCCCTTTTATCTCGGCGCATTTCCGCCTGCGTTGACGACCATTTTGCGGCATGATTGGTGCCAGTCGGTGACGAAGCGGGGGTAATCCTGCGCGCCCATTTCCCAACATGATCGCCGCGCAACCTTCGGCAAACTTTCCGGGTGCCCTCACGTGCTCGACACCGCCTCGCTGACCCGCATCGGCTTCCTCACCCTGCCGAACCATTCGATGATCGCCTGCGCCAACGCGCTGGAAGCGCTGCGCATGGCCAATTACGTCGCCGAGGGCGAGCTTTATTCCTGGCGTATCGTCACCCCGGACGGCGTGCCCGCCACCGCCAGCAACGGCCTCACCCTCTCCCCTACTTTGGCGTTGGCGGAAGCCGGCCCGCTCGACCTTTTGCTGGTCTGCGGCGGCATCGATGTCCGCCACGCCGCCACCCCGGCCGTGGCCGACACGCTCCGCCGGCTCGGCCGGCGCGGCGTCGCGCTCGGCGCGCTGTGTACCGGCAGCTTCGTGCTCGCCGAGGCGGGGCTGCTCGATTTCTATCGCTGCGCCGTGCATTGGGAGAACCTGCCGGCCATTCGCGAGGAATTCCCGCAGATCGATTTCGTCGAGGAAGCCTTCGTCATCGACCGCGACCGGCTGACCTGCACCGGTGGCATCGCCCCGCTGGAAATGATGCTCACCCTGATCGAGGCCAAGGCCGGCCGCACGCTCGCCGACAAGGTGTCGGAACAGTTCATCGTCGACCGCGCCCCGCGCCGGACGGAGAAGGTGGCCGCCCGCCCGCGCCCGCTGCTGCCCGACCCGACGCTCGCCCGTGCGGTACGGCTGATGGAAGCCGCCATCGAGCAGCCGCTCGGCGTTTCCGGCATCGCCAACCGGCTCGGCGTCTCCGCCCGCCAGCTGGAACGGCTGTTCCAGCGCCATCTCGGCGTCACCCCGGCGGCCTATCAGCTGCGGCTGCGGCTGGAGCGGGCACGCGAATTGCTGCGCCTCTCGCCGCTGCCGGTCACCGATGTCGGGCTCGCCTGCGGCTTCCAGTCGGCGGCGCATTTCTCCACCGCCTATGCCCGGCATTTCGGCCGCCCGCCCAGCCGCGAGCGCCGCGGCGCCGCCCCCACGCCAGCGCGGGCCTGAGCCTTCGGCATCCCCCGCACTGGCGCGCCGCGCCGCGTGGTATTAATTGTGCAAGGCAACTGCCCTTTCAGCGGTGCCGAACAGTGCCGCGCCCCGAGACTGCGCCCGAGACTGCGCCCATGAACGCGCCCGTGAATCCGAACGGCTATCGCAGGCTGGCCGCCCGCTACAGCGACCTGACCTCCGGCATGCTGGCACCCGAGCGCACGCCGCTCGCCGATGCCTGGCTCGGCCTGCCCATGACCTTCGTCGCCGGCGCTACCAATGCCGGCGGGCTGCTGGCGGTGGGGCAATACACCTCGCACATGTCGGGCATCATCTCCTCGGCCGCCGACCATGCGGTGCTCGGCGCGCTCGACCTCGTTCTCGGGGGCCTCGGCGCGCTCATCGCCTTCGTGCTCGGCGCGGCCACCTCGGCGGTGCTGGTCAATTGGGGCCGGCTGCATGTCGCCGGCCGCGAATATGCCCTGCCGCTGACGCTGGAGGCGCTGCTGCTGCTGGCCTTCGCGCTCATCGGCCCGTTCACCCGCCAGCACGCCCTCATGCTCGGCCTCGCCGTGGCGGTGCTGTGCTTCATCATGGGGCTGCAGAACGCCACCGTCACCAAGATGTCGGGCGCCAAGATCCGCACCACCCACATGACCGGCATCGTCACCGATATCGGCATCGAACTCGGCAAGCTGTTCTATTCCAACCGCCGCCGGCGCGGCACCGGCCTGCCGCTGGTGCTGGCGGACCGGGAAAAGCTCAAGCTGCTCAGCTATTTCCTCACCGCCTTCTTCGTCGGCGGCGTCGTCGGCGCGGTGGGCTTCAACTATATCGGCTTCGTCTTCGCCGTGCCGCTGGCGCTGCTGGTTCTGGCGCTGGCCGGCCCTTCGGCGCTGCGCATCCTGCTGCGCTGAACGGCTCGGTCGCAACGCTACCGGCGCGATGGCGCAAATCTTCTGTCCGGCATAGGTGCATGCGACCTATCGTGCCCATGTCGGGTTTAGAATGCGTAGGCGAAGGAGCGCGCCCACCATCATGATCGCCAATGCCGAGGCACTTCTCAAACCCTTGACCATCAAGGGTCTCACCATCCGCAACCGGGTGATGTCGACCTCGCACGCGCCGGGCTACGGCCGGGACGGCAAGCCGCAGGAGCGCTACCAGCTCTACCACATGGAAAAGGCCAGGGGCGGCATCGGCCTCACCATGTTCGGCGGCTCCTCCTCGGTGGCGATCGACAGCCCCGCCGCGCCGTGGAACCAGATTTCCGTCACCGACGACAGCGTCATCCCCTATTTCCAGCAATTTGCCGAGCGGGTGCACGCCCACGGCGCCAAGCTGATGATCCAGCTCACCCATATGGGCCGGCGCACCAAATGGGACACGGAGAACTGGCTGCCGACCATCTCCGCCTCGGTGCGGCGCGAGCCCGCCTCGCGCACCGTGCCGCGCGCCATGGACAAGCACGACATACGCCGCGTGGTGAAGGCCTTCGCCGACGCCGCCCGCCGCTGCAAGGAAGGCGGGCTGGACGGCTGCGAGATTTCCGCCGCCCATGGCCATCTCGTCGACCAGTTCTGGAGCCCCTCGGTCAACCAGCGCACGGACGAATATGGCGGCAGCCTGGAAAACCGCATGCGCTTCGGCAAGGAAGTGCTGACCGCCATGCGCGAGGCCACCGGCGACGATTATGTCATCGGCATCCGCATGTCCGGCGACGAGATGATCGCCGACGGCCTCAGCCATGAGGACTGCGTCGCCATCGCCGCCGAATATGCGCGGGCGGGCCTCGTCGACTTCCTCAACATCGTCGGCGGCCAGGCGCGGGACGAGATGTCCCATGCCGTCTCGCTGCCCAACATGTCCTTCCCCGTCGCGCCCTTCCTCTATCTGCCGAGCGCCATCAAGCGCGAGGTGGAGGTGCCGATCTTCCACGCCCAGCGCGTGACCGATCTCGCCACCGGCGCCCGCGCCGTCGCCGAGGGCCATGTCGACATGATCGCCATGACCCGCGCCCACATCGCCGATCCGCATCTCGTCAAGAAGCTGATGGAAGGCCGCGACGACGACATCCGCCAATGCGTCGGCGCCGGCTATTGCATCGACCGCATCTATGTCGGCGGCGACGCGCTGTGCCTGCAGAACGCGGCGACGGGCCGCGAGGCGACCATGCCGCATGTCATCCCCAGGGCGGAGGTGACGCGCAAGGTGGTGGTGGTCGGCGCCGGCCCGGCGGGGTTAGAGGCCGCCCGCGTCTGCGCCGAGCGCGGCCATAAGGTGGTGCTGTTCGAGAAGGAACCGGTGGTCGGCGGCCAGATCAACATCGCCGCCAAGGCCACCTGGCGCGAGGCACTGTCGGGCATTCCGCGCTGGCTTTATGCACAGGTGCAGAAGAAGGGCGTCGACATCCGCCTCGGCCGCGCCGCGACCGCCGACGACATCACCGCCGAGGCGCCCGACGTGGTCATCATGGCGACCGGCGGCGTGCCCAATCTCGGCCATGCCAAGGGGCATGAGCACGCCGTCTCCACCTGGGACATCCTCACCGGCCGGGTCGAGCCCACCGGCTCGGTGCTGCTGTTCGACGAGATCGGCGGCCACAACGCCGCCTCCACCGCCGAGGTGCTGGCCAAGAAGGGCTGCCTCGTGGAGATGGTGACGCATGATGTGCAGATCGCGCAGGAGATCGGCACCACCAACAAGCCGGTGCATCTGCGCGAACTGTACAAGCTCGGCGTGGTGATGACCCCGAATACCGAGCTGATCGAGATCTACCCCGAGGGCAACCGCCTCATCGCCGCCCTGCGCAACACCATGACCGATGCGGAGGAGGAGCGCGTGGTCGATCGCGTCGTGGTCGATTACGGCACGCTCCCCGTCGACGGCCTGTTCGAGGCGCTGCGCGGCGCGTCCATCAATGATGGCGAGACCGATCTCGACGCGCTCATTTCCGGCCGCGCCCCGCGCTGGACCGGCCAGCCGGGCTTTGCGCTCTACCGTGTCGGCGACGCCTGGACCGGGCGCAACATCCACGCCGCGCTCTATGATTCGCTCCGGCTCTGCAAGGATCTGTGAGGCGATGATAGGCACCGTCATCCCCGGGCAATCGAGTGACGGCGGCGCCTCATGACGGACCTCGCGCTTCTCCTCTCCCTCATTGTCCTCGCCATGCTGGTGATCGCCGGCGCCCTCGCCGCCCGCCGCGCGCGGGCGTGGCGCATCGGCCGGGCGGCGCGGGTGGACTGGGCGGCGGGCCTCATGGCCCTGCCGAAACGCTATCTCGTCGATGTCCACCATGTGGTGGGGCGCGATCCTTATGCCGCCCGCATGCACGCGCTGGCCGCCGGCGGGCTGCTCGCCGGTTCAAGCCTCGCGCTCATCGGCCTCATCCCCGCGCTGGGCGATGCGCGCCTGTTCTGGTGGCTCACCGCGCTGGCCTTCGCCGCCGCCTTTGCTGGCGGGGCGATGGTCGGGCGGCGGCGCTACCCGACAAAGCCGGCACGGCTTTCCGGCGGGCGCTTTCAGATTTTGCCCTTCCTGCTCGCCGCCTATAGCGGCGGCGGCTTCCTCGTCGCGCTCGACGCCTCGCTCGGCGGGGCGCTGCGCCCGCTCGGCCTGCTCGGCCTCGCCTTCGCGGCCATCGGCGGCATCGGGCTCGCCTTGCAGATCGACCGGGGCCCGATGCGCCACGCCTTTGCCGGCGCCGCTCATCTCGTCGCCCATCCCCGCCCCGGACGGTTCATGGATGAGCGCGCCACTGCGCTGGCCCCGCTCGACCTTGACGCGCCCCGCCTCGGCGTGGCGATGCCGGAGGATTTCGCCGTCAACCGGCTGATCGGTTTCGACGCCTGCATCCAGTGCGGGCGCTGCGAAATCGCCTGCCCGGCCTTCGCCGCCGGTCAGCCGCTGAACCCCAAGCGCCTCATCCAGGACCTCGCCGCCAGCCTCCAGCCCGGCGGCACCAACGCCGCTTACGCCGGCAGCCCCTACCCGAACGCCCGCCCCGTCGCCGGGGTCGGTGGGCCGGGCCTGCCCATCGTCGGCGAAGCGGCGATGATCCACCCGGACACGCTGTGGTCCTGCACCACCTGCCGCGCCTGCGTCGAGGAATGCCCGATGATGATCGAGCATGTCGACGCCATCCTCGACCTGCGCCGCTTCCAGACGCTGGAACTCGGCGCGCTGCCGGCCAAGGCCGCCGCGCCGCTGATGGAACTGCGCTATGCCGACGAACCCGGCGGGCGCCCGCTCACTGGCCGCACCGATTTCGCCGCCGGCCTTACCCTGCCGCTGATGGCGCAAAAGGGCGAAGCGGAAATTCTGCTCTGGCTCGGCGAAGGCGCCTATGATCTGCGCTATGGCCGCACGCTGCGCGCGCTGGTCACCCTGCTGCAGAAGGCCGGCGTCGACTTTGCCGTGCTCGGCGCGGAGGAACGCGATTGCGGCGACCTCGCCCGCCGTCTCGGCGACGAGGCCGGCTTCCAGCGCCTCGCCCGTGCCAATATCGAGACGCTGGCGCGCTACCGCTTCGCCCGCATCCTCACCGCCGATCCGCACGCGCTGCACGCGCTGCGCAACGAGTACAGCGCCTTTGGCGGCACTTATGAGGTGGTGCACCACACCGCCTTTCTCGACGAACTGGCCGCCACCGGCCGGCTCACGCTCGGCGCGCTGGAGGCGGCCCGCGTCACCTATCACGACCCCTGCTATCTCGGCCGCTACAATGGCGAGGTGGACGCCCCGCGCCGCCTGCTCGACCGGCTGGGCATCGCGCGGCTGGAGATGGAGCGTTCCGGCAAGCGCTCCATGTGCTGTGGTGGCGGCGGCGGCGCGCCGGTGTCCGATATCGAGGGCGAGCGGCGCATTCCCGACATCCGCATGGGCCAGGCAGCCGCCACCGGCGCCGGCATCGTCGCGGTGGCCTGCCCGCAATGCTCCGCCATGCTGGAAGGCGTCACCGGCGAGCGCCCGGCGGTGCATGACATTGCCGAGCTGGTGCTGATGGCGGTGGAAAAGGCCGGCACCGCCCCGGCCCGGTCAGCGCAGGTGCCGGCATGAGCCGCCCGCGCAAGGACCCGCGCATGGAGCGCGCCGCCCATCTCGTGCCCGGCGGCGCCCGGCCGCGCTTCGATCTCGCCGCCACGCCCGCCACCTCCGGCCGCCTGCGCCGCGACCCGCGCGCGGAAGAACGCCTTGCCCTCGTGCCCGGCACGCTGCGCCGCCGGCTCGACCGCAGCCAGCGCGCCCCGGCAGTATCCGTCGTGGCGGTCGCTGCGCCGGTGGAGGCGGAGGCCGCGCCGCGCCGCGTGGTCATCGCGGAGCCCGCCTTTCTCGTCGCCCTGGTGCCGGACGCGCCGGGCGGGCGGCTTTCCGCCCATGACCGGCAATTGTTCGGTGCCGCCCGCCTGCTGGCGGACGCCGGCGGCGGGGCGGTGCTGGCGCTGGTCGACGGGTCGAGCGAGGAACTCGGCGCCGCCGGCGCCGACCGCGTGCTGGCGCTGCCAATCACCGGCTACGATCCGGAGGCGAAGGCGCTGGCGCTGAACGCCGCGCTCGCCGCGCTCGACCTGCGCCATGTGCTGTTCCCGGAGAGCGCGGAAGGCGGCGACCTCGCCCGCCGGCTCGCGGCGCTGTCGGGGGAGCCCTTCTTCGCCGGTGCGGAAAGCCTCAGCCCCAAGGCCGTGACCCGCGCCGCGCGTGGCCGGCGGGTGGAACAGCGCCGCGCCCCGCCGCGCCTTCTCAGCCTGGCCATCGACGCCATCGCCCCGCATGCGGGCAGCCTGCACGAGGCGCTGCCGGTGGAATTCGCCTTCCCGGAGACGACGGGCGGCGCCCTTCTCTCCGCCGAGTTCATCCCCGCCGACCCGGCGCGCGTGTCGCTGGCGGAAGCCGATTTCGTCGTCTCCGCCGGCAATGGCGTCAGCGATCTCGACACGTTCCGCATGCTGGTGGCGGCGCTTGGCGGCACACCCGGCGCCAGCCGCATGCTGTGCGACGCCGGGCTGATGCCGCGCGCCGCGCAGGTCGGCGCCTCCGGCACGGTACTGGAGGCACGCGGCTATTTCGCCCTCGGCATTGCCGGCGCGCCGCAGCATCTCCAAGGCGTGGCGCGCTGCGAGCATGTGATCGCCGTCAACACCGATCTCCACGCCGCGATGATCGAACGCGCCGGCCTCGCCATCGTGGCGGACGCGCAGAAGGTGATGCCGGCGCTTTTGCGGCTGCTCGGCGAGGAGGGCGCGCCATGAGAATCGCGCTGCTGCTTTCCGCCGGCCGGCACAGGGTTTCCGGCCGTCCGGCGCCGGTGCCGGTGGAGCTTCAGGCGCTGCGGCTGGCGGCGGATCTCGCGCAGACGCACGGCGGCCAATCGGGCGGCACCGTCACCGGCCTGCATGCCGGGCCGGAGATCGGCCCGCTCACCGATGCGCTCGGCCATGGGCTCGGCCATCTCGTGCATCTGCGCATGCCGGCCGAGGCCGATCCCGCTCCCGCGCTCACCGCGGCGCTGGAAGCCGGCGGCTACGACCTCATCCTCGCCGGCCGCAGCGGCCAGGGGGGCGAGGATACCGGCCTCCTCCCCTACACGCTGGCGCGTGCGCTCGGCCGTCCCATCCTCGCCGATGCCGCCGCGCTGGCGCCGGGGGCCGAGGCTGGCACGCTCAGTGTCGAACAGGCGCTGGGACGCGGGGCGCGGCGGCGTCTCGTGGTGCGGCTGCCGGCGCTCGTCACCGTCCATCCGGCCGCGCCGGCGCCGCTGCCCTTCGCCTTTGCCGGTCTGCGGCGCGGACAGGTGGAGATGCGGGAGGCCGCCCCCAGCGCTCCCGCCCCGCACGAGGTGGAAGAACGCCCCTACCGTCCGCGCCCGAAACTCATCGCCAAGGCCGCGGCCGGGGCTTCCGCCGCCGAGCGGCTGAAGGCGGCGACGGTGGCGGCGAGCGGCGGCGGCAAGCTGCTGGTCGATCCGGCGCCGGAGGAAGCGGCGCGGGAGATTCTCGCCCATCTGCGCGCGCTCGGCCTCATCGCCCCGCGCTGAAGCCGGCTTCTGTCAGCGGCAAGCCGGCCCATTTTGCCGGGCAGCACCGCGCCTTTTCCCATGCATTTGCCACGAAGAGCGGCTAACAACCTACCGCTTCCCGGGGGCCCGGCGACGCATGCGCGAGAGGGAACCGATCATGCCGAAAACACGCGAGCCCACCGGCACCCGCCCCGCACCTGCCGTTACGGCAGAACGCCGCGCCCGCTGAGCCGCCAAGGCCACGCCGCCTGCGTCTTCCCGTGATTTCTCGCTGAGACAGACAGACTGACCATGTCCGATCCGAACGAACCTTCGCGCGCCAGGGCCTCCCTCTTCGCGCGCGCGCCGCTGACGACGGCCATCCTCGCGACCGTGGCGCTTTCGTTCCTGTTCTATCTGTTGCCGCAGATCGACCTTGCCGTCGCCGGGCTGTTCCATGAGCCGGGCAAGAGCTTCCCCGCCGCCCAGATCCCGCTGCTGCAGGATTTCCGCACCTTCGGCTCCAACATCTCGCTGTCGCTGCCGCTGCTGCTGCTCGTCGGCGTGGTGCTGAAACTGTCCTTCCCGGCGAAGACGAGCCTGGTGCCGCCGCGCATGGCGCTGTTCTTCGTCTCCCTGTATCTGCTCGGCCCCGCCCTTCTGGTGAACGGTATCCTGAAGCCCTATTGGGGCCGCCCCCGGCCGATGAACACGGATCATTTCGGCGGTCCCTGGCCGTTTCAGGGGCCGTGGGTGATGGGGCCCCCGGGCCTCGGCAACCACTCCTTCTCCTCCGGCGAGGGGGCGTTCATTGCCTGCCTGCTGCCGCTGGTCCTGTTCGTCCCGCGCGAATGGCGCTGGCCGGTCGGCACGCTGCTCGGGATGTTCGTCGCGGCGGTCGGGCTCAGCCGCGTCGCCTTTGGCGGGCACTATCTCTCCGACGTGGTGATCTCCATCGGGCTGATGCTGATCCTGGCGGCGGCGCTTCATCACCTCATCTTCGTGCGCTACCGCCACACGCTCTCCGACGCCGCACTGGAAAAGCGGCTGACCGCGCTCGGCTATCGCATGGCCGAGCAGCGCGCCCAGTTCCGCCACTGGCTGCGCCGCACCCTCGCGACCTCCTATCGCAGCGCCCGCAATCTACGCCGGGCCGAGCGGGCGATCCATCCCGGCGCCGCCGCCCGCGCCGCCGCCATGGACGCGCCGACCGGCAGTGTCGGCGCCCCCACCGGCACCAACCCGCCCTGAGCGCCCGCCGAAAGCCCCTAGCGCTGCGCGCTCTGCCAGTTCGGCGCGGCATAGACCGGCGCGTTGGACGGCGCGAGCAGCGGCTTGCCGAGAATATGGTCCGCCGCCTTCTCCGCCATCATGATGGTCGGCGCGTTCAGATTCGCATTGGTGATCGAGGGCATGGCGGAGGAATCCACCACCCGCAGCCCCTCCACCCCGATCACCCGCATCTGCGGGTCGAGCACCGCCAGCGGGTCGGAGGGCGATCCCATGCGGCAGGTGCAGGAAGGGTGATAGGCGCTCTCCACCTTCTCGCGCACAAAGGCGTCGATCGCCTCGTCGCTCGTCACATCAGCCCCCGGCTGGATTTCCCGCCCGCGATAGGGCGCGAAGGCCGGCTGCGCGAAGATCTCGCGCGTCAGCCGCACGGCGGCGCGGAACTCGACCCTGTCATCGGGATGGGTGAGGTAGTTGAACTGGATGCGCGGCGCCGCGAAGGGGTCGGCTGAGGCGAGCCGCACCCAGCCCCGGCTCTTGGCGCGCATGGGCCCGACATGGGCCTGGTAGCCATGCTCGCTCGCCAGCCCCTGCCCGTCATAGGTCACGGCGAGGGGGAGGAAATGATACTGGATATCCGGCGAGGCGACGCCGGGGCGTGAGCGGATGAAGCCGCAGGCCTCGAAATGGTTGGTGGCGCCGAGCCCGTCCTTCTTCAGCAGCCAGCGCGCGCCGATCAGCCCGCGCGGGACCAGCCCCATTTTCGAGTAGAGCGTGATCGGCTGGGTGGAGGCCTGCTGGAAATAGATTTCCAGATGGTCCTGCAGATTCTCCCCCACGCCCGGCCGGTGCGCCACCATCTCGATGCCGAGGGGGAGCAATTCATCCGCGCTGCCGATGCCGGAGAGCTTGAGCAGCTGCGGCGAGTTGATCGAGCCGCCGGAGAGGATCACCTCGCGCGCCGCCCGCACCTCCTGCGTGCTGCCGCCGCGCGACCAGCGCACGCCGATGGCGCGCCGGCCCTCGAACAATATGCGCTCCACCCGCGCATGGGTCTCGACCTTGAGATTGGCCCGCTTCATCGCGGGTTTGAGATAGGCATTGGCCGCCGACCAGCGCACGCCGTCCTTGACGGTCATGTCCATGCGGCCGAAGCCTTCCTGCTGGTAGCCGTTCACGTCGTCGCTGGCGGGGTAGCCGGCCTGCCGCGCCGCCTCGATGAACGCCCGGTAGAGCGGATTCTCCAGCGTGCCATAGCGCGTGGCGAGCGGGCCGTCGCTGCCGCGATATTCATCCCCGCCCTCGCGCCGGCTTTCCGCCCGGCGGAAATAGGGCAGCACATCGGCATAGGACCAGCCGCGCGCGCCCTCCTCCTGCCAACGGTCGAAATCCGCCGGCGCGCCGCGCATATAGACGAGCCCGTTGATCGAGGAGGAGCCGCCCAGCACCTTGCCGCGCGGGCAGTGCAGCCGCCGCCCGTCCAGCCCCGGCTCCGGCTCGGTCTCATACATCCAGTTGTATTTCTTCATGTTCATCGGGATGGAGAGCGCGCTCGGCATCTGGATGAACACGGAACGGTCGGAACCGCCATATTCCAGCACGAGAACGCGGTTGCTCCCGTCCGCGCTCAGCCGGTCGGCCAGCACGCAGCCGGCCGAGCCGGCGCCGATGATGACATAATCGAACAGTTCATGCGCGGCGGCCGACATCAGTAGGGCGCCTCGACGCGGCCGAGATTGACATACACGCTCTTGAGCTGGGTGTAGTGCTCGATCGCCGCCTTGCCGTTCTCCCGCCCGAGGCCGGACTGCTTGGCACCGCCGAAGGGCAGCTCGATCGGCGTGATGTTGTAGGCGTTGATCCAGCAGGTGCCGGCCTGCAATTGCGCGATCACCCGGTGGCCGCGCGCGAGGTCTTTGGTGAACACGCCGGCGGCGAGGCCGAAATCGGTGTCGTTGGCGCGGGCGATCACCTCGTCCTCATCTTCGAAGGACAGAACGGCCATGACCGGGCCGAAAATCTCCTCGCGCACAATGCTCATCCCGTCCGCGCAGCCGTCGAACACGGTGGGAGCTATGAAGCAGCCCTTGCCCAGCGCGCCATGGGTGACGCGGTGGCCGCCCGCCAGCAGGCGCGCGCCCTCCGCCTTCCCCTTCTCGATGTAGCTGAGCACCTTTTCCATATGGTCGGGCGAAATGAGCGCGCCGACCTGGGTCGCCGGGTCGAGCGGATCGCCCACCACCATCTTCGCCACGCGCTCCTTCAGCTTTTCGAGGAAGGCGGGGCGCACCTTTTCGTGCACGAAGACGCGGGTGCCGTTGGAGCAGACCTCGCCGGCGGAATAGAAATTCGCCAGCAGCGCGCCGGACACCGCATCGTCGAGATCGGCGTCGTCGAAGACGATGAGCGGCGATTTCCCGCCGAGTTCCAGCGTCACATATTTCAGCGTGCCGGCGGCATCCACCATCACCTTCTTGCCGGTGCCGACCTCGCCGGTGAGCGAGACCTTGGCGATGGCGGGGTGGCGGGTGAGCAGCCGGCCGGTATCGGCAAAGCCCTGCACCACGCTGAACACGCCCTCCGGCACGCCGGCCTCGGCATAGATTTCGGCCAGCTTCAGCGCGGTGAGCGGGGTGAGTTCCGCCGGCTTGAAGATCATCGCATTGCCGCAGGCGAGCGCCGGGGCGGATTTCCAGCAGGCGATCTGCAGGGGATAGTTCCAGGCGCCGATGCCGGCGACGATGCCGAGCGGCTCGCGCCTTGTATAGCCGAAGGCGCTGGGGCCGAGATCGACATGCTCGCCCGAGAGCGAGGCGGCGAGGCCGGCATAATATTCGAGGCAGTCCGCGCCCGAGAGCACGTCGACGACGCTGGTTTCCTGGATCGGCTTGCCGGTGTCGAGCGTCTCCAGATGCGCCAGCTCGTCATTGCGGTCGCGCAGCAGGGCGACCGCCCGCATGAGAATGCGCCCGCGCTCGGCCCCGGTCATCGCCGCCCAGCGCTTCTGGCCGGTGCGCGCGGCCGCCACCGCCGCCTCGACCTCGGCCTCGCCGGCGATCTCGATCTCCGCCAGAACCTCGCCGGTGGCGGGGTTGGCGGTGGTGAAGGTGGCGCCGCCATGCGGGCGGTAATGCCCGCCAATATGGTTGGCGTGCAGCGGGGGACGGCTGGTCATGGTCGCGGGTCCGTTGGTGGGGGGCGCCGGCGCGGCGGCGGCGATCTGGGCATCGACGAAAAGCGAGGCAACCTGCCGGGCGCTGACCGAGTCGGTCTCGCCGGCGGCGGAAAGCGAGGAGCGCAGCCACAGCCCGTCAATGACGGCGGCGATGGTGATGGCGAGGCGGCGCACATCTTCCGCCGCCACCAGCGCCCGCAGATCGTGGCGCAGATTGGCGAGCATGCGCGCCTGATAGATGCGCTGCACCCGGCGCAGCCGCTCGGAATGCAGCACCTGCCCCCAGAAGGCGAGCCAGACGCTTGACGTGCGCTGGTCGAATTCCTCCGGCGCCAGATTGGCGTCGATCAGCGCCTGAACGCGGCCGCGCGGCGTATCGGCGGCGGCGAGCCGCTGCGCGGTGGCGCGGTAGAGCCGCAGCGAGAGGTGACGCAGCGTCGCCTCCAGGAGCCCGTCCTTGTCGCCGAAATAATGCGCGACGAGACCGGGCGAGACGCCTGCCCGCCGGGCGATCTGCGCCAGGGTCGAGGCGTTGAAGCCGATCTCGGCGAGCGAATCGATGGTGGCGTCGATCAGCTGGCGGCGGCGCACATCCTCGGGCGCGCGGCGGCGGATTTCTTCATCGCCACGCACCGGAGCGGACTGACCGGCCTGATCGGCCTCATCGTCCACCTCATCGAACCGCGCGGGAGGCTTCTGCGCCTGCGCATTCGCCCGGGCCAACGGCACCTCCTGATCGACGGAAGGGAACTATTGAATGGCTGTACAATACATGGATCGCCTGCGCCGGCAATCCCCGACGCGTCCGGCATGGAGTACCGCCGGCGGCCGCGTCGCAACGCTTCTGCCGCCGTGGCGCAATTCGTCAAACGCCGCGAAAAGCGCCGTAAATTCGTCGTTTCTGGGTAAAAATTACGCGTGACAAATCGTCCGATCGCGTTTTGAATAGCTGTTCAAAAGAAGCCTCCAGAGGCCGCATCCGGGCGGAGCGGGCCGGGCCCGAAGGGCACCGAAAGACCCCGCCGTCCCCGACTTGTCGATTCCGGCCGTACCGGGCTTGGCGTCAGGCCACGCCGGTTCCATGATCCTGCCAGGATGCCAACGGGAACAACAAAGATGCGCATGCTCAATTTCATGGCCGCCGCCACCCTAGGATTGGCGCTCGGCCTCGCTCCCCAGCCCCGCGACGCCGCCCAGGCCGCGGAGCCCGCAGCCTGCAAGACGGTCCGCTTCGCCGATGTCGGCTGGACCGACATCACCGCCACCACCGCGCTCGCCTCCTCCATCCTGGAGGCGCTCGGCTACACCCCGAAGACGCAGGTTCTCTCGGTGCCGGTGACGTATAAGTCCATGCAGACCAAAGATATCGACGTCTTCCTCGGCAACTGGATGCCGACGATGGAAGCCGATCTGAAGCCCTATCGCGAGGACAAGACGGTCGAGGTGATTGGCGTCAATCTGGAAGGCGCCAAGTACACGCTGGCGGTGCCGACCTATCTCTATGACGAAGGGTTGAAGTCGTTCACCGACATCGCCAAGTTCAAGGACAAGCTCGGCGGCAAGATCTACGGCATCGAGCCGGGCAATGACGGCAACCGCCTGATCCTCGACATGATCAAGGACAACAAATACGGCCTGAAGGGCTTCGACCTGGTCGAATCCAGCGAGCAGGGCATGCTCGCCCAGGTGGAACGCGCCTCCCGCCGCAAGGAAGCCATCGTCTTCCTCGGCTGGGAACCGCACCCGATGAATGCCAAGTACAAGATGAGCTATCTCTCGGGCGGTGACGATGTGTTCGGCCCGAATTATGGCGGCGCCACCATCTATACCAACACCCGCGCCGGCTATACCAGCGAATGCCCGAATGTCGGCACGCTGATCAAGAACCTGAAATTCTCGCTCGACACCGAAAATGTCGTCATGGGCTACATCCTGCTCGACGGCATGGAGCCCGCCAAGGCGGCGGACAAGTGGCTGAAGGCCAATCCCACGGTGTGGGAGCCCTGGCTGGCCGGCGTCACCACCATCGACGGCAAGCCCGCCATTCCGGCGGTGAAGGCCGCGCTGAAGCTCTGAGCCCAGCGATCCTGCCTGGCGGCCCCTTGCCATGAGGGGCCGCCGCTACCGATCATAAGCGATGACCGTCATGCCGAGCCGCCCTCGTGGCCGGGGCTTGACGAAGGCTGACCGCAAGCGCCCCTGCCGGCAGGCGGCGCCCGCCCTCACTCACCCCGCCGAGGAGCGCCCATGTATGACTGGCTGACCGAGCACAAGATCCCGCTGGGAATCTGGCTCCGCGACTTCGTCGACCTGCTCACCACGCATGGTCAGGGCTTCTTCGACTTCGTGTCGCTGGTGCTCGGCGCGCTGATCGGCGGCTTCACCGCGGCGCTGCTCTGGGTGCCGCCGCTGCTCCTCATCGCCCTGTTCGGCCTCGCCGCCTGGCTGGTGCATCGCTCCATCGGGCTGGTGGTGTTCATCGTCGGCTCGCTGCTGCTGGTGACCAATCTCGGCTACTGGTCGGCAACGATGGAGACACTCTCGCTCGTCATCTGCGCCACACTGGTCTGCGTCGTCGTCGGCGTTCCCATCGGCATCGCCGCCGCGCACAGGCCCTGGCTCTATACCGCGATACGCCCGGTACTGGACCTGATGCAGACTATCCCCACCTTCGTCTATCTCATTCCGACGCTTGTGCTTTTCGGGTTGGGCGCGGTGCCGGGGCTGATCTCCACCGTCATCTTTTCCATCCCCGCCCCGATCCGTCTCACCCATCTCGGCATCTCCTCAGTGCCGCCCGCTCTCTATGAGGCCGGCAAGGCGTTCGGCGCCACCAAGACACAGCTATTGTTCAAGGTGGAACTGCCCTATGCGCTGCCGACCATCATGGCCGGCATCACCCAGTGCATCATGCTGAGCCTGTCCATGGTGGTCATCGCCGCCCTCGTCGGCGCCGACGGGTTGGGCAAGCCGGTGGTGCGGGCGCTGAACTCCGTCAACATCGCCATGGGCTTCGAGGCCGGTCTCGCCATCGTCGTCCTCGCCATCGTGCTGGACCGTGTGTGCAAGCGGCCCGAGCGCCGCGCGCGAAAGGGCTGAACCATGGCCGCCGTCGAATTCCGTAACATCGACATCGTCTTCGGCGCCGACCAGAAGAGCGCCCTGAGGCTGATCGACGAGGGTCGCTCGCGCGACGAGATCCTCGCCGCCACCGGCGCCGTGCTCGGCGCGGCGGGCGTCAGCCTTGCCATTGAGCGCGGCGAGATCTGCGTACTCATGGGCCTGTCCGGCTCCGGCAAATCCACCATACTGCGCGCCATCAACCGGCTGAA
Source organism: Ancylobacter polymorphus (assembly GCF_030813495.1). Classification (GTDB taxonomy): domain Bacteria; phylum Pseudomonadota; class Alphaproteobacteria; order Rhizobiales; family Xanthobacteraceae; genus Ancylobacter; species Ancylobacter polymorphus. Next base: position 133,116 of record NZ_JAUSUI010000006.1, on the reverse strand, counting down.
CGAGGTGGCGCGCGGCGAGGTGCTCGTCGAGCACAAGGGGGCCGCCATCGATGTCGCGCGCTGCGACGAGAACACGCTGCGCGACATCCGCATGCACACGGTCTCCATGGTGTTTCAGCAATTCGGCCTGCTGCCCTGGCGCACGGTGCGCGACAATGTCGGCTTCGGGCTGGAACTGCGCGGCGATATGAGCGCGGCGGAGCGCAACCGTATCGTCGACGAGAAGCTGGCCATGGTCGGCCTCACCAACTGGGCCGGAAAATACACCAACGAACTCTCCGGCGGCATGCAGCAGCGCGTCGGCCTCGCCCGCGCCTTCGCCACCGATGCCGACATATTGCTGATGGACGAGCCGTTCTCCGCGCTCGACCCGCTGATCCGCGACAAGCTGCAGGACGAGTTGCTGGACCTGCAGCGGCGCATCCAGAAGACCATCGTCTTTGTCAGCCACGATCTCGACGAGGCGCTGAAGCTCGGCAACAAGATCGCCATCATGGAGGGCGGGCGCATCGTGCAGGCCGGCACTGCCGAGGATATCCTTCTTCGCCCGGCCAATGCCTATGTCGCCGAATTCGTGAAGCACATGAACCCGCTCAACGTACTGCGCGGCACGGCTGTGATGCGCCCGGCGGCGAGCCTCGCCCGCGACGGCGACGCCGTGGTGCTCGATCGCGACGGCCATGTGAAGGTCAAGGTCGATGCCGACGGGCGGCCGGTGGCGCTCGATCTCGACGGCCGCACCGGCGTGCTCGCGACCGCCGATGGCGAGGCCGGGCTGATCGACGACAAGCTGGCGCATGACGCCGACTGCATCGTCGCCCCGGTCGATCTCAAGCTGAAGGCCGCCATTGAGCTGAAGCGCCACACCGACCTGCCGATCCTGCTGGTGGACAGCCTTGGCCGCCTCGCCGGCCTGTGCGACGACGACGAAATCTATCGCGGGCTGCTGCGGCGTCTCGACGGCTGACTTCTGGTCTCCGCGCATGAACGCACCGCCAGGCCGAAGCCTGACGGTGCTTTCGTGGTATGTTGACGCGCAGCGAAGGTGGCGCGGATCACATCCGTCCGCGCTGGGCGGCCGGCTCGTCCTGGCTCATCGCCCGCGTGAGCGGGACGATCTGCCAGAGCGCGGACGCGCCGACCAGAACATAGACGATGCGCGCCAGAGCGGCGTCCTGGCCGCCGAACAGCGCGGCGACGAGGTCGAACTGGAACAGGCCGACCAGCCCCCAGTTCACACCGCCGACGATGACCAGCAGCAGGGTAATCAGGTTGATGGTTTTCATCGGGCGTCTCCATGGCCGCCATCGGACGCAAAGGACTTGCGGCCATATCGCGGCACTCAGAGGGCCAACCCGCCCCGTCGCGCATGGTTTGATGACAGTGTCGTGAGATGACGCCGTAAAGGCCTCACCGTTCAGGCGGCCGCCAGACCCACGGCTTCCACGATGTCGCTCACCACCGCCTCGACGAGATCGCGATCATCGCCCTCGCCCATCACCCGGATCACCGGCTCGGTACCGGAGGGACGGATCAGCAGCCGCCCATGGCTGTTGAGCTTTAGCTCGGCGGCGGCGATCGCCTTCAGCACCCCGTCATTCTCCAGCGGCCGACCGCTCTTGTAGCGCACATTGCGCAGGATCTGCGGCAGCGGGTCGAAGCGGTGGCACACTTCCGATACCGGCCGCTCTCGGCGCTGCACCACGGCCAGCACCTGCAGCGCGGCCACCAGCCCGTCGCCCGTGGTCGAATAATCGGACAGGATGATGTGGCCGGACTGTTCGCCACCGACATTAAAGCCATGGCTGCGCATATGCTCCAGCACATGGCGGTCGCCCACCGGGGTGCGGGCGAGGGAGAGACCCCGGTCGGCGAGATGACGCTCCAGGCCGAGATTGGACATGACGGTGGCGACGATGCCGTCGCGCGACAGCCGGCCATCCTCCTGGAAACTCTCCGCCACCACGGCCATGAGTTGATCGCCATCGACCAACCGGCCCTTTTCATCGACGATCAGCACGCGGTCGGCGTCGCCATCGAGGGCGATGCCGATATCGGCGCGGACTTCCCGCACCTTCGCCGCCAGCGCCTCGGGCGCGGTCGAGCCGACATCGCGGTTGATGTTGAAACCGTCGGGCTCGTCGCCAATGGTGATGACCTCGCAGCCGAGTTCCCACAGCGCCTCCGGGGCCACGCGATAGGCCGCGCCATTGGCGCAGTCGACGACGACCCGCAGCCCGTCAAAGGACTGGTTGCGCGGCAAAGTGCGCTTGGCGAATTCGATATAGCGTGCATGCACGCTCTCGATACGCTTGGCGCGGCCCATATTGGCGGGTTGGGCCAGCATGCCGCCCATATCGCCGCTGATCAGCGCCTCGATCCGGGTTTCCAGCTCGTCGGAGAGCTTGTAGCCGTCCGGGCCGAACAGCTTGATGCCGTTATCATCATAGGGGTTGTGCGAGGCCGAGATCATGACGCCGAGATCGGCACGCATGGAATGGGTGAGCATGGCCACCGCCGGCGTCGGCATCGGGCCGAGCAGCAGCACATCCATGCCGACGGCGGTGAAGCCGGCGACCAGCGCATTCTCGATCATGTACCCGGACAGGCGTGTGTCCTTGCCGATGACCACGCGGTGGCGATGATCGCCGCGCTGGAACACCAGACCGGCCGCCATGCCGACCCGCAGCGCGAGTTCCGGGGTGATGATGCCGTTGGCCCGGCCGCGAATCCCGTCGGTGCCGAATAATGTGCGTGCCATGCCCTGCCTCATGCGAATCGACGCCGTTCCGGCACGCCATTGGCGCGCCGGTTCTTACTCTTCTCTATCATTGAGCCTACAGGCAAGGGTTTCACAAAGTGTAAGCGTTCATTGCGGCACCGAGCCGGCCGTCAAAGACGCGCTTCACGCCGGCGCGATCAGAATCACGCGATTTTATCTCGCGGGATACTTCGCCAGCCTGCCGCACCGCAAAGTTGGCGACAAATAAAAAGGGAAGATCTGCTTGCGCAGACCTTCCCCTCACTTCACCCCGAGACGGGGATCACGCCTGCGGCTGCGGCTCCATGCCGGCATCCGGGCGCGGCGGACGGTTCTTGCCGGCGCTCGGCACCACGGAACCGCGCGTATTGGCGGGCTCAATGGTCGTGTCACGCACCGGCGCATTGCCGTCGAGCAGTCCGATGATCTCATCGCCGGACAGCGTCTCATATTCCAGCAGACCGCGCGCCAGTGTCTCCAGCTGGTCCTTGCTCTCGGTCAGGATGCGCTTGGCTTCGGCATAACCCTCATCCACCAGCCGGCGCACTTCGCTGTCGATGGTCTGCGCCGTCGCTTCCGAGACGTTCTGCTGGCGCTGCATCGACATGCCAAGGAACACCTCGTCATTGTTTTCGCCATAGGCGACCTGACCGAGCTTCTCGGAGAAGCCCCAGCGGGTCACCATCATGCGGGCGAGGCGGGTAGCCTGCTCGATGTCGGAGGCGGCGCCGGAGGTCACCTTGTCGTGGCCGAAGATCAGCTCCTCGGCGACGCGGCCGCCCATCATGATGGCGAGACGCGAAGTCATCTGCTCATAGGACATGGAGAGCTTGTCGCGCTCCGGCAGCTGCATGACCATGCCGAGCGCACGTCCGCGCGGGATGATCGTCGCCTTGTGCACGGGATCGGTCGCGGGAACCTTCAGCGCAACGATCGCGTGACCACCCTCGTGATAGGCGGTGAGCAGCTTCTCGTCCTCGGTCATGACGAGCGAGCGGCGTTCGGCGCCCATCATCACCTTGTCCTTGGCATCCTCGAAATCGCTCATCGTCACCATGCGCTTGTTGCGGCGCGCGGCCATGAGGGCGGCTTCGTTGCAGAGATTGGCAAGGTCCGCACCGGAGAATCCGGGGGTGCCGCGGGCGATCACCTTGAGGTTCACATCCGGCGCCACCGGCACCTTGCGGGCATGAACCTTCAGGATCTGCTCGCGGCCGACCACGTCCGGGTTCGGCACCACGACCTGACGGTCGAAGCGGCCGGGGCGCAGCAGAGCGGGGTCCAGCACGTCGGGGCGGTTGGTCGCGGCGATGAGGATGATGCCCTCATTGGCCTCGAAACCGTCCATCTCGACCAGCAGCTGGTTCAGCGTCTGCTCGCGCTCGTCATTGCCGCCGCCAAGGCCGGCGCCGCGATGACGGCCGACCGCGTCGATTTCGTCGATGAAGATGATGCAGGGCGCGTTCTTCTTCGCCTGCTCGAACATGTCGCGCACGCGGCTGGCGCCGACGCCGACGAACATCTCAACGAAGTCGGAGCCGGAAATGGTGAAGAAGGGCACATTGGCTTCGCCGGCGATGGCGCGGGCGAGCAGCGTCTTGCCGGTGCCCGGGGGGCCGACCAGCAGCACGCCGCGCGGAATGCGGCCGCCGAGGCGCTGGAACTTCTGCGGGTCGCGCAGGAAGTCGACGATCTCGGTGAGGTCGCTCTTGGCTTCGTCGATGCCCGCGACATCCTCGAAAGTCACGCGGCCATGCGCTTCGGTCAGCAGCTTGGCCCGGCTCTTGCCGAAACCCATGGCCTTGCCGCCCGCGCCACCCTGCATCTGCCGCGAGAGGAAGATCCACACGCCGATCAGCGCGATGAAGGGGAGCCAGGAAATCAGCAGGCTGACGAACCACGGCACATTGTCGGTCAAGGGCTTGGCGGTGATCGACACGCCCTTGCCGTAGAGACGCTGCACCAGCGAGGGATCATTGGGGGCGTAGGTCTGGAAGGTGCGCCCATCGGTGAAGGTGCCGGTGATCTCCGGCCCCTGAATCACCACGTCGCGCACACGGCCCTGATCAACATCGTTGAGCAGCTGCGAGAAGCTGACATCGTTCGTCGCCTGACGCTGCGCCGGATTCTGGAACAGCGAAAACAACGCCAGAAGAAGAAGAACGATGATCACCCAGAGGGCGAAATTCCTGATATTGGCGTTCATCATGTCCCTTTCGGCGTCGGATGTGACCGACGCACGGGCACCGCCGGCGCTGGCGGCCCTCCCTTGTCGCTCCGTAATTTAGGTGGCGGAGGGGGGATTGCCAAGATGCAGGGCAGCGGCCAGCTGCGACCATCCGCGCAAATCGGCGTCACCTCAGGGAACCGAGCGGCCGACGCTCCGGCGCCCGCGCCACGACGATACTCTGCCGGCTCACTCTCACCACCGCCCCGGCCAGGGTGCGCGCGCCCGTCTGCTGGTCGCCGAGACCGGCGATCCAGCCCATCAGCGCCTCCAGCTTGCCGAGTTCCACCGGCCCTGTTCCGACGGTCCCGATCGCCCGGCCGACGAGGCGAAGGGCGATCTCCTCGGGCAACGCCCCAAGGCCAAGGCGGGGAAAAGCGAGCCCGCCCTCCTCCCCCGGCGCGGCCCCAAGCGCGGCGGCGGCTGCATCCGTCGCCGCCTCCAGCGCCGCATCGGCGCGGGCCATGCGGTGGGCAAGACGCCCCAGCGTCGCGGCGTCGCCCCCTTCCGCCGCCAGCGACGGCAGCAGCGCCCGCAGCCGCACACGGGCAAAGCGCGGGTTGAGGTTGGAGGGGTCCTCGGCAAAGGCGGTGCCGGCCGCCCGGCAAAGCGCGACCAGCTCCGCCTTAGGCCGGCGGAGAAGCGGGCGCAGCAGAGTGAGCCCGCCCAGCGGCCGCAGGGCCGGAATGCCGGCGAGGCCGCTGACACCGGAGCCGCGCAGCAACCGGAACAGGACTGTTTCCGCCTGGTCGTCCAGCGTATGGGCGGTGGCGAGGGCGGTGGCGCCGATGGCATGGGCGCGGGCGGTCAGGGCCTCGTAGCGCGCATGGCGCGCCGCCTCCTGCAGCCGCGTCGCGGGAAGCGGCCGTACGAGCTCGATTATATTGTGGGGGAGACCCAGCTGCGCCGCCAGCGCCGCCACAGCGCCGGCCTCGGCGCGGGATTCGGCTCTCAGCCCGTGATCAACGGTGGCAACGTGAAGCTGCGTCGACGGCCGGCATTCCACCTGCCAGCGCTGGGCCAGCAGCATCAGCGCGGTCGAATCAGGCCCGCCGGAGACGGCGAGCAGCACATGGTCGTGGGCGGCGAAGGCGGCAAAGAGCGTGGCGAGTTCGGCCGCACGCGGGCCGAGCGCGAGATCGGCGGGCCCGGCGTCAGCAGCCGGCGCGCTTCTGCTCACGCTCCACCCCCTGCTTCACCGTCGCCGAGGCGCGGGGATATTTGTTGCCGACGGCATTCAGCGTCGCGCAGGCGGCATCCTTCTCGCCGATGGCGGCGAGCGACTGGCCGAGACGCAGCAGCGCGTCCGGCGCCTTCACCGCATTCGGGAAGTCGGTCGACACTTTCAGGAAGTTCTGCGCCGCCTCCTTGTAGGATTTGCGCAGATACTGGCTTTCGCCCAGCCAGTAATAGGCGTCCGGCGTGGCGCGGTCCGTGGGGTAGAGGCGGACGAACTGCTCGAAGGTCTGGCCCGCTCCCGCATAATCCTGGCGCTGGAGGGCGCCGAAGCCGGCATCGAACAGCTCGCGCGGCGTTCCTCCTGCGGCCGGCGCTCCCGCAGTGGCGCCGGACAACGTGCCGAGGTCCATGGGCGCGCCCGAGGGGCCGGAAGGCGCGGTCGTGCCGAGGGGGCGCGGGGCACCTGGCGCGCCTGCCTGCGACGACGGGTCGAACACATCGGCGCGACGGGCCGGGTCGGTGGCCGGTGCGGCCCCGACCGCGGCGCCCGTGCCGCCCTGCAACGCCCGCAGTTGCTGCTCAAGCTGCTGGTTGCGGAACTGCAACTGCTCGATCTGGCCGGTCATCTGCCGCAGCTGATTCTCCAACCGGTCGATCCGGGTGACGAGACTGTCGGCCTCCTCCACCGCCTCGGCGGGCTGGTTGCCGCCGCGCACCTGCCCCGGCGGCTTGAAGAGATTGCCGAAGAAATTGTTGTCCGCCTGCGCCTGTGCCGCCCCGTGGGGGAAAAACGAGGCTGCGAGAGCGGCAACGAGAAGAAGAGCGACGGGGCGGGGCGAGCGGACGGTCATCATGGCCATGCACTGGAACGGGAGGAGCGGCAGCGGGAAGCGGCGGGCTTTCCATTGGAGCATACGGGGCGGATCACGTCCAAAGTTTGACCCAGGCACACCGCTTGGTCGATCGCCAGTCCCTTAAATGCCAAACCCGGCCCGCAGGGCGAGCCGGGTCAAGACAGGTTCGGACGCGGCGATCAGCTGCCGGCGGCGTTCAGCACCGTGACTGCGCGGCGGTTCTGCGACCAGCAGGAGATATCGTTGCAGACCGCGACCGGGCGCTCCTTGCCGTAGGAGATGGTGCGCATGCGGTTCGCCGCAACGCCGCGCTGGACGAGGTAGTCGCGCACACTCTGGGCGCGGCGGGCGCCGAGGGCGATGTTGTATTCGCGCGTGCCGCGCTCGTCGGCATGGCCTTCGATGGTGAAGGTGTACTTGGCATAGTGGTTCAGCCACTGCGCCTGCTTGTCGAGCGTGGCCTGCGCCTGCGGGGTGAGGCTGGTCTGGTCGCTCTCGAAGAACACGCGGTCGCCGACGGAGACGATGAACTCCTGCGGGCTGCCGGGAGGGGCCGAGCCGAGCGCCTGACCGGCGCCGTCCATCGGGTTCTTGGCACAGGCGGCCGCGAGCATCGCGAAACCGACGATGAAGGCGACGCGCGCGCCGCCCAGATGGCGCAACATACGGATCATTCCGCTGACTCCTGAATTCCCGACTGATCTGCCGACTGGCTGCTGGCGTCAATCAATGTTCTGTCGTGCTTTACAGAACCTTGCTGAATTGCGTCCATTTCGCGGCCATGCCTTAAACCGCCGCTTATGGTTAATCGTTCCCTGACAGAACCCGCTCAGGAGCGCAAGGGCGACCAGGCGGGATCGGACGCATAGCTGGGCGTCGGCACGCGCTGCTCATTATAGCCGGTGATGTCGACCGTATAGAGCTGCGGGCCACCCCCGCCCCCCGCATCGCGGAAGAACATAATCACCCGGCCATTCGGCGCGAAAGTCGGGCCCTCATTGTGGTAACCCTCGGTCAGGATGCGCTCGCCCGAGCCATCCGGCCGCATCAGGCCAATGGCGAAGCGGCCCTGCGCCTGCTTGGTGAAAGCGATCACGTCGCCGCGCGGCGACCACACCGGCGTCGAATAGCGCCCGTCGCCGAAGGAGATGCGGCGCTGATTCGAGCCATCGGGATTCATCAGGTAGATCTGCGAGCCGCCGCCACGGTCGCTCTCGAAGCAGATCTGCGTGCCGTCGGGCGAATAGCACGGCGCGGTATCGATGGCCGCCGTGTCGGTGAGCCGCGTGGTGGCCTTGGAGCGCAGGTCCATCACGAAGATGTTTGAATCCGCGCCCTGCTGCAGGCTCAGGATCACCCGCTGCCCGTCCGGGGCGAAGCGCGGCGAGAAGCTCATATTGGGGAAGTTGCCGACGACTTCGCGCTGGCCGTTTTCGATGTTGAGCAGATAGACGCGCGGCTCGCCGCGGCCATAGCTCATATAGGTGATTTCCTGGCTTGTCGGCGAGAAGCGGGGCGTGAGCACGAGATCGTCGCCGCGCGTGAGATAGGTCACATTGGCGCCGTCCTGGTCCATGATGGCGAGGCGCTTGATGCGCTTCTCCTTCGGCCCGCTCTCGTCGACGAAGACGATCCGGGTGTCGAAATAGCCCTTCTCGCCGGTCAGACGTTCATAGATCGCGTCGGCGATGATATGGGCGACGCGACGCCAGTTCTCCGGCTGGGTAAAGTACTGCTGGCCGATCAGCTGCTGGCCGGCGAACACGTCCCACAGGCGGAATTCCGCCTTCACCCGGCCGTCCGGCTGTCGGGTGATGCGGCCGGTGACGAGCGCCTGGGCGTTGATGACGCGCCAGTCCTGGAAGCGCGGCGAGGCGTCCGGGTTGGTGATCTTCTCGACGAAGGCGGCGGGGTCGATGGGGGCGAACAGGCCGGAACGGCGCAGATCGGCGGAGATGATCTGCGACACCCCCTTGCCGGCCTCGATGTCCTGCGGGCTGCCGCCGCCGACGAAATCGGTAATGGCGATGGGCAGCGGCTGCACCGTGCCGGACGTGATGTCGAGGCGCACCGCCGCATTGGCCGGCGTCGAACCCAGCATTGCCCCGCCAAGTCCGGCGGCGCCAAGCCCGGCGCCGCCGAGCGCCGCCATGCCGACAAGGACCGACCGGCGGCCGACAAGACCGTGGGCTTCAAGGGAAAAACGCCGCGACATTCTGGGTACCTCGAAAAAAACGGGCATCAATGAAGCATGGCCGGGTTGAACCCCAGCTCCAGTTCCTTCCACGTGTCGTAACGGTCGGCACGCAGCATCGGGAACGGGTTCTGTTGATTGGCGATCTCGTACAGCGCCCGCTGCGCGGTTTCCCGCACGATCGGCGCATAGGGATTGCCGGCGCCCTGCACCTCAACCAGCTGCGGCGCCCCCACCAGCCGGCGGTCCGGACTCAGCACGATCTTGAATACCACCGTCACCTGCGCGGCATCGACCGCGCCGGCCGGAAGCTTCCAGAAGCGGGCGATATAGGCCCGGAGCGCATCGATCTCGGTCTGCGACAGCGATGTCGCCGTTCCCTGCGACGCGCCGAGCGAGGCGGTGTTGTTGATCGTGTCACCAAGCGCCGCCATGCGCCGCGGGTCCTGCTTGTTCAGCAGGGCGGCGATCTGGTTCGGGTTGAAGTCGCGCTCGGGCGCCGGCTCCTGCACCACCTTGGGCGGAATGTTCTTCGGCTTCTTCGGCGGCGCGGGCGGCGGCGGGGTGGCCTGCGCCTGGTCCTGCGGCTTGGGCTGGTCCTTGGGCGGCTCCGGCGGCTTGGCGGCGAGCGCCTCCGCATCCTGCGGCGGGGGCGGCGCGGGCTTGGATTCGGCCTGTGCGGCCGGAGGCTTGGGCTCGGCGGGCTGCGCCTGAGGCGGCGGAGGGGGCGGAGGCGGAGGCGCGGAGGGCTCGTTGGCGGCCTTCACCTCGGGCTTCTCCGACACCTTGGAGTCAAGGTTCTCCGCCTGCTTGGGCGTGTCGGCCTTCTTCTCGACGACGGGCTTCGGGTTCTCCTTCGGCGCGTCCTTCTTGCCGGCCATCATCTTCGACATCTCGGAATCGGAGATGATGTCGATCGGCATGGATTCGGCCGGCGTCACCTCATAGGGCGAGGGTGACGCGAAGGAGACCGCCATGAAGCCGATGATGCCGACGTGAAGAACCGTCGAGGAAAGGAAGCCCGCCTTCATGCGTCAGCCCCCCTGATCGACTTCGGAGACCAGCGCCACGCGCTTGAAACCGGCACCGGAGAGGCGACCCATCACGCGCATGACCGAGCCATAGTCGAGGCTCTTGTCGGCGCGCACGAAGATGCGCTCCTCATAGCCGGCCTTGCCGATGGCCTGCAGCTTGGGCACGAGTTCATCGACCGGGATCTCGGTGTCCTGCAGGAAGATCTTGCCGTCCTTGGTGATGTTGATGATCAGCGGCGCGCTTTCCTGCGGCACCGCCTTGGCCTCGGTCTGCGGAAGGTCGAGCGGCACGCCCGTGGTGAGCATGGGCGCGGCGACCATGAAGATGATGAGCAGAACCAGCATCACGTCGACCATCGGCGTGACGTTGATTTCGGACATCACGGCACCGCCCCCGCGCCGGCGCGAACGCCGCGAGTGCCAGCCGCCTCCCGCTCCTCCTGCGGACATGCCCATGCGATCAGCCCCGTTCGTCGATCTGGCGCGACAGGATGGCGGAGAACTCGTCGGCGAAGCCCTCCAGCCGCGCCGCCTGCCGGTTCACCTGCGAAACGAACTTGTTATAGAAAATCGTCGCGGGGATGGCGGCGATGAGGCCGATTGCCGTCGCGAACAGGGCTTCGGCGATGCCCGGCGCCACCACGGCGAGGCTGGTGTTCTTCGAAGCGGCGATCGACTGGAAGCTGGTCATGATGCCCCACACCGTGCCGAACAGGCCGATGAACGGGCCGGCCGAGCCGACGGTGGCCAGCACCAGCAGCCGGCTCTCCAGCCGCTCCACCTCGCGGGCGATGGTGACGTTCATCACCTTGTCGAGCCGCTGGGTGAGGCCGGAAAGCGAGCGCGCACCGCCTTCATAGGAGCGCTTCCACTCCCGCATCGCCGCGACGAAGATCGCCGCCATGGCGTGGTTGGGGCGCGAGGAGAGCGAGCGATACAGCTCTTCCAGGCTCTGGCCGGACCAGAAGGTGGTTTCGAAGCGGTCCATCTGCCGCTTCATCCGGCCGTACAGGATCGTCTTGTCGATGATGATCGCCCAGACCCAGACCGAGGCGAGGACGAGACCCGACATCACCAGCTTCACAATGAAGTGTGCCTGGAGGAAAAGGCCGATGAGCGACAGGTCGGCGCTGCCCATGCCGGCGCCGGCGGGCGCGCTCATCGCTCCGGGAGGGGCGGCGACGGCCTGCCCGTCGACCTGCGCCGTCGGCGCGGCGGTGACCGGAGCGGGCGCGTTCTGGGCAATGGCTATGGACGCGGGTGCCGTAAGAACCAGCATCACCGCGATTAAGAGCTTCTTCAGCGTCATCAAGCCAATCCTGCCCGCTCGTTAAAGGTCGCACCGCCGCCTTGCATCCGCTGCCGACAGCAGCGAATGCCCTGCATGGCTGCTTTAAGGGAACGCGTTCGCCATCAACCGACCGAGTCTGTCCAAACTTGGGCGATCAGGGCCGAGACGCGTCCACAGCCGCGCGGTACAACACCGCATTAGGGTTAATACCGCGTTAGCGTTGCCGCATCGCAACAGCGAAAAGGGTGTTTTGCTACCGGGCGCGCGTCAGAGCTGCGGGGCCTGTTCCAGCGCCAGCTTCATGGCGGCGCGCAACGCATCGGGAATGCGGCGGGCGCGGCCCTGGGCGACGAAGGCCACTTTCACCTTGCCCTCGACCAGCAGTTCCTCGCCGCGCTTGACCTTCTGGGCGAGGGTGATGGAGGCGCCGGCGACTTCGACCGGGCTGGTGTGGACTTCCAGCACGTCGTCAATGCGGGCGGGGCGGACGAATTGCAGCTCCATCGAGCGCACCACGAAGGCGAAGCCCGGCGCCTCGGCCAGCGCCTCGCCGAACAGTTCGCCCTGCACCACGCCGATCAGGCGCAGATGGTCGGAACGGGCGCGTTCCATGAATTTAAGGTAGTTGGCGTGGTAGACGATGCCGGAGAAATCCGTGTCCTCGTAATAGACCCGCACGGGCAGCACATGCCCCCCCGGCACCAGCCTGCCGGCAAGATGCAGGAAAGGGTCGGCCTTGAGGGTTTCGGGAGAGAAGGGATCGGGGCGCTCGTTCATGGCGCCCTCATAAACGAGGGCGCGGCTCTTGTGAACAAAGGGGATGCGGTCAGGGTACGATAGTTCGGACGGATCCATACGCGAGTCCAATGCCATCGGACGCGTCTTCGAGCTTGCGCGTGAGCACCTTTGCAAACAGGGCGACATCGTTGTTGGGCATATCAATCGGAAATATACTTGTTCCAACATGCTCTGCCCACTGAGCACCCGCGCTGAAGAAATCTTCTTTCATTTTCTCGAATTCTTTTGACTTTCCGTCACTGTCGAGAGGTTTTTTCTTTTGTTTCGCAAGAGCGTCTGCAGCCCCTTCAAAGGAAATCAGAGTAGTAGGAAAATCGAAGAAAAGAACACGATCGAGAAATTTCCAATCCGTTCTATCTTTTCGGGCGATACGGAATGCCTGCCGATAAGAGGCAGGCTTGCCGATTTCGTTTCCGTAAAGGGACTCTATCTTATAGCCTCGAGATTCGAGGGCGGCTGGCAGATGTGTCTCCAGAAAAGCTGGAAAATCGAGGCTTCCGATAACCGAGTAGGATGGAGACGCAAGGACAAAAAATGGGGGCCGCTCCCCCTGATCCTGGAAACTCCTCACTACACGATCAAGGAAATTTCTTGAATATCCACGCCATAGACCCAGACCGAACGCTGATCTGAGGTATGATGAACTAACTGAACTATAATATAACGCATATATTGTGACGCCAAATGTCGAAATGCCAATTGCAAATCTTAGGTAATCAAGCTTTTCATTAAGCTCTGCTGCTAAAGCTCCATAGATACCAAGACCAAGAAGAAAAAACCATGCAATACCAAGAAGAAGAATAAGAAAAATAAGAATCGATCTATGGCGATCAAGAAACCACATCGCACCCTCCGCCCGCGCAGCATGATACCTCCATCATATCATAACGGAGCGGGCTGAAAAGAACCGAGGTTGCACAAAATGACGCCGCGCCTCCTGCGTGCAGGGGCGCGGCGTCCGGTCTTTCAGAGGGGTGTTTCCGCCGGGGGAAGCGAACCGCCCCACTTCAGGCCAAAGCGACGGCGATCAGAGCGGAAGGCTCAGCCCTGCCCCTCGCCGACTGGGGCCGTCGGCGCGGCCGGGCGGTTGCGGCGGTCGGCCATGAACTGGTCGAACTCCGCCTTGTCCTTGGCCTGGCGCAGACGGTCGAGGAAGGAACGGAAGTCCTTCTGTTCCTCTTCCAGCCGACGCAGCGTCTCCTGACGGTATTCGTCAAAGGCGCGATTGCCGCTGGAGGGGAAGCCGCCGCCGAACCGGCTGCCGAAATTGCGCATGGCTTCCGCGCCCTCTTCCTGCCAGCGGCCGAAGCCGCGCTTGCCACCACAAAACATCCGTCCACTCCCTATCGTGAAGGCCAGGACCGCAAGACCCAGAGGCCACCAGGCCATGAAGCCCAGTACCGTGAGCGCGATCCAGGCCGGCTTGCCGTAATTGTCGAGCTTCTGTGCGAGCTCCATGGGCGTACCGCTCCTGGGTAGAACCGCCGCGGGCTCCATGCCCGCTCGGGTTAATGTTAATCACATTTACATAGATAGAAATCCGCTCCCCGCTTGTCAATGGGCGCGGTCTGCGGGATTGAAAAGCAAAGGACTGCTTCGATGACCGCATTGATTCCCGACTGGACCGAAGTCGCCCCGCTCTTCGAGCCCGATGGCCGACTGCGCGACCTCTATGTGCTCGATGCAGGCCCGGAGGGCTGGCAGACCGTGATCGACGGCCTGCGCACGCTCGACCCGCCCGCCATTTTCGAAACCGATGGCGAGCCGGCCCTTATGCCCGACCGCATCGAAGATGTGTTCGCCGTCTGGAAGCGCGCAAGCCCCAGTCTGCGGTGGAATGCCGGCAATGTGGCGGTCAACCTTCACTTTTTCCGCAGCGACGACATCGAGTTTGATATCGACCCGGCCGATGTCTGCGAGCCGGAGGACTGGCAGGCGCTCGGCGGGTTCATGCTGTGGCTGGCGGAACGCGCGCAGCGTCCGGTGATCCTGACGCCGGAGAATAAGCCCGACGATATCCTGCTGTTCTGCCGCGGCGCCGGTGCCGCCATCGAAGTCAACCTGACGGCGGACAACTGAACGCTGGCCACTAGCCGCCCGCGCCGAGCCCCTTGAGATAGATCAGGAACGCGGCCTCCAGCAGGTCGTCCGGCGCCATCGGCAGCTTGCGGCGGGCGCCGTCGGCGCGGCCAAACAGCGAGGCGACGCCATGCGCCAGCGCCCAGGTGTGCAACGCCACCATCAAAGCGGGCGGGCGATCCCCGGCCGGCATGGAGGCGACCAGCGTGTCCGCAGCTTCGCGCAGCACGCCGAACGCCCTTTGGCCGGCCTGATCGAGTGCCGGATAGGCCTCGTTGCGCAGGCCGGATTCGAACATCGCGACATAGTCGGCCGGATGCTCGCGGGCAAAGGCGAGATAGGCGCGGCCGAGCCGCTCATAGGCCTCCGCCGGCGCTGGCCGTCCCCCGTTCCAGCCGGCCTCCAGCGCCTTGGTGAAGCGCTCGAAACCATCGGCCGCCACCGCCGCAAGGAGGTCGTCGCGGTCGCGGAAATGCCGGTAGGGCGCCGCCGGCGAGACGCCGGCGCGGCGCGCCGCCTCGGCGAAAGTGGCGCCGGCGGTGCCCTTTTCGCCAATCAGCTCGAGCGCCGCCTTCATCAGGGCTTCCCGAAGGTTGCCGTGATGGTAGCCGCGCGATTCTCCGCCATTCCGGGACCAGCTCATGTGAAGGGGACTTACATCACGCCAGGGGTCGCGTCGATGGCCGGGCGCGCACGGGGTTAATCCGCGCCCTCGTCGAACAGCGGCATCTGGTTGACGCTCGACGGCGCGGTGAGGCCGAGATGCTTGAAGGCGTGCGCGGTCAGCACCCGCCCGCGCGGGGTGCGCTGGAGAAAGCCCTGCTGCACCAGATAGGGCTCGATGATCTCCTCGATGGCGTCGCGCGGCTCGGAAAGGGCGGCGGCGATGGTCTCCACCCCCACCGGCCCGCCGCCATAATTCATCGCCACCACGGTGAGGTAGCGCCGGTCCATCTGGTCGAGGCCGAGCCCATCCACCTCAAGCGCCAGCAGCGCATGGTCGGCGGCGGCGCGGTCGATGATCTCCTTGCCGGCTACCAGCGTGAAATCGCGCACCCGGCGCAGCAGCCGCCCGGCGATGCGCGGCGTGCCCCGCGCCCGGCGGGCGATTTCGCGCGCGCCGTCCCGGGCGATGGGAATGCCCATCACCCGCGCGCCGCGTGTCACCACCAGTTCCAGCTCGTCCACCGTGTAGAAGTTCAGCCGGATGGGAATGCCGAAGCGGTCGCGCAGCGGCGTGGTCAGCAGGCCCGAGCGGGTCGTCGCGCCCACCAGGGTGAATTTCGACAGCGAGATCTTCACCGAGCGCGCCGCCGGCCCCTCGCCGATGATGAGGTCGAGTTCATAATCCTCCATGGCGGGATAGAGGATTTCCTCCACCGCCGGGTTGAGCCGGTGAATCTCGTCGATGAACAGCACGTCGCGTTCTTCGAGATTGGTCAGCAGTGCCGCGAGGTCCCCGGCCTTGGCGATGACAGGCCCGGAGGTGGAGCGGAAGCCCACGCCGAGCTCGCGCGCCACGATCTGCGCCAGCGTGGTCTTGCCCAGCCCCGGCGGACCGACGAACAGCACATGGTCCAGCGCCTCGCCGCGCGCCTTCGCCGCCTTGATGAAGATGTCGAGATTGGCGCGCGCCTGCTCCTGCCCAACGAATTCCGCAAGGTTCTGCGGCCGCAGCGAGGCCTCCGCGAGGTCTTCCTCGCGTTTGTCGGGGGCGACGAGGCGTTTGGCGTTCATTCCGCCCTCTCCCGTTCACGCGCGGGAAAGACGCCGCCCGCCATCAGCACGCCGGTGACAAGCACCACCGTCGCCGCGAGGATCGGGGCCAGCAGCACCGCCCGCCGCTCGAACAACTCCCGAAACGCGCCGAAATCATAGGACACCGCGATGACGCCGAGCGGCAGCAGCGCCACCACCACCACGGCCGCCAGCACGAAGAGCGGGTGGCGAGGCCGGAAAGACAGCGCAAAGGCACAGATCCCGGCCACCGCCCCACCGGGCACCACCGCGATCGCGGCATAGTTCGCGGAAGCCGCACTGTGCATCAGCCGCTCGATGGTGAGCACGGCGAGAATCGCCCCGCCATAGGCGAAGATCATCGCCGGAATGCGGGCCGACCACGGCCAGGGTTGG
Organism: Ancylobacter polymorphus; assembly: GCF_030813495.1. Classification (GTDB taxonomy): domain Bacteria; phylum Pseudomonadota; class Alphaproteobacteria; order Rhizobiales; family Xanthobacteraceae; genus Ancylobacter; species Ancylobacter polymorphus. The sequence continues at coordinate 116,566 of NZ_JAUSUI010000006.1, read as the reverse complement.
CGCTTCCCCGGCTCGCGCGCGGTGATGAAGCGCAGCATCATCGCGCCAGTTCCTTCAGGCCGAGCCGGATCAGCTTGGCGGCATCGGCGCCCTCGCCGGCCTCGCGCAGGGCCGCCGCGATGGCTGCGCTCGCCTGCAGCTGCGCATAGCCGAGATTGACCAGCGCCGAGACCGCATCCGCCACCGGACCGGGCGCCTGCCGCTCCTCGATCTGCGCCGCGAGCCCCGCCACCGCCGGATCGACGCTGGAAAAGCCCGGCGCCTTGTCCTTCAATTCGGCGACGATACGCGCAGCGACCTTGGGGCCGACGCCATTGGCGCGTGCCACCGTGACCTTGTCGCCGAGTGCCACCGCGTTTGCGAGCTCGGCGGGCGAGAGGGTGGAGAGCACGTTGAGCGCCACTTTGGAGCCGACGCCCTGCACATTCTGCAGCAGGAGGAACCAGCTTTTCTCCGCCAGCGTCGCGAAGCCGTAGAGCCGGATCATGTCCTCGCGCACGAAGGTTTCGATAAACAGCGCCGCCGCCTCGCCGGCCTTGGGCAACGCCTGCAGCGTGCGTCCCGAACAGTGGACGAGATAGCCCACGCCCTGCACGTCGAGGATCACATGATCGTCGCCATAGCTGTCGACGAGGCCCTTGAGCTTGCCGATCATCGCGCCGCCGCCTTTGCCGTGAGTTTTGCCGGCACCTTTGCCGCCATCTGCGCCTTCATCGCCGCCATGCCCCGATGCTGCGCATGCGTTACCGCCACCGCAAGCGCATCCGCCGCGTCATCGGTGGTGAAATCCGCCTGAGGCAGCAAAATCTTCATCATCAGCCGAATCTGCGCCTTCTCCGCCCGGCCGGCGCCGACCACGGTCTTCTTCACCAGCAAGGCCGCATATTCCGACACCGGCACCCCGGCCAGCGCCGGGGTCAGCATCACCACGCCGCGCGCCTGGCCGAGCTTGAGCGTGGAGGCCGGGTTGACGTTGACGAAGGTTTCTTCCACCGCCGCCTCATCGGGGGCGTAGGCACGCAGAACCTGCATCAACTCGGTGTGGAGACAGGCCAACCGCTCGGCGAGCCCCCCCTCCTCCGGCGGCATCACCGTGCCGCAGGCAATGAAGCTCAGCCGCGTGCCGGCAGCCTCGATCACCCCCCAGCCGGTGCGGCGGAGGCCCGGATCGAGTCCGAGAATGCGAATCGGCGACGGCACCATACCCTAGGGCGTAGCCGAACAAAGGACGAACGCCTAGGGGAGACGGTGCGCGCGGCGTCCGGGACACCGCGGATCCTCGCTCAGGGTGAACGCGCCGTTAACGCGTATGGCCTCAGCGCCTGCCGCTGAACGCCCCGCTCGCCAGCGTCACCCCGACCCCGGTCGCCACCACGCCGATGATCGCCGCCGTGTCGGGATGTTCGCCCAGCACCGGCACCGCGATCACCGCCGCCAGCGCCGGCACCAGCCCGGTGAAGGCGGCGGCGCGGGAGGAGCCCAGACGCTCGATGGCGATGCCGAACGCCACCAGGGCGACGACCCCGGACAGCAGCCCCTGGATCAGGAGCTGGATCAGGATTTCGCGGCCATAGCCGCTGGAGACGGCGTCGATCACACCAGGGAGCCCGTAAGGCGTGAGGATGACGGCCGACCACAGCCCGACCAGCCCCACCGTCTCCGTCGCCTTCAGCCCGGTACGGCGAAAGGCCAGCGTGTAGCCGGCCCACATCGTCGCGCCGGCCAGCAGCAGCGCATGGCCGCGCCAGGCGCCGTCCTGCGGGTAGATGAGACCCCGCCCGCCGAGGGTGAGCACGCCGAGCGCGATGGCGGCGAAGCCGATCGCCCGCGCGGTGCCGAGCTTCTCGCGGAACACCAGCACGGAGATAGAGGCAACGATCAACGGCATGGTGCCGGGCAAGAGCGGCCCGACATCCGCCGCCGGCACGAAGCGCATCGCCGTCGCCACGTCGAGGAAGAAGAACGCACCGGCGCCAAGGAAACAGAGCAGGAAGGGACGCAAGCCCCGCTTCGGCCACAGGCCGATGCGCCACCAGGCGGGAGCGAGCACCACCGCCGGCACGATGAAGCGCAGCCAGCCAATGGTCGCCGGGGGCAGATGCCCGTGCACGGCGTGGCGGGTGGAGACAATCCAGCCGCCCCAGATGGCGATGGCCAGCAGCGCGCAGCCGGCGCCGATCAAGCGGTCGGAAAGCGACGGCACCGCCGCGCCGCCCGGCGCGGCCGTTGAGACAGACGTGTTCATAAGCGAAATCCCGCCGCCAAGCGGCGCAAAGAAGGGGTTCCCGGCGCGGCCGGGATGAGCGTTAGCCGAAATGTGGCGCGCGCGACCCGTCTTCGCAAACGCGTTTTGCGAATAGGCACGTTCGCGAAAGCTGATGGATGTGGCGGTTCGATCACCGATCGTGTTGACGCGTCTCCGGCGGAGGGCTAGCTCTACGCGCGCAGGCCCCGGCGGCGTGCGCCTTCCCCCGGTTCGTTCATGGTCCTCGATCCCGCCCTGGCCTGGGCCTTCCTCACCGCGCTCATTGCCGGCGCGACGCGCGGCTTCTCGGGCTTCGGCGGAGCCCTCATCTTCGTGCCGCTGGTCAGTGCCGCCTATGGCCCGCGCGTGGCGGTGCCCTCGCTCCTGCTCATCGATACGCTGATGACGCTGCCCTTTGTCGTTCCGGCATTGCGGGCCTGTGTCTGGCGGCAGGTCGCCCCGTTGGCGGTGGGCGCCGTGGTGGCGGTTCCGGCCGGCGTGTGGGTATTGCAGCATACGGACCCGCTGGTGGTGCGCTGGGCGCTCGCCTTTCTCGGGCTGGGGCTGCTGGCGCTGCTGGCCTCGGGCTGGCGCCACACCGGCCAGCACACGCTGCCCGTCACGCTGGGCATCGGCGCGGTCGCCGGCTTCTGCGGCGGCGCGGCACAGATGTCCGGGCCTGCCGTGGTGGTGTACTGGCTCGGCAGCGGCCAGCCTTCAGTGCTGGTGCGGGCGAACCTGTTCGGCTTCTTCGCGCTGGTGACTCTGGCGACCGGGTCTTCCTACGCGCTCAACGGCATGTTCACCGCCGAGGTCGGGAGGCTGACCCTGCTTCTCGGGCCGGCCTATGCGCTCGGGCTCTATGCCGGCGCACGCGCCTTTCGCGGGGCCTCCGATCGGCACTACCGCGTCGCCGCCTATTTGGTCATCGCCGCCGCCGCCCTGCTCAGCCTGCCGCTGTTCGACACGCTGATCGGGCGGTAGCGGCGCGCCGCGGATCAGCCGCCCATCTTCGCCATGAAGGCGTCGGACAGCTCAAAATTGGCGTAGACGTTCTGCACGTCGTCATTGTCGTTGAGATTGTCGACGAGGCGGATCAGCTTTTCCGCCACTTCATCGTCCACCGCCACGGTGTTCTGCGGCCGCCAGACGAGGCCGGATTTGCGCGGCTCGCCGAACTTGGCTTCCAGCGCCCGGGCGACCTCGTGCAGGTTCTCCACCGAGCAGACCACCTCATGGCCGTTCTCGTCCGAAGTCACGTCATCCGCGCCGGCCTCGATGGCGGCTTCCAGCATGGCGTCGGCCGAGGCCTTGGCGGCGTCGAACTCCACCGTGCCGATGCGGTCGAACATGAAGGAGACGGCGCCGGTCTCGGCCAGCGCCCCGCCGGACTTGGTGAAGTAGGAGCGCACTTCCGAGGCGGTGCGGTTGCGGTTGTCGGTCAGCGCCTCGACGATGACAGCGACGCCGCCGGGGCCGTAGCCCTCATAGCGGATCTCGTCATAGTTCTCGGAATCGCCGCCCAGCGCCTTCTTGATCGCGCGGTCGATATTGTCCTTGGGCATGTTTTCCGCGCGGGCCGCCAGCACGGCGGCGCGCAGGCGCGGGTTCATCGCCGGGTCGGGCATGCCGAGCTTGGCCGCGACAGTGATTTCACGCGCCAGCTTGGAGAACAGCTTGGAACGCACCGCGTCCTGCTTGCCCTTGCGGTGCATGATGTTCTTGAATTGCGAATGCCCGGCCATGGCCGCCTCCACGTCACACCGGGCGGGCCCGTGGCCCGGCCGTGTCGAATGCCTGAAAGAAAAGGTGCGCGGCTTATAGGCGAGAGGGCGGGCGCGCGTAAAGCGGCACCCTACCAGAAGTGCGGCACTGCCTCGCTCAGGTTGCCACCGAGCCGCACCGGCGCCACGGCGACGGCGTGCCCGCTGCCATCCGTCTCCACGGCGAACCCCGACAGTGTGCCCGGCCCGGCCGCCGGCTCGAAGCGCGACGAGCCGATCTTGCGGGTGAAGCGGCGCAGCGGCTCCTCCTTGTCCATGCCGATCACCCCGTCATAGCAGCCGCACATGCCGACATCGGTCATGTAGGCGGTGCCGCCGGGCAGGATGCGGTGGTCGGCGGTCGGCACATGGGTGTGGGTGCCGATGACGAGGCTCGCCCTTCCGTCGCACCAATGGCCGAAGGCCTGCTTCTCGCTGGTGGTTTCGGCGTGGAAATCGACGATGGTCGCATCCGCCACCAGTCCCAGCGGGGCAGCGTCGAGCTCGCGGTCGATGGCGGCGAAGGGGTCGTCCAGCGGCTCCATGAAGGCGCGGCCCATCATGTTGACCACGAGCACCTGGGCGCCATTATTCGCCTCGATCAGCGCCGCCCCGCGTCCGGGCGTACCAGGCGGATAATTGGCGGGGCGGACGAGGCGCGGCGCTCGCTCGATGAATACCAGCGCTTCCCGCTGGTCGAAGGCGTGGTTGCCGAGCGTGACCGCGTCGGCGCCGGCCTCCAGGAATTCCTCATAGATCGCCTCGGTAATGCCGAAGCCGCCGGCGGCGTTCTCGCCGTTCACGACGACGAAATCGAGCGCCCATTGGCGACGCAGGCGCGGCAGGTGCTCCAGCACGACCTGGCGGCCGGGACGCCCGACCACGTCACCGAGGAAAAGAAGGCGCATGCGTCACTCCTCGGCCGGGCGGACCACGCCGGCATCGGTGGCGATGGCGTCGAGGCGCTCATCATGCGCCTCTGCCGGCACGGCGGGCAATTCCTGCACCGCGAAGGCGTAGCCGAGCGCCTCGATGCGCTTGGCGTGGCGCAGCACGCTGAGCGTGCGATCGTAGAAGCCGGCGCCATAGCCGAGCCGGTTGCCGCGCGCATCGAAGCCGGCGAGCGGCACGACAAGCACATCGGGCGAGACGGCGGGCGCGTCCACCGGCGGAGCGGGAATGGCCATGCGGCCGGGACCGGCGGAGGGAACCAGACCGACCCCCGCCTCCCACAGCCGGAACAGCAGCGGCTTGCCGATTTCCAGCACGATCGGCAAGGCGATGCACGCGCCGGCCTCTCGCAGCCGGCGCACCAGCGGATCGGTATCGATCTCGCCGCCGATGGACGCGAACACGGAGACGACTTCGCCCCGCACCGCGCCGAGCCATTCCATGGCATGGGCAGCGGCCGCCTCGGCCGCCGCCGCGCGCGCGGCAGGCTCAAGCGCCGCCCGCCGGGCGAGCGCCACGGTGCGGAGGTTGGCCTTGTCGAGTTGGGCGTCTGTCACAAGCGGCATGATGCGATGAGTGCGGAGCCACGATGGCCGTTGGAGGCTCGATCCCGGGAACCTACAACGTAGGTGGGCGCCGTGTGTCCAAGCCCAGGGGCAAGGTCAGGGACAGCTCCCTTTGAGATCGATAAGGCCCCGGAAATATGTGCTCCTGACGAACCCCGCAGCCCCGCATGACAAATCTAGGACGCCGCAGGGAAAATTGCCAGAGGGGGATGACGGGGGCTGAACAGCTTTCGGTGATCGCACAGCGTCATCCCGGCCGACACGACGCGTCGAGCCGGGAGCGCTCGAAACACCGGAACCGTTCCCGGCTCGGCCATCCGCCCGTCCGGGAAGACGGGCGAAGCCTCACCCCACGGTGAGCATGATCTTGCCGATATGGGCACTGCTCTCCATCCGGGCATGAGCCTCGCTGGCCTTTTCCAGCGGGAAGCTCTGGTCCATGACAGGCTTGACCTTCCCGGCCTCGATCAGCGGCCAGACCTTCTCGACCAGCGACGCGGCGATCGCAGCCTTCTCCGCCTTGGGCCGCGAGCGCAGGGTGGAACCCATATGCGACAGGCGCTTGAGCATCAGCCGCATGAAGTCGATCTGCACCTTGGAGCCTTCCATGAAGGCGATTTGCACCAGCCGGGCCTGCGGCGCGGCCGCCTCGTAATTGCGGGCAATGTAGGAGCCGCCCACCATGTCGAGAATGACGTTGACGCCCTTGCCGCCGGTCTTCTCCTTCACCACGGCGACGAAGTCCTCCGTCTTGTAGTCGATGGCGACATCGGCGCCGAGCTGGCGGCAGACCTCGCATTTCTCGGCGCTGCCGGCGGTGGTGAACACGGTGGCCCCAAAGGCCCTGGCCAGCTGGATCGCCGTCGTACCGATACCGGACGTGCCGCCATGGACGAGAAAGCGCTCGCCCTCCTTCAGCCCGGCGAGGTCGAACACATTGGTCCAGACGGTGAAGAAGGTCTCCGGCAGCGCCGCCGCCTCGACCATGGAAAGGCCGGCCGGCACCGGCAGAGCAGAGCCCTCATCCGCCAGACAATACTGCGCATAACCACCGCCGGAGACCAGCGCACATACCATGTCGCCGAGCTTCCAGCGCGTGACGCCCTCGCCGAGCGCCACCACCTCGCCGGCGATTTCGAGGCCGGGAATGTCCGGCGCGCCGGGCGGCGGCGGGTACAGGCCCTTGCGCTGCATCACATCCGGGCGATTGACGCCGGCGGCCGCGACCTTGACCAGGATTTCGCCTGCGCCCGGGACCGGCACCGGCCGCTCCACGGGAACCAGGGCTTCCGGTCCGCCCGGCGTGGGCAGGCCGATGGCGGTCATGGTGGCGGGCAGCTCGGTCACGGCGTCGTCCTCATCCTGTTCGAATGTTCCGTCCGTCCTAGGTCAAGCCGCCAGTGCTGGCAACCGCGCACGGGGGCGGCTAAGTTCGCGGCATGTGCCGGGCGACGAACAGGAGCAGAGCGATGGCGATCGACGATGACCTTTTTCCCTCGGCGGCCCCGGCAGCGAAGCCCGCGACCCACATGGTCGGCGCCGAGATTTCCGCCCTCTCCGAGACCGAGATCGAGGAGCGCATCGTTCAGCTCGCCGCCGAAATCGAGCGGCTGAAACGGGCGCTGGAGGCCAAGCGCGCCTCCCGGCTCGCCGCCGAGAACGTGTTCAAGCGCTGAGGCCTTAACCCCCGATTAAGGTTTCCGACCTATTACTGGGGCCGGTCCTTTTTGACCGCGAGTGGCCTCTGTCCACTCTGTTTGACGCATCCCTGTCTACCACTTTACGAGCCGCCCCCTGGGCGGCTCTTTTTTCATCCCCGCTATCCCACGCCGCCATCGGACCGAACGCGAATCCATCCACGCCTGCTGGACAGCGCAGCACGGCTGCGCGACAGACAGCGGTGTCAGACGCCGCCGGGCGTCGTTGAGGGTTTCGCCGCGATGGGCAGCTTCCGCGAAGATTCGGACAGAGATGGCGCGCCGGAGGCGGGACGGGACGCGCGGAGCGCGGCCGCGTCGGCGGAGATGATCCGCTTTGCCGAGCGTCGCCTCGCCTCCCCCGCCTTCTTCGCGCTGTTTCAGGAAGGCATGGCGCTGGTCGAGGAAACCGCCGCCTATCTCGACGGCGAAGGCCGCGCGGCCAGCGCCGCACTCTCGCGCGGGCGCCTTGCCGCCTATGTGCAGCAGAGCATGCGGCTGTCCACACGGCTGATGCAGCTCGCCTCCTGGCTGCTGCTGCGCCGCGCCGTGGCGGAAGGCGAAATGGCGGAGGCGACCGCCCGCCGCGAGGCGGCAAAGATCGACATAGAAGGCCCCCTGCGGGACATGGACGCCGAAGCGCTGCTGCCGGAGCCGCTGACCGGGCTGATCGCCCGCAGCTTCGAGCTTCAGCGGCGGATCGCGCAGCTCGACGCCGCCCTCGCCGCGCCATCGGCGGCGGATGTCGCCGCCCTGCGACCGAATGTCGTCGCCGGGCAAATCGGCCGGCTGCGCCGCGCCTTCGAGCGTCGCTGACATCGCGTGCGGCGCACGGACGCCTCCGTCAAAACCAAGGCAAACGAAAACCCTCGCGCCAGGCCGTGCCCGGCGCGAGGGTTGATGTCGTTGCGTCGCGCGGCGTCCGGATGGACGCCACTCCCCGGCCGATCAGGCCTTGAGGAAGCCCGCGAACTTCTTCTGGAACTTGGACACGCGGCCCGCGCGGTCGAGCAGCTGGCCGGAGCCGCCGGTCCAGGCCGGGTGCGAGGTCGGGTCGATATCGAGCTGGAGGACATCGCCCTCCTTGCCCCAAGTCGTCCGGGTCGTGTACTCGGTGCCGTCCGTCATCACCACCTTGACGAAGTGGTAGTCGGGATGGATGTCGCTCTTCATGGGTAGCATCCTCAGCCGCCGCAGGCCGGCCCCTCGCGGGAGCCATGCGGCGATCTACAAAACGATCCTGCCGGAAATCCGAGCGGCTCTATAACCGAGACATGCCTGTGACACAAGCCGCCTCCAAGCCTTCAAATGCCGCGTCCACCGAAGCCTCCGCGCCGGCCCTGCCGGAAAAGCCGGCCACGCGCCGCCCGCGCCTCAAGCCGCTAATGGCGCTGTGGCCGCATCTCATGCGCTATCGCGGCCGGGCTCTGGCGGCGCTCACCGCCCTGCTGGTCGCCGCCATCGCGACGCTGGTGGTGCCGATCGCGGTGCGGCGGATGATCGATTTCGGCTTCGACGAAAGCCATGCCGGCTTCATCGACCGCTATTTCGCGGTCATGATCGGCGTGGTGGCGGTGCTCTCGCTGGCCTCGGCGGCGCGCTATTATCTCGTCATGACGCTTGGCGAGCGGATCGTCGCCGATCTGCGCTCGGAAGTCTTCGCCCATCTGCTCACCCTCGACGGCGCGTTCTATGACAGCGCCAAGTCGGGCGAATTGATCTCGCGCCTCACCGCCGACACCACGCAAATCAAGTCGACGGTCGGCGCCTCGGCCTCCATCGCCCTGCGCAACATTCTACTGTTCATCGGCGCCACCATCATGATGGTCATCACCAGCCCCTGGCTGGCGGCGACGCTGCTGGTGGCGATTCCGGTCATCGTCGCGCTGCTGATCGGCGCCGGGCGCGGCGTGCGCAAACGCTCCCGCGGGGCGCAGGACACGCTGGCGGAAGCCTCGGCCTATGCCGCCGAAGCCATCGGCTCGGTGCGCAGCCTTCAGGCCAACACGGCCGAGGGCGCCGCCGCGCGCCTGTTCAGCGGCGAGGTCGAGCACGCCTTCGGCGCCGCCCGCAACGCCGTGCGGGCACGCGCCTTTCTCACCGGCGTCGGCATCTTCCTCGTCTTCGCCAGCGTGGTCGGCATCTTGTGGGCCGGCGCCAACGCCGTTCTCGCCGGTGAGATGAGCGCCGGCACGCTTGGCCAGTTCGTGCTCTACGCCGTGCTGGCGGCGAGCGGGCTCGGCCAGCTCGGCGAGGTGTGGGGCGAGATTTCGCAGGCTGCGGGCGCCACCGAGCGCATCGCGGAATTGCTGGCGGAGAAGCCGAAAGTGGCGCCCCCCTCCACGCCCATTGCCCTGCCCGAGCCGGCGCGCGGCGCCGTCGCCTTCGAGAATGTCGCCTTCGCCTATCCCGCACGGCCGGACCTGCCGGCACTCTCGGGCGTGAGCTTCGCGGTGACGCCGGGCGAGCGGGTGGCGGTGGTCGGCCCCTCCGGAGCGGGCAAGAGCACGCTGTTCCAGTTACTGCTGCGCTTCTACGATCCCGTCGCCGGCCGGGTGCTGGTCGATGGCGTCGACATTGCCGAGGCCGACCCGGAGGCGGTGCGCGCACGCATCGCGCTGGTGCCGCAGGATGTTGCCATCTTCGCCACCTCGATCCGCGAGAACATCCGCCTCGGCCGCCCCGGCGCCACCGATGCGGAAGTGGAGGAAGCCGGCCGGCTGGCCCGTGCCGACGAATTCGTCGCCCGCCTGCCCGAAGGCTGGGAAACCCCGGTCGGCGAGCGCGGCGTCACGCTTTCCGGCGGCCAGCGCCAGCGCCTCGCCATTGCCCGCGCCATTCTGCGGCAGGCGCCGATCCTGCTGCTGGACGAGGCCACCTCGGCGCTCGACGCCGAAAGCGAGACGCTGGTGCAGCAGGCGCTGGACCGTTCCATGCAGGGCCGCACCACACTCGTCATCGCCCATCGGCTGGCAACGGTTCTCTCCGCCGACCGCATTCTCGTCATGGAAGGCGGGCGCATCGTCGAGGAAGGCACCCATGCCAGCCTCGTCGGGCGCGGCGGGCTCTATGCGCGCCTCGCGGCACTGCAATTCGGCGAGGCGACGGCTGGCGGCTGAGGCCGCGGGGTCCGGGGCTCGCCGCCCTCGACCCCTTCCGGCGGGTTTCCGGTCTCCGATCTGAACCATCCTGCGGCTCCTGCATTGACCTCGGACACGCAGCCCGTGGCAGGGCGGCATTCGGCGTGCCGCAATTGGCACCGCCCACCGCCACGGCGCACCGTCCTCGGCACGGGAGACCGCACATGGCCGTTTTAGAGGCATCGACGACGCGCATCGTCGCGCCGCCGCTCCACCCCTTCCTCATGCTCGTTCCGGCAACCTGCCTCACCGCCGGGCTGCTGACCGATCTGACCTATTGGGCCACCGTCAACACCATGTGGGCGGATTTCTCGGCCTGGCTGGTCAGCGCCGGCGCCATCCTGGCGTGGCTGGTCGCCATAGCCGGCCTCGTCGAGCTGCTGATGCGGCCCGTGCTGCGCGCCAGCGCGGGCATGGCGGTCTATGTGCTCGCCTATCTCGCCGCCATGGTTCTGGCGACCTTCAACATGCTGGTGCACAGCCGCGATGGCTGGTCCTCCGTTGTGCCGTGGGGCCTCGCGCTTTCGGCCCTGACCGTGCTCGCCTTCCTCGCCGCCGCTGTCGCGGCCTATGGCCTTGTCGCCCGTCCCCGCATTGGAGGTTCCATCCGATGAACCGTTGGAAAACCTCGCTCGCCCCCTGCGTCGCGGCCGCCTTCGGCCTCCTCTCCTTCACCCTGCCCGCGCCGGCACAGGACGGCATCACCGTGGAGCAGCAGACAGGGCCCAATCCGGTGCTGCCCGAACCGCAGCTCGGCCTCTTCCCCACCATGAAGATCTCCGAGATCGTCGGCTGGAAGGACGGCGAAACGCCGAGCGTGCCTCAGGGCTACGCGATCAAGGCGCTGGCCACCGGCCTCGCGCATCCGCGCGAGCTCTATGTCCTGCCCAATGGCGACATTCTCGTCGTCGAAGCACAAGCCCCTGCCGGCAAGCCCGTCCGTCACCCCAAGGGCCTGGTGCGCGGCTTCGTGGAGAAGATGGTCGGCGGCGGCGGCGGTGGCAGCGGCGACAGCAACCGCATCACCCTGCTGCGCGACACCAATGGAGACGGCACGCCCGAGGAGCGTACCGTGTTCCTCGAAAATCTGCATTCGCCCTTTGGCGTCGCCCTCGTCGGCAGCGATCTCTATGTCGCCCACGCCGATGCCATCATGCGCTATCCCTACAATGAGGGCGACACGCAGATCACCGCCCCCGGCGAGTTGCTGGCGCCCCTGCCCGGCGGGCCGATCAACCACCATTGGACCAAGAGCCTCGTCGCCAGCCCGGACGGCAACCTGCTCTATGTCGGCGTCGGCTCGAACAGCAATGCCGCCGAGCGCGGCATGGAGGCCGAGAAGAACCGCGCCGCCATCCACGAGGTGGACCGCGCCACCGGCCGCCAGCGGCTTTTTGCCAGCGGCCTGCGCAATCCCAACGGCCTGACATTCAATCCGACGACGGGGGCGCTATGGACCGTGGTCAATGAGCGGGACGAACTCGGCCCCAATCTGGTGCCGGACTATCTCACCTCGGTCCAGGACGGCGGCTTCTATGGCTGGCCCTACAGCTATTACGGCAAGCATGTGGATCCGCGGGTGAAGCCGGAACGGCCGGATCTGGTCGAGCGCGCCATCGTGCCCGACTATGCGCTCGGCTCGCATGTCGCGGCTCTGGGGCTCGATTTCTATACCGCCACCGCCTTCGCCCCGCGCTATCAGGGCGGCGCCTTCATCGGTCTGCACGGCAGTTGGAACCGGGATGAATTCAGCGGCTACAAGGTGATCTTCGTTCCCTTCGCCGATGGCCGCCCGAGCGGCCCGGCGGAGGACTTCGTCACCGGCTTCCTCAATGAGGAAGGTCAGGCCCGCGGCCGGCCGGTCGGTGTCGCGGTGGACGCGACAGGCGCCCTGCTAATTGCCGACGATGCCGGAAATACCGTCTGGCGCGTCACCGCCACACCACCGGTGAACGCCGCGCGCTGATGCGGGCCTGCTACAGGCCGGCTGGCCAGCGGCGGCGCGCCTCAGCCGCCCCGGCGCTCCATCCGCAGCGTCGGGCGGCCGGAGGTGGGGTTGACCCCGTGGCCGGTCACAACGAACCCCGCCTTTTCGTAAAAGCGCACGGCCCGCTCGTTCTGCTCGTTCACGTCGAGCACGAGATGGCGCGGCGAGCGGGCGGCGGCGGCGGCGATCAGCCGGCTGGCCACCCCCGCGCCCCAATGGTTGGGATGCACCACCAACTGGTCGACATAGCCGGTGCGGGGATTGACGGACACGAACCCAAGCAGCGCCCCTGGCGCGCCGCCCTCCCCTTCCGCCTGGGCGAGGTCGATTTCCGCCCCTTCGTCGATCAGCGTGCCGATTCGATGGCAGAGCCAGCCGCGCCGGGCCTCGAAGTCGATTTCCGGCAGCGCCTCCTGCCAGGCCTCGACCCACAGATGCGTCATCTCGGGCATATGGCTCCAGTCGAAGCCGATCAGCAGGGGCGCGCGCGTCTCGCTCATCGCAAGGGGCTCATCGCTCGGTGAGCTTCAGCTCAATGCGGCGGTTGCGCGCGCGCGCCTCGTCATCGCTGCCCGCATCAAGCGGCTGGTACTCACCGAAGCCGGCGGCGACGAGATGCTGGGGCGAGACCCCCCGCTGCGCCAGATACTGCACCACCGCGATGGCGCGCGCGGCCGAAAGCTCCCAGTTCGAGGGGTAGAGCGGCGTCGCGATGGGGCGGTTGTCGGTATGTCCGTCGACGCGCAGCACCCAGGGAAGATCGTCCGGTATCTGCTTTTCCAGCTCGATCAACGCGGTGGCGAGCTTGTCCAGCGCCGGCAGCGCGTCGGGCCGCAGCTGCGCGGCGGCGGGGTCGAAGAAGATTTCCGACTGGAAGACGAAACGGTCGCCCACCACCCGCACATCGGGCCGGTCGCCGAGAATGGTGCGCAGCCGGCCGAAGAATTCGGAGCGGTAGCGGGTCAGTTCCTGCACACGCTGCGCAAGCGCGACATTCAGCCGCCGGCCGAGATCGGCGAGACGCGACTGGCTTTCCTTGTCCTTCTGGTCGGAAATGTTCAACGCCTCTTCCAGCGCCGCGATCTGCCGGCGCAGCGCGGCGATCTGCTGGTTGAGGATGGCGATCTGCGCCGCCGCCGACGCCGCCGCGTCCTTCTCCTCCCCGAGTTGGCGGGCGAGTTCGGCGGTGCGGCTCTGGGCGGAGGCGATCTCCTCCGGGCTGGCGACCGCCGCAGCGGCGTCGCGCAGCACATCGCGTTCCTGTTCCAGCCGCAGCAGGCTGGCGCGCAACGCCCCCATCTGGCTTTCGGCCTCGGCGTCGTTCGCCCGCTCCAGCGCCAGCAATTCGGTCAATTCGCGGATCTGCGCCTGCAGCCGCGCCATGGCGTCGTCCTTGGAGCCGATCTCCTGGGTGAGCACGAATTGCGCGAGCACAAAGACGGAGAGCAGAAACACGAACACCAGCAGCAGCGTCGACAGCGCGTCGACGAAGCCGGGCCAGTAGTCGATGTGGCGCTCGCCACGGCGGGAGCGACCCAGAGCCATCAGACGCTCTCGCGGTCCGACTTGGACTGGGCGATCCGCTCCAGCAGGCGCTTGATGTCGCGCTGCTGCTCGGCCTGCGCCTCCACCCAGTCGCGCACCATCTGCTGCTCGCTGCGCATGTGCTGCACGAGACCCTGCAGGCTCTCGGCAAGATGCGCCATGGCGGATGTGACGCGCTGCGAGCCGGCCTCGGTCATGGTCCGCTCAAGCCTCGCAATGGCGGCGGAGAGGTCGCTGAAATCCGGCGCCTGGGCAAAGGCGGGCGCCGGCGCGGGAGGCAGCGGCAGCGGCCCGGTCGGCGTGGCGGAGATCGGCGCGGGCACCGGGCCGCGGGCGCGCGCCGCCTCCGTGCCGAGATCCTCCACCGTGGTCGACAGCCAGTCTTCCAGGTCGATGTAGAAGCGGTTCTGCGCCTGCCCGGCCTGCAGGTCGAGGAAGCCGAGCACCAGCGAGCCGGCGAGGCCGAACAGCGAGGAGGAGAAGGCGATGCCCATGCCGCCGAGCGGCGCGGCAAGGCCGGTCTTCAACGTGTCGAGCACGGAGCCGGATTCCGGCCCCACATCGAGCGCGCCGATCACCCGGGCGATCGAGCTGACGGTTTCGAGCAGGCCCCAGAAGGTGCCGAGCAGGCCGAGAAAGACAAGCAGGCCGGTGAGATAGCGCAGCAGGTCGCGCGCCTCGTCGAGCCGGGTGCCGATGGATTCGAGAATGCCGCGCATCGTCGCCTGGGAGATCGACATGCGCCCGACGCGGTCGCCGAGCAGCGCCGCCATCGGCGCCAGCAGCACGGGCGCCTGCCGCACTTCAAGGCCGGGATCGGCGATGCGGAAGCTGTTCACCCATTCCACTTCCGGCAGCAGGCGCAGCACCTGGCGGAAGGCGAAGATGATGCCGATGAACAGAACGCCGAAGATGACGCCGTTCAGGCCGGGATTGTTGAGAAAGGCGCGCCAGATCGGCTCGTGCAGAATGGAGGCCAGCGCCACGCACAGCAGGATGAACACGAACATCCGCACCAGAAAGATGCGGGGCGATGACAATTTATGAAATGAATCGGTAGCGCTCATGCCGTCGGCCGTCCCTGTGAAGGACGGCGATGGCCCGAAAGACCGCCCCTCGGGCCGGACTATGCCACAGACGCAGGGAAAAGGAACGCGGCAGAGACCTTTGGAAAAGCCCTTATGTCTCTACCGTTACGGCTTTCTCTACGCCTTGTTGACGAGCGCCAGCAGGTCGCGCCGCACCGTGTCATTGCCGACGATGATGTCGCCCTTGGCCAGCATCTTGTCGCCGCCGTCGAGGTCGGAGACATAGCCGCCCGCCTCGCGCACCAGCACGATGCCGGCCGCCATGTCCCACGGGCTGAGCCCGCGCTCCCAGAAAGCGTCGAAGCGCCCGGCGGCGACCCAGGCGAGGTCGAGCGCGGCCGACCCGGTGCGGCGCAGGCCGGCGACCTTGGGGGCGATGGCGCCGTATTCGCGCCCGAACTGGGCGAAGTCGCCCCGGCCCATATGCGGCAGGCCGCAGCAGACCACGGCATCGGCGAGGCTGCGGCGGGCGGCCACGCGGATGCGGCGGTCGTTCATGAACGCGCCGGCGCCCTTCTCAGCGACGAAAAGCTCGTCGGTGACCGGGTTGTAGATCACGCCCGCCACCGGCACGCCATCGCGCGCCAGGCCAAGCGAGACACAGAACAGCGGAATGCCGTGAAGGAAATTGGTGGTGCCGTCGAGCGGGTCGATGATCCAGCGGTGGCTCTCGTCGGCCCCGTCGATCTCGCCGCCTTCCTCCATGATAAAGCCGAAATTCGGTCGCGCCTTGGAGAGCTCGTCGTGCAGGATGCGCTCGGCCTTGCGGTCGGCGTTGGATACGAAATTCGCCGGCCCCTTGAGCGAGACCTGCAGGTTTTCCACCTCCCCGAAATCGCGGATCAGGGAGCGGCCGGCCTTGCGAACGGCCTGGACCATGACGGTCATCAGGGGAGTACGGATCATGTCAAATTCCAGATGAAGCGCGATCGGCAGCCTTAGAACGGTGTGCTCCTGTGCGCCGCGCGGCGGAGCGCGTCAAGTCCGCACGGCCCGCCGCCGGGCCGGCCAATGGGCGGGGACGGCCGGAGCGGCCCGGCATGCCGGGGGTTTCTCCGGGTATTCAGCCCATGCCGACGCCGCCGGAGGGACTGGTGCCGAGTTCGCGGGTCAGCCGCTCCAGCCGCTCGGCGGCGCCGGTGATGCCGCGCGCCACACGGGCCTCCGTCTCGTCGAGGCGTCGCGTCGCGGCGCTGCGGGCGGCGCGCTCGGCGCTCGCCTCCTTCTCCAGCGCCTGGATGCGCCGGCGCGCCTCGCTCAGTTCGTCCGCGAGGGTGATGGCGGCCATGATGCTGAGGCGCTGGTCGCCGATCTCGCCAAAGGCGACGCGCAGCTGCTCGATTCGGGCATCCACTTCCTCGCCGAGGCCGCTGAGATGATCCTCCTGGCCGTCGTCGCAGGCCATGCGGTAGGCGCGCCCGCCAATGCTGATGGTCACATAGGCCATTGCCGTTCCCTCAGCGCTCCTGCGCGGCAAGCACCGCGCGAATGGTTTCCATGGCGCTGCCCAGCCGGCGCGCGACCTCTTCATTGGCGCTGTCGAGCCGCTCGGCACGGGCCTGCGCGCCGTCGAGCGCATCGGCGAGGCGGGAACGGTCGGCACCAAGCACATGCAGCTGCTGGGCGAGCGCGGCCTCCTGCCGCTCCACCTCCAGCCGGCGCTCGATGGCGCTTTCGAGGGCCTCGACCGCGCTGTCGAAGCGCCGCAGGGCGGCATCCACGACGCCCGTCGTCTCGCCCGCCTCAGGCGCGTTCATGACATCTCCCTTGTTTCGCCCGTCGCGGGCGGGAAGCGCGGGCGAAACGGCCCATGGCGACGCTCCGTTCCACCCGTGCGTAAAGCATTCATCGCGGAACGAATCCGGCAATATTGAGCCTGCGGCGCGCGGCAGCGTCAACTTCGCCACCGGCGGCCCAGCAACCAGCTGGTTTCAGCGGGCAGCGGCCGGGGCCCCTCCCCCTTTCGGTGCCGGCGAGGGACGTTGTGCCGGGGGCTGTCACAGGGCTGTCTTTGACACCGCGCCCGGTGGTGCTATCACTCGCCAGCCCCGCCCGCATGCTGAGCTGGCCCGCCCGGGAGCACGCCGCCCGGCCTGCGGCACCGAAACGTCGCGCCCTGACACAGCAACCCATCTGCCTCGGAGAGATCCGTCCTCATGTCGAACCGCGAGAAGCACGACCGCATGGCCAATGCCATTCGGGCCCTGGCCATGGATGCCGTCGAAGCCGCCAATTCCGGCCATCCCGGCATGCCCATGGGGATGGCGGATGTCGCCACCGTCCTGTTCGGCAAGGTGCTGAAATTCGATCCGACCGACCCGCGCTGGCCGGATCGCGACCGATTCATCCTCTCCGCCGGCCACGGCTCGATGCTGCTCTACGCCCTGCTCTACCTCACGGGCTATGAGGGCATGACGCTCGACGACATCAAGAATTTCCGCCAGCTCGGCTCGCGCACGCCCGGCCATCCGGAATATGGCCACACGGTCGGCGTCGAGACCACGACCGGCCCGCTCGGCCAGGGCCTCGCCAATTCGGTCGGCTTCGCGCTCGCCGAGCGCATGATGGCCGCGCAGTTCGGCGGCGACCTCGTGGATCACCACACCTATGTCATCGCCGGCGATGGCTGTCTGATGGAAGGCATCTCGGAGGAGGCGATCGAGATCGCCGGCCGCCAGAAGCTGAACAAGCTCACCGTGCTGTGGGACGACAACCACATCACCATCGACGGCTCGACCGCGCTGTCGGTGGCGACCGACCAGCTGGAGCGCTTCGCTGCCTCGGGCTGGGCGACCACCCGCATCGACGGCCATGACCCGGACGCGATCCTCGCCGCGTTGGAGGCCGCCAAGACCAGCGACAAGCCGACCCTGATCGCCTGCCGCACCACCATCGGCTATGGCGCGCCCAGCAAGGGCGGCACCAATGCCGTGCACGGCGCACCGCTCGGCGCCGCCGAAATCGCGGCCGCCCGCGCCTTCCTGAACTGGGAATACGAGCCTTTCGTCATTCCCAGCGACGTGCTCGATGCCTGGCGCCTCGCCGGCCTGCGCTCGCGCCAGGCGCACAAGAGCTGGAGCCAGCGCTTCAACGACGCCGACCCGGCGCTGCGCGGCGAGTTCGAGCGCCGCGTGCGCGGCGACCTGCCCTCCAAGCTCGGCGAGACCATCGCCGCCGTGATCGCCAAGGCCCGCGCCGATGGCGGGGCGGTGGCCACCCGCAAATCGTCGGAGATCGTGCTGGAAGCGCTCACCGCCGCTCTACCGGAAATGGTGGGCGGCTCGGCCGACCTCACCCACTCCAACAACACCAAGACCAAGGCCACCTCGGTCTATGTCGAGCCGCCGAAATATGACGGCCGCTATGTGAACTGGGGCATCCGCGAGCACGGCATGGCGGCGGCGATGAACGGCATCGCCCTGCATGGCGGCTTCATCCCCTATGGCGGCACTTTCCTGGTGTTCTCCGACTATTGCCGCCCCTCCATCCGCCTCGCGGCGCTGATGGGCGTGCGCGTCGTTTATGTGTTCACGCATGATTCGATCGGCGTGGGCGAGGACGGCCCGACCCACCAGCCGGTGGAGCAGATCGCCGCGCTGCGCGCCATTCCCAACCTCCTCGTCTTCCGCCCCTGCGACACGGTCGAGACGGCGGAAGCCTGGAAGCTGGCGCTGGAGCACAAGACCGGCCCGAGCGTGCTGGCGCTCACCCGCCAGAACCTGCCGCTGCTGCGCACCGACGACACCGAGCGCTGCCTCACCGCGCGCGGCGCCTATGAGCTGGCGAGCGCTTCCGACGAGGCTGAGGTCACCCTCTTCGCCTCCGGCTCGGAAGTGTCGCTGGTGATGAAGGCGCGCGAGCAGCTGGAAGCGCAGGGCGTGCCGACCCGCGTCGTCTCCGTGCCCTGCTTCGAGCTGTTCCTGAACCAGCCCGAGGAAAGCCGCCGTCAGGTGGTGGGCAAGGCCCCGGTGAAGATCGCCGTCGAAGCCCTGATCCGCCAGGGCTGGGACGAGATCGTCGGCTCCGATGCGGCCTTTGTCGGCATGCACGGCTTCGGCGCCTCCGGCCCGGCGCCGCAGGTCTTCGCCCATTTCGGCATCACCGTCGAAGCCGTGGTCGCGACCGCGCTCAGCCGCCTCAAGCGCTGAGTCGGGCCGACAAGCCATGCAGCTGGCGCATGGGAAATGCGCCAGCCCTGCGTCCCACTGGCAGCGTCAAAAGACCGGCTGGTGTCGTGGCCACCGTCGCGCTATGAGGCCCACGCGCGGATCGTGATGAGACAGCTTACCTGGGGATTAAACGCATGACGCTCAAGGTTGCCATCAACGGCTTTGGACGCATCGGCCGCAACGTGTTGCGCGCCATCATCGAGTCCGGCCGCACCGATATCGAGGTCGTCGCCATCAATGATCTCGGCCCGGTCGAGACCAATGCGCATCTGTTCCGCTTCGACAGCGTGCATGGCCGCTTCAACGGCACGGTGACGGTCGACGGCGACACGATCAATGTCGGTCGCGGCCCGATCAAGGTGACCGCCGTCCGCAACCCGGCCGAACTGCCGCACACCGCGCTCGGCGTGGACATCGCGCTCGAATGCACCGGCATCTTCACCGCCCGCGACAAGGCCGCCGCCCATCTCGCGGCCGGCGCCAAGCGCGTGCTGGTCTCCGCCCCGGCGGAAGGCGCCGACCTCACGGTCGTGTACGGCGTCAACCACGACAAGCTGACCAAGGATCACCTTGTCGTCTCCAACGCCTCCTGCACCACCAACTGCCTCGCGCCGGTGGCCAAGGCGCTGAACGACGCCGTCGGCATCGACCACGGCTTCATGACAACGATCCACTCCTACACCGGCGACCAGCCGACGCTGGACACCATGCACAAGGATCTCTACCGCGCCCGCGCTGCGGCGCTGTCGATGATCCCGACCACGACCGGCGCCGCCAAGGCCGTCGGCCTGGTGCTGCCGGAACTCGCCGGCCGTCTCGACGGCACCTCGATCCGCGTCCCGACCCCGAATGTCTCGGTGGTCGACTTCAAGTTCGTCGCCAAGAAGAAGGTGACGAAGGAGGAGATCAACGAGGCGATCAAGGCTGCTGCCGCTGGCCCGCTCAAGGGCATTCTCGGCACCACCGACCAGCCCAACGTCTCCACCGACTTCAACCACGATCCCCATTCCTCGATCTTCCATCTCGACCAGACCAAGGTTCTGGAAGGCAATTTCGTCCGGGTTCTGTCCTGGTACGATAATGAATGGGGTTTCTCGAACCGCATGTCCGACACGGCGGTCGCCCTCGGAAAGCTGATCTGACCAGCCGGCCCGGCCGGGCCTCCCGCCAAGGAGGTCCGGCCGTTTCGCAGTTAAGATCAACAATCCCAGGGAGAAGACCATGAGCGAGGCTTCCGCCTTTCGCACCCTCGACGACGCCGACGTCGCCGGTAAGCGCGTTCTCGTGCGCGTCGATCTGAACGTGCCGGTCGACAATGGCCGCGTCACCGACGATACCCGCATCCAGGCCGTGCTGCCCACCATCCGCGAAATCGCCGACAAGGGCGGCAAGGTCATCCTGCTCGCCCATTTCGGCCGCCCCAAGGGCGAGGACCCGGCCCTGTCGCTGGCCCCCATCGCCGCGGAAGTGGCGAGCCGGCTCGGCAGGCCCGTCGCTTTCGCCCCGGCCACCATCGGCCCGGTGGCGGAGGAAGCGGTCGCCAAGCTGCAGAACGGTGACGTGCTGCTGCTGGAGAACACCCGCTTCGACAAGCGGGAAGAGAAGAACGATCCCGACTTCGTGGCGGCGCTGGCTGGCCTCGGCGATGTCTATGTCAACGACGCCTTCGCCACGGCCCACCGTGCCCACGCCTCCACCGAAGGTCTCGCCCACAAGCTGCCGGCTTTCGCCGGGCGCTGCATGCAGGAAGAGATCGAGGCGCTGGCCAAGGCGCTGGAAAAGCCCGAACGCCCGGTGCTCGCCGTGGTCGGCGGCGCCAAGGTCTCCTCCAAGCTCGACCTGCTGGGCAATCTCGTCGCCAAGGTCGACATTCTGGTGATCGGCGGCGGCATGGCCAACACCTTCCTCGCCGCCCAGGGCAAGGATGTCGGCAAGTCGCTATGCGAGCATGACCTCACCGGCACGGCGCTGGAGATCCTCGACAAGGCCAAGGCCGCCGGCTGCGACATCGTGCTGCCGGTCGACGCCCTCGCCGCCACCGAGTTCAAGGCGCATGCGCCGCACCGCGTCGCCTCCGTCGACGACATTCGGCCGGACGAGATGATGCTCGATGCCGGCCCGGCCTCGGTGGAAAACGTCGTGGCGCGGCTGAAGGACGCGAAGACCATCGTCTGGAACGGTCCGTTCGGCGCCTTCGAGCTGCCGCCCTTCGACACGGCGACGGTGGCGGTGGCACGTGCGGCAGCGGAACTCACCGACGCCGGCGGACTTCTGTCCGTGGCAGGCGGCGGCGACACGGTGGCCGCGCTCAACCATGCCGGGGTGGCCGACCGCTTCACCTATGTGTCGACGGCCGGCGGCGCCTTCCTGGAATGGCTTGAGGGCAAGCCCCTGCCGGGCGTCGAAGCCCTGAGACGTTGAAGGACGCCCGGGCGGCGCGGTCCCGTCATTCGGAATCGCTCCGCCCGGTGCTAATATCCGACCGGTCCGGCCCGCGTTCGCTCCGGCGGCGGTGCCGGCCGGTCAGTTTCGCGCGGGAGAGAGACAATGACTGCAAGCCTCGAAGAGGTCGCGTATAAGCTGGCAGCGGGCGGCAAGGGCCTGCTGGCGGCGGATGAAAGCGCCAGCACCATCAAGAAGCGGTTCGACGCCATCGGCGTGGAATCGACGGAGGAGAACCGGCGCGATTATCGCGAGATGCTGTTCCGCTCCGAGGCGATGACCCAGTACATTTCGGGTGTCATCCTGTTCGACGAGACCATCCGCCAGAAGGCCAAGGACGGCACGCCGCTGGTGTCGCTCATCGAAGCCGCCGGCTCCATCCCCGGCATCAAGGTCGATCTCGGCGCCCATCCGCAGCCGGGCTGCCCGGGAGAGACCATCACCGAGGGGCTCGACGGCCTCGCCGGCCGCTTCAAGGAATATTACGACCTCGGCGCCCGCTTCGCGAAGTGGCGCGCGGTGATAGATATCGGCCAGCACATTCCGAGCTACACCTCGATCCTCGCCAATGCCCAGGCGCTGGCGCGCTATGCGGCGCTGGCCCAGGCCGCCGGCATCGTGCCGATCGTCGAGCCGGAAGTGCTGATGGACGGCGATCACGACATCGACCGCTGCTACGACGTGACCGAGTGGGTGCTGAAGGAAGTGTTCCAGCAGCTCTTCTATGGCCGCGTGAAGCTGGAAGGTACCGTGCTCAAGCCGAACATGGTCATCGCCGGCAAAAAGTCGCAGAAGCAGGCCTCAGTCGAGGAAGTGGCGGCGAAGACCATCCGCTGCCTCAAGAACTGCGTACCCTCGGCGATCCCGAGCGTCGCCTTCCTCTCCGGCGGCCAGTCCGACGAAGAGGCCACCGCCCATCTCGACGCGATGATCCGTCAGGGCGGGCTGCCGTGGAACCTCACCTTCTCCTATGGGCGCGCCCTTCAGGCCGCGCCGCAGAAGGCGTGGTCCGGCAAGCCGGAGAACGTTGCCGCCGGCCAGGCGGCCTTCACCCACCGCGCCCGGATGAACTATCTCGCCGCTCTCGGCCAGTGGACGCCGGAAAGCGAAGAGAAGAAGGCGGCCTGATCTGCCGCATCGCGAGGAAAAACAGGACGCCGCCGCAAGGCGGCGTCTTTGTTTTGCCGGCTTATAGTTCTCACATCAGATTTTCGTCTCACCTTGACCCTGCGCAAGGTGCAACGGCCCCGCCGCTCTAACCTTGCCGCATGGCAGGGGAGAGACGCGCGTGCGACACGATCTCAAGAGCGGCCCACTCGGCAAAACGGGGCTCTCGAACGCGTTCGATCCCAATGGCCTCGCCGCACCCACCGCCCGGCTTGGCGAGTCCGCGCCCGCCCCGGTGAAGCTCGACGTCCGCCATGTCGGCTTCCGCTTCGGCGACAAGCCGGCGCTGCACGACATTTCCTTCTCCATCTATGCCAACCGCGTTACCGCGCTGATCGGCCCCTCCGGCTGCGGAAAGTCCACCTTGCTGCGGGTGTTCAACCGCATGGCGGACCTTTACGAGGATCAGCATGTGGAGGGGCAGGTTCTTCTCGACGGCGAGGATATTCTCGCCCCCGAGGTCGACGTTCTGACGCTGCGCCGGCGCATAGGCATGGTGACGCAGAAGCCCTCGCCTTTTCCGATGTCGATCTACGACAATGTCGCGATCGGCCTGCGCCTCAATGAGGAACTGACCAAGGTTCAGCTCGACCAGCGGGTCGAGGACGCGCTGCGCCGCGCGGCCCTTTGGGAGGAGGTGAGCGGCCTTCTCGACCATTCCGCGCTCAGCCTGTCCGGCGGCCAGCAGCAGCGCCTGTGCCTTGCCCGCACCATGGCGGTCCACCCGGAAGTGATCCTGCTGGACGAGCCCTGCTCAGCGCTCGACCCGATCTCGACCGCCCGTATCGAGGAAACGATCGAGGAGCTCAAGAGCGTGAGCACCCTTGTCATCGTCACCCATAATCTCCAGCAGGCGGCGCGCATTGCCGACTACACGGCGTTTCTCTATCTCGGCGAACTGATCGAGTTCGGCTCCAGCGCCCAGATGTTCTCCGCCCCGCGCGAGGCGCGCACCCTCGCCTATATTTCCGGCCGGATGGGCTGAGCGAGCCTCAAGGCCCTGAACGCAAAAAAATCCCCGGCGCTGGGCCGGGGATGATGTCGTTTGGAACTGAGCCAGAAGGCTCAGCGGCGGCCGCCGAAGCCCCCGCCAAACCCGCCGCCGAAGCCGCCGTGGAATCCACCGCCATAGCCGCCGCCAAAGCCGCCGCCATAGCCACCGAAATGGTCGCCGCCACCGCCGAAACCGTCATAGCCGCCGGCGCGGGCGAAGCTGTCGGCGCGCTGGTCGCCGTAGGACTGGTACTGGCGCTGCTGGTTCAGGCGGTCCATCTGGGCGGCATCGGTGTCGTTCGCCCAGCCGCTGCCGGTCTGGCGCTGCCAGCCATTATTGGCGTCGTACTGGTGAATCGAGCCGTCATGGTCGGTGTAGACATTGCCATTGTTCCACGCCACCGCATTGCCGGTCTTGGCGTTGCCGGCGACGCCGCGGCTGTCGACGCTGACGTGACCGTCATTATCGACCACGCCCGTCTCGGAGGCATGGCCGATGCCGGTCGTCGGGTTGTAGCCCGCCGATTCGCGCCCGGCGACCGCATTGCCGGTATAGGCATTGCCCGCAACGCCGGCGCGCGCCTCGCCATGGGCGCCGGTATAGGGATTGAAGAAGGCGGCCGAGCGCCCGGCGGCGTAATTGCCGGTCCAGGGGTTGAAGGCGGCGGCGGAGCGGCCGGCGAAGTCGGTGCCCCAGCCGGTCACGCCATGCACGGCGTTGGCGCCCCAGGCGGTGCCATAGGGGCCGACACCCCAGGCATGGTTCCAGGTCGCCGCGCCGCCCCAGGCGCCATAGATGTTGGTGCGGGCGATGTCGACGCCGGCCCAGGGGCCGTACCACGGGCCGGGCCGCCAATAGGGGCCCCACCAGGGATACATCGCGCCCCAGCCGAAGGCGGCGTCGTAACCGAAGCCAAAGCCCATGGTCCAGGCGAAGGCGGCGTCATAGCCATAGGTGGCCGGGCAGCCATACCAGTAGGTGCCGATATAGCCGACGCAATTATAGCCCGTGCCATAGACCACCGTGCCGCCGGGCTCGATCACCACGCCCATATAGCCGGGCGTGTAGCCCACCGTGACCACATCGGCGGTCGAGGCGTAGACGCGGACATAGGTCACATAGTGCAGCGGCGAGGACACCGGGATGGTGTAGATCGCGTCCGGCACCACATCCGCCACCACCCAGGGGCCGCTCGGCGTCGCCGAGACGAACCATGCGCCCTGGAACAGCGCGTAATAGCGGCCGGGATCGAGCTGGATCACCGGCGTACGGGTGTTCTCGGCATAGGAAAGGATGGTGCCCTTGATCGGCTGGAACTTGGGCTGCCCGCCATCATACTGGACGGTGAGCTGGGTATCGCGCTTGATCGAGGCGGTCTGGGGCACGGTGGCGGCGATCGCCGCTTCCTTGGCCTGCGGCGTACCGGGCACGGAAACCAGCGCATTCGCCGCCGGATCCGTGGTGGAAATCTTGGCGAAGCTGGCCGGCAGGCTGGTGCCGGGCACGAAGCTCCACGGCCCGTTGAAGCCGGCGGCGCGGAACCAGCGGCCGGAGATCAGCACATAATACTGGTTGCTGTCGGGATCGAGGATGATCGCGTGGTCGGCATTTCCCACGCGCAACAGCGACGTGCCGCCCACCGGGGTCATCTGCGGCGCACCGGCGGTGATGATCAGCTCGGCGGGCGTGGTGGAGACGATGATGGCAGGCGGGGTCGCCGGCTTCTGGCCATTGGCCGGCAGCATGGTCTGCGCCGGCTCCTCATAGGTGGCGGTGCTGCCGGCGGCCTCCAGCGCGGGGTCCGGCTGCGCGGTCACCGTCCACGGCCCCTCGACCGACGGCGCCTGATACCAGGTGCCCGAGGCCTGCAGGTGATAGAGCCCGGCGCTGTCGACCAGCATCAGCGGCTGGGTGTTGACGATGCGCTGGAAGCCCGGCACGCCGTTGACCGGCCGCGGCACCGGCTGCCCCGCGACGAGCACGAGCAGGGTCGGCTTGTCGGCGAAGATGATGCGCGGCGGGGTGTTCTGCACCGGCTGCGTCATCTCCTTGTCCAGCTGCTTGGTCGCGGCATAGCTGGTCATCAGCTGATCGAGGGCGAAGGTCAGGCCCTGCGGCGAGATGCGCGACTGCAGCGCGTTCAGCAGAACCGCGTTCTGCGAGGCGTCGGTCGGCACATCGACCGAGGTGATGCGGATATTGCTCAGCTGCGCGAGCTTGGACGGCTTGTCGATTGCCACCCGCGCCGTGAACCGGGCGAGGCCATAGGTCGGGCCGGCAGCGGGCGTGGTGGACGAGCCCGCTGCGCTGGCGGCGTTCGCGTCAGGCTTCGGCCCGATGGCGACGGCGGCGCGGCCGGAGATCTGGTCGCCGTTCCATTGTTCGATCAGCGGCTGGTAGACCTGCATCAGCTTGTCGCCGAGGTCGAAGCTGCGCGGCCAGGCCAGCGCGGCCGGAAGTGCCGATGGCGCGGCGGCGGTGCCAGCCTGGGCGGCCGGCGGCGCCGGCTGCTGCGCCAGGGCGGGTGAAAGGCTCGCCGCGAGCGCCGCGGCAATCAAAGCGAGAGACTGGGAATGAAGGCGCATGTTTCCCCCAAACGGGCGGCGGCGATCCGGCGACGGGCCGGTCGGCTTGCTGCGGTAGAGCATTAGCACCGCTGATTCGTAACGATAAGACGCCGCCCGAACACGAAAGCGACGACACAGAGATCGCCGTTAAAATGTTACCGCATTAAGGCGAAGGCACCAGCTTGCCGCGATCAGGGCGGCGTACTGGACCGCAAAGGGCCCTCCGCGCTAGAGAAAGCGCCGCGTGCCGTGCTTTCGCCGCCATCCTCGCCGATGGCTTCCCCCAATGGCTCGTCACAAGACTGTTTCAATGGCTCGCTCCTCCACCCGCCCCGCCTCCGAACCGCCGCGCCCGGCGCCCCGCCTCTATGTGCTTGCCCCCGCCGCCGACGCCGCCGGCATCGCGGCGCAGGCTGAGGCGCTGCGCCAGGCGGCCGCCGAGGTCGACATCGCCGCCGTTCTGCTCCGCCCGGCTGCCGGTGCCGCCGCGACCGCCCTCGCGCCGCTGCTGGACGCCTGCCAGGCGATCGGCGCGGCGGGCCTTGTCGATGGCGCGGCCGCCCTCGTCGCCACGCTGGGGGCCGATGGCGCGCATGTCGACGCTGTCCCCGCGCTGAAGGCCGCCGTCGCCGCGCTTCGGCCCGACGGGATCGTCGGTGCCGGCGGGCTGCGCAGCAAGCACGACGCCATGACGGCGGCGGAGAGCGGCGCGGATTACGTGATGTTCGGCGAGCCCGACGCGGAAGGCCGCCGCCCGCCCTTCGAGGCGACGCTGGAGCGCACCGAATGGTGGGCGCAGCTGTTCGAGCCGCCCTGCGTCGCCTATGCGCGCACGCTGGAAGAGGTCGAGGTGCTGGTCGGCGCCGGTGCCGATTTCATCGCCGTCGATACGCTGCTCCTTGAGGCGCCCGTCGAGGGTGCCCGCGCGCTGGCGGCCCGCCTTGTCCTCCCCGCAGAGGCGTCCTGATGCGGCGGGCGTGCGGCAGCGAGCGGGGGCGGAGCACGGCGGTCATGGCCGGCCTGCTCCTCGCCCATCTCGCGGGCGCCGGCGCGGCGCTGGCGCAGTCGCCGGCGGCGCCTAAGCCGACAGCGCCGCAGCCCGCCGCGCCCAACCCCCTCGCCACCCCGCTTGGCGCGCCCCTCGGCACCTCCAGCACGGCAGCACCGCTCGGCACCGACCGGGATCCCGCCTACACCGCCTATCAGCGCGGGCGCTACCGCACGGCACTGGATCTCGCCGTCAGCCGGGCCAATGCGCAGGGCGACGCCGCGGCGATGGTACTGGCCGGTGAGTTGCTGTCCCAAGGCTATGGCGTGCGCCAGGACCCCACGGCCGCGCGCAAATGGTACGAGGCTGCCGCCGCCAAGGGCAATCCCGACGCGCTGTTCACCCTCGGGGCCCTGCTCATGGCCTCCCCCACGGTCACCACCAAGGACCAGGCGGTGGAGTTCTTCCGCCAGGCCGCCGAGAATGGCAGCGCCCGCGCCGCCTATAATCTCGGGCTTGTCTATCTCCAGGGTGAGGTGGCGCCGAAGGAACCGGCCATCGCCGCCGAATGGTTCAAGCGCGGCGCCGAACGCGACCAGCCGGACGCGCTCTACGCGCTGGCGACGCTCTACCGCGACGGCAATGGCGTGCCGCGCGATCCCATCGAATCCGCCCGCCTGCTGCAGCGCGCCAGCGAGATCGGCAATGATGTCGCCACCACTGAACTCGCCATCGCCGTTTTCAACGGCGTCGGGGTGCCGAAGGACGAGGAGCGCGCCGCCGCACTCTTCCGCAAGGCGGCATTGCAGGGCAACGCCATCGCTCAGAACCGCTATGCGCGCATCCTCTCCGCCGGGCGCGGCGTTCCCAAGGATGTGATCGCCGCCGCCGGCTGGCACCTCGTCGCCAGGGCGCAGAAACTTGACGATCCGATGCTCGACAAGCTGTTGGCGAGCCTTACTCCTGAACAGCGCGCGCAGGCGCAGGCGCGGATCAAGCCTTGGACGCCACCGCCGGCCTATTAGCGCAACCGCCCGCCCGACCGGCAAAGCCGGGCGGCACGTTCCCGCCTTGCTCATGCCGCCGGGCACCGTTACTCATCGGGACGCTTCGCCGTTGGGAGCCGGCGGCGCGCCGTCGACGACAGCTTCTGGGGATTTCGTTTGCTCATCGCTCGTCCAGTGCCCTCGCGGGCCATGCCGCGTCTTCTCTCCCGCCGGCCGGACCTCGTCCGGGCGTTCGCGGTGGTGGCGGCAGTGCTGGTGGCGATGCTCACGCTGGGGGCGGCGCCCGCCCGCGCGCTGGAGGCGGTGGCGATCCGGCTGGATGCCCCGGTGATCGATCTCGTCCCTGCCATTGAGCGGCGCACCAGCGACAATGACCGGCTGCAGGTATCCACCGTGCCCGGCGCCGACGGCATCGTCCGCCGCATCGAGGTGCGCTCGGTGGTGCCGGGACCGCATGGCAGCAAATGGGCGGTCTTCGCCCTCGCCAACAACACCGACGAGCAGGTCGACCGGCTGATCGTCGCCCCGCATTACCGCATGGTCGGTTCGGGCGTGCTGTGGCCGGATCTCGGCAATCGCCGCATCCTCAACGTCACCACCAGCCAGGGCTTCCGGCCCGAACTGCAGAACGCGCCGGACGCCGATGTGTTCTTTCTCACCCTCGACCCCGGCACCACGGTGACGCTGGTGGCCGAGCTCGGCGATGGCGGGCTGCCGCAGCTCTATCTCTGGGAGCCGGAGGCCTACAAGGACAAGGTCAACAGCTTCACCCTCTACAACGGCATCGTCATCGGCATTGCCGGCCTGCTCGCCCTGTTTCTCACCATCCTGTTCGTGGTGAAGGGCAGCGCCATGTTCCCGGCGGCGGCGGCGCTGGCCTGGGCGGTACTGGGCTATATCGGCCTCGATTTCGGCTTCTGGTCGAAAGTGTTCGGCATCTCGCCGCTGGCGCAGCAATTCTGGCGCGCGGCCGGCGAGGCGATTCTCGCCGCGACGCTGGTGGTGTTCCTGTTCGCCTATCTCAATCTCAACCGCTGGCATGTGCGCTACGCCCATGTCACCGCCGGCTGGCTGGTGTTCCTCGCCGCCATTGTCGGCCTCGCCTTGCTCGACCCCTCCGCCGCGGCCGGCATTGCCCGTCCCTCGCTGCTCGTCGTCTCCTTCATGGGCTTCGGCGTGGTGGTGTGGCTGGCGCTGCATCGCTACGACCGCGCCGTGCTCATCATCCCGACGCTGCTGCTGCTCGTCGTGTGGGTCATCACCGCCGGCATGGCGGTGTCCGGGCGCATCGGCAATGATCTCGTCGCCCCGGCACTCCTCGGCGGGCTGGTGCTGATCGTGATGCTGATCGGCTTCACCGTCATGCAGCACGCCTTTGCCGGCATCGGCTCGGTGGCCGGCAGCGCCCAGGAGCTGGAGCGCCGGGCGCTCGCCGTGGCGGGCTCGGGCGACATCGTCTGGGACTGGGATGTCGACACCGACCGCATCCATGTCAGCCCGGAGGCCGAGCACATGCTGGGCCTCAAGCAGGGCACGCTGGAAACCGAGGCCGCGGGCTGGCTCGACATCATCCACCCGGGCGACCGCGACCGTTTCCGCGCCACGCTGGACGGGCTGCTCGACCAGCGGCGCGGGCGCATCGACCAGGATTTCCGTCTGCGCGCGCATGACGGCCACTATCTCTGGTTCAACCTGCGCGCCCGCCCGGTGGTCGGCACGGATGGCGAGGTGGTGCGTTGCATCGGCACTCTTTCCGATGTCACCGACAGCCGCACCGCCGAGGAGCGGATGCTGCATGATGCGGTGCATGACAACCTGACCGGCCTGCCCAATCGCGAGCTGTTCCTCGACCGCATCGCCGCCGCCAACGGGCTCGCCCGCAGCGACGACCAGATCCGGCCGACGGTCCTGCTGATCGACCTTGACCGCTTCAAGCAGGTGAACGCCACGCTCGGCATGCCGGCGGGCGATTCCATCCTGCTCACCGTTGCCCGCCGCCTGATGCGGCTCGTCAAGCAGCAGGACACGCTGGCCCGCCTCGGCAGCGACCATTTCGCGCTGATCCTGCTGTCCGAACGCGACCCCGAGCGCATCACCGCCTTCGCCGACACGCTGCGCCGCACGCTGCGCGCGCCCATCACCTTCGGCGACCGCGAAATCTTCATCACCGCCTCCATCGGTCTGCTGCTGGCCGACGGCCAGAAGCGCACCCCGGTGGAGACGCTCAAGGACGCGGAACTGGCGATGTATTTCGCCAAGCGCGTCGGCGGCGACCGCATCGAGGTGTTCCGGCCCAACATGCGGACGCAGAAGCTCGACCGGCTGACCATGGAGCAGGACCTGCGCCAGGCGCTGCAGCGCGGCGAAATCAGCGTGCTCTACCAGCCCATCGTCGATCTCGCGACGCGGCGCATCGCCGGTTTCGAATCGATGATGCGCTGGCAGCACCCGACGCTGGGCACGCTGACGCCCGACGATTTCCTCGGCCTCGCCGAGGATTCGGGGCTGATCGTCGATCTCGGCCTGTTCGTGCTCGACACCGCCGCGCGCCAGCTGGGCGTGTGGCAGCGCACGCTGCGCGGCGAGCCGATCTTCATCTGCGTCAACATCTCCTCCCGCCAGATGCTGCGGCACGATTTGCTGCAGGATTTGAAGGCGGTGCTTGCCCGCAATGTCGTCGCGCCCGGCACGCTGAAGCTGGAACTGTCGGAATCGCTGGCGATGGAGAACCCGGAATACACCTCGCAGATCCTCACCCGGATGCGCGAGCTCGACGCCGGCCTCACGCTGGAGGATTTCGGCTCCGGCTATTCGGCGCTGGCCTATCTCCAGCGTTTCCCCTTCGACAGCATCAAGGTCGACCGCACCTTCACCAAGGCGCTGGGCCGCAGCGGCAACAAGGCGCAGCGCCCCATCATCCTGCGCACCATCGTCAACATGGCGCATGATCTCGGCATGGACATCATCGCCCAGGGTGTCGAGACCGAGCAGGTCGCCGCTGCGCTCGGCAAGCTCGGCTGCCGCTATGGCCAGGGACGGTTCTTCGGCGAGGCGATGACCGCCGATGAGGCGCGCAAGCGCCTGCAGCCGGAACAGCCGCCGACCTCGCTGCTGGAGCGCGGCCGCCAGCTCTCCCGCGGTGCGCGCGCGCCCGCCGGCCCGCCGCCGGTTCCCTCGGCCGCCACCCGGCCCGCCAGCGCCGCCGAGGCCGCGCAGCGCGCCGCCCGGCCGGCCGCTCCGGAGGCGACGCCCGCATCGGCGCCCGCTGGTGCCGCCCCTGCGCCCGTGGCCGCGCGTCCCGCCGCTGCAACGACAGCCGCGGCGCCCACACAGACGCCGAATTCCTGACGCCGATCCTTCTGAAAACGCGTGGCGCGGCGAACGGCGCGCACCTCAGGCGTGGCCGGCCTCCGCGGACAGCATGCCCGGATCAATGCCGATCTTGCGCAAAGCGAGATCATATTTCGCGCCGGCCTCGGCCTCGAACACCAGCGCCGGATCGGCCGGGCAATGCAGCCAGCCATTCTGCTGGATCTCGTTCTCCAGCTGTCCCGGCGCCCATCCGGCATAGCCGAGCGCCAGCATGGCGAAGGCCGGCCCGCTGCCGGCCGCCATCGCCCGCAAAATGTCGAGCGTGGCCGTCAGGCAGATGCCGTCGTCGATCGGCAGGGTGGAATCCTGAATGAAGAAATCGGCGCTGTGCAGCACGAAGCCGCGCCCGGTTTCCACCGGGCCGCCGCGCAGCACCTTCACCCCGCCGGCGCTTTGCGGCAGGTGAATGCGCTCATCTTTCGGAATGACATCGAGCTGCACCAGCAGATCGGGAAAGTTCACATGGGCAGCCGGCTGGTTGACGACGATGCCCATCGCTCCTTCCGGGGAATGGGCGCACAGATAGATCACCGACCGCGCGAAACGCTCGTCGCGCATGCCGGGCATGGCGACCAGCATCTGTCCGTCGAGGAAGGTCCCGCCATCGAGGGGGTCGGGCTTCCGGGGGCGCTCGCGTCCGATCCACATAAAGGGAAGCCTAATCCCCGCCGGGGCATTTTCAAGCCCACCCGTTCACCGCTCAGCGGCGGCGGGTGCGGCCTCACACGAAAGTGCGCCCCGAACGACTTCCCCGCGGGGAGAGGAGAGGCTATCGCCAAGACCATGCTGTCTCGTCTGTGTTCCCTCGCTCTGTGCTCGCTTGCGCTCGTGCCCGTCGCGGTGCCGGCGCATGCCGGCGACATGTCCTCCTGGTCGGCACCGGAGGGTACGGCGGCGCGCCTGATCGCGGGCGGAACGCAGGGTGAAGCGCTGCTGGGCGGCGTCGAGATCCGCCTGCCGCCCGGCCTCAAGACCTATTGGCGCTATCCCGGCGACAGCGGCGTGCCGCCGCATTTCGACTGGAGCGGCTCGCAGAATGTCGAGGCGGTCGAGGTGCTGTGGCCGGCCCCGGCGCGGTTCGACGATGGCGGCTCCTACTCCATCGGCTACAAGCATGACGTGGTGCTGCCGCTGCGGATCACGCCGAAGGACCGCGCTCAGCCGGTCGAACTGAAGCTCAATCTCGATTTCGCCGTATGCGGCAAGATCTGCCAGCCGGCCAATGCCGCGCTCGATCTCGCTTTGCCGCCCGGCGGCGCCGGCACTCCTTCCGCCGCGCTGGCCCAGGCCCTCGCCCGCGTGCCGCGCGCGGCTCCCCTCGGCGAAAAGGGCGAGCCCGGCATCGCCACCGCCAAGCTTGAGCGTAGCGCGGAGACGCCTTCCATCCGCATTATCGCCGATGTCGGTAACGCCGCCACCGCCGATCTCTTCGTCGAAGGGCCGAACGACGACTGGGCGCTGCCGCTACCCGTGCGCGAGACCGGCCCGGACGGGCGCACGGTCTTCGTGCTTCCGGTCGATGGCGTGCCGAAGGGCGCGGATATCGCCACCGCAAAGCTTCGCTTCACGCTTGTGGATGGCGACCGGGCGATCCAGGTGGACGCGCCGCTTTCCGCACACTGAACCCGCTTCCCGCTTCGCGGGAAATCGCTATGGTACCGACCGATCGAACCGGACCCTACGGCACGCCGGTTCGGCGCGGCGCTTCGGCGGGTCCGTTCCCACCCCTTCCCGCCCTATGAAAGGACGTTTCCATGACGATCAAGGTTGGCGATCAGCTCCCCAGCGTTACCTTCCGGGTGGCCACCGAAGACGGCCCGGTGCCGAAGAGCACCGACGAGATCTTCAAGAACAAGAAGGTCGTGCTGTTCGCCGTTCCCGGCGCCTTCACGCCCACCTGCCACAAGAACCACCTGCCGAGCTTCATCGCCCGCGCGGAAGAGATTCTCGCCAAGGGCGTCAGCACCATCGCCGTCACTGCCGTGAACGATCCCTTCGTCATGGCGGCGTGGGAAAAGGCCTCCAATGCCGGCGGCAAGATCGTGTTCCTGTCGGATGGCAATGCCGAGTTCGCCAAGGCCATCGGCCTCGACTTCGACGCGGCGGCGGCGGGCCTCGGCGTGCGCTCCAAGCGCTATTCCATGCTGGTCGATGACGGCGAGGTCATGATCCTCAATGTCGAAGACGTGCCGAGCAAGGCCGACAAGACCAACGCCGACGTGCTGCTCACCCAGTTCTGAGCCGTTGAACACGGAATTCCGGCCGGGCACGCCCGCGCCGGAATTTCCCGCGAGGTTGAGACCACCGCCGGTCAGGCGATGATGTCGGGGCAGATCTGGTCCTCGATATAGCCGATGCGGTCGCGCAGCTGCAGCTTGCGCTTCTTGAACCGCGCCAGCTGGAGCTGATCGCTCCCCGGCATGTCCTGCAACGCCTGGATCGCGACATCCAGATCACGATGCTCCTGCCGCAAGCGCTCGAGAACAGCCAGGAGCTCGCGTTCCTCTTCCGCCGTCATTTGTGTCAAACGCCCGACCCGAACCCGACTCATCCCCGGCACGGCCGAGGTCGGGCAGGAGTATCGCCGCCCCTGCGGCCGGCCGCAACCGCCGGCTCCCGACACTGTGAGCGACGGCGCTGCGGTGCAGCACATCCTTTCATCGACAGCCCTGATCTCTCGTGACAGACTGATGACGTTCGCATCGGAAGACAGGAGATACTGTCCATGACCATGCAGTCGCATGTTGCCGAGTTGGAACGTCGCCATCAGGCACTTGAAAAGCAATTGCGGGAAGAGATTACGCGTCCCGCGACCGACGCTACCCGCATCGCTGATCTCAAGCGGCGCAAGCTCATCCTCAAGGACGAAATCGCCCGCTGCAAGGGCGGAACGGTACACTAGGACCCTCGCTCCACCCGTCGACGACGAGAACACCGCAGACCGCCGTTCCGGGCCGCGCGCCTGAAAGCGGCGTACGCGTCGCTTGCGGCCATGCCAGCCATGTCGCCTCGGCGCCGGGTTATCGTCCCGGCGCAGTCCCTTCATTGACATGACAACGCGGTCGCCGGCTTTGCCGTCGGCGATCCGCGCATGTGCCTGTGCGGACCGACCCGGGCAGACGCACGTCCTTCATGCCCTCGACGAAGGGCGTAAGCATTTCAGCGTCTTGCCAGACGCGCGCGAAAGGCGAAATCTCACAGCAACAAAAACCTGCTCGACAGGAATCTGCTCTGGGAGACGCCCGCATGTCCGCTGCCGCCAGCCGCTATCCGTCCCTGCATGCCCGTTCCATCGCGGACCCCGAGGGCTTCTGGCGCGAGGCCGCCCGTGCCATCGACTGGATAGAGGAAGGCGCGCGCGTCTTCGATCCCGCGCTCGGCATTTACGGCCGCTGGTTTCCCGGCTGGACCACCAATGTGTGCCACAATGCGGTCGACCGTCATGCGGAAGGCGGGCGCGGCGGCCAGCCGGCTATTTTCTACGACAGCCCGGTGGCCGGCGCGCAGCGCAGCGTGACCTATGCCGAGCTGAAGGACGAGGTGAGCCTGCTCGCGGGCGTGCTGCGCGAACTCGGCGTCGGCAAGGGCGACCGCGTCGTCATCTACATGCCGATGATCCCGGAAGCGGTGTTCGCCATGCTGGCCTGCGCCCGCATCGGCGCGGTGCATTCGGTGGTGTTCGGCGGTTTCGCCGCCGCCGAGCTCGCCAGCCGCATCGAGGACGCGCAGCCCAAGGTCGTACTGTCCGCCTCCTGCGGCATCGAGCCCTCGCGGCTGGTGCAGTACAAGCCGCTGCTCGACCTCGCCCTCACCATGGCGAAGCATCGGCCGGAGGCCTGCCTCATCTTCCAGCGGCCGCAGGTCGAGGCCAAGCTGGTCGCCGGCCGCGATCATGACTGGGCGACGCGGTGCGCGCAGGCGCGCGCTGCCGGCACGCGGGCGGACTGCGTGCCTGTCGAGGCGACCGACCCGCTCTACATCCTCTACACGTCAGGCACGACCGGCAAGCCGAAGGGCGTGGTGCGCGACAGCGGCGGCTATATGGTGGCGCTGCGCTGGTCGATGGAAGGGCTTTATGATGTGCGGCCGGGCGAGGTCTATTGGTCGGCCTCGGATATTGGCTGGGTGGTCGGCCATTCCTACATCATCTATGCCCCGCTGCTCACCGGCTGCACCACCGTGCTTTATGAGGGCAAGCCGGTCGGCACCCCGGACGCCGGCGCCTTCTGGCGGGTGATCGAGCAATACAAGGTGGCGGCGCTGTTCACCGCCCCCACCGCCCTGCGTGCGATCAAGAAGGAAGACCCGAAAGGCCGGCTGATGGGCGCTTATGACCGCTCCAGCCTGCGCACCCTGTTCCTCGCAGGCGAACGCGCCGACCCCGATACGGTGGAATGGGCCAAGGCCCGGCTCGGTGTTCCCGTGGTCGACCACTGGTGGCAGACGGAGAGGGGCTGGGCGATCGCCGGCAATCCCGTCGGCCTCGGCGCCCTGCCGATACGCGTCGGCTCCACCGGCGTGCCGATGCCGGGCTATCAGGTGGATATTCTCGACGAAGGCGGACACCCGGTCGGGCCCGACCGCATGGGCTCCATTGCCATCAAGCTGCCGCTGCCGCCCGGCTGCCTGCCGACGCTGTGGCGGCAGGACGAGCGCTTCCGCGAGAGCTATCTCGTCGACTTCCCCGGCTATTACAAGACGGCGGATGCCGGCTTCACCGATGCCAATGGCCAACTCTTCATCATGGGCCGCACCGACGACATCATCAATGTCGCCGGCCACCGCCTCTCCACCGGCGGCATGGAGGAAGTGCTGGCGGCCCATGCCGATGTCGCGGAATGCGCGGTGATCGGCATTCATGATGAGCTGAAGGGCGAAGTGCCCTGCGGCTTCGTGGTGCTGAAGGCGGGGGTGGCCCGTTCGCCGGCCGATATCGAGGCCGAGATCGTGGCGCTGGTGCGCGAGCGCATCGGCCCGGTGGCGGCGTTCCGCCTCGCCATCACCGTCAACCGGCTGCCGAAGACGCGCTCGGGCAAGATCCTGCGCGGCACGATGAAGAAGATCGCCGACGCCGAGCCGTGGAACATGCCCGCCACCATCGACGATCCCGCCGCGCTGGACGAAATCGCCGCCGCGCTCGGCGCACGCGGCCTCGCCAAGGTGACGGCCGCGTGAGTCTCAACGACGCATGAAAAAGCCCGGGGCGGTAACGCTCCGGGCTTTTCTCGTTCAGGCGGCTGTCCGCAAAACGCGGCTCACTCGTCGTCGGCTTCGCTCTTGCGCGAGCCGCCAAGCTTGGCGAACACGGTTTCGAGGTCGATCGCTTCCTCGCGCGGCTTGCGGCTGGGCACGAAGGGCTCCGGCCCGTCGCCGACCGACAGGTCGACCGGCAGC
The DNA here is from genome assembly GCF_030813495.1 of Ancylobacter polymorphus. GTDB lineage: Bacteria > Pseudomonadota > Alphaproteobacteria > Rhizobiales > Xanthobacteraceae > Ancylobacter > Ancylobacter polymorphus. The sequence goes on along the minus strand of NZ_JAUSUI010000006.1, from coordinate 79,484 downwards.
AGCGTCGTCTCGTCGCCGACCGGCGCCACCGAAGCGGGACGGTCCTTGGAGGAGCGCTGCACCTCGATATCGAGGTCGATCTGCGAGCACAGGCCGAGCGTCACCGGGTCCATCGGCGTCAGATGCGCCGCGTTCCAGTGGGTGCGCTCCTTGATCGACTCGATGGTCGTCTTGGTCGTGCCCACCAGACGCATGATCTGGCTGTCCTTCAGCTCCGGATGGTTGCGCAGCAGCCAGAGAATGGCATTCGGGCGATCCTGGCGCTTCGACACGGGGGTGTAACGCGGGCCGCGGCGGCGCTTGGGCTCGGGCAGGCGCACCTTGGACTCGAGCAGCTTCAGCCGGTGATGCGGGTTCTTCTCCGCGCGCTCGATTTCCTCGCGGGCGAGCTGGCCCGTGGTGATCGGATCGCTGCCCTTGATGCCCTGCGCCACCTCGCCATCGGCGATGCCCTTCACTTCCAGCACGTGCAGCTTACAAAAATCCGCGATCTGGTCGAAGGTCAGGGCGGTATTCTCGACCAGCCACACGGCGGTGGCCTTCGGCATCAGGGGGGCGTTCGCCATGGGACGCAGCTCCATCCAGTGAGGCGCCGGGCGGGCGGTGAAACCGAGCCGGCGTGCAGATTTCGGGTCTTCGGCCGCGCAAAAGTCTCCCCGCGCCCACCACCCGGAGGGGCGGAGCCTCGGACCGTCTCGCGATGACCGGGATGGCGTGAATATAAGCCCGCGCGCGCCGTCCTGCAAATCCAAAGACGCAGCGCATGGGGTGGCGGTTGCATTGCCCCGCTGCTAGCGTCCGCGCCCCCCACCAACAAGGATGACGCGATGAAGCCTGTTCGACTTATCACCGCCGCCACCCTCCTTTTCTCCGCCGTCACCGGCGCCCTCGCGCAGGACGCCGCGCGCGAAATGCCGGGCACGGACGAGGTGTCCCGCATCAGCGGCGGCACTTACACCGTCGATCCCGACCACACCCAGATCGTCTGGACGGTCGATCACATGGGCATCACCCCGCTCGCCGGCATGTTCGGCGCTTCCGCCGGCACGCTGGTGCTCGATCCCAGCAAGCCGGATGACGCGAAGCTGGAAGTCACCATCCCGATCGCGGGGCTGCGCGTCACGTCGGAAGAGTTCGCCACCCATCTCGCCAGCCCGGATCTCCTCGACGCGGCGAAGTTTCCCACCGCGACCTTCAAATCCTCGAAGATCACGGTCGAGGGCAGCGACGCCACCATCGAGGGCGAGCTGACCCTGCACGGCGTGACCAAGCCGGTCACCATGGATGTCAGCTTTTTCGGCGCCGGCATCAACCCGATGACCAAGGTGGAGAATATCGGCTTCACCGGCACCACCGAGATCAAGCGCAGCGATTTCGGCCTCGGCTATGGCGTGCCCACTATTTCCGACGAGGTGGCGCTGGACATCGTCGCCGCCTTCATCAAGCAGCCCTGACCGGGCCGCGCTTGACAGCGCGGGCCTCGGCACCCATGACGGTGGCGAGGCCCCGCTGGACCCTGCGATGACCGCCGAAAAACCTGTTCTCCGCGTCCTACTCTGTGCCCCGCGCGGCTTCTGCGCCGGGGTGGTGCGCGCCATCGACGCGGTGGAGCGGGCGCTGGAGATGTACGGCCCGCCGGTCTATGTGCGCCACGAGATCGTGCACAATAAATATGTGGTGGAAGGGCTGAAGGCGAAGGGCGCCGTCTTTGTCGAGGAACTCGACGAAGTGCCCGCCGGCACCGCCGCCCCGGTCATTTTCTCCGCCCATGGCGTCGCCCGTTCGGTGCCCGAGGACGCCGCCCGGCGCAATTTCTTCGCCATCGACGCCACCTGCCCGCTGGTGACCAAGGTGCACCGCGAGGCCACCGTCCACTACAAGCGCGGCCGCGAGGTCGTGCTCATCGGCCATGCCGGCCACCCCGAGGTGATCGGCACCATGGGCCAGCTGCCCGAGGGCGCGGTGTCGCTGGTGGAGACCGCCGAGCAGGCGCGGCTGTTTCAGCCCCGCGACACCGGCAATCTCGCCTTCACCACCCAGACCACGCTCTCCATCGACGACACCGCCGAGATCGTCGCCATCCTGCGCGAACGCTTCCCCGCCATGGTGGCGCCGCACAAGGAAGACATCTGCTACGCCACCACCAACCGGCAGGAAGCGGTCAAGCGCGTCGCGCCTGAGGTGGACGCGATGATCGTCGTCGGCGCCCCCAACTCCTCCAACTCCCAGCGCCTGAGGGAGGCCGCCGAGCGCGCCGGCTGCCGCCACGCGGCGCTGGTGCAGCGGGCGAGCGAGATCGACTGGGAGCGCTTCGGCGCCATCACCTCGCTGGGCGTCAGCGCCGGCGCCTCTGCCCCGGAAGTGCTGGTCGAGGAAATCCTCGACGCCTTCGCCGAACGCTACACGCTGGCGGTGGAGACGGTGCACAACGCCCATGAGGACGTGTTCTTCCCGCTGCCCCGGCAGCTCCGTTCCGATGCTGCCGAATAGGCTCGACCCGTCCCATGGCCGTTTACACCGACGTTTCCCCGGAAGAGCTCGAAGCCTTCCTCGCCACCTATGATCTCGGCCGCCTGCGGGCCTTCAAAGGCATCGCCGAGGGGGTAGAGAATTCCAACTACCTGCTGCAGACCGAGGCGGGCAGCTTCATCCTCACCCTTTATGAGAAGCGGGTGAACCCGGCGGATCTGCCGTTCTTCGTCGGTCTGATGGAGCATCTGGCGACACGCGGCATCGACTGCCCGCAGCCGGTGCGTAACCGCGACGGCGTGGCCCTCGGCCGGCTGGCGGGACGGCCGGCGCTGATCGTCACCTTCCTCGTCGGCACCTCGGTGCGCCGTCCCGGCGTCGCCCACTGCGCCGCGCTCGGCGCCGCGCTGGCAGGGCTGCACAAGGCCGGCGCCGACTTCACCGCCTTCCACCGCGCCAATGCGCTCTCGGTCGCCGGCTGGCGTCCGCTCTACGAGCAGGCGGGCGAGCGGGCGGACACAGTGGCGCCGGGACTCTCCGCCCTCATCGCCGATGAGCTCGCCGTGCTGGAAGCGCGCTGGCCAACCGGCCTGCCCGACGGCATCATCCATGCCGATCTGTTCCCGGACAATGTGTTCTTCACCGATGGGCGGCTGTCGGGGCTGATCGACTTCTATTTCGGCTGCAACGACCTTCTCGCCTATGATGTCGCCATCTGCCTCAATGCCTGGTGCTTCGAGCCGGACGGCGCCTTCAACCAGACCAAGGGCCGCGCCTTGCTCGCCGCCTATCAGGCCGAGCGGCCTCTCGGGTCTGACGAGATCGCCGCATTGCCGCTGTTGGCGCGCGGCGCCGCGCTGCGCTTCCTGCTCACCCGTTTGGTGGACTGGCTGAACGTGCCGCCCGGCGCGCTGGTGCGCCCGCACGACCCGCTGGAATATCTGCGCAAGCTGCGCTTCCACCGCTCCGTGACCAGCCCGCGCGACTATGGCGTGCTGGAAGGCGACGCCGCGTGAAGACCGCTCCCGGCACCGCCCGCATCTTCGCCGACGACACGGCCAAGGAAGCTCCCAAGGAAGCGCCGAAGGGCATCGTCGCCATCTGGACCGACGGCGCCTGCTCCGGCAATCCCGGCCCCGGCGGCTGGGGCGCGATCCTGCGCTATGCCGGCTCGGAAAAGGAACTCTCGGGGGGCGAATCCCCCACCACCAACAACCGCATGGAGCTTATGGCGGCGATCTCTGCGCTGGAGGCGCTCAAGCGCCCCTGCACGGTCGATCTGCACACCGACAGCGAATATATGCGCAACGGCATCACCAAGTGGATCGCCGGCTGGAAGCGCAATGGCTGGCGCACCGCCGACAAGAAGCCGGTGAAGAATGTCGACCTGTGGGAACGCCTTGAAGCGGCCATCGCCCGCCACGACATTCGCTGGCACTGGGTCAAGGGCCATGCCGGCGACGAGATGAACGAGCGGGCGGACGAACTCGCCCGCGCCGGCATGGCGCCCTACAAGGCCGCGCGGGGCGGCTACTGAACCGGACGGCCTAATGTCATGACGACTGAACGTGAGGCATCTTCAGGCGCGGTGACGGGCGCTCCTGCCGCGCTGCTGCGCGCCGAGGGCCTCGCCGTCTTCGCCGCCGCTCTGGTGGCCTATGCCGCGCTCGGCGCCAGCTGGTGGCTGTTCGCCGCGCTGATTCTGGCGCCGGACCTGTCGATGCTGGGCTATCTCGCCGGGCCGCGCGCGGGGGCTTTGGTCTACAATACCGGCCACACCTATGTGGGCCCGGCGCTGCTCGGCGCCCTCGCCTATGGGTTCAGCGCCCCGCTCGCCGCCGCCCTCGCCCTGATCTGGACCGCCCATATCGGGCTCGACCGGCTGCTCGGCTATGGGCTCAAATACAGCGCCGGTTTCGGCCACACCCATCTCGGCCGCCTCGGCCGAAGCTGAGGAAGGTTCAGGCGGAGAAGGCCGTTTGGATTGACAAGGCCCCCTCCGCTCCGCTATCAGCCGGGCCTCAATTTCTGCTGGCGGATCGGGGCGCGGCCATAGGGCGCCGTCTCATGCGCAGGCTCTGTCGATCCGAAGGTTAGTGTCATGAAGATCCGTAACTCGCTCAAGTCGCTGCTCGGCCGTCACCGCGACAACCGTCTGGTGCGCCGCAAGGGCCGCGTCTACATCATCAACAAGACCCAGAAGCGCTTCAAGGCCCGCCAGGGCTGAGCGAAGGCCTCTGGGCCCTCGATCGGCCGCGTTCACGATTTCGCGGCCTTTAGCGGACAATATTGCTCAAGGGCGCCGTGACTCCTAACATGGAGACATGCGCGCCCTTTTTGCTGCCCTGATCCTTGCCGCCGCCCCGCTTGGCGCTTTCGCGCCCGGCGCATCGGCCGAGACGCCCCCGCCGCCCCAGGCGGAGCGGCCCGAGGCTGCCGCGCCTGCGCCCAAGCCGGCGGAGCCCGACCGCGCCAAGCGGCTCGACGCGCTGTTCGCCGCGCTGAAGGCGGCGCCGGACGACGAATCGGCCAAGGAAATCGCCGCCCGCATCGACGTGGCGCTCACCCCTTCCGGCAGCGACACCGCCGATCTGCTGATGGCCCGCGCCTCGCAGGCGACCCAGGCGAAGCAGTTCGACCTCGCGGTGGAACTGCTCGACGGCCTGCTGCGCATCGAGCCGGATTATCTCGAAGCCTGGAACAAGCGCGCCACCATCTTCTTCCTGCGCGAGGACTATTCCGACGCGCTGGTCGATCTGCGCCAGGTCGTCGCCCGCGAGCCGCGCCATTACGGCGCCTGGGCGGGCATCGCCATCATCTGCAAGGAAATCGGCGACGACAAGCGCGCGCTGGAGGCCGCCCGCCGGGCGCTGGCCATCTACCCGCATCTCGACGCGATGGTGGATATGGAGAAGGAACTGGCGATCAAGGTCGAGGGACGGCCGATCTGAAGCCGGACGGCCGGCTCAGGCCCGCTCGTAATCCACGAAGCTGAAGGCGAATTCGTCCTTCTCGCCCTGGATCGGCCCTTCGCGGCCGGTCTCACGCCACTCCTCGCGCGCGAAGGCGGGGAAATGCACGTCGCCCTCGGGCTTGCCATGCACCTCGGTGAGGCGCAGCCGCGCGGCATGGGGAAAGGCCTGTGCGTAGATCTGTGCGCCGCCGACCACCGCCATCTCGTCGACGCCGAGCCGCAAAGCCTCCTGCGCCCCGCGCTCCAGCGCGGCCCCGAGCGAGGAGACGACCAGCACCCCCTCCGGCGGCCGGAAGCCGGTGTCGCGGGTGATGACGAGGCTGGTGCGCCCCGGCAGCGGCTTGCCGATGGATTCGAAGGTCCGCCGCCCCATCAGGATCGGCTTGCCCCAGGTGATCGCCCGAAAGCGCTTGAGATCGCCCGATATGTGCCAGGGCAGCGCATCGCCGCGCCCGATCACGCCATTCTCCGCCACGGCGGCAACCAGGGTGAGAACGGTCATGCAGCCCTCCCGCGCAGCCGCGCCAGGGCGGTGTCCGCCGCCGCAAGGCCGGTCTGGTGCGCGCCATGGGCGGTGGAATAGGCGTGGGGCGAGGCGGCCTCGCCAGCGAACAGAAGACGGTCCCCGAGCGGGTGCGTCAGCGTCTGCGTCAGCCGCGCCCGCATATGGGCGAAACCCGGCAGGGCGCAGCTATAGCCGCCGCCGATCAGGGGATCGGCCACCCAGCCCGTGGTGGCGACGCCGGCGACATGTTTGTCGATGTCGGCGCCGAACGCGTCTTTCAGCGCGGCCAGCGCGAAGTCGCGCATCGCCGCCGGCCCGGCCGTCACCAGCGCCGCCGCATTCGCCCCGCCGAGCTGGGCGACGGCCATGGGGTGGCCGAACGGGTTGAGCGTGAAATTCACCGGCTTGCGCTCCGGGTCGCGCCGATCCAGCGTGTCGATATAGCTGGTGGGCTCGGCGCCGAACACGTCGCGGTCGAACAGGAAGGCGACCTTTTCCGCCGCGCCCAGCGGCAGCGCCTCGAAGGCCTCCGCGAGATCGGGCGGCAGTAGCGGCGCGAAGGCAAGCCCGCCGCGCGCGATCACCGAGGTCGGCACCGCGACGATGGCGAGGCGGGCCGTGAGCGTTCCGCGTGAGGTGGCCAGCGTCACCCCCTGCCCCGACCAATCGATGGTCGAAACCGCGCAGCCGGTAGCGATAGGGAGTCCCGGCGCCTCCCGGGCGGCGAGCGCCTGCACCAGCGCGCCATAGCCCTTCTCGACCGGATAGTTCTCGCCCGTGTCGGCATAGGCGGCGTAGTCGAGGGTGGAGAGCCGTTCCGGCTCGGCGGCCGAGAGCAGGGTCAGCCAGTGCCGGGCGAGCCGCGCGCCCTCCGGCGGCAGCGTCAGCTCGGCGAGAACCGCGCTGGCGGCGACGTCCCGCCCCTCCTCGCCCGCCTTGTGGATCGCGGCGTAACTGGCCTGAATGGCGTCCCAGATGCTCTCACGCTCCACCTCATCGGCCCAATGGTCACCGAGATGTGTGGCGCGCGCCTTGCGGTTGCCGCGCACGAAATAGGCGAGGCCGAGTTCGTCCGCCGCCGCCCGCAACGGATTGACCGAAGCGGAATGCAGCCAGTGGCAGCCGCGGTCCCAGGCGACGCCGAAGGTCGCGGTGTCGGTGAAGGCCCGCCCGCCCGTGCGCGCAGCCGCCTCCAGCACCAGCACATCCGTCCCCGCTTGCGCCAGCCGCGCGCCAGCAGCCAAGCCGGCCGCGCCGGCGCCGATGACGATCACCTCATGCTGAGCGGTCACGGTCAGGTCCGATATTGGGGGAAGAGAGAAAGTGAGACCGCCGACCTGCCGGCGGCATCATCACTTTTTGCGGAACGCATCGAGCCGCACGACCTGCGCCCCGCCCGAGCCGCCATCCTTGGGATCCTCGCTCTCGGCGGGAGAAGCGCCCTTGTCGTCGGACGGCCGCACCTCGGCAGGCTTGCCGTCCAAAGGCTTGCTGTCCAAAGACTTCTTGCCGTCAACAGATTTGGCGTCGGAAGGCTCGCCTCCGGCAGGCTTCGCCTCGGCCGCCCGGACGGTGGCCGGAGCGACAGTGGCCGGTTTCGGCGCGGCCTTGCTCTCGGCAGCCGCGACGGGCGTCGGCGCCGCTTGCGGCGCTGCCGCCGGCGTTTCCAGCTTCACCACCGGCTCGGCGGCGCGTGCGGGCGCACGTGTGGAGGGAACGGAGGTGGGGCGGCCCTCGCCGATCGGGGTGGGCGCCACGGCCGTCGGCTCGGTCGGCGTCTCGCCGGTGCCGTCCTCCTCCGCCGATTCGAACTGCAGCCCGAACTTGACCGAAGGGTCGAAGAAGCCCTTCAGCGCCGCATAGGGCACATGCAGGCGCTCGGGAATGCCGTTGAAGGACAGGCCGACCTCGAAGAACTGGTCGGTGACGATCAGGTCCCAGAACTGATGCTGAAGAACGATCGTCATCTCTTCGGGATAACGCTCCTTGAGCCGCGGCGAAATTCGCACCCCGGCCGCACGCGTATCGAAGGAGAGATAAAGATGGTGCTCGCCGGGCAAGCCGTCGCGGGCGACATCGGTAAGGACGCGGCCAACGACGCCGCGCAACGCATCCTGCACCAGCAGGTCATATCGGATCAGATCGACGCTCATGCTCGCAATGAACCCGATTCCAGTCCTGACTGCCAGTAGGACATGAGAAGGAAGTGCAGGCTTCTGTTGCCAGGTGCCTGCGAACCCCGCCTCACGGTGCTACCCGTTTGGACTTATTTTCCGTAGATCAAACCGCTCACGCGGCCTGAGCAACCGGAGCATAGTTGTCGTTGGCAACTATATGTTTGGTCCGATGACGGCGGTACCATGCCGGGCGAAAGAAGACCCTTTACGCTCTCGTCGATCCTGTTTCGCCCCCGCCGCAGCCCACTTGCCGATGGGCTCCGGTGGAGGCGCCGGGTACTGCCCCCGGGTCCGAAGAGTTTATTACGGTGTCCGTTTATCGCCATAGCCGGCTTGCGCCGGCAGACCGAATATAGGCGTTCGCCCCGCCGGTTGGAAGGGGGCAGACGAAACTCCCGTCCCCGTCCCCGTCCCGCGCCTCACGCCTCGGTCTGGTCGCCGAACTGCAGATGCTCGATCGGCCGGTTGCCGCCATTGCTGCCGAGCAGCTTTTCCTCGCGCCCGGCAATCTCGGTGCGCAGCGCTTCCATCAGGACCTGGCGCAGCATCTCGTAATCCAGCCGCAGTTCGGAATGGGCGCTGCGCAGCGCCTGCCCCTCGCGCAGCACCAGAGCCGGGGCCGTGTGCGAGTGCTCCACCGTGAAGTCGAGCGGATGCGTGGCATCCTTCTCCAGCAGGTTCAGATGCATGCGCAGGCGGTGCAGTTCCGTATTGAGCGTGTCGGTGCTCTTGGTCATGGTTTCCTCCCTCAGCGTGGCCGCAGGGGACAAGTCGAGCCCAGCCGGAATGTTCCCCGTTACCGCCTCCCACCGCCGGGCGCCCCCTGCTGGGGATGACGAGGGCGAATGAGGTCTCGCGGATGGGCCCCGGCAGGCTCATGTTATATGGGGTGGGCAGAAAGGTTCCGGGACGAACAGCGATGCGGAATTATCACGAGCTTCTGGAACGGGTGCTGAGCGAGGGCGTGCGCAAGGACGACCGCACCGGCACCGGCACGCTTTCCCTCTTCGGCCACCAGATGCGTTTCGACCTCGCCGAGGGCTTTCCGCTCGTCACCACCAAGAAGCTGCATCTGCGTTCCATCATCCACGAATTGCTGTGGTTTCTGGCTGGCGACACCAACATCGCCTATCTCAAGGCGAACGGCGTTTCGATCTGGGATGAGTGGGCCGATGACAGGGGCGATCTCGGCCCGGTCTATGGCCATCAATGGCGCTCATGGCCGGATGGGCGCGGCGGGGTGATCGACCAGATCGCGCAGGTGGTTGCCGATATCCGGCGCAATCCCGATTCGCGCCGCCTCATCGTCTCGGCCTGGAACCCGGCCGACGTGCCGGCCATGGCGCTGCCGCCCTGCCACTGCCTGTTCCAGTTCTATGTGCTGGAAGGCAGGCTCTCCTGCCAGCTCTATCAGCGCTCGGCCGACATCTTTCTCGGCGTGCCGTTCAACATCGCCTCCTATGCGCTGCTCACCCATATGGTGGCGCAGGTGACGGGGCTGCAGCCGGGCGACTTCGTCCACACCTTCGGCGATGCCCACATCTATCTCAACCATCTCGACCAGGTGCACGAGCAGCTCTCCCGCGCGCCGAGGCCGCTGCCGAAGCTGAAGCTGAATCCCGACGTGACCGACCTTTTCGCCTTCCGCTTCGAGGACATCGCCATCGAAGGCTATGATCCCCATCCCGCCATCAAGGCGCCGGTGGCGGTGTAGACATGCCCCTCACCCTGCGGCCCGCGCAGCCCGACGATGCCGCGCTGATCCACGCCTTCGTCTGCGAACTCGCCGACTATGAGAAGCTGCGGCACGAGGTGGAGGCGACGGAAGCGGATTTCGCCCGCGAGCTCTTCGGCCCGCAGCCGCGCGTGTTCTGCGACATCGCGGCATGGGAGGGCGCGCCGGCGGGCTTCGCGCTTTACTACTACACCTTCTCCACTTTTCGCGGACGGCAGGGAATCTTCCTTGAGGATATCTATGTCCGCCCGGCCTTTCGCGGGCGCGGCATCGCGCGGGCGCTGATGAGCCGCCTCGCCCGGCGCTGCCTCGACGAAGGTCTCGGGCGCTTCGAGTGGAATGTGCTGGATTGGAACGAGCCGGCCATCCGCTTCTACCGCTCGGTCGGCGCCGTGCCGCTGGATGCCTGGACCATGCAGCGCGTCTCCGGCGAGGCGCTGGGACGGCTGGCGCAGGGCTGACCGAACCGGGTCAGAAAATGCCGCCGGCGCGAGGCCGGCGGCAGGTATTCTTCACGACACGGCGATCGCGTCAGAGCGGCTCGCCGTCCGGACCGTCCGGCCCATCCGGGCCGTGGTCCATCGGGCCGGGCGGCAAGCGGTGCGGCATCGGGCCATCCGGCCCCTCGCCGCCGGGACCGAAGCGATGCGGCCCGGGGCCGCGTTCATGACCCGGCCCGTGGCGGCGATCGGCCATCCGCGGATGTTCGATCTGCTTGAACAGAATGGCGAAGCGGCGCTGCTGGGAACCGTCGAGCGCGTCATAGAGCGGCGCGGCGGCATCGGCGACCTTCTTCATGGTCTCACCGCGGCCGATCATCCCGTCGGCTTGCGCGCGCAGCCGCTCGATGACATCGGGGCGCTCACCCCTGGGCATCGCCTCCCGCGCGGCGCGGCGTTCGGCCCAGTGCGCGGCGCGCTCCTTGGCGGCGTCCTGCAGCGCGGTCTCCAGCGCCGGCCAGAGCTTCTCCTGCTCGGCGTTGAGCCGCAACCCGGCCTTGAGCGCGGCGATGCGTGCATCGCTCATGGCGCCGGCGAATTCGGCCATCTGCTCCGGGCTCGGGCGCGGAGGCTCGCCCATGCCCGGCTTTGGCGCCGCCACACCAAAGGTGACACCCGCGAGAAGGGCGGCGGCGGTAGCGGCAATGATCGTGCGTTTCATCGGCCTCATCTCCTGTGAAGGTGAGGCCGATGCTGGCTGATGAGACGAAGCGTTTCAAATGAAACTTCGGTAATAAACCCAACGTTACGTTCAGAAACGAAGCTGAACGAACGTTCAGGTTCATGAATATTCATTAACCCGGCGAGATCATCTTCTCCGGACGCACAACAGCGTCGAATTCTTCGTTGGTGACATAGCCACCACCCACCGCTTCCTCGCGCAGCGTGGTGCCGTTCTTATGCGCCGTCTTGGCGATCTTGGCCGCGTTGTCGTAGCCGATCTTCGGCGCCAGGGCGGTGACCAGCATGAGCGAGCGCTCCAGCGCCGCTTTGATGTTGTCCTCGCGCGGCACGATGCCGACGACGCAATGCTCGGTGAAGCTCAGCGCCGCGTCGGACATGAGGCGCACCGACTGCAGGAAATTATAGGCCATGACCGGGTTGTAGACGTTCAGCTCGAAATGGCCCTGGCTGCCGGCGAAGCTCAACGTGGCATTGTTGCCGAAAATCTGCACGCAGACCTGGGTGAGCGCTTCGCACTGGGTGGGGTTCACCTTGCCGGGCATGATCGACGAGCCGGGCTCGTTCTCCGGCAGCGCCAGCTCGCCGAGGCCGGAGCGCGGGCCGGAACCGAGGAAGCGGATGTCGTTGGCGATCTTGAACAGCGACACCGCCACCGTATTGATCGCCCCGTGCGAGAACACCATGGCGTCATGGGCCGCGAGCGCCTCGAATTTGTTCGGCGCCGTGGTGAAGGGCAGGCCGGTGATGGCGGCAATATGCTCGGCCACCTTCTCGGCGAAGCCCACCGGCGCGTTCAGCCCGGTCCCCACCGCCGTGCCGCCCTGCGCGAGTTGCATCAGCGCCGGCAGCGTCGATTCGATGCGGGCGATGCCGTTCTCCACCTGATGGGCGTAGCCGGAGAATTCCTGGCCAAGCGTGAGCGGCGTCGCGTCCTGGGTGTGGGTGCGGCCGATCTTGATGATGTGCTGCCACTGCGCCGCCTTCTCGGCCAGCGCGGCGTGCAGCGTGCGCAGGGCCGGCAGCAGCCGGCGCGAAATCTCCTCCGCGCAGGCGACATGCATCGCGGTCGGGTAGGTGTCGTTGGACGACTGGCTCATATTGACGTGGTCATTGGGGTGGACGGGTTTCTTGGAACCCTTCTCCCCGCCCATCATCTCAATGGCCCGGTTCGAGATCACCTCATTGGCGTTCATGTTGGACTGGGTGCCCGACCCGGTCTGCCACACCACCAGCGGGAAATGAGCGTCCAGCTTGCCGTCAATCACCTCCTGCGCGGCAGCGATGATCGCGGCGCCGAGCGCGGGATCGAGACGGCCGAGCGCCATATTGGTTTCCGCCGCCGCCCGCTTGACGATGCCAAGCGCACGGATCACTGGCAGCGGCTGCTTTTCCCAGCCGATCTTGAAATTGCCCAGAGAGCGCTGCGCCTGCGCGCCCCAGTATTTGTCGGCCTCCACCTCGATGGGCCCAAACGTGTCGGTTTCGATGCGGGTATTGCTCATCGGTCAAAGCCTTTCGGGGTGCGTCTCTGGGCCCGTCCACGCGGGCATCGCGGCTCGGCGCCGGTTTAGCATGCGTCGTGCGGCGGCGAAATCAGCCGCAGGTTCCATGACAGCCCCACGCAAGGTTCCGTCGGCTATGTTCACAAATACGTGATAACTACCCCTTGGGCGGCCCCTATGGATCACCTACTGCCATCACCATTTTACCGCAGAGAGGTCGGGGGGCGAGTCGTCAGCCGGCTACCTGCAACGGTTTTCCGTTGCCGTGGAGGCGACTGCCGCCGGGTACCGGAGGGCCGCAAATTCTTGGAAAACGCCATTTTCAACGATATTATGAGAAGACTAATGCAGCTGGTTGCGTAGATTCTGCGTGCCCTTTGAACGGAGGCCGGCGCCCGTGGGCGATCTCGTGAATCTCAACCGCCACCGCAAACGGATGGCACGACTGACTGCGGAACAAACCGCCGCTGCCCGGCGTTTGGAGTTCGGCCGCCCAAAGTACCAGCGCGAGTTGGCCGCGGCCGAAGAACGGAAGCAGGAAAAAATGCTTGAAGGGCATAGGCGCATTCGAGAGGACGAGACATGAAGAGTCCCGTGGTTAAGCGGTCCATCGTGATTGCCGGGCACAAGACCAGCGTCAGTCTGGAAGATCAGTTCTGGGACGCCCTCAAGGAGATCGCGGCCAACCGGCGCAGCACCTTGTCGGAGATCGTGGCCTCGATCGATTCGGGCCGCAATCAGGGCAACCTGTCATCGGCGATCCGCCTCTATGTGCTGGCGCATTACCGCAGCCCCTCCTCCAGCCGCGAACCGACGGAAGCGTCGGAGCGAAACGGTTCCTTGCGCTCTACCGTTGCGTAAACCCGAAGCCGTTCCCATATCGGCAGGTGGCGGGCGCGTTGTAACCTGATGCCTCGTCACCTATAACCGCCTCGTCACGCCGTTATGGCGGCGAGGCGCGGGTTTTCTTGCACGGTGGCGTCTGCCGGTTCTGCGCTTGCGAGCCCGGACAAGCCGGGCGCGCAAACGGAGTGGGCGCGGAATGTCATGGAAGAACCAGAGCGGCGGGCCATGGGGCAATGGTCCACGCGGCCCTTGGGGCACTGGTCCGCAATCGCCGGGGCCGAGTTCTCCTGATCTTGAAGATCTGATCCGTCGCGGACAGGAAAAGCTGCGGACCGCCATTCCCGGCGGTTTCGGCACCGGCAAGGGCATCGTGGTTCTGGTGGCGCTCGCCATCGTCGCCTGGCTGCTGTCGGGCTTCTACCGCGTCGAGCCGGACGAGCAGGGCGTGGTCCTGCGCTTCGGCAAATTCGTCGGCACCACCAATCCCGGCCTCAACTACCACCTCCCCTACCCCATCGAGACCGTGCTGACCCCCCAGGTCACGCGCGTGAACCGCATCGATATCGGCATCCGCACCGGGGACGACCCGCGCCGCGGTTCCGTGCAGCGCGACGTTGCGGAAGAGAGCCTGATGCTCACCGGCGACGAAAACATCGTCGATGTCGATTTCGCCGTGTTCTGGATGGTGAAGCCCGCCGCGCCCGGTTCTACCGAGGATGTCGGCGCCGCCAACTTCCTGTTCAACGTCCAGAACCCGGAAGGCACCATCAAGGCCGTGGCGGAGAGCGCCATGCGCGAGGTGGTCGGCCGCACCAACATCCAGCCCATCCTCACCGGCGCCCGCCAGAACATCGAAACGGCGGTGCAGGAGTTGATGCAGCGTACGCTGGACGGTTACCGCGCCGGCGTGCTCATCACCCAGGTGCAGCTGCAGAAGGTCGATCCGCCCTCGCAGGTCATCGATGCCTTCCGTGACGTGCAGGCCGCCCGCGCCGATGCGGAGCGGTTGCAGAACGAGGCTCAGGCCTACGCCAACCGCGTGGTGCCGGAAGCCCGCGGTGACGCCGCGCGCATCACCCAGGGCGCTGAAGGCTACAAGGAGCGGGCGATCATTGAGGCGCGAGGCCAGGCGGCGCGCTTCCTGAGCGTGCTCGGCGAATACCAGAAGGCGCCCGAAGTCACACGCCAGCGCCTCTATCTCGAAACCATGGAACGCGTATTCGGCGGAATGGACAAGGTGATCATTGATCCTGCGGCCGGCGGCTCGTCCGGCGTGGTGCCCTATTTGCCTCTCGCGCCGCTCACCGGCAGCACCCCCGCTCAGGGAGCCGCGAAATGAGGAACAGCCTCGGCCTCATTCTGGCGATCGCCGTCGCCGCCGTGCTCATCGGCCTGTTCTCGGCCCTGTTCAGCGTCTACCAGACCCAGCAGGCGCTGGTGCTGCGCCTCGGTGAACCCATCCGGGTCATCGAGGAGCCGGGCCTGCACGCCAAGATCCCGATGATCGACAGCGTGATCTTCATCGACAAGCGCATCCTCGACCTCGAAAACCCCTCGCAGGAAGTGATCGCGGCCGACCAGAAGCGTCTGGTGGTGGATGCCTTCGCCCGCTATCGCATCGTCAATCCGCTGCGCTTCTACCAGTCGGTCGGCAGTGTCGAGGCGGCCAATTCCCGCCTCGCCACCATCCTCAACTCGTCGCTGCGCCGCGTGCTCGGCGAATCCACTTTCACCCAGGTGGTGCGCGACCAGCGCGAAGACCTGATGGCGCGCATTCGCAGCCAGGTGAACCGCGAGGCCGCCGGCTTCGGCATCGATGTCATCGATGTCCGCATCCGTCGCGCCGATCTGCCGGAAGCCAACAGCCAGGCCGTGTTCCAGCGCATGCAGACCGAGCGTCAGCGTGAGGCGGCGGAAATCCGCGCGCAGGGTGCGGAAGCGGCGCAGACCATCCGCTCCCGCGCTGATCGCGACTCGACGATCATCGTCGCCGAGGCCAACGCCACCGCCGACCAGCTGCGCGGTGAGGGCGAGGCCGAGCGCAACGAGATCTTCGCGCAGGCCTATAATCAGGACCGGGCCTTCTTCGACTTCTACCGGTCGATGCAGGCCTATGAGGCCTCGCTGAAGGGCTCGGACACGCGGATGCTGCTGGCGCCGGATTCGGAGTTCTTCCGCTTCTTCAGCAATCCCACGGCGCGCGCCGACGCGGTTCTCGGCACGCCGGCCGCACCCGCGGCGGCTCAGCCCGCCCCGGCGGCACCGGCGGCGCCGCTGGCGCCGGCGAACTGACGCGACGCGACGATGTATGATTTCATCGTCGCGCTCGGCCTTGTGCTGGTGATCGAAGGTCTGGCGCTTGCCGTCGCTCCGGCGGCGGTGCGCCGCTCTGCCGAAGCCATCGCGCAATTGTCCGACTCGCCCTTGCGCGTGGCCGGCCTCATCGGGGCCGTTCTGGGTCTTGCCCTTGTGTGGATCATCCGAGGTTGACGAGGCGGGGCTCCGTGCCCCGCCTCGCGCTGTTTTGGCTTGCATCGCGCCTTGCGGCTTGTAGCGTCGGGCGAACGGCCAATGGATGAGGGGCCGTGCCGCCCGGCTCCGCGTGGCGGCGTCAAGGAGGCTTCATGACCAAATGCCTTGAGGGCCTCGGCCTTGCGCGTTCCGCCCCCGCTCTCTCAGCCTCAGGCCGCAGGGCCGAACAGGCCTGCCTGGCACGGCGGCTCGGCGCCGCGCTTCTCGCCTTCGCCGTAGCGCTCTCGGTGACATTGTTGCCGCAGCCGGGCCGTGCGGCGGCGACCAAGGGTCCCGACACCGTGGCCGACACCGCCGCCCAGATCATGGACGCGGTGGTCAACATCTCCACCTCGCAGACGGTCGCCCCCTCGCGCAGCGTGCCGACGCCGGAACTGCCGCCGGGCTCGCCGTTCGAGGAGTTCTTCGAGGAGTTCTTCAAGCGCCGGCAGCAGCAGGGCGAGGGCCAGGGCCCACGTCGCGTCTCCTCGCTCGGCTCCGGCTTCGTCATCGACGCCAGCGGCTATATCGTCACCAACAACCACGTCATCGCCGATGCCGACGAGGTCTACGCCAATTTCGCCGACGGTTCGAAGCTGAAGGCCGAGATCGTCGGCCGCGACACCAAGATCGATCTCGCGCTGCTGAAAGTGACGCCCGAGGCCGGCAAGCCGCTGAAGGCGGTGAAGTTCGGCAATTCCGACATTCTGCGCGTCGGCGACTGGGTGATGGCGATCGGCAACCCGTTCGGCCTCGGCGGCACGCTCACGGTGGGCGTCATCTCCGCCCGCAACCGCGATATCAATTCCGGCCCCTACGACAATTTCCTGCAGACCGACGCCGCCATCAATCGCGGCAATTCCGGCGGCCCGCTGTTCAACATGGAAGGCGATGTGATCGGCATCAATACCGCCATCATCTCGCCGTCGGGCGGCTCCATCGGCATCGGCTTCGCCGTGCCCTCCAACACCGCCATCCCGATCATCGCCCAGCTCAAGGAGTTCGGCGAAACCCGCCGCGGCTGGATCGGGGTGCGCATCCAGCAGGTGACGCCGGAAATCGCCGAGAGCCTCTCGCTCGACCGCGTGCGCGGCGCGCTGATCGGCTCGGTGACCGAGGACGGCCCCGCCGCCAAGGGCGGGCTCAAGGCGGGCGACGTGGTCATCACCTTCGACGGCAAGGAGGTGAAGGACATGCGCGCTCTGCCGATCATCGTCGCCGACACGCCGGTCGACAAGCAGGTCGATGTCGTCGTCATCCGCAAGGGCCAGCAGGAGACGGTCAAGCTCACCGTCGGCCGGCTCGACGAGGGCACGCCCTCCCCCAGCGCCTCCGTCGCGCCCGAAAAGAAGCCCGAAGCGCCGCCGCCGGTCGCCACGCTCAAGCTGATGGGCGTCGAGATGGCCGAGATGACGCCGGAACTGCGCACCCGCTTCAAGATCAAGGACGAGCTCAAGGGCGTCGTGGTCATGGCCGTGGAGCCTGGCTCGGTGGCGGCCGAGCGCGGAATCGCGCCGGGCAACCTCATCGTCGAGGTCAATCAGGAAGCGATGCTCACCCCCGGCGATGTCGAAAAGCGCCTCGCTGCACTGAAGAAGGAAGGCCGGCGTTCGGCGCTGCTGATGGTGGCCGACCCCGAAGGCCAGATCCGCTTCACCGCCTTGCCGATCGAGTGACGCGCGCGGCCAAGGCCGCATCACCCCTCTCCATCCGACAGACACAACACCCCGGAGCCCGCTCCGGGGTGTTGTCGTCAGGACGGATCAAAGGGAGGCGCAGGCAACGAGCGAATGCGCCGGGCGACGCGCTCAGGGCCGCGCCTGCGGCATCGGCGGCGGCGGCAGGCCGGAGCCGGCCTCCGCCGCGGCGGGCTTGCGCTCGGTCAGTTGCACCGTCCAGCTCTTCTGCTCGTGGGTGTCCACTTCGAAGAAACCGGTGCGGTCGAAGCCGCGCGCCAGGCAGTCCTGAATGCCGCGAATGGTGAATTCCTTCTCGCGGGTACACATGAAGGCCTTGCCGGACCATTCCCCGCCGAGATCGTAGTCGATAGCGTAGACATAGTAGAAGCGCGCCACCAGATCGCCGCGCAGCAGCGTCTCGCAGCTATTGGCGCCGATATTCCACCAGCCCTCGGTCGCCCAGTTATTGCCGTCCTTATAGCCGAGCGCGATGCCGACGCGGCTGCTGGAACGGTTGCACAGGCGGAAATCCGCCGCCGCCGGCACCGGCATCAGCCCGGCGAGAAGCGGCACGGCGAGCACGGCCGCCCCCAGTGCCCGCGTCAGCGCACCACGCGGCACCCGCAGCCGGCCGCCCCGAGGGAGGGCGGCGGCAGCGGCAACAGGGTCACTCGTCGACGAGAACGGCTCGGAAATCATTGACGTTCGTGCAGGTCGGCCCCGGCGTGAGCAGATCCCCGAGGGCCTCGAAGAAGCTGGTGGAATCGTTATTGGCGAGAAAGGCGGCAGGATCGAGACCCTGCGCCTTCGCCCGCGCCAGCGTGTCCGGCATCACATAGGCGCCGGCCGGGTCG
Organism: Ancylobacter polymorphus; assembly: GCF_030813495.1. Taxonomy (GTDB): domain Bacteria; phylum Pseudomonadota; class Alphaproteobacteria; order Rhizobiales; family Xanthobacteraceae; genus Ancylobacter; species Ancylobacter polymorphus. Next base: position 61,048 of record NZ_JAUSUI010000006.1, on the reverse strand, counting down.
GAGGCGTCGCCGCCGCCGCCATCGGTGCCGTCCGTGTCGCCGGCAACAGCGTAGATCCCCGTCGCGCCGTCGAGCGCCACGGCGAGCGCCAGCGCATATTCCTGGTTCGGGCCGCCCCGGCCCTGGCCGCGCATGGTGACGGTGAGTTCGCCGCCGGAGAGCAGCACCGCCTTGCGGCCGGCCGCCTTCAGCTCCTTCGCCTTGGCGGCCTGCGCGGCGGCCACGTCGCGCGCCTCGCCTTCCAGATTGTCGCCGAGGAGCACCGGCTCGATGCCAGCCTTGCGGGCGATCTTCTCCGCCGCGACGAAGGAATCGGCCGGGCGGGAGATGAGGACATACTCGGAACCGGCGAAGGCCGCGTCGCCGGGCTTCGGCGATTCATTGGCGGGATCGCGCAGCGCCACCGCCACGGAGGGCGGCGGGTCGATGCGGTAGCGGGCGAGCACATCGCGCGCTTCCGCCAGCGTGGTCGGGTCCGGCACGGTCGGGCCGGAGCCGATGACCGCCGGGTCGTCGCCCGGCACGTCGGAGACCGAGAGGGTCACCACCCGCGCCGGCTGAGCCAGCGCCGCGAGGCGCCCGCCCTTGATGCGCGAGAGATGCTTCCGCACCGTGTTGATTTCGGTGATGTTGGCGCCGGAGCGCAGCAGCGCCCGCGTCAGCGCGCGCTTGTCGTCCAGTTCGACGCCGAAAGCCGGGGCGATCCAGTTGGCCGAAGCCCCGCCGGAAAGCAGCACGAGCACGAGATCGTCGGCGGTAGCGGAGGCGGCGAGGTCGATGGCTTTCTGCGCGCCGGCGAGGCCCGCCGCGTCCGGCACGGGATGGCCGGCCTCGACCATTTCCAGCTGGCGGGTGGGGCGGCCATAGCCGTGGCGGGCGACGCCGATCCCAAGGAGACGCGAGGGGTCGACGCCCATCTCGTCGAGATAATGCCGCTCGGCGACTTCCAGCATCGAGCCGGCGGCCTTGCCGGCGGCGAGCAGGATCAGGCGGCCATGGGCGGGGGGCGGCGGCAGCGCCGGCGGCAGACAGGTGGAAGGATGCGCGGCCGCAACCGCAGCGGTGAACAGGCGATCGAGAAAATCACGCGCCGAAACGTCCGTCATCACACCCACCCCGCCCCAAAGGAGGCCTTCCTGCCGGTCTGTTGCCCGGCCATTGCTTATTGCGCACGGGCGCGAATCCCCGGCCGCGCGACGCGAAACGGGCGTATTCCTATGGCACGCCACGCCTCACGTCGATATCCTCCTGCACACTTCCCCGCAGCACACGGGCAATTATGCGCCGCCTCTCCACGGACGATTCCGCCGCGCCCGCCAGCGCTTCCGCCGCTTTGGACCGCTTCCCCGCCTTTGAGCGCCTTCCGGGAACGCTGGAAGCCGGGCTTATCCTGCTGTGCGACCACGCCTCCAACGCCCTGCCGCCGGCCTATGGCTCGCTCGGCCTGCCCAAGGCGGAACTGCAGCGCCACATCGGCTACGACATCGGCGCGGCCGGCGTCACCCGCATGCTGGCGCATCGCCTCGGTTGCCCCGCCATTCTCTCGCGCTTTTCGCGCCTTCTCATCGACCCCAATCGCGGTGAGGACGATCCCACGCTGGTCATGCGGCTGTCCGACGGTGCGGTGGTTCCGGGCAACCGCCATGCCGATGCTGCGGAGATCGAGCGCCGGCTGGCGCTGTTCCACCGCCCCTATCACGACGCCATCACCGCCGAGATCGAGGCGGCGCTGGCGGCGGGCATCGTGCCGGTGCTGCTGTCGATTCACAGCTTCACCCCGGTCTGGCGCGGCGTAGCCCGCCCCTGGCACGCCGCCGTGCTGTGGGACAGCGATCCCCGCTTCACCCGCGAGCTCATCGACGCGCTGGAAGCCCCCGGTGATCTTATCGTCGGCGACAACGAGCCCTATGATGGCGCCTTGCGCGGCGATTGCCTGTTCCGCCACGCCACGCTGCGCGGCCTCGCCAACACGCTGCTGGAAATCCGGCAGGACCTGATCGCCGAGGTTGAAGGCCAGCGCGCCTGGGCCGACCGGCTGGCCGGGCTGCTCCCCGCCATTCTCGCCCGGCCGGAATTGCACGAAGTGCGCAGCTATGGCTCGCGCACCGGCCCCGTGCCCCCCATCTGACGGGACGACATCTCCCGGGAGACTTCCATGACCGACCTCGACGCCACGACCCGCACCGAACTGGAAGCCGCGGCCTTCCGCCGCCTGGTGGCCCATCTGCAGGCGCGCACCGATGTGCAGAACATCGCGCTGATGAATCTGGCCGGCTTCTGCCGCAACTGCCTGTCCAACTGGCTGCTCGATGCGGCCAGGGAACGGGACGTGCCCATGACCAAGGACGAGAGCCGCGAAGCGGTCTATGGCATGCCCTATGAGGAGTGGAAGGCCCGCCACCAGAGCGAGGCGACGCCGGAGCAGAAGGCGGCCTTCCCCGGACCGGGCCCGCACTGAGCCGGTAAGGAGGAGCTTTTCCCCGGATTCGCGGTGGATAGCGGGGCTAGCTGGCCCCGCCAAGACGCATGGATGCGTCCTTGCCTTGACGGCCCGCCCGGCTTGCGCTCCCTATCGCCGCCCGAATTGCCGTCTAGACGCCGGGCCCTGCCCGCTGCCCCGGAGATACCATGTCCGATATTCCGAACGACCAGCCCTTGTCTGACGCCGCCGCCGGCTTCGCCAAGGAACAGCTGAAATCCTTCATCGAGCGCATCGAGCGGCTTGAGGAAGAGAAGAAGACCATTGCCGACGACATCAAGGATGTCTTCGCCGAAGCCAAGGGCACCGGCTTCGACACCAAGGCGCTGCGGGAAATCCTCAAGATCCGCAAGCAGGACGCCGACCAGCGCGCCGAGCACGAGGCGATCGTCGACCTCTATATGCAGGCTCTGGGGATGCTGGGCGAAAGCTGAGCCTGGCCCTCTGGATTTGTCAAACCGACCGGGCGGCCAGTGGCCGCCCGTTCCGTTTGGAGGGCCAGCGCCCCGATCAGAGCGGCTTCTTGAGCGGGGCCGGGCCGGTCATCATCGCCACCACCGGCACGGCGACCACCGCTTCGCCGGAGAACTGCGTGGTGGAAAGCCCCTGCACGCCGTCGCGGTTGAACTGCGCGGCGACGATGCGGCGCGGCGGCAGCACGAAAGCGCTGAAGCGGCGCAGTTCCGGCAGATGCATGGACACCTCGCCCGCGACGCTGGGGCCGCTGAACAGGCGGCGGATCTCCGCGATCATCGCTTGCGAATGCGCCTGCGGCTTGCGCCCGGCGGTGGCGGCGGCTGTTGCCGGTGTGGGCGCGGCGCGGGCGGCGGTCGCCGGGGCCGGCTCCGGCGCGCGGCCGGGCTGGAGGCGCGGGGCGGTGAACACGCTGCCGGCGGCGTCGGCATAGGCCAGCGCCGGACCCTCGCCCGGCGTGCCGCGCACGATCACTTCCGGCAGGCCACCGACCTCGCTCGGGCGGGTGGCAGCGAGCGGCGTGCCGCTGATGGCGCTGGCGATCTGCCGGCTATTGCTCGCCTCCGGCGTGCCCGGCATGGGAATCGCGGCGGCGAGTGCGGCGAGGTCCGCCTTGCCGCCGGCCGGCGCGGGAACGGGGCGGGGAGCGGGCGCGGCGGCCACCGCTCCGCGCGGCAACGGATTGGGCTGCGGCAGCGGCACGGAATCCAGCGAGGCGACTTCAAACGGTGCCATGGGCGCCGCAGCCGCCGGCAGCGACGGGCGCGGCGTCGGTGTGGGCACGGGCGCGGCGAGCGCGAGCTGGGCTGGCGCGGCAGGCGCGGGAGCGGCGGCGACCTGGGCCGGCGCCTCCTCGGCAGGGGCGGAGGCGGCGGCCGGGCCGGCCTCTTCCTCGTCGTCGCCATCCTTGCCGAACAGGCCGGCGAAAATGTTCTTGGCCGGCGCGCCCTTGCGCTTGGGATCATTGCCGCCGGAGAGGCCGGCGAAGGCGGCGCCGGCGCCACCGGGCTCATTGCCGCGCGCTTCCACCGCCGCCAGTGCCTGCGCATAGCCCGGCATCGGCTTGCCATCCGCCGGTACATGCACCGTGCGCCCATCGGGGAAGACGCGGGCGAGTTCCGGCCGGCTCATACGCGGCCAGTGGCGGATGCCGCCGGTGTCGAGATGCACGAAGGGCGAGCCGGAGGTCGGGTAGAAGCCGACGCCGCCGCGCTGCAGCCGCAGCCCGGCCTCGCGGATCTTCGCCAGCGGCACGCCGGGAATGTAGAAATCCATCGCCCGCCCCTGCATGTGCAGGCTGGTCTGGGCGACGCCGCGCGAGCGCGAACGCAGCATGGCGTTGGTCGCCGGGGAGCGGTAGCCGCCGATCACCTGGATCGGCTGGGTGGCGCCGGTCTCGCGATAGACCTCCCAGACGATGTCGAACAGGCGCGGGTCCATGTTGGTGGACTCCTTGCGCCGCCAGTCCTGCATCAGCACGTTGAGCTGCTTCAGCGCCGCCGGGTCGTAACGGCCATTGCGCTTGAAGGTGATGGTGGCGCTCTCGCCGGAATGGACGTGATGGAAGCTGAGCGTGCGCGTGTCGCCATTGGCCACCGCATCCTGCAGCAGATCGGCGCCGCACAGCGTGGCAAGCGCCGCGAGAAGAGCGGCCTTGGCCAGCTTGGACGAGCGGAGGGCGGAAAATCGCAACGGCTTGAACCCGAACTCAACGTTTCCTGGAACGGTGCGGGCGGAAGCGCCCGTACCGCGCATGGTGAACACAGTCTTCTCGGGTTTGGTTAAGAGGTCCTTACGACCCCAGCCCCCACGCCTGTTGTCTCTCGCACTAAAAAGTGACTGTGGCAAAAGAGTGCCAGCGCGTCAAATTCGCGTGCGATTACCTCCCGCCGCGCTTCTTTGCGCTCGACCGTCTCCTTCTAGCCACAGCAGCTGGTGCGGGGCTGCCGTCAGCGCCGCAGCGCCGGCTTTCCCTGCTCGGCGAAGCGGCGCGCCCCGTCGAGGCCGAGCTGCGCCTTGGTGGCGGCGTTGATGCCGTAGAGGTCCTCGCGCGTCACCAGCTGGCCGGCGGAATCGACGAAGCTGGTGAAATAGACGAGGTGGATGGGGAATTTGTTCTTCAGCGTGAGCGAGCGCTCATTGCCACCAAGCAGACGCGACAGACGCTGCTCAGTCCAACCCTCCTTCGGCAGGCCGAGCGCAAACAGCGCCTCGGCGAAGGCCATCGGCTCATGCACCCGCACGCAGCCATGGCTGAAGGCACGGCGGTCGCGGGCGAACAGGGCGCGGCTCGGCGTGTCGTGCAGATAGACCGAGTGCTTGTTGGGGAACATGAACTTCATCCGCCCCAGCGCGTTGCGCTCGCCCGGCTCCTGGCGGAACGAATAGCCCTGCGTGCCCCGGCGCCAGTCCACCATGCCGGGGTCGATCACCCGGCCATTGCGCACCACGTCGATTCCCTGGCGCTGCAGCGCGTAAGGGTCCGCCTGCAGCTTGGGCAGCATCTCGTTGCGCATGATGCTGGGCGGCACGTGCCAGGAGGGGTTGAACACCACATACTGCATCGTCTCGTCGAGAATCGGCGTCGGGCTCTCCGGCTTGCCGACCACCACCCGCGTCTCATGCACCGTGCCGCCATCGACGATGATGCGCACCATGAATTCGGGAATGTTGACGATCACGTAGGTCGGCGCCACCTCATGCGGCACCCAGCGCCAGCGCTCCATATTGGCGATGATGTCCGGCACCGGGTCGCCGCCGGTGTCGTTGAGCGCCGCCACCGTGCCGCGCCCGACAATGCCGTCGGCGGCAAGGCCGGCCTGACGCTGGAAATCCTCCACCGCCCGCACCAGCGCAATGTCATAGACCTCCCCGTCCCCGCGCGGCTCCACCCCCAGCCGGGCGCGCAGCAGCGGCACGCGCGGGTCGCTCTCGCCGGGGCGAACCGACGGGCCGGGCGGGATCGGCGCGTGGGATACGGCCTGCTCCCGGGCCATCAGCCGCGCAAGCTGTTCTTTCAGCAGAAGATATTGCGGGTATTGCGGGGCGAAGCTCGCCAGCACGGCGCGCGCCGCCGCCGCATCCGGCGCGCCGGCGAGACGGGCCAGCACATCGGCCGAATCCGGCACGGTCGGATTGGGATCGACATCCTTGGAGAGCTTCTTCGGGTCGAACCGTCCGCTCTGCGCGTGCCGGGCATAGAGCAGCGCGGTGGCGGCAAGCCGCATCTCGGCTTCGGCGCGTTGGCCGGCATCGGCCGTCGCCGGCAGCGGCGGCTGGGCATAGTCGGTCGGGTCAAGCCCTTCGCTGGCGGCGGCGGCGAAGCTGTCGAGCGCCGCCTGCCCGAGCGGGGAGACGCCCCCTTCCTGCGTGAACGCGGGCTGGAAGGCACGGGCCGTGTAGAAAGCGGCCAGCGCCTCGCGGTCCGCCGGGCGGGTGGAGAAGCGCGGCAGCGAATTGGTGATCAGCGCGGCGAGCTGGCGGGAGAACGCCGATTCGGCGGTCTCGGCCGGGGCGACCGGTGCGGGGCCGCCGGACGTGCCTTCGCCAACACTTGGCGCCCCATTGCCGACACTGGGCGCGGCCGGCAACGCGGCCGCCGGACCCGTATCGACCGGAGCCTCGGGCAGCGGCTCGGCCGGGCTCGGCGCCGCCAGCGCCGCGCTGCGCGCCGGGCTGGGGCGGGCGGGATCGGCGGCATCGAAATGCGGCGCCTGCGTCGCGATGGACGGCAGCGGCGCCGCCGGCTCGCCGGGGCGCACGAGGCTCGCGGCCGCTGCGGCAGGGGCCAAAGCCTCGGAGGAGCTGGTCGCCCCGGCCGGCGCCTCGCCGGTTCCCTGACCGGCACGGTCGACGGCGACGATGCTGTCGGGGGCCTGTTGCGCCTGGACGCTCAATCCCGCGCTGCTCACCGTGGCCAGCAGCAGGCCGGCGGAAGCCGCCAGCACACGGCGCGAGGCCGTCCCGCGTGCCGTGGCGCTCCTGTTCTCGACCGTATCTGTAGCGCCGCGACCGAACATTGGAATCTTCTCCGCCTGTTGCCCATCGGGGTCGCCTGGCCGCGCCGCTCCCGTCGGGAATCGGCGACGATCAGACCATAGCCCACGCGGGGTTCAACTCACGAACACGGCAGGCGGATCCCCGGGGAATCTCTCGCCCCGCACTCTGCCCCGGCATGGTAAAGGCGGTGTTAAGCATGCTGTCCCTTGCACATGGCAGCACTTTGGGGTGCGGCGGCGGCGGCATGCGCTGCAGAGCCGCATCTTCCCTTGCTCCCGCGCCCGCGATTCCTATAATCCGCGCCTTTCCTGAAAGGGGCGGAAAGCAGAATGAGCGACCTGACGGCCGGGACGGCCGCCGACCATCGACCCGTCGCCATCATCATGGGCAGCCAGTCGGACTGGGACACGATGCGCCACGCCGCCGAGACGCTGGACGCGCTCGGCGTCGGCCATGACTGCCGCATCGTTTCGGCCCACCGCACGCCCGAGCGCATGTTCACCTTCGCCAAGGCTGCGAAAGCGGCCGGCACCAAGGTCATCATCGCCGGGGCTGGCGGCGCGGCGCATCTGCCGGGCATGGTCGCCTCGCTCACCACGCTGCCGGTATTCGGCGTGCCGGTCGAATCCAAGGCGCTGTCCGGCGTCGACAGCCTCTATTCCATCGTGCAGATGCCGGCGGGCATTCCGGTCGGCACGCTCGCCATCGGCAAGGCCGGCGCCACCAATGCCGCGCTGCTCGCCGCCGCCGTGCTCGCCCTCACCGACGACGCTCTGGCGGCGCGGCTGGAGGAGTGGCGCGCCACCCGCACCGCCGCCGTGACGGAGCGCCCGGAATGAGCACGGAACCGAAGATTCTCGCGCCCGGCGACACGATCGGCATTCTCGGCGGTGGCCAGCTCGCCCGCATGATCGCCCTCGCCGCCGCCCCGCTCGGTCTGAAGGCGCATATCTACGCGCCGGAAGAGGGCAGCCCGGCCTTTGATGTCGCCAGCGCCCACACCCGCGCCGCCTATGACGACTTCCCGGCGCTGGAACGCTTCGCCAAGACGGTCGATGTCGTCACCTATGAATTCGAGAACGTGCCGGTCTACACCGCCGAATTCCTCGCCCGCCATGTGCCGGTGCATCCCGGCGCGCGCGCGCTCGGCATTACCCAGGACCGGCTGGAGGAAAAGACCTTCGTCTCCCGCCTCGGCATCGAGACCGCGCCCTTCGCCGCCGTGCATGACGTGGCGGAGCTGGAAGCGGCGCTGGCCGAGATCGGCCGCCCGGCGGTGCTGAAGACCCGCCGCTTCGGTTATGATGGCAAGGGGCAGGTCATCATCCGCGAGGGTGATGATGCCGCGGCCGCCTTTGCCGCCGTGGGTCGCCACCCCTCGATCCTCGAAGGCTTCGTGCCGTTCGAGCGCGAGGTTTCGGTGGTCGCCGCCCGCACCGAGGATGGCCGCTTCAAGGCCTATGAGGTGACGGAGAACGAGCACCGCCATCACATCCTGTTCCGTTCCACCGTGCCGGCCAACGTCACCCCGGCGGTGGACGCCGTCGCCCGCGAGATCGCCCGGCGCATCGGCGAAGCGCTGGGCTATGTCGGCGTGTTCGCGGTGGAGATGTTCCTCGTGGTGGAGGACGGCGCGCAGGGCGTCATCGTCAACGAAATAGCCCCGCGCGTGCACAATTCCGGCCACTGGACGCTGAACGGGGCGCTCACCAGCCAGTTCGAGCAGCATGTGCGCGCCATTGCCGGCTGGCCGCTCGGCGCGGTGGAGCGGCTCGGCCGTGTCGAGATGACCAATCTCATCGGCGACGAGGCGGACAGCTGGCGCGACCTTTTGGATGAGCCGGGCGCGCATCTGCACCTCTACGGCAAGGCGGAGGCCCGCCCCGGCCGCAAGATGGGCCATGTGACCCGCATCTTCGAGGAAGAATAGGCCAGGCGGGCGGGCCTCGCGGCGGCCCGCGCGTTTTCCGCTTTGCACGGCGGCGGGACGACCGCTCACGCCTTCGTGCACGGCGCCGTTGAAATTCCGCCGCCGCCGGGGGCGTATAGGCAGGACCGTCACCGACCCGAGCGGACCCGTCCATGCCCTTTCTGCGCGAGAATTCCGGCAAGCTCAGCCCCGAGAAGATCGCGGCGCTGCTGATCGTGCTGCTGCCCTTCGGCCTGCTGCTGGCACAGATCCTCAATGGCGGCTTCGCCACGCCTGAGCCGCCTGGGCTCGGCGACGCGGGTTTGGGCGCTCCCGGCCTCGGCGCCCCTTCGGCCGGGGGGCTCGGGGGCGAAGCCGCGCTGGGCGCGCGCCCGCTGATCCAGGTCATCCATTTCGTCGGCGACTGGGCGATCCGGCTGCTGCTGCTCTCCCTCGCGGTCACGCCGGCGCGGCGCCTGTTCAACGCGCCGAAACTGCTGCTGACGCGCCGCACCCTCGGCCTCGGCGCCGCTACACTGATCGGCGTGCATTTCGTGGTCTATCTCGTCGATGTCGGCAACCTTGCCACGGCGGCCAGCGAGATCGTGCTGCGCATCTATCTCACCATCGGCTTTGTCGCCGTGCTGGCCTTTGCCGCGCTGTCCGCGACCTCGTGGGACGGGGCGATACGCCGGCTCGGCGCCACGCGCTGGAACCGGCTGCACCAATTGGTCTATCCCGCCACCGCGCTCGCTTTGCTGCACTTCTTCATGCAGCAGAAGCTCGACGTGACCCAGCCGGTGCTGATGACCGGCCTGTTCGTCTGGCTGATGGGCTGGCGCGTGCTGCAGGCTTACGGGCGCGGCACCGGCTTTCTCAGTCTCCTGGCGCTGGCCGCCGCCTCCGGCATCCTCACCGCGCTGATCGAGGCCGGCTGGTACGCCGCCGCCACCGGCATCGACCCTGTGCGGGTGCTGCAGGCGAATCTCTCCTTCGCCTACGCCGTCAGCCCCAGCTGGTGGGTCGCGGGCGCTGGCCTCGGCGTCGCGATTCTGAGCCACATCGCCCTGCGGCTGCGGCCCCTTCCCGTCCGCCGCGCCGCACGCGCGTGAAGGATCAGCCGACCGCGCGCTCCAGCCACGCGCCGGCCTGTTCCTTCGGCAACGCCGTCCAGCCCTCCAGCTGGTGGCGGAACCAGGTGTCCTGCCGCTTGGCGTAGTGGCGCGTGTCGAGGATAGCCCCCTCGATCGCCGCCGCAAGCGTGATCTCACCGGCGAGATGGCGCGCGAACCACGGCATGCCGTGGGCCTTCAAGAGCGGCCGATCCGCCGGCAGGCCGCGGGCCAGCAGCGCCCGCGCCTCGTCCAGTGCCCCCTCCGCCATCATCGCATGGAAGCGCTCGGCGATGCGGGCACGCAGGGCCGCCCGGTCGGTGGCGAGAAACAGGCGCAGCGTGCTTTCCGCCGCCAGCGCCGGCGCCTCGGCCGGGACCTGCTGCCACTGCGCCAGCGGCCGTCCCGTCGCCTCGAAAACCTCCAGCGCCCGCATCAGCCGCTGCGTGTCGGAAGGCCGCAGCCGCGCCGCCGTCTCCGGGTCCACCGCCATCAGCCGCGCGTGCAGCCCCAGCGCGTCGAGGTCGAGGCCGCGCACGCGGGCGCGGACAGCCTCTGGAATCGGCGGAATGGGCGAGAGCCCCTGCGTGAGGGCCTTGAAATAGAGCCCGGTGCCGCCGGTGACGATCGGCAGCCCCCCCGCGCGCTCCGCCTCGGCCAGCGCCGCCGCCGCATCTTCCAGCCAGCGCGCCACGGAATACGCGTCACCGCCATCGACATGGCCATAGAGCCGGTGCGGCGCCCGCGCCTCCTCCGCCAGGGTCGGCCGCGCCGAGAGTACCCTGAGGTCGCGATAGACCTGCATGGAATCGGCATTGATGACAACGCCGCCCACCCGCTCCGCCAAAGCGAGCGCCAGCGCCGACTTGCCGCTCGCCGTCGGTCCTGCAATAAGCACGGCGCGCGGGCGCGCAGCTTTCGCGGTCACGCCCTTTTCGCTCTTCCGGGTTTCCATCCTGCCTTTTTGCCCGACGCCGGCCCGGCGGCAAGGTCCCAGTTGCTGCCATGTCGCACTCCCTGACGCTCGTCGCCGTTTTCATCTCTTCTCCCGCGGCCCCGGCGGTGGATGAGGCGCTGCTCGCCAGCGCCCGCACCGCCCTCCCCTCGCCCGGCCCGGCACGCTGGCTCAACCCCGGCATCGCGGCGGAAATCGCCTGCGCCGACGGGGCGGACCTGGCGGCCCTGCGCGCGGCGCTGGACGGCGCCCCGGTCGATGTGGCGCTGCTGCCGGCGGAAGGCCGGCGCAAGCGGCTATTCCTCGCTGATATGGATTCCACCATGATCGGGCAGGAATGCATCGATGAGCTCGCCGACTATGCCGGGATGAAGGCGCATGTTTCCGCCATCACCGAGCGCGCCATGCGCGGCGAAATCGCCTTCGAGCCGGCGCTGCGCGAGCGCGTGGCGCTGCTCAAGGGCCTGCCGCTCGCCGTCGTCGATGAGGTCATCGCCGCGCGCATCCGCCTCACCCCGGGCGGCACCACTCTGGTGCGCACCATGAAGGCGCAGGGCACCCACACGCTGCTGGTTTCCGGCGGCTTCACCCTCTTTACCGAGCGCGTAGCGGAGATGATCGGTTTCGACGCCCACCGCGCCAATGTGCTGGTGGCCGATGGCGAGGCCTTCGCCGGGCTGGTCGAGGAACCCATCCTCGGCCGCGAGGCCAAGCTCGCCGCGCTGGTGGAACTGCGCGCGGCCCTCGGCCTTGGCCATGGCGACACGCTCGCCGTGGGCGACGGGGCGAACGATCTCGCCATGATCGGCGAAGCGGGCCTCGGCGTCGCCTACCACGCCAAGCCCGCCGTCGCCGCGGCGGCGCAGGTGCGGATCGATCATGGCGACCTCACCGCCCTGCTCTATCTCCAGGGCTATGCGGCCGACGAATTCATCGCCGCCTGAGCCGCGCTCACGGCGCCAGCGGCGGCAGGATGATCGGGTTGCGCAGCGGGTCGTTGGGAATGTCCACCGGCGGGGCCAGCGGCGGCGCGGCGCTGCCCGGCGCGCTCGGCCCGGGTGCGGTGTACTGGCCGTAATAGGATTGCGGCGCCGCCGGCCGGGCGGCGCTGGCAGGCGCGCGCGGCACGGCCGGCTGCGGCGTCACCCGCGGGGCCACGGCGGCGCCGCCGGCACGCGGCGCGGCCTGCGGCGTGGGGCGGCGCACCGGCGGCGCGTCGGTCGCCTGCCCGCCATCGGTCAGCGGCGTGCGGCCATATTCCGCTTCCAGCCGCCTTGTCTCCCGCTCCAGCGCCCGCATATTGATGGCGGTGCTGAGCGCGGTGAGGTCGAAACGGCGCTCCGGCGCGGTCAGCGGGCCGCGCCACTGCACCGCCGCCGCCGGCGCAGCCGGCAGGCCGGCGCTGGCGACATCCTGCATTTCCAGCGTCGCCTCGAAGCTCAGGGCGGGAATGTCCAGCGCCCCGCTCAGGCCGAAGCGCTGTTCGCCCACCGCGAGCCGGGCGGCACTGGTGCGGGCGACGCCATCCACCACGCTGACCGCGCTTTCCACCCGCGCCAGCTTCAGCGGCGCCCGCGCCAGCCCGTCGCTGAGCAGCTGAGCCAGGCGCTGCTGGTCCGGCGGCGGGCCGCGTTCGGTCGCCAGCATCACATATTGCAGCGCCTTCGGGTCGCTCTGGTCGATTTCCAGCCCCTCGACCGCGACGCTGCCCTGCCCCTGCAGTTGGCTGGCCAGCGCGAAGGGCGAGGTGCCGCGCCCGGTGAGGTCGAGCGTGGTGCTCACGCGGCCGCGCAGCTTCGGCTGCGTCACTCCGAGGGCAGCGAACAGCGCGGCGCTGTCGGCGTTGGTCAGGGCAAGCCGTCCGTCGAACTGCACCGTCTGGCCGGTGCGGGCGAGGTTGAACTTGCCGGCGAAATTTCCGCCGGCGAGCGTGCCATTCGCGCTCTCCACCGCGAGGCGCCCCTCGCTCAGCCGCGCCGCCACCTTCGCCTCGCCCAGTATGAGGCCGCCGGGGAGGTCGAAACGTCCGACATTCAGCGCCAGATCGGCGGCGGGCGTCGCGGCGGCCGGGCCGAAGGCCGCGCGTGACCAACCTCCCGCCGCGCCGCCATCGGAAGCGCCGGCGACAAGCGCGAGCGCCGGCGCGAGGCTCCATTGCGGCAGGTTGAGCGTCGCCCGCAGCGGCTGACCCGACGTATAGGCCAGAGTGCCATCGAGCCGCTGCGCGCCCAGCGTCCCGGCCAGTGCGCCGATCCGCCATTCCTCACCCGCGCGGGTGAGCGTGCCGGTGAAGCGGGCCGGCACGGTGCCGGTGGCCGGCATGGCGTTCTGCGGCAGCAGGGGGGTGAGATCGGCAGCGTCCAGCGTCAGGGCGAGGTCGGGTTCCAGCCGCCCGGCGGCGTCGAGCGTCGCCTTGCCTTCCGCCCGCAGCCGCGCGCCGGCAAATTCGAGCGTTGCGGCGACGCGCTGGTCGAGATCGAGGACAAGTCGCGCCGGGCCGAGATGGGGCCGCAGACCCGGCACGCCGGCACTGGTGAGCACCGCGCTGCCGTCGCGCGCATCGAGCGCCATTTGTCCGCTCAGGCTGCCCTCGGCGGCAAAGCCGAGCCTTCCGGTGCCGGAAAGACCGCCAAGCCGGCCGCCCGCGTCCACCGTGGTGCGCCCATCCTGCGACACCAGCGTCAGGGTGAGGTCGACAGGCGCGAGGCTCGCTTGCGCGGCGGAAAGGAAGGGTTCGATGCGGGTGAGGCCGAACGCCCCGGCAAGGCCCGGCAGACCCTCGGCCCGCCGGCCGGTGAGCTTGGCGGTGAAGCGCGCCGTCCCGGCGCTGTCGCCGCCCAGAGCGGCGAGGCGCCCGCTACCGGTCAGATCGAGCCCGGCGAAATCCTCCAGCGCCAGGCGCTCGATACCCAGCCCCTCCGACGTGCCCTTGAGGATGAGATCGAGGCTGCGGGCGCTGCCGCCGGCGAGGCGCACCTGCCGGCCGCCGACGCTGAGATTGAGATCGGTCGTCCCGAGGCCGAGCGCCACCAGCTTCTGCATCGGCGGCAACAGCGCATCGACATCGACATCCGAGGTGGTCAGCACCGCGTCGATCCGCCCGCGCCCCTGTGCCACCGGCAGCGTATAGGCGGCGGTGCCGGCAAAGCGGCTCTCGCCGGCGGCAAGCTCCAGTTTGTCGAGGGCGAAGCCGCCGGCACTGACGCTGAGATCGCCGGCAAGCCGCGCCGCGCCGGCCGGCAGGCTCGCCACCAGCCCGCTGGCCTGCGGCAGCACCCAGGCGACGAAGCCCGGCAGGTCCTGCGCCTCCAGCACACCCGTGCCGCCGAACAGCGCCGCATTGGGATCGCCGGTACCCGCCACACGCGGCAGGGTGCCGGACAGCGCGATCCGCGCCCCACCGGGCAGCCGCGCCTCCAGCGTGCGGGCGCGCCAGCCGCCGGGCGACCAGTCGAGCCCGGCCTTCACCTCACGCGCCGCCGCCCCGGCGAGCAGCACCGTGTCGCTGGAGAGATCAAGCGAGCCGACCATAGCGAGATCGGCGAGCGGCGCCAGAAGCCGCGCCAGTGCGTCGGTCGCCGCCAGCGGCGTCGCGCCGCCGGTCAGCGCGGCAAGATCGAGCTGGCGGGCGGCGAGGGTGAGATCGAGCCGCGATTCCGGGACGCCGGGACCGGCCGCGACGAGGCGGGCGGAGCCCGACAGCGCCACAGGCCGCTCGGCCGCGTCGAGCGTCAGGCTAAGATCGGTGGCGGCGACGGTCTGCGGCGTCGCGTCCACCTTGGCCGCCAGGCTCCAGGCCTTGAGCGGGTCGCCCGTGGGACCGGCGGCGGGGGCGGCGGTGCGCACCAGCGCCGCCCGGCCGCGAAAGCTCGGCGCGCCACCGGCAAGGTTCAGCACCCCGTCCGCATCGACGCTGAGCGGCGAGCCGACATTCTGCGCGCCGAGCCGCAACTTGGCGGTGCCGTCGGCGGCGAAGGCCGACACATTCAGCCGCACCCGCCGGCGCAGACCGGCCGCATCGGCCTCACCGTCCAGTTTAATCGGTCCCATCGAACCGCCGATGTCGCCGGTGAGGTCCACATCGTCGAGCTTGAAGGCGCGCTGATTGGCGCGGTCCAGTAGCTCGAAGCTGCCATCCAGAACGGAGAGTTGGGCCACGCTGAACCCCGCCGGCCGGGCGGCACCGGTCGGCAGCGAAATTTTTCCTGAATTATCAATCACTAAGCGGGCGCGCGGACGCAGAAGCGTGACCTGATCGGCCACCACATCGCCGCGCATCAACGCGCCAAGATTAAGCCGGCCCGACAGTTCCGCCGCCGAGAGCGAGGTTCCGCCGCCATCAAGGCCTATGGAAACGTCGCGCAAGATGACACGCGGCGTGGGGAGAATCTGCGCGTCGATCGGCCCGCGGATGATGACCGGTGCCCCCAGCGTGCGGGCCGCCTGCGCCTCGAACACCGAGCGCCATTGCGACCAGTCGACGACGAACGGCGCCGCGAAGGCCGCCGCGACGGCCAGTATGATCGCGCCCGCAATCGTCAACAGCAGGTTCTGCACACGTTCCTCCGGCCTTTCGGCCCCGGCGTCCCGCCCGCTGGCGGATGCCCGACCACTCTACGCTAGATGGTTGATAATTTTCGCGTTCTTAGCAGTATGCGCAAGGCGCGAATTGAGGCAGACAACCGCGGACGGGCCACGGCGCCGCCCGGGAGCCCCGGCTCAGGGCAGGATCTTGCCCGGATTCATGATGTCGTGCGGATCCAGCGCCTGCTTGATCGCCCGCATCGCGTCCAATGTGGCGCTCCCGTGCTCGGCCTCCATATAGGCGCGCTTGCCCTGCCCGACACCGTGCTCGCCCGTGGCGGTGCCGCCCATGGCCAGCGAGCGCTTGATCATGCGGGCAATGAAGTCCTTTGCCTTGGCGACATCGTGCGGGTCGCTCATGTCCACCAGCGTGACGGTGTGGAAATTGCCGTCTCCGACATGGCCGACGATCGGCGCCAGCATTCCCATTTCCTCAATGTCCCGCTTGGTCTCATCGACGCAGTCGGCAAGACGGGAAAGGGGGACGCAGACATCGGTGGCGAGAGCTTTTGCGCCGGGCTTTAGGGGCAGGCAGGCCCAATAAGCGTCGTGCCGCGCCTGCCACAGGCGCGTGCGGTCCTCCGGTCGCGTCGCCCAGCGGAAACCGCCCCCACCATACTCGGCGGCGATCTCGCTAAACCTCTCACTTTGCTCGTGAACGCTCGCCTCCGTGCCGTGGAACTCGACGAACAGCGTGGGCTGCTCGGCAAGATCGAGCTTCGAATAGGCATTGCAGGCCCTCACCTGCACTTCGTCGAGCAGTTCGATGCGCGCGATGGGGAGGCCCGTCTGGATGGTAAGAATGACCGCGTCGCAGGCGGCGCGGACGGTCGGGAAGGCGCAGACTCCGCCGGAGATCGCCTCGGGAATGCCGGCGAGCCGCAGCGTCAGGCTGGTGATGATGCCCAGCGTGCCCTCGGCGCCGACGAACAGGCGCGTGAGATCATAGCCGGCCGAGGACTTCTTCGCCCGCCGCGCGGTGGTGATCACCTCGCCATTGGCCAGCACGGCGGTGAGCGCGATGACATTGTCCTTCATCGTGCCGTAGCGCACGGCGTTTGTGCCGGAAGCGCGGGTCGACGCCATGCCGCCAAGCGAGGCATCGGCGCCGGGATCGATGGGGAAGAACAGGCCGGCATCGCGCAGATGCTCGTTCAGTTGCTTGCGCGTCACCCCCGGCTCGACCACGCAGTCGAGATCCTCGGGATGCACGGACAGCACACGGTTCATCCGCGACAGGTCGATGGAAATGCCGCCTTTCGGCGCGTTGATCTGGCCCTCCAGCGAGGAGCCGGTGCCGAAGGCGATCACCGGCACGCGGTGCTGCGCGCAGGCGCGCACGACCCTCTGCACCTCCTCGGTGCTCTCGACGAACACCACCGCGTCCGGCGCCTCATTGGCGAGCCAGGTGACGGTGTTGGCGTGCTGCTCGCGAATGGCCCGACCGGTGGCGAGCCGCTCGCCGAAATGGGCGGAGAGAGCGGCGATGACCTGCTGCACCCCCGCACCACCCGCAGGCGCCACAGGACGCTCCTCGACACTGGTTTCCATGCCACCCTCCCGACGTTCGTCTCGGCCCTGCACCCGGCCGGAGCCGGTCGTCTCAACGGCATATACCTTATGCCGGCCCCCCGCGACTCCCGGCGGAGGCCTGCTGCCGCGCAAAAAGCACGACGAAACCCCGCCATCGCAAGAATTCGGTCATTCAAACGCCATCACGGCAGGTGACGACTGCATGGAAAGTCGGCACAATGCTTGTCAATAAGGCAGCGCGCTACCTCGCGCTCATAACGGTCGGGATAGTGTCATGCTGGACGGGATCGATTTCGAACCCGTGTTCTTCGCGCCCTTCGTGTCGTCCGTGATGACGGTTGACGCGGGTTGGGCCGATCACAACGGGCATTTACACGCAGCCTTCTACAGCCTGCTTTTCGATCGCGCGGTCGATGAAGCGGTGTTTCTTGTCGGGCTTGGCCCGCACATGGTGGAAAGCCGGCGGGCATCCTTCGTCACAATGGAGGCGCATCAGCGCTTCCAGCGTGAGCTTCGGGCCGGGCAGGAAGTGCGGGCGACGCTCCGCCTCATCAATTATGACGACAAGCGCATGCATCTGTTCCAGGAGTTGCACCACGCCCGCGAGGGCTGGATCGCCGCGACCTATGAGCAGATCGCCCAGCATGTGGAAGCCGGCACCCGACGTGTGGTGCCCTTTCCCGACGAGGTGCTGGAGCGGCTGGCGCTGATGAAGGCGGCTCATGGAGCGCTGCCCATGCCGGAAGAACTGGGCCGGCCGGTCAACATGCCGATCCGGCTGAGCTGACCAGCGCGCAGGGCCCACACGCCCTCGGGGAGTTCACCCCCGCGAGGCGGGCGTGGTGTTGCGCCCGCGATCAGCGGTCAATTCCAGCGTCGTCCAGCCCTCGATGGTGCGGCGGCGCTTGAGCCGCAATCCCTGGGCGCGATAGGCGGCCAGCGCCGCATTGGCGTGCGAAGGCAGCAAGCCCGACAGTACCACCGTGCCGCCCGGCGCCAGAAGCCGGCTTAGCGGCCGGGCGATGCCCTTGAGTGGCGCAAGAAGGATATTGGCGAGGATCAGGTCATAGGGGCCGTGGCGGCGAAATTCTCCCGCCCCCAGTCCCGGCGCATGCACGAACTGGATATGCGGCGCGGCGCGGTTCGCCACGGCATTGGCCCGCGCCGTGGTCACCGCCACCTTGTCGATGTCGCTGGCAAGCACCGGGGCGTGGAACAGCCGCGCCGCCGCCATGGCCAGCACGCCGGTGCCGGTGCCGACATCGAGCGTGCGGGCGGGCCGGCGCTGCTTGCCGAAGGCATCGATGGCGGCAAGGCAGCCCTTGGTGGTGCCGTGATGGCCGGTACCGAAGGCGAGCGCCGCCTCGATTTCTATGGCGATGCGGTTCGCCGCCAGCCGCCCGCGATCATGCGAGCCGTGAACGACAAAGCGCCCAATGGCCACGGGGGCAAGCCCTTCGAGCGAGGCGGCCACCCAGTCCTTCTTGTCGAGCAGCGAGAAGGTCGCGGCGGCTGCGGCTTCAGGCGAGACGAGCGCGATGAGTTCGCGCACCATCTCCTCGTCCGGCGGATCGCCGAAATAGACTTCGACCGCCCAGCCCGAGCCCTCGGCGCGGTCTTCCACCTCAAAAGCGGCCGCGGCCACCTCCGCCGGGTCGAAGCTCTCGCCGAGATATTCGGCAATGGCGCGCGCCTCATGCTCGGGCGCATCCACCCGCATCACGTGCGAGGCGCCATTGGGCGGCAATCCTTCGAGCATATCGGTCCTCACCTCGCGAGCGCATCCATGGTGCGCGTCTGTAAGCGAGGAAGCGCCCGAACGCCAGCGCGGGAGCGCCTCCACCGCTCACGCGGCGTCGACGAAGCTGTCCACCACCTTCTTTTCGCCAGCCTTGTCGAACTGCACGGTGAGCTTGTTGCCTTCCACCGAGGCGACCTCGCCATAGCCGAACTTCTGGTGGAACACACGGTCGCCAATGGCAAAGCGGGAGGCCGGGCCGGTCGACTTGGCGATGAGTTCACCCTCGATCACCCGGCCGCCGCGCGCCTTCTCGCTGGCGGCGAAGCGTGAGGGCCGATTGTCGCTGAAGCTGCCGCCGGAGAAGCCGCCGCCGCCGCTATTGCTGCGCGCGGCGTTCTGCGCCCGCTGCCAGCCGGGCGTCGAATAGGAGGAACCGAAGGTCTGCGCCTCGTCGAACCGGCTTGGGCCATAGCCATAGCGACCCGACTGGCCGCCGCCCCAGCCCTGCCCGCCGCGCGACTCCGTCACCTCCACGTCCTTCTCCGACAATTCGTCGAGGAAGCGGCTCGGCACCGCCGACTGCCACATGCCGTGAATGCGCCGGTTGGAGGCAAAGAACACCTTGGCGCGGCGCCGGGCACGGGTGAGGCCGACATAGGCGAGGCGGCGCTCTTCCTCCAGCCCGGCCCGGCCCTGCTCGTCCAGCGCGCGCTGGTTGGGAAACACGCCCTCTTCCCATCCGGGGAGGAACACCGTGTCGAATTCCAGCCCCTTGGCCGAATGCAGCGTCATGATATTGACGGCATCGCCGCCGGCGGCGCCCTCGACATCCATGACGAGGGAAATGTGCTCGAGGAAGCCGATGAGGTTCTCGAACTGCTCCATCGAGCGCACGAGTTCCTTCAGGTTGTCGAGCCGGCCCTGCGCGTCGGCGGAGCGGTCCTTCTGCCACATCTCGGTGTAGCCGGATTCGTCCAGCACGATTTCGGCCAGTTCATTCTGCGGCAGGCTGGTCATCTGGCCCCGCCAACGGTCGAAAGAAGCGACGAGGTCACGCAGGGTGAGCCGCACTTTCGGCTTCAGCTCCTCACTCGCCACCAGCTCGCGCGCCGCCTCGATCAGCGGAATCTGCGCGGCACGGGCGTGATCATGGATCTGCCGCAGCGCCGCATCGCCCAGACCGCGCTTGGGCACATTGACGATGCGCTCGAAAGCGAGATCGTCGGACGGCGAGGCGATAACGCGCAGATAGGCCAGCGCATCGCGGATTTCCGCCCGCTCATAGAAGCGCGGGCCGCCGATGACACGGTAGTTCAGCCCCAGCGTGACGAAGCGTTCTTCAAACTCGCGCATCTGGAACGAGGCGCGCACCAGAATGGCGATCTGAGTCAGCGCATGGCCCTGGCGCTGGAGCTGTTCGATCTCCTCGCCGATGGCGCGGGCTTCCTCCTGGCTGTCCCAGGCACCCGTCACCGTCACCTTCTCGCCGCTCTCACCTTCCGAGAACAACGTCTTGCCGAGCCGGCCCGCATTATGGGCGATGAGGTGGGCCGCCGCGCCGAGGATATGGCCGGTGGAGCGGTAGTTGCGTTCAAGCCGCACCACGGTGGCGCCGGGGAAATCGGTTTCAAACCGCAGGATGTTATCGACCTCCGCCCCGCGCCAGCCATAGATCGACTGGTCGTCGTCGCCGACGCAGCACACATTGCGGGAGCCGGCCGCCAGCAGGCGCAGCCAGAGATACTGCGCGACGTTGGTGTCCTGATACTCGTCGACGAGAATGTAGCGGAAGCGGCGGTGATACTCCGCCAGCACGTCCGGATTCTCGCGCAGCAGGCGGATGCTCTCCAGCAGCAGGTCACCGAAATCGACGGCGTTGAGCGCCTTCAGCCGCGCCTGATAGGCGGCGTAGAAGGCGCCGCCGCGCCCATTGGCGAAAGCGGAGCCCTCGCCCGCCGGCACCTGCTGCGGGCCGAGGCCGCGATTCTTCCAGCCGTCGATGATGTTGGCCAGCAGCCGCGCCGGCCAGCGCTTCTCGTCGATGCCCTCGGCCTGCAGCAACTGCTTCAGCAGCCTTATCTGGTCGTCCGTATCGAGAATGGTAAAGCCGGATTTCAGCCCCACCAGCTCCGAATGCCGACGCAGCATCCGCACGCCGATGGAGTGGAAGGTGCCGAGCCAGGGCATGCCTTCCACCTCCTCCCCGACCATGGCGCCGATGCGCTCCTTCATCTCCCGCGCCGCCTTGTTGGTGAAGGTCACGGCGAGGATCTGCGAGGGCCACGCAAGGCCGAGCGAGAGGATATGGGCGATGCGGGTGGTGAGCACCCGTGTCTTGCCGGTGCCGGCGCCGGCGAGCACCAGCACGGGGCCGTCGGTCGCCTCCACCGCCGCCCGCTGCTCGGGGTTGAGGCCGTCGAGATAGACGCCGCGGGCGTGCCCGGCCCCGTCGGGACGCGCCAGCGCCGCCGCGCGCGCGGCAATGCCGCCGGGTCGCGGAGAGGCCGCCGGCAGGTCGAAGGGGAAATCGGAGGGGGCACCGTCCGGGATGTTTCGGGGGTCGGCCAACGGCCTGCTCACAGTCATGATGATTGATTCTTGGCGGAACAAAATGGCACCGGCATGCCCGTTTGGCGAGGGCGGCGCACATTGGCGGCGTTTTCAGCTGGCGCGATAGCCCAGCGCGGGCAGTTCGGCACCGATATGGGCCCCCAGCGCCCGCGCCGCCAGCGATGGGCGCGGATCGGCATATTCCAGCGCGATGCCGATGCTGGGCAGCGCCGGCATGCCCTGCGTGACGATATGCAGGTCCGGCGGCACCGCCATGCGGGTGAGCACCGCAATCGCATGGCCGGAGCGGGCGATGGCGATCAGGCCGGCAAGGCTGTTGCTGGCGAAGGCCACCCGGTAGCGCCGCCCCACCTGCTCCATCGCCGTGCAGGCGGCGCGGTAGTCGAGCGTTAGCGGTGCGGAGAGCGCCAGCGGCAGGGTGGCCTGCGCGAGCACGGCGGGCACGGGATCATGCGCCACCCAGACAAACTCCTCCGGCCGGATCACCTCGCCGCCGGCGGGGTCCGGCACCGAAACGAGGGCCAGCTCGATCTGCCGCCGGTGCAGCAATGGACGCAGTTCCAGCGTCGGCGCACAGACCATGCGCAGCTCGACATCGGGATGGAGCGCGCAGAAGCCGCGCAGAAGCTCCGGGAGGAAGGCGGCGGAATAGTCTTCCGGGCAGCCGAAGCTGACCGAGCCGCGCAGGCCGGTGCCCACCATATCGGCGAGGATTTCGTCGTGGCGCGCGAGCAGGGCGTCGGCATGCACCAGCAGCTTCTCGCCTGCCGTGGTGAGGCGCACGCCGGAGCCGCTTCGGTGCAGCAGGGGTTGGCCGAGCGCGCTTTCCAGCCGGTGCATCTGCATGCTGAGCGCCGACTGGGTGCGGCCGATCTGCAGGCAGGCGCCGCTGATCGAGCCGGCGCGCGCCACAACGGTGAAGCTGCGCAGCAAAGCGAGGTCGATATCGGGAATGGCGGCCATTCAGCTATCAATTTCATCGATATCGGAATGAAACAATATCAGTTTGTCTGAGACGGGCCGTCACCGCTAGCCTTATCCACCGCCATACGGGGATGAGCCATGTCGCTGAATGCCGATCCCGCCTTCTGGGCCGCCGCCACCACGCATCTCACCCGCTACGGGCCGAGCTTCGAATCCATCATCGTCGAGCGCGCCGAAGGCAGCTTCGTCTATGACGCCGACGGGCGCGGGATTCTCGACTTCACCTCCGGGCAGATGAGCGCGGTGCTGGGCCACACCCACCCCGACATCGTCGCCACCGTCGAGCGGCAGATGGGCCGCGTCGCGCATCTGTTTTCCGGCATGCTGTCCCGCCCGGTGGTGGAACTCGCCTCCCGCCTCGCCGCGCTGGCGCCGGGGCTGGAGCGGGTCCAACTGCTCTCGACCGGGGCGGAATCGAACGAAGCTGCCATTCGCATGGCCAAGCTCGTCACCGGCGGCCACGAGGTCGTCGCTTTCGCGCAGAGCTGGCATGGCATGACCGGCGCGGCGGCCGCCGCCACCTACAGCGCCGGCCGCCGGGGCTATGGACCGGTGACGCCCGGCTCCTTCGTCATTCCCGCGCCGAACTCCTACCGCCCGCGCTTCGCCCATGCCGATGGGACGAATGACTGGCAGACAGAACTCGACGACGCCTTCGCGCTGATCGACC
Source organism: Ancylobacter polymorphus (assembly GCF_030813495.1). GTDB lineage: Bacteria > Pseudomonadota > Alphaproteobacteria > Rhizobiales > Xanthobacteraceae > Ancylobacter > Ancylobacter polymorphus. Next base: position 38,037 of record NZ_JAUSUI010000006.1, on the reverse strand, counting down.
GCCAGTCCACCGGAGCGCTCGCCGCCTTCATCGCCGAACCGATCCTGTCCAGCGGCGGCATCCTCGAACTGCCGCCCGGTTATCTCAAGGCGCTGAAGCAGAAATGCGAAGAGCGCGGCATGCTGCTCATCCTCGACGAGGCGCAGACCGGCATCGCCCGCACCGGCCACATGTTCGCCTTCCAGCGCGACGGCGTGACGCCCGACATCATGACACTTTCCAAGACGCTCGGCGCCGGCCTGCCGCTCGCCGCGGTCATGACGACGGCCGAGATCGAGCAGAAGGCGCATGAGAAGGGCTATCTGTTCTACACTACCCATGTCTCCGATCCGCTGCCGGCCGCTGTCGGCGTCACCGTGCTCGACGTGGTCGAGCGCGACGGGCTGGTGGAACAGGCGATCACGCGCGGTCAGAGACTGAAGGACGGGCTGCTGGCGCTGCAGCAGCGCCATGACTGCGTTGGCGATGTGCGCGGGCGCGGCCTGCTGCTGGGGCTGGAAATCGTGCTCGACCGGGGCACCAAGGAGCCGGGTTTCGAGCTCGGCGCGCGCGTCATGGACGAGGCGATGACGCGCGGGCTGAGCATGAACATCGTCAAGCTGCCGGGTATGGGCGGCGTGTTCCGCATCGCCCCGGCGCTGACGGTGAGCGAGGCGGAGATCGATCTGGGGCTGGAGATCATCTCCGACTCCATCACCGCCGCCACAGGCTGAGAGGCCCGTCGCGCCCGCCCGGACCGCTACGAAGCGATCCGGGCGGCACAGGGCGCTGGTATCGCCTGGCCGGGCATGGTCTGATCGATCAGATTCCGCCCGTGCAGCACCAAGGCCCATCATGTTCGACGCCAAGTTCCAGACCTTCGCCGATTCCGCCGCTCCTGCGCTCGGCACCGCCCGCCTGAAACTGCTGCGCGAGGAACTGGAGCGGCGTGGGCTCGACGGCTTCCTCGTTCCCCGCGCCGACGCGCACCAGAACGAATATGTCCCGCCCTGCGACGAGCGCCTCGCCTGGCTGACCGGCTTCACCGGCTCGGCCGGCGTCGCACTGGTGCTGCGGGACGAGGCCGCGATCGTGGTCGATGGCCGTTACACGCTGCAGGCCGCCGCGCAGGTCGACACCGCTTCCTTCGCCGTCGTGCCGCTCGCGGAAACCACGCCCGAGCGCTGGCTGGAGACGCACCTGCCGGCGGGCGCTCATTTCGGCTACGACCCCTGGCTGACGACGGTAGACGGCGAGCAGAAGCTGCGCCGCGCGGCCGCCACTGCCGGCGGGGTGCTCGTGGCGGTGGACGGCAATCCGGTAGACGCGGTGTGGCGGGACCGCCCGGCGCCCCCGCTCGCTCCGGTGACGCTGCGCGATCCGGCGCTGGCCGGCGAAAGCGCCGCCGACAAGATCGCCCGCGTGCAGAAGGCGCTCGGCGAGCAGAAGCTCGATGCGCTGGTCATCTCCGACCCGCATTCCGTCGCCTGGACCTTCAACATTCGCGGCGGCGACGTGAACTTCACACCGCTACCGCTATCCTGGGCGCTGATTCCGCGCGGCGGACGGCCGACGCTGTTCATCGACGCCCGCAAACTCTCCAACGCGGTACGCGATGCCCTCGCGCCCATCGCCGAGATTGCCGAGCCGGTGCTGCTGGAACGTGCCGTGGAGATGGCCGCCTCTGGCGGCGCCACCGTCCGGCTCGATCAGGCAACCGCTCCGACGCTTCTGGCGGCACGGATCGAGGCCGCTGGCGGGAAAGTCTCCAACGGCGTGAGCCCGGTCGCGCTGATGCAGGCGGCAAAGAATGCCGCCGAGCTTGACGGCATGCGGTCCGCGCACCGGCGCGACGGCGCGGCGCTCGCCCGCTTCCTCGCCTGGTTTGACACGGAAGCGCCGAAAGGCGGTCTGACCGAAATCGACGCGGTCTGTGTGCTTGAGCGCTTCCGCCGCGAGACGGGCGTGCTCAAGGACATTTCCTTCCCCAGCATTTCCGGCGCCGGGCCGAACGGCGCCATCGTGCATTACCGCGTCAGCGAGGCGACCAACCGGCCGATCCGCCCGGATGAACTGTTCCTCATCGATTCCGGCGCGCAGTATGAGGACGGCACCACCGATGTGACCCGCACCCTCGTCGTCGGCACCGCGAGCGCGGAGATGCGCGACCGCTTCACACGGGTACTGAAGGGGCACATCGCGATTGCCCGTGCGGTGTTCCCGCTCGGCACCTCGGGCGCGCAGCTCGACAGCTTCGCCCGCCAGCACCTCTGGGCGGCGGGGCTGGATTTCGACCACGGCACCGGCCATGGCGTCGGCGCCTATCTCTCGGTGCATGAGGGGCCGGCCCGCCTTTCCAAGGTCGGCACGGTGCCGCTGGCCCGCGGGATGGTGCTCTCCAACGAGCCCGGCTACTACAAGACGGGCGCCTATGGCATCCGGCTGGAGAATCTCGAGATCGTGGTCGACGGGCCGGTGATCGCGGGCGCGGAGCGCACGCTTTTGGCCTTCGAGACGCTGACGCTGGCCCCGTTCGACCGGCGCGGGATCGAGCCCGCTTTGCTCACAGCCGAGGAAATCGCCTGGCTCGACGCCTATCATGCCCGGGTCCAGGCGGAGATCGGCCCGCTGGTCGACGCGCCGACCCGGCTCTGGCTGGAAGCGGCTACCGCGCCGCTGGGGCGCTGACGGCGGCGCTTCCCCGCCTCCAACGGCTGCAAGCGGCAACGAAATAGGTAATGGTTCAATGGAACCATCGTCGATGACCGGCATTATCCCCGCGACCAATGTAACGGGACGGCTGGAGACTCGACGATGACCACCATTCTTATCGTTATTCTTATCCTGATCCTTATTGGAGCCCTGCCGAGCTGGGGCTACAGCCGCAATTGGGGCTACGGCCCCAGCGGTCTCGTCACCATCCTGCTGGTGATCCTGATCGTGATGATGCTGACCGGGCGTCTCTGACCGTCGCGCGCCGGAGTGGAAAAGCCGCCGCGTCTCCCCCCGCGGCGGCTTTTTCGTGTCGGCGGAACAGGCGCGGCAACGGGGTGAGCCGTCAGCCGCGCAGCACCGCCGCGGCCTCCGAAGCCGGCACCACCTTCGCGCCGGCGAATTCCAGCGCCGCCATCATCGCCGCCTGCACGGCGGGCGCGGGAACTTCGGTGCCATTGAACGCCAGCGGCAGCGTCGCCGTCGCGTCATGCGCAAGCGTGACCTCATAGCCAAGATCGAGCGCCGCCCGGCTCGCCGCGTCCACGCACATATGGCTCATGGCGCCGGCGATCACCAGGCGGTTGACACCCTGCCCGCGGAGCAGGCTGTCGAGATCGGTGCGCAGGAAGGCGTTCACCTCCTCCTTCACCACGACCGGCTCGCCCTCTTGCGGCGCGAGGCTGGCGTGGATTTCCGCGCCCGGCGTGCCTCGCGTGAAGAACGGCGAGTCTTCGCCCGCCATTTCATGACGCACATGCACCACCCCGACGCCCGCTTCGCGCGCCAAGGCGAGAAGTTCGCCAGCCTTGGCGGCGGCTGCGTCGGTACCTTCCAGCGGGAAGCGGCCACCGGGGAAATAGTCGTTCTGCAGGTCGATGATGAGAAGCGCAGTGTCGGACACGGCAGGCTCCAGTGGTCATGAAGGGAGCGCCAAGGTCGGCCCCGGGCCACATACCTGTCAATTGGCGCCGGCCAGCGCCAGCCATTCGTCCTCCGAGAGCACCGCCACGCCCAGCTCCCGGGCCTTGGCAAGCTTCGAGCCGGCATCGGCGCCGGCGACGACGTAATCGGTCTTCTTCGACACTGAGCCCGCCACTTTGGCGCCCAGCCGCTCGGCCATGGCCTTGGCTTCGTCGCGGGTCATCTTTTCCAGCGTGCCCGTGAACACCACCGTCTTGCCGCTGACCGCACCGGCGCTGGCGACCGCTTCCATGGGCTCGGGCGTCACCTCGCGCAGCAGCGCCGCGACCGCCGCCTGGTTGTTCGGTTCCCCGAAGAAATCGACCACCGCTTCGGCCACCACCGCGCCGATACCCTCGATCCCGGTGATTTCCTGCCAGGCCTCATTGCCCTTGGGGTGCGCCTCGCCAGGGGGAATCGCCGCCAGCGCCGTCTCGCGCAACGCGTCGACGGTCGCGAAATGGCGCAGCAGCCGTTTGGCGTTGGTCTCACCGACATGGCGGATGCCGAGCGCATAGAGGAAGCGGTTCACCGGCACCTGCCGGCGCGAAGCGATGGCGACGAACAGGTTCTTCGCGGAGGTCTCGCCCCAGCCCTCGCGGTTCTTCAGCCGGGTGAGCGCGCCGGGCGCGGAATCGCGCGCCTCCAGCGTGAAGATATCGGCCGGCTGCTTCACCAGCCCGGCCTCAAAGAAGGCCTGCACCTGCTTTTCGCCGAGCCCTTCGATGTCGAAAGCATCGCGCGAGACGAAATGGCGGATGCGCTCCACCGCCTGCGCCGGGCAGATGAGCCCGCCCGTGCAGCGGCGCACCGCCTCGCCCTCCTCGCGCACGGCATGGGAGCCGCAGGCGGGGCAGAGGGTGGGGAAGGCGTAGGGTCTGGCATCGGCGGGACGGCGCTCGGTTTCGACCGCCACCACTTGGGGAATCACGTCGCCGGCGCGCTGGATCACCACCCAGTCGCCCTCGCGAATGTCCACGGGTTCCCCCTCATGGGTCCCACGGATCGGCTCGCCATTGCCGCCGAGGCCCTTGATGTAGTCCTCATTGTGCAGCGAGGCGTTGGAGACCACGACGCCGCCCACCGTCACCGGCGTGAGCTTGGCCACCGGCGTCAGCGCGCCGGTGCGCCCGACCTGGATTTCGATGCGCTCCAGCCTTGTGACCGCTCGCTGCGCCGGGAATTTATGCGCCAGCGCCCAGCGCGGCGAACGGGAGACAAAGCCGAGCCGGCCCTGCAGCGCGAGGCTGTCGACCTTGTAGACGACGCCGTCAATGTCATAGCCGAGCATGGCCCGCTGCTCGCCGATCAGGCGGTAATGCGCCAGCAGCTCCGCCGCCGTATGGCAGCGCACGGTGAGCGGGTTGGTCGGCAAACCCCAGCGCTTGAACGCCTCGATGACGCCGAACTGCGTATCGGCGGGAAGCCCGGCCTCACTCACCTCGCCCCAGGCATAGGCGAAGAAGCGCAGCGGTCGGCTCGCCGTGATTTTCGGGTCCAGCTGGCGCAGGCTGCCGGCCGCCGCGTTGCGCGGATTGGCGAAAAGCGGCTTGCCGGCCTCCTGCTGGCGCTCATTTATGGCGGCGAAGGCGTCGTGGCCCATATAGACCTCGCCGCGCACCTCGAACACGGCCGGCACATCCGCGCCCTTCAGCCGCTGCGGAATCTCGCCGATGGTGCGGACATTGGCGGTGACATCCTCGCCCTCGAAGCCGTCGCCGCGCGTCGCCGCCTGCACGAACACGCCGTTCTCGTAGCGCAGCGAGCAGGACAGCCCGTCGATCTTCGGCTCGGCGGTGAAGGTCACCTCCGCGTCTGTGGCAAGGCCAAGGAAGCGGCGCACGCGGGCGACGAACTCCTCGACCTCCTCGTCGGCGAAGGCATTGCCCAGCGAGAGCATCGGCACGGCATGGCGTACCTTGGCGAATTTGGCGGAAGGCGCGGCCCCGACCTTCTCAGAGAGGCTGTCCATGCCGCGCAATTCGGGAAACTGCGCCTCGATCGCCTCATAGCGCCGGCGCAGCGCGTCATAAGCCGCATCCGAGACGGTCGGCGCGTCGTCCTGGTAATAGCGCCGGTCGTGGCCGGCGATCTCCTCGCCAAGCTTTGCGTGCGCACGCGCCGCCTCGTCGGCGGTCATTGCCGCGACATCCTCGGCAGCGGCCGCGTTCGGCAGGTCGTCGGCCGACGTGGCGGAAGAAGACGTTGGGGATCGCGACATCACACTCACCGCAGGCTTGGGCGGGGCACCGCCGGGGGCCCTCTCCCTTTCCAGAAATCGCCCGCCGGCTCAAGCCTTGCGATCAGGGCGCGGAAGACCCAGGGCGCGGCGGGGGAGACACCACCGGATCGAGCCGGAACAGCCGCACCGGCGGCATGGTCACGTCGCGAAAACGCCGCGACACCTCACCGAGATCCGCTCGTCCATAGACCGAGGCGATCTCGTTGAAGGAGCGGTAGGTGGAGAGCACCAGCAGCAGCGGCCCCGGCAGGGCCAGCGGCTCGGACTCGTCCATGAAAGCATAACGCTGACGCTCATCGAATTGCCGCACGGTCACGCCCGGCAATTCCCGCTTCAGCATGGCGGTCATCTGGTAATCATTGGTGAGGATCGCGGTCGCGCCGATCTCCCGCCGGCGCGCGTCGATCTCGGCGGCGAACTGAGGCCAGCCGCGCGTCATACGCACAATGGCGTCCTTGTTGCCGGCGAGCGTGGTGGGCACGAACAGCGCGTGAAGGCCCAGCGCCAGAATGAGACCAAAAGCCAAAGGCAACGTCGCCCGCGCCAGGCCCGGCAGGTTTCGCCCGAGCCACCCGCTGCCGACCGGCGCCAGCATGCCGGCCGCCGCGGCGATGGCAACGAGCGGGTAGAGAAAGCCGACCCAGTTGCCCTCGACGCGCGCGCGCAGCGCATGCACCACGAAGTAAGCCAGCGGCACGAACAGCAGGAAGAACACCAGCGCCCGGCCTGCGCCGGAGCGGAACATCGCCGCCGTGCGCCCCGGCAGCAGGCCTAGAACGGCGAACAGGAAGATGAGCGGGGTTGCCAGCGCGATCTGCGAGCCGACGAACTCCGGCAGGAAGCCGGGGCGAAACGAGGCGTGCGCCGTCACCCGGCCGCCCTGCTTGGTCAACGTCGCCCAATCATGCGTCGCGTTCCAGGCAATGTTGGGCAGGAATACGAGCAGCGCGAGCGCACCCGCCAGCCACGGCCACGGCGTGAGCAACTGCCGACGGAGCGGCGCCAGCACCAGGACCGCCAGCGCGAAGCCACCCGCCAGCATGATGCCGGAATATTTCGACTGTGCCGCCAGCCCCGTCGCCAGCCCCATGGCGAGCCACAACCACGGGCGGGGTGCGCGCACCAGCCGCGCCGCGCCCCACACCATGGCCGCGCAGAACAGGGCGAGCGGCGCATCCGGCGTCGCCAGCGTGAGCCCGAGAAAGCCGAAGATGGTGGCGTTGAACAGAACCGCCGCCAGCGCGCCGGCGCGCTTGTCCTCCAGCAGTTCCTCCGCCGCACGCCAGACGAACCAGCTCGCCGGCAGCGCGGCCAGCACGCTGAACAGCCGGATGCCGAGCGGCGTATCGCCCAGCATTTCCTGCCCGGCGCGGATGAACAGCGCGATCATCGGGGGATGATCGACATATCCGGCGGAAAGGCCCTGCGCCCACAGCGCGTAATAGGCCTCGTCGGGCACAAGCGGCACGAAAGCGGCGAGCAGCAGCCGCCACGCCAGCATCAGCCCAATCAACGCGAGCGCGCCGCGCACCGCGATCTCCTGCGACAAGGAGGCAAGCGGCGACGAGGCGGCTCGTGGCGCGTTCACGCCGCGTCCTTCCACACCAGCGCGCGGCTCATCGCATAGTTCCACACCGCGCCGATGAAAGCCCCGGCGATGCCGGCGAGCCACCATTGGTTGGTCTGGTAGAAGGCCCAGTCTGCCGCGCCGACATTGGCCGCCGCGCCGAGGCCGCAAATGGCATAGAAGGCCAGCAGCCCCCGCAGGAAGGCAAAGCCGGTCAGGCGGCGATCGCGATAGGTGAGCAGATTATTGAGCAGATAGTTGAACGTCATCGCCGTCATCGTGGCGATGGCCTGCGCCACCAGGAAGCTCAGAGCCAGACCGAGGCCGATGCGCAGTGCCGCGAGATGGACGACGAGCCCCGCCGCGCCCACTGTGGCGAAGGACAGGAAGCGCAGCGAGACAAGCCCACCCGTCGCCTTGGCGACGATCAGGCCGAGAAAATCCATCAGCACCTTGTTGTCGAGCTTGCTGTCGCCGCTCTGGCGCACGCCGAAGCTATAGGTCAGCTCCGTCACCTTCAGCCGCCCCTTGGCGGTGGCGAGAATGTCGAGCAGGATCTTGAAGCCCTGCGTGGACAGTTTCGGTGCCAGTTCCTCGACCGTCTCCCGCCGCAGCATGAAGAAACCGCTCATCGGGTCGGAAGAGGTCACATGCAGCACGCGCTGGGCGAGGAGCGTGGCCAGCCGGCTGCCGCGGCCGCGCCAGGCGCTGAAGCCCTCCGCGTCGCCGCCAGGGGCGTAGCGCGTCGCGACCACCACATCGGCACCGGCGCCCATCGCCTCGAACATGCGCGGCAGCAGGCTCTCATCATGCTGAAGGTCCGCGTCCATGACGGCGACGACCGGCGCCTGCGCCGCGAGCATGCCCTCGATGCACGCGCCGGCGAGGCCGCGCCGGCCGACGCGGCGGATACAGCGGATGCGCGGGTCGCGCCGGCCGATGCTGCGCAGCGCGTCGGCGGTGCCGTCGGGTGAATTATCGTCGACGAAGATCGCTTCCCAGGCGAGACCGTCGAGCACGCGCGCGAGCCGCGCGACCAGCGGCTCCAGATTGCCGCGCTCGTTGAAGGTGGGAATGACCACCGTCAGATCAGGGGGAACGGCCGGTGCGGCGAGGAGGACAGGCGTGGCACTTTCGGTGCCGGCGTGGGTGGGCGCGAGGGACGGCGAGGACGTCATGGGAAGCCGGCGGAGCGAGGGACAGGGGCGTTCGCACGTCGAATAGGACAGGCCGGCGCGGAAGTCGACGCCCTCCGAGCGCGCAGGCCCCATACCGGCGGGGCATCAATCGGCGACGGCCCCTTTCAGCAGCCTGTCGGCCGCCGCCCGTGCCTCCGACGTCACCTCGGCACCGGACAGCATCCGGGCGATTTCCTCGCGCCGGTGATCGGGCGCCAGCGGCGCCACCCGTGTCGCCACGCGGTCGAGATCGGCCATGGCCTCCTTGGCGATGCGGAAATGATTGCCGGCGCGTGCGGCCACCTGCGGGGCATGCGTCACCGCCACCACCTGCACGCGACCCGAAAGCCGGGCGAGGCGGGCGCCGATCGCGTCGGCCACCGCGCCGCCGACCCCGGTGTCGATTTCGTCGAACACCAGCGTCGGCGCCGAACCCTTGTCGGCCAGCACCACCTTCAGCGCCAGCAGGAAGCGCGCCAGTTCGCCGCCAGAGGCGACCTTCATCATCGGGCCGGGCCGCGTGCCAGGATTGGTCTGCACCCAGAATTCGATGCGGTCATAGCCGTCGACATGCGCCGCCTCGTCCACCTGGCAGTCGGTGAGGAAGCGGGCGCGCTCCAGCTTCAGTGGCGGCAGCTCAGCGTTCACCGCCGCATCTAGCGCCTCGGCCGCCGCGCGGCGCTTGAGCGAGAGATCGCGCGCCGACTGGCGATAGGCCGCTTCCATGGCATCGGCACGGGCCTCCAGACCCTTGAGCGTTTCCGCCCCATGGTCGAGCGCGTCGAGCTGGTCGGCAAAGCGGGCGGCGACGGTCGGCAGGTCGTCCACCGTGCAGGCGTATTTTCGGCCGGCCGCGCGCAGGGTGAACAGCCGTTCCTCGATCCGTTCCAGCTCATGCGGGTCGAAATCGGCCTCGCGCAGCGCCGCATCGAGATGGGAGCGGGCAAGGTCGAGTGCGTTCAGCGCCGCGTCGATCGCCTCTACCGCCGGGCGCACCAGCGATTCGACCTCGCCGGCCCGCCGTTCGAGCCGGCGCACGGCGGCGGCGAGACCGGGTATGGGGGAATTGTTGCCGCCGACGGCGTCCTGCGCATCGGCCAGATCGGTCGCGATCTTCTCGAAACGCATCATCTCGGTGCGGCGCGCCGCGAGACGTTCCTCTTCGCCCGGCTCGGCGGCGAGGGCGGTAAGCTCCTCCACCGCATGACGGATGAAATCGGCTTCCTTGGCGGCCTCGTCGAGCCGCGCCTTTTCCTGGGCGGCCTCCGTGCGCGCGGCGCGCCAGCCGCGGGCCCGGGCGCTGACCTCCTCGGCCAGCCCGACCAGACCGCCATAGGCGTCGAGCAGCGCGCGGTGCGACGCAGGATCGACCAGCGCGCGATCATCGTGCTGACCGTGAATCTCCACCAGTCGACGGCCGAGCGTGCGCAGCATCTGCGCGCTGACCGATTGATCGTTGACGAAGGCGCGGGTGCGACCATCCGCATGCTGCACCCGCCGCAGCACCAGCGCGCCATCATCGTCGATCCCGGCTTCCGCCAGCAGTGTGCGCACGGGGTGATCGGCGGGAAGATCGAATTCGGCCGTCACCTGCCCCTGAGTGGTGCCCTGACGCACCAGCGAGCCATCGCCCCGCCCGCCGAGCGCGAGGGTGAAGGCGTCGAGCAGGATGGACTTGCCCGCGCCGGTTTCGCCGGTGAGGACGGTGAGGCCGGAATGGAAAGAGAGGTCGAGCCGCTCGATGAGCACGATATCCCTGATCGACAGGGCGATCAGCATGGGTAACGCTCCAGAACGTGGCCTTGCGGGACGAGCATGCGCGGCGTTGGCTTAAGCGGCCGAAAGACGCGCATCGTGTTCTTGCTACGTTCTCACATGTCGCGGCGTAGCGGAAGAGGGTTTCGCCCCTTCCCTAGCCGAGGGTGAAACCCTTGAACGCCTTGGCGATCCACGACTGCTCGTTCATCTTCGGATCGACGCCGCGCGACTGCACCAGCTTGAACGCGTCCTTGTACCAGGTGCTGTCGGGGAAATTATAGCCCAGCACCGCCGCCGATGTCTGCGCCTCGCTGATGACCCCAAGCGACATATAGGCTTCGGTGAGGCGGTAAAGCGCCTCCTCGACATGGCGCGTCGTCTGATAACGGGTCACCACCACCTTGAAGCGGTTGATCGCGCCGGCATAGTTGCGCTGTTCGAGATAATAGCGCCCGATCATCATCTCCTTGCCGGCGAGCTGATCGCGGGCAACTTCGAGCTTTTTCTTGGCGCTGACGGCGTATTCCGTATTGGGATACTTTCGAATCACCTCTTCCAGCGCATCCATGGCGCGCTGCGTGCGCTGCTGGTCGCGAGAGATGTCGGGGATCTGGTCGAAATAGGAGGCGGCGACGAGATACTGCGCATAGGCAGCATCTTCCGAGCCGGGATGCAGCGCGAGATAACGCCGCGCCGCTGCAATGCACTCGTCATATTCGCCCAGGGTATAGTTGTTATAGGCGATCATCAGCAGCGCCTTGCGCGCCCATTCGGAATAGGGATGCTGGCGGTCGACATCCTCGAAGCGGGTGATCGCCTCCTTGTATTCCCCCTTCTGCATGAGGGTGAGGCCCTCATTGTAGCGCTGTTCGGCGGGAACGTCGGGATAGATCGTCTCTTCCTTGTTGGTGTCGAACCAGCTGGCGCAGCCACCCAGCGAGGCACCAACGAGCACCAGTCCGAAAAGGCGCGCGGCCACGAGGCCCGAACGCACCGCGCGGGGGCGGGAGGCGGGAGCCAAGGGGCCGGGAACAGTCTGGCCGAGACAGAGAAGACGCATCACAAGTTCGATCCCGATCTGGTCGCTGTTTCGTCGCCGAGTGCGTGGACAGGCGCTAAGGTGGCTTTCCGACCGGATTATGGCGCCTTGGAACGCCGAGCGCAAAGAGCCGCGGCAAGCCACCTTTTCACGCCGTCTGTGGCGCGAAGGACGCGCCTGCACGGCAACACCCGGAAACGCAGCCCGGGCGGCACCGAGCCAAGTGGAGAAAAACCGGAAGACGGGAGCGATTGGTACGTCCGGCGCCCGGCGCGTCAGTCGGCCAGGAGGTCGACAGCCTCACAGTTCCGGCGCGTAGGCGGGAACCGCCACAGCGATCAGCCCGGCATTGCTGCTGACGGTGCGGCGGGCCGGGATGCGGGCTTCGACGATCTCATAGGCGGAACGGTCGGAGAGCAGCGCGTCGACGACGGCGAAATTGAGCTTGTGGCCGCCGCGATAGGAACGGTAGCGGGCCAGCAGCGGAAGGCCGCCAATGGCAAGATCCCCAATGGCGTCGAGCGCCTTATGGCGGACGAACTCGTCAGCGTAGCGCAGACCGGTGGTGTTCATCACGCCCTCGTCGCCGAGGCAGATAGTGTTGTCGAGCGAGGCGCCGAGCGCATAGCCGGCCTGCCACAGACGCTCCACATCACTGACGAAGCCAAAGGTGCGCGCGGCGGCGAGCTCCTTGCGGAACACATCCGGCGACATGGTGGCCGCGAAGCGCTGGCGCCCGATGGCGGAATGGTTGAAATCGATCTCGACTTCGAGCCGGAAGCCCATGTCATAGGGCGAAATCTCGCCGAAACCGGTCTCGGTCTCGATGCGGACGGGCTTGAGCACACGCAGATAACGGCGCGCGCGCTCGGTCTCGACAATACCAGCCTCATCCACGGCCGCCACAAATTCACCGGCGCTGCCATCGAGAATCGGCACTTCCGGGCCGTCGATCTCGACCCGGGCATTGTCGACGCCGAGGCCGGCGAAACAGGCCATCAGATGTTCAACGGTGGAAACGGCGGGACCTTCCGAATCGCGCAGCACGGTGGCGAGGTCGCTGCCACGTACCGCACCACGGCAGGCGCGCACCGACTGATTCGTGTCCTTGCGGAAGAAGACGATGCCGGTGTCGGCTTCGGCGGGGGAAAGATGCATCCGGGCCATCTTGCCGGAATGAACGCCTACGCCGGACAGCGTCACGTCATCGCCGAGGGTGGTCTGCCGTACAGCGTTCATTCGACCCAAAAAGCGGTGCGGCAGGCGCCCCGCTCTCCCCAATCCCCAAAACCAACACAGTGCGCCGCTACCTCAAGGCCGCGGAACCGAATCCGCTGCGGACGCTTATCGTTGGCTGGCAAGATAACGGCGCCGTGAGTCCGCGCCAAATCACGCTTGCTTACCGTCTGTTACCGTTTTTACGCTACCGCACAAATCTGAAAAATCCTTTAATTTCAAATAGATACGCCCGGACCTCGCGATCCGGGCGCTGCATTGCGTGGGCGTTTTGTAACAGGCGGCACGCGGCCGCCTGTGCGCATGTCTCAACCCTGGCGGCGCAGGAAGGCGGGGATATCGAGATGATCATCCTCGGCCGGACGCGCCGCGCGCGGATCGGCCGGGCGGGCCGCCGGGCGCTTGGCGTATTCGGAAGTCTCGGGCCGCATATCGGCGACCTGGCGCGGCTCGGGCTGGGCCGGCGCCCGACGGACCACGGGACGCATATCCGCCGCCGGCTCCTCGTCTTCCTCCTGGCTGCGGCCGAGGCCGACATGGGCGAGACGCTGCAGCAGCGTCATCCGCTTCTTCTCGGCCTGATGATGGTCCGGAGCCTCACCCCGCGCGGCGCGAATCTGATTCTGCGCCGGCATGGGAAGCTCGTCGACGCGCGGCATGCGCGGGGACGGACGCTCGGCCTGCGGCGGAATGAACGGCTCGATCGCGTGCTCTTCGTAAGCCGCCTCATTGTACGGCGCCGGCTCGGGCTCGGCGTAAAGCGCGGGCTTGGGCGCCATCGGGCGGATGGTCACGTCGTCGATAGCGGCCGGCGCCGGCGCATAGGACGGCTGGGCATAGGACGGCTCGCCATAGGGATGCTCGCTGACCGGGGCCGCGGCGAAGCTCGGCTCGTGGTGCGGGGCGCCGAAATCCTCCGCGTCGAGCGCCGAGGCGACCGAGCGCAGGGCAGCGTCGCGGCGGGCTTCCACGGCGGCGCGGCCGGCATTGGAGACACGGCGGCCGCCGAGGTCCGGCAGGTTGTTCAGCGCGTGGGGAATCTGCTCGGGAATCACCGCCGGGTCGATGCCGGTGGCGACCACCGACACGCGGATCAGCCCTTCCAGCGTCTCGTCGAAGGTGGCGCCCAGAATGATGTTGGCATCGGGGTCGACTTCCTCGCGGATGCGGGTCGCCGCTTCGTCCACCTCGAACAGGGTCAGGTCCTTGCCGCCGGTGATCGAGATCAGCAGGCCGCGCGCGCCGCGCATCGACACTTCGTCGAGCAGCGGGTTGGCGATCGCCGCCTCGGCCGCGTGGCGGGCGCGCTGCTCGCCGGACGCCTCGCCCGTGCCCATCATCGCCTTGCCCATCTCGCGCATCACGGCGCGGACGTCGGCGAAGTCGAGGTTGATGAGGCCTTCCTTCACCATCAGGTCGGTGATGCAGGCGACACCGGAATAAAGCACCTGGTCGGCCATCGCGAAGGCGTCGGCGAAGGTGGTGCGCTCATTGGCAACACGGAACAGGTTCTGGTTCGGGATGACGATGAGCGTATCGACACCCTTCTGCAGCTCGTTGATGCCCATCTCGCCGATGCGCATGCGCCGCTGGCCTTCGAAGTGGAAGGGCTTGGTCACGACGCCGACGGTGAGGATACCCAGCTCGCGGGCCGCACGGGCGATGACCGGGGCCGCGCCGGTGCCGGTGCCGCCGCCCATGCCGGCGGTGATGAACACCATGTGGGCGCCCGCGAGATGATCGCGGATCTCGTCCAGCGCTTCCTCAGCGGCGGCGCGGCCGACTTCCGGCTGGGAACCGGCACCGAGACCTTCGGTAACCGCGACGCCCATCTGCACGATGCGCTCGGCCTTGGAGAGGGTCAGCGCCTGCGCGTCGGTGTTGGCGACCACGAAGTCGACCCCCGTCAGGCCGGCCGTGATCATGTTGTTGACCGCGTTGCCGCCAGCGCCACCAACACCGAAGACGGTGATGCGGGGACGCAGTTCGCGGATATCCGGTACCTGGAGGTTGATGGTCATTCTAGTGTCCCCTAACGCCGGCGGGCACGCGGCCCGTCATGATCCCTGTGGTGCCGGTTCCGCCGGCGCGGATTAAATGGTGCACGTCAGAAGGCCTCCCTCAGCCAGTGACCGACGCGCGAGAAGTAGCCGGAGCCGTCGCCCTGCGAGAGGCGGCGGCGGCGGGCCTCGAAATGTTCGAGCCCCGCGACCTGCGGATAGACCAGAAGCCCGGTAGCCACGGCGAAGGGCGCGCCGCGCGTCGCCTCCGGCAGCTTGGAGATACCGAGCGGACGACCGATTCGCACCTGTGGTCCCAGTATGTTCCCGACTAGCTCCGCAAGGCCAGTGAGTTGAGCGGCACCGCCGGTGAGAACGATGCGCCGGCCCGCTCCCGCCGCATGGCCGGAGGCGTGCAGACGGTCGCGCACCAGTTCGACGATCTCCTCGACGCGCGGGCGCACGATGCGCATCAGCCGCGCCTTGGGAATCGCCCGCGGCAGGTCGTGATCGTCGGTAATGCTGGGCACGGTGAGCATTTCGCGCTCGTCAGCGCCCATCGCCAGCACGCCGCCATGCAGGCTCTTCAGCCGCTCGGCATCGGCGAGGCGGGTGGACAGGCCGCGCGCCACGTCGTTGGTCACGTGCTGGCCGCCGATGGCGATGCCGTCGACATGCACGCAATGGCCGTTTTCGACCACCGCCACCGTGGTGGTGCCGGCGCCGAAGTCGATAAGCGTGACGCCGAGTTCCGCCTCATCATCGGCCAGGGTCGACAGCGCCGCCGCATAGGGGGCCGCGACCATCGCCTCGACGCCGAGGTGGCAGCGCTCGATGCACAGCAGCAGGTTGCGCACGGCGGCCGCCTCGGCAGTGATGACGTGCAGATCGACGCCGAGCCGGCGCCCCAGCATGCCGCGCGGCTCGCCGATGCCGGCGACGCCGTCCAACGCATAGCCGACCGGCAAAGCATGCAGGATGGTGCGCCCCTCGCCGACCGCGAAAGTGGAGGCGGCGTCGAGCACGCGGCGGATATCGCCCTCGGCGACCGCCGGCTCGGGCAGGTCGACCTCGGCGGTGAAGTGCTCGGAAGCGAGGCGGCCGCCGGCCATCGAGACAATCACGGAAGCGATCTGCGCCCCGGCGGTGCGCTCGGCCGCGTCCACCGCACGGCGGATCGCGTGCTCGGCGCGCTCCATGTCGATGACGGTGCCGCCCTTGATGCCATGAGCGCTGGTGTGGCCGATGCCGAGCACGTCCACCGAATGGGTGCGCCGGCGCAGGCTGGACGTCGCCTCCCGCGGCTTCAGCCGGGCGATCATGCATACGATCTTGGAGGTGCCAACTTCCAGTACGCCAACCACGCCGGTGCGGCGCGGCGCCAGCGGCCGCATCTTCGGGGCGATCTCGAACGGTGCGCGGGTTCTCATGTGCTGCCCGCCTTCTTCGCCTTGGCCTTGGCCTTCAACTCCGCCTCGCGCGCCGCGTAAGCGGCGTCGGACAGGCGCACCGACACCCGGTCGGGCAGGCGCAGATCGACAATGGTGATGTCGCGCGAGAGGAGCGACTTCTGCTGGTCGAGCAGCGCGAGCTGTTCGAGCGCGTCGTTCAGCCCTTCTTCAGGCAGGCGCACATCGATTCCGTTGCGCAGCTTCAGCGTCCAGCGCCGGTCGGCGACACGGATGGCCGCACGCACCTGATCGCGCACCCCCGGCACGAGGCTCAGCGCCTCGACGATCTCGACCACATGGGTCTCGGCCCCGTCGCCGACCACGATCGGCAGGCGGATATAGCGCGGATCGTCGGAATAGGGAGCAATGACCGTGCCGTCGCGGGCGATGACGTTGATCTTGCCGTCCTTCTGCCAGAGCGCGAAGCCCTCGCGCTCGACGATCTGGATGTCGAGGCGGTCGGGATAGAGCTTCTGCACCGTGGCACGCTTGATCCAGGCCAGATCCTCCAGCCGCATGCGCGCACCCTCGGCATCGAGGAAAAGCAGCGAGGAGGTTGGCTTCACGCCGGCCGTGGCGAGGATATCGCCGGGCGTGACGTGATTCTGGCCGGAGAGATTGATGTTGGCGATTCGCAACCCGGCAAAATTGGCGGCGACATCACCGAAATCGCGGGCGGTCTCGATCGCCGCCGGCATATGGCCGCCCCGCTCCATGCCGTAAAGGCCAGTGGCGGCGAACAGTGCCGCCGTGAGCCAGGCTCCGGCGCCGGTGAAGGCGGCGCGCGAGGTGCACAGGCCGACCAGCAGGCGCCGGCCGCCGATGATGGTGCGGTCGAGAAGACGGGTGCGCTCGGACGTGGGAGCCCGGCGCACCGGCATGCGCGGACGCACGCCTCGGGTCGATTCGCCGGTGGCCGCGCTGGTCCGCTTGCCCGCCGGCGTCTGCCGCGGGGTCAGCGATCGAGCGAAGCGTCCTCCACCATCCATCGTACAAGCTCACCGAACGAATGGCCCGCATGGGCTGCCAATTCGGGCACAAGCGACGTCTCGGTCATTCCGGGCTGCGTATTGACCTCCAGACAGACAAGGCCGGATTCGTCTCCGGTCTGGTCGTCGTAGCGGAAGTCCGTCCTGCTGATGCCCCGACAGCCGAGAGCGCGATGCGCCCTGACCGCTAACATCTGCGCCTTTTGGTAAATATTCGGTAAAATTCGGGCCGGCAGAATGTGGCGTGAACCGCCCGGAGCGTATTTTGCCTCGTAATCATAGAACTTTAGGTCGGACTGGATTTCGATAACGCCGAGCGCCTCGTCGCCCATGACGGCGCAGGTCAGCTCCAGGCCGGGGATATAGCGCTCCGCCACGAGGTCCTCGCCGAATCCCCAATCCGGCCGGTGAAGCTCCTGGGGCGGGTGCTCCTGATCCTCCCGCACGATGAACACGCCGACGGAGGAGCCCCCGGTGTTCGGCTTGAGCACATAGGGGCGCGGCAGCACATGCGCCCGCGCCGCTTCCGCCCGCGTCACCATACGGCCCTCGGGCACGGGAATGTCGTGCGCGGCCAGGACGATCTTGGCCTGCCGCTTGTCCATTGCCAGGGCCGAGGCGAGCACCCCGGAATGGGTGTAGGGAATGCGCAGGATTTCAAGAATGCCCTGGATGGTGCCGTCCTCGCCGGGCCGCCCATGCAGCACATTAAGCGCCACATCGGGCTTGAGCGCCGTCAGCACCTGCGCGATGTCGCGCCCGACATCCACGCGGGTCACGCGGTAGCCAACGCTTTCCGCGGCCTTCGCGCAGGCTTCGCCGGACCACAGCGACACCTGCCGCTCCGGCGACCAGCCGCCCATCAGGACGGCGACATGCTTGCCCATGATACTCTCCTCGACGGCCCGACGGGCCGCATCGCTCAGACGGGAAGACCGATGCGCTTGATCTCCCACTCCAGCTCGACGCCGGAGTGATCCTTCACACGCCGGCGCACTTCTTCGCCGAGCCCCTCGATATCGGCGGCCGTCGCGCCGCCGGTGTTGATCAGGAAATTGCAGTGCATGGTCGACATCTGCGCACCGCCCAAGGCCAGCCCCCGGCAACCGGCTGCGTCGATCAGCTGCCAGGCCTTCTGGCCGGGCGGATTTTTGAAAGTCGAGCCACCGGTCTTTTCACGAATCGGCTGCGAGGCTTCGCGTGCGCTGGTGATTCGGTCCATCTCGGCAAGGATGGCCGCCGTCTCTCCCGGCCGCCCCTGAAACAGCGCGGCGGTGAAGATCACATCTGCCGGTGCCTGCGAATGCCGGTAACTGAAACCGAAATCGGCATTGGTGAATACGCGCACCCGCCCCGCGCGATCGACCCCGCGCGCTTCGATGAGCGTATCCTTCGTCTCGCCGCCATGCGCGCCGGCA
Organism: Ancylobacter polymorphus; assembly: GCF_030813495.1. GTDB lineage: Bacteria > Pseudomonadota > Alphaproteobacteria > Rhizobiales > Xanthobacteraceae > Ancylobacter > Ancylobacter polymorphus. The sequence continues at coordinate 19,505 of NZ_JAUSUI010000006.1, read as the reverse complement.
TTCATCCGCAGCGCCCCGCCGAGCCCGCCGGGAATGCCGCGATAGAAGGCCAGTCCGTCGATCCCCGCTTCCGCCGCTGCGCGGGCGAGTTTCACGTCCGGCACCGCCGTGCCGGCACGGAGCCGGTATCCGTCTTCGACCGTGATCTCGCTAAAGCCGCGCCCCAGCCGCACCACCACGCCCGGCACGCCGCCATCGCGCACGATGAGGTTGGAGCCGAGGCCGATGACCGTCACCGGGATTTCGGCCGGCAGATTCGCCAGAAAATAGGCGAGATCGTCCTCATCGGCCGGGGTGAACAGCATCTGCGCCGGCCCGCCGACGCGGAACCATGTGAGCTCTGCCAGGCCTTGATTGGCGATCAGCCGGCCGCGCAGCTCCGGCATCGCGGCGGAAAGCTCTGGCGTGAGGTCGGGGAAGCTCATCGCGCGGCCCCGGCTGCCAGTTGCTCCGGCAGCGCATAGGCCCATTGGGTGATGTTGCCGGCGCCGAGACAGACCACGTAGTCACCCGGCTTCATCAGCCCGCTCACCAGCCCCGCAAGCGCTTCTGGCCCGCTCAGCGCCGTCACCGAGCGATGGCCGCGCGCGCGCAGCGCTTCCACCAGATGATCGCGGTCGATGCCGGGGATCGGCGCCTCGCCGGCCGCATAAACATCGGCGACGATCACATGATCGGCGTCGTTGAAGCAGGTGGCGAACTGGTCGAACAGGGATTGCAGCCTTGTGTAGCGGTGCGGCTGGACGACCGCGATCACCTGCCCCTCGGTGGAGGCGCGGGCGGCGCGCAGCACCGCGGCAATCTCCACCGGGTGGTGACCGTAATCGTCGAAGATGGTGACACCGCCCACCTCGCCGGTGCGGGTGAAGCGCCGCTTCACGCCGCCGAAGCCCGCCAGCGCACTGCGAATCTGCTCGTCGCTGGCGCCGAGTTCATGCGCAACGGCGATCGCGGCGGTAGCGTTCAGCGCGTTGTGCTTGCCGGGCATAGGCAGCACGAGATCGCGCAGTTCATGCACCACGGCGCCGGTGCGATCACGGAACAGCACGCCAAACCGGCACATGCCACCGCGCAGGTCGAGTTCGACCAGGCGGACATCCGCCTGCGGGTTCTCGCCATAGGTGATGACGCGGCGATCCTCGACATGACCGACAAGGTCCTGCACCACCGGATGATCCGTGCACATGACCGCGAAGCCGTAGAAGGGCAGGTTGTCGATGAAGCTGCGGAACGCAGCCTGCACCGCATCGAAGGTCTTGAAGTGGTCGAGATGCTCCGGGTCGATATTGGTGACGATGGCGACCTCGACCGGCAGCTTGAGGAAGGTGCCGTCGCTCTCATCCGCCTCCACCACCATCCATTCGCCATCCCCGAGGCGGGCATTGGTGCCATAGGCATTGATGATGCCGCCATTGATGACGGTGGGATCGAAACCGCCAGCGTCGAGCAATGTGGCAACCAGAGAGGTGGTCGTGGTCTTGCCATGCGTGCCGGCGATGGCGACGCAGCTTTTCAGCCGCATCAGTTCGGCCAGCATCTCCGCCCGACGCACCACCGGCAGGCGCTTGGCGCGGGCGGCGACCAGCTCGGGATTGTCGCGGCGGATGGCGGTGGAGACCACCAGCACCTCGGCGCCGTCAATGTTGCCGCTCGCATGGCCGATCAGCACCTTGATGCCCTTCGCGGCGAGGCGCTTCACATTGGCGCTCTCGGCGACATCCGAGCCCTGTACGGTGTAGCCGAGATTGTGCAGCACCTCGGCAATGCCGCTCATGCCGATGCCGCCAATGCCGACGAAATGGATGGGGCCAAGAGAGAGCGGGAGCTTCATGGGGTGTTCCTTCCGCCCGCACGCGCGGCAGGCGTCCTTTGCCGGCGCGCAGGAATAGACGAGCGCGCAGCGCCCGTCACCGGGCCTTTGATCGTTTGAAAGGGAAGGCGGGCGGGCGCGATTCTAGACATGGATTTTGCCGACCGCGATCACGAGCGTGGCGAGGCGCTCAGCGGCGTCGGCCCGGCCCATGGCACGGGCAGCGCTGGCCATCGCCTCCAGCCGCCGCGGTTCTCCGGCGAGACGGGCGATGGCGGCGGCGAAGCTCTCCGGCGTGAAATGGCTCTGCGGCATCACCACCGCGCCGCCGCCATTGGCAAGCGCTGTCGCATTGGCCAGCTGGTCCTGGTCGAGCGCGCCAGGCAATGGCACAAGAACGGAAGGCCGTCCGATGACGCCCAGTTCCGCCACCGTCATCGCGCCGGAGCGCGAAATGACGAGATGCGCGCCGGCAATGCGCGCCGGCAGATCGGGGAAGAAGGGCGCCACCTCCGCGCTGACGCCGAGCCGGGAATAGGCGGCGCGCACCGCTTCCAGGTCCTCCGGCCGGGCCTGCTGCACGAGACGAAGCCGGGCGCGCAGCGCCGGGTCGAGCGCTTCCACGCCCGCCGGCACCACCTCGCTCATCACCCGCGCGCCCTGGCTGCCGCCGGTCACCAAAAGATGGATCGGCCCGTCAGGCGCCAGGGGGACGAAGGGCACTTCGGCGGCGGCGATCACCGCCGGACGGACGGGGTTGCCGGTGTGGTGAGCCTTGGCCGCGAGTGCAGGCTTGCCGGCGCATATGGCGGGATAGCCGGAGGCGATGGCGGTGACGCGGGACGCGAGAAGCGTGTTCGCGCGTCCCATCACTGCGTTGGCCTCATGGATCAGGGTCGGGAAGCCGGCATAATGGGCGGCGAGTATGGGCGGCAGGGTGGGATAGCCGCCGAACCCGACGACGATGGCCGGCCGCATCGCCCGCATCAGTCGAAAGCCCTTGGCGAAGCCGAGCCCAAGCGTGAGCGCGGTGCGCGCCAGCGCGACGGGCGAGCGGCCGCGCATCGTCTCGGCCGGCAGCACGTGCAGGCGCCGCGCGGGAAAGTGGCCGGCATAGCGGGCGGCACGGGAATCGGTGACGAGATCGACATCGATGCCGCGCGCGGCCAGCTCACCGGCCAGCGCCTCGGCGGGGAACAGATGGCCGCCGGTGCCGCCGGCGGCAAGCATGACAAGCGGACGCGGAGCAGAGGACATGATGGGCCTCACGCCGGACGCGGCATCGGCGCGCCGAGACGGGTGCCAAGCCGCTCCAGCTCGGCCAGCGTCGCGGTGCGTGGGCGCCGGCGGGTCAGGGCGAGCAGCATGCCCATGCCATAGGCGAGCGAGAGCAGCGACGAGCCGCCATAGGACACGAAAGGCAGCGTCATGCCCTTGGCGGGCATCATGTGCAGATTGACCATCATGTTGATGCAGGACTGCAGCCCGAACAGCATGGCGAGGCCCGCCGTGGCGAAACGCACGAAGGGATCCTCGTCATTCAGCGCCCGGGAGAGCGCGCGCAGCACGATGAAGGCGAACAGGCTGGCGATCATCAGGCACAGAACCGCACCGAACTCCTCACCGGCGACGGCGAAGATGAAGTCGGTGTGCCCGTCAGGCAGCACCTTCTTGAAGCTGCCCTCGCCCGGCCCCTGCCCCAGCCAGCCGCCATTGAGGAAGGAGTTGATCGACAGGTCGATCTGATAGGTGTCGCCGGAATCCGGATTCATGAAACGGTCGATGCGCTGGGTGACGTGCGGCACCGTCTTGTAGGCGATGAACAGGCCTGACGCGCCGATTCCGGCGAGGCCCACCACCCAAACGATGCGCAGCCCGGCCAGAAAGAAAAGGCTGCCCCACACCAGCGAGACCAGCATGGTCTGGCCGAAATCCGGCTGCATCACAAGCGGTGTCACCACCATGCCGAGCAGGCCGATGGCAAGGAACTGGCCCGGCATTTCCGGTCGCCGCACGCTCTCGGAAAACAGCCAGGCAGCGATGATGACGAAGCTGGGCTTCAGGAACTCCGAGGGCTGCACGGTGACGCTGGCAATGTTCAGCCAGCGCCGCGCGCCCTTCACTTCCGGCCCGATCACCAGCGTGGCGCAGACGAGGGCCAGGAAGAACAGGAACAGCACCAGCGCGATCCGCCTGATGTTGCGTGGCGAGAGGAACGAGGTGGCGAGCAGAATGATGAGCGCCGGCACCAGGAACATCACCTGCCGGTTCACGAAGTGGAACGGGTCGGGGATGCCGATGCGCGCCGCCACCGGCGGGCTTGCCGCCAGCGCCAGCACGATGCCGATAATCATCAAGGCGGCGAGAGCGCCGAGCAGCAGCCGGTCTATGGTCCACCACCACTCGCCGACGACCGTCCTTTCGGCACGCGATATCATATACGCCACTCCGGGAAACGCTTTGCCGGAGTATGGGACGGTTAAGGTTGACGCCGACTTAATGCCGGCGCCGCCTCACGCCGCCGGCAAAGCGTTCACGAGGTCACGGAAGGCGTCGCCCCGCACCTCGAAATTGCGATACTGATCGAAGCTGGCGCAGGCGGGCGACAGCAGAACCACCGGATGCGCCAGCCCCGACGCTGCGGCGTCCGCCGCTGCGCGGGCGACCGCGACATCCAGCGTCCCGCTCATCTCGAACGGCACCGTCTCGCCCAGCGTCGCGGCGAAGGCCTCGGCCGCCACGCCGATCAGATAGGCCTTTCTCACCCGCGGAAAGAAGGTCCGCAGCGGTTCGATGCCGCCTTCCTTCGGCTTGCCGCCGGCGATCCAGAAAATGTCCTCGAACGAGGTCAGCGCCCGCTCGGCCGCATCGGCATTGGTCGCCTTGGAGTCGTTGACGAACAGCGTATGGCCTATGGTACGCACCTGCTCCATGCGGTGAGCGAGGCCGGGAAAGCTCTTCATGCCGGTGGCGATGACCTCCGGAGCGAGGCCGAGGGCGCGGGCCGCGGCAAAGGCGGCGGCGGCGTTCTGCGCATTATGCGCACCGCGCAGCGAGCCGATGCCGGCGAGTGGAAGGGTAAACACGCGGGTACCCTTCTCCATGACGACGAGATCGGTGCCTTCGAGGGAGACGCCGTCCTGCAGCGCCTCCCGGACGGAGACCCGCACGACATTCTTGCCCGCCGCTTCCGCGCGATCGGCGATGGCGCGCGACCAGTCGTCATCGACGCCGATCACCGCCGTACCGCCCGCTTCGACACCGGCGATGAGCCGCTCCTTCACCTCGGCGTAATGCTCCATCGTCCCGTGCCGGTCGAGATGATCGGGGGAGAGATTGAGCAGGATGCCCACTGCCGGATCGAGACTCGGCGCCAGGTCGATCTGGTAGGAGGAGCATTCGATGACATAGGCGCGCCGCCCCTTCGGCGGCTCCAGCCCCAGAATGGCCGGCCCGAAATTGCCGCCGATCTGCACGTCGCGCCCGCCGACCTTGAGCAGATGGACGAGCAGTGCCGTGGTGGTCGATTTGCCATTGGTGCCGGTGATCGCCGCGAAAGCGGGGCGTCCCGCCGCCCGGCGCTCCCGGCAGAACAGCTCGATATCGCCGATGACCTCCACGCCAGCGGCCCGCGCCTTCTTCACCGTCCAGTGCGGCTCGGGATGGGTGAGCGGCACGCCCGGCGCCAGAACCAGCGCGGCGACACCCGACCAGTCGGCCGCGGAGAGGTCGCCGGTCGGGATGCCCTCGGCTGCGGCTTTCTCCACCGAGGCGGGCGAATCATCCCAGGCTGTGACCTTCACGCCCCCGGCGAGGAGCGCGCGGGCGGTGGCGAGGCCCGACCCGCCGAGCCCGAACAGGGCGACAGCGCGGTCCTTGAAGGAAGATACGGGTATCATCGGGAGCAACCTCGGGAGCGGCACCCGCAAAAAGAACCGCGCGGGCTCCTCTCGCTAGCGCATTTCACGGGGCGATGAAATGATCGGCCTGACACGCCACCGGTGCCCCTCCCCCAGCCTGAGAGCCTGCCATGCCCGCCCCCGCTTTGCTGCCCCTCGGTTCGACGATGCGCGTGCTGCGGCCACATCCCAACATCTACGCCTTCTATGACGGCCGGATCGATGGCGCGCGGGCGCATTCGGCGGCGCCGAACTGGCTCGACGATGGCGCCTATGCCCTCGGCGTCTGCGTCTATGCAGTGGTGGATGGCAATGAGGCGCTGCTCTACGACACCCACATCTCGATTCCCCACGCGCAGATGATGCGCCGGACGCTGGAAGCAGCGGGCGTCACGTCTTTCCGTGTGGTGTTGAGCCACTGGCACGACGACCATGTCGCCGGCAACGCCGTCTTCGCCACAGACGAGATCATCGCCCTCGACCGCACCGAACGGGCGCTCGCCGCCAACCGCGTGGCGCTGGAGAATGGCGACCCGCCGATCTTCCCGCTGGTCATGCCGAACAAGATTATCACCGGCCCGACCGAGATTTCCGTCGGCCGCCTCACCGTGAAGCTGGAGCCGGCGGAGATCCACAGCCATGACGGGCTGATCCTGCTGCTGCCGCAGCTCGGGGTGATGCTGGCCGGCGACACGCTGGAAGAGCCCATCACCTATGTTGCCGAGGCCGAACGGCTACCGGTCCATATCGAGGAGTTGAAGCGCATCCGGCAGTGGGGCTATGGCCGCATCCTGCCAAATCATGGCGCGCCGGATGTGATCGCCGCCGGCGGCTACGGGCCCGAACTGATCAATGCCACGCTGCGCTATGTGAGCAAGCTGCTGCACACCCGCATCGACATGGCGTTGGCCGACCAGGACCTTTCCACCTTCATCGCCGGCGATCTCGCCACCGGGATGCTGGCTTATTTCGCCCCCTATGAGGCGGTACACGCCAGCAACGTGAAGAAGGTGCTGGCGCTGCCGGGATGAGGCTCTGAAGCCCCGTCATCCCGGACGGCCGCAGGCCGTCCGGGATCGCGTACCATGAACGGATGGCGATCCCGGCTCTCGCTTCGCTCGGCCGGGACGACGAAAAACTCACCGCAGCTTCAGCGTCGAGAGGCCGATCAGCGCCAGCACCACCGCGATGATCCAGAAGCGGATGACGATCTGCGGCTCGGTCCACCCCTTCTGCTCGAAATGGTGGTGGATCGGCGCCATTTTGAACACGCGCTTGCCGGTCAGCTTGAATGAGGCGACCTGAACGATCACCGAGACCGCCTCCAGCACGAACAGGCCACCGATCACCGCCAGCACAATCTCGTGCTTGGTAGCGACCGCGATGGTGCCGAGCAGCCCGCCGAGCGCCAGCGAACCGGTATCGCCCATGAAGATCTGCGCCGGCGGCGCGTTGAACCAGAGAAAGCCGATGCCGGCGCCGATGATGGCGCCGCAGATCACCGCCAGTTCGCCCACCCCGGCGACATAGTGGATCTGCAGATAATCCGCGAACAGCACATTGCCGGAGAGATAGGAGATCATGCCGAAGCTGCCCGCCGCCACCATGACGGGCACGATGGCGAGGCCGTCGAGGCCGTCGGTCAGGTTGACCGCATTGCCGGCGCCGACGATGACGAAGGCGCCGAGGACGACAAAAAACCAGCCAAGATCGAGCAGCAGGTCCTTGAAGAACGGGAAGGCCAGCGAGGAGGACAGCGGCTCGCGGCCGACATGCATGATGACCACCGCCGCCGTGCCGGCGATCAGCGCCTCGATGGCGAGGCGCGCCTTGCCCGACAGGCCGTTATGGGTCTGCTTCGTCACCTTGAGATAGTCGTCATAGAAGCCGATCAGCCCGAAGCCGATGGTGACGAACAGCACCACCCAGACATAGGGGTTGGACAGGTTGCCCCAGAGCAGCGTCGCCACCATGAGCCCCGAGAAGATCATGAGCCCGCCCATGGTGGGCGTGCCCTTTTTGGTCAGCAAATGCGACTGCGGCCCGTCGGTGCGGATGGGCTGGCCCTTGCCCTGCTTCAGCCGCAGAAGGGCGATGATCGCCGGGCCGAACATGAAGACGAACAGCAGCGCGGTGATGATCGCCCCGCCGGTGCGGAAAGTGATGTAGCGGAAGACGTTAACCGCCGGGACGCTTCCCTGGAGTTCGGCAAGCCATTGCAGCATGGAAGATCAACCTTGGGGTGGGCGGAGCGGCAAGCCGGCGCGCCGCGCCAGGCAAGTGTTCAGGCCCGGAATCGGGAAGAAAGAAACGGCGCGGCTCATTCCGATGATTCCGCCGTTTCCGCAAGGCGGTCGGCGGGAAAACGCTCGATCAGTGCGCGCACCAGCGGCCCCATGCGGCTGCCATTGGAACCCTTGACCATGATCACGTCGCCGCCGCGCAGCCGCTCGGCCACGAGAGGCAGAAGTGCCGCCGCGTCCGGCGCCCAGCCGCCGCGGCGGCTTTCGGGCAGCGCCTCCCACAGCGCCCGCATCAGCGGGCCGGCGCAGAAGACGAGATCGGCGACGCTGGCAGCCGGGGCGAGTTCACGGTGCATCGCCTCGCCCTGCGGCCCGAGTTCCAGCATGTCGCCGAGCACGGCGATGCGCCGGCCGCGACCGGTCGGCGGGGTTGTGCCGAGCACGGCCAGCGCCGCGCGCATCGAGGCGGGGTTGGCGTTGTAGCTTTCGTCGATGACGGTCGCGCGCCCGCCCTTGACCGCCAGCCCGGTGCGCACGCCGCGCCCCGGAGGCGGGCCGAGCGCCGACAACGCGAGCGCGGCGAGGCACAGATCCGCACCCGCCAGCTTGGCGGCGGCGAGCACGGCAAGCGCGTTCTGCACGATATGGCGGCCGGGCAGCCCGACCTTGAAGCTGACGCTCTCGCCCATGATGTCGGCCATGGCGGTCGACATATGCGGCTGGAGATTGACGCTGGTGAGCCGGGCCTGCGCGCCTTCCGCCTCGCCGAAACCGATGATCGTGCCGATGCCCGCCGCCCGCGCGGCGGCGACCAGCCGCTCGTAATGCCGGTTGTCCCGGTTGAGCACGGCCGCGCCACCGGGCGTTACGCCGGTGAAGATTTCCGCCTTGGCATCGGCGATGCCTTCCACGCTGTCGAACTGGGCGATATGGACCGGCTCGACCGTGGTGATGATCGCCACATGCGGACGCACCATGTCCACAAGCGTCGCGATCTCGCCGGCATGGTTCATACCGAGTTCGAACACGCCATAGACGCTGTCCTGCGGCATGCGGGCGAGGGAGAGCGGCACGCCCCAGTGATTGTTGTAGGACGCCGCCGAGGCATGGGTCGGGCCGTCTGCCCCCAGCGCCAGGGCCAGTGCTTCCTTGGTCGTGGTCTTGCCGACCGAGCCCGTGACACCGATGATGCGGGCGCGGGTGCGGCCCCGGGCGGCGCGCCCGGCCGCTTCCAGCGCGCGGAGCACATCGTCCACCAAAAGCAGCGGCGCGCCTTCCGGCATGTCGCCGGTGCGCCCGCGCTCGACCACGCTTAGTGCCGCGCCGCGCTCATGTGCCAGGGCGACATAGGCATGGCCGTCACTGTTGTCGCCGCGAAGCGCGAAGAACACTTCGCCCGGCCGCAGAGTGCGGGTATCGATGGAGACGCCGCCAATGGCCCCGGCCGGCGCACCGGCGAGCACTCCTCCGGTAGCCTGGGCCAGCGCCTCCGGCGTCCACAGCGGCGATACGGCAGCCGAACCGGCGCTCATGCGCTCATCTCCCGAGAAGCCCGGCCGCGACATCGCGGTCGGAGAATGGCAGCGTCCGGTCGCCGATAATCTGGCCGGTTTCGTGACCCTTGCCGGCAATCAGCACCACATCTCCGGGTGCCGCCTCGTCCAGCGCGGCTTTGATGGCCTCTGCGCGGTCGCCGACCTCCCGCGCACCCGGCGCAGTGGCGAGAATCGCCGCCCGGATCGTGGCGGGATCTTCGCTGCGCGGATTATCGTCGGTAACGATCACCACATCGGCCTTGGCGGTGGCGATCGCGCCCATGATCGCACGCTTGCCCCGGTCACGGTCGCCGCCACAGCCGAAGACGACGATCAGCCGCCCGCTCGCATAGGGGCGCAGCGCGTCGAGCGCGTTGGCCAGCGCGTCGGGCTTGTGCGCGTAGTCGACGAACACGCCCGCACCCTCCTTCGTACCGACGAGTTCGAGCCGGCCCGGCACGCCTTCCAGAGTGTCGAGCAGCGGCAGCGCTTCGCGGGGGACGGCACCGGTGAGCAGGGCGAGACCGGCGGCGATGAGCGCATTGCAGGCCTGAAACGCGCCGACGAGCGGCAGTTTCACCGTGTGGCGCGCACCGTCGATTTCGATCTCAAGCCGTTGGCCCAGCCCCTCATCGACACGGTTCAACAGCGCGATGCCGGCTCCCGTCGCACCGATGCCGAGCACGTTAAGCTCGTGTTCGGCGGCGACCTGCGCGACGTGACTGCCTTCGGTGCTGTCGACCCACACCGCCGCCCCGCCGCCGCGGGGCACGAGATCGCGGAACAGCCGCATCTTGGCGTCGAGATAGGCCTGCATGTCCGGGTGGTAGTCGAGATGGTCGCGCGAGAGGTTGGTGAAGCCGCCGGCCTTCAGCCGCACCCCGTCGAGCCGGTGCTGGTCGAGCCCGTGGGAGGAAGCTTCCAGGCACAGATGTGTGACACCCTCTTCGGCGAGGTGGTGCAGCGTGCGATGCAGTTCGATCGGATCGGGCGTGGTCAGCGAACCATAGGCGTTACCGGACGGCGCGACCACGCCAAGCGTGCCGAGGCTCGCGGCGGAGAAGCCGAGGCCCTGCCATATCTGCCGGGTAAAGGCGGCCACTGAGGTCTTGCCGGACGTGCCCGTGACGGCGGCAATGGTTGCCGGCTGGCGCGGAAAGGCCCGCGCGGCCGCAAGCGCGACGGCGCGGCGGGCATTGCCGACGCGGACATAGGAGATGGCGGGATCGAGTCCTTGCGGCCGCTCCGCCTCGCCGACGACGGCGACGACGCCGCGCCCGATGGCGTCATTCGCATGGGAGAGACCGTCGGACTTCGCTCCCGACAAGGCGAAGAACACGTCACCCGCCCGCGCCGTGCGGCTGTCGAGCGAAGGCTCGCCAACCGCGAGTTCCGGCACGGCGCCGGCGTAGTCGGCATCCTCCCCGATCAGACCCTTGAGGGTCAGGCGGCGGGCGCAGTCAACAGTGGGTCGCATCCGGTCAGGCATTGGCGTCGTCCTGCGCGCCCGCAGCGGGCGCCTTTTACATCATTGCACCCGAGCCAGGGTTGTGTTGGCGAGCAGGCTTTCGGCCGGCGGCACATCCGTGCGCGGCATGATGCCCAGCATCGGCGCGATGCGGGAGATGATCTTGCCCGTGGTCGGCGCCGCGTTCCAGCCGGCGGTGGCGAAGCCATAGGTGCCCTCGACCGGCTGCGGCTCGTCCAGCATCACCAGCACCAGGTACTGCGGATTGTCCATCGGAAAAACACCCGTGAAGGTCGTGAGCAGCCGCGTCTTTGAATAGCGGCCATTGATGACCTTTTCCGCCGTGCCGGTCTTGCCCCCGGCATAGAAGCCGGGAACGTTGACCTTCTTGGCCGAACCCTTCTCGGCATTGAGCCGCAGCAGGTAGCGCATCTTGGCGCTCGTTTCCGGCTTGATGATCGGCGTGCCGAGCGCCATCGCCTCCTCCCGCGTCCGTTTGAGGAAGGTCGGGGGAATGAGATAGCCGCCATTGACCAGCGCGTTCACCGCCATCACCGCCTGAAGCGGCGCGACTGCCAGGCCATGGCCGAAGGCGATGGTCGCGGTGTTCACCTCGCCCCAACGCTTGGGCACGATCGGCATGGCGCTTTCCGGGAGTTCCGTGCGCAGCCGGTCCAGCTGCCCGGCCTTGGCGAGGAACGCCTTGTGCGCGTCCACGCCAAGCGACAGCGCCATCTTCGCGGTGCCGATATTCGACGAGAACAGGAACACTTCGGGAAGCGTCAGCACGCGGTTTTCCGCGTGATAGTCGCTGATCTTGAAACGCCCGAAGCTCAGCGCCCCGCGCGCGTCCAGCGTCGAGTTGATGTTGAAGCGGCCGCTGTCCAGCGCCATGGCGAAGGTCAGCGCCTTGAAGGTCGAACCCATCTCGAACACACCGGTGGTCAGGCGGTTGAGGTTCTTCGGGTCGAGCGAGCGCGCCGGGTCATTGGCGTCGAAATCCGGCAGCGAGGCCATGGCGACGATCTCGCCGGTACGCACATCCACGACCGTTCCCGCGGCGGCGATGGCCTTGAACTTCTCCTTGGCGGCGAAGAGCTCGTCACGCAGCACGTGCTGCACGCGCAGATCGAGCGCCAGTTCCACCGGTTCCTGCTGGCGGTCGGTCGCAAAGCCCGCGAGGTGGAGATCGGAAAGCCCGCGCGTGTCGACCCATTTCTCGATGCCGGCAATGCCTTGATTGTCGATATTGGTCGAACCGAGCACATGGGCGCCCAGGGTGCCACCGGGATAAATGCGCCGGTTCTCGGTCATGAAGCCGATGCCAGGCAGCCCGAGATTGTGGATTTCCCGCTGCTGCTGCGGGGTGATGTCGCGCTTGAGCCAGATGAAGCCGCGATCGGTGGAGAGCCGCTGGCGCAGTTCGTTGGCGTCGAGGTCGGGCAGAACGGCCGTGAGTGCCTCGACCGCCTCGTCGACATCGATCAGCCGGCGGGGTTCGCCATAGAGCGAGGCGGACTTCACATCGGTGGCCAGCACCAGCCCGTTGCGGTCGACAATGTCCGGCCGCGCCGAAGCGACCGCATCGGTGGCAACGATGCGCCGCGCCACGGCGCCCTCGGGCGCCGAGGCCAGCATGGCCAGCCGGCCGCCAATAGCGAGGTAGACACCGCCGAACACGATCATGCAGAGCACGATGCGCGCGCGGGCGACGGCATGAGGTTCCGGCCGGCCGCGCCCGAAGGCGGCCCGCACAATGGCGAGCAGTCCACGCAGCAAGGCGTGCGGCAGGCGAAGCAGGCCGCGGCCGATCGCGGGGGCGGAGAGGCTGGAAACGATGCTCATGGTGCCACCTCGCGCTTACTGGCCGATATCGCCGGGGGGAAGCAGCGGCGCCGCCATGACCGGATTGAGCGGCGCGCCGACAACGCCCTGCGCGCCGGCGGGGCTGCGGCGCGGGGTACCCATCGTTCCCGCCGGCGGCATTGCCGAGAGGGGCAACGGTTCGGCGGAGAAGGGCTGTTCGGGCAGCGGCGCATCGTCGGGCAGCTTGGCCACCGGGGCGCTGCGCGCCGGCTTGGCCGGCTTGGACGCGGCCGCTTCCGGTGTAGCGGGATTGAGAGAGGGGCCGTCCACCAGCGCCTCGATCATCCCGCCGAGCGCGTCGCCTCCCCCTTCGGACTTGGCGGGAAGGCTGGCGAGGCGGTCCATATGGTCGACATCGAGCGGCTGCATGTCGAGATGCTTTTCCGCCAGGGCCTGAACGCGGTCGGGCGCGGTGCGGCGGGCCCATTCGGCATGGAGAATGGCGATGCGGTCGCGCTCGGACCGGATTTCGGTCCGCAGCTTGGCGATTTCCTGCGCCTCGAAGGCCGAGGAATATTTGACATGGTAGACGATACCCGCCGCGGCGAGCAGCGCGATGACCGAGACGGCGTTGAGTATGCGGAACATGTCTCGACCTCAGCGACGGCGGGGAGCATCAAGGGCGGGCAGAGGCGGCAGCAGCGAGCCGAGGTCACCGCCGGCATGGGCCGGCGCCGCGGTGCGGGCGGCGGCCCGCAGCTTGGACGAGCGGGCCCGCGGATTGGCCGCCCGTTCCTCTTCACCCGGCTCGACCGCGCCGCGCGCCACGAGCGTGAAGCTCGGCGCCGCACCCGCCACCGCCGGCAGATGACGTGAACCGGCGGCGACCTTGGCGCGGTTGGCAAGGAAGTTCTTGACGATGCGGTCTTCCAGCGAGTGGAAGGTCACCACCACCAGCCGACCGCCGGGCTTGAGGACGCGCTCGGCGGCCTCCAACGCGCGGGCGAGCTCGCCAAGTTCGTCATTCACCGCAATGCGCAGCGCCTGGAAGGTGCGGGTGGCCGGATGCGGCTCGTGCGGCTTCGCCCACACCACCTTGGCGACGATGTCGGCCAGCTGCAGCGTGCGCTCGATCGGTTCCTGCGCCCGCGCTTCCACAATGGCGCGCGCCACCGCCCGCGAGCGGCGCTCCTCGCCGAAGCGATAGATGAGATTGGCGAGTTCGGTCTCGGAGAGCTTCGCCACCAGATCGGCGGCGGAGGGCCCGTCCTGCGACATCCGCATGTCGAGCGGCCCATCGCGGCGAAAGGAAAAGCCGCGCTCGCCCTCGTCGAGCTGCATGGAGGAGACGCCGATATCGAGCACGACCCCATCGACGAACGGCTCGCCCTGCGCCTCGACCACCGCATCGAGCGCACTGAAGCGCTCCGGCACCAGCGTGAGGCGTCCGTCGAATTCCGCGACCAGCGCCTGCCCGTCGCGAATGGCGTTTGGATCGCGGTCGATGGCGATCACGCGGCACGGGGCCGCACCCAGAATGGCGCGCGTATAGCCGCCGGCGCCGAAGGTGCCGTCGACATAGATGCCGCCCGGCTGCGGGGCGAGATAATGCAGAACTTCGTTCAGCAGGACAGGCAGATGACGGGCCGGTCCGCCGGCAGCGTCCGTCTCCGAACCGCCGCGACCCGTCATCGTGCCCCATCGGCGCGGGAATCCCGCGTCGCCCCCTGAGAGCCGATCTCCTGCTTCAGCGCGCGCACTCTGGCAGTGGCCTCCGCCAGATGCGCCCGGAAGCGCTCGGGCTCCCAGATCCGAAAATGATCCCCGAGGCCGACCAGAACGGCCTCGTCCTTGATGTGCGCATGGGCTTTCAGCCCCTCGCCGAGCATCACGCGACCCTCCGGATCGAGCTTGACCATCTCGATCGCCCCGTAGAGCGCGCCCGCCAGTTCCTCCCGCGCTTCCGAATAGGGCGGATAACGCGCGATCAGGGCGTCGATCCCCGCCATCAGCCGCGCGCCGCCCGCCTGCAGGGCGGGAAGGTCGAGCGCCGGATGGCAGTACAGGTGCTCCAGCCCGTCCCGCGCCAGAAGCGCGCGGTACGGTGCCGGGATCGACATCCGGCCCTTGGAATCGAGCCGCATCGGGTAGGTCGATACGAAACGTTCCATCGGCCCGGCACGCCCCTACGCAAACACGCCCCGCCGCCATGTGCCCGCCGCGCAACAAATGCCGAACGACCGGCGCCGAAACGGCGCCGTCGGCCTTGGTTACGCGGTACTGCAACGGGATGATTTGGGATACCATGGGATGTGATGGTCGTCAATGGAATGACCGTGACGGACCACCGCCTGTGGGGCTTCCACACAGGTGATTCCGCCGCAGTCGGCATCCGGCATTAACGCCCCATGAACCTTAAGAATCTGTTGAATCACCCCCGGCCCGGCATTAGCTGCTGCGGGATGAGCAACAACGACACCGCTTTTCCACCCGACTCGCCGCTGGTTGCCGAGGTCCTGCCCTCGCCCAACCACGGCCCTCGCCTCGGTGTCGCGCGACCGGACATGTTGCTCATGCACTATACGGGCATGGAATCGACCGCCGAGGCGGTCGCCTGGCTGCGCGCGCCGGAGCGGCAAGTATCGGCGCATTACGTGGTTCTGGAGAATGGCCGCATTCTTCAGCTGGTGCCGGAAGCGCGCCGCGCCTGGCACGCCGGCGCCGCCTTCTGGGCAGGGGCCACCGACATCAACTCGCATTCCATCGGCATCGAAATCGCCAATCCCGGGCACGAATTCGGCTACCCGCCCTTCCCCCCCATCCAGATCGAGGCTGTGACCGCGCTGGCCAAGGACATCCAGTCGCGACAGCCCATCCCGCCCGACCGGGTGCTCGCCCATTCCGACGTCGCCCCGACGCGCAAGGATGACCCCGGCGAAAAGTTTCCGTGGGACATCCTGCATCGCTTCGGGGTCGGGCATCTCGTCGAGGAAGTCCCGCCCAGCGATGGACGGTTTTTCATGCGCGGCGAGCACGGCCAGCCCATCGAGGCGCTGCAGGCCATGCTCGCCCTCTATGGCTATGGCGTGCCGGTGACCGGCACCTATTGCGCGCAGACCGAGGCGGTCGTCCGGGCCTTCCAGCGGCATTTCCGCCGCGCTCGCGTCGATGGTGTGGCCGATGTCTCGACGCTGGCGACGCTCTACGCGCTCTGCGCCGCGCGCCCGACGGGCCTGGCGGGCGCGGCGGGCGCGGCGCCCGACGCCCAGACCGCCTGAAATAACGCCACGCCTCTAATATGCGCAGCGCGCGACAGGATGCTGCGCGTGCTGCCGCCGTCCCGCAAGCATCGTTCGCGCGCGCTGCGATGGCACCACATTGCGCGGTACTGTCGGCGGGTTGCGGCCGTCGCTTGTCGGCAATGCGACCGTTCTTGTACGGCGCGGGTCACATTCGTACCTGATTTTCTTGGCTTTTCCCCGGCTGCCCAAACCGGATCGAAAGGCTTTAACCGTCTGATGAACGTTTCCCGTCTCTTCTCTGCTCTCCTGGTTGCCTCACTCTTCATCCCAATCCTGCCGAACATGGCGGGCGCTAAATCGATTTTCGAGCGACCGGTGCCGTCTCCCCGCGATTCTTCCGAGATAAACCTCTCATCCTCCAGAGCTAATCTGACCGCACTCGTCGACCGTGAGGCGCGCGCCAACGGCATCCCCATCGCCCTCGCCCGCGCCGTGGTGCGCATCGAGAGCAACTGGAAGGTGCAGACCACCGGGCGCGCCGGCGAGGTCGGTCTCATGCAGATCAAGCACCAGACCGCGCGCGGCATGGGTTACAAGGGCTCCCGCGCCAAACTCTACGAGCCCGCGACCAACATCCGCTGGGGCATGCGCTACCTCGCCGGCGCCTATCGCCTCGCCAGCGGCGACACCTGCGGCACCGTGATGCGCTACCAAGGCGGCCACGGCGCCAAGCGCATGTCATCGGCCGCACGCAGCTACTGCTCCAAGGCGCGCACCATCATGGCCTCCAACTGACGCCGACGCCCCGCATGCAGGGCTTGCCCTGTGGGCGGAGCGGCGCCAATGGCCTCTTCCTCCCCCGCGCACTTGACGCCAGCGCCGCGCTCCCGCATGTGCAGACCGCCAGCCGGCCGGACGGCCGCGTCATCGCAAGATGCCGAGGAAAGTCCGGGCTCCACGGAGACACGGTGCCGGATAACGTCCGGCGGGGGCGACCCTAGGGAAAGTGCCACAGAAATCAGACCGCCACGGGTTCGCCCGGGGTAAGGGTGAAACGGTGCGGTAAGAGCGCACCGCGCGTCCGGCAACGGAGGCGGCACGGCAAACCCCACCGGGAGCAAAGTCGTATAGGGGTGGCACGAAGCTCCGCTTCAGGTCCCGTCTTCGGACAGCCGCCCGGGTTGACTGCTCGAGGCGCCAAGCAATTGGCGTCCCAGAGGAATGGCCGTCACGTGGGAGAAATCCCGCCATACAGAACCCGGCTTACAGGCCGGCTGGCACCCACTCTTCCCCCCGCGCCATTGGCGCCGGGCTCACGGCTTGCTACGGCTTGGCTGCCGTCAACCGTGAAGGAACTCACCCCATGGCGATCCGCATCATTCTCGCCGGCGCCACCGGCTGGGTCGGGCGCGCGCTCACGCCCGCCATCGCCGCCGCGCCCGATCTCGAAATCGTCGCCGGCGTCGCCCGCTCCCATTCCGGCGCCGACCTCGGCACCGCGCTCGGTGGGGCCGCGACCGGCGTGCCGGTTTTCGCCAGCGTCGCGGAAGCCCTCGCCGTTCCCGCCGATGTGCTGATCGACTACACCAAACCCGGCGTGGTGAAGGACAATGCCCGCGCCGCCTTGGAGGCCGGCCTTTGCGTCGTGATCGGAACATCGGGTCTCGGTGCTGCTGACTACGCCGAACTCGACGAGGTGGCGAAGGCTCATCTGAAAGGGCTGCTGGCGGCCGGCAATTTTTCCATCACAGCAACGCTGCTCAAGCGCTTCTCGCTGGAGGCGGCAAAGTATGTCGCCGATGTCGAACTCATCGACTACGCCTCGGCCGGCAAGCCGGACGCCCCTTCCGGCACAGGCCGCGAACTCGCCGAAGCGCTGGCGGGCGTACGTCAGCCCGCGACCTCGCGCCCCGTAGCCGAGGTGGTCGGCGTGCCGGAAACGCGCGGCGGCGCCTTCGGCGAGGGCCCGCGCGAGGTGCGGGTGCACGCGCTGCGCCTGCCCTCCTTCGTGCTGGGGGTCGAAGCGATCTTCGGCGCGCCGGACGAGCGGCTCACGATCCGCCACGATGCCGGCTCGTCTGCCGCGCCCTATGTCGCCGGTACGCTGCTCGCCGCCCGCAAGGTGCAGGGCTGGGTCGGGGTGAAGCGCGGCCTCGACACGCTGCTCGACTGAACAGTTGCCCCGTCAGTCCGATCCGGCCGCCGCCGCCGGGGGCGGGATCGGGCTCGCGAATTCACGCGTCGTGGTGAAGGAGCGGGCATCGCCGGCCGCACCCGTCGGCGTGGTGTCGAGCCCCAGCCATTTCGCCAGCGGGATGCTGCCGGGAGGCAGCAGGCCGGGAGGACGCGTCGAGGCTGGCGCGGCCGGTGCGGGGGCCGGTGCGCGGGGCGCGGGGTAGGCCGGTGCGGCGGGAGCGGGCGCCGGATAGGGATCGGCCGCATATCCCCCGTTCTCATAAGGATTCGCCGCTGGAGGGGTCAGCACCATTGGCGCCCCGACACTCCCGCCGGGGGTATGGCTCGGCGCCGGGTAGGCCTGCGCCGGCGGATAGACGGGAGCGGGTGCGGCGCGCGCGGCGGCCGGGCGGGCAGGCGCCAAAGGCGCAGGCGCGAGCGGCGCGGGGGCGGCGGCCTCGTCATAACCCTCCTGCTCGTCCCCCGCCGGGCCGTAATCCTCCGCCGGCTGAGCCGCGCCCGGCACGGACGACATCGGCCCCGTCTGCCAGGACGCGCCATAGGGCGGCGCCTTGTAGGCCGGCGCTTTATACACCGGCAGCCGCGGCGGAATCGGCCGCTGCGCCAATGGCTTACAGGTAGTTGAGCCGGAGGCGCGGCGCATCAGGTCGATGTGGATGTGATCATAGTGGTAGATGTTCGAGCCGGGCGCCAGAACGACGGTGAACCGCTCGCACGCATCGGCCTGCACGGTGCGTAGGAAGCCGCGCGCATCGGCACTGCCCTTCCAGTCCTTGCGCACCGAAATCTCGCGCCCGTCGGCCAGAACGAAGCCGCC
The DNA here is from genome assembly GCF_030813495.1 of Ancylobacter polymorphus. GTDB lineage: Bacteria > Pseudomonadota > Alphaproteobacteria > Rhizobiales > Xanthobacteraceae > Ancylobacter > Ancylobacter polymorphus. The sequence continues at coordinate 489 of NZ_JAUSUI010000006.1, read as the reverse complement.
AATGTCGAGCCCATTGCCGAAGGCGTGCTCGGAAATCTTGCCCGTCGTCGCCCCGTTCATGCGCCGGCAGGAATAGGACGACATCTGCTTGATCTTGACCACGGGCTGGCCGAACCAGGCCATGGCGGCGGGCTGAACGTCCTGCGTCACCCATTGGTCGACGGCCGAGGTCATCGGGCAGGCCAGCGTCGCACGCGGGCTAACCTCAACAGATCCTTCGGAAAAAGCCGTGATGCGGAAGGCATGGTCCATGCCGCAGGTGCCGGCGCCGTTAATGGCGCGGTCCTGAACGATGAAGGCGGAGGGCTTCACGCGGCCCTCCGCCAAACACCTTTCTTCAGCTTCCGTGCGCCAGGGTTCGCGCTGATCGAACAGCCCGAACTTGCAACCCGAAAGCCCCAGAAGGACGAGCGGGGCTACGAAAAACCAGGATACGCCGCGCGTCATGGGAAGACGGTAACCCGTCTTGGTTGACAGCGGGTTAAGCCC
>NZ_JAUSUI010000005.1 GCF_030813495.1 Ancylobacter polymorphus | reverse complement strand
GGCATTCAGCGAGCGTCGTCAGCTCGCCAGCTTCCCAGGCCCCGCCGCCCTGGGCGGCCATCGCCGCCTGCATGGCGCGGGCGCCGAGGATGGCCCGAGCGGCGTTGCGGCTTGCTTCGACCGTGTACGGCTTGCTGCTGTAGTCGCGGATGATTGCCGCGATCTCTTCGACCGCGTCCGGCATGTCAGCGGTCATGGCCGGGCTCCGTGAGGGCAGCGCGGATCTCGACGGCATTGGTAGCCGGATTGAGGACGAACACGCGGCCAGTTTTCGGGCCTACGCGGGTCTGGCGTCGCTCGCTGGTCGCAATGTTAGACCACCAATAATTGTCGTCGTATCCGGTCCAACGGATAAAGCCGTCTTCCCCGGCATAGACCTTCCAATACAGGTCGTTCCGCGACTGCGAGAAGTCGGCGACAAGAGGCTTTGCTACGGCATCAGTGCTCACGATGCGTCTCCGTAAATGACCAGCGCCGCGACCCTCACGAGGCCGTCAAGGGCGGTGGTCTTGGTGAGAAGGAAGCCGGCCGCGCAGATGGCGCAGATGACTCCGCGCACGATGGCCGTCATGAGACTTTCGGGCGCCTGGTTCATGCGGCGTCCCTCTCAGCGTCGAGGAAGGCGCCGATCACTTCCGCCGCGACATAAGGGTCGATGGCATTTCCGTAGGCGCGCAGCGCTGCCACTCTGGGGGAAACCCCATCATCGCTGCGGCGAATGAGGGGTTGAGGCCAACTATGTCCGGGCTCGAACGGAGCGCTGGCGATAGCGCGCAAATCCTCTTCGCCACGCCATCTCCACGGTCGAGCCGTGCGAGTACCTCGCCGCGAGACCAGTCCTTTCCCTCGCGTGCCGCCAAAGTGGGCAGAAAAATAGAAGCGCTCGCGCCCTTGGGGGCCCTCATGGTCACGGGACCGCCTGTCGGTCCCGCTGAACGCGTAGCCAAGCTTTTGGAGGCTGTCCTTGGCGCGCTCGATCCAAGGCCCGACCTTCCGGCCGGACACCTGCTCCCCGAAGAGGTCGGCGGGGCGCCGGTCTGCGACGAGGGGCACGAAAGCGGGCCAAAGGTCTCGCGGGTCTTTCTCGCCAGCGGCCGCACGGTGCCAGATTCGAGCGCGCGACCAAGGCGGGCATGGGGCGCTTGCGGTCCACAGGGGGCGCTCGTCAGGCCATCCAGCCAGTCGAGCTGCGTAGGACCAGCCTCCGATCCCGGCGAAGAAATGGCACTGCGTGTAGCCGGCGAGGTCGTCGGGTCGGACATCGGCAATGCTCCTTGTATCCACGTCGCCGGGCGCGATGTGGCCGGCGGCGATCAGGTTGCGCAACCATTGCGCGGCGTAAGGGTCTATCTCGTTGTAGTAGGCGCGCGCCATTCACCCGCCCTCCTTCATGGCCGCGTCGCGGGCGGCGTTGAGTTCGGCCATGGCCTCCTGCGATCCGCCGGCGTCCGGGTGCTTGTCGCGCGCGAGACGGCGATACCGCTCGGCGATCTCCTGCGAGCCGGGCCGGTGGATGGGGCTGAACCCCATCACCTCGCGCCAGGGGCGCGCCGCGCCCGGTGGCGGCAACGCGACGAACCCGGCGAAGCTCTCGGCAATCGTGGCAACGCCGTACGCTTCCTGCGCCCTGACAGCCTTGATGTGCCCCGCAATGGCCGCCATGTTGTCGGCAACCCGGTCGAAGGTGTCGCACGGCAGGCAGTGCGGCTTACCGGCGAGCTGGAAATAGACCGCGACGCCGGGATCAGCCGGTTCCTTCTGTCCCGAGCGGGGAAGCCCATCCCGCCGCAGTTCGACATTGGACGATATGACGACATAGCGGGCACCGAGGCGCGCAAGCTCGCCGCTCAAACGCTCGACGGCTTCCGCGACGGTGAGGGGCGCTTTGCCGTAGCCCTTGACGGTCCCGAAGGTGGCGCGCCTGCGTGTGGCCTTGCGCGGCCGATTTGGCCATTGCAGCGGATATGCCTCAACCATCGGCGCGCTCCTCCGCGTCGCGGGCGGCGGAATGCGTTCCATCCGCGATCTGCGCCATGACAGTCATGGAGCCGAACGCCGAGGCCATCTCGAACGGATGGCACCCGATGACGCCTGCGGCGATGATGGCGGCCCGGTGGGCCTCAAGCTGGAACCCGCTGTCACGGCAGACGCGGATGAAGGCTTTCTGCCGAAGCTCGCGCTCTCCGGCCTTCGCGGGGTCAGTCATGGGCGCCCTCCCTCGCTGTCGGCGAACGGGAGGGCGTGCATATCCATGTGACGAATGCGCCCAGCGAAGAAACAGGCGGGGTCGGCCAGTGTATCGAGGCTCGCGCCCTTCCCTGAAATAGGCGCGGCCATAGCTACAAAACCTACGCACGTTGCGAGAACATACATCATGCGCTCGGCAACGAATCGACCAGCTTGCCGCTCTATGTCTTCACCGATTGAAAGGAAGAATGCGCTTGCGCTTCCCTGCCCGGCCGTCGTCGCGATTTCTAACGCCAGGTCGTCACGGCAGAGCATACCGGCGGCGGCGTGCGAGCAGTTTTCGACAAAGATGGACGCCATTACACATCCCTCCGGGGCACGATCACCACGTCACCATGCACGCCCTCATCCTCGTAGGACGCGGCTGCGTTGCGGAGGCTGGCGCGGTATTCGCGATCAGCCTTGCGGGGGCGGTGGTTGAGCCAAACGAGAGCCAAGACGACGAAGCCCAACCAAAGGGCAAGGATGGCGACGGCCCAAGCGAAGGCTTCTGCGGTGTGCGAGTCCATGTCACGCTCCGAGGGCGACAGCGATAAGGGCGAGGATGATGTTGAGAAGCAGAAGCGCGAGGAACGGGCCTAGGACCTCTATGCAGTAATCGAGCGCGCTCATTTCCCGGCCTCACGAGCTTTGGCGAGGATGTCGCGGGCGCGGCGAAGCCCTGCGAGCCAAAAGGCGTTGATCTCATCCCAAGAAAGATTGCCCTTCTCAGGCATGGGGTCATCGCCTTCCATGGTGTCGTCATTGTCGACAAACCACTGAAGCGCCTCTACCATCTCATCGAAGAGCGCCCGGTCTACGGTGGAGGGGGCGCCCATCGCTTCCGCGATTATTTTGGCCGCCCTGTCGACCGAGCCACGATTGTACGGGCGTTCGACGCAGCGCTCTGCAAGGCGAATGTGACGCAACTCGACATTGCCCATCTCACTCACCCTCCGAGAGGGTGCGGGCGGCGAGAAGCGCTGTTTCCAGTTCATCCACCTTGGCGTGCACCAGCGTTAGCGCACGCGACATAGCTTCATCGCGCCAATCAGGCGAAGACGGCAGACCGAGGGGCCATGTGTCGAACCACGGACGGCAATGCATAGTCCAATTGTTCGGGTCGTCTCGATGAGCCCGCATAACGACCACGCGAATGTCGTGGGTAAGGCGAAGCTCCCAAGTGGCCGGCGCGCGCACCTTTTCATCACGAGAGTATGTCGTGATGTCTTTCCACTTTGCGCTCATCATCATTCCCTCAGAACGGCACGGCGTATTCTTCGCCGTGCGCCGCTTGTGATTTCAGGGACGCGAGGACAGTTGACGCTCGCGTGATTGCTTGTTCGTCGCCCGTCCATTCGGCATCGCTAAGCTCGCGCTCTGCGTCGCGGATGGCTTGGCCTATGGGGCGGATGTCGTGGGAGGACTGGCGCATTACCGGCCCTCGGCCTTGGCAATCGCGGCTCTTACCGGCTCAAGCTCGGCCATCATCGGTTCGTGCGCCGACGTACCCTCGTAGTCGCTGTTGATGAGCCCTTCGGCAAGATCAAGCGCAAGCTTAGCGCCCGCCAGAAGGCTGGCATTCGAGGCCCTGAGGCGACCGCACTCGGCAGACACGCGCCGCAGTTCTTCAGACAGGTTGAATCTTACGTTGGACCGAAGATAATCCTGCACTGACATCATCATGTGCTCATACAGGTCTTCGGAGGCGCGAGTTGCGACCTGCGTAGCGCGCTCTTGCATGGCGTCGCAGATGCTCGCCGCAGCAATTTTCCAGTCGACTAGCTCGCTCATGGCTCACTCCGCAGCGGTCATTTCAGGGGCAGCGTTTTCAGCCGCAGCCCGGCGATGCTCGCGCCACGCGCCGACAAAGGCCGTGTACTGCTGCGACGCGCGGGGGACTTCGACGCGGCAAGCCTCCGCAACCGCGCGCTTGCGCTGGCTCCAGTCCGGCTCGTAATGCCGAGCCTCGCCGTCAATCGTCTCGTACATGTCGTCAAGTTCCGCCTGAGACATCAGCATCTCGGCGCGGGTGGCGGTCCCGTACAGGTAGGCCATGGGGTTCCCCTGCCAGTCCTGCATGACTTCGACGTATTCGCCGTTGTGCTCGATCTCGATCACGAAGGGATAGAAGGCAGGAGGCATCTCACTCTCCATCGCGGAAGAATTGCGCCGGGCCAGTTGGCGAGGGGGATTGGGGCGGCCCGGCGCGTCGCTTCGTGTGAGGCGATGGGGGTAGTGTAGCGATGTGCGCTACGTTGTAAATAGGCTGGAGCGAAAATCGCTACAAAAAATTCGGGCAATAAAAAACCCGGCCGAAGCCGGGCGGATCATCATCGGTTGTCTGGCCTATCGGCCGATGGCGTCTCCTATGGCATCAAATGCCCGCGCTATTTGATTGGCGCTATGGAAGCACTTCGCATCCTCGCCCGCGTCATACCTGTTCCAGCAATTATCCGCCCTCTGGTAGCCCTTTGACCGCATGCAGAGGTTTGTGAAGGCGTAACGGCTGATTTCGTCGTTCTGGTGCTTCCGCGCTTCCATTTCGCATTGCGCCAATTGCGTACCCCGGCTTTCAACGCAGCCGGCCAGCGCTACCGCCATGACAACCATCAGAAGCTGGCGGGTCATTTCGTCGACGATCTCCACTCATCCGCCGGGATGCGGAAACGATAGCGCCGCGCCCACTCGATTTGCACGTCTTCGATGTCGCTGGCGTTCGCGCTCACAAGCGTGAATAGCCCGTCAACCGACCCGCGCCTCAGCTTCTTGATAAACGTCCGGCCATCGGCCAGGCGAACGACACAGGTTTTCCCGATCAAGGTCGTCGGGTCGGCGCTATCGGCCATGTAGCCGATAAGGTCGCCATCCTCGAAAATCGGCAGCATGGAATCGCCGCGCACGATAACGGCCACCGTGCCAGGCTTCACCGGGAAGTCTGTGTCGATTGTTTCCAGGCCGGCGCCCATTTCGTGATCGTCGAACGGGTGGACTTCCGAGCCGGCGCCCACATAGCCGACGACGTTGACCGAATAATTTGAGCCTTGGGGCGCAGGGTACCCGGTGATTTCGCTTATGGCGATCATTTCGTCGGCGGCGACGGCGCGGGGCTTCGTCTTCCCGGTGCCTTCGACCATCTGCATTTTCTGCACGGCCGCGCGGTCGATGGACCGTCCTAGGCGCTCGGTCAAATGGCGCGCGAGTTCGGCGCCGCTCATGTCGGCGTGCTCAAGCGCGGCTTTTACCCACTGTGCAAACATGCGTGAGGCGTAGCTTAAAATCGCTACCGTGTGGCGTTCCGATTTCGCTACAGATTTCTCTTGCATGGGTAGCGATCATCGCTACAATGCGAGGCCATGGAACCGGCAAATCGCATCATTGAAGCGCTCGGCGGCCCCACGAAGGTGGCATTGATCGCTGGCGTTCATCGCACTCGCGTCTCCAACTGGAAGCGCCCGCGTGAGGTGGGCGGAACTGGTGGCCGCATTCCGCAATCTCACATTCCTGTCCTGTTGCGGGCCGCTCACGAGCGCGGCGTCAGTCTTTCGGCAGACGACTTCCTCCCCGCCCTCGATCAAGGGAGGGCGTAGGGATGAAGGCCGCCGCGCTCCTTTGGCTTGCATTCGTTTCGGCCGTTCTATCCCCCGGCACTGCCATGCTGGTGGCGAACCTGTTTCCGGCTATGGCGCCGGAAACAGCCGGTCTCATTGGCGGGGCGCTGACTGTTCCTGTCCTTCTTACGGTTTTCGCCGTCGCTCGTGGGGATCTTCCATGACCGACTGGCATGTGGGAATGCAGGTCGTCTGCGTGGCCAACGCCCCTGAATGGCTTGTGTCGTTCTGGGAGCGAAAGTTGGGAATCCCGCTGGTGTACCCCGTAAAGGGGCTTGTCTACACCATTCGTAGTTTTGGGGTCGTGGACCCTAGGATCATATTGCTGGGGGAAGTCCATAACGAAGTGCCGGATGGGTGCAGTAGCGAGCCTGGATTTGACCGAGAGCATTTTCGCCCCGTCCGCAAGACCAACATCGACTGCTTCCTTTCGCTTCTGAACAAGACGCCGACTGAGCGCGAGGTGGCTGCCACCACCTCATTGCCCGGCGCCCCGTCTCTTCCTGATCTGATCGAGCAGGGTAGCTGCCACTACCCCGACGCTCTGGAATGTCGTCTCCCTGCCGGGGGTGCTCCCTGCCTCCGGCCACCTCGGGCGGCTGACCTCGCTTCCAATGCTGACGGTCGCCGCCCGCTTCCTCTTCATTCCCTGCAATCTCCTATGCCGTCGTCGTCGTCTCCGATGTTCGCAATGAACCACGGAGACGACGGACATGGCATCCATTGAGGATGGACAAGTGAACCACGCGGAGTTCACCACTGACGAGGCTCACGCCGCCTATCTAATTGGTAGGCTTGAGCAAAAGGCCGCAGACAAAACCGGGCGCTCGCGCCAGGAAGTTCGGCCAGAACTCGCCCGCACTATCGGCATTGCGCCGGGCACCATCGAAAATCTTCTTCGGAAGCGCATCAAGGCGATCAAAGCCAATGTCTATCAACGGATCCTCGCGGCAGCGGACGCCGCGCTCTGCCGAGAGATGTCGCGTCTCGAACACGAGCGAAAAATCATTGCGGCGCAAGCTGACCGTTTTGCTCAGGTCGATATGGGCGCGGTGGAAGCGCACTTGGAAGCGGCGCGCGCCGCGCTTGGGCGGGAGGCGTGACCATGACTAGCCGCCCTAGCGACTACATCACCTCCCGCGTCTACACCCCCGAACAGGTGGACTACATCGTCCGCGCTAAGGGGAAGGAAAGCGCGTCATTCCTCGCTGCCAAGTACGGCACGAGCAAGGGCTCGATCTGCAAGGTGTGGGACAAGGCGAAGATGGCGGGCGTCGTTCCGTCTGTAAGGCGTGTCGTCTATTCGCCGCCGTCTTTCGATCCGTCCCGCCCCCAGCCCTCCATGCCCCGCGTCGCTTGGCTTGAGCGGCCTATGCCGAGGGCAGGCTGATGCTGGATCGCACGCACGATATCCTGGACGATCAGCCGCTTTCCGATGCCGCCGCCGGCTTCGCCAAGGAGCGGCTTAAGTCCTTCATTGACCGGCTCGAAAATCTCGAAAGCGAGATCAAGGACCGGAACAACGACAAGCGCGACCTTTATGCGGAGGCGAAAGGCGAAGGCTTCGACGTGAAAGCCCTTCGGGAAATCCTGAAAATCCGCAAGCAGGACGCCGACGAGCGCGCCGAGCGTGAGGCGATTGTCGATCTCTACATGCAAGCGCTGGGGATGCTGGGCTGAGGCTCGTGCACGCGCACCCGCGCGATTGCAATTCACGTGCCAACGTCGCGATCCTTCGCCGCCCGGATCGCGGGTCCAACGCTCACACGGGCGGCTTTAGTCAAGGAACGGATCATGAATAGCATCACCGACATCTGCGATCAAATCCGGGACAACGGATACCGGAATGAGGCGCGACTGGCGCTTGGCGAGGCCGCGTTTGCTGCCGCCACCGTGCGCCGCCTGACCGTGTACGCCATGACGATCATGTCCGGCGATGTCAGCCCGGTTATGGCCGGCGATATCAAGGAAATGCGCCGCGCTTTGGCCGATGCTTCCGCCGCACTCGACAAGATGTCTGCGCCTGCGCAGCCGAGGTTTTTGGAGGCGGCGGAATGAGCATGCAGCCCACATTCTGCGAAGACTGCGACAACGTGCATCCCGACACGCGCAAGCAATCTCCGGGCCGTTGGCTGTGCATGCGGTTCCCGCGCCTGCCGGGGCTTTCTCCCGTCGCCCGAAATGCCTGGGTGGCGACCGAGCCCTATCAGCGCTGCGTAAGCATTAACGCCGGGTTCTGCCCCCTTTTTGAGCCGGCTCGCAGCGCCTTCCCATCGGAGGTTGAGTGATGGGTAATCTTGATATCTGGAACACGCTGGGCAAGACCGACCCCGACCAGACAAAGGCCTTTACGCGCGGCGGGGGTTTTAAGGGAACCGCCGTCAAGCCGATCTATACCGAACACAAGATGACCGAGGTTTTTGGCCCCTGCGGCATTGGCTGGGGATTTACCGAGCCATCCTTTCAGGTTGTGCCTGGCGATAACAAGGAGGTGCTGGTTTATTGCTGGCTCTCCCTATGGGTCGTGCGCGACGGTGTGAGGTCGGAGCTTATCCCCGGCGTCGGCGGCGACAAGGTCGTTTCTCACGTCAAGGCGAACACGCAGTATAACCGTCCTGAGCGGTGGGAAAACGATGACGAGGCTTTCAAGAAGGCCTTCACCGACGCCATCGGCAACGCCATGAAGCACCTTGGCATGTCCGCCGACGTGCATATGGGGCTGTTTGACGACAGCAAATATGTCGCCACGCGGCGCAAAGAAGAACGCGAAGCCACAGAGCCCGAAGCTCAGAAAAACGGCGGCCTATTCCCCGGCGACGCCGACGCTGCCATGCGGCTCATGGGCGACCTTGAGGGACAGAAGACAATCGAAGCCTTCGAGGCATACCGCAACTCTGCGGCGTTCAAGGGGGCCTTCAAATCTCTCCCCGAGGCCCTGCGCGCCCAAGTCGCTGATGTGGGCACTCGCTGCCGCGAAGAGCTTACCGCCGGTAGGGAGGCCGCCTGATGCCCCGCGCCACCCTCATCATCGCAACCGAGCGTGAACGCCAGCGCGCCGCGTCATGGGTGGCGCGCGCGCCCTGGAATACGCGCCTGGAGTTCAAAGAGCCGAAACGATCCATCCCGCAGAACGACAAGATGTGGGCGATGCTCACCGAGCTTGCGGCGCAGGTTCCGTATCACGGCATCAAGTTGGCGGCTGATGACTGGAAGCTGCTGTTTCTCGACGCGCTCAGGCGCGAAGTTCGTATGGTGCCGAACCTTGATAGCACCGGCTTTGTCAGTCTAGGCCGCTCCTCCTCTGACCTGTCGAAGTCTGAAATGGCGGACCTGATCGAGCTTATTCACGAGTTCGGTGCGCGTCATGGCGTGGTGTTCCATGATCGCGAGGTGGCCGCATGACCGCCCGCAGCACAGAGGAATGGATCGGCGCCAGCCCTGACGCAGCGATCCCCAAACGGGTGCGCCTGCGCGTATTCGAGCGCCACGGCGGCATCTGCCACTTGTCCGGCCGTAAGATCGTGCCGGGCGACGCATGGGACTTGGACCACATCATTGCCCTGATCAACGGCGGCGAGCACCGGGAAAGCAACCTTGCCCCCGCGCTCCGCGACAAGCACCGGGAGAAGACCGCCGCCGACGTGGCTGAGAAGTCCCGCACGGCCCGCATCCGCGCCAAGCACCTCGGCATCAAGAAGCGCAGCACCTTCGCGTGCTCGCGCGATTCCAAGTGGAAGAAGAAGCTAGACGGATCGGTGGTGCCGAGATGACCCTGCACGCCATCGAAACGCGCGACCCCCGCCACGTCACCGAAGACAAAATCCACAAGGCGGCTATCCAGCTTCTCCGCCTCGCGGCTCACCCTCGGCTTGTCTACTGGCACACCCCAAACGGGGAGGCCCGGTCGTCTCTGACTGGCGCCAAGCTCAAAACCATGGGTGTTCTGCCCGGAGTGGCGGACCTGTGTTTCGTCCTGCCGGACGGCCGGGCCGCGTTTATCGAGATCAAGGCCAAAAAGGGCCGTCAATCTCAAGAGCAGCGCGAGTTCCAGCGCCGCGTGATCGAGGCGCACGGCCTCTATGCCGTCTGCCATTCCCACGAAGAGATTTGTTCCGTGCTGACAGGCTGGGGCGCAATTCGCCTCGCCCGGCACTCGTAGGAGTAGCCTATGCTCAACGTCCCCGCACCATCAAAGCTTCATATTCGCCGCGCTGTAGAGCCCGTAGAGGCCATTACGGCGGCAGAAGCCCTTGCGCGGTTCAATGCGACGCGCGCTAGAACTGCCCCCGTAGCTCGTCCTATCGCTGTCCGGTGGCGACCTCATCTTTATGAGGAAGAGTTCGGGCCAAAATGGCAAGCCCAGGTATCGGAGCGGACTGTTTGGTTTGCCCCCCCGGCAGAAAAGCCACCCGCTTTATCTGATGGGCGCGATTGGCTGCATCTTGCAAGCCGGTTGTCTTGCGACCGCGTTATCGCCGCCACAGCAAAATACTACAGCGTTACACGTTCTGATTTGGCGTCGCAGCGCCGAACCGCTAATGTAGTGATGCCTCGGCAAGTCGCCATGTACCTGTGCCGCGAGCTTACAGGGAGAAGCCTTCCGTTTATCGGTAGTCGTCTTGGTGGCCGAGACCACACGACAATTTTGCACGGCGTCAGGAAGATAGCAGAAATGCTTGAGGCGGGTCACCCTCTTTTGCACGCAGACATTCTTGATATCAAATACATGCTTGGAAAGCCAAAATGATGAAGCGCCCCGGCATATCCAAACTTCTTTCCAGCATGGATGCGCTCGTGCGTCTTGACGCCCCCGCCGTCTGCCATCGCGCCAAGGCGCTGCGCAAGTCCGAAGCCGAGCTTCTGTCGGCTGACCTCATCCACGTCAGAGACTTCATCGCCAAGGCCGCAGCGCGCCCCCAGGAAGCCCGTTGGCTGATGGAAGGCGTACAGGTCGCCCCTGTCACCGCCATCCACTCCGCAGCCCGTCAGATCGCAGAGGAGGGCGGGGAATGAGCGAGACAGCCCAAGCCTACGATTGGTCCGAAGACGGCATAGGCAACTATGCTCTCGCCATCCTCGCCATGCGCGAGATCGGCGTGCGTGAGGGGATGTACGCCCCGCTTGATGACCGCGAGCGCCGGCAGGCCGAAGAAGGCCCAGTCCGCGCCCTTGATTGCGTGAAGGAGGCGACTGATGCGCGTTGAGCATATCGGCGACTGTACGCTTTATCTTGGAGATTGTCGGGAAATACTCGACGGCCTGCAGGTCGACGCCATCGTTAGCGATCCACCTTACGGCATTGCGTTTGCCCATGGCGGAAACGATAGGTCCGGCATCGGCAAGGGCCGCTATGCGACAAAGTTTGCGAAGGTTGCGATAGCCGGCGACGACCATCCGTTTGACCCGACGCCGCTTATCACTGCAGCGCCAACGGTTATTCTTTGGGGCGGCAACCATTTTGCCAGCAGCCTCCCATCCTCTTCGTCGTGGTTTGTCTGGGATAAGCGCGCCTCAAGCCACCACACCAACGATTTCGCTGACTGCGAGCTAGCTTGGACGAACAGAAAGGGCGTCGCCCGCGTCTTCCGCCACCAATGGGATGGGATGATGCGCGCTTCTGAACGCGGCGTAGAGCGGGTTCACCCCACGCAGAAGCCGATAGAGCTGATGCGTTGGTGCATCGAGCAGATCCCCGAAGCGAAGAGCATCTGTGACCCATACATGGGCTCAGGCACCACAGGAGTCGCGTGCGCGAAGCTTGGCCGCAAGTTCATCGGCATAGAGATAGACAAAGGCTATTTCGACATAGCCTGCGAACGCATCCGCAAGGCTTACGCTCAGCCCGACATGTTCATAGAGCGCCCGGCCCCCGCCAAGCAGCTTTCCATGCTGGGAGGTGCGGAATGAGCTTCCGCAGGCTTGGCGACACTATTTCAAAGCCGAATGGTGAAAGCCTTGGGCTTGATGGTGCGGGCTCGACCCGCGCCGTCTTCGACTTCGCATGGGAGAAAATGCGCAAGCGTCTTGCTTCGCGCGGCGCCGGAGAGGCGACCGTAAGGGCTGCGCGCAACCATGCCGTAATCGCTATCCAGCTCGGCTTGGAAATCTGCGATAGCCCGATAGAGCGCACGTTGCTGCCCGCGCTTGTGTGCGCCGATTTCGGGGTTATCACCGACCTGCCGGCGAAGATGCACGACCCGCGCCGCGAATGCCTTCCTGACGGCCCTGTGGTTATTACTCCGCAGTTTGGCTTTTCCCGTTCGAGAATGGATTTTGCCGTAGCCGTCCGCTACAGCGGGCGCCTTCAGATGTTTTGCATCGAATGCGATGGCGCGGCTTATCACTCATCCGCCGAGAACATCGTTCGGGATGGCTATTTCGCATCCTGGGGTATCCCGACCACGCGCCTTTCAGGACGGGAGATTTACGCCGACACATTCGCCGCAGCGCAGAAGGCGCTTGCTCCCGTCCACTCCTGGGCGCTGCACGTGGGGTAGCGCCATGAGCAGCGGCCCGTGGATGAAGTTCTATCCCAGAGACTGGCGCGGCGACCAAGCGCTCAGGGCTGTCTCTATCGCCGCTCGCGGCCTTTGGATCGAATGCCTCTGCATCATGCACGAAGCCAAGCCCTATGGCCATCTTCTCCTTAATGGAGAGCCGGTAGGCGGCGACGTTCTGGCGCGCATGACAGGAACCGCCGTGGACGAGGCTCAAGCCCTGATGGCTGAGCTTCGGCAAGCCGGGGTTTTTGGCCTGACGCGAGCAGGCGTCGTCTTCTCACGGAGAATGACCAAGGATCATTCGGCTTCGCAAAAGGGCAGAAAATCGGCAGAAAAGAGGTGGTCACAAACAACTGAAAACAAAGAACAAAACGACGTACCCAATGGGGTTACCATGCACGAACCTAATGCTAAGAAGCCAGAAGCCAGAGAAGAGAAGATAGATGCTAACGCATCTTGTACGAAGCCGGCCAAGAGCCGGGCTTCGTACCCTCAGGATTTCGAGGAGTTCTGGAAGGGATATCCAACAGATAGCCTGATGAGCAAAAAGGGAGCCGCCTCTCAATTCGCCCGTCTGTCGCGAGAGGACCGAGCCGCTGTGATGGAAAGCCTCCCGGCGTTCCGGCGCTACTGCGAGCAGAACACGGATTATCGGCCCGTTCATGCCGAGCGCTATTTGAGCCAGAGGCGTTTCGACGGGTTTGTGCAAGCAGCGCGCAAAATGAGTGCGTTTGAGCAGAAGGTTGTCGTTAAATTCGACACTCCGCAGTGGAACGCTTGGGACAAATACCTTAGAATGACGACAGGAAAAGGGCCGCAACGATCCGAGCGCTTGGGCGGATATTACTTCGATAGCGAATGGCCACCCTCTCAGCAGGGAGAGCTACACTCATGATCGGCCTCAAGGCAAACGATTTCATGTGGCTTCGCGCCGCCGCCATGTCGCAGGACGGGTTTGCGCCGGGCTTCGCTTGGAGCGCGGCGCCGATGGTCTACGACCGGCTTGAGCGCTTCGGCTTGGTCGATCAGACATGGGCGCCGTCGGGCGGCATTGACCGCGACGGGAGCCCCCACATGCGAGCGCAGGCCATCACGACACCGAAGGGCCTGCAAGAGATCGAGCGCCGGGCGGCGTTCAACGTCAACAGGATGGGAAACCAGGTATGACCGCCAAGTTCGAAATCAACATTATCCGCAATCTCTACGACAATGAGGGTGGGCACCACATGACCATTCGCCCCGATGTTGACGGCTTGGGGCTGGTCGAAATCGACGGTAAGGGCGACTTTGGCGGCACGATTTGCATTCAGCCAGAAATGGCCTTGGTGCTTGCTGATGCCATCCGTGCCTGCGCTGAAGAAATGATAGCCGCCGCTCTCTCAGAGGAGGGCGAGTGATGGAAATGACAATTGGGGTTCTCTTGTCGATGATAGGTGCAGTGTTGATGGTGGCATGGCTAGCCATCCTTCCCACTATCGGCCTGCTGTGGTGCTTGGGGTGGCTGCCATGACCAAGCGCATCGTAGTCCACTTCGAAGACGAGACGGGCGCCACTGTGTGCTCGCAGCCCCGGAAGTACAAGCCGGCGATTGGCGACGTGCTGCTGCTGAATGGAAGCGCCTACGCGGTGCAGGCCAAACGCGACAGCGCCACGTCGCTGGACTTTTACGCTAAGCCTGAACGGAAGGCCGTGGATGATGTCGGAAGTTACGACGGCATCGTTCATGGCTAGGCGTAAGCGCTGGCGGCAAAACTCGCCCAGTTAGCTACCGGACAGCCTAGGAGCACAAAACGCCTGCCAGCGACGCTCCTAGACGATTTTAGAGGGATGCCGGAATGAACGAAATTTGGAGAGACGCCAAACGGTTTATCTTTTGGGGTTCTGCCCTCACCACAGGCTGCGCCATCGCGGTCTACGTCATCGTTCCGCTTTTTGATTGAACTTATCTCCCTGCCAGGAGGCACCATTGGCGAAGAAGCAGCTTGAAGCCTTTAACCGCCACAAGGCGGAACGGAAGCCGACGCGGCGCCCCGCTGAGGTGAAGACCTTCGACCGTCGCTCGCTGGACAACCCCAAGGGCGTAATCCCTTCGGAAGACGAAATCCGTGGGCCTCTGGACGGCCCGCACGAGCGCAGCGCGGTCATCCGCAACCTGCGCTCCGATGTGCTGGCACAGTTGAAGGCCCGGCGCCAGATTGACGAATGCCAGTACGCCGCCGGCCGCCATTGGGAAGCGCTATGGGAGCGCGCCGAGATTGGCGGCATCAAGGCAATGGACACGACCAAGGAACCGGTGGACGGTGGCGGCGAGACTGCCGAGCCTCTGACGGATCGCCAGCGTAAAGCCGTCCGCGACCTTCGCCTAGCGGATGGTGATCTGGGGGTGAGGGGCGCGGTGCTGGTGCGCCGAGTCTTGGGGCGGCGGGAGACAATCCGGTATATCGCGGCCGAATATGCCACCGGGTCGAAGCATGATGAGCTTTATTTTGGGCGGCTTTTCCGGGACTGCCTCGATGTTCTGTCTATTTCCTTTGGATATGCTGACAGGCGCTTGACGGTTACGGCGAATAGGGTATGATTCGGTATGCGCCCGAATTGCGTCGGGCTACAGTCAACGCACAGCACATTCGCCCTCACGGGCAAACGAGATGACCGGCGGCGCCTGTGCCTCATGGGCGCCTTAAACGCTTGGGTGAGGCCAAGGCCGGTCATACAGTTCGACGAACGACCTGCCCTGTGGAGGGGATCGCAGCGCCAGAGCCTCCACCACACGCGCTGCGATAGTTGGAGAACGGGTCCGCTAAAGTGCTTGTATGCGGACGGCCTCTACCCTTCGCGGGACAGGCGCCGACTAAGCCCAGGTCATACAGTTCGACGCGGTCCAACAGGACATAGCGGCAAGCCAGATCAGCCCACCTGCTGTGATCCGAACCAAAGGCGCCGCGTCGATCCTAACGCTCGCAAGGCCCGAATAGACGGGCTGTTGGCTTTTGCCACGGGATGCCTGTGACGTCTGCAATGCCCATCACGCTCGTCTGCGATCCAGAGCTAGACCGCTGGCTCACAAGCGCCCCGTGCCCGAGCTTCTGGGGTAGCCTGCACAGCTTCATGGTCAAGGCGCACGATCCGTCTACTGGCGTCTACCTCTGGCCTCGCGTTGCTGAGACTGAGGGGATGAAGGGAATGGGAGGCGGGAAGTGAAGACATACACATGGCGCCCGCTGTCCGAAATTTTCGATGACGAGGCGAAGCGCCACGAAACGCGCGCCATGCACGCTATCGCAGAAGGCAAGCTGAAGCTGGCCATGCAGAGGTCGGCGAAGGCCGCGAGGTCTCGGCACAAGGCAGAAGTCGCCCGTATGGTCGAAGCGATTTCACCCACCTCATCCTCACCATCTGCCTCCTAGCAGATCCCGCCACCTGCCACGAAGAGCGCGTACCCACAGAGGCCCGCCAGTCCATGCCTATGGAGTGCATGGGTGCGATGAATGAATGGGCGGTGCAGCATCCCAAGTGGCGCGTGGTAAGCTGGCGCTGCGGGGTGCGAGAGGAAGCGATTTGATGCTTAGCGACGACGTAGAGCTTGACCGAGTTCCGGGGCTTAGCACCAGGGCGCACAATGTTCTGGTCAATAATAACGGGCTTAAAACAGTTGGAGATGTGCGCCGTCTCTCTGACAAGGAGATGCTGAAGTGGGAGAACTTTGGCATGGTCTCATTGCGTGAGGTGCGCGAACTACTGGCGTCTGATGTGGAGCCGATTCCAGACTTTAGTGGGGGCCTCCGCGATGGCAATGGAGAGCCCGTGCACGTAGCGGGCCCGTTATTGACCGCCACAGATGAGTGGTTTGCCCCTGTTGCAGATAGAGAAAGCCCCCAAGCGCGCGGCGAGATCAGCCCAGAAGAATTGAGGCTCAGCGGCAAAGTCGTCCTGCATTTCGATTGCGGTATTAATGGCCAATATGGGTCGTGGCCGTTCATGATCCATCTTTCCGAGTTGTCTGACGACATTATTACATATGGCGCCGACTACGCAGAAGTTCTGTCTCGCGCTCTGGAGGCAGAAGCCGCGCGTATCCGTTTGAGTGCTTCCAGGAATAAGGACTGATGCCCATCCTCTCCAACGCCAGGCATGAGCGCTTCGCCCAAGAGCTAGCGAAGGGCAAGAGCGCGACTGAGGCGTACACAGAGGCTGGCTACAAGGGCGACCGCACCGCAGCCTCGCGGCTGTCATCAAATGTCAACGTGCAGCAACGGGTAGCAGAATTGACCGCCCGCGCAGCCGAGGGGGTTGTCATCTCCCGCCAATGGGTGATTGAGCGTCTAGTCGAGAACGCTAACCGCGCGATGCAGGCCGAAGCTGTGATCCAAGATGGCAAGCCTTCCGGCGAATATCGTTATGAGGGCTCTGTCGCCAACCGCGCGCTTGAACTCCTTGGCAAAGAGCTTGGCATGTTCGTTGAGCGCAGCGAGAACGTGAACATCAACCATGATGTCAGCGACCAACCCCTCTCTGAAGACGAGTGGGAAGCGCAGCACGCTCGCCCGAACTGAGATCATCTGGCGCCCACAGAAAGGGCCGCAAGCCGCATTCGTCCAATGCCCCGTGTTCGAGGTGTGCTACGGCGGGGCGCGCGGCGGCGGCAAGACAGACGCTAGCCTGGGAGAGTGGGCGGTCCATGCGAAGCGCTACGGCGCGGATGCGAAGGGCCTGTTTATTCGCCGCACCCTCACGGCCCTGACGCCAACGATTGAGCGAGCCAAAAGGATCTATCGCCCGCTCGGTGCGAAGTGGGAAGAGCAGAAGAGCCGCTTCGTCTGGCCATCCGGCGCGGTGCTGTATTTTCGCTACCTTGAGCGCGACGACGACGCGAACAACTACCAGGGCCACGATTACACGCGGGTCTATGTCGAGGAGCTGACGCAGTTCCCCGATCCCGGCCCGCTCGATAAGCTCAAGGCGACGCTGCGCAGCGCGGCCGGTGTGCCAACGGGTTTTCGGGCAACCTGCAACCCCGGCGGGCCTGGGCACACATGGGTGAAAGAGCGCTATATCGAGGCGGGCGCTTACAACATCGTCCGCGAGGTGTTCCAGAACCCGTTCGACGGAACGCAGATTGAAAGCTCTCGGGTTTTCATCCCTGCCAAGCTGACCGACAACCCGGAACTTCTGGCGAACGACCCGCGCTATGTCGCCAACCTGTTTCAGGCGGGCTCTGCCGCACTCGTCAAGGCATGGCTTGAGGGTGATTGGAACGTCGTCGAAGGCGCGTTCTTCGATTGCTGGAACAGCGCCAAGCACGTGGTGGCGCCGTTCGCGATCCCGAAGGACTGGTTGAAGTTCCGTTCGTTCGACTGGGGTTCTGCCGCGCCGTTCTCGGTTGGCTGGTGGGCTGTTGCTGGAGACGATCACGGCAGCATACCGAGGGGTGCGCTGATCCGGTATCGCGAATGGTACGGGGCCAAGGGCGCGAACAAGGGATTGAAGCTCACCACCGAGGAAGTCGCGGCCGGCATCAAGGCGCGGGATGAGGGCGAGAAGATAGCCTATTCGGTAGCCGACCCGGCCATCTTTGCTGAGGACGGCGGGCCTAGTCGCGCCGAGGTGTTTGGCCTGCACGGTGTGGACTTCATGCGGGCCGACAATAAGCGCGTGAGCGGAAACGGCGCCATGGGCGGCTGGGATGAGATGCGCCAGCGCCTGAAGGGCGTGGATGGCGTGCCCATGCTCTACGTGTTCGAAACCTGCCGGGACTTCATCCGCACGGTGCCGAGCCTTCCGCACGACGCCAAGCGGCCCGAAGACATCGACACCGACGCCGAAGACCACATTGCGGACGAGGCCCGTTACGCCTGCATGTCGCGGCCATGGATCCCGCAGATAGAACAGACCTCGCCGCGTCGCGCCCGCGACTGGTTTGACGAGCCCGAAGAAGAGGGCATGAACTGGAAGCTCGCCTGATGGATGATGCTCACTATCACAGCTTCCTGATCGACCGTTTTCTAGATGCCGAGGACGGGTCTGACTACAGCCGCACCCGCGCGCAGACCTATGTCGACTATTACGACGGAAAGCAGTGGACCGCAGAGGAGATCAAGGAGCTTCGCAAGCGCGGTCAGCCGCCGATCATGTGGAACCTGACGCGGCAGAAGATCGACTATCTGCAAGGGATGGAGCGCACACAGCGCACCAAGCCCCGCGCGCTTCCCCGAACTCCGCAGCACGAACAGGACAGCTACGCGGCGACTGACGCGCTGCAATACGTCTGCGAAGATCAGAAGTATGACGATCTGCGCTCCCGCGCCTGGGGCGACATGCTCAAGGCCGGCTGGTGCGGCATGGAGATCACGGTAGAGGCCCGCGCGCCCGATCCGATGGCCTCCACCATGCTCACGCCCATGGGCCCGGCGGTGACGATCAAGGTTCGTCGCTGCGCGTGGGACCGCATGTTCTGGGACCCGTTCTCTTCGGAGGATGATTTCTCGGATGCTGCCTATCTTGGCGTCATCGTATGGATGGACCGCAATGAGGCTATTCGCCAGTTCGGCGAGGAGGCTGGCCAGGTCTTCGATGAGACGGTGACGCTCGGCGAGTCTGGCGGCACCTATGACGACAAGCCCAAGGCGCAGTCGTGGGTGAGCGGGGCCGGCACGCGCCGCCGCGTCCGCATCGTGCAGATGTACCACATTGGCGACGATGGTGAGTGGGATGTGGCCTACTTCACCAAGGGCGGCATTCTCATGTCTGGCCCGTCGCCGTGGATCGATGAGGACGGGAAGCGCGAGCACCCCTATTGCTGGCGCACCGCTTATGTGGACCGGGACAACAACCGATACGGCCCGATCCGAGACATGATCGACCTTCAGGACGAGGTGAACAAGCGCCGGTCCAAGGCGCTGCACCTGTTCACCGCGCGCCAGACGTTCGGAAATCAGAAATTCAAGGCGAACGCTAACGAGAACAAGAAGCAGCTTGCTAAGCCCGATGGCCATGTCGAGCTTCAGGGTGAGGCCCAATTCGGCCGCGACTTCGGCATTATCCCGACCAACGACCAGGCGGCAGGCCATTTCGAGCTTCTGGCGCAGGCGACGGCGGCTTTCGAGACAGTCGGCCCCAATGCCGCCATGCAGGGCAAGAAGGACGCCACGGAAAGCGGCCGGGCCATCCTCGCGCAGCAGCAGGGCGGCGCAATCCAGATGGGCACGCTTAGCGATGCTCTCCGGCAGATGGATTTCGCGGCGTATCGCAAAATTTGGAACCGCATCCGGCAATATTGGGATGCGCCCATGTGGGTGCGCGTGACGGATGACGAGCAGAACGTCCGTTTCGTCGGTATCAATGGCGCTGTCACGGTAGACCCTCAGACCGGCCAGCAGATGCAAGGCCCGCCGATTGCGCAGCTTGACGTGGACATCATCATTGATGACGCGCCCGTTGCCGGCGCTATGCTAGACGAGCAGTTCAAC
Organism: Ancylobacter polymorphus; assembly: GCF_030813495.1. Lineage (GTDB taxonomy): Bacteria > Pseudomonadota > Alphaproteobacteria > Rhizobiales > Xanthobacteraceae > Ancylobacter > Ancylobacter polymorphus. Next base: position 466,638 of record NZ_JAUSUI010000005.1, on the reverse strand, counting down.
ATGCTCGTGAACCTGAAGAACATGGACGCGAACGGTGAAATTCCGTTCAAGTCGATTATTCAGGCAGCACCGAACCTGCGGAACAAGCAGCAAATCCTCCGGGGTATAGAGGAGCGCGAACAGGCGCCCCCGAACCCGTTGGCTGTGGCTGGGGCAGAGGCCGAGGTCGCCGACAAGCAGGCGAGCGCCGCACAGAAGCAGAGCGCCGCCGTCAAGAACATCGCGGATGCCGAGCGTACACGCGCCAGCATCCCATTGGATTACGCCGCGCAGCTTGCGCAACCGCCGCAGGAACAGCGCGCGTACTGAGATCGAGCCGCCATCGTCAAGGGCGCACGGGGTCAGCCTCCGTCATGAGCTGAAGCGGTGATGCCGACCGTCTAACGGGCAAACGCCGACGCCGGGTGCTGCCGGGCGAACGTTAATCTCACGGAAGAGATCACCCACATGACCGAAAGTCTGGACGCCATCATGGCGGGACGGGACGCGAACGCGTCTGTCTCGGAGCCTGCCGCCACCACGGAAACCGTGCGTGACGAACAGGGGCGGTTCGCCGCCAAGACCGAGGAACAGCAGGCGCCAGCAGAACCGGCGCAGGAAGCCCCCAAGGCACAGGAGCCGCCCAAGGCGGTTGAGCCTGATAAGCCGGCGGGGATGGTGCCGCAGCAGGCCCTACACGCTGAACGGCAGCGCTCTCGCGCTCTCGAACAGCAGATGAGCGAGCTTAGGCAGATGGTGGAGCGGCTTCAGCCGAAGCCCGCCAATCCAGAGCCCCTGGACCCTCTCGCTCAGTTCGTAGCGGACCCGAATTCCTTCCTTCAGCAGCAGGTTGCCCCGCTCACGCAGCAGACGGCCGAAGTCCGCGAAATGGTCATGGAGATGTACGCACTCCAGAACCACGGCGCGGAGAAGGTCCGGGCAGCGAAGCAGGCGGCCGAAGAGCTGCGAGACGCGGGTGACCCCTACTTGCCAGTCCTGATTGGCCGGCTGAGGAGTGCGGCCAACCCGTTTGACGAATTGGTCAAGTGGAACACCGAACGCTCGGTGCTCACCAAAATGGGCAGCGATCCCGAGGCGTACATCAACGCCGAAGTGGAGTGCCGCCTCGCCGAGCGCGCCCAACAGCAACCCGCAGCGGCGCAGCCCTCACAAATCCCCCCGTCTCTCGCTGGCGCCCGCTCTGCGGCCCCGCGTCAGAGCGGTGCCGTTTACGAGGGGCCGCGCCCGCTTTCCGAAATCATGAAACGATGAGGTGAGCGGCTATGGCCGAAACTCGCGTTACGTCGACTCTGTCGCCCACGATTTGGGACGACCAGTTTTCGACGGAATTCTTCCAGACCAACCCGTTCGCGGCTTATGCCGGCACGGGCACCAACAACCCGATTGTGATGAAGGAAGACTTCGCTTCTCAGCGGGGCAACGGCATCACCTTCGAGTTCATCACCAACCTGAAGCGGGGCACGATCTACGATCGCCAGCCGCTTCGTGGTCACGAAGACCAGCTTGGCGAATATGGGGATCGCATCTTCTGGCGCATGCGCAAGAAGGGCATTTCCATGCACGAGCTGGATGCCGATCTTGCGGCTATCGACCTTCGGCGAGCCGCGCGCGGCAATCTGAAAACGTGGTCGATGGAAGATGTTAAGTGGGAAACCATTGACCGCCTCGGCGATGTGGGTTCCAACTGCGACGTGCCTTTCGCGACCGCAACGGATGCGGAAAAGAACGCCTGGGTGACGGCGAACGCGGATCGCGTTCTGTTCGGCAACTCGACAGCGAACTATTCCACCACCTTCGCGACCGCCGCCGGCAACGTCGACACCACGAACGACATTCTGACCCGCGACAACCTGTCGATCCTGAAGACCGTGGCGCTTCAGGCATCGCCGCGCATCACCCCGATTGAGGTCGAAGCCCGCTCCAATCGTCGGTACTTCGTCGCCTTCGCCCATCCGTTCGTGTTCCGCTCGTTCCGTAAGGACACGGAAGACCTGCGCAAGGGCGTGAGCATTATCGAGCGCAACGAGTCCATCTTCCTCGGTGGCGATCTGGAATATGACGGAGTTGTCCTCCACGAAGTGGATGACATGCCGATCTATACCGGCATCGGCGCCTCCAGCGCCAATATCTCGCCTGTCTATCTGCTGGGCCAGGAAGCGCTGGGTTGGGCTATCAAGTCCCGTTACGCCTCCCGTGAGCAGAAGGACGACTACGGGCAGGTCGAAGGGCTCGGCATGATCGGAAAGTGGGGCATGAAGAAGCTTTGCTATTCCAGCAACTTCACCAACGCAGCGCAGGACACGACGGTGCTGGGCAAGCAGCGCGGGGTCGTCACCGGCTTCTTCGCGGCTCCGGGCGTCTGAGGAGGAATGAACCATGGGTGATTTCTACACCAACCCTGTTCGCCATCCTGAAGACGTTGGCGTCGGGCATATCCGCCGCACCATCAGCTTCAACACCTCTGGTGTCGGCACCGGCAACGGTATCGCCATCGGCGCGCTTGAGGCCGGGGCGATCCCGATCCGCGCCTATGCGGTCATCCAGACCGCTTTCGACGCGGGTTCCACCAATGTGCTCATTCTGGGCACCACGGACGATGACGACGGGCTTGTCACGTCCTCGAACGCTGCCGCCGGCACCGCCGGCCTGAAGGCTGGCACGGGTGCCATTCTCGGCACCCCGCTCGCGGCTAACCGCGTCGTCTATGCCAAGTACACCCAGACCGGCACCGCCGCGACGGCTGGCAAGGCGACGCTGGTGGTGGAGTTCCTGAACAAGCGCGAGAACGAAGGCACTGCGTTCCCGAACAACTGAGCATGAGGGCGGGCTACGGCCCGCCTTCCCCTCTCTCAGGACACCAGAGATGAGCCATGTCATTTACTCCCCTGCGGAAGGGGATAATCGTGAAGTCACGGTCTTTGGTCTGACCTTCACGGCGGGCAAGCCCGCTAAAGTCCCCGCCGATGTGTTCGCCCGTCTGTCGGTCAATCCGACATTCAAGGTCGCGGACAGCGCCGAGGAAAAAGCAGAGCCCGCCAAGGTGGACGGTCGCAGCAAGGCCGCTCGTGCGCTGCGCGAGGAAGAGGCCAAAGCCCGCGCCGCTGCCCATGCGGCAGAGGTGGAAGCCGCCAAAGCCGCCGATAAGGACGATTGAGCATGGCGACCCGCGCCGAACTTATCCGCCGCACGCTCGATAAGCTTGTCGTCGTCGGTGTCGGTGAAGTCGCCTCAGCCGACGATATCGCGACCGTCAGCGGTTATGTCGATGACGCGCTCACCTATCTCTCGGCGCGCGGCGTGTATTTTGGTGGCGGGGTCGATGACTTGGCGGATGCCGGCATGAACCATCTGGCGGAAATCTGCCGGAACTTCGCAGCGGCGGCCTACAGCCAAGCCTATAGCGAAGATGCCGTTATCACGGCGGAAAACCATTTGCGCGAGCTGTCTCCCGGCGATGGCGCCGGTACTGAGACGATCAAGGCGCTGTACTACTGATGCCTGACATCATCTTCCCCGTGTCCAGCGCGCCGGGCCGGCGCCCTCTGGAAGGGCAGGGGCGCTTGCTCAACTGCCTGACCGAGGTGCTACAGGAAGGGGGGCAATCCAGCTATTCCCGCCGCCCGGCGCCGGGGCTACGCACATGCGTTGACACGACGGAAGACGGCGTTTGCCGGGGCGGGATTGTGGTGCAGGGCGTACTCCTGCTGTGCATCAATGACCGCTGCATAAAGATTGAGCAGTCTGGGTCGACGTACACCGCGACGGATTTGGGCGAGCTTCCGGGCGAAGGCCCGGTTTTCTTCGCCGCGAACAACGCGTCGCCCCCGCCCGATATTGTGGCGACCACGAGCGTGGGGGCATACAACATCTTCACCGGCAGCGCGCCGACCAGCTTTGTTGACGCCGATCTGCCGCAACCCAATTCCGTCACCTTTCTGGACGGCTATTTCCTGTTTTCCATCGCAGACGGGCGCATTTTTGCCTCCGCTCTAAACGATGTGACAATCAACCCGCTGGACTTCACGACCGCTCAGGCGCGCCCTGGGGGGCTTTACAGGGTTATTGCCTTCGGGCAACAGCTTTACGCCTTCGGGCCTTCCTCTATCGAGGTATACGCGAACACGGCCAACGCCGAGGGCTTCCCGTTCTCGCGCGTGTCCGTGATTCCGGTTGGGCTTCTCACGGCTGGCGCTATCGCCGGATATGAGGATGGCTGGGGCGCCTCGCTCATTTGGGTGGGCGACGACCGGGCCGTCTATCGGCTTGATGGCGGCTACGTTCCGCAGCGGGTTTCGACGCCAGATATCGACCGCGCCTTGCAGTCTGTGGATGACCCCGCCGACCTTCACGCGTTGGTCTTTGAGCACCCTGGGCATACGTGCTGGGCTATCATCGGGCCGAATTTCGCGTGGGTGTATGACCTCACGACGGGCTTTTGGCACGAACGCGAGTCTTATCTGCGCCCGACATGGGATGCGCGCTTCTCAGCCCGGTTTAATGGGGAATGGATCGTAGGCCACGCCAGCAATGGCGTGGTGTATCGGATTGATGACGAGTACCGCAAGGAAGGCACGCAGCCGCTTGTGATGAAGCTGCGATCCGGCCAGAACGCGGCATTTCCCAACCGCCTCGCTATCCCGAGGGCGGATTTCAACTTCGTGGTCGGTCAGGGCATAGGCAACGGCGAAGAGCCGATTGAGACGCAGCCCCGGTGCTGGATCAGCTACTCCAAGGATGGGGGCAACCTGTTTTCCACTCCGGTATGGCGTGAGCTTGGGCGGCAGGGCGCGTATCGCAACCGGGTGACGCTCAACCGGTGCGGCATGACCGGCCCCATGGGCGTGGTGTGGGAAATCTCCATTTCCGATCCGGTCTATTTCACGCTCCTCAGCGCCACCATGGAAGTTGAGGCGAGGCCGCGCTGATGGCGAATATCCCTTCGCTCCCCTCGCCCGCATCGGCATGGGTAGACAAGGACGGGCGCCCGTCGACCGAGTTCCACCTGCTTATGCAAGCGCTCTATCCGCTCTTGGAACTGGCGAACACGGCGGTGCAGGAAATCCCGCCCGTCGATCCAGACACGCTCTATCGCGATCAAACGGCGAACCTGACGGTGGGCTATACCGCGACCGCCTACAGCGCCGGCACGGTATCAAGCGGAACACTGACGCTCAACCCGACCAACGGGAACGTGCAGTACTACACGAATAACGGCGCCCACACGCTGGCGCCCCCCACGTCAGATTGCTCAATTTTGGTGAAGATCACCAACGGAGCGAGCGCCGGAACAATCACGCTTTCGGGCTTCACCAAGACGCAGGGCACGCTCAACACGACGAATGGGGCGGTTTTTTTTGCCAGCGTCGGCGTCGTCAATGGCTCCTCCATCTTTTCGGTCATCTGAGGCATTCGCATGGCGTCTTTTCTCTCTGGAATGCTTGGCCTCGATAGCGGGAAAGCCACGCAGAAGGCGGCGGGGCAGAACCTCACCGCGCTCGCAGGGCTGTGGAACCGTGGCACAAAATACATTGACCAGGGCGAGGCCAAAAGCGCCGACTATCTGGGGCAAGCCGCTGGCCAGTTTCAGCCGTGGCAGCAGACCGGCACCGCCGCGAACACAATGGTGGGCAATGCGCTTGGCTTGAACGGGGCAAGCGGGAACGCAGCCGCTACTTCCGCATTCCAGACCTCGCCGGGCTACGATTGGACGCTCAAGAACGCGCTTCAGGGCTCGGAGAGGGCGGCGTCGGCAAGCGGAATGCTTGCCAGCGGCAACACCCTAACCGCTTTGCAGGACCGCGCCTCGCAGGTCGCCAACCAGGAATATGGGTCTTGGTTTGATCGCCTGATGGGCGTGAGCACGCAGGGCCAGCAGGCGGCGGGCCAGACGGCGAACGCTCTGACCAACCTCGGCGGGCTTTACCAGAACACGACGGACCAGCGCCTTGGCCTCAACAACACGTTCACCTCTGGCCTGATCGGCGCGAACAACCAGTATGCGCAGGGTAAAGAGGCGCAGAATGCGGGCCTCGCCGGTATCGGATCTTCGCTCGGCGGCCTCGCGGGCAAATTCCTGGGGTTCTTGTGATGGCTGGTTTCCTCTCGGGTTTCGCCGATCAGCTCGGCAATCTGGTTGATGAGCGCCGCGCGGTTTCGGCCTATGAGCCGCTGTTGAACGCGGTGTACGGCGGCCAGCCTCAGCAGCAGAGCGGCGGGTTCCTGTCCAACCTGCTCGGCGGTGGGGCGCCTCGGCCGGCGCAGGCGGGCGGCGCTCAAGAAGCTCCCATGCCGGCGCAGGGTGGCATGGGTATGGCGCCGGGCATGGGTGGAGGAAGCCCTCAGATTGACCGGCAGGCTATCCTAGGGCTGTTGCAGCGGCCGGAGACGCGCGAGCAAGGTGTTGCTTTGCTGATGAATGGCGGCCGGCTCCCGCAGCCTCGCACCAACCTCCCCGCCGATGTGCAAGAATATCAGTTCGCTTTGCAACAGGGGTTCAAGGGGTCGTTTCTCGACTACCAGACCGCACTTAGGAAGGCGGGGGCTAGCAGCACCAGCGTCACGGTCAACCCTGCGGCGGGCGAAAACGCTTTCCAGAAGTCTTTTGGCGAGACGCAAGCCAAACGCTATAGCGGAATGATCGAACAAGGCGATCAGGCAAACGCTCTTTTGGGCGATGTCGCGGCGCTGCGGGAGCTTGGGCAGCAAATCCAGACAGGCACCGGGGCGCAGGCTATTGCCCGGCTTGGCCCCTACGCGGAAGCGCTCGGCATCAATATCCAAGGGCTTCCTGCCGCGCAGGCTTACGAGGCGGTTGTCTCGCGGATCGCTCCCAGACTGCGCGTGCCCGGTTCCGGCGCACAGTCCGATTTCGAATTGCAGCAGTTCATGCGCTCGCTGCCGAGCCTTGGCAATACGCCTGAAGGAAACGCGGTCATCGCGAACACGCTTGAAGGCGTGGCGCAGAACCAGCGTGCCGCCGCAGAGATCGCCCGCGCAGCCGGCATGGGAGAAATCACCCGGCAGGAAGCCGACCGCCGTTTGCAGGCGCTCCCTGACCCATTTACGGCGTGGCGCCAGCAGAACAACCGGAGCCCGGTGCAGGAAAGCGCCCCGCCGGCACAGCGGGCGCCAGCGGCCCCCGGCGCGGTTCCGCCCGGCGTTGATCCGCAAGTCTGGCAGTTCATGACCCCCGAGGAGCGCGCGCTGTGGAACTCTCTGTAGAGCAAAAGCGCGCGCTTGCGATGGCTTCGGCCCGCGCGCGAATGGCTAACGGCACGCAGCCGGAAGCCGCGCCCGAATGGTCCGGCTCGATCCTCCCGGTGAGCCGCGACGCGCAAGGCAATGTCAGCTTTGACAGCAATGCCGGCATCCTTGGTTCGATCAAGCGCGCGGTGACGCTTCCTGCGGAAGCGTATCGGGGCGAAGTCGACCCGATGAGCGAAGAGGGAATCCGGCGCGCGACGGAAATGGCGGGCGTGGTCACACCGGTCAACCCGGCTGTCCGGGCGGCTGATTATGCCATCCCTGGCGCTCGCAACGCGCTTGTCCCCGCCAAAAAGACGCGGGTTCCCACAGCAGAGGAGTTGAAGGCAGCAGGCAGCGCGGGTTATGATGCGGTTCGCGATATGGGCGTCGAATATTCGTCTGACGCGGTACGCGCGGCGGCCAAGGTTGCCAAGCAGGCTTTGGAACAGGACGGCATCCTCGGCAATCTTGCCCCGAAAACGCATCGGATCATTGATGAACTTGCCAATCCCCCGGAAGGGAGCACGGCCACCAGCGCAGGTATCGAAGCAGCCCGCCGGGCCTTTGGCAACGCCGCAAAGGACTTCAACAACCCGACTGAGCAGCTTGCGGCCAGCCGCGCTATCAATGTCCTTGATGGATTCGTTCAAGCATCTGATCCGTCAAGTGTTGTGGCTGGACCCGCTCCCGCCGCCGGAAAAGCCCTTGCGGATGCGCGCGCCAACTACGCCGCCGCCAAACGATCCGAAACCCTTACCGGAGTTGAAGAAGCCGCCGATCTACGAGCTGCTGCCGCCAATTCCGGCCAGAATATTGACAATGCCATCCGCTCCCGTCTCGCATCCCTTCTACTCAGTCCGAAGGGAAGCCGAGGCTTTACCCCTGCCGAACTCGCCGAAATCCGAAAAGTAGCCGAGGGCACCACGCTCCGCAACGCCGTCCGCAATACGGGGAACCTTCTCGGCGGCGGGGGCGGCCTAGGGGCTGTCGTTACGGGCGGCGCGCTTGGTGCGGGCGGCCTTGCCACAGGGTCGCCCGTGATGGCCGCTGCTGGCGCCCTGGCGCCTCTTGCCGGCGTCGCGGCTAAGCAGACAGGCAATGCTCTGACGCGCAGGGCTCTTATGAGGGCAGACGAGAACACCCGCATGCGCTCCCCGCTCTATGAGCAGCTTCTAGCGCAGGCGCAGACTTCCACAAACCCGGAAGCGTATGCCGCTCTCATACGTATCCTGACGCTTGTCGGCGGGGCGGAAGCTCAGCCGCAATAATCCTCTCTAGACGCCAGATCAGATCAAGCCGCCCCTCAACGGGCGGCTTTTTTCATGGAGCCGTGCATGCCCGGTCAATGGCAAATGTCCTTGCAGCCGTATCCCGACGCGGACGGGCGCCCGTTGAATGGGGCTCTGGCCTATTTCTACGAAGCGTCCACCAGCGATCCGAAGACGCCCTACGCCGAATTCTCGCTCGCCACGCCCCTGCCTAACCCCGTGGTGGCAGACTCCGGGTTCTGGCCTTCCGTATGGCTGGACGATAGCACAAGCGCGTTCTTCCGCGTCCGCATCACCGACTCGTCCGGTGTAACTCTTCGCGACCTGACCGTGTGCCAGATTTTCGGGGTGTCGTCAGGCGGGGAAACCCCCGCCGAGCCTATCGACGTTACCGGCGTTTTTCAAACTGGCGACACGAAAAACCGCTATGGCGATAGCGAGGTGACAGGTTGGCGCATCTGCAACGGCAAGTCCATCGGCAGCGCGACCTCAGGCGCGGATTATGCCAACTCCAATGCGCAGGCGTTGTTCGAGTACCTTTGGCAGGCCGATTCGACTCTTTCGGTGAGCGGAGGGCGCGGCGCGTCCGCATTGGCGGATTGGAGTGCCAACAAACGCCTGTCTCTTCCTGACTATCGCGGTTATGTGCTTGCTGGCCTTGACGACATGGGCGGCACTACGGCTGTTGGCCGGCTGGCGAGCCTTACCTCTCTCGGCACCCGCATCGGCTCTGCTACGCGCACGCTGGCGGCGAACAACATCCCGCAACTTAGCTTCACTACGGGAAGCGGCGGCGGCGCCACTATCGACTATGATGGCGCCACGTTCGCCACGATAGGCGGCGGCGGCCCGTTCGGTGCGGCGGTGGCATCGAAAAGCCTTACCGTCCCCGCCCATACGCATACCGGCACAGTGGGCGAGGCGTCCCCCACGTCCTTCTCGATCATCCCGCCGGCTGCCGGCGTCACGGTTCATATAAAGCTGTGACCTTTCCTTTCCCGATCATGCTCAACGGCAGGGCGTGGGGCAATTCAATCTGGACCGACTTCAAGGACCGTTGGAACGGCAACACGTACCTGGGCAGCTATTCCACCGGCTCTTTCATGTCCGATTGGACGTTTCTCGGCACAGCCGTAACCAATCAAGTGAGTGCCATTTCGGGGTCGATAAGCGGTCAGGCTTACGCGCACGCGGCGGCTCAATCAAGTGGTGTGCAGCATTACGCCGATTGGGGGGCTATCCCAAACACTACAAACTGCGATATTCTTGTCGGCGGTAGAGTTTTGTCAAGTGCACCCGCTCCCACTGACGGGTTTGGCCCGTTTTTGAGACGAAATGCAAACGGCCGAATGCACGCCATTTTGTCTGGGTCCAATACTTTCCCGCGAAGCCAAGTCACTCTTGTTTCGATTAACTTAACAAATATATACAACACTAGCTTTTCTTTCTCGTGGTCAACAAATACGTGGTATTGGCTAAGGGTAAACGCCAGCGGCGGGACTCTTAGAGCGAAACTGTGGGCGCGTGGAGCGGCAGAGCCATCCTCATGGGATGCAACATGGGCGCCATTTATCCCGCAAAACTCATCTGGCGATATCGGACTTATTTTAGGAGCTGGCGCCAACTCCTCACAACAAATCGACTTTTTCTCATTCTGCTCTGACGGCAATCCCGCATGGGGGCCGCTGTAGGATCGCCATGGCAAATCAGCGTATCATTCTGTACCGGAACACAAACGCCCCGGCGGTTGTGCTTACCTTCACGGGCGTAGATTTCACCGGCTATGAGGTCGAAATCGTCATCACCCCGGCGGGAAAAGCCGCGACAACGTTCTCAACCGTGGGCGGCGATATCACGGTTGAGGACGACACCGTGACGTGGCAGCAGGCGCAGGCTTTCGTCAACACGCTTCCCGTTGGTATTTCTGCCCGCGCCGACGTGTATCGCATCCTTGATGACTACCGCGAAAAGCTCGGCGCGTTTGATGTGCAGATCGGCGGTGTCGGGGATTTTTTTGAGCCGGGCACTTACACGATAGAGGTGCCCGGCGTCGCAGGACCGAAGGGAGACAAGGGCGACAAAGGCGATACGGGGGATACGGGCGACGTAACTCCCGAGGCTCAAGCCGCCCAAGCCGCTGCCGAAGCCGCTGCCGCACAAGCGGCGCTGTACGAAGGGGTGTGGCTAAACGACGTGGCGGCTGTGCTAGCCGACAGCAGCCTGACATATAGCACGGGCTCGCCGTCAAGCGTCACGGAAGGCAATTACGTCCGCACGCGCAAGGAAGGGATTAGCTATGCGGTCGCGGCGAGCGGCGCCACGGACGAGCATGTCTCGACAGCTGGAGGCGTCAAACTGTATGTCGTCCCTGGCCCGAAAGGGTACGATGTCCGAGCGTTCGGAGCGGCAGGGGACAACACTACTGACGACACCGCCGCTGTCCAGGGCGCAATAGATGCCGCCGGGTCCACGCTTCCCGGTCTGTCTGGGGTCTGGGCAAATCTTGCAGCTGTTAACGCGGCTGTTTACGTCCCTCAGGGGCGTTACAAGATAACAGCTCCTCTCGCCCCGAGCCATAATTTGATGATGCAGGGAGACGGCCTAGGCTCGCAATTCTGGTTTGATCCCGCAACTGCAAACGCAGACTTCATTCAGCCAGTAAACAATACGTTGCTTTATTCGGGTCTGCCCGGCTCAAACTCTGGACTTGTTTTTAAAGACTTTTATGTCACGGTCAGAGAGGATGGGGGCTCAACGACAGGCCGCAATGGCAGCAGTCTTCCAACGGTAAACAGCAATTCGAGGCATGCATTTAATCTAATTAACGGCGTTCTCGCGCGTTTTGACAATGTAACGGTGGTTAATTTTCACTACGGTACTGCATTCAGATTTTCGCGCGGGGTTGAGGAAGGTAGAACAGACCTTTGGGCTTATTATAATTCCCTTGTTGGATGTTACGCTCGCGATTGCCTATTGGCATTTAAGCCGACATCCGCGACTAACGCGGCGAATTGTTATTTTGGTCATTCAGTAAACTACCCAGCCCAGTCGCGCATGGCTGAGCATGAATATATGGTAGACTTCAACCGTGCCGCTGGTTGTTCGCTCACGGGCTCCGTAGAAGGATACGCCAGCATCGCCCTTATTCGCGATAACGGCCGGGGTCATGATCTTGGCGGTGTTTACCTTGAGTCGTTCCCACCGACGCCTCTAGCGGTTACAATCGGCCCGCTCGCAACGTCCGCTGTGTCCGTTTCCCACGGGGCAATGTCCTATGGTTATACCTACGCAAAGAGTGTCGAAAACCTTGTCGTCCGTAGTGGTTCTGACGCCGTAAACATAGGGCAAAACCTAGGATACGGTGACTGCCGAGAACTCGAAATATTCCATAGCGCGACGGGGCAATCGCCATCTTTTCGTGATGGCTTGCCGGGAAGGTCCCATTCTCCCACAGGCGGCACGATTTCTACATCGTCTACAAGCTTCGTCGGAGAAACCGCCATTGTACTGGCGAGGGGCACCGGGACAGCATCAACAGAAAACGGGTTCACCTACTCTTTTAAAATAACAGGCGGGATAAAGCTTGTTTCTAATATATGGGTTACGTGCCTAGTGAAGTTCGGAGGGGCGGAGTCTGTCTCAACCGTTGTCATCCGAAACCTGACACCCCCACAAAGCGCAAATTTCAAAAAGTTTGTTGAGTATCCGAACGGCTGGCAACTATGGGGGACTTACCTTACCCCAGGCGAAGACCAGACGTTTACGCTGCAAGTCAGGCAGCTTGTCGGCTCAACCGATTCAGCTGATACGGTAAGTATTACCGCCCTCCGCGCTTGGGTGAACGGGTTTGACCCTATTCTAGGCCCTTGGCAATGGCCGGAATACCGCACCGCCGCCCCGACAGAAGGCACGTGGCGACGCGGTGAAATTGTCTGGAACGCCCAGTCTAGTGCCGGAGGCGTTCCAGGGTGGCAATGCGTTACGGCGGGCACCCCCGGAACCTGGAAAGCAATGGCGGCGCTCGCCGCTTAGTAGGAGACCCCCATGGCTACCCTTCACGTTGAATTCGCCATCCCGGCGCTGCGCTCGTCCTATGCGTCAAGCATTCACGGGCGCTGTGTTTTCTATGAGGCCCTGACGATCTCGGCAACGCAGGCGAACGGTACATCGGCGACACCGCAGCAGGTTGGGAATAGCAACCTTGTCGCGCGCCTTTTTAGTGATACGGCATGTTTCATTGCAACCGGGTCGGCGGCCGATGCGACGGCGACCGCTGCCACGGGCACAACTTCTGCCAAGCGCTTCCTTCCGGCCGGCGGCGAAATCCCGCTTGAGCTTCAGGCTGGCGAGCGCGTGTCTGTGATTGCGGCCTGACCCTATGGGAACCTTTGGAACACTTAGGCTCGGCCTTGGGTTGCCCGGTGGGCGCCCTGGCGCTTATTACGAGCCCGAAGCCTCGGCCCTTTTTGCCCGGATGTCTGTGCAGCCGAGCGCTGCCAGAAAGGCATTGATAAGCGACACGATAAAGGCTCTTAAGACGGCAGGGGTCTGGGCAAAAGATGACGCACTGTATTTCACCGCAGCACACGATGCCCAGGCCGCGCTGCTTAACTGGATTTCTGACCAGTATAATCTCACCGTTGTCGGCTCACCGACCTTTACGGTTGATCGCGGTTATACGGGCAATGGCTCGTCGGCATATCTGCGGACAGGCTTCAATCCTGCGACGGCAGTTTCGCCTAAGTTCGCGCGCGACAGTTCTCATATTTCCGTGACCGACAGGACATCACGAGCAGCGGCTACGTCGGTAGAAATAGGCGCTATCGCCATATCCGGGCTTAACTTTTCAGCCGAACTCGCCACACGCTACACCGGCAACCTGACCCGCGCGCGCGTGACTAGCGGGGGCACATCGCCGCCGGCTTTCGCATCTTCTGACAGCGCCGGTCGCTTCATCGCTTCCCGAACCGGGGCGTCTCAAATCGACGCCTACCGAAATGGCGCGTCTATCGGAACATCTACCAATGCTTCTGCCGCACTCTTTAATTCTGAAATCTACATTCTAGCCGTAAACTTCAACGGCGCAGCGAGTTTCTCGTCTGACCAAATTGCGCAAGCAAGTATCGGTGGCGGCTTAACCAGCACAGAGGCCGCCGCCTTCGATGCGGCGGTGTCATCGTATCTTTCCGCAATCGGCGCATAGCCATCCCTTCCCATATGGAGACTGCCATGCCTCGCAAAATAAACGCCGAGGGGCTTCGGCTCATCAAACAATGGGAGGGCAAGGAGCTTGTCGCCTACCAAGACCCCGTTGGCATCTGGACGATAGGCTACGGTCACACCGACAATGCTGGCCCGCCTAAGGTCACGCCCGGCTTACGGATTACGGACGCGGAAGCCGACGAAATCCTAAAGCGCGATCTTGGCCAATACGAGGCGGCGGTTGCCCAAGCCGTCAGGGTAGAATTGTCCGACAACCAATTCGCGGCCCTGGTATCGTTCACCTACAATGTGGGGGCTGGAAACTTCCGCAAATCCACCCTGCTCAAGAAACTCAACGCCGGCAATTACGACGCGGTGCCGGGCGAACTGGCGAAATGGAACAAGGCTGGCGGGAAGGCGCTCCGGGGCCTGTCCAACCGCCGCGCCGCTGAGGCCGGCCTGTGGGCGCGTGGTGAGTACGTGGCCTCGCAGTATATTGAGCCTAAGCCGAAGCCGGCAGTCGCCAAGAGCACCGAAGGAAAGGGCGCTATCGCCACCGGAACCGGCATGGCCGGGACAGCGGCGACGGACGTTATCGCCGATCTCGCGCGCACCGGGGCGGAACAGATTTCTCCCCTGACGGAAGCCCTCGACATTGCCAAGTACGTCTTCCTTGCGCTCACTATCGCCGGCATCGCCTTCACCATCTATGGGGTGTGGAAGCGCTCGCGCTCTGATGCGGGGCTGGCGTGATGCTGGCGTTCATCCTTGGCCCCATCGGACGCTACCTGCTTATCGCGCTCGCCATCGTCGGCGCGGCGTTCTGGGCCATCAAACATTTTGAATCTGTCGGCGCTGAGAAAGAGCGCGCGCGTATTGAGAAGGTCAATCGTGATGCTGAAGACAAGGCTTCTGCCGCTCGCGCTGCTTCTGAGCGCGGCTCCGATTCTGGGGGCTTGCTCGAAAACGACGGTTGGCGCCGGGACTGAGTGCCGGATATTCCGGCCGATCACATGGGCTAGCGCCGACACTGACCCGACGAAGCGCCAAGTAAAGGCTCACAACGCCGCCGGCAAAGCGGCCTGTGGGTGGCGCTGATGGGGCTTCATGACGAGCTTGTCGGAATGATGCGCGACCTGATGCGCAAGCAGGACGATCTTTACGCCGAACTAGCCGAATTGAAGACCGCAGTGCATGTCGACGTTGCTGTCTCTGCCCAGCACCGCGACAAGAGCGAAGCTCGGTTCGATGCCATCGAAAAAACTTTGAACGAAGAAATTAAGCCCCAGACGGACGACTTCAAGCGGATGAAACAAATTGGCATCGGTTTTGCGGGAATGATAGCTCTAGGCGGCATGTCCGTGGGCGGGATGGTCGTTTATGCCGGCGACGTGGCGGTAAATTGGGTTCGGCATTGGCTGCGGATCAGCTGACCCGCGCCGCCTTTCACGAGCCGACCGGCCGCCTTTTGTTCGAAGGCCCCGGATGGTCAGGCATAGGCACGCCAGACGAATGGGAGGAGCGTGCCCGGCTCATCATGCGAGAGGTCAGGAAGCGCCGGCTAGAGGCTTATGAGGGCGAATGGCCAGCGGGGTTCCTCAGTCAGATTGCGGGGATTTAGGGCTGTTCTGTGCCATCTTCCGCGACTGCACCTCAGACGCGATAGCGTGCCATACCCACATAGGAGCGCCGCCCGTCCAGCCTAGCGCACGCGCATGGGCAAAGACCTCTTCTCGCCCCGCCTCTTCAATGTGAGCCTCTAGCTCAGCTCGCCTCTCGGCCTCTTCCGCCATGGCCATGACTTGGCACATCCGTCCCGTAGGTTCTGCCGGTGGCGTATAGCCGTCCAGTATGGCAGCGCGGATTTCCTGGAATTTCTCGCGCGTCATCTTCGCCATTTCGTCAAAGATTTGCATCCCTCACTCTCCCAACGCCTCCTCTGCCAGCTTGCGCATATCCTGCACCTTAGACGATCCTAGCGTGCCGTTGTCGGCGCGGTCTATGATGGCGCGGAGGGCGTATTCAAACTTGTGAGCCCTTATCCAGTTTGCTGCTGACTCTTCGCGGAGGGTCAGGGCTTCATCCAATGCCTCGGAATATTCCTGCAACGTCAGTTTGCGATGGATCGGGATATAGGCCATCCCTCACTCCTCTATGTCCGGTGCGGTGAAGCGGGAGGGCTCTTGATGCTCATCCCCGCGAGCAAATACGATCAGATCTCCATCGGCAATCTCTCGGCGGGCGCGAGTATCCCACCAGCGGTGAATGAAGTCAGGCCGCCCGAAAGCGCGAACGGCCGATGTGTACTCATCGCCCCGGAAGCCGACAAAGTGCAGGCATCGCCTCACTTGATCGCCCACCAATCGTAGCAGTCGCGGCACATCTCCCCGCCCGGCCCGCGCTTCGGGCAGGCGGCCGGGCACCCTGGCTGTATCAGCCAGCGCAAGAGGCGGCGGAGGAGGTTAAGCATTGCTCTCCTCCTTGGCTATGAGGGCGGACACCACACGCTCCCAAGCATCTCGCGTCGCGGCGTTCGGGAAATAGCGCCAAGCTGCCGGGGCGTTTGCGGGGCTGACATTGTTCCATGCGCAGATCGCGGCAAAGGCCGCATCAGAGCGCGGGAATTGCCGGGCCGCTTCGGTGAAGCCGGCCAAGCGCAGGTCTTCGTCGAGAACAGTCGGGGCCTCAGTCATGGGAGGGCTCCCCGGTCTTGAGGGCCCCGCGCTGGAAAAGGGCGCATCTGAGCAACGCGTCCGTTAACCGACCAATCTCCTTCGCCCCGGCCTCTACCTGCCCCTTGTAGGCTTCGCAGCGTTCTTCGGCCTTGGTCGCCCGCTCGCGCTCGGCTTCTAGCTGGGTGGTGAGGGAGGCGAGTGAGGTTTGTGCGTCAACGGCGCAATCTCGCGGAGGCAGGGGGACAGCGCCGGCTTTCTCAGCGGTCGCGCGACAACGCTCCAATGCCGAGCGGTCCCACCCTTTAAACCGGGGCCCCTCCATTGTTGGATCATAGAGTGCGCATCCACGCCACTCGGTTACTTCTGTAATAAGCGCTTCGCTAACAGGCGAAACCCTCTCCAAAAGATATCGAATAGCATCAGCCGCTTCGCCCATAAGAAGACGCTCGCTCGTATCCGTCCCAAAAGGAGGGTTGAGTAGTCGCTTAATCAGTCTAGCCCATTGCGGGCCTGACTTTACCTCCCCCTCACTCATGGCCGGCCTCCGAGAGAGCGGTGCGGCCGGTGGGCTCTAGAGCATCAGAGATTCGCTCAAGCCAATTCGCCCAAGCGCGGTCCATGCCGTCGTCTTCGCCGTCGCAGGGGCCATCGTCCTCGTCATAGTACTCGTCAAAGCAATATCCCCAGCGCCAACCCTGGCCCGGCTCATAGCTAACTTTGTAAGTGCCGAATGGGGTACCCGCGCGCAGGTAGATGCTCCCGTCATCGTGGCTTGAGCAAACCCATACCAGCGGCTTAATGCGGTACTGTTCTTCCCGCGCTCCTGGCGCGGACGGGGTGAGGTGGTCAGTCATGGCGGGGGTCTCCGCGAAGCGCGGAACGCGCGATATCCACAACATCGCCCGGCGCGTGGCTGGCGCAGGAAGCGATCAGCCGGAGCGCGGTATCCCGTACCTCAAGCCGCTCAAGTAGGGCCTGCGCCGCCTCTTCAAAACCTACGAGGTACACACTCGCGACGGATGGCGAGAGCCCGGTGGCGTCGCATTTGATGTGCTGGCGCAGGATCGCAACGATTTCCGATTCAGTCATGAGCCGATCCCAATCATTGGGGGTTCCGTTGGGGAGAGGGGCCAAAAAACGCTTTACAATCAGCCCCGATGTTACGGGCCTGTTCACGGTTTTTCGGCCTACCCTCGGTAAAACGCACGTCGTTGATTCCGCTTGTATTTCGTCAATTTCGGACGAGATGTGCGATTTCGGGCCGGACGGTCTTTCCAATGGCCGCTCGCCCGACCGGCTCGACGCGCTGGTCTGGGCCGTCACCGCGCTGGCGCTCGGGCCCCGCGCCACGGCGCCACGGGTGCGGCGGGTGTGAGGGATTTCGCCAAGTTCGGCGGCATCCCGGACGGCGGCAGGCCGATCCGGGATCGTTGGCCCGCCGGCGCGCCATCCCGGCTCTGCGGCTTCGCCTTCGGCCGGGATGACGCCTCTTTTCAACCGGAGCCCCTTCATGAAGCTCTTTCCCTTCCCGTTCGGTCGCCGGGCGGTTCCGCCCGAGGCGAAAGCCTCGCGCAGCCAGGCGCTGGTGGCGCTGCTCGCCGGCCACCGGCCGCAATGGACGCCGCGCGACTATGGCGCGCTCGCCCGCGAGGGCTATCAGCGCAACGCCATCGCCTATCGCTGCGTGCGGCTGATCGCGCAGGGGGTGGGCGAATTGCGCCCGCTGCTGAGCGAGGACGGGCGCGAGAGCGCCGCCCATCCGCTGCTCGACCTGCTGGCGCAGCCGAATGCGCGCCTTGCCGGGCCGGGGCTGATGGAGGCGCT
The DNA here is from genome assembly GCF_030813495.1 of Ancylobacter polymorphus. Taxonomy (GTDB): domain Bacteria; phylum Pseudomonadota; class Alphaproteobacteria; order Rhizobiales; family Xanthobacteraceae; genus Ancylobacter; species Ancylobacter polymorphus. The sequence goes on along the minus strand of NZ_JAUSUI010000005.1, from coordinate 448,424 downwards.
CGCCGCGCATCTGCTGCTGGCCGGCAATGCCTATGTCGAGGCGGTGAGCCTCGGCGGCGCGCCGCGCGAACTCCATGTGCTGCGCCCGGACCGCATGCGCGTCGTGCCCGGTCCGGACGGTTGGGCGCAGGCCTATGACTACACGGCGGGAGGACGCTCCGTGCGCTTCGTGCAGGAGGGGGTGCCGCCGCCCATCCTGCATGTGGCGCTGTTCAACCCGCTCGACGATCATTACGGCGCCCCGCCGCTGGAGGCGGCGCAGATGGCGCTTGACCTGCACAATGCCGCCGGCGCCTGGAACAAGGCGCTGCTCGACAATGCCGCGCGCCCCTCCGGCGCGCTGATCTATGGCGGGGCGGGCAATCTCTCCGACGAGCAGTTCGACCGGCTGAAGGAGGAACTGGAGGCGAATTTCTCCGGCAGCGGCAATGCCGGAAGGCCGCTGCTGCTGGAGGGCGGGCTCGACTGGCGCCCGCTCTCGCTCACCCCGCACGACATGGATTTCCTGGAGGCGAAGAACGCCGCCGCGCGCGAGATCGCGCTCGCCTTCGGCGTGCCGCCGATGCTGCTCGGCATTCCCGGCGACGCCACCTATGCCAATTACGCCGAGGCCAACCGTGCGCTGTGGCGCCAGACCATCCTGCCGATGGGGCGCCGGCTGCTGCACGAGCTCAGCCTCTGGCTCGGCCCCACCTATGGGCCGGGCCGGCTGGTGCTGGAGCCCGACCTCGACGCCATCGAGGTGCTGCATGGCGAGCGCGAGGCGCTGTGGCGCCGGGTGAACGAGGCGAGCTTCCTCACCGACGACGAAAAGCGCCAGGCGGTGGGCTACGGGGTGCGGGGATAAGTATGCAACTCAAAGCAATAGGCAATATTCAGCTTTTCCTTGGCGACGCGATCGAGGTCCTTAAGGGGCTGCCCGCCGCTTCGGCAGGCTCCATCCTGACCGACCCGCCTTACTCCAGCGCGAATGCGCTCCGCGCAAACCGCGACGTGTCGACGAGCCGAAAATACTCATTCCGTCAAGGCAAGTATCCCGAATTCGATGGAGACAGTCGCGATCAGCGTTCCTATCTCGCTTGGTGTAACTTATGGCTGAGTGAGGCGCGGAGGAAGGTTCCGGCTTCGGCCCTCTGTTGCGTTTTTTCGGACTGGCGTCAGTTGCCAATAACAACTGATGCCATTCAGGCAGCAGGATGGGTCTGGCGGGGCATCGTCCCTTGGGACAAGACTGAATGTGCCAGACCTCAGCGAGGAAGATATCGCAATCAAGCCGAGTACGTGATTTGGGCAACGAATGGAACTCGACGCTTGGTGGGAGCCACAGCGCCAGGGGTCTTTCGCTGCCGCCCCCCTACTGACAGGCTCCATATGGCAGGGAAGCCGGTAGAACTCATGTGCAATCTACTCCAAATAATGGAAGGTCCGATCATTGATCCATTTATGGGATCAGGTACTGTTGGCGTCGCGTGCTTGAAGATGGGTTTGCCATACATCGGCATCGAGTCTAATAAGATATATTTTGATATTGCCTACAATAGAATTAAAAATATATCGAAAGAAAATTAAAATTTACTAATAAAATCTCGGTTATGTAAGAAACTATTTTAGAATATGGAATTAAATTTGTTACTTCGTGTATTTATTCGGTCTTAAGATTGCATTTTTCTTTGCGTCCGGCTATGCGCATGCGTGATGCATGTCTCTGCACCGCCGGTTCAGAGGCGTGGCGTTATTCGGCTACCGTAGATGGATGGCGATAAAGCGCGTGAGGTGCGCCTCAAGCTCGGCCACAGCCTCAAGCTCGGCCACACCCTCTGGCTCGGCCCCGCCTATGGGCCGGGCCGGCTGGTGCTGGAGCCCGACCTCGACGCCATCGAGGTGCTGCATGGCGAGCGCGAGGCACTGTGGCGCCGGGTGAACGAGGCGAGCTTCCTCACCGACGACGAAAAGCGCCAGGCGGTGGGCTACGGGGTGCGGGAGTGAGGGGCCTCACCCTCTACCCGCCACACCGCCCTCATGGCCGGGCTTGACCCGGCCACCCAGACTTCACCGCCGCACCTGAGGGACAGCCGGGTCCCCGGGTCAAGCCCGGGATGAGGGGGCGCGCGGGGTCGATTTCCGATGGTGCGCCCGCTTTGGCGCGCGATCCCGGCTCTGCGCTTCGCTTCGGCCGGGATGGCGGCGCTGGGGCCGCATGACCGCGAGCGGCCCATGTGCCGAGGAGAACCCGATGCAGCCGCTCATCACCGCTTTCGCCGCCAAGGCCGACATCGCCCATCTCGCTTTGCTGATGTGGGCGCTGGGCGCCTCGGTGCTCGCCGCCGTCGCGCTGCGGGAATTGGGCCGCGCGGTGCGCCGTTTCGACGATTTCGTGCGCGAGATCGCGCGCTTCAACGCCCTGTTGGGAGATGAGACATGAGTTCGACGCCGCGCATCCGGGCCTTCCTGCCCGGCCGCTTCAACGGGTTCGGCCCCCGCCTGCCGGCACCCGACCGCGCCGGCCAGGCGCCGCAGGTGTTTCGCCAGTTCGGCCGCACGCTCGGCAAGCTGGAACGCGCCGCCGCCACGCGCCGGGCAGGCGCGGCCGACGCCGGAAAAGGGGAGGGCGCATGAGCGGCTTCCTTGTCCATGTGCCGTCTCCCCGCGGCGCCCGGCCGCTGCAGACCAAGGCCGAAACCGGCCCCTTTGCGGGCGCGCTGGCGAACATCGCCCCCGATGGAGGCTTCGAGGGCTATGCGGCGGTGTTCGGCCGGGTCGATCTTGGCCGCGACCTGATCCTGCCCGGCGCATTTTCCCGCTCACTGGCCGAGCGCGGCGCGGGCGGGGTGCGCCTGCTGTTCCAGCACGACCCGGCCGAGCCGATCGGAAGCTGGCTGAGCCTCGCCGAGGATTCGGTCGGGCTTTATGTGAAGGGCCAGCTCACGCTGGATGTGGCCCGCGCCCGCGAGGTGCTGGCGCTGATGCGCGCCGGCGCGATTGACGGGCTCTCCATCGGCTTCCGCACGGTGGAGGGCCGCACCGATCCGCGCACAAGGGTGCGCCGGCTCTCGCGCATCGATCTGTGGGAGGTGTCGATCGTCACCTTCCCGATGCAGCCGGATGCGCGCATCGCCTCGGTGAAGCGGGCCGGCGACACGCTCGCGGGCACCATCCGCCGCGGCGCCCGCCGCCTGCGCGGCCAGCCCGGGCTGAGGCCGGTGCTGGCGTAAGGGTCTGGCCGTTAGGGGCTGCGTGCTTCGAGGCCGGGCTGCGGCCGGCACCCCAGCATGACGAGGCGTCTGCAACACGGGCGCCGTCATCCTGAGGTGCGAGCGAAGCGAGCCTCGAAGGATGGTCGCCCGCAACGCCGGGACCCAGCGAAGGGGTCTCGGCCGCAGAGTTTCCCGCTGGGCCCCGGATCGGCGCCGCGCGGCGCGCGGCTGGTCCGGGGAACGGGGGATTCCGCAAGCCTCGATTCCCTCCGTCATCCCGGACGGTCCGCAGGACCGACCCGGGATCGCTAACCCCTCTCACGATCCCGGCTCTCCGGCTGCGCCTGCGGCCGGGATGACGACGCTTCTTTTGAACAGGACATGAGCCACATGGAACCCAGCATGCCCGCACTGGAATGCAAATCCGCCCTTGAATGCAAGTCCGCCGGCCCGGAAGTCTCGGCCGCCTTCGAGGAGTTCATGAGCGCCTTCGAGGCGTTCAAGGACGCCAACGACCAGCGGCTCGGCGCGCTGGAGCGGCGCGGCGGCGATATCGTCGCCGACGACAGGGTGGCGCGCATCAATGCCGCGCTCGACGCGCAGAAGGCGCTGATCGACGAGCTGGTGCTGAAAGCCCGCCGGCCGGCGCTGGGCGGGGGCGGCGACCTGGTGGCCGACCTCGCCGCGCGCGAGCACAAGGCGGCGTTCGATTCCTATGTCCGCACCGGCGAGGCGGCGGGGCTGAAGCGGCTGGAGGCCAAGGCGCTTTCCGCCGGGGTGGGCGCGGATGGCGGCTACACCGTGCCGAACGAGACCGAGCGCGAGATCGGCCGCCGGCTCACGGCGCTCTCGCCGATCCGCGCCATCGCCGATGTGCGGGTGATTTCCGCCGGCACCTACAAGAAGCCGTTCATGACCTCCGGCCCGGCGGTGGGCTGGGTGGCGGAAACCGGCGCGCGCGGCCAGACCGCCAGCCCGGTGCTGGACGAGATCGCCTTTCCCGCCATGGAACTCTACGCCATGCCGGCGGCGACGCAGACTCTGCTCGACGATTCGGCTGTCAATATCGACGAATGGCTCGCCATCGAGGTGGAGGCCGCCTTCGCCGCGCAGGAAGGCACGGCCTTCGTGACCGGCGACGGGGTGGGCAAGCCGAAGGGCTTCCTCGCCTATGACACGGTGGCGGAAAACGCCTGGGCCTGGGGCAAGCTCGGCTTCCTCGCCACCGGCGCCGCCGGCGATTTCCCCGCCGCCAGCCCCTCCGACCCGCTGGTCGACCTCGTCTATGCGGTGAAGGCCGGCTACCGGCAGAACGGCGCCTTCCTGATGAGCCGGCGCACGCAGGGCGCGGTGCGCAAGCTGAAGGACGAGAACGGCCAGTATCTGTGGGCCCCGCCCAGCGGGCCGGGCGCGCCGCCCAGCCTGATGGGCTTTCCCGTGCATGAGGCGGAGGAAATGCCGGGCATCGGCGCGGGCAGTCTCTCCATCGCCTTCGGCGATTTCCGCCGCGGCTATCTCGTGGTCGACCGCGCCGGGGTGCGGGTGCTGCGCGACCCCTATTCCGCCAAGCCCTATGTGCTGTTCTACACCACCAAGCGGGTCGGCGGCGGGGTGCAGGATTTCGACGCCATCAAGCTGCTGAAATTCGCCGCCTGAGCGGTCGGGCACAAAAAAGGGGCGCCCGGTGAGGGGCGCCCCAAGGGAGACGGTCAGTCTCGGGAAGTTGGTCCGGCACGCTCAGTGGGTCGAACGGGCGTTGGCCTCGACCGACTGGTTGATATAGCCGTCGGAAACGGTCGGCAGCGTGACAGTGGCGTTGCGACCTTCGACGACCGGCTGCGCGGTCTGGCTCTGCACCTGCGGGGCCGGGTGGGTGCCATAGATGGTGGCGTCACGGCCGGCGGCCTGGGCGCCCACAGCGCCGAGAGTGGCGAAGGCAACAGCGGCGATGAGGATCTTGTTCATGGTCGATACTCCTTGAAAAGCGGCCGGCGCGCGCTCACCTGGGGGCGCCGGCCTTACGGGTAAGCGGGAGATCAGTTGGTCGAGCGGGCGTTCGCCTCGACCGCCTGCTTGATGTAGGCGTCGGAGGTGGCGGGCACCGCGACCGCAGCGTTGCGGCCCTCGACGACCGGGGCGGCGGCTTCCGCCTGCACGGCGGTGGCGCGCTCATAGGTGCTGGCGTCGCGGCCATCGGCGGCCTGGGCGCCCACGGCGCCGAGGGTGGCGAAGGCGACGGCGGCGATGAGGATCTTGTTCATTTTGCTCTTCTCCGAAGTGTGGGTGGGCGGCCCGTGTCGGCCGCGCCGTTCATGAGAAGAAGCTAGTTCCGGCATTGGCGCATGGCCAGTTGCGATAAGGCGCCGATAAGATTGCGCCAGTGCAATAAAAACTGCGTGTTTGGCTCTGGCAGAGGCGCGCCGGCGTGCCTAAGGGCGCAAGCGATAAGATCGTACGCGATCCTAATCGCTAGCGACCGATCCCCCGCAGCGTGGCGTCGATCCAGGCGCGCTGCGGGCCGATGAGCGTGGCGCCGGTGACGCCGCCGCAGCCGCGCGCCCCGCCCGCCGCCGTCGACCAGCCGATAATGCCGGCGACCACGCCGTCGATCAGCACCGGGCCGCCGCTGTCGCCGGTGCAGCCGCCCTTGGCGGCGCCGTCGGACAGGCGGACCATGATGCCGCCCGTCGTGCCGATGCTGGGCAGGGTGACGGCGCGCAGCGTGCCGGCGCTCTTGCCGTCGCCGTCCTTGGTCACGCCATAGCCGGCGAGGGTGAAGGCGGTGCGCTTGGGCGGCAGCGCCACCTCGCGGCTGAGCGCGGCGGGGCGGAAGGGGGCGGGCAGCGGCTCGGCCAGCCGCACCAGAGCGAGGTCCGGCGTCGGGCGGCGCGTTTCGAACGAGTTCGGGTCGAAGGACGGATGCACCGCCTTCCGGTCGATCGGGATGAGGCGCGGCGTGCCGGCCTCGAACACCACCACCGCATAGTCCGCCGCCGGCTCGACGCAATGGGCGGCGGTGAGCAGCACGCTTGGCCCCAGCACCACGCCGGTGCAGGTGGCCCCGCGCGTCGACACGATCATCGCCGTCTCCGCCGCCAGCGTCGGGTCCGCCGGCCCGCCGCCGACAATGGCGCGGGCGGGAGTGGCGAGAGCGAGAGCGGCGAGGACGGCGGAGATGAGGAAGCGCATCGGCTCGTTCCAGACAAGGGCGCGCCGTTGTGGCGGTGCCCGGCCGCAACGTCAATCGCGAACCCCCTTCACCCAGAGAGGCACCATGCCCGCGATCCTTCTCGCCGGGCCCACGGTCGAGCCGCTGACGCTCGCCGAGGCCAAGACCTATCTGCGCGTCGACCATGGCGCCGAGGACGCGCTGATCGCCTCGCTCATCACCGCCGCGCGGGCGACCGTCGAGGCGCTGACGCGGCGTGTGCTGATCGAGCAGAGCTGGCGGCTCATGCGCGATGCCTGGCCCGCTTCCGGCCTGATCCCGGTGCCGGCGAACCCGCTCAAAGCGCTCACCGCCGCCCGCCTCATCGCCGCCGATGGCACCGAAACGGCGCTGCCGCTCGACGCCTTCACGCTCGACACGGCGCGGCTGCCGGGGCTGATCCGGGTCGCGCGGGGGGGCGTGCCCAACCCGACGCGCCCGCTCGCCGGCATCGCGCTCGACATCACCGCCGGCCATGGGCCGAACGCGGACCATGTGCCCTCGCCGCTGATCGAGGCCGTGCGGGTGGTTCTTGCCCATTTCTACGAGCACCGCGATGTCGCCGGGGCCGGTGCGGCCTTTCCCGCCCGGCTCGACGCGCTGGTGGCGCCGTTCCGGGTGGCGCGGCTATGAGCGGCATCGGGGGCCTGCGGCACCGGCTGGTGCAGGAAACGCCGGTGGAGATGCCGGATGGCATGGGCGGCGTCACCCGCAGCTTCCTCGCCGTCGACAGTCTGTGGGGCGCGATCGCGACGCGGGGCGCGGCGGCGGACATTGCCGACCGGCCCGGCGCGGTGCTCGCCCACACCGTCACGCTGCGCGCGCCCGCCACGGTTCAGCCGGGCGACCGGCTGCGGCTCGGCGCCCGCCGCTTCCTTGTCGAGGCGGTGAGCGACCCGGACGGGCGCGGGCGCTTTCTCATCTGCGATTGCCGGGAGGAGACGCCATGAAGTTCGCAACGCGCCTGCGCGGGCTGGAGGCGCTGCGCCGCCGGCTGGCGCAACTGATGCCCGCCGCTGCGGTGGGAAGGCGGCGATGAGCGGGGGGATGGCGCCGGCGGTGGCGCTGCGCCGGGCGATCCACGCTGCGCTTGCCACGGACGCGGTGCTGACCGCCGCGCTCGGCGAAGGCCGCATCCATGACCTGCCCCCGGCCAGCCCGGCCTTTCCCTATGTGACGCTGGGCGAGGCGCAGGTGAGCGACGGGTCCACCGCCACCGAGGCGGGGGCCGAGCACCGGCTGAACCTCGCCTGCTGGTCGCGCCAGGGCGGGCATGCCGAGGCGCACCAGCTGGCGCATCTGGTGCAGCAGGCATTGCACGATGCGCCGCTCGTCCTCGACGGGCACGTGCTGGTCAATCTGCGGTTCACCTCGGCGGACATCCGCCGCGAGCCGGGCGGGCGCACCTATCGCGCGCTGCTGCGCTTCCGCGCGGTGACCGAGCCGGCGTGACGGGGCGCCGGCAGCATTTGTACACAAGTGATTCTGCCGACTCAGGAATCCGCGCCGGGTTGAATCGGAATGTGAGAAGGCGGGCGGCATGGGCGCCGTCCCGGCCGCGCCGGGCGTGAAAATCGGATTGTGTTTTTGGCAAAGCCGCGAAGAAAGCCGCGCAAACGATTCAGACGACTCACGAATCCGCCTGAAGTTGAATCAGAACATGAAGTCACTTGGCGGCGTTTGCGGATTCAAGATGCGAAGTCATCGCGACCTCATCCGCAGTCCTGAATGGGGGTGAGTGTAGTTCCCAAGGGTTAACCATCTCTGAATACCGTCAAACATACGTAATCGCAAGCAAAGGAGCGGCCTATGGCGGCGCAGAAGGGCAAGGACCTTCTCCTGAAGATCCATGACGGCACGGCCTTCGTCACCGTGGCGGGGCTGCGTTCGCGGCAGATCGCCTTCAATGCCGAGGCAGTGGACGTGACCCATGCCGAGAGCGCCGGGCGCTGGCGCGAGCTGCTCGCTGGCGCCGGGGTGAAGCGGGCCTCGGTGGCGGGCTCCGGCGTGTTCAAGGATGGCGCGTCGGACGCGCTGATCCGCCAGAGCTTCTTCGACGGCACGCTGCGCAGCGCGCAGATCGTGGTGCCGGATTTCGGCACGCTGGCCGGGCCGTTCCAGATCACGAGCCTGGAATTCGCCGGCGAGCACGACCGCGAGGTGACGTTCGACATCGCGCTGGAAAGCGCGGGGGAGATCACCTTCGCCGCGCTGTGAGGGGCGTCCCCCATCTCCCTCAGGACGGGGCTTGACCCGGCCACCCAGACCTCGACCGGCGCAGGGGCCGGCTGGGGTCCCGGGTCAAGCCCGGGGATGAGGGGCGGGTTTTCGCGTCAGCTTCAGCCCTCAGGAAGGAGCACACATGGCCAACCGCCATCGCGGCGAGATTTCCGCCGAACTCGACGGGCGCCGGCGCACGCTGGTGCTCACCCTCGGCGCGCTGGCCGAGCTGGAGGACGCTTTCGGCGCCGAGGATCTGGTGGCGCTCACCGGGCGCTTCGCCCAGGGGCGCCTCGCCGCGCGCGACGCCATCCGCCTGATCGCCGCCGGGCTGCGCGGGGCGGGGGAGACCGTCACCGAGGCGGAGGTGGCGCGCATGACCACGCCGGGCGGGGCGGCGGGCTTCGCGCGGATCGTCGGCGCGCTGATCGCCGCCACCTTTGGCGGCGACGGGGAGGGGGAACGCACCTCCCGCCCTTTGCCCGATCCTCCGGAGGCGGGGGGATAGGCGCCCCGTCTCGCCCCGACGGGGAGGGCGTCCCGCCCTTTCCCGGGGAGGGCGTCCCGCCCTTCCCCTGGGCGGAGGCGATGGCGTTTGGCTTCGGCCGGCTGCGCCTGTCGCCACCTGCCTTCTGGCGGATGACGCCGCGCGAACTCGCCGCCGCGCTGCGCGCCTTTGCCGGGCCGGCGCGGGCGCCGCTCGACCGCGCCGGCCTCGCCGCGCTGATGGCGCGGTTCCCGGACTGAGGGGGCGCCGTCTCGCCGCGCGTGCCCTCATCCCCGGGCGTGACCCGGGCCCCCCCGCGCAGCCCGCCCGATCCCGGCGCCAGGTCGGGGTGGCCGGGTCAAGCCCGGCCCTGAGGGTGCGAGGAGGCCAAACGGGCCCTCATCCCCGGGCGTGACCCGGGGACCCAGCGCAGCCCGTCCGATCCCGGCGCCAAGTCGGGGTGGCCGGGTCAAGCCCGGTCCTGAGGGCGCGAGGGGCCGACGCGGCGCCTGCGCCTGCGCTGGGCCGGGACACGGAAGCATTTCACACAGGAGGGCAGGATGGCCGCGGACGACATGGATGTGTTCGACGAGGGGCTGACGGTCGATATCCGTGCCGATACCAGCGCCTTCCAGCGCGAGATCGCGGAAGCCGAGCGGCTGGCGCGCGGCTTCGGCCGGGCGGTGGGCGACGCGCTGACCGGCGCCACCTTGAAGGGCCGCGAGGCCGACGATGTGCTGCGCTCGCTGGCCGGCCGGCTGTCCTCGCTGGCGCTCGACATCGCCTTCAAGCCGCTGGAGCAGGGCGTTTCCGGCCTGCTGCAAGGGGCGCTCGGCGGCGCGCTTGGCGGTCTTTCGGGCTTCGCCAAGGGGGCGGCGTTCGAGCACGGCGGCGTCACCCCCTTCGCCCGCGGCGGGGTGGTGGCGGCGCCGACCTATTTCCCCATGGCCGGCAATGGGCTCGGGCTGATGGGCGAGCGCGGGGCGGAGGCGATTTTGCCGCTGGCGCGCGGGGCCGATGGCCGGCTCGGCGTCGCCGCACAGGGCGGCGGGCGCGCCACGCAGGTGACGGTGAATGTCACCACCCCCGATCCGGGCGCCTTCCGCCGCTCCGACGCCTATCTCGCCGGCCTGATCGCCCGCGCCGTGGCGCGCGGGGAAAGGAGCCTGTAGATGCCCGGCTTTCACGAAGCGCTCTTTCCGCTCGACATCGCGCTCGGCGCAGCGGGCGGGCCGGAGCGGGCGACGGAAATCGTCACCACGCTTACCGGCCGCGAGGAGCGCAACACGCGGCTCGCCCATTCCCGCCGGCGCTGGGATGCCGGCTATGGCGTCACCTCGCTGGCGCAGCTCTCCAGCGTCGTCGCCTTTTTCGAGGAGCGGCGCGGGCGGCTGTTCGGCTTTCGCTGGCGCGACCGGCTCGACCATGCCTCCGGCGCGCCGGGGGCGGCGGTGACGCCGCTCGATCAGCTGCTGGGCAGCGGCACCGGGGCGCGCGCGCAGTTTCCGCTGGTGAAGACCTATGGCGGGGCGCATGCGCCCTATCAGCGCCCCATCGCCAAGCCGGTCGCCGGCTCGGTGCGGGTGGCGGTGAACGGGGCGGAGCGGGTGGCGGGCACGCATTTCACCCTCGACGCGGCGGCCGGGCTCATCACCTTCCTGCCCGGCCATGTGCCGGCGCTGGGAGCCAATGTCACCGCCGGCTTCCTGTTCGACGTGCCGGTGCGCTTCGACACGGATTTTCTCGAAGTGAACCTCTCCGCCTTCGAGGCGGGGGCGATCCCGCGCATTCCCATTGTGGAGATACGGCCGTGAGGGAACTGCCCGAAGGCCTCGCCGCGTCGCTCGCGGGCGGGGTGACGACGCTGGCGCGCTGCTGGCGGATCACACGCCGCGACGGCGCGGTGATCGCGCTCACCGAGCATGACGAGGACCTCACCGTCGACGGCACGCTGTTTCGTGCCGCCGCCGGCGTTTCCGGCAGCGAGGATGCGGCGGCGCAGGGCTTTGCGGTGGGCGGCGGCGAGATGGCGGCGGCGCTGACCTCGGAGCTGATCGACGACGCCGATCTCGACGCCGGGCGCTATGACGGGGCGGGGATCGAGCTGATCCTCGCCGACTGGTCGGCGCCGGCGAGCTTCCTGCTGCTGCGCCGGGCGCATCTGGGCGAGGTGCGGCGCAGCGAGGGAAGCTTCACCGCCGAACTGCGCGGCCTCTCATCCGCGCTGAATGTGGTGCGCGGGCGGCTGTTCACCGCCGGCTGCGACGCCGATCTGGGCGATGGCCGCTGCCGGATCGCGCTGGCCGCGCCGGCGTTCGCCGGCCATGGCACGGTGGGCGCGGCGGAGGCGCCGGGGCTGATCGTGGCGGAAGGGCTCGGCGCCTATGCGGCCGGCTGGTTCACGCAGGGACGGCTCGTCGTCACCAGCGGCGCCGCTGCCGGCTTCGCCACCGAGGTGAAGGCGCACAGCGTGAGCGCCAGCGCGGTGCGGCTGGAACTGTGGCAGCGCCCGCCGGCCGTGCTGGCCCCTGGCGATGGCTTCACCGTCACCGCCGGCTGCGACAAGAGCTTCGCCACCTGCCGCGACCGCTTTGCCAACACGCTGAATTTTCGCGGCTTTCCGCATATGCCGGGCAATGACGCGGTGCTGCGGGTGGCGACGCCGGGGAGGCCGTGATGGGCGAGGGGGATGTGCGCGCACAGGCGATTGCCGAGGCGCGGGAATGGATCGGCACGCCCTATCTCCACCGCGCCTCGCTGAAGGGGCAGGGCGCGGACTGCCTCGGCCTCATTCGCGGCGTGTGGCGGGCCGTGCTGGGGCCGGAGCCGCAGGACCTGCCGGCCTATGCGCCGGACTGGGCGGAAGCAACGAAGGCCGAACAGATGGCAGAGGCGGCAGGGCGCCACATGCGCGCCGTGAAGCTGGAGGCGATCGCCCCCGGCGATGTGCTGCTGTTCCGCTGGCGCGAGGGCTTTCCCGCCAAGCACGCGGCGCTGCTGGTGACGCCCGAACGGATGGTGCACGCCCATGACGGGGCGGCGGTGGCGGAGGTGTTCCTCGCCCCCTGGTGGCGCCGCCGGCTGGCCTTCGCCTTCGCCTTTCCCGGCGTGTGAGGGCCGGGGCCCGCACCCTCATGGCCGGGTCACGCCCGGCCATGAGGGTGCGCGAAGCGGGCCCTCGCCAGACCTAGCGCAAAGAGGCGCCGACAGGCGCCATTCCAACGATCGGAGCCCCTTATGGCCACACTCATTCTCGGCGCGCTGGGCGGGACGATCGGCGGGGCGCTGTTCGGGCCGGTGGGCGCGCTGGCCGGGCGGGCGCTCGGCGCGCTCGGCGGCTCGGCCATTGACAGCCTGGTGCTGAACCCCGGCCAGCGCACGCAAGGGCCGCGCCTCGCTGAATTCGGTACCATGACCTCCACGGAAGGGGCGGCGCTGCCCCGGCTCTATGGGCGGGCGCGGCTTTCCGGCCAGGTGATCTGGGCGGCGCCGGTGCAGGAGGTGGTGTCCACCCAGACGCAGGCTTCCGGCGGCAAGGGGGGAATGGCCGGCGGCGCCAGCACCACCACCTACAGCTATTTCGGCAGCTTCGCCGTCGGCCTGTGCGAGGGTCCGGTGACGCGGATCGGCCGCATCTGGGCCGATGGAAGGCTGCTCGACACCCGCGCGCTGAATGTGCGGCTGCATCGCGGGGGCGAGGACCAGCTGCCCGATCCGCTGATCGAGGCGCGCGAGCCGGGAGCGCCGGCCTATCGCGGCCTCGCCTATCTCGTCTTCGAGCGCCTGCCGCTCGCCCGCTTCGGCAACCGTCTGCCGCAGATTTCCGTCGAGGTCGAGCGGGCGGTGGGGGCGCTGGAGAATGCGGTGCGGGCGGTGACGCTGATCCCCGGCGCCACCGAATTCGGCTATGAGCCGCGCGAGGTGCTGCGGGTCGACCGGCCGGGCGTCTACCAGCTGGAAAACCGGCATGTCAGCACCCATGCCAGCGATGTTGCCGCGAGCCTCGACCAGTTGCTCGCCGCCTGCCCGAATCTCGAACGGGTGGCGCTGGTCGTCACCTGGTTCGGCACCGATCTGCGCGCCGGCCAGTGCCAGATCCGCCCGGCGGTGGAGCGGCGCAGCAAGCCGACGCAGATCGGCATCTTTCCTCTGGCGTGGCAGGTGGCGGGGCAGACCCGCAGCACGGCGGCGCTGGTGAGCCAGTATGAGGGCAAGCCCGCCTATGGCGGCACGCCCTCCGATTCCAGCGTGATCGCCGCGCTTCAGGCACTGAAGGCGCGCGGGCTCAAAGTGACGCTGAACCCGTTCGTGATGATGGACATTCCCGCCGGCAACACATTGCCCGACCCCTATGCGCCGGGGGCGATGCAGCCGGCCCATCCCTGGCGCGGGCGCATCACCTGCCACCCCGCGCCCGGTGTGGCCGGCTCGCCCGACGGCACGGCGGCGGCGGGGGCGCAGGTGGCGGCGCTGTTCGGCACCGCCACCGCCGCGCAGTTCGGCGCATCGTTCGGCCAGGTCACCTATGCCGGCCCGGCGGAATGGACGCTGCGCCGCATGGTGCTGCACTACGCCAAGCTGGCGCAGCTCGCCGGCGGGGTGGAGGCGATCCTCATCGGTTCGGAAATGGCGGCGCTGACCCGCGTGCGCGCCGCGCCGGGCGTCTACCCCGCCGCCGGCGCCTTCGCCGCGCTGGCGGGCGAGGTGCGGGCGATGCTGGGCCCGGGCACGCAGATCGGCTATGCCGCCGACTGGACGGAATATGGCGCGCATGTGCGCGACGGCGGGGCAGAACTGCGCTTTCCGCTCGACCCGCTCTGGGCCTCCCCGGCGCTCGACTTCATCGGCATCGACTGGTATCCGCCGCTGGCCGACTGGCGCGAGGGCGACGCGCATCTCGACGCCGAGGCGCATGAGAGCGGGCATGACCGCGCCTATCTCGCCGGCAATCTCAACGGTGGCGAGGCGTTCGACTGGTATTACCCGGATGACGCCGCCCGCTCCGCGCAGGCGCGCGCCCCGATCACCGATGGCGCCTATGGCGAGGCGTGGGTGTTTCGCCAAAAGGACCTCGCCGGCTGGTGGAGCCACGCGCATCACGAGCGCGTCGGCGGGGTGCGGCAGGCGAGCGCGACGGCCTGGGTGCCGGGTTCCAAGCCGGTGCGCCTGACCGAGATCGGCTGCCCGGCGGTGGACAAGGGCGCCAACCGGCCGAGCGCCTTTCCCGACCCGAAATCGACGGAGGGCGGGCTGCCGCCCTTTTCCACCGGCGCGCGCGACGACCTGATCCAGCGCCGGCATCTCGAAGTGAGTCTGGCCGGCTTCTCCGCCTCCACGGCGCTGAACCCGCCGGCCCCGGCGCTGCCGGGCGGACGAATGATCGACCCGGCGGCGATCCATCTGTGGAGTTGGGACGCGCGGCCGTTTCCCGTGTTTCCCAATGCCACACATGTGTGGGCGGACGGGGCCAACTGGCAGACCGGCCACTGGCTCACCGGCCGGCTGGGCGCCGCGCCTCTGGCCGAGCTGACGCAGGCGCTGGCGGCGGATTTCGGCGTGCCGGACATTGCGACCGGCGAACTGCGCGGCATCATCGACGGCTATGTCGTCGACCGGCCGATGACGGCGCGGGCGGCGCTGGAGCCGCTGGCGCGGGCCTTTGCCTTCGACCTCGTCGAGCGCGGCGGCGCCCTCGCGCTCGCCCCGCGCGGCGGGCGGGTGCGGGAGGTGCTGACCGATGACGACATCGCCACCGGCGAGGGCATCGCCGCCCCGTCGCTGGTGCGGGCGGCGGAGGGCGAATTGCCGCTCTCGGCCACGCTCGGCTTCATCGACGGCACGAATGATTACCGCCGCGCCACCGCGGTCTCGCGCCGTCTGGCCGGCGCGGCGCGGGCGGAAACCGGCATGGACATCGCCATGGTGGCCGATCCCGGCCTTGCCGCCGGCCTCGCCGACCGGTGGTTGCAGGACACATGGGCGGGGCGCGAGACGCTAAGCCTGACGCTGCCGCCCTCGCGCCTCGCGCTGGAGCCGGGCGATCTGGTGCGGCTGGAACGCGACGGGCGGGCGCGGCTGATGGAGATCGTCTCCATCGAGGAGCGCGGCACCCGCCTCGTCAATGCGCGCAGCATCGACCCGGCGGTGTTCGCCCTCGCGGTGCGCGAGGGGCCGGCGGGCGAGGTCGAACTGCCGGGCGGCGAGGGGCCGGCGCTGGTGCATCTCATCAGCGTGCCGCTGGCGGGTGGGGAGGGCGCGCCGGTGCTGGCCTGGCTCGGCGCCTTCGTCACGCCGTGGCCGGGCAGCCTCACCGTCTGGCGGGCGGTGGATGGCGGCAGCTTCGAGCCGGTGGCGACACTTTCGGCGGCGGCGGTGACCGGGGAAACGCTGGAAGCGCTGCCCGCCGGCCCGCTCTGGCGCTGGCAGCGGGCGAGCCTTGAGGTCGAGCTCGATGGCGGGCTGCTCGCCGGGGCCAGCGCGGAAGCCGTGCTCGGCGGGGCCAATGCGCTGGCGCTGATCGACCCCTCGGGCGCGGTCGAGGTGATCCAGTTCACCGAGGCCGAACTGGTCGGCAGTTCCCGCTGGCGGCTCTCCGGCCTGCTGCGGGGTCAGCTCGGCACCGAGGCGCGGGCGGCGGCGGACTGGCCGGCGGGAACAAGGCTGATGAAGATCGACGCCAATCTGGTGCCGGTCGCGAGCGGGCTCGACATGATCGGCCGCGCCGTCACCTACCGCATCGGCGGGGCCGACCGCGACCATGGCGACGAGGCCGTGACCGAGATCGCCGCCACGCTCGGGCCGGAGGCGCTGCGTCCCTTCGCGCCGGTGCATGCCCGCGCCCGTCGTGGCCCCGCCGGCGTGACACTGAGCTGGACGCGGCGCACGCGTGCGGGCGGCGATTCCTGGGATCTGGTCGAGGTGCCGCTCGGCGAGACCAGCGAGGCCTATGCGGTTGAGATTCTGAGCGGCGACGCCGTGAAGCGCCGCTTCACCGTTTCCGCGCCGGCCGTTCTCTATGCGAGCGCCGACGAGATCGCCGATTTCGGCGCTGCCCAACCTTTTCTCGATGTCCGCATCGCCCAGCTCTCCGCCGAGGTCGGCGCCGGCGCGGCGCTGACCGCGCGGCTGCGCAGCTGATTTCCGTTCTCCCGACAGGAGGCCTTCATGAGCGAGACGACGCCGCTCCTCGCGCTGCCGTTGCTGGCGGCGGCGCAGGCGCAGAAGCATGTGACCCACAACGAGGCGCTGATGCTGCTCGACGCGGCGACGCAGCTCGCCGTGCTCGACCGCACCCGCACCGCCCCGCCCGCCAGCCCGCTGCCGGGCGACCGGCATCTGGTGGCGCCCGGTGCCAGCGGCGCTTTCGCCGGCCATGAGGGCGAGATCGCGCTTTACGATTCCGGCTGGCGCTTCCTCGCCCCGCGTGCGGGCTGGCGCGCCTATGTGGTGAGCGAGGCCCGCAGCCTGCTGTTCGACGGCACCGCCTGGCGCGAGGCGCTGGCATTCACGGCTTCCGGCGCCACCGCCACCCTGCGCATGGCGGAGGAGGAGGTGACGCTCGCGGGGGCCTTCGTCGCCTCGACGCTCCTCATTCCCAGCCGGGCGATCGTCCTTGCCGTGGCCAGCCGCACCGTGGCGGCGGTGACGGGCGCGACCGCCTATGAGGTCGGCATAGCAGGCGAGACCGCGAAATTCGGCGGGCTTCTGAGCATCGCCGCCGGCGCCGGCAATATCGGCGTGATCGGCCCGCAGGCCTTCTATGCCGACACGCCGCTGCGCATCACCGCGCTGGGCGGCAGCTTCACCGGCGGGCGGGTGCGCCTCGTCCTCTCCTATCTCGCCTTCACCCTCTGATCTCCGGGAGCGACCCATGCCCTATGATGCCGCCAAGGACCCCTGGCACCGCCGCGCCCTCTCTCCCGCCGCGCTCGGCCGCGCCGGCGCGCTGGTGACGCCCAACGATGCGACCGACCTGTCGCGTTATGGAAGGCTGCGTGTGTTCGTGCCGGCCACGCTGGCGAACGCAGAAGTCCGCATCCTGCCCGTCGACGCGGCGGATGACGCGCCGCTGACCCTGCCGCTGCCGGCCGGGCAGGTGAGCGTGCTGGAATTCCTGGTGCGGCGGGTGCTGGCGACGGGCACGACCGCCGGGCTCGTCATCCATCGGGTGGACTGAGATGGCGAGCTTCGGATTCAGCCTCGATCTCCGGCGTCGCCGTCGCGCTCACGGGATTGTGGCGCCGCTGGAGGGGTTCGCCGGTCAGCTTTACGCGACCTTCGGGCTGAGCCGGCTGCTCTCCGCCCATGGCGGGCCCTGCCTGCGGGTGCGCCGCGGCAGCGATGGCGGCGAGGCCGATATCGGCTTCACCGGGTCCGGCGCGCTCGACACGGGCGCGCTGCTGGCCTTTGCCGGTGCCGCCAGCGCCTATGCCACGCGGTGGTACGACCAGACGGGGGGCGGCCGCGACGCCGTGCAGACGGCCGGCGCGGCGCAGCCGCGTATCGTCAATGCCGGCGTGCTCGATGTCGGCCCCAATGGCCGCCCCTGCCTGGCCTTCTCCGGCGCGCAGTATCTCGACATCCAGAACTCGGTGGAATTTTCGCGCAACCAGCCTGCACTGACCTATGCCGTCATCGCGCGCATCGCCGGCACGGGCGGCACGCAGGTCCTGCTTTATTACCCCATCACTTCGACGGTGGGCAGTGTTCGCGGCTATATCGGGGGAACGACGATGGCGATCAGTGCCCAGATGCGCACGGCGGACGCAAGTTCGCCCGCCACCTCGACGGCCGCAGTGGCGTCAGGGTCCTGGAACCGCCTCGTCGCGCGTGGCCGCCATATGGAAGGCGCGCTCGACCTTGCGATCAACGGCGCACTGCCGGTGAACAGTGCGTTGACTCCGGCGCAGCGAACGCCGGACACCAATCAGGCCGCCAATATCCGCGTCGGGGCGACCACCTCCGGCGGCGCGTACCTTACGGGTGGCATTGCCGCCCTGGCGCTGGCGCAGTCGGCGCTCGACATGGCGGCGCTCGACGCCGCGCAGGTCCAGGTGATGCTATGAGCGCCATGACCGTCAGCTATCTGGTTTTTCCGACGGCGGCGGCGGCGCTGGCGCGCAGCGAACAGGCGTGGCTCGACAGCGGTTATCAGGCGCGCGGCACGTTTCGCCTGTGGGACGTCGTCGCGCACCCGGTCGACGGGTGGGCGGCGCTACGCCTACCACCGGCGCCGCAGGAGGCGCAGATCGACATGCCGCCGGCGGATTATGAGCGATTGCTCACGGCGCAGGAGCACGCCGCGAAAGTCGAGACGCTGCCCGGCGAGGGTTGGCCTGCCGCGGAAATCTGACGGCTATTCGGCGGCGGGCGTGAAGCGGTGGCCGAGCGCCTTCGGCGTGGACGCCGGGGCGGGGGCCGGCGGGCCGAAAAGCGCAGCCGGCGCGACCGGGCCGGCCTCGCCAAGCGCCGAGGCGCCGGCGGCGGCTTTCACGGCGGCCGTCACCGTCGGCTTGGTAACGATGGTCGGCCGCGCGGTGATTCGACGCTTGGCGCTCTCGACCACGCCGGCGATCTTCTCGAATCGCTTCAGCCGGTCGATCTCGGCATTGAGCCGGTCCAGCTCGTCGCCAATGGCGCGGCAGATGGCGCGGTAGCTCTCGGGGGTCAGACGGTCGCGCATATAGGCCACGCCGCGCTCGGACTCGCTGGCCTTCAGCACCACCGGCGCGACAGCCAGCAACGCTTCCGCCTGCACCTGACCGGAGCTGCGGCGGGCTTCATCGAAAATGCCCCGCAGGTCTTCAACGAGTCGATCTTCTGTTGCCATGCCGTGAGGTGCCCCTTGCCGGTAGCCAGCCATTCTCAAAAAGGGTCTTGGAATCCGGGTATTTTTGCAACCGTGCTCAGGTAGCGAGATCGTTAACATAGCGTTAATCCCCAGAAATCACCCCTAAAATTTTGCAGTGGAGTCATGCATGACCGCGTCGGGCTTCGACGGGGCGCTGAAACGCGTGCTCGTTCATGAGGATGGCTACGCCGACCACCCCGCCGATCCCGGCGGGGCGACCATGCAGGGCATCACCCAGCGCGTCTATGATGGCTGGCGTCGCCGCCATGGCCAGCCCGCGCGCCCGGTGCGGCGCATCGCGCCGGACGAGATGGCGGCGATCTACCGCCGCCAATATTGGGACGCGGTGCGCGCCGACGACCTGCCGGCCGGGCTCGACTATGCGCTGTTCGACGCGGCGGTGAATTCCGGGCCGGCGCAGGCGGCGAAATGGCTGCAGCGCACGCTCGGTGTCACGGCGGACGGTCAGGTGGGCGAGGCGACGCTGGTGGCGCTGGACGGCCGGGCGCCCGCCCAGCTGATCGACGCGCTGTGCGACCGGCGGCTCGCCATGCTGCGCAGCCTGCGCACCTTCCCGACCTTCGGCGCCGGCTGGACCCGCCGCGTCGCCGAGGTGCGGGCGGCGGCCAAGGCGCTGGCCGGCGCGGCGACGCCGGAGCCGGCGCGCGAGACCGGCGGCGCCGCCCGGGCCCGCCCCGCCGATACACGGCTCGCGCGCACCGCCGACGGCGCGGGCGGGCTCATCAGCGGTGCCGGCGTGCTCGGGGCGGTCGTGGCGGAGCAGGCGGACCGCCTCGCCCCGCTGGCCAGCTTCGCCGAACCGCTGAAATGGCTGTTCGCGGCGCTGATGCTGGCCGGGGTGGCGCTGACGTTGCGTGGGGCGCTGGCGCGCATCGGCGCCGGCGAGGTGGCGCCGTGACGGCGCTGCTCGGCCTGCTGGCGAGCCCGCTCGGGCGCGGCGCCGCGCTGCTGTTCGCCGCGCTCGCGCTGGCGGGCGGGATCTATCTCAAGGGCCACCGGGAAGGCCGGGCGGCCTGTATCGCGCAAGGAGAACGGGATGTGCTGGAGACGATCGCGCGCGCGAATGGCGCGCGGGCTGACGCTGATCGGACTAACGCTGATGACCGCCGGCTGCGCGACGACGACACCTTCCGCCGCGACGCGGGGCGCGTGCGGGGCCTTCCGGCCGATCAGCTGGGCGATGGAGGACACTGACCCCACCATCCGCCAGGTGAAGGCGCATAATGCGGTGGGCCGGGAACTGTGCGGCTGGCGGGGGAAGGGGTGACACACCCCACCCCTGACATATGCCCCGCGCGGTGGCATGCTCAGGCCGCCGCGTGCCCCCCGCGCGGCGTGCGTGAGGAAATGCCGTGCGCCTGCTTGTCGTCGAGGACGATCCCGATCTGAACCGCCAGATGCATGAGGCGCTGGTCGAGGCCGGCTATGCCGTCGACCGTGCCTTTGACGGGGAGGAAGGCCACTTCCTCGGCGATACCGAGCCTTATGACGCCGTGGTGCTCGATATCGGCCTGCCGAAGATGGACGGGCTCTCGGTGCTGGAGGCCTGGCGGCGGGCGGGGCGGAAAATGCCGGTGCTGATTCTCACCGCCCGCGACCGCTGGAGCGACAAGGTGCAGGGCTTCGACGCCGGCGCCGACGATTACGTCGCCAAGCCCTTCCACATGGAGGAGGTGCTGGCGCGCATCCGCGCCTTGCTGCGCCGTTCCGCCGGCCATGCCGCCAGCGAACTCACCTGCGGGCCGGTCATGCTCGACACGCGCTCCGGCCGGGTGACGGTGAATGGCCGGCAGGTGAAGCTGACCTCGCATGAGCACCGGCTGCTCGCCTATCTCATGCACCATACCGGGCGCGTCGTGTCGCGCACCGAACTGGTCGAACATCTCTACGACCAGGATTTCGACCGTGATTCCAACACGATCGAGGTCTTTGTCGGCCGCCTGCGCAAGAAGCTGGAGGTGGATGTGATCCAGACCGTGCGCGGGCTCGGCTATCTCCTCGTCGCGCCCGAGGCCATGCGCGAGGCGCCGCGCTGATGCGCACCGGCTCGCTGGCGCTGCGCCTGTTCGTTTCGGCGACGGTGATCAGCGCCGCCGTGCTGGCCGTCACCGGCTTCGCGCTGCATCAGGTCTACCGCGCGGCGGTGGAACGCTCCTTCGACCAGCGGCTCGATGTCTATCTCAAGACCATCGTCGCCGATGTCGCCAATTCGCCCTCCGGCACCATGCCGGAGCCGACGACATTGGGCGACCCGCTGTTCAACTTCCCCATTTCCGGCTGGTACTGGCAGATCACCCGCACCGACGGGCCGGCGGCGCAGGTGAAGACCTCGCGCTCGCTGCCCGAGGGCAAGCTGCCGCTGCTGTTCCAGCGCGAAGGCGAGACCGACGTATCCGGCATGCGCGAGGCCTATGCCGACGGGCCTTCCGGCCAGAGGCTGCGCATTGTCGAGCGCGTGGTCGATCTCGGCGAGGATGGGCGCTACGCGGTGGCGGTGGCGGCGGATGCCGGCGAGATCGAGGAGGAGGTCGCCGCCTTCGACCAGGCGCTGGCGGTGACGCTGGCGATTCTCGGTGGCGCCTTTCTGCTGACGCTGGTGTTTCAGGTGCTGTTCGGCCTGCGCCCGCTCAAGCGCATGCTGGGCGCGCTGCACGAGGTGCGCACCGGCCGTGCCGACCGCATCGAGGGCGACTACCCCGTTGAGATCGCCCCCCTGGCGGCGGAGGTCAACGCGCTGATCGACACCAATCGCGAGATTGTCGAGCGCGCCCGCACCCATGTCGGCAACCTCGCCCATGCGCTGAAGACGCCGATTTCCGTGCTGCAGAACGAGGCGGCGCGGGGTTCTGGCGCGGAGGCCGGGCTCGCCGCCAAGGTGACCGAGCAGGCGCAGGTGATGAAGGACCAGGTGGCGCACCATCTGGAACGCGCCCGCATGGCGGCGCGCGCCTCCGTCGTCACCACGGTGGAGGAGGTCGAGCCCATTGTCGCGCGCATCGCCGCGACGCTGGCCAAGGTCTACCGCGCCAAGGGCGTGGCGGTGGAGGCCGAGGTGGCGGACGGGCTGCGCTTTCGCGGCGAGCGGCAGGATCTGGAGGAGATCCTCGGCAATCTCGTCGACAATGGCTGCAAATGGGCGCGCACGCTGGTGGAGATCGCGGTGGTGGCGGCACCGGGCGCGGCGGGCGAGCGGGATTATTTCGACATCACTATCGACGATGACGGCCCCGGCCTGACGCCGGAGCAGCAGACCGAGGCGCTGAAGCGCGGGAAGCGGCTGGACGAGACGCAGCCCGGTTCCGGGCTCGGCCTGTCTATCGTCGCGGAACTCGTCGGGCTCTATGGTGGGCGGCTCACCCTCGGCCGTTCGCCTTTCGGGGGGCTGCGCTGCGTGGTGCGGCTGCCGGCGGCGTGACGGGGCGAAAGGGGTGACGGGGCCGCGCTTTCGCCCTATTCCTCTCTTCCTTGGTGCGACAGGCGCCGTGCCGAAGCTGGAGGATGTAATTTCATGCGCGCATACCAATTCGTCGCCGTGGGCCTTGTCGCCGGCGCCCTCGCGGGCTGCAGCACCGCGCAGGAAAACCCGAACACCGTGGGCGGCGCGGCCGTCGGTGCGGTGGCGGGCGGCATTATCGGCCAGGTGGTCGGCCACAATACCGCCAGCACGCTCGTCGGCGCGGCGGTGGGTGGCCTGATCGGCGGCTCGATCGGCAATGCGCTCGACCAGGCGGACCGGCAGCGGGCACAGCAGGCCGAAATGCAGGCGCTGGAATATGGCAATCCCGGCGCGCCGGTGAGCTGGCGCGGCGACAGCGGCGCCTATGGCACCATCGTCCCCGGCCCGAGCTATGCGCGCGGCGGCTCGCCCAAGTGCCGCGAATTCACTCACACCATCTATATCAACGGCCAGCCGCAGACCGCGCGCGGCACCGCCTGCCGCAACCCGGACGGCACCTGGTCGCCCGTCTCGGGCTGATCCGCGCGGCGGGGTGACGCAGGCCGGGCGCGCGTGCTCCCGGCCAAAGCGGGCCCGCCGGGCCCGCGTGCTCGCGGCACTGTGAGCCTGCGGCGATCCGACTGAGGGTGTTACGGATTGGCGCCGGGCGTCGGGTCGGCTACCTCAGCGCATTAGAGGAACGCTAATGTTGCTGTGGATCGCCTTCTCGCTGATGACCGGCGCCGCCATTCTGGCGGTGCTGTGGCCGTTGCGCACCGGCGCGGCGGCGCCCGCCGCCAGCACGGCCGAGGCCGATCTCGCGGTCTATCGCGACCAGCTGGCGGAAATCGAGCGCGACCGCGCCGCCGGCCTCATCGCCCCCGCCGAGGGCGAGGCCGCCCGCACCGAAGTGGCACGGCGCATTCTGCGCGCCACCGCCGAGCGGGCCAGCGAGGGAGAGGCTTCGGGGGAAGGCCGCCGCCGGCGCGTCGTCGCCGTGGTGGCGCTGCTCGGCGTGCCGCTGCTGGCCGGCGGGCTGTATCTTTCCCTCGGTTCGCCGCTCTACCCGCCGCAGCCGCTGGCGCAGCGGCTGGAGGCGCAGCCCAACCCGTCCGACATCGCCATTCTCATCCGCAAGGTGGAAAGCCATCTCGAAGCCAACCCGAATGACGGGCGCGGCTATGAGGTGGTGGCGCCGATCTATGCCCGTATCGGCCGGCTCGACGACGCCGCCCGCGCCTGGGCCAACGCCATCCGCCTTCTCGGCCCCAATGCCCAGCGCGAGACCGGCCTCGGCGAGGCGCTGACGGCGCAGGCGGGCGGGGTGGTGACCGCCGAGGCCAAGGCGGCATTCGAGGCGGCGCTGGCCGCCGACCCGCAAGACCCCAAGGCGCAGTATTTCCTCGGCCTCGCCGCCGAGCAGGACGGGCAGAAAGAGCAGGCGGCGGCGCGCTGGAGCGCGCTGGTCGCGCAGTCCCCGCCCGATGCGCCGTGGCTCGGCCTGCTGCGCGAGGCGCTGGCCCGCGTCGGCGCGCCGGTTCCGGTCGCCGCCGGCCCCGGCCCCGGTGCCGCCGATATGGCGGCGGCGGAAAGCCTCACGCCGGAGCAGCGCGAGGCCATGGTGCGCGGCATGGTGGAGCGGCTGGAGGCCCGGCTGGCGCAGCAGGGCGACGATATCGAGGGCTGGCTGCGGCTGATGCGCGCCTGGACCGTGCTCGGCCAGCAGGACAAGGCGAAGACCGCCGCCGGCCAGGCCCGCACCCATTTCGCCAGCGACACGGCGGCGCTCGGCCGCATCGACGCGCTGGCGCGCGAACTCGGGCTGGAGAGCTGACGCCATGACCCGCAAGAAACGCCGCCTCCTCGTCATTTCCGGCGCCGCCGCCGTGCTCGCTTTGTCCGCCGGGCTGGTGCTGTTCGCGCTCAACGACACCATCGTGTTCTTCCGCACCCCGAGCGAGATCGCCGCCGAGGGCACCCGGCCCGGCACGCGGCTGCGGCTCGGCGGGCTGGTGAAGGATGGCAGCGTGCAGCACACGGACGGCACGCATGTACGCTTCGTCATCACCGACCATGGCGCGGATATGAGCGTCGCCTATGTCGGCCTGCTGCCCGATCTGTTTCGCGAGGGGCAGGGGGTGATCGCCGAAGGCGTCATCGCGCCCGATGGCAGCTTTGCCGCCGACAGCGTGCTGGCCAAGCATGACGAGACCTACATGCCCAAGGAAGTCGCCGACGCGCTGAAGAAGCAGGGCGTGTGGAAGGAAGGGGAGGCGACGCAGTGAGCGTTCCCCCGCTCCGCCTCCGGTCGGTGTCATCCCGGGCGCGGCGCAGCCGCGAACCGGGATCGGCTGCCGGTTCCCGTGCCATGATTGGCACGCGATCCCGGATCGCCCTGGCGGCCGTCCGGGATGACAGCTTCACGGGCGAGGCGGCCGCGACGCATAAGGGCCGGCAGGGAAGGGCAAGCGCATGAACCCGGAAATCGGCCATTACGCGCTGGTGCTCTCGCTCGCCGTCGCCATTCTGATGACGGCGATCCCGATCTGGGGCGCGCGCACCGGCGACGCGGCGCTGATGCGCGTCGGTTCGACGCTGGCGCTGGTGTTGGCCGGCTTTGTCGGCCTGTCCTTCGCCACGCTGGTGGTCGCCTATGTGCAGTCGGATTTCTCCGTGCTGAACGTGGTCGAGAACTCGCACTCGGCCAAGCCGCTGCTCTACCGCATCACCGGCACCTGGGGGAACCATGAAGGCTCCATGCTGCTCTGGGTGCTGGTGCTGGCGATCTTCGCCGCGCTCGTGGCGTTGTTCGGCGGCAATCTGCCGGCGCGGCTGAAGGCCAATGTGCTGGGCGTGCAGGGCGCGGTGGCGGTGGCGTTCCTGCTGTTCATCCTGCTCACCTCCAACCCGTTCATAAGGGTGGTGCCGCCGCCGGCGGAGGGGCAGGATCTCAACCCGATCCTGCAGGATATCGGCCTCGCCATCCATCCGCCGCTGCTCTATCTCGGCTATGTCGGCTTCTCCATCACCTTCGCCTTTGCCGTCGCCGCGCTGATCGAGGGGCGGATCGACGCCGCCTGGGCGCGCTGGGTGCGGCCCTGGGCGCTGACCGCCTGGGCGTTCCTGACGCTCGGCATCGCCATGGGGTCCTACTGGGCCTATTACGAGCTCGGCTGGGGGGGCTGGTGGTTCTGGGACCCGGTGGAGAACGCCTCGCTGATGCCGTGGTTCGCCGGCACGGCGCTGATCCACTCCGCCGTGGTGATGGAAAAGCGCGACGCGCTGAAAGTGTGGACGGTGCTGCTCGCCATCCTCGCCTTCTCGCTGTCGCTGCTTGGCACCTTCCTCGTGCGCTCGGGCGTGCTCACCTCGGTGCATGCCTTCGCCACCGATCCCTCGCGCGGCGTGTTCATCCTCGCCATCCTCGTCTTCTTCATCGGCGGCTCTTTGGCGCTCTATGCGCTGCGCGCGCCGATGCTGCGGCAGGGCGGGCTGTTCGCCCCGGTCTCGCGCGAAGGCGCGCTGGTGCTCAACAATCTGCTGCTCACCGCCGCCGCCGCCGCCGTGCTGGTCGGCACGCTCTACCCGCTGGCGCTGGAAGCCTACAACGGCGCCAAGATCACGGTGGGGCCGCCCTATTTCAACCTGACCGTCGGCGCGCTGATGCTCCCCGTCGCCTTCGCCATGCCGTTCGGGCCGCTGCTGGCCTGGAAGCGCGGCGATCTCGCCGGCGCCGCCCAGCGGCTGATGGCGGCGTTTGGCGCCGCCATCGTCATCGCCGCGCTGGCGGCCTATGCGCAGGGCGGCGGCCCGCTGCTGGCGCCCTTCGGCATGGGCCTCGCCGCCTTCGTGGTGATCGGCGCGGTGGCGGAAGTGACGGAGCGCGCCGGCTTCGGCCGGGTGCCGCGGGCGACCGCCTTCGCCCGGCTGCGCGGCCTGCCGCGTTCGGTGTTCGGCGCGGCGCTGGCCCATGCCGGCGTCGGCGTCTGCCTGTTCGGCATCATCGCCGAAACCAGCTGGAACGCCGAGCGCATCACCGGGGTGAAGGTCGGCGGGCGGTTCGAGGTCGGCGGCTATGAGCTGACCCTCGACCGGCTGGAGCCGCGCAACGGGCCGAACTACCGCGATCTCGCAGGCGTGTTCACCATCCGCCGTGGCGGGGTGGACATCGGCACCATCGAATCCTCGAAGCGCCTGTTCACCGCCCGCAACATGCCGACGACGGAATCGGGCATCCGCACCTTCGGCTTCAGCCAGCTCTATGTCAGCCTCGGGGATGAACTGCCCGGCGGCGGGGTGGGCGTGCGCGCCTATTGGAAGCCCTATGTGACGCTGATCTGGATCGGCTCCATCATCATGGCGCTGGGCGGCGCGCTCTCCCTCAGCGACAGGCGCCTGCGCGTCGGCGCGCCGAAGCCGGCGAAGAAGCCGAAGCCGGCGGCCGAGCCGAAGGTGGTGGCAGCGGAATGAGTATCCACACGTCTCCCTCATCCCCGGGCTTGGCCCGGGGATCCAGTCTTGCCGCTGGTGCTCGGGTTCAGGGTCTGGGTCCCCGGGTCAAGCCCGGAGATGAGGGGCGTGCGTGCTGGTGGAGGCTGGCGGTTGCCGCTCTTGTCGGCCTCGCCCTCATGTCCCCCGCCGCCGCCGTGCAGCCGGATGAGGTGCTGCCCGATCCGGCGCAGGAGGCGCGGGCGCGCGAGCTCTCCAAGGAGCTGCGCTGCATGGTGTGCCAGAACCAGTCGATCGACGATTCCGACGCGCCGCTGGCGCGCGACCTGCGCCTGCTCGTGCGCGAGCGCATCGCCCAGGGCGAGAGCAACCAGCAGGTTCTCGACTATCTCGTCGCCCGCTATGGCGAGTTCGTGCTGCTGCGCCCGACCTGGCACGGGGCGAATGTGATCCTCTGGCTGGCGCCCTTCGCGGTGCTGCTGTTCGGCGGGCTCGGCCTCGTCGTCGCCTATCGCCGCCGCGGGGCGCAGGCAGGGGCCAGCGAGGCGCCGGCGGCGGCTCCGCTGTCGGCGGAGGAGGAGGCGCGGCTGCGGGCTGCGCTGGCGGAAGCGCCCGACGACGCCGCACGCGACGTTACGAAAGTTTAACCCGCTCGCCAGACTGCGTTAAGGCGACGGTCTCTAGGTTCTCGTTCAACGCTCCCGGTGGGGAGAGTGATTTGTCGAACGAGGAACGACACATGTCGCGCACCGCGCCCAATCCGACCCGCACCCCTGCCTCCACGCTGCGCAAGAGCCGTTCCCGGCTGCTCGCCGGTGTGTTCACCCTGGCTCTGGCCGGTGGCACCGTCGGCGCCTTCGTGCTGCCCGAGATCATCACCCCCGCCCAGGCGCAGCTGACCACCAACCAGCCCGCCGGCACCTTCTCCTTCGCCGACATCGTCGAGAAGGTCTCCCCCGCCGTCGTCAGCGTGAAGGTGAAGAAGGACGAGGACAAGCTCGCCGCCAATGACGAGGAAGGCATGGGCGGCCAGAACATTCCGCCGCAGATCGAGCGCTTCATGCGCCGCTTCGGCTTCGGCCCGGGTGGCCCCGGCGGCCCGGATATGGGCCCGCGTCGCGGCCCCGGCCATCGCGGCGTCGTCGGCCAGGGTTCCGGCTTCTTCATCTCCGCCGACGGCTATGCGGTGACCAACAACCACGTGGTCGACGGCGCCTCCGAGGTCGACATCACCACCACCGACGGCAAGAGCTACACCGCCAAGGTGATCGGCACCGATCCGCGCACCGACGTTGCGCTGCTCAAGGTGGACGGCAAGTCCGACTTTCCCTGGGTGAAGCTCGCCGGCAAGGCGCCGCGCGTCGGCGACTGGGTGGTCGCGGTCGGCAACCCGTTCGGCCTCGGCGGCACGGTCACGGCGGGCATCGTCTCGGCGCGCGGCCGCGATATCGGCTCGGGCCCCTATGACGACTTCATCCAGATCGACGCGCCGATCAACCGCGGCAATTCCGGCGGCCCGACCTTCAGCCTCGACGGCGAGGTGATCGGCGTCAACACCGCCATCGTCTCCCCCTCGGGCGGCAATGTCGGCATCGCCTTCGCCATTCCCTCCGAGACCGTCTCCGAAGTGGTCGAGGCGCTGAAGGACGGCGGGCAGGTGGCGCGCGGCTATGTCGGCGTGCAGATCCAGCCGGTCAGCGACGAGGTCGCCGAGGCGCTGAACCTCAAGGAAGCCGAGGGCGCCCTCATCGCCCAGGTGCAGCCCGGCACGCCCGGCGAGAAGGCCGGCCTCAAGCCCGGCGACGTGGTGACGGCCATTGACGGCCAGACCGTCAAGGACTCCCGCGAGATGTCGCGCGAGATCGCCCGCAAGAAGCCGGGCGTGACCGTGAAGCTGAGCGTGCTGCGCGACGGCAAGTCGATGACCATTCCGGTCACGCTGGAGCAACTGCCGACCGATGTCGCTTCCGCCGACAAGGGCAAGGCCGAGCAGGGCGAGGAAGACGGCAAGGGCGTTCCGCGCCTCGGCCTGTCGCTCGCCCCGGCCAAGGGCGTCGCCGGCGCCGGTGACATCGGCGTGGTGGTGACCGACGTGGACCCGAACGGCCCGGCGGCCGAGCGCGGCATCAAGGCGGGCGATGTCATTCTCGATGTCGGCGGCAAGCCGGTGATGACCCCCGCCGAAGTTCGCGACGGTCTCGCCACCGCCAAGAAGGACAACCGCAAGGCCGTGCTGATGCGCGTCAAGTCCGAGCAGGGCACGCGGTTCGTGGCCATCTCTCTGGGCGACCAGAAGGGCTGAGCCTAAAGGTTCCGGTTGCGGCTCGTTCCGTCGCCCCTTGGGCTGCGGCCGGTTCGGTGGCGCGGGGAGTCCGGGAGGATTCCCCGCGTCATCTCTTTCAGGGGGCGCCCTGGCGGGATGGCAACGATAGGCGCGAGGCGCGAAATGACGTACATGGAGACGAATTCGAATCGTACCGTTGCTTCCGATTCCGCGCGGGGCCGAGAGGGCCCGTTCATCGACCTCGCGGACTTCCGGAGAGCCGCCCGCAAGAACGCCGACGAGTCCCCCATGCGCCTGCTTATCGTCGAGGACGACCGCGACGCCGCCGACTACCTGCGCAAGGCGTTCCGCGAGGCCGGCCATGTCGTGGATCTCGCCGCCGATGGTGAAGAGGGGCTCGTTCTGGCCCGCGACGGCGGCTATGACGTGCTCATCGTCGACCGCATGCTGCCCCGGCGCGACGGGCTCTCGGTGATCGCCGATCTGCGCGGGCGCGGCGACAAGACGCCGGCGCTCATTCTTTCCGCCCTCGGCCAGGTGGATGACCGCGTCACTGGCCTGCGCGCCGGCGGCGACGACTATCTGCCCAAACCCTACGCCTTCACCGAACTGCTGGCCCGCGTCGAGGCGCTGGCCCGGCGCGGCGGGCCGCAGGCCGCCGACACCGTGTACCGCGTCGCCGATCTCGAACTCGACCGGCTGGCACATCGCTGCACCCGCTCGGGACAGGAGATCGTGCTGCAGCCGCGTGAATTCCGCCTGCTGGAATATCTCATGCGCCACGCCGGGCAGGTGGTGACCCGCACCATGCTGCTGGAAAATGTGTGGGACTATCATTTCGACCCGCAGACCAACGTGATCGACGTTCACGTCTCGCGGCTGCGCGCGAAGATCGACAAGGGGTTCGATCCGCCGCTGCTCCACACGGTTCGCGGCGCGGGGTACATTATTCGTGACGGCGCTCGGTAAGCTCATCCGCACCACCGCGTTCAAGCTGCTCGCGGCCTATCTCATCATCTTCGCGCTGTTCGCCGGATCGGTGATCGCCTATCTCGGCTGGCACACCCAGCGCCTCGTCACCCGCCAGGCGGTGGAGGCGATCGAGAACGACACCCGCTTCATGCAGGCGCAGTTCGAGCGCGGCGGCATCAACCGGCTGGTTAATCTCGTCAACCGCCGCGCCGGCGCGCCCGATGCCGGGCTGCTGCTGGTGACCAGCTTCAACGGCGACCCGCTCGCCGGCAACATGATGAACCTGCCGCTGAACTTTCTGGACAAGCAGGGCTGGCGGGAAATCAGCTATGTCCGCACCGACGATTCCGCCGCCCCGCCGAGCCGGGCGCTGGTGCATGTCGTGTTCCTGCCCGGCGAGTACCGGCTGCTGATCGGCCGCGACGTGGTCGAGCGCGAGGAACTGCGCCAGATCATCATCGGCCCCGCCGTGTGGGGACTGGCGCTGCTGGTCGTGCTCGGCATGGCAGGCGGGCTGTTCATCACACGGCGCGTGCTCAAGCGCATCGACCAGATGACGGCGATCTCCGACGGCATCATGGCCGGCGACCTCTCGGGGCGGCTCGCCGTTTCCGGCACCGGCGACGAGTTCGACCGGCTGGCGCTGAGCCTCAACGCCATGCTCGACCGCATCGAGGCGCTGATGGCCGGGCTGAAAGAGGTGTCGGACAACATCGCCCACGACCTCAAGACGCCGCTGACCCGGCTGCGCAACCGCGCCGAGGACGCGCTGCGCACGGCGGCCTCGGAAGACGAATGGCGCCTCGCCACCGAGCGCACCATCGAGGAATCCGACGGGCTGATCCGCACCTTCGATGCGCTCCTGATGATCGCCCGCGCCGAGGCGGGCCAGGCGAGCGCCAAGATGCTGCGCTTCGACCTCGCCGAGACGGTGGCGGGTGTGGCCGAACTTTACGAGCCGGTGGCCGATGAGAGCGGACTCGATCTGAAGACTGAGATCGCCGGGCCGCTGCCGATGCACGGCGTGCGCGAACTGTTCGGGCAGGCGCTCGCCAACCTTCTCGACAACGCCATCAAATACAGCGCGCCGGAAACACCCGGGGAGCGCCGCGAGCTCGACCTCCGCGCCACGCGCATCGGCGACCGGCTGCGCCTCGTGGTGGCCGATCGCGGGCCCGGCATTCCGGAGGCGGATCGCCCGCGCGCGCTGGAGCGTTTCGTGCGGCTGGAAGCGAGCCGAACGCGGCCGGGCTTCGGTCTGGGCTTGTCTCTGGTGGCAGCGGTGGTACGGCTGCACGGCGGCACACTGTCGCTGGAGGGCAACGATCCGGGGCTGCGGGTCGTTATCGACCTGCCGCTCGACCTCAGCGACGAGGCGGAGGCGGCGTAGGACGGTCCGGGAGCGGACGGGCACACAGGCGAAGGGGGCGAAGACGGCATGGCGGCAGGAAAGAGCGGAACGCAGACGGCCCCGGCCGGGAGCCTCATAGCGGGGCTGCGGCGCGCGGAGGGCTTTCCCGTTCCGCAGGGGATGCCGCCGGCGCTGGTCGATGCGATCGCCGAGGCGCCCAGGCCCGTCCGTGCCCGGCTCGACGCTCTTCTCGCCGCCCATGACGAGGCCCGCGCCGTTCTGGCGGCGGTGGTGGAGCGCTCGCCCTTCCTGACCGACCTCATCCGCGTCGATCCCGCCCGGCTGCTCGCTTTGCTGGAAACAGAGCCAGTTGCCGCGCTGGCGCAGGCCCGCGCGGCCACCCGGGCGGCGGTGGAGGCCTCCTCCGACGAGGCGGAGGTGATGGCGGCGCTGCGGCGGCTGCGGACGCTCACCGCGCTCACCGTCGCGCTGGCGGATATTGGCGGGGTGTTCGACCTTGCCACCGTCACCGCCGAACTGACCGCGACCGCCGATGCCGCCATCGCCATGGCGGTGGCGTTTCTGGTGCGCGAAGGGGTCGGGAGCCGCAAGCTGCGCAAGACCGGGGTCGAGGGCCTCGGCTATACCGTGCTCGCCATGGGCAAGCATGGCGCCCGCGAGCTGAACTATTCCAGCGATGTCGACCTGATCGTGCTCTACGATCCCGAAGTCGCGCCGCTGGCCAAGGATACGGAGGCCGGGCCGTTCTTCGTGCGCATGACCCAGCGGCTGGTCCGGCTGATCCAGGAGCGGACCAGCGAGGGTTATGTCGCCCGCGTCGACCTGCGGCTGCGCCCCGACCCCGCCTCGACCCCCGCCGCTTTGTCGCTGGACGCGGCGCTCGACTATTACGAGCGCGAAGGCGCCACCTGGGAGCGCGCCGCCTATATCAAGGCGCGGCCCATCGCCGGGGATATCGCGCTTGGCCACGAATTCCTGCGCCAGCTTGCGCCCTTCGTCTGGCGCCGGGCGCTGGACTATGCGGCGATTGCCGATGTCCACGCGATGAAGCAGGACATTCACGCCTTTCGCGGCCATGAGGCGATCGCGGTGGAGGGCCACAACGTCAAGCTGGGGCGCGGGGGCATTCGCGAGATCGAGTTCTTCGCCCAGACCCAGCAGCTGATCGCCGGCGGCCGCGACCCGCGCCTGCGCACCCCGCGCACGCTGGAAGCGCTCGCCGTGCTGGCCGAGACCGGCTGGATCGGCGAGGGCGCGCGCGCCGAGCTGGACGAGGCCTATCACTTCCTGCGGCGGGTGGAGCACCGGTTGCAGATGGTGGGCGATGCCCAGACCCACAGCCTGCCGGAGGATGAGGACACGCTGGCCGGCTTCGCCCGCTTCATGGGCTATGCCGACCGCGAGAGCTTCGCCCAGGCGCTGACCCAGCGCCTCACCCGCGTGCAGCATCATTATTCGAAGCTGTTCGAGGATGCCCCGCCCCGTGCGGCGGTGGAGGGCCGGCTCGACTTCCCGGAAGGCGCCGACGACCGCGAAACGCTGGCGACGCTGCACCGGCTCGGCTATGCCGACCCCAAGGCGGCCAGCGCCACGGTGCGCGGCTGGCTGGCGGGCGAGCCGCGTGCCCTGCGGGTGGAGGGCGTGCGCGAGGAACTGGAAGCCATCGTGCCGCTGCTGGTGGACGCGCTGGCGCGCGGCGGCGCCCCCGATGCCGGGCTTAACGCCGCCGACCGCTTCTTCCGCGAAATGCCGACCGCGCAGCGGCTGCTGGCGGCGCTGCGCCACAATCCCGATCTCGTGCGCCTGCTCGCCACCATTCTCGGCACCGCGCCGCGGCTTGGCGAGATGCTGGCGCACCGGCCCTCGCTGCTCGACGCGCTGCTCGACCCCGCCTTTTTCGGCGCGCTGCCGGACGAGCCGGAACTCGCCGCGCGGCTCGCCGCCGATCTCGCCCAGGCCGAGAACGAGGAGGACCGGCTCGACCGCGCCCGCCGCTTCCGGCAGGAGCACCATGTGCTGATCAGCGTGCGCATCCTCTCCGGCACACTGCCCGCCGCCCGCGCCGGGGAGGCCTTCGCCCGCCTCGCCGATGTGCTGATCCGCTCGCTGGAAGAGGACGTGATCGCCCGCTTCCGCGCCGCGCATGGCACGCTGCCGCAGGCGGAAGTCGCGGTGCTCGCCATGGGCAAGCTTGGCGGGCGGGAGATGACGGCGGGTTCCGACCTCGACCTCATCGTGCTCTATGATTTCGATGAGGAGCACCCCGACAGCGACGGGCCGCGCCCGCTCTATGGCGGTCAGTATTTCGCCCGTCTCACCCAGCGCATCGTCAACGCGCTGACCACCCCGACCAATGCCGGCCAGCTCTATGAGGTCGATCTGCGGCTGCGCCCTTCCGGCCGCTCCGGCCCGGTGGCGACCAGCCTGACGCGGTTCGAGCTCTATCAGGCCGAGGAGGCCTGGACCTGGGAGCATATGGCGCTGACGCGCGCCCGCGTGGTGGCGGCCTCGCCCGCCTTCCGTGCCCGGGTGGAGGCGGCGATCGGCGATGTGCTGGCGCGTGAGCGCGACCCGGCCCGGCTCGCCGCCGACATCCTCGACATGCGCGGCGCCATCGCCGACGAGAAGGGCGAGGACGAGCCCTGGGACCTGAAATATGCGCGGGGCGGGCTGGTCGATATCGAGTTCATCGCCCAGTATCTCGTGCTCGCTCATGCCGCGCATGAGCCGCGCATCATCGACACCTCGACGCTGCGGGTGATCGAGACCGCGCAGCGGGTCGGCCTCATCGACGTGCAGGACGGGCAGGTGCTGGCCGATGCCTGCCGGCTGCTGCACGATCTGACGCAGGTGCTGCGTCTCGCCATCACCGAGCCGTTCAAGCCCACGGAAGCGAGCCCGGCGCTGCGCCGCCTGCTGGCGCGGGCCGGGGCCATGCCGGATTTCTCCACGCTGGAAGCGCATCTGTTCGAGACCCAGCGGGCCGTGCGCGCGACCTTCGAGCGGCTGCTGCGCGCCGAACCCAAACGTCGGCGCAAGCGGGCCTAACTGAGCTTTTCCGCCACCATATCGGCAATGGCGAGGCTGGCGGTGAGGCCGGGGGATTCGATGCCGAACAGCTGCACCAGCCCGGCAACGCCATGCGCCTCCGGCCCGTCGATGCGGAAATCCGCCGCCGGGGCGCCGGCGGGCACGATCTTGGGGCGGATGCCGGCATAGCCGGGGTTCAGCGCCCCGTCCGGCAGCGCCGGCCAGTAGCGGCGGATGGCGGCATAGAACCCCGCGCCGCGCGCGGGATCGACCGTGTAGTCCGGCGCGTCGATCCATTCGGTGTCCGGGCCGAAACGCGCCTGCCCGCCGAGATCGAGCGTGAGATGCACGCCGAGCCCGGCCTGCTCCGGCACGGGGTAGATCAGCCGGGTGAACGGCGCGCGGCCGGAAAGGGTGAAATAGGAGCCCTTGCAGAAATAGGCCGGCGGGACCGCTTCCGTGGGGAGGCCGGTAAGCGCGCGGGCGAGGGGCACCGCGCCATGGCCGGCGGCATTGACGAAGCGGGCACAGGAGAGGCGCATCGGCTCGTCGCCGCCAACATCGATGATTATCCCCTGCGCCGTAATCTCGCCGGCGAGGATGGGTGCGTTGAAGGCGATCATGCCGCCGGTGTCTTCGAGATCGCCGCGCAGCGCCAGCATCAGCGCGTGGCTGTCGATGATGCCGGTGGAGGGCGAGAGCAGGGCCGCCTCCGCCCTCAGTGCCGGTTCCAGCGCCCGCGCCTCGGCACCCGTCAGCGGCTGGAGGTCGGTAACGCCGCAGGCGCGGGCATGGGCGTCGATGGCGGCAAGTTTGTCGAGTTCCGCCCCGCTGCTGGCGACGATGAGCTTGCCGGCGCGCCGGTGCGGCAGGCCGCGCGCCTCGCAATAGGCGTAAAGCGCCGCGCGCCCTTCGACGCACAGCCGGGCCTTGAGCGTGCCGGGCGCGTAGTAGATGCCGGCATGGATCACCTCGCTGTTGCGGGCGGAGGTGTCGGAGCCGACAAGGCCCGTCGCCTCCAGCACCAGGACCTCATGGCCCTTCAGGGCGAGCGCGCGGGCGATGGCGAGGCCGACCACGCCGGCGCCGGCGACCACGCAGTCGACGGCATGTTCCTCAGGGCTGTGCATGCAAGGCTACTCGGCGACGGAAGGGCGGCCGGCACGGTATTGCAACGCCGGGCGGCCATTCAAGGGCAGGCGGATCACCACCGTGGTGCCGACGCCCTCGGAGGAGCGGATGCGCATCGAGCCGCCATGCAGTTCCACCAGCGACTTGGCGATGGCGAGGCCGAGGCCCGAACCCTTGTGCGTCTTGGTGAACTGGCTTTCCACCTGCTCGAAGGGACGGCCGATCTTGGCGAGCGCGCTCTTGGCGATGCCGATGCCGCTGTCCTCGATGACCAGCAGCGCCGCATGCTTGGAGCGCCGCGTGCGCAGGCTGATGCGGCCCTGTTCGGGGGTGAACTTGATGGCGTTGGAGAGCAGGTTGAGCGTGATCTGCTTCAGCGCCCGCTTGTCGGCCTCCACCGTCACCGCGGTATCGGACTCATCGACGATGGTGAGCTGCTTCTCGGCCGCCCGCACCGACATGACGCGGATGGCGTCGGCGACCACTTCGTCCAGCTGGACCGATTGCAGGTTGAGCTGGACGCGTCCGGCCTCGATGCGCGACATGTCGAGAATGTCGTTGATCACGTCGAGCAGGTAGCGGCCGGAATCGCGGATGTCGCGGCAATACTCATTGTACTTGTCGTTGCCGAGCGGGCCGAACAGGCCGCTTTCCATCAGCTCGGAGAAGCCGATGATGGCGTTGAGCGGCGTGCGCAGCTCGTGGCTCATATTGGCGAGGAATTCCGACTTGGCGCGGTTGGCGTCCTCGGCCTTGGTCTTCTCGTCGGCATAGTTCTGCGCCAGCTCGGCAAGCTGCAGCGCCTGGAGTTCCAGCGTCTGCTGCGATTTGCGCAGGTCCGCGACCAGCGCCATCAGCCGCTTCTCGCTTTCCATCAGGCGCTCTTCATGGCGCTTGAGGGCGGTGATGTCGGTGCCGACGGAGACGTAGCCGCCATCCTTGGTGCGCCGCTCGGCGACCTTGAGCCAGCGTCCGCCTTCCAGCTGTGCCTCGAAGGCGCGGGCGCCTTCCTCCGGCCGGTCTTCGGTGCGCAGCGGAATGCGCACCACCGGCTGGCGGGCGAGCGAGGCGATGGTCTCGAACTCGGTGCCCTGCGTCACATGAGCGTCGCCAATGCCGTAGAGCGACTGGAAGCGCGAATTGCACAGCACCAGCCGGTTCGCCGCGTCCCACAGCACGAAGGATTCGGAAATGCTCTCGATCGCGTCGCGCAGGCGCATGTCGGCGGTGGCGGTGCGCTCGGCGAGGCGGCGCTCCTCGGTCACGTCCACGGCGATGCCGACGAGATGCGGCGGCTCGCCATTGTGCTGCGGCACGACTTCGGCACGGGCGCGCAGCCATACCCAATGGCCGTCGGCGTGCTTCATGCGGAACACCCGGTCGATGGTGCGGCCGGGCTTGTCGGCGATCTCGCGGGCGATGTCGTAGAGATTGGTGTCGTCGGGATGCACGAGGCTCGTCACCTCGCCGAAGGAGATCAGGTCCTCGCGCGGCTCGTGGCCGAGCATCTCGAACATCGATTCCGACCAGAACATGCGGCCCCGGCCCATGTCCCAGTCCCACAGGCCGCAGCGGCCGCGCGAGAGGGCGGTGTCGATGCGGGCACGCACCGTTTCATAAATGCCGTCGGCCTCGCGGGCCCGGGTCGCCTGCCAGTGGAAGGCGAAGCCGAGGATCAGCAGCACCGCGCCTGTGGTGGAGAGCAGGGTAACGGTGAGGACGGTGTCGGAGCGCCAGGTGGACAGCGCCCCGGCGAGCGGCTGCACCACCACAAGCTGGAGGGCCCCGCCCGGCAGGTTGCGCACCGTGGCGAGCGCGGCGCTGCCGTCCGGCATCACCACATCAAGCACGCCGGCGTTCTCGGCGAAGATGGTGAGTGCCTGGGTGTTGGCGAGCAGCTGGGTGATCTGGTCGGCGGCGGTGGCCGTCTCGTCATGGGTGGCGAGGATCTTGCCGTTGGCGTCGATCAGGCCGTAACGCCGGCCATCCTCGGCGGCGCGCGGCGGCAGGCTGTTCTTCAGCAGCGTGTCGGGGGTCGTGGCACTGGGCGGCTGGCGCCCGGCCTCGCTGGCGATGGCGGCGGCGAACAGCGCCAGCTCATCCTTGGCATTGGCGATGGCGTCGGCGCGGTAGGCGTGAATTTGCACGATCGCGGCGATGGCGACCGAGGCGATGAACGCCACGATCAACGCCGGGACCGCCTTGCGCATGAAAGGCTCGGCGTCGACCAATCGCTGATAAGCAGGTCGCGCCACGCTGCGTGCAAGCCCTCGCATGGCTTGTACGCGCACGGACGCGCCTGCAGCGTTGGCGCGCGCCATCGCCGGCCTCCCCCGAAGTCCCAAAACCCGTTCCCATCACGACAGGAGCGATGTGCCGCATCTCTCCGAATCACTCCGATTTGAATCGAACCGACCCCTCCCTGTCCAGAGTCCGCGGGAGTCAAGTTAACGATTCAGCAACCTCCGGCGGTGCCAAGGGTGCCGGGGTATGTGGCGCTGCGGGACAAGGAGGGTGACGCCTGCCGACAACCACGCCGCATGGACGGCGCGCGGGCCCTGATGCTATGCGCTTTTGCCCGGTTGGCGGGTGGCGGCAGAAATAAAGAGGTTCACATGAGCGACATCTGGTTCCGCACCGGCGAGGCGACGGTTCTCGCGGCCGACGGTCAGTTCACCGACGCGATGCCCGAAGTGCTGATCGGTTCGGTGCGCGGTCCTGCCGGGCACGCCTTCGCCTCGATGATGGGGCAGGTGCAGGGGCACACCCGCATGTTCGTGGTGCGCGACCTGAATCAGCAGGTGCGCCCGGCGACGATGATGACCACCAAGGCCACCATCCACACGCTGGAATATGTCGACCTGCTCGGCGGCGTGGTGCAGGGCGCCATTGGCGACGCCATCGTCGACGCGCTGGCCGAAGGCATCCTGCCCAAGGACCAGGCGGACGAGCTGTGCATGATCGTGATGGTGTGGCTCGACCCGCGCTGTGCCGAGGACCCGAACCTCGACAAGGCGGACCTGTACCGCACCAATTACGAGGCGATGAAGCTGGCGCTGGAACGCGCCATGACCGGCAAGCCGACGGTCGACGAACTGATCGCCAACCGCAAGACCGTCAAGCACTACGCGCTCGACGGCGTCGTCGAGTACTGAGCCGCGCGCGCCCCGCGCCGCCCCGGTGAGCGGGCGGGCGCGGGGCAGTCGCATGCCTCACTCCAGCGAGCGGCCGACAATGTCGCTCGCATCGGGCGACAGGCCGGGCTTGGCGGCGACGCGCCGCAGCGCCGCCTCGGCCGAGGCCCGCCGGCCCGGCTCCAGCGAGCGCCAGCTCTTGAAGGCGGCGAGCAGCCGGGCGGCGAGCTGCGGATTGCGCCCGTCAATGTCGATCACGGCGTCGGCCAGCAGCGCATGGCCAGCACCGTCAGCACGGTGGAATTGAGTCGGGTTGAGCCCGGCGAAGCTGCCGATCAGCGCGCGCACACGGTTGGGGTTGGTCCAGGCGAAGGCAGGGTGGCGGGTGAGGCCGCGCACCCGTTCCAGCGCCTCCGGCTCGGCGATCTGCGCCTGCAGGGCCAGCCATTTGTCGACCACCAGCGGGTCGTCGCGGAACCGCTCGTGAAACGCCGCCAGCGCCGGCTCGCGTGCCTGTGGCGCGGCATGGGCGAGAACGGCGAGGGCGAAGAAACGATCGGTCATGTTGTCGGCGGTGTCGAAATGCACCTGCGCCCGCGCCAGCGCGTCCGGCGTGCCGCCGGCGGCGAGAAGATCGAGGCAGCTGTTGCGCAGCGCGCGCCGACCGGCGGAGGCGGCGTCCGGGGAATAGGTGCCCGCGGGCGCATGGCGGTCATAGGTCGCCGCCAGTTGCGGGGCGAGTGCCGCGCTCACCGCCCGGCGCAGCCGGGTTCGGGCGAGATGGATGGCGTCGGGATCGACATCCACCCCGATCTCGCGGGCGACATCCGCTTCGGAAGGGATGGAGAGCGCTTGCGCCACGAAGGCGGGGTCCAGCGCACCATCCGCCAGCGTCGCGCCCAGCGCTTCGACCAGCGCGTCCGGCACCGGCACATCGCTGCCGGCGCGGGCGGCGGCGCTCGCCGCCACGAGATGGCCGAGGGCGATGGTCTGGGCGGCGTCGAAGCGGTTGAACGGGTCGCTGTCATGGCGGGCGAGGAACAGCAGGTCGGCGGTGGAAAGATCGCTGGAGAGCTTCACCGGCGCGGAGAACCCGCGATTGAGCGAGGGCACCGGCCGCTCGGCGATGTCGCGGAAGACGAAGCTCTGGCGCGGCTCGGTAATGCGCAGCACACCCCGCTCGGCATTGCTGCCATCGTCGAGGGTCAGGGGCAGGTCGCGGCCATCCGGACCGACCAGCCCGATGGCGAGCGGGATCACCATGGGCTGTTTCTGGTCCTGCCCCGGCGTGGCGGGAAGGCTCTGCGCCACGTCGAGCCGGTAGCGATGGGTCGCCGCGTCCCATGTGCCGCTGACAGCGAGCTGCGGTGTGCCGGACTGCGCGTACCACAGGGCGAACTGGGTCAGATCGACGCCATTGGCATCGGCGAAGCAGGCGAGAAACTCCTCCACCGTCGCCGCATCGCCATCATGGCGGTCGAGATAGAGGTCCATGCCGGCGCGGAAGCCTTCCTCACCCAGCAGGGTCTTCAGCATCCGCACCACTTCCGCGCCCTTCTCATAGACGGTGGCGGTGTAGAAGTTGTTGATCTCGCGATAGGTGGACGGGCGCACCGGATGCGCCAGCGGGCCGGCGTCTTCCGGGAACTGGTGGGACTTCAGCAGCCGGACATCGCTGATGCGCTTGACCGGGCGCGAGCGCGCATCGGCGGAGAATTCCTGGTCGCGGAAGACGGTGAGGCCTTCCTTGAGGCACAGCTGGAACCAGTCGCGGCAGGTGATGCGGTTGCCGGTCCAGTTGTGGAAGTATTCGTGGGCGATGATCGTCTCGATATTGGCGTAGTCGGCATCGGTGGCGGTCTGCGGGCTGGCGAGGACATATTTGTCATTGAAGATGTTCAGCCCCTTGTTCTCCATCGCCCCCATGTTGAAATCGGCCACGGCGACGATGTTGAACACATCGAGGTCGTATTCGCAGCCGAACACTTCCTCGTCCCAGCGCATGGAGCGCTTGAGCGCGTCCATGGCGTAGCCGGCCCGCTCCGTCTTGCCCGGCTCGACATAGATGCCGAGTTCGACCTTCTTGCCGGTGGCGGTGACGAAGTCGTCGGCGATGCGGTCGAGCCGCCCGCCGACCAGCGCGAAGAGGTAGCAGGGCTTCGGCCAGGGATCATGCCACACCGCGTAGTGCCGGCTTGTGCCCTCGACCGGCCCGCTTTCCACCGGATTGCCATTGCCGAGCAGAATCGGCGCTTCCTCCCGCTCGGCCTCGATGCGGGTGGTGTAGACGGCAAGAACGTCCGGCCGGTCCGGGAAATAGGTGATGCGGCGGAAGCCCTCCGCCTCGCACTGGGTGCAATAGGTGCCGCTGGAACGGTAGAGGCCCATCAGTTTGGTATTGGCGGACGGGTTCACCACCGTCTCGATTTCCAGCGTCAGCGCGCGCTGGGGCGGGGCAAGCAGGGTCAGGGCCGTTGCGGTGACGACATAGGCGGTGCCGGCCAGCGGCACGCCGTCCAGCGTGAGCGATTTCAGGCTGAGCTCGTCGCCATCGAGAACGATGGGTGAACCCTCGCGCCCTTCAGGATTCGGGCGCAGCGCCAGCCGGGCGCGGATTCGTGCGGCGGTTGGGTGCAACTGCACATCGAGATGCACCGTGTCGACGAGCCAGTCCGGCGGCCGGTAGTCGCCGAGGCGGACAGGCGGGGGCACAGCATCGCGCGACATGGTGGACTCCGAAACAGCGGTCTGAACGTCAAGAGGTAATGAATTCCGCCCCGCGCCGGAAGCCTGAAGCGGTGGCGCCGGCGGTTCAGCGATGGCGGGTGATCTCGACCCCGGCGTCGCGGAAGATGCCGGCGATCGGCGCGGAAGGCTTGTGCAGTTCCACACGCACCTTCTCCACCCGGGGATAACGCGTGAGCACCGCTTCGGCGATGGCCTGGGCGAAGGCTTCGAGAATATGGAAGCGGTGGCTGGAGGACACTTCGTGGATGACCTCGAACACTTTCTCATAGCCGACCGTCTCGGCGTAATTGTCATGGGCGGCGGCGTCGCCGGCGTCGAGCCACCAGTCGATATCGATGATGAAACGCTGGCCGAGCCGCGCCTCCTCCTCATGCAGGCCGTGCCAGGCGTGCAGTTCGACGCCCCGGAGGAAAATGCGGTCGGACATGAGCGGAATTCCCGTGGGTTCTTCGGTGGGTCAGGCGGCGTCGAGTGCGGCGGCGAGCAGGCCGACGGCCACGGCCGGGGCGCAGTCCGCCGCCTGGCGGGAGAGGGCGGGGTCGTCGGTCAGCACGTCGGCAAGGTCGAGATAGGTCAGGTCGCGCCGCTCGGCGAGCCGCGCCGCCATGAAACGGCCGACGCCGGCGCCGACCAGCATCTCCGGCGCGTTCTCCTGCGCCGAGGCGACACAGTCGAACGCGCGGCCGATGCGGGTGATCTGCGCTTCCGCGAGGTGGCGCGCCAGCGCCTTCGTCCTGGGCAGGAGCGGCGGCGCGAAATCCTGTCCGATCATTCGCA
Source organism: Ancylobacter polymorphus (assembly GCF_030813495.1). GTDB lineage: Bacteria > Pseudomonadota > Alphaproteobacteria > Rhizobiales > Xanthobacteraceae > Ancylobacter > Ancylobacter polymorphus. The sequence goes on along the minus strand of NZ_JAUSUI010000005.1, from coordinate 406,111 downwards.
GCAGGCGGCGGGCGCTTGCCTCCGCCGTCTTCGGCCCGCCATCTGCGCTCGGGTAGAGGTCGGCCTCCTCGGTCAACTCGCCGGTGAGGCGGTGAATATCGGCCGTGGTGGCGAAGAGTTCGGCCATCAGCGGCAGCCAGCGGCCCGCGAACGGCGCTTCGGCCGCCAGCGCCATGACCGGCGTGCGGGCCGCGCCGGTGTAAACCAGCTCATTGCTGGCGAGGCGTTCGGCATCCGAGAAGCCGCGCGCCGTCACCCGCCCGGCCTCGAAGGGAATGAGGTCCGCCGTGGTCGAGCCGATATCGACGAGAATGCCGCCGGGCAACAGATGCGCCAGCACGGCGGCGGTGGCGTACCAATTGGCCGAGGCGATGCGGTCGGCATGCTCGGCCGCGCGCTCGGGCGGCACGAAGCCGTCCGGCCCGGCGAACAGCGCCAGCGGCGCGCCGGCCAGCGCCTGCATCAGCAGCCCCACGGTGCCGACCACGCCGGCGTGGCGGTCGGGCCAGAGATCGGCGCCCTCGGCGGTCATGGTGACGGCGGAGGGCACGCCGGGCTCGAACTCCGACCGCAGCTCGCGCAGCGTGGTGGCGAGTTCCGCCTCGCCCTTCCACACCGGGCAGGGCGCGATGCGCACGGCCTTCAGCCGTCCGTCCTGCCCGAAGGCGGCGAGCTTCACATGGGCGCCGCCGACATCCCATCCCAGGCGGACAATTCTCTTCACGGTCATTCCTCAGGCACGATGTCGATGGGAAGGGCGGGCGGCAGGTGCGGCAGGTCCGGCACCGCGCCGTCGCGGATGAATTCGCTCATGAAGGCCAGCGGGTTGACCGCCAGCGACCGGCGCAGGCCGGCATAGGAGGTGGTGAGGCGCGGATTGACCTCCACCGCTACCGGGCCGTCCGCTGTCGCGATGTAATCGACGCCGATGAGCCCGTGCAGGCCCGGCAATGCCGCGCCGATGCTCTCCCCGAAAGACCGCAGCGCGTCGTCTACGGGCAAGGCGCCGACGGTGACGCCGGTGAAGCGCAACCTGCCGTCGCCGCGCGCGATGTGCTGACGGTTGGCGGTCAGAACATGGGTCCGCCCGTTCTGGCACAAAAGGGTGAGGCTCGCCGCCTCGCCCGCTACCAAGGGCTGGATGACATGGGCCGGCGGATAGGGCGGCGTCGGGCGCTGGTCGACGACGCGCAGCCCGACACCGCCGGTTCCGTCATCCGGCTTCACCACGAAGGGGCCGGGGGCCTCCGCCGGCAGCGCGTCGAGCGGCCAGGTGGGCACCACCTTCACGCCCGCCTGCTCCAGCACCCGCGCAGTCTCCAGCTTGCTGGCGCACAGGGCAATGGTCTCGGGCTCCGGCGCCACCACCCGCCGGCACTGGGCGCGCAAATCGCGGACCAGGCGTTCGAGCACGCCCGCGCTCTCCGGCGCGATCGGCCAGCAGCAATCGGCCTCCCGCGCCATCAGCCGCCACACCGAGGCGGGATCGTCGCCGAGGCGCAGCGCTGTGCTGGTGCCGCGCGGCGGGGCGGGGAAGCGCGCATCATGGGTGGTGACCACCCGCACGCCGGGAAGATCCTCAAGGTCGCCGATCAGCGTGTCGCGCATCAGCGCGCCTTCGGCTATCAGCGAGGCCGGAAGTTCCGCGCCGAGGGCGCCACCCCCGGTGACCGTTTCAACGACAAAGACCAGCATCTACCCGCGTACCAGAGAGGAAGGCCGAAGGTGGAACTTATACCGGTGATCGACCTGATGGGAGGTGCGGTGGTCCACGCACGCCGCGGCGCCCGTGACGCCTATCGGCCGATCGAGACGCCGCTGTCCGCCAGCGCCGCCCCGCCGGACGTGGCCGACGGGCTGCTGGCGCTCGGCGCCTTCCGCACGCTCTACATCGCCGATCTCGACGCCATCGCCGGGCGCGGGGGGCACGATGCGGAACTGCAGGCCCTCGCCGTGCGCCATCCCGGGCTCACCCTGTGGGTCGATGCCGGAGAGGCGTCCCCCGAAGCGCTCGCCCGCCGTGTTGCCCAGGGTCCCGGCCGGCCGGTGATCGGCAGTGAAAGCCTTGCCGATCTTGCCGAAGCCGAGGCGGCGCTGGCCAGCGGCGCCGGGCTGCTCTCGCTCGACTACGGACCGGAAGGCCCGCGCGGGCCGGAGAGCCTGCACGACAACGCCGCCCTGTGGCCGGAAGCGGTGATCGTGATGACGCTGGCACGGGTCGGCGCCGGGCAGGGGCCGGATCTGGACCGCCTCGCCGCCATTCGCGCGCGGGCGGAGGGCCGGCGCGTCTATGCGGCGGGCGGGGTGCGGGACGTGGACGACCTTCATCGTCTGGCCGAGCTCGGCGTCGCCGGCGTGCTGCTGGCCAGCGCGCTGCATGACGGGCGGCTGTCGCGTGCGGATATCGCGGCGTTCATGGGCTGAGCAGCGCCTGCGCGAACAGCGTCGCCACGGTGAGATCGGCGCTGGTGCCGGGGTTGAGGCCGCGCGCCTTCAGTCGGGCGTCGAAGGCGAGCAGCGGCGCGCGGCGGGTGGCGGCCGGGGCGCGGAAATCGACGGCCTCTGCGACGGAGGACGCCTCGCGGCGCACCTCTTCGGCGGCGGCCTCGCCGAATTTGCGGGCGATGTGGCTGTCCGGGAACGCCGCCATGAAGGCGAGATGCACCGCCTCGGTGCGCGCTTCCGGCTCAGCATCGGCGAGGGCCGCGAGGCGAGGGAGGCCGATCTCGAACACATCGGCAAATCCGGAGACATATTGCCGGGCGATCCGGTCGCGTCCCGCCGCTTCCGCCATCGCCTCGACGAGGCCGATGCGGGCGGGCGCCGCCACATCATGCGCGCCATGCCGGCCGAGCCCGCCCGGATTGGCCGCAGCGATGGCGCGGAAGGCGGCCTGCGCATCCGTGATGTCGAGGCCGGCGAGCACGGCATCGAGTGACGCCCGCAGCGGGCCGGGCCGTTCCGCCGCCGCCGCCAGCGGCGCGCAGAGCAGGAGGATGCCGAGATTGGTGTTGAGGCCGGTTTCTGCCAGCGAGGCCGCCACCGCGCTCTCGATCCGCTCGCCCACACGGGCGCCTGGCGCGGCGAGCAAAGGCGCTGCCGCCTGCGCCGCCCGCTCGAAATGCGCGACCTCCATGCCGTGGCCGGCGCTGAAGCGGTGCACATTGCCCGCTTTGAGCGCGTCGAGTTCGGCATGGCAGGCGGCGCGGAACGCGGCCGCGATGGCGGTGGCGTTCATGCCGCGACCGTGACCGCCAGCATCGCGGCGAGATGGCGGGCCAGTGCGCTCGCGATGTCGAGGCCCGTCGCCTGCTGCAATCCCTTCCAGGCCGGCATGGAATTGACCTCCAGCACCTGAAACTGCCCCAGCGCGTCCTCGATCAGGTCCACCCCCGCGTAATCGGCGCCGACCGCCGCGGTGGCGCGGATGGCGAGTTCATGCGCGCGGGCATCGAACGGTGCCGGCACGCCGACGGCGCCCTGGTGGATATTGGTGATCCACACCGGCGAGCGGCGCAGCATCGCCCCTGCCACCGTGCCGCCAATGACGAAGACCCTCCAGTCCTGGTAGCTCTCGGCGGAGGGGGCGGCGACGAAATCCTGCAGGTAGTATAGGCCGCCGACCTTCTCGGGCTCGGGCAGCAGAGCGCGCGGCGCCAGCCGGCGTATGCCGCGCCCCTGCGCGCCGAACAGCGGTTTGAGCACCATGTCGCCCGGCGCGGCGTCGAGCAGCGCCTGCATCGCGGCCCGGTCCTCGCCGACGAAGCTGCGCGGGGTCGGCAGGCCGGCCTGGGCAATGAGGAAGCTGGTCATGGATTTATCGACGCAGCGCTCGATGGCGCGGGCGTCGTTCATCACCTTCACCCCCAGCGCGGAGAGCGCGTGCAGCAGGCCGAGCCGCGCGGTGATCTGCTCGGTCGAGCCCTTGGCGATGAGACGCACGAAGGCGGCGGCCGGCAGAGCGTCGCCAAGGCCCGGCAGCACCAGCCCATGAGCGGTGCCGCCAATGGCGAAGCCGCAGTCGTTGAGCGAGAGCACGAGAACGGGAAAGCCCTCGCGCTCGATCGCCGCCTTCAGCCGGCGTGTGTGCCAGTCGGCATCCTCGGTGAAGATGACGACCGTGTCGGAGCGTTCCACGCTCATGCGAAGGAGCGCTCCAGGACATCCTCATGGAACGCGCCGAAGGTGAAGCTGCGGCCGGTCTCCAGCGCGGTCACGGTGACGCGGGCGGGGCTGAACAGCATCGGGTCCATGGCGTAGAAATCGCCCTTATAGGCGGTGAAGATCTCCGCGAAGGTGCGGCCATGGTCGCGCGAGGAAGAACTCGGCAGCCCCTCGGCCAGCGCCCGCGCCTCGTCTTCCGGCCCGGTGACGAAGAGCTGCACATCGCCGCCATAGAGCGTGGCGTCATTGGTGCGGCCCATGGCGGCGACGAAATCCGGCGCCGGCGGCGGCAAGGGCGAGGCGCCGATGCCATCCACCACGCGGTCGAGCGGGAAGTGCAGCGCATGCGTCTTGTGCAGCGCCACTTCCAGCACACGGGCGACGATCTGCACCGTGCCGGCGAGGCTGGAGGTGGGCGTGAGGATGAGGGTGAGCTTTTCCGGCGCGATGCCGCATTCTTCGGCGATGCGCGCCACCAGAGCGTCGGGCGGCAGCTTGTCGACTTCCAGCACCAGGCAGGCATGGTCGGCGCTGTCGCGGTAGCCGAGTTCCTGGAACAGCGCCTCCTTCGCCCACAAGGCGCGGGCGGGGCCGGAGCCCAGGGCGAAGAAGTCGCCTTCCGCGAGGCTCCAGCCGGCATATTGACTGCCGAGGCAGGCGAGCACGGGATCGGCGGTGGTCACCGTCACCATCGTGCCCCAGCGCGGAAAACGCCCGCTGGTTGACAGGCTGACCGAGCCCAGGCCGCCGAGGCAGATTTCGGCGATGCGCCGGCCCGCTTCCAGCCCGCCGCGGGCGGCGATACCGGCATCGACCAGGAGGGCGCCGCAGGGGCTTTGGCTCAGATGAAGCCGCAGCGTCGCGGCCTTGGCCAAGAGGTCCTCGACGAGCGGTGCCGACAGGGCGGCCACGCTCAGTCCCGACGCGTTCTGGAGGGGGGTCGACATGGGAGAGTTACTCCGCAGCAGCGCGGCTGGGTATGTTCAGCACGCGCGAAAGATGATCCATGCGCCGCGCCAGAACGGCGCGGGCGTCGGCAAGGTCGCGTCCGGTCGCCTGCACCGTACAGACGGGCTCTCCCGCCGCGATGCGCGTGCCCGGGGCGGGACGGTCCGCTGCCCAGTGGGGCAGGGCGTCCCTCACCTTGATGGGGGTGGGTGCGTAAAATACGCCGGCGGCCCGGATTTCCACGCCCGCGCCGGGGACAAGGAGCGGGAGGTCCGGCAGTTCGCCCGCACAGGCGTCGAGGTGAAGGCGCAGCAGAGGCGGGAGCGGGGGAGCGTCGAAGATATCCAGCGTCGCGCCGGGCCGCGGGTTGACCTCGATGAGATGCCACGCCCCCGCGCCAAGGATGAGATCGGCGCTCGCCAGCCCCGTGAGGCCGACGCGGGCGGTGAGGCGAGACAGCGCGGAGTCGATCGCCTCGACAAGGGCCGGCTCCAGCGCGAGCGGGCCCGCGCAGCCGCCATAGCGGAACGGCGCCCCTTCGGCCGGCGCGCACCATTGTTCGGAAAAGGCGAGGAGGCGCGCCCCCGTTCCATTGCCGAGGAACAGGGCCGAGACGGCGCGCCCTTCCACTTGCTCCTGCAGATACCAGCCCGGCCCGCGTGCCTGTGACGACGGGCGGACATGCCCGCCCCCTGATGCGCCGACGCGCTTTTCCAGCGTCGGAACGCCGTCCGGGGCCGGGCCGGAAAACACCCGGGGATGGGGAATGCCGAGCCCGGCGAGGCGATGGGCGAAATCGAAGGGCTGCTTGAGCCGGGCGAGGGTGTCGGCACCGCTGCCCGCGAGACGAAAGCGCGCCGCCAGCTGACCGACAAGCTCCGGCGCGTCCTCGAAGCCGGTGCCGAGCACGAGCGGCGTGTCCGGCCCGGCATGGCGGGCAAGCTGGGCGAACAGGTCGTCCGGGTCGAGCGCGAGCCCGTCCCGGCGACACAGCTGGAGGCTGCGTGCGGCCAGCGCGCGCGTGTCCTCGTCCGCGAACAGGTCGAGGACAAGGGGCTTGAGGCCGGCGCGACGGGCGCTCGCCGCCAGCCCGCGCGCGGCGATGCCGACAAGGACGACATCGAACGCGTCCTCAGGCCGTGAGCGATCGCGCGAGCAGGAAGGCATCTTCAAACCCGATCGTCATCGCCGCCGGGGCGACGCGCATGCGCTGCAGAAGTTCATGCTGCACGCGGTATTTGAGATGGCCGATGGTGAGGGCGCCGATGCCCAGCGCGCCATGGGCGAGCGGCGTGCCATTGGCGTGGGCGTCGATACCGGCAATGCCCGAGGGCGGCACGGCGTTGACATCGGCGGCGACCTTGAGATGGGGCGCGCCCGCCAGCACGTCGGCGGAGAGGATTTCCACGCCGGCGCGGCCGCAGGCCAGCACCACCTCGGCCTCCGCCACCAAAGCGCGCTTGTCGTCCTCGCTCTTGCCGGTGGCGCTGGCGAGGTCGACGCCGAAGCGCTGCTTGAAGTCGCGGGCCTTGGCTTCGACTGCCTCGATGTCGCGGTGGCTGACCAGCGTCACCTGCGCGCCCGCCTGGGCGGCGATGACGCCAGCGATGCCACCGACGACGCCGGTGGCGCCATAGACCTGCACCTTCACGCCCTTGAGGCCTTCCGGCCGGGCCGGGCGCAGCTTCAGCTCCACCTCGGCCACCATGGCGGCGGCAGTGGTGAAGGAGCCGGCGGGGTCGACGAAGACGGAAATCTCGAAGGGCGGAAACAGGACGCTCTTCGCCTTGTTCGCCATGTCGAGCGCGAGGCCCGCATCCTTGCCGCCGATGAACAGGCCGGTGCGCGGGGCGGCGTCGGGATGGCGCGAGAACATCATGTCCTGCGTGAGGTCGCCGACCTCGTCCAGCGTGACGCCGGAATAGGGGAGGATGGTGGCGTAGCCGGCATCGACCGCCATGTTGACGTCGAACGGGCTGACGTGGCGAAGCGGCGAGATGATGTGGAGGATGGGGGCGATATCCGCCATGGCGTGCGTTCCCTAGGTCAGAATCGGGCCTTGCGGCCTCTCGTGCGGAAGAGGAAGGGAGCGACGCGGGCGTTACGCCAAAACCGTCGCTAGCACTGCTCGACGCAGGCAAGCCATTCGATCCGCGCCCCGGCATTGCTGCCGCGCGCACAGTCGAAAGCCAGAGCGGGCCGGTCGCCGAAGCGGACCCGGGCCTCGCTGAGAAGCTGGTCGGCCTCCTCGGGGCTGCCGACAATGGCGAAACCCGTGGGACCCCAGGAACTCTGGCCGAGGCCGCGCAGACCGCACGCCTCCAGCCACTCCATCACCTCGGCGACGGATGAACTTGTATAGCGGCCACCTTGGGCGCTCGCATAGTGGTCTCCGAGCAGTCGCTGCATTTCCCCGACCGCGGCGGCGAAGTAATCCACATCGCCTTCCGCCAGCGCCGGCAGCGCCACCATGACCGCGAGCCGCGCCATATGCCCGGCCAGCGTGTCGGCGAAGGGCGGCAGCCCTTCCATGGCCTGCACTTCCTCGGGCCCGCTAAGTCCCTGATGGCCGTGGTCATATACCAGCAGGATGCGCCAGTTCTCGGGGAAAGGAAGGCGCGAGAGGATGGGCGGCGGGGCGTCCGAACCGCGCTTCTTGCCGCCGTCGAGGATCACCCCGCCCTCGGTGAAGGCGCCGATGCCGATGGCCGAGCGCGCGCCGCGACCCAAAGCCGCGCCGACCTCGCGCGGGGAAAGCTCCAAACCGTTGATGAGGCAGAGCCCGGTCGCGACGGCGAGGCCGAGCTGGGTGCCGGAGCCGAGGCCGGAATGAGGCGGCAGCGCCGCTTCGACCGTCACCTCCACCCGCGTGTCGAGGCCGAAACGGGCGGCCGCTTTCTCAACGGCGACAAGGGCGCGGCCGGAATCGGGGCCGGTGGCGGAAAGTGTGGTCGCGCGCCGCAGGCGCACGACGGTCGAGGGACGGTCCAGCGTGATGCCGAGGCTGCCGAAACGCCGGCCGAGCGTGCCCGCAAGATCGAGGAATCCCAGATGCAGCCGCCCCGGCGCGGTGATGCGCACCGTCGTCCGGTCCTGGGGCTCGCTTGCCGAGCGCAATTGGCGTGTCGTGGTGTTCACCAGCGTTTCCTCGTCCCCCATCGTAAGGCCCGGACGCCGTCGGGGACAAGCGCGGTGATGATTTCCGGGTTTGCCGGATGCCGCGCTTGCGTGCTACCGAATCGTTAACCGACGCCCGCAGCAGAACGGGCACATGCCGCCAGGAGGACGCCAGGGATGGCGCTGGATCCCAAAAAGACCTTCACCGACAAGGAGGTGGAGGAACGCCTTGCTGCCTGCCTGCCGCAGTGGAAGCTGCAGGAGGGCTGGATTCGGCGTACCTATCGCACCTCCAGCTGGAAGGGCACGCTGATGGTGATCAACGCCGTCGGACATCTGGCGGAGGCAGCGTGGCACCATCCTGACATCACCGCTTCCTATGCCTGGGTGGAGGTGCGGCTCATGTCGCACGACGCCAAGGGCATTACCGAGCGGGACTTTCAGCTGGCGAAGAAAATCGAGGAGGTTGTCGGCTGGCAGCCGGGGACCGAGGCCGACAGCGCGCTGGAAGGCACGCCGCGCGGCGACCTGCGTTTCGCCTATATCAAATACGACTGACTTTTCAGGTAATTAGCAATGGCCGATGTTCAGACGATCGAGAATGTGGCCTGCGGCTTCTGCGGGCTCGGCTGCGACGACCTGACCGTCGAGGTCGAGGGCCGGCAGGTGCGGGCCAAGGCGCCCGTCTGCCCCGAGGCGGCGCGTCTTTTGCGGCGCCTGGATACCGCCGATCCGGTGGCGCGTGTGGCCGGTGAGACCGCCAGTGAGACCGAAGCGGCCGACGCGGCCCGGCAGATTCTCGCCTCGGCCCGCGCGCCGCTGATCGGCGGGCTCGGCGTCGACATGGCCGGCGCCGGGGCGGCGGTCGATCTCGCCATCCGCTTCGGCGGGGTGCTGGACCACTACGCCTCCGAGGGGCTGTTCCGGAACTACGCCGCCGCCCAGCGCACCGGCTGGCTCTCCACCACGCTGGCGGAGGTGCGCAACCGCTGCGACCTGCTGCTCGTCGTCGGCGATGATCCCAGCGCGACCTGGGGCCGGCTGTTCGAACGCTTCTTTCCCGCGACGCCGCTCTTCGCCGGCGCCAACCGCCGCGTGGTCTTTCTCGGCGCCGCGCCGGGGGAGAAGGCCCGTGGGCAGCTTGCCGGCGCGCAGGTCGTCCACCACGCCACCGAGGACCCGGTGGCGGCGCTGGAGGCGCTCGGCACGCTGGTGGCCGGCCGCCGCCCGCCGGGGGAGAGCTTCGGCGGCGTTGGCGCTGAGGCGCTCGCGGCGCTGGCGGAGGAGCTGCGCAACGCCCATTACGCGGTCGTGACCTGGAACGCGGCGGATCTCGCCGATGGCGATCTCGTCGCCACGCGCGCCACCGCGCTGGTCGACCGGCTGAACGTCACCACGCGGGCCGGCGTGTTTCCGCTCGGCGGGCGCGACAACATCATCGGCGTCAACCAGTTGCTGCTGTGGCGGCTCGGCTATCCCCTGCGCAGCGCGGTGCGCGGGCAGGCCAGCAGCCATGACGGCACGCTGTTCGCCACCGAGGCGGCGCTCGCCGATGCCGATGTGCTGGTGTGGATTTCCGCCTTCCGGCCGGAGCCGCCGCCGGCCTTTGCGGGCAAGGTGATTGCTCTTGCCCATCCCGAGACAGTATTCGACAAAGAACCGGATGTTCTGATCCCCGTGGGCACTCCCGGCGTCGACCACGCCGGCACGGTGTTCCGCATGGATTCCATCGTAAGCCTGCCGCTCGGCGCCTTGCGCGTCGCGACGCTTCCCAGCGTCGCCGAGGCTGTGCGTCGCATAGCGGAGGGGTAAATGAGACTGCGGCTGAAGGGCGGGCGTGTGCTCGACCCGGCCAATGGCGAAAACGGCGTCGCCAGCGGCGCCGTGCGCGATATTGAGATCGAAGACGGGCGCATCGTCGCCGCCACCGATCTCAAGGCCGATGCGGAATACGACCTTGGCGGCGCCGTCGTCATGGCCGGCGGCATCGATCTGCACAGCCATATCGCCGGCGGCAAGATGAACCTCGCCCGCCTGCTGATGCAGGAAGACCGGCGGGCCTTCCCGGAAATGCCCGGCAATTTCTGCGGCTGCGGCGGTGGCCGCGCGGTGCCCACCGCCCACGCCACCGGCTGCCGCTACGCCGAGCTCGGCTACACCACCGTGTTCGAGCCGGCCATGGTCGGCGCCAATGCGCGCGGTGCGCATCTGGAAATGGCCGACATCCCCAATCTCGACACCGGCGCCTATCTGGTGCTGGGCAATGACGATTATTTCCAGCGCCTGCTGGCCGCCGGGGCCGGGCAAGAGCAGGTGAACGCCTATGTCGGCTGGATGATCGAGGCGACGCAGGCCTTCGCCATCAAGATCGTCAATCCCGGCGGCATCAACGCTTTCAAGTTCAACGCCCGCAAGATGGACCTCGACGAGGCCAACCCGCATTACGGGGTGACGCCGCGCAAGGTGCTGACCACGCTGATCCAAGCGGTGACGGAACTCGGCATTCCGCACCCGATCCATCTGCATGGCTGCAATCTCGGCGTGCCCGGCAATGACGATACGACACTCGCCACCATGCTGGCCACCGAGGGGCGGCGGCTGCATCTGACGCATCTGCAGTTCCATTCCTACGGCACGGAAGGCGACCGGCGCTTCTCCTCCTCGGCGGCGCGCATCGCGGAAATGGTCAACGCCAACTCGAACATCTCCGTCGATGTCGGGCAGGTGATGTTCGGCCAGACCATCACCGCCTCCGCCGACTACATGTCGCAATACCGCAATCGCGGTCTCGCCAGCCCGAAGAAATCCATCGGCATGGATATCGAGCTGGACGCCGCCTGCGGCGTGGTGCCGTTCGAATACAAGGACAAGTCCTTCGTCAACGCGCTGCAATGGGCGATCGGGCTGGAACTGTTCCTGCTGGTGGAAGACCCCTGGCGGATCTTCCTCACCACCGACCATCCCAATGGCGGGCCGTTCACCACCTATCCCCACCTCATCCGCCTGCTGATGGACCGCGATTTCCGCAACGCCCAGCTGGCGACGCTGAACAAGGCGGCGCAGGCGCACACGCTGCTGGGGCAGATCACCCGCGAATATACGCTGGAGGAGATCGCCATCCTCACCCGCGCCGCGCCGGCCCGCATTCTCGGGCTGACCGACAAGGGCCATCTCGGCCCCGGCGCGGTGGCGGACATTGCCGTGCACACCGAGGACGCCGACCGCGAGGCGATGTTCTCGACCACGCGCATGGTGTTCAAGAATGGCCGGCTGATCGTGAAGGACGGCGTGGTGGTGGAACTGGCGCAGGGCACCACCCATGTCGCCCGCCCGGAATTCGACCGTTCGGTCGAGAAGGACATGCAACGCTGGTTCGACGAGGCGGTGGGGCTGAAGGCCCGGCATTTCCGCATCAGCGACGGCGAATTGCGGGGCGGCGCCGGCCCGACCATCCTGAAATGCGAAGGGGGTGCGTCGTGAGAGCGATCGACGGACTTCTCACCTCTCCCCGTGGGGGAGCGGTCGGCGCGGAGCGCCGGGTGAGGGGGCTGTCGCGCTCCCGCCCTGCCTGCCCCAGCCCCTCACCCCACCCCTCTCCCCGACGGGGAGAGGGAGCAGGGCAGAAGCATCGTCGCGTGCTGTCGACGTTACGGGAGGGCGCCCGATGATCCTCAATGGCGTCGAGATCCGCGACACCTTCGCGGAAGCCTTTCCGATGGTGGGCACGCGGCTCATCGTCACCGCCGACACGCCGGAATGGGCGCTGATCGCCGGGCGCACCACCACGGGCTTCGCCACCTCCGTCATTGGCTGCGGCTGCGAGGCGGGGATCGAGCGCACGCTTTTGCCCGAGGAGACGCCGGACGGGCGGCCGGGCGTTTCCCTGCTGATCTTCGCGATGGATTTCGGCTCACTGAAAAAGGTGGTGCCGCTGCGGCTCGGCCAATGCGTGCTGACCTGCCCGACGACGGCCTGCTATGCCGGCATCGAGGGCGGCAAGCGCGTGCCGCTGGCGAAAACCATCCGCTATTTCGGCGACGGGCACCAGATTTCCAAGAAGATCGGCGATAAGCGCTTCTGGCGCGTGCCGGTGATGGAAGGCGAGTTCGTTTGCGACGAAGACACCGGCTCGGTGGAAGGCGTCGGCGGCGGCAATTTCCTCATCCTCGCCCGCTCGCGCGGCGAGGCGCTCAAGGCCGCCGAGGCGGCGGTGGCGGCCATGGTGCAGGTGCCGGGCATCATCCTGCCCTTCCCCGGCGGGGTGGTGCGCTCCGGCTCCAAGGTCGGCTCGAAATATAAGGGCCTGTTCGCCTCCTCCAACGACGCCTATTGCCCGACCCTGCGCGGCACGGTGCCGAGCCAGCTTCCCGCTGAGGTCGGCTCGGTGCTGGAGATCGTCATTGACGGGGTGAGCTTCGAAGCGGTGGCGGAAGCGACAAGGGTGGGCATCACCGCCGTCTGCGCGCTCGGCGCGGAAGCGGGGGTGGTGGCGATCGACGCCGGCAATTATGGCGGCAATCTCGGGCCGTTCCATTTCAAGCTGCGCGAGATCATGCAGGGCGCGGGAGAGACGGCATGAGCGGGGTTTCTCTCAAGCCGCGCGCGCCCTTCGAGGCCCGCGTCGACCTCTCGGGCCTCACGCCGGAAGTCACCTGCCCGCTGCCGCTGCGCGAACTGGAGCACCTTGAGGTGCCCTGTGGCGGGCGCAGCGTGAAGCTGGCGGAGCTGTTCTTCATCGAAGGCGCGCCCGACGGCGTGCTGCTGATCGAGATCGGCGATGTCAGGCTCGACGGCGTCGGCGCCGGCATGACCAAGGGCGAGCTGATCGTCGACGGGCTGGTCGGCGCCTTTGCCGGGCGGGGCATGAGCGGCGGCATGCTACGGATTGGCGGCGATGCCGGGGATTTCCTCGGCAGCGAGATGTCCGGCGGGCGGATCGAACTGGCGGGGAATGCGGGTTCGCATGCCGGCGCGGCGGGATCGGGTTCGCGGCGCGGGCTTTCCGGCGGGGTGCTGGCAATCGGCGGCGATGCCGGCCCGCGCGCGGCCGAGCGCCAGCGCGGCGGGCTCATCACCATCGCCGGCGCGGCCGGGGAGGGGCTGGCGACCGACATGATCGCCGGCACGGTGAGTGTCGGCGGCGCCATCGGCCCGTTGATGGGGCGCGGCATGAAGCGCGGCACCGTCTTCGTCGACGCCGTGCCGGAACTGCCGGCCGGCTTCGTCGATACCGGCACGCATGAACTCGTGGCGCTGCGCCTCATCGCCCGGCGCGTGCCGGAGCTTTCCGCCCGGCTGGAGGGCTGGACCCATGCCCGCCGCATCGTCGGCGACACGCTGATCGGCGGGCAGGGCGAGGTGCTGGCGCGGGGGTGACGGGGCCGTTGGTTGTCATCCCGGACGGCCGAGAGGCCGGTCCGGGATCGTGTTCTGCAAGGTAGGACGATCCCGGCTCTCGCTGCGCTCGGCCGGGATGACGTTGCGTGCCTTACAGCAGCGTGCCCTTGAGGATGACCAGGGCGACGGTGAAATAGATCACCAGCCCCGTCACATCGACGAAGGTGGCGACAAAGGGCGCCGAGGCGCTGGCGGGGTCGAAGCCGGCGCGGCGCAGCACGAAGGGCAGCATCGAGCCGATCAGCGAGCCGAAGGTGACGATGGCGATCAGCGCCGCGCCCACCGTCGCCGCCACCAATATCCAGTGCTCGCCATAATCGTGGAAGCCGGCGAGCTGCCAGACGGTGATGCGGGTGACGCCGAGAGCCGCGAGCATCGAGCCGAGCACGAGGCCGGAGGGCAGCTCGCGCAGGGCAACGCGCCACCAGTCCTTGAGCTTGATCTCGCCCAGCGCCAGAGCGCGGATGATGAGCGAGGTCGCCTGCGAGCCGGAATTGCCGCCGGAGCTCATGATCAGCGGGATGAACAGGGTGAGCACGATGGCGCGCTCCAATTCGTCCTCGAAATGCTGCATGGCGTTGGCGGTGAGCATTTCGCCGAGGAACAGGATGGACAGCCAGCCGCCGCGCTTCTTCAGCATGTCGAAGAAGCCGATCTCCATATAGGGCTCGTCCAGCGCTTCCATGCCGCCGAATTTCTGCGCGTCCTCGGTGCCTTCCTCGATGATGGCGTCGATCATGTCGTCGACGGTGACGATGCCGAGCACATGCTCGTTGGCGTCCACCACCGGCGCGGCGAGCAGGTCGTATTTCGAGATCAGCCGCGCCACGTCCTCGCGGTCCATCAGCGGGTCGACGGTGATCGGGTCGTGCTTGGGGGCGACGGAGAGAATGGGGTCGTCGGGCTCGCCGGTGATGAGGCGGCGCAGCGTCACCGCCTTGAGCAGCTTCTGCGTCTCCGGGTCGAGCACATAGATCGCGTAGATGGTCTCGCGCGTGCGCTCGATCTCGCGCAGATGGTGCAGCGTCTCGCCCACCGTCCAGTTCGCGGGGACGGTGACGAATTCCGTGGTCATCAGCCCGCCGGCGCTGTGCTCGGGCCAGGCCAGCAGCTTGCTCAGCTCGGCCTGCGTCTCATGCGGCAGGCGGGCGAACAGATGCGAGCGGGCGGGCTCGTCCATCCAGCGGAACAGGTCCGCCGCGCGGTCGGCCGACATGTCGGAGACGAGGCGCACCGCCTCCTCGACCGGCAGCGCCTCGATCAGCTCGCTGGTGAGATCGACATCGGGGCCGTCCAGCACCTCCACCTGCTGCTCGCGCGGCAGGCTGGCGAGCAGGGCGGAGGCGGTCCTCGGCTCGTGCTCGTCCAGCGCTTCGGCAATATCGGCGGGGTGCTCCTCGGCGAGCTCCGCCGCGAGGGCTGCGGTATCCACGAGCGTGTCGTCGCGGCGGTCTTCCGTCCGTTCGTCCATTTCGGCTCTCTTTCCGCTGTCGGGCCCTTGGCGGGCGGCGCGGGGAGCCGAAACCGGGTCAGGCCCGATGCCGGATCACAGCGCCGACCGCGGCCGGCCGGACAATCGACTGGTACTGTCGCTGGGCATGGTTAGGGTATTCCGGTGGCGGCGCGGTGACACGCGGCGGGCGGGGGAATGAACCTCGCCGGTGGTAAAGTCAAGGCGGTCGCGTCGCCGTCCCGCGCCCTCACTGAACCGTCATCCCGGACGGTCGGCGAGGACTGATTCGGGATCGCGTGCAGAAAAGGGATCGGCGAGCGATCCCGGCTCTACGCTGCGCTACGGCCGGGATGACGGCCGAGGGACGCGCGCGGCGTGTCCGCGGAAAGAAGGGCCTCGCTAATGGTCGCTCGGTTCGCGCAGGCGGGCATGGACCTGGCCGAGGCGGACGGGGTCGAGCGTGCCGGTGCGCCCGCCCTCGCACAGTGCACCGCGAAAGCCGAGATAATCGGCGCCGACACCCACCAGCGCCGGGATGTCCTCCAGCCGCAGCGAGCCGGCGAGGCCGGTCATCAGCCCGTGCCGGCGCGCCTCGGCGACGAACTGGCCCAGAGTGAGCGGGTCGAGATGCGCGGTCAGCGAACCCGCCTTCTTGTCGGCGGTGTCGATCATCACCCCGGCGAAGCCGGCGCGGCCGAGCGCGGCGAGCACGGCGAAATCCGGCGCTTCGTCGGCGAAAAGCACGCCGATCAGCCGCACCCGGCTGGCGAGCGGGGCCAGCGCCTCGATGCACTCATTGGCATGGGGGGAGACGAACAGGCCGACCTTGACCAGCGGCACGCCGGTGCCGGCCACACGCTCGGCGGCGGCGCGGATGAGGCCGGGCACCATGGGCTGGTCGCCCACCGTGGCGCTGAGCGCCGGGCGCCCGGCCGCGCCGAGCTGCTCGCCCCAGGCGCTCCACAGCATCACGGCGGCGGTGAGCGCCTGCGTGCTCCAGGCCCCCAGCGCGCCAAAGGCCGGCTGCTTGAGATCGACGATATCGGCGCCGCCGGCCCGCGCCAGCTCCATTTCGTGCAGATCGGTGACGCTGGCCAGCAGGCCGGGCGCGGCCGGGCTCACGAGGCGCGCCGGCGGCGATGTTCCGCCACGGCCTCCAGCATCCAGCCCCAGGCTTCCAGCTCGTCCGGCCCGGCGGTTTTCTCCACCGCGATGGCGAGATAGGCCATTTCCTGATCGACCTTCTCGTCCGGCAGCATGTTCAGCCGGCTGACCAGCACGGCGGCTTCCAGCACCGCCGCCTTGGCGCGGTTCATGCCGTCGAAGCGGGTATGGCCTTCGGAATGATAGGTCTTGCAGAAGAATTTCGGCCGCTGCGGATCGTCCTCGGCGCGCTCCACCGTCACCTCGTCATGCGAGAGCGCATCGGCAAGGCGGGGGCAATCGATATAGGTCGCCTTCTTCACATCCACATTCAGCCGGCGGCCGACGACGCAGCTGGCGAAAATGCGCACGTCGTCGGTGAAATTGACCACGGCGATTCGGGTGCTGGCGAGGTTCTCCAGCGTGCGCGAGGGGCGGAAGGGCATGAGCAGATAGCCGCCCTCGATCACCGTCGCGCCCATCGGGGCGATGTGCGGCTCGCCATTGAGCGAGCGGGTGGTGACGATGGCTTCACGGATCACGGCGTCTCTCCGGCTTTCGGCGCGGCCTTGGTGCTGGCTTTGGCCTGCAAGGTCGTGCCGGCCTCCTTGAATGTCAAACGGTGGGCCTCCTCCGGGCTGCCGGCGATCTCGCCCGCCGCGCCCCATTTCAGCCCCTCATCCTGTGCGTAGCGCTTGCCGAGCTTATAGGCGATTTCCGCCCGCGCGGTCTCGACCCCGAGATAGAAGGCATGCGCGCCATCCGCCTCCACGCCGAGATGGGGAAACAGCGCGAAGGGCTCGCTGGCCACATGGTGGCCGTCGCGATTGTAGATATGGATGCCGGCCTCGGTGACATCGATGCGGAAATTGCGGTCGCGCACCTCGCCCGCCAGCCGGGTGATTTCCTCGGGCGAGGCGGCATAGGGCTTGCGGTCCCGCAGCGCCATCAGTCCACCGCCGAAGCCTTGCGGCAGCGCGCCGGCCTGGCGGGCGGCGAAATATTCCCGCCGCGCCCGGTCGAATTCGCGCACCGCCGTGCGGCAATGCGGGCTCACCTGCACCGCCAGCACGGCCTGGATGCGCAGCTCCGAGATCATGCCCATGAGAATGGCGTTGATGCCCGTGGTGTCGGCATCCGTCAGCTCGGTGACATTGCCGATGCCCATGAGGATGGGAATGTCGGGGTAGCGCCGGCGCAGCTCGGCATAGCGCACCACGGAGGCGGTGTAGCCGTAATGGATCGGGTCGAGGATCGGGTCGGCATAGAAGCGCTGGCCCGAGGCGAGGCAGGCGTCCACCGCGCGGCAGAGTGAAGCGAGATCGCCCTGCGTCGCCGGCACGAGAATGGGGACGGCGGGGCCTTCCTTCGCCACGTCGAGCGAGTTCTCGTTCAGGCTGAGCAGATAATCCGCGCCGGCGCGGGTGGCGCGGGTGAGCTCCGCGAGATCGAAGGAATCGACGCTGACCTTCAGCCCCTGTTCGTGCAGGGCGGCGATGGCCTCTTCCAGATGCGGGAAGGGCGTGTCCGGCAGGCAGCCGAGATCGATCACATCGGCGCCCTCGCCCTTGAGGAACAGGGCGCGCTCCACGAGGGCTTCGACCCCGAGCACGGTGGCGTCGACGATCTCGGCGAAGATGGTGACATCGTGCTGCGAGAGGTCCGCCGCCCGGCGCTTCTGGCCGAAATAATCCGGCAAATCGGCCATCTCGTCCGGGCCGCGGGTGAAGGGCACGCCGAAGAAGCGCTCCAGCCGGTCGAGATCGCCACGGAAGCGGCCGGGCATCAGCACGCGGTCCGTGCCCTCGGGCAGTTTCAGCCGGCGCTCGACGATCTCGGCCGTCATCAGCGCCGCCACCTTCACCCCGACATTGACCACCACCGGGGTGAGGCTGGCATCGGCGATCTCGCCGGCGATTTTGGTCAGGCGCGGCTCGGCCAGCGAGCCGGTGACGAGGGCGATCCTTTCCGGCCGGCCGGGCGGGGCGGGGTTCTCCGCCATGTCAGGTGGCGGCCTTTTCCGCGAGGTGGAGGCGCCGCGCGGCGATGGCGGCTTCGAGATCACCGATGGACTCGACCACCACCGTGTCGTCGAATTCCTTCAGCTTGGCGGTGTTCTCCAGATCGATGCGGCGCGGATAGACCGAGACCGGGCCCTTCGGCGCCATGGTGATCATCTCGGGCGCGGTGTCGCAGGCGAAGACGATGGCGTGGACGCGGCACTTGCCGGCCTGGGCGAAGCAATTGGTCACCAGCGTGTCGGAAATGCCGAACACCGCCTTCGCCACCGTGTTGGAGGAGGCGGGGGAGACGATGAGCGTGTGGTACAGGCCCTCATAGAACCGCCCGACCGGGGCGGAACTGGCCGTCGTCTCCTTGAAGATGCGGGTGTCCTTGGGCAGGTCCTGCTTGTACATGCGCAGCACCTCGTCCGCCGCCTTCGAGACGAACAGGTCCACCGCGTCGAGCGCTTTGATCAGGGCGATGGATTCGGTGAAGTAATGGCCGGAGCCGGTGAGCGCCCAGGCCCAGCGCGGATAAAGTCCCTTCGTTGCGCTCATGCGGCAATGTCCTTCCGGGCGGAGGCGGCGGCGAGCGCCGCCGGCAGGGCCACCTCGACCGGGCCGGCGAGGCGGGCGGCAAAGGCGGGAAACAGCGGATCGACCAGCCCCGCCGCGACCCAGTCCGCCGGGCCGCTGCCGATGGGGGCGGGGGCCGACTTCACCAGCGTCAGGCGCGTGGCATTGAGGGCGTGGGCGAGCCAGGCGGCGAGGCTGTCGGAGGTCAGCTCCCAGCTTTCCGGCAGGTCGCGGGCGGCGAGCGCCATCGCGGCGGGCCGCCACAGCGCGGCCCGGCCTTGCGCGTGCGCCTGCGCGATCTCTGCCGGCGTGGCGGCAAGGGCGAGGCCGGGCGCGAGATCGGCGAAAGCGTGGGCGGTCTGCTCCATGGCGAGGATCGCCATGCGGTGGCAGGCGGCATCGGACAGGCCGAGGCGCGGCTGCAGCGCCCGCACGCCATCCGCCAGCGGGCCGCCGCCGGCGACGAGAACGAGCGGCGCGCCCCGGCCGGCCAGCGCCGCCAGCAGCGGCGTCAAGGCGGGGGTGCCGACAAGGCTGCCGCCGAGCTTGACGACGGCAGGGCGGGGAGGGGGGAGAGGGTCCGGCATCGTTCAGCTTCCGTTCGGGCCGTCGGGCCGGCCGCGTCGCTCAGGGGCCAGCCTAAGCGGTTCCGCCGTCCGGCCAAAGGGCACGCCGCGCACCTGCCGCCATACCAGCAAAAGTGCCGCGGCCAAAGCGGGCGGGGCCAAGAAAAAAGGCCCGAGGACATGCCTCGGGCCTTTGGAAGTTGACGATCAATCAGACGGCGTGCCGCCTGTAGAAGTGCAGCTGAGGATGCGCCTCGGCCCCCGAATTGTCGAGCCTTGATTCGTATCTCACGCGTGGTTTACCGGCCACGGGCAAGCGCGTGTAGTGCGATACCGCTCGTTGTCGCGACATTGAGGGAATCGAAGCCGCCGCGCATGGGAATGCGGATCGTGCGGGTGCGGGCGAGGATGGACTCGGGCAATCCCGGCCCTTCCGCGCCGAGCAGCAGCGCGGTGCGGCGGGCGGGCCGCACCTCGTCCAGCGTCGCTGTCCCGGCGGGGCTGAGCGCCAGCAGCTCGAAACCGGCGGCGGCGAGGAGGTCGAGCAGCGCTTCAGCCGAACCCTCGCGGGCGAAGGGCACGATCAGGCTGCCGCCGACCGAGACGCGGATCGCCTTGCGGTACAAGGGATCGCAGGAGGCGAAGTCGAACAGCGCCGCATCCGCCCCGAAAGCGGCGGCGTTGCGCATGATGCCGCCGACATTGTCGTGATTGGTGATGCCGAGCGGCACCACGACCAGCGCCTCGTCCGGCAGGGCGGCGATGGTGGCCGCCATGGACGGCATCTCGCCGCGCAACCCTATGCCGAGCAGCCCGCGATGGATGTGGAAGCCGGTGATGCCGTCAAGGATCGCCTGGCTGGCGGTGTAGACCGGCAGATCCTGCGGCGCCTGCGCCAGCAGCGGGCCGAGCGCCTCGATCCTGCTTCCCGCCAGCAGCAGCGATTCCAGCGCGAATCGGTTGCGGGGCGAGAGCGCGACATCCAGCACCGTGCGCCCCTCGACGATGAAACGCCCGCCGCGCCCGACCAGATCGCGCTCCTTGATGACGCGGTAGGCGTCGATGCGCGGATCGTCCGGGGAGGTGAGGGGGATGAGGATCATGACGGCACTCTCATCTCTCCCTCATCCCCGGGCTTGACCCGTGGACCCAGGTTCCATTGGCTCACGGCAGCAAGGCCGGGTCCCCGGGTCAAGCCCGGGGATGAGGACGGTTCAAGATCGGATGATGGAGCCGCGCCGCGTCTCGACGCACGCAGGCCGCCCCCAGCTCACCCCTCCAGCTCTTCGCGCCGCATTTCCAGCTCCAGCCATTCCTCCTCGGCCTTGGCGAGTTCGGCCTGGGCCTTGGTCAGTTCAGCGGTGGCCTTCTGGAAGCCGGCGGGGTCGCGGGTGTAGAAATTCGGCGTGTGCAGCGTGTTGTTGAGCCGGGCAATGTCCGATTCCAGCTGCGCCATGCGCTTGGGCAGCTGGTCCAGCGCGTGCTTTTCCTTGAAGGAGAGCTTCCGCTTGGCGCCGGAGGCCAGCGGGGCGGCTCCCGCCTTGGCGGGCGCGGCTTTCGCGCTCGCCGCCGCGGCCGCCGCCTTCGCCTTCACCCCATGGCCGCGCTGGGCCACCATGTCGGAATAGCCGCCGGCATAGACTTCCCAATGGCCGTCGCCCTCATAGGCGATGGTGGCGGTGACGGTGCGGTCGAGGAAGTCGCGGTCATGGCTCACCAGCAGCACCGTGCCGGCATAGTCGTCGATCATCTCTTCCAGCAGGTCGAGCGTCTCCAGATCGAGATCGTTGGTCGGTTCGTCCAGCACCATGAGGTTCGACGCCTGCGCCAGCGCGCAGGCGAGCAGCAGCCGCCCGCGCTCGCCGCCCGAGAGCTTGGAAACGGCGGTGCCGGCCTGTTCCGGCGTGAACAGGAAGTCCTTCATATAGCCGATGACATGGCGCGGATTGCCGCCGACGAACACCTGGTCGCCGCGCCCGTCGGTGAGCGTGTCGCGCACCGAGCGGTTGGGGTCGAGCGCCGCGCGGCGCTGGTCCAGCGTCGCCATCTCGATATTGGTGCCCATCTTGGCCTTGCCGCTGTCCGGGGCGAGTTCCCCGGTCAGCATCTTCAAGAGCGTCGTCTTGCCGGCGCCATTGGGCCCGACAATGCCGATGCGATCACCGCGCTGGATGCGGATGGAGAGATCGCGCACGATGACGCGGTCGCCATAAGCCTTGGAGATGTGCTCGGCCTCCATCACCAGCTTGCCGGAGACTTCCGCCTCGGTGGCGGTGACGGAAATGGTGCCGACGGCGCCGCGATGCTCGCGATACTGGGCGCGCAGGGCGGCGAGCTCGCCGACGCGGCGCACGTTGCGCTTGCGCCGCGCGGTGACGCCATAGCGCATCCAGTGCTCTTCCGCGACGATCTTGCGGGCGAGCTTCTGCTGGTCGCGCTCTTCCTCTTCCAGCACCTGGTCGCGCCATTCCTCGAAGAAGCCGAAGCCGCGCTCCATGCGCCTTGTGCGACCCCGATCGAGCCAGACGGTGGCGCGGGTAAGGTCCTGCAGGAAGCGGCGGTCATGGCTGATGAGCACGAGCGCCGAGCGCAGCGAGGCGATTTCCGCTTCGAGCCATTCGATGGCCGGCAAATCGAGATGGTTGGTCGGCTCGTCGAGCAGCAGAATGTCCGGCTCCGGCGCCAGCACGCGGGCGAGCGCGGCGCGGCGGGCCTCGCCGCCGGAGAGATTGGCCGGGTGCTCCGTGCCGGTGAGGCCGAGCTCGCCGAGCAGATATTGCGCGCGGTACTCCGCATCGCCCGGCCCCATGCCGGCCTCGACATAGGCGAGCGTGGTTTCGAAGCCGGAGAGGTCCGGCTCCTGCGGCAGATAGCGCACCGTCGCGCCGGGCTGCACGAAGCGGGCGCCGCTATCGGCCGCGACGAGGCCGGCGGCGATTTTCAAAAGGGTGGATTTGCCCGAGCCGTTGCGGCCGACAAGGCCGACGCGCTCGCCGGCGGAAACGGAAAGCTCCGCCCCCTCCAGCAGCGGCGTGCCGCCGAAGGTGAGCTTGGTGTCTTGAAGCAGAAGGAGAGGAGGCGCCATGGCGCGGGGATAGGGGGAAAGACGCGCCGGGGCAAGGGGGCGTGGTCAGTCGTCGTCGCCGAGCCGTTCGAGTGAGCGCCCTCCATACAGGATGCGGTCGAACACCACGCGCTCGCGTTCGATATGGAAGGCAATCGTCACGCGCCGCTCGAAGCCGACGATGCGCAGGCCGGGGACTATATCGTCACGGCAGGTGCCGCGTACGGGGAAATCAGTGAAGGAACAGCAGTATGCTTCGATCCGCTCGACATAGCTGAGCGCGATGTCTTTTCCCGAGCGCTCCGCGACAAACCTGAAAAGGCTGATCAGGTCGCTCCGAGCCTCGGGCGAGATGATGATCTTATACGCCACGACGCTGGATGCGCTGTCTGTGAAGGGCGCGGATTTCGTTGAAGACATCTTCCGCTGGGATGCCCCTTTCGGGGTGCGCCTGCATTTCGGCTATCACCGGCGCCACGTCCTCGCGCAGCCAGCGTTCGACGGCGGCGTCGCGTTCCTGAAGCGCGCGCAGGCCGGCGCGGATAACTTCGCTGGCGCTGCCATAGGTGCCCGAGTCCACCAGCCGGTCTATGAATTCGGCTTGCTCGCGTGGCAAACTGAAGGTGCGCTTCTCGGCATTCGCCATCCGGTCCTCCCTCGTTAGTATGAATTCATCATACCGCTTGCCCCTGAGAGTTCAATGACGCTCGCAGCCTCGTCCCCCCTCTCCCCCCTGCTCGCCACCCTCGCCCAGCGCATCGGCGCCGCGCATGTGCTCACCCAGCCGGCCGACATGGCGCCCTATCTGCACGAGGAGCGCGGGCTCTATAAGGGCGAGGCGCCGGCGGTGCTGCGGCCGGGCTCCACCGAGGAGGTGGCGTTCGTGGTCGAGACCTGCGCGCGGGCGGGTGTGCCGCTGGTGCCGCAGGGCGGCAATACCGGGCTGGTGGGCGGGCAGATGCCGTTTGGCCAGATGCTGCTCTCCCTCTCCCGGCTGGATCGTATCCGCGCCGTCGATCCCGTCGACATGACGATGACGGTGGAAGCCGGCTGCATTCTCGACAAGGTGCATGCGGCAGCGGAGGAGGCGGGCTGCCTGTTCCCCCTGCATATCGCCTCGCAGGGCTCCTGCCGCATCGGCGGCAACCTGTCCTCCAACGCCGGCGGCACCGCCGTGCTGCGCTATGGCAATGCGCGCGAGCTGGCGCTGGGGCTGGAGGTGGTGCTGGCCGACGGGCGGGTGTGGAACGGGCTGAAGCGGCTGCGCAAGAACAATGCGGGTTACGACCTCAAGCAGCTTTTCCTCGGCAGTGAGGGCACGCTCGGCATCATCACCGCCGCCGTGCTGAAGCTGTTCCCGCAGCCGGCACAGCGCGCCACTGCCTTCCTCGCCGTGCCGGATCCTTCCGCTGCGCTCGCTCTCCTCAAGCGGCTGCGCGGGGAGGCGGGCGACGCGCTCACCACCTTCGAGCTGATGGCCGCCTTCGGCGTGGAGACGGTGCTCAAGCACATGCCCGGCACGGTGCGCCCGCTGCGCGAGACCTATGACTGGTACGTGCTGGCCGAGCTTTCCTCGCCCACCCGCGCCTTCGACCTCGCCGCGCTGATGGAGGAGGGCCTCGGCGCCGCCATGGAGGCGGGCGAGGTGCTGGACGCCGCCATCGCCACCAGCGAGGCGCAGGCGGCCAATATGTGGCGGCTGCGCGAGGATATGTCGGAAGCGCAGAAGCATGAGGGCGGCTCGATCAAGCACGATGTCTCGGTGCCGGTCTCGCGCGTGCCGGAATTTCTGGAGCGCGCGCTGCCGGCCTGCCTCGCGGCGCTGCCGGGGCTGCGCCCGTGCCCCTTCGGCCATGTCGGCGACGGCAATATCCATTTCAACCTCAGCCAGCCCGTGGGCATGGAAAAGGCCGCCTTCCTCGCGCTGTGGGAGAGGTTCAACCGCATCGTCCACGACATCGTCGACGACATGGACGGCTCCATCGCCGCCGAGCACGGCATCGGCCTTTTGAAGCGCGAGGAACTGGCCCATTACGCCGACCCCGTGGCGCTCGACCTGATGCACCGGGTCAAGGCGGCGCTCGATCCCGCCGGCACGCTCAACCCCGGCAAGGTGATCGGTGTTATGGTGGGCTGAAGTCTTAGTCTAGAATAATGTAAAATTGTACAATCCTGCTTATTGCCAGTTTCGAAGGGTTCTACATTTGTATTTGTGAAGGATTTTGTGTTGTCGACCTAGTCGTCGCAGGTTTATGGAAGCCGGGACTGAGGACGTCCCCGTGGACATCTCCGCCTGTGGGCTGGAGCGCCGGGGAAGACCGGAGCTTCGGGAAGCTGCCATGCCGACGACACCCAAGACCACCGCACTGCGCCGCGCGCTGAACCTTGTTCTGGCGCTGGCAATGCTGGCGGCCGGCCCGGTAGGGGCGTGGGCGCAGGAATCGGCACCGGCGTCGCCCGCCCTCTCGGCGCCGCCGGCTGCGACCACACCCTCGGCCCCCACGTTTGATCCGCTGGTGCCGCCGGCTTCCGGCAGCACGGCTGCGACCACGGGCGGCGCCGCTGTGCCGCCGCCGGCCGGCGAGGCCGCTGCGCCGTCCCCGGCCGGCGAGGCCGCGCCGGTTGCCGCCGCTCCCTCGGCGGCCGCTCCCTCAGTCGCTGCTCCTGCCACCGGGGATACGGCCGCCGACCCGGCGGCCGGCCTTCCGCTTGAGGCGGGCGAGGATGCCAGCGTCGCCGCCCAACTCCCGCATGACCTGTCCCCCTGGGGGATGTTCATGGCGGCGGACTGGGTGGTGAAGGCGGTCATGATCGGCCTTGCCTTCGCCTCGGTCGTGACCTGGACGGTGTGGCTGGCCAAGACGATGGAACTGATGGTCGCCAAGGGTCGGCTGCGTCGGGCGCTCAAGGGCTATCTCGCCAGCGCGACGCTGGAGGAGGCGCGCCGCGCCGATCCGCGCGGCCCGGCCGGCGCGATGCTGCGCGCGACCGATCTGGAACTGAAGCGCTCCGGCCCCTTGCCGGCCGACGGCATCAAGGAGCGCGTGTCGATCTCGCTCACCCGCATCGAGGTGGCGGCCGGGCGGGCGATCACCCGCGGCACCGGCCTGCTCGCCACCATCGGCGCCACCGCGCCCTTCGTCGGCCTGTTCGGCACGGTGTGGGGCATCATGAATTCGTTCATCGGCATCTCGAAGGCGCAGACCACCAATCTCGCCGTGGTGGCGCCCGGCATCGCCGAGGCGCTGCTGGCCACCGCCATCGGCCTCGTCGCCGCCATCCCGGCGGTGGTGATCTACAACCATTTCTCGCGCCAGGTGTCGGGCTATCGCGTGCTGATGGGCGATGCCTCGGCAGAGGTGCTGCGGCTGCTCTCGCGCGATCTCGACCGCCGCGACGCCGCCCGCGCCGCCCCGCAGCGCGTGCGCGCGGCGGCGGAGTGACCCGCCATGGGCGCGAAGCTGCAGAGCACCGACACGGACGATCTGGTCGAGAACCACGAGATCAACGTCACCCCGTTCATCGACGTGATCCTGGTGCTGCTGATCATCTTCATGGTGGCGGCGCCGCTTTCCACCGTCGATGTGGCGGTGGACCTGCCGGCCTCGAACGCGCAGGTGCAGCCGCGCCCCGACAAGCCGGTCTATCTCACCGTCAAGAGCGATCTGGTGCTCGCCATCGGCAATGACGACGTGGCGCGCGAGACGCTGGGGGCGACGCTCGACCGCACGACGGAAGGCAAGCGCGACACCCGCATCTTCCTGCGCGCCGACAAGACCGTCGACTATGGCGCGCTGATGGAGGTGATGAACCTCTTGCGCGCCGCCGGCTATCTCAAGATCGCGCTGGTCGGCATCGAGATGACCGGCCAACCGGCCGCCGCCGCGCCCGCCACCGGGAGCGCGCCCGCCTCTGCCGCGCCGGCTTCCGCGCCTCTGCCGGCCCCGGCCGCACCCGCAGCGCCCGCACCTGCAGCGCCCGCACCCGGAGCGCCGGCGCCATGAGCCTGCTGCTGGTCCGCGGCGGTAGCGGGCATCGCCTGCGCGAGGCCGGGCTGTGGCTCGGCTGCGGCGCCGTGGTGCTGGCCCTGCATGGCGGCGCGCTCGGCTATATGCTGACCGACCCCCCGGTCGTCATGACGGAGGAGCCGGCGGCGATCATGATCGAGCTGGCGGAAATGCCGGTGGCGCCGGCCGCCGAGCCGACCGAGCTGCCGCCTGGCCCGCAAATGGTCGAGGCGCAGGAGAAGGTGGAAGAAGAGACCCCGCCGGACCCGCTGGCCGAGGAGGTGGAGGACACCCCGCCACCCGAGCCGCTGCCGCCGGAAGAGCCGATACCGGAGGTCGCGGAAAGCCCGGCCAAGGATATCGAGGTGCCGCTGCCGCCGCCCCCGCCGCTGGTGCAGGAAATTCCCCCGCCGGAGGAGAAGCCCGAACCGCCCAAGGAGCAGCCGAAGCCCAAGCCGAAGCCGAAGAAGGAAAAGAAGAGCGACCTTCCCCCCGCGCCGCGCACCTCGGCCGCCCCGGCGATCGACGCGCAGAATTCCGAGCGCATCGCCGCCCCGACCGCGGGCGCGGCGACCTCCAACAGCCGGGTGCCGGCCAATTGGCGTTCGCGGCTGATGGCGCATCTCAACCGCCACAAGCGCTATCCCGGCGGGGAGAGCGCCAGCGGCAAGGCGCGCGTGGCGTTCTCGATCAACCGGGCGGGGCAGGTGCTCTCGGCGCGGCTGGCGGGCTCGTCCGGCAATCCGCGCTTCGACGAGGAGGCGGTGGCCATGGTGCGCCGCGCCTCCCCCGTGCCGCCCCCGCCGCCGGAAGTGGCGGGAGGCACCATCTCCTTCACCGTGCCTGTGCTGTTCAGCCTCAGGTGAGCGCGGGGCCGGCCGCCGGGGCATCGGCGCCGGTGACCCAGCAGGCGACGCGCTGCGCGCCCCTCGCGGCCAGCGGCGGCATTTCCACCCGGCAGCGCTCCACCACCAGCGGGCAGCGCGGGTTGAACGGGCAGCCGCGCGGCGGGTTGAAGGGCGAGGGCAGTTCGCCCTCCAGCACGATGCGCTCCTTCTTCGCTTCCGGATCGGCGACCGGCGTGGCCGAGAGCAGAGCGCGCGTATAGGGGTGCAGCGGCGCGTCGAAAATGGCGTCGCGCGGGCCGTGCTCGACGGCGCGGCCGAGATACATCACCAGCACCTCGTCCGCCATGTGCCGCACCACGCCGAGATCATGGCTGACGAAGACATAGGCGACGCCGAGCTGCTCCTGCAGTTCCACCAAGAGGTTCAGCACCTGGGCCCGCACCGACACGTCGAGCGCGGAGACCGGCTCGTCCAGCACCAGGATTTTCGGCCGCAGCACCAGTGCGCGGGCGATGGCGATGCGCTGGCGCTGGCCGCCGGAGAACATATGGGGGTAGCGGCCGTGATGTTCGGGCCGCAGGCCGACGCGGCTCATCATGTCGAGCGCCCGCGCGCGGCGCTCGGCGGCGGAAAGCGACGTGTTGACCAGCAGCGGCTCCTCGATCGCCTTGCCGATGGTCTGGCGCGGATTGAGCGAGCCGAACGGATTCTGGAACACCATCTGCACCTCGCCGCGGTAGCGGCGCAGCGTGCGCGCATCCGCCTCCGCGACATCGACATCGTCGAGCCGCAGCGAGCCGGCACCCGGCCGTTCGATCAGCGTGAGCATGCGGGCGAGAGTCGATTTGCCGGAACCGGATTCGCCCACCACCGCCAGGGTCGAGCGCGGGGCGAGGCGGAAGCTGATGCCGGCCACCGCCTTCACCGTGGCGGATGTGGCGAACACGCCGCGCGAGACCTCGTAGCTCTGGGCGAGGTCGATGGCTTCCATCACCGCCTCGGCCGGCGGGGTGGCGTGGGGCAGGGAAGCGTTCATGCCGCGAACTCCCGGCGCTGGGGCACACCCGCAATGAGCGGCGTGTGGCAGAGGGCGAGGCCGAGCTCCGCCCCCGCGCGCGGCGGCGGCACGGTGCGGCAGGTCTCGGTGGCGAAGCGGCAGCGCGGCGAGAACAGGCAGCCCGCCGGCCGGTCCGCCAGCCCCGGCACGATGCCGGGAATGGAGGGCAGCAGCCGGCCCTGCGCCCGCTCCGGCAGCGCCGCCAGCAGCGCGGCGGTGTAGGGGTGGTGCGGGTCGCGGAACAGGCCGCGCGTGTCCTGCATCTCCACCTGCTGGCCGGCATAATGCACACAGACGCGCTGCGCCGTTTCCGCCACCACGCCCATGTCATGGGTGATGAGCACGAGGCCGACGCCGCTCTCCTTCTGCAGCTTCAGCAGCAGATCGAGAATCTGCGCCTGGATGGTGACATCGAGCGCGGTGGTCGGCTCGTCGGCGATGATGAGCTTGGGGTTGCAGGCGAGCGCCATGGCGATCATCACCCGCTGGCTCATGCCGCCGGACAGCTGGTGGGGAAACGCCTTCAGCCGCCGCTCCGGCTCGGGAATGCCGACCAGTTCGAGCAGCTCCACCGCGCGCGCCTGACGCTGGGCGCGGGAGAGATCGAGATGCGCGGCCATGGCTTCGCGGATCTGGAAGCCCACGGTGAAGCACGGGTTGAGGCTCGACATCGGCTCCTGGAAGATCATGGCGAGGTCGCGCCCGACGATCTTGCGCCGCTCGCGGGCGGAGAGGGCGAGCAGGTCGCGCCCGTCGAACATCATCCGGTCGGCGGTGACGGTGGCGATCCAGGGCAGAAGACCCATCACCGCCAGCATCGCCACCGATTTGCCAGAACCGGATTCGCCGACAATGGCGACGAGTTCGCCCGGGGCGACGTCGAGGTCCACCTTGTCCACGGCGCGGAACGGCCCGCGCCCGGTGGCGAAGGTGACGGAGAGATTGCGGATGGAGAGCAGGGCTGTCATTGGACTTGGGCCCCTCCGTGCTTATATTGTTGGCGCATGAGGAACCCGATCATGGCTTCAAATCCCCGCCCGATCCCGGTGCCGCCGCCGACCCCGATTTCGGGACCGACCGGCCCTCGGCCGAGCTACTGAAGACGCCGCGCGCAAGCGTGGCATCGATGGCGTCCATCGCCGCGTCGGCCAGCGCGCCGGCATATTTGCCCATAGCGATATAGTCGGCGTGCATCGCCGCCTTGCGCGACCATTCCAACGTCGCGAAGCGATCGCCACGCAGATCTTCCGCGAACTGGGCGAGCGCCTGAACCTGCCGATAATACACGATGACGGGATCGATGACCTCGGTCGGCAGGATTGGAATATCCTTCACGATGGCCTCGAATACGAAGCTGTTCACCTCGCGCGGGACGAACGGGGTGAACTCGGCGCGCCGGTTGTCGGGGCCGTGCTCTACCTCATCGAAGCGTGTCGCCTCGTCGAACAGCCGAAGCCGGTGACGATGGCTACGGATTTCGGCGCGGAGTGCCGTCTGCACGTCCCTTATCCTTTCCTGGCGGCGCGCCGCTTCCCGGTTCTGCTCATGGCGGTGGTTCAGCCACCAGCCGATAATTGTCACCAGCGAGGATATGACGGCGGCGACGATGGCCGGGCCAATCCACGCATTCATCCTCAGCTCCGCCTCAGCTTCGGGTCGAGCGCGTCGCGCAGGCCGTCGCCCATCAGGTTGATGGCGACCACGGTGACGAGAATGGCGAGGCCGGGCAGGGTGACGATCCACGGGGCGGAGCGGATGAATTCGCGCGCATCGGCCAGCATGGCGCCCCATTCCGGCGTCGGCGGCTGGGCGCCGAGGCCGAGAAAGCCGAGCGCCGCCGCTTCCAGAATGGCGTCGGATATGCCGAGCGCGGCCTGCACGATGAGCGGGGCGAGGCAGTTCGGCAGCACGGTGACGAACATCAGCCGCAGCCGGCCGACACCCGCGACCTGCGCGGCGACGACATATTCCTTCGACAGTTCCGCCAGCGCCGCGGCGCGCACCAGGCGCACATAACGCGGCAGATACACCACCGTCACCGCCACGATGGTGTTGGTGAGGCTGGGGCCGAGCACGGCGACGATGAGAATAGCGAGCACCAGGCTGGGGATCGCCACCACCATGTCCATCACGCGCATGATCACCACCTCGACGAGGCCGCGCAGGAAGGCGCTCGCGAGGCCGAGCACGATGCCGAGCGCCACGGAGACGACCATCACCGACAGGCCGATGCCGAGCGAGATGCGCGCGCCATAGATCAGGCGCGAGAGCACGTCGCGCCCCACCGCATCCGTGCCGAACGGGAAGGTCCAGTTGCCGCCGGCCCAGACCGGGGGCAGCAGCACGCTCTGGCGGAACTGTTCGATCGGCGAATGCGGCGCCACGAAGGGGGCGAACAGCGCCAGCAGGGAGATGAACACGACAACGGCGAGGCCGAGCACGGCGCCGCGATTCTCGCTGAAGGCGGACCAGAAGGCCCGGAGCGGCGAGGGCTCCGCCCCCACCGGCTCCGCCTCGGCCACGGCGGCAGCGCTGAGGCTGAGGCCGGATTCGCTGACCAGCAGCCGTTCGGGCGCGGTCGGCATCGGATCGTCGATGGCGTTTTCCTCAGCCATGCCGGATCCTCGGGTTGATCGCGACATAGAGCATGTCGACGATGAGATTGACGAGAATGACGATGGCGGAGATCAGCATGATGCCGCCCTGCAGCGCGGGATAATCGCGGCGGGAGATCGATTCGATCAGCCATTTGCCCACGCCCGGCCAGGCGAAGATGGTTTCGGTGAGCACCGCGCCGGCGAGCAGCGTGCCGGTCTGCAGGCCGACCACGGTGACGACGGGGATCAGCGCGTTGCGCAGCGCGTGCAGCCCGACCACACGCAGCGGCGAGAGGCCCTTGGCGCGGGCGGTGCGCACATAGTCCTCGCCGAGCACCTCCAGCATGGACGAGCGCGTCATCCGCGCGATCACCGCCAGCGGAATGGTGCCGAGCACGATGGTCGGCAGGATGAGATGCGCCACCGCCGCGCTGAAGGCACCGTCCTCGCCCGACAACAGGCTGTCGATCAGCATGAAGCCGGTCACCGGCTCGAAATAATAGTTGATGAGGTCCATGCGGCCGGAAACCGGGGTCAGGCCCAGATATTCCGACATGAACATGATGAGCAGCAGGCCCCACCAGAAGATGGGCATGGAATAGCCCGCCAGCGCCACGGCCATGACGGAATGGTCCAGCACCGAGCCGCGCTTGACCGCCGCCAGCACGCCGGCGGGGACGCCGAGCACCACGGCGAAGACGAGGGCGCAGAGCGCGAGTTCCAGCGTCGCCGGGAACAGGATGAGGAATTCGTGCAGCACCGGCGTCTTGGTGACGATGGAGACGCCGAAATCGCCGTGCAGCAGAGCGTAGACGTAGTCGAGGAACTGCTTCCACACCGGCTGGTCGAGGCCGAGTTCGTGGCGCAGCGCCGCCAGCCGCTCGGGGTCGATGCCGCGCTCGCCGGTGCGCGCCTCGATCGGGTCGCCGGGCACGAGGCGCACGGCGACGAAGGTGACGAACATCAGCGCGACGAAGGTGGGCAGCGTCAGCGCGACGCGTCTGAGGATAAGTTTCAGCATGTGCGGGTGCTACCCATGGGTCGTGCCTGAGCCCTGCGAAGCAGCCGTCATCCCGGACACCGCGCAGCGGTGATCCGGGATCGCGCGACGGATATGCGCCTTGGCGGGTGGCGGTCCCGGAACGCGGCAGGTCGCGTCCGGGAGGCGGGGCGTGCCGGGGCTTGCGGCCCCGGCCGGGCCGGTCACTTCAGGTCGACGCCGTAGAATTCGTGGCGGCCGAGCGGGCTGACCTTGTAGTCCACCACTTCCTTGCGGGTCGGCTCGTACACCACCGAATGGGCGATGGTGAACCAGGGCGCCTCTTCCTTCACGATCACCTGCGCCTGCTCATAGAGCTTGGTGCGCTCGGCGGTGTCCGAAATGGTCTTCGCCTTGTTGATCAGCGCGTCGAAGTCCTTGTTGCACCATTTGGACAGGTTCTGGCCGCCGGGGCGGGCCGCGGCGCAGCCGAGCAGGAAGAAGAAGTTGTCCGGGTCGCCATTGTCGCCGGTCCAGCCGAGCTGGCCGGTCATGTGCTCGCCCTGCTGCAGCCGCTTGCGGTATTCGCCCCACTCATAGGAGACGAGCTTGGCGTTGACGCCGATCTTGGCGAGGTCCGCCTGCATGATCTCGGCGATGCGCTTGGCGTTCGGGTTGTAGGGGCGCTGCACCGGCATCCACCACAGGTCGATGTCGAGCGGGGTTTTGACGCCGGCTTCCGCGAGCATGGCCTTCGCCTTCTCGGGATCGTAGGGATAGTCCTTGATCGCGGTGTTGTAGGACCAGATGGTCGGCGGGATCGGGTTGATCGCCGCCTGCCCGGCGCCCTGATACACGTCCTTGATGATGGCGGCCTTGTCGATCGCCATGTTGAACGCCTGCCGGACCTCCTTCTTGTCGAAGGGCGGCTTCTGGGTGTTGAACGAGAGATAGCCGATGTTCAGACCCGGCTGGGAGATCAGGTTGACCACCGGATCGGTCTTCATGCCGGCGATGTCGGCCGGGTTCGGCGCGATCATCACATGGCACTCGCCCTTCTTCAGCTTGGCGTAGCGCGCGGTCGGGTCCGGGGTGATGGCGTAGACGAGATTGTCCAGCGCCGGCTTGCCGGCGAAATAGGCCGGGTTGGCCTTGTAGCGGATTACCGCGTCCTTCTGGTAGTTGACGAAGGAGAACGGGCCGGTGCCGACCGGGATCTGGTCATACTGCTCGGGCGTGCCCTTCTTCAGCAGGAAGTCAGCATATTCCTTCGAAGTGATGGTGCCGAAATCCATGGCGAGGTTCGCCAGCATCGGCGCATTCGGCTCGGTGAGCACGAATTTGACGGTGTAGTCGTCCACCTTGTCGATCGACTTGAGCAGATCGGGCATGCTCATGTCGTTGAAGTAGTCATACGCGCCGCCGGTGACCTTGTGGTACGGGTTTTCCGGCTTCCACTGGCGCTCGAACGAGAACAGCACGTCGTCCGCGTTGAAATCGCGGGTCGGGGTGAAGCCGTTCACGCCGGAATGAAACTTCACGCCCTTGCGCAGCTTGAAGGTGATTTCCTTGCCGTCCTCGCTTACCGTCCAGCTCTCGGCGAGGGAGGGTACCACCTTGGTCGTGCCGCGCTCGAACTCGACGAGCTGATTGTATACCGGGCGGGCGGCGTCGAAGCTGGTGCCGGTCGTATTCAGGGCGGGGGTGAAGTTCTCCGGGCTCCCTTCGGAGCAGTAGACCAGCGTCTTGGCGGCGTAGGACGGCGCGCACAGCGCCACGAGCATTGCAGCCGCAAGGGCTGCCTTGGCAGGAAAAGCCGGCATCTCTGAATTCCCCTCTCATGGACCGCGCGAGCCGTGCCCATTGTTTGGGCCAGCCTATTGCGTCATCGCGACGGTCCGATTTCACAACTGAAACACGTGTCTCAGTATTGCGCAATCATACCCCACCCCCCGACCTAAGTCGTATTCCGCAGCGTCAATAGCGGGGGTGCGGCTTCCGTCGAAGGGCGGATGCACAGCGCCGCGCGACGTTGTAAGAGAGGCGGCCGGCCTCGGGTGCCGGTACGTCCGGGAGAAGTCGCATGAGTGCCGCGCCGTCCGCCAAGGTTTCCTTCGACTGGGCCGATCCGGTCGATTTCGATGCGCAGCTGACCGAGGAAGAGCGTCTGGTGCGCGACACGGCGCGTGACTATGCGCAGGAAAAGCTGCTGCCGCGCGTGACCGCCGCCTATATGGACGAGCACTTCGATCGCGAGATCATGAACGAAATGGGCGCGCTTGGCCTGCTCGGCCCGACCATCCCCGAGGAATATGGCGGGGCGGGCCTCGGCTATGTCTCCTACGGGCTGGTGGCGCGTGAGGTGGAGCGGGTCGATTCGGGCTATCGCTCGGCGATGAGCGTGCAGTCCTCGCTGGTCATGCACCCGATCAACGCCTATGGCAGCGAGGAGCAGAAGCGCAAATTCCTGCCGAAGCTCGCCACCGGCGAGATCGTCGGCTGCTTCGGCCTGACCGAGCCGGATGCCGGCTCGGACCCGGCCGGCATGCGCACCCGCGCCGAGAAGATCGATGGCGGCTACCGCCTCTCCGGCGCCAAGATGTGGATCACCAATTCGCCGATCGCCGATCTCGCGGTGGTGTGGGCGAAGTCCGCCGCCCATGGCGACGAGATCCGCGGCTTCCTGGTGGAGCGCGGCATGAAGGGGTTCACCACCCCGAAGATCGAGCACAAGCTCTCGCTGCGCGCCTCCATCACCGGCGAGATCGTGCTGGACGGGGTCGAATTGCCGGAAGAGAACCTGCTGCCGAACGTTTCCGGCCTGAAGGGTCCCTTCGGCTGCCTCAACCGCGCCCGCTTCGGCATTGGCTGGGGCACGATGGGGGCGGCGGAAGCCTGCTACGCCGCCGCGCGCCAGTACACGCTCGACCGCAAGCAGTTCGGCAAGCCGCTGGCGGCGACGCAGCTGATCCAGAAGAAGCTCGCCGACATGGCGACCGAGATCACGCTCGGCCTGCAGCTCGCCCTGCGCGCGGGCCGGCTGTTCGACGCCGGCCAGCTGCCGGTGGAGACCATCTCCATGCTCAAGCGCAATAATTGCGGCAAGGCGCTCGACATCGCCCGCGCCGCCCGCGACATGCATGGCGGCAACGGCATTTCCGGCGAGTTCCCTGTCATGCGCCACATGGTGAATCTGGAGACGGTGAACACCTATGAGGGCACGCACGACATCCACGCGCTGATCCTCGGCCGGGCCATCACCGGCCATCAGGCGTTTTTCTAAGGGCAGACCCGGTCGTCAACCGACAGCCGGCATCCCGGAAGGACCGTCAGGTCCTTTCCGGGATCGCGGAACGTAAAGGCTGTTCAGGGCGCGATCCCGGCTCTGTGCGTCGCTTCGGCCGGGATGGCAGGGGTGAGTGCGAAGCGACCGGAGGCCGCATCCGCTCAGATGCTGTACATCAGGTCGGCATTGGGGGCGTGGGAGAAGATGACCATGTCGTGCAGCGACATGCCGTCGAGAATGTCGGACATGGCGTCGCGCACCTTGCTCATGGTGATGCGCACCGAGCAGGTGGCGAGGTCCTCACAGTCGTCGCAGGGCACATAGGCGCTCTTGCTGGCGCAGCTGAGCGGGGCCAGCGGGCCGTCGAGCACGCGAATGATATGGCCGATGCGGATCTCGCGCGGTGTCTTGGCCAGCGCATAGCCGCCGCCCGGACCCTTCTTGGAGCGCAGCATGCCGGCGTTCCGCAGTTCCAGCAGGATGGCGTCGAGGAATTTCTTCGGGATGTGGTTGGCGGTGGCGATTTCCTGCCCCATCGCGCTCGCGCCCGGTTCGAGCCGGGCGAGATAGAGCATCGCCTTCAGGCCGTATTTGCCCTTGTTGGTCAGCATGTCCGCTTCGTCATGTCGCCGCACCCCGGGCCGGAGGGAAAGGCGGGCGGAGCCGGGCACGGCCGCCCTTCCCGGCAAAATGAGCGACCGGCGCCGATTCGGCCAGTGCCGGGCCGGCGATCAGCGCGCAGCGGCGCCCGCCTCGACATTGGCGGCGAGCTTACCGGCGTCGCGCGCGTCCGGCACGGGATGCAGGAACAGCACGGCGGCGATGACGGCGCCGTAGGCCAAGGCGAAAAGCAGCTTGTCGCGGGTGCGGCGCAGGCCGGTCTGGCTCATGGTCATTCTCCAATTGGAGAGTAATCTATCGACCATGTAGGAATATGTAAAGGGTCAGTCCTCGTCCAGCCCGCGCGCGGCGGTCATGAGGTTGCCATTGCCCTCGAAGGCGGCGGTGAAGGCGGCAACGCGGCGGTCGATGCGAATGTCGGAGGCGCGCAGCGGTCGGGCCAGCGACAGCCCTTCCAGCGAGCGGGCGCGCGAGAGCGCGACATAGGCCTGGCCGGCGGCGAAGGCGCCGGCGTCGAAGTCGATCCGCACATCCTCCAGCGTCAGCCCCTGCGCCTTGTGCACCGTCACCGCCCAGGCGGGGACGAGGGGAAGCTGGGTATAGGTGCCGACCACCTTGGCCGCGACCTTGCCGGTGGCCTCGTCCCAGTCATAGCGGATGCGCTCCCAGCTGGTGCGCTCGATCTCGACGATGCCGCCGCCATCGAGCCGGACATAGGCGCGGTCCGGGGCGAGGCCGGTAACGGTGCCGACCGAGCCGTTGACCCATTGCCGTTCGGGATGGTTGCGCACCGTCATCACCCGGGCGCCGACCTTCAGCGCCAGTGTCTCCGGCACCGGCAGCCGGTCATTGGCGAGGTCGAACTCGCCCTCGCTCTTGCCCTCGAACAGCCGGCCGTCATCATAGAGCGCTTCCATGCCGCGCCGGTTATAGGCGTCCACCCGCGCATTGGTCGGGGCGAGCACGACCGGGATGCGTCCGGGGCGGTGGTCGCGGTGCGAGGCGGCGTTGATGGCGGCGATGGCGTCGCCGACAAAGCGGCCGGTGCGCAGTTCCGCCAGATGCTGGACGAAGGCGTCGTCGGTCTGGCGGTAGACCTGGAGGAAGGGCAGCCGCGCCGGCTCCACCTCGCGCAGCACGCGGGCATCGAAGGCGAAGGGGCCTTCATAGCCGAGATGGCCGAGGATTTCCCGTTCGGCCTGCGGCACGACCGGCGGCAATTGCAGGAAATCGCCGACCAGCACCACCTGCACTCCGCCGAACGGCTCGGGATTGCCGCGCGCGATCCGCAGGCTGCGGTCGACCGCATCCAGCACATCGGCACGGACCATGGAAATCTCGTCGATGACGAGGCGTTCCAGCTTCTTCATCAAGGTGCGCTTCGGCGAGCGCGGGCGCACCTGGTCGGGGTCCATCAGCCGGGGCGGCAGGCCGAAGAAGGAATGGATGGTCTGCCCGCCCAGTTGCAGCGCCGCGACGCCGGTGGGGGCGAGGAACGCCTGCTTGCCCCCGCCATGCTTGCGCAGCGCGTGGAGAAAGGTCGTCTTCCCCGTGCCGGCGCCGCCCAGCACCATGATGAGCGGCGCGCCGGAACCGACCAGCGCGAGCGGCCCGGCAAAGGCATCGGCCGGGAGGGAAGGGCGAATCGGCAGGGCGGCTTTCTCGTTCATCGGCGCAATGGAGCACAGGAGGCCCTGCGGGGCGACTGGGCGCGCGCCGCGTCCTCCCTTGGCCGTCAATGCAGCTTGATCAGCACCAGCCCGGCGACGATGAGCGCGGCGGCGATCAGGCGTTCGCGGCGCAGGGGCTCGTGCAGCACCATGACCGCGATCACCGCTCCGAACAGCACGCTCGATTCCCGCACCGCCGCGACGAGGCCGATCGGCGCCTTGGTCATCGCCCAGATCGAGATCCAGTAGGCGGCGAGCGACATCGCTCCGCCGGCAAGGCCCGGGCCGAGGAAGGAGAGAGTGGGCGCCAGCGCGCGCGGCCCCTTCCAGGCGAGACCGAACAGGGTGATGACCAGGCTGTCCACCACGAACAGCCAGGAGGTGTAGACATGCGCCGAGCTGGCGCTGCGGGCGCCGAGCCCGTCCACCAGCGTATAGGCGCTGATCGATACCCCGCACATCAGCGCGAGGCGAAGCGCGGTGCGGTCGATGGCGGCGATGCCGGCGCGCGGCCAGGCAAGCGACAGGATGCCGAGCGCCAGCAGCCCGACCCCGAGGAAGCCCTGCGCATCCACCGCCTCGCCCACCAGCGTCACCGAGAGCAGCGTGGTGAGCAGCGGCGCGCTGCCGCGCGCCAGCGGATAGACCTGCCCCATATCGGCGCGGCGATAGGCGCCGGCGAGCGTGAGGTAATAGACGAGGTGGATGGCCACCGAGGCGGCGATCCACGGCCAGACATGCGCCGCCGGCGGACCGAGATGCAGCGCCACCGGCAAGGCGAGTACGCCGCAGGCGGCATTGACCAGCACGACGGCGAGAAACGGGTCGAGCCGGATCTTCAGCACCGCATTCCAGCCGGCATGCATCGCGGCGGCGGCGATGACGGCGAGGAAGACGGAAAGGTCCATGGTGCGAGCGGCCAGCGGAGGGAGGCCGGGCTGTATCCGATTCCGCAGGCGCTGCCGAGGATTATCGCGCCCATGCCGCTTGATCAGCATTCCGCCGGCGGCGACGGGGGGCGCTGTCCGATCCCGTCAGGGGCTCGGCTCCGGCAGGCGGAACAGAGCCTTGAGGGGCTCGAACGCCGCATCCAATGACGTCGGGCGTAGTCCCGGTGGCGCGGCGAGATACGTAGATTCACTACTTATCGATGATTGGTTCGACAGTTACCTCCGATAGTGTGACGTAGCGTAAAAAACCGCTCGCGTGACTTGAAGGAGCGTGTCGTGCCGGACATTATGTGGAGTGGAAAGTTTTATTACTCAGTTTTGGCGATCATTGTCGTTGTTATCTATTTCGCATTCATCGCATGAGATTTATATTTCTCGATAATGTTTCTGTCATCTCGATCGCCGCCTCAATGCAGCTTGATGAGCGTCACCCCGGCGACGACCAGCACGGCGGCGAGGAGGCGTTCGGGGCGCAGCTTCTCGTGTAGCACCCACACGGCGAAGCCGGCGCTGAACAGCACGCTCGACTCGCGCACCGCCGCAACCAGGCTGATCGGCGCCCGCGTCATCGCCCACACGCACAGATAATAGCTGACGAACAGCATGGCGCCGCCGATCAGCGCCAGAGCCCAATGCCGCCGCACCGGCCCGAAAAAGCCGGTGCCCTTCCACAGCATCAGGCCCAGAGCCACCAGCACGGCGTCGGCGACGAACAGCCAGGCGGTGTAGACCGAGGGTGAGCCGAGCCGCCCCGCCGTGCCGTCAATGAGCGAAAAGGCGGTGACCGCCGCCCCCGAGCCGAGCGCCAGCGCCAGTGCGGCGGCCTGCGTGGCCTCCCCCCGGCTGTGCCAGGCGGTGACCAGCACACTGGCGGAAAGAAGCGCGATGCCGGCGACGCCGATCGGGCGCACCGGCTCGTGCAGCACCAGAATGGCGATGGCGGCGGTCATCAGCAGCGCGCCGCCGCGTGCGACGGGATAGACGAGGCCGAGATCGGCCCGCGCATAGGCGCCGACGAGGCAGCCATAAAAGGCGAGATGCGCGCTCATCGAGCCCGCCATCCACGGCCACAGCACCGGTTCCGGCGGGCCGAGGGCCAGCGCTACCGGCAGCGCCACCGCGCCGCCGCCGAGCACGACCAGCGTCAGCGCCGAGAGCGGATCGAGCCGCAGTTTCAGCAGCACGTTCCAGCCGGTCTGAAGCAGGGCCGACAGCAGCACGACGAGAAGAACGACAAGGTCCATGACAGGGCCGCGATGGGAGGCAGTACTTAGTTACCCCACATCGCGGCCGCTGGCGAGGGCGCGTCAGACCCCGAGCTGGGTGACGAACTTGGTGTTCACATAGGCTTCCATCGCCTCGGTGCCGCCTTCCGAGCCATAGCCGGAATCCTTGATGCCGCCGAACGGCACTTCAGGCAGAGCGAGGCCGTGATGGTTGATCGACACCATGCCGCTCTCCACCCGGCGGGCGAACTCGTCGGCGCGGGCGGAGGAGGTGGTGTAGGCATAGGCCGCCAAGCCATAGGGCAAGCGGTTGGCTTCGGCGATCACCGCCTCGGTGGAGGTGAAGGGCATGATCGGCACGACCGGGCCGAAGGGCTCCTCATTGAGGATGCGCGCATCCGGGGAAAGGCCGGTGAGCACGGTCGGCGCGAAGAAATAGCCCTTATTGCCGATGCGCGACCCGCCGGTGTGCAGGGTGGCGCCCTTGGCGAGGGCGTCGGCGGTCAGCGCCTCCATCGCCTCGACCCGGCGCGGATTGGCCAGCGGGCCCATGCGCACGCCGTCCTCAAGCCCGTTGCCCACCTTCATGCCCTGCACCGCCTCGGTGAAGCCGTCGACGAAGCGGGCATAGAGGTCCTCATGCACGAGGAAGCGCGTCGGCGAGACGCAGACCTGCCCGGCATTGCGGAACTTGGCGCCGGAGAGCAGCTTGATCGCCACTTCCACATCCGCATCCTCGAACACCACGGCCGGGGCGTGGCCGCCCAGTTCCATGGTGACGCGCTTCATATGCGCGCCGGCCAGAGCGGCCAGTTGCTTGCCCACCACCGTGGAGCCGGTGAAGGAGATCTTCTTCACGACGGGGTGCGGGATCAGATATTGCGAAATCTCCGCCGGCACGCCGAAGACGAGATTGACCACGCCCGCCGGCACGCCGGCATCGGCATAGGCGCGCACCAGTTCGGCGCAGCTGGCGGGGGTCTCTTCCGGCCCCTTGAGGATGACCGCGCAGCCGGCGGCCAGAGCGGCGGACACCTTGCGCACCGCCTGGTTGATCGGGAAGTTCCACGGGGTGAAGGCGGCGACCACGCCCACCGGCTCGCGATGCACCACCTGCTGCACGCCGG
Organism: Ancylobacter polymorphus; assembly: GCF_030813495.1. Classification (GTDB taxonomy): domain Bacteria; phylum Pseudomonadota; class Alphaproteobacteria; order Rhizobiales; family Xanthobacteraceae; genus Ancylobacter; species Ancylobacter polymorphus. The sequence continues at coordinate 365,312 of NZ_JAUSUI010000005.1, read as the reverse complement.
CGGCGCGGGCGGGAATGAGCCGGCCATACTGCCGGCGCCCTTCCTCGGCGAACCAGTCGATGATGTCGGCGGCGGCCAGCGTTTCCACCCGCGCCTCGGGCAGCGGCTTGCCCTGTTCCAGCGTCATCAGGGTGGAGATGGCCTCATGGCGTTCGCGGAGCAGCTCGGCCGCCTTGCGCATGATCTTGTAGCGCTCATGCGCCGGCGTGTGCCGCCACACCGCGAAGCCCTTCTCGGCGGCGGCGAGCGCGGCGTCGAGATCGGTGCGGCTGGCATGGGCGAGCGTGCCGAGCACCTCTTCGGTCGCCGGATTGATGACGTTCTCGCTGGCGGGCGCGCCGCCATGGTCGCTGCCCCCGCGCCACTGGCCGTCAATAAAGAGCTGAACCTCGGGGTAGGACACGGAATGGGGCATGGCCGAACCTTTCGCGACAGGATGCTGGCCGCATACCTAATGCTCGCGACGCCGAACGGGAAGGGGGCGCGAGGGGCTGCCGCAGGGGCATCCGGCCCGGCAACGGGGCTCAGCGCAGCCCGGGCGCTGAGCCGCGCGGCGCGGCGGGGGCGCGGTCGAGTTCCCTGACGGCGCCGAAGGCCGATAGGCGCAGGACAGGGGAAGCCGGCATGCGCCCGTTCCGTCGCGGGGGTGCCCGGCCGATGGGGAGGCCGGGCGAGGAAGGTTCAGCGCGTGTCGCGCAGGATGTCGCGCTTGCCGGCATGGTTGGCCGGGCCGACAATGCCTTCGTTTTCCATCCGCTCCATCAGCGAGGCGGCGCGGTTATAGCCGATCTGCAGCCGGCGCTGGATGTAGGAGGTGGACGCCTTCTTGTCGCGCAGCACGGTGGCGACCGCCTGATCGTAGAGATCGCCGGTGTCCTCCCCCATGGCCGATTTGTCGAACACGGCGGCGTCCTCGACCACCGGCTCCTCGTCCTCGTCGGCGGTGACTTCCTCAAGATATTCCGGCCGGGCCTGGCTCTTGAGGTGCTCGACCACGCGCTCCACCTCCTGGTCGGAGACGAAGGGGCCGTGGACGCGGGAGATGCGCCCGCCGCCGGCCATGTAGAGCATGTCGCCCTGGCCGAGCAGCTGTTCGGCGCCCATCTCGCCGAGAATGGTGCGTGAGTCGATCTTCGAGGTGACCTGGAAGGAGATGCGGGTCGGGAAATTGGCCTTGATGGTGCCGGTGATGACGTCGACGCTCGGGCGCTGGGTGGCCATGATGAGGTGGATGCCGGCGGCGCGCGCCATCTGGGCAAGGCGCTGGATGGCGCCCTCGATCTCCTTGCCCGCCACCATCATCAGGTCGGCCATTTCGTCGACCACGATGACGATGAAGGGCAGGGGAGCGAGATCCATGATCTCCTCTTCCTCGATCAGCTCGCCGGTTTCCTTGTCAAAGCCCTTCTGCACCGTACGGGTGATGATCTCGCCCTTGGCGTTCGCCTCGGCGACGCGGGCGTTGAAGCCGTCAATATTGCGCACGCCGAGGCGGCTCATCTTCTTGTAGCGGTCTTCCATCTCCCGCACCGCCCATTTCAGGGCGACGATGGCCTTCTTCGGGTCGGTCACGACCGGGGTCAGCAGATGCGGGATGCCCTCATAGACCGAGAGTTCCAGCATCTTCGGGTCGATCATGATCAGCCGGCACTGGTCCGGGCGGTGCCGGTAGAGCAGCGAGAGGATCATGGTGTTGATGGCGACCGACTTGCCCGAGCCGGTGGTGCCGGCCACCAAGAGATGCGGCATGCGGGCGAGGTCGACGATGACCGGCTCGCCGCCAATGGTCTTGCCGAGGCCGATGCCGAGCTTGGCGCGGGCGGCCTCGAATTCATGGCTCGCCAGCATTTCGCGCAGCCACACCGTCTCGCGGCGCTGGTTGGGCAGTTCGATGCCGATGACGTTGCGCCCTTCCACCACGGCGACGCGGGCGGAAATGGCGCTCATCGAGCGGGCGATGTCGGCGGACAGGCCGATGACGCGGCTGGACTTGATGCCGGGCGCCGGTTCCAGCTCATAGAGCGTGACCACCGGGCCGGGATTGGCGTCGATGATCTCGCCGCGCACGCCGAAATCATGCAGCACCTGCTGCAGCTTCACCGAATTGCGGTCGAGGAACTCCTCCGACAGCTCATAGTCCGGCTCGCTGTGCGGCGGCTCGGTGAGCAGTTCCAGCGGCGGCAGCTCGTAGCCGTCGCCCGCCTCGGTCTCCGGGCGGGGGGCGGGGCGGGCCGCGCGCGGCGCCGGCGCCGCGGGGGCCGCCACCGGCGCGACAGCGGGAGCCGCGGCGACAGGCGCGGGGGACGGCGTCTGCGCAGGCGGGGCGGCGAGCGCCTGGGCCTGCGGGGCGGTGGAGACCGCCACCATGCCGAACATCGGCCAGGAGAAGGAGAGGTCGGCCGGCGTGGCGCTGTAGCCGGAGAAGCCGCCCAGCGTGACGGCAGGAGCGAGGCTTGCCTCGCTCACCGCCTCGTCCGCGTGATTGTCCTCGGCGGGGGCTTCTTCGTCGGCGGCCCAGAGGGCCGCAACGGGCGCGTCGTCCTCAGCCGCGTCGTCCTCGAAGGCGTCTTCGTCGGCGATATCATCCTCGGCTTCCTCGGCGAAATCCTCGTCCTCGAAGCCGTCATCCTCGGACGCGACATCGTCCGTCTCATCCTGCGCGACGAAAGCCGGCGCGCCGAAGACGGGGGCGTCTTCGGCGAGGGTGTCCTCAACGGTCGGAGCTTCAGCCGGGAGCGGCGCATGCTCGGCCGTGGGCGCGGCCGGACCGCGCAGGGCGCCGTAGCGCGCGGCGAGCAGGCGCTCCTCCTCGGGGAATTCGTCCTCATAGGCGCCGTCTTCCAGCGGGATGAGGTCGTACACATCCGCCACATCATTGGCGGCGGTAAACGGGGCTTCCGGCACCCAGGCGGCGGCGGGCGTGACGGCGGCCGGGATCACCGGCGGGGTGTCGTAGCCGAACTGGATCATGGAGGCGACCGGGGCGGCCACCGGCTTCGGCGCGGGGGCGGCGGAAGGCGGTGCAACAGGCGGCGGGGCCGCGCTCGTCGTCACGCTGCTGGTCACGTTCGTCGTCGCACCCTGCGCGGCGATCTTCGCGGCCGGGCCGGCCGAAGGCGGGACGGGCCCAGCCGGCGGCGTGGCGGGCGTCGCCTTGGCGGCCGGCGCGGCCGGCACCACCTCGGGCTGGGCCGAGAGCGCGCGGCGGGCATGGGCGACGATGAGCGGCTTCGGCGCGGCGCCGAGCGGCGGCTTGCGCGGCGGCACGCGCAGCACCGGCGTCTGCGAGGGGCGCGGCGGAGCGACGATGGCGGTCGCCGTCGCCGGCGCTTCCGGCTGCGGCGCCGTCGCCGGCTGGCGCATCAGATAATCCGGCGTGCGGGTGAAGCGGGTGTTGGGCGGCATGGTGAAGGGTTGCAGCCAGCTCGGCACCATTTCGTGCTGCGGCGCGACGACGGGCGCCTTGGCCACGGGGGGCGCCTTGGCCACGGTGGGCGCCGACGGCTTCGGCGCCTTGGGCGGCGGCGGGGCGTAGGTCACCTGCGGGTTGGCGCGGGAGAACACGTGAGTCTGGGCGCTCGCCTTCGACTCGGAAGCCTTGTCCGCATTCGGATCGGAGGGACGCGCCGGATTACGCATGGGACGCTGAAACCTTTGCCGCTACTGCCGTTGAGCCTGCCGCGACCGGCGCGCGAGGCGCCGTCGAGGCCGTGCCATATGGTTAGGCGAACAGCGTTAACGAACGGTATGAGGCGGCGGATTTCCCGGCGGCAATGTGGCGGCTCCCCCGGCGCTGTGCCCGCCGGGGGAGCGGGGCGTCAGGACGGCAGGCCGAGCGTGGCGCGGATTTCCGCCGGCATCAGGTCGTGCGTCTCGGGGTGCTTCATCATGTAGCGGCCGAACACCGAGCAGCGCGGCACCACGGCGAGACCGCGCTGGCGGGCGCTGGCGAGACCGGCCTCGACCAGCCGGGTGGCGAGCCCGCGCCCGCCGAGTTCCGGCGGCACTTCGGTGTGGGTGAAAATGATGTGGTCATGCGCGAGAATGTACTGCGCAATGGCGGTCTGGCCGTCCTGCTCGATCTCGAACCGGTCGGCGGCGCGATTGTCGCGCACCGGGATTTCGCCGTTGATGCTCATGCTGGTCTCCTTGGGGGCGCCCGGTTCGGGTTCGTGAGCGGATGCCGTGATTGGGCGGGCGCCGTGGGATATTGTCGACCAAAACGAACGCAGCGTCGCCCCCGTTTCGGCCTTCGGGGTGAAATTATCGGCTGGGTCCGATATAGCGCAGGCTCCTCCGCAGGGAAGAGAGTGCCCATGATCGCGCCGACCCGCCGCCCGCCCTCACCGGAGGCGCTCACGCTGCTGGAAACCCGCCGCTCCGTCGCCGCCGCCGGCCTGCAGGCGCCGGGGCCGGATGCCGACCAGACGCAGCGGCTGCTGGCCATCGCCGCCCGGGTGCCCGATCACGGCATGCTGGCGCCGTGGCGCTTCATCCTCGTCGAGGGCGCGGCGCGGGCCGAGATCGGCGCGCGGCTGTCACAGGCCTATCGCGAGAACAACACCCATATGCCGGAGGAGAAGCGGGAAAAGTTCGCCGCCATCATGGGCCGGCTGTTTCCCGCCCCGCTGGCGGTGGTGGTGGTGAGCCGCCCGGTGGAGGGCAGCGCCATCCCCGCCTTCGAGCAGGAGCTTTCCGCCGGTGCCGTGTGCATGAACCTGCTGACCGGCGTGGCGGCAATGGGGTTCGACGGCATCTGGGTGACGGGCTGGGCGGCGACGCACAAGGCGGCGCTGGCGATCCTCGGCGTGAGGGAGGGCGAGCGGGTGGCCGGCATTCTTCATATCGGCACCGCCAAGGAGGCCCCCGCCGACCGCCCGCGCCCGGATGTGGTGGCGCTCACCACACACTGGTCGCCGCCCGAGCCATGAAAAAGGCCGCCCCGGCGCACCGGGACGGCCTCTTCTTCAGGCGCTTGGCGTTTTTTGGCGCTTCCTCGAACGGTGGATCAGGCGGCGGCCTGCGCCTCGGCCTGCGCGCGCTTGGCCTCGCGGCGGCGGCGGGTGAGCACGAACTCGGTGTAGCCGTTTGGCTGGGCGCGGCCTTCGAAGACGAGATCGCGGGCAGCGCGGAAGGCGAAGCCGTCATAGGACGGGGCCATCGGCACATAGGCGGGGTCGCCCGCGTTCTGGCCGTCGACCACCTTGGCCATGCGGCGCAGCGTCTCCTCGACCTGATCGGCCGTGACCACGCCGTGCATCAGCCAGTTGGCGACGTGCTGGGAGGAGATGCGCAGCGTCGCGCGGTCTTCCATCAGCCCGACATCGTGAATGTCCGGCACCTTGGAACAGCCGACGCCCTGGTCCACCCAGCGCACGACATAGCCGAGAATGCCCTGAATGTTGTTGTCCAGTTCCTCCTGCACCGCTGCCGGCTCCCAATTGCCGCGGTCGACCACGGGAATGGTGAGCAGGTCGCGGCGGGAGGCGCGCTTGCGGTGGCGCAGTTCCGCCTGCCGCTGGAACACGTCTACCTTGTGGTAGTGCAGCGCGTGCAGCGTGGCGGCGGTGGGCGAGGGCACCCAGGCGGTGTTGGCGCCGGCGAGCGGATGGGCGACCTTCTGCGCGATCATGTCGGCCATACGGTCGGGCATCGCCCACATGCCCTTGCCGATCTGGCCATGGCCGTCGAGATGGGCCTCCAAGCCGGCATCGACATTGTTGTCCTCATAGGCCTTGATCCAGGCCTGCGCCTTCATCTCGTTCTTGCGCACCATCGGGCCCGCTTCCATCGAGGTGTGGATCTCGTCGCCGGTGCGGTCGAGGAAGCCGGTATTGATGAACACCACGCGCTCGCGGGCGGCGCGGATGGAGGCGGAGAGGTTGGCGCTGGTGCGGCGCTCCTCGTCCATGATGCCGATCTTCAGCGTGTTGAGGTCGAGCCCCAGCGCCTGCTCGACGCGGGCGAACAGGTCCACCGCGAAGGCGACCTCCTCCGGGCCGTGCATCTTCGGCTTGACGATATAGACCGAGCCGGCGCGGCTGTTGCGCAATTCGCTCTGGCCCTTGAGGTCGTGCAGCGCGATCAGCGAGGTGACGGCGGCATCGAGAATGGCCTCGGGAATCTCCCGGCCCTGCGCGTCCAGCACCGCGTCCGTCATCATGTGCTGGCCGACATTGCGCACCAGCATCAGGCTGCGCCCGTGCAGGGTGAGTTCCTCGCCTGTGGGCGCGGTGTAGCGGCGATCGGCGGCGAGGCTGCGCTCCACCGTCTCGCGGCCCTTGGCGAAGCTGGCGCTGAGCGTGCCCTTCATCAGGCCGAGCCAGTTGCGATAGACCAGCACCTTGTCCTGCGCGTCCACCGCCGCGACGCTGTCCTCGCAGTCGACGATGGTGGTCACCGCCGCCTCGATGACGATGTCGGCGATGCCGGCGGCGTCGGTGGCGCCGATGCGGTGGGTACGGTCGATGACGATGTCGATGTGCAGGCCGTGATTGACCAGCAGCACGGAAGACGGCGCCTCGGCCGCGCCATCGAAGCCGGCGAATTGCGCGGCGTCCTTCAGCCCGGTGCGGGTGCCGGAGGCGAGCTCGACCTCCAGCGCGCCCTCGGTGACGCGATAAGCCACGGCATCGGCATGGCTGCCGCCGGCCAGCGGCACGCTCTCGTCGAGGAAGGCGCGGGCGCTCTCGATGACGCGCCGGGCACGGACCGCGTTGAAACCGTTGGAGCGCGTGGCGCCGCCGTCCTCGGGAAGCGCGTCAGTGCCGTATAGCGCGTCATAGAGGCTGCCCCAGCGGGCATTGGCGGCGTTCAGCGCGTAGCGGGCATTGGTGACCGGCACCACCAGCTGCGGGCCGGGAATGCGGGCGAGTTCCTCGTCCACCTTGTCGGTGACGACCTCGAAGGCGTCCGGCTCCGGCAGCAGATAGCCGATTTCCGCCAGGAACACCTCATAGGCGACGGGGTCGATCGGCTTGTTGCGGTGGGCGCGGTGCCAGGCGTCGATCTGCGCCTGCAACTCGTCGCGGCGGGCGAGCAGCTCCGCGTTGCGCGGGGCGAAGTCGCGCACGATGTCGGCGAAGCTCTGCCAGAAGGCGTCTACCTCGACCCCGGTGCCGGGAATGGCTTCCTTGTTGATGAAGTCGACAAGGGCGGAATCGACCTTCAGGCCGGCGACGTCGGTATGAGTCATAACGGGTCCCTTCACGCGAGCGGATGGCCGGGTGCCGCAAGCCGCCGGCACAGCTGTGCATTCACATAAACAAAAGTGCGGGTGCGGCGCAACATCGCACATAGTCTGATTTGGCCGTCCTGCAAGGGGCAATCCTTGAAGGCCAACGCCTCTCGCCGCGTTTGCGTTGCAGCGAAGGGTGAAAGTCACCCAGGGTTGACGAGGCGCATTTGGCCGAGAGACGGCCCCTAATGAGGAAAGCGCCGCCGCTGGGGATGACAAAGATGTCACCCCGGGGGATGACGAAAACGTCACCCCTGGGGATGACGAAAACGTCACCCCGGGGTGTCCGGCTCGCGCCGGACCCGGTGGAGGTTTTCCCCGAACCTCCCACCGGGCGCGCGGCATGCGCCGCCCCGGGGTGACAAGGTGGTGCGCCGCTCAGAACTGGGCGGTCTCGGTCGAGTCCTGCATCGCCGTGGTGGCGCTCAGGCCTTCGCTCAGCACGGTGGCGATGGCGTCGAAATAGCTGGTGCCCACTTCGCGCTGGTGGCGCGTGGCGGTGAAGCCCTGCGCTTCCGCCGCGAATTCGCGCTGCTGCAGCTCGGAATAGGCGGCCATGCCGTCCTCCCGGTAGCGCCGCGCCAGCTCGAAAGTGGTGAAGCACTGGTTGTGGAAGCCGGCCAGCGTGATGAACTGGTACTTGTAGCCCATGGCCCCGAGCTCGGCCTGGAAGGTCTTCATCTGCGCCTTGTCCATATGCTTGGCCCAGTTGAAGGACGGCGAGCAGTTATAGGCGAGCATCTTGCCCGGATGCACCCGGTGCACGCCCTCGGCGAAGCGGCGGGCGTCGTCGAGGCTCGGGGTCGAGGTTTCGCACCACAGAAGGTCGGCATAGGGCGCATAGGCGATGGCGCGGGCAATGCCGGCCTCGAAGCCGCCATTGTAGCGGTAGAAGCCTTCCTGCGTGCGCTCGCCGGTGATGAAGGGCCGGTCCAGCTCGTCCACATCGGAGGTGATGAGCCGGGCCGATTCCGCATCGGTGCGCGCCATGATGACGGTGGGCACGCCGAGCACGTCGGCGGCGAGGCGGGCGGCGTTCAGCGTCCGCACGAATTGGCGGGTGGGCACCAGCACCTTGCCGCCGAGATGGCCGCACTTCTTCTCCGAAGCCAGCTGGTCCTCGAAATGCACCGCCGCCGCGCCGGCCTCGATCAGCGCCTTGGTCAGTTCATAGGCGTTGAGCTGGCCGCCGAAGCCGGCCTCGGCATCGGCGATGATCGGCACGAAGAAATCGTGCTGCGGGCCCTTGGCGCCGTCGGCACGCTCCATGGTCTGGATCTGGTCGGCGCGCATCAGCGCCTTGTTGATGCGCCGGACCACGGCGGGAACGCTGTCGACGGGATAGAGGCTCTGGTCGGGGTACATATCGCCGGCGGAATTGCCGTCGGCGGCCACCTGCCAGCCGGAGAGATAGATCGCCTCCAGCCCGGCCTTCACCTGCTGCACCGCCTGGATGCCGGTATAGGTGCCCATGGTGGGCACGAAAGCCTGGGTCTGCAGCAGGTCCCAGAGACGGCGGGCACCGTTGGCGGCGAGCGTGTGCTCGATGCGCAGCGAGCCGGCGAGGCGGGACACGTCAGCGGGGGTGTAGCTGCGATGAATGCCGCGCCAGCGGTCGGGCGCCCAGGTCGGGGCGGGGAAGCTGTCGGGCGAGTGGGGGCGAGTCTGGTCCAGCATGGTCGTTTCCTGAAGCAAGATCGGAACAAGAGAGAGACGCGGGGGCCGAGGAGGGGGCGGCTCCCGCGCCGGCCACGCCGCGTCGCGCGTCCTCGACGCGGGCGGGCCTGAAGTCGCGCGGCGCGAGGTCGAGCGGGGCGAAGCGGGGCGGGCGGAAGCGGGGGCGTGCGGCCATCGCCTAGCGCGCGCGCCTTGTGTAGGTCGCCGCCACCAGCCGGCCGCCGAGCAGGGCGCCGACGAGGGCGTTCATGTCGTCCTGCCCGGGGGCCATGGCGATGCGGTGCCGGCCGATGCGGTGGACGATGGTGAAATCCTTCGCCGCCAGCCCCTGATCGCGAAAGACCTGGCCGATCTCCTCGGCGTCGCCGCCGATGATGGTGATGAATTCCTCTTCACCCATATTGGTGCGGGTGTCGGTGCTCGCGCTCATGTCAATTCCTCCCTGCGGGTGTGATGTAAATATTTAACACTCGACTTCGAAAGGCAAGAAAGATAATGATTTGAGCGTGTTAAGCTGATAAGGCTTGTAAAGTTTACAGGTCGGTTTTGTAAAGCCAGCAAAGGGCCGGGCCATGCTCGCCACCAGTGAACCGCGTATCGGCAGCCGGGTGCAGAGGCTGCGCCGCGCCAGGCGCATCTCGCAGGCGGACCTTGCCGGCGCGCTCGGCATTTCCGCGAGCTATCTCAACCTCATCGAGCATAATCGCCGCCGCATCACCGTGCCGCTCCTGATGAAGCTGGCCGGCTATTTCGGCATCGAGCCGGGCGAGCTGGTGGAGAATGACGAGACCCGCCTTGTCGGCGATCTGATGGAGCTGTTCAGCGACGAACTCTTCGCCGAGAACGCGCTGACCAATCAGGACATACGCGACCTCGCCTCCTCAAATCCCGCCATTGGCCGGGCGGTGGTGCGGCTCTACGACCAGTTCAAGACGCTGCGCGAGGCGCACCGCACCGGGGCTACCGGCGCCATTGAGGGGGAGGGGGGCTATCATTCCTCCACCGACGCCGTCTCCGATTTCATCCAGGAGAACGCCAACTACTTCCCGACGCTGGAAGCGGAAGCCGAGCGCATCCGCCACGACATCGACTTCGCCTCGGATTCCTTCGAGCACGGGCTGAAGACCTATCTCGCCAATGTCTTCGGCCTCAACTGGCGCTCCGCCTCGCTGCCGGCCGGCATCGCCCGGCGCTATGATGCGGGCGCGCATGAACTCATCACCGCCGAGGTTCTGCCGCCGGAATCGGCGCTGTTCGTCGTCGCCCACCAGCTCGGCCTGCTCGCGGCCTCGCGACAGATCGACGAACTGATCGCCGCCGCCAACCTGCCGGACGACGCGCCCATCGTCACCCGCAACGCGCTGGCGAGCTATTTCGCCTCGGCGCTGGTCATGCCCTATGAGCCGTTCCTCGCCGCCTGTCAGGAGACGCGCTACGACATCGAGCGCATCCAGCGCCGTTTCCGCGCCAGCTTCGAGCAGGTGTGCCACCGCATGACCACGCTGCAGCGGCCGGGGCGCAGCGGCATCCCGCTGCATCTCGTGCGCACCGACATTGCCGGCAACATCTCCAAGCGCTTCTCGCTGTCGGGCATCCATATTTCCCGCCATTCCGGCGCCTGCCCGCGCTGGAATGTCTATGCCGCCTTCTTCCACCCCGAGCGGATCAATGTGCAGCTGAGCCAGATGCCGGAGGGCCAGCGCTATTTCTGCATCGCCAAGTCGATCACCAAGGGTGGGCACCGGCACAATGCGCCGCGCCGGCATCTTTCCATCGGTCTGGGCTGCCATATCAGCCACGCGCACCAGATGGTCTATTCCGACGGCATGAACCTTTCCGACCCCTCGCAGACCGTGCCGATCGGGGTGGGCTGCCGCATCTGCCCGCGGCTCGATTGCGAGCAGCGCGCCCAGCCGCCGACCGACCACCGCTTCACCCTGAACGAGATCGACATGTCCGAGAGCTTCTACGCCCCGGCGCGGCGGGGACTGTAAGTTCAGTCGAACTTTTCGCCCGTGACCTCGCTGAGCCGCCGGCGCATCTCGTCGCTATAGCGCTTCACCGCCTGCGCCTCGCTGAGCATGCCGGCCACCGTGCCATCGGGCAGGGTCACGGCGAGCGCGTCGGCCTCGCTGCGCTCGAACAGGTCCAGCGCCTCGCGCAGTGTGGCGGTCGGGCGCAGCGTGGTGTCGGGGTGGCGCAGCAGCGGGCGCAGGCTCGCGGGCGCGTCGTTCTCCACCGGCTCGAACAGCGCGGCGGGCGCAATCATGCCGGCATAGCGGCCGCTCGCGGTGGCGACGAGAGCGGCGGCGCCGCCGGGCGGGTAGCGAAGGCGGGCCTCCGGCAGTGAGGTGTCGACATCGATGAGCGGCACGTCGCGGCGCATCAGCGTGGCGACGGTGAGCTCGCGCAGCCAGCCGACATCGTGCGCGCCGCGAATATTCTCGCCGCGCAGATGGAAGCGCCAGGTGGCGAAGGAGAAGCCGAACAGCAGCCGCGTCGCCAGCGAGGCTGTGCCGGCCGCCGCCAGCACCGACAGGGTCAGTTGCAGATTGCCGGTCATTTCCAGCGCCAGCAGCGTCATGGTCATCGGCCCGCCGACCACGGCGACGGCGAGCGCGCTCATGCCGATCAGCGCGTAGAAGGCGTGGGCGGTGACGACATCGGGCAGGATCAGGCTCATGCCGCCGGCGAACACGCGTCCCGCCATCACCCCCATCAGCAGCGAGGCGAAGAACAGGCCGCCGCGAAAGCCGGCACCGATGGAGACGGAAGAGGCTGTGACCTTCGCCACCAGCAGCAGCGTCGCCAAGGTGAGGCCGGTATCGGCGGCGAGGAAGTGATAGACCGCGCCATGCCCGGCCGAGAGCACCGCCGGGTTCCACAAAGCAAGAGCGCCGACAAGGAGCCCGCCCACAGCCGGGCGCAGCCAGGCGGGCAAAGCGGAGCGGCGAAAGCCCGCTTCCACCAGCGTCACCCCGCGCATGACCGCGATGCCGATCAGCGCGCAGAACAAGCCGAGCAGCAGCACCGACGGCAGATCGGACAGCTGCGGGGCCTGCAGTTCCGGCAGCGCCATGTGGTGCGGCGGCGCCAGCAGCTGCTGGGTGAGGGAGGCGGCGAAGGTCGCGGTCATCATCGGCACGAAGGCGGGGATGGCATAGGTGCCGAGCACCAGCTCGAAGCCATAGAACGCGCCCATCAGCGGCGCATCGAAGGCGGCACCGATGGCCGCGCCGGCGCCGCAGCCGACCAGCAGGCGCAAATCCCCGCGCCGGACATGAAAAACCCGGCCGAACCAGGAGGCGAGGCCGGCCGCCGCCTGGGTATAGCCGGCTTCCAGCCCCACGGAAGCGCCGACCCCGCTGGAGAACAGCGTCTGCAGCGCGACAATGAGGCTGTCGCCCGGCGACATGCGCCCACCATGCAGCGCGTTGGCCTCGATCGGATCGACCGGCGGGCTGGCGCGTGTACGCAGGAAGGTCCGCACGCTCAGGCCGAAGGCGAGACCGCCGAGCGTGGGTAAGAGCAGCAGCAGGACGGCGGGGACGCCGGCCGTGGTCGACAGATGGGTGGCGGTGGGGATGCGGAACAGCAGTTCGTGCAATCCCTGCAAGGCCATGTTCATGGCGATGACGACCAGCCCGGCGGCGACGCCGACCAGCCCGGCGAGCGCAACGATGCCGAGTTCGCTCGCCCGCACCAGCCGGCGCAGGCCACGGGGCATTCCGTCCTCGCTGGAGGTGTTATCGGAGGTCACGTCCCGCTCGCCTAAATCCCTCATGCCTGACTAGGCAAGGACGCGGCCGCGCGCAACCGCCTGACCTTGGGTCGTGTCGCCGCGATGTGATGGGCGCAGGGATGACCGCGCCGCCGGGCGGGCTAAAGTCACGCCCGACGTCCCACGGATTCGGCGCCGCCTGCGGGCCGGCCGCCGCGCATGGAGAACTCCGTATGTCCGATACCTACACGCCTCCCAAGGTCTGGGTCTGGAACAAGGCCAATGGCGGCGCCTTCGCCAATATCAACCGCCCGACCGCCGGGGCCACGCATGAGAAAGCGCTGCCGGTCGGCACGCACCCGTTCCAGCTCTATTCGCTCGCCACGCCGAACGGGCAGAAGGTGACGATCCTGTTCGAGGAGCTGCTCGCCGCCGGCCACACCGGGGCGGAATACGACGCCTGGCTGATCAAGATCGGCGAGGGCGAGCAGTTCGGCTCGGGCTTTGTCGAGGTCAACCCGAACTCGAAGATCCCCGCGCTGATGGACCGATCGGGCGAGACACCGATCCGGGTGTTCGAATCCGGCGCCATCCTGCTGCATCTCGCGGAGAAGTTCGGCGCCTTCGTGCCGACCGATCCGGCCAAGCGCGCCGAATGCCTTTCCTGGCTGTTCTGGCAGATGGGCAGCGCGCCGTTTCTCGGCGGCGGCTTCGGCCATTTCTACGCCTATGCGCCGGTCAAGATCGAATACGCCATCGACCGCTACGCCATGGAGGCGAAGCGCCAGCTCGACGTGCTGGACCGGCGGCTGGCGGAGACCCGCTATCTCGCCGGCGACGACTACACCATCGCCGATATGGCGGTGCTGCCCTGGTATGGCGCGCTGGTGAAGGGCTGGACCTATGGCGATGCCGGCACCTTCCTGTCCGGGCACGAATACACCAACCTCCTGCGCTGGGCGGATGAGCTGTTCGCCCGGCCGGCGGTGAAGCGCGGGCGGATGGTCAACCGCATGACCGGCGAACCGCACGAACAATTGCGCGAGCGCCACGACGCCAGCGATTTCGACACGCGCACCCAGGACAAGCTGGAGGGCTGACGGCGCGGGCATGAAAAAGGGCGCCCCGGGGCAGGGGGCGCCCTTCCTCGCGACGGGGCGGCGTCAGGCGCAGAGGCGCGTGAGCTCGCGGATATCGCGCAGCTGCTCCAGCCGGCGCACCGTCTCGACGATGGATTCGGTCTTGGCCTTGTCCCATTTGGCGAATTCGGCGCAGCCGCGGAACTTGTCGGCGGCTTCGTCATAGGTCATCGGGTTGGCCGGGCTGCCCTTGCCGAAGTCGGATCGGCCGGAAATGGTGCGGCCATCCTTCAGGTGGATGTCGATGATGGTGGTCATCTTGTCGTAGCCGGCGGCTTCCGCCTCCGGGTGGACATGGAAATTCACCCGCTCGATCATCGCCCTCACATCCTCCCGCTCCACCGTCTCGTCGGTGAATTCGGGCAGGCTGCCGCGCCCGTCGAGCAGCAGGATGGCCATGCAGAATTCCATCGAGAACTTGGCCTGAAGCTCGTTCTTCGGGCGGTGATGGATCAGCGCGTTCGGCATGTTCTGGTTGGTGCCGACATCCACCCGCTCGACATCCTCGGCCTTGATGGAATGGGTGCGGATCAGCTCCAGCATCTTGGTCATGCCGGGATGGGTGAGCGAGCCCGACGGATGCGGCTTGATGGAGACGCCCGGCGAGGCGAAGGTCCAGGGCTGGCCGAGCTTGCCGACGATGGCGGCTGGATCGAAGCCGCCGCCCGCCGCCTGGAAGAAGCCGCGCGGCGCTTCCAGGATCTTGTCGGTGGTGGTCCAGCCCAGCGCAGCGAAATCGGCCGCCACCACGCCGCTCTCCGAGGAGCGGCCGGCGTGGAAGGGCTTCATCATGGTGCCGAAATTCTCCCGCAGCCCGGCGGACTGGCTGCCGGCGCAGCCGAAGGCGCGCACCATCTGCTCGACATCCAGCCCCTTGAGCTTGCCGGCGGCGGCGGCGGCGGCATAGGTGCCGCAGGTCGCGGTGGCGTGGAAGCCATGCTGATAGTGGCGCGGGTTGATCGCCTCGGCGATCTTGCACTCCACCTCGACGCCGAGATGATAGGCCAGCATCATCTCCGTGCCGGAGGTGCCGGCGGCTTCCGCCACGGCGAGCGCGGCCGGCAGGGCCGGGGCGGTCGGGTGGGTGAGCAGGCCATAGACCCGGTCCTTGGCGACGGCGAGCTGGGTGTCGTCATAATCGTCGGCGTGGATGCCGACGCCATTGGCGAAGGCGGCAAAGCGCGGCGGCACCTTCAGCGCGGTGCCGATGACGGTGGCCGGCCCTTCCTGGATGCCGAGGCCCTTGAGATAGGCCTGAATGTGCTCGCCGCTTTTCGCCACCGAGCCGGAAAGGGCGAGACCGATGCCGTCGAGGATCGACTTCTTGCCGAGTTCGACCACCTCGGCCGGCAGGTCGGCATAAGTGGTGCCGACGACGAATTCGGCCACGTCCTGGGTCAGGCCCTCGACGACGGGCTGGGCCTGGGCGGGGTTGGTCTGGTGCAGCGTCATGGGGCGTTTCCTCTTTATGTCGGGCGTCAGGCGGCCGGCGCGCGGGCGGCGACGGAAGGCAGGGCGCCGATGATGGCGTCGGTGAGTTCGCGCGTGCCGGCGGTGCCGCCGAGATCGCGGGTGAGGCTGTCGCGGCGGGCTAGCACATCCTCGATCGCCTTTTCGATGGCGGCGGCGGTGGCTTCCTCGCCGAGATGGCGCAGCATCATCGCCCCGGACCAGATCTGGCCGATGGGGTTGGCCACGCCCTTGCCGGCAATGTCGGGCGCCGAGCCGTGCACCGGCTCGAACATGGAGGGGTAGTCCTTCTCGGGGTTGATGTTGCCGCCGGGCGCGATGCCGATGGAGCCGACCACCGCCGGGCCGAGATCGGACAGGATGTCGCCGAACAGGTTGGAGGCGACCACCACGTCGAACCAGTCCGGGTTGCGGACGAAATGCGCGGTGAGAATGTCGATGTGGAACTGGTCGGTGGTGAAGCCGGGATATTCCTTCGAAATCGCGGCGAAGCGCTCGTCCCAGTACGGCATGGTGTGGCTGATGCCGTTCGACTTGGTGGCCGAGGTGACGTGCTGTTTGCGGCCCTTGGCCAGTTCGAAGGCGTAGCGCATCACCCTGTCGCAGCCACGGCGGGTGAAGATGGACTGCTGCATCACCAGCTCGTCCTCCAGCCCCTCATAGAGCCGGCCGCCAATGGAGGAATACTCACCCTCATTGTTCTCGCGCACGACGTAGAAGTCGATCGAGCCGGCCTCGCGGCCCTTGAGCGGGCTTTCGACACCGGCGAGCAGCTTCACCGGGCGCAGATTCACATATTGGTGGAAGCTGCGGCGGATCGGGATCAGCAGGCCCCAGAGCGAGACATGATCCGGCACGCCGGGAAAGCCGACGGCGCCGAGGAAGATCGCGTCCTTGTGGCGGATCTGCTGCAAGCCATCCGCCGGCATCATCGCGCCGGTCTTGGCGAAGCGCTCGCAGCTCCAGTCATAATGGGTCCAGTCGAAGGAGAAGCCGCCGATACGGCTCGCCGCTTCCAGAACGCGCTGCGCCTCCGGCACCACCTCATTGCCGATCCCGTCGCCGGGAATGACCGCTATGGAATAGGTCGTCATGGGAACTCCTTGGAGATCAGGCGGGATTTCGGCGGCGGCACCGCGACGTGTGCGGCAGGACAGTGGTTCAACGGACCGGCAACTGTCAACAATTTTTCCGGCGCGCCCGATTGCCTCCAGGCGGCGATCTGGGAGGCGCGTGGTCGCCAGTTTCAAATAAAATAAAATTATAACAGATACTTAAGTGTAGAATGTCCGACTGATTTACGCTTCCCCTGCGACAAGACACGGGGCGCCATCTGTCGGACTATCCCTGCCATTCCAACCATCATTGTTGACAATAAGCGATTTTGGCGGCGAAATGGCGCCATGCTCCGCCCGGCCGCCCATCCCCCCCGCACGCCCCGCACCGCCTCCTTCGTGCCGCTGATCCAGCGCGAGATCGAGCGGATGATCGGCACCGGCGAACTCACCGGCGGCACGCGCATCAATGAAAGCACGCTGGCGCTGCGGCTTGGCATCAGCCGGGGCCCGGTGCGCGAGGCGTGCCGGGCGCTGGAGCAGATCGGCCTGCTGCGCAGCGAGCTCAATCGCGGCTTCTTCGTGCGCGAGGTTTCCACCAAGGAGGCGCTCGACCTCTACGACATCCGCGCCGGCCTGTTCGGTACGGCCGGGCGGTTGGCGGCCGCCATCATCACCATGGTGCAGCTACGCGCGATGGCGGAACTGATCGAGCGCATGGACGCGGCGATCGAAGCACCCGACATCGCCACCTTTTACACGCTCAACAACGAGTTCCACCGGCAGGTCGTGCTCGCCTCCGACAATGACAAGCTGATCGAGCTCTACCCGCTGCTGGAGGCGGAGCTGCATTTGTTCCGCCGGCGCGGGCTGGTGCTGCCCGGCTCGATGCGCACCTCCAATGACGAGCACAAGGCCATTTTCGAGGCGCTGCGCCAAAGCGACGGCACCGGCGCCGCCCGGCTGCTGGAGCGGCACATCCTCGCCGGCAAGGCGCGCTTCCTGCGCACGCTGGAAGATGACAGCGCCACCGAGGCGCGGCCCGGCCCGCTCGACCCCCGACAGTCACGCCCTAAGGACAGGTAGTTTCATGACCGCGCACCCGCTCCCCATTCTCGCCCTCACCCCCGGCGACTGCACCGGCATCGGCCCGGAACAGACCGCCCGCCTGCTGAGCGAGGGCGGCTTCGACGATGTGGCGCGGATCGTCGTGGTGGGCGATGCGCGTGTGCTGGACATGGGCGCGCGCCATGCCGGGGTGCGCCTGAATCTGGTGCGCTACGCCTCGCCCGGCGCGGTAGACTGGAGCGCGCCCGGCATTCCCATGGTCGATCTGGGCAATACCGACCCCGACCTGTTCCCGCTCGGCGTCGCCAATCCCGAGTCCGGCCGGCTGACCGGCGACACGCTCGCCCGCGCCATTGACTTCGCCAAGGCCGGCGAGGTGGACGGCGTGTGCTTCGCCCCGCTGAACAAGCAGGCGATGTTTAGGGGCGGCTGGCGCTTTCCCGACGAGCACAAGATGTTCGCCCATCTGCTCGACCATAAGGGCCCGTTCAGCGAGATGAACGTGCTGGAGGGCCAGTGGATGACGCGCGTGACCTCGCATGTGTCGCTGCGCACGGCGCTGGACCAGGTAACGTTCGACAGCATCTGCGGCGCGTTGCGGCTGGCGGATGAGACCATGCGCAAGGCCGGCATCGCCCGCCCGCGCATCGCAGTGGCCGCGCTCAACCCGCATGGCGGCGAGGGCGGTCTGTTCGGCAGCGAGGAAATCGACTTCATCCGGCCGGCGGTGGAGGCCATGGCGAAGGAGGGCATCGCCTGCGAAGGGCCGTTCCCCTCGGACACCGTGTATCTGAAGGCCTTTGCCGGCGCCTATGACAGTGTGCTGGCCATGTATCACGACCAGGGCCAGATCGCGACCAAGCTGAAGGGCTTCAACAAGGGTGTGACCATCACTGCCGGGCTGGAGGTGGTGTTCACCACACCGGCGCATGGCACGGCCTTCGACATTGTCGGCAAGGGCGTCGCCGATATCGGCGCGTTCCAGTCCGCCGTCCGCCTGGCCGCCCGCGTCGCCGCGCGCAAGATCGAGGCCCGCGCCGCCGCCGCGTGAGGGGGCGACGGACATAGGGCGACCTCGCCCAGTGCGACGTCATCCTGACGTGCTCGGGCGCAGCCCGAGCCTCGAAGGATGCTCATCGGGCGGGCTGCTTCAGCATCCTTCGAGGCCCGGCGAAACGCCGGGCACCTCAGGATGACGCTGTTCCGGAAGTGACGCCGAGTTGGGGATCGGTTGCTCGAAAGAGCAGACTCAGTCGTGCCGGGCCGGGCCATCGACGGCGGCGATGAGCCGGCGCTTGGCCAGCGCCACATGCCGCCAATGCGTCATCTGCGCCCGGTCGCCATCGCCGGAGGCGAGCGCTTCCAGCATCGCCCGGTGTTCGCGGTTCGACACGGCGAGGCCGCCGCCCTGCACCAGCGCGCGGGCGCGGAACAGGTGCAGCTTGTTGACGAAGCGGTGATACTCCGCCTGCAGCGTGCGGTTGCCGCAGGAGCCGACGATGAGATTGTGGAAGCCGAGATTGAGCGGGTAGTAGTCGTCGAAGCTGCCGCGCTCGGCGACCGCGTCCATCTCGTCCACCATCCGCGTCAGTTCGGCCAGCAGCCCATCGGTCATGCGCTCGGCCAAAAGCCGCCCGGCCTGGCCGAACAGCGCGGCGCGCACATCATAGATTTCCACCGCGTCCTCGACGGAGAGGCGCCGGACGAAGACGCCGCGATTGCGGACGACCTCGACCAGTCCCTTGGCCTCGAGGCTGCGGGTGGCCTCTCGGATCGGGCCGCGGCTGGTGCCGAAACGGTTCGACAGGTGGATCTCGTTGATCCGTACCCCCGGCTCCAGCTCGCCCGTCAGAATGAGGCGCTCGAGTTCTTTCTCGAGCGCGCTCGTGAGCGAGACGCTCTTTACAACCGACAGATCGCTCAGGGGCGCGGAATCGCTGATGATGCTCATCGGTCAATTGTAAACAATCCGGCGCTGGAACGCTTCCAGATTTTACGCCACACTCCGGGTTGTGCCTGCCGCTGCGACACTTTGCCGTTGAAGGGCGGTGATCACCGCCGCCGTCACCTCGGCCGTGCCCGCCGTCCCGCCGAGATCGGGCGTCAGCGTGGTACCTTCCGCCGTCACCTGTTCGATCGCCGCCATCAGCCGCGCGGCGGCGGCGGTCTCGCCGAGATGCTCCAGCATCATCACCGCGCTCCAGAAGGAGCCGATCGGGTTGGCGATGCCCTTGCCGATCAGATCGAAGCCGGAGCCGTGGATCGGCTCGAACATGGAAGGCGTGGAACGGTCCGGCGCGAGATTCGCGGTGGCGCCGATGCCGAGACTGCCGCTCAGCGCCGAGGCGAGGTCGGAAAGCACATCGGCATGCAGATTGGTGGCGAGCACCGTGTCCACCGTGCCCGGCCGCAGCACGAGGCGCATGGTCATGGCGTCGACCAGCATCCAGTCGACATCCAGCTCGGGGAAGTCCTTGATGACGCCCTTGCACACCTCGTCCCACAGCACCATGCCGTGGCGCTGGGCGTTCGACTTGGTGACGATGGTGAGCTTCCGGCGCGGGCGCGACATGGCGAGCTCGCAGGCAAAGCGGCAGACGCGCTCGATGCCGGTGCGGGTGAACACCGACACATCGATGCCGACCTCGATCGGCAGGCCGCGATGCGCCCGCCCGCCGGCGCCGGCATATTCGCCCTCGCTGTTCTCGCGCACGATCACCCAGTCGATCTCGCGGCCCAGTTCCGGCCGCAACGGGCCGGTGATGTTGGGCAGGAGGCGCGAGGGGCGGACATTGGCGTATTGGTCGAGCCCCTGGCAGATGGCGAGGCGCAGTTCCCACAGGGTGATGTGGTCGGGAATCTTCGGGTCGCCGACGGCACCGAAATAGATGGCGTCGAAGCCGCGCAGCGTGTCGACGCCGTCCTCCGGCATCATCTTGCCGGTGCGGCGGTAGCGGTCGGAGCCCCAGTCGAAGCTCTCGAAATCGAAGCCGAAGCCGCCATCGCTGGCGGCCAGCGCGTCGAGCACCTCGCGGCCGGCAGTGATGACGTCGGAGCCGATGCCGTCTCCGGGAATGAGCGCGATTTTATGCCGGCGCATGGGTGCGGGTCTCCAGATGGGAAAGAATGGCGCGGGTCATGTCGGCCTGGGTGCCGGTGCCGCGAATGTCGGGGGTGCGGGTGGCGGGGTCGGCGAGCGCGGCCTCGATCGCCGCCTTCATGCGCGCGCTGGCCTCGGCGGCGGCGGGAATGCCGCGCCGGCGGCCGAGCCACTCGATCAGCATCCGGGTGGATTCGATCATCGCATAGGGGTTGGCGAGGCCCTTGCCGGCGATGTCGGGCGCCGAGCCGTGGGTGGCCTGCGCCATGGCAATCTCGCCGCGGCCGATGCACAGGCCCGGCGCCATGCCGAGCCCGCCGACGAGACCGGCCGCCTCGTCGGTGAGGATGTCACCGAACATATTTGTCGTGACGACCACGTCGAAGCGCTGCGGCTCGCGCACCAGCTTCATCGCGAAGGTGTCGACGATGACTTCCTCGATGGCGACATCGGGGAATTCCTTGCCGGCCTCGTAGCACTCTTCCACGAACATGCCGCAGCCGAGCTTGAACACCGTGTTCTTGTGCACCACGGTGAGCCGCTTCTTGCGGGAGCGGGCGATCTCGAAGGCGGCGCGGGCAACCTTCCGGCTGCCCTCGCGCGTGATGACGCGCACCGAGATGGTGGTGTCGTGCGTCGGGCGGAACTCGCCCGATCCGGCCACCACGTTGCGGTCCGGCTGGAAGCCCTCATTGTTCTCGCGCACGATGACGAGGTCGATGTCGTCATAGAGGCAGCCGAGCCCGGGATAGGAGCGGGTGGGGCGCACATTGGCGAACAGATCGAAGCTCTTGCGCAGGATCGGGTGCGGATTGATCGCTTCCGGCACCTTCGGATAGGCCTGATGGCCGATGGGCCCGAGGATGAAGCCGTCGAGCGTGCCGAGCGCTTCCAGCGTGCCCGGCGGCATGGTGTGGCCGAGCTCGTCCAGCGCCTTGCGGCCGAGCGGCATGGGGCGCCAGTCGATGGCAAGACCGCTCGCCCGCGCCGCCGCATCGGCGATGGCGTGGGCGGCGGGGACGATCTCATGGCCGATATCGTCGCCATTGAGAACGCCGATGCGCAGAGGTGCGTGCGTGGTCACGGCTCTCACTCCGCCGCGTCGCGCAGGCCGGCCGGCACCGAGGCGCGGGCGATCTCGCCGGCGTCGGTCAGCTCCGGCAGGCGCCAGCACAGGGCCATGAGCCGTTCCGTCACCTCGTCGCCGACGACCAGCGCCGACTGGTGGGCGAATTTGCGCGCGAGGTGCTCATTGCTCAGCGGCTTGTCGTGGCTGCCGATGGCGCGGTCGATGATCTTCTCGATCGTGCGGCCGTCGGCGAACTCGACCTCGATCACCACCGAGGCCTCGTGGATGGCAGTGTCGGAGGTGGCGTCCACCTTGTCGCGCAGGGCGATGATCTCGGGCGCGTTGGCCGCCTCGTCGGTGAAGGCGGTGGGCGAACCATCGCCGCGCAGCAGGGCGCAGGCGGCGGCGTGGAAGACGCTGAACTTGGTCTCCAGCCCGGTCTTCGGCGTGCGCTTGCCGGTGAGTTCCAGCACCAGCGGATGGGTGCGCAGGCGCACGGCGGCAATGCTGTTCACTGCGTCGCCCAGCTCCTCGCGCAGCTGCTGGCAGCCGTCGATGGTGGGGTGGATGACGATGCCGCAGGCGAAGGGCTTGTAGGAATTGAGCCCGGCTTCCCAGGTCTCGCCCAGCCCGCCGAGGATCTCGTTATAATCCTGCTTGGTGGAGAGCACATTGGCGAAGCCGCGCGGCGCCTCGATCGCCTGCAGCGAACTGTCGAAGCCGGCCTTGGCGAGGAAGGCGGCGAGCGCGCCATTGCGGGCGGCGGCGCCGGGGTGCAGGCTCTTGCACATGGTGCCGAACATTTCGCGCAGGCCCGAGGCCTGGGTCGCGGCGATGCCGAGCGCCCAGGTCATCTGGGTCTCATCCAGCTTCAGCATGTGGCCGACGGCGGCGGCGGCGCCGAACACGCCTGTGGTGCCGGTGATGTGCCAGCCGCGATCATAATGGGCGGGATAGACGCTGTTGCCGATCCGGCATTCCACCTCGACGCCGACGATCAGCGCATTGAGGAAGTCCGCGCCGGTCATCGGCTGATATTCCGCCGCTGCCAGCAGGGCGGAAGCGACCGGCCCGGCGGGGTGGATGATGGTCTTCAGATGGGTGTCGTCATAATCGAGCACATGCGAGGAGATGCCGTTGAGCAGCGCCGCGTTCGGCACGTCCAGCCGCTCGCCGCGGCCGAGGACGGTCGCCTGCGGCTTGCCGGCGAAGGGGGAGATGCCGGCGAGCGCGCGGTCCACCGTCTCGTGGCGGGCGCCGCCGACGGCGCAGCCCATCCAGTTGAAGAAGGTGCGCACGCCCTCGGCCTGAACCGAGGCGGGAATGTCGGCGAGCTTGCAGCCGACGATCCAGGCGGCGAGCTGGCGGGTGACGTCTTTGTGGGACATTCTGTTCTCCTTTAAACGAGGCCGCGCGCGATGCCGCCGTCGACATTGATGGATTGGCCGGTGATGTAGCTGGCGAGCGGGCTGGCGAGCCACGCGACCATGACCGCGATCTCCTCCGGCTCGGCGAAGCGCTTCAGCGGGATTTCTTCCGCGAATTCCGCGTAGATCGCGTCCACCGGCACGCCGCGCTCGGCGGCCATTTTGGTGGCGCGGTTGATCCACAGCGCGGTCTTGGTGCGGCCCGGCCCGACCGCGTTGATGCGGATGCCCTTCTCGCCGAGTTCGAGCGCCAGCGTCTTCACGAGGCCGAGCAGGCCGGCCTTGTGCACATTGGTCATGATCTGATGGGCATAGGGCATCTTCGCCGCTGCCGCGCCCAGCGTCACCACGGCGGGGGCGTCGCCCGCGATGAGCAGGGGCAGGGCGGCGCGCACGGAGCGGACGGTGGAGAGCACGTTGAATTCGTAGCTGGCGAGCCAGTCCTCATCGCTCAGCGTGTCGAAATCGGCGCGCACGCTGCCGCCGACGGCGCTGACGAGGATGTCGAGCGCGCCCCAGCGGGAGCGAACCTCGCCCATCAGCGTCTCGGCGGCGGCAGCGTCCTTCACCACATCGGCGACGAACACGTCAGGCGCGCGGCCGGTGGCCGCTTCGAGACGGGTCCGGGCGGCGTCCAGATTGTCGCGGCTGCGCGAGGCGATGATCACCTGCGCGCCCTCGCGCAGCAGGATCGCGGCGGTGGCCTCGCCAATGCCGTAGCTGCCGCCGACGATGACGGCGCGGCGGCCGTCAAACCCCAGATTCATAATGGCTCCTCAGCACGAACCGGTAGACGCGGAAGACGATCAGGATGGTCGACGAGATCACCGCGATGCGGACGATGTGAAAGGCGGTCACCAGCTCGGCATCGGCGTGCATCGCCTTGGCGGTGAGCACCATTTCGGTGATCGCCGCCGGGGCGAGGGCGAGGAAGCTGGTGGTGAGCGGCAGGCCGGTGGCGAGTGAGAGCCCCTCCGCCCCGACGGCGGCGGCGGCGATCAGCAAGACGCCGATCAGCAGGCCGGAGGCGGCGACGCGCGGCAGGCGCACGAACAGGTCGCGCCGGAAGCGCATGCTCAGCCACACCCCGATCATGATCTGCGCGGCGATGATGAGGATGCCGGGCACCGCGACATTGAGCAGACCGGAGGCACCGAGCGCCGCGCTCGGCAGAAGCGAGCCGAGCAGCCACGGATTCGGGATGATCGTCGGGCGCAGCGCCTGCGCGCCGAGATAGGCGATGACAAGCCCGAGGCCGAGCAGCAGCAGATCGTGCGAGGCGGCGGGATCGACCGTGTTGACGTTGCCGGCCTCGCCGAAGGCGAACACCATGAACGGCACAATGCTGACCACGGTCGTCACCCGCAGCGCGTGGACGATGGAGACGGCATTGGTGTCGCCGCCCCGCGCCGCCGCCACCACCGCCATGTCGGCCATCCCGCCGGCGGCAGTGGCGAAGAAGGCGGTGGTGGGGTCGATGCGCGCCAGCGGCCGCATGATGAGCGCGCCGATGAAGGTGGCGAGGATGATGTAGAGCGTCGCCACCAGCATCGCCGGCAGCAGTTCCAGCGACACCAGCAGCAAATGCGGGGTGAAGCGCATGCCGATGGCGAGGCCGACAATGACCTGTCCGATCTCGCGCAGATGCCAGCCGGCCTGCAAAGGCACGCCGGAGACGTTCAACAGGCCGCAGACGAAGAGCGGGCCGAGCATCCAGGGCAGGGGGATGTGAAGGAGCGTGGCGGCATAGCCCGCAGTGGCGGCGACGGCATAGGTCCCGATCAGCCGCAGCCAGGCGACGCGCCACGGGGCGCGCGGGCTCGGCGCAGGTGCTTTGGAATCTGCCGCCATCAGCAGCGCCCGGCGGGCCGCGCGCAGCCGGTCGGGATGATTCGGGCAAGGTGGGAGGCCGGTTTCCGGCTCTGGCGCGGGCGTTCGGACATGGCGGCCTCCCAGTTTGGCGCGGCGGTTATTGACGCCTGTCTCGCAGCGGCGCGGGCCGTCGGCAGGGCATGGGGCGATAGAGACACCGAGAATGAAAACTGTCAACAGATGCGCGTCGCGCTTGCCCGTTGCTATGGGGCGCGGATGGCAGCGCCCGGGCTGCGCTCCCCAGCGTTTTCAAGGGTGGAGGGACGCCATGCTACCGCAGGACGCCGACCCGTGCCGGAGTGCCTCGCCCCTTGCGCCCGGGCGGGGAAGGGAAAGTTCGCCGCAAATCTGTTGACAGTTGACGGGAGGCGGGACAGTCTTCCCCCCGCCTAATCCACACGGGTCGGCCCGCTCATGGCTCGCCGGCCGAACGCATCCAGATGGAACGGCGGGAGGAAAACATGACCCATTTCACACGCAGAGACCTGTTCAAGATTTCGGCCGGCGGCGTTGCCGTCGCCTCCGGTATGGTCGCCATGCCGTCCATCCTGCGCGCCGCGACCTATCCCTCGCGTCCGATCAACGTGATCGTGCCCTTCGCCACCGGCGGCTACAATGACCGCCTGTCCCGCGCCTTCATGCCCTATCTGGAGCAGGAGCTCGGCCAGCCGCTCGTCATCGTCAACAAGCCCGGCGCCGGCACGCAGCTCGGCAATTCCTACGCGCTGAACCAGCCGGCCGACGGCTACTCGATCCTGTGCACCTCGGCCGCGCCCTATATTCCGCTGACCGTGCTGCTGCAGAACGCGCCGTACAAGGTGGAAGATTTCACCATGATCAACCTGCCGTCGCGTGACTACACGCTGGCGGCGACCTCCTCCGGCGGGCCGGTGAAGACCTTCGCCGAGGTGATCGAGAAACTGAAGAAGGACCCGTCCAGCCTCAGCATCGGCGTGCAGCCCGCCTCGGCGGACTATGCCAACATGGTGCTGGCCTTCCAGGCGGCAGGCATCGACCCCTCCAAGCTGCGCATCGTCACCTATGATGGCGGCGGACCGGCCCGCAATGCCACCGCCGGCGCGCAGGTCGATGTCGGCTTCGTCGGCGGCGAGGGCTTCCTGCCGCTGAAGTCGAAGATCCGTCCGCTCGCCATCTTCGCCGCCGAGAAGGTGGACTGGTTCCCCGATGCGCCGCTGATCGGCGCGACGCTGAAGACCGACTTCGTCGAAGGCTCGCAGCGCGGCTGGGCGGTTTCCACCAAGCTGACGAAGGAGCAGCCGGAGATCTACAAGATCCTCGTCGCGGCGGTCGAGAAGGCGAGCAAGAATCCGAAGGCGATCGAAACGCTGAAGCTGCAGGAGCTGGCCACCACCTGGTACGGGCCGGAAGCCTCCAACAAGGCCTATCTCGATAACGCCGCCAAGATGGCGAAATACGTCGACCTGCTGAAGTAGGCCGCCGCACCGCATGGGGCGGGCGGAAGAGAATTCCGGCCCGCCCCGCTCCCACTCCTCTGACGAAGGGAGAGTAAGATGCGTATCGGTCGGCAAACTTACGCCATCGACTACGGCCATCTGGCACTCATCACGCTGATCGCGGCGGCGGTCTTCTGGTATCTTCTCGATGCGCGCAGCGTCTCGCTCAGCATCAACAATCTTTTGCTCGTGCAGCCGGTGGCGATCTTCGCCCTGGCGCTGTATCTGTTCATCCTCCCGCAGTGCTTCCACAAGGTGGATGCGCGCGCGGCGGAAAAGTCGGTGGACGAGGCCGATCCCTTCGCGGTCAAACTGTCCACGGACCGCGCGGATGTGATCCGCATGGCCGCGCTCGGCCTGTCGCTGGGTCTGATGGTCTTCCTGCTCGACGTGATCGGCTTCGACATCGCGATCTTCCTGTTCGCGGCGGCGGCGATGGCGATCTGCGGCGAGCGGCGCCCGCTGCACCTGCTGGGGTTCTCGCTCGTGGTGACGCTGGTCACGATCTACGGCTTCCGCGCGCTCATCTCCTATCCCATGCCGACCACCCTGCTGTGAGGCGCGCGCGATGATCGACTTTTCCGCCTTCAATGATGCCCTCGGCATCATGTTCACATCGGCCGGGTCCTGGGGGTGGATCGTCCCCGGCCTGATCGTCGGCCTCGTCTTCAGCGCCATTCCCGGCATTTCGATCACCATGGCCATGGCGATCGTGCTGCCCATGTCGCTCTACATGGATTTCTTCTCGGCCATCGTCTTCCTCACCTCGGTCTATACCGGGGCGGGGTTCGGCGGCTCGGTGCCGGCGATATTGATGAACATACCGGGCTCCCCATCGTCCTTCGCCACCACCTTCGACGGCTATGCCATGTCGCAGAAGGGCGAGCACAATGAGGCGCTGGGCTATGCGCTGTTCGCCTCCACTTTGTGCGGCATCGCCGGCTATGTGCTGCTGCTGCTCGTCATCGAGCCGCTGGCGGATATCGTCTTGCGCATCGGGCCGGTGGAGATGTTCGCGGTGGCGATCTGGGGCATGATGCTGCTGGGCTCGCTCGGTTCCGCCTATATCAGCCGCGGCCTGCTCGCCGCCGCGCTCGGCATCCTGCTTGGCACGGTCGGCATGAACACCGCCGGCTTCACCCGTGGCACGCTGGGCCTGCCGGTGCTGCTCGACGGCATCGCGCCGATCCCGGCGATGATCGGCCTGCTGGCGGCGAGCCAGCTGCTGAGCCTCGCCAGCCGTGACTACATCATCGAGGCCGAGGGCTCGCGCGAGGTCAGCCTGCGCAAGATCCTCAAGGGCTGCTGGGGCACGATGAAATATCCCGGCGTGCTGCTGCGCGGCTCGATCATCGGCATCATCATCGGCGCCGTTCCGGGGGTCGGCTCGTCCATCGGCAATCTCATCGCCTATGCCGAGACCAAGCGCACCGCCAAGGACAGCGCGACGTTCGGCAAGGGCAACCCCAAGGGCGTGATCGCGGCGGAATCGGCCGTGGCGAGCGGCGAGGGCGGCTCCATGGCCACCATGCTGGCGCTCGGCATTCCCGGCGGCGGCGCGACGGCGATCCTGATCGCGGCCTTCATGATGCACAACATCGTGCCCGGTCCGAGCTTCATCGAAACGCAGAAGCCGATGGTCTACGCCATCATCCTCAACAACATCGTCCAGGCCATCGTGCTGCTGGCGGTGGGCATCGGCTTCATCTATGTCGCCTCCAACATCATGAAGGTGCGGACCCGCTACGTGCTGCCGGCGATCCTCGTCATCGCCACGCTCGGCACCTTCGCGGTGACCGGCGAGGCGGCCGGCCCGATCACGCTGTTCGTCTTCGCCCTGCTCGGCTATGCGCTCAACCGCTACCAGTACCCGGTCTCGGCGGTAGTGGTGGGCATTCTGCTCGGGCGCATGCTGGAGACCGAGTTCCTGCGCTCCTACCAGCTCTCCGGCGGCAATCCGCTTTACATTCTGGAGCGGCCCGGGGCGATGGCGATCTTCGCTGTCATGTTCGCCTCTCTCGCCATGACTGCCTGGGGCAAGCGCAAGCAGAACCGGGCGGAAGCGGCGGAGGCGCTGGCCATGGAGAAGCTGCGCGACGAGGCCGCCGCCCACGCCGCCCACACGACGCCCAGCAAGGGCTGAGGGGGCCCGTTCTTCCACGACGGCCGAAAGGGCGGGTGCGAACCCGCCCTTTTTCGTTGCGCGGGGACGGGCGTTCCCGACGCTGCGTGCCATCCAGGCCGGCACGGAAAAGCCCCGCCATCGAGGACAGCGGGGCTGAGAAGACCGGGCGAACCGTGGGGAAGGAACTGGCCGCGAAGGCTCAGGGCGGCGCGCCGATGGGCACCCAGCCGAAGGCGGCGCGCTCGGCCTCGTCGAGCTGGTTCACGAGGCCCATCTCCCAGGCGAGATATTGCCGGGAGGCTTCCCGATTGCCGTCATGGCGGTCATGGACGAACCAGACGCGGTCGCGGGCCTCCTCCCGGCTCATGCGCCGGCGCGCGCGGTCCACTGGCCAGCCGGCCTGCGCGCAGGCTTCCGCGTCAGCGCGGAGCCAGGTGGCGGCGATGCCTGCCTCCCGCAGATCCTCGGCCGCCGCTGCGACGGCGACGGCATCGCCGAGCAGGATCACCCGGCGCACGCCCTTGGCCAGCACGCCGGGGAGCTCGCCGCGCAGCACCCAGCGCGCGCCGTCGAGCCGCCACGTCTCCCACTCGGCGGAGGCGCGCAGATCCAGCACCGGCACGCCGGTCTGGGCGAGGCTCCATGCGGACCGTGCCTCGACCACCGGCGGCTGGGCCGGTGCTCGAAGCGCGGGGGGCGGAACGTGCGGGATGGCGGCGTCCGGCGCCTCGTCGAGCGCCAGCACCAGCACCTCAAAGCCGAGGGCGCGCAGGAAAAGGCCGGCGAGCGCGGCGCGCAGTCCGGTATCGTCCATCAGGATGAGGCGGGCATGGCGCACGCCGACATACTGGTCGGTGGCCTGAATGAGCTGGCCGGCAAGCACCGGAACGGCGCCGGGCGCCGGCCGCGCCGCCCGCTCCTCGGCGCTGCGCAGGTCGAACAGGAAGGGCGTGCGGCCGGGCTCGGCCAGAAGCCGTTCCGCCTCCGCCACGGTGATGCGCGCAAGCTGCGCGGCGCGGGCGAGGTGGCGGGCGCGGTCACGGCTCGCCTGCGCCTGAGCCGCATCAAGCGCCGGGAGCGGATCGGCCTGCGCGCCCCGGTCGAGCGGCAGGTCGGCGAGGGCCCAGCCCTGCGTGCCGTTTTCCAGCGCATAGACCGGGTTGGGAACGCCGATGGCGCGCAGCGTCAGCGCCCCGACAATGCCGCGTGTGCGGCCGGCGCAGGTGATGACGATCGGCGTCGCCGCGTCCGCCACGGCCGCACCGAGGCGGTGGGCGAGTTCGCCATTCGGCAGACAGCGCGCGCCCTCGATCCGCATCTTGGCGTATTCCGCCGGTGGGCGGGCGTCGAAAAAGCTGTGCGGGCGCCCCTCACGGCGCCAGCCGGCGAGCGTGGCGGCATCGATCATCGCCGGGCGGTGGTCGTGCTCCAGCAACTCGCCCAGCGTCTTGCTCGGCACATTGACGCCGGCAAAGACGCCGAACCCCGCCGCCGCCCAGGCAGGAAGCCCGCCCGCGACATAGGAGAGGTCAGTATAG
The DNA here is from genome assembly GCF_030813495.1 of Ancylobacter polymorphus. Lineage (GTDB taxonomy): Bacteria > Pseudomonadota > Alphaproteobacteria > Rhizobiales > Xanthobacteraceae > Ancylobacter > Ancylobacter polymorphus. The sequence goes on along the minus strand of NZ_JAUSUI010000005.1, from coordinate 335,339 downwards.
CCGCAGGCGGTGAGCCGCCGCGCGGCGTTCTCGGCGGTGCCGTCGCCGTCGTCGATCAGCAGGATCGGACAGTCGGCGCGCGGGACCAGCGCGAGGGCGGAGGCCTCCAGCCGGCTGAACGGGCAGGGCACGGCGAAGAGCGGATGCCCTTCGCCGAACGCCGCCGCCTCTCGAATATCGAGAAAGGCGATTTCCCCGCCTTCATGCAGGCGCGCTTTCGCCGCCGCCGGCGTCTGGGGGGCGGCGCTCATGTCACCTTCTCACCGCGGAAGAAGCGGTAGAAGGCGGAGTAGATAAGGTCCGGCCGGTGTTCGGCGGGGTAGTGGCCGGTGGGGACGGGAAGACCGACAAGATCGTCCGCCCATTCCGACCATGCCTCGACCGGCTTGAAGTGGCGCCCGCAATGGCTGTTGGTGCCCCAGATGACCATTGTCGGGCAGGCGATCTTGCGCTTGCCATAGTCGGCCGTGTCCATGTCGAGATCGACGGTGATGGTGGCGCGGTAATCCTCGCACACGGCGTGGATCTGCTCTTTGGTGGCGCAGCGTATATATTCCGCCATTGCCTCGGGTGTGAAGATCTCCAGCCCCACGCCTTTCTTGTTGAGCTTGTAGCGCATGTAATAGTCGAGATCGGCGCCGAGCAGGTTCTCCGGGAAGGGCGCCTTCTGCGCCATGAAGAACCAGTGATAGCTCTCGCGCGCCCAGCCGAGCGTGATGTTGTTCAGCACATGGTGGGTCGGGACGATGTCGAGCGCGGCATAGCGGGTGATGCGCTCCGGCCGGTCGAGCGCCATGCGGAAGCCGACGCGGGCGCCGCGATCATGGCCGGCGACGGCGAAGCGCTGATGCCCGAGCGCGTCCATCACTTCGAACGCATCCTCGCCAATGGCGCGGAAGGAATAGCCGGAATGGTCCTCGCCGCCCTCGGGCTTGGAGCTATCGCCATAGCCGCGCATGTCGATGGCGACGACGGTGAAGTCGCGGGCCAGCGAGGGCGCCACCTTATGCCAGCTGACCAGGGTGAGCGGGTTGCCATGGATGAGCAGCAGCGGCGGTCCCTCGCCGGCGGTGGCGACATTGATCTCGGCGCCGCGCGTCGTGATGCGCTGGAAGGTGAAGCCCTCCATCAGCCGTGTGGTGGGAACGAGTTCGGGAATGGCTTCGGCGACTTCCATTGGGCGCTTCCTCGCAAGGGATCGGACTTCGCTGTCCGCATTGTGCCAACTGTCAACAATATGGCTACGAAAGGCAAGAGCATTGCGCAGGCAGCGCCAATTTGGCGACGAACTGATGGCAAGGTTCGGATTGTCGACCACGCGGGCGCCCTTCCAACGAGCGGCGCGCCCTTCATGTCGACCCAGCAATCCTACGGATGACGGCGAGGCCGGCGGGCCGGTAGGTCAGAATGTCCAATCGTGCGGTGCCTCGTCCGGCAGGACAAGCGTCGGGCGTAACGTTCCCTTCGGCATGGTGGCCGATCATGAAACCCTCCAAGGCTGTGCTGGCGGCCCTTATTGCCCTGCAACCGCTCGCCTCGATGGTGTGGGCCGGGGAGCTTGGCGGGCCGGACACGGAGGCCCGTGTGCGGCTGGGCGAGGCGCTGTTTTTCGATGTCGATCTCTCGCGTCACCGCACCCAGTCCTGCGCCGCCTGCCACGATCCCGCCCGAGGCTTCGCCGATTCGCGCGGCGGGCCGGTGTCGCTGGGCGATGACGGGGTCTCGCGCGGGGTCCGTAACGCGCCGAGCGTCGGCTATGCCGGCTACGCGCCCGCCTTCGGCTCCGACGCCAGGGGAAATCCGATCGGCGGCCAGTTCTGGGACGGCCGCGCCGCGACGCTGGAAGCGCAGGCGGGCCAACCGCTGCTTAACCCGGTCGAGATGGGAATGCCCGACAAGGCGAGCGTGGTCGCCCGGCTGAAGGAGAAGCCCGCCTATGTCGACGCTTTTCGCGCCGCCTTTGGCCCGGAGGTTTTCGACGATGATGCCCGCGCCTTCGCCGCGCTGGAGCAGGCGCTGGCGGCCTATGAGCGGAGCACCGCCGTCTCGCCCTTCAATTCCCGCTATGACCGTTTCCTGCGTGGCGCCGCCACGCTTACCCCGCAGGAGGAACTGGGCCGGGTGCTGTTCTTCTCCAACCAGTTCACCAATTGCGGCCAGTGCCACAAGCTCACCCCGAGTGGCGGGGAGGGCGAGACCTTCTCAAATTATCGCTTCCACAATATCGGCACCCCAGCCAACCCGGAGCTTGCCGTGCCGGCGGATCGGGGCCTGGCGGCGCGGGCCGACATGAAGCGGCGCAAGACAGGCAAGGCGGCGTCGGCTCGTGCCCATGACGGCCAGTTCAAGGTTCCGAGCCTGCGCAATGTCGCGGTGACGGGCCCCTATATGCACAATGGCGTCTTCAAGGATCTGAGGACGGTGATCCTGTTCTACAACAAGTACAATTCGACGGCGCCGGGGCGCCAGATCAACCCTGAGACCGGCGAGCCATGGGCCCCGCCGGAGATCGCCGGCACGCTGTCGCTCACCGAGCTTGAAAGCGGTCCCGCCCTCGACGACCGCCGCATCGACGCGCTGGTCGCCTTCCTGAAGACGCTGACCGACCAGCGGCTGGAGCCGCTGCTGGAGCCCTCTGCCGCCGCCCGCTGAAGAGAGAGGCGGCAGCGATAGGGGGGAGGTTTACGCATTTATACTTGCGATATAACGATTGCAATTTAATGCAATAGTTATAGATAGAGAGTGGCAGGAACGGACCTGCCGCGCTCAGGAAACCCGCCATGACCCGCAACATCGGACCCATCGACAAGGCCGTTCGCATCGTCCTCGGCCTCGTCCTGCTCTCGCTGATTTTCGTGCTGGAAGGCGATCTGCGGTGGGTCGGCCTTATCGGCGTCGTGCCGCTGCTGACCGCGCTGATGGGCAATTGCCCGCTTTATTCCGTGTTCGGCTTCTCCACCTGTCCGCTCGCCGGGCGCAAGTGAGACCGGCCGATGCCGGTTGACGTCAAGGAGCCCGCCATGACGCAAAAGCCCGAAGTGACCGGCTTCTTCGACCCGCGCACCTGGTCGATCCAGTATGTCGTCGCCGATCCGGCGACGAAGGCATGCGCCATTATCGATCCCGTGCACGATTTCGACGAGAAGTCGGGCCAGACCGCCACCTTCAACGCCGACCGCCTTCTCGCTTTCGTGCGCGAGCGGGGCTACGCGGTGGAGTGGATTCTCGACACCCACCCCCACGCCGACCACTTCTCCGCCGCGCACTATCTCAAGGAGAAGACCGGCGCGCCGACGGCGATCGGCGAACGGGTGAAGGACGTGCAGAGGCTCTGGAAGGGCTTCTACAACTGGCCGGACTTCCCCACCGACGGCTCGCAATGGGACCGGCTGTTCGCTGACGGCGACACGTTCATGGTGGGCGGCATCAATGCCCGGGTGATGTTCTCGCCCGGGCACACGCTGGCTTCGATCACCTATGTCATCGGCGATGCCGCTTTCGTCCACGACACGCTGTTCATGCCCGACAGCGGCACCGCGCGGGCGGATTTCCCCGGCGGCAGCGCTCGTGTGCTGTGGAATTCGATCCAGGCCATTCTGGCGCTGCCGGACGAGACCCGCCTGTTCACCGGGCATGACTACCAGCCGGGTGGTCGCGAACCCTTGTGGGAATCCACCGTCGCCGAACAGAAGGCGGGCAATATCCACATGGCGCGCTGCCGGAACGAGGACGCCTTCGTCGCCATCCGCGAGGCGCGCGACCGCAGCCTTGCCATGCCGAAGCTGATCCTGCAGTCGCTGCAGATCAACACCAATGGGGGCCAACTGCCGCTGCCGGAATCGAACGGGGTACGCTATCTCAAGATTCCGCTCGACCTGCTCAAGGGCGCCGTCTGGGACTGACGCCATCCGGGAACGACACGATGCTCGATACGCCGTCCACCGAGATCGCGGACATGAAGGCCAGGGTGGGGGAGGCTTCGGCCTTTCTCAAGACCCTGTCCAACCCTGACCGGCTTATGGTCGCCTGCGCGCTCGTGCAGGGCGAGCGTTCGGTGCGCGAATTGGAGGATCTGCTCGGCATCCGCCAGCCCGGCCTGTCGCAGCAGATCGCCGGGCTGCGGGAAGCGGGGCTGATCGTCGGGCGCAAGGAGGGCAAGCAGGTCTTCTATCGCCTCGCCGACCCACGGGTGGAAACCTTCATCGCCACCATGCACGCCCTGTTCTGCGCGCCGCACGCGGCCGAAACCACGCGATAGGATCATGACCGACTTCACCCCCTTTGCCTCCTTCATCGGCGGCGCCCTGATCGGGCTCAGCGCCGTGCTGCTGCTGCTGGCGGAGGGCCGGATCGCCGGCATCAGCGGCATCGCCAGCCGGCTGTTTCCGCCCTATGGCGACAGGCTCTTGGCAGGGCGCCTCGCCTTCATTGTCGGTCTCGTCGCCGCGCCTCTGCTCTATGCCGCCGCAACCGGCGAAGGAGTGGTGCAGACCGTGTCGTCCAATCTCCTGCTGATGGCGGTGGCGGGCCTGCTGGTCGGCTTCGGCTCGGTGTGGGGTTCGGGCTGCACCTCCGGCCATGGCGTGTGCGGGCTGGCGCGGCTGTCGCGGCGCTCCCTCATGGCCACCGGCGTGTTCATGGCGGCGGGTTTCGCCACCGTCTATGTCGCCCGCCATGTGATCGGAGGCTGAGGCGATGTCGATCCTCGTCAATCTCGCCCTCGGCCTGCTGTTCGGCGTCGGGCTCATCGTGTCCGGCATGAGCAACCCGGCCAAGGTGCTGAATTTCCTCGACCTCGCCGGCACGTTCGATCCCTCGCTCGCCTTCGTCATGGGCGGGGCGGTGCTGGTCGCCTTTATCGGCTTCCGGCTGGTGCTGGCGCGCGAGAGGCCGTTGCTGGCTCCGCGATTCCAGCTGCCCACCCGCACCGATATCGACGCAAGGCTGATCGTCGGGCCGGCACTGTTCGGCATTGGCTGGGGGCTGGGCGGCTTCTGTCCCGGCCCGGCCTTCACCGCGCTCAGCCTCGCGGCGCCCGGCACGCTGGCTTTCGTACCCGCGATGCTCGCCGGCATGTGGGCGGCGCGTCTTCTTGCCGAGCGCAACGTCTGACGAGCGGTTTACCGGTGCCGGGGGAGTGCGCCATGCGGGAGAACAGCGTTTTGCCGATTGTGCCGGTTTCCTTCTTCGGCATGGTGCTTGGCCTGTGCGGGCTGGGCGGAAGCTGGCGCGCGGCGCATCACGTCTGGGGCGTGCCATCCTTCATCGGCGAGGCGGTCATGGCGGCGGGCGCCCTCGTCTGGGCGGTGCTGCTGCCGCTCTATGTGCTGAAATGGGGGCTCGCCCGCCCGGCGGCGCTGGCGGAACTCGGCCACCCCGTGCAGTCCGGCTTCGTCGGGCTCGCCGGCGTGGCGACGCTGCTGGTCAGCATCGGCGCGGCGCCTTATGCGCGGGACTTGGCCGTCGTGCTCCTCCTGGCCGGTGCCGCCTTTACCGTAGGCTTCGGCATCTGGCGGACGGGCGATCTGTGGCGCGGCGAGCGCGATCCGGCAGCGGCGACGCCGGTGATGTACCTGCCGCTGGTGGCGGGCAGTTTCGTCACCGGCACCGCCTGCGGCGTGCTCGGTTTCCGCGACTGGGGGCAACTCGCCTTCGGCGCCGGCCTGTTCTCCTGGCTGGCGATGGAATCCGTTCTGCTGAACCGTTTCCAGCACGGGGCGGCGCTGGCGCCGGCGCAGCGGCCGACGCTGGGCATCCAACTCGCTCCGCCCGTGGTTGGCGCTGTCACCTATCTCAGCCTCACGAATAGCGGACCGGACATTTTCGCCCGGGCGCTGCTCGGCTACGGGCTGCTGCAATTGTTGCTCATCGCCCGGCTGCTGCCGTGGATCCTGCGCCAGCCGCTGTCGCCTGCCTATTGGGCCTTCACCTTCGGCCTTACCGCGCTGGCCACCGCGACGCTGCAATTGGTGGGACGCGGCGAGACGGGCGCCCTGGCGCTGCTGGCGCCCTTCCTGCTCGCCCTCGCCACCGGCGTGGTCGCGCTCGCCTCGGCGCACAGCTTCTGGCAGCTGTTGCGCGGCCGGCTGCTGCCCAAGCCCGCCTGAGCCCGCGCATAAGCCGCCGCTGGACGGCGGACGGGCGGAGGGCTAGACCGCTCGCATGCGGCCCGCGCTCCTCATCTTCGATTGCGACGGCGTGCTGATCGACAGCGAGGTGCTCGCTGCCCGCGCGCTGATCGATGCGCTCGCCTGTCACGGCATCGCCGTCGACCTGGCCTTCGTGGCGCGTCATTTCATCGGCCGTGCCCATACCGTCATCCGCGCCGAGGTGAGGGCGCGGTTCGGCACGGAGCTTGCCGCCTCCTTCGAGGATGACTACCGCCACCGCCTGCTGGCCTCCTTCGAGGCCGGGTTGCTGCCGATGCCGGGGGCGGTGGAGGCGCTGGCGGCTCTCAACGTGCCGTTCTGTCTTGCCACCTCGTCGAGCCCGCCGCGCCTTGCCGCCTCCCTTCGCCTGGTCGGCCTCGACGGCGTGTTCGCCGGCCGGGCTTTCACCGCCTCCGAGGTCGCGCGCGGCAAGCCGGCGCCGGACCTGTTTCTGCACGCCGCCGCGCGCATGGGCGCCGATCCGGCCGCCTGCGTGGTGATGGAGGACAGCGCAGCCGGGGTGGCGGCCGGACTTGCCGCCGGCATGGAGGTTTGGCATTTCGTCGGCGGCGGGCATTTCGCGGCGATGGACATGCCGCTTCCCGACGGGGTAATTCCGCACCGACGTTTCGACAGCTTCGCGTCCCTCCGGGTGGCGAGGGCCGACCTTTTCCACGCGCCGGCTGGCGCGGCAGACGCGAACCGAGCATGACGAGCGACCTCGATGCCCCGATTGACGACCAGGCCGCCCGTGCCGCCTGGCTTTATTATGTCGGCGGCCTGACCCAGGACCAGATCGCCGCCGAGATGGGGCTGTCGCGCCAGCGCGCGCAGCGCCTTGTCAGCCGGGCGGTGGGGGCGGGGCTGATCCATGTCCGGCTCAACCATCATCTCGCCCGTTGCGTCGAGTTGGAAGCGGCGCTGCGCGAACGTTTCGGCCTCGTGCGCTGCCGGGTGATGCCCGGCCTCGGCCCGGCGCGCGATCCCGTCCGCTCCATCGCCCCGGCGGCGGCGGAGGAGATGGAGCGCGTGCTGGCGGAGAGCGGCTCGCGCGTCATTGCCCTCGGCACGGGGCGGGCGCTGCGCGGCATGGTGGACGCGGTGGGCCCGGTGGAGGCGCCCCAGCACCGGCTCGTCTCGCTGCTCGGCAATATCGCGCTCGACGGCTCGGCCTCCTATTTCGAGGTCATCATGCGCCTCGCCGAGAAGGTGCGGGCGCCGCACTACCCGATGCCGGTGCCGGTGCTGGTCGATTCGGTCGAGGAGAACCGCACGCTCCAGTCGCTCGGCGCGGTGCGCAAGGTGCGGGGACTGGCGCAGGCGGCGGACGTGACCTTCGTCGGCGTCGGCCAGATGAGCGAGGATGCGCCGCTGATGACCGACGGCTTCCTCACCGCCGACGAACTGCACGAGATTCAGCGCGCCGGCGCTGCCGGCGAGGTCGCCGGGTGGATCTATGATCGCCAGGGGCGCTATCTCGACCTCGCGCTCAATGCCCGCCTCACCGGCGTGCGGGTGGAGATCGCGACGCCGTCGCGGCCGGTGATCGGCATTGCCGCCGGGTCGCAGAAGATCGTCGCCCTGCGGGCGGCGCTGACCTCGGGCATCATCAACGGCCTCGTCACCGACGAGCCGACCGCTGCCGGGATTCTCGCCGGCTGAGCCGGCGCCGCGTCCTCCGCCGCGCATGTGAGCCACCTGCGGCATCGGCCATGTGCCGAGGCGGCGGCGGGATGTGTGCTAACTAGCGTAAACTCCTGATATAATACCAGAATTCGCTGCACTTTCGTCCGAAGGCGGGCCGCCGTCTTCGCGGTTGCAGCATCGAAAACGCTTGACGCTCGCCGAGGCGCGCGTGAGTATTTGCCCATACGGCGATTATTTGCTCATAGAACGCCGAACGGGAGGACAGCCATGACCGTGACATTCCGCCCCCTCGCGGGCGCCTCGCTGCTGCTGGCCCTGATGGGTTCGGCCTCGGCGCAGACCACCATCACCGTCGCCACCGTGAACAATGGCGACATGATCCGCATGCAGCGGCTGACGCCCGAGTTCAACGCCCTTCACCCCGACATCAAGGTCAACTGGGTGACGCTGGAAGAGAATGTGCTGCGCCAGCGCGTGACCACCGACATCGCCTCCAAGGGCGGCCAGTATGACGTGCTGACCATCGGCAATTACGAAGTGCCGATCTGGGCCAAGCAGGGCTGGCTGATGCCGCTGGAAAACCTCGGCGCCGATTACGACCAGGCGGATCTGCTGCCGCCGGTGGCGCAGGGCCTCACCGTCGACGGCAAGTTGCACGCCGTGCCGTTCTACGCCGAAAGCTCCATGCTGATGTACCGCACCGACCTTCTGGCGAAGGCGGGGCTGAAAATGCCGGAGAATCCCGATTGGGACTTCATCGCTGACGCCGCCCAGAAGATGACCGACAAGGGCGCCGGCATCTACGGCATCTGCCTGCGCGGCAAGGCCGGCTGGGGCGAGAACATGGCGTTCCTCACCTCGATGAACAATTCCATGGGCGGCGCGTGGTTCGACATGGAGTGGAAGCCGCAGTTCAACGGCCCCGAGTGGAAGAAGACGCTCGACACCTATCTGAGCCTGATGAAGCAGTACGGCCCTCCCGGCGCTTCCTCCAACGGCTTCAACGAGAATCTCGCGCTGTTCCAGACTGGCAAGTGCGGCATGTGGATCGACGCCACGGTGGCGGCGTCCTTCATCTCCGATCCCAAGGAATCGCAGGTCGCCGACAAGGTGGGCTTCGCGCCCTCGCCGGTGCGCAAGGGGGGCGCCAACCACGGCAACTGGCTGTGGTCGTGGAACCTCGCTATTCCCGCGACCACGTCCAAGGCGGAAGCCGCCAAGACCTTCGTCGCCTGGGCGACCTCGCCGGCCTATATGAAGCTGGTGGCGGAGAAGGACGGCATCGCCAATGTGCCGCCGGGAACGCGCACCTCGCTCTACAAGAATCCGGAATATCTCAAGGTCGCGCCCTTCGCGCAGATGACGCTGACCGCCATCGAAGCCGCCAACACCCAGAAGCCGTCGGACAAGCCCGTGCCCTATACGGGTGGCCAGTTCGTCGCCATTCCGGAGTTCCAGGCGATCGGCACGGCGGTCGGCCAGCAGTTCTCGGCCGCGCTGGCCGGGACTTCGACTGCCGACCAGGCGCTGGCCGCCGCGCAGGCGCTCACCAGCCGTGAGATGACCCGCGCCGGCTACCCCAAGAAGTAGACGCTTCCCGGGCAGCCGCGCAGGCGGCTTCCCTCCAGGCCCGCCCGGCGCCCGCCCGCGCCGGGCTGTTTCCCGACACGGTGCGGGTGTCTCCCGCTCCCGCGCCGTGTCGGGACCTCCCCCCGCAAGGGAGTTTTGCCCGGGCGCAAGCCTGAAGGGCACGGCGTCGGCGCGGCAGGCGCCGCCCCTCATCATTCGTTCCGCTTTCGAGCCCCCGGCGCGCGGCGCCGACGGCCGGCTCGGTCAAGGGAGGCCCCAGATGGCGACGCAAGCCTCGCGCATGGCCGGCCGGCTGATGCTATCCCCGGCGGTGCTGCTGCTGCTCCTGTGGATGATCGTGCCGCTGGGCATGACCATCTATTTCTCCTTCCTGCGCTTCAACCTCTTGATGCCAGGGACGGAAGAATTCACCGGCTTCGAGAACTATCATTACTTCTTCACCGATCCGGCCTTCTGGCCGGCGCTGGTGAACACGCTCACCCTCGTCCTCGGCGTGCTGGTCATCACCGTCGTCGGCGGCATCGCGCTGGCGGTGCTGCTCGACCAGCCGATGTGGGGGCAGGGGATCGTGCGCATCCTCGTCATCGCCCCGTTCTTCGTCATGCCGAGCGTTTCCGCGCTGGTTTGGAAGAACATGCTGATGAACCCGGTGAACGGGCTCTTTGCCGCGCTGGCCCGCACGCTCGGCCTGCAGCCCATCGACTTCTTCGCCACGGCGCCGCTCGCCTCCATCACCGCCATCGTCGCCTGGCAATGGCTGCCCTTCGCGACGCTGATCCTGTTCACCGCGCTGCAAAGCCTTGACCGCGAGCAGATGGAAGCGGCCGAAATGGATGGCGCCGGCCCGGTCTGGCGCTTCGTGCACCTCACCTTACCGCATCTGATGCGGGCGATGACGGTGGTGGTGCTGATCCAGACCATTTTCCTGCTGTCGGTCTTCGCCGAAATTCTCGTCACCACCAATGGCGGGCCGGGCACGGCGTCCACCACGCTCACCTTCCTCGTCTACATGCAGTCCATGCTGCAATTCGATGTCGGCCTCGGCTCGGCGGGCGGCATCGTCGCGGTTCTTCTCGCCAATATCGTCGCGATCTTCCTGATGCGGATGATCGGCAAGAATCTGGAGGCATGAGATGGCACGCGAGGTCTCGAAAGGCCGCAAGGCCGCCGTCACCCTCCTCGCCTGGGGCGTGGCGCTGCTGATCTTCTTCCCCATCCTGTGGACCTTCCTCACCTCGTTCAAGACCGAGGGCGAGGCGATCAATTCCCACCCGTCCTTCCTGTTCTTCGACTGGACGCTGGAGAATTACGAGACGGTGAACCAGCGCTCCGACTATCTCGCGCATTTCTGGAATTCGGTGGTGATCTCGCTCGGCTCCACCGTGCTTGGTCTCATCATCGCCGTGCCGGCGGCATGGTCCATGGCCTTCGTGCCGGGCAAACGCACCAAGGACCTCTTGATGTGGATGCTCTCCACCAAGATGCTGCCGGCGGTGGGCGTGCTGGTGCCGCTCTATCTGCTCGCACGCGACACCGGGCTGCTCGATACCAAGACCGGTCTCGTCATCGTGCTCACCCTGGTGAACCTGCCGATCATTGTCTGGATGCTCTACACCTATTTCAAGGAAATCCCCGGCGAGATCCTTGAAGCGGCGCGGATGGACGGGGCGACCCTGTCCTCGGAGATCCTCTATGTGCTGACGCCTATGGCGGTGCCGGGCATCGCCTCGACACTGCTGCTCAACGTCATCCTCGCCTGGAATGAGAGCTTCTGGACGCTGAACCTGACGGCGGCCAATGCCGCGCCGCTCACCGCCTTCATCGCCAGCTATTCCAGCCCCGAGGGGCTGTTCTACGCCAAGCTGTCCGCGGCCAGCACCATGGCCATCGCGCCCATCATGATCCTGGGCTGGTTCAGCCAGAAGCAGCTCGTGCGCGGGCTGACCTTCGGCGCCGTGAAATAGGGAGAGACTTATGGGCGAGATCGTTCTTTCCGAGGTCCGCAAGTCCTTTGGCGGCGTCTCCATCATCCAAGGGATCGACCTCGTCATCCCTGAGGGTGAGTTCGTGGTGTTCGTCGGCCCGTCGGGCTGCGGCAAGTCCACTTTGCTGCGCCTGATCGCCGGGCTGGAGGACACGTCGTCCGGCACCATTTCCATCGACGGCAAGGACGCGACAAAGCTGCCGCCGGCCAAGCGCGGCCTCGCCATGGTGTTCCAGAGCTACGCGCTCTACCCGCATATGAGCGTGCGCAAAAACATTGCCTTCCCGCTGCGCATGGCCGGGGTTTCCGCCGAGGAGCAGGAGCGCAAGGTGCAGGCGGCGGCGAAGGTGCTGAACCTCACCCCCTATCTCGACCGCAAGCCGAGCCAGCTTTCCGGCGGCCAGCGCCAGCGCGTCGCCATCGGCCGCGCCATCGTGCGCGAGCCGGCGGCGTTCCTGTTCGACGAGCCGCTGTCCAATCTCGACGCGGCGTTGCGCGTTTCCATGCGGCAGGAAATCTCCGAGCTGCACCACACACTCAGGACCACGATGATCTACGTCACCCACGATCAGGTGGAGGCCATGACCATGGCCGACCGTATCGTGGTGCTGAATGCCGGCCGCATTGAGCAGGTCGGCAGCCCGCTCGAACTCTACCGTTCCCCGGCCAATTTGTTCGTCGCCGGCTTCATCGGCAGCCCCAAGATGAACCTGATTGAGGGAGCCGAGGCGCAGAAGCATGGCGCGCACACGCTCGGCATCCGCCCCGAGCATATCGACCTCGCAGAGGACGGGCCGTGGAAGGGCACGGTGGGGCTGTGCGAGCATCTCGGCTCCGACACTTTCCTGAAAGTCGAGGTCGAAGGCGTCGGCCAGATCAATATCCGCGTCGGCGGCGATGTTCCGCTGCGCCACGGCACGCGGGTGAGCCTCGCCCCGCAGGCCGACAAGCTCCACCGCTTCGATACGGCGGGCAAGGCACTCGTGCCGGCCGTCTGACCCCCGCCGCCTGCGTCCCGAGATCACGGCCGGTCGCCGGCCGCGCCTTCAACGTCGCCTGCCTGAGCGGTGCGACAACCGGAAGACCTGAGACATGACGACCCCCGCCCATCCGTCCGCCGCCGCGCTCCCCGCCTATGACCGCACCCGCCTGACGCCGGGCATCGTCCATATCGGCCTCGGCAATTTCCACCGCGCCCATCAGGCGGTCTATCTCGACGATCTTTTCGCCCTCGGCGAGGGTCATGATTGGGCGATCATCGGCGCCGGGGTGCGCCCGGCGGATGCGGCGATGCGCGACGCGCTGAAGGCGCAGGACTGCTTGTCCACGGTGATCGAACTCGATCCCACCGGCCGGCGGGCCCGGCGCATTGGTGCGATGATCGATTTTCTGCCCGTGGAGCGCGGCAATGGCGCGCTCATCGCCGCCATGGCGCGGCCGGAAATCCGCATTGTCAGCCTCACCGTGACCGAGGGCGGCTATTTCATGGATGCCGCCGGCCGGCTCGACACCGGCGCGCCGGATATCCAGGCCGATGCCGCCCGTCCTGACGTGCCGGAAACCGCCTTCGGCGCCATTCTCGCTGCCTTGAAGCGGCGCCGCGCCGCCGGCGTGCCGCCCTTCACCGTGATGTCCTGCGACAACCTTCCCGGCAATGGCCATGTAACACAGCAGGTGGTGGTGGGGCTGGCGCGGCTTTCCGACCCCGATTTCGCCGACTGGGTCGAGGCGCATGTCGCCTTCCCCAATGGCATGGTCGACCGCATCACGCCCGCCACCGGCGCGCGCGAGCGGGCCATGGCGGCCGCCTTCGGCCTCGACGATCCGGTGCCTGTCACCTGCGAGCCGTTCCGGCAATGGGTGCTGGAGGACCATTTCCCCGCCGGTCGCCCGGCGCTGGAGAAGGTGGGCGTGGTCTTCACCGAGCATGTGCACGCCTATGAGACGATGAAAATACGCATCCTCAATGGCGGCCATGCCATCATCGCCTATCCCGGCGGGCTGATGGATGTCGATCTCGTGCATGAGGCGATGGAGCAGCCGCTCATCTCCGCCTTCCTCGACAAGGTCGAGCGCGAGGAGATCATCCCCATCGTTCCCCCGGTGCCGGACACCGATCTCCACGACTATTACGCCGTCATCCGCGAGCGCTTCGCCAACCCGGAAGTGGCGGACACGGTGCGCCGCCTCTGCCTCGACGGCTCCAACCGCCAGCCGAAATTCATCGTCCCCTCGATCCGCGACAACCGCGCCGCCGGACGGCTGCCGCTGGGGTTGATTCTCGAATCCGCCCTGTGGTGCCGCTACTGCGCCGCGACGAGCGACGCCGGCACGCCGATCGCGCCGAACGATCCCAACTGGGGCGAACTGACGGTTCGCGCGCAGCAGGCCAAGGACGATCCGGCGCTCTGGCTCGCCATGAGCGAGGTCTATGGCGATCTCGGCAGCGACCCTGAGGTCGTGGTGGCTTTCGCGCAGGCGCTGCGCGCGCTATGGGCGAAGGGCGCCCGCGCGGTCCTCACCGACTATCTCGCGGGCTGAGGCCGAACGTTCGAGAGGTTGCCCATGTCCGCGCCCATTCCGCCCGCCGCGCCGGTTCTGCTTTGCGCCGGCGAGGCGCTGATCGACATGGTGCCGCGCCCGACGCCGGAGGGGCAGGCCTTCCTGCCGCTGTCGGGCGGGGCGGTGTTCAACACCGCCATCGCAGCCGCGCGGCTGGGCGTGAAGACGCGGTTCTGGTACGGGCTGTCGAGCGACATGTTCGGGCAGCAGCTGCGCGCGGCGCTCGATGCCGCCGGCGCCGATGCAAGCCTCTGCCCGCCGATCGACCGGCCCTCGACGCTTGCCTTCGTGACGCTGGTGGAAGGGCAGGCGCGCTATCTCTTTCTCGACGAAAACACGGCCGGGCGCCTGCTCACTCCGGCAGACCTTCCCGATCTGCCGGACGAGGTCGGCCTGCTGTTCTTCGGCGGCATCAGCCTGGTGAACGAGCCGGTCGGCTCGGCCATGGAGGCGCTGGCGGCGCGCACGGCAGGCGACGGGCAGGGGCGGCTGATCATGCTCGACCCCAATATCCGCCCCGGTTTCATCCGCGACGAGGTGGCCTATCGCGCCCGCCTGTTCCGGCTCATCGCCCTCAGCCATGTGGTGAAGCTCTCCGACGAAGATCTGTTCTGGCTGACCGGGCCGGGCGAGATCGCGACCCAGGCCGAGCGCATCCGCGCCATGGGGCCGCGCCTCGTGCTCATCACGCTGGGGGCGAAGGGCGCGCGCGGCTTTGCCGAGGGGATCGATATCGCAGTGCCGGGGGAAGCGGTGACGGTGGCCGACACGGTGGGGGCTGGCGACACTTTCAACGCCGCCTTCCTCTGCGCGCTGGTCGAGCGTGGGCGGGCGGCGCCGCCGGCGCTGGCTGACCTCTCCGCCGAGGTGCTGGGGGAAGCGCTGGGCTTTGCCGTGAAGGCTGCCGCGCTTTCGGTGACGCGCGTCGGTGCCAACCCGCCCTGGCGCCACGAGCTGGCCAGCATGGGTTGAGCCGCGCGAACTCTCCGGAACCCCTTGCCGCGGGCTGCGTTGGCCCGGACAGGCAAATGGGAGGAGAGTTCCATGACCCCCAGCCAGACCCCGGTCGGGCAAGCGAATTTCGCCGTCATCGACCCCGCCACGCCCGGCACGCCGGGTGTTCCGCCGATGCCGGACGTTCAGCCCGTACCGGACGTGAACCCCACCCCCGATCCGGCGCCGATCCACGACCCCGTGCAGCCGCCGGTGCGTGACCCCGACGTGCCCGGCATTCGCGATCCGATCCCCCCTGATGTGAGCGACCCGTGGCCGGCGCCGCCGCCGCCGCGCCGCGCCGGCGCTTCCAGCGTCGTCATCGCCGTGGCACCGCCGCGCGAGCCGCCTTCCGACCGGCCCGAGCCCGGCATTGACGAGCCGACACTGCCGCCCGACCAGGACCCCGACATCACGCCGGAGGTGGAGGAGCCGCTCGACGAGCCGAGCGCTCCGCCCATGGACCTGCCACCGCGCGACCCGGTGCCGGCGCCGATGTGATGGCCCCCAGGCGCTGCCGTTTTGGCGAGCGGCGGGAACGACATTCCGGGCGACGTGTTGGTTGAGTAGAGCGCGCCCCGAACGGGCCGCCCGCGGGTTGCCGTTACCATAGGTTGCCCATTTTACCTTTCCGCAAGGAGAAAATGACCATGGGTCTGTTCTCGAAGGACATCAAGACGATGGACGATCTCTTCGTTCATACCCTGCGCGACATCTATTATGCGGAGAAGAAGATCGCTTCCTCTCTGCCCAACATGATCGAGAAGGCGACCGATCCGCAGCTCAAGGCCGGCTTTCAGCAGCATCTGTCCGAAACCGAGGGGCACATCCTGCGCGTCGAGGAAGTTTTCAAGATGCACGGCGTGGAAGCCAAGGCGGTGACCTGCCCGGCGATCGACGGCATCATCGACGAGGCGGAGCAAGTCTCGGGCGAGGTGGCGGACAAGCAGGTTCTGGACGCCGCCCTCATCGCGGCGGCGCAGGCGGTCGAGCACTATGAAATGGCACGCTACGGCACGCTCGTCGCCTGGGCCAAGCTCCTGGGCCGGCCGGACTGCGCCAGCGTGCTCGCCAAGAATCTCGATGAGGAAAAGAACACGGACGCCAAGCTGACCAAGCTGGCGGAAGCTCGCGTCAATCTGCACGCCGCCGAGTAGTCGGCCACCCCTGCCGCCGGCCTAGGTGGCGGGGGACGGCCCGGAGGAGGTTTGTCATGCCCGCCAAATCCAAAGCACAGCAGAAGGCCGCCGGCGCGGCGCTCTCCGCCAAGCGCGGCGAGACGAACAAGAGCGACCTGAAGGGTGCTTCGAAGTCGATGGAGAAATCCATGTCCGAGAAGCAGCTGGACGAACTCGCCAGCACCAAGCGCAAGGGTAAGCCCGAACACGCTTGACGCGGCCAAGCCTGACGGCGGCGGGGGGAACCTCGCCGCCATCGGTGCGTTTCATCGCCGCTTGAAGCGACAGATGGGTGCCCCTATGCGTTCGACGGCCGGGAAACCGAAGCGTTCGCTGTTCACCCGCTTCTCGCAATGGGTTGCGGCCCAGGCCGGAAAGCCGGCGGTGTTCGCGGCGGCGGCCGGGCTGATCGTATTATGGGGGCTTACGGGCCCCCTTGTCGGCTTCGGCGACACCTGGCAGCTCATCATCAACACATCGACCACCATCATCACCTTCCTGATGGTGTTCGTGATCCAGAACAGCCAGAACCGCGACACGGCGGCGCTGCACATCAAGATCGACGAGTTGATCGCCCGCACCAAGGGCACGCGGCACGTGCTTCTCGACCTTGAGGAACTGGACGACACCACCCTGGAAAAAATCCGCGCCGATTATGAGGAACTGGCCCGCCGCGCCCGCGAAGAGGGGGAAAGCGAGCGCGGGGACGCTTCCGCGCCGCCGGCCGCGTAGCGGGCGCCGACTCAGCCCTTGCTCTCTTTCTTGGCCGCGCGCGGGCGATTGGTGAAGCGCGCATTGCCGAGGCCGGTGCCGATGGTCAGCACGCCCCAATGCGCCACGTCCTGCATGAACGGCACTTCGCTCAATCCCTGCACCACGGCGTCGTTATGCATCACCACGGTGGTCTCGTTGCCGCCAATGGCGGGGATCGCCTCCCACAGCGCCGCCGGCAGGTGAAAGCGCGAACTTTGCCAATTGCCCGGCAAATTCTGCGCGCCGTTCTCGATCGACCCGTCCCGGGCGATGGAGCCGGGACAGCCGACGCCGATGAAAGGAGCGAGCTTCAACTCATGCTTCTCCGCATCGGCGATGAGGGTTTCCAGCATGGAGACCAGCTTGCCTACGGCTTCCTCGCGGCCAGGGTCTTCATCGCCATGGCGCCAGAGCTCGAAGCCGCGCACCCGCGCTTTCGACAGATCACCTTCCTTGTCGAGGTTCAGCTTGACGATGCCGCAGCGAATATTGGTGCCGCCGATGTCGACCGCGAGGATATGGTCGAAGCTGGCGAACATCCAGCTTGGCGCGAGATGAGCCGCCCCGAGGAGGCCGGCCTCGTCGGGATCGTTGCGGATGGGGCGCATCTCGATCGTCAGGCCGGCTTCACGGGCCAGCAATTCGGTCCGCGCCACCGCGATTTCGGCAAAACGGCCCGCCTTCAGGCCGCCGCCGATAACGATGCGCTGCGTATCGCGCCATTCCTTGGTCCGCATGAAGCGCCGCACCACGGCGAGAAGCTGCTGCGCATATTCCTCGATCGCACTGTGGATGATCGCCTGCTCATGCGGCTTGCCTTCGCGCAACGCCTCGTCGATCGCCGATTTCGACAGTTCAGCCGTCGGCGTTTCGCCGAGCACCGACAGCTTCCTGTCACCGAGGTCGCGCCAGCGGTCGAAGATCTCGAAGAAGGCGGCCCGCCGCGCGCGGTCGCCGACAAATCCATCGTCGTCGCGAAGCTGGGCGTTGAAGGCATCGACGGTGACGCCGGTCAGCGTCGCGGCGCCATGCACCGCGACATTGGGCGGAACCTGCGGCGGGGTCTCCGCCGCGGCCTTGTGTGCTGCCGATTTGGCCATGGATATCGCTCCCCGTCTGTCCCGTCCTGTTCGGACGAGAACGGCGGACGGGGAGGGGACGTTCCATCGCGACAGGCGGAAAGCGCGCCGGTCAGCTCCGCTTGCGGCGGCCGGCGGGCGCCGGGGCGACCGGGGCCGGCTCCGGCGCGACCGGCACGGGCGGCTCAACCGGCTTGGTCTTGGTGGCCTTGGCGCGGGCGGGCTTGGCCGGGGCGGAAACGGTTTCCGCCGCCGGGGCGCTCGCCTTGGCCTTGGCGCGGCTCGGCTTCGGCGCCGCTTCGAGATCGGCCGCGGCGGCCTCCACCTCCGGCTCCGGCCGGCTCAGGATGCCGGCCTCAGGGGCGGCATCCTCCTGCAGGACGATTTCAACCGCCCGGAACCAGTGTTCGCCGTCCCGCCCGTGCGGATAGCCGTCTTGTTCCCACAGCCGGTAGGCCCATTCACGGATACGCTGTTCTCGATCGTTCATGTCGTCTCCCGCGTCAGACTGGTGTCAGCGTGAACCCTCGGTGCCCGCTTCGCTATCGCAAAGGTGTCGCAGGGGTATGAAAAGCGGAAGACGGAAGATGACGTAGGCGCTTCACGTTGCGGCGACGCGGCAGGCCGCGCCGCCTTTCTCAGTCGCGCAGGCTGCGATAGGCGCCCTGCAGCCTCTCAAACGCATGGAAGCGGCGTTCGTGCCAGTCGCGCGTCGCCGGGCTGGGGGAATAGACCACCTCGATCTCGGACATGGCCGACATCGCCCCGGCGAAGCTGTCATAGCGGCCGGCGGCGACGGCGCCGAGAATCGCCGAGCCGAGCAGCACAGGCTCCGGCGCCACCGTGGCGGCGATGTCCACCTGCGCCGCATCGGCCAGCACCTGGCGCACCAGCGCGCTCTGGCCGGCCCCGCCGGAGATGACGACCATCTGTGTGCGCGCGCCCTTCGCTGCCTGGGCGTCGAGGATCTGCCGCAGCCCGTAGCCGATGCCGGCAAGGCCCGCCATGTAGAGGCTGACCAAGCCGTCCAGCCCCTCATCCATGCCGAGGCCGGCGACGATTCCGCGCGCCAGATGGTCGGCGAAGGGGGCGCGGTTGCCGAGGAATTCCGGCACCACATGCAGCGTGCCGACGAGCGGGGCAATGGCGCCGGCCCCTCCCGCCGCCTCGGCCCGATGCGCGAGCCAGACGTTGAGGCTCTGCCCCGCCGCCCGCGCCAGCTCGGCAGCTTGCGGCGCGGCGGGATGCAGGCGCACCAGCCGGTCGATGGCGGCGCCAGCGGCGGACTGTCCGCCCTCATTGAGCCAGAAATCCGGCACCATGGCGGAGTAATAGGGCCCCCACACGCCCGGCACGAAGGCCGGCTCGCGCGTGGTCAGCAGGGTGCAGGCGGAGGTGCCGAAGACATAGGCCATGCGGCTGAGCACATCGCCGCTGCCGCCGCGCGCACCCACCGTGCCGATGCCGCCGGCATGGGCGTCGATCAGCCCCGCCGCCACAGCGGTGCCCGGTGCAAGGCCGAGTTCGTCCGCCGCCTCGACGGTCAGCCCGGCACCGAGCGGCGTGCCGGCGGCGACGATCTCGGTCCCGATCCGGGCAAACCCCTCATCGGCCAGCGCGCCAAGTCCGATCTTGCGGAAATAGCTCTCGTCCCAGCGCTGTTCGTGGGCGAGATAGGTCCATTTGCAGGTGACCGTGCAGACCGAGCGGGCGAGGCTGCCGGTGGCCTTCCAGGTGAGGAAATCGGCGAGGTCGAGGAACTGCCAGGCACCGGCGAAGGTGGCGGGGAGTTCCTCGCTCAGCCAGAGCAGCTTGGGCGTCTCCATCTCCGGCGAGATAGTGCCGCCGACATAATCCAGCACCGGGCTGCCCAGCGCGTTGATGCGGTCGGCCTGGCCGGTGGCGCGGTGGTCCATCCAGACGATGATGTTGCGGGCGCCATCGCCATGCTTGCCGACGGGCAGGGGGCGCCCCTCCGGCCCCAGCACCACCAGCGAACAGGTGGCGTCGAAGCCGATGCCGGCAATGTCTTCCGGCGCCAGCCCGGCAGCCTCGCGCGCTTCCCTGACGCAGGCGCAGACACAGGCCCAGATATCGTCGCTCGACTGCTCGACGATATCGCCGGCCTCCTTCCACATGCGGATGTCGCGCTTGGCAACGGCGAGCTGCCGCCCGTCCGCATCGAAAATGCCGGCGCGCACGCTGCCCGTGCCGACATCGATTCCCGCGAAGCATCCGCCCATGGCCTAGAGGTCCGTTCCGTTCGGCACGATCACCAGATCGCGTATGGTCACATTACGCGGGCGTGTCAGCATGAAGATGACGCAGTCCGCCACTTCCTTTGCTTCCATCAGCGCCCCGGAGGCAAGGGCCTCGTCGAGCTTGGCCTGTGGCCAGTCCTTGATGAGGGCGGTGACGACGGGCCCGGGCAGCACCGCGCCGACGCGGATGCCGTGCTTGGCCACCTGCCGGCGCGTGGTGTGGACGAAGGCCTGCACGGCGAATTTCGAGGCGGTGTAGATCGGCTCCCACACCACGGGCACGACGCCGGCGATGGAGGAAGTGAACAGCACGTCGCCGCTCCCGCGCTCCACCATATGCGGCAGCACCGCCTGCACGGTGCGGAAGGCGGCATTGATGTTGAGGTTCAGCACCCGGTCCCACACGTCGGGGTCGCCTTCCACCACATCGCCGCCGATATAGGCGCCGGCATTGGCGTGGAAGATGTCGAGCCGGCCGCATTTTTCCAGGATCTGCGGCAGCATGGTGGCGACGCTTTTGGGGTCGAGCAGGTCGATGACGACCGGCACCGCCTTCGGGCCGAGCTCTTTGCAGAGCGCGGCGAGCGTGTCGGCGGCGCGGTCGACCAGGGCGACGGTGGCGCCCTCGCTGAGCATGGCGCGGGCGCATTCGAGGCCGATGCCCGACGCCGCGCCTGTTATGGCGGCCACCTTGCCTTCAAGCCGGTTTGCCATGGGGAAACTCCGATGGGGTTGGCAGGCGCCCGGTCGAGCGGGCGGAAGAAGCTTGTCTCTTTCCCCTCCCCGGCGGGGAGAGGTGGCCCGCGAAGCGGGTCGGTGAGGGGCATCGCGGCCTTCGTAGGGACGAACCGGCCCCTCACCCCAACCCTCTCCCCGGCGGGGAGAGGGAGCAGGTCGACGCTTCAGCCCGGCATCACGATCTGCAGCTTCACGTCGGTCGGCAGGCCCTTGGCGGCCCGGTCGAACGCCTCGATGCTGCGGGCGAAGTCGAAGGTCTCGGAGATCAGCGGCTTGAGGTCGACCTTGCCGGAGGCGATGAGATTGACCGCGCGGTCGAAATTATTGGCGTAGCGGAAAACGGTCTCGATCCGCGCCTCCTTGATGATCGCCGCCGCCACGTCGAATTTCGTGGTTTCCACTGGCATGCCGATCAGCACCAGCGTCCCGCCGGGGCGGACGATGTCGAAGATGCCCTCATAGGCGCGCGGCGAGCCGCTGGCCTCGAACACCACATCCGCGCCCCAGCCCTCGGTTTCCTCGGCGATCACCTCGGCCAGCGGTCGTTCCGTGATGTTGACGGGATGGACGCCCGGATACTGGCCGGCAATGGCGAGCTTCGGCGCGGAGAGGTCGGAGATGTAGACGCGCGAGCAGCCCCCAGCCAGCGCGGCCAGCGCGGTCATGATGCCGATCGGGCCGCAGCCGATCACGACAGCCACGTCGCCGGGGGTGATGCGGGCGCGGGTCGCCGCCTGCAATCCAACGGCGAAGGGTTCCACCATGGCGCCCTCGGCGAAGGAGACATTCGCCGGCAGTTTGTAGGTGAAGGCGGCGGGGTGGACCACGTCGGGGGTCAGCACGCCATGGATCGGCGGCGTCGCCCAGAAGCGCACATCGGGATCGACATTGTAGATGCCGAGCTTGGTGGCGCGGGAATTCATGTTCGGCACGCCCGGCTCCATGCAGACCCGGTCGCCGACCTTGAGGTTCTTCACATTGGCGCCGACCGCCGTGATCGTGCCGGCCGCCTCATGGCCGAGCACCATGGGTTCGCGCACCACGAAGGAGCCGATGGCGCCATGGGTGTAGTAATGCACGTCGCTGCCGCAGACGCCCACCGTGTGGATGGAAATCTTCACGTCGTCCGGGCCGACCTCAAGCGGGAGGTCGATGTCGCGAAGGGAAAGCTCGCCCTTCTTTTCGAGAACCAGTGCCTGCACCATGGGGCGTGTCCTGCTGGAGTGTGCCGTTGTCGGACGCGCTCAGAGAGCGAGGCCGGCGGCGTCGAAGAGGTAGATGTGGGAGGGGGCGATGCCGAGGGTGAGCGCATCGCCCGGCTTGAGGTTGGGCCGGCCGGCGGTGAGGGCGATGATCGGCTCGCCTTCGGAGCGGGCGTAGAGCTGGGTCGAACCGCCGAGGCTCTCGGCGAAATCGAGGGTGAGCGCCAGCACCGGGTTGGCGGCCCCCACGCTGAGATGTTCCGGCCGCAGCCCCACCGTCACCGGGGCGCCCAGCTTGGTGCGCGCGGCCGCGGGCGTGTCGAGGGCCAGGGTGCCACCGGCGAAGGTCGGGTGCGCCAAAGTGAGCGTGTTCCCTGCGATCGAGGCCACCTTGGCGTTGATGAAGTTCATCTTCGGCGAGCCGATGAAACCGGCGACGAAGGTGTTGGCGGGGGTGTCGTAAAGCTCGGTCGGCGAGCCGATCTGCTCGACGAGGCCGGCGCGCAGCACCACGATGCGGTCGGCCAGCGTCATCGCCTCCACCTGGTCATGCGTCACATAGACCATGGTGGCGCCGAGCGAGCGGTGCAGCTTGGCGATCTCCACCCGCATCTGCGAGCGCAGCTCGGCGTCGAGGTTCGAGAGCGGCTCGTCGAACAGGAACAGCTTGGGGTGGCGGACGATGGAGCGGCCGATGGCCACGCGCTGGCGCTGGCCGCCGGAAAGCGCGCGGGGCTTGCGCTCCAGCAGCGCCTCCAGCTGCAGGATGCGGGCCGCTTCCAGCACCTGCGCCTTGATTTCGGCCTCCGGCTTCTTCGCCATGCGCAGGCCGAACGCCATGTTCTCGAACACGCTCATATGCGGGTAGAGCGCATAGGACTGGAACACCATGGACACCTCGCGCTTGGCGGGTTCCTCATAGGTGACCTCGCGGCCGTCGATATAAAGTTCGCCCGAGCTGACATCCTCCAGACCCGCGATCATGCGCAGCAAAGTGGACTTGCCGCAGCCGGAGGGACCGACGAACACCACGAACTCGCCCTTCTCGGCCGCGAAGCTGACGCCCTTGATGACGGCGGCATCGCCGTAGCTCTTCTTGATGTTGTCCAGTCGCAGGAAGGTCATCGTGCAGTCTCCAGAGTGGCCGGCCGCAAGGGTCCGGCGGCCGTCCATCAGTTCGTGAGCAGCGCCGCGGCGCAGCTTTCGTCCGTCACCAGTCGTTTCACATAGCCCGCGCGCAGGATCGCCCGCACGATCGGCACCTTGTAGAGCCCGCCGGAGGCCAGGATCGAGTGGCGCACCGGCTTCACCTCATGCGGGGCCAGCGACAGCACCCGCTCGTTCAGCGGGTGGTCCACCGGGCGCCCGTCGGCGTCGAGGAACATGCCGAGCAGATCGCCCACCGCACCGGCCGCGCGCAGGCTGTCGATGTTCTCCGAGACGGTCTGCGTCTGCACCAGCAGGGAGCGGGTCGTCATGTCACCGCAGGAGAGCAGCGCCACGTCGACCGTCCGCGCCCGGCGCATGGTCTCGCTGATCCCGTGATGCGAGAGCAGCATGGTGCGGCTCTCGGGTGTGGGGAAATAGAGTGGAGCGGCGAGATAGTAGCACTCGGCGGAGATGGCGCGGGCATAGCCGGTGGCGACCTCGAAGGTGCTGGAGCCCGAGCCGCGCGTGAGCCCGCCCATGACCGAGGTCACCCAGCTCTCTGCCATCGGCCGGGCGGTGACGCGCTTCAGCCCGGCGGCGAGCGTCTTGCCCCAGCCGACACCGAGGCCCATGCCGTTCTCCAGCAATGTGTCGAGCACGGCGCCGGCGGCTTCGCCGATGACACGCTGCTGCTCGGCCTCGTCGGGCAGGGACGGAACGACGGTGACGTGTTCGAGCCCATACCGCGCTTTCAGCTTCTGCTCGGCCTCGATGCAGTCGGCCATGGGCAGGCGGATGTCGATGAACACCGAGCCGTCGGAGCGCACCTGTCCGAGGATCTTGTTGGTGCGCAGGCGCGTGAGACCGAGCTGGTCGGCGATCTCCTGCTGGGTCAGGCCGCCGATGAAGTAGAGCCATGCGACCCGCGCACGGATCTGCGCCGCCTCCATCTCCTGCGTGCCCACCGGCCTGCCTCGCTCGCGCCCGCCCCCGTTCATCGCCGGTGCCTTATGCCAGAGCGTGCTTGAGGCGCGCGCAGCTTGTCTCCAGCGCGGCGAGGATGGTGCGGCTGTCTTCTTCGAAGGGATAGAACACTTCGAGGAACACCGGGCAGGTGTCGGTGCCGGTGCGCCGCAGCAGCGCCGCAGCCTCCAACGGCTCAACCTTGCCGGGGACGGTGAAGTCCCAATGGCGGTCGAAGGCGAAATCGGTCTGCTGGATGTGTACGGCGGTGGTGACGTCGGCGAGGTCCCGCAGCCACGATTCCATGCCGTCTGTCACGTCGCCATAGAGCGGCGCAAAGGTGGCGTGGCCCCAGTCGATGCACAGCCGCCACGGCGCCGCGCTGTCCGCCACATCGTTCATCATCTGCCGCGCCTGTCCGATGGTCCATGGCCATTCGCGGCGCAGGGGGGTGGGCTCGACATAGAGTTCGCTCAGCCCCTCGGCGGCGGCGCGTTCGCCCAGCCGGTGCATGCGGGTGACGAGTTCGGCATAATCGGCCGGGTCGAGCGCCTCTGCCTCGCTGCCGTCCAGCCGTGCGGCGAGCGCGCCGAGCGGGCCGCCGACGCGGGGAATGCCGGCCAGCGCGGCGAAGCGATAGGCGCGGCCGAGCCAGTATTCGGCGTAGTTGCGCACCGCCGGATCGGGGTGCAGCAGCTGGTTGAAGCTGTAATGGGCGAGGCCGATGAAGGCGCTGT
This sequence comes from Ancylobacter polymorphus, assembly GCF_030813495.1. Taxonomy (GTDB): domain Bacteria; phylum Pseudomonadota; class Alphaproteobacteria; order Rhizobiales; family Xanthobacteraceae; genus Ancylobacter; species Ancylobacter polymorphus. The sequence goes on along the minus strand of NZ_JAUSUI010000005.1, from coordinate 310,354 downwards.
GGATGGTGATGCCCGCCGCCTCCGCCGCGCGCCGCACCTCGGCGGCGTGGCGGTCGACGATGGCGTCCGGCCACATCGGGTCGACGAGATCGAACGAGAACTGGACGAGGTCGAGGCCGAGCCGCTCGCGCACCATGCCCGTCCACAGCTCGGGCGTCACCCAGCGCTTGGTGCAGAAGCCGAGATTGATGCCGAAGCGGATCGGCGCCGGGGTCCCGTTCACTTGGTGGCTCCCATGGTCAGGCCGCGCACCATGTGCCGCGACACGATGAGCGCGAAAATGGTGACGGGCAGCACGATGACGGTGCCGGTGGCCATGATCTTGCCCCAGGGCAGCTCATAGCCGGACATGAAGCTGGTGGCGACGACCGGCGCGGTCTGCACGGCGCGGCGGGTCAGCACCAGCGCATAGAGCAGCTCGTTCCAGGAGAAGATGAAGGAGAAGATCGCCGACACCGCGATGCCCGGCGCGCCGAGCGGCAGATAGATCTTGCGGAAGATGGTGAACTGGCTCGCGCCGTCGAGCCGCGCGGCCTGTTCGAGATCCGCCGGGATCGACTTGAACTGATCGGTGACGATCCACACCACGATGGGCAGCTGGAAGGTGAGATAGATCAGGATCAGCACGAGATGGGTGTCGAGCAGCCCGGTCTGGATCGCCAGCAGATAGACCGGCAGTGCCAGCACGATGGGGCTGATCATGCGGTTGGAGATGAACCAGAACCACAAATCCGACTTGCCGCGGAACTCGTAGCGGGCGAGCGCGAAGGCCGCCGGCGCGCCGAGGATGACGGCGAGCAGGGTGGAACAGGTCGCCACGATCAGCGAATTGATAATCGCGCCGCTGACCTTGGTGTCGGCGAAGATCTCCGCATAGTTCTGCAGCGTCGGGGTGAAGAACCACACCGGCGGCGAGGACAGGATGTCGGCCTGCGTCTTGAAGCTCGCCGACACCATCCAGAAGAACGGAAACAGCGTGAAGATGACCACGGCGGTCAGGCCGAGGGCGTGAAGCAGCTTGCCGGACGAGATACGCATCAGTGAACCTCGCGATAGAGCAGGCGGATATAGAGCCGGCTGATGATGATGGTGAGGATCAGCAAGAGGATCGCCTGCGCCGAAGCGGTGCCCAGATCGAAGATGCGGAAGCCCACGCGCTGGATGTAGATGGAGATGAGGTCTGTGGCCGAGCCGGGGCCGCCGCGCGTCATCACGAACACCATGTCGAACAGCTTGAGCACGTCGGCCGAGCGCAGGATCATGACCGCGGTAAGGCCGGGCAGCAGATAGGGCAACTGCACATGCCGCAGCAGAGCGAGCTTTGACGAGGTTTCCAGCCGCGCCGCCTCTTCGATCTCGCCGGGAACCATGGAAAGGCCGGCGAGGAAGATGAGGGCGCAGAACGGTGTCCACTGCCACACATCCATGATGACGATGGCGGCGAAGGCGCCGTCCTGCGTGGAGAGCCAGTCGATCGGGCCAAAGCCGAACACGCTGAGGGCCTGGTTGGCCACACCAAAGTCTCGATTGAAGATGAGGCGTCCGATGAGGCCGACCACGGCATAGGTCGTTGCCAGCGGGACGACCAGTGTGACCCGCGCGAGCGATTTGAGCAGGCCCATGCCGGGCTTGTGCAGCAGCAGGGCGATGGCGAGGCCGAGCGCCACCTGGATCGGCAGCACGGTGACGTAGAACTTGGCGGTGAGGAGCAGCGAGGACCAGAAGGTGCTGTCGGTCAGCACGTTCACATAGTTCTCGAAGCCGATGAAGGGAAAGCCCTCGCGCGGCCGGGTGATGTTGTAGCGCCGGAACGAGGTCACCAGCGCAAAGATCGTCGGGTAGATGCCGATCACGAACAGCGTCAGCACGGCCGGCGCCAGGAACCAGAGCGGCGTCCAGCGTCCATAGCCCCGGTTGGGCCGGCGTTGTGCGGGGGATGTCGCGGTGTCGCTCATGGCGTCTTCCTGTGGTGCCTACCGGGAGAGGGGAGCCCCCCGGTCACTCCAGATTCGTATGGTTGGCGCGCATCTGCGCCGGGGTCACGCCCAGCCGGTCGCGCAGGCCGAGGATCAGGATCTCGAACAGCACATAGAGCGCGCCCTCATAGAGCGAGCCCATCGGCAGAACCGAGGTCGCGGCGGCACCCTGGTCACTGGCCATGGTCTGCGCGGGAACGGTCAGCACCCGGTCGGCGCGGGCGGCGGCGGCCCCGCCCGCCTCGGCGGTGACAACGAGGGTGCGGGCACCGGCCGCGCGCGCCTCGCCCATCAGCGCGGCGACGGTGGAGAAGTCGCCCGGACCGGCGGACACCACCAGCACGTCGCCGGGGCCGACCGGCGGCGTGGTCATGTCGCCCACCACGGCCGCCTTGAGGCCGAGATGGAACAGGCGCATGGCGAGCCCCTTGATCTGCAGGCCCTCGCGGCCGACGCCGTAGAGCGCGATGCGGTTGGCGCCGGCCAGTTCAGCGATGGCACCATCCAGCTCGTCGGCGCGGACCTGATCGAGGCAGGCGCGGATTTCATCCAGGGCGCGGGCGTGAAGCGTGGTCATGACATTGGCTTTCGCAAGCGTCGAGGCCTCAATGGCCTCCGGGCATCGGCATCCTGAGAGGCCCGGCCAATGCCAGGCGCCTCAGGATGACGGCGCTTTCGGTTCCTGGAAACGAGCGGATTTCGGTCTCGGGATAAGGGAGGCGGATGCCGCTTCGCGGGTTGCAGCATCCGCCCGAGGCCGGCGGCGCGGGAGAGAGGCCCCGCCGCCGGCTTCAACTCACTGCAGCAGCTTCTTCTTGCCGTCGTAATAGCCGTCCTTGCCGAGGATGGCTTCCATGCGGGTGCCGATCTCCTTGGAACCGCCCTCGACGGTGACTTCGCCCAGCATCATCTTGGAGCCCCACTCGGCGACGATCTCGGAGATCGCCGGCCAGGCCGGGAAGCGGGGACGATACTCGGGAACGCCGGCCTGCCAGGAAGCGACCATCGGCTCGACGAACTTGTACTTCGCCTTGATCTCCGGGTCGTTATAGACCGCCATGCGGCCCGACACGCCGCCCGCCTCGACATAGGCCTTGGCGATGGCTTCGGAGGTCGCCCACTGGATGAACAGCCAGGTGGCCTTCTGCTGCTCGGGGGTCGCCTGCGAAGCGACGGCGAGCGAGAAGCCGCCCAGCGCCGGCAGGCGGCCGGCGGGACCGGCGGGCTCCGGTGCCACGGCGAGGCAGTCGCCGAGCTTGGAGGTCGCGGGGTCGGCGAGGGTGGAATAGAAGGCCGACCACTCGGTGATCATCGCCACCTGGCCCTGCGCCAGCGCGTTCACGGCCTCGGCATGGTCGAAGGAGACGACGCCCGGCGGCATGTACTTCATCAGGTCCTGACGGAAGTTGAGGCCGGTCTGGCTTTCCTTGCTCATCAGGTTCGACTTGAACTCCTTGTTCAGGAGCGAGCCGCCGAAGGGCCAGAGGAAGCGCATGAAGCTGTCCGCCGACTGGGTCTCGCCGCGGCGCGACTGCAGGGCGTAGGCGTACTGGTTCTTCGACTTGTCGGTGAGCTTGGGACCGTAGACGGTCATCACCTCTTCCCAGGTCGCCGGCGGCTTGTCGAAGCCCGCTTCCTTGAGCTTGCAGGAATTATAGAACAGCAGGCCGGAATAATTGTCGAAGGGCAGGCCGTAGACCGTGCCGCCCCAGGAGCCGAAGGCTTCCAGCAGCAGCGGGAAGAAGCCGTCGAGCTTCAGGTTCGGGTCGGTGATCGCCTTGTCCTTGGCGAGTTCCTCCACCGGCACCAGCCAGCCATTCTCGGCGAACTCGCCGATCCACACGAGATCGACCAGCGCCATGGTGAGATCGCCGCGCGAGGTGAAGTTCAGCACTTCCTTCTCGCGGGTGTTCTCATAGGGAACAATTTCGTAATTGACCTTGATGCCGGTCTTCTTCTCGAACTCGGGCAGCAGCTTGATGATGGCGCGATAGCCCGGACGGTCGAGGAAGATGCCGTTGACTTCGGTGCCCTTCAGAGGCTTGGCCGCCTCTTCGAGCCAATCGGCCATCGCCGCGACCGGCATGGCCGCCGTTGCCGCCGCGAGGGCGACGACGCTGGCGCAGATTCTCAATGCACGCTTCATGGTTTCCTCCTGAAATGGCGCAGCGCCACGGTTTAGGGCGAGGCCGGCATGCGGGACGGTTCAGGCCGTCTCTCGTCTTGGCAAAGGGGCGGGCCGTTGCCGGCACTGCCTTCCTCCGCGGAATTGCCGGACGGGCCGGCCTCAACCTTGCACCGGCGCTTATCGTGAAGCCCGGCGACGGCGACGGCTTGAGAAGTCGTCGACGGGGAAAGCGATACATTTGTAATCTGGAATATGCAATAGCATGGAGATCGGGCAAGGTGGCCGATGCGTGGCAGTCAACAAGCGTGGAGACCGGCAGGATGGCAGCGGAGCATGACGACGGAATGGACCCGCTCCACACCCGGCACGCCTTTGCCGAGGCCTTGGCGCGCAAAGCGGGCGCGCGGGCGCGGAGCTTCTTCCTGCAGCGCGACATGCTGCATCCCGAGCTGAAATCCGCCTCGCAGGACCTCGTCAGCGAAGCCGACCGCAGCATCGAGGCGTGGCTGCGCAAGGCGATTCGCCGACGCTTCCCTGAGGACGGCATTGTCGGCGAGGAGGAGGCGGCGAGCGCGGGCACCTCCGGCTTCGTCTGGGTCATCGATCCGATCGACGGCACCATGCCCTTCCTGGTCGGCCAGCCGAACTGGACCGTGTCGATCGGGCTCGCCCGGGACGGCGAGGCGGTGGCCGGGGTGATCTATGCGCCGATGCTGCGCGAGCTGTACTCGGCCGTCCTCGGCGGGGGCGCGCGGCTCAACGGGCGGGTGCTGACGATGAACCCGGACTGGACGGTTGCCTCCACCACCACCGGCTTCGGCGCCACGCAGAAGGCCCCGGCGGCGGAGGTGGGTGCCTTTGTCGAGGCGCTGTACCGTGCCGGCGGCGTGCTGTTCCGTGTCGGTTCGGGGGCGTTGATGCTGGCCTATGTGGCGGCGAACCGGCTGGCGGGCTATTACGATCCGACGCTGCATTGCTGGGACTGCTGGGCCGGCATGGTGCTGGTGCGCGAGGCCGGCGGGCTGGTGACCTTCGCGGGCGATTTCACCCAGCCGGGCGCGCTCTGGGCGGGCAATGCGACGGTGCATGCCGAACTGAGGCAGCTCAGCGGGCGAGACTAGGCGTCGGGGCACGCGGGCGCTGCGCATTTGGTCATCTCAGCTTCGAGCACGGTCAATCAGCCGGCGCCCCCGGCGATAGGCTTTCCCCTGCGGTGCCGGTCCTGCGGCAGATCGCCAACAGAGGGAACAGCCATGATTTCACGCCTGCTCGTGACATGCGTCGCCTTGTCCGCCACGCTCATCTCTTCCTCGGCCTTTGCTGCCGACCCGGCCTCCTGCGCCAAGCCGCGCTTCTCCGATGTCGGCTGGACCGACATCACCGCCACGACGGCGGTCGCCAATGAACTTCTGACCCATCTCGGCTATCAGCCGAACGTCGCGGTGCTCTCCGTCGCCATCACCTTCAAGGCGCTGGAGAATGGCGACCGCGACATCTTCCTCGGCAACTGGATGCCGCTGCAGGAGCCGACGCAGGTGCCGCTGGTCAAGGCCGGCAAGGTCGAGGTGGCGGCGACCAATCTCGAAGGCGCGCGCATCGGCTTCGCCACATCCAAGGCCGCCCATGATGCCGGGCTGAAGACCTATGCCGACATCGCCAAATTTAGGGACAAGCTGCAGGGCAAGATCTACGGCATCGAGGCCGGCAGCGGCGCCAACGCCACCATCTCCAAGATGATCGCCGACAATACCTTTGGGTTGAAGGGCTTCGATCTCGTGGAATCGAGCGAGCAGGCGATGCTCACCCAGGTCGGTCACCGCATCAAGCAGGGCGAGCCGGTGGTGTTCTTCGGCTGGCGCCCGCACCCGATGAACGTCAACCTGCCGATCGAATATCTCACCGACGGCAAGGACGTGTTCGGCCCCAATGACGGCGGCGCCACCGTGCTCACCCTCACGCGCCCGGGCTATTCCAAGGAATGCCCGAATGTCGGCAAGCTGCTCAAGAACCTGGTCTTCGACGTGGCGATGGAAGACCGGCTGATGAGCGACATTCTCGACAAGGGGATGCAGCCCGACGCGGCGGTGAAGGCGTGGATGAAGCAGAACCCGGCGGCGGTGGAGAAATGGCTCGCCGGTGTCACCACGCTCGACGGCAAGCCCGGCGCGGCGGCGGTAAAGAGCGGCCTCGGCCTCTGATTACAAACGCTTCTGGCGCGCCACCGAGGGTGGCGCGCCGAACTGCCGCCGGAACGCCCGCGACAGCGAGGCGATGGCGGAAAAGCCCGTGCGCTCGGCAATGTCGGCGATGGGCAGATTGGTGTCGAGCACCAGCCGCCGCGCCGCCTTCAGCCGGAGCGTGACGTAATAGGCGCCGGGCGAGACATCCACCGTCTTCACGAACAGCGTTTCCAGCCCCCGTGTCGACACCCCCACCCGCCGGGCAATGGCCGCGACGGTGAGCGGGCGGTCGATATGGGTCTCCATCAGCCGGATCGCCTCGGCCACGCGCGGCTCATGCTGGCGGATGCGGCCGAGCGAGACGATGGGCTGCACGTCCGAGCCGGTGCGCACCTCCTCATAGATGTACAGGCTCGCCACATCGAGCGCGGTGGAATAGCCGTGCCGGGCGCGGATCAGCGCCAGCATGCAGTCGAGCGCCGGCGTTGCGCCGCCGGTGGTGAACACCGGCTCGTCGATGACGAAGCGGTCGGGTTGCACGTCGGTTTCCGGGAAGCGGGCGGCGAAGTCCTCCAGATCCTCCCAATGGGTGGTGGCGCGGCGCCCGTCGAGCAGCCCGGCGAAGCCCATGAGCCACGAACCGGACTCGATGCCCCCCGTGGCGGCCGAGCGCTTGGCCCCGGCGCGGATCGCCTTGAGGATGGGCGGCGTGGCGAAGCGCGACGCCTCGAACGCGGCGACCAGCAGCAGCACGTCCTGCCGCGCGCCGGCATCGAACGCACCCTCCACCGGGATCGGAAGGCCGCAGCTGGCGGTGGGCATTGTCCCGTCCATCGACACCAGCTTCCAGCGGAAGGCGGGCCGTCCCAGTACGCGGTTGGCGCCGCGCATCGGGTCCAGTGTGGCCGCCAGTGAGAGCAGCGACAGGCCGGGAAACAGCAGCAGGGTCACGTCGAGCGGGTCGTCGGCGGGGGCAAAGATCATCGCTGCGCAGAATGGAAAATGGGTTGCGCAAATAGTTGCGTCACGACTTCGCTTTGCCGTCAAGCTCCCTTCATGAGTTCAGGAGCCCTTCCATGCCCTTGTCGATGAATCGCGATGTCTTCATCACCTGCGCCGTCACCGGTGCCGGCGACACCACCGGCCGCTCTCCCCATGTGCCGGTGACCCCGCAGGAGATCGCGATGAGCGCGATCGACGCGGCCAAGGCCGGCGCGGCGGTGGTGCATTGCCATGTGCGCGATCCCGAGACCGGCGCCGCCTCGCGCCGGCGGGACCTCTACCGCGAGGTGACCGACCGCATCCGCGCGGCCGAGGTCGACGTGGTGCTGAACCTCACCGCCGGCATGGGCGGCGATCTCGTCTTCGGTCATGTCGAGGCGCCGTTTCCGCTGAACGAGAAGGCCACCGACATGGCCGGCGCCACCGAGCGGGTCGCCCATGTCGCCGATTGCCTGCCGGAAATCTGCACGCTCGACTGTGGCACGATGAACTTCAATCTCGGCGATTATGTCATGACCAACACGCCCTCCATGCTGCGCGAGATGGCGCGGCAGATGACGGCGCTGGGCGTGCGGCCGGAGATCGAGGCCTTCGACACCGGCCACCTCTGGTTCGCCAAGCAGCTGGCGGAGGAAGGGCTGATCGAGGACCCGGTGCTGATCCAGCTCTGCATGGGCATTCCCTGGGGCGCGCCGGACGACCTGAATACCTTCATGGCGATGGTCAACAACGTGCCCGCCCACTGGACCTTCTCCGCCTTCTCCATCGGCCGCAACGCCATGGCCTACCCGGCCGCCGCCGTGCTGGCGGGCGGCAATGTCCGCGTCGGGCTGGAGGACAACCTCTATGTCGGCAAGGGCCAGCTCGCCACCAATGCCCAGCTGGTGGAAAAGGCCGCGAATCTGGTGACGAATATGGGCGCGCGCGTCATCGGCCCGGCCGAGGTGCGCGAGAAGCTGAAGCTGGTGAAGCGCTGAGGAGATGCCGATGTCCGCCCTTTCTCCCATCTCCCGCGCCGCCTGCATCGGCGGCGGCGTCATCGGCGGCGGCTGGATCGCCCGCTTCCTGCTCGCCGGCATCGATGTGAAGGTGTTCGATCCGCACCCGGAAGCCGAGCGCATCGTCGCCGAGGTGTTGGCTAATGCCGAGCGCGCCTATGGCCTGCTCACCGGCGCACCGCTGCCCAAGCGCGGCCGGCTGACCTTCTGTGCCAGCCTGGCCGAGGCGGTGGCCGGGGCGGAATGGGTGCAGGAGAGCGTGCCCGAGCGGCTCGACCTCAAGCGCCGTGTGCTGGCGGAGATCGACGCCGCCGCGCCGGCCGGCGCGCTCATCGGCTCCTCCACCTCCGGCCTCAAGCCCAGCGAGTTGCAGGCGGGACTGGCTCATCCCGGGCGGCTGTTCGTCGCCCACCCCTACAATCCGGTCTATCTGCTGCCGCTGGTGGAGATCGTCGGCGGCGTGGAAACCGCGCCGGAAACGATCGAGCGGGCGAAGACGGTGCTCGACGCCATCGGCATGAAGGGCGTCGTCATCGCCCGCGAGATCGAAGCCTTTGTCGGTGACCGGCTGCTGGAAGCGCTGTGGCGCGAGGCGCTGTGGCTGATCAAGGACGACATCTGCGATGTCGAGACGCTCGACGACGTGATCCGCTATTCCTTCGGCCTGCGCTGGGCGCAGATGGGCCTGTTCCAGACCTACCGCATCGCCGGCGGCGAGGCCGGCATGCGCCATTTCCTCGCCCAGTTCGGCCCCTGCCTGCAATGGCCGTGGACCAAGCTGACCGACGTGGTCGATCTCGACGAGGCGCTGGTGGAGAAGATCGGCGCCCAGTCGGACGCGCAGGCGGGCGGCCTCTCCATCCGCGAGCTGGAGCGCATCCGCGACGAGAACCTCGTCGGCATCGTGCAGGCGCTGAAGGCCAGCCGGGGCGGGGAGGGCTGGGGCGCGGGCCAATTGCTAAGGGAATTCGAGCAGCGTCTATGGGCGCAGGCCGGCGCGCCGCCCGTGGCTGTCGACCGCGCCGCACCGCTGGAATTGCTTGAGACGCGCGTCTCGCCGGCCTGGCTCGACTATAATGGCCATATGACCGAGTTCCGCTATCTGCACGTCTTCGGCGACACGACGGATGCGCTCTTACGGCTCATCGGCGTCGATCTCGCCTATGTCGAGGGCGGCCACAGCTACTACACGGTGGAGACGCATCTGCGGCATCTCGACGAGGCGAAGCTGGGCGAGGCGCTGATGTGCACCACGCAGATCCTCGGCACGGACGAGAAGCGCCTGCATGTCTTCCACCGGCTGTTCGCCGGCCCGGAGCGCCGCGAAGTCGCCACCGGCGAACACATGCTGCTGCATGTCGACAGCAAGGCCGGCCGCGCCTGCCCGGCGCCGGCCTCGATCCTCGCCAAGCTGAACGTGCTCGCCGCCGCCCATGCCGGGCTGCCCCGACCCGCCGAGGCCGGCCGCGCGGTCGGCGCCAAGGCGCGGGCCGCCGCCGCCGAGTGATCCCCGCGGCGCTAAAAATACCGGCGCCGGCACCGCCGGGCGGGGAACGGCCCGGCGGCCCAGGCGTTTTCTCAGCGTTTCCAATCGGGGTTCTGGGAGATATCGCATGGAAGACGCACAGATTGGCTGGATCGCCGCCATCATCATCGGCGGTCTGGCGGGGTGGATTGCTTCCGCCATCATGAAGACCGGTACCGGCATCTTCATGAATATCGTGCTCGGCATCATCGGCGCGGCGGTGGCGAGCTTCCTGTTCGGCCTGATCGGTGTCGGCTTCGGCGGCTGGATCGGCTATCTCGTCGCCGGCGTGCTGGGGGCGTGCATCCTGATCGGGCTTGTGCGCGCGATACGAAACTGACGCGACGGCCCGTTACCTTCCGTGGAAGGCGCGCTCGCAAGGGCGCGCCTTTCTCACATCTAGAACCCGCTTTTCACCCGCACATGGGTGTGGGCGTGCGGGGAGCCGTGATTGTGGACATGGTGTGACTTGTCCTCGGCCACCGGGATGAGGCTCAGCGCGCCATGCATCACCCCCCTTTCCAGAAACAAAGCCTGCGCATAGGCGGCGATATCGCCGACCTCGCCGCGCATGACCGTGACATCCACCGAGGTGGTGTGGTCGAGCGGCACGGAGAGGGCGGCCACCGTCTGGTCGTGCCGCTCCAGCCGGCCTTGCGGCACCCGCGCGGCGAGGTTGCGCACCGATTGGTCGATGGTACAGCTGACGACGCCGAAACAGGCGGCACCGTCCGGCCCGTCCGGCCGGGCGGCGAGGCCGCGCCGTACCATGTCGCGAATGGCCTCGGAACGGTTCGCCGCGCCGCTCTGTTCGATGAAGGCATCCAGCTGCGCGGCCAGATCGTCGTCGATGGCGATGGTGATCCGCTGCATGGAAGCGCCCCTCCCGGTGGGATGGAAACTAGGTTATCACCTTGATTTTCGCAACACTTTTCGGGTTGTGACTATTTTTTGCGCTTGCTGCGAACTGCTGCGTCTGTATGATTTTTTGTCCTTTTATTCATACAGGAGGTGCCGCGTGTCCGCCCCCCACCGTTCCGGCCTCATCGCCGCTCTGTTCGCCCTGCCGCTGATGGGGCTGCCGGCGCTGGCGCATTTCCAGGAGATCATCCCCTCTGCCGACGTGCTGCCGGAGGGCGGCGCGGTGAGCGTGGAGATGGTGTTTACCCATCCGGTCGAGGGCGGGCCGGTCATGGAGATGAAGAAGCCGGCAAAGCTGGGCGTGCTGGCCGGCGGCAAGGCGACCGATCTTCTCGGGCGGATCACCGAGAAGCCGGTCGACGGCAAGAGCGCCTGGACGCTGGCCTATGAGCTGAAGGAGCCCGGCGCGGCGATCTTCTATGTCGAGCCGCAGCCCTATTGGGAGCCTTCCGAGGGCAAGTACATTGTCCATTACGCCAAGGTGACGGTCGATTCCTACGCCTCCGGCGAGGGCTGGGACGCGCTGGTGGGCCTGCCGGTGGAAATCCAGCCACTGACCCGGCCGACCGGGTTGTGGACCGGCAACGTCTTCACCGGCGTGGTGCTGAAGGGCGGCAAGCCCGCGCCTTTTGCGGAGGTCGAGGTCGAGTTCATCAATGACGGCACGGTGACGCCGCCCAACGACGCCTTCGTTACGCAGGTGATCAAGGCCGACGCCAACGGCACCTTCACCTATGCCATGCCGCGCGCGGGGTGGTGGGGCTTCGCCGCGCTGCTGGAAGGCGACGCGCCGATGATCTCGCCCGAGGGCAAGGAGGTGCCGGTGGAAGAGGGCGCGCTGATCTGGGTGAAGGCCACCGATATGGTCAGAAAGTAGCCTTATGGCACACATTCCCGACGGCCTGCTTTCCGCGCCCGTGCTCATCGGCGGCGGTCTCCTCGCTGCTGGCGGCGTGGCGCTGGGTTTGCGGTGGCTCGATGAGCGGATGATCCCGCGCACGGCGCTGCTCGCCGCCGCGTTCTTCGCGGGCTCGCTGGTCGCGGTGCCGGTGGGGCCGTCGAGCGTGCATCTGCTGCTGGCCGGGCTGATGGGGGTGATGCTGGGGCCCGCCACCTTTCTCGCCGTGCTGGTGGCCCTGTTGTTGCAGACGCTGCTGTTCGGCTTCGGGGGGCTGACCACGCTGGGGGTGAACACGGTGAACATCGCGCTGCCGGGTGTGCTGTGCGGCATGGCGCTGGGGCCGGTGATCCGTTCCACGCCGCGCGCATCCCTGCGCTTTGCCGCCGGGGCGGCGGCGGGAGCGCTGGCGGTGCTCGGCACGGGGGGCATGGTGGCGCTGGTATTGTGGCTGTCGTCGAGCGATTTCGCCCCGGCGGCGCGCGTGGTCATCGCCACCTATCTGCCGCTCGCGCTGGTGGAAGCCTTCGTCACCGGCGCGGTGGTGTCCTTCCTCGCCCGCGTGCAGCCCGAGGCCTTGAGGCCCGTCACGTCATGATCCGGCTGCTGCTGCCGCTCCTGCTGGCGCTGGCCTTCGCCGGCCCGGCGCAGGCGCATAAGCTGAAGGTCTTCGCCACGGTGGAGGGCGGGGAGGTGACGGGCTACGCCTTCTTCATTGGCGGCGGCCGTGCCGCCGGGGCCGTGTGGGCGGCGAAGGACCCTGCCGGGACGGCGCTCGCCTCCGGGACGACGGACGGGGAGGGGCGCTTCGCCTTCCCGGTGCCGCAGCCGCCCGTTGATGCCACGGTGACGGTCGATACGCGCGAGGGCCATGTCGCCGCCGCGACGCTGCCGGCCGGGCGTTTCGGCGGAGCGGCCGCCGCTGTGTCGCCGCCACCCGTCGACCGTCCGGCGCCGGCGGTGGAAGCGGAAGGCGAGGCCCGGCTGGCCGCGCTGGTCGAGGCAGCGGTGCAGCGGCAGGTGACGCCGCTGATGGAGCGGATCGAGCAAATGGATTCGCGCCTGCGCTATGCCGACATCCTTTCCGGCATCTTCCTCATCCTCGGCCTCGCCGGCATGGCGCTTTGGGCGAAGGGGCAGCGCGCATGAAGACGGACGCCGCCGCGACCGGCGATCTGCGCCTGCGCCTCGTCGGCGCCTTCGTCCTCATTGCCTGCCTGTCGCAGTTGCACCGGCTGCCCGTCGCGCTGGCCGCGCTGGGGGTGGTGGTGCTGGCGGTGGCCGTGTCCCGTCCGCCGGCCAAGCTGTGGCGGCGGCTGCTGCATGTGGAAGGCTTCCTCTTGCTGCTCTTCGCCACCCTGCCGTTCACCCTGCCGGGACAGCCGCTGTTTGCGCTCGGCCCACTTACCGCGAGCGTCGAGGGCGTGGCGCGCGCGGCGCTGATCGCCGCCAAGGTGTCCGCTTCGGCGCTGGTCCTTGTCGGTCTTCTCGGGGCGGTCGAGCCGGCACGGCTGGGTGGCGCGCTGCGCGGGCTCCATGTGCCGGAGACGCTGGTGCGGCTTTTCGTGCTCACCGCCCGCTATCTCGCGCTCATCCGCGACGAGGCACGGCGCCTCCTGGAAGCGATGCGGGTGCGCGGCTTCCGTCCGGGCTCGAACCGCCACAGCTGGCGCAGCTACGGCCATCTTGTCGGCATGCTGCTGGTGCGGGCGCTGGCGCGGGCGCAGCGCGTGGAGGAGGCGATGCTGTGCCGGGGCTATGAGGGCCGCTTTCCGCGCCTCGCCTTGCCGCCGCCGACACGCCGCGACTGGGCCGGGGTGACGGCCGCGCTGGCTTTCGGGCTCGCGCTCACCCTGGCGGACCGGCTATGAGCGTGCTGCTTGCCCTTGAAGAGATCACCGTCGTCCGCGACGGCGCCGCCGTGCTGAGCCGGGTGAACCTCTCCCTCGCGGCGGGGGAGCGGCTCGCCATTGTCGGGCCGAACGGCGCGGGCAAAACCACGCTGCTGCGCACGCTGGTCGGGTTGGAGCGCCCGAGTGCCGGGCAGGTCCGGCTGTTCGGCGCGGCCTGCCGCAGCGAGCGCGACTTTCGTGCCCTGCGTCCGCGCCTCGGCTATCTCTTCCAGGACAGCGACGACCAGCTGTTCTGCCCGAGCGTGATCGAGGATGTGGCCTTCGGGCCGCTCAATCTCGGCTGCACCCAGGCGGAGGCGTTCCGTCGGGCCGAAGAGGTGCTGGCGACGCTGGGCATTGGCGCGCTGGCGCCGCGCATCAGCCATCGGCTCTCCGGCGGCGAGAAGCGTCTCGTCTGCCTCGCCGGGCTGCTGGCGATGAAGCCGGACGTGTTGCTGCTCGACGAGCCCACCAATGGGGTCGACGCTGCGAACGGAAAGCGTCTCCGGGCGGCGCTGCACGCCTTTCCCGGCGCCATGCTGCTGGTGTCGCATGATGACGGCTTCATCGCCGAACTGGCGACGCGGGCGATGGCGATCGAGGGCGGGCGGCTGATCCCCGCTGCACTGCACAGCCACCCCCACAGCCATACCCATTCGCACCCGCATATCCACCCGGTGGCCGAGAGCTAGCGACGGGCGGGGGGCTGGTCGTACCCTGCCTAACCGGGAGGCGGTGGCTGACCCCAAACGAGCGGAAGCCGCGCCTTCCGGCCCCGGCGCGGGCGATGGGCGCGCGGGGGATCGCGGTGCGCCCTTTGCCGCCGGGAGGTGGTGCGCGACTTGCAGGCGGGGCGCCTGCCGGCGGAGCCGCGTCCCCCCAACCCAGCCAGCGAGGCACCCATGCACGAATTCGATACGGTCATACGCGGAGGCACGGTTGTCACCGCCTCGGACACGGTGCGCGCCGATGTCGGCATCCGCGACGGGCGGATCGTGGCGGTGGCGGAGAGCCTCACCGGCGGCGCGAAGGTGATCGACGCCTCGGGATTGCTGGTCATGCCCGGCGGCATTGACAGCCATGTCCACCTCGCCCAGCCGGCCTTTGGCGGCCCGGCCATGGCGGATGATTTCGAGAGCGGCACACGCTCGGCCATTGCCGGCGGCAACACCACGGTGCTGCCCTTCGCGCTGCAGCCGCGCGGGGCCAGCCTGCGCCAGAGCGTGATGGACTATCACAAGGAGGCCGAGGGCAAATGCTATTGCGACTACGGCTTCCACCTCATCATCTCCGACCCTTCGCCCAGCGTTCTGGGACAGGAACTGCCGGCGCTGGTGGGCGATGGCTACACCTCGTTCAAGGTGTTCATGACCTATGACGATCTGGTGCTGAACGACCGCCAGCTGCTGGAAGTGTTCGACTGCGCGCGCGGCTGTGGCGCCCTCGTCATGGTCCATTGCGAGGGCTATGACGCCATCCGCTTCATGACCCAGAAACTGGAGGCCGCCGGCAAGACGGCGCCCTATTATCACGGCGTCTCCCGTCCGCAGTCGGTGGAGCGCGAGGCCACCCACCGCGCCATCAGCCATGCCGAGCTGACCGACGTGCCGATCATGGTGGTGCATGTCTCGGGGCGCGAGCCGATGGAGCAGATCCGCTGGGCGCAGCAGAAGGGTTTGAAGGTTTATGGCGAGACCTGCCCGCAATATGTCGCTCTGACCGCCGAGGACATGAAGGGCCTCAACATGGATGAGAGCGGCGGCAAATATGTCTGCTCGCCGCCGCCGCGCGACCATGCCAGCTGGGACGCCATCTGGGAGGGCATCCGCACCGGTGTGTTCCAGACCTTTTCTTCCGATCACTGCGCCTTTTTCTACGCGGGCGAGATGGGCAAGCTGAACCCGAAGGCCCGCACCTCGTTCCGCTGGGTGCCGAACGGCATTCCCGGCGTCGAGACGCGGCTGCAGATCCTGTTCTCCAAAGGCGTGGCGGAAGGGCGCATCACGCTCAACGAGTTCGTCGCGCTGACCTCCACCAACCACGCGAAGATGTACGGCCTCTATCCGAAAAAGGGGTCCATCGCCCCCGGTTTCGACGCCGACATCGTGCTGTGGGACCCCAACCGCAAGGAGACGATCCGGCAGGAACTGATGCACCACGGCGCGGACTACACACCTTACGAGGGCATGGCGGTCACCGGCTGGCCGGTCATGACGCTGCTGCGCGGCAAGGTGATGGTCGAGGACGGGCGCATCGTCGGCGAAGCCGGCGATGGCGGCTTCCTCAAGCGCGAGCTCTCGCCCTATGCCATACCGGCTGGGGGAGCCTGACCGGCCGCGAGAGCGGGGGATGAGCCGGGTAGGGCAGGGGTGCAGTCTGTGAGGCAGGCGTGAACGAAAACAACGAGAAGGGGCCGTGGCGGACGCTGACCGCCGTCGCGGCGACACCTGCTCTTTTCCGTCGCTACGGCCATCTCGTCGCGGCCGGCGGCGCCGATCCGATTCCGGCCAATGCCGGCACGGCGCGGCGCCACGACATCACGGCGTTCGAGACCGACACACGGACGGGAAGCCGGCTGATCGCCTCGCTGTTCGAGACGGCGCCGCAGGCGCTGCCGCTCACCGTGCGGCTGATGGAACGCCATGCGTTTTCGCAGCAGGCCATCGTCGCCATGCAGGGGGAGAGTTTCATCCTCGCCGTCGCGCTGGATGACGGGCAGGGCCGCCCGGACCTCGGCACGCTGCGGGCTTTCGCCTTCGCCGGCGGCGGGGCGGTCTATGGGCGCGGGGTCTGGCACACGCCGATCATCGGGCTTGGCGGGGCGGGGCGTTTCTTCGTCCAGTCCTGGCAGGCCGGAACCATGGAGGATTGCGAGGAGCGGATCGTCGCTCCCTTTGTCATCGGCGCGGGGTGACGGCGGCGCGGTGGGAACGCTCCTCGCGGGGCGGCGTTGTTCTGGCAGTTCATCTCAGCAGGAGCATTCCCATGGCCGACGCCAACAAGATCAACGAGAACCTTCCTTCCAGCGCCGATGCGCTGGTGCGCGAGGCGGGGCGCAACATGTCCTCCGCCGGCGAAGCGGTACGGGAAGGCATGCATGAGGCGGCCGACCGCGCCTCGGGCCTCTATGCCGCCGGTAACGCTGCGGTCGCCAACCGCATCGACGTGCTTCCGGGCATGGTGACGGCGGCGCTGGCCGGCGTGGTCGTGGGCTATTTCATCGGCCGTGATCGCCACCACAGCCGCTGGTGACCCCTGGCGGCGTCAGCTTACGTCGGGCAAACCGAGGGGCAGGGGCGCATCGCACCTGCCCTTCTTCACGTGCGGTGTGCGTTAGTGGCGAGCCGGACCTGGCGCCACGGTCGCGCCCAGCGTGCCGAGGAGGAAATCCGCCCGCGCCTCGACCGTCCGTTTCGGCAGAAGCGTGACCTCATAGCCGAGCGCCGGGTAGGTGGCGAGCAGGCGCTCATACTCGGCTATGGCGGCGGAGAAGTCGTGCCGGCGCGCCTCATCGCCGGCAAAAATGTCTGGCCAGGGCGGGGTCAGGAACACCCGCCCATTATAGCGATGCGCGGCGCAAAGCGCGGCGTCCAGCGGCTCACCGGTCGCGAAGGCCAGGGCGGCGGCGGCGTCGACCAGCCCGCGATCGAAGAACACCCAGCCGCCCTGGTCCTGCGCCGCCGCCCGGTCCTGCTGCGCGAGGGTGACGGCGCGGCGGGCAAAGCCGGCGAGATCGACCCAGGGCAGGTCCGTCCCGCCCGCGCGTAGCTGCTCGGCAACGATGCGACGCCCGGGCTCCTCGACAGTCGCGAAGCCGCGCCGCGCGAGTTCGGCCAGCAGCGTGGACTTGCCCCCGCCCGAGCAGCCGGAAATGACGACGAAACGATCCATGGAGCCTCCCGGCGTCAAGGCGCGGCCTGACGCTCCGCCACCTTCTTCTTCAGCGCCTTCATTTCCTCGAAGCGGGGGGTGATGTCCCGCAGCACGGCGGCCATGCCGGTGACCTTGCCGGCCGGGTCCTTGATGAGGGCGATGGTGAATTCCAGCGAGATGCGCCGTCCGTCGCGGGTCAGCCCCGGCACGGCGAGCATGTCGCCGGCGCCGTAGCGGCTCTGACCGGAGGCGACGGTCTCGCGATAACCCTCCCAATGCCGGGCGCGGAACGGCTCGGGAATGATGATGTCGAGCGAACGGCCCAGCGCCTCCTCCTCGGTGAAGCCGAAAATCCGCTCGGCGCCGGGGTTCCACAGCACGATCGCCCCCTCGGCATCGCTGACCACGACGGCGTCGGCCGCGCTGTCGAGCAGCGCGTCGCTGATCGCCGCGCGGGTGACATCGCCGACCGTGCGCGAGTGGCGCTCCGCCACGGTTGCGGGCGGGGAGGACGGTGCGGCGCTCGCCGGCGGCGGGTCGTCGAACAGGTCTTCCACCGCCCCGAAGAACTCGTAATGCAGCCGTTCCGGCGGAACGCCCGCCTTGGCGAGGGCCGGCACGAAGACCCGAAGGAAGCGGGTGGGGCCGCAGACAAAGTACTCCGCCTCGGCGACGGCGGAATGTGCCAGCAGCCAGTCGGGCGTCAGGTGTCCGGCAAGGACACCGTCGCTGGCCTCGCCGTCGTTCGCCCGCGTATGGAACAAGGCCGTCGCCGCGCCCAGCGCGGCGGCAAGGGTGCGCAGATGCGCGCCGAAGGCCTGGGTGGCGC
This sequence comes from Ancylobacter polymorphus, assembly GCF_030813495.1. Taxonomy (GTDB): domain Bacteria; phylum Pseudomonadota; class Alphaproteobacteria; order Rhizobiales; family Xanthobacteraceae; genus Ancylobacter; species Ancylobacter polymorphus. The sequence continues at coordinate 292,132 of NZ_JAUSUI010000005.1, read as the reverse complement.
GGCTCTGGGTGCAATGGATGAACTGCAGCCGGGGCCTGCGATGGTCGGCGGCCAGCGCCTCCAGCATCGCCACCATCGGCGTCAGTCCGACGCCGGCGCTGAGCATGACCAGCGGGCGCGCATCGTCCGCCGGCAGCACGAAGCTGCCGGATGGCGGGGCGATGTCCAGCACCGTGCCCTCGCGCGCCACATCATGCAGCCATTTCGACACCATTCCTTCCGCCTCGCGCTTCACCGAGATGCGGTAGGTCTCGCCATTGGGCGCGGCGGAGATGGTGTAGTTGCGTTTCTGCCGACCCGCGCCGGGAATGTCGGCGAACAGCGTCAGATGCTGCCCGGCGACATGCGGCGCGGGCGGGCGCCCGTCGCGCGGGCGCAGCACGAAAGAGGTGATGACATCGCTCTCCCGATGGCGGCTTTCGATCACAAAGGGCCGCACGCCCGACTCTGGACCCTTCATCCCCGTCTGGCCGCTGCTATCGGTCATCCCTTGCCTCCCCTGAAATCATGTATACGCTATACATGTATTCTCCGACTGGAAAGCCTCCAGACAGCCATGCAGCTGACGCGCTATTCCGATTACGCCCTGCGCGTCCTGATCTACCTCGCGGCGCGGGGGGACCGGCTCTGCGCGATTTCCGAAATAGCGGCCGCCTATTCGATCTCGCAGAACCATCTGATGAAGGTGCTGCACGACCTCGGCAAAGCGGGCTATGTCGCCAGCGTGCGGGGGCGCGCGGGCGGTTACCGGCTGGGCCGGCCCGCCGGGACGATCCGCGTGGGCGAGTTGCTGCGTCATACCGAGGGGGATGACTGCCTCGTCGGCTGCGAGGGCTGCGCGCTGGCCGGCGGCTGCGGCGTCCTTCCCGTGCTCAACGAGGCCATGGACGCTTTCTTCGCCGTGCTGGACAGCTATACCGTGGCCGATCTCGTGGAGCGAAAACCGGGCTTTCAGCGCCTCATTCTCTCCCTCGGCATCGCGACGCCGCGCGCCGGAGCCGCCTGATGAGGGCCAGAACATCCCTCACCCCACCTACAGCCGACCCTTGGCGCGCGCCGCTCGCGTGCAAGCCGTGCCGACGCATGCCGTTTTCTTGGAGGCTGCCTTGTCTGTCAGTTCCCGCCTGAGACTGTTCCGTCCCATCCTCGCCGGCGCGAGCCTGCGTGATCGCCTGCTCGCCTGCGCCGGGGCGCTGGTCGGCATCGCGCTCACCGGGCTGATCTGCGCCTTCGCCGCGACGGATCCGCAGCATCTGCTGTGGCTGGTGCCGCCCATGGGGGCCTCGGCCGTGTTGCTGTTTGCGGTGCCGGCCAGCCCGATGGCGCAGCCCTGGCCGGCCATTGGCGGCAACACGCTTTCCGCGCTGGTCGGCGTTCTGGTGGCGCATGTCATGCCGCTGTCGCCGCTCTCCGCCGGCATCGCGGTCGGCGGCGCGATCGCGGTCATGTCGCTGCTGCGCTGCCTGCACCCGCCGGGTGGCGCCGCCGCGCTGGTGGGCCTTTTCGCGGGCGCCACCTCCGGCTTCGTCTTCCCCTTCCTGCCCGTCGGGGCGAATGCGGTGGTGCTGGTGGCCTCCGCCTGGGTCTATCATCGCTTTTCCGGCCATGTTTATCCGCATGTCCCCATTCCGCCCGCCAAGCCGGCGAAGGAGATGCCGTGGACGTTCAGCAAGGCGGACCTTGCCGCCGCCCTGGAGCGCACGGGCGAGACCTTCGACATCGACGTGAACGATCTTGAGCGGCTGCTGCGCGACATGGAGCAGGGGGCGCTGGCGCGTTCCTACCGCGATCTCTCTTGCGCCGATGTCATGCATTCGGGCGTCATCGCGGCGCAGCTTTCCATGACGCCGCAGGAGGTGCGCGCGCTGCTGGTCCAGCACGATGTACGCCGTCTGCCCGTCCTCGATGATGCGGGACGGATCGTCGGCGCCGTGGGCCTGCGCGAACTGGCGTTGCCGGCCACGCCCCTGGCGGAAATGTCGCTTGCGGAGGCGATGACGCCGGCCAGCACGGCCGCGCCGGACACGCCGGCCATTGCCCTGCTCGACCGCTTCGCCAATGACCGCGTCCATGCCGTCTTCATCGTCGATGCCGCCGAGCGCCCGCTGGGCGTGGTGACGGAGGCGGACTGGCTCGCCATCCTCCGGCGCGGACTTGCCTGAGCAATCTGTCGCGAGCAAACCGGGCTCTTCGCCCGGTTTTGGTAGGGTTTTGCCGGAAAATGGGTGCGGAGTACCGCGCCGGGATTTGACCCCCGTTTCCGGCCTCGCACGGCCGGAACGTCTCGCAGATTTGGGGATTAGCCCTCGCAATTAGAGGACGAGGAGCCCCCCCATGAAAGCGCTGACCTGGCACGGCAAGGGCGACATACGCTGCGAGAGCGTGCCCGATCCGACCATCGAGGACGCCCGCGACGCCATCATCAAGGTCACGGCCTGTGCCATCTGCGGGTCCGACCTGCATATTTATGGCGGCATCATTCCCGGCATGCAGCATGGCGACGTGATCGGCCATGAAACCATGGGCGAGGTGGTCGAGGTCGGTGCCGGCAACGGCAAGCTCAAGGTCGGCGACCGGGTGGTGGTGCCGTTCACCATTTCCTGCGGCGAATGCTTCTTCTGCAAGCGCGGCTATTTCTCCGGCTGCGAGCGCACCAATCCCGACCGTGCCAAGGCGATGAAGCTGTGGGGCAATTCGCCCGGCGGCCTGTTCGGCTATTCGCATCTTCTGGGCGGCTATGCCGGCGGGCAGGCGGAATATCTGCGCGTGCCCTATGCCGATGTCGGTCCGATCAAGGTGCCGGACTCCCTCACCGATGAGCAGGCGCTGTTCCTCTCCGACATCTTCCCTACCGGCTACATGGCGGCGGAATTCTGCGACATCCAGCCCGGCGATACCATCGCCATCTGGGGCTGCGGGCCGGTCGGGCAGATGGCGATCCGCTCTGCCTTCCTGCTCGGCGCCGAGCGGGTGATCGCCATCGACACCGTTCCCGAGCGGCTCGCCATGGCGCGGGCCGGCGGGGCGGTGACGCTCGATTTCCATGAGGAGGACATCTATGACCGCCTTATGGAACTGACCCGTGGTCGCGGGGCCGATGCCTGCATCGACGCCGTGGGCACCGAGGCCGACGCCACCGCCAGTGCCGATTCCGTGGTCGACCGGGTGAAGACGGCGCTGTTCATGGGCACCGACCGCCCGCATGTGCTGCGTCAGGCGATCCATTGCTGCCGCAATTTCGGAACGGTTTCCATTGTCGGCGTCTATGGTGGCTTCCTTGACAAGGTGCCGATGGGCTCGGCGATCAATCGCGGCCTGCGCTTCCGCATGGCCCAGACGCCGGTGCAGCATTATCTCGCCCCGCTGATGGAGCGCATCGAAAAGGGAGAGATCGACCCCTCCTTCGTCATCACCCACCGCGCCTCGCTGGAGGACGGACCCGATCTCTATAAGTCCTTCCGCGACAAGCAGGATGGCTGCATCAAGGTCGTGCTCAAGCCCTAGGGACACCCGCCATGGCCTATGTCACCCGGCCGCTCGCGGTCGTCACCGGGGCTTCCACCGGCATCGGGTTCGAACTCGCCCGCTGCGCCGCCGAGCGTGGCTACGACCTCGTTATCGCCGCCGACGAGCCGCGCATCGAGGAGGCCGCGCAAGTGCTGCGCGGGCTCGGCACCCGTGTAACCGCCGTTGAGACTGATTTGGCCCGGCGCGAAGGGGTCGACGAACTCTATGAGACGGTCCGCACGCTCGGCCAGCCGGTCGATCTGCTGATGGCCAATGCCGGCCTTGGTCTCGGGCATGGCTTTCTCGATCAGGAGGTCGAGACGTGGAAGCGGGTGGTGGACACCAATGTCACCGGCACCGCCTATCTGATCCACCGCATCGGCAGGGATATGCGGGCGCGGGATTGCGGGCGCATTCTCATCACCGGCTCGATCGCCGGCTTTATGCCGGGGGCGTTCCAGGCGGTCTATAACGGCACCAAGGCATTCCTCAACTCCTTCTCCTTCGCTCTGCGCAACGAGCTGAAGGATACAAACGTCACCGTCACCTGCCTTATGCCCGGCCCGACCGATACCGCCTTCTTCGCCCGTGCCGATATGCTCGACACCAAGGTCGGCCAGGACGACAAGGACGATCCGGCCGAGGTGGCGAAGGTCGGTTTCGAGGCATTGATGAAGGGCGAAGGCGATGTCGTCAGCGGCTGGAAGAACAAGCTGCAGACCGCCGCCGCCAATCTCATGCCATCCGGAATGCTGGCCGAGCAGCACCGCAAGATGGCCGAGCCGCGGAAGGGGCGCCCATGAGCGTGCCTTCCGCGATTCTGCGCAGCTTTGCCGGCCGGACGCTCCGCTCGGGCAGCGCCGCCGCCATTGCCACCACGGTCGTGCTCGCGTTACGGGCGCGGGCGGAAGGACAGCACGTCGTGCAGCCGGTGAACGCCACCAGCCACTGGTTTCTGGGCGACGCCGCCGGCCGCTCGCGCGCGGTCGACCTGAAGCACACGCTCGGTGGCTATCTCACCCACCATGCGGCCTCGTTGCTCTGGGCGGGCGTGTTCGAGGCGCTGCGGCTCTGGCGTCCGCAGCGCAACCCGCTGGGCGATGCGGCTCTGGTGGCCACCTTCGCGGCGGTTGTGGATTACGCCGTCGTACCCAGACGCCTGACGCCCGGCTGGGAGCTGGTGGTGCGGCCGCGTTCCATTGCGCTCGCCTACACTGCCATGGGCCTGGTTCTCGCCACCGCCGCTGTCGGTCGGAGGGGCGGGCGATGATGAAGCCCCGTGACCGCCTGGTGCTGGGCGCGCTTGCCGGTATGGCCGCGACGCTGCCCATGACCATGGCGATGCGCCGCCTGCATGCGCGCTTGCCCGCCGCGCAGCGCTATCCCCTGCCGCCGCGCGAGATTACCGCCAAGCTGCCGCTTCTTGGCCTCACGCCGCCTACCGCCACGCTGGTGCATCATTTCGCCTATGGCAGTGCGGCGGGCGCCATTTTTGGCCTTCTGCCCCCGCGCCACGCGCGATTGGCCGGCCCATTTTTCGGCGTCGGCGTGTGGGTCGCGAGCTATCTCGGCTGGCTTCCGCTCATGGGGGTATTGAGGCCTGCAACAGTCCATCCCGCGCCGCGCAACACACTCATGCTTGCCGTGCATCTGGTATGGGGTGCGGGCCTGGCCGCCGGCTTGCGCGAACTGGAGCTGGCGAGGCGTTTCAGTTTTACCCGCGCCACGAGCCCGGCGCCTGTCTTGCAGGACCGTCCAGACGAGGTCGTGTGAAAACGCGGGTTGGTGGGGGTTCACCCGAGCGGAGGGATGTCCGGCCGGACGATCATCAGCCAGAGAATACCGAGAATGGCGCCAAAGGCCGGAAAGCCGAAGGCGAACCAGGTCCAGAACAGCCGGTGATAGGCGCGTGGCAGCGGTGCGCCGGCGGCTTCCGCGGCTTCGGCGAGATCGCGCATCCGCATCTGCATATAGACGACCGGTAGCCAGAAGGCGCCGATCACGAGATACAGGAGGATCGAAAGTACGATCCACCCTTCCGTCAGCGGATAGCCAACTTCACGTGCCAGCAATACCCCTGTGATAGGCTGGACGACAACAGCGCTGGCGGTGAACAGGAAATCTGCCGTCACCACGATGCGCGCTACCCCGGCGATCTTGGTGGCGTTGCCGGTGCGATGGGCCATCACCATGAAGAAGGCGATTCCGGCGCCGGTGCCGATCAGCACCACCGCGCCGATAAGATGCAGGAATTTCAGGATAAAATAGCCCATCACCGGTCCCTCAACGTGGCGAGGGCGACCAGATGCAGGGCGATTATCGGTGCGATCTTGAGCAAGGGCGCCAGCGGATCGAGCCACAGCCAGGGCGTCAGCACGCTGCCGGCCAGCGCGTAGAACAGCGCGACCGCGATCCCGCCGAGCAGGGCGAGCGGTGCAGTGAGGTGGACGATGAGACCGACGCCGACCAGAAGATCCGCCAGCCCGCCGCCGATCACCGCCAGCGGCGCGAGCGCCCCGGCGCCGCCCTGCCGCATCAGCGCGACCCCGCCTTCATAGCCCGGCCCGAGCGAGGCAAGCCCCGAACCGATCCAGAACAGGGCGAGGCTGAGGAGGATGACCGGCTTGAGCAGATAGAGCCCGGCGAACCAGCGTTCCTGCACCGAGGCCGGTCGTGCCGCCAGCGTCGCGGCAATCGCCTGCGGTGCGAGGCCGGTCGCGCGCTGCCAGGCGGAAGGGTCGCCCACCGCCCCGCGCGCGATTTCCCGCTGCGCCGTCGACCGCACCGGCGGGCGCCAGCCCAGCCGGCCGGCGAGGTCCCCCAGCCGGTAGAAAAGCCCGGCGATCGGCGCGGGCAGCGCGATCTCCCGCGCCGGCCGGTAGCCGAGCCAGCGGCGGTAGAGCCGGACAAGTGCGTTGAAGTCCAGCCTGTCCGGCCCCGCCAGTTCCAGCGCGAGCCGGGCCGGAGCGTTGGGCGCGCTGAAGAAGGCGACGGTGGCGACCACATCCGCCAGCGCCACCGGCTGCAAAGGCGCCGTCGCCGGCATGACGGGCAGGAGAGGCAGCGCCGCCAGCCCTCGGATCAGGGCGCTGGCGCCATAGGCCGCCGGCCCGAGCACGACGGAGGGCCGCAGGATCACCCAGTCCAGCGCGCTCGCCATCAGCGCCTCGTCCCCCGCCCGCTTGCTGCGGGAGAACTCGGTCGGCGTCGCCCGGTCCACGCCCATGGCGGAGAAATGGATGACGCGGCGCACGCCCGCGCTTTCGCAGGCGGTGACGAGGGCGGCGAGCCCGCGCTCATGCGTTGCGCTCACATCGTCGGCGGGCCCGCTCTGCAGCGCGCCCGCACAATTGACCACCACGTCGATTCCCGCCAGAAGCGGCACCCAATCCGCGCTCGGCGCGCGGGCAAGGTCGAGCGCCCGCCAGCGCAGCGACGGCATCGCCCGCGCGGCCGCATCGACAGCTCGCGCGACGCCGGTCACATCATGGCCGGCGGCCGCCAGATCGGCCGCCACATGTGCGCCGATCAGCCCGGTGGCGCCGATGATGAGGATGCGGGCCATGCCGCCTCACCCCTCGCAGCGGCGGTGACCGAGGCGCGGCCGGCTCACTTGTCGAGCTTATTGGCCATGTCGAGATGGTGCTTGAGCTCGGGAAGCATCTTCGCCGCCCAGGCCTTCAGCGCGGCATTGTCGCCGCCCTCGGCATAGCGCTCGAACAGCGAGATGGCATCTTCATGCGCGTCGACCTGCTCGTCGATATATTCTTCGTTGAACTCGGCCCCCTGCAGCTTGCGCAGATCGTCCATCGTCTCCTGATGCGCGCTGTCGAGCGTCGCCGGCAGGGTGACGTTGATATTGGCGCTCGCCACCAATCCCTTCAGCTCCTCGGAAGCCTTGCGGTGCGCGGTGATCATCTGCTGCGCGAAGGCCTTGGTGGCGGCGTCGCCGCGCTCAAGCGCCAGTTCGCTCGACTGGATCTCGAACATGCCGCTCACCGCGGCCTGGGTGGCGAAATCGGTGGTCGAGGGGCTGACGCCCAGTACCGCATTCACCCCGGTCTGCTCGCCGACCGACTGCGCGGCGGCCGGAAGCACGGAAAGCGGGGCAGCGGTGATGAGTGCCACGGTGAACAGCTTGAGGGCTTTCATTCTCGTCTCCATTTCTTGGAAGCGCGCATGGGCGCGTGCGGCGCCGGATCGCGCTCTACCCCTCGCTAAGTGGCAGTAACCAGGAAGGTTCCGTTGTGTGTCGAAGCCTTCTCAGGCTCCATAAGCAAATACTTTCGGCGATGTATCATGTAACCGCAGCGCTCTGATATGAATAAAGCGCCTTCGGTCTGCTATTCCGCTACCGTTGTTCCGCTAGCGCCCGCCATGCGCGGTGGCACAAGCACCGTCCGCCGATAGATGCGCGTCGGTCTTGCTCGGGGGCGCCTAGGGCGCTGCCGCCTCGCCCGATCCCGCCATCCGCCGGCGGGCAACGCTCTTTCCCGCGCAGGACGGGCGGCAGCCTTTGCTGCGCAGGAGTTCGGACAGCAATTGCATCCGCGCGAGCGGCGAGCGGGCTTCGGGGCCCGTCTTGGCGAGCTTTCCCGTCTCGAAAGCCGAGATCACGCTGTCATGGACATAGCTGGTGCGGCAGACCGTGAGCGTGTTGGCGAGTTCGTCGGCGAGGGGGGCGATGGCCTGACGGATCTGCTGGCGGCGGCCGCGCTCGCTCCCCGCCGGCTCCAGCCGGCCCAGCCGGTCGAGCACGCCGAGCGACGCCGTGAGGGTGCGGAAGTCCTTCAGCGATATGGCCTGCCCGCTGACCGCTTTCAGAAAGGCGTTCACATCGGCGCCGCGTACCGCGTGGACGCCGCCATCCTCGCCCCGGTATTTGAACAGGCGCGCGCCGGGCATCTCCTTCAGCTGCGCCAGCGCGCGGGCGAGATCGGCGTCGCGGCACTGCTTGCGGATGGGTTTGCCGCCCTTGCCCTTGAAGGCCAGCGCCACCTCGTCGTCGTTGATCCGCAGATGCGACTTGAGCAGTGTCGTCGCCCCGCGCGTGCCGTGCTCCAGCGCATATTCCTCGCTGCCGGCGCGGATCGCGGTGAGCGCCACAAGCTGCACCACGGCAGCAAGGGCGAAGCGGCGGGGGGAGGAGGGCTGGCGCAATTCGCGGCGCACGTTGCGCAGGATGCGGGGCAGCGCCTGGGCGAGACCGGAGAGCCGGTCGGCCTTCAGCGTCTCGCGCACCAGCGTCCAATCCGGGTGATAGCGGTATTGCAGCCGCCCGGCGGCGTCTTCGCCGACGGCCTGAAGATGGGCGCGCGGATCGGCGGCGAAGCACACATTGCGGTAGGCCGGCGGCACGGCGAGCCGCCGCAGCCTTGCCAGTTCCTCCGCATCCTTCAGAGCCGCGCCGTCGGCGGTCTCATAGCTGAAGCCACGCCCGCGCCGCTTGCGGCGGATGGTGAGGCTGGTGGGTGAGACGATCTTGAGATCGAAGCGGCGCGCCAGGCGCCGGATGGTGGTTTTTTCGGCCATGTCGATGAACGCGCCTCCGGGGGAGTGACGCTCAACGTGCCGCGCTGTCGCCGGTTCCGGCCGGAACGGTCCGCCTCTCCGGCGCGTTCTGGCCGAAGAAGCGGGAGGAACGCCATGGACGAACGAGACGAGACCATACGCGCGCGGGCCCACCAGTTGTGGGAGCAGGAAGGCCGCCCGGAAGGCCGGGCCGAGGATCATTGGGTGGAGGCCAAGGAGATTCTGGCGATCGAGGAAGGCCGCCCGGAAACCTTGCTTTCGGTGGAGGAAACCGCGTCGCCGCCGGTGGAGCCGATCGAGGCGCTGACCAATGCTGGCGAGTTTCCCACCCTTACCGACCAGGGCGAAATGCAGATCCCCCACCATCCGGACGCGGCGACCGCACCGGCGGAAAGTGGGGCGGCCGGACAGGTCTCCGGCCGCAAGAAGCCGCCTGTGTGAGCGACGAGACGGCGATGGAGAGCGGGGCGGCCATCGGCCGCCCCGTTTTCCTACAGCCGGCGCTCGATGGCGCCTTCCACCTGGCCGAGCATGCCACCCATGCCTGATTTGGAGACCTGACCCGTCTGTGCGCCGCCGTCAGGCCGCGCCGGGGCAAGGCTGGGCTCGCCGCCGAGCGGCTTCGACACCTGTCCGGTGAATTCGGAGCGCCCGTCCATGCTGGGCCCGGAGGACCAGCGGCCCTCGGGAATGGTGCCGTCGGTCATGTGGCCGAGATAGACATAGGAGAAATCGCGGTTCTCCTGCTCCTGCGGGAAGCTGTCGGGGATCGGCAGCGCCGCGGCGCCGCCCAGTTCCTCGATCGCCGCCAGCCATTGCTGCTGGTGCATGGTGTCGCGGGCGATGAGAAAGGACAGCATGTCCTTCATGCCGGGATCGTCGGTCATGTTGTAGAGCCGCACCGCCAGCACGCGGCCCGAGGCTTCCGCCGTCACATTGGCATACATGTCGGCGGCGATGTTGCCGGAGGCGTAGACATGCGAGGCGCAGAACGGCACGCCATTGGCGTCGGCCGGCAGCGCTGCGAGGCCGGTGGAGAGAAGATGGCGGAAATCCATGCCGTTCAGCACGCCACCGCCGACGGCATCCGCCGAGATTTCCTCCTGGAGCGACAGCGGCGCGTTCTCGAGGTTCAGCGCCACGGCCGTCGCCAGCATCTCGATATGGCCCAGTTCTTCCGTCGCGGTGTTGAGCAGCATGTCGCGATACTTCACCGGGCCACGGGCGCCGAAGGCCTGGAACATGTACTGCATGGCCACGCGGATTTCGCCCTCCACCCCGCCAATCGCCTGCTGCAGCGCGCGGGCGAAGACCGGATCGGGTTTCTCGACGCGCACCGGATATTGCAGCTTGCCGTCGGTGTAGAACATCTGAACCTCCAGGATATGCCGGGGCGGCCGGTCCCCGGTCGGGACCGCCGCGTGATGGCTGTAAGTGTTGGCGTGGCGGCGCACCGAAACAGGCGCACGCTCGCAGACCAACAGGCAATCCCGGCCATCGTTCCGATATTATCTCGGCAATCGATATCTGCGGCAGCCAAGTAGTGAGGCGAGGTAATTCTATGGGAAGTCGCGCGTTTTACCTGTCGATCCCGGCGGATCGGTCGGCGAGAGGGGCCATTCGGCAAGGCGCGCTCAGGCCGGCTCCATCCGCGCGAGGTGGAGCTTGACCCCGCTCTTCTCGGCGACGCTGGCGAGGTCGCCGACCGGCGCGGCCTCGGTGACCAGCAGATCGATGTCGCGCAGCGATCCCAGCCGAACCAGCCCGCGCCGGCCGAACTTGCTGCTGTCGATGGCGAGGATCACCCGCCCCGCCTGCATCATCGCGGCGCGCACGGCAGCGACTTCGGCATAATCGTCATCGCCGATATCGCCATCCTCGTCGATGCCGCTGACCGAAATGACGACGAAGTCGAATTTGAACGCCTGGATGAACTCGGCCGAGGTCTGGCTGAACACGCCGCCATCCACCTGCCGGACGAAGCCGCCGGGGACGGCGATGGTGAAATCGGTGCGGTCGCTCAGCGTCGAGGCGACGCGCAGGCTGTAGGTGACGATGCGCAGCGCCGTGTGGTCGATGAGCGCGCGGGCCACCGCCTCGCAGGTCGTGCCGGTGTCGAGGAAGACCGAGGCATTGTTGGGCACGAGCCGGGCGACGGCGGCGCCGATGGCCTCCTTGGCCTGCGCATTGGCGATGCGGCGCTGCCGGTAGACGGTGGGATCGATGGGGGTCGAGGCCACGGCGCCGCCATGCAGCCGGCGCACCTTGCCCTCCAGCTCCAGCGCGACGATGTCGCGCCGGGCGGTCTGGGTCGTCACCGAAAAGCGGCTCGCGATCTCCTCGATCGAGATGTAGCGGTTCTGGTCGAGATACTGCACCAGGAAGGCGCGGCGGCGCGCCTTCTTGCCCTCGTCGTCCCGCTCGTCGTCGCGCATCAGCATGTCGGCTCTCGAAAGCACAGCGTCACAATAGTCAGCGACCCATGCGGCGTCCATCAGGCGCCGCATGGGTCGAGACGGCTCGGTGCCGGCCGGAGGCATGATCCGGCCGGCAGAGGATGAAACGGAAGGGCCGTGCGTCAGAACTTGACGCTCAGCGTCCCCGTGAGGCCGTTGTCGCTCTGGCCGGAGCCGAACTGCCCGTCATATCCGATGCTGACGGTAGCATGTTCCGTGGCGGCGAACTCGATCCGCGCGCCGAGCACCGCGACATTTTCCGCGATCGGCGCGCCGGCGACCGAGAACACGTCGCCGCCGACGAAGGCGAGCGAGGCGTCGGGCGTGATGTCGCCCGAAGCATGCTGCCAGCCGACGGTTCCGTGCAGCGTGGCCTGCATCCCCCCGACGTTGAAGCTCGTGGACGCGCGCAGCCCCAGCGTGGTGAAGAAGGTGTCGAGGCTGTCGCTCTGCCCGCCCAGCGCGGTGACCCCGCCCTGCTCGGCGAAGGCGTCATTGCTGAAGTGGACATAGGCGAGATTGACGAAGGGTTCGAACACCGCCGTGCCGTTCTCGAAGCGGTAGCCGAGTTCGCCGAAGACCTGCGAGGTCGCGGCATCGTAATCGGCGGTGAGCCGCTCGCTGATGGTCGGGATGTTGACCTGGCGCAGGCTGTCGATGGTGTGCCAGGTATAGGCGGCGCCGAGGCGCACCCCGACCGGGCCGGCCTGCGTGCCGGCATAGAGGCCGAGATGGACGTTGTCGCTGTCCGCGCTGGCGGCGAGGTCGTCGAGGCTGACCGAGGTCTGGCTGTAGCCGGCCAGCATGCCCACGCGCCAGTTGCCGGGCAGGCCGGCATCGAGGCCGCCGAGGACGCCGCCGGTGTTGCTGGTGAGGCCGTCGGCGTTGCTGTCGCCGTCGACCGCGTTCCAGCTGCCGAAGCCGCGCATCCACATGGCGACGCCCTTGGTATCCGCCGCCACCGGGCGAGGCGCCTTGGTGTCGAGGCTGGCCACGGCCATGTCGGAAATCAGCATCTCGCCCGCCGAGGCACGCAGCCGGTCATCCATCGCGTCGCGGACGAAGCGGCTGGTGCTGACCAGCACGCCGGAAGTGGAAGCGTGCACCTCGCCGCCGATCTGGCTGAAGATGCCCCGCGCCGTCGCCGCGTCCTGCATGACGATGGCGTTGTAGAGCGCATTGCCATAGCCGAGGCTTTCGGCGCCGCGCGCCGCCGCCTGCTGGTTGCTGGTGTAGCCCACCTTGTCGAAGGCGGTGTCGTTGCGCGCCATGGTGAGCCGGATGTCGGTCGCGCCATAGGCCAGCGTCGGGTCGAGGAAGGCGAGGTTGGAGGTGACGTCGGCGAACGTCCCCTCGATGCCGCCGGCCGAGGTGAGGATGGTGTAGGCGGTTTCGGGCAGATAGTTGCCGCCGGCCGCGATGCCGATCACGCTGCCGCCTTCGATGGTGGTGGCGCCGGTGACGGCGACGAGGTCGCTCTTGCCCTCGGCGTTGAGTTCGACCTGATAGATGGAACCGGCGGCGAAGGTCAGGTTGCCCGCCACATTGAGCGTGCCGATGGACTGGCCGGGCGCGAGCGTGCCGCCGGAGGCGACGCGCAGATGGCCCACCGTGCCGGTGCCGGCCAGGGCGGCGCCGTCGAAAACGGTGGTCAGGGACGAGGTGGCGATCGACCCGTTGACCACCAGCAGGCCCTCTTCGACCTTGGTCTCGCCGCTATAGGTGTTCTGGCCGAACAGGCCGAGCGCACCCTCGCCCAGCTTCGTCAGGCTGCCGGTGCCGGAAATCACCCGGCCGATCGCCACGGCGTTGTCCGCCGCGGCGACTTCGATGCCGCCACCGCCGGCTTCCAGCACGACCGCGCGGTCGAGCAGCGTCATGGCCGTGCCGGCAATGCGCAGCGTGCCATTGTCGAGATGCAGGCTGGCCGCCGAGGTGCCGAGGGCGGCGTCCTCGTCGACGATGAGCGTGCCGGCATCGGTCACCAGCGTCTGGCCGATGAAGCTGTGATCGTCGATGCAGTAGTCGCGGATCGCCTGCTGGAAGCGCGGGTCGGTGCTCTTGCAGTCCAGCAGCGTCTTCTTTTCTTCCAGCGTCAGGCCGGTAAGGATCGGATTGCCGTTCTCGTCGGAGATCTGCCCGAGATAGACATCGGTGCGCATATTGTTGCGCGTGAGGTAGAATTCCTTGTTCTTCTCCGCGAACACGGTGGCGTCGGAACCCCAGACGAGGCGGGTTTTCTCGACGTCCTTGCTGTCCACCGTCTCGGTATAGGTCTCCAGCGCCGGGCCGATCCATTTGAGCGTGTGGGCCACCGGCTCATGGTCGGCCAGCGGAGCGCTGCCGTCATTGATGAAGCCGACATCGTCGAGCACGCCGGTATAGGCGTCCTTGGGATCGTCAACGATGGTGTACCACTTGCCGAACGGGCGGGAGACCATGAAATGGTCGATCGTCACCCGGTCCCAGCTGGTCCAGGTGTTGGTGGCATCCTCGCCGGCCGAGGGCCAGGTGGTGGTGCCGTCCTTCAGCTCATGCGGCGCGAAGGGCTCGCGCTCCGCTGCGGTGGTCAGCAGCATGTACTGCTTCTTCAGCACGTTCATCGTCACCGGCGTGTTCGAGGCCACCGGATAGGTCTCGTCCTCGAAGGTGATGCCGTTCTGCGCCATGTCCTTGGCGATGATCTGTTCCCACTGGCGCCAGCTGAGCTGCGAGATGCTGGTCTTGCCGGGGAACTCGCTGCGGTTGGCGTCGAAATAGGCCTGGATCACGTTGCGGTAATGCACCGTGCCATTGCCGTCCACCACCTGCATCGAGGCGGCGTAGGCCTCATACTGGCTCGCCTTGCCTTCCGGGGTGTATTCCTTGGCCAGCTGCTTCCACAGCGCCGAGGAGCCGCTGTCGACGATGGTGCGGGCGAAGAGATAGGACTGCTGATCGGCATTGTGCAGGCCGCGCTCGGACACGTCGCCGGCATTGAAGTCGCCGACGAGAATGATCGGCGTGTCGGAGCCCGCCGCCCAGCTGTTCATGCCCTTCACCTCGTTGAGGCGGGCATTGGGCTCGTCGTAATAGTTGAGATGCACCGAGCCGATGATGGTCTGCGGCACGCCGTTCTGCGCATCGATCTTCTGATAGGCGACGGCATCGCCGAGCGAGCTGGAGCCGAAGCTGCCGGACAGCCGGCTGAGCACGCTGACATCGCTGATCTGCGTGCCGGCATAGGTGCCGAGGCCGGCGTCGCCGAGCATCTGCGTCAGGCCGGGAATGTACTTGGTATTGGTGCGCGATTCCTGCAGGGCGATGATGTCGTAATTGCCGTTGATGAAAAAGTCCGAGGTGACGCCGAGATTGTTGGCGTACTGGTCGCCCCAGGTGTTCAGCGTCAGGATGCGGAGCGTTCCGTCCTCCGCCTGGGCGGCAACGGTGCCGAACACCGTCATCGCCGCCCCGCACAGGAGGCGGGAGGTGAGTGTGGCGAGGCTGAAGTCACGTCGGTGGCGGGTTTTCCCAAGAGTCATCATGCAGTCCCCATGCGCCCGGAGTGCCGCGCCCGGCCCGGAAAGCGACACTGGCTCCCGGATTTCGGTCGGCGTTGATCGAGGACTGTCGATTTGGCAGATCAGTATGTCACTTAGATTACATTTTTGGGGTGGTCAGACATGGCGACGGTGCTCAGGCACCCTCGCGGTCGGGCCGCGTGCCCTGTGTGGCTTTTTGCCAACACAGAGACCGCCGAGGTGGCGCCGCCGCAGGGGTCTTATCGCGGGCAAGGGGCGCCCAGATATTCTCAGACGAAAGTCCATATAGCTGAAAAGATTCGTCTTTTATGACGATAGGAGCGTATCGCACGGCCTGGGGGCGGGCCGTGCCGTGACGTTCCGGGGCTGGCCCATATCCGCCGCATCGTTGCTGGCGGCGCCCGGAAATGCCTCTGCGCGCTTCACATGGGAGGAACGCGATGGCGGTTATGCGCGTCGCCTTTTGAGCGTTTTCTCTAAAGAAATGTCGATAAAACGACATTCGTGTCCTGCTGCGATCCGGGCGATCAGGCGCGGCCGGAGACCCGGCCGGGTGGCGTGATCGACAGGCGCCGCACTTCCGGGCGGTAGGTCTGGTTCTGCTGCCGGCGCAGCGAGGTGCGGAAGTCGCGGGGCGTCATGCCGAATTGCGCGTGGAACGCGCGCGACAGAACGCTGGGATAGGAAAAGCCGCAGGCGGTGGCGACATCCTTGATGCCGAATTCCTCATAGAACAGCATGTTGCGGGCGGCCTGCAGGCGGATGCGCAGGTAAAGCCGCATCGGCGTCTCGTCGAAGGAGCGGCGGCATTCGCGCTGCACCGTCTTCGGTGACACCGCCAGAGCTTCCGCGATGTCGTCCAGCGGCAGGGGGAAATCCAGATTGCGCTCCATCAGCGCCACGATCCGGTCGGACAGGGCCGGGGCGGCGGCGGCCGGCGCGTCGTCGAGCCGCTGCGGTGTGGCGGCCGGGCGGGGCGCGTAGACCAGCGCATTGGCCACCTCGCTCGCCAGGGTAGGCGTTTTCAGCCGCCCGATGAGATCGAGCATCATGTCGAGCGTGGCGATGCCGCCGGCGCAGGTGAGGCGCTGGCCGTCGATCAGGTAGATCTGTCCGTTCACACCGACGCCGGGGAAACGCTCGCGGAAGGTCGGCACCGCCTCCCAGTGCAGCACGACCTCGCGCTTGTCGATGAGCCCGGCCTGAGCGAGGGCGAAGGTGCCGGTATCGACCGCGCCGATGGACGCGCCGAACCGGGCGGCGGTGCGCAACTGGCTGAGCAGCTTCGAGGAATTGCGCTGCATCGGCAAATTGCCCTCGAAAACGAGATAGAAATCGGCGGCCGGCATGGACTGCAGGCTGTCATCCGCCGACATCCACAGCCCGTTGCTGGCCCGTACCGGCGCCCCGTCCTCGGAGACGAAGCGCCAGCGGAACATTTCGCGCCCGCTGTTCTGGTTGGCGATGCGCAGCGCCTCGCTCGCCAGCACCAGCGCGTTCAGCGGAAATTCCGGCTGCAGGATGAAATTGAACGCGGGGACCCCGCCCTCGCGCAGGCCGGGGGAGTCCGTGGCAGGCGAGGGGCTGGGCATGGGGGGTCTCGTCGTCGCCGGGCTGACCAGAAACATCAAAAATGAGGCCAGATATGTCAACTCGTTCGGCGTTTTGCCGTCACTATGAGGCCACGGAATGATCCGGGGAACCGCTGGCGGGCCCCTCGGCGCCGGGATTTGTTGACACGACATTTGAGTGCGCACGCGACGCTTTCGTCCGTGAACGTCTGCGGCCGTCCGGCCGTGGGCGCGGGATGACGCGTGGCTGCCGCGAGCTGCGGAGTGGTGACGTGCAGACGGAAATTCTCAAGAAAAAGCTCGAAGGCTGCTATGTCACGGTGCCGACGCCCTTCCGCGACGAGGAAGGGTTTCCCGTCGACGAGGCCGCGCTGCGCACCTATGTGCGCTTCCTCATCAATGGCGGGCTGACCGCCGAGACGGCCGTGTTCCTCGCCGGCGGCGCGGCGGGCGATTTTTCCACCATGACCTTCGACGAGCGGGTGCGGGTGGCGGAGATCGTCATCGACGAGGTCGGCGGCCGCGTCCCGGTGGCGATGGGCGCGCAGACCACGAGCACGCTGGAACTGATCCGTCTCGCCAAGGCCGCCCAGCGCATCGGGGCGGACTTCATCCAGGTGTCGTGCCCGTTCTATTTCAGCCATACCGAGGCGGATTTCGAGGAGTTCGTCCGCGCGGCGGCGGAAGCGGCGCCGGAGATCGGCATCATCATCTACAACACCTTCTGGAACACCACGAACATCTCGTTCCGGATGGTGGAGCGGCTGGCGGAGATCCCGAATGTGGTCGGCCTGAAATGGGCGACCCCGCGCACCGACGCGATGGAATTCGAGAGCGTGGCGGCGCATTTCTCCAAGCGCTTCACCATCATCGACAACAATCTGTTCTTCGCCTTCAGCGCCATGCCCGCGCTCGGCGCCAAGGCGTTCGAGGTGCATCTGTGCAATTTCTGGCCCGAATGGGGGCTGAAGCTGGTGCGCGAGATCGGCGCGGGCAACTACACCGAAGTGGCGCGCATGCTCGTGGAAGAGGCCATGCCGTTCTACAAGCTCTGGGTCGAGATCGAGCGCGATTTCACCAGCGGCGACGGCTATCTCGACAAGCTGTGCATGGAACTCGTCGGCCTGCCCTCCAGCCGCTGCCGCCCGCCGACGCGCGACGCCCGCCCGCATTACCGCGCGGCGACGCTCGACATGATGCGCCGCATCGGCACGCCCAATCTCGTGGCCGGCTGAGGGGCACCATGGCGGGCGCGGCGAACCTCATCATCCTGGCTGCCGGCGACAATGTCGGCATCGCGCTGCGCGACATCCGCGCCGGCGAGCGGGCCGCGACGCTCACCGGCGTATCGCTGCAGGCGCTGGAAGATATCCCCCAGGGCCACAAGCTGGCGCTGGGCGACATCGGCGAGGGTCAGGACATCGTGCGGTTCGCCATGAAGGTGGCGGTCACGCGGGCGGCGATCGGGCAGGGGCGTCTCGTCCACGTCCACAACGTCGCCAGCCGCTACCTCAACAATGACGAGGACCATTATGAGTAGCCTCGCCACCTCTGCCCCGCGTGCCGGCATGCGCGGATTTCGTCGCCAGGATGGCCGCAAGGGCATCCGCAACTATGTGCTGGTCGCCTATCTCGTGGAGTGCGCCCACCATGTCGCCCGCATGATCGCGGCGCCGCATCAAATGGAAGGCGCGCAGCTGATCGGCTTTCCCGGCTGCTACCCCAGCGACTATGCCGAGCGGGTGATGACCGCCCTTACCACCCATCCCAATGTCGGCGCGGTGCTGCTGGTCTCGCTCGGCTGCGAGGAATTCCAGCGCAGCCGTCTCAAGGCGGCGATCGCCGCCAGCGGACGGCCGGTCGAACTGCTGACCATTCAGGCCTGCGGCGGCACCGCCGCCACGGTGGCGCAGGGGCGCTCCTGGGTGGCGGAACAGCTCACCGCCCTCGCGGCCATGGAGAGCGTGCCGGTCGCGCTCAGCGATCTCGTCATCGGCACCAAATGCGGCGGTTCGGACGGCCTGTCCGGGGTGACGATCAACCCGGCGGTCGGCCATGCCAGCGACCTTCTGGTCGATGCCGGCGCGACCGTGATGTTCGAGGAGACCTGCGAGCTGATCGGCTGCGAGGAGCATATGGCCCGCCGCGCCACCACGCCGGAACTCGCGGAGGCGTTGCGCGGCGCGGTGCGCAAGGCGGACGCGTATTATACCGCGCTCGGCCATGGCAGCTTCGGCGGCGGCAACATCAAATACGGGCTGTCGACGCTGGAGGAAAAATCGCTCGGCGCCTATGCCAAGAGCGGCTCGCGCCCGATCCGCGGCCTGCTGAAGCCGGGGGTGCGCCCAGCCGGGCCCGGCCTTTATCTCATGGACACGGTGAATGACGGGCCGGTGCGCTACGGCATTCCCAACATCAACGACACCCAGACCATCACCGAGATGGTGGCGAGCGGCTGCCATCTGATCCTGTTCACGACCGGCGCCGGTTCCGTTGTCGGGCAGGCCGTGGCCCCGGTCATCAAGGGCGTGTCGAACTCGCGTACCTATCGCCGCATGCAAGGCGACATGGACGTCAATGGCGGCACGATCGCCGATGGCGTGGAGACGGTGGAGGATGTCGGCCGCCATCTGGTGGACGCCGTCATCGCCGCGGCTTCGGGCGCGCCGACCAAGTCCGAAGCGCTCGGGCACCAGGAATTCGTTCTGTCCTACAAGACTTACGAAGCGCTCGGCCCCGGCTGCCTGCCGGTCTGAGCGACGTCAGTATCGCACAAGCAATAACCAGAGCGGGGATCGCAATGATCATGTCTGCAACACTCGGAAAGCGACTTGCCGGCGCGGCGCTTCTTGCCGTCAGCCTGTTCGGTGCCGGTCAGGCCAAGGCCCTCGACGATGTGAGGCTTCGGCTCAACTGGATGTGGTACGGCTCACACGCGGCTTTCGCCCTCGGCAAGGACCGCGGCTATTTCAGGGATGCCGGGATCAATCTCGACATCCGCTCCGGCAACGGCTCGGGCTCGGCGCACCGGCTGGTCGCCAATGGCGACAGCACCTTCTCCTACGGCTCCTGCGCCGGGCTGGTGAACCTTGCCGCCAAGGGCGCGCCGCTGATCTCGGTCGCCGTCATCGACGCGATGGGGACGGAGGCCATCATCGTGCGCCCGGATGCCGGCGTCTCCAAGATCACCGACCTCAAGGGCAAGAAGCTGCTCACCACTTCCAATGCCGGGGTGAACACCTTCTTTCCGCTGGTGCTGAAGAATGCCGGCCTTGCCGAAGGCGATGTCGGCATCATCAATGTGCCGGACGGCGCGCTGGTGTCGAGCTATCTGCAGGGCGCCGGCGGCACGGTCGGCATGCTCGGCGGCCTTGACGACAAGCCGGCCGAGATCAAGGCGGCCGGCGGGGCGCAACCCATCACCTTTCCCTATTCCGAATTCGGCGTGAATCAGGTCGGCTATTGCATCGTCACCTCCAGGGAGACGGTGGCGAAGAACCCGGATCTGGTGCGGCGCTTCCTCGCCGCGACGGTGAAGTCCTACAAGGCGGCGGAGGCCGACCCGCAGGCGGCGGTCAACGCGATGGGTGACATCGTCGGCGGCACCATGAACGAGGAAGCCGGAAAGAAGCAGGCGGCCGAGGTGCAGAAGGTGACCCTCGACGTGCTCTACTCCAAGGCCAATACCGGCAAGGTGCTCGGCATGAACGTTCCCGCCGACTGGAACGACATGATCGAGCTGATGAAGAAGTATAACGGCCTTGAGACCAAGGAGCCGGCGAGCTTCTTCTACACCAATGATTTCCTGCCGAAGTAGAGACTTGCGAGCCCGCGCGGGCGGGGAGAACCTCTCCGCCCGTTCCGTATCTCAGGGAGTGCAGACGCGTCATGGGAGCAACGATCGACATCCGGTCGCTGACAAAGACGTTCGGCGTCGGTCCGGCGGCGGTGCACGCCTTCGGTCCGGTCGACCTGACCATCGAATCCGGCAGCTTCGTTTCGCTGCTCGGCCCGTCGGGCTGCGGCAAGTCCACCCTCATGCTGATGATCGCCGGCCTGCTGGACGCGAGCCGGGGCGAGATCTTCTTCGACGACCGCAAGGTCGAGGGGCCGCGCACCGATATCGGCATCATGTTCCAGGACAACACGCTGGTGCCCTGGCGCACCGTGGAGGGCAATGTCGCTTTGCAGCTTGAACTGCGCGGGCTGGACCCGCGCGACTATGCCGACCGCATTCGCGACCTGTTGCGCTCGGTGAAGCTGGACGGTTTCCAGCGCCGCCATCCCTATGAGCTTTCCGGCGGCATGCAGCAGCGCGCCGCCTTCTGCCAGGCGCTGGTGCACGAGCCGGACACGCTGCTGTTCGACGAGCCGCTCGGCAAGCTCGACGCCATGACGCGCGAGAGCATCCGCAGCGACCTGCAGACGCTGTGGATGCAGAAGCGGCCGACGGTGGTGTTCGTCACCCACTCCATCGAGGAGGCGGTGCAGCTTTCCTCCACCGTCTGCGTGGTGACGCCGCGCCCGGGCAGGATCGAGCGCCGCATCGACATCGACCTGCCCTGGCCGCGCAATCTCGAAGTGAAGGCGAGCGCCCGGTTCACCCAGTATGTCCGCGAGATTCAGGGGATCTTCCATGACTATGGTGTCCTCTAGCATGCCGCCCGAACCCGGCCTCGCCGCACGCCTCGCCACGCGGGTCGCCGCCCGGGTCGCCCTGGCGCTGCGCGTCTCCTGGCCCTTCGCCGCCTTCTTCATCGGCTTCTTCCTGGTGTGGGAATATTCCGTGGTGATCTTCAAGATCCCCGGCTACATCCTGCCCACGCCCTCGCAGATCGCCGCCAATGGCTGGGCGGATATTCCCCGGCTGCTGGACTACACGCTGATCACCGGCGCGGAGAGCCTGATCGGCTACGCCCTTGCCATCTGCGTCGGCGTGCCGGTGGGCCTTGCCATCGCCTTCTGGAAGCCGCTGCAGCGCACCGTCTACCCGTTCCTTGTCAGCCTGGAGATGGTGCCGAAGATCGCCTTCGCGCCGCTGTTCATCGCCTGGCTCGGCTTCGGGCTGCTGCCCAAGGTCATCATCGTCGTGCTGGTGTGCTTCTTCCCCGTCGCGCTGAACGCGATCCATGCTTTCGGCTCGCTGTCCGACGAACTCACCCGCTTCTGCCGTTCCACCGGGGCAGGTCCGCTGCGCACCTTCTGGAAGGTGCGGCTGCCCGCCGCCCTGCCGCAGTGCTTCGTCGGCTTCAAATATGCGGCGCTGAACGCGACCGTGGGCGCGACCATCGCCGAGTTCATGGGCTCGGACCAGGGGCTCGGCTTCTACATCCAGATCGCGACCGGAAACATGCGGCCCGATCTCGCCTTTGCCGGCATCTTCTTCCTCACATTGCTCGGCCTCGCTTTGTTCGGCGCCGTCTCGCTGGCGGAGAAGCTGCTGATCCCCTGGCACATCACGCTGCGCCGCCACTGAGCGCAGTTTTCCGAAGGGCCTTTCATGACGCCGCGTTTCGCGTATCGCGATCTTCTCTCCCTTGCCGAGACGGCGCTGGTGCAGGCCGGCCTGCCCGCCGAGCCGGCCGCTTCGGTGGCGCTCGGGCTGGTGGAGGCGGACCTGCTCGGCCACACCACCCACGGGCTGGCGCTGCTGGCCGACTATGTCGAGGAACTCGACAATGGCACCATGGAGCGCGAGGGCCGGCCGGCGGTGATCGCCGATCAGGCTGCCGTCGCGACCTGGGACGCACGGCGGCTGCCCGGCATCTGGACCACGCGTCTGGCGGTGGAGGAAGCCGTGCGCCGCGCCGCCACT
Organism: Ancylobacter polymorphus; assembly: GCF_030813495.1. Lineage (GTDB taxonomy): Bacteria > Pseudomonadota > Alphaproteobacteria > Rhizobiales > Xanthobacteraceae > Ancylobacter > Ancylobacter polymorphus. The sequence goes on along the minus strand of NZ_JAUSUI010000005.1, from coordinate 269,730 downwards.
TTCGGCATCGGCGCCATCGCGCTGCGGCGCAGCCACCACATTGCCTGCCTCGCCACCTTTCTGGAAGCGCCGGCGCGGGCGGGAATGCTCACGCTCGTCTATTCCTCCGACCCCAGCGACGCCCATGTCGCGCCGTTCGGCGGGCTGACCCCGGTGATGACGCCGAACCCGATCGCCGCCGGCATTCCCGCCGAGCCGGATCCGATCCTGATCGACGTCTCCACTTCGATCACCACTGCCGCCATGTGCGGGCGGGCGCGCGCCGCCGGCGAGCGTCTGCCGGGCGCGTGGCTCAAGGACCGCGACGGCAACGCCACCGACGATCCGGTCGCGCTCAAAGAGGGTGGCTCGATCCTGCCGATCGGTGGGCTCGACCATGGCCATAAGGGCTATGGCCTGTCGCTCATGGTGGAGGCGATGACGCAGGGGCTCAGCGGCTATGGCCGCGCCGAGGCGCCGCGCGATTGGGGTGCCAGCGTGCTGGTCCTCGCCCTGTCGCCGGCCGCCTTCGGCGGGCTCGACGGCTTCACCCGCCAGACCGGCTGGCTTGCCGACGCCTGCCGCGCCTCGCGCGTGCCGGAAGGCGCGCCGCGCGTGCGCCTGCCCGGCGAGGCGGGCCTCGCCCGCAAACGCCGGGCGCTCGACGAGGGCGTCGCGCTGCATGACGGTATCGCCGACTCCCTCGCCGCGCTCGCCGCACGCTTCCGCCTGCCCGCCCTCGTTCCGCTTGCCGCCTGACCGCCCCATCCCCCGGAGACCCGCCCGATGAGCGCCTATAAATCCGCCGAGCAGTACCGCATGATCGCCGGACGCCTCACCCTGCCCAGCCACGCCTTCATCGACGGCGACTGGACGGCGGCGGCGTCGGGAGAGGTGTTCGAGAATGTCGACCCGGCCACCGGGGCGCGGCTCGGCACGGTCGCCGCCTGCGACGGGGTGGATGTCGACCGCGCGGTAAAGGCGGCGCGCCGTGTGTTCGAGGCCGGCGACTGGTCGCGCGCCGCGCCGGAGCAGCGCAAGGCGGTGCTGCTGAAGCTCGCCGATCTCGTGCGCGCCAACGCCGAGGAACTCGCGGTGCTGGAGAGCCTCGACAGCGGCAAGACCATCAAGGACTGCCTGAACGAGATCAGCCACGAGGTGCCGACCTTCTTCCAGTGGTATGGCGAACTCGCCGACAAGGCGTTCGGCAAGGTGGCGCCGACCGCCGAAAAAGTCGTCGCCATGATCGTCAAGGAGCCGATCGGCGTTGTCGGCCTCGTCCTGCCATGGAACTTTCCGCTGCTGATGGCGGCGTGGAAGCTGGCGCCGGCGCTGGCCGTCGGCTGCTCGGCGGTGCTGAAGCCGGCGGAGCAGACCCCGCTTTCCGCGCTGCGGCTCGCGGAACTTGCCATGGAGGCCGGCCTACCGCCCGGTGTGCTGAACGTGGTGCCCGGCTTCGGCGAGACGGCCGGGCAGGCCATTGGCCGCCATAACGATATCGACGCGGTGTCCTTCACCGGCTCCACCGAGGTCGGCGCCTATTTCCTGAACTATGCCAGCGAAAGCAATCTCAAGCCGGTCGGGCTGGAAATGGGCGGCAAGAGCCCGATGATCGTGCTGGACGATGCCGACATTGACGACACGCTGGTGTCCTCCGCCATCAATGCCGCGTTCTGGAATGGCGGGCAGAACTGCTCGGCCAATATGCGCCAGATCGTCGATCGCAAGGTGAAGGACGCCTTTCTCGACCGGGTGCTGGAAAAGACGCGGGCGCTGGTGGTCGGCGACCCGCTCGACCCGGCGACCGATCTCGGCTCCATGGTCAGCGCCGAGCACAAGGAGCGGGTGCTGTCCTATATCGAGATCGGCAAGGCGGAGGGCGCGCAGACCCTCGCCGGCGGCGGCGCCAGCGAGGGGCTTGCCGGCGCCTTCGTCGACCCCACGGTGTTCGACAATGTCGACCCGCAGATGCGGATCGCCCGCGAGGAGATCTTCGGCCCGGTGCTGGGCGTGATCCCGGTCGACGGGGTCGACGAGGCGCTCGCCATTGCGCGCGACACGGATTACGGCCTGCACGCCACCATCTTTACCCGCGACATCGACAAGGCCTTCCACCTCGCCAAGCGCCTGCCGTGCGGAACGGTGGCGATCAACGGCTTCAGCGAAGGCAATGTGACCACCCCCTTCGGCGGCTACAAGCGCTCCGGCTCCATGGCGCGCGACAATGGCACCGAGGCCATCGACCAGTATCTGCAGACCAAGACGATCTGGCTGTCGCTGAAGTGAGGGCAGGGGCCTCTCCTTCAGTCGGGGCACAGCACGGAACGCGGGGGAGCCAGGCCGCCCGGTAAGACCGGGCGGCGTCACCCCGCCACCAGCGCCACCACGAAGCGCAGTCCGACGATGAGCAGATAGAGGCCGAACCCGACTTCAAGCTGGCGCTTGGTGAAGCCGTGCGCCAGCCGCGCCCCCAGCGGCGCCGCCAGCGTGGCGATGCCGCCCACCAGCACCAGACCCGGCAGAGAGACATAGCCGAGCGAGAAGGGCGGCAGATCGTCGAGATGCGGGATGCCGCTGACGATGTAGCCCAGCGTGCCCGGCACCGCGATCAGCGCCCCAAGCCCGGCCGAGGTGGCGATGGCGGTATGGATCGGCACCCGGTAGAGAGTCAGCACCACGGTGGCGATGCCGCCGCCGGAAATGCCGATCAGCGGCGCCGACGCGCCGATGCCGAAGCCGTAGAGCGTCATCGGCAGGCGGCCCGGCAGCGTCTCCGCCAGCACCCAGTGATCCCGGCCGAACAGCAGCTTCGACGACATCAGTGCCGCGAACAGAACGAAGGCGATCTTCAGCACCACATCCGGCGACACCGCCGCCAGCGCGGTGCCCGCCACCACGCCGGCGATCAGCGGGGCCGCCCATTGCCGCATGATGGAATTGTCGATCTTGGTGCGGCGCCGATGGGCGAAATAGGAGCGCAGCGCGGTCGGCACGATGATGGCGAGCGCGGTCCCGACCGAGAGATGCATGCGCTCGGAATCGTCGACCCCCACCGCGCCGAACACCTCGTACAGCACCGGCACGACGATGGCGCCGCCACCGATGCCGAACAGGCCGGCGAGAATGCCGGTGGCCAGCCCCGCCACCAGCAGCACGCCGGAAAGCCACACCAGATGTTCGAGAGGAATCGCCTGTACCATCACGCCACCACGTCACGCCGTTCCATCGGCCCGCCGTGATGGCACGGATTCACGCCACAAGCGACCGGCGTTCTTCGGCCCGGCGGACCTCATTGACGGCAATTCGCAGCACATCGAGCCCCGCTTCCGGCTTGACACCCTCAATGGCAAGGTGGCGGCGATAGGCACGCGCGCCGGGACGGCCGGGGAACAGGCCGAGCATGTGGCGGGTGATGTCGTGCAGCCGCCCGCCTGCCGCGAGATGGGCGGCGATGTAAGGTTCGAACGCTTCCACCGCCGCGAAGGCGTCGGCGTGCCCGTCCGCCTCGCCGAAGAACAGGCTATCGACCCGCAGCAGCAGTTCCGGCTGCTGATAGGCGGCGCGGCCCAGCATCACCCCATCGACATGAGCAAGCTGCGCCTGCGCCGTCTCCAGCGTGGTGAGCCCGCCATTGAGGCTGATGGGCGCGCCGGGCAGGCGGGCCTTGAGCCGGTATACCCGATCATAGTCGAGCGGGGGAATGTCGCGGTTCTCCTTCGGGGAGAGTCCTTGCAGCCAGGCCTTGCGGGCATGGACGATGAGCCCGTCCGCCCCCGCCGCGAGCACGGAGTCGGCGAGGGCGTCGAGCGCCTCTTCCGGGTCCTGTTCGTCGACGCCGAGGCGGCATTTCACCGTGACCGGGAGCGCCACCTCCGCCTTCATCGCCGCGACGCAGGAGGCGACGAGAGCGGGATCGCGCATCAGGCAGGCGCCGAAATTGCCGCCCTGCACACGGTCCGAGGGACAGCCGACATTGAGGTTGATCTCGTCATACCCCCAGTCCGCGCAGATCGCCGCCGCCTTGGCCAGCGCCTCGGGGTCCGACCCGCCGAGCTGCAGGGCGATGGGGTGCTCCTGCGGGGAATAGCCGAGCAGCCGGTCGCGATCGCCGAAGATCACCGCATTCGCCGTCACCATCTCCGTGTAAAGCAGCGCGCGCGCCGAAAGCACCCGGTGGAACGCCCGGCAGTGCCGGTCGGTCCAGTCCATCATAGGGGCGACCGAGAAGGTACGCGGCGGATTTGTCGACATAAATCGTTGCTTCAAGCGGTTTGGCGGCCCTGAGGCGCGGAATTTCGCCATCTTACGTCATTGGGGCCGGTTTTTCGACGCCGGCGCGCGGAGGCGGATTGGCAGACCTCGCTGGATCCTAGTCCACCACCTTCGCCCGCATCACCAGCTTTTCCCCGCGAATTTCGAAACTGCCGAGGCGGGAGAGGAAGGTCATGCCGAGCAGGCTATGCTTGAGCGTACCGGGGCTGGCGACGAGGGCGGGCACGTCGCGCTCGTCGATCGAGCCGGCGATGCCGATGCGCTGAAGCACCACCGCCGCCGCGCGGCCACGGCCGTTGGCGGTGTCTATCGGTATGTCATAGCTGAGGAATTCCAGCGGCAGGCCCACCGCCACCGCGTCCTCCGGCGTCAGCACGACGCTGGAGGCGCCGGTGTCGACGAGCATGGGGATTCGCGTGCCGTTGATCTCGACGCGGACGTTGAAATCGCCGTCGCGGGCGCGGGCGACCTCGACGGCGGGACCGTCGCTGGCCAGCGGGACCGCGTAGCCCGGGGCGAGTTCCGCCAGCACGCGGTAGGCGACGGCGTGGAGTTCGATGCGGTAGGTGTAACCCACGGCGAGAACAGCGAAAATCGCCAGCCACAGGCCGGCCGCGCGCAGCGCTTCGCCCAGCCTGCCGGTGAAGGTGGCGAACACGCTGGCGCCGACGACGAGCAGCAGCGAGCCGTAAAACACAAGCTGCGCCAAGTCGTTAGCGCCAAGGCCCGCGACATCGCCATAGCGCGAGGCGAAGAAGACCAGGCCGATGCCGGCGGCGAGGCCGATGACGACGATCCACATCAGGCGATCAGCGTTCATTGCGCGGCTCCGGCCGGCCGGGCGGACAGGCGGGCCATGATGGCGCGCCGCTCGGTTTCGCTGAGCGCCGGCCACGCGCCGATCTCCTCCAGAGTGCGGCCGCAGCCGAGGCAGGTCCGCCCCGCGGCATCCAGCGTGCAGACGGAAACGCAAGGTGTGGAAAGGGTTTGCGGCATGATTCGGTACGCTAAGGGACGACTCATCCTGACGCATTTTCCTGTCCATCCGGTTAAGCCCCGGCGGGCAGAAAGGGTCAATGCGCGACAATGAGCAGGCCGAGGAGGAAGGCGATTTCGACGAGAAGCGTCGCGGCGCCCGCGACATCGCCGGTCTGTCCGCCGAATTGGGCGCGCGCAAGGCGCACCACGCCGAGGAAGATCACAACCGCGAAAGCGCTCGCGACGAGAAGACCGATGAGGCCGATGGGGTGGACGATGAGGCCGAAAGCGATGAGGAGCCCGACGCCGAGCGCGCGCCACCGGCTCGTCGCGCTTGGCACCCCGGCGCTGCGGGCGAGGCCGTCGGTCCGGGCGAAGGGGAGGACGGCCAGCATCCACAGCCCGGCGAGGCGGGAGACGCCGACCGCCGCGACGAGCCCCGCCGCCGCCACCGCCGGGCCGACGGCCAGCAGCTCCGTCAGCGCCCCGAGGCGCAGGGCGAAGGCGAGGATGAGCGCGCACACCCCGAAGGCGCCGACGCGGCTGTCCTTCATGATCGCCAGCCGCCGTTCCACGGTCCAGCCGCCGAGCGCGTCGGCGACATCCGACAGCCCGTCCTCATGCAGCGCGCCCGTCACCGCCACCAGCACGGTGACCGCCAGCGTCGCGGCGAGAAAATCGCCCAGCCCGGCGGCATGGGCGAGCAGCAGCACCGCGGCGGCGATCAGCCCCAGCACCGCGCCGGCCAGCGGCAGAGCGGGGCCGAGCCGGTCGAGATCCGGCGGGCCGTCCTCACGGGGTTCGGAGGGAAGGCGCACCGGCAGGCGCGAGAGAAAGCGCAGCGCGGCGGGCACATCGGAGAGCACGGGCACGGGCATGCGTGTTTGCCTTCAGCGCTCGACCAGAAGCTCGGCCAGCGGCCGGCGGCGTTCCCACCCCGCGCGTTCCAGCTCCGGCACGGGGGAGGCCTCGGCGGGGTAGCCGAGGCAGAGATAGCCGACCAATTGCCAGTGCGGCGGCACGTCCAGCGCCGCGCCGACCGCCGGCGGGTCGAGGATCGACACCCAGCCGACGCCGATGCCGCGCGCCGCTGCCGCCAGCCACAGCGTATGGATGGCGAGCACGGCGGAATAGGCGACCGTCTCCGGCATGGTGGCGCGGCCGAGGCCGTGGCCGGCGGCGGGATCAGGCTCGACGAAGACGGCGAGATGTTCCGGCGCGTCGTCCAGCCCGGCGAGCTTGAGCCGTGCATAGAGGCTGGCCCGTTCCGTCGGCTGCTGCGCCAGAGCCTGCGCATTGGCGGTCTCGAACAGGGCGCGAATGGCGGCGCGGCGGGCCTGCGCACGCACGCGCACCAGCCGCCAGGGCTGGCTGTAGCCGACGCTCGGCGCGCGGCAGGCGGTGGCGAGCAGGGCGTGCACCGTTTCCTCGTCCAGCGGGTCGGTGCGGAAGCAGCGCACATCGCGCCGCCAGGCGAACAGCGTGTCGAGCCGGTCGCGAAACGCCGCGTCAAAGGCCGGCGGCGCGGCGGCAGGGGTATTGAGAGCCGCGGCCAAGGGGGCCTCCTTACGGGCTTCCATCCGTGATCCCCTTCTTGCGCGTCCGCGCGCTTCCATGCGCCTTCCCGAGGAGGCGGCTGCAATGCTGAGGGTTGCGCGTCCCTCGGCGAGGGTCTACCCCGCCTTGGCGCCCGAGGCGACACTTCTTCGCCCCGCTTCGTCCGGTTTGGCGTGTTCCGTCCCGCCGCCGCCCGTCCTGCTGCTGAGGCTTCCCATGCTGCGCTCCGCCACCGGCCTGCCCTTCGACGATATCCGCAACCTCGTCGCCCAGATGCCGGGCCCGGACCTTGCCGCCCGCGCCGCCGCGAGCGCCCGGCAGGGGCAATTGGTCAAGCCGCCCGGCGCGCTGGGGCGGCTGGAGGAGATCGCGCTTTTCATCGCCGGCTGGCAGGGGCGGGAGATTCCGCAGGTGAACCGGCCGACCGTGGCGGTGTTCGCCGCCACCCATGGCGTGGCGGGGCGGGGTGTCTCGCCTTACCCCTCCGAGGTGACCAAGCAGATGGTCGCCACCTTCACGGCCGGAAAGGCGGCGGTGAACCAGATTTGCGGTGTGTTCGGCGCCGGGCTGAGGGTATTCGACCTCGCGCTCGACCTGCCGACGCCTGATATCGTCGAGCAGGACGCGCTGACCGAGGCCGAATGCGCCGCCACCATGGCCTTCGGCATGGAGGCGCTGGCCGGCGAACCGGACCTGCTGTGCCTCGGCGAAATGGGCATCGGCAACACCACGGTGGCGGCGGCGATCTTCCACGGGCTTTATGGCGAGGACGCCGCCGACTGGGTCGGCCCCGGCACGGGGGCGACGGGCGAAGTGTTGGAGCGCAAGATCGCGGCGGTGCGGGCGGCGGTGGTGCGCGCGCGCGGCCATCTGGATGACCCGCTGGAAGTGCTGCGCAAGCTGGGCGGACGCGAAGTGGCGGCGATGGCCGGTGCCATCCTCGCCGCCCGCATGCAGCGCGTGCCCGTGGTGCTCGACGGCTATGTGGTCACCGCCGCCGCCGCCGTGCTGAAGGCGCTGGACCCGCGCGCGCTCGACCATTGCCTCGCCGGCCATGTCTCGGCCGAGCCGGCGCATCGGCGGGTGCTGGAGCGGCTGGGCCTGCGGCCGCTGCTCGATCTCGACATGCGGCTGGGGGAGGGCTCCGGCGCGGCTTTGTCCATCGGTGTCATCAAATCCGCGCTCGCCTGCCATGGCGGCATGGCGACCTTTGCTGAAGCGGGCGTGGCGGGGGCGTGAAGGGACGGCCGTGCGGCGCGACGTGGTGCGTCTGACCCTTCGTCCCTCATCCGCGGGCTTGACCCGGGAATTCAGCCTTTATCGGATGGTGCGCGCGGTGGGGCTGGATGGCCGGGTCAAGCCCGGCCCTGAGGGAAAAGGAACCGGCGAGCGATCCCGGCTCTGCGCTTCGCTTCGGCCGGGATGACGCCATGCGGTTCGACAAGCTGACCTATCGGCGACGACATCGCCCCCCGCGCGGCTGGCGGCCGCAAACCTGGCGCGGCATCCTCCTCGCTGCCGGGCTCATTGTCGTGGCGCTGGTGGTGGAGCGCCTCATTCCCCCGCTCACCGGGCAGGTGCGGGTGGCGGATGGCGACAGCCTGGAAGTCGCGGGCGAGCGGGTGCGTCTCGACGGGCTCGACGCGCCGGAACTGCACCAGAGCTGCGGCGAGGGCGGGCGAAGCTGGCCCTGCGGGATGAAGGCGCGGGCGGCGCTGGAAGCGCTGGTCGCGCAGGGCGAGGTGAGCTGCCGCCCGGTGGACGAGGACCGCTATGGCCGCGCCGTCGCCCGCTGCGCGGTGGACGGTGCCGATATCGGCGCCGCGCTGGTGCGCAAGGGCTGGGCGGTGGCAACGAGCCTCGCCTATCGCGGCGAGGAGCGATCGGCCCGGGCGGCCGGCGCCGGCATCTGGGCCGGCCCGTTCGAGATGCCGGCGGAGTGGCGGGCACGCCATCCAAGGCCGACGGAGTGAGGCATCGTCATCCCGCCGCATGCAGCGAGAGCCGGGATCGCCTTCCGTTCCCACGCGATCCCGGATTGACCTGCGGCCGTCCGGGATGACGGATCGTCCGGCCGCGCCTATCTAGGCCCAGGACTCACTGATCAGAGCCAGAAGATAACAGTCGCGGCGATGCAGATGGCAGAGAAGAAGGTGTGGGCGCATCGGTCGTAGCGTGTGGCGATGCGGCGCCAGTCCTTGAGCTTGGCGAACAGGTTCTCGACCTTGTGCCGCTGCCGGTAGAGGGTTTTGTCTTAGGGATAAGGCCGCTTGCGGCTCCGCGATGAAGGAATGCGAGGCACGATGCCCTTGGCGGCCAGTGCCTCGCGGAACCAGGCACTGTCGTAACCCCGGTCGGCGATCAGGCATCTCGCCGGCGGCAAGGCATCGAGGACGAGGCGGGCGCCTTGTGGTCGCTCATCTGGCCCTCCGACAGCATCATGATGATCGGCCGGCCCTCGCCGTCGCAGACGGTGTGAAGCTTGGAGTTCAGGCCGCCCTTGGTGCGCCCGATACGACGGCGAACATCCCCTTTTTTAGCAGGCTCGCCGCCGTGCGGTGGGCCTTCAGATGGGTGGCATCGATCATGATGCGCCCGGGTTTGGGCCCGTCGCCGGCGAGGCTGGCGAAGATGCGGTCGGACACCCCGAGCCGGCTCCAGCGGATGAAGCGGTTGTACAGCGTCTTGTGCGGGCCGTAGTCCTTCGGCGCATCCTTCCACTGAAGGCCGTTGCGGATCACATAGACGATGCCGCTCACCACCCGCCGGTCATCGACCCGCGGCACCCCATGCGCCAAGGGAAAGAACGGCGAGATCCGAGCCATCTGTCGCTCGCTCAGCAGGAACAAATCAACCATGCCAGCCTCCTCAATGGAGACTGCGAATCACAACTCTGGAAAAAGTAACAGGTCCTGAGCCTAGGTCTGGTTGCCACGGGACGCGGGATTGTCCCGGTGCTGGAATCCGAGACGGTGATCGGCGTGCCGGAGGTCGTGCACCCGCCGCTTGCCGGCGCGGTGATCCCGTTCTCCGGCCCGGACACCCGCGGAGAGATCGGCAACCCCGCGGCTGTCTGGCTGAGCCCGGAAGGCAGCACTACAGCGGTGTCGGACGGCGCCTATCTCTATGACCACGCACCGATGTGGACGCGACGGCGCAGGGCAAGTGCGGGGGGCTCCGCCCGCAGCAGAACGCCACGGCGCACGGGGATTTCGGCGCAGGCGCCGGAACTTTTCCGCCACCGCGACGGGATGTTTTAGCGGAAGCTCGTTGGGCGTGTTGTATCTGGGTAACGCTTCTCGCACACGTGAAGGTTTCTCAAAGCTTTAACTGCCACCAGCTTGAGCGGTAAAAATGGATTCAATAGGGTTGACTTAAGATACTGGATGGACGGGGCGGGGGCCATGGCCGGACGTAGTGATGGGCGCAAGCAGCAGCGTCTTGGCTTGGCGTTGGGGCGCGGCGCGCTTTTGGGCTCGGTCGCCGTCGTGAGCCTTGGCCTCCAGGCCCTGCCCGCCCTGTCGTCCCAAGACGGCGATGGCGGCGCGGGCGTGCAGGCTGGCGGGTCGGCGGGCAGCATGTCGAGCCTCGGGGGTGGCGGCGGTGGCGGCGGGGCGGTTGGCTTCGGTTCGAGTGCCGTTGGCTCATCGGGTGGGCAAGGCGGTGCCGGTGCGTCGGGCGCGACCGGCGGCGCCGGCGGCAATTCAAGTGGCACGGCGGCCGGCGGAGCGGGAACGTATGCCGGAGGTACTGGTCAGCAGCCTCTTTACGGCGCGGGGACCAATGGGGCAGGCGACTCGGCGGGTGCCGGTGGAAACAATTCTCCCACGCCCGGTGGTGGCGGTGGTGCGGGGTACGTCGGTGCGGGCGGAAACGGAGGCGGAGTTGCCGGTGGGGCCGGCGGAGACGCGGATGACGGCGGCGGTGGTGGCGGTGGCGGCGCTGGAACCGGCGGCGGCGGCGGGGGTGGCGGCGGTGGCTTCAACGTGTCCGGCGGCGGCGGCGGCGGCGGCGGGGCGCGCGCTTACTACATGTTGGGGAGCAGCTGGCCTCCGTCTCCTGCTCTCCCCGGTTCCATCAATGGCGGCGGTGGTGGCGGCGGCAGCCTGGGCGGCGGCGGCGGCGGCGGCGGCGCCGGCTTGGTCATCGACACAGGCAGTCTGTCCTCCGTGACGATCACGAACACGATCGCCGGCGGCGGCGGCGGCGGTGGTGGCGGCGGTGGGGGAGCCATAGACGGCTCAGATGGCGGCAATGGCGGAACCGGGCTGTTGCTGAACAATCTGGGGACTTCGAGCATCTCCCTGACGGGTGGCATTACCGGCGGCGGCGGCGGTGGCGGCGGTAATGGCGGGCCGGTCGGCGGCAATGGCGGAAAGGGCGCGCGCGGTATTTCGGTTCAAAATAATACCGGTCGCGTGTCCTTAACGATTTTAAACAGTGTCGTGGGTGGCAATGGCGGCGCGGCGGGGATCGGTACCGTCTCAGGGACCGCCGGAGCCGGAGGCGTGGGCATTTCCGGCGGCGATCTTGCCATCACGGTGACTGCGACCGGCCTGGTCCAAGGCGGTTTTCTCGGCGGCTCCACGTCCACGCGCGCCCTGGCGATTGATTTCACGGGCGGCAGCAACGTCCTCACACTGGAGACGGATTCCCGTCTTAACGGGGGGATCAGCGTCTCCGGTGCCTCCACCGCGCTCGAATTTGATCAGGACACCGACTACACGCTGTCGAGCGCCATCAGCGGAAACGGCACCATAACGAAGACCGGATCCGGCGTGCTTTCACTCGCCACCACCAATACGTTTTCCGGCGCCTATGTCTTGAGTGCCGGGACATTGAGCGTCTCGTCCACCAACAGCCTGTCTTCGGCTTCCGGAATTCGGATAGAGGGCGGGACGCTCCGGTCCACGGGAACCATGACCTATAACGGGCCGGTCTCTCTCAAGGCGGGCTCAAGCAGCATTATCTCGGTGACTGGCGGCACGCTGACGCTGGGCGGCGGCGTCTCCGGTGGCGGCCTCACGAAGACCGGATCCTGGACTTTGTCCTTCTCCGCGGCCAATACCTACATCGGCGACACCACTATCACGGGCGGTAGCGTGTCCGTCTCGAACACGGACCAATTGGGATCGGCAAGCAACGCCATCATCTTGAACGGGGGAACCCTCATTCTCGAAGGAGCGTCGCAGGTCTCATCGCGCAGGGTGGAGGTGGGCGCGGGGGACGGGACCATCAGTCTCGGTATAGCTGCATCCTGGACCTTTTCCGGAACCTTGACCGGCAGCGGCCGCCTCACGAAGAGCGGTGCGGGTACGCTCGCAATGTCCGGCGACCTTTCCGCCTTCACGGGTGGATTGGTGACGAGCAGCGGCGGTGCCCTCTCTCTCCAAGGCAATGCAAGCTTCGCGACCGCGTCTTCCGTTACCCTTAACGGCGGCTTCGACATATCCGCGATCACGCCGGCGGAAACATCGATCACGAATCTGACGGGCAACGCGTCGGGAGTTCTCACGCTCGGTGCGAAGGATCTGACGATCGTCCAGGCCGCGGCTGGAACCTATAACGGACGGTTCAACGGGACGGGAAACATCACCAAGGAAGGAACCGGGACGCTCACTCTCAGAAATGCGAGCACGGACTATACGGGGGTCTTCACCGTTTCCGAAGGCACGCTCGAAATGTCAAAGCCGTCTCCTTCCATCACGCCTACCCTGGGTGGCTCCCTCGAGGTGGCGAATGGCGCCACCTTGATCGCGTCGGGCGGCACGGTCGTCGGTGCGGTGACCGTGCGCGACGGGGCGACGCTCTCAAGCGGGCAGAGTTCGGGCGGTCTTTCGGCAGGCTCGCTGCTGCTGGAGAGCGGTGCGATCACCACCGTCGATCTTTCCGATCCGCTCGCCTCCACCGCTGTGTTCGTCGTTACGGACACCACGGCGGGCGCGCTCACCGTGGACGGCACGCTCAATATCACCAGCGGGGTGGGCTATGGCGTCGGCGTCTATCGCATCTTCTCCAGCGCCGGCACGCTGACCGACAATGGCCTCACGCTCGGGACCGTGCCAGTTGTGACGGGACTTAACACGGCGCTCGAAATCGGCACGCAGACGGTGGATCTCCAGGTGAAAACCGTCAGCGGCGGCGACCTGCAATATTGGAGTGCCAACGGCACCAGCCGGGGCGGCAGCGGAAGCTGGACCAGCGCCAATCCCTGGCTTTACCCGGACGATACGACCGGGACGTGGGGCGGGAAGACCGGCGTGTTCGATGGCACGGCGGGCACCGTCACGGTCGAGGGCGCGCAGGCGTTCGAAACGGTGGAATTCCTGACGACCGGCTACAGTCTGGTCGCCGGCACCGGCGGTTCGCTTGACCTTGGGACCGGCGGACGCGTCTGGGCGGAAGGCGCGGACGTAACCGCGACCATTTCGGCGCCCATCACCGGCAGCGGGGCTCTCACCAAGATTGGCAGCGGGACGATCATCCTCTCCGGCGTGAATACCTACCAGGGGGGAACCGTGCTCTCCGCTGGAACGCTCCAGGTGGATGACGATGCCGCGCTCGGCGCCGCGTCGGGCGGCCTCACCTTCGATGGCGGCACGCTCAAGCTCACCACTGCCATCACGAGCACGCGCAATGTGGCCCTTCTATCCGGCGGCGGCACGTTGAGCTGGAGCGGGGCCGAACCGCTGATGATGTCGGGCGTCATTTCCGGCGCGGGCGCCCTCACCTTGACCGGCGGCGGTCTCTTCTCTCTCGCGAATTCCAACAGCTATGAGGGCGGAACCCTGGTCACCGGCGGCAGCTCGCTGGTGGTGGGCGACGACAGGAGCCTTGGCGCCACATCCGGTGCGCTCACCTTGTCCGGCGGCTCTCTGGTCGCCTATACCTCATTCGATCCGTTCACCATCGCCCGCAATGTGGTGCTGGAGGGCTCCGCGAATGTCCTTTCCATCGATACGAGCCTCACGCTCTCCGGCATGGTGTCGGGCAATGGCGGGTTCACCGCAAACGGCGCGGGCACGCTGGTTCTCGCCGGCGTCAACAGCTATGAGGGCGGCACCGCCATCGTCTCCGGAACGGTGCAGGTCGCGAACGACGCCAATCTAGGTACTGCCTCGGGCGGCCTGACACTGGCCGGCGGTACGCTCGCCACCACGGCGAGCTTCGAAAGCGCCCGCGCGGTCACCCTCGCCTCCGGCGGGGGCACCCTCTCCACCGCCGCCGTCACCAGCCTGACCCTCAGCGGCACCATCTCCGGCAGCGGCGCCCTGGTGAAGGACGGAGCGGGGACGCTAATCCTCACGGGCACCAATACCTATACCGGCGGCACCACCATCAATGCCGGGACGCTTCAGATCGGCAATGGTGGCACGACGGGCTCCATCCTCGGCGATGTGGTGAACAATGCGAGCCTCGTCTTCAACCGCTCGGGCACCTACAGCTTCCCGGGCAATATCACCGGCTCGGGATCCGTGACCTTCATCGGCGGAACCGTGCTGTTCGCCACGCCCGGCGCCTATACCGGCCCCATCCTGGTGGAGAATGGCCGCGTGGCGCTGGAGGCCGGCGCGGTGAGTTCCTCCATCTTCACGGTTGGCAGCGGCGGCGTCATCGCCGGCAACGGCACGATCGGCGGCTTGGTAGTGGAGACCGGGGGCACGGCGGCGCCCGGCAAATCACCGGGCACCATCGCGGTGAACGGCACCGTCGCTTTCAATTCCGGTTCCACCTACCGCGTGGACGTGACGCCGGACGGCCAGCACGATCTCATCACCGCCACCGGTGCGGTCACCATCAATAGCGGAGCGTCGGTGCTGGTGGTCGCGGAGCTCGGCGCCTATGCGGCAAACAGCACCTACGCCATCCTTACCACCACGGGCACGCTGACCGGCACGTTCGGTTCGGTGACGAGCGATTACGCCTTCCTCAGCCCCTCGCTCACCTATGACGCCCAGAACGTCTATCTGACGCTCGATTATAACGGCGTCGGCTTCACGGATCTGGCCACCACCTTCAACCAGGTCAATGTGGCGCTGGCGGCGCAGAACCTGCCGCCCGGCAATGCGCTGTACGACGCCCTCATCGTGCTGCCGACCTCCGCCGTGGCGCCGGCCTTCGACCAGATCTCCGGCGAGGCCTATGCCTCGGTGAACACGGTGATCCAGCAGGAGGCGGTCTATCTGCGCGATGCGGTGGGCGCCCGCCTGCGCCAGGGCCTCGCCCCGCAGGGCGCGCAGCCGCTGGCCTATGCGGCCAAGGCCGCCGGCCCCGCCACGGCGCAGCTCGCGGAAGGCTACACGCCCACCCTCTGGATGCAGGGCTATGGCGGCTGGGGCAATGCCTTTGGCAACACCAATGCGGCCTCCATCTCCTCCACCATCGGCGGCTTCCTCGCGGGCCTCGACGTGGCGGTGGCCGGCAACAGCCGGATCGGCGTCCTGGCCGGCTACAGCCAGTCGCAGTTCGACGTGACGGAACGCAATTCCAACGGCTCCATGGGCAATTACGACATCGGCCTGTATGGCGGCACCCAGATCGGCGCGCTGGCCCTGCGGGGCGGCCTGTCCTACACGTGGCATGACGTGTCCATGGACCGCTCCATCGTGTTCCCCGGCTTCTCCGGCAACACCTCGTCCGGCTACACGCAGGACACCACGCAGGTGTTCGGCGAGTTGGCCTATGACATGGCGGTGGGCGGCTATGCGTTCGAGCCGTTCCTGGGCCTCGCCTATCTGCACCTCTCCGGAGCGTCCACGCAGGAAAGCCCGGTGACGGCGGCGGCGCTCTCGGTCAATGTGGGCGGGCAGGACACCTTCTACACCACGCTCGGCCTGCGCGCGGCCACCAGCCTCTCGGTGATGGGCCACACGCTGACCCCCTCGCTGACGCTCGGCTGGCAGCACGCCTTCGGCGACATCACGCCGGTCTCCACCATGAGCTTCCTCGGCGGCCCGACGCCGTTCCAGGTCGAAGGGGTGCCGATCGCGGAGAACACCGCCATCTTCGGCGCGGGGCTGGCCTATTCGCTGTCCGACCACGCCTCCATCCAGGTGAACTATTCCGGCCAGATCGCGGCCGAGGCGAGCCAGAACGCCTTCACCGCGCAGTTCTCGCTGAGGTTCTGAGCGCCCCCCCGGCCATCCGGGATCACTGAAAAAACGGCGCTGGCGGCGAACCAGCGCCGTTTTCATATGCGCATTGGGGGTCACCCGCGCAGCCGCGGTCAGGGGGCGGCGGGGCGCGCGGCGAGGGCGCGACGATGTGGCTGCCCACGGCAAGCGGCCGATTCTATCCCGATTTCGTGGTGCCGTTGAACGACGGGCGCCTCGCCGTGATCGAATAGAAGGGTGTGCTGCTGGCCGGCAGCGACGTCGACGACACCAATGCGACGCGTGCTATCGGCCGGCTCCGGGAGCATGAACCGCCCCGGCTTTGCCGGAGGCCCCAACTCCTGAGAGGATGGGGCTATGACGAGCAAGACGACGAACAAGTTCTCGCCTGAGGTGCGCGCTCGCGCAGTGCGGATGGTGCTGGACCACGAGGCTGAGCATCCGTCGCGCTGGCAGGCGATCGTGTCGATTGCGGCGAAGATCGGCTGCTCGGCGCACTCACTGAATGAGTGGGTGAAGAAGGCCGAGGTCGATGCCGGCAAGCGGGCCGGCGTGACGACGGATATGTCGGCGAAGCTGAAGGCCCTTGAGCGCGAGAACCGCGAGTTGCGGCAGGCGAACGAGATCCTGCGCAAGGCATCCGCATATTTCGCCATGGCCCCTAACGGCGAATGCAGGCATTCGCCTGTCGGGCGAGAGAAGCTCGACCGCCGCTCGAAGACATGATCGCGTTCATCGATGATCATCGCGGTGCGTATGGGGTCGAGCCGATCTGCAAGCTGCTGCCGATCGCCCCATAGCGATCCGGAACGGATCGCGTCCCGCGATCCTATGCGACCTATCATGCGCATGTCGCCCGGCGGCTTGATCCGTCGAAGTGCTCGGCACGGGCGCAGCGGGACGAGGTTCTGCGCCCCGAGATCGAGCGCGTGTTCGCCGCGAACTTCGAGGTCTACGGAGCGCGATCAACGGCCTCTACAAGGCCGAGGTCATCCATCGTCGGGCGTCTTGGCGATCCTTCGAGGCCGTCGAGTTCGCCACGCTGACCTGGGTTGACTGGTTCAACCATCGCCGGCTGCTGGAGCCTATCGGCAACATCCCGCCGGCCGAAGCCGAGGAACGCTACTACGCCATGCTCGGTGAGACAGCCATGGCGGCATGACTTAAACCAAATGGCCTCCGGTGAATCCGGGGCGGTTCATCTGTCGCTCGCTCAGCAGGAACAAATCACCCATGCCAGCCTGCTCAATGGAGACTGTGAATCACAACTCTGGAAAAAGTAATAGGTCCTGAGCCTAACCGCCATGCCCGCCGACGACCTCGACGCCCTTCTCGCCGCCATCCGCGCCTGCCGCTTCTGCGTGGAGACGCCGCGCGGCAGGAAGCTGCCGCACGAACCGCGCCCGGTGCTGCATGTCGGGCCGCGCGCCCGCATCCTCATTGCCGGGCAGGCGCCGGGAACCCGGGTGCACGCCTCCGGCCGCTCCTTCACCGATGCTTCGGGCGACCGGCTGCGCGACTGGCTGGGGGTGACGCCCGAGAGCTTTTACGACCCCGACCGCTTCGCCGTCGCCGCCATGGGCTTCTGCTTTCCCGGGCAGGACGCCAAGGGCGGCGACCTGCCGCCGCGCCGCGAATGCGCCAGCCTCTGGCACGACCGGCTGTTCGCGGCGCGGGCGCCGTTCGATCTCGTCATCGCGGTGGGGGCGGCGGCGCAGGATTATCACCTCAAGCGGCTCGGGCTGGCGCGCTTCGCCGGCGGCGGGCTGACTGATCGGGTGGCGCGCTGGCGGGAAATCTGGGAGGCGCGGCAGGCGCCGCGCCTGCTGCCGCTGCCGCACCCTTCCTGGCGCAATTCCGGCTGGCTGAAACGCCATCCCTGGTTCGAGGCCGAGCTGGTGCCGGTGCTGCGCGCCGAGGTGGCGCGGCTGGTGGGTTGAGCCTCACCCATGAGGGACATCCTCATGGATTGGGCCCTCATGCCCGGGCTTGACCCGGGCACCCGGCGACCGGGCGGGCCGGCGTGGCCTGGGTCCGCGGGTCAAGCCCGCGGATGAGGGGTGGTGAGGAAGGAGGTGCGATCCCGGATCGCCTGCGGCGTCCGGGATGACGCCCTGTTCAGCGCGACACCGCCAGATGCCGGTTCAGCCGGCGTTCCAGCACGTTCCACACCCGGCGGATGATTTCGACCATCAGCAGATACAGCACCGCCGCCCAGAGATAGACCTCCATGTCGTAGGAACGGGAGAAGGCGAGGCGGGTGACGCCCATCAGATCATAGACGGTGATGACCGAGGCGATGGCGCTGGCCTTGATCATCAGCACCAGCTCATTGCCGAGCGGGCGCAGGCCGATGGCGAGCGCCTGCGGCAGGATGATCTTGCGATAGGCCAGCACGCGGGAGAGGCCGAGCGCCTGCGCCGCCTCCATCTGCCCGGCCGGCAGGCTCTGTATGCCGCCGCGCAGGATTTCCGACTGATAGGCGGCGGTATTGAGCGTGAAGGTGAACACCGCGCAGTTGAAGGCGTCGCGGAAGAACCACCACAGGCCGATATCGGTGAGCTGTTCGCGGAACTGGCCGGCGCCGTAATAGACGAGGAAGGTCTGCGCCAGGAGCGGCGTGCCGCGGAAGAAATAGGAATAGGTCCAGGCGGCGCGCGACAGCGCCTTGCCGCCTTCCACCCGCGCCAGCGCCAGCGGCACGGCGAGCAGGACGCCGAGGAAGACGGACAGCCCGACAAGCTGCAGCGTCACCCACACGCCGTCGAGAAAGCGCAGGCCGTAGCGGGCCATGAGGTCGGTGTTGAGCCCGATCAGGCCCATCAGCCACAGGAAGCCGTCGGCGAGGGCGGCGAGGATCGTCTGCATCAATGGCCTCCCACCCGCTTGAAGCCGCGCGAGGCCCGGTTCTCCAGCGCGGTGAAGACGAGGCTGGAGAGGCCGGAAAACACCAGATAGATCAGGCAGGCGACGAGGTAGAAAAAGAAGGGCTGCTTGGTCACGCCCACCGCGATCGAGGTCTGGCGCATCAGATCGGTGATGGCGATGACCGAGACCAGCGAGGTGTCCTTCAGGAGCACCATCCAGTTGTTGGAAAGCCCCGGCAGAGCGACGCGCCAGAGCTGGGGGAAGGTGACCAGCCGGAAGGTGCGCCAGCCCGACAGGCCGAGCGCGTGGGCGGCTTCCTTCTGGCCCTTGGGCACGGCGCGGATGGCGGCAAGCAGCACCTCGCTGGAAAAGGCGCCGAGCACCAGCCCCAGCGCCACCACGCCGGCGACGAACTGGTTCACCTCGATATGCGCCCCCTCGACCAGCGCGCCGGCGAGGCGGGTGAGCAGCATCTGCCCGCCATAATAGACGATGAACAGGGTGAGCAGTTCCGGCAGGCCGCGAAACACCGTGGTGTAGAGGTCGCCCACCGCGCGCAGCACGCGCGAGGACGAATCCTTGGCCAGAGCCACGGCGAGGCCGATGGCGATGCCGACGGGGAGGGTGACGAGGGCGAGCTCGATGGTGAGCAGTGCGCCCTGCAAAATCTCGTCGCCCCAGCCATTCGGACCGAAGGAGAGCAGCTCAAGCAGATTCAGCATGACGGACGGCAGGTCCCCCGGTCAGCGGACGAGAAGGCGCCGCCCCGAGCGGGGGGCGGCGCTAGGGCGGGGCGTCAGTAGACGCTGAAGGGGAAGTACTTGTCGTTGATGGTCTTGTAGGTGCCGTCGGCGACGATCTCGTCGATCGCCTTGTTGAACATGGCCACCAGCTCCGGGTCGCCCTTGCGGATGCCGACACCGACGCCCTCGCCGAAATATTTCGGGTCGGTGTGCTCGGCGCCGGTGAACTTGCAGCACTTGCCTTCATTGGTGCCGAGCCATTCGAGCAGCACCACCTTGTCGGCGAGCACCGCGTCGAGGCGGCCATTGGCGAGGTCGAGATTGGCCTCGTCCTGCTTGCCGTACAGCTTCACCTCGGCCCCGGCCTTGGCGTACACATCTTCGAGATAGTTGGAATGGATGGTGGAGCCCTGCGCGCCCAGCACCTTGCCCTTCAGCGCTTGCGGCGAGGTCTCGGTGAGGGTGGAGCCCGTCGGCACGACGAAGGTCGCGGGGGTCTTGTAGTACTTCTTCGAGAAGGCGATCTGCTGCTTGCGCTCCTCGGTGATCGACATCGAGGCGACGATGGCGTCGTATTTGTTGGCCAGCAGCGCCGGGATGATGCCGTCCCAATCCTGCGCGGTGAAGGTGCATTCCACCTTCATCTTGGCGCAGAGCGCCTTGGCGATGTCGATGTCGAAGCCTTTCAGCTCGCCATTCTCGACATAGTTGAAGGGCGGGTAGGCACCTTCCGTGCCGATGCGGACGGTCTTCCATTCCTTGGCGGAGGCGCCGCCGGCCATGGTCACGGCAAGGATGGCCGCCGCCGCGATCCGGGTGACGAGGCTCATGATGTTCCCCTCTGAACGAGTAGCCTGCGCCGGTTTGTTTTGTCGTTGCCGGCAACCCATGCTGGCACTATTTGCGAAGGCAGTGCAACGGGGGTGCCGCTTCCCTCATCACAAAGTCGAACTGACCCATTTGTGTGCAATGCAGCGCCATAGCGGGCGTCGATCACCCGACGGCGCGGCATGGGTTGACGCTGCGCGCGCGCTGGTGTGTCTCAGCTTGAAACAGCTCTATTGAGGAGAAGCGGGCAATGGCGACGGCAGACGATGTGAAGGCGCGGCTGGCGCAGGTTTCCGCCCCCGATGGCCGTCCCGTGACCGAGGCCGGCGTGCTCTCGGAGGTGCTGGTCTCGGACGGCAAGGTCTATCTCTCGCTCACCGTCGATGCCACTGAAGCCCGCGCCTGGGAGCCGGTGCGCGCCGCCGTGGAGCGCACCGTGCGCGGCACGCCGGGCGTGACCTCGGCGCTGGTGGCGCTGACCGCCGAGCGCAAGGCGGGCCTGCCCCCCATCGCCTCGCACACGCCCGCCTCCGCGCGCGCGCCGGCTGCCGGCGGTCATTCGCATGCCGGGCATTCCCATGCCGGCCATAGCCATGCGCAGCCGCCGGCCGATCCGCAGAAGGAGACGCCGGGCCTGCCGGGCGTCGGCGCCATCATCGCGGTGGCCTCGGGCAAGGGCGGCGTCGGCAAGTCGACACTGGCGGCCAATCTTGCGCTCGGCCTTGCCGCCTCCGGCCTCAAGGTCGGCCTGCTCGACGCCGATATTTACGGCCCTTCCGTGCCGCGCCTGATGGGGCTGAAGGGCCGGCCGGAGGTCAATGGGCGGATGATCACGCCGATGCAGGCCTTCGGCCTCAAGGTGATGTCCATCGGCTTCCTCGTGGAGGAAGAGACGCCGATGATCTGGCGCGGGCCGATGGTGATGTCGGCGATCAGCCAGATGCTGAAGGAAGTGAACTGGGCGCCGCTCGACATTCTCGTGGTCGACATGCCGCCCGGCACCGGCGATGCGCAGCTGACCATGGCGCAGCAGGTGCCGCTGGCCGGCGCGGTCATCGTCTCCACCCCGCAGGACCTCGCGCTGATCGACGCGCGGCGCGGCGTCGCCATGTTCCAGAAGGTCAACGTGCCGGTGCTCGGCGTGGTCGAGAATATGAGCTACTTCATGTGCCCGCATTGCGGCACCCGTTCCGACGTGTTCGGCCATGGCGGGGCGCGGCACGAGGCGCAGCGGCTCGGCGTGCCCTTCCTCGGCGAGGTGCCGCTGCAAATGTCGATCCGCGAGACCTCGGACGCCGGCCTGCCGGTGGTGGCGACCCGGCCGGACAGCGCGGAGGCCGGCATCTACCGCGCCATCGCCAATTCGGTGCGCGAAGCGCTGGCGGGCCGGCGCAGTGCGGCGCGCCCGGCGCCGCGCATCGTGATGGAAGGCTGACGCGAACCGGCGAGGCAGGGCGGCCGCGCCGCTTGCCTCGCCCCTCGCTCAGCGTTCCGGCGCCTCGAACGGGGTGAAGAACGCCTCGATCTCGGCGAAGCCCATGGCGCCGTCGACAAAGTCGAAACGCCCCTCGTGCTGCATGGTCTGCGCGGCGCGGGCCACCGCGCCATAGGCGAGGCGGGCGAGGCTGGAGCCGATGCTGATCCTCCGCACGCCGGCCGCGCTCAACTCCTCGCGGGTGAAGCGGGCCTTGCCGATGCCGACCACCACATTGACCGGCCGCGTCACCGCCGCGCAGACCGTGCGCACCGCCTCGATATCCGGCAGGCCGGGGGCGTAGAGCACATCGGCGCCCGCCGCCTCGAAGGCCTGCAGCCGGCGGATCGTGTCGTCGAGATCCGGGCGCCCCCAGAGGAAATTCTCCGCCCGGGCGGTGAGGACGAAATCGCCGGGCAGCCGGCGGCGCGCTTCCACCGCCGCCGCGATGCGTTCCACCGCGAGGGTGAAATCGTAGACCGGCGCCTCCGGCCGGCCGGTATGGTCCTCGATCGAGCCGCCCGCGAGCCCGGTGCCGGCGGCGGCGCGAATCGTCTCGGCCACGGCCTCCGGGCTGTCGCCGAAGCCATTTTCGAGATCGGCCGAGACGGGAAGTCCAGTGGCGCCGACGATGTGGGCGCAATGGGCGAGCATCTCCGCGCGCCCGGCGCGGCCATCGCGGACGCCGTGCGAGAACGCCATCCCGGCGCTGGTGGTGGCGAGGGCAGGAAAGCCCAGCGCGGCGAAGATGCGCGCCGTGCCGGCATCCCACGGGTTGGGCAGGATGAAGGCGCCGGGCCCTTCATGCAGCGCGCGGAAGCGGGCGGACTTGTCGTTCATGGCGAACTCTCCGATGACCAGCGGACGCTAAGGCCGCCATGTGAACATATCAAGAACATTTGCGCGACGGCCGGCGCGGGGCCCAAGCCGGTTGCCCTGCGCCGCCGGCTGTTGCAAACATCCTCGCCCATCTGCGAGGGATGCCTGCCCATGAAGCGCCGCGATTTTCTCCGCACTGCCGCACTCGCCGCTCCCGCTGCGGGCTTGGCCGCCCCCGCCTTGGCGCAGGGCGCGCCGCAGGTGCGCTGGCGGCTCACCTCCTCCGTGCCGAAGGTGCTGGACGCCATTTTCGGCGCCAATGAGCTGGTGTCGCGCTATGTGAGCGAGGTGACGGAGGGCCGCTTCGTCATCCAGAACTTCGCCGCCGGCGAGATCGTGCCGGGGCTGCAGGCGCTGGACGCGGTGCAGAACGGCACGGTGGAGGTGGCTCAGACGCCGCTCTATTACTACACCGGCAAGGACCCTTCCTTCGCCTGCTTCACCACCATGCCGTTCGGGCTGAACGCGCGCATGCAGAACGCCTGGTTCTACCATGGCGGCGGGCGCGAATTGCAGGACGAGTTCCTCGCCAAATACAACCTTGTCGGCTTTCTCGGCGGCAATACCGGCACCCAGATGGGCGGCTGGTTCCGCAAGGAGGTGAAGGACCTCGCCGACTTCCGCGGCCTGAAGTTCCGCATCGGCGGCATTGCCGGGCAGGTGGTGGCCAAGCTCGGCGTCGTGCCGCAGCAGATCGCCCCCGGCGACATCTATGCCGCGCTGGAAAAGGGCACGATCGACGCCTGCGAATGGGTCGGCCCCTATGACGACGAGAAGCTCGGCTTTGTCCGGGTGGCGCCCTATTACTACTATCCCGGCTGGTGGGATGGCGGGCCGACGATGAATGTCGTGGTCAACCGCGACAAGTGGAACGGGCTTCCCAAGGCCTATCAGGCCGCGTTCGAGGCGGCGGTGGCCTATGCCAATGCCGACATGCTGGCGAAATACGACGCCTTCAACCCGGCGGCGCTGCGCCGGCTGGTGGCGGCGGGCGCGCAGCTGCGCACCTTCCCGCAGAGCTTCCTCGACGCCTCGTGGAAGGCCTCCAACGAACTGATCGCCGAAATCAGCGCCAAGAATGCCGGGTTCAAGAAGATCATGGACGCGCAGATCGCCTTCCGCAACGAGGAGTATCTGTGGTGGCAGGTTGGCGAATACCCCTATGACGGCTACATGATCCGCGCCCGCACGCGGGGGTGACGTCAACGAAAACACCAGAGGAAACGCCGATGCCGCATTCGCCTTCCCGCCGGGGCCTCATCACGGGCGCCGGCCTCGCCACCGCCGCCGCCGCGTCCACGCTGGCGGCGCCCGCCCTCGCGCAGAACCTGCCGACGCTGCGCTGGCGGCTGACGTCGAGCTACCCGAAATCGCTCGACACCATCTATGGCGCCGCCACCCTGCTGTCGAAATATGTCGGCGAGGCCACGGATGGCCGTTTCACCATCGACGTGTTCGCCCCCGGCGAGATCGTGCCCGGCCTGCAGGCGTTCGATGCCGTGCAGAACCGCACGGTCGAGGTGTGCCAGACGGCGCTGTATTATTACATCGGCAAGGACCCGTCCTTCGCCCCCTTCACCACGCTGCCCTTCGGGCTCAATGCCCGCATGCAGACGGCGTGGCTCTACCATGGCGGCGGCAATGAGCTGCAGGCGGCGTTCCTGGCGAAATATGGCGTCGTGGGCTTTGCCGGCGGCAATACCGGCGCGCAGATGGGCGGCTGGTTCCGCAAGGAGATCAAGTCGGTCGCCGATCTCAAGGGGCTGAAGATGCGCATTCCCGGCATTGCCGGGCAGGTGCTGGCGCGCCTCGGCCTGGTGCCGCAGAACTTCGCCGGCGGCGACATCTACCCCGCGCTGGAAAAGGGCACGATCGACGCCGCCGAATTCGTCGGGCCGGTGGACGATGAGAAGCTCGGCTTCGTCCGGGTGGCGCCCTATTACTATTATCCCGGCTGGTGGGAAGGCGGGCCGACCATCCATTTCATCGCCAATGGCAAGGCGTGGGAGGAACTGCCCAAGGCTTACCAGGCCGCGTTCGAGGCGGCCTCCGCCTATGCCAATGCCGACATGCTGGCGAAGTACGACGCCCGCAACCCGGCTGCGCTGCGCCGGCTGGTGGCCGGCGGCGCGCAGCTGCGCCCGTTCCCGCAGGAGGTGATGGACGCGGCCTATAAGGAGAACATCGCGCTGATGGCGGAGATTTCCGCCAAGAACGCCGATTTCAAGAAGATCTACGACTCGATGCTCGCCTTCCGCAACGAGGAATATCTGTGGTGGCAGGTCGGCGAATATCCTTACGACGGCTACATGATCCGCGCCCGCCAGAAGGGCTGAGGCTCAGCCGCCGGCGCGGGGCCCCTCGCAGGCGGCCTCGCGCGGCGCCGGGCGGGCGGCGGTGAGGGCGCGGGCGCTCATATGGTGGTGCATGGTGTAGAGCCCCGCCGCCATGATGAGCGCCATGCCGCCGATGGAGACGAGATCGGGCATGTCGTGGAACACCACGGCGGAAAGGCCGACGGCGCAGACCACGGCGGCGTAGCGGAACGGTGCCACCACGGAGATGTCGGCGGTGCGCATCGCCGCGATGGTCAGCAGCTGGCCGATCACCAGCGAGATGCTGCCGCCGACGAGATAGGCCAGCGTCCGCGTATCGACCGCCTGCCAGGGCTCCACCGAACTGCCGGCGAAGCCGAAGCCCATGCCCACCACCGCCGTGGTGAAGGTGACGACCAGCGTCGGCACATGCGCGCCGATGCGGCCGGTGATGAAATCGCGGAACGCCATCAAGAGCGCGGCCGCCAGCGGCAGCAGCGCCATGGTGTCGAAGGCGGAGGTGCCGGGCTTGACGATCAGCGTCACGCCGAGAAAGCCGATGCCGACCGCCAGCCATTGCCGCCAGCCGATATGCGCGCTGAACAGCAGCACCGCCGCCGCCATGGTGGCGAGCGGGGTGACCTGCAGGATGGCGGTCGAATCGGCGATCGACATCACCGAGATCGAGGTGATGAACAGGATCGCCACCCCGGCCTCGGTGAAGGAGCGTAGCAGCACCCGCCGCTCCATCATGTGGCGCAGCGCCGGCAGCTGGCCCATCCAGCCCAGCACCGCCAGCAGCACCAGCGCGGCGAGAACGCCGCGCATGGCGAGGATCTGCGAGGTCGGGATATGCGCCAGCGCCAGCTTGGAGAAGGCGTCATTGGTGGAGAAGATCGACGATCCCGCGATCATCAGAAGGATGCCGCGCTTGGCGCTTTGGGCGTGCATGAGGAGTGTCCGGAGGCAGAAGCGCCCTTAAGCCATGCAAAGGCGGCGCAATCGCGGCTTTGGCGACGGCGCCGAACGAGAGCCGCGCCCCGGGGAGGGGGCGGCTCAAGGCGGGTTCAGCACTCCTCGCAGGCGACCTCGCCGGCGAGCTCGTCCGCCTCCACCAGACCGCCGGTGCGGCGTTCCAGCGCCTGCGAGGCGACGCACAGGCCGAGCGCGCCCACCGCCAGCCCGGCGCCGACCCAGGGCAGGTCCGCATAGCTGATGCCGAAGGTGATCGCCGCCCCGCCGATCCAGGCGCCGGCGGCATTGCCGAGATTGAACGCGCCCTGATTGAGCGTCGAGGCGAGGTTGGGCGCGCCTTCCGCGGCGTCGACCACCCGCATCTGGATCGGCGGCACCACGGCGAACACCAGAATGCCCCAGATGAAGATGGTGGCGACCGTGGCGGCGGCGAAGCCGCTGAGGAAGACGAAGGCCACCAGCACGGCGGCCAGCCCGATGAAGCTCGCCATCAGCGAGGGCATCAGCCGCCAGTCCGCCAGCTTGCCGCCGAGCAGATTGCCGATGGTGATGCCCACCCCGAACAGCAGCAGCACATAGGTGACGGCGTGCGGGGTGAAGCCGGTCACGTCGCGCAGCAGCGGGGCGATATAGGTGAACACCGAGAACAGGCTGGCCGAGGCCAGCACGCTCATCAGCATGGTGAGGATCACCTGCGGGCGCTTCAGCACCGCGAATTCGCGCAGGATGTTGCCCGAGGCATGGGGAATGTCGCGCGGCACCCACAGCGCGATGGCGCTGACCGCGAGAATGCCGATGAGCACCACCGCCCAGAAGGTGGAGCGCCAGCCAGCGGCTTGGCCGAGCGCGGTGCCGAGCGGCACGCCGAGCACATTGGCGAGCGTCAGCCCGGCGAACATCAGCGCGATGGCGCTGGCCCGCTGGTTCGGCGGCACCAGATTGGCCGCCACGACCGCGCCGATGCCGAAAAAGGCGCCGTGGCAGAAGGCGGTAACCACCCGCGCGCCCATGAGGAACCAGTAGTCCGGCGCGATGGCGCAGAGGAAATTGCCGAGCACGAACATGCTGGCAAGGCCGATCAGCGTGCCCTTGCGCGGCAGGGAATTGGTGATGATGGCGACGATGGGCGCCCCCACCACCACGCCGAGCGCATAGCCGGTGACCAGCAGGCCGGCGGCGGGGATGCTGACCGAGAGATCGGCGGCGACCTCCGGCAGGAGGCCCATAATGACGAATTCGGTCGTGCCAATGCCGAAGGAGGCCATGGCGAGGGCCAACAGCGGAAGCTGCATCGCGAAACGCTCTATGTCGAAAAAGGGTGTGTTCGCTGCTGTTTAGCAGCGCGATTCCGGCAATCCTATGCACGTTGTATTGCAATGCAGCAACAGGCGGGCGCGCGCGGCAGCCATGCGCAAGGCTGGAAAGGGCCGGGTTCAGCCGCCGGTAAGGCTCATATGCCGGCGCACGGCCGGGGCCTGGCCGGGCCGGTCGATCACGAAATCGTGGCCCTTGGGCTTGCGGAAGATGGCTTCGTCCAGCGCGGCGTGCAGCGTCTCGTCGCTCTCGGAGGCGCGCAAAGGCGCGCGCAGATCGGCGTCGTCGTCCTGGCCGAGGCACATATAGAGCGTGCCGGTGCAGGTGACGCGGACGCGGTTGCAGCCCTCGCAGAAATTATGCGTCAGCGGGGTGATGAAGCCGAGCCGCCCGCCGGTCTCCTTGATCGAGACATAGCGCGCCGGGCCGCCGGTGCGGAACGGAATGTCCTCCAGCGTCCAGCGCTCGGCGAGGCGCGCGCGCACGGTGGAGAGCGGCAGATACTGGTCGATCCGCTCGGCGCCGGTTTCGCCCAGCGGCATCACCTCGATCAGCGACAGGTCCATGCCGCGCCCATGCGCCCATTCGATGAGGCCGGGAATTTCGTCCTCATTCTCGCCGGCCAGCGCCACGGCGTTGAGCTTCACATGCAGCCCGGCCTGCTGCGCCGCATCGATGCCGGCGAGCACCTTGGAGAGGTCGCCCCAGCGGGTCAGCGCCCGAAAACGGTCGGGGTCGAGCGTGTCGAGCGAGACATTGATGCGCTTCACCCCGCACTCCGCGAGTTCGCGGGCGAAGCGGGCGAGCTGCGAGCCATTGGTGGTCAGCGTCAGTTCTTCCAGCGCGCCGGTTTCGAGATGGCGGCCGAGCGAGCGGAACAGGGTCATCACATCGCGGCGCACCAGCGGTTCGCCGCCGGTGAGGCGCAGCTTCTTCACGCCGCGGGCGACGAAGGCGGAGCACAGGCGGTCCAGCTCCTCCAGCGTCAGCAATTCCGGCTTCGGCAGGAAGGTCATGTGTTCGGCCATGCAGTACACGCAGCGGAAATCGCAGCGGTCGGTGACCGAGACGCGCAGATAGGTGACGGCGCGGCCGAAGGTGTCGACCAGCGGCGCACGCGGGGTCTCGCGCTGAAAACGGTCGATGACGGCTTCGCTGGTGCTCACGCAGTCGCTCCCGCGCCGAAGGCGCTGTTTACTTGCGTCCATTTCTAAAGGCCGGGGGCGGGCCTGCCAAGCCGCGCAACCCTATCGGTCGATAGCCTAACCCATTCGTGACGCGGGTTTTGCGCAAACGCCGCCACGCAGACGACGACCCGCTGCGGGGGGATTGGCGAAGCCGCGCGCTCTGTCTATGTGGGGAGGAACGCTAGAAGAGGAAGACGCCCGTGACCGACGCCGCCAACTGGCCGACCGAGATCAAGGTGCACAAGGACCGCCGCGTGCTCACCATCGCCTTCGAGGGCGGGGCGAGCTACGCGCTGCCGGCCGAGCTGCTGCGGGTGGAAAGCCCTTCCGCCGAGGTGCAGGGCCATTCGCCGGCCGACCGCCAGCTGGTGGCGGGCAAGCGCGAGGTGCGGATCGAGGAAGCGATCCCGGTGGGGAATTACGCCGTGCGGCTGATCTTCGACGACGGCCATTCCACCGGCATCTACACCTGGGACTGGCTGTATGAGCTCGGCCGCGACCAGGAGGCGCGCTTCAAGCGCTATCTGCAGGAACTGGCGGCGAAGAATCTTTCCCGCGATGCCCCCGGCGCGGTGCGCCGGCACTGACGAATCGCGCGGTGCGCCGGCACTGAAAGACCGCGCGGTGCGCGGGCACTGAAAGACAGCGCGGTGCGCGGGCGGCCTTCCGGCCGCCCGGCGAGAGGCGCGTCGCTCAGTTGAGCACGACCACCGTGGTGCCGACCCTCACGCGGTCATAGAGGTCGGTCACGTCGTCATTGGTCATGCGGAAGCAGCCGGACGACACCGCCTGGCCGATGGTCTCCGGCTCGTTGGAGCCGTGGATGCGGTAGAGCGACGAGCCGAGATAGAGGGCGCGGGCGCCGAGCGGGTTGTCGATGCCGCCGGGCATGTAGCGCGGCAGGTCGGGGCGGCGCTGCAGCATTTGCGGCGGCGGGGTCCAGCCCGGCCATTCGGCCTTGCGGGTAATGGTCTTGATGCCGCCCCAGCGGAAGCCGTCGCGGCCGACGCCGATGCCGTATTTCAGCGCCGTGCCATTGTCCTGCACCAGATAGAGCCGGCGCTCGGCGGTGTTCACCACGATGGTGCCGGGCTTGTAGGGGCCGTTATAGGCCACAGTCTGGCGGCGGATCGAGGAGGTGCCCTTCACCGGCCCGTTGCCGAAATTCGACGGGCGCGGGAAGAAGCTGAAAAAGGAAGGCGTGCTCGCGCTCTGCGCCATGGCGGGCGCGCTGCCCGCGATGAGCGCGGCGCCCAGCACCAGGGCGGCCATTGTCTTCAGTCGCATCGTAAGCCTCATCACATGCCCCGTTCGTCGGCCCGCCGCGGAGGGGGACCTCCGCCCGGCCGGCATTCGGGACGCCGGCGGCCGCCGGTACAGTATGCGGCGAAAATCCGGCGGACGCCTTGGCCTAAGGCGCATTCCGGCTGCATTTGCGCCGGCCTATGGCACGAAAGCCACAGCGGGCTATTTCGCCGAACTGCCGAAGATGAGCTCGCTCACCGGCCGGCCGAAGAAGCGGGCCCCGGCCAGGGTGAAATGCGAACTGTCATGCTGCAGCGGTTCGCCCTCCACCATCAGCGGGCAGTCGGTACCGCCGCAGGCGGCGTCGAACACCGAGATGTAGGTGACACCCGGCTTGCCGGCGAAATGCGCGCGCAATCTCTGGTCATGCTGCGGAGCGCTGGCGAGGAGGTCGCCCTCCGTCCGCGTCCCGGTGTCGCCGGCGAGAAGGCGCCGCACGAGGAGTTTCGGCACCGCGTCGCGGTAGAGCGGCACGGGGCCGACGACCACGACCCTGATCCCCGCGCGGACAAAACCCTCGATCTCCCGGTCGAGTTCCGGCGTCGGCATGCCGATCCCGCCCAGCACCAGGATGTCCGGCCTGTTGGCCAGCACCCAGTCGCGCGCAAAGGCGTTCATCGCCGCGCAATAGGGCATGCGCGTCTGGTCGGCGTCCACCACCGGCGGGCAGGCGGCGCCGGTGATCTGGCCGACCTCATAGCCGCGCGCCTCGCCCGCCGCGAGGATGGCGGTGATGAAATGGGCGATATGGCTGCTGCCCCAGACCATGACCGAGGGATGGCCGGTCGGCAGGCATTCCGGCTTCGCCTTGTAGTCCGCGAGGAAGAAGGGGGTGAAGCACACGCCCTGCCGGAACACCGGGTCGCCATTGTAGAAGGCATAGGCGGCGAGGCGCTGCGCCTCGGGCGAGAGCCGCTGCGGCAGGCCGCGCGTGGCGATGGCGATTTGGGCGAAGACGGCGAGCGCCAGCGTGCCGGCGAGCGTGGCGCCGACGAGGACCTTGGGCGTGAACAGCCGACGGTTGAGGCGCACCGGCTGTTCGACGCAGCGCCAGGACAGGAAGCCCAGCAGCAGCGACAGCGCCACGCCGCCGACGAGGAAGGGCAGCGGCGCCACCGGCCCCAGCCACTCCTTGCCCAGCGCGACGATGGGCCAGTGCACGAGATAGAGCGAATAGGAAATCTTGCCGACGAAGACCATCGGCCGGCTGCCGAGCAGGCGGGTGCCCAGCGTGGCGACGCCTTCCCCGCCCCAGATCACCAGCGCCGCGCCGACGCAGGGCGTGAGCGCGCGCAGGCCCGGGAAGGGCGAGGAGGATGTGAGCATCAGCATCGCGCCGAGGATCATGGCGCAGCCGCCCAGCACAGCGGCGGCGCATTCCGCCGGCTTCTGCGAGAAGCGCAGGCCCGGCAGCGCCAGCGCCGCGCCGATCAGCATCTCGAAGGCGCGGAAGGGCAGGAGGAAATAGGCGGCGGCGGGATCGCGCGTCAGCATGAACTGGCTGGCGGTGAGCGAGGCGACGAACAGCCCCAGCACGCCCATGGCGAGGCCGCGGCGGCCGAAGCGGTTCAGCAGCAGGACGAGGGCGGGAAACAGGAAATAGAACTGCTCCTCCACCGCCAGAGACCAATAATGCAGCAGCGGCATTTCCTGCGCCGCCGGGGCGAAATAGTCGGTGCGCTGGTAGAAGAAGATGTTGCCGACGGCGAACACCGACCACAGCACCGAGCGGCCGAAGATCAGCATCTGATACGGCAGCAGGATCAGCGCGGCGGCGAGGGCGGTGACCGCCGTGACCGCGAGGAAGGCCGGCGCGATGCGGCGGATGCGCCGCTCATAGAAGCCGAGCAGCGAGAAGCGGCCATCGGCCACGTCGGCATAGATCGACTTGCAGATCAGATAGCCGGAGATGACGAAGAACACGTCGACGCCGACGAAGCCGCCCGGCAGCCAGTTCGCTCCGAAATGATAGAGGACGACGCCGAGGACGGCGATGGCGCGCAGGCCGTCAATATGGGCGCGGTAGCGAAGGGAGTGGTGCACGAGACATCATCGACGGCTGGGGGAGGCGGAACGGCGGCGGGCGGGCTGTGCCACGCGTGGGAGTAACGGCCTAGCACCGACCTTGGCCGAAGTCCCGCCTGTGCGCGGTGCTGACCTTCGATCTTGGCTTGGATGTGGCGGCCGGGCCATGGGCGGTGTCAGGGCGCGGTATCAGGGCGCGGGCGCGCCCGCCGAGGCCTCGCCCGGCGGGGTGTTGTCCGCCGAGGTCTCGCCCGCTGATATCTCGCCGAAAATCAGCGCGCCGAGCCGGTCGCCATAATAGGCGACGCCCGCGCGGGTGAAATGCGAGAGGTCGAATTGCAGCGGCACGCCGTCGACCGTCATCGGGCAGTTCCCCTCCGGGCACATGCTGTTGAGGATCGACACGAAGGTGACGTTGGGATTGCCGGCGAAATGCTCACGCATCAGCCGGTCGGCGCGGTGTGTGCCCTCGGTGAGATCGTCATCGGCCAGCCGGCTTGGCTCGTTGCGGTACATGCGCTCGGCGAGAATTTCCGGCGCGGGTCGGCTGAACTGCGGCACCGGGCCGAGCAGGATGACGCGGATGCCGGCGGCGTGCAGCTGCGCGAGCTGGGCGTCGAGCTGGCGGAAATGGTCCTTGGAAACCAGCGTGTCGCCGCCGATCACCAGGATGTTCGGCTTGTGCGCCAGCAGCCAGTCGAAGGCGAAGCGGTTCAGCTTGTCGCACATCGGGCTCGACGGCACGTCGACCAGCGGCAGGCAGGCGGCGCCGGTCATCTGGCCGACGGCATAGCCATGCGCCTTGCCGATCGGTTCCAGCGAGCCGATGAACTGGGCGACATGGCTGCTGCCCCACAGAACCAGGCTCGGATGCGTCTGCGGCAGGCATTCCGGCGCCGGCGCCTCGCGCGGGCGGTTGCCATTGATGAAACAGGTGCCGTCGCGCACCACCTCGCGGAAGGGGTAGCGCGTATAGCTGAGCACGCGCTGGATCTCCGGCGCCAGCCGTCCGGGAAAGCCGCGCGTGTCGGACGCCGCCGTGCCGAAGGCGATGAGCAGCGCCCCGCCCACCGCCGTTCCGCCGAAAACCCACCGGCGGGAGAACCGCGCCCGGTTCTGCCGCACCGGCTGTTCCACGAAGCGCCAGGACAGCCAGCCGAGCAGGGTGGAGAGCGCGACCCCGCCAAGGAGGAAGGCCGGCGCCGGCAGGTTCGGCAGCAGCGGCCGGGCAAACACCACGATCGGCCAGTGCACGAGATAGAGCGAATAGGAGATGGCGCCGAAGAAGACGAGCGGCGCCACCCCCATGAGCCGCGCCGGCAGGCTCATGACCCGCTCGCCGCCCCAGATGGCGAGCGCCGCCCCGAGGCAGGGCACCAGTGCCAGCACGCCGGGGAAGGGCGCGTGTTCGGTGATGAGCAGCATGCCGGCGAGGATGAGGGCGAGCCCCGCCGCCATCGCCGTGCCGCCGGCTTTCGCGCTCTCGGGAAAGCGCACGCCCGGCAGGGCAAGGGCGGCGCCGATCAGCAGCTCGAAGGCGCGGAAGGGCAGCAGATAGAACGCCGCCGCCGGGTTGAACGGGCGGACGATCTCGCAGGCGATGAGCGAGACCGCGAGCAGGCCGAGCACCAGCTTCGCCCTCGCTTTCGGCGCGAAGCGGGCGATGAACAGCAGGAGGCCGGGGAACAGGAAATAGAACTGCTCCTCCACCCCCAGCGACCAGTAATGCAGCAGCGGCGTCTCTTCCGCCGAGGGACCGAAATAGTCGGTGCGCAGGTAGAAATAGACATTGCCGAAGGCCAGCACCGCCCAGATGAGCGAGCGGCCATAGGTCATCAGCGGATTGGGGAAGAAAATCAGAAAGGCGCACAGGCTGGTGGCCGCCGTCACCGCGAAGAAGGCGGGCGCGATGCGCCGCATCCGCCGCTCATAGAAGCCGAGTATCGAGAAGCTGCCGGCATCCACTTCGGCATAAAGCGACTTGGCGATGAGGAAGCCGGAAATGACGAAGAACACGTCGACGCCGATGAAGCCGCCCGGCAGCCAGTGCGCGCCGAAATGGAACAGCACCACGCCGAGCACGGCGATGGCCCGCAATCCGTCGATATGGGCGCGATAGCGCAGGGGGTGATGCACGGGAAGCTGATAACCTTGGAGCGGACGGAACGGTGGCGCCGGAGCGCCCCGTTTACGCCAAGCGGAGGCCGGCTGGCCATATGGATTGTGCGGGGCGGAGCCGGGATGACTGCCCGTCACCCACGCTGCTAAGGTGTCCTGGTGCTCACGATTCTCCTGAAGGGGCCGATTGAGGGGTGCGAAGCATAGCCATGCTGAAGCCGGGGCAGAGACCCAGACTGGTCCTCACTCACATTCCCAAATCGGCGGGCACGTCGCTGCGCCATTCGCTGATTGCCGCCACCCAGGCGGAGCACGTGATGGCCGGCTTCGACCGCTCCTTGTTCTGCGGTTTCAGGAACTTCGACGCGTTCGAGCCGCAGGTGCGGGCGATCGTGGCCCTCGCGCCCGAGGAACTGCCGGCGGCGCCGGATATCGTTTGCGGCCATTACGCGGCGAGCACGACCCGCGCCCGCTACCCCGAGGCGCCGCACATCACCGTTCTGCGCGAGGCGCGCGCGCGCCTGCTCTCCCATTGGACCTATTGGCGCTGCGCGGCCCCCGGCCACGCTCCCGGCTGGGGAGGATGGGAAAGCTATGTGGCCAAGGCCACGGGCAGCTTGGTGGATTTCCTGTCGGATACCACGATCGCCGGGCAGGTCGATAATGTCGGGCTGCGCATGCTGCTGTGGCCGCATCCGCTGATTCGGGACGAAGCGTTCATCGCCGAAAGCGACGACGCCGAACTGCTCGCCCTGGCGATCAAGGTGCTCGATGGCTTCGACTTCGTCGACTACATCGAAAATCCGCTGTTCGAATCGCGGCTGGCGCAGTGGATCGGCGGCGATTTCCGGCTTCAGCGGGTGAACGAGACCACGCCGGTTCCGGCCGAGCTGTGCGCGCCGCTTGAGCGCATGTTCACGCCCGAGGCGATGACGGCGCTGGCGCAGCGCGCGCGGCTCGATGATGCACTGTGGCGCTACGTCGTCGGCAAGCACCTGGCGCCGGCGGCCGTCGAGGCGTTGCGCGAGGCCGCCTTCGCCGCCGCTATCGCCCGCCATGCGCGGCTGATGCAGGGCCCCGCCCTCACAGAAGCGAAAGCTGCGCCGCCGGAGCCGGAGCCTGAGCCTGCGCCGGAGCCTGCGCCGGAGCCTGCGCCGGAGCCTCAGCCTGCGCCGGAGCTTCAGCCGGAGCCTGCGCCGACGCCCCCGCCGCGCCGGTCGCTGCTGGCGGGTCTTCCTTGGCCGTTCCGCGCGCGACGATGACAAGGAGGTCGTCGGCGAGCGGGCGCTGCAGCGCCTTCGCCTCGCTCCAGGGCGCGCGCAGCCAGATCTCCCGCTCCTCGGCGGTGGTGAGAATCACCGGCATCGCCTTGGGATGAATGGGGGCGACGACCCCGTTCGGCTCGCAGGTGAGGAAACCGAACAGCTCGTGCTGTCCTTCCACCGGCGCGGCCTTGGTGCCGCGCGTGCCGGTCCAGCGCGTCCACAGCCCGGCGAAGAAGGCGAGGGGGCGGCTCTCCTCCAGCGCGAACCACACCACATCCTTGCGGCCGGTGGCCGGGTTCGGCACCGGCGCATATTCGGAAAAGCTGGTGATGGGCACGAGGCAGCGATGCGCCGGCCCGCTCCACGCCCGCCAGTGCGGCGAGGCGAGGTTGCGGATATTGGTCACCGGCGGCCCGGCGACGGAGGGCGGCGAGGGCATGCCCCAGCGCGCCAGCGCCAGTTCGCGCGACCCATCGTCGCCCGTGCGGACGATGGGGGCGGGATAATCGGGGAAAATGCCGGTCTGCGGCGGCAGATTGCCGGCAAGATTGCGCAGCGTGCCGACGAGATCGGCAATGGCGTGAAGATTGGAGTGGTGGCTGTAGAGGTTGCACATGACGGCCCCGCTGGCCGGCTCCCGGCCTGCCGCGTCTCCCGACGGGGAGGCGGCGAGAGAAGGGAAGCGACGATGGTGGGCGATGCAGGGATTGAACCTGCGACCCCTCCCGTGTGAAGGGAGTGCTCTCCCGCTGAGCTAATCGCCCGTCGGCCCCGTGAACGTCGTCGGGGCCAGCGCCATCGCGGCGGGGTTTAGTGTGTCCACGCCCCGGGTGTCAAGCGCCGCGCGCAGCTACCCACGGGAGAGTAGCTGCTCCACCGTCTCCACCAGCCGGTCGTAATGGTCGATGAACACGTCGCCGCCCAGTTCCTCGGCTGGAATCTCGGTATAGCCGAAGGGCACGACGATGGAGGGAATGCGGGCGTTCTTGGCGGTGAGCACGTCGGTCATGCTGTCGCCGACCATGATGGCGCGGGTCGGCAGGCCGCCGGCACGCTCGATCGTGCCGAGCAGGTGGCCGGCATCGGGCTTGTAGACGGGAAAGGTGTCGGACCCCGCGATGACGGCGAAGCGGTCGGAGAGTTCCAGCCGGTCGAGCAGCAGGCGGGAGAGATATTCCAGCTTGTTGGTGCACACCGCCAGCACATGGCCGCGGGCGGCGAGTTCGTCCAGCGCCGCGACCAGCCCGGGAAAGGGCGTCGACGAATCGGCGATATGGGCGGCGTAATGGTCGAGGAAGCGCGCATAGAGCGCGTCGAATTCTGGCGGGGTGACGGTGAGGCCGGCGGCGGTGAGGCCGCGATTGACCAGCGCCTTGGCGCCGGCGCCGATCATCTTGCGGGTGTCCTCGCGCGGCAGGCGGGCGGCGCCGGCCTCGTCGAGCACGATGTCGAGCGTGTCGAGAAGGTCGGGGGCGGTGTCGACGAGCGTGCCGTCGAGGTCGAAGGCGATCACGGCAGGGGGCGTGGAGGGCATGGCGATTTCCGTGGAGGGTGACGGGAAAAGGGCGGCGACCCGCCGCCGCGAGACGGGCGTGCCGCTCTAGGCCTACAATCCTGCCGCTTTTGCTGTCCAGCCTTCCGCGTCCATCGGGCGCACGCGGGCGAGGCCGCGACGGCGAGGGACAGGGCAGACGCAGGATGATCCGGCTATGAGGATGAGGATGCAGAACGGGCACAGGGCAATCGCGGCGGCCGTCTTCGGGCTGGCCGTGCTGGCGGCCGGCGGCGCGCTGGCGCAGGAGGGAAAGCCGGAGGGCGGGGCCGACCCCGCCGGCGCCCCCACCGAGGGTGTCGGCTATGTCTTCGCGTCTCCCCCGGCGGCGCAGGCCAACCGGCTCTATTCCGTGAATGTGCGCACCGGCGAGGTGAATGCCTGCCAGTTCGAGCGCCCCGAGGGGAGCCTCGTCGGCGTCACCCGCTGCTTCCACCGCGATGCCAGCGCCCAGGGCACGACACCGGGGCGCTATGACATCATGTCCACGCGCTATTCCGGCGAGACCGGCATCTTCCGGGTCAATGCGATGACGGGGCAGATGAGCGTCTGCTATGTCCGCGACATGCCCAAGGAGGGCGGCGGTGTCGAGCCGGCCGTGGTGTGTACGCCGCCTTCCAGCCAATGATCGCCGGGGAGGCGCGGCCGGCGGGCTTGTCGGCGCGCGCCAACGGCGCTACGCACGAGCTGAGGATCGAGAAGTCCTAAAAAGAGGGGCCACGGGACGATCATGTCCGATGCAGAGACGCTGAAGAGACAGGCCGCCGCGCAGGCGCTGGAATATGTGCGCTCGGGCATGAAGCTCGGCCTCGGCACCGGCTCGACCGCTCGGCATCTGGTCGATCTGCTCGCGCTGCGGGTGAAGGAGGGGCTGGAAGTGGTCGGCGTGCCGACCTCCGAGGCCACCCGTGCCCAGGCGGAGGAACTCGGCGTTCCCCTCGGCACGCTGGACGAGCACCCGGTGCTCGATCTGTGCATCGACGGCGCCGACGAGATCGGCCCGGACCTGACGCTGATCAAGGGCGGCGGCGGCGCGCTGCTGCGCGAGAAGATCGTCGCTTCGGCCGCCAAGCAGATGATCGTCATCGCCGACGCCTCGAAGAAGGTGGAGGTGCTCGGCACCTTCCCGCTGCCGATCGAAGTGGTGGATTTCGGCGTCGCCGCCATCCGCCGCGGCATCGACCGCGCCGCCCGCGCGGCGGGCTGTCATGGCCTGCTGACGCTGCGTCGCCGCGCCGACGGCCATGTTTTCGTCACCGATCAGGGACACCTCATCCTCGATGCCGCCTATGGCAGCATCGCCAACCCCACCGCGCTTGCCGCCGAGCTCGCCAATGTGCCGGGCGTGGTCGAGCACGGCCTCTTCATCAATCTGGCGAACCGCGTCATTCTCGCGGGCGCCGGCGGCGTGACGGTCATCGACCGCGCGTGAGCAGTTCGTCAGGAGACTTTCATGCAGCTTGATATTGCCGCACCGCGTGTCGCCCGGCGTGCCCCGCCGCTGGCCGCCGCCGCGATGGGCTTCGCCCTGTTCGTCGCCGGTGCTCCGGCGCTGGCGCAGGACACCGCCCCGTTCCAGCTCGCCCAGGCGGCGACCGCGCCGGCCGCCAAGCCGCCGCAGCCCAGCGCCGAGCAGATGAAGCTCGCCAATGAGCTTCTGGTGGCCAATGGCGAGGCCAGCAGCTTCGATGCCGTGATCCCCAATGTGGTGGAGCAGACGGCGGCCGGCTTCGTGCAGTCCAATCCGGACCTGATTCGCGACCTGCGCGAGGTCGCCAAGCAGCTCTCGGCGCAGTATGAGAGCCGGCGGACCGAGATCGTGCAGATCCTCGCCACCATCTACGCCACCGAGTTCACCACCCAGGAGCTGCGCGAGCTGCTTGCCTTCTACCGCTCGGAGGCCGGCAAGAAGCTGGTGACCAAGCGCGAGGAGCTGCTCAAGGTCGGCTTCAGCAGCATCCAGGCCTGGAGCGCCCAGTTCGCCCGCGAGATGGAAGTCCGCGTGCGCGAGGAGATGAAGAAGCGCGGCTTCACCATCTGACGCCCGTGACGGAGCGGCGACCCCGTTCCGTCGCAGTGATCCCGCTCCGTCGCAGCGACCGCTCTTTGAACGGCTTTGGCGTCCCGGCGTTCACCCTCCGGGGGCGGGGACCGACAAGGAGCGTTCGTCATGAACTGGAGCGACATGTTCTTCCAGAACTGGCAGGGCATCGGGCGGACCCTCGTCGTCGGTCTGCTCGCCTATGCGGTTCTCGTGCTCTTCCTGCGCATCGCCGGCAAACGCACGCTCGCCAAGCTCAACGCCTTCGACTTCGTGGTGACGATCGCCATCGGATCCACGCTGTCGGCCATCCTGCTCCAGGAGTCGGTTGCGCTCGCCGAGGGCGCGGCAGCGCTGGGCCTTTTGATCCTGCTTCAGTATGTCGTCACCTTCACCTCGGTGCGCTCCCGGCGCTTCGCCCGGCTCATGCGTTCCGAGCCGACCTTGCTTGCCCGGGATGGCGCTTTCTGCGAGGCGGCGATGAAATACCAGCGCGTAACGCCCGACGAGGCGCTGGGTGCGATCCGCGATGCCGGAGGGCGCGATGTCGCCGCCGTCGACTATGTCATTCTCGAAAGCGACGGCACGTTGAGCGTCGGACTGAAGGGTTGACGGCCTGCGCGAATGGCGCAGGCCGGATACCTCAATCCTCGTCGCCGCCGACCGGCGCCTTGCGGCCGGTGATGACGTAGAACAGCAGCGGCCCGAACAAAGCGAGCGCTGAGAGGGCGTAGAGCGTCAGCGCCACCGGGCTCTGGAACAGCACCACGGGGTCGCCGACGCTGATGGCGAGCGCCCGGCGCAGCTGCTGCTCCGCCAGCGGGCCGAGAATGAGCCCGACCACGACCGGAGCGATGGGGTAGTCGTAGCGCCGCAGCACATAGCCCAGCAGGCCGAAGACCAGCAGCATGCCGAGTTCGACCAGCGAGGGGTTCGCCCCCAGCGTGCCGAGCGTGGCGAACACCAGAATGCCGCCATAGAGCCACGGGCGCGGAATGGCGAGCAGGCGCACCCACAGGCCGACCAGCGGCAGGTTCAGCACCAAGAGCATGCCATTGGCGATGAACAGGCTGGCGATGAGGCCCCAGACCAGGTCCGGGTTGGTGGCGAACAGCAGAGGGCCGGGGTTCATGCCATATTGCTGGAAGCCGGCGAGCATGATCGCCGCCGTCGCCGAGGTCGGCAGGCCGAGGGTGAGGAGGGGCACCAGCACGCCGGCCGCCGCCGCGTTATTGGCCGCCTCCGGCCCGGCGACGCCCTCGATGGCGCCGTTGCCGAACTCGTCCGGCTTGCGGCACAGCCGCTTTTCCAGCGCATAGGACAGGAAGGTGGGGATTTCCGCCCCGCCCGCCGGCATGGCGCCGATGGGAAAGCCCAGAAACGTGCCGCGCAGCCACGGCTTCCAGGAGCGCTTCCAGTCTTCCTTGTTCATGAACACCGAGCCCTTCACCGGCTCGATGATCTCGTCCGCCCGCGCCCCAGCCGCCACCACGGAGAGCGTCTCGCCGATGGCGAACAGGGCGACGGCGAGCGTCGTCACCTCGACGCCGTCGAGCAGGTCCGGCACGCCGAAGGACAGGCGCGCCTGCCCGCTCTGCAGGTCGATACCGATGAGGCCGAGGGCGAGGCCGATGAACAGGCTGGTGAGGCCGCGCGTGACCGAGGAGCCGAACGCCGCCGACACGGTGGTGAAGGCCAGCACCATCAGCGCGAAATAATCTTCCGGGCCGAAGGAGATGGCGAGGTCGACCACGGTCGGTGCCACCAGCGCCAGCCCGATAGTGGCGATGGTGCCGGCGACGAAGGAGCCGATGGCGGCGGTGGCGAGCGCCGGCCCGCCGCGCCCGGCGCGAGCCATCTTGTTGCCTTCCAGCGCGGTGACGATGGAGGAGCTTTCCCCCGGCGTGTTCAGCAGGATGGAGGCGGTGGAGCCGCCATACATGCCGCCATAATAGATGCCGGCGAACATGATGAGCGAGCCGGCCGGGTCGAGCTTGAAGGTGATCGGCAGCAGCAGCGCGACGGTGAGCGCCGGGCCGATGCCCGGCAGCACGCCGACCGCGGTGCCGAGCATGACGCCGACAAAGGCGAACAGCAGGTTCATCGGCTGCAGGGCGACCATCAGGCCCTGGCTGAGAGCGGCGAATGTATCCATGGCGGCGCCCTCAGATCAGCCGTTCGAGCGGGCCGGCCGGCAGGGCCAGTTGCAGCCCCTTGGCGAACACCACATAGATGAGGAAGCACATCGCCGCGCCGGCGAGGAAATGGCCCCAGAGCGGACCCTTGCCGAAGCCCTTGGCGGTGGCGGCGAACAGCCAGCCGGTGGCGAGGGCGAAGCCGGCGCCGAAGGCCAGCAGCACGATCTGGCCGATCAGCCCGGCCAGAACCCAGGCCATGGGGACGATCTCGTCGCGCGGGCGGTCCTGCGCGCCCTCGCGCACCGCTTCGACCGCATTGGCGAGCGCCAGCAAAGCGAGGCCGGCGGCGATGAGGGCGGGGAACACTTCCGGCCCGACGGCTGAATAGGAGTTGATCCCGGAGAGCCGCCACGCATCCCAGCCGATCACGAGGGACAGCACGGCGAGGGCGAAGGCGATGACGAAACGGGCCTTGTCGGGGCCGTGGGTGGAGACGGGGCGGGGATCGCTCATCGGCGAGGCTCCGGGGTGGGGCGGAAAGCAAAGGCTCCCCCGCGGCATGCCGCGAGGGAGCGGGGACGGGTGCGGACGGCGCGCGCCTTACTGGGCGAGGCCGATGTCCTTCAGGATGGTCTGGGTGGCGGCGATGTCCTTGGCGAGCTGGGCGTCGAAGGCTTCACCCGAGAGATAGGTGTTGGCCCAGCCCTTCTGCGCCAGCATGTCGGTCCAGGCCTTGGACTTCACCATCTTGTCGATGGTGGCGCTCAGCGCCTGCTTCTGTTCCGCCGTGATGCCCGGGGCGGCGGCGATCATGCGCCAGTTCTGGATTTCCACGTCGACGCCCGATTCCTTGAAGGTCGGCACATCGGGGGCTTCCGGCAGGCGGGCGGCGCTGGAGACGCCGAGGATGCGCAGCTTGCCGGCCTTGGCCTGCGCGTCATATTCCGACAGGCTGGAAATGCCGACCGTGACCTTGCCGCCGAGGATGGAGGCGAGCGATTCGCCGCCGCCGGAGAAGGCGATGTAGTTCACCTTGCGCGGATCGACGCCGATCGCCTTGGTGAACAGCCCGGCGGTGATGTGGTCGGTGCCGCCGGCCGAGCCGCCGGCCCAGGACACTTTCTGCGGGTCCGCCTTCAGCGCCGCGACCAGATCGGCCAGCGACTTCAGCGGCGAATTCGCCGGCACCGCGATCGCCTCATACTCGCCGGTGAGGCGGGCGATCGGGGTGACCATGGACAGGTTCACCGGCGACTTGTTGGTGATGATGGCGCCGACCATGACATAGCCGCCGACGATCATCACATTCGGATCGCCCTTGCTGCCATTGACGAATTGGGCGAGGCCGATGGTGCCGCCGGCGCCGGGCACGTTCAGCACCTGGACGTTCTGAACCAGCTTGTCGGTCTGCAGCACATGCTGAATGGACCGCGCCGTCTGGTCCCAGCCGCCGCCGGGCGCGGCGGGGGCGATGATCTTCAGCTCGTTGATCTCGGCATAGGCCGCACCGAGGGGCGCGGCAGCGACGGCGGCGGCGAGCAGCGCCCCGCGAAACAGATGCTTCATGGTTTCCTCCGAGGACTGGGCGACGGCGCATTGGACGCTGGCCGCCGCTTTGGACGCACTGACGGAAGCTAAGGCCGCCGGGGCCTCGCTGTCGAGTTCCCCGCAAGTATGAGTTGCCCTCGCCCCCACGAATTCGCACGGGAGCCATGCCGATGCTTGACGGGGGCGGCGCGCGGGGCGACATGCGAGAGACAGCGCAGCGCGGAGAGCCTCACATGGACCAGTTCGACGTCGACCTCTTCGTCATCGGCGGCGGCTCGGGTGGCGTGCGCGCCGCCCGCATCGCGGCAGGCCACGGGGCCAAGGTGATGCTGGCGGAGGAATACCGGCTCGGCGGCACCTGCGTCATCCGTGGCTGCGTGCCCAAGAAGCTGTTCGTCTATGCCGCCCGCTTCGCCCATGAATTCGAGGACGCCGCCGGCTTCGGCTGGAGCGTCGAAGGGGCCCGCTTCGACTGGCCGACGCTGATCGCCAACAAGGACAAGGAAATCGCCCGGCTGGAAGGCGCCTATACCGCCAACCTCGCCCGTTCCGGCGTCGAAATCGTGCACCAGAGGGCGAGCCTTGCCGGCCCGCACACCGTGCGCCTCGCCGACGGAACCGAGCTGCGGGCGCGCACCATCCTCATCGCCACGGGCGGGCGGCCCAATCGCGGGCTGGACTTCCCCGGCTGCGAGCTGGGCATCTCCTCCAACGAGATCTTCCACCTCGAACGCTTCCCCGCCCGCATCGTCATTCAGGGCGCGGGTTATATCGCGCTGGAATTTGCCAGCCTGCTCGCCGGGCTCGGCGCCAAGGTCACGGTCATCCATCGCGGCGACAAGCTGCTGCGCGGCTTCGACGGCGACATTCGCGACCGTATCGTCGACGAGATGGCGCAGACCGGGGTGGAGTTCGCCTTCAACGTCACCATCGAGGGCATTTATGCCGAGGGCGGCGAGAAGCGCGTGCGGCTCAATGACGGGCGCGACCTCTATGCGGACGAGGTGATGCTGGCCATCGGCCGGGTGCCGAACACGATCGGCCTCGGCCTCGACGCGGCCGAAGTGCATCTCGACGAGGCCGGCGCCATCGCAGTGGACGAACATTCCCGCACCAACATCCCCTCCATCTACGCGGTGGGCGATGTCACCAACCGGGTGAACCTCACCCCCGTCGCCATCCGCGAGGGCCACGCCTTCGCCGATACGGTGTTCGGCCAGCGGCCCTGGCAGGTGACCTACGACAACATTCCCACCGCCGTGTTCACCGAGCCGGAGATCGGCACGGTGGGGCTGACGGAGGAGGAGGCGCGGGCGCAGGGCCGGCGGCTCGACATCTACAAGACCGATTTCCGCCCGCTCAAGGCGACGCTGTCGGGCCGCACCTCGCGCGTGTTCATGAAGATCGTCGTCGACCAGGCCGATGACCGCGTGCTCGGTCTCCATCTCATTGGCGAGGGTTCGGGCGAGATAGTGCAGATGGCGGCGATCGCGATGAATATCGGTGCCACCAAGGCCGATTTCGACCGCACCATGGCGCTACACCCCTCCAGCGCGGAAGAACTGGTGACGCTGCGTTCCAGGCACGCCAGCAGCGACCCGCTGCCCGAGGCTTCCACCGAGGCGACCCCGGCTTTGTGAGCGGCGGGGCCGTCCAGGCGTCATCCCGGACAGCCGCAGGCTGAGCCGGGATCGCGAGCGAATGGAGAGCGGTCCCGGCTCTGCGCTGCGCTCCGGCCGGGACGACGCATGCGGTTACCCTGCAAGGCGGCCGGGCACATCAGGAGGACGGTGCAGGAGAGCGGCGTGCGCAAGGGCGCGCGGGGGCATGCCTGCCCTTGCGGCGCCGCACTGGCGCGGCGGCGAGGCTT
The DNA here is from genome assembly GCF_030813495.1 of Ancylobacter polymorphus. Classification (GTDB taxonomy): domain Bacteria; phylum Pseudomonadota; class Alphaproteobacteria; order Rhizobiales; family Xanthobacteraceae; genus Ancylobacter; species Ancylobacter polymorphus. Next base: position 225,386 of record NZ_JAUSUI010000005.1, on the reverse strand, counting down.
GGGTGTATAAGGCCCGCCTTTCCGCCGGGAAGAGCCCGGCGTGTGTGGAGCTTTTGGAGGCCGTCATGTCTGATCGCTGGACGCCGGATAGCTGGAGGGCACTGCCCGTTCAGCAGGTGCCGGAATATCCGGACGCCGCCGCTTTGGCGGCGGTGGAGCGTCAGCTGGCCTCGTTTCCGCCGCTGGTGTTTGCCGGTGAGGCGCGGCGCCTGAAGCGCGAACTGGCGAAGGTCGCCAATGGCGAGGCCTTCCTGCTGCAGGGCGGCGACTGCGCCGAGAGTTTCGCCGAGCATTCGGCCGACAACATCCGCGATTTCTTCCGCGTCTTCCTGCAGATGGCGGTGGTGCTGACCTATGCCGGCGCCTCCCCCGTGGTGAAGGTGGGGCGCATCGCCGGCCAGTTCGCCAAGCCGCGCTCGGCGCCGATGGAAACCGTGAACGGGGTGGAGCTGCCCTCCTATCGCGGCGACATCGTCAACGACATCGAGTTCACGCCGGAAGCGCGCATCCCCGATCCGCGCCGCCAGCTGGAAGCGTACCGCCAGTCGGCGGCGACGCTGAATCTTCTGCGCGCCTTCGCCAATGGCGGCTATGCCAGCCTGGGCAATGCGCATCAGTGGATGCTCGGTTTCATCAAGGATAGCCCGCAGTCCGGCCGCTATCAGGCGCTCGCCGACCGCATCACCGAGGCGCTCGACTTCATGCGCGCCATCGGCATCGACCCGGAGCACCATCCGGAAATGCGCTCGACCGAGTTCTTCACCTCGCATGAGGCGCTGCTGCTCGGCTTCGAGGAAGCGCTGACCCGGGTGGATTCGACCACGGGCGACTGGTACGCCACCTCCGGCCACATGATCTGGATCGGCGACCGCACCCGCCAGGCCGACCACGCGCATATGGAATATTGCCGTGGCGTGAAGAACCCGCTCGGGCTGAAGTGCGGCCCGTCGCTGAAGCCGGATGACCTGATCCGCCTCATCGACACGCTGAACCCGCAGAACGAGGCCGGTCGTCTCACGCTGATCGCCCGCTTCGGCGCCGACAAGGTGGGCGACCACCTGCCGGCTCTGGTGCGCGCGGTGAAGCGCGAGGGCCGTACCGTGGTGTGGTCCTGCGACCCGATGCACGGCAACACCATCAAGGCGGCGTCGGGCTACAAGACCCGGCCCTTCGACCAGATCCTCAAGGAGGTGAAGGACTTCTTCGCCGTCCACGCGGCCGAGGGCACCTTCGCCGGCGGCGTGCATCTGGAAATGACCGGCAAGAACGTCACCGAATGCACCGGCGGCGCGCGCGCGATCTCGGATGCGGACCTCAAGGACCGCTACCACACCTATTGCGATCCGCGCCTCAATGCCGAGCAGGCCATCGAGATGGCCTTCCTCGTCGCCGAGCTGCTCAAGCAGGAGCGCTCGAACCGGGTGCGCCCGGTGACCGAGGCCGCCGAATAAGCCCGCGCCGCCCCGCGCGGGCGGGCGTCCGGGCAGCAACGCACCGCAGTCTTCGGGCTGCGGTGCTTTGGTGAGGAGGATGCGTGTCGCAGCCTGAGACCGCACGGTATATCCTGTTTGAAACCGAGAATGTGCGTGTCGTCCGCACCGGCGGCACCCGCAGCGATGTGGTGTTCGTCACCTTCGAACCGCATGTGCTCGACAAGAATCCCGAGCGTCAGGCCTTCGCCGAGAAGTTCCTGCGCGACAACGGCTTTCCCGCCTACCATTTCTTCGCCAACGACAATTTCTGGTTCCAGTACCCGGAAATGGAAGAGGTGCTGGACAGGGTGCGGGCCGATATCGCCCCCGGCACCGAGATCGTCGCCTATGCCGTGAGCATGGGCGCCTATGCCGCCATCCGCTTCGCCGGCCGGCTCGGGGTGACGCGTATCCTCGCCTTCTCCCCGCAATACAGCATCGATCCGAAGAAAGTGCCGTGGGACAGCCGCTGGGACCGGCTGTTCGACCGCCCGCGCCAGATCCTGTGGGAGCATCTGATGGCCCCGCGCGGCGTGCCGATCTATCTGTTCTACGATCCGCACAATCGCGACCGCCGGCATGTGCGGCTCTACGCGCGCGAGGCCGATGTGGTGCCGGTGCGGGTGCCCTATGTCGGCCATGGCTCGATCACCGCCGTGATGCAGAGCGGGCTGCTCGCCAAGGCGGTTCTTGATGTCGGCGAGAACCGCTTCGATGCGGCCGGCTTCCAGCGGGAACTCGCCTCACAGCTCGACCGCTCGCCGCTCTACCGCGAGAAGCGGGCGCTGAAGCGCCGGCGTTTCCACCGCCGCCTCATCGCCGACATCATCGACCGCTTCGGCCTCTGACGCCGCGCCGCGCCGGCGGGTCGCGGACATTATCGCGCAACCTTCGGAAATTGTGATTGTCTGCCGGCGACGCCTCTGTCTAGTTTGCCGTCGCATGAAGGGGCCCCTGCTGGCGGCCCAGCGAGGCAGGCGTGCGTGAGCTCATCTTCGAGAGCGAGAACTTAACGGTCGTCAAGGTTCACGGGGAGCGCGACGATACGGCGTTCGTGACTTTCGAATCGATGCGGGCGGATTGGCCCAAGGGCCGCAAGGGCTTCGGCGAGGAGTTCTTCGCCAAGCGCGCCCATACGGCCTATCATTTCCTGCCCTCTGGCAATTGCTGGTATCAATATCCTGAAATGTCCGAGGCGCTGGCGCGGGTGCGGGCCGATGTTCCGCGCGGCACGCGCATCATCACCTATGGCATGAGCATGGGCGGCTATGCCGCCTATCGCTTCTCCGCGCCGCTCGGCGCCGATGTGGTGATCGCCTTCTCGCCGCAATACAGCATCGACCGCTGGCGCGTGTGGTGGGAGCGGCGCTGGCGCTCGCAGAGCCGCTCTGTCATCTGGGACCGGCAGAGGCCGCGCGCCGAGGCGGTGAAATACGTCTTCTACGACCCGCTGAACCAGGACCGGCGCCATATCCGCGCCATGCGGCGGGAGGCGCCGCTGGAACTGGTGCGCATCTATTTCAGCGGCCATGCCTCCATCGCCTATGTCAATGACTGCGGCCTGCTGGAAACGGTGGTGATGGACATCGCCGAGGGGCGCTTCGACGCGGCCGGCTTCGAGCGGCGCATCTGGCAGCGGCGGCAGGTCTCGGAAACCTACGCCAAGGTCCGCCAGCGCAAGCGCACCGGCCTGTTCCGCCGGCTGCGCTACCTCGTCATCGAGCATCTTCTCGAACGCCGGCTCGGTACGGGCCGCGGTTCCGACGCGGCGGGGCTGACCCCCGACCGCGCGCGCTAAGGGCCTCACGATGCGAAAAGCTCTGTTTCGCTCCGAAAATATCGAGGTAGTGAAGGTATCAGGCGGGCACACTGATGTTGTCTTCGTTACCTTCGAACCGAAGTTGCTTGTTCGGCCCCCGGAACGGAGCGGCTTTGGCGAAGCCTTCTTCGCCAAGCGCGGCTACACCGCTTATCACGTGCGGTGCCGGGGCAATGACTGGTACCATTACCCGGACATGGAGGCCGGGCTGGCGGCACTCCGTGCCGATATCCCGCCCGCGACGCGCGTCGTGCTCTATGGCTCCAGCATGGGGGGCTATGCCGCGCTGCGCTTCTCCAACTGGCTCCGCGCCGATGCCGTCATCGCACTCGCCCCGCAGGCGAGTGTTGATCCGACCCGCGTCGGATGGGAAAAACGCTGGGCGCCGGAAACCTCGGTACTGATCTGGGACCGACTGCCGCCGCACCCGAACGCGGCCTGCTACGTCGTTTATGACCCCTTCGACGCGGATCGCCGGCATGTGGCAATTCTGCGGCGAGAGGCGGCGCTTGTACCCCTTCACAGCTATTTCAGCGGCCACCACGTTACAGAATATCTGATGGAGAGCGGCCTGCTGGAATCGCTGCTTGTGAGTGTAGCGCGGGGCGAGTTCGACCCGCCGGCCTGGCAGGCCGAGCTTTGGCGGCGCAGGCTGATGACATCGTACTACAGCGTCATTCGCCTGCGTAAATGCCGGACGCTGCTGCGCCGCTGGCGCTATGACCTCATCGAGCGCTGGCTCGATTTGCGCTACCGCCGAGTGGCTGCCCGCCGCCCCCTGGCGGCACTGCCTTTGGAGGCAGTGCCGCGCGGAGACTGAACATCAGTCCCAGCCTTCCAGCACGATCTTGCCGATGGTGCTGCCGCTCTCGATGGCGGCGTGGGCGCGCCTGAGATGTTCCGCGTTGATGGTGCCGAGCGCGGTGCCCGCCGTGGCGATCAGCGTGCCGGCATCGACGAGGCGCGACACCTCCCGCAGGATCTCGTGCTGACGGATCATGTCGGGGGTGGTGAACAGCGAGCGGGTGAACATCAGTTCCCAGTGCAGCGACAGGCTCTTGGCCTTGAGCGGCAGGGCGTCGAGGCTGGCCGGATCGTCGATGAGGGCGATGCGGCCCTGCGGGCGGGCGGCCTTGACGATCTCGGCCCAATGCCGGTCGGTCTGGGTCAGCGAATAGGTGTAGTCGATCGGCCCGAGCCCGGCGGCGGCGATCTCATCGCTGAGCGGGCGGGAATGGTCGATCACCGCATGGGCGCCGAGCCGCTCCACCCAGGCGCGGCTTTCCGGCCGCGACGCCGTGCCGATGACGGTGAGGCGGGTGAGCTGGCGGGCGAGCTGCACCACCATGGAGCCGACGCCGCCGGCGGCGCCGACAACCAGCAGGTTTGCCCCTTCGCCCCCGTCCACCGGCACCTGAAGCCGGTCGAACAGCCCTTCCCAGGCGGTGAGCGCGGTGAGCGGCAGGGCGGCGGCCTCGGCGAAGCCGAGCGAGGCGGGCTTCGGCCCGACGAGGCGCTCATCGACGAGGTGAAGCTCGGCATTGGTGCCGGGGCGGTTGAGGTCGCCGGCATAGAACACCGCGTCGCCGGGCTTGAACAGCGTCACCTCGGCGCCCACGGCCTCGACGATGCCGGCGGCGTCCCAGCCGAGAATCACCGGCGCCTCCGCGCTGCCCGCGCGGCGCATCCGCACCTTGGTGTCGACAGGATTGACCGAGACCGCCTTCACCCGCACCAGCAGGTCGCGCGGGCCGGGGGTCGGGGCGGCGGTCTCGAAATCGAACAGTGCCTGCGCCTCGGTGATGGGAAGCGAGGTGGTGTAGCCGATGGCCTTCATCTGGGTTCTCCTGCGCCGCGCCGCCAAGGGGCGCGTGGGGTGACGATCTGTCCCCAGATGTCGCGATGCGGACGCCGGGCGCAAGAACGCACGAAAATGTCGGCTGATATCGAAAAAGATACGCCCTTTTCCCCACGCCTCCGAAATCCTAGATTTGGCGCCCGGAGCGGAGACAGGCCATGGCAAGGCGGCATCAGGATTATGCGTGCGGCGAGGGCTGCCCGGTGGAGGCGGCGCTGGAGATCATCGGCGCCAAATGGAAGGGCGGCATCGTCTATCACCTGCTTTCCGGCGAGGTACGGTTCGCCGAACTCCGGCGGCGCATGGCCAATGTCACGCCACGCATCCTTGCCAAGGCGCTGCGCGAGCTGGAGGCGGACGGGGTGATCGCCCGCACGGTCTATCCCACCGTTCCGCCGCAGGTCGGCTACAGCCTCACCGACGAGGGGCAGGGCCTTCGTCCCGCTATTCTGGCGCTGCACCGCTGGGGCAGCCGGCGGCAAGGCGCGCGTGGCGGCACGCTGGCGGTCGCCGCCGAGTGAGTTTGCGCGCCAAGCCTCTGGCCTTCGCCGGCCGCGCTCTTTAGAAAACCCCGGCAAGCGCCGGGCGGCGCCGGGTTTGCTGCCGGGAACGTCCGCCGCTCTCTTCGCCTCGTCGCATCGGCCCGCCGGAGTGTCATGACCCGTCCCGAGTCTTCCCTGCCGGATCAGGCCTCGCCGGCGACCGATGGTCCGGCCAAAGACCGCCCGGCCAAGCGCGCGCGCTACCATATGCCCAAGCAGCGCAGCCCGCTGCGGCGCTGGATCACCGCCCGCACCCAGAAGACCGGCCGGCAGCTGGGCCAGCTGCTGTTCGACGCCGAAGGGCGCCCGCGCGCCTTTTTGCGCGCGCTGCTGTTCGACGCCTATCAGCGCCCGCGCCCCGGGCTGGAAGGGGTGATCTTCAAGGAGCCCGGTCGGCCGCGCCGTCCCTTCGCCGGCTGGCTTACTCAGGCCGATGCGACGCTGGCCCCGCTCGCCGCCGGTTTCGCCTTTCCCCCGCCCGTCGCCGGGCGGCGCACCGTGCTCGTGGTGATCGAGAGCCGCGCCAAGCCCGCCGCACGGCTGCTGCGCGCGCTGGCGCGGGACCACGCCGTGGTGGTGGCGGTGCTGGATGGCGGCGGCGACACCGGCGACAGTGGCGCGGTCGAGGTGCCGGTAGCGCTCGCCCGCTCCCGCGCGCCGCGCGCGGTGATGCTGGATGCGCTGGCCTATCGCGCCCGCGCCGAGCGGCCGCTCTTCGCCGTCACCGTGGGGCTTTCGACCATCGACGCCGCCGACGCGCTGGAACAGCGCAACATTCCCGTCGTCGCGGTGATCGGCGCGACGGAGAGCGAGAGGGCCGGGCCGCTGGCGCAAGACCTCGCGCAAAACCTCGCGCAGGACCTCGCGCTCGGCCCGGCGCTGGAACTGGCGCTGGACCGGGCGAGCGCGCTGGTCTTTCCCTCGCCGGCTGCGCGCGAGGCGGCGCTGGCGGCCATGCCGCGCTTCGCCGCAAGGCGGCGGCTGGTGGCGGCCGGGGACCCGCTGGGGGCGGGTGCCGCCGAGGTTGTCGCCATCGGCCGTGAGATTGGCGAGGAGCTGGACCGGGAAGTGGCGCTGGTGCTGGCGACCGAGCCGGAGCGGCTGGAAGTGCTCGACATCCCGCGCGAGAACGACCCGCCGGGCGATTTCACAGTGGTGGAGAAGCTGGAAGCGCGGATCGCCGACTGGCGGCGCAAGGCGCTGTTGAAGCGCCACCCCAACCGCCCGCCGCTGCGGCGGCCCTATTCCGGCTTCCACCCGCTGATCTATGCCGAGCACCACCCGGTCGCGTGCTTCGACCAGCGGCGCTACCCGCTCGCGCACTGGATCGAGCGCGGGCGCCCGGCGGGGCCGTGGGCGATCCCCGTCTTCGGGCCGCTGCCGGAGCCGCGCGCGAGCGGGCTGAGAACCGCGCTGCACGGGCATTTCTTCTATCCCGACCTGCTGCCGGAACTGCTGGAGCGCATCGCGGTCAATGCCGCGCGGCCCGACCTGTTCCTCACGACAGACACGCCGGCCAAGGCGGCGGAGCTGAGGGCGCTGACGGCGACCTATCCTGCGCCGGTGCGGATCGACGTGGTGCCCAATGTCGGGCGCGATGTCGGGCCGTTCCTCACCGCGCTGCGCGACGTGCTGGCGGGCGGCGGCTATGACGTGTTCCTGCATGTCCATGGCAAGAAGACCAAGGGAAGGCGCCGCGCCATCGGCGACCCGTGGCGGCATTTCCTGTGGGAGAACCTGATCGGCGGCGCGCACCCGATGCTCGACGCCGTGCTCGCCCATATGGAAGCGCAGCCGAGGGTCGGCCTCGTCTACCCCGAGGACACGCATCTGCTCGACTGGGCGCGCAATGGCCGCATCGCCGAGGAGCTGCGCGCGGATCTGGCGCTGAGCGAGCCGCCCGGCACCTATGTCGATTTTCCCGTCGGCAACATGTTCGCCATCCGCCCGGCGGCGCTGGCGCCCTATCTCGCGCTCGGCCTCGATTGGGCGGACTATCCCGCCGAGCCGATTCCCGATGACGGCACGCTGATGCACGGGCTGGAGCGGCTGCTGCCCATGGCGGTGCGCAAGGCCGGCTTCACCACCGCCGCCGTGCGCGTGCCGGGCACGGACTGGGACTGACGCGCGGAAACGAGGCGCGAAGACCGGGCACGGGGGGCGGCGATTGCCGCCACCGCAGGGGAAGGCTACATCACGCCGCATGTCCAGCACGCTCTCCTCCGCGCCCGCCGACCAGCTGCTCATTGCGGTTGCCCAGCTGAACCCCGTGGCCGGCGATATCGCCGGCAATGTGCGGCGCGTGCGCGAGGCGCGGGCCTTGGCGGGCGGACAGGGGGCCGAGTTGCTGGTGTTCCCCGAACTGTTCCTCTCCGGCGGCCTGCCCAGGGACCGGGCGCCCGCTTTCATCGCCGCCTGCCGGGGCGCGGTGGAGGAACTGGCACGCGACACCGGCGAGGACGGGCCGGCACTGCTGATCGGCGCGCCGTGGGACGAGGGCGGCCGGCTGTACAATGCCGCTCTGCTGCTCGATGGCGGCGCGGTGGCGGCGAGCCGCTTCAAGGTGGAACTGCCTGATGTCGGCGACGAACGGGGCGTGTTCACCCCCGGCCCGATGCCGGGGCCGATGGCGTTTCGCGGCGTGCGGCTCGGCGTGCCGCTGGGCGAGGACATCGCCGCGCCCGACGTGGCCGAATGCCTGATGGAGACGGGGGCGGAAATCCTGCTCGTCCCCAGCGCCTCGCCTTATCACCGCGACGCGCAGGACGCGCGGCTGAACCGCGTCGTGGCGCGGGTGGTGGAGAGCGGGCTGCCGCTGGCCTTCGTCAATCGTCTGGGCGGGCAGGGCGAGGCTGTGTTTGACGGTGGCTCCTTCGTGCTCAATGCCGACCGCTCGCTGGCGGTGCAACTGCCGAACTTCCAGGAGCGGGTCCGCATCACGCGCTGGGAACGCTGGGCCGATGGCTGGCGCTGCGAAGAGGGCGCGCGGGCGCCGCTGCTGGCCGGCGACGAGGCGGATTATGCCGCGGGCGTGCTGAGCCTTCGCGACCAGGTGGAAAAGAGCGGCGCGCGCGGGGCGCTGCTCGCCCTGTCCGCCGATCGCGATTCGGCGCTGGCGGCGGTGATGGCCGTGGACGCGCTGGGGCCGGAGCGGGTGCGGGCTGTGGCGCTGCCGTTTGACGCACCCTCGCCGGAAGCCTTCACGGAGACGGCGGCCCTCGCCGGGGCGCTGGGCGTGCGCGTCGACCGCGTGCCGCTCGACCCGGCAGTGGCGGCGCTGGAAGCGCTGCTGACGCCGCTCGCCGGTCCTGCCGAGCCGGAGGCCGCCGCCGCGCTGGCGTGCGGCATGCGCGGCGCGCTGCTCACCGCTCTGGCCGAACGGCTCGGCGCGCGCCTGGTGACGCCCGACGGCGCCCTGCGCCACCTCGACGCCGCGCGGCGGCACGCTCTGGCCGCGCTGCGCAACCGCTGGAAGCCGGCCGGGGCGCTCGGCCCGGAGGGGCCGGTTATCCCCGCAAAGCTGCTCGTCTCGACAGACGCGGAACCGGCCGGGGCGGACGGCCCGCCCTCGGCCTGATCGCGCGGGCCCCGCTCACCCCGCGAAATGGCGGGCCAGCGCCGTCCAGAGCGGCGCGGCGACGGCGAAGCCGATCACGCTGACGATCAGCGTCGAGGACGCGAGGCCGACATAGGTCTGTTCGCGGCCGGCGATGACGATGCCGGAAAAGGCCGGCGGCAGCGCGGCGAGCAGCACCACCTGTTCGAGATGGGTGGGGCTGACGCCCGTCATCACCGCGAGGGCGAGCATCGAGGCCGGCATCAGCCCGACCTTCACCAGCGAATTCCACAGCACTTCCGTGTTCAGCTGGAATTTATGCGCCGACAGCACCAGCCCGGCGGCGAACACGGCGACGCCTGATGTGGCGTGGCCGATCAGCGCCAGCGGCGCCTGCAACAGTTCCGGCATGCGCACGCCGGCCAGCACCAGCGCCACGGCGATCATCGGCGCCAGCACCACCGGCTCCTTCGCCGCCTTGATCAGTGCCGCCGCCGGCTTCGTGCCCTTGGGCGCGACGAAGAACATGCCGAGCGGCACGAGAATCACGTTCACGACCAGCGCGACGATGGCGACACTCAGTGCAGCCGTGCCGCCGAACAGCGGCGAGAGCACCGCCATGCCGAGAAAGCCCACGGTCGGCGCGCCGGCGCTGAGGCCGGCGATGCCCGCTTCGCGCCGGTCATGGCCGAAGACGAACAGCGCCCCGGCAAAGGCGACGAAGTACCAGAACAGCAGCACGATGACGGAGATCGACAGCAGCCGCGTGTCGGAGAACAGCGCCTCGCGCGAGGAATTGGCGATGGAGACAAAGAGCAGCGCCGGCAGGCAGTAGGTGAGTACCAGATGATTGAAGCCGGAGGCCTGGGCCTGATCGAAACTGGAGCGTTTTCCCGCGACATATCCAAGAGCGAGGACGAAGAAGATGGAGAAAATATCCTGGATGATCGGGGTCACGCGAAACTCCACTAATCCGCGCCGCAGCGCCTCATGCATATTGTCGACCACCGCAGCCTCTCATTTGCGGCTGCTGAGGTAAAGCTGTGGGGCGCTGCGCGCCGGCGCGAGTGCTTGCTCCGGGGGGGCGTCCTCGGCGATAAGACGCCATGCCCGACACCGCTCCCGACACCCCGCCCGTCCTGCGCTTCGCGCCTTCGCCCACCGGCCTGCTGCATGTCGGCAACGCCCGGACGGCGCTGTACAACGCCCTCTATGCGCGGCAATGGGGTGGAACGTTCATCCTGCGCTATGACGACACCGACACGGCGCGCTCCACCGACGCCTTCGCCGAGGCGATCGCGCAGGATGTCGCCTGGCTCGGCCTCGCCCCGGACCGGGTGGAGCACCAGTCGCGGCGGCTGCCGCGTTACGATGAGGCCGTGGCGCGGCTGAAGGCGCAGGGCCGGCTCTACCCGGCCTATGAGAGCGAGGAGGAACTGGAGGCGATGCGCCAGTCGCGGCGCCGGCGCGGGCTGCCGCCGGTCTATGACCGCGCGGCGCTGAAGCTCACCCCGGCGGAGCGCGCCGCGCGCGAGGCCGAGGGCCGCCGCCCGCATTGGCGCTTCCGTCTCGATGGCCGGCAGGTGGTGTGGGACGATCTGGTGCGCGGGCGGCAGGGCGTCGACACCGCCACCCTTTCCGACCCGGTGCTGGTGCGCGAGGACGGGTCCTATCTCTACACACTGACCTCGGTGGTCGACGATATCGACATGGGCGTGACCCATGTGGTGCGCGGCGAGGACCACGTGACCAATACCGGCGTGCAGATCGAGATCATCGAGGCGCTGGGTGGGTTTGTTCCGCGCTTCGGCCACCACAATCTGCTGGTGCTGCCGAGCGGGGAGGGGCTGTCCAAGCGGCTCGGCCATCTCTCGCTGCGGGCCTTGCGGGCGGAAGGGGAAGAGGCGCTCGCCGTGGCCAGCCTCGCCGTGCTCACCGGCACCTCGCTGGCGGTGGAGCCGGTGGTCTCGCTGGAGGCGCTGGCAGGCAAGATCGACTTCGCCAAGATCTCCCGCGCCCCGGCGCGCTTCGACCCGGCCGAGCTTTCCGCGCTGACCGCCGCGACGCTGCATCACCTGCCCCATGAGGCGGTGGCCGCGCGGCTTGAGGGTCTCGGTATCGGCGGCGGCGAAGCGTTCTGGCTGGCGGTGCGGGGCAATCTCGCCCGCCTCGCGGAGGCCGCCGATTGGTGGCGCGTGGTCGAGGGGCCGCTGGCGCCGGTGACGGCCCCGGAGGATGCCGATTTCCTCGCGGCGGCGGCGGCGCTGCTGCCGCAGGCGTGGGGCGAGGATGTCTATCCGCGCTGGATCGCGGCGCTGAAACCAGCGAGCGGGCGCACGGGGCGGGCGCTGTTCCACCCGCTGCGCCTCGCCCTCACCGGGCGCGAGAGCGGGCCGGAAATGAAGGCGCTGCTGCCGCTGATCGGCCGCGAAAAGGCGGCGGCGCGGCTGCGGGGCGAGAGCGCCTAGCGCGGGCTGGACAGGCTCCGGCCGTCCGGGATGACGGATATTCGGAAGATCAGGGCTTCTTGGTAGCGGGCGGTGTGGCCGGGCGCGGCTGGGACATTTCGCGCGAGGCATCCTCGGTCACGACGATGTCGCCCTTGCGCAAGGTCGGGTCCTCTGCGCCGGACAGCGCCTGCGCCCAGCTCATCCCGGCGGGGCGGCAGGAGCAGGCGGCGACATATTCCTTCTTGAACAGCAGCGCCGTGGGCAGCGACATATAGGGCTGGCCGTTGATGCCGACCGCCTGGTTGATGTCCTCGCCGGGGTTGCGATAGGCGAACAGCCGCGCCTCGGTGCCGGGGCACTGGCGCTGGCACTGCGCCTCGTCCGAGCCGAACTTGGCCGGGGTGGCGGCGAAGGAAATGGGGAAGAAGAAGCCGTCGCAGGTCCGCACGCACACGGTGCGGTAGGTCGAGACCTTCGGCATTTCCAGCGGCTGCACGTCGAGCGGGCCGGATTCTTCCGCCGGCACGCCGAACAATTGCTCGATGAAATTGCGCGGGCGGCGATTGGCGTTGCCGTAGTTTCCGCCGCCGCCACCGCCCTGGCCGAGCGCGGCCTGATATTGCGGGCCGCAATTGTTCTGGGCGAGGGCGTAGATGAGCTGGCGGCGCTGCTCGTCATTGCCGCTCTGCTGGCCGCGCGCCTGCATCATGGTGCGGTCGAGCGTCGAGCGGGCCTGGGTGAGGCGCCGGTTGAGCGATTCGCACTGCGGCGGCAACTGCGGCTGGAAGATGAGGAAGCCGCGCTTGTCGCAGCCGAGCTGGCGCACCTGCGCGGACAGGTTGGCGATGTCCTGCTGCTGCTGGGCAATGGCGGCGCCGTAATCGGGCTGGCCGCCGCCCTGGCCGCGATCGAGCCCGGCAAGCTGGCCTTCCAGCCGGATGCAGACCGAGCGGTCGCCGCCATCATAGCCGCCGCCGCCGTCATACCCCCCGCCGACGCTGCCGGGCGGATAGTTCTGCGCGACCGCGAGGCCGGCCGGAGCCATGAGGGCCGCGGCGACGAGGAGGCGGACGGCGAAGCGGGGACGGCGGAACATCATCAAGGGGACTGCAATCGCGATGGCGGACGGGAGAGGGTGTGCCGGAATCGGACGAAGGGCGCAATGAGCATGGCAAGCTTGTCGAAAGTTTGAACCCGCTTTCGCCGCACGCGGCCACCCTGTCCGCGCCGGGGAGAGCCGTTGCGCGCGGGCCTGGCCTCCCCATATGCGAGGCGTTCCGACCGGAGTTCACATCCGCATGATCCGCGCCCCCCGCCTTTCCGCCTTCCGCAGCGCCGCCCTTGCCGCCCTGGCGCTGGCCGCCGGCCTCGCCGTCGCGCCCGCAGCGGCCCAGGAGCCGGACCTGATCTTCCGCAAGTCGACCGTGTGGAAGTTCCTCACTCCCGACGACAAGCTCGCGACCTATGGCATCGACGATCCCGTGGTCGATGGCGTCGCCTGCCACTACACCGTGCCCGAGCGCGGCGGGGTGAAGGGCATGCTCGGCGTGGCGGAGGAGGTGTCGGACATTTCCATCGCCTGCCGGCAGATCGGCCCGATCAGCTTCAAGCGCAAATTCGAGCAGGGCGATGTGGTCTATCGCGAGAGCCGCTCGCTGATCTTCAAGAAGATGCAGATCGTGCGCGGCTGCGACGCCAAGCGCAACGTGCTGGTCTATCTCGTCTATTCTGACAAGCTGATCGAAGGCAGCCCGAAGAACTCGACCTCGACCGTTCCCATCATGCCGTGGGGCGCGACCAATGAGGCGCCCAAATGCGCCGATTTTCTCAAGTGAGAGAGAAGGGGCGCCCCCGCTGTGGCGCGCCCGGCGGCGTCAGCGCGCGCAGGTGATGGCGACGGCGCCCTGGCAGGCGCTGCCTTCGCAGGCGGCGGTGCGCACGGGGGCGGCGACCTCGCCGAGGCTGGCCTGCACGTCCGAGCGGGCCACGCCGAAGCTGGTGGCGCGGGTGAAGCCGTGCACCCGGCACCACGCATCCGCCATCGCCTGGCCGCAGCTCGCGCCCGAGGCGATGCAGGTGTCGATGCCGTAGCCGTCGGAAAGATCGACGCTGAAGATTCCGGTGTTCTCTTCCGCCTGGGCGAGGCCGGGGGCCAGCATCAGGGCAAGGGCAAGCAGGGACGGGGCGAGCAGAGACAGGCGCAGGCGCGGCATCGCGTTCATGGCAGGTGCGTTCACTGGTGGCGACAAGGTGGCGTTCCGACAACGTGAATGTGGCGAAAAGGTTTGAACCGACCCTTAAAGTTTCGCACCGCCATCGTCGTGGCCGGGGGATAACCCCGCCGTCCCGATGCGTCAACAGCCGCCGGGCGACCGCAGCGGGCGTTGCGGAAAACCGCGCGGGCGGGGGCGTTGTCGCCGGCTCGGCTTGACGCGGCGGGCCAAACGGACGACAGACGCCACGCCGCGCCTCATCGGGCGCGGCAGGATCAAGAAGGCACACTCATGTCGGGCATACAGGCGCTTCCCGAGCTGAAGCTCTACAACACGCTCTCGCGGACCAAGGAGGTTTTCACGCCTCTCGATCCCGCCAAGGTGCGCATGTATGTCTGTGGTCCGACGGTCTACGACTTCGCCCATATCGGCAATGCGCGCCCGGTGATCGTGTTCGATCTGCTCTATCGGCTGCTGCGCCACCTCTATGGCGCCGACCACGTCAAATATGTGCGCAACATCACCGACGTGGACGACAAGATCAACGCGCGCGCGGCGGCGGAACATCCCGGCCTCGACCTCAACGAGGCGATCGCCAAGGTGACGTTCACCACCGAGGCGCAGTTTCATGACGACCTCGAAGCGCTCGGCGTGCTGCACCCCGATGTGGAGCCGCGCGCGACCGAGCACATCGCCGAGATGCGCCAACTGATCGAGATGCTGGTCGCCTCCGGCCATGCCTATGTCGCCGAGGACCATGTGCTGTTCTCGGTGCCGTCCATGCCCGATTACGGCAAGCTCTCCAACCGCCCGCTGGACGACATGCTCGCCGGCGCGCGGGTGGATGTCGCGCCCTATAAGCAGGACGCGATGGACTTCGTGCTGTGGAAGCCTTCCAAGCCGGGCGAACCGGGCTGGCCCTCGCCGGCAGGCATCACGGTGCCCGGCCGGCCGGGCTGGCACATCGAGTGCTCGGCCATGAGCTGGAAGCACCTCGGCGAGACCTTCGACATTCATGGCGGCGGCATCGATCTCGTCTTCCCGCACCATGAGAACGAGGTGGCGCAGTCGCGCTGCGCCTTCCATTCCGGGCTGATGGCCAAGGTTTGGATGCATAACGGCTTCCTGCAGGTGGAAGGCGAGAAGATGTCGAAATCGCTCGGCAACTTCATCACCATCCGCCAGCTGCTGGCCGACTGGCCCGGCCCGGTGCTGCGGCTCAACATGCTGAAGACCCATTACCGCCAGCCGATCGACTGGACGGTGAAGGGGCTGGAGGAGAGCGCCAAGACGCTGGAGCAGTGGTTCGACGCCGCCGCCCCGGACGCCTATCCGCGCCCGGCGCCCTCCGTGCTGGAGGCGCTGGCCGACGATCTCAACACGCCCAAGGCGATCGCCGAGATGCACGCGCTGCGCGACCATGCCGGCAAGAAGGCGCTCGCCGGTACGCTGGCCTTTCTCGGCTTCGAGCCCGGCCCGCTGGAAGCCTGGGCGGCGGCCCGCGTGCCGGCGCTGGCCATCGCACCGGAAGAGGTGGAAGCGCGCATCGCCGAGCGCATCGTCGCCCGGCAGAACCGCGACTGGGCGGCCTCCGACCGCATCCGCGACGAGCTGCTGGCCCTCGGCGTGGCGCTGAAAGACAACAAGGACGGCACCACAAGCTGGGAGCCGAAGCGGTGAGCGGCGCCAACCGGCCCCCCGCCGCGGCGCTGCGCCCGGCGCTGCCGGGCGACCTGCCGGTGCTCGCCGCCATCGCCGAGGCGGCGATCCTCGAACTGACGGGCGAGGATTACGACAGCGACCAGCAGGAAGCCTGGGCGGCGGCGGCATCCGACGTGGAGGCGCTGGCGGCGCGGTTGAAGGACCATCTCACTTTGGTCGCCACTCGTGACGGGGAGCCGGTGGGTTTCATCGCGCTGGCCGACAACAAGCTGGTGGACATGCTCTATGTCCGGCCGGATGTGGCGGGGGAGGGCGTCGGCGCGCTGCTCTATGACGCCATCGAGCGGTTGGCGGGCGCGCGCGGGGCCAAGAGCCTGACGGTCGACGCCAGCGACACCGCGCTCGATTTCTTCGGCAAGCGCGGCTTCCAGCCCAAGCAGCGCAACACGCTCTCGCTGGGCGGGGTGTGGCTGGCCAACACGACGATGGAAAAGCTGCTCGCCGCGCCGGAAGGGCCGGTCCACTGAGGGGGCGGGCAAGGCCGCCCCTGCTCACATCCGGTCGAGCACGCGCTCCTCGGCCGCGCCGTGCAGCTCGCCCTCGCCGAGATGGGCGACGGCGCCGTGCAGCTTCGGCAGGACGGCGCGCACATTATGCGCCACCAGCAGCTTCACCGGCCGGGCGACATTGACGAAGCCGGTGGCCTGCATGTGGTCGAGCAGGGTGAGCAGCGGATCCCAGAAATTGGCGACGTTCAGCACCATCACCGGCTTGGCGTGGCGGTTGAGCTGCACCCAGGTGAGCTGTTCGATCAGCTCTTCCAGCGTGCCGATGCCGCCGGGCAGGGCGATGAAGGCGTCCGCCCGCTCGAACATCAGCCGCTTGCGCTCATGCATGTCCTTGGTGACGATCAGTTCGTGGGCATGGTCGAACGCCTGCTCCTTGCCGATCAGGAAATCCGGGATGATGCCGGTCACCCGGCCGCCCGCTTCCGCGCAGGCGCGGGCGGTGGCGCCCATCAAGCCGACGCCGCCGCCGCCATAGACGAGGCGGATGCCCTCGGCGGCGAGCAGGCGCCCGAGGGCGATCGCGGTGTCGAGATAGACGGCATCGGCCCCGGTGGCCGCGCCGCAATAGACGCAAATGCTCTTGATCTTTGTCATGGCCACCATGGTGCACTGCAGCACGAGCGGGTTCAAGCGGTCTTGTGTTCCTCACATGGCATTGCCACCCGCCCGGTGCAAATGGCAAGCCCGTCGCCGCTTGCTCCGATGGGCGCAGCGCCTCGTCCGCCAGCGCCGTCTTGAAATCATCGTCAATCGACGATAAACGATGGCGATGAACGTTCATGAGATCCCAGCTGAGGCGGACGAGGTGCTGGCGCTGCGCTTGCGGGCGCTGGCGCATCCGGCGCGGCTCGCCATCGTCCGGGCGCTGGCGCAGACCGGGCGCTGCCAGTGCGGGCAGATCGTGCGCGGGCTCACTTTGGCGCAGTCTACCGTCTCCCAGCATCTCAAGGTGCTGAAGGAGGCCGGGCTGATCACCGGCACCATCGAGGGGCCGCGCTCCTGCTACTGCCTCGACCGCGCCACGGTGCAGGCGCTGGCGGACGAAGTGCTGCCGCTGCTGGCGCGGCTCGCGGCCCCGGCGGCCGAAGCCGAGGCCTCCGAGACCGACGCGCCCGGCAACCCTGATCCGCGCGCGGGCGCTCTGGCCTGAGCGCGCCGCATCACCATCTGGACGACGACTGACCCGCACGGGCCGCCGCCGCCCGCGCTTGAGAAGAACGGAAATCCGCATGTCCGCTGCCCAGGGCGTTCCCGCCGTCGCCCGCCCGTCCAAAGCGTCCGAGATCAATCCGCGCGGCAGCCTGCTGATCGCGCTCAAGGGGCTGTGGCCCTATCTCTGGCCCGCCGATCGCGCCGATCTGCGCGCCCGCGTCGTGTGGGGCCTGTTGCTGCTGGTGCTGGCCAAGATCGCCACCCTGTCCACGCCCTTCTTCTTCAAATGGGCGACCGACGCGGTGGCGGAGGGCGAGGGCGCGCGCATTTCCACCGACGCCATCGCCTGGCTGGTCGCCGGTCCGCTGATGCTGACGCTGGCCTATGGCTTCTCGCGCATCGTCATGGCCGGGCTGACCCAGTGGCGGGACGGCTTGTTCGCTAAAGTGGCGATCCACGCGGTGCGGCGCCTCGCACTGGAGACCTTCCAGCACATGCACGCGCTGTCCCTGCGCTTCCATCTGGAGCGCAAGACCGGCGGCCTGACCCGCGTGCTGGAGCGTTCGCGCGAGGGCATCGAGACCATCGTGCGCATGCTGGTGCTGCATCTCGGTCCCACCATCCTCGAATTCGCCATGGTAATCGGGGTGCTGTTCTGGCAGTTCGACTGGCGCTATGTGGCGGCGACCATCGGCATGATCGTCGGCTACACCGTCTTCACCTTCGTGATGACTGAGTACCGCATGGGCATCCGTGCGGCGATGAATGAGAGCGACACCGAGGCCAACGCCAAGGCGGTGGACAGCCTGCTCAATTACGAGACGGTGAAGTATTTCGGCGCGGAAAAATGGGAATCCGAGCGCTATGACCGCTCCATGGCCCGCTATGAGCGCGCCACCGTTTCCACCCACACCTCGCTGGCCTGGCTGAATGCCGGGCAGGCGGCGATCTTCACCCTCGGCCTCACCGCGGTCATGGTGCTGTGCGTGCTCGACATCCGCGCCGGTCGGCAGTCGGTCGGCTCCTTCGTCATGGTCAACGCCATGATGATCCAGCTCTACCAGCCGCTGAACTTTCTCGGCATGATCTATCGCGAGATCAAGCAGTCGCTGATCGACATCGAGGCGATGTTCGCCATCCTCGCCCGCTCGCCGGAAATTCGCGACCGGGCCGGCGCGCCGGCGCTGGCGCTGGCCGGGGGGACGGTGCGGTTCGAGGAGGTGCGCTTCTCCTACGATCCCGACCGCGAAATCCTCAAAGGGGTCAGCTTCGAGGTGCCGGCCGGGCGCACCGTGGCCATTGTCGGGCCGTCGGGCGCGGGCAAGTCGACCATTTCCCGCCTGCTGTACCGCTTCTACGACGTGAATGCCGGCCGCATCCTCATCGACGGGCAGGACATTCGCGAGGTATCGCAGCAGACGCTGCGCGCCGCCATCGGCATGGTGCCGCAGGACACGGTGCTGTTCAACGACACGCTCGGCTACAATATCCGCTATGGCCGCGCCGGTGCCTCGGAAGAGGAGGTGGTGCGCGCGGCGGAACTGGCGCAGATCGACGGCTTCGTGCGCCGCACGCCCAAGGGCTATGCGACGGAAGTGGGCGAGCGCGGGCTGAAACTCTCGGGCGGCGAGAAGCAGCGCGTCGCCATCGCCCGCACCATCCTGAAGGACCCGCCGATCCTCATTCTCGACGAGGCCACCTCGGCGCTCGACAGCCACACCGAGCGCGAGATCCAGGACGCGCTGGAGCGCGTCTCGCGCGGGCGCACCACGCTGGTGATCGCGCACCGCCTCTCCACCGTGGTCGGGGCGGACGAGATCATCGTGCTGGAACATGGCCGCATCGCCGAGCGCGGCACCCATGGCGAACTGATGGACCGTGGCGGGCTCTACCATTCCATGTGGGAGCGCCAGCGCGAGGCCGAGCGCGCCCGCGAGACGCTGAAAGAGGCGGAGGCGGAGGACGTGGACGCGCCGGACACGGCGCTCGCCTGAGCCGGGGCGCCGGCCGGCGGCTGCCGATGCGGAACCATGTCGCGCATCCGGCATTTGACGGCCGGGCCGGCTGGCCCTACCTCTCGCCGCAGGACCCGGCGCAGGCCCCAGGGGCGCCGGGCAGAAAGGCCAGTTGATGTCCGTCCTCGATTCGATCCGCAGCGGTCTCGCCCCCGTCCACCGCGAGGGCTACCCCTTCATCCTGATCGGCGCCGCCGTGGCGTTGCTGTTCCTGTGGCTGTTCCCGCCGCTGGGCTGGATCTGCGTGCTGATCACCGCCTGGATCTGCTATTTCTTCCGCGATCCCGAGCGGGTGACGCCGGTGCGCGAGGGGCTGGTCGTCTCCCCGGCCGATGGCCGCGTCTGCCTCGTCGGCCCGGCCGTGCCGCCGGCCGAGCTCGGCCTCGGCGATCTGCCGCTGCCGCGCGTGTGCATCTTCATGAACGTGTTCGACGTGCATGTGAACCGCGCCCCGCTCGCCGGCCGCATCACCCGCATCGCCTATCGCCCGGGCAAGTTCCTCAATGCCGACCTCGACAAGGCGAGCGAGGACAATGAGCGCAGCGGCATGGTGCTCGACACCGCCATCGGGCCGGTGGGCGTCGTTCAGATCGCCGGGCTGGTGGCGCGCCGCATCGTCAGCTTCGTGCGCGAGGGCGATCTGCTGGCGCCGGGCGAACGCTTCGGGCTGATCCGCTTCGGCTCGCGCGTCGATGTCTATCTGCCGCTCGGCACCCGTCCCGCCGTGGCCGAAGGCCAGCGCGCCATCGCCGGTGAAACCGTGCTGGCGGACCGCGGGGCGTTCGGCGCCGAGCCGACCTTCCGCGTCGACTGAGTTCCTCAAGCCGCGAGCGTGCGATGGCCGATCCTTTTGCGCCTTTTGAGCCGAATGCCCCCGAGCCGCCGCGCCGCCGTTTCCAGGCGGTGCCGCTGCGCGTGCTGCTGCCCAATCTGGTGACGCTGCTGGCGCTGTGCGCCGGCCTCACCGGCATCCGCATGGCGATCGAGGGCCGGCTGGAACTGGCGCTCGGCGCCATTGTGCTGGCGGCGGTGCTGGACGGGCTCGACGGAAGGCTGGCGCGCCTGCTGCAGGGCACGTCGCGCTTTGGCGCGGAACTCGACAGCCTCTCCGACTTCGTCTGCTTCGGCGTGGCGCCGGGGCTGGTGCTGTATATGTGGGGGCTGGAGACGCTGGGCTCGGTCGGCTGGATCGCCGCGCTGGCCTTCGCCATCTGCGCCGCGCTCCGTCTCGCCCGCTTCAACGTGATGCTGGAAGACCCCAACAAGCCGGCCTTCGCCGGCGACTTCTTCACCGGCATTCCCGCGCCGGCGGGCGCGATCTGCGTGCTGCTGCCGGTCTATCTCGAACTGATCGGCCTGCCGCGCCTCGTCGCCTCGCCGGCAGTGGCGGCGTTCTACTGCCTGGCGATGGCGCTGCTGATGGTCTCCAAGCTGCCGGCCTATTCCGGCAAGCGGCTGGGCGCGCGCATTCCCCGCGACAAGGTGCTGCCGCTGTTCGTCTGCGTGGTGCTGTTCGTCGCGGTGCTGGTGACCTGGCCCTGGGCGGTGCTCTCGGTGATCTGCGTCGCCTATCTCGCGGCGCTGCCCTTCTCGGTCATGCGCTACAACAAGCTGGCGCGCGAGTATGAGCAGCATCGGTCCCGTGAAAACGCCGCTGCGCTGCATGCTGCCCCGCTGGCAGGCACTGCGCATGAAGACCGGCCGGGGCCGCTGAACTAGGCGATCTTAACGCCCGCCATTCAGCGGGCGCGGGCCTTCATCGCCTCGACACGGGCCGAGAGCGGAACGGCGGGAAAGGCCTGCCGCAGCAGACGCAGGGCTTCGGCATCCGAGTCAGGGCGGGCGAGGTCGAGATGCTGGGACATCATCTGCGCCGCGTTTGCGGCGTCGGGCCGGCCATAGGCGAGGCGGGGCTCGGCCGCGCGGAGCGGGCCGGAGGTCGGAGCCGTCACTGTCACACGCGCTGACTGCAGCATCACAACATCCTCCGATCGCCGTCACGAATCAATCGGCTTTGCTCATGCTCAAGATGAGCGTGCCAGACGCCAAACGCACGAACTAAATCCGCGTTCCCGGTGATGTGAGCGGGAGTGCGATCACGCTCTCACACCGTGAGCCTGCCCGCCATACGAGACAGTACGAAGACGCAGGCCAGCCTATCCACGCCTTGTTGCGGGGCTTTCCGGTTCGAACGTCGAGGGAGGCGGTAAGCCGAGGCGCCCTTTCAGGGCGCGGGCGATCAGGTGCGGGTCAGCGTCACCTTGGCGCCGTCGCCGGTGGCGACGCCGTCATACTGGCCGGCGCCGGCGGGTTGCAGCCGGGCGGTGACCTTGCCGACATGGTTCTGCAGCACGATCTCGCTGCCCCACACGTCCCAGCCCTTGGTCATGAAGATATCGTTGGGGCAGTCGACATCGGCGGTGGCGGCGAAGCCGGACATGCCGCGATCGGTGGAAAGCGTGACCTTGCAGCTCTTCTGGCCGCCGTCCCAGCTGTAGTTCCATGTGCCGGCGAGCTGGGTGCGGGCGGCGCCCGGCTCGGCATAGGCGACGCCGCCCGGCGCGGTGGCTGCCGGCGGGGCGAGTGCGACCGGTGTGGCGGAACTCTGGCTCGTGGGGGTGACGGCGGCGGCGGCGGTGGCCGCCGAGGCGCCATAGCCGGTGGGCGCCGCGACGGGCGAACTTTCCACCGAGCCGGACGGGGCGGGGGTGATCTGGCTGGTTTCGACGGGACTGGGCGCCTTGTCGCCGAACCCGTCGAGCACGGTGCTGCACCCGCCCAGAAGCAGGGCGGCGGCGGACGTGAGGACGAGGGCGCTGCACTTCATCAACTCGTACTCCTCGCCCGGCACGGCGGCCGGGCGTCTCCTACAACTTACACGCGGCAGGGACGGGCGCGACATGCGCACTTTCCCTGCTGCCGGCCCCGTCTCCACGCGGAAACAGAGGGTCCTGTTTCGGTGGGGAAGATGGCATCAGCGTGACCCTAACGCCCCGCAACCGGGGCAGGGTTTCGTCGGACCGCCATTTGGCGCGGTTATGCTCAAGGAAAGCTTAACGCGGCGCACCGTCAAGGCAATAAGATACCGTGCGCCCGCTCTGCTCTCGGCACCGTTCAGTTTTGCCGCGAACTGGTCTATGTGCGTTGCAGCGAAGAGGAGCTGCGCCATGTATGAGATGCTGGATCCCGCCACACTGCGTGTCCTTGTCACCGGAGCCACCTCCGGCATCGGCGCCGCCACGGCCCGGCGCTTCGCGCTGGCGGGCGCGCGCGTCGTCGGCACCGGCCGCCGCGCCGACCGGCTGATCGCCCTGCGCGACGAACTCGGTAGCCATTTCCACCCGCTGGAGGTGGATGTGCGCAACAATGACGCGCTGGTCGCGGCGCTGGCCGGCGTGCCGGAAGCCTTCGCCCCGTTCAATGTCGTGTTCGCCAATGCCGGGCTCGCCCTCGGGCTGGAGCCCGCCCATGCCGCCAGCCTGAAGGACTGGGACGACATGGTGGAGACCAACATCAAGGGCCTGCTCTACACCGTCCGCGCCACGCTGCCGGCCATGGTGGAAGCGAAGGAGGGGCATGTTCTGTTCACCGGCTCGGTGGCCGGCGACTACCCCTATCCCGGCGGCAACGCCTATGGCGCCAGCAAGGCCTTCGTGAAGCAGTTCGCGCTCAACCTGATTTCCGATGTCGCCGGCACCGGCGTGCGCGTCACCAATATCGAGCCGGGCATGGTGGAGACGGAGTTTTCGCTGGTGCGCTTCCATGGCGACGCCGCCAAGTCGGAGAGCGTCTATGCCGGCACGGAGTCGATGACGGCCGAGGACATCGCCGAGCAGGTGTTCTTCGCCGCGACCCTGCCGCGCCGGGTCAACATCAACCGTATCCAGGCCTTCGCTACCTGCCAGAGCTTCGCCCCGTTCAAGGTTTCGCGCGGCTGAGCCCTTTAGAGAAGAACGGCGCCGCCGAGGGCGGCCGGTGCTTTCTAGAGAAGAACGGCGCCGCCGAGGGCGGCCGGTGCTTTCTAGAGAAGAACGGCGCCGCCGAGGGCGGCGCCGGCGACCACCGCCCAGGCCGGCACCCGCCACAGCACCAGGGCGAGATAGGCGATGAGCGCCAGCGCGAAGCCGCGGCCCGAGGTGACGCTGGAGGTGAACACCGGATCCCACAGCGCCGCGCCGAGCAGCCCGACCACCGCCGCATTGATGCCCGCGAGGGCGTCGCGCACGCGCCGGTCGGTCGACAGGCGGGTCCAGAAGCGTAGCGCGCCATAGACCAGCAGGGCGGAGGGAAGGAACACCGCCACCAGCGCCACCAGCCCGCCGGCAAGACCATTAGGCGCCACCGGCATGACGGCGCCGACATAGGCGGCGAAGGAGAACAGCGGCCCCGGCACCGCCTGCGCCGCGCCATAGCCGGCGAGAAAGACCTCCCGCGTCAGCCCGCCGGGTTTCACCAGTTCCGCCTCGATCAGCGGCAGCACCACATGGCCGCCGCCGAACACCAGCGCCCCGGCGCGATAGAGCGTGTCGAACAGGGAAATCCCGGCATTGCCCGTCACCTGCGCCAGCACGGGAAGGCCGACGAGCAGCAGCGCGAACAGTGCGAAGGCGGCGAGCGAGGCCGCGCGGCCCGGCAGATGGTGCCGCGCCGGCTCGGTCACGGCGACCCCATCGAGTCGGATGACGGCAAGGCCGATGAGCGCGCCGCCGGCGATGATGCCGATCTGGCCCAAAGCGCCCGGCACCAGCGCCGCTGCCGCCGCCGCCACGAGGGCGAGGCTGCGGCGGGTGCGGTCGGGGCACAGGGTCTTGGCCATGCCGAGCACCGCGTCGGCGACGATGGCCACCGCCGCGACCTTCAGCCCGGCGAGCCAGCCGCCCGCGAGGCCGGCCTTGTCCGCATGCGTGACCCCATAGGCGAAGGCGAGCATCAGCAGGGCCGAGGGCAGGGTGAACGCCACCCAGGCCGCCGCCATGCCCAGCGGCCCGGCGCGCATCAGCCCCACCGCCATGCCGACCTGGCTGGAGGCCGGACCCGGCAGGAACTGGCAGAGCGCAACGAGGCTGGCATAGCTCTCCTCGCTCAGCCAGCGGCGCCGCTTCACCAGATCCTCGCGGAAGAAGCCGAGATGCGCCACCGGCCCGCCGAAGGAGGTGAGACCGAGGCGCAGAAAGGCGAGGAACACCTCGCGCGGCGTCCCTTCATGCGGCGGGGTGGTGGGGGCGTGTGTGTCGCTCATGGCGCGGCTTTACCGCGCCCGCACGCCCGCTGCATGTGAATTTTTGACGACGCCGGTGGGCCGCAGGGCGGAGGCGTCAGGCGGCTTCGACAACCGGCATCGCCATCGCCGCGCGCAGCATGTCGGCAAGGCGGCGGGCGGCGGCGGAGGCGGCGGGGGCGAGGAACAGCGCGACCTCTATATCCGGCAGCGGCGGCAGCCCGTCCGCCGGGCCGAGCCGGCGCCAGTCCGCCGGCGCGGCGCATTCCGGCAGCGCGGTGATGCACAGCCCGGTTTCGATCGCCGCATGGATGCCGCCCTGCGAGGACGAGGTGCAGGCCACCCGCCAGCTCAGCCCCGCCTTGTCGAGGCTGGAGGCGATATGCGGGCGGGCCCGGCAGCCGGTGGGAAACAGCGCCAGCGGCAGAGGCGAATTGCGCTCGGGTCGGTAGCCGCGGGCCGCCAGCCAGAGCAGCTTCTCGCGCTTGATCAGTTCGCCGGTCGGCCGGGTGCTGTCTCGGGTGAGCAGCGCCACGTCGATATGGCCGCGATCGACTTCCGGCTCGATATGCTTGGAGAGATCGGCGCGGATGGAAATCTCGACGCGCGGATAGGCGGCGGCGAAGCGGGCGATGGTGGGGGTGAAATAGGCGTCGACATAATCGTCGGGCATGCCGACGCGCACGCTGCCCTCCGGCGTGCCGCCCTTCAGGTCCGCCAGCGCCTCGCTCTCATAGGCCAGCAGGCGGCGGGCATGGGCGACGAGACGCTCGCCGGTCTCGGTGAGCGAGATGCCGCGCCGCGAGCGCTCCAGCAGCCGCACGCCGAGATTGTCCTCCAGCTGGGCGATGCGGGCCGAGACCGCGGACTGGGTGCGCCCGACGCGCTCGGCTGCCGCCGTGAACCCGCCCGTGTCGACAATGGCGATCAGCATGCCCAGCGATTCGGTGTCGAGATGTCGCATCGCGCCCCCCGGTCCGCCGGATGAGTATGGTCCGCGCCGAGACCGGCGCGCGGGACTTATATCAGAAACCATGATGGAATGACAAAATAAACTCGCTTTGGCGATTTCAGCCGGCGGGTTAGACATCTGCCATGGGCCTGCCGACATAGGCCCGCCCCGGCCGCCGCGCCGGTGCGGCCCCGTCGGGTGCAGGCCACGTCACCTGTGCACCTGTCGAGTCCGGCAATGTCTCCGCCCCCCGCCGCCACCATCGAGCCTTCGCTCGGGGGGCTCCCCCTCGCGACCCCTTCCATGCTGCGGGAGACGCAGCTGCGCCGGCAGGCCTTCTTCGCCGTGGTCATGGCCGCGATCTGCATCGGCTTCTCGGCGCCGCTGGTGCGTCTCGCCGATGCCGGACCGGCGGCGATCGGCTTCTGGCGCCTGTTCTTCGCGCTCGGACCGGCCATTGTGTGGGCTTATGCCGAGCATCGCGCGCGCGTGCGCCTGGCGCGTCTCACCGGCGCGACGGCGCTGCGCCCCTCGGCGCGGCAGATTCTGCTCGCCATGCTGGCGGGCGTGTTCTTCGGCGCCGACCTCATCGTGTTCCACAAGGGGCTGGCGCTCACCAGCACGGCCAACGCATTGCTGCTCGGCAATCTCGCCGTGGTGTTCGTCTTCGTCTTCGGCTGGCTGATCCTGCGCGAGCGGCCGACGCGCGGGCTGCTGATCGCGCTGGTGCTGGCGCTCACCGGAACGTTCATCATCATCGGCTCCAGCGCGCTGGGCGGCGGTCATGCCGGCAGCCGTGCGGTGAGCGTGGCCGGCGACCTTCTCTGCGTCGGCGCTGCTCTCGCCTATGCCGGCTACATGCTGGTGACGCGCGCCGTGCGCCGCGCCGGGCGCGGGGATGCGGTGCCGCTCGGCGGGGGCATGGTGTCGCTGGTGGCGAGCGCCACCGGCGCCGTGGTCTGCCTCGCCTGGGCGGTGGCGAGCGGGGAAGTGCTGGTCCCGCAGTCCTTGCAGGGATTGCTGGCGGTGATCGGGCTTGGGCTGATCGCCCATGCCACCGGCCAGGGGCTGGCCACCTTCGCGCTCGGCCGGCTGCCGGCGGGCGTGATCTCGGTGGTGCTGCTGCTGCAGATCGTCGTCGGCACGGCGCTGGCGGCGCTGCTGTTCGGCGAAGTGCCCTCGCTCATCGTGCTGGCCGGCGGGCTGCTGGTGGTCGCGGGCGTCACCACGGCGCGGCCGAATTGACCGGCTCTTGACGGCAACGGACTTGCGCGCTCCGGCTCATGGCACTACGTCGTCCCATGAGCCAAGGAGCACGACGATGCAGCCCAACCCGTTCGGTGGCGTGATCGAGAATCTGACGGTCGAGCAGGTGAAGGCCGGTCTTGAGGACGGCACCATCCTTCTCGTCGATGTGCGCGAGCCGAACGAGCTGGCGGCCGAGCGCATTCCCGGCGCAGTGGATTTTCCGCTGTCGAGCTTCGATGCCACCGCCCTGCCGGACCCCGGCGCGAAGACGCTGGTGTTCTCCTGCCGCTCCGGCCAGCGCTCGCAGAAGGCCGCCGCCGCCGCGCAGGCCGCCGGGCTCGATCTGCACCGCCACATGGCGGGCGGCATTCTCGCCTGGAAAGCCGCCGGCTTCGAGACGACGCAGGGCTGATGGGGGGCCCGCGCGCCCTTCGTCTTCCCAGGAGATGGCGCGACGCGCTGGCCAAAAGGCGCGCCGAGGCGCTCGCCGCGCGCGAGCCGGAGCCGCGTCCCCGGCGCCTGTTGCTGCATGTCGGCGGCCCCAAATGCGGCAGCTCGGCGATACAGGCGGCGCTTGCGGCCAATAGCGCGGCACTGGCGGCGCGGGGCGTGCTGCTGGCCTCCGACCGAATGGACGCGGAGGGCGGCTTCATCCATGGTCAGGTCGGCTATTTCGATGCGTTGAAAGGCCGGCCGGACAGCGCCGCGGAACTCGCGGGCCGCTTCAGGCAGCTGGCCGTCGCTATGGACGAGCGGGCCGCCGGCACATTGGTAATCAGTGCGGAAAACCTGCTATTGCGGACCGGCGCCGCCGAGATGCTGATTCCGCCGGCGCGGGCTGCCGGGTTCACGCCCGAGGTCGTGGCCTATGTGCGCCGGTGGGACGACTTCCTGATCGCGGCCTGGCAGCAATGGGGCATCAAGACCCATGACTCGCCCGAGGCCTATTGGAAGGATCACGGTTTCCCCAGCTGGCTTACGGGCCTGCGGGCGTGGGAAGACCAGGCCGGGCTGCCGGCGCTGAAGGTCTTTCCGTTCCGGCGCGACATCTTCCCCGAGGGCGACGTGACGGCGCATTTCTTCGAGGTCACCGGCCTGTCCTTTCCCGGCATGCTGCGCCCGCCGCCGGCCAATCCCAGCACCAGCGAGGCTCTGTCCGATCTGATGAACCGCGCGCGCGACCTGTTTGCGGATAGGAACGACAATGACGTGCTCGGCATCCTGGCGCCGCTGATCGGGCCGGCGGCCTATAAATCCGGCTCGGCCTCCTATTTCCTCAACCTCGACCAGCGCCGTGCCCTGCTCGAGCAGGCGCACACGGACGATGAGGCGCTGAAGGCGCGTTACTTGCCGCAGCTCGGCGCCGCGCCGCTGTTTCCGCCATTGCGGCCGGAGCAGGTGACGGAATGTTCGGACATCGACAAGCTGCGCGCCGAAAACGCGCTGCTGCTGCGTGCGGTCCATACGCTGGGCCAGCGCCTTTCGGCGCTTGAGACGCGCACGGCCAAAGCCGCGCCGTTACGGCCCTGGCGGCGCTGGCGGCTGAAACTCTAGAGCACGTTCCGATCTGATTGCAGCGCAATCCGATCGGCAAAACGTTCTCTATCAATAGTCTAGAGGCTGATTCACCGATCAGGTCCTTTCAACCTGATCGGATCAGGCTCTAGCTAGCCAGCCGCTCCACTACATTGCGCGTGGCGGCGACCAGATTGTCGACCTGCGCCTCCGACGTGGCCGGTGAGGCCAGCATCATGTCGTGGAAGGGCGAGATCAGCACCCCGCGCACCAGCAGCGCGAGGTGGATGGTCGCTTCCAGTGCCGGGAAATGCGCCCCCTTGGCCTGGCGCCCATCGGTAAGGGGAGCTGGCGCGCGCACCACTTCCACACGGGCACCGCAGCGGGCGACGTGCCAGGGCAGGCGGGCCTCGCTCAGCACCTGCGCCAGCCCCGCCTCCATACGGTCGGCGAGGTGATTCATTTGCGCATAGGCCGCGTCGGTGGCGACTTCTTCGAGATTGGCGCGCAGGGCGGCGAGCTGCAGCGGGCTGCCGGACAGGGTGGTGCCCATGCCGGAAGGGCCGTCCGGCCGGTTGATGCGGGCGGTGCGGAAGCGCTCCGCCACCTCCGCGGTCATGCCCCAGACGGCGGCGGGAATGCCGCCGGCCACCGCCTTGCCGGCGACGAACATGTCCGGCTCAAGCCCATGCGCCCTTGTATAGCCGCCCGGCCCGGTGGAGAGGGTGTGGGTCTCGTCGATCAGCAGCAGCGTGCCATGGCGGCGGGTGATCTCGCGCAGTCCCTCATGGAAGCCGGGGCGGGGCAGCACCATGGCGCAATTGGTCATGACCGGCTCGGTGATGACGCAGGCCACGGTGCGGTCGGCCAGCGCCGCTTCCAGCGCGTCGAGATCGTTGAACGGAACGACGCGGGTGAGCTGGGCGAGGTCGCGCGGCTCGCCCATCAGCGCCGGGCGGTTGGCGGCGCGCCCGTCCGGGCCGATTTCCACGAAGGTCTCGTCCACCGCGCCGTGATAGGCGCCGTCGAAGACGAGAATGCGCGGGCGTCCGGTGGCGGCGCGGGCGGCGCGCAGGGCGAAGCGGTTGGCGTCGGTGGCGGTGGTGGCAATCTGCCAATAGGGCAGGCCGAAGCGCGCGCTCAAGAGATCGCCAACAACCGCCGCATCCGGGCTCGGCAGCATGGTGGCAAGGCCGCGCTGCCCCTGTCGCGCCAGCGCCTGCGCCACCGGCGCCGGCCCGTGGCCGAACAGCGAGGCGGTGTCGCCGAGGCAGAAATCGTCATAGCCGTGGCCGTCGACATCCAGCAGACGTGCGCCGGTGGCTTCGGCGATGACCAGCGGCACCGGGGTCGACCAGTCGACCATCCAGTGCATGGGCACGCCGTCGAGCAGATGCGCGGCGGCGCCGGCGGCGGCGCGGGTCTTCGGGCGGGTGCCGAGATAGAGCGCTTCCGCCTCCGCGCGCAGGGCGGCGGTGCGGGCCGGGCTGACGCCCGGTCCTTCGGCGAAGGAGGTCACGGCATTCATGTCCGGGCTCGTGCGTTGTCTCGGCGCCAGGGCGCCCCGTGGGGCACAGTTAAGCACGTTTCGCCGCGGGGGGCGCCTAGCGCACCCAGCCCCAGCGCTTGAGCTCGGCGAAGGTGTCGTCCAGCGTCTTGCGGACGCGGGCGATGAGCTCGTCGCATTCCTCATGCGAGATGACGAGCGGCGGGGCGATGATCAGCCGGTCGCGCACGGCGCGCATGACGAGGTTGTTCTTGAACGAGAAGTCGCGCGCCAGCGTGCCGACCTTGCCGACATCGGGGAATTTGGTGCGGCCAAGCTTGTCCGGCGTCAGTTCCAGCGCGCCGACGAGGCCGAGCATCGGCGCCTCGCCCACCAGCGGGTGTTCGGCCAGAGCGTTCCACCGGGCCTGGAGATAGGGGCCGACATCGTTGGCCACGCGGCCGACGAGGTCCTCGCGCTGCATGATGGCGAGATTGGCCAGCGCCGCGGCGCAGGCGGCGGGATGGCCGGAATAGGTGTAGCCATGGTTGAAGTCGCCGCCTTCATGCAGCACTTCCGCCACCCGGTCCGCCACCATGACGCCACCCAGCGGCATGTAGCCCGAGGTGATGCCCTTGGCCATGACCAGAATGTCCGGCTCTGTGCCGAAGGTCTCGCAACCGAACCAGCTGCCCGTGCGGCCGAAGCCGCAGATCACTTCGTCGGAAACGAACAGGATGTCGCGCTCGCGGCAGATGCGGGCGATCTCCGGCCAGTAGCTGGCGGGCGGAATGATGACGCCGCCGGCGCCCTGCACCGGCTCGGCGATGAAGGCAGCGATGCGGTCCTCACCCATGGCGTCGATCGCGGCTTCGAGCGCCCGGGCGGTGCGCAGGCCGAACTCCTCCGGCGTCTCGCCCTGGCGGGCTTCGCCCCAGAAATAGGGCTGGGCGATGTGCAGAATGTCAGGGATGACCGCGCTCTGGCCGTGCATCGGCGCCATGCCCCCTAAGCTGCCGGCGGCGACGGTGGAACCGTGATAGGCGTTGCGGCGGGAGATGATGATCTTCTTCTCCGGCTTTTCCTTGATCTGGAAATAGCGGCGGACGAGCTTGATCACCGTGTCGTTGGATTCCGACCCGGAGCCGGTGAAGAACACCTTGTTGAACTGCGGCGGGGTCAGCTCGGCGAGCTTGGCCGAGAGTTCGATGGCCGGGCGGTGGGTGGTCTTGAAGAAGGTGTTGTAATAGGGCAGCTCGCGCAGCTGCGCGGCCACCGCCTCGACGATCTCCTCGCGGCCATAGCCGACATTCACGCACCACAGGCCGGACATGCCGTCGAGGATGCGGTTGCCATCGGAGTCGGTCAGCCAGACGCCTTCCGCCTTCACCACGATGCGGGAGCCTTCCGCGTTCAGGGACTTCATGTCGCTGAACGGGTGGAGGTGATGGGCGGCATCGAGCGCACGCAGCTCGGCGGTGGTTTTCGGCAGGGTCATGACGCGCACTCGCGAGAGTTATGAAGCTGACCGGCACAATGTGATCACATTTTGCGTGCGTCAAGCCTTGCCGCGTGTCACAAGTGCGCTCGGCGGACCGGGGGTCGGCCGGCCCCCGACGCGCAAGCGGGGGGTGCTTGACCGAGGCCCCCGCACCGTGACCAGAATTGACGTGTCGACTTTTACCAGGTGGATCATGCCATTGCCCGAAGCCGTGGGAGACGCCACGGCCGCTGCCCGCGAGACCGTTCCGCAAATCGACGAATTCGGCGCCTATGTCGCCGCGCATGGCGCGCCCGAGATCGTCGAGGTGCTCTTGCCCGACACCCATGGGGTGCTGCGCGGCAAATGGATTCCCGGCGGGGCAGGGGGCAAAATCTGGGGCGACGGCGTCGCCATTCCGCTCTCCATCTTCGGGCTCGACATCTGGGGCCGCGAGGTCGAGGAGACCGGCATCCATATCGAGACCGGCGACCGCGACGGCATCTGCCGCCCGGTGCCGGGCACGCTGAAGCCGGTGCCGTGGTCGCCGCGCCCGGCGGCGCAGGTGATGCTCACCATGAACGAGCCGGACGGGCGCGGCGGCGAGCGGCCCTGGGACCTCGACCCGCGCCACAAGCTGGAGGCGCAGGTGCAGCGCCTCGCCGCGCTGGGGCTCACCCCCTGCGTCGCCTTCGAGCTGGAATTCTACCTGCTCAAGCCGGCGCCGGGGCCGAATGGCGTGCCGGAGCCGGTGTTTCCCGCCTCCTCCGGCGGGCCGGCGCGGCAGAACATGTATTCCATGTCCGATCTCGACGCCTATGCGCCGCTGCTGCACGACATTCGCGAGGCCGCGCGCATTCAGGGCCTGCCGGCGGACACGGTGATCTCGGAAGCTGCGCCCGGCCAGTATGAGGTGAATCTCTATCACCGCCGCGACCCGATGGCGGCGGCGGACGACGCCATCCTGCTGCGCCGGCTGATCGACGGCGTCGCCCGCAAGCATGGGGTGCGGGCGAGCTTCATGGCCAAGCCCTTTCTCGACTTCGCCGGTTCGGGCATGCATGTGCATGTGAGCCTGACCGACGCCGCCGGCCACAACGCCTTCGGCGCCGGCGAGGCGGGCGACCGGCTGCTGCGCCATTGCGCGGCCGGGCTGCTCACCACCATGGCCGACACCGCCGTGCTTTATGTGCCGAGCTATAACGGCTTCCGCCGGCTGGTGCCGGGCAGCTACGCCCCCACCAGCGTCTCCTGGGGCTATGACAACCGCGCCGTGGCGGTGCGGGTGCCGAACGGTCCCCCCAAGGCGCGCCGGCTGGAGCACCGTATCGCCGGCGCCGACGCCCATCCCCATCTCGTCCTGGCGGCGATCCTCGCCGGCATGCTGGAAGGCATCGAGCGCGGCGAGGAGCCGCCGGCGCCGCTGACCGGCAATGCCTATGAGCAGGCCGCGCCGGGCCTGTCCTACGACATGGGCGAGGCGATCCGGCTGTTCGGCGCCTCCGACTTCGTGGGGCGGGCCTTCGGCAGCGAGTATCAGCGCGTGTTCGCCATCATGAAGGAAGCGGAGCTGTTCGCCTTCGAGCGGCGCATCAACCCGCTGGAATACGAGACCTATTTGTAAGCACGGCCAAGGGATGAGCAAACAGCGGGTTGAGCAAAGCCCTTGGACGCTCTAGCCTTGGTACGATGAGGCTGCGAACCTCAGCCGAACAACGCTTTCCCGAGGAGAATAGGATGTCCCGCCTCCTGACCACCATCGCGGCCGGCCTGCTGACCGCGCTGGCCATCGCGCCGGCTGCGGCGCAGGACAAGGTCGTGAACGTCTACAACTGGTCCGACTACATCGACGAATCGGTGTTGGAGGAGTTCACCAAGGAAACCGGCATCAAGGTCCGGTACGACGTCTTCGACTCGAACGAGGTGCTGGAGACCAAGCTCCTCGGCGGCAAGACCGGCTATGACGTGGTGGTGCCGACCGGCTCCTTCCTGCAGCGTCAGATCCAGGCCGGCGTGTTCCTCAAGCTCGACAAGGCCAAGCTGCCCAATTTGCAGTATCAGTGGCCGCTGATCTCCGAGCGCCTCGCCGTCTATGATCCCGGCAACGAATATGCCGTGAACTATATGTGGGGCACGACCGGCATCGGCATGAATGTCGACAAGGTGAAGGAGCGCCTCGGCGACACCCCTCTCAACAGCTGGGACATCATCTTCAAGCCGGAACTGCTGGCCAAGCTGAAGGATTGCGGCGTCTACATCCTCGACGGGCCGGAAGAGGTGATCCCGACGGCGCTGCGCTATCTCGGCAAGGACCCGAATTCCAAGGACCCGGCCGATATCGAAGCCGCCGGCAAGCTGCTGGCGCCGATCCGCAAATATGTGAAGAAGTTCGATTCCTCGGGCTATATCAACGCGCTCGCCGGCGGCGACATCTGCATCGCGCTCGGCTGGTCCGGCGACGTGTTCCAGGCCAAGGCCCGTGCCGAAGAGGCCGCGGAGAAGACCGGCAAGAAGCCGGTCAACATCGAGTACGTCATCCCCAAGGAAGGCGCCCTGATGTGGTTCGACAACTTCGCCATCCCCAAGGATGCCCCGCATCCGGACGAGGCGCTGGCCTTCATCAACTTCATGATGAAGCCGGAAGTGGCGGCGAAGAACGCCAACTTCATCTCCTATGCCAGCGGCAATCTCGGCGCGCAGCAGTTCATCGACAAGGCGATCATCGACAATCCCGCGATCTACCCGGACAAGGAGACGCAGGCGAAGCTGTTCACCGTCACCACCTACCCGCAGAAGGTCCAGCGCGTGGTCACCCGCACCTGGAACGACTTCAAGCGCGGCAAGTGAGCGTGCGGCGAACAAGGTTCTCAGTTGATGCGAAAGGCCGGGCCCAGCGCCCGGCCTTTTTGTTTGTGGGCGGTGCGAAGGCGGTATGCGACATCATCCTGAGGTGCGCGCGCAGCGCGCCTCGAAGGATGGTTCGGCGGGCGCAGGGCCTGCGTGCTTCGAGGCGGGGCTGCGCCCGGCACCTCAGCATGACGGAGGAAGGCGCGGGGAAGCCGTCATCCCGGCCGAGCGGAGCGAGAGCCGGGATCGTGGCCCCGGCCCCTCGGTTGGCAAGACGCAGGCGATCCCGGCTCGACCTTCGGTCGTCCGGGATGACATCTTAGGAGCCAGATCTCGCAGCGTCCGCGCCCGCCTACATCCGCCAGCGCTTGTAGAACCACGTCCACTGCTCGGGATATTCGCGCACCCAGCCTTCGACGACGGAGGTGATCATCTGCATCGCGCCGTCCACGTCGATGCGCCCGCTGGCGTCGCGCGGCAGGTTGAGCGCCGGGGTGCACTGGATGCGGAAGCGGCCTTCCGGCAGGCGGATCACCCGCACCCCGTGCACCGGGCACTCATAGAGCCGGGCGAGGCGGGCAATGGTGGGGTTGGCGGAGCAGGGCTGGCCGAAGAACTGCACGGTGGGCCCGCCGCGGCGCGCCTGATCCACGAGAATGCCGAGATGCTTGCCCTGGTCGAGCACGGCGGCGAGCTCGAACACCGCCACATGCGAGGCGGCGACCAGATTGCCCATCACCCGGCTGCGCGCCTCGAACAAAAGGTCGGCGAAGAAGGAATTGTCCGGCGCGCGGAACAGCACGGCGCTGTCCAGCCCCTGCGCGGCGGCGGCGATGGCCGGCAGTTCCCAATTGGCGAGATGCGCGGTGAACACCAGCGCCGGCTTGCCGTCCACCCGCATGGCGACGAAGTTCGACACGCCCGTGGTCTCGATCCGGCTCTTGGCCGGCTCCCACATATTGTACTGCCAGATGCGGTCGAGATGGACGAACTCGCCGGCCATGCGGCCGAGATTGTCCCACATGCCGCGCGCGATCGCCTCGCGCTCGGCCTCGGTCTTCTCGGGATAGGCGCGGCGCAGATTGCTCAGCGTCACCCGGTGGATCGAGGTGTAGGGCCCGATCAGGCGGGCCCAGAAGCCGCCATTCCACGAGGCGAAGCGCGGCGGCTGCAGCCGCATGACGCGCATCAGCGTCCACACGCCCGCCGACAGCGCGGCATCGCGCAGGCGCGTGGTCCAGGGGCGGGAAGGGGTCATCGCGTTTACGGCCCGAACCTCGCCTGCGTTCAGAAGGTGATGACGACCTTGCCGAACACGCGGCGGGTTTCCAGCCGTTCCAGCCCGGCGCCGAACTGCTCCAGCGGGAATTCGGAATCGATCACCGGCTTGACCCCGCGCTCCATCCGCTTCAGCCCGTCGGCAATGGCGCGGATCGGCGCGCCGAAGGAGCCGATGATGCGGTACTGGCGCTGGAACAGCTGCATCAGGTTCATGTTGACCGACACGCCCGAGGTCGAGCCGCAGGTGACGAGACGCGCGCCCGGCTTCATCGACAGCAGCGAGCCGTTCCACGTCTCGGCGCCGACATGCTCGAACACCACGTCGACACCCTTCTTCTTGGTGATCTTGCGCACCTCGTGCTCGAAGCGGTCGGTCTTGTAGTTGATGACGTGGTCGGCGCCGAGGGCCTTCGCCTTGGCGCATTTCTCGTCGTCGCCCGCCGTGGTGATGACGGTGCAGCCGATCTCCTTGGCCATGCGGATCGCCACCGTGCCGATGCCGGAGCCGGCGGCGTGGACGAGAATGGTCTCGCCCGGCTCAAGCTTGGCATTGTCGAACAGCATGTGCTCGACGGTGGAGAAGGTGACGGGCGCGGTGGCGGCGTCGGTCCAGGAAATGCCGTCCGGGATCGGCACGCACAGGCGTTCCTTGATGTTGAGCTGGTCGCGGGCGAAGCCGTCGACATGGAAGCCCATGACGCCGGCGACTTCCTCGCAGAGATTGTCGCGGCCCTGCCGGCACATCTTGCACTGGCCGCAGGTGAGCGCGCCATACATGGCGACCTTGGAGCCCGGCCGGAAGCGGGTGACGCCCTCGCCAATGGCGGTGACTTCGCCCACGGCCTCGGCCCCCACCACCAGCGGCATCTTGCGCTTGGCGAAGGCCATGCCGCGCCAGCCCCACACGTCGATATGGTTCAGCGCCAGCGCCTTGATGCTGACCTGCACCTCGCCCGGTTCCGGCGCGCCGGGGGCGGGCAGGTCGGTGAGGATGAGTTCGCGGTCGGAGACCAGCTGAAGCGCGCGCATGAACAACTCCGGACAGACGGCGGCGGCAGGACGCGCCCCGCGACCCGTGGATACGGGGGTGGGGCGCGCGTGGATGCCGTCCGCGAAAGGACGAGGGTGGATAACGAAATCAGCGCTGTATGGCTAGTGCGGCGGTGAGGCCGCCATCCACCGGCAGGGTTGCGCCGGTAACATAGGCGGCGCCGGGCGAGAGCAGGAACGACACCACGCCCGCCACATCCTCCGGCGCGGCGAAGCGGCCGGCGGGAATCTGCTTCTCGACATTGGCACGGTAGGCGGCATAGGGCGCCAGCATCGCCGTATCGACGAAGCCGGGAGCGACGACATTCACCGTCACCCCGCGCCGGGCGCTCTCGATCGCCAGTGTGCGGCAATAGCCGGCCAGCGCGGCCTTGGAGCCGGCATAGATGGCGTTGCCGGCATTGGCGACATCGGCGGCGATGGAGCCGATGGCAATGATGCGCCCGGCCCGCGCCCGCGTCATCGGCCGCACCAGCGCCCCGACCAGCTTGACGAAGGACCAGTAATTTACCTGCATCAGCTGTTCGGCCCGTTGCTGGTCGACCAGCGCCGCGAGCGTGTCGTAGCTCATGCCGGCATTGTGGACGAAGCCGAAATAGGTCGGCTCCTCCGCGAGCAGGGCGGCGAAGGCCTCCACCGCGCCCTTGTCCGCGAGGTCGAGCGCGCGGGCCTCGATGCGGGCGTCCGGCGTTTCGGCCGTGATGGCGGCGATCAGGGCCTGCGCCTCGGCCTCCGCCGTGCGGACAGTGAACACGACCTCGAACCCCGCGAGCGCGAGGGTGCGCACGATGGCGGCGCCGACGCCGCGCCCGCCGCCGGTGACGAGGACGCGCTGGCTCACGCGGGTTCGCCCGTGAGGATCAGGCACACATTCTGCCCGCCGAAGCCGAACGAGTTCGACATCACCCGCGTGACCTTGGCGTCGCGGGCGACGTTCGGCACCACGTCGAGCGGGATGGCCGGGTCGGGGATCTCGTAATTGATGGTCGGCGGAATGCGGCCATTGGCGATGGTCATCAGCGAGACCACGGCCTCGATGGCGCCGGCGGCGGTGAGCGTATGGCCGATCATCGACTTGTTGGACGAGATCGGGATGCCCGCCAGCCGCTCGCCGAACACGGCGCTCATGCCGGTGAACTCCATGCGGTCATTCTCGGGCGTCGAGGTGCCGTGGGCGTTGATGTAGTCGATGGCGTCGGGATCGACGCCGGCATCGGCCAGCGCGTTGCGCATGCAGCCGATCACCGGCTTGGCATCCGGCGAGGAGCGGGTGCGGTGGAAGCTGTCGGCCATTTCGCCGACGCCCTCGACCACGCCGAGAATCTTGGCGCCGCGCGCCAGCGCGTGCTCCAGGCTCTCCAGCACCAGCGCGCCGGCGCCCTCGGCGATGATGAAGCCGTCGCGGTTCTTGGCGAAGGGGCGGGAGGCGGCTTCCGGCACGTCGTTATTGGTGGACAGCGCCGAGAGCAGGGAGAAGCGGATCAGTGCTTCCGCTGTCACCGAGCCGTCGGTCGCGATGGAAAGGGCCGCGTCGCAGTCGCCGCGCCGGATCGCCTCGACGCCGAGCTGGATCGAGGTGTTGCCGGAGGCGCAGGCGGTGGACAGCGAGATCGGCTGGCCCTTGGTGCCGAAGCGGTCGGCGAGGTGGTCGGCGATCGAGCCGTAGAGGAAGCGCTCGTGCCAGGCATCGTGGCCATGGGCTTCGGCGGCGCGCAGCAGGTCGTCATAGGAGACGGGCGCGTTGGGCGCGGCTTCCTGGGCGAGGATGCGGCGCTGCGGCCATTCCAGTTCGATCGGCGGCACGGCGCAGAACAGCGGGCCGGGGAAGGTGCCCTTGCCGCCAATGCCGGATTCGGCGATCGCCTCTTCCGCCGCCAGCGTCGCCAGTTCCTCGGAAAGATCGGGCGCGGTGCTCTTGCTCTTCGGCAGATAGTCCACCGTGCCGGCGATGGTGGTGCGCATCGCGTCGATGGGGAAGCGGGTGATGCGGTGAATGCCGGACGTGCCGGAGGTCAGCTTCGCCCAGTTATCCTGCTTGCCCTGGCCGAGCGAGGTGACGAGCCCCATGCCGGTGACGACGACAATCGGCCGGCCGGCCTTGTCGGTATAGGAAGCCATGATCTGCTCCTCGGAAGCGATATGCTCCCGGCTGGTGGGTCAGTCGGCGCGCTCGACCAGCGCGACGCCTTCCCCACGCCAATGCCCCACTGCGGTCACGATGGCACGGGAAAGCGGGCCATCGAAAGGCTTTTCAAGCGTCTCGCCGTCGAGCGGCGGGAACAGCTTGCCCTCGGCGACGCAGAGCGCGGCCAGCGCCAGCGCCACCGGCATCTGCGCTTCCAGCCCATGGCCGACACGATCCGTGACGGAACGCACCGGCAGGCCGGATCGGGCGAGCACGGCGGCTTCCGCCTGCGTCGGCTCGGGCGCGCCGCTGGCGGCGGAGAACAACGCGGTCGCTTCCGCGTCCGTGGCGCCGGCGGTCTTCAGCAGTTCGCCCAGCACCGCCTCGACCGCGCCGGGCTCATTGCGGCGGGCGCGTTCCGACCACACGCCGGAGAGCTTGGCGATGGGCTTGGCGCCGCGCGCCGTCGCGTGCTCGGGCGATTCCAGCACCAGGAAGGCGCCGGCGGAGCCGGTCGGCACGCCCTTCGGCTCCGCCAGCACCGGCGCCCAGGGCGCATGCATGGCGAGGCGCTTGAGCGCGAAGAGCAGCAGCATGTCGCGCCGCTCGGCATTGTAGGCGCCGCCCACAAGGGCGATCTCGCTGGTGCCGGCGGCGATGCGCGACCAGCCGATGCGCACCGCGTCCGTGCCGGAGCTTTCTTCGCCCATGAAGGTGCGCGAGGAGCCGGTGACGCCATGGACGATGGAGATGTTGCCGGCGAGCAGGTTCGAGAGCTGCGCCAGGAACAGCGTCGGACGCAGATTGGACTGCAGCTGCTCGTTGAGGAACACCTCGGGGTTCGGCTGCTTCTCGATGTCTGTGAGAATGGCGCCGTCGACCGCCTGGTCACGCTCACCGCCGCCCGCCGCGACCACCATGTCGGTGGTGGAGAGAATGTCCTTGTTGCCCTTGATGCCGGCGGAATCCAGCGCGAGGCCGGCGGCATAGGTGCCGATGCGCTGCCAGGGCTCCATCTGCCGCTGGTCGCCCTTCTTGGGGATCTGCGCGTCGAAGCTGATCGGGGCGAGCGGATGCACGACGTAGGGCGCGAAGCCCGATTCGTCGATCACCGGGCGAGCGCCGGAGGACAGCGCCTGCCAATGGGCCTCAGGCCCTTCACCGAGCGAGGAAACGAGCCCGATGCCGGTGATCCAGACGTCGCGACGATTAGACATGCGTGAGATTTCCTGCGGCTTCCGCCGTGTCGAACACGGCCTCGCCCATCGGCATGCCGATGCGTTCGGCGGTGGAAAGCAGATAGCCGCGCAGCTCCGGGGCCGGGAAGGGCATGGTCTTGAGCGTCACGTCGGCATTGCAGACGAGCTTGCCGTCGACGCGCCCCTCGGCCTTGAGCCGGGCGAAGCCGGAGCCGTCATGATCGAGGCGCGCGAACACGTCGATCACCTGGCCCGGCGTCACGAAGGTCCGCAGCTTGCCCTTGTCGACCGAGGCAAGGAACGCCATGCGGTCGTAATTGTGCAGCCGCAGCAGCAGCATGCCGCAGCTTTGCGCCATGATCTCGAACAGCAGCACGCCCGGCAGCAGCGGGTGCCCGGGGAAATGGCCTTCAAAGATCGGGCTCTCGCACGGGACGGTGTTGGCGGTCCGCAAGGTGCGAGCCTCAAGGTCAAGCTCAACCACCTTGTCGATCATCTGGAAATATTCGAGGCGCATTACCCGTCCCGCTTCTACGTCGCCCTTCCGCCGGATCAGGCGGACTTGGCCGCGATCAGCTCGTCGATGCGCGCGCAGAGGTTCTTGAGCACGAAATACTGCTCGGTCGTGGCCTTGCCCTCATTGACTTCCTGGGTCCAGCTTTCAAGCGGCAGCTTGATGCCGAACGCCTTGTCGATGGCGAAGGCGATGTCGAGGAAGTCCAGGCTGTCGATGCCGAGATCGTCGATGGCGTGGCTCTCGGGCGTGATGTTCTCGCGCGGAATGTCGCACGTTTCGGCAATGATGTTGGCGACGGTCTCGAACGTGGTCGACATGAAAGGCCTCTGATCTCGCAGCCGCGTCCGGCCACAGTTGAATGGGTTCGCCCGGCGCTCCCGCGTCGCAGGCCCCCGAATGGATGTCGGCCCGTATACCTAAGCGCGACCGGCGATTCAATGGCGCCGGCACGGCAATCCTCGGCAGTGTGACATCCCTGCCGTCGCGCTTTGGCCGGCCCGGCATCCACATGGGTTGCGCGGCGTCATGGCGAGGTGATCGATTTCGTCCTATCGTCCCCCGCGTCGGTCGGCATTCCAGTTGCGGAGCAGGTGTCATGAACCCTTTTACTTCGGCCTTTTCATGGCTCGGAAAGGGGGCGGCGCTTTCGCTCCTCGCGCTCTCGCTCGCCACAGCCGCCCACGCGCAGGCCCAGAAGCCGGCGGCAACCAAGCCGGCCGCCGCTGCGGCTGCGGCCGCCGCGGCCACCACCGCGAAGCCGGCTGCCGCCACGCCGACCGCCGCCGCCCCGGCCAAGCCGGCGCCGGATGCCCTGCCGAAAACCTACGCGCCGCAGGAACTGGTGGAAGCCGCGCGCCGCTTGCAGGCCCTGCTGCAGCGCGAGCGCGGTCCGCTGCCCAAGCCCGCCGCCCAGCTGCGCAAGGATGCCGACGCCGCGCTGGCCGCCGGGGATGCGCGCACCGCCGCCGATCTCTACGGCAGGCTGGCGCAGGCGAGCCCCGGCGATGCCGGGCTGTGGCAGCGCCTCTCGCGCGCCCTCTCGCGCATCAAGCCGAACGATGATGAGAGCGCCGACACCTTCCTCGAACGGGCGCAGGCCGCCGCCTTCCTCGCCTATCGCGCGGCGACGACCAAGGCGCAGCAAGCGGACGCGCTGTTCGCCATCGGCCGCCTCTACGACCAGCGCTCGCTCTGGCGCCCGGCGCTCGACACGCTCGCCACCGGCCTCACCTATGTCGACGTGCCGGAGCAGCGCGCCTTCTACAACAAGCTGCGCGAGGAGCGCGGCTTCCGCATTCTCGACTACAGCGTCGATTCGGACGCCTCGAATCCGCGCATCTGCGTGCAGTTCTCCGAACCGCTGGTGAAGGGCGGCAAGGACTATTCCGCCTATGTGACGCTGCGCGGGCCGCAGGGTCCGGTGGACAAGCCGGCGGTGACGGCGGAGGAGAGCCAGCTCTGCGTCGAAGGGCTCAAGCATGGCGAGAGCTATGACGTGACGCTACGCGCCGGGTTGCCGTCCTCGATTGCCGCCGAGCCGCTCGCCGCCGCCTCCGAACTCACCATCTATGTGCGCGACCGCAAGCCGGGGGTGCGCTTCACCGGGCGCAATTATGTGCTGCCGCGCACCGGCCCGCGCGGCATTCCGGTCGTCTCGGTCAATACCTCCAAGGTGGCGGTCGATCTCTACCGCATCGGCGACCGCAGCCTGATTCCGACCGCCATTGACGGTGAGTTCCGCCGCGATCTCGGCGGCTATGACCTGCAGCAGCTGAAAGACGGCAAGGCCGAACTCGTCTTCAAGGGCGAGCTGGAGACCGCCTCGCCGCTCAATGAGGACGTGACCACCTCGTTCCCCGTCGATGAGGCGGTGAAGACGCTGGCGCCCGGCGTCTATGTGCTCGCCGCCCGCCCGGGTGGGGATGCCGCCGACCCGAATGACGAGTGGCAATCGCGCGCGACGCAATGGTTCGTCGTCTCCGATCTCGGCCTCACCGCCCTGTCCGGCAGCAACGGACTGACCGTGCTGGTGCGCGCGCTCGGCACCGCGCAGCCGCTGGAAGGGGTGG
Source organism: Ancylobacter polymorphus (assembly GCF_030813495.1). Lineage (GTDB taxonomy): Bacteria > Pseudomonadota > Alphaproteobacteria > Rhizobiales > Xanthobacteraceae > Ancylobacter > Ancylobacter polymorphus. The sequence goes on along the minus strand of NZ_JAUSUI010000005.1, from coordinate 183,091 downwards.
AACTGCGCCTGCTCGCCAAATCCAACGACGTGCTCGCCACCGCCCGCACCGATGCCAGCGGCAGCGCCGCCTTCGATGCCGGCCTGATGCGCGGCAAGGAGGGCTTCGCCCCGGCGGTGATCGTCGCCCAGGCCAAGGAAGGCGACTATGCCTTCCTCTCGCTGGCCGACCAGGCCTTCGACCTTACCGATCGCGGCGTCGGCGGGCGAGCGGCGCCGGAGCGTTATGACGCCTTCGTCACCACCGAGCGCGGCGTCTACCGCTCCGGTGAGCAGGTGCACGTCACCGCGCTGCTGCGCAGCCCGCAGGTGGCGGCGGCGGCGGGCGTGCCGCTCACCGTCATCTTCAAGCGGCCGGACGGCGTGGAGGAGCGCCGTGAACTGGTTGCCGACCAGGGCGCGGGCGGGCGGACCGTCACCTATTCCCTGATGAGTGACGCCATGACCGGCACCTGGCGGGTCGAGGCCTATGTCGATCCGCGCGGCGCGCCAGTGGGTTCCACCACCTTCCTGCTTGAGGACTATGTGCCCGAGCGGCTCGCGCTCGACCTCTCCACCACCGCCACAACGATCGCGCCGAACGCGCCGGTGACGGTGGCGGCCGATGGGCGCTGGCTGTTCGGCCCGCCGGCGGCCGGGCTCGATATCGACGCGGAGATCGAGGTGCGCGTCGCCGATTCCCGCCCCGGCCTGCCGGGCTGGCGTTTTGGCCGCACCGATGACGGCTTCACTCCCGTGCGCCAGCCGCTGGCCGACACGCCGGTGACGGATGCGCAGGGCAAGGCGAGCCTTTCCGTGCTTCTGCCCACCCTGCCGCCCACCGCGCGACCGCTGGAGGCGGAGATCTTTGTCGGCCTGAACGAGGGCGCGGGCCGCGCGGTGCGCCGCTCGCTGGTGCTGCCGGTGCAGCCCGCCGGCAATGGCATCGGCGTCAAGCCGCTGTTCGACAAGGCGGGGCCGGGCGAGAACGGCAATGCCGGCTTCGAGGTGCAGGGCTTCGACGCCGCCGGCCAGCCGGTGGCGCTGAAGGGCGCGCAATGGGCGCTCTACCGCATCGAGACCCGCTATCAATGGTACCGCCTCGGCGGCAGCTGGGATTTCGAGCCGGTCGAATCGGTGGCGAAGGTCGCCGACGGCACGCTCGACCTCACCGGCGGCACCCCGGCGCGGCTCAACGTGCCGGTCGCCTGGGGCCGTTACCGGCTGGAAGTGACCGACGGCACCCGCGCCACCGCCGTGCCGTTCAATGCCGGCTGGGGCGGCGGCGCCACCGCCGATGCGCCGGACCGGCTGGAGGTCGGCCTCGACAAGGCGCAATACGCCGCCGGCGACGCGCTCAAGGTGAACCTCACCAGCCGCTATGCCGGCTCGGCCACCGTGCTGATCGTCGGCGACGGCGTGCTGGCGGCGAAGACGCTTGACGTGAAGGCGGGCGACAACGCGGTCGATTTCAAGGTCGCCGCCGGCTGGGCGCCGGGCGCCTATGCGCTCGCCTTCCTGCACCGCCCGCTCGATGTGGCGGCGGGCCGTAATCCCGGCCGCGCCATCGGTCTCGCCTGGTTCGGCGTCGACCGTGCCGAGCGGGTGCTGGCGGTGAAGCTGGACGCGCCCGCGCTCGCCCGGCCGGAGACGACGCTGTCCGTGCCTGTGCAGCTGACGGGCAATGGTCAAGGCGAGGCCTATGTGACGCTCGCGCTGGTCGATGTCGGCATTCTCAACCTTACCGGCTTCAAGGCGCCGGACCCGGACGGCTTCTATCTCGGCCAGCGGGCGCTGGGCACAGAGGTGCGCGACTTCTACGGCCAGCTGATCGACGGCATGTTGGGGGCCCGCGGGCGCCTGCGCGCCGGCGGCGACGCCATGGATATGGGGCTGCAGGCCGAGCCGCCGACGCAGCCCCCGCTCGCTCTGTTCTCCGGCCTCGTCAAGCTCGATGCCCAGGGCCGGGGTACCATCGACTTCACCCTGCCGCCCTTCGACGGCACCGGCCGGCTGATGGCGGTGGCGTGGTCCGGCGCGGCGGTGGGTCATGCGCAGGCCGATGTGGTGATCCGCGACCCCGTGGTCATCACCGCCACCCTGCCGCGCTTCCTCGCCGCCGGCGACCGCTCGACGCTCAACCTCTCGCTTGACAATGTGGATGGCGAGGCGGGCGATTATGCGCTGGAGGTCGTCACCGACGGGCCGGTGAAGCTGGCCAGCGCGCCGAAGACGGTGCCGCTCGCCAAGGGCGCGCGCCAGTCCTTCGCCGTGCAGATGAACGGGACCGGCATTGGCGAGGCGAAGGTCTCGGTGCGGCTGTCGGGCGCCGGCGGCCTCGCCATCGTGCGCGACTATGCGCTCAATGTCCGCCCGGCCTATCCCGCCATCTCCCGCCGCAGCGTCGAGACGCTGGCGCCGGGGGCGGCGCTGACGCTGAGCGCCGATCTCGTCGCCGATCTGGTGCCGGGCCGGGGCGGGGTCAGCGTCTCCGCCGGGCTCGATCCGGCCTTCGACGTGCCGGCGCTGATCGGTGCGCTCGACCGCTACCCCTTCGCCTGTTCCGAACAGCTCACCAGCCGGGCGCTGCCGCTGCTCTATCTCAGCGATTTCGGCCCGCCCAACCGCTTCCGCCTGACCAAGGACCCGGCGGAGACGATCCGCAACGCCATCGCCCGGCTCGTTGCCCGGCAGGGTTCGGACGGCTCCTTCGGCCTGTGGGACGCGGGCGGCAACGATCTGTGGCTCGACGCCTATGTGAGCGACTTCCTCACCCGGGCCCGCGAGCGCGGCTACACCGTGCCGGATCAGCCCTTCACCCTCGCGCTCGACCGGCTGCGCAATTCGCTGGCCTATGCCGGCGACGGCGCCACCGATGACGGGGCCGCCTATGCCATCTATGTGCTGGCGCGCAACGGCCGGGCACCGCTGGGCGACCTGCGTTATGTCGCCGACGCCAAGCTCGACGCGGTGACCAGCGCCATGGCGCGCGGCCAGCTCGCGGCGGCGCTTGCCATGCTCGGCGACAAGGGGCGGGCGGAAAAGGTGTTCAACGCGGCGCTGGAGATTCTCCCCGACGCCTCGGAGACGCTGACCACCGGCCGGCCGGATTTCGGCTCGATCCTGCGCGACGCCGCCGGCGTGGCGACGCTCGCCTCGGAAGCCGGCTTCACCGCCACCGCCCGCACCGCGCGCCAGCGCGTCGCCACCGCCTTTGTCGAGGCGGGTCCCACCTCGACGCAGGAAGACGCCTGGCTGCTGCTCGCCGCCCGCGCGCTGCGCGAGGGCAAGGGCATCGCGCTCGACATCGACGGCCGGGCGCATACCGGCCTCTATGAGCGCAGCCTGACGCCGCAGGAACTCGCCAAGCCGATCATCCTCACCAATCGCGGCATCGCCCCGCTGGATGTCGCGGTCTCCATCGACGGCCCGCCGGCGGCGCCCGAGCCGGCGGCGGCGGACGGTTTCACCCTGACCCGCAGCTATTACACGCTGGCCGGCGTCCCCGCCGATCCCGCCAAGGTGGCGCAGAACCAGCGCCTCGTCGTGGTGCTGGAAGCGACCGAGGAGGAGGCCGGGCCGAGCCATGTGCTGCTGGTCGACCATCTGCCCGCCGGCTTCGAGATCGACAATCCGGCGCTGGCGGTAGGCGCTGACACCGGGGCTCTGGCCTGGCTGGGCGATACCTCGCAGCCCGACCATGCGGAGTTCCGCGACGCCTTCTTCGCCGCCGCCTTCGACCGCACCCAGGGCGGCGAGGAGCCCGGCCTGCTGCGCGTCGCCTATATCGTGCGCGCGGTGTCGCCCGGCCGGTATGCCCATCCCCCGGCCATTGTCGAGGATATGTACCGTCCCGGCCGCTTCGCCCGCACCAGCGCCGGCCAGACCGAGGTGACGGGGCCGGCGCGATGAGAGGGCAATTATGAGGGGCGCGCGGTGAGGCCCGCTCTGCAGCGACTCGCGGCCGGGGGCCTGCTCGGCGCGATGCTGCTGGGCGGTGGCTCTATTGCCTGGCTCGCCGGCGTCCGCGCCAGCGCGCCGCCGCCGCCCCTTCTCGCGCTCTCGGTGGAGGTGCGCGACCGCGAGGGCCGGCTGCTGCGCCCCTTCGCTTTGCCGGACGGCCGCTGGCGGCTGCCGGCGCAGACGCGCGACATCGACCGGCGTTTCCGCGACATGCTGATCGCCTATGAGGACCGGCGCTTCTACGCCCATGGCGGCGTCGATCCGCTGGCCCTGCTGCGGGCGGCCGGGCAGATGCTGCGCCATGGGCGCATCGTCTCCGGCGGTTCCACCCTCACCATGCAGGTGGCGCGGCTGCTGGAGCCGCGCGAGGGGAGTGGCTTTGCTGCCAAGCTCGGCGCCAAGCTGGCCGAGATTCGGCGAGCGATCCAGCTGGAGGCGCGGCTGAGCAAGGACGAGATCCTCGCGCTCTATCTCACCCTCGCGCCTTATGGCGGCAATATCGAAGGCGTGCGGGCGGCGAGCCTTGCCTGGTTCGGCAAGGAGCCGCGCCGGCTCTCGCTCGCCGAGGCGGCGCTCTTGGTGGCGCTGCCGCAGGCGCCCGAATCGCGCCGGCCCGACCGTTTCCCGCAGCGGGCGGCGCGGGCGCGGGAGAAGGTGCTCACCCGGCTTGGCGAAGCCGGGCTGTTCGGCCCGGCGGAGGTGGAGTACGCCCTGCGCGCCCCCGCGCCGGGCGGCCGCCTCGACCTGCCGAAGCTCGCCCCGCACGCGGCGGAGGAGGCGCGGCGCCAGCAGCCGGCCCTGCAGCGGCACGACCTCGCCATCGACGGGTCGGCACAGGCGCGGCTGGAAGAACTGGCCATGGAGCGGGTGCGCGAACTCGGCACCGGCGTGTCGCTGGCGCTGGTCATGGTGGACAATGCCAGCGGCGAGGTGCTGGCCCGGGTGAGCGGCGCCGACCCGCTGGACGCCACCCGCGCCGGGGCGGTGGACCTGACGCGCGCCATACGTTCGCCCGGCTCGACGCTGAAGCCCTTCATCTACGGCCTCGCCTTCGAGGATGGCATCGCCCATCCCGAAACGCTGATCGAGGACCGGCCGGCGCGCTTCGGCGCTTATCGGCCGCGTAATTTCGACCGCGACTATCAGGGCACGGTATCGGTGCGGCAGGCGCTGCAATTGTCGCTGAATGTCCCGGCCGTGGTGCTGCTGCAGGCGGTGGGGCCGCAGCGCCTCGCCAGCCGGCTCGGCCAGTCCGGCTTCGCCCTGAAGCTGCCGCCGGGCGAGGTGCCGGGGCTGGCCGTGGGGCTGGGCGGCGTCGGCATGAGCCTCGATGCGCTCGCCGGGCTTTATGCCGGCATCGCCAATGGCGGGCGGGCCCAGGCGCTGCGCGAGCGGCTGGACGGCGCGGCTTCCGGACCCGACGGGGCGCGCGAACTGATGAGCCCGGTGGCGGCGGCCTATCTCGCGCAGTCGCTCGCCGGCACGCCGGCACCGCGCAATGAGCGCGCCGGGCGCATCGCCTTCAAGACCGGCACCTCCTTCGGCTATCGCGACGCCTGGGCGGTGGGGTTCGACGGGCGGCGTACCATCGCCGTGTGGGTGGGGCGACCGGACGGCCAGCCGGTGCCGGGCATGATCGGACGCGAGGCGGCGGCGCCGATCCTGTTCGAGGCCTTCGCCCGGCTGGTGACGCGGCCGGCGCCCTTCGCGCCGGCGCCGCGCGAGGCCATTGAGGCGAAGAACGCGCAATTGCCGCCGCCGCTCCGGTTTTTCGGGCGGGCGTCGGGGCAGGGCGGCGCGGAGGGAGGGCCGAAGATCGCGTTTCCGCCCGATGGGGCGAATCTGGAGCGCGACGGCGATGAGCCGATGGTGCTCAAGGTGAGCGGCGGGACGGGCGCGCTGACCGTGTTTGTCGACGGCGTGCCGGCCAGCCAGCCCGCCGGGGCCGCCACATTGTTCTGGCGGCCGGCGGGCGCGGGCTTCGTGCGTCTGACCGTCATGGACGCTGCGGGATCATCCGACAGCGTCACCTTGCGTATTCGCGGAGCGGCCGATGAGGAAGGGGCCGCTCAGAAGGGACGTCTCAGCGGCCGTTGACGGCGGCGCGGGCGATGTCCTGGCGGGTCAGGCCACGCTTGGCGAGGGCGGCGTCGGACAGGCGCGACAGGGCTTCATAGCGCTGGGCGATGCGGCGGCCTTCACCGATGGCTTCGAAGAAGCTGGTGACGTTCTCGACGAAACGCGAGAAGAAATCGGACGAGGTGTGGTTCAGGGTTGTGGTGGTCATCTCTGGCTCCTGTATTCTGTATGCCAGCGAATATAGAGATTTCACCGCAGCGCAAAAGACGGAATGCTGCATGGCAGCACTGAGGGGCGTGCATGCCTCCCTCTGCCTGTTAAGCCGGCATTAACGGTGGTGGGGTGGCGAAATCAACCGAAATGGTTGGAAATGATCCAAAGTCGGCGAATTTGCCGCCCATATCTTCGCCTTTTGGCGGAGAAGCTATGCCAAAAGTGCTTGTCGGCATGCCTGCCCTTCCTTTGCGGCATGGCTGGGCTTGGCAGGCCGCAGGATGCGCAACGTCGCGCAAGGCGCGGCGCGGGCCAAGGCGCGCCGCGCCGCGCGCGCCGGACAGGCGGGCCTGCTTCTGTTGCGCGGGTGCCCATCTGGGGAGGACGGTGGAAACTGCGCGAGAGGGGGTAGACCGGGCCAGCGGGAGCGTCTATAGAGCGCGCCACTGCCGCTGCCCCGCGCCCCGACATCCCTAGAGTCGACGCGGAAAGCCCTGGAAGCGTCGTTTGCGGCGCTCTGGTGGGGGATAGTTTAACGGTAGAACTGCGGACTCTGACTCCGTTAGTCCAGGTTCGAATCCTGGTCCCCCAGCCATCTCCGATAGGGCCCTGGAATCAAGGGCGCGATGCCCCGGCGGCCACAGGCCACGCAACGGCCTCAGCCCATAGGCCGGATGACGGACCCTCCCGGGATTGGCAATGACAGCAAAGCCGCGACTCTATGTGTTGGGGGCCTCCTGTTCGGGTGTTTCAACGTTGGGCGGCACTCTGGCCACGCGGTTCGGTGTCCCGCATCTCGACGTTGACGATTTCTACTGGATGCCGACCGATCCGCCTTACAGCATCAAGCGTACGCCGGCGGACCGGGTGCGCCTGATCGCGCAGCAGCAGCGGGAAGCCGATGGCTGGGTGCTTTCCGGCTCGTTCATCGGCTGGGGTGAGGCGCTGGTGCAGGCTGTGGACCTGATCGTGTTCCTCATCACGCCGACAATGGTTCGGCTGCAGCGTCTCGACGCGCGGGAGGAGGACCGGCACGGCGCGCGCATTCGCCCCGGCGGGGACATGCACGAGGCCAGCCGTGCGTTCCGCGAATGGGCGTCGCGTTATGACGATCCATCCTTCGAGGGCCGTAACCGTGCCCAGCATGAGCGCTGGCTGGCCGGGCAGGGCGCTCCGGTGCAGCGCCTCGACGGCGAGCGCCCTGTCGAGGAGCTGGTGCTGTCCGTGGCCGAAGCGCTTTCCCGTCGCTAAAGCGCTTTCCCGCCGCTCTCTTCGTCGCTGATTGAGCGGGCCTTGGGCCGGGGCGGGAGGCGTCTCAGCCGCCGCGACGCTCCATGTTGCCAACGGGGCTGGGAGCCTCAGCTGCCGCTGTCGTCGGCATGCCCGGCCTTTGGCGGGCGGCGCGGGAAGATGCGGTAGACCGTGGCCGGGGACACGCCGAGCGCGCGGGCGACATCGGGCACCGGATTGCCGCTCGCCAGCAGGCGGTGGGCTTTGGCAATATCCTTGTTGGACAGCGATTGCGGCCGCCCCCGGCGGCGCGGGCCGCCGCTCGTGGTCGCCGCGACGGGAGCGGGCTCGCTGAGCTGGGCGAGCGCGCGGCAAGCGAAAGCGAGGGCTTCTCCGGAGGGGATCATCATGTCCATCGGCATATGGCCGAGCTGGATGGTGACGCCCTTCCGGCTGAGCGAGGCCACGATGCGCACCACGGCCTCCAGATCCACGCCGAGATGATTGAGCGCCGGCACCACCAAGACGTCGCCCACCCGCGCGAAATCGATCGCCGCCCGCAGGCCGGGCCGGTCGATCCGCCGGTCGTCGTCAATGTCGCTGAACACATGCTCGCAGCCCAGCGCCCGCAGCGCGGCGGCTTCGGAAGGCTCTGATCCAGCGGCCGGCGGCAGCGCGTCGCGACGGGCAAGAAGTGTGGATTCGGCGATGGAGCGGGAGGTTACCCCCCCTTCGGATTCGACCAGACAATAACCGATGAGCATCTTTCCCCGCAGGCTGGATGCGCCTCCCGCAACGGCGCGCATGACCGGAACCGCTCCGATGTGACCGCCAGCCTCCCCTCATTAGGTGCAAAAATAGCACACATTGCGAGAACCGCTAGGACGCGAGGCCCGGAAATCCGGGAGGTAACATTTTGGCGAAAATTGTGAGAAATGAGCCTGCAGCCGTTTTCGGTTTATAAAACATTGAATTTCCGCGCATCTTCGCACAATGGCCGCGCGGCGCCTTCAACTTGAGTTTTTTTGCGCCATTTTTGCGAGATTGCGGCGCTCCTGCGGCCGTCTTGTGGCTTCAGTCAAGCCCGGACTAGGGTGCAGTCGACTCGAACCGTCGTGCCATGCGGGTGCTGATGGATTCGAAAAACAAGCACGGATGGCGGCAGCGCCGCACCTAATAACCGGGGGCATTGATGTCGAAGAAGTTTGCCACTCCGCGCCGGGGCGCGGGCAAGGCCAAGCTCGTGATCCGCCGCAAGGCTGCGCCCGTGGCGCCCGCGGCCGTCGATCACAGCAAGGTTGCACTGTTCGGCTCGGCCTCGGCCGTGGCCCTCGCCGCGCTGCTCACCGTGGGCTTCATGGCCAGCCCCGTTCATGCAGCCCCGGCGAGCTGCACGGAGACAAGCCCAGGTAGCTGGTTCTGCAACAACAATCCGCCCCTGAGCGAGGGCGACATTGACGGCAATGCTGATGCCAACACCATCACCATTGTCGGCGGCAGCTATTCCTGGTCCGATGACAAGTATAGGACCGATATCAACGCGGATGATGGCAACGATATCATCAATATCGCGCCGGATTCCGCGCAGACCCCCAATGGTTCCATCGATATCCGAGGGACGATCTACGGTGAGGGTGGTGACGATACCATCACCTTCGGTGGCGGTTCGCTGACGAGCCCGTCGGGCTGGACATCGCTCCATCAGGGCGACATCGATGGTGGTGACGGCAACGACACCATAAATGTCACAGCCTCCGACCAGGTGGCGACCTACATCACCCAGGACGGAGCCAAGGACGCCGCCAATATTCTCGGCGGCGCTGGCGACGACGAGATCAACATCACCAATGCGTCTAAGCAGGGCATCACTATTGATGGCGGCGTGGAAGGCAATTCCGGCGCCGACAAGATCACGATCAGCCAGACGGGCGATTCGAAGACTTCGATTGGCGATGATATCGATGGCGGCACGGGTGCCGACACGATCAAGCTGTCGGTTGGCACGGGCGAACTCGGCATTGCCGATCTCACCGGCGGCGATGACAACGACACCATCACGGTGCTGGCTGAAGATGATGGCACGTTCACCGCCGGCGACCTGAAGGGCGGCGATGGCAAGGACAGCATCACCATCACCGGCAAGACCGATGGCACGTTCACAGCGGGCGTGGTCGATGGCGGCAATGGCGACGACACCATCGAGATCGGCGCCACGGATTCCGATGTCACTGTCGGCGACGTGAAGGGTGGTGCTGACAATGACAAGATCACGCTCGACGCCGGCGACGGCGGCAATATCGTAGCGGAAGATCTGGGCGGCGGCAGCGGCAATGACGAACTGAAAATCGTCGCGACCGATGGCGGCGACGTCACGGTCACCTCGATCGATGGCGGCGACGGCAGCGACACGGTCGAGCTGAAGGCGACGGATAAGGGCAGCACAATCGGCGTTACGGCCAACATCAAGGGCGCTAGCGGCGAAGACACCATCACCCTGACCGCCACTGACGAGGGCGTCATCACCGCCGTCGACATTACCGGTGGCGATGACAACGACACGATCACCGTCAAGGCCACAGGCAACAGGAGCGACATCACCCTCAGCGACATTGAAGGCGGCAATGGCGTCGATAAGATCAGCGTGATCGCCGAGGACTGGGGCGAGGTCGAGTTCGTTGATATCGACGGCGGCGACGGTGCTGACACGATCAAGCTGTCCGCTAAGGATATCGGTTCCAATGTTCGCGGAGAAAACGTCGAAGGTGGTGACGGCGACGATTCCATCACCCTCGAAGCCTCCAAAATTGGCCAGGTCGATGTCGACGATATCAAGGGTGGTATCGGCGAGGACACCATCTCGCTGCTGGCGACTGAGCAGGGTGATATCACTGTCGACGGCGATATCGACGGCGGCGATGACCAGGACAAGATTACCCTGACCGCAGAGAATGGGAATATCGGCCTCGTCGATCTCTTCGGCGGTCAGGCCGATGATGAAATCACGCTGGAAGCGAGCGATAGCGGTACGATCACCCTCACGAATGGGAGCATCGAAGGCGGTTCGGGTGAAGACACGATCGGCCTGACGGCGGATGGTGAGAAAAGCAAGATCACCCTCGACAATATCGACGGCGGCACGGGTGCCGACGAGATCACGCTGAAGGCGGCCAACGAGGGTGATATCAGCGTCGACGGCGATATCGACGGCGGTGATGACCAGGACAAGATCACTCTGACCGCTGAGGATGGGAACATCGACCTCGTCGATCTCATCGGCGGCCAGGCCGATGATGAAATCGGGCTGGAAGCGACCAAGGGCGGCACGATCACCCTCGAGAATCTCGACGGCGGCACGGGTGAAGACACGATCGGCCTGAAGGCGGATGGTGAGGGGAGCAAGATCTCCCTCGACAATATCTACGGCGACACGGGTGCGGACGATATCACCCTGACGGCGACCAATGGGGGTGAGATCACCCTGACGGAGAATATCGAGGCCGGCACGGGTAACGACGAGATCAGCCTGAGTGCTGATGGTGGTTCGATCAGCCTCAATGATATCGAAGGCGGCAATGGCGCCGACGAGATCACGCTGACGGGGACCCGCACCGAGGGGACCCTCATTACCGTTGACGATATCCGTGGCGGTGAGGACGATGACGATGTCACGCTCTCGGGGCTCAACAACATCCTCACAGGCGCCAAGAACTTCGAGATCAGTGGTGAGATCGACGGTGGCGACGACTTTGATCGTCTCTATGTCGAGAATGGCAGTGCCCTGTCGCTCAACGACGTGGATGGGTTCCAGGAGCTGCATGTCGAGACCAAGTCCTTCCTCCAGCTGACCCAGCAAACCGTCAAATTCAACGGTGCCGATGAACGCGAGGGGCTGGTGCAGGTCGATGCGACATCCTATCTGCGGCTCTCCGATCACGCGGCTGTGCTGGAGACTGGCAACGTCGTTCTTGACGCGGCAGAGGGCCTCGATGGCTACCGCTCGATCTATACCGGCCGTGATGCCGGCTGGCTGAACCAGACCGGCGGCGTGCTGGACGTTTCGGGTTACGCCGTCGCCGTCGACGACAGCGTCGAACTGTCCGTTACCGAAGGTGTCACGCCCGATCCGCTCCTCCCGGAGATGACCTTCATCAACAACGGCACCATTGCCCTGCATAACGGCATCAGTGACGTGGTGGGTGATCGCTTCACCATCAACGGAAACTACCAGGGTGGCGGCAATCTGCTGATCGACACCTATCTGGGCGCCTCCAACAGCCCGACCGACATCCTCGTCATCAATGGCGATGTGGCGCCGGGTTCCACCACCACCATCTATGTCAACAACACCAACACGGGTGAAGGCGTCTTCACCGGCTCGGGCCTCGGCCAGGGCATCAAGGTGGTGGATGTGGCGGAATACGGTGTCTCGCCGGACGACGCCTTCCAGCTGGCGCGCAACAGCGTCAGCGGCCAGCGCGAAGTGATGGCGGGCGCCTATTCCTACCGCCTGTTCCAGGATCCGGATAACACCAACCTCAGCAAGTCGATTGCTGACACGGGCGCGGGCGACTGGTATCTGCGCGCGGGCTACACCGCCCAGGCCACCGGCTATGCCACGGCGCCCTCGGCGATCCAGCGCCACTTCTATGGCGGCCTCGACACGCTGAACAAGCGGCTCGGCGAGGTGCGCCAGCAGGACCAGCTGGAAGGCCGCAATGCCGATCTGGCCGTGTCGGCGACCAAGGCCCCAGCCTATCAGCCGGTGCCGGCGCCGAAGTTCCAGATGTGGGGTCGCGGCGGCGGATCGGACCTCAGCTATGACGTCAGCAACGGGTGGGACTTCTCGCAGCAGAGCTGGGGTCTGCAGGCGGGCGGCGACTACACCTTCGACTATGACAGCTGGCGGATCACGGCCGGCGCCTTCGGCGGCTATGGCTGGTCGGATGTCGATGTGGACGGCGACTGGACGTCGTGGGGCGGCAGCTCCTCGCTCAACATCGATGGCTGGAACGCCGGCGTCTATGCCAGCATCCGGCAGGTCGGCCTGGTGCGCGGCGCGGGCTTCTATACCGACATCGTCGGCAAGGTGGACGTGCTCGACCTCGACATCGCCTCGACCAGCAACGTGACGGCGAATACCAACGCCACGGTGTGGGGTGGTTCGATCGAGATGGGCTACGGCTTCGATCTCGGGAACAGCTGGGTGATCCAGCCCCAGGCGCAGCTGGCCTATGTCAGCGCCAATCAGGACGCCTATGTCGACTCGATCGGGACCTATGTCACGCCGGGTGACGCGGAATCGCTGATCGGTCGCCTGGGTCTGCAGGTGCAGTCCACCTTCGTCATGGCCACCGGCCAGACGATTACGCCCTACGCGATCTTCAACGTGAACTCGGAGTTCCTGGGCGACAACAAGACCAATGTCGCGGGCACCATCCTCACCAGCGACATCAACGGCACCTGGTACAATGCCGGCATCGGCTTTACCGCCGATCTGAATGGCAGTGTGGCCCTGTTCGGCAACGGCGAATACAATTTCGGCGATGTGCAGGGCTGGGCCGGCCAGGGCGGCATCAAGGTCCGCTGGTAAGCTCTGGCGCGTGGCGCGCGGCCTCTGTCGCGCGCTGGCAGGAAATAGCTGGGCCGGCCCTCGTGGTCGGCCCATTGCTTTTGGGCTTCGTCGCGCCGGCTGTCGCCAGCTCTCGCCAAGCGCCATGATCGGTGGCACAGACGGAGCCGTGATTTTCACCCCGTGGCGTGCCATGACGGCACTTCGCCCCTCGCCCATGCCCGGGACCGTTCCGGAGGACCTCATGCACCGTTTCGCCCGCCGTGCCGCCGCCTTGATGCTCGGCCCGTGCCTTCTCGCCGGCGCACCCGCCGCCTTCGCGCAGACCGCGCCGGCCGCGCCCAAGGCGCCCGTCCGCACCGAGACCACCACCTTCGACAACTGGGTCGTCACCTGCCGCGCCAGCCTGGAGAAGGGGGCGAAGAAAAGCTGCGTCGCCTCGCTCAAGGTGACGGAATCGAAGTCGAAGAAGACCGTGCTGCTGTGGCAGATCGGCCAGGACAAGGCCGGGGCGCCGACCTATCTGGTGCGCACACCCCTCGGCGTCCGGTTGAAGGACGGGGTGCAGATCACCATTGCCAAGGGCAAGCCGCGCAAGATCGACTACGCTTCGTGCCATGAAGGCGGCTGCGAGGCCATCGGTCCGTTCGAGGAGGCGTTCGGCAAGGAACTCCTCACCGCGAAAGAGGTGGTCGCGAGTTTCGTGCTTGCCAATGGCCAGACGGTGAACGTCACCCTGCCGATGGCCGGCATTGCCCAGGCGCTGCCGGCGCTGAAGGGCTGAGCGCGGGCCCCCCTCGGCCGCGCGTCGAGGGCCGGCGGCGAATCGCCGATCGGCGCGAGCGTCCGGCGGCCTATGTCATCCACGTGACCGGCAGGATGGGCGGATGCGCCCTTGTCCTGCCGGGCTTTGCGCCGGGATGAGCCCCGCCTCCCGCGCCGGGCTGCCATGAAGTCGATTGCGCCAGCGCTGGCGAATGTTACATTTCATTCGAGATGTTGAACAATGCGAGCCTGGAACCGCACTGCGCGCGGCCGGCACGACGGCTTCGGCCGGGGAAGTTGAAATGGTCGACGAGACCCAGATATGGGCCGGGGAGCGGGTGACGGAAACGTCCGCCGGCGACGAGCGGCCCTCTGTGCGTGTGCGTCCGAACGCGCCACCCTATGGCGGGGCGTCCGGTGCGGCGGGGCGCGACCCGCGAGCGACGGCGCGCCCGCGTAACAACGACCCCTGCTATGCCGCGCTCGATCTCGGCACCAATAATTGCCGGCTGCTCGTCGCCCGCCCCACCGGCAGCGGCTTCCGCGTCGTCGATGCCTTCTCGCGCATCGTCCGGCTGGGAGAGGGACTGATCTGCTCTGGCCGGCTCGGCGCGGCGGCGATGGACCGCGCGGTCGAGGCGCTGAAGGTCTGCGCCGCCAAGATCGAGGCGCGCCACATCGTCGATCGCCGGCTGATCGCCACCGAGGCCTGCCGCTCCGCGGTCAATGGCGCGGAGTTCATCGACCGTGTGACGCGCGAGACCGGGCTCGAACTGGAGATCGTCGACCGCGAGACCGAGGCGCGCCTCGCCGCTTCCGGCTGCACGCCGCTGGTGGATCCCACCTCCGACGGGGCGGTGCTGTTCGATATTGGCGGCGGTTCGACCGAAGTGGTGTGGCTCGACCGGGTGGAAACGCGCGATGGCGGCCCGCCGGCGGCGGTGATCCGCGCCTGGGTGTCGGTGCCGCTCGGCGTCGTCACCGTGGCCGAACGCCATGGCGGGGTGAAGGTGACCCGCGACGATTTCGAAGCGATGGTCAATGAGTTCACGCCGCATCTCGCCGGCTTCGTGCAGGCGGTGGGCCCGCACAATTGCGGCCGGCTGCATCTGCTCGGTACATCGGGCACGGTGACGACCATTGCCGGCGTGCATCTCGATCTGCCGCGCTATGACCGTTCGCAGGTCGATGGCACCTGGCTCGGTGCCGAGCAGGTGCGGGTTGTGGTGGACCGGCTGCTGGCCATGCCCTTCGCCGAGCGCGCGGCCAATCCGTGCATCGGGGTGGAGCGGGCCGACCTGGTGCTGGCGGGCTGTGCGATCCTCGAATCGGTGCGCCGGGCTTTTCCCTGCGACCGCCTGCGCGTGGCCGATCGCGGCCTCAGGGAAGGAATTCTGGTGGAACTTATGCGTGCCGATGGTGTGTGGCGTCCGAGGGGCGGAGCCTCGACGTGATCGATAAGCCCCAGCCCGGCAAGGGCGGCGAGGCGCGGCCGCTGAAGGTGCGGCTGAAAAAGGCCCGCTCGCTCAGTTCCTCTTCGCAGAAATGGCTCCAGCGCCAGCTCAACGATCCCTATGTCGCCCGCGCCAAGCGTGAGGGCTGGCGCTCGCGCGCCGCCTTCAAGCTGATCGAGATCGACGACAAGCTGAAGATCCTCAAGCCCGGCCTGCGCGTGGTCGATCTCGGCGCCGCCCCCGGCGGCTGGAGCCAGGTCGCGGCGAAGAAGCTGAAGGTGGACGAAGGGCGCGGCAAGATCGTCGCCATCGATCTTCTGGAGATCGACCCCATCCCCGGTGTCGATTTCGCCCAGATGGACTTCCTCAAGGACGAGGCGCCCGAGCAGCTCAAGGCCATGCTCGGCGGCGAGGCGGATATCGTCATGTCCGACATGGCCGCCAACACGACAGGGCACAGGGCGACCGACCATCTGCGCATCGTCGGGCTGGTGGAACTGGCCATCGATTTTGCCCGCCAGGTGCTGGCGCCCGGCGGCTGCTTCATCGCCAAGGTGTTCCAGGGCGGCACGGAAGGCACGCTGCTGGCGGACCTGAAGCGTGACTTCACCGCCGTGCGCCACATCAAGCCGCAGGCGAGCCGGGCGGATTCGGCGGAGCTCTATGTGGTGGCGACGGGCTTCCGTGGCCGGAAGCGGGCGGCTTTGGCATCCGATTAGCCCGCACTCCCCATTTCCCCCGGTGGCTCGGGCACCTGCGCGGGCTTGACCCGCCTCTGTGCCAGCTCGGCCCCGGCATTGGGCGGCAGGCGCAGGAAGAAGAACACCGAGCACACCGCGATCCCAGCCACGACCAGGAAGGCGACGCTGAAATCACTGAGGGCGATGGTGCCGTCGCCGCGCCAGCTGCGCAGCCCGTCGAGCACCAGCGCCGCCACCGCCACGCCGGTGGAGATCGACACCTGCTGCGCCACGCTGGCGAAGCTGGTGGCCCGGCTCATCGCCTCCGACGAGACATCGGCATAGGAGAGGGCGTTGGTGCTGGTGAATTGCAGCGAGCGGAAGAACCCGCCGAGCAGCAGCGCCCCGACCAGCACGAGATAGGGCATGCCCGGCCGGAACAGCGCCCCCACCGCGATGAACGCGGCGGCGATGACGCAGTTCACCACCAGCACGCGGCGGAAGCCGAAGGCGCGGATGATGGGGGCGGCGGTGAATTTCATCGTCATCGCTCCCGCCGCCGAGGCGAAGGTGATCATGCCTGAGGCGAAGGGGCTCAAGCCGAAGCCGAGTTGCAGCAGCAGCGGCAGCAAGAAGGGCAGGGCGCCGATGCCGACGCGAAACAGCGAGGCACCGACCACGCCGGCGAAGAAGGTCGGGATCTTCAACAGTGCCAGATCGAGGATCGGTTTCACCGTGCGCCGGGCGTGGCGGATGTAGAAGCCCATCGACACCGAGCCGACGACGATGACGGCGAGCGCGAGGGAGGGCGCCACCGCGTGCTGGCCGAGCAGGGCGAAGCCGAAGACGAGACCGGCAAGGCCGAGGCCGGACAGGCACATGCCCTTGAGATCGAAGGGCGGCACGTTCGGTTCGCGGATATCGGGAATGAAGCGGCTCACCAGCAGGAAGCCGAGCAGGCCGATGGGCAGGTTGAGGAAGAAGATGTAGCGCCAGTCGAAATAGGTGGTGATGAAGCCGCCGAGCGGCGGGCCGATCACCGGGCCCAGGAGCGCGGGAATGGTGAGCCAGGCGAGCGCGGAGACAAGCTCCTCCTTCGGCACGGTGCGCAGGATGACCAGCCGCCCCACCGGCACCATCATTGCCCCGCCCATGCCCTGCAATATGCGATAGGCGACGAAGTCCGGCAGCGAATGGGCGAGCCCGCACAGCAGGGAGCCGGCGGTGAAGATGGCGATGGCGGCGCGGAACACCGTGCGCGAGCCGAAGCGATCCGCGAACCAGCCACTTGCCGGAATGAACACGGCGAGGCTGAGCAGATAGGAGGTGAGCGCCAGCTTGAGCGAGATCGGGTCTTCGCGCAGATCGGCAGCGATGGCTGGCAGCGAGGTGGCGATCACGGTCGAATCGAGCTGCTCCATGAACAGCGCGCAGGCGACGATAAGCGGGACGAGACGTTCGGAGCGCACGGGCCGGTCCGGTATTGCGGGCGGGAGGAGACGGGCAGCTTTCCGGCTATAACGCCGCAATAGCGCCCCCGCGACCGCAAACGCACGCACAAATCTGTCATCCACGCCGGTTACGCAGGGGCTTCCTGGCGCGTATCGGCATTGCGTTCTGCACAGAGATAGACGCCTAGGAAAGCGTACAAGGCCATGGTATGAGCCCTCGCCAACTCGAAGCGCGCGGGCGCTGTCTCAAAGGCCCGGTTCGCTTCGTTTCATCCATCCATCGGGCGGGTCGGGAGCCGTGTTCCCCTTGCCCCTAATCGGGAGTTGGCGATGTCGGTCTATGACGGCCTCGCGCGGGAAGCGCTCACCTTCGACGACGTGCTGCTGAAGCCCGGCCTGTCCGATGTCATGCCGGGCGAAGTCGATATTCGCTCGCGGGTGACGCGGAACATCTCGCTCAACATCCCGATCCTGTCTTCGGCCATGGATACCGTCACCGAATGGCGGCTCGCCATCGCCATGGCCCAGGCCGGTGGCCTCGGCGTCATTCACCGCAACCTCGATCCCGAGGTGCAGGCCGAGCATGTGCGCCTTGTCAAGAAGTTCGAAAGCGGCATGGTGGTGAACCCCGTCACCATCCATCCCGACCAGCCTCTGGCCGATGCGCTGGCGCTGATGAAGAACCACGGCATTTCCGGCATCCCGGTGGTCGAGCGCGGCCCGAATGGGCGCGGCGGCAAGCTGGTGGGCATTCTCACCAACCGCGACGTGCGTTTCGCCACCAACCCCGCGCAGCCGATTTCCGAGCTGATGACCAAGGAACGGCTGATCACCGTGCGCGAAGGCGTCGATCAGGCCGAGGCCAAGCGCCTGCTGCACAGCTACCGCATCGAAAAGCTGCTGGTGGTGGACGATGAAGGCCGCTGCGTCGGCCTTATCACCGTCAAGGACATGGAAAAGGCCGTCACCAACCCCAACGCCGCCAAGGACGAGCAGGGCCGCCTGCGCGTCGGCGCCGCCACCACGGTGGGCGAGGACGGCTATCGCCGGGCCGAATTGCTGATCGAGGCCGGTGTCGATCTCGTGGTGGTCGACACCGCGCACGGCCATTCCCGCAAGGTGCTCGATCAGGTGAGCCGCATCAAGACGCTGTCCAACAGCGTGCAGATTCTCGCCGGCAATGTCGCCACCGCCGAGGCGACGCAGGCGCTGATCGACGCGGGCGCCGACGCGATCAAGGTTGGCATCGGTCCGGGGTCGATCTGCACCACCCGCATCGTCGCCGGTGTCGGCGTGCCGCAGCTCACCGCCATTCTCGACGCGGTGGAGGCCGCGAAGAAGAGCGACGTGCCCGTAATCGCCGATGGCGGCATCAAGTTCTCCGGCGATCTCGCCAAGGCGCTGGCCGCCGGCGCGGACTGCGCGATGATCGGCTCGCTGCTGGCCGGCACGGATGAGAGCCCAGGCGAGGTCTATCTCTACCAGGGCCGCTCCTATAAGTCGTATCGCGGCATGGGCTCGGTTGGTGCCATGGCCCGCGGCTCGGCCGACCGCTATTTCCAGGCCGAGGTGAAGGACACGCTGAAGCTGGTGCCGGAAGGCATTGAAGGGCAGGTGGCCTATAAGGGGCCTGTCGGCGGCGTGCTGCACCAGCTGGCCGGCGGGCTGCGCGCCGCCATGGGCTATGTCGGCGGCGCCACGCTGCAGGATTTCCGCGAGAAGGCGCAGTTCGTGCGCATCTCCGGCGCCTCGCTGCGCGAGAGCCATGTGCATGACGTGACCATTACCCGCGAGAGCCCGAACTATCCGGGAGCCGTCTGAGCGCCCGGCCTTCCGCCGGCGCCGCACCGATGAAGGAGGGCGGATCCATGTACGTCACTGCCACGCTGTTGCCCGTGTTCGTGCAGGTCGCCCTTACCTTCGCCGTGCTGTTCCGGCTGGGGGCGGTGCGTCTCAAAGCCATCCGCGCCGGCGGGCTGGTGCGCGAGGAGGTGGTGCTGGGCGACACGGGCTGGCCGCCGATTGTGCGGCAGGCCAGCAATTGCTTCCGCAACCAGTTCGAACTGCCGGTGCTGTTCTATGTGCTGGCGGTTCTGGCGCTGGTGACGCGCCACGCGAGCGACCTGTTTCTCGTGCTGGCGTGGCTGTTCGTCCTGAGCCGCATCGTCCACGCCTATGTCTATGTGACCAGCAATCACATTGGCTGGCGCTTCGGCGCCTTTGCCTTCGGTGCGGTGATGCTGCTGGCGATGTGGGTGCTGTTCGCACTCGCGATCCTGCTGGCGCCGGCGCTGCCGTGACGCCTTTGTTTATTGTGGAGTTGACATGACGCCGGCTGCCAGGCTTTCCGCCGCCATCGAGGTGATCGGCACGATCCTCGCCGAACGCCGTCCGGCTGCCGACGTGCTGAAGGATTGGGGCCGCAGCCACCGCTTCGCCGGCTCCGGCGACCGCGCGGCGCTGGCCTCGATAGCTTATGACACGTTACGCCGCCGCGCCTCATCAGCCTGGATCATGGGCGAGCGGGTCGGCGAGGAGACACCGCGCGGGCTGGTTCTCGGCATGCTGAAAGTGGCGCGCGGCCTTGATGTCGACGCCATCGCCGCCTTGTGCGACGGCGGGCGCTTCGCCCCCGCGCCGCTGAGCGACAAAGAGCGTCAGCATCTTTCTCAGGCGAGCCTCGACAGCGCGCCCGCGCCGGTGCGCGGCGATTACCCGGAATGGCTCGACGCCCCGCTCGCTGCCGTGTTCGGCGAGGCGCGTGCCGAGGAGGGCGCGGCGCTGGCCGAGCGCGCGCCGCTCGACCTCCGGGTCAATTCGCTGAAAGGCGATGTGGAGAAGGCCGGCGAACTCATCGCCCATCTCGCGCCGGCTCCCGGCGCCTGGTCGCCGCTCGCCCTGCGCATCGCGCTGGAGGCCGACGGCAAGGCGCCGCCGCTCACTTCCGAGCCGGCCTATCTCAAGGGGCTGGTGGAGATCCAGGACGAAGGCTCGCAGATCGCCGCCATTCTCGCCGCCCCGCCGCGCGGCGGGCAGGTGCTGGACCTGTGCGCCGGCGGTGGCGGCAAGACGCTGGAACTCGCCGCGCTGATGGATGGTGCCGGCCAGCTCTACGCCTATGACGACGATCTGCGCCGCCTCGCCCCTATCCATGAGCGGGTGCAGCGCGCCGGCGCCCACAATGTCCAGGTCCGCTCGCCGCGCGGCAAGGCGGATGTGCTGGAAGACCTCGCCGGCCGCATGGACCTCGTTCTGGTCGATGCGCCCTGCACCGGCACCGGCACCTGGCGCCGCAACCCGGATGCGAAATGGCGCATGCGCCCCGGCGCGCTCGCCGAGCGGGTGAAGGAGCAGGCCTCCATCCTCGATGCCGCTGCCCACTATGTGAAGCTTGGGGGGCGGCTGGCCTATGTCACCTGTTCGCTGCTGGACGAAGAGAATGTCGACCAGGTGCGGGGTTTCCTCGCCCGCCATCCCGGCTTCCACCTCGTGCCGCCGGCGGAAGCCGCGCTGGCGCTTGGCGAGCGCGGCATCACGCTGCGCGCTGCCGCGCTGGAGCGGCCCGAGGGCCTGCTGCTGACCCCGCGCCGCACCGGCACGGACGGCTTCTTCATCAGCCTGATGGTGCGGGCCGACCAAGCCGGATAAATGAACGCCACCGAGACCGCCCGCGCCGCCGACAGCCACCAGATAGAGCCCGCCATGACCCATTTTGAACCGACCGCCGCCACCGCCGAGCACGACACGATTCTCATCATCGACTTCGGCTCGCAGGTCACGCAGCTCATCGCCCGCCGCGTGCGCGAGGAGGGGGTCTATTCCGAGATCGTGCCGTTCCAGAGCGCGGCGGAAGCGGTGCGGCGGCTCAATCCGGTCGGCATCATCTTCTCCGGCGGCCCGGCCTCGGTGATGGACGAAGGCAGCCCGCGCGCGCCGCAGGAGGCGTTCGACCTCGGCGTTCCGATCTTCGCCATCTGCTACGGCCAGCAGACCTGCGCGCTGCAGCTCGGCGGCGAGGTGGAGGGCGGCCACGCCGCCGAGTTCGGCCGGGCCGAGGTGACGGTGCACAAGCCGAGCGCGCTCTATGACGGCGTGTGGGAAGTGGGCGAGCGCTATCCCGTGTGGATGAGCCATGGCGACCGCGTGACCCGCCTTCCGGAAGGCTTCGAGGTGGTCGCCACCTCCGAGAACGCGCCCTTCGCCGTGGCGGTGAATGAACAGCGGCGCATCTACACCACCATGTTCCACCCCGAGGTGGTGCACACGCCGCATGGCGCGGCGCTGATCCGCAATTTCGTCCGCAAGATCGCCGGCGCCCGCGGCGACTGGGGCATGCGGGCCTATCGCGAAGAAGCCATCCGCCGCATCCGCGAGCAGGTGGGGTCGGAAAAGGTGATCTGCGGCCTCTCCGGCGGCGTCGATTCCTCGGTCGCGGCGGTGCTGATCCATGAGGCGATCGGCGACCAGCTCACCTGCGTCTTCGTCGATCACGGGCTTCTGCGCCTCGGCGAGGCGCAGAAGGTGGTCACCCTGTTCCGCGACGCCTACAACATTCCGCTGGTGCATGTGGATGCCTCCGAGATGTTCCTCGGCGCGCTGGAAGGGGTCACCGACCCCGAGGTGAAGCGCAAGACCATCGGCAAGCTGTTCATCGACGTGTTCGAGGCGGAAGCGAAGAAGGTCGGCGGCGCTGCCTTCCTCGCCCAGGGCACGCTCTATCCCGATGTGATCGAGAGTGTGTCCTTCACCGGCGGCCCCTCGGTGACGATCAAGAGCCACCACAATGTCGGTGGCCTGCCCGCGCGCATGAACATGAAGCTGGTGGAGCCGCTGCGTGAACTGTTCAAGGACGAGGTGCGGGCGCTTGGCCGCGAACTCGGCCTGCCGGACGTGTTCGTCGGCCGCCACCCCTTCCCCGGGCCGGGTCTCGCCATTCGCTGCCCCGGCGAGATCACCCGCGAGAAGCTGGACATCCTGCGCCTCGCCGACGAGATCTATCTTGAAGAAATCCGCCGCCACGGGCTTTACGAGGAAATCTGGCAGGCCTTCGCCGTCATCCTGCCGGTGAAGACCGTGGGGGTGATGGGCGATTTCCGCACCTATGACTATGTGGTCGGCCTGCGCGCCGTGACCTCGGTGGACGGCATGACGGCGGATTTCTACCCGTTCGATATGGCCTTCCTCGGCCGCGTCGCCACCCGCATCGTCAACGAGGTCAAGGGCGTCAACCGCGTGGTCTACGACGTGACCTCCAAGCCGCCCGGGACCATCGAGTGGGAGTGACCCGGGCCGGCATCGGCGTGGGGCTGAGGTTCGGTCTTGCCGTCCGTCCCGCGGAGGCTGTTCTCCCAGCCCAGATCGCCCGTGTAGCGCCACGCCACGCGGCCTTCCTCGTTCAGGGTGAGCAGGTGCAGCCAGCGATTGTCGAATAGCGCGCGGACCTCCGGGTGTCGTTCCAATAGGCCGGCCGCCGCTTCACGCGGGGCCTCGATCAGCACGGAAAGGCGCAGGGGTTCATGCGTCAGCCGTTCGCCATCATGCACAGACTGCCACGGCAACCCCGCCCGCAGCGGGCCACCATTGCCTTCCACGACGCCAATGCCGCCCGTCACGTTGTGCAGAAGCTTGTTGCCCGCTCCGAAGACGTCGGGCGCGACGGTTGATCCGTAATATTGCAGGCTGATCCAGCTGGCGACGACGACAGGTGCGGTCAGGATCAACTCCAGCACGCCAAAGCCCTCGTCGCGCCGCCAGTCATAGTCGTGGAGAAAGGCCCTTCCGGCGAGATCCAGCCCGGCCGTGCGCGACCGTGGCGCGGCGATGAAGGCCTGGCAACCGGCCAGCGCCCATTCGGGGCGCAGCTCGGCCCAATTGCGGGCCCGATGCAGGATGTCCCGAGCGCGCTGTGCGCGAGGCAGGCGCAAGGCCCGTTCTCCCCGGGCGAGCACGCCGGCGGATGTCAGCCAGCGCTCCGCCCGAACGATATCCTCGGCATGGGTCGGGGAAGGATGATCGCCGGCATAGATCGTGACATCGTCGGTCGTCGTGTCGTGCAGGGCGGCCAGGAATAGCGTGTCGTCGGGAATGATGACGCCGCGCTCCACAAGACCGGCCCTTACCTCCGGGTCATTGAGCAGCGAGGCCAGCAGCCGCGCATTCACTTCGCCCGAATAGCCCCCGCATGCGCCGCAGTTCAGCGCACTGGCATGGGGATTGTTGACCGCGCTGGCGCCGTGGCCGGCAAGGAGAACGAGCCGTGCAAAGCCTGCGGTGAGCGACATCGCCTTGAGCACGCGCATGGCCATCGTCATCTTTGTAGGAAGGTCGAGACCCTGCATCGGGCGCGGCGCGAGATATTCGGGCGCGCTGTTGCGCGTCAGTCCGAGCCCATCCCGCAGGAGCTTGGCGACATAGAGCGGGCCGGTGGCCTCGACGAAAGCAAAGGAGGAAATGGCGGCGAGCTTGAAGCGTCCCCAGGCGCGATGGGCGCGGGCGGTGATTCGGGCGGCCAGTTCCGCTTTCGCGACGGCTGGCGTCGCCTCGCCCGCGCAGGTGAAAACGCCCGGAGACAGCAGCACCGGCAGACGCGCCTCGACAATGTCCGAAGCGAAGCGGCGATGGCCGATGCCCAGCCCGAAGAACCCGGCGAAACCCAGCGTGCGGATGCCGGTATCGAGGCTCTCCAACGCGCGGCGGAACACTTCCGAGCGCACGTCGATGCAGAAAGCCATTTGCAGCGTCGGACGCCCAGGCGTTGCGGGAAGCGGTGCGCGTCTTGTCAACAGCGCGTCGAGCCGCCTCTGCGCCGCGCGCTCGACAGCTTCCTGCAACAGGGCGTCGATAATGTCCTCCGGGCAGGCGCAAACCGGCTCGGCATAGGCCGCGCGCGTGGCCTGCCACTGCGGCGCGAGCGCAGCGCCGAAATGGCGCAAAAGAGCCACCTCCCAGATCAGGCGGATGGCGAGGAGGTCGGTGACCGACGCGTCGCTGCCGCCGCCCAGTTCCGCCTGCCAGAGCCGATGGCGGGCGAGCTGACTCCAGCCGCCGAGCGACGCCAGCAGGCGGTGGAAATAGCTGTCCAGCGCGGCCCTCGGGAGGCCAAGCTGGGCGACACAGTCGATGATCGCGTCTTCGGCCTTGGGTGGCGCCTCCGCCACATGCCGTGCGAAGCCGGTGAGGCCGGCGATTTCGGGGGTCAGATCGCGGGTGGCGACGACCCGCCAGGCGGCGTAGGTGCCGTCTGTCCGCCCGCTGGCCCAGAGGGCCTGGCCCTGATCGAAATGTCCGGCGGCCCAGTGGCTGATGCGCTCGCCGACCACGCCCGGCCAGTCGATCGCCGCCGCATCGCGCGCCAGATCGGCGACGGTCGGGAGTGCAACAGGGGCGGGGCGTTCCGTCTGGATGGCCTCCTTGAACGCGCCGAAGGTCGCCGGCCGGCGGGCGGCGGGCGCGCTGTGGAAGGCCGCGTGCAGATCGTCCTCGGTCATCTCGCCGGAACGCAGCCGCTCCGCGTACCAGCTCCGTGGCATGGTCAGGGCAATGCCGGCCACGCGGCGCAGGCGGGCGGCGGCCGTCGCCAGGGGCTCGCCGGTCTGGCCGAGAAAGGGATTGACCGCAACGCTGGAGGCGAGGGGCCAGAGCGGGGGAATGGCGCGCACCGCCCGGTTGGCCGCCTCAAGCACGGCATCGGGTGACGGCAGCGACGGAGTGATCGGGGTCATCAGCATGGGCTTGTCCTGGGAGTTCTTCGGTCACGACGCTCTGGAGACGGACCAGCCGCCGAGGATGCGATCGAGGATGGCGTTGACATAAAGCCCGTTCGCGAGATGGACGCGCAGGCCGGCGGCGGCGGGATGCGAGGCCCAGAGCGGGAACAGCGCCTGTGCCACGGCCACCAGCCCAAAGCTCAGCACGGCAAGCGCCATCAGCGTCCATTCCAGCCGTCCCGGCGCCGGCGTCGGCGGGAGAAGCCCGCGCGTCAGCCATTCGGCCGCAGTCTGGAGCGCGAAGTACCCGATGGCAGCGGCACCGGCGAAGAGCGCGGTCTTGCGTGTCAGCGGTCGCGGCGCGGCGTCCGCCAGACCCTGCGCCAGCAAATAGGCGACACCGAAGATCAGGATGGCGCCGAGCGCGAGTGCCTGGGGCGACTTATGCTCGAAACCGAAGGCGGTGCCGAACGCCGCGCCGATTGCGGCATAGATGCCGAGCGCGATCAGGAAGGCGCGGCCGACCGCAAGCCCGTCGGGGACTGCGACCGGACCCGGGCGTCGAAGGGCGGTCACCTGCTCCACCGCTCCGCCGGAGGCCAGGAACGCATGCGCCTTGTAGAGCGAGTGGGCGACAATATGGAGCAGGGCGAGCGGAAACAGCGCCAAGCCGCACTGCAGCATCATGAAGCCCATTTGCGCCACCGTGGACCAGGCGAGCGAGGTCTTCACCGCCGGCTGCGTCAGCATCACGAGCGCGCCGAACAGCGCGGTGAGCCCGCCGATCATCGCCAGCACGGCAAGCACGCCGGGCGCGGCGAGCATCACATCGGCGAAACGGATCAGCAGGAAGCCACCCGCATTGATCACCCCGGCATGGAGGAGGGCCGAGACCGGTGTCGGCGCCTCCATCACCTCGGTGAGCCAGCCATGGGTCGGGAACTGCGCCGATTTCAGCAGGGCGGCGAGCGCGAGCAGGGCGGCTGCCGTGACGCCGAGCCAGGAGCCGTCGCCGTTGTGCGCCAGCGCGTTGATCGTGGCGATATCGCTCGTGCCGGAATTCATCCACACGAGACCGGCGGCGGTCACCAGGGCGGTGGCGCCGATCGCGGAGAAAAGGCGCTTCTTGCGGGCGGCGCGCTGCGCCGCCGGGCGCTCGGGGTAGAACAGAAGCAGGCGATGCAGCGCGGCGCTGGTGGCGAGCCATGCCAGAACCAGCTGGACGACATTGCCCGCGAGGACGAGAGCCAGGACCGCCGCGAGCGTCGCGCAGAGCCAGCCGAGAGAAAGGCCCTGCCGCTCCTCGCCATCGAGATAGGTGCGCGCGTATCTCACCACGATCCAGCCGATGAAGGTGACAAGCAGGAGCATGGTCGCGCTGACCGCGTCGAGCCGGATCGACAGGCCGATGCCCGCCCATCCGATCAGCCCGCTGTCGCCGGGGCCGCGAAGGATCAGAGCCGCGAGCGACGCGAGCGCGATCAGCAGTGCGCCGAGCGCGGCGCCCTCTGCGGCAACGGGCACAAAGGGCGGGCGACGGCATTGCCGCGCGAACCCGGCGAGGGCGGCGAACAGCAGCAGAAGCGGAGCGATGAGTGGGAGCAGATAGAGCGACAAGGCGGGTCCCCTGCACGGATGGCGGTTGGCGGCCTTGGTTATCGACGGGCGGAATGGAATGAAAATTCATTGTCGGCATTGAATCGTTCGCTAGTATCGAACGTTATGTCCTCGCTGAATTACAACCATCTGCGCTATTTCTGGGCGGTCGCGCATGACGGCCACCTGACCCGCACCGCGGAGCGGCTGAATCTCACCCAGTCGGCGCTCTCGGTGCAGATCCGCAAACTTGAGGAACGGCTGGGTCACGCGCTGTTCGAGCGTCGCGGGCGGCAGCTGCATCTGACAGAGGCCGGCAAGATCGTCCTCGACCATGCCGACGCCATTTTCGCGACGGGCGACGAATTGCTGGGGACGCTGCGGCAAACAGGAGCGGCCCGGCAGGCCCTGAGGGTCGGTTCGCTTGCCACGCTGTCGCGGAATTTCCAGATGGAGTTCCTGCGCCCGGTGCTCGGGCGCACGGATATCGATCTCGTTTTGCGCTCGGGCAGCGCGGGCGAATTGCTGCGGGCGCTGGAGGCGCTCAATCTCGATGTCGTTTTGCTGAATCAGGCCCCGGCCGGTGATGCCCTGACCCCTTTCGTCACCCATCGTTTGGCGGAGCGTCCGGTCAGTCTGGTCGGAACACCCGACCGGCTGGGCCATGCCGCGAGCTTCGCGGAGCGGCTTCGGCGCCACCCCATCATCCTGCCGACCGTGGACAGCCCCGTACGCATCGGCTTCGACGCCTTTGCCGATCGCCTCGGCGTCCGGCCGCAAATCGTGGCGGAAGTCGAGGACATGGCGATGATGCGCCTTCTCGCCCGCGAGGATATCGGGCTGGCCGTTCTTCCGCCCATCGTCGTCAAGGACGAGATTGCGGCGGGCATGCTCGTGGAAGGTGATCAGTTGCCGGGCATCGTGGAGACGTTCCACGCGGTCACCATGGCGCGACGTTTCCCAAATCCCCTGGTCCGGCTTCTCCTCCAGCCGGCGCACATGCCAGCACCCTCCGGGATCTAGGCGACCGCCCGAAAGCTGAGGCCGATACGGGCGCCGGTGTGCGAGCGGAACGAAATTCCCCCGCGGGCGGAACTCGCCTGCATCAGGCGCGTTTAGGCACGTCGAGGTCCCTTCCGGCGGGAGGCAGGGCCCACTCTTGGGTCATGGGGTGTGAAGTGCGGCTGGACGAGAGCGTCGTGAACACCGATCGCGCATTCATTGCCGGCGGTGGCCCCCTTGCGCGACGCATCGCGGCGTTCGACTGGTCCGCAACGCCGATTGGTCCGTTGGACGGCTGGCCGGCCAGCCTTCGCCACACCGTCGGACTGATGCTCGCAAGCCCGGTGCCGCTCGTCCTGCTGTGGGGCGAGCACGGGGTGATGATCTACAACGATGCCTATTCGGTCTTCGCCGGCGGGCGTGACAGTCGCCTGCTGGGCTCCAATGTCCGGGAAGGCTGGCCGGAAGTCGCCGACTTCAACGACAATGTCATGCGGGTCGGCTTGGCGGGTGGCACGCTGTCCTATCGCGACCTGCCGCTGACCCTGCACCGCGACGGCCATCCCGAACAGGTTTGGCTCAACCTCGATTATTCGCCCGTGGCCGGTGACGACGGGGCGCCCGCCGGGGTCATCGCCATCGTGGTGGAAGTCACCGACGCCCATCATACGCGGGTGGCGCTGGAAGAGAGCGAGACGCGGCTGCGCTTTCTCGACGCGCTCGGCCGCGCCGTGGCCGACAGCCGGGATGCCGCCGACATCCTCGGCACCATCACGCGCATGGCCGCGCAGCATTTGCGGCTCTCCAGCTGTTCCTATGCCGACATGGACGCGGATGAGGACGGGCTTACCGTGCTCGGCGACTGGCACGCGCCCGGCACGAAGTCGCTTGTCGGGCGTTACCGCCTTGCCGATTTCGGCAAGCGTGCGGTGGCCGATCTGCGTGGCGGCGCTCCCTTCATCGTCAACGACTATGCCACGGAACTCCCCGCCAGCGTGGCGGCGGCGTACCACGAGGTCGGCATTGCCGCGGCGGTCTGCATGCCACTGATCCGCGAAGGCCGGCTGACCGCGCTGATGGCGATGCATGACAGCGTGCCGCGTCGCTGGTCGGAATATGAACTCGCCGTCATCCGCGAGGTCACGGAGCGATCATGGGCGCACATCCAGCGCGCCAGCGCCGAAGGCGTGCTGCGCGAACGCGAGGCCCATCACCGGCAGATCCTCGATAGTGCCATCGATTACGGCATCGTCTCCACCGATCTCGAAGGGCTGTGCACGCTCTGGAACCGGGGCGCCGCCGAGATGCTCGGCTGGAGCGAGGCGGAGTTGCTTGGCCAGCCCATGGACACCTTCTTCACCGCCGAGGATCGGGCGGCGGGCCGTCCGGCGGCGAAGCGGCGGGAGGCACTGGAGACCGGTCGAGCGCATGACGCGCGCTGGCACCTGCGCAAGAGCGGCGAACTCTTCTGGGGCCTCAGCGAGATGATGCCGCTGCGCGACGAGTGCGGCCGTCCGATCGGCTTCGTCAAGCTCATCCGCGACCGGACCGCCGAGTATGAGGCGCAGGAGGCGCTGCGCCAAAGTGAGGAGCGGCTGCGCCGCGCCCAGGCGGCGGGCGGGGTCGGGCTGTTCTCGATCGACCTGCGCACCAATCTCATCAGCGCAACCCCTGAATTCTGTCGCCTGTTCGGCTTCGAGCCTGTCCAGGACATACCCGCCGAGCAGGTCGAGGCGCTGGTGGTTCCGGAGCACGCCGGCATCGTCTCCAACGCCGCGAGCCGGGCCGCCGGGGTCGCGCTTCTCGATGTCGAGTACCGCATCCGCCGCCACGACACCGGCGAGGAGCGGATCATGGCGCGCAAGGCTGCCTATGACCGCGACGAGACGGGCGCGCCGCTGCGGCTGGTCGGCGCCGTGCTCGATGTCACCGAGCGGCGCCGCACCCAGATGGCGCTGGAAAAGAGCGAGGCGCAGTTCAGCGCGCTGGCGCAGAACATGCCCAACCAGGTGTGGACGGCGCGGGCCGATGGCGGGCTCGACTGGTTCAACGACCAGATCTACGCCTATTCAGGGACGGAGCGCGGCAGTCTCGACGGCGATGGCTGGACGCGATTGGTGCATGCGGACGACCTGCCGGGCGCTCGCGAGCGCTGGGCCCAGGCGCTTGCCTCGGGCGACACCTATGAGGCCGAGTTCCGCCTGCGCGCCGCCGATGGCGGCTATCGCTGGCATCTGGCCCGCGCTGTGCCACTCATCGATGCGCGCGGCAGCATCACCGCCTGGGTGGGCACCAATACCGACATCGAGGCGCAGAAGCGGGCGGAGGAAGCCTTTGCCCAGGATCGCGACCGGCTCTGGCGGATCAGCCAGGACCTGATGCTCGTCTGCGATTTCGAGGGCGTCATCACGGCCGTCAACCCGTCGGCCGAGCGGCTTCTGGGGTGGGACGAGGCGGAGATGGTGGGCCGTAGGATTGCCGAGTTCCTGCATCCCGAGGACCTGGAGGCAAACACGCGCGAACTGCAGAAGTGCTCGGACGGCCGGACCACCATCGGCTTCGAGAACCGCTATCGCACCAAGGCGGATGAGTACCGCCTCCTTGCCTGGAGCGCGGTCCCCGGCAATGGCCGCATCCACGCCGTGGGGCGCGATATCACCGAACAGCGTTCGGTGGAGGAAGCGCTCCGCCAGAGCCAGAAGATGGAGGCGGTCGGCCAGCTCACCGGCGGCATCGCCCATGATTTCAACAATCTGCTGCAAGGTATCACCGGCAGCCTCGACATTCTCGGCAACCGCATCGCGCAGGGCCGCACGGATGATCTCGCGCGCTGGGTGGGTGGGGCGAAGACCTGCGCCGACCGCGCGGCCTCGCTCACCCACCGGCTCCTCGCTTTCTCGCGCCGCCAGCCGCTCGACCCGCGCCCGGTGCGGGCCAACCCGCTGATCGCTTCGCTGGAGGACATGCTGCGGCGCACATTGGGCGAGCGTATCGAACTGGAGCTGGTGCTCGGCGGCGGTCTGTGGCTGACGCGCTGCGACCCCAATCAGCTGGAAAGCGCCATTCTCAACCTCGCCATCAATGCGCGCGATGCAATGCCGGAAGGCGGCAAGCTGACCATCGAGACCTGCAACGCCCATCTCGACAGCCACTTCGCCGCCCGCCAGCGCGAGGTCAAGCCCGGCCAGTATGTCTGCATCTGTGTCACCGATACCGGCACCGGCATGAGCCGGGAGACCATTGCCCGTGCCTTCGAGCCCTTCTTCACCACCAAGCCTATCGGGCAGGGGACCGGGCTCGGCCTCTCCATGGTCTACGGTTTCACCCGCCAGTCCGAAGGCTATGCCCGCATCTACTCCGAACTGGGGCAGGGCACGACGATCAAACTCTATCTGCCGCGCTATCGCGGCGAGGAGGAGATTGAGGAAGCCGGGAGCAGCCTCAGCGAAGCCCCGGGTTCGGAGGATGGAGAGGTGGTGCTGGTGGTCGAGGACGAGCCGGTTGTGCGCGGCCTCATCGTCGAAGTGCTGGGCGAACTCGGCTATCGCGCCATCGAGGCGGGGGACGGGCCCAAGGGGCTGGAAATCCTCCAGTCCCGCCAGCGCATCGACCTCCTCATCACCGATGTCGGTCTGCCCGGGCTCAACGGGCGGCAGGTCGCCGATGGCGGGCGAGTCTCCCGGCCGCACCTCAAGGTGCTGTTCATGACCGGCTATGCCGAGAACGCGGCGCTGGCGTCTGGCTTCCTCGAACCGGGCATGGCGATGATCACCAAGCCTTTCGCGATGGACGTGCTGGCAACCCGCATTCGCGAGATTATCGAGAAATAGTGGTAGCTTAAGCCGAGCGGGGCTGTCGGCCGCGAGTCGTCATCACGGGCCGATATGTTGCGCAGCATCGGTGCAGCGAAGGCTCTCGCCATCGGTTTCCCGCTCACGTCAACGCGACATCTCTTGTTTTTGTGCAGTGCAGCAACGATCTGGGAGGAGGGGCGTTAGCCTTTCGCCGCCCAGATACTGGGCGCCGCAACCAGGAGACTTCCCTTGCGGACAATGTCGGACACCATGGCCCAGTTCGCCGCCTTCGGCGCGCGCCAGGGCTCGTTTCACATGCCGGGCTCCTCGCCCAGCCGGCTCGAATCTCTTGCCGATTTCGGCTCCAATCCCGGCCGGCTGCGGGGGCATGGCTACTGCCCGGCGGGGCTTGCGAGAAAAGCGCCGCTCGTCGTCGTGCTGCACGGCTGCAAACAGAATGCCGGCGATTATGACCATCGCTCCGGCTGGTCGCAGCTCGCCGATCTGGCCGGCTTCGCGCTGCTCTATCCCGAGCAGAGCCCCGGCAACAATCCCAACCTGTGCTTCAACTGGTTCCGCCCCGGCGATACGCGGCGCGATTCCGGCGAGGCGCTGTCCATCCGCCAGATGATCGACGCCATGATCGCGGCCCACGGCCTCGATCGCGACCGCGTTTTCGTCACCGGCCTTTCCGCCGGCGGGGCGATGGCGAATGTGATGCTGGCGACCTATCCGGAAGTGTTCGCCGGCGGCGCGATCATTGCCGGCCTTGCCTATGGTTGTGCGTCGAGCGTGCCGGAAGCCTTCGACTGCATGCGCGGGCAGGCGCCGTCGTCGGACGAGGAGCTGTGGGCCCAGCTGCGGCAGGCTTCTCCTCATGCCGGACCGTGGCCGCGGGTGGCGATCTGGCAGGGTATGGCTGATCATACCGTGGCGCCTTCCAATGCCGAGGACATCGCCGCGCAATGGCGAACGGCGCATCGGCTCGACGACGCGCCGACGCGGGAGGAAATCTCCGGCGGCCGGATGCGGCGCATCTGGAGCAACCGGGCCGGGGAAGCGGTGATCGAGCTGAACACCGTCGCGGCCATGGGCCACGGCACGCCGCTGGCCAGCGATCTCGGCGCGCCCGGGCCTTACATGCTCGATGTCGGTATTTCCTCGACGCGGGAAATCGCCGCTTTCTGGGGTATCGCCGACGATGCTTCCCGAGCCGTTTCGGCCCAAAATGTCCCGCCCAAGTCGGTTTCGCCGAAGCCCATCCCCAGGAGCGGCCCGGCCGCGAGAACGCCGTTGGCCGCGCCGCCTCCGCGAACGTCCGGCGCCACCGTGAAGGCTGATCCCGCCTCGCCCACGAGCCCGGCGGCCGTTTCCCGCATCAAGGACGTCATCGAGCAGGCGTTGCGCGCGGCGGGTTTGATGAAATAGGGCAGGTGCGCCCGGCGCTTCACCAGAGGTGCCGCCTTGTTGCGGCGCCGGGTTCGTGCTTGTGATCGATGGGGCGCCGCCGCGCGCCACGTATAAGGGGTGGGGAAACGCATGATCATCGAGATTGCCGAACTACGGATCAAGCCGGGCGAGGAAGCCGCCTTCGAGGCGGGCGTCGCCAAGGCCGTGCCGCTGTTCCTTCGCGCCAAGGGCTGTCACGGCGTCGCCTTGCACCAGGTGATCGAGACGCCGAATGTCTACCGCCTCGTCGTGCGCTGGGAGACGCTCGACAACCACATGGTGGATTTCCGCAACTCGGAGGATTTCCAGTCCTGGCGGGGCCTCGTCGGGCCCACTTTCGAGGCGCCGCCGGTGGTGACGCATGAGCGCATCGTCGATCTCGGGCCGGCCATCTGAGATCTTGCCCGGCGACCGGGCGCGTTCGAAAGGGCAGCCCGATCTACCGGGCTGCCCATAGACTGACTACAGAAGGCTGACCTTGCCCGTGGCAAGATCATAGATACCTCCGACAACCTTCAGCTTCCCGCTCGCGACGTATTCGGTGATGATCGGCGTCGCCTCGGACAGTTCTTTCACATTATAGCGCACATTTTCCACGATCGCCGCGTTGAGCGGGTCTTGCGGGTTGGATTTCAACGCGATCTGGACAGCGGGCTTGATGCTGTCGATGAGATCATCGAGATGCCCCGGCAGGCTGATGTTTTCCTTCACCACCTTGATCGCCGCGTCGACGGCGCCGCAATTGGTGTGGCCGAGCACCATGATGAGCGGCACACCCAGAAACTTCACGCCATATTCCAGGCTGGCGAGACCGTCGTCATTGACGAAGTTGCCCGCCACGCGGACCACGAACAATTCGCCCGGTCCCTGGTCGAAGGCGAGTTCCGGGGCAACGCGGGAATCGGCGCAGCTCACCAGCCCGGCGAAGGGGTACTGCGCCTTGGCCCGCGCAGCGCGTCCCGCCGAGAAGTCGCGGTTGTTGAGCGCGTTCGAGGTGTAGCGGCCATTGCCGTCCATCAGTCGCTTCAGCGCCTCGTCGGGGCTGATGGCGTTCGGCGGCGCTTCCTGCGCGAAGGCGCCCATCGGCAACGCCAGGCCACCGAGGAAGGCCGCCGAGGCCAGCCCCAGACCGGCGGCGAGCGTCATGCGGCGCGATGGGACAAAGGTGTGATCGTTGCACATGGGCGGTTCTCCCGGGGGCGTGTCGTGGGTGATGGCGACGGCGTGCAGTGGCCGACGAAGGCGCCCGGCTCAGGCTACCTCCGCTCTCAGGTCGGTTCCAAGTATTTCTAAGTCGATCGGGCCGACCAGCCCAAACTTTGCAGGTATCACTTGTGGCGCGGCGCACGCTGGAGCAGGGAACACGCGGCCCAACCGGCCGGCCAGCGGGACTTCCCGCCGAACTTTCCGCGCGCGCGGACGATCTGCTGCGCCATCCCGGCCTTCCGCTTGCCTTGGCTGAGTACTGCGCCGGGATGGCGGCGGGCCCGCCGGTGCGCTGGCCCTATTACAAAATGTTCGATCAGCTGGGGCGCTATCTCGTCTGCTATATGCTGATCCATAATTACTACCAGTGGCGCCACCGGGCCGGGCCGCCGCCGACGCTCTCCGCCCTGCAGAAGGTGGCGGGGGTGAGCCCGCGCCAGACCGCCGGCTTCGTTGCGGCGCTGCGGGCCGGTCGGCTCGTGGCGGTCGAATCCGACCCCGCCGACCGCCGCGTCACCTTGCTGCGCCCCTCTCCGGTGGTGATCGCCGAAATCGGTCGCTCGCTGCGGCTGTTCGTCGGGGCCCTCGATCGGCTCGATCCGCCCTCCGAGCGCGCGCGGCCGCTCCGCACCGCGCTTCTCGGCGATGCCGATGCCCTTGGCGATATCATCGCCCGTTCGGCAGCCTATGTGCTTGCACATGGCACGCTGCTGCACCCTTTCCCCCGCGTGCTGTCCTTCGCTCAGCGCGATTGCGGCTATCTGCTGCTGACTGTCGTGATCGGCAACCATTACGCGCAGAGCGTCCAAGGCGCCGCCCTGAATCTACCGCTGCGGCGGCGCGATCTCGCCGACCGGCTTCAGGTGTCGACGGCCCATATCGGCAGCCTCCTCGCCGATGCAGAGGCGAAAGGCTGGTTCCGCGTGGGCTCTGGCGGGCGTCTCGCCGCTCTCGATGCGGCCTTTCTCGCCGAATTCGAGCGTTGGTCTGTCTGGCAGATGGCACATTTCGAGTGGCTGGGGGAGGCGCAGGCCGCTAAGGGGGCTGCAACTGGAGGTGTCATGGCGTCATCATTCGATGGTATCCTGTAGCTTGCCGTGGCAAGCTCGGCATCGGCGAATTCACGAGGTGGCGTCATGAAGCTTCTCTTCCCGGCATGGCAGGGCGCGTTGCTGCTCTTCGCCGCTCTTGGGTTTGCGGATCATGCCAGGGCGCAGACGCCGTCGGTGGACGATCCCGCCATGGTCATGACGCAGCAGGGCGCGGTGCGCGGCGTCGTCGCGGAGGGCGTGAGGGCGTTCAAGGGTATTCCCTATGCGCTACCGCCGACCGGCGAGCGCCGCTTCGCGCCGCCGGAGCCGGCGGCATCCTGGAGCGGCGTGCGCGACGCGACCCGCTATGGCAGCGCCTGCCCGCAGCTGGAACGCTACGGCATTCCGGAATCGAGTCGCGATGAGGACTGCCTGTTCGTCAATGTCACCGTTCCTTACCGTCCCGGAGAAGCCGCCGCCGCGCCACGCCCGGTGCTGGTATGGATCCATGGCGGGGCGTTTGTCGGCGGCTCCAGCGGCCTCTACCCGCTGGACGCACTGGCGAAGGACGGCGATCTCGTCGTCGTTTCGTTCAATTACCGGCTGGGCGCCTTCGGCTTTGTCGCCCATCCCTCCTTTGCCGCTGATTACAATGGCGGCTATGGTTTGCTGGATCAGCGCGCGGCGCTCGCCTGGGTCAAGCGCAACATCGCGGCCTTCGGCGGTGATCCCGGCAATGTGACGGTGGCGGGTGAATCGGCGGGCGCCGGTTCCGTCTGCATGCACCTGTTGGCGCCGGATGAGACCACGGGCCTGTTTGAGCGTGCCATCGTGGTGAGCGCCGGTTGTGCCAGCTGGCTGCCGAGCGTTGCCGAGGGCGAGAAGGTCGGCCTGGCGATGGCGGCCAAGGTCGGCTGCGGCGATCCCGCGAGCGCGCTGGCCTGCCTGCGGGCGAAGCCGGTGGACGAACTGCTGAAGGCAGCGGCCGACATTGCCGGCGCCAACATCCTCACCTTCACGCCGCTGATCGGCGCCAAGACCGTGCCGCTGCCGGGCGCCGAGGCGTTTCCGGCCGGCAAATTCGTCAAAGTGCCCGTCATGAACGGGGGCACAAGGGACGAGCAGCGGCTTTACGTCGGCTATGCCGCCCTTGAAGGCGAGGTGGTCACAGCGGCGAACTATCCCGACGAAATCCGCAAGGTCTATGGCGACAAGGCGGAGGCGGTGCTGGAAAAATACCCGCCGACCTACGCGTCTTCGCCGCCGGCGACACTCGGCTCGGTATGGTCGGATTTCCGTCGGGATGTCGGGATCAACAACTGCGCCTATCTGGAAGCGGCCAAGCTGATGGGCGCCTTCGTGCCGGTCTATGAATTCGTCTTCGCCGATTCGGAGGCGCCGCCGGTGACGCCTTCCGATCCCGGTTTTGAGATGGGGGCGGTGCATTCGTCCGAGCTGCCTTACCTCTTTCCCCATTTCGACAACACGATGAAGCGCGCCGGACCCGCTCTGACGCCGGCATCGCAGCAGCTTGCGACTGTCATGACGGCCTATTGGTCGAGCTTCGCGCGCACCGGCACGCCTTCCGCACCGGCGGCGCCCGCATGGAAGCCCTTCCGGTCCGATGACGACGTGATGAATCTGGAGCCGGGCAAGCTGGGGCTTTTCAATGCCTCGGCGGCGCATAACTGTGCTTTCTGGAAGTCGCTCTATCCCGCCGATCTCACCCGCTGAAGCGGCTGCCGCGACGAAATGCGCCGGGCGTTTCGCGGATAGCGGGCTGGACCTTTCGGCCTCTAGGATCATTCTAAAGGTGGCGCTATCATCCGCGCCCGCTCGCAAGCGCCTCGCATAAGGGCGCCATTCAATGATCACCGCCTGGAAGGACGCCATGAATCGCTTCGTCACCACTGCCGCCCTGCTCGTTCTCGGTACCACTGCTGCACTGGCCCAGAGCCCGGCCGGCGATGCCGAAAAGGGCGCCAACGTCTTCAAGAAGTGCATGGCTTGCCACGCCGTCGGCGAAGGCGCCAAGAACAAGGTCGGCCCGGAACTCAACGGCATCATCGGCCGCAAGATGGGTTCGGTCGAAGGTTTCGCCTATTCCGATACGCTGAAGGAGCACAACGCCAAGGGCGATGTGTGGACGGCGGAAGTGCTGAGCGCCTATCTGGAAAACCCGAAGGGCTACATGCCGGGCGTCAAGATGGTGTTCGCCGGCCTGCCGAAGGAAAGCGACCGCCTGAACCTTGAGGCCTATCTCGGCCAGTTCAACGCCGACGGCACCAAGAAATAGTCGGCGTGCCTCCTCAAGGAGGCAGTGCGTGAGGTGCGGCGATGGTAGACCTGCCGCGACTGCATAGGCGTCACCTGCTCACCCTCGGTGCGGCCCTGGCACTCGGGAGCGGGCGATCCGCCTGGGGGCAGGCCGAGCCGGCGAGTGCCGGCCATGCTCTCGCCCTTGAAGCCGTGGCGCCGGGTGTGCATGTGTTCCGCGCGCCCTATGAACTGGTCGCTCCGTCCAATGACGGGGCGATCGCCAATATGACGCTGATCGTCGGCGATGACGCCGCCGCTGTGATCGACACCGGCAATAGTTACCGTGCCGGTGCGCTGATGCGCGAAGCCATGCGCGCGGTGACGGACAAGCCGCTGCGCTACGTCGTCAATACCCATATGCACCCCGACCACACGCTGGGTAATGCCGCCTTTGCGGAGGACGGCGTTCGCTTCGTCGCGCACCACAAGATGCCGCGGGCTCTTTCACTTCGAGCCGAAACCTATCTTGCCCAGGTCGAGCGCCTGCTCGGGCCTGCGGGGGCGGGGACGCGGATCGTGCTGCCGGACCTGCTGGTCGAGGACCGACTGACGCTCGATCTCGGCGGCCGTCCGCTGGAACTGCGCGCCCATCCCACAGCGCATACCGACAACGACCTCACCATCGTCGATCCGAAGACCGGCACCCGGGTCATGGGCGATCTGCTGTTCGTCGGTCACATCCCGACTCTCGACGGCAGCCTCAACGGCTGGCTGACGCTGCTCGACCGGCTGGCGCAGGATTCGGTCACCCGCGCCGTTCCCGGCCACGGACCCGCCAGCGTCGCCTGGCCGCAGGGGGCGGAAGCGGAGCGACGCTACCTCGCCGCGCTGCGTCGCGACATTCGCCAGCTTCTCGAGGCCGGTCGACCGATGAGCGAGGCGCCCGCACACGCGGTTGTGTCCGAGCGCGACGACTGGGCGCTTTTCGCCGAGTTCAACGCGCGTAACGCGATCGCGGCCTATCACGAGCTGGAATGGGAATAGTGTGCTGCATTGCAGCAGGTCGCGGCGGTAAAACTGCCCGGAAAACAGTGCTTGCTTGTGGTATTTTGTATATCTTTTCGCTCTTGCAGCAAAAATATAATAAGAGCGATTTCTCATAAGAGTTCTTATTGCCAGTCCGAGGGATTCGGATTAGCGTAACCTCGTCTTCGGCTTCAACGGCAATCGGGAAGAAGTTCCCGGGTCCGGTTCGTAGGCCAGCTTGGGGCAGGAGCCCCCGTGAGATCCGGCTGTTTCTCCCTCCAGCCGGTCGTGACACGCTGTCGAAGACAAAAAGGTCAGACGGCAAACAAGCCGCGGCGGGTCGTCCGTGCATTCGGTCGGTCCCGGAGGATCGTTCACGAGGAGAATAAGCATGCGCAAGTTTCTTGCGACAGCACTGTTGGGTGCTGCGGCGCTCTATGCTTGGCCCGCATCGGCCAATGACGGGCTGGTCAGCATCATCAAGGACCCCAAGCAATGGGGTATCCAGACCGGCGACTACGCCAATACCCGCTATTCCAAGCTCGACCAGATCAATGCCAGCAATGTCGGCAAGATTCAGGTGGCCTGGACCTTCTCGACGGGCGTCCTCCGTGGTCATGAGGGCGGCCCGCTCATCATCGGCGATGTGATGTATGTCCACACGCCGTTCCCGAACATCGTGTACGCGCTCGATCTGAACGATGACGGGCGTATCATCTGGAAGTACGAGCCGAAGCAGGACCCGAACGTCATCCCGGTGATGTGCTGCGACACCGTCAACCGCGGTCTGGCCTATTCCGACGGCACGATCTTCCTGCATCAGGCCGACACCACTCTCGTCGCGCTCGACGCCAAGACCGGTGCCAAGAAGTGGTCGGTCGTCAACGGCGACCCGAAGAAGGGCGAAACCAACACCGCCACCGTTCTCCCGGTGAAGGACAAGGTCATCGTCGGTATCTCCGGTGGCGAGTTCGGCGTGCGTTGCCACGTGACGGCCTATGACACCAAGACCGGCAAGCAGGTGTGGCGCGGCTATTCCATGGGCCCGGACAATGAGATGCTCATTGACCCGGAGAAGACCACGGCGCTCGGCAAGCCGGTCGGCAAGGATTCCTCGCTGAAGAGCTGGGAAGGCGACCAGTGGAAGATCGGCG
The DNA here is from genome assembly GCF_030813495.1 of Ancylobacter polymorphus. GTDB lineage: Bacteria > Pseudomonadota > Alphaproteobacteria > Rhizobiales > Xanthobacteraceae > Ancylobacter > Ancylobacter polymorphus. The sequence goes on along the minus strand of NZ_JAUSUI010000005.1, from coordinate 143,486 downwards.
GCGGGTGCACCTGGGGCTGGTATTCCTATGACCCCGAAACCAACCTCGTCTATTACGGCTCGGGCAACCCCTCGACCTGGAACCCGGCTCAGCGTCCTGGCGACAACAAGTGGTCGATGACCATCTGGGCTCGCGACGCGGACACGGGTGTCGCCAAGTGGGTCTACCAGATGACCCCGCATGACGAATGGGACTTCGACGGCGTCAACGAGATGATCCTCACGGATCAGCAGTTCGACGGCAAGCCGCGCAAGCTGCTCACCCATTTCGACCGTAACGGCTTCGGCTACACCCTCGACCGCGTCACCGGTGAACTGCTCGTCGCCGAGAAGTTCGATCCGGTGGTGAACTGGGCCACCAAGGTCGACATGGACAAGAACAGCCCGACCTATGGTCGTCCGCTGGTCGTGGCCAAGTATTCGACCGCCCAGCAGGGTGAAGACGTGAACACCAAGGGCATCTGCCCGGCCGCCCTCGGCACCAAGGACCAGCAGCCGGCGGCGTTCTCGCCCAAGACCAACCTGTTCTACGTGCCCACCAACCACGTCTGCATGGACTACGAGCCGTTCCGCGTCAGCTACACCGCGGGCCAGCCCTATGTCGGTGCCACCCTGTCGATGTATCCCGCGCCGAACAGCCATGGCGGCATGGGCAACTTCATCGCCTGGGACAACACCAAGGGTAAGATCGTCTGGTCGCTGCCGGAGCCCTTCTCGGTGTGGTCGGGTGCTCTCGCCACCGCCGGCGACGTGGTCTTCTACGGCACGCTCGAAGGTTACCTGAAGGCGGTTGACGCCAAGACGGGCAAGGAACTCTACAAGTTCAAGACCCCGTCGGGCATCATCGGCAACGTCACCACCTATGAGCACAAGGGCAAGCAGTACATCGCCATCCTGTCGGGTGTCGGTGGCTGGGCGGGCATCGGCCTGGCGGCCGGCCTGACCGATCCGAATGCCGGCCTCGGTGCGGTGGGTGGTTATGCCGCCCTGTCCAACTACACCAATCTCGGCGGCCAGCTGACCGTGTTCGCTCTGCCGAACTGAGCCAAGGAACGGCGGGCGTCTTACGGCGCCCGCCGGTTCGAGACGAAAAGGGGCCTGGCCGCCGGCTTGTCCGGTGCGCCGGGCCCTCACGTCTCGCAGCCCCGGCGTTTATGAGACTCTTAGAAAAATTCCAAGCCGTGGAGCGGCGTCCTGCGTGACGCTGCCCGGACGCCAGAATGGCCCCTGCGGCGCCTTGAGGAGACTGCTTCATGACGAAACCTGTTCGCGGATGGTTTGTTTCCGGCATGCTGCCGGCATCCGCCGGCGCTGCGGCGCTCATCCTGGCGGCCGCCCTGTCCCTTCCCGCTCCGGTCCTCGCGCAGGAACAGGCCCCGGCCGCCGCCGCCCCGGCACCGGTCGAGAAGGAGAAGGACGAGCTCGGCAAGTACACGCTGCCAGATGGCGATCCGATCTATAACATCCAGCCCGACGGCACGATGGACTGGTACACCTATTCCGGCTATCGCCGCTACCATGCCGAGTGCCATGTCTGCCACGGCCCGGACGGCATGGGCTCCAGCTACGCGCCGGCGCTCGCCAACTCGCTGAAGACCATGACCTATGCGCAGTTCATGGAAATCGTCGTCAACGGCAAGCAGAACGTCGGTGTCGGCACGGCCGACCAGGTCATGCCCGCCTTCGGCGAGAACAAGAACGTCATGTGCTACCTCGACGACATCTACGTCTATCTCAAGGCCCGTGCCGACGGCGCGCTCGGCCGCGAACGTCCCAGCAAGCGCGAGGACAAGACGAAGGCGTATACGGCAAATGAAAACCAGTGCTTCGGACGGCCGAGCTGAGCCCATGGCGGACAGGGCGCAGCCGGGACCTTGCCATCGCTCGGCGCGCCGTAAGGGGAGGGGTGTCGCGGCCTGCGTGACGCTCCTCGCCCTCGCCGCCTTTCCCCACGCGGCCTCGGCCCAGGTGGCCGATCTGGTCGATCGCTCGACTTTGCGTGTCTGCGCCGATCCCGCGAATATGCCTTTCACCAATGAGGATGGGCAGGGCTTCGAGAACAAGATCGCCGAGCTCATGGCCGAGAAGCTCGGCCTCGCCCTTGACTACACCTGGTTCCCGCAGGCGACCGGCTTCTACCGCATGACACTCGGCGCCAAGCGCTGCGATGTTGTAATGGGTTATGTCGCCGCCGGTGACCCAATCCTCAACACCAATCCCTATTACCGCTCGGCCTGGGTGCTGATCACCAAGAAGGACGGGGATCTCGCCGGCGTCGACACGCTGGAAGACCCGCGTCTGAAGGGCCGGCGGATCGGCGTGATCGCGGGCACGCCGCCGGGCGATCTCCTGACCCGTAATGGCCTGATGCCGCTGGCGAGGCCCTATGCGCTGATGGTGGATCGCCGCTTCGACAGCCCGGCGGAGGCGATGATTGCCGATCTCGACGAGGGCGAGATCGATGCCGGCATCCTGTGGGGCCCGATCGGCGGCTACTACGCCAAGAAGTCGGCTATCCCCCTCTCCGTGATTCCGCTGGTGAAGGAGAAGGGCGATCCCTCGCTCATCTACCGCATCACCTTCGGCATCCGCCCCGGCGAGCTGAACTGGAAGCACCAGCTGAACGGCTTCATCCAGAAGGAGCAGGGTGCGATCAACCGTATCCTGCTCGATTACGGCGTGCCCCTTCTCGACAATCAGGATCGCCCCATCGAAGCGGCGCCTTAGACCTGCAGGAGGCGGCGGTGAAACACTATCGACCCGACCCTACCCTCCGCCGCTTGGCCTGGCTGGGCATGGCCGGGCTCGCCGCTGTGCTCTATGTCTTCGCTCCGACCGTCGGCCGGGGCGAAGAGGTTGTGCCCGAGCCGACGGGCTACCGTATGGATGCTTACCGGGCCCCGACGCCGGCCACCCTCAAGGGCGCCCAGGTGATCGACACGGCACAGGCCGAGAAGCTCTGGCGCGCCAGGGCCGCGATCTTCGTTGACGTGATGCCGCGGGATGTGAAGCCGGCGAACCTCCCTCCGGGCACGCTGTGGCGCGACAAGAGGCGCGATCATCTGCCCGGCAGCGTCTGGCTTCCCAATGTCGGCTATGGTGCGCTTTCGGCCGAGACCGACGCCTATTTCCGCACCCGCCTCGACGCGCTAGCCGGCGGCAACCGCGCGGCGCCGCTGGTGTTCTATTGCCAGACCGATTGCTGGATGAGCTGGAACGCGGCCAAGCGTGCGATCACCGAATATGGCTACACCAACATCGCCTGGTATCCCGCCGGTAGCGATGGCTGGGCCAGGGCCGGGCTGCCGCTGGAACAAGGCCAGCCGAAGCCCTGAAGGTCGTCGTCACCTCTGCGCGCGCGACCATGCGCCGGTTGAGAGACGCCCCGGCCGCGCAGGCCGGGGCCGCCTGTTCACGGCAGCTTTTCCTGAATGGCGCGGGCGAGGGCGAAGACGCGCTGTTCCAGCAGTACCGGGCTTTCGCACACCGCCGTCATCGATTGCTGGCGCGCATCATAAACGCGCGTGTCCCACAGCAATTGCTTCTCCAGTTCCTGCGCCTTCGTCTTTTCCTCGTCCGTGGTCGCGGCCTTCTTGGCCTTGGCGAGGGCGAGGCTCTGCTCCTTGATGCGTTTGGAAAGTTCGATCTGGTGTTCGGAATAGCGCTCAATGCCGCTCATGATGCGGCTGCGCCGAGCATTGATTTGCTCGAACACGCCGGCGAACAGCAGGGTGAGGCGCTGTTTGTCGTTTGGCCCGAGCGTGCCGGCGAAGGCGTCGATCTGTTTCGTCGCTTCCTCGATGGGCGTGCGCTGGGCGGCCAGCACCGGCACAAGATCGGCGACCTGCCGGTCGTCCTGCCATTGCAGGTTTTCGATCGGAGGACCGGACCACATCTGACCGACCGCAAGCTCAGGTACCTTGCGCTGGATGCACGGCCAGAGCCCCCCGCTGGGGGCGGCGGCGAGGGCGGGGCCGAGGCCCACGAGCAGGAGAGGCACGGCGAGGCTTAGGCGACGCAAGGCAGGGTGGAATGTGGGCATGGGCTTTTCCTCGAGATATTGCCCGGAAGCTCTTCGGCTTCCGTTTCGACAGGGCCGTGCAGGGGCCGGCTCATTTTGCCGTTTCCGGTCCGCCGCGACGGGCCATGACACCAGCGGAAGGATCATAGGCCAAGATCGAGGCGGCGAGGAACAGCGCCGCGCACCCCGCGACCACCAGCGCGGCAAAAGGCGCGAATTGGCCGTAAAGCGCGAAGCGGATCAGCTCCACGGCATAGGTGAACGGGTTGAAGGTGCAGATCCACCATAGTGCTAGGCTGCTCTCCTGCACCCGCCAGAGCGGGTAGAGCGCCGAGGAGGCGAAGAACATCGGAAAGATGACGAAGTTCATCACGCTGGCGAAGTTCTCCATCTGCCGGAACACCGAGGACATGAGCAGCCCCATGGCGCCGAGCATCAGGCCGGAGAGGAGCAGCGCGGGGATCACGGTGACATAGCCGACGGGCGGCAGTTCCACCTCCCAGAACCAGGCGACGGCGAGGAAGGCATAGACCTGCAGCAGCGACACGCCGATGCCGGCGATGAGCTTGCACACCAGCAGGTACCAGCGCGGATAGGGGCTCACCAGAAGGATACGCATGGCGCCGACTTCGCGGTCGTGGACCATGGAGAGCGAGGATTGCAAACCGTTGAACAGCTGAATCATCGCCACCAGCCCCGGCGTCACATAGACCTCGTAGAGCACATAGGTCTCATAAGGCGGGATGATCGAGACGCCGAGCACCGAGCGGAAGCCGGCGGCGAAGATGAACAGCCACACCAGCGGGCGCACCAGGGCGGAGAGAAAGCGGCCGCGCTGGTTGAGAAAGCGTAGCGCCTCGCGCCAGCAAATGCCGGTGAGGACGATGACATAGCCGGTCAGCGGCAGGCGGAATCGCGCCGGGGTCATGCCGCTGCCTCACCCGTATCGCTGACCAGCTGCAGAAAGGCCGTGGACAGGTCCTCGCCGCCGGCGCGGGCGCGCATCTCTTCATAGGAACCGCTGGCGCGGATCTGTCCGCGGTGAAGCACCACGACGCGGTCGCCGGGGCCAATCTCCTCGATGATGTGGGTCGCCCACAGCACGCCGATCCCTTCATCAGCCACCAGCGCGCGGACAAGGGCGACCACGGCCGCGCGCGAGGCGATGTCGAGGCCGACGGTCGGCTCGTCGAGCAGCAGCAGGCGCGGGCGGTGCATGAGCGCACGCACGATCTCCACCCGGCGCATCTGGCCGCCCGAGAGGTTGCGCACCTTGTCGCGCGCGCGTTCAGCCAGGCCATCCTGCGCCAGCAGCTCCATCGCCCGGCGGCGTCCGGCGCCGAAGCCGATGCCGTGCAGCGTGGCGTGGTAGAGCAGATTGTCGAGGACGGAGAGTTCGAGGTCGAGCGTGCGCGCCTGAAACACCACGCCGAGCCGGCTGAGCGCTTCGGCGGGCCGGCGCCGCACATCGGCTCCGAGCACATGGATCGCGCCGCTGCGGTTGTCGTAGAGCCGGGTGACCAGTGAGAACAGCGTGGTCTTGCCGGCGCCGTTGGGGCCGAGCAGGGCGGTGAAGCTGCCGGCGGGCACGGTGAGGCTGACATCGTCCAGCGCCTTGCGCGTGCCAAAAGCATGGCTGACCGCGCGGATATCGAGCGCCGGCATGCCATCGGCCGGGCCGGAGGCGTGGCGCGTGGAGCTGGTCGGTTCCGTCATGGCATCTCCCGTACCGAGAGAAGAAAGTCCCCGGCGGGGCCGGGGACGAGGGTCACGAGGATCGAAATACAGGCCTGGTCGAGGTTACTTGACGATGAACTCGCCCTTCATGCCCCGCTCCTCCATGCCCTTGCAGTACCAGGCGAAGGTGCCAGGCTTGATGGGCACGAAGAACATTTCGGCCTCACCTTCTTCCTCGAATTCAAGCTCGGTGAGGTGGATGGCCTTGATCTCCATGCCGCCGGCCTCGACCTTGCGCAGGAAGATGCTCTGGAACAGCCCCGGCGACTGCCAGGCGCACTCCTTCTTGCCGGTTGACTTGACCGTCAGCGAATAAGACTTGCCGGTCTCCAGCTCATACTTGGTCTGCGAGACGCCGAAGCCGGAATTGCCGGTGCCGACGGTCAGTTCTTCCAGCTCCACGGGCTTGAGGGTGAGGTCGCCCTTGGCATAGGCGACGCCCGAGAGGGCGAGGGTGGCGGCGGCGGCGAGAACAAGGTGGGTCTTCATGGCGTTTCCTCTGAATGGAATGATTGATTGATCTCGTGGGATCACGGCACCACGACCACGCCCCAGGGCAGGCGGCCGACCGTGACGGATTTGGTGACTTTCTCATCGGCGACGTCGATCACCGAGATGTCGTTGGAATTGCCGTTGGTCGAGAGCAGGAACTTCTCGTCCGGCGTGAAGCCGAGCTGCCAGACGCGCTGGCCGACCAGCAGATATTTCTCGACTTCCAGCGTCTTGGCATTGACGACCGCCACCCTGTTGGCCGGGCCAAGCGCGATGAAGGCCTTCGAACCGTCCTTGGTGATGCGTACGCCGACGGGCTGGATGGCGTCGTCCGCCACGCCGGGAATCTTGAACGAGATTTTCTTGACGATCTTCCAGGTCGCGGGGTCGATCACCGCCACCGTGCCGCCAACCTCCGCCGACACCCAGAGCTGCTTGCCGTCCTTGCTGAACTCAGCGATGCGCGGGCGGGAATCGACGAGGATGTTCTCGATGATCTCGTTGTTCGAGGTGTCGACCACATGCGCCATGTTGGTCGTCTCGGACGTGTTGACCATGTACTTGCCGTCGGGGCTGATGCCCATGCCTTCCGGCTCGACGCCGACCGGGATCTCGGCGATCAGGTCGTTGTTCTCGACATTCACCACCGTGACCATGTTGTCGTCTTCGTTGGCGATATAGAGCGGGTTGCCCGAGGGGTGGAGCACGAACAGCTCCGGGTCAGGGCCCGAACGCAGCGTCTTCACCAGCTTCAGGGTCGCCGCGTCATAGACCTCGACGCGGTTGTCGTCGGAGGCGCAGACATAGATCAGCTTGCCGTCAGGGCTGGCGATGATGCCGCGCGGCCGCCGGCCGGTTTTGATAGTGTTCGTGACCTTCAGCGTCGACATGTCGACGACGCTCATCGTGTGGTCGCGCTCATTGGTCACGAAGGCGCGCGGAGACGCCTCGGCCGGCAGGGCATCCGCCAGCATCAGCCCCGCAAGGGTGGCCAGGCCGGTGGACAGCAGCATCTGTCGTTTCATCGTTTCCTCCAGGCAATCGTTTGAATTTTATTGGAATTTGCAGAGCGTTTCCGGTCGGTCGAAGCCCAGCGTGTCGAGCGGAGACGTCTGGTGCAGGAAACCGGCCTGCGGCGAGAGCGTCACCGTATTGGTGGCGTGGGTCAGCAGGATCGGCTGGCGCAACTGGTGGTCCCAGCTGCGAAATGACGCGGCCACGCCCTTGAACACCGGCAGGTCGTAGTCCGGCGAGAGCAACTGCGCCTCGATCTTCGCCGGGTCGCTGTTGCGCGTCTTCAGGCTGGCCGAGCCGACGGCGAACACGCCCTGCCACATCTGGAAATCCAGCGGCTGCATCATCCGCTTGGACTGCTTGAAGAACCGGCTTTGCAGCTGCGAGGCGCCCCAGTTTTCCATCGTCGGGTGCCAGGAAAGCGCCATCAGCCCCTGGGTGCCGGCGATCGGGCGGGGCAGCCAGGTATTGTAGGGCAGGATGTCGCCGAACTCGCCGAGTTCGTCGGCGACGATGAGCAGGTCATACTCGCCAACCTGCGTGCCGCGCGGCACTTCCGACTGGGCGGTGGCGCGCGCGTCCGGTCCGTAGTCCCAGGTCTTCTCAGCAACGATCTTGGCGCCGAACTTCTTGGCCGAGCGCTTCACCGCCTCGCCATAGAGCTTGTCATTGTCGGTGCGCCCCACCATCAGAAACCAGTTCTGCCAGCGCTTGGTGACGAGGAACTGGGCCAGCGCATCGGTCAGCATCGAGCGGCTGGGGGCAATGTGGAACACATTGGCCCGGCAGTCCTTTTGCCGCAGCCGGTCATCGGTGGCGCCGACATTGATGAAGACGATGTCGCGGTCCTTGTAGTTGTCGGCGATTTTCAGCAGCGCATCCGGCGGCACGTCGAGCAGGATGAAGCGGTTGCCAGCCTCAACCAGCTTTTGGACCGCCGGCAGCGGATCGCCATCCGTGGGCACGATCTCGCTCGACAGCTTGTAGTCGAGCTTCAGGAAGCGGCCGCTGGTGAGGTTGTCGCGAATGCCGAGCTCGGCGCCGGCGATGCCGAGATCATCGGGGGGCATCTGCAGGGGGGCGACCCAGGGGGGCGGCTCCGGTAGCTGGCGCACCACGCCGATGAGAAACGTCTGTTCCGGCCCGATCGTCGCCGCCGGCTTGGCGGCCAAAGGCGGGGAGGCGGGGGGAGCGGCGGGCGCCACAGCTTCCTGCGCCCCGGCGGGGACAGACGTGTACACCATCGCCATAAGCGTCGCGCCGACGGCGCCTGCCATCCTCATCATCGGCTTTCCATCCCGCGGCTTGCGTTCTCGAGGAGATGGTCCTCGGAACTTTTCTCGTGTGCCTTGGGGAAAACTCTACGCAAACAAAAACAGGCATTCAATAAAATTGAGTGCATAAGAAACTAATAAGAGAATGTAACGCTCCCATTGTCGCAAGCATAGGCGAAATATTTCAATCGGGAACTTTTTCCCGGTGGGTTGCAGGAGGAGTTCTTGTCGATATGATTGCGCGGGCCGGGAAGAAATCGCCAAGCGAGGAGGCAAGCCGGATGAGATTTCCAGTTCGTGCCGGACGGCTCCTCGGTTTGGGTCTCGCCTTGTCGACGTCGCTGGGGACCGGCCTTGGAGCGGTGAGCGCCGCGCAGGCGGCGACGCGGGTTGCGGTGTTCGAATTCGAACTGCTCGACACCAGCAGCGAAGTCGACATTCGCGGCCCGAAGCCGGAGGAGATCCGAAGGCTCGACCTCATCACCGACGAGGTTCGGCGTCGGCTGAAGGAGGCGGGCTATGACGTGCTGGACCTTTCGCCCCAGCAGGCGCAGATCGTGGAAGCCGCGCCGTTTCGCAACTGCAACAGCTGCGAATTGCCGATCGCCCAGGCCCTCGGTGCGCAGATCGAGGTCATAGGATTGGTGCAGAAGGTGTCGAACCTCATCCTCAACATCAATTTCCAGCTGCGCGATGTCGCCACCGGCGAGGTGCTGCGTGCCGGCAGCGCCGATATCCGCAACAACACCGATGAATCCTGGCTGCGCGGTGTCTCCTATCTCGTGCGCAACCGTCTGCTTGATCCGCCGCTTACCGGGAAGGCCGCTCCATGACCCGTGTCACGCTCACGCCGCTCTCGCGTCGGGCCTTGCTCGCGGCGGTGGCGGGCCTCGTTGCCACGCCCTCGCTGCTGCGCGCCGAAGGCGGGCCGGCGTTGGCGCTGCGTGTCGGGACGCTGAAATTCGGCACGCTCAACTGGCTGGTGGAGACCATCCGTGCGGAGGGGCTCGACCAGCGCGAAGGGCTGGCGCTGGAAAGCGTCGATTTCGCCAGCGGGCAGGCGACAACGGTGGCGCTGCAGGCGGGTGATATCGACCTCATCGTCAGCGATTGGCTCTGGGCGATGCGGCGCACCAGCGATGGTGAGCGCATGCGTTTCGCACCGTTTTCCAACGCCCTGGGCGCGGTGATGGTGGCGGCGAAGGGGCCGGTGACGACACTGGAGGATCTGCGCGGCCGGCGCATCGGCGTCGCCGGCGGCGCGCTCGACAAGAGTTGGCTGCTGCTGCGCGCTTATGGCAAGGCAAAGCTCGGCGTCGACCTCGCCAGCGCCGCCGAACCGGTCTATGGCGCGCCGCCTCTGGTGAGCGAGCAATTGCCGCTCGGCCGCGTCGATGCGGTGCTGACCTTCTGGCCCTATGCCGCGCGGCTCGACGCCCGCGGCTTCGCCCGGCTGATGGATGTCAGCGAAATGGTACGGGGGCTCGGCATCGACCCCGTGCCTCCGCTGGTTGGCTTCGTCTGGCGCAACGCCGTCATGGCGGAACGCGGCGCGGCGATCGCGGCCTTCCTGCGCGCGGCGGCGGCGGCCAATCGCGTGCTGGCGACCGACGATTCGGCGTGGAACCGTGTTCGCCCGCTGATGCAGGCGGCGGACGATGCTGAATTTGCCCGCCTGCGCGACTATTACCGCGCCGGCATTCCCGGCGCATTCGGCGAGGCGGAGCGGGTTTCCTGCGCCAAGCTGTACGAGGTGCTGGCGCAGATTGGCGGAGAGGAATTGGTGGGGCCCGATCCCCGTTTCGACCGTTCGCTGTTCGGCCCTATCGGCGAGTGAAACCGTGTCCACGTCCCGGCGTTTGCTGCTGACGGCCGCCTCCTTGCTGGCGCTGCTGCTGTTCTGGCAAGTCGCCGCGCTGTGGGCGCAGTCGCGCCTGCTGCCCGGCCCGCTTGACGTGTTCGCGGCCATGCTGCGCGCCACGCGGACCGGCGTGCTGCCCGAGAGCGTCGCCATCACGCTCGCCCGGGTCGCCACGAGTTTTCTCATCGCCATGACGCTGGGCTCGGCGATCGGCATCGTGCTGGGCCGTTCGATAGCGCTCAACGAGTTGTTCGGGCCGTGGCTGGTGGTGCTGCTCAACCTGCCGGCGCTGGTCGTCATCATTCTCTGCTATGTCTGGTTCGGTCTGACCGAGGTGGCGGCGATCACGGCGGTGGCGATCAACAAGATCCCCAATGTCGCGGTGACAATGCGGGAAGGCGCGGCGGCGCTTTCGCGCGATCTTGATGAGATGGTGCAGGTCTACCGGGTGCCGCGCCTGCGGGTGCTGCGCGAGGTCGTCCTGCCGCAGTTGGTGCCGTTCTTCGCCGCCAGCGCCCGCTCCGGCCTGGCGCTCACCTGGAAAATCGTGCTCGTTGTGGAACTGCTCGGCCGGTCCAACGGCGTCGGCTTCGAATTGCAGACCGCGTTCCAGCTGTTCGATGTCGCCGGTATCCTTGCTTATGCGCTCGCCTTCACGGCAGTGGTGCAGCTGATCGAAATCGGCCTTCTCCAGCCTTGGGAGCGCCGTGCCAACAGGTGGCGGCGATGAGCGCCATCACGATCGAGATCGACGAGAAGCGCTATCCAGCGCAGGCGGCTGGGCCGGGCCGTGTCGTCTTTCGCCGCTTCCACCTCGATATCGCGGAAGGCGCCTTCGTGGCCCTGCTGGGTGAATCGGGCATCGGCAAGACCACGCTGCTCAACATCGTGGCCGGGCTGGACCGCGATTTTCGTGGCGCGATCCGTTTCGGCACTGCGGCGCCGCGCCTCGCTTATGCGTTCCAGAACCCCCGGCTGCTGCCATGGCGCACGGTGCTTCAGAACGTCGCCCTGCCGCTGCCGGCGGGTGACGTGGGCCGCCGGGCGGCGGAGGCGATGCTTCAGGAGGTCGGGCTGGCCGACCTCGCGGGGGCCTATCCCGAGCGCCTGTCGCTTGGCCAGCAGCGGCGCGTGGCGCTGGCCCGCGCCTTCGCCATCGCGCCCGACGTGTTGTTGATGGACGAGCCGTTTGTCTCGCTTGATGAGGCGGGTGCGGCGCGGCTGCGGGATCTGCTGCGCCGCCTGCTCGCCCGGCGGCCGTCCACCGTGCTGTTCGTCACGCATGACCGGCGCGAGGCGGTGGAGCTGGCGAGCCGTATCGTCGTGCTGGACGGCGCGCCGGTGCGGGTCATCCGCGACATGCCGATCAACCTGACGCCGGAGGAGCGGGCGACGCCTGCGTGCCTCGACGCGGTGCGCCATAGCCTGGATGCGGCCTAGCCGAACGGAGCAAGGCTATTGTTCGGTGGTCTGACTCGTCGGCAGCGTTATCCGGCCATCCGCGCGCTTTCAGCCCGCCCCGAATGAAAAAGGCCCGGAGCGGTGAAGCCCCGGGCCAAAATGATCTGCGTCGGCGTGAGAGGGCGGAAACCGCCGCCTCCGTGGCGCAAGTAAGGACGTGCGCGGCCCTCACTTGTTCAGGAAGATCGCCGCCAACCGCTGGAGCAGGCCCTTCGGGTATTGGGCCGCGGGCGGAGCTGTTGTCTGCCCAGGGTTGCTTCCGATCTAAGCGGCGAAGGGATGCTTGGCAGAAGCGGCCTGAGCGAGAACTTCCTTGACCGTCGGCTGGCCTTCCACGGCGCGCTTGAGCGCTTCCTTGGTGGCCTCATAGTTGAACTGCTGGATCTTGGCGTCGTCCGCCGCTTCCCAGTGGATGAACACGCCGACCGAGATGAACAGGTCGTCGGCTTCGTCTTCCGGGATCACGCCTTCAGCGACGCTGTCGACGACAGCCTTGGCGACCGCGTACTGGGCCGGGCCGAACATCTGGACGGCCTGGCGGGCGTCCTTGATGGTCACTTTGTTGAAGAGAATGGTGTTCGGCTTGGCGAGCAGGTTCGGGGTCACGACCGCGAGCAGCGAGGTGAAGCCGTCCTTGTTGTTGGTCAGCGCATTCAGGAAGGCGCTTTCGGCCGCGGAGCCGCGCGGTCCGATGATGAGGTCGATATGGGCGACCTCGTTGCCGTCGCCCACCAGCGACTCGCCGATGAGTACCTTGTTGATCTTGGCCATCTATTCCTCCCAGAACGGGGTTGCATGACAAGGGACGGGAATTGTCCCCCGATGTCCCGGCTATCTTTGTTGCAGCGTTTGGAACACCAAACCGGTTGGCCCGATAGCGCGACCAGACACGTTACGGCGAGAGACTAGGCCCGCTTCGCCTTTATCTGCAAGGGATTCTTCATTCGTATGACGCCGGCAGGCGCGCTTGCCCCACGGAATATTGTCGCGCATGGCTAATGGTCGCGCCTTGAGGAAACTGGCGGCACGACCAAAAATGCGGCATAGTTCGCCGGCTGTGGTCGCGGGCTGCTCACAAGCGCCCGGAACGCGCGGCAGGGGCCAGGCCGGATGCAATTGGCAAGGTTCTTGCTGCGTTGCAGCATTGACGAGTGATCCAACTGCCGCGTGCGGCGTAGAGATCGAAGCCGGCCTTCGGGGAACGCTCGGACGGCGTTGCACTCACGCCACGAGGACCAACATGGAGCTCATTCTTTCCATCTGCCTCATTGCCAGCCCCGGCACGTGCCGCGAGGAGGCGGTCTCTGTCGGGCTTGAAGCGCCGCCGGCGCCCATGCAGTGCATGATCGGCGCGATGCCGGTGATTGCCGAATGGACCGAGACCCACCCTAAATGGAAGGTGCTCAAATGGCGCTGCGCTTCCCCCGGCGCGGGCGGGCGCGAGATTTGATCACGGCGTAGCGCGCCGCCGTCGCACGCGCGTCCTGTTGCATCGCAGCGTGCGCAAGGGTCGCGTCCGTGAAATCATTGGGGCGCCATCGCATGGGGATGGCGTCATCCGGTGAGGCGGGATGGGGCGCGGCTTGTTCTCATCGCTCAGAGCGCGCATGGCGCTCTTGCTGTCGGTTGCCGTCTTCGTGACGGCGGCTTCGACTTTGGCGCTTGTCCTCGCGCTGGGGGCTGTCAGCAGCCAGCTGGATCGGCTGGTGTCGGCGCAGAGCCGGCTGGAACTCCTCTCCACGATTTCCGGGCGCATCGGCGATTACGCACTTCTGGCGTTGCAGGCCGGGCATGAGCCGCCCCACGCCGAGCGTACCCCGGCCCGCGCCGGCCGCGTTCTCGCCGCCGAGCGGACGCGGGAAGCCTTCGCGCGGCTGGAGGAGGCGCTCTCCTCCTATGTCGGCCGGCTGGTCGGCGAGGAGCAGCGGACATTGATGGCGGCCCGCAGCCGCACCATCGCCCGGCTGCGGGCACAGTTCGATGTGCTGGACCGGCAGGTCGACCTCGCGCTGCAGGCGGAGGAGCCCGCAACGGCGGCCCGCGTTGCGCTGGACGTGTTCGCCGCCGGCTTCGGCGCGCCGCTCAGCCAGGCCATGGAGGAGGAACGTACCACCGCCCTCGACGCCTATAATCAGGTGCGGGAACTGCGTGAGCGCACCATCCGCTGGGGGCTGGCCGGCGTGGCGCTCGCCTTCCTGCTGGCGGTCGCTCTCTACCATCTCCTCGGCCGCACGCTGGTGAACCGCGTGGCCGATGTCGCGGCGGCGGCGGCGGCGATCGCGCGCGGGCGGTCGGACACACGTGTCAACGTGACGGGCCATGACGAACTCAGCCTCGCCATGGCGCGGTTCAACCGCATGGCGGCGCATCTCGCCCGCCGCGAAGCCCGGCTGGTGGCCGATCAGAAGCAGTTGCAGCAAATCGTCGAGGCCCGCACGGCCGAATTGCGCGCCGCCAATACCCGGCTTGAGAATGTCGACATGGCGCGCCGGCGCTTCTTCACCGATGTCAGCCACGAATTGCGCACGCCGCTGACGGTGATCCTCGGCGAGGTCGAGATCACGCTGCGCCCGCAGAAGCCGCGCGAGGAGGATCTGCGCGCGGCCCTGCTGGTGATCCAGTCGCGCGCGCGCCGTCTACATCGCCGGGTGGAGGACCTCCTGCGAATCGCGCGGTCCGAAAGCGGCCAGATCGAACTCGACCGCTCGCTGTTCCTGGTGTCGGACCTGTTGAGCGACGTGTGCGAGGGCATGGCGCCGCTGGCGCGGGCGAGCGGGCTCGTGCTGGAGGCAGAAGAGGGGGCGGAGGGGCTCGCCGTCGATGCCGACCGCGAATGGCTGCGCCAGACTTTCGACGGGCTCGTCGCCAATGCGGTACGTCACTCGCCTCCCGGCGAGAGCGTGCGGCTCGCCGCGCGAAAGGAGGGTGGGGAGGTGGTGATCGAGGTGCGCGACCATGGCACCGGCATTCCGCCCGACGAACTGCCGCATGTGTTCGAGCGCTTCTGGCGCGGCTCGGCGGGCACGCGCGAAGGGACGGGTTTCGGTATCGGTCTCGCCCTCGCAAAGTGGATCGTCGACCGCCATGGGGGTCGAATCGCCATTGAAAGCAGTACGGGAAAGGCCGGGGGACGACGCGGCACCTGCGTCGCAGTGCGCCTGCCGCTCCCGCTACCGGACATCACACTGGAGGCCGCCCAATGAACATTCTGGTCGTTGAGGACGATCCCGATATCGGCTCGCTGCTGCGGCGGGGCTTTTCCTCCGAGAGTTACGACGTGGAACTGGTCGGTGACGGCGAGGCGGCGCTGCGGGTTGCCACAGGCAAGCCGTGGGGGGCGATCATTCTCGACGTCATGCTGCCGGGGCGTTCGGGCATCGAAGTGTGCAAGGCGCTGCGGGCCGGCGGGCAGACGGCGCCAATTCTCATGCTCTCCGCCCGTTCCAGCGTGAATGAGCGCACCGAGGGGTTAATGGCGGGGGCGGACGACTACATCGTCAAGCCCTTCGCCTTCGAGGAACTGCTGGCGCGGGTGAAGGTGCAGGCTTTGCGCCGCAGCAGTGCAGAGAGTGAGCCCCGCACGCTGGAGGTCGGCGCGCTCTCGCTCGATCTCGACACCCGGCAGGCCCAGTTTGGCGGCGTCCGTGTGCGGCTGACCGAACGTGAGGTGGAACTTCTGGCGCTGCTCATGCGTCATCCCGGCGAGCCCCTGTCGCGCGCGGATATCTTCGCCGCGCTTTGGGCTGGCCATGGCGGCGCCTCTCTGAACGTCGTGGATGTGTATGTCGGCTATCTCCGCCACAAGCTGGCGGAGGCTCTGCCGGAAGGGGCGCACCTCATCGTGACGGTGCGCGGCCGCGGCTTCATGCTGGATGCGGACGGGAAATGAGATGCACCGCTCGCGATCACATCCCTGTGGTATAATGTGTGCCTGAGGGAAAGATGGTCAGGTCTTCTTGACGGATGACCAAAGGATCATCACATTATTGAAGCGGTGAAATATCCGCAAAGCAACTCAATCTCTTATAATCTTCTTATGAAGTAAAGAGGGATTGGATAACATCAGGAGGACGATATGGCCTGGACTGCTCCTCGCATTGTTGAAGTCTGCGTCGGCATGGAAGTCAACGCCTACTATCCGGCTGACTTCTGAGCCTTCTGGGGACGGGATGGCATGAAATCGCTTTGCCGATGACAACGCCCCCGTCCCACTTCAAGCTGGTGATCCTCGGATCAGCCGCGGGCGGTGGGTTCCCTCAGTGGAACTGCCGCTGCGCGGTCTGTTCGCTTGCATGGGCGAACGATCCCCGCGTTCGGCGGCGAACACAGGCGTCGATCGCTGTGACTTCCAATGGTCGCGACTGGGCGCTGGTGAACTGCGCGCCCGAAATTCTCGGGCAATTGCAGGCAACCCCTGCCTTGCAGCCGCGCGAGGGGCTGCGGCATTCGCCGCTCAAATCCGTGCTGTTGACCAATGCCGATATCGACCATGTCGCGGGGCTGCTCAGCCTGCGCGAGGCGCAGCCATTCACGCTGATGGCGACGCCGGGCGTGCACGGAGTGCTCGCAGGCAGCAGCGCCTTCGATGTGCTGGCCCCCGATGTCGTTGCGCGCCGCCCAGTGCAACTGGGCGCGTCGTTTGAACTGGTCTCAGGCGTGCACGCGACGATTTTTCCGGTGCCGGGCAAGATCGCCCTCTATCTTGAAGCGCGCGAGCAGGCCGAGCAGGGGTCGCTCACCACCGATCGCGAGGGCGAGCAAACCATCGGTGTCGAACTCGCTGCCGGCGGCCGGCGCGTTCTCTATATTCCCGGCTGCGCGGCCATGACGGACACCTTGCGCGCCCGGCTGGACGGCGCCGACGCCGTGCTGTTCGACGGCACGCTCTGGCAGGATGACGAGATGGTGCTCGCCGGTGTCGGCACCAAGACCGGGGCGCGGATGGGGCATATGTCGATGTCCGGTCCGCGCGGTTCGATCGAGGCTTTGCGCGAGGTCAACGTCGGGCGGAAAATCTATGTTCACATCAACAACACCAATCCGGTGCTGGTTGATGGCTCAGATGAGCGGATCACGGCGAATAAAGCCGGATGGGAAATCGCTCACGATGGGATGGAGATTGCCCTATGACCACGCTTCTTTCGCCGGAAGAACTTGAGGCGCGCCTGCGCGACGTTGGTACGCGCCGCTATCACAGCCTGCATCCCTTTCACAAGTTACTGCATAATGGCCAGCTGACCTTTGGTCAGGTTCAGGCCTGGGCGCTCAATCGCTATTACTACCAGGCGATGATCCCGGTGAAGGATTCTGCCATTCTCGCCCGCATGGAGGAGCCGGAACTGCGCCGCGTCTGGCGTCAGCGCATCGTCGATCACGATGGCGACCATGAGGGGGAGGGCGGCATTGCCCGCTGG
The DNA here is from genome assembly GCF_030813495.1 of Ancylobacter polymorphus. Classification (GTDB taxonomy): domain Bacteria; phylum Pseudomonadota; class Alphaproteobacteria; order Rhizobiales; family Xanthobacteraceae; genus Ancylobacter; species Ancylobacter polymorphus. The sequence goes on along the minus strand of NZ_JAUSUI010000005.1, from coordinate 126,213 downwards.
CTGGTGCTGACCGACAGCCTTGGACTCGACCGCCATACCGTCACTTCGCTGCGCGGCCTGCTGCCGGCGACCAAGTTCGCGGTCGACGCCTATGTGCATTTCGTCCGTGAGAAGACGCTGCTTGAGGCGATCGCCTCCTCGCTCACGGAGATGTTCTCGCCCGGCATCATCGGCGAGCGTGTCGCCGGCATGCTGAAGAACTATGATTTCGTCTCCAAGGAGACGCTGGCCTATTTCGACAAGCGGCTGACCCAGGCGCCGCGCGATGCCGACTTCGCGCTCGACTATGTGAAGCAGCACGCCCGCACGCCGGAGCAGCAGGAACAGGCGATCCGCGCGCTGGAGTTCAAGTGCGACGTCCTGTGGGTGCAGCTCGACGCGCTCTATTTCGCCTATATCGACCCGAAAATGGCCTATCCGGGAGCCTTCGTCCCGAAGGAGGGGTGATGACAGCGACTCTTGCGGCCAACAGTGTTCCCAGGCTGGCGCGCGGCGTGCGCCTGCGGCATGACGAGGCGCGGGGCCAGTGGGTGCTGCTGGCGCCCGAGCGTGTGCTCAATCCCGATCCGGTCGCGGTCGAGATCCTGAAGAAAGTGGACGGTGCGCGCTCCATCGGCCTCATCGTCGATGAACTCGCGGCCGCCTTCACAGTGGAGCGTCAGACCATCGCCACAGATGTCGATGCCTTCCTCGCCGGGCTCGCCGAGAAAGGGCTGATCGAGGTCACCTCGCCATTGGTCGGGGATGCCGCATCATGAGTCTGATCGACGAACCACGCCACCAGCTGGAGGTGCCGGCACGCCCGGCGCCTCCCATCCCCTATGGCATGCTGGCGGAGCTGACGCATCGCTGCCCGCTGCAATGCCCCTATTGCTCCAATCCGGTGGAACTGGACCGGCGGAATGTCGAACTCGACACCGAAACCTGGCTGCGGGTGTTCTCCGAAGCGGCCAAGCTCGGCGTGCTCCAGGTCCATCTCTCCGGCGGCGAGCCCACGGCGCGGCGCGATCTCGAACAGATGATCCGCCACTGTGTCGAGGTGGGGCTCTACACTAACCTCATCACCGCCGGCGTGGGCGTGACGACGGAGCGGCTGCAGTCCATTTCCGATGCCGGAATCGACCATGTTCAGCTGTCCTTCCAGGGCGCGACGGCTGACATGACCGACAAGGTCTCCAATTTCCGTGGCGCGCATGAGAGGAAGCTCGCCGTTGCCCATGAGGTCCGGCGGCTCGGACTGCCGCTCACCATCAATTCCGTGGTGCACCGGGCCAACATCCACCAGATCCCGGACTTTATCGAGCTCGCCTTGTCCCTCGGTGCCAAGCGCATCGAGATCGCCCATTCGCAATATTATGGCTGGGCGCTGCGCAATCGCGGCGCGTTGATGCCGACCCGCGACCAGGTGTTCTGGGCGCTCGACGTGGTGGAGGAGGCGCGCACGCGGCTCAAGGGCATCCTTACCATCGACGCCGTCGTGCCGGACTATTACGCCAAATATCCCAAGCCCTGCATGAATGGCTGGGGCCGGCAGTCGCTCAATGTCACGCCCTCCGGCAAGGTGCTGCCCTGCCACGCGGCGGAGACGATTCCGAACCTCGATTTCTGGAACGTGCGCGACCATTCGCTCAGCGATGTCTGGGTGAATTCGCCGGCCTTCAACGCCTTTCGCGGCACCGACTGGATGCCGCCGCTGTGCAAGAGCTGCGACCGCAAGGAAATCGACTGGGGCGGCTGCCGCTGCCAGGCCATGGCCATTGCCGGCGATGCTGCTGCCACCGATCCCGCCTGCCATTTGTCGCCGCTGCACGCCGACCTGCTGGCGCTGGCCGAAGCCGATGCCGACGGCTCCGAGGTCTATGACTACCGACGCTATTTCCAGCCCGACCGCGCCGGCTGACGGAGACGTTCCATGTTGCGTATTGCCCGCACCCTTGCCGCCGCGGCCTCGCTGGCGACCCTTGTCGCGACCGCCGCGTTTGCCGCGCCGACGGCTGCCGAACTGTTCTTCGAGCGTCCCTATCTCGCACAGGTGCAGCCCGGAACGACGCTGACCTATGCCTATAAGCACGTAACGTCCGAGGCCAAGCTCGGCGACGGCTTTGAGGAAACGCTCGACATGAAGGTCGAGGCGCCGGCCGACGATCCCGCCAAGCGGGTCGCGGATGTCATCATCCATCGCGGCAGCCAGGAGGGTGAGGCCGGGCCTTTCCCGACCATGAACGGCAATCCGATCGCGCTCATCCTGCTGGAACGCGACGTGAAGGAAATCGCGCAGCTGACCAAGGGCAGCCCGTTCTATCTGCGCAACCGCGTGCGCGAGCATCTTTCCACCGGCACCGTGACGCCGGCGCGCTTTTCCTATGGCGGCCAGGAGATCGAGGGCTGGAAGCTCACCATGCTGCCCTTCGCCGGGGACCCCAACAAGGACAAGCTGCTGGAACTGGTGGGGCGGCGCTACGAATTCCTGTTCGCCGACGCGGTGCCCGGCGGGCTTTATTCCATCAATGTCGTCACGCCCAAGGCGGATGGCAGCGCCAACCTGATCGAGACCAGCCTGACGCTGACCGGCGTGACCCATGCGCCGGCAGTGAAATAGGCGGCCGCCCCAGGAGAGGAATGACCATGGCGAACACACGGTCCGTGCGGACGGCGAAGGCGGGGCGCCTCGCTGCCGTCCTTATGTTCACGCTGCTGGGGGCCGGCGGTGTGCTGGCGCAGGAGATGCTCTCCCCCGGCCTCACCGCCGGTGCGCGCAAGCCGGTGCCCAAGGCGCCGAATTCCGGCCTGATCAACGATTACCCCACGGCGGCGCGGGCCGACTATGTGTTCGCCTGCATGATCGTGAACGGCCAGACGCGGCAGGCGCTCGAAAAGTGCTCCTGCTCGATCGACACCATCGCGACCATCATGCCCTATGAGCGCTATGAAGAAGCCGAGACCATCATGAGCGTCAGCCAGGTGGCGGGGCAGCAGGCCGAGCTGTTCCGCAATACCGGCCTGTTCCGCGACATCGTGGCCGATCTGCATCGGGCGCAGGCGGAAGCGGAAGTCACCTGTTTCTATTGATGGAGAGCGGGAGCGGCGCGAGGCGCGGCTCCCGCTTGTCGCTGGCCCGGCGGTCAACTCGCCGGCTTCAGCTCGCCCTCGAACTTGCGTCCGTCCGTGTCGCCGGCGTCGACATGAACTTCCTTGCCGTCCGGGTCATAGGAGACGCGGATGGCGGGGTCCTCGCTGAGCGAGATGCCGCCGACCATGGAGAAGATCAGCTCGTCGCCCTGGGTCACCCGGATATTGTCGACGAACTTGGCGGGGATATAGGCCCGCGTCAGCGGGTCCATCTGCAGGCCGGAATAGTTGGGGTGACGGATCATCAGCTGCAACTGCGAGACGCGGCTTGCCTGGCTGGCGTCACCCATCCCGTCCGCCTTCACCGATTTCAGCTTGAGCTGGCCGAGATTTTTCAGCTGCGCTTCTTCGTCCTTCATCGCCGGGGCGGAGCAGCCGCCCGAGGCCTTCACATAGCGCTCGGCCATGTGCAGGCCGCCATCGCTGGTCTCCGCGATGGCGCGCACATAAGAATAGGAGTTCACCCGCAGCCGGGTGCCGAGCGCCACATCGCGGCGACTGCCACCGAAGGTGAAGGTGGCCGCAAGCGGAGCGGGGTTCTCGTCGACGATCAGCGTCAGCTTGGAAACGGTGCGCGGATCGCCCTCGGGCAGCACGATTTCGACATCGATCGGCACCATGGCGGCGTCCTCCGCCCGTTTCGGGGCGGTGAGACGAACGAGCGGGCTCGCCTCCTCAATGGGACGCTCGCCGAAGATGTCCGGCCGCAGCGACTTCCAGGAGGCATCGGCTCCCGGCTCCTGCGCGGCGGCAGCGTTGACGGCGAGGGCAGAAAACAGAGTGACGGCAAGGAACAGGCGTAGGCGGCGTTGATAACGGTGCATGGCGACCTCCCGGCCTGCCGGATCGTTGCCCGTCCGGCGGTTGGCACCATCATACACCTTTTCCACGTTGAATCGCAGTCCACGATACCGCGAGCTGCGACGATTGCGCGGGCAGCGCGCGGCGCTCATCATCGGGCTTCGCGACGCCCACGCCCTGCTCAAGGCTTGGCTGCTGCCGCGCCTCTTTCAAGCTGGAGTGAGCCTGATGCTCTCGCGTCGATCCCTTCTCAAGGTCGCTGCCGCCCTTCTCTCCGCGCCGCTCGGTATCGCCGCGCATCAGACGGCACAGGCGCAGTCCGCGCCAACCAGCCCTCCGCCGGCTCCCCGACGCGAACCTCGCCCGGCGCCGCGCCGGGGGTACACCTGGGTGCCGGGACATTGGGCCTGGTGGCCGGGGCGGGGATGGGTTTGGTCGGCAGGCCACTGGGAAGAAAGCCGCCGTGGGTTTGAATATGTTGGTCCGCGCTGGGTGCTGCGCCGAGGTCAATGGGTCTACGAACCCGGCCGTTGGGTGAGAAGCTGGCGCTGAGGGTCTTCGCTTCTGGGTGGCCCTCCGTGCTTATGCTTAGTCGAGCGCGATTGTGAGGCGGACAGGTGGGAGGTAGTTTCAGCTATCGAATCCTGGGGAGAACGCCAATGTCCAAAGCCATCGCTACGAAGCTCACCGTCATCGCCGTCGCCGCTCTCCTCGTCGCCGGCTGCACCACCACCCAGCGCCGGGCGGGTACGGGCGCTGTGATCGGCGCAGGTACCGGCGCAGTGATCGGCGGCATCGCCGGCGGCGGCACCGGTGCCGCCTGGGGCGCGGGCATTGGCGCGGTTGCCGGTGGTGCCATCGGTGCCGCGACCGCCAAGTAGATCGCGGCCTGCGGTCTTCAAACGCCGTGCCGTCCCCGCTATCACGGGGACGGCATTGCGGAGGAGGCGAGCGTGAGCGTCACGATCTATGGCATCAAGAACTGCGACACGATGAAGAAGGCGCGCGCCTGGCTCGACGGGCGGGGCGTCGCCTATCTGTTCCACGATTACAAAGCTGCCGGCATCGACGCGGCCCGGCTGCAGAACTGGGCCGGCAAGGTCGGCTGGGAAGTCCTGCTCAACCGCGCCGGCACAACGTTCCGCAAGCTGCCCGATGCCGATAAGGCCCATATTGATGAGGCGAAAGCGCTGGAGCTGATGCAGGCCCAGCCATCCCTCATCAAGCGGCCGGTGCTCGAAGCCGACGGCACGCTTCTGGTCGGCTTCAAGCCCGAACTCTACGAGAAGCAGTTCGGCTGATGGCGGCCTTCCCGTATCACGGAAAGCCGCTCACCCCTTGATCCGGCGCGGCTTCCCTGCCACATCGGCTCGCATGAACGCACTCTCCAATTCCGCAGCCTCGCCCATCGCCACCGAGGTTGCGCGCCGCCGCACCTTCGCGATCATCTCGCATCCCGATGCGGGCAAGACCACGCTGACCGAAAAGCTGCTGCTGTTCGGTGGCGCGATCCAGCTTGCCGGCCAGGTGCGGGCGAAGAAGGACCGCCGCTCCACGCGCTCGGACTGGATGGCGATCGAGCGCGAGCGCGGCATTTCGGTCGCGACCTCGGTGATGACCTTCGAGTTCGACGGCCATGTGTTCAACCTGCTGGACACACCGGGCCACGAGGATTTCTCGGAAGATACCTACCGCACGCTGACGGCGGTTGACGCGGCGGTGATGGTGATCGACGCCGCCAAGGGCATCGAGGCGCGCACCCGCAAGCTGCTGGAAGTGTGCCGCCTGCGCGACATTCCGATCATCACCTTCATCAACAAGATGGACCGCGAGAGCCGCGATCCGTTCGAGATTCTCGACGAGATTGAGAAGACGCTGGCGCTCGACACCACGCCGATGACCTGGCCGGTGGGGCAGGGGCGTGATTTCGTCGGCACCATGGACGTCGCCACCGGCGGCATGCGCCTGCTCGATGGCGACGAGGGCAAGACCGGCCCGCTGCGGCAGATGAGCATGGCGCAGATTGCCGCGCTCAATGTCACGCTGGATGAGGAGAATCTGGCGGAGGAGCTGGGTCTCGTGCGCGAGGTCGGCAATTCCTTCGACATTCAGGCCTTCCTCGAGGGGCATCTTACGCCGGTCTATTTCGGCTCGGCGCTGCGCAATTTCGGCGTCGGCGACCTGCTGGAAGGGCTCGGCCGCTACGCCCCGCCGCCGCGCGCGCAGCAGGCGGACAAGCGCAAGGTTGAGGCCGAGGAAGCGCGGATGACTGCGTTCGTGTTCAAGATCCAGGCGAACATGGATCCGAACCATCGCGACCGCATCGCCTTTGCCCGCCTGTGCTCGGGCAAGCTGCAGCGCGGCATGAAGGCGAAGCTGGTGCGCACCGGCAAGCCGATGAGTCTTGCGACGCCGCAGTTCTTCTTCGCCCAGGATCGCCAGCTTGCCGAAGAAGCTTATGCCGGCGACGTGGTGGGCATTCCCAACCACGGCAATCTGCGTATCGGCGACACGCTGACCGAGGGCGAGGACATCAATTTCGTTGGTGTGCCGTCCTTCGCGCCGGAGATCCTGCGCCGGGTGAAGCTGCCCGACGCGATGAAAGCCAAGAAACTGAAGCAGGCGCTGCAGGAAATGGCCGAGGAAGGTGTGGTGCAGGTGTTCCGTCCCACCGACGGCTCGCCCGCGCTGGTCGGCGTTGTCGGCCCGTTGCAGCTCGACGTGCTGAAGAACCGGCTGGAGGCCGAATACGGGCTGGAGGTCGGCTTCGATATGTCGGAATTCCAGCTGGCCCGCTGGGTGTCGTCAGAGGACCCCAAGAAGCTCGCGGATTTCGCCGCCGGCAATCGTCTGTCGACGGCGGAGGACCTGGATGGCGATCTGGTGTTCCTCAGCCCCTCGGCCTTCATGATCGGCTACACCGGCGATCGTTGGCCGGGCATCGTCTTCACCGATGTGAAGGATGTGAAGAAGGCGGCGTGACCTGCGCCGCCTTCCGGCCCGCTCTCAGCGGCTGACGGTGATCTGCGTGTTGGCGCGGCCATGTTCGCTTACCAGGGCGAAGAGTGCACGAGCATTGTTCGGGTGCAGGCGGACGCAGCCATGCGAAGCGGGGCGGCCGAGCCGGCCGATGGCGTTCGTGCCGTGGATCGCCCAGCCACGGTGGAAGAAGATCGCGTAGGGCATCGGCGCATTGTCGTATTTGCGCGAGAAATAGCGCTTGTGCATGCGCTCCGGCCGGTAGGTGCCGAGCGGGGTGCGGTAGCCCTTGCGGGCGGTCGAAACCGGCCAAGCATAGCGCTCCTTGCCGGCGACCGACACCACCATGCGCTGCTTGGAAAGGCTGATAACCACCTCCACGTCGGGCGGCGGCACCGCCGCGGCTTCCAGCGGGGTGGGGAGGGGAGCGGCCGATGCCGCCTCCATCGGTGGCGAAGTAGCCGACGGCGCGGCCACGGGGAGAGCGCCGTCCGGCGTGGTGGATACGGCGGGCGCGGAGAGCGCGGCTGGGGTAGCCGTGGAGGGCGGGCTCATTTCCGGCGGCGCTGCGACCGTTGCCGGCGGCGCGTCGACAGCCGCCATCCGCATGGACTGGGCGGATGCCGGCTGTACGAGAGCCGACGCAAGACCCAGCGCAAGAAACGCCAGCACGGCTTTCATTCCCGCTCCTCCCACTAATGGTGTCATCATTGTGGCATGCGCGCGTCGGCGGTGGGAGAGCGGACGCGCCCTATGGTTTACGCATTGCCGCGGCACCCCAGCATCGGCGAGAGCGGGACAAAAAGTCGACCCTTGCCCGGATGGCGCGGGGGTTGGAAACGCTCTAGCGTGCGCGCCGTCACACGGGGAGGATGATCATGATCCTGATGCTGGCGGGGCTCGCCCTGTTCGTTGCCATTCACATCATTGCCGCGCGCCGCAAAATGGCCGCAGCGGCCACGGCGCAGCCGGGGGCCACCACCTATCGCATCGTGCATGGCGTCCTCGCCATCGCCGGCGTGCTGATGATCGCCTATGGCTTCGGCCAGTGGCGTGCGGAAGGGCCGGCGCAACTCTATGATCCGCCGGTGGGTCTGCGCCATCTGGCTCTGTTGCTCATGCTGTTCTCGTCCATCTTCGCCGTGGCGGCGCTGGTGCCGAGCCATATCAAGGCGTGGCTGAAGTTTCCCTTCCTCGTCGCCATCAAGACCTGGGCGCTGGCGCATCTTCTCGCCAATGGCGACGCTGCGACGGTGACGCTCGCTGTCGTCATCCTCGCCTGGGCGGTGGTGCTGCGGATCATGGCCAAGCGCCGGAAGGCGCCGCTCCCCGTGGCGCCGCGCAACTGGTGGGGCGATCTCGTTGCGGTGGGCTTGGGTGTCGTGCTTTATGCCTTCCTCTCTTTCTGGTTCCACCCTTACATCGTCGGGGTGCCGGTCATGGGCTGAGCAAGCCCATGCAGGAAAACGAGGAAATCGCCTGACATGTCCGTTCAGTCCGCTGTCCGCCGCCTTACCGCTCCGGACATTCGCGCGAAGAAGGGCGGCGAGCCCATTGTCTCGCTGACCGCCTACCACGCCCACACCGCCCGCCTGATCGACCCGCATGTCGACTTCATGCTGGTGGGCGATTCGCTCGGCATGGTGATGCACGGCATGGAGACCACCGTGCCGGTGACCGTGGACATGATGATCCTGCAGGGGCAGGCGGTGATGCGCGGCTCGGCGCGGGCGCTGGTGGTGGTAGACCTGCCCTTCGGTTCCTATGAGGGGTCCCCGCAGCAGGCCTTCGCCACCGCCGCACGGGTGCTGAAGGAAAGCGGCGCTGGCGCCGTGAAGCTGGAAGGCGGCCGCCGCATGGCGGAGACGGTGCGCTTTCTCGCCGATCGCGGTGTGCCGGTCATGGGCCATGTCGGCCTGACGCCGCAGGCGATCAACACGCTCGGCTCGTTCAAGGCGCTGGGCCGCGATGAGGCGAGCGCGGCGCTGATTCTCGACGATGCCCGCTCCATCGCCGATGCCGGCGCCTTTTCCATCGTGCTGGAGGCGATTTCCGAGCCGCTGGCCCGCCAGATCACGCAAGAGGTTGCTCCTCCCACGATCGCTATCGGCGGCTCGCCGGCCTGCGACGGGCAGATTCTCGTGCTGGAAGACATGCTCGGCCTGTCCGACCGCGTGCCCCGTTTCGTCAAGAAGTTCGCCGAAATCGGGCCCGCCATCGGCGCCGCTGTGGAGGCCTATGCCAGCGAGGTGCGTGCGCGCAGCTTCCCCGGCCCGGAGCATGTCTACGCCCCCAAGAAGGGATAGGCGGCGTCTTTCCCGGGCAAAGCGCGGCGCCGCCCCGTCCGCCGCGCGATTTGCCTTGTTCAAGCCGCATCGGTAGTTTACGCGGCCCTTTATCAGTACCGGCCCCGCCTTGCTGCGGCGGCCCGCGACGAGTTGCTCACGGACGTTTCATGGCTGACATCTTCAACGAGATCGACGAGGACCTGCGCCGCGAGCGTTTCGGCCGCCTGTGGACCCGCTATGGCGGCTTTGTCATCGGCCTGGCCGTGCTCATCGTCGTCGCCGTCGCCGGCTGGCGCGGTTATGAATGGTGGAAGCTGAAGCAGGATCAGGCTGCCGGCGCGCAATTCGAGGCGGCCCAGAAGCTGGCTTCCGAGGGCAAGACGGCGGAAGCCGAAGCTGCTTTCGTCGCGCTGGAGAAGGACGGCACCAGCGGCTACCGGCTCCTCGCGCGTTTCCGAGCGGCCGACGAACTTGCCAAGACCGATGCCGCCGCTGCCGTCGCGGATTACGACGCGCTGGCGAAGGACCCGTCGGTCAGCGCGTTGATGCAGAATGTCGCCCAGGTTCGCGCGGCGCTGCTGCTGGTCGATACGGCTTCGCTCGCCGACATCGAAGGTCGGATGAAGCCGCTCGACACGCCCGAGGGGGCGTTCCGCCACTCCGCCCGCGAGATCATCGGCCTCGCCCAGTACAAGGCCGGCGACTATAAAGCGGCGACGGAGACCTTCACCGCGATCCTCAACGATGGGCAGACGCCGCCCGGTCTGCGCCGCCGCGCCGAGCTGATGCGCACGCTCGCGGCCTCTTCGATGCCGGTGCCGGCAGCTGCCGTGCCTGCGGCGGCCGCTCCCGCCGCGACGCCCACCGCCACGCCGGCCCCTGCCGAGCCCGTTCCGGCCACGCCGCCGGCTTCCGCTCCCCCCGCGCCGTGAGGAGGTGCTGATGCGCCGTGACACGTCCTCTTATCGTTCCCGCCTGCGCCGCGCCCTGTTTCTGCTGCCGGTTCTCGGTCTGACGCTGGCTGCCGCCGGCTGCGAGACGCTCGACGCGATCAACCCGTTCAACGAACGCGAGAAGCCGCTTCCCGGCGCGCGCCAGCCGGTTTTCCCCGAAGGTGTTCCGGGGGTCGACTATAATCAGGCCCCGCCGCAGCCGGCGAATTCGGCCTATAATCCCTACCAGAACGAGCCGCCGGCGGCCGGAGCGGCGAGCGCTACTGCGCCGGCCCGGTAAAGCTGACGGGCGCGGAGGCCCCTTTTTCCAATGACGATGACCGTCGCGATTGTCGGCCGGCCGAATGTCGGCAAGTCGACGCTGTTCAATCGTCTGGTCGGCAAGCGCCTTGCGCTGGTCGATGATCGCCCGGGCGTCACCCGCGACCGGCGCGAGGGGGATGCGCGGCTCGGCCATCTCTCCTTCCGTGTCATCGACACGGCGGGGCTGGAGGAGGCCAAGGCGGAATCGCTCGAAGGCCGTATGCGCGCCCAGACGGAAGCCGCCATCGCCGATGCCGATGTGCTGCTGTTCCTGATCGACGCCAAGGCCGGCGTCACACCGAGTGACCGAGCGTTTGGCGAATTGGCGCGGCGTTCCGGCAAGCACACCATCCTCGTCGCCAACAAGGCTGAAGCCAAGGGATCTGAAAGCGGCACGCTCGATGCCTACTCCCTCGGGCTCGGCGAGCCGGTGGAGCTTTCCGCCGAGCATGGCGATGGCATGGCCGACCTGCTTCGTGCGCTGGCGCTTTGCCTGCCGGATGAAGAGGACGAGGACGAAGGGATCGACCCGGAGGCCGGGCGACGCATACGCGTCGCCGTTCTCGGGCGGCCGAATGCGGGCAAATCGACTCTCATCAACGCCCTGTTGGGCGAAGACCGGCTGCTGACCGGGCCTGAAGCCGGCATCACACGCGACTCCATCGCCGTGGATGTGGAACGCCACGGCGTGGAACTGCGCGTCTTCGATACGGCCGGCATGCGCAAGCGGGCGCGCATTGACGACAAGCTGGAAAAACTGTCAGTCGCCGACGGGTTGCGTGCCGCGCGCTTCGCCGAAGTCGTCATCGTGCTGATGGACGCCACCCATCCCTTTGAGGAGCAGGATGTGCGCATCGCCGACCTCGTCGAGCGCGAGGGGCGGGCTGTGGTGCTGGCGATCTCGAAATCCGATCTGGTGAAGGATCAGCAGGGCTTCGTCACCCGCATGCGCCAGGAGGCCGATGATCGGCTGCCGCAGGTGAAGGGCGCCCCGGTGGTGCTGGTCTCGGGTCTCACCGGAGAAGGGCTCGACCGCCTCGTGCGGGCGGTGCAGCAGACGCATGAGGTGTGGAACCGCCGCGTCTCCACCAATCCGCTGAACCGCTGGCTGATCGAGACCACCGACCAGCACCCGCCACCGGCCGTGTCGGGGCGTCGCATCAAGCTGCGCTACATCACCCAGCCCAAGGCGCGTCCCCCGAGCTTCGTGCTGTTCTGCTCGCGCGCCGATGCGCTGCCGGAAAGCTATGTGCGCTATCTCGTCAACAATCTGCGCACCACCTTTGACCTTCCCGGCGTTCCGATACGCCTGACGCTGCGCGAAAAGGACAATCCCTACGCCGAGAAGGACTGAGGCAGTTTGCTCAGTTCATGCAGCCCTTTGCGGGCGGCGTGGCGTGTCCAGCGGCGGCTGGCGGCAAGCCAGCGGCGCACGGAGTGTCTGAACCTTAGTCCCTGCCGCTGCTGGTTCTGCGCGTTGCGCCAGTGCTCGCGCAGATCAGCGGCCAGAAGGCGCTCCTGCGCGATCATGGGGTCGCGCGCCAGCTTTTCCGCACGTGCGGCGTTGTGGGAGGGCGGCACGGCGAGCATGGCGTCGAGATGGGGCTCCAGCCGGTAACGCTCGAGCACTGAATCGCCCAGTGCCCGGGCGAACGCATCCGCGGTTGCATAGCCTGCGGTGATCTCGCGGGCGATTTCACCCGGATCCAGCCGCCGCTCGCAGCAGCGGCCGGTAAAGTTGAATCGCGCTGTCAGGGCGAAGTTGTCGGCCGTGAGATAGCCCGGGCCGCCGAAATGGTCGTAGATATAGACGGGCACGTGCGCGGCAAGCGCGTAGGGGATCGTCTTGCCGATGCTGATGACGAGGTCGGAACGGCCGATCAGTTCGGGGCTCACCAGCCTTTGGCGGAATTGAAGCCCGATGCGCTCGACCTTGATGTCGAGCGAGAGTTGGTCCAGCGCGGCGGCCAGAGCAGGATCGAGGTGGTTGGTGATGACCGTGATCCTCCCCAGCTTTCGCGAGGCTTCGGGAGGTTGCCGGAAATAAGCCGACGGGGCGGCGTTGTAGAAAACGGAAACGGGCGCGGTTAGCTCAAGCTCGGCGAGTCTTTGCGCGGTTTCCTCGGAATTCGCCATATAGGCGTCGGCCAGCTGGCGATCAAACCGCCAGCCGCCGCTTTCCATGAACGTTCGGCGTCCCAATTTGCCGAACACAAACGCCGTGCGCTCGCGCGAAGCGGAGTCCAGACGGTAGTCGAACAACCCTGCGACATGATGCTGGAGATAGACGACATCATAGGAAAAAGGCGCAATCGCCCTTGGGTCGGTGACGATTTCCAGTCCGAGCAGCGACTTGAACAGGCCCGCCATCGGGTCCGCCGCGACATTGGCGAACAGCGTGACGCGATGTCCCAAGCTGCGGAAATAATGGGCAAATTCCAGACATATCAACTCGGAACCCGCCATCAGCGCAAGATGGTTGGTGCCGATCAAAATCTCCAAAACTCAGCCCCTCAACCGTTCGTCCGCTCAGGAGGGTATCAGGAAACCTTTAAAGCCGCACGTCGGAAAATCATAGAGCTGACCCGTTACCTCGACACTCGGCAGGCATAGCGCGAGGATAGCCTGCGCCAGCTCTTCCGGGCTCGGCAGCGTGTCCGGATCTTCGCTCGGGAAGGCCTTGGCACGCATCCGGGTGCGGATCGGACCGGGATTTATGAGGTTCACCCTGAGGCTGGAAATGTTCTCGACCTCGGCCGCCCATGTGCGCGCAAGCACCTCCACAGCCGCCTTGGTGACGGCGTAGGCGCCCCAGAACGGCCGGGCCTTGTGAGCGGCGCCGGACGACACGAGGACAGCGCGTCCGGCCGTTGAGAGCCGCAGGAGCGGATCGAGCGAGCGGATAAGGCGCCAGTTTGCGGTGAGGTTCACCGCAAGCGTGTCGTTCCACTCCTTCGGCTCGATCTGCGCCAACGGGGTCATCGGGCCCAGCACGCCGGCATTGCCGACGAAAATGTCGAGTCGACCGAAACGCTCGTAAAGGGCGCCGCCGAGCCGGTCGATACCCTCGCCGTCCTTGATGTCGAGCGGCACCAGCGTTGCCGTCGAGCCCGCTGCGATGATCGCGTCGTCGAGCTCCTCCAGCGCACCGCTGGTCCGACCCACCGCCACGACATGCGCACCGGCGGCGGCAAGAGCGAGGGCGGTCGCCCGGCCGATGCCGCGTGTGGCGCCGGTGACGAGGGCGATGCGGCCATCGAGCGGGCGCAGGGCAGCTTCGGCCGCAGGAAGGTCGGACATGGCGTTTCCTTGAAGGTTCATTTGTCGTCGGTCATGACCACGGACGGCGCAGAACGCCGGGTCGGGCCGTGGAAGACCGCTTCAATGTTATTGCCTTCGGGATCAAGCACGAAGGCGGCGTAGTAGCCGGGGTGATAGTCACGCAGCCCCGGTGGTCCTTTGTCCCGGCCGCCATGGGCGAGGGCGGCGGCGTGGAAGCGGCGCACCGTCTCCTCGTCGCCCGCCTGGAAGGCGATATGCGCGCGTCCGGTGGTCGGCACGCCGGGCGAGACGAAGAGCTCGTCGGCGAAGAAATAGCCATCGCCTTCCACGAGCGGCACATCGAGCACGGCAAGCACCGCCGCATAGAAGCGGCGGCAGGCCTCATAATCGGCGACGACCAGTGAGATGTGGTCAATCAGCCGGCCGCGATGCCACTCGCGCAGCTCGACCATGCCGCTCAGCTCGCCTCAGCCAGCAGCGAGAGCTGGCGCGGCGACACTTCGCCGTCGCGATCCGACAGCGGGGTGGGGTATTCGCCGGTGAAGCAATGGTCGGTGAATTGCGGGCGGAGCGGGTCGCGGCCCTCATAGCCCATCGACTTGTAGATGCCGTCGATGGAAAGGAAGGCGAGGCTGTCGGCCCCGATATAGCGGCGCATGCCTTCGAGGTCATGCGTCGCCGCCAGCAACTTGTCACGGTCGGGCGTGTCGATGCCGTAATAGTCGGGATGGGTGATGGGCGGCGAGGAAATGCGGAAATGCACCTCGCGGGCACCGGCTTCGCGCATCATGCGAACGATCTTCACCGAAGTGGTGCCGCGCACGAGACTATCGTCGATCAGCACGATGCGCTTGCCCTCGACGACGGCGCGGTTGGCCGAGTGCTTCATCCGCACGCCCTGGTCGCGTACCGACTGGGTCGGCTGAATGAAGGTGCGCCCGACATAGTGATTGCGGATGATGCCGAGCTCATAGGGCAGGCCAGAGGCCTGCGAATAGCCGATCGCCGCCGGCACACCGGAATCCGGCACCGGCACCACGAGATCAGCGTCGGCCGGCGCTTCAGCCGCGAGCTGCATGCCCATGGTCTTGCGGACCTGATAGACCGAGCGGCCGCCGACCACCGAGTCCGGGCGGGCGAAATAGATGTACTCGAAGATGCACGGTCGCGGCGGCACGCTGCCGAACGGGCGCAGCGTCTCCACCTTGTCGGAGGAGAAGACGATCACCTCACCGGGCTCGATGTCCCGCACGTGACGCGCACCAATTATGTCGAGGGCGCAGGTCTCGGAGGTCAGGATCGGGTGGCCGTCGAGCTCGCCAAGCACCAGCGGGCGAATGCCGAGAGGGTCGCGGGCGCCGACCAGCTTCTTGTTGGTGAGGCCGACAAAGGCATAGGCGCCTTCGAGCGAACGCAGCGCATCGATGAAACGTTCAGTGAAGCGCGCGCGCTTGGAGCGGGCGACGAGGTGGAGCATCACCTCGGTATCGGAGGTCGACTGGCAGATCGCGCCGTCGCGGATGAGCTGGCGGCGCAGGGTGAGGCCGTTGGTCAGATTGCCATTATGGGCAATGGCGAAGCCGCCGCCATCGAGTTCGGCGAAGAGCGGCTGAACGTTGCGGAGGATGGTTTCGCCTGTGGTCGAATAGCGCACATGGCCGACCGCGATATGACCCGGCAGGCGCTTGATCGCCTCGCCGTCGGAGAAGGCATCGCTCACCAGGCCAAGACGCCGCTCGGAGTGAAAACGCCTTCCGTCATAAGTGGTTATGCCAGCCGCTTCCTGGCCGCGATGCTGCAGTGCATGCAGGCCGAGGGCGGTGATAGCCGCAGCATCGGGGTGGCCGTAAATGCCGAACACGCCGCACTCCTCGCGCAGCGTGTCCCCGTAGTCGTCGTAGAAATCGTCCGGCTGCGCCGATTTCGACGCCACGTGATCACCCATCAGATCGGCCATAGGGTCTTCGCTCCTCGGCGCAGGTCAAGGCTGCGCCCGCTCCACTCTGCTCAAAAGCAACTGTGCCCGGGACGCTTGGCGCACGGGCACGGTCGAATTAAGGCGCCGACGGCGTCACCGGGCTCGGCGTGGCCGGCGCGCTGCCCGGTGCGACGGGCTCGGGCGGCGGTTCGGTCGGCTCGGCGTCCTTCGAGCTGCGCATCTCACGGATGAGGCTCTCGGGGTCTTCCGGCAGGATGGAGATGAGCCAGTCACCCGCACTTTGCAAGACCAGCTTGGTCCGCGCGTCGCGAATCCACTCGGGCTGGCCCTGCTCGTTCTGGACCAGCCAGTTGAAGAACAGGAACGCCACAACCATGATGAGGAAGCCGCGGGCCAGGCCGAACAGGAAACCGAGCGTGCGGTCGAGCGCGCCGATGCGGCTGTCGAGCACGAGGTCGGAAATCCGCACCGTGATGATCGAGACGATCAACAGGGTAATGATGAACAGCGAACCGACAGTCGCCGCCATCGCGAAGGTGTCGTTGCTGATGTACTGCTTGGCGAAGGGCAAAGCGTGCGGATAGGCATAGAGCGTCACCAGCGCGGCGGCCACCCACGAGACGATGGCGAAGACCTCACGCACAAAGCCGCGCACCATGGCGAGCAGGCCGGATACGACCATCACGGCGATCAGGATGATGTCGAGGAGCGTCAAGACGATCTCACCGTGGTGGGGCTGGCTTCACGCGAAAGCGCAGCGAATCTGGACTGATCCGGCCCCGCAGCGGGCCGCGCGAGGTATAGCGCGGTGAGGCTCGCGCGTCATCCCTCTTGCGCCTTGTCGCTGCTGCGGCGCGATCCCTTGGCCGCGATGGTGGCGACGATATCCCCAAGAGAGCTGATGGCATCGACCGCCAGCGGCGCCTCGCCGGCGTCGCGTCCGTTGGCTGCCGTTCCCTTGGCCGCCGGCGCCACGGCGCGGGTGAAGCCGAGCTTCGCCGCCTCTTTGAGCCGCGCCACCGCATGCGGCACGGCGCGCACCGCACCGGTGAGGCTGACCTCGCCGAAATAGACGCCATCGGGCGGCAGCACCGCACCGGAAAGCGACGAGATGAGCGCCGCCGCCACGGCCACATCCGCCGCCGGCTCGCTGATGCGGAAACCGCCCGCGACGTTGAGATGCACATCATGCGCACCGAGCTTGATGCCGCAGCGCGCTTCCAGCACGGCGAGCACCATGGACAGGCGGCTGGGGTCCCAGCCGACCACGGCCCGGCGCGGCGTGCCGAGGCTGGTCGGCACGACAAGCGCCTGGATTTCCACCAGCACCGGCCGCGTGCCCTCCATGCCCGCATAGACCGCCGTACCGGGCGCGCCGCTGTCGCGGTTCGACAGGAACAGGGCGGACGGGTTGGCCACTTCCGCGAGGCCGAGGCCCGTCATCTCGAACACGCCGATCTCGTCGGTCGGCCCAAAGCGGTTCTTCTGCGCGCGCAGGATGCGGAAATGATGGGCGCCGTCGCCCTCGAAGGAGAGCACGGCGTCGACCATATGCTCGACCACGCGCGGGCCGGCGATCTGGCCGTCTTTGGTCACATGGCCGACCAAAATGACGGCGGCGCCGGCGCGCTTGGCGTAGCGGATAAGGATCTGCGCCGAGGAGCGCACCTGTGTCACCGTGCCGGGCGCGGACTCCACCGTGTCGGTCCACATGGTCTGGATCGAATCGATCACCACCAGTGCGGGCCGGCGGCCTTCCGAGAGGGTGGCGACGATATCCTCGACATTGGTCTCGGCGGCGAGTTCCACCGGCGCGCCGGAGAGGCCGAGCCGCTCCGCGCGCAGGCGCACCTGGGCGACGGCTTCTTCACCGGAGACATAGATGATGCGATGCCCGGCGCTCGCGAGCTTCGCCGAGGCCTGGATCAGCAGGGTCGACTTGCCGATGCCGGGATCGCCGCCGATCAGCAGCACCGAGCCGGGCACGATGCCGCCGCCAGCCACGCGGTCGAGTTCGGAAATGCCGACCTGCACGCGGGGCGCGTCTTCCGAGGTGCCGGTGAGGCTTTCCAGCGCAATCAGCCGGCCGCGCCGTCCGCCGCGCAGCGTGGCGGGCATCGTGTCGGCCGCCGTGGTTTCCTCGGCGATCGAGTTCCACGCGCCGCAGGCATCGCACCGGCCCTGCCAGCGCGCATGTACGGCGCCACAGATCTGGCAGAGAAAGCTGGTGCTGCGCTTGGCCATGGAGAAGGGGTCCCGCACTGAGAGTGTCCCGCGCTTCTAGCGCGGGAACAAACCGGGATCAAATCTCTTGAGCCGCGGGGACGGTTCGCCGGTGGTAGCGGCGGCCGAGCGAGGTGAGGATTTCGTAGTCGATGGTCTGGGAGTGGCGCGCCAGATTGTCGAGCGTGAGCCCGTCACCGAGCAGGGTCGCGAAATCGCCGAGCTGGACCGCATCCTCGGGCAGTTCGGTGATGTCGACGGCGAGCAGGTCCATCGAGATGCGGCCGATCAACGGGCAGCGATGGCCAGCCACCACGGCCTCAGCTCCGGGGCGCAGGTCGGATGCACCCGCAAGACGCGGGATGCCGTCGGCATAGCCAGCGGAGAGAATGGCGACGCGCGAAGGGCGGATGGCGGTGTGGGCGCCGCCATAGCCGACCGTTTCACCCTCATGCACGTGGCGGATGCGGGCGATACGCAGTTCGAGCCGCACCACCGGCCGCAGCGGCGCGACATCCGCCCGTGGGCGCCCGCCATAGACGGCGATGCCGGGTCGGACCAGATCGAAATGATAGGCGGGGTCACCGAGCGCCCCGGCAGAGTTGGACAGCGAGGCACGCACGCCCGGGAACAGCGCGGCGATGGCGCGGAAGTCCTCCAGCTGGCGCGCATTGAGCGGGTGGTCCGGCTCGTCGGCACAGGCAAGATGGCTCATCAGCAGGGCGAGCGGAAAGCCGAGTTCGTGCCGGCCCTCCGCCACGTTCACCGCCTCGGCCGGGGTCAGGCCCAGCCGGTTCATGCCGGTGTCGACATGGATGGCGGCGGGCAGTGCCTGGCCGATACGGTCGCAGAAATCGCGCCAGCTCCCAATCTCGTCCATGCTGCCGAGCACCGGCCGCAGCCCGTTCTCCTGGTAGGCAGCCTCGGTACCGGGAAACAAGCCGTTGAGAACGAAGATCTCGGCGTCGGGGAGAAGGGCGCGCAGGCGCCGGGCTTCGCTCAGCAGGGCGACGAAGAAGCTGCGGGCGCCGGCGTGCCAGAGCGTGGTGGCGGCCGCCGCGAGGCCGATGCCGTAGCCGTCGCCCTTGACCACGGCGGCGCAGGCGGCCGGCGCGACGCGCCGCGCCAGTTCCTGATAATTCGCCGCCAGGGCCGAGAGGTCCAGTGTGAGAAGACCGCCGGCCTCGGCGAGCGGGAGGGGATCAGAACTCACAATGGGCTCTCACGGCTCAGGCAGCCGGTCCGACTGCACCAGATTGGAGAAGCGGGTGAACTGCGGCTCGAACGAGACCTTCACCGTGCCGGTCGGTCCGTGGCGCTGCTTGCCGATGATGATTTCGGCGATGCCTTGGGCGGCCTTCATGTCCTGGTCCCACTTGAACCATTCCTCGGTGCCTTCCTTCGGCTCGCGGCCCTTGAGGTAGTATTCCTCACGGAACACGAACATCACCACGTCGGCATCCTGCTCGATCGAACCGGATTCGCGAAGATCGGACAATTGCGGACGCTTGTCGTCGCGGGCCTCGACCTGACGCGAGAGCTGCGAGAGCGCCATGATCGGCACGCCGAGTTCCTTCGCCAGCGCCTTCAAGCCGGTGGTGATCTCGGTGATCTCCTGTACGCGGCCCTGCGATGAGCTCTTGGAGGAGCCGGTGAGCAGCTGGAGATAGTCCACCACCATGAAATCGAGACCGCGCTGGCGCTTCAGCCGCCGGGCGCGGGCACGCAGCTGGGCGATGGAGATGCCGCCGGTGTCGTCGATATAGAGCGGGATCGTCTGCATCATCTGGGCGCAGCTGGCGAGCTTGTCGAATTCGTGCTCGGAGATGTCGCCGCGTCGGATCTTGTAGGAGGCGATCTCGGCCTGTTCGGCGAGAATTCGGGTGGCGAGCTGCTCCGCCGACATTTCCAGCGAGAAGAAGCCGACCACGCCGCCATCCACCGCGCGGATCGAGCCGTCGGGCAGTGTCTCCGATGTGTACGCCGCCGCGACGTTGAAGGCGATGTTGGTGGCGAGCGAGGTCTTACCCATCGCCGGACGGCCGGCGAGGATGATGAGGTCCGAGGGCTGCAGCCCGCCCATCATCTGGTCGAGATCGTCGAGGCCGGAGGCGGTGCCTGAGAGGTGGCCGTCGCGCTGGAAGGCGCGGCTCGCCATGTCGACGGCTTCCTTCAGCGCGTCGTTGAAGCGCATGAAACCGCCATCGTAGCGGCCGGTTTCAGCCAGCTCGTAGAGCCGCTTCTCCGCTTCCTCGATCTGCTCCTGCGGTGTGGCGTCGATCGGGGCCTCATAGGCCTCGTTGACGATCTCCTCGCCGATCTGGATGAGATCGCGCCGTACCGAGAGGTCGTAAATGGTGCGCCCGTAATCCTCGGCATTGATGATCGTCGTCGCTTCCGCCGCAAGGCGGGCGAGATATTGCGGCGCCGTCAGTCCGCCGGCGTCGAAATCGGCCGGCAGAAAGGTCTTCAGCGTGACGGGCGTCGCCACCTTGCCGGCACGGATCAGCGCGGACGCCGTCTCGAAGATGGCGACATGGATCGGCTCGAAGAAGTGCCGCGGCTCGAGAAAGTCGGATACGCGGTAGAAGGCCTCGTTGTTGACGAGGATCGCCCCCAGCAGCGCCTGCTCGGCCTCGATATTGTGCGGGGCGGTGCGATAGGACGCATCGGTCTCCGCCGGTGGGCGGTTCGGAGAATCGAGCATGGCTGTTCCGGGTGCGGGTGGGTCGACGCCACAGCTAACGCCGCACCGGGCAGATGTCCGGGGCGAATCGCGCGGAGCCTATTTTGTCTTGTGGAGCGCCTGTGGAAAGCCGAATCTCGCTTGACGGGATTCCACCACCACCGACCCGGCGGCCAGAGGTTGCGGGCTACTCACCAGCCAATCGCAGACCGGGCCGGTTCTGGTTCTCCATGCCCCGCAGCGCCGCTTCGCCCTGCGCAATATAGCTGCGGGTCATCGGCACCACGCCCTCCCGTTTGGCCAGCTGCACCTGGAACACCATCATCCCCTGGTGGCGGAAAGCCATCTCGGACGAGGCGAGGTAGAACTCGAACATCCGCACGAAACGCGCATCGTAGAGCCGCTCCACCTCCTCGCGATGGGCGAGGAAACGCTCCCGCCAGGCTTTCAGCGTCTCGGCATAATGCAGGCGCAGGATCTCGATATCGGTGACGAGAAGCCCCGCCTTCTCGATCGCCGGCAGCACCTCGGAGAGGGCGGGGATATAGCCACCGGGGAAGATGTATTTGGCGATCCAGGGATTGGTGATCCCCGGACCTTCCGAGCGGCCGATGGAGTGGATGAGCGCGACGCCGTCCTCCTTCATGAGCGCCGCGACCTTGGCGAAGTACTCCTCGTAATGCCCGACGCCGACATGCTCGAACATGCCGACGGAGACGATGCGGTCGAACGGGCCTTCCACGTCGCGATAATCCTGCAGGCGGAAATCGGCTCGCCCGGCGAGACCCCGCTCCTCGGCGCGACAGCGGGCCACGCCATGCTGTTCCTGCGACAGCGTCACTCCGGTGACCTTCGCTCCCGCATGGGCGGCGAGGTAAAGTCCCATCCCGCCCCAGCCGCAGCCAATGTCGAGCGCGGACAGACCCGGCCGGTCAAACAGCAGCTTGGCCGCGATATGGCGCTTCTTGGCCAGCTGTGCATCGTCCAGCGACTGGTCGGGCGTCTCGAAATAAGCGCAGGAATATTGCCGGTCGGCGTCGAGGAACAGCGCATAGAGCCGTCCATCGAGATCGTAATGATGGGCAACGTTCTTTTGCGAACGCTCTGGCGGGTTGAACTGCGCCAGGCGTCGGAACAGGAAGCGCAGCCGCAGGAAGAACTGCGCGCTGGCGCTGGGCACCTCAAGGCCGACCTGCGCCATCAGCAGCGCGAGCACCTCGGCGATGTCGCCCTGCTCCACCACCATGCCGCCTTCCATATAGGCCTCGCCGAAGCTCAGTTCGGGATCGAGGACGATCTGGCGCTGCCAGGCATGAGATGTGAAGCGTACGGTGAGGGGTGGTCCGCTGCCGTCCCCAAACACGGCGTAGTCACCGGAGGCGAAGACCACGGACAGAGAGCCACGGCGCACAATGCGCGCGAGGACCTTGGCGAGCAACCGTTCCATCGGCCAATCCCAAAGTACGGGGCAGCCGGCGAAGACAACGCTAAAGGGCCCGTCTCCGCACGAAGACTGCCTGCCCATGCACTGGGCATGTCGATTATCTGCAAATCATTGCATCACAAGCTTCCCGGACTCGCAACCTCCTGGGGGGCTCCGACTATGCAAAAAAGCCCGGCCATATCTGGCCGGGCTTCGACTTTGCGCCGATTACGCAAGGTAATGTGTCAGGCCTGCTCGGCTTCGGCGTCGTCGCCGTCTTCGGCAGCGGCCTCTTCGAGGAACTCTTCTTCGTCCTCGTCATCGCGCACGACGCTGAGATCCTCGCCGCGCGACTGGCGCTGAG
Source organism: Ancylobacter polymorphus (assembly GCF_030813495.1). Classification (GTDB taxonomy): domain Bacteria; phylum Pseudomonadota; class Alphaproteobacteria; order Rhizobiales; family Xanthobacteraceae; genus Ancylobacter; species Ancylobacter polymorphus. The sequence continues at coordinate 103,843 of NZ_JAUSUI010000005.1, read as the reverse complement.
CTTCCTCGGGGCTGCGGGCGACATTGGCGCGAACCGTAACCTCGACCTCCGGGTGGAGGGTGACCGGCACCTCGTGCACGCCGATGGTCTTGATCGGGTGGTTGAGGACGATCTGGCGGCGCTCCACGGAGAAGCCGGCCGCGGTCAGCGCGTCGGCGATGTCGCGGGTCGACACCGAGCCGTAGAGATAACCCGTCTCGCCAGCCTGGCGGACGAGAACGACCTCGGTGCCCTTGAGGCTTTCGCCCACCTTCGCCGCCTCGGACTTCAGTTCGAGATTGCGGGCTTCGAGCTGGGCCTTCATCGACTCGAAGCGGCCCTTGTTCTCCTTGGTGGCGCGCAGCGCCTTGCCCGAGGGCAGAAGGAAATTGCGGGCATAGCCGTCGCGGACGCGGACGACTTCGCCCATCTGGCCGAGCTTGGCGACACGCTCAAGCAGAATGACTTCCATTTCAGTTCTCCATTCAATGCGTCAATGCGGGAAGGTGGGAATCTCAGATGTCGTTGGCGGCCGGCGGCCGCCCGGGCGGACCGCCCCGTCGGAACCGGGAGCGCACGCCGAACAGCGTCTCCGCGAGGCCGAGCAGGGCGAGGATGGCGAAGGGCCAGCCAAGCGCGAGCGCGGCGATCCAGACCGTGGCGATCACCAGGGCGCGGCCGGCGGCACCGCGCGTGATCCAGTGGATGACGGCAAGCCCGATAAAGGCGAATACCATCACCAGGGTTGAGGCGAGCAGCTGTGCCAGCAGGCCGACGAAACCGCCTGCCAGATTGGCGGCAATGAAAGCGCCCACGAGCACGACGGCGACCGGACGCGGCACCGAAATTGCCGCGAGATCGGGCCAGGGGCGCATAAGCCGGCCGGAGAGACGAGCGGCGTGGGCGGCCAGCCACAGATTGCCGATCTGCGTCACCATGGTCACGACAGCGGCGGCCGGCGGCATGATGAGGACCAGAAGGTCGATCATCCGCTCCACATCTGCCCCGCCGGTGCCGGGCGTCTCCTCGAACATCGCCTGGAACAGCGCGCGCAGCGCGGCCTGATAGCCTTCGACGCTGCCGGCCACGAGCGGGATCAGTGCCGCCACGGCGAGGCAGCCAAGAATGCCGGAGGCAAGAACGATGCGGCCGACCGGGAACCATTCCAGCGGCGCGCCCGGCTGCGGCTCGCGCGCCATCAGCGCGAGATAGGCCAGCACATAGGCCGGGAGACCGACGCCAGCGACATAGGCGGTCAGCAGTTCGAGGCCGAAGAACACGCCGATGGCGACCGCCGCCGTCGAGGCCGCGACCAGTGCGGAAACGTGCGTCCAGCCGAGGCCGACAATGAGGACGGGCAGGGGGGCGAGATAGAACAGGGGGAGCGCAAGCGGGCTGCCCGTGGAGACGGTCGCCACGAGGAGAGCGGACGCCGCGCCGGCGCCGAGCGCTATGAGCCAGTTCTGTATCATCGACGCGCTGTCCCGCCTTTAGCGGTTAGGGGCGGATCATTGTCCGTCCCAGCCAAGGCCCCCGGAAGGCCGGAAACCTGTCGGAAATGGGGTTCAGAAAACGTCCCCGGCCGTGGCCGGGGACGGAAACGTCATCACGCGATCAGCGGATCACGAAGGGCAGCAGGCCGAGGAAGCGCGCGCGCTTGATCGCCTGGGCCAGTTCGCGCTGCTTCTTGGCCGAGACGGCCGTGATGCGCGAGGGAACGATCTTGCCGCGCTCGGAGATGTAGCGCTGCAGCAGACGCACGTCCTTGTAGTCGATCTTCGGCGCATTGGCGCCGGAGAACGGGCAGGTCTTGCGACGGCGGAAGAAGGGGCGACGCGCGCCCGAGGAGTTCGCGGCTGCGCCGCCGGTGCCACCGAAAGCCATCACTCAGTCTCCACGTTGGCCGGAGCTTCTTCACGGTCGCGGCGCGGGCCGCGGTCGCCACGATCGCCGCCGAAGCCGCGCCCGCCGCCACCAAAGCCGCGATCGCCGCCGAAGCCGCGGTCACCGAAACCGCGGTCGCCGCGGTCATCACGGTCGCGCTTCTGCAGCATGACCGACTGGCCTTCCTCAAGCTCCTCGACCCGGACGGTGAGGTAGCGCAGGATATCCTCGTCGATGCGCATCTGCCGCTCCATCTCGGCCACGGCGGCCGGGGGGGCGTCGATGTTCATCAGCGAGAAATGCGCCTTGCGGTTCTTGCGGACGCGGTAGGTGAGCGTCTTCACGCCCCAGTATTCGGTCTTGGAGACCGTGCCGCCATTCGCCTCGATCACGCCCTTGAAGCGTGTCGTGAGTTCCTCGACCTGCTGCGCCGTCACATCCTGGCGCGCGAGGAACACGTGCTCGTAAAGAGCCATGTTCATGCCTTTCCATATGTTCCGCACTATTGCGGCCATCATCCCGACGCCGAGCCCTTCGAGCCCGGAAAGGCTCGAATATTCTCGAAGGCGGGGACACGGGACGACGCGAATCCGCGGATGCGCTGCTGCGCGGAGCCAAAAAGCCAAGCGCAACCGTCCGTTCAGCCCCCGGCCGGGACTGACAGTGCGCGGGCTTATACGCGAAAAACGCGGGAAATCAAGGCGCGGGGAGAGGAGAGGCAGTCTTTGCTGCTCCGCGTTCCCCATCGGCCCGCCTCCGCCACACTCTATATACGCAAGGCGCGGCGGCATCGTGTCCATCCGGACATCAGCACCGCCACCCACGCAGGATGGCGTGCCGCCAGGGCGCAGGAATCGCGCATCTGCCCACAGGGCCGCGCCGCTGCAACTTGACATGTAACGCAGGGCGTTGTTCCTGCGCCCGCCAATTCTCAGCGTATAGGTTCTTCCAACGTCATGAGCATCGCGTTCGTTTTCCCCGGTCAGGGCAGCCAGGCCGTCGGCATGGGCAAGGCCCTCGCCGACCAGTTCCCGGTTGCGCGCGCCGTGTTCGAGGAAGTGGACGCCGCGCTTGGCGAGAAGCTCTCCGCCGTGATGTGGGACGGCCCCATCGAGACGCTGACGCTGACCGCCAACACCCAGCCCGCGCTGATGGCCGCCTCGCTCGCCGCGCTCCGCGTTCTCGAAGCCGAGGCGGGGCTGGACCTCGCCCGCGACGCGGCCTTCGTCGCCGGCCACTCGCTGGGCGAATACTCGGCGCTTGCCGCCGCCGGTTCGCTTTCCATTGCCGATACAGCGCGCCTGCTGCGCCTGCGCGGCACTGCGATGCAGGCGGCGACGCCGGTGGGCACGGGCGCCATGGCGGCGATCCTGGGGCTCGACTTCGACAAGGTGGCCGCTATTGCCGCCGAGGCGGCGCAGGGCGAGGTCTGCGACATAGCCAATGACAACGCGCCCGGTCAGGTGGTCGTCTCCGGCAACGCGGTCGCCGTCGAGCGGGCCTGCGAGATCGCCAAGCGCGAGGGCGCTTCGCGCGCGATTCCGCTCACCGTTTCAGCCCCCTTCCACTGCCGTCTCATTGCCTCTGCCGCCGACGCTATGCGCGACGCGCTGGCGGGCGTCGAGGTGCAGGCGCCGAGGGTGCCTCTGGTCGCCAATGTCACTGCCGCGCCAGTCAACACGCCGGAAGAGATTCGGGCTCTGCTGGTCCAGCAGGTGACGAGCACGGTGCGCTGGCGCGAATCCGTTGCCTTCATGGCGGAGCAGGGCGTGAGCCGGCTGGTCGAGGTAGGGACGGGCAAGGTGCTTTCCGGCCTCACCAAGCGTATCGCCCGTCAGGTGGCCGCCACCAGCGTTGGCGCGCCCGAGGATGTCGCCGCCTACGCCGCTTCCGCAGCCCAGGCTTGAGACAGCAATTCAGGAGTTTCCCATGTTCGATCTGACCGGGAAGACGGCGCTCGTCACCGGCGCCACGGGCGGGATCGGTGGTGCGATCGCCAAGGCGCTGCATGCGCAGGGCGCGACGGTGGCGCTGTCGGGCACGCGCCGCGAGGTGCTGGAGGCGCTCGCCGCCGAGATGGGCGAGCGCACCCATGTGCTGCCCTGCGACCTCTCGAACATCGAGCAGGTGGAGCAGCTGGTGCCGCAGGCCGAGGAGGCCATGGGCGAGCTGGACATTCTCGTCAACAATGCCGGCATCACCCGCGATGGCCTGTTCGTGCGCCTCACCGACGAGATGTGGGACACGGTGATCGCGGTGAACCTCACCGCCGGCTTCCGCCTCACCCGCGCCGCCGCTCGCTCGATGATGCGCCGGCGCACCGGCCGCATCATCGGCATTACCTCGGTGGTTGGGGTGACCGGCAATGCCGGCCAGGGCAATTATGCCGCCGCCAAGGCGGGCATGATCGGTATGTCCAAGGCGCTCGCCAAGGAAGTGGCAGCGCGTGGTGTGACCGTGAACTGCATTGCGCCGGGCTTCATCGCCACGCCGATGACCGACGTGCTGAACGACAAGCAGAAGCAGGCGATTCTCTCCGCCGTCCCGGCCGCGCGGTTGGGGTCGCCCGAGGATATTGCTGCTGCCGCCGTCTATCTCGCCTCCGCCGAGGCCGGTTATGTCACCGGCCAGACGCTGCATGTGAATGGCGGGATGGCCATGATCTGACGAGGCCCGCCCGAGCGCCTTTAACCGGACTTTAACGGTGCTGGTTTTGGCGTTTGAAGTGTGCTAACAGCCGCCTCGGCTCACAGGGTTGAACACCGCATTTCCATTGCGGAATCGTTCGGGACATCCTGTAATCGGGGCAAAAAAGCAGGCCGCCAAAGCCGCGTTCGCGCGGGGGCCAAATGGTACAACGTAGCAACCTCCGGATACGGACGAGGGTGAACCGATGAGCGATATTGCCGAGCGCGTGAAGAAGATTGTAGCCGAGCATCTGGGCGTCGAGCCCGAGAAGGTTACCGAGAATGCGAGCTTCATCGACGACCTCGGCGCTGACAGCCTCGATACCGTCGAGCTGGTCATGGCCTTTGAAGAAGCCTTCAACTGCGAGATTCCCGACGACGCCGCCGAGACGATCCTGACCGTCGGTGATGCGATCACCTTCCTGGAAAAGAACGCGGCCTGAGGCCTGCTCTCGCGCGCTGCGGCGGCTCGTCCGTCGCGGCGCCTACTGGTGTGACGTTTCCGGAGATATCGGATGAGGCGCGTCGTCGTTACCGGCCTCGGCATGGTGACGCCGCTCGGATGCGGTGTCGAGATCACCTGGCAGCGTCTGCTTGCCGGACAGAGCGGGGCCCGTCGCGTCGAGAGCTTCGATGTCTCCGACCTCCCGGCCAAGATCGCCTGTCAGCTACCCCGCGGCGATGGCTCGGACGGCACGTTCAATCCCGATCAGTGGATGGAGCCGAAAGAGCAGCGCAAGGTCGACGATTTCATCGTCTATGCGATGGCTGCGGCGCGTCAGGCGCTCGATGATGCCGACTGGCATCCCTCTTCCTATGACGACCAGTGTGCCACCGGCGTAATGATCGGCTCCGGCATTGGCGGGCTTCAGGGCATCGCCGAGACCGCGCTGCTGATGCAGGAACGTGGCCCGCGCCGCGTTTCCCCCTTCTTCATTCCCGGCCGCCTCATCAATCTCGCCGGGGGCTATGTCTCCATCGAGCATGGCCTCAAGGGCCCGAATCACGCGGTCGTCACTGCCTGCTCCACCGGTGCGCATGCCATTGGCGATGCGTCCCGGCTGGTTGCTTTCGGCGATGCCGATGTGATGGTGGCGGGCGGCACCGAATCCTCGATCAATCGCCTCGGTCTGGCCGGCTTCGCCGCCTGCCGTGCGCTGTCGACCAGCTATAACGACACGCCCGAGAAGGCCTCCCGCCCCTATGACAAGGACCGCGACGGCTTCGTCATGGGGGAGGGTGCCGGTGTCGTCGTGGTCGAGGCCCTCGACCACGCGCTGGCGCGCGGCGCCAAGATTTATGGCGAAATCGTCGGCTACGGCCTGTCGGGCGACGCCTACCACATCACCGCGCCGTCCGAGGACGGCGACGGGGCGTTCCGCTGCATGACCGCGGCGCTGAAGCGGGCGGGGATCACCGCCGCTGAGATCGACTACATCAACGCTCATGGCACTTCGACCATGGCGGACGAGATCGAACTCGGCGCGGTTCAACGCCTGCTCGGCAACAATGCCGCCAAGGTTTCGATGTCGTCGACCAAGTCGGCCATCGGTCATCTGCTCGGCGCGGCGGGCGCGGTGGAGGCGATTTTCTCGCTGCTCGCCATCCGCGACCAGATCGCCCCGGCGACGATCAACCTCGACAATCCCTCGATCGACACGCCGATCGACCTTGTGCCGCACACGCCGCGCAAGCGTGAGATCGAGTATGCGCTGTCCAACTCTTTCGGCTTCGGCGGCACCAACGCGTCCGTCGTGTTCAAGCGCTACGCGAACTGAGCGAGACCGGCAAACGGCGGGAGGGCGGCGCCCTGGGGCGGTCGCTTTCCCGCTTTCGCCATTTTTCCGGGTAGTCTGCCAGTGCGTTGCGCTGCCCGCGAACGCGAGGCGAGGCATCCGATGACCGATCCGACTTCTCCGACGCCCACCGGCGCTGCCGCTCCCACGCCCCCCGGCAAGGAGCGCGATCCGCACCGGGCGTCGCGCCGCGCAAATCACCCGCTCGTCGTCGCCGGCAGCATGGTGTTCACCCTGCTCATCGTCGCCATCGTCCTTGGCGGCGGCGCGCTGTGGATCGGCAAGACCCGCTATTACGCGCCCGGTCCGCTGGCCCAAGAGAAGGCGGTCATCATCCCCAATGACTATGGCGTGATGGACATTGCTGATCTGCTGCTCAAGCAGGGGGTGATCGACGACAAATGGGTGTTCGTCGGTGCGGCCGCGGGCACGCGCGCCTCCGGCAAGCTCAAGGCCGGCGAATATGCCTTCGCTGCCGGCTCTTCCATCCAGCAGGTGCTGAACACCATCGTCTCGGGCAAGGTGATCGAATATGTCGTCACCATCCCCGAAGGCCTGACCAGCGACCAGATCGTGGAGCGGGTGCTGGCGGTCGAGGAACTGTCGGGGAATGTACGTCAGGTGCCGCGCGAGGGAAGCCTGATGCCTGACACCTACAAGATCACGCGCGGCACGTCCCGCGAGGACCTGCTGCGCCGTATGGCGCGCACGCAGGACGCGACACTGAAGGAAATCTGGGAGAAGCGCGACCCCGATCTTCCGCTGAAATCGCCGCAGGAACTGGTGATCCTCGCCTCCATCGTCGAGAAGGAAACCGGCGTTCCCGAGGAGCGGGCGCAGGTGGCGTCCGTCTTCATCAATCGGCTGAACAAGAAGATGCGGCTGCAGTCGGACCCGACAATCATCTATGGTCTGGTGCGCGGCAAGGGCCGGCTGGAGCGGCCGCTCACCCGTACCGACATAACCACGCCGACGCCGTTCAACACCTATACGATTCCCGCCCTGCCACCGGGGCCCATCGGCAATCCCGGGCGCGCCTCGCTGGAGGCCACCGCCCGTCCGGCCAAGAGCGACAATCTCTATTTCGTCGCCGATGGCACCGGCGGACACGCCTTCGCTCCGACGCTCGACCAGCACAACAAGAACGTCGCGCGCTGGCGGCAGATCGAGCGCGAGCGCAAGGTCGACCCGGCGGCGCTGCCGGCCGGCACGTCGGGCACGACAGGCGCCACTCCCGTCGACTGACGCCAGTGACGTGCCGTTGCCGGCTTGAGGCTGGAGGCGCCCGCCGTTATGGTCCGGCCGCCGTCCAGGGACGGGGCAGGGGGGAAGGCATGACGCTGGCCAGCATGACGGGATTCGCACGCGCGCAGGGCAGCAGCGGTGCATGGAGCTGGGCCTGGGAGCTCAAATCCGTCAATGGCAAGGGCCTCGACGTTCGGTTGCGGCTTCCTGGCGGCTGGGAGGGGCTGGAGAACGGCTTGCGGCAGAGCGCGGCGCGCGTCCTCGCGCGCGGGAACGTCAATGCCAATCTCTCGCTGACGCGCTCGGATCCCGAGGTCAGCGTGCGCGTCAATGAGGCCGTGTTGCGCAGCATCGCACAGTCGGTGCGGCGCGTGGCCGAGGATCTCGGTGCTCCCCCGGTTCAACTGGAAAGCCTCATCAGTTTGAAGGGCGTGCTTGAGATCAGCGAGGCGCAGGAAAGCGACGAGGCGCGGGCGGCGCTGGAGACGGCCATCATTGCCGGCTTTGAGCAGGCGCTGGCGGATCTCGCCGCGATGCGGGTGCAGGAAGGCGCAGCGTTGGCGATTGTGCTCGGCGATCGTCTCGACGCGATTGCCAGGCTCACGGCCGCGGCCGAGGCCAATCCCGCACGGCGGCCGGAGGCCATCCGTGCGAAGCTGGCCGAGCAGATCCGCGTGCTGATGGATACAGGCGCCAATTTTGATCCGGATCGGCTGCACCAGGAGGCGCTGATGATCGCCTCCAAGGTGGATGTGCGCGAGGAGTTGGACCGGCTGGTGACCCATGTGGCGGCGGCGCGCGCCATGCTGGGAGAGGGCGGCGCGATTGGCCGCCGGCTCGATTTCCTCGCGCAGGAATTCAACCGCGAAACCAATACGCTCTGCTCCAAGGCCAATGACGTCTCATTGACGGCTATCGGGCTGGAGCTGAAAGGCGTGGTCGAACAGTTCCGCGAACAGGTTCAGAACATCGAGTGAGGGACAGGGTGAGCGACACCAACGAAAATGCCGCGACCCCAGGCGCCGCCATTGGCGGGCGGCGGGGGCTGATGCTGATCCTTTCCTCCCCCTCCGGGGCTGGAAAGTCGACGCTGGCCCGCCTGCTTCTGGAGCAGAATCCCGACATCTACCTCTCCGTATCGGTGACGACGCGGGGGCGGCGGCCGAGCGAGGTCGAGGGGGTGCATTACCACTTCCTCACCCGCGAGCGCTTCGAGCGGCTGCGCGACGCCGGTGACCTCTTGGAATGGGCGGAGGTGCACGGCAATTTCTACGGCACGCCGCGCGAACCGGTGGAAGCCGCGCTGTCCGCCGGGCGGGACGTGCTGTTCGACATCGACTATCAGGGGGCCGAACAGCTCTATGAGAAGATGCGCCAGGACATTGTCGGCGTGTTCATCCTGCCTCCCTCGGCGGCCGAGCTGAAGACCCGGCTTGAGCGGCGCGCCGAGGATGCCTCCGGCGTGATCGAGAAGCGGCTTTGCAACGCACGTACCGAGATCGCGCATTGGCGCGATTACAATTATGTGCTGGTCAATGCCGATCTGAATTCGACCTTCGCCAATCTCCGCAACATCCTGCTCGCCGAGCGTCTGCGGCGCGAACGTCAGCCGGGCCTTGAGCCGGTGATCGAACGGCTGGACCGCGAGCTGGCCGAACTCGTGGAATAGCGGCGAAGGAGCGCGGGCCGCCGCGCTCACTCCCTTCCAGCTTGCCGCATCGCCACCCAGGCATTGGCCAGGGCGACGAAACCATCAACCGTCACCCGCTCGGCGCGTTCCGTCGGGGCGATGCCGGCGGCCTCCAGTAGAGCGCCCGTGTCGACGCCCAGGCTCTTGAGGCTCTGCCGCAGCATCTTCCGGCGCTGGCCGAAACCGGCCTCGGTGACGCGTTCCAGCGCGTTCAGCGAACAGGGCAGGGGGGCCTGGCGCGGCACGATATGAACCACGGAGGAGGTGACCTTCGGCGGCGGTACGAAGGCCGAAGGCGGCACGTCGAAGGCGATATGCGCCTGTGCCCGCCAACCGGTAAGCACGGCGAGGCGGCCATAATGATCGTCGCCTGGCGAGGCAACGATGCGCTCGGCGACCTCGCGCTGGAACATCAGCGTCAGGCTCTCATACCAAGGCGGCCAGGGGTCGGCCGACAGCCAGCCGACGAGCAGCGGCGTGCCAACATTATAGGGCAGGTTGGCGATGACGACGGCGCGTTCCCCCTGGGTGAGGAGGGCGCGATAGTCGGTCTCCAGCGCGTCGCCCTCAGTCACTTCCAGCCGGCCGGGATAGTGTGCGGCGACCGCGCCCAGTGCCGCCACGCAGCGTGCGTCGCGCTCGATGGCGATCACGCGCCGCGCGCCCAATGCCAGGATCGCCCGGGTCAGGCCGCCCGGACCGGGGCCGACCTCGATCACGGTGAGATCCTCAAGGCGGCCGGCGGTGCGGGCAATCTTCGAGGTGAGATTGAGATCGAGCAGAAAGTTCTGCCCGAGCGACTTCAGCGCCGAGAGCCCGTGCTCCCGGATGACGTCGCGCAGTGGCGGAAGGTTGTCGATGCTCATCGTGAGGCCTTACCGCCCTGACCGAGCCGCGTCGCGCGCGCTGAGCCGATGAGCCAGACGCAGGGCCTCGATCAGGCTGGACGGGTCGGCGCGACCCGTCCCGGCAAGAGCGAAGGCTGTACCATGGTCGGGCGAGGTGCGAACGAAGGGCAGGCCCAGGGTCACGTTGACCGCGCGATCGAAGGCCAGCGCCTTGGCCGGCGCCAGCACCTGGTCGTGATAGGCGCCAATGGCGGCGTCATAGGTGGCGCGGGCGGCCGCATGGAACAGCGTGTCTGCCGGAAGCGGTCCGCGTGCATCGATTCCCTCCTGCCGCAACGCTTCGACAGCCGGACGGGTGACCTCCTCATCCTCGCGCCCCAGCGTGCCCTCTTCGCCCGCATGCGGGTTGAGCCCGCAAATGGCGAGGCGTGGCGCTTCGATGCCGAAGCGATGCCGGAGATCATGGGCGGTGATGCGGGCGGTCTCGATGATCAACTCGCGCGTCAGCAGGCGCGGCACATCGGCGAGCGGCACGTGGATCGTGGCGGGGATGACGGCGAGTTCCGGCGACCAGATCATCATGACCGGGCGCGGGGCGGGCGTGCCGGCGAGATGAGCGAGATATTCGGTGTGGCCGGGAAAGGCGAAGCCGTCGGCGTAGAGCACCGCTTTCGAGATTGGATTGGTCACCACCGCCGTTGCACGTCCGGCCTTCACCAGGGCCACGGCGTCATCAATCGCCGCGCGGGCAGACGGCGCGCTGGTCTCATCCGGATGGCCCGGCGCGGCGGTGACTGCCGGCCCCGCGCTCACGACCGGAAGCGCCGAGGCAAAGACAGCGGCGGCCTCTTCCGGCGCGCATGCGCGCACCGGCACGTCGAGGCCGAGCGCAGCCGCCCGTCGGCGAAGCACCGCCGCATCGCCGATGGCGAAAAAGGCCGGCAGGCTGCGTTGTTGGCGCGTCAGCCAGGCCGCGAGGGTAATGTCGGGGCCAATGCCGGCCGGCTCGCCCAAAGTGAGCGCCAGAGCGGGCGGGGGTGCCATGCGCCGCTCAGCGGTACTGGATCATGGCGGATTTGCGCGCATCGTCGAGGAGCTTGCGCGACACCGCTTCGAACTGCTTGTTTTCCAGTTCGGCGCGAACCTCGCGCTTCTGGGCGCTTTCCCCGACCACTTCGCGGCGGTTGCAGATGGCGATCATCTCGATGCCGGCGCGTGTGACTTCCGGGGCGGTCAACTGGCCGACCGGCGTCTCGTCCATGACCTTGCGCACCGGCGCGCTCATATCGGCCGAGGTGCGGATGACGGGATCCCGAACGACGGTCTCGCGCATGCCGCGCGCCGTCTGGATGCCGGCCTCGCAATCGGTGAACTGCTTGCGCAGGGTATTGGCTTCCGCCATGCGCTGAGAACGCTCGCCGGGGTTGGCGGTGCGCCCGACCACGAGCACGATCTGGCGCACGGTGTATTCCGTTGTACGCTGGGCGCGGGTGAGGTCCTCACCCTTCGACTGAAGCGCTGCGAAGACGTCCGAATCCCGGATGGTGGCGACCGACGAGAAGCGGCCGCGCACATAGTTGTTCCAGACATAGTCGGCGCGCATCTTGGTCTTGAGCATGCCGGCGTCGAGGCCAGACTGCGCCAGGGCCTGGGTCAGCTGCTCGGGCGTACGCCCGCTCCGGCTGCCCATTCGGGCGAACATCTTGTCGACTTCGTCCTTGTCTGCCGTGACGCCGAAGCGCTCGGCGGTGACGATCTTGAGGCGCTCGTCGATCAGGTCCTCAAGCGCCTGCTTCTGCGTCAGCGTCTGTCGCTCGGTGAGCTGGGCCAGTTTGATGCGCTGGGCGACATCGAAGCTGGTGATGGGCTGGCCCTGCACGAGCACCAGTATCTGCTGGGCCTGGGCGGGGGCCGGCAGGAGCGGCGAGCAAGCGACGAGTGCGCAGCCGAAGAGGAGCGCGCGAACGAACGGGCCCACGACCTGATGACGACTGGCATGCCAGCCATCCCGTATCAAAGACCCTGCCCGCATCTTCTCTCCATCCTGACAATCACATTGGCGCCCGGCACATTCCACCGAACGCTCACCCGCTGTTCTTGTCGGCGGATGTGGCGTCAATGCGACCCCGCCGTTCAATTGCTGCTGCTGTTCGAACCGACATTGGTCGAGAAGCCCGCTTCACCCAGCGTTTTCAACGTGAAAGTGAGAAGCACCGTGTCCACGCGCTGCCGGTTTCCGCTCTCGGTGTAGTCCGAACGATAGCTCAGCGCGATGCCGAAGCACTCATCGATATAGGAGATGCCGAACAGGGTGAAGTCGATCTCGTCGAGGTTGAGATTGTAGCGGGCGGCCGCTTGCAGGCTCCAGTTATCGTCCAGCTTCAACGTGCCAGTACCGACGATGCCCTCGCGCTCCTCGTAGTAACCGAGCAGCGGCTGGGCGGTGTAGAGGCCGTAAAGGGCGGAAACCGTCAGTTTCTTGTTGACGACGGCCCGACCTTCGACTTCGTAACGTTCGACCGACCAGTCAGTATTGTTGAAACGGAACCGGTTGACGAGCGAGAAACTATCCGTCGGCTGGTAATAGAGCCGCGCCACATAGTCGGAGGCGTCATCCTCAAGGCCGGATTCGGCACCCGTGTTGGCCATATCGTAATTGGCGTAGGAGTTCGTGCCGAACAGCTGGTAGGACTGGCCGAACAGTGCATTGATCTGGCCGCCATCGTTGAAATTGGCGGTGTACTGGATGCCGATATTGGCGCGGCCGCCGCCTTCGACGCGGTCATAGCCGGAATATTTGTTGATCTCGAACAGGTTGGTGTCGTCGAAGATCAGGCTCTGGGCGTCTTCGTTCGGCAACTGGCCGATATGGGTTTCGTCCGGGCGGACGATGACCTGAGCGATCGGCTCGATGGTCTGCGTGCCCCAGCTCTGCACCGCGATGAATGGGTAGCGGTATTCAAGACCGACCGCGGGCATGGCACGCACCAGCTGCGTGTCGCCACCGGTGCCGAGCCAGGGCTCGTCTTCCGTCTGGGCCTGCACCGAGGCGACGTCGAGCTGCATGTTGAAGAACGGCGTCCAGGTCTGGCCGGCCTGGTCGATGAAGGTACGGCGCCAGTCGACCACGCCGGACAGGCGGCTGTAGCTGCCGACCATGCCGCGCATCAGGCACGCATCACGAACGTTTGCGTCGGCGGCAGCAACACGGGTGAGGTCGCACTGGTTGGTCGGCCCGTCATAAAGCTCGGGCACGAGCGGCGCATAGGCAGCGGAGGTCGCGCGCAGGTCGATCTCGTCGCGCGTCAGGCTCGTGAAGTTCACGTCATAGCTGAGCTGGCCGCCGAACACGGAATTGCCCAGCGTCTTGCTGTAGTCCAGCACCGGGTGGATGACGGGTTGCTGGGCCTCGACGTCATAGGAAGTGAGGCCGGTGAAATACATCGCCCGAAGGTCGAAATAGGACCGGTCGCCCTGGCCGACGAGGTAGATCTGCGAGGTGACCTCGCGCGTCGTCGTGCTGATGAGATTGTAGTCCTGGAGGAAGGTCTGGTCTGACATCAGCCAGCCGTCCCAGCCCCAGTACCAATTCTCGTTGATATTGAAGCGGCCATGCGTCTCGAGCACACCGCGCTGGTCGCGATCGCCGGGCTGACCACTGAACGCGTCCCTGTCCATCTGGTCGATGCCGGCGGCGCGGATGCTGTAGGTGCCGGTCTCCAGCCGGTGCCGGAACTCGGCGTCGAGCAGCACGCCCTGCTTGGAGACGATGAGCGGCGAGAACGTCACGTCCATATTGGGCGCGATGTTCCAGAAATACGGAATGGTGGCGCCGAAGCCGATCTCGGACGTGTTCACGAACTGCGGGATCAGGAAGCCTGACTTGCGCTTCACCGTCGGATCAGGTGCTTCGAGATAGGGAGCCCACGCGATCGGGATGCCCAGGAATTCAAGCCGGGCGTCCTCGAAATAGATCGTCTGCTCTTTTTCCTTATGGATGATCTTCGCCGCCTTCACCTGCCACATGGGCGGCTTTTGCGGGTTCTCCTTACAGGGTTCGCACGGCGTGTAGGCGCCGCTCGTCAGGATCGTGGTGTCGCCATTCTCGCGGTCAGCGCGGGAGGCCACGAAATGCATGTCCTGCGGCGAATCAATGCGCAGGGAATTGACGAACCCGTTGCTGAAGTCCTGTGACAGGTCGAGATTGTCGGCGGCAATGACCGTGCCGTCCTTGTCCTTCAGGCGGACGCCGCCTTCCGCACGCAGTCGGTTCGCGTTGCGGTCATACACGACGCGTCGCGCCTCCAGCACGGCGCCATCGTAATAAATCTGGACGTTGCCGTCAGCGATCACCTCGTTGCGGGTGTTGTCGTAGACGAGCTGGTCGGCCGTCACCAGCATCTTGGCGTTGGGATCGGTCTGGCGCGTGACCAGGCCGCCCGCAAGGCCGGCCGGCTGGGCGGCGGACGGCTGGGGCGAGGTTTGAGCCGCTGTGGGCTGGGCAGCCGTCATCTGGGCAAGCGCAGGCGACGTCGGGCCGAGGGCGACCAACGAAACGGAGCTGAACACAAACGCGCAGGCAGACTGACGCAGGCGACGTTTCAGTCGCGGGATCGCCGAATCTGCCTGGCCGGCTGGCACGGTGCCGACCTTCATCCGTCCTCCCGGTGAAGCAGGATGAGAATACCCATCAATGCCCCTACGACCGCTGGAAACCACGCTGCGATAACGGGATGCACAATCCCGGCCTCACCGAGGTCCTCGGCGAGCTTGGTGAAAACATAAAGCAGAAAGCCGGCGGCGACGCCACCGAGAATCGTCTGGCCGATGCCGCCGAACCGGAACACGCGCAGGCTGACCGAAGCCGCAATGAGCACCATCGCCAGCAACAGCGCGGGTCTGGCGAGGAGGCTCTGATACTGCAGCCGGTAGCGTTCAGCGCCAAATCCCACCCGCGTTGCCGCGTCGATGGCGGCTGGGAGATCCCAAAAAGGGACGGTCTCGCTCTGCAGCGATTCCTGAACCTGGTTCGGGGTGAGATTGGTGGCCAGCATGTACACGTCGTACTCCTGCAAACCTATTGCCGGAGTTAATACGTGCGCATTTTCCAGCCGCCAGGCGCCGGGATCAAGGATAGCGCGACGGGCCTCGATGCGCTCCAGCAGCTTGTCCTTGTCGTCGAACAGGAAGACGTTGACGCTGGTCAGTTCGCGCCCGCCATCGCTGGTCGCGGCCGCCTGGATGATCGCCTGCCCGTCGACGCTTTGCTGGCGCAGCCAGAAGCCGCTGCGACCGGCCGAGAAGAGACCGGTCTGGCGGTTGAAAATCTCCGCCTCCAAACGGCTCGCGCGCTCCTTGAAGACGGCGGACATCGGATTGTAGACCGTTGTGGAAAACGTGCCGAGCGCCACCGCGATCAGTGCCGCCGGGGCAATGAACTGCCAGGCCGATATGCCGGCCGCGCGGGCCACGACCAGTTCCAGCCGTCGCGACAGCGTGAGGAATGTGCCGATGGCGCCGAACAGCACGGCGAACGGCAGCAACTGCTCCGTGAAAAACGGCATGCGGTAGAACACCAGCAGCAGCAGCGTGCCGAAATCGACATCCCGCTCGCCCACGCGGCGGGAGAGTTCGAGCAGGTCGATGAGCATGATCAGGCTGGCGCAGCCGAGGAAGATGCCCATCACCGCCGAGATGAACCGGCGACCGAAATAGAATCCCAGCGTGGGCCCGATCATGCCGCCGCTCCGCTGCCGGTGGTGTTTTGGCGATGACGCATCGGCGGCTCAGTTCACGGTAGCGCGTGCGACACGCTGGGCAAGACGGTCGATCCGGATGCGAATCGCTTCCGGCATCCGCGGCTTGAAACGGCCGCTCAGCGAGGCCATCGCTCCAAGGATGAACAGGATGGGCACGAGGTAGACGACGGGAATCAGGGCCGGCTCGGTGCGCACCTGGTTGATCAATCCGAAGCTCGTCACCTGCAGGAAGATGATGAAGGGCGCGGTGCCCGCCAGTGCGAGGCCGCGTCCCTCGCGCGTCGTGCGCGGTTCAGCAAGGGCGGCGCAGGCAATGGCGAAGAAGGCCAGCACGTAAAACGGCAACGAGAGCCTGCGGTGCAATTCCTCGGTGAAGCGGCCCGTGCCTTCGAGCCGCACGACGATGTCCTTGGGGTCCGGGCTCCAGAGATCGGCGAACGGTCTCTCCGGCGCCCGATAGACCGTGGTCTCGCCGCTCGTGGTGAAAGGGGAGAGATCGAAGGCATAGCGCTGGAACTCGACGACATTGCTGTCGGCCTTGCCGGGCGTGCGCCGGTGAATGGCACCGTCTTCGAGCACGAGGAACGTGCCTTCGGCCGAGTCGATCACCTGTCCGCGTTCGGCGAGATAGGTGTTCACCTGCTTGGGATCGCGCGCGTCATTGATGAAGATGCCACCCAGCACGCCATTGGCGTTGCGCTCGCGCACATGGAACACCATGCCTTGGGACAGGGTGGTGAAACGGCCGGGCTGAGCGATGAAGGCGACCACATCCGCGCGCACGCGGGTGATCTCGTAGCGGAACTGGCGCATCGCCGCCGGCACGAGTTCCATCGACAGGGCGGCGCACCCCGCCGCCACCAGCAGCGCCAGAATCACCAGCGGACGCAGGAAACGCCAGGTCGAGATGCCGGCCGCGCTCGCCACCACGATCTCGGAATCGCTGTTCATGCGGAAGAGCGTCTGCGCCACCGCCATGAACAGAGCCGCCGGCGCGAGGCCGAGAATAAGAGCGGGGAGAGCGAGGGCCGTGATGAGGATGAAGGCGAGGATCGTCTGGCCCTGCGTCGTCATGATGTCGAGTTCACGCAGGGCCTGCGTCACCCAGATCATGGCGGTCAGCACGAGCAGCGTCCCGAGAAACGCGGTCACGGCCGATCGGAACACATAGCGATCCAGGCGGTTCATCCAGCGGCTATCCTGATCCCTGTCGACGACTGCCCGCTGCCCCGGCGTGGCCATGCTTGTGCATGATGCATAATTGCCCGTGCGTTTCGGCGCAAATCGGGCGGAGCCGCGTCCCCCACACGGCCCGTTTGAGGCTCGTGCCCTGACGCTCATTCGGCTAAAGAGAAACGAACCGAGCCGCGACAACTCAAGGTGCCCCGATGCCCGACCATGTGAAGATCAGTTTTGCCAAGCTCCCGGCCCGCCTGGAGGGACACGTCGTCGTTCTCGCCGCCGAGCCAGTGGAAGGGGACGCCCCAGCCTTTGCGCCGTCGGTCGAAGCGCTGCTTGCTCCCGCTTCCGCCCAGCTGGCGAACGCGATGCAGGCCGAGCGCTTCACCGGTAAATCCGGCAAGGGGATCGATCTTCTGGCGCCGGCGGGTCTCGACGCTTCGCGCCTTCTCGTCATGGGCGTTGGCAAGCCCGCCGACCTCAAGGCGTTCGACTGGCTGAAGCTGGGCGGGGCCATCATGGGCCGCCTGCCGGCTGCGGCAAAGGATGTGAGCGTCATCCTGGCGCTGCCGGGTGGCGAGGTGCCGGGCGAGGCCGCGGCCGAACTGGCGCTTGGCCTGCGCCTGCGCGCCTATGCCTTCGACCGCTACAAGACGAAGAAGAAGCCCGATGAGGCGACCGCGAAGCCGAAGGTGACGCTTTATATAGCGGACGATTCCGCCGCGAAGCGCGCCTGGAAGAAGCGCGAGGGCATCGGCGAGGGTGTGGTGATCGCCCGCGATCTCGTGAACGAGCCTGCCAATGTGCTCACCCCGACCGAATTCGCCAAGCGGGCGGGTGACCTCGCCAAGGTGGGCGTGGATGTCGAGGTGCTGGGCGAGAAGGACCTGAAGAAGCTCGGCATGGGCGCGCTGCTCGGCGTCGGCCAGGGGTCGGGCGAGGAGAGCCGCGTCGTGGTGATGCGGTGGAACGGCGGCAAGGCGGATGAGGCGCCGGTGGCCTTCGTCGGCAAGGGCGTGGTCTTCGACACCGGCGGCATTTCCATCAAGCAGGCCGCCGGCATGGAGGACATGAAGGGCGACATGGCCGGGGCCGCCTGCGTCGTCGGGCTGATGCATGCGCTGGCCAGCCGCAAGGCCAAGGCCAATGTGGTCAGTCTCATCGGCCTCGTCGAGAACATGCCGGATGGCAAGGCGCAGCGGCCGGGCGACATCGTCACCTCCATGTCGGGCCAGACCATCGAGATCATCAACACCGATGCCGAAGGCCGGCTCGTGCTCGGCGACGTGCTCTGGTACGCCAAGGAGCGGTTCAAGCCGCAATTCATGGTGGACCTCGCCACGCTCACCGGCGCCATCATCGTCGCGCTCGGCACTGAGCATGCGGGCCTGTTCTCCAACAACGACACTCTGGCCGAACGGCTCACCGATTCGGGGCTGACGACGGGCGAGAAGGTGTGGCGCCTGCCGCTTTCCGCCGAGTACGACAAGCTGATCGATTCGAAGTTCGCCGACATGAAGAACACGGGCGGGCGGTTTGGCGGCTCGATCACCGCCGCTCAGTTCATCCAGCGTTTTGTCGGCGACGTGCCCTGGGCGCATCTCGACATCGCCGGCACGGCCATGTCCTCGCCCGCGACCGACTTCAACCGCAGCTGGGGCTCGGGTTGGGGCGTGCGCCTGCTCGACGATCTGGTGGCCCGTCACTACGAATCGTGACTGACACGGGCAGCGCGCGGCCGGGCCTGCGGGGGAGGGGACCTTGAGCGACGTGCTCTTCTATCACCTGCAGAACCGGCCGCTCGACGCCGCCTTGCCCCAGCTTCTGGAGAAGTGCCTGGAGCGGGGCTGGCGCTGCGCGGTGCAGGCGACGTCCACGGAGCGCATCGAGGCGCTGGACGCCCTGCTGTGGACCTATGACGACGCGGCCTTCCTGCCGCACGGCACCGACCGCCAGGGCGAGCCGGCCCGGCAGCCCATCCTGCTCACCACCGACGAATCGAATCTCAACGGCGCTGTGGTGCGCTTTCTCATTGATGGCGCGCTGATTCCCGACACGGGCCGCTATCAGCGGGTGATCCATCTCTTTGACGGCAACGATTCCGAAGCCGTCGAACCTGTTCGCCAGGCGTGGCGCGCGGCGAAGGCCGAAGGTCACAACGTGACCTACTGGCAGCAGGACGAGAACGGGCGCTGGCAGCGCCGCTGATTGCGGCCCAGGGGTGGCGCCTTCCGCCACATTCCGCGGCGCCCTACGGGGAAGAATTCGGGCGCGTGCCCGTTAATCCCTGATTTACCAAGGCTTTTGACGGCGTTTCCGGCAGTCTCGTGGTGGGCGAGTGTGGCGTGAGAATTGTGTCTCGACAGCAACACATCGTGGCGGAATGGGCGCCGAGGGGCCTTTGGTACCACTTTGGCTTTGCACCGCCCGGTGGTTTCGAACAGTATCGCTGTGGGTGCCGCGCCGTGCGGCGGGTCCTGACAATCGAAAACCCAACATTGGTCCAATTTGGGGGAGAATGAAATTGAAGACGGTCATTAAGAATGTGCTGCTCGGCTCGGTTGCCGGGCTTGCGATGGTCGGGACTGCTGCGGCGGCCGATCTGCCTGTGAAGGTGAAGGCTGCGGAATATGTGAAGATCTGCTCCACCTACGGCGCGGGCTTCTACTACATCCCCGGCACCGATACCTGCCTGAAGGTCGGTGGCTATGTGACGGCCGACACCTACTACACCAAGGTCGAGCGCACTGTTAGCGCCTACGAAGTTGGCGAAGGCTTCTTCCGTTACACCGGCAAGCCGGATGGTCAGTTCGACTTCTACAGCCGCGCCGCTGTTCAGCTCGACGCTCGCACCCAGACCGAATACGGCACCCTGCGTTCCTACATCGAAGCTCGCATCGAGCAGGGCCAGAACTACGGCTACGGTCTGACCGACGACGGCACCACCTCGGCGGTCTTCTCGGACACCACGCGTAACCGCGCTGTCCTGAAGTACGGCTATATCCAGTTCGCGGGCTTCACCTTCGGTCAGGCCACTTCGGCCTTCGACTTCTGGGCTGGTGACGGCTGGTACGGCATCCGTCCGGGTAACTTCTACTCGGATCAGTCGCTCAACGTGATCCAGTACACCGCTGACTTCGGCAATGGCTTCTCGGCGACCATCGCCCTCGAAGACGGTCAGGCTCGCGAAGACGACTACGGCTTCGGCGATTTCACGCCGTTCGGTGGTTCGTTCACGACCCAGGGCCAGCAGGTTCCGGACATCGTCGCGAACATTGCCTATGAAGGCACCTGGGGTGCGTTCAAGATCTCCGGTGCTTACCACAACATCGGCGATGTTTACTATGTAGGCCTCGGTGGCACGGGCTTCATCTCGAGCGCCGACGACTCCGGCTGGGCCGCTCTCGCTGGTGTGCGCTTCGACTTCGCTGAGACCACCACCCTGTACGTCGAAGGCGCTTACTCCAAGGGCGCTCCGGGCTATCTCGGCCTCGCCGGCGCTCTCCCGGTTGTCGACTACTACGGTGACGGCGTCGCCGGCTGGTACGTCGGTGGTTCGCTGACCCACTACTGGACGCCCGCCGTCTTCACCACCCTGGTGGGTAGCTACACCGCTTCCGACGATTACGCGGTTGACAACATCAATAGCATCGACTTCACCGGCTACAACGTCGGCGTGAACATCGGTTGGAAGCCGGTCAAGGGCTTGACCCTCGTCCTGCAGTACGACTACCTGTCGGCCGAATACAGCGGTGGCAATTCCTACTTCGGCACCTCTGTGACCGACACCACCGAGCAGAACCGCGTCACCTTCTCGGCGAAGCGTTCTTTCTGATCCCTTCCAGGATCGGCTCTACGGAAAGCCCCGGCCTTGTGCCGGGGCTTTTTGCTTTTGGGCTTCACGCGGTGCGGTGGCTCACAGACAGTGAATCTGGCGACAATGCTCACTGCGCATACGGCATCGCGCCGGGCGCGGTGCCCGGCCCGACCTCAACTCATATCCCTGCAAACAAAAGTGGACCTCAGTCCGAATGCCGTCTTGGTGCAGCCGGCCGGCCCATTAGGGGGCCATGGCCTCGTCAAGCGCGGCCGAGGCTTCGAGCCAGTCTTCTTCCGCCCTCGCCAGCGCTTCCGCCGCCGCGCTGCGCTCACGTGCCAAACGCTGCGCCTCCAGCGGCGCGCGCGTATACAGCGTGTCGTCGGCCAGCTTGGCGTCGAGCGCGCTGAGGCTGCGTTCCAGCTTCGCCATCGCCGCCTCGAGATCCTTGATCCGCTTGCGCAGCGGCGCCGTCTCGCTGCACCGATCCGCCGCCTGCCGCCGTTCGTCGGCGCGGCTGCCCGCCGCCTCCTTGCGCGACGCGGAGGCGGTGCGGCCGACGACGAGCCGCTGATATTCGTCGAGATCGCCGTCATAGGGGCGCACCGTCCCCTCCGCCACCAGCCACAATCGCTCGGCGGAGGCGTCGAGGAGGGTGCGGTCGTGGCTGATGAGGATGACGGCGCCGGGAAAATCGTTGATCGCCTCGATCAGCGCCTGCCGCGCCGCGATGTCGAGATGGTTGGTCGGCTCGTCCAAGATCAGCAGATGCGGGCCATGAAAGGCGGCGAGGCCGAGCAGCAGCCGCGCCTTCTCGCCGCCCGACAGCGCCGCGATGATCGTATTGGCCGTCGCGCCGGAAAAGCCCATTTCCGCCGCGCGCGAGCGCACCTTGGCCTCCGGCGCCTCCGGCATCAGCCGGCGCACATGGTCGTAGACCGTCTCATTCGCGACCAGCTCGTCGAGCTGGTGCTGGGCGAGATAGGCGATGTCGAGCCCGGCCGCGCGCACGATGCTGCCGCCAAGCGGTGCCAACCGGCCGGAAATCAGCTTGGCGAATGTGGACTTACCGTTTCCGTTCGGTCCGAGCAGGGCAATGCGGTCGTCATGGTCGACGCGCAGGGTAAGGTTGCGCAGCACCGGCTTGCCCGGCGCATAACCGGCCGAGACACCGTCCAAAGTGAGGATCGGCGGCGAGGGGATGCGCTCGGGATGGCGGATGGAGATCGCCGCCGCCTGTTCGCTCGCGGCTTCCGCGATCGGCGCCATGCGGGCCAGCGCCTTCAGCCGGGACTGCGCCTGCTTGGCTTTGGTCGCCTTGGCGCGGAAGCGCTCGACAAAGGCTTCCATATGTTTGCGCTTGGCTTCCTGCTTGGCGCGCGCCTTCTGGTCGACGACCTGCTTCTCGGCGCGCTGGCGCTCGAAGGAATCATACCCGCCGCGCCAAAGGGTTAACTTGCCCTGATCGAGATGCAGGATGAAGCCGACCGACTGGTTGAGCAACTCGCGGTCATGGCTGACGATCAGCACGGTGCGCGGGTAGCGGGACAGGAAGTCCTGCAGCCAAAGCGTGCCTTCGAGATCGAGATAGTTGGTCGGCTCGTCCAGCAGCAGCAGGTCCGGCTCGGCAAAGAGCAGGGCGGCGAGTGCCACCCGCATGCGCCAGCCGCCGGAAAACTCCGAACAGGCGCGCTGCTGGGCGGCGTCGTCGAAGCCGAGGCCGGCGAGGATGCGCGCCGCGCGTGCCGGCGCGGCATGGGCGTCGATGTCGACGAGGCGCAGCTCGATCTCGGCGATGCGCGCGGGATCGGTGGCTTTCTCGCGTTCGGTCAACAGCTTGGCGCGTTCGGTGTCTGCGGCCAGCACCACGTCGATCAGCTTCTCCGGCCCGGCCGGCGCCTCCTGCGCCACCTGGCCGATGCGGGCGGCGGCGGGGATGCGGATATCTCCGCTCTCCAGCTCCAATTCGCCGGTTATGGCGCGGAAAAGCGTGGTTTTGCCGGTGCCGTTGCGACCGACGAGGCCGATCCGCGCGCCTTCCGGCAGCGCCACCGAGGCGTGGTCGATCAGAAGCCGGCCGGCGATGCGGAGCGAGATATCGTCGAGAATGATCATGCCCGTCTTGTGCCGCGCCGGCGGCCGGCCGGCAAGAGTGCCGGCGCGCCTGGCCTAGCCCCGGCGGGAAATGCCGCTCTCGCGCTGGAAGGCGATGAGATCGAGCGAGGGCGCGGCGTCGTTGCCGAGCAAGCCACTGATAATACAGTGAACCTGGCCGCGGTGATGGGTCTGGTGATTGAACACATGGTCGAGAATCGTCGCCAGAACCTGGGTGAAACGGGTGCCGTTGACGGTGACATAGCTGTGCTCGGCCGCCAGTGTCCCCACGTCGAGCCCCTCCACATAGGCGCTGATGCGGGCGTCCTCGGCCGCGCGGGCCGGCGCCAGTTCCGCGAGCGTTTCGAACAGGATAGCGTCGAGACCCGCAGGCTCCATGCCGGACCCGGTGAGCCGGCGCATCCACAGCCGGTCACCCACCAGAAGATGGTTCAGCGTGCCATGCACCGAGCCGAAAAACGCGCCGCGCGCGGCCTTGTATTGCTCGTCGCCAAGCCGGGCGGCGGCGGCGTAGAGGCGCTGATTGGCCCATTGATTATAGGCGGCGAAGGTGCGGTAGCGATGCGTGACGAGCTGTTCCAACGTCTCGGGCAGCGGCGAGGTCGGCATGAGGAAACTCCCGGTCAAGCTCGGCGCAAGGGCGCGCCAGACAGAGGCCGGCAGTGTGCAACAGCTTGGCAGGGCGGACTAATTCGCAGTGATGATGATTTCTATCAGCGTCGCCGAAGCTGGCGTAGGGGAGGGGGAAGCGCCCCGGCCGCGCGCAGCGCGGCCGGGGCGTTCCAGCCTCGAGCCTCCGCCGGGTCGGCGGGAACGGCGGCTGCCATTGGCTGTTCCGTTTCCGGAATGCCCCTATCCTGCATAGGGCGGCGCAACGCAGGCTGAACGCGCCGTTGGCTGTTGTTCATCCGGTGGGCTGAGCGCCGCGCAAAAAAGTGCCCCGGCTCCTTGGGGGAGAAGCCGGGGCTGATGGGCTCGCGTTGGGGCTTGGGGGAGTGGGGATGCCGCGAGCCTAACCTGTGAAACCAGTGGATGATGAGTGCAGTGAGGTGGAGTGTGTGTCCGACGAGACCGACGACAGCGCCCTCAATGACCGCCGGACCTCAGTAGCAGACCGGGCGCTCGACCTCGACCATGCGGCCGGCATCGGTGACCCACCGGGACTGCATCACGCAGTCGCCGGCCACCTGCTCGACGGGGATCTCGACCGTGGCGACGGGAAGCTGGCGCTTGAAATAGCCGGTGGCGTCGGCCGCGCCGACGAAGAGCGCGGTGAAACCCATGACGGCGGCAACAGCACTGATGGCAATGGCCTTGTACATCGCGGCACCTCATCCACCTGCCGGTGGGGAGGCCACCGGGCTTCATTGCGTCCTTAACGCGCTCATCACTTCGACACGAAACTCCAGGCGCAGAACTTCTCTCTCTGCGCCGCCCGTTCTGGCGGCTGCAGCGGAACGATACGTTTCAGGTCCGTTCATTCGTCTGCGTCTCGTTTCGTCCGTTAACGCCTACTTAACGTGCGTACTCCCGGAAGAGTTCCAAGAGGTAATCATGAAGTCGTGAACGGCGATTATTCCGCGAATACGCAACGCGGCGCCTTCACCCAGCGCGGGGCACCCTCGGTGAACACGGCGCGCCGTTCGAGATAGCAGGTCTTGTACCCCGCCGGCTCCCGCGCCGGATCGGTCGTCGCGTCGGCGACGGGAAGGAACGGCACGGCGAGAAAACCCACAAGCACGGCCACCATCCCCGCGATGGCCAGAACACATTTCTTCATCGGTAACATCCCTGCGCTGCGGCACTCCGGCCGCTCTGTTGCCTAAACAGATGAGCGCCGAGGGGTTCCGCCGCAAGCGGGTTATTTCGTGTACGAACGATTCGGCGGACGGTGTTGCCAAGGCGTGTCGAAAACGCCGCCCGCGCTTCTCTTGTCCGCAGGCGGAGGCGCCGCTATAAGCCGCTGCGAACTTTTCGCCCCCACATTTCCAGGGAAACAGACCATGGCGCTCGAGCGCACTTTTTCCATCATCAAGCCCGACGCCACCCGTCGCAATCTCACCGGCGCCGTCAACGCGCTGATCGAGAAGGCGGGCCTGCGCATCGTCGCGCAGAAGCGCATTCAGCTGACCCGCGCCCAGGCCGAGACCTTCTACGGCGTCCACAAGGAGCGCCCCTTCTTCGGCGAGCTCGTGGACTTCATGATCTCCGAGCCGATCGTCGTGCAGGTGCTGGAAGGCGAGAACGCCGTCGCCAAGTACCGTGAAGTGATGGGCGCCACCAACCCGGCCAACGCGGCCGAGGGCACCATCCGCAAGGAATTCGCCCTGTCCGTCGGCGAGAACTCGGCCCATGGTTCCGACAGCCTGGAGAATGCGCAGATCGAGATCGCGCAGTTCTTCTCCGGCAACGAAATCGTCGGCTGATCGCACGATCTGCCGCCCGTCAGGGTGGCAAGGCGTTGAAATCGCACCCCGTCCGGGCCTTCGGACGGGGTGTTTCTTTTTGCGAAGCAGCGTAGACTAAGCTCTCGCAGCATCATTTGCTGAGAAAAATGCGGTATTCGGGCTTGGCCACCGCATGGATTATTATGTATGTTCCCCGAATGGGCGCTGCGGGGGTCCGGCCATGGAGAAGTGGCCCGCAGCGGGGATGCCGTTAATGGCGCGCCAAGAGCGCCCGGGAGTGGGCCCGCCGGAGCCACCTCCTCTTGCCTCACCTCAAATCATGGCGCGCCAACGCCGACACAACTGACTTGGAGTCCCGTCCGCATCCGGACGGGAAGGTGAGGGAACGACCGCAATGAGCTACCTTGAGCCGCTATTCTGGCTGGCACTTCTCAAAATCATCTGGATCAACGTCCTGCTTTCGGGCGACAACGCCGTGGTCATCGCCATGGCCTGCCGCTCGCTGCCCGACAAGATGCGCCGCACCGGCATGATCCTGGGCGCCGGCGTCGCCGTCGGCATGCGCATCGTGTTCACCGCCATCATCGCCGTTCTGCTCGGCCTGCCCTGGCTGCGCATCGTCGGTTCGCTGGCGCTCATGTACATCGCCGTTGATCTCGTGCTGCCGGAAGAGGGCGAGGAAGGTGGCGTCGCCGCGCATGACAATCTGTGGCGCGCCGTCGGCACCATCGCCGTCGCCGATCTGGTGATGAGCCTCGACAATGTCGTCGCCATCGCCGCCGTGGCGGATGGCAACTGGACGCTCATCATCATCGGTCTCGTCATCTCCATCCCGATGATCATCGCCGGCGCGGCGCTGATCATGGGCCTGCTGGCCCGCTTCCCCTTCCTGGTGTGGGCCGGCGCGGCGCTGCTGGGCTGGGTGGCCGGCGAGATGTTCGTCTCCGACGTGAAGGTGCTGGACTATTTCGGCGAGGCCGTGGTCCATCACTATGAATATGCCGCCGCCGCCGCCGGCGCGGTGATCGTGCTGGCCACCGGCTGGACGATCTCCCGCTTCAAGGGCGGGGCGCACGCGGCGGGCCCGCACGGCTCGTGATTTGACGGGGCTTCCCTCCCCCTCGGCGCCCGCGACTCGACATGAGCGCGGGCGTCGGGCGTTTTAGGGGTGCTTTCTGGCGTAAATTATAATGTATGCCAGAAAGGGGGCGGGTATTCCCTCTGACATCTGAACAAGACCCGACTCTCAGAGAGGACATGATGGATTTCTCAAGCCCGATCTTCTGGGTGGCCTTGCTCCAGATCATCTGGATCGACCTGCTGCTCTCCGGCGACAACGCGGTGGTGATCGCGCTCGCCTGCCGTTCGCTGCCGGAAAAGCAGCGCAAATGGGGCATCCTGCTCGGCGCCGGTGCGGCGGTGGGCCTGCGCATCATCTTCGCCCTCGTGGTGTCGTATATGCTCGGCGTGCCGTTCCTGAAGGTGGTGGGCGGCGTGCTGCTGTTCTGGATCGCCATCAAGCTGGTGCTCGACGAGGGCGGCGACGGCCACCATGTGGAGAGCGCCGACAGCCTGTGGAAGGCGGTACGCACCATCGCCATCGCTGACGCGGTGATGAGCCTCGACAATGTGGTGGCGATCGCCGCCGCAGCGCGCGGCCATGCCGAGCTGTTCATCTTCGGCCTGCTGCTCACCATCCCGCTGATCATCTTCGGCTCGCAGCTGATCCTGAAGCTGATCTCCCGCTTCCCCATCCTGATCTGGTTCGGCGCCGCGCTGCTCGGCTGGATCGCCGGCGAGATGCTGGTGGGCGACAAGGTGGTGCTGGAGGCGATGCAGGGCTGGGCTCCGTGGCTGGTCGAGGTGATCGCCGATCCCGAGGACCCGGTCGGGCTGAAGGCCTCCGCCGTGCCGCATTATCTCGCGGCCGTGGTCGGCGCGGTCTTCGTTGTCTCGTTCGGCTGGATCGTCAAGAGCCGCCGCCGCGAGGCGACCGCGCACTGAGCCTGATCGCAGCACCGATCGCACAGGTGTAAAAACCGAAGGCGCTCCGCTAGGATAAAAGCGGAGCGCCTTTTTCATGAATCAGCACATCTCGCCTGTCCGAACCGGTTATTCCGCCTGTCCGCATGACTGCCCCTCCACCTGCGCGCTGGAGATCGAGGTGGAGGACGGCCGCATCGGCCGCGTGCGCGGCTCGCGCGGCAACAGCTTCACCGCCGGCGTCATCTGCGCCAAGGTCGCGCGCTATGCCGAGCGGGCCAACCACCCGGACCGGCTGACACAGCCTCTGCGCCGCATGGGGGCGAAGGGGGAGGGGCGCTTCGCCCCGATCGCCTGGGACGAGGCGCTGGACGAGATCGCTCACCGCTTCCGTGCGGCGGAACAGGCGCACGGGCCGGAGACGGTGTGGCCCTATTACTATGCCGGCACGATGGGGCTGGTGATGCGCGACGGCATCAACCGCCTCACCCGCGCCAAGGGCTATTCGCGCTTCTTCTCCACCATCTGCGTCAATCCGGCCTGGAGCGGCTTCCTCGCCGGCACCGGCAAGCTCGCCGGGCCGGACCCGCGCGAAATGGCGAAGAGCGATTTCGTGGTGATCTGGGGCACCAATCCGGTCTCCACCCAGATCAATGTGATGACCCACGCCATCCGCGCCCGCAAGGAACGGGGGGCGAAGATCGCGGTGGTCGATGTCTATCGCTCGCCCACCATGGAGCAGGCGGACATCCCGATCCTCATCCGCCCCGGCACGGATGGCGCGCTGGCCTGCGCGGTGATGCATGTGCTGTTCCGCGACGGGCTGGCCGACCGCGCCTATCTCGCCCACTTCGCCGACGACCCGGCCGGGCTGGAAGCGCATCTCGCCACCCGCACGCCGGAATGGGCGGCTGACCTCACCGGCCTGCCGGCGGAGGAGATCACAGCCTTCGCCCACGCCATCGGCCGCACCAAGAAGACCTTCATCCGCGCCGGCTACGGCTTCACCCGCTCGCGCAATGGCGCGGTGGCGATGCATGCGGTGAGCTGCATCGCCACCCTAACCGGCGCCTGGCAGCATGAGGGCGGCGGGGTGTTCCACTCCAACAGCGCCATCTATGCCTGGAACAAGACCATGGTGGAGGGGCTCGACATCCCCATCACGGCGCGCGAACTCGACCAGTCGCGCATCGGCGCCATCCTCACCGGCGATGCCGAGGCGCTGCTCGGCGGACCGCCTGTCACCGCCATGTTGATCCAGAACACCAATCCGGTCGCCATCGCGCCCGACCAGGAGACGGTGCGGCGCGGATTCGCCCGCGACGACCTGTTCGTCGCCGTGCATGAGCAGTTCATGACCGAGACGGCCGCCATGGCCGACATCGTGCTGCCGGCGACCATGTTCACCGAGCATGACGACCTCTATCAGGGCGGCGGCAATCAATATGTCATCCTCGGCCCCAAGCTGGTGGAGCCGCCGGGCGAGTGCCGCAGCAATCACGAGGTGATCGTGGCGCTGGCGCAACGGCTCGGCGCGTCGCATCCCGGTTTCGAGATGAGCCCGCGCGCGCATGTCGACTGGCTGCTGCAGGCCAAGGGGCGCGGCACGGTGGACGAGCTGGAGGAAAAGCGCTTCCTCGACGTGCAGCCGGATTTCGACACCGCGCATTATGTGAAGGGCTTCAACTGGCCGGACGGCAAGTTCCGGCTGAAGCCGGACTGGGCGCATTCGCGCTATGCCTCGCCGGGCAAGTTCGGGCCCTATCGCGACATGCCGGAATGGCCGGACCATTGGGCGGTGACGGAGGAGGCGAATGAAGACTACCCGTTCCGCCTCGTCACCGCGCCGGCGCGCTCCTTCCTCAATTCCAGCTTCACCGAGACCGAGGGCTCCATTGCCCGCGAGAAGCGGCCGGAACTGCTGATCCATCCGGAGGACGCCGCCGGGCTGGGCATCGGGGAGGGCGATC
This sequence comes from Ancylobacter polymorphus, assembly GCF_030813495.1. Classification (GTDB taxonomy): domain Bacteria; phylum Pseudomonadota; class Alphaproteobacteria; order Rhizobiales; family Xanthobacteraceae; genus Ancylobacter; species Ancylobacter polymorphus. Next base: position 74,483 of record NZ_JAUSUI010000005.1, on the reverse strand, counting down.
TCCTGACCGTCGCCAGCGCGCGCGGCGCGGTGCTGCTGCATGCCCGCCTGTTCGACGGGCTGCGGCGCGGCGTGGTGGTGGCGGAATCGATCTGGCCGAACCGCGCGCATGAGGGCGGGCGCGGCATCAACAGCCTCACCGGCGCCGACCCCGTCGCCCCCGTCGGCGGCGCGGCGCTGCACGACAATAGGGTGCGGATCGGGAGGGTGTGAGGCCCTTGCCGCCGGCTGTCATGGGGTGCGCCGTCATCCCGGTCGCAGCCGCAGGCTTCGAGCCGGGATCGTCGACCGCAACACCGCCACGATCCCGGACAGGGCCTGCGGTCCTGCCGGGATGACACCGGCCCCAAGCGGGGCCCGTGCGAATCCTGCGGTATCCAAGGGAACCGAACCGCGCGGCGCGCGTCATAGGGGCACGTCCTTCCACCGGAACCGCCCCCATGAAATTCAACGTCGCCTCCCGGCTCGCCTATGAGGTACGCGACACCACCGTCTTTCTCCTCAACATCGAGGCGGCGGCGCTGCGCAACCAGAAGATCCTCACCGAGCGGCTGAACCTCACCCCCGCCGTCGCTGTCGACCGGCACGAACTCGACGGCGGCACGCGGCTGGTGCGGGTGGTGGTCGAGCCCGGCACGTTCGAGGTCGACTATGCCGCGACCATCGACCTCTCCATGTACGATGCCGACCCCGCCAGCCTCAGTGAAACGCCGGTGGCGGAACTGCCGCTGGAGGTGACGCCCTTCCTCAATCCCAGCCGCTACTGCCAGTCCGACCGGCTGGCCCGCTTCGCCTATCGCGAATTCGGCGCCCTTCCGCCGGGGCACCAGCGGGTGACGGCGATCTGCAACTGGATTTACGAGAATGTCGATTATCTCAGCGGCAGCTCGAATTCCGAGACCTCGGCCTATGACACGATGGTGCAGCGCGCCGGCGTGTGCCGCGACTTCGCCCATCTCGGCATTGCCTTCTGCCGCGCGCTCTCCATCCCGGCCCGCTTTGCCAGTTCCTATGCCTGGCAGCTCGACCCGCCGGATTTCCACGCGGTGTTCGAATGCTATCTCGACGGCGCCTGGTATCTGTTCGACCCCACCCGCAAGGCGGCCTTGCAGGGGCTGGTGCGCATCGGCGTCGGGCGCGACGCGGCGGATGCCGCCTTCGCCACGATGTACGGCAATGCTGTCATGACCGACATGGCGGTGTCGATCGCGCCGGTGGAGGAGGTGGCGGACGAGGAACCCACCGTCCGCGCGGTGGGGATCGCCTGAGCAATTCCCGCAAAAGTGCATAGCGGTCTTGCGATAGGAGTTGCGTATAATCAGAGAGTTAGAGCCGTGCCGGTGACGGTGAAGTCACCGGAACGGCTCCGGTCCGGGGAGCGGGCGCCGGCCGCGCCTATGGCGACGGCGGGCGAGAGGCGCCCTCCAGCCGTTCGGCGATCTTCTCCAGCAGGCGGAACTGGCTGCCGTCGATCATCGGGTTGAGCCACTCATTGCTGAGGAAACGGCTTCCCGTCGGGTCCCAGAGCGTGGATGACACATGGTCGGCATGGCCGACCAGCGGCGGAAACACGGTCCAGCAGCGCAGTTCCAGCGTTTCGAGATAGCGGTCGATCGTGTCCCTCATCACGTCCTCGCCCTCCAGGCGGTAGCCGGCGAGCGCGTTCAGCGCCTTGGGGCCGTAGACGCCGAACACCATGCCGACGACCGTGTCGAGCTCGATGAGCAGGTTCGCGCCATCGGCGTGCACCGCCTTCACCTCGCCTTGCGGTGAGAGATCGGTGATCAGGCCGGAAAACACGTCCCAGTCGCCGGCCTGCGCCTGCAGCCGCGCCAGCAGGGCGGGGAGGCGGGTGTCGAAATCGGCGGGAAGCCGCGCATCGTCCTCCCAGATCACCAGCCGCTCGCGCCTGGCCGCCAGCGTGCGGCGCGCGAGATAGCGGTAGCTGAGTGCGGTGCCCTTCCAGCCATCGACATGGCGCAGGCCGGGAAACAGCAGGGCGCCGTGGCGCTCGCTCTCGCGGGCGAGGGCGAAGCGTTCCGGCGCCTCCGGCAGGCAGAGCACAAGCGCCGGGGCGTCGAGCCGGGTCTGCGCGGTGGCGGCCTCGAAGGTGGCGTCGTCCACCACGCCGCAGCCATGCAGCGCCCGCGCCAGCATATGCGGCAGGCCGAGCGGCGAGCGGTCCGGCCGCACCGGGTCGGGGGCGGTGAAGGGCGTCAGCGGCACGTGGAAAATCTGGTGCAGCACCAGCCCGTGCGCCTGAAGTTCGGCGATGCGCGGCTGCAGCGCCTCGAACACGGCGAGCGAACCGTCGAGCCGCGCGTGAAGCGAGGCGTTCCATTCCCCCGCCAGTTCGCCGGACTCCACCAGCCAGAGAATGCGCCGGTCCGGCGGCGGAAGCTGCGCGAAAGCGCGCGGGCTGAGCACCAGATAAAGGTCGTCGGTGAAGGCGGTGGGCATGATGCTGTGCACGGTGCAGCGCAGCCCCATCGCCTCGATAATATGCGCCGCCGCCGTCGCCGCGCGGCGCAGGCTTGCCGGGGCGACCAGCGCCACGCGGCGCGTGCGCGCCAGCTGGCCGGAGGCGCGCAGGGCGCGCAGGCGCACGCGATAGTCCGGCGCGCCCTCCGAGGCGGCGGTGAAGGGCGCGCGGGCGAGTATCTCGCGCCAGCGGCGTGGCAGCAGACCCCGCAGCGCGCGGGCCATGTGGCGCAGCGCCGGCGTGTCGGACAGGCGGGCTTTTCCCTCCGTTGAACGCTGCAGCGCCTCACGGCACTCGGCCAGCTCGGCCGCCTGCTGCCTGATCTGGCGCTGCAGGCGGGCGAACTGCGCCTCCTGCGCCTGCAGCCGGTCCTGAAAATGCCGAAGCGCGGCCCGCAGCGCCTGCGGCCCCAGCGGGGGCGGCATCTGGGGCGGGGGGACGTTCATCATGGTGCCACGTAGGCGGCTTGAAGGAGCGCCCGGGGCAGAAGATCTGCGGGCGCGGGGGGGTACTGCACCGCTTTCGCCCGCAACTGTGCCAGATATGTGTCGTCGAGGCACAGGCGGATGACCGCCGCGCGCCAGGCCGGCAGATCGCCGGGATCGAGCGCCGGCATCAGCCCGGCCGAGGCTTCGATCAGAGCGGGGTGGGCGGAAACCAGCACCGGCGTGCCGAGGGCGAGGCTTTCCGCCACCGGCAGGCCGAACCCCTCGGTGAAGGAGGGGAAGACGGTGAAACGGGCATGGCGGTAGAGCCAGCGCAGCTGTTCGTCGCGCAGCGCCGGCACCACCCGCACATGCGGCGCGAGCCGCCAGTTGCGCTCCACCGCCAGCCGTACCGCGTCGGCGCCCCAGCCCCAGCGGCCAGCCAGAACCAGCACCGGCAGGCGCTCCGGCGGCAAAAGCGCGCGCAGCTGTTCCCACAGATTCAGCAGCAGTATGTGATTCTTGCGGATCTCGATGGTCGAGCAGTAGAGGACAAAGGGGCGGTCCTTCGGCAGCCCCGGCGGCGGCCCGCCGGCGAGGGCGCCCGCCGTGACGAGGCCGCCCGGCGCGGCGACGCGCAAAGGGGGAAGGGCGCAGCCCTGTTCCGCCAGCGCCCGCTCCACCTGCCGCGCCGTGTGCTGGGAAACCGCGACGAGCGCGTCTGCCTGCGCCAGCGTGCCGAGCATGTCGGCGCAGTAGCGGCGCGGGTCGCGGCCGGCGGTCCATTGCGGGGTTTCCCACACCATAAGGTCGTGCACGGCCAGTACCAGCCGCACGCCCTGCGCCCGCAGCGCGGTGAAGACGGAGGGGGCCAGATAGTCCCACGGGTTGGAAACGCTCAGCAGCACATCGCCCGCCGCCGGCGCGAAGGGCGGGGCAGGCCGCGGCGCGCGGCGCGGCTTCGCCGTCAGGCGGCCCTCCAGCTTGCGGATCAGCCGCCGCGGCACCAGCCGGTGCGTTATCAGCCGGCGCAGGCGCGGGTCGGTAAGCTGAAGCGAGGCGAGCGCCCGCGTCACCGGCCCCGGCGGCCGGGCGCGGGGCGGCGGCGGCAGCGCTCCCGCCGCCAGCTCGGCATCGGCGATCCGGCCCATGCCGTCCGGCGTGCCGGCGAGAAATTCCAGCTCCTGCCCGCTGAGCCGGCGGTAGCCGCCCTGTTCCGGGCTGCGCCGCACCAGCTGCACCCGGACCGGCTGCGTCGCGACGTGGTCGGCCGTGTGCCGTTCCACCCGCGACATGCCGACCGGGGAGTTCCAGCCGTTTTCCAGCGTCAGCGAGACATCCAGCAGCAGCGCCGGGCCGCCGCGGCCCGCGCCGGCGGGCGGGGCGAGGCGGCGTACGCACCAGCGCCCGTCGAGAACCGCCGTCCATTGCGCCAGAACCTGCGGCGTGGCGAAGTCGCGCGCGGCGCGTTCGCGCCCGTTGCGGCCGAGACGGTCGGCGAGGGCGGGATCGCGGTGCAGCCGCTCCACGGCGCCGGCCAGCCCCTCGACATCGCCTTCATCGACGAGCAGGCCGTCGACCTCGTGCCGGATCAGCTGCGCCGGCGCGCCGCAGGCGAAGGCGATGACCGGGCGCCCCTGCGCCCACGCCTCGATGATGGCGCGGCTGAAGGTCTCCGGGCCGCCATGCTCGGAAAGGGAGGTGACGAGCACGGCGCGGGCCTGGCGCAGCAGCGCCGACGGGTCGGGCACATGGTCCTGCAGGTCCAGCGTGCCGGCAATGTCGACCGCCGCCATCCGTTCCCGCAGCTCACGCTCCAGCGCGGGAATCGGCCGATGCCCGGCCGAGACGATGCGCAGGCCGGGGCAGCGCACTTTCAGCACGGCGGCGGCGGCGACCAGCGCGGCATGGCCCTTGAAGCCGTTCAGCGTCGCGAGGTGCAGGAAGGGCGCGTCCTCGGCCGGCTCGGCCGCTGGCGCTTCGGGGATGTCGACCGGGTTGGGAATCACAACCGCCCGCATCGGGCCGTGCGGCCAGACATAGTCGGCGAGATAATCCGGCCTTTCCAGCACCGAACGGTCTGGTACCACCAGCGTCGCGCGGGGCACTTGCGGCAGCAGCGCCGCGCGGTCGAACCAGAGGAAATCATGCGCGGCGACGCAGGCGATGGCGTCGAGCCCCGGCAGCCATTTTGTTGCCAGCGCGAGGATGCGCAGCGAATCGATCGTGTTGGTCAGGAGGGCGGAAGGGCGCAGCGCCAGAACGCGCTTCACCAGCCGGCGGGCGGCAATGGCGGCGAAGTCGCCCTGCGTGGCATCCACCTCATGCAGGCCGAGGCGCGGATGAGAGATGCGTTGAAGCCGTTCCAGATGCAGCGGATTGCTGGCGAACACCTCGACCCGGCGCTGCGCGAGCAGCGGCGGCAGCAGCGTCTCGATGGTGCGCTCGGCGCCGCCATAGCCTGACGCGACCGAGACGATGAGCAGGGGCGGGCGGTTCGCCGGGGGGACGGGTTCAGGCATGGCGCGTTCCGGTCCCATGCCGGAGGGACAGGGGCGCGGGCGGGGCTGCGAGGCTGTACTCGGTGCGCAGAAGCTGTTCGCCCTCGTCGGCAAGGCGGGCGGCGAGCGCCGGATCGGTCAGCAGCGCCGCGCAATGCCGGGCGAAGGGTTCGGCATCATCGGCCACGAGCGCGTGCCGCCCGGCCTCGGCCCGCATGCCGCGCATCGCATGCGAGGTGGCGACCAGAGGACGCCGATAATACCATGCCTCCAGCACTTTCACCTTGGTGCCGCCGCCGCCGCGCACCGGGGCGATGATGGCGCTGGCCTGCGCATAGAGCGGGCGCAGATCGGCGGGCGCGTGTACATAGGTGATGCCCTGCGCCGCCAGCTTGCGGCGCAGCGATGGCCCGGCCACGCCAGCGACGACGATCTCGACCTCCGGCACGAGGCGGCGCAGGCGCGGCAGCACGGCGCGGGCGAACCAGAGCACCGCATCCTCATTGGGCGGGTAGAACAGCGCGCCGACGAACAGCAGGGTGCGCCCGCGCTCGGGCGGTGGCGGCAGCGCCGGCAGCGCATCGATGACGAGGCGGTTGGGCGTGGCGCGCACCTCGCCCATGCCCGGCCAGCCTCGAACGCGGGCGGCATCCTCGGCGGCGGCGAAATGTACGACCCGGTAGCGCGGCAAGAGCTGCCGTTCCAGCCGGCCATAGCGCCATGCCTGCCATAATCGCTTCACGGCGCGGCGCAGCCGCAGCCGCCGCAACGCCAGCCCGGCGAGGCTGAGCCGCGTCGCCGATTCCCAGTCGTCGCAGTCCATTTCCGCCACTTCGCGCCAGGCGGGGGGCAGATGCGCGGCGATGTCGTGCAGATAGAAGCGGAAGGCGACGACCCGCGCCGGCACCGGGCCGGGCAGGGCGGCCAGCGCGGCGGCGATGGCCGCGTCGGGTTCGAACCAGTCCGCCAGGTGACGGGCGCGCAGCGCCGGGCCACTGCCGCGCAGCACATGCAACCGGCCCGGCAGCGGCACCGCTGGCAGCGGCGGATCGGCCTCGCGGGGAACCACCACAATGTCGAGTTCATGCGCCGCCGCCAGTTCGCAGGCCCAGCGCCAGGCCCGCCGCACCAGCCCGACGCCTTCCGGCGAGGGCACCACATGGGTGAGCAGCACCGCCCGGCTTTTCGGGGGAGGCGCGGCGCTCACGGCCGCTTCGCCCGGAACAGCCGCCGCAGCCCATAAACGAGTGCGGGGGAGGCAAGGCCGGGCGGCAGGTGCCGGCGCGCCAGCCGGGCATAGGTGGTGCGGGCATGGGCGACATAATCGGGCGTCAACCGCTTATGGCTGAAATTCGACATGTCGCGCCGTTCCTCATCCCACCACAGATGCGCCCACAAATGCAGGCTGGACGCTTGCCGCGGAAGGTGGCGGTTTTCCCGGAAAAGCCCGGCAAGGCCGTCGCGGGTCCAGTCGAGCGCGAAGAAACGGCTTTCCGGCTCGACATGGATGGTGTCGGGGAATTCGCGGGCAAGCCGATAGGGCAGGAAGGTGGAGTGGTTGCTCCAGCTGCCATCGAAGGCGGCCGGCATGCGCTCGATCCAGCGCCGGATGAAAGGCGCGCCGGGCTCGGCCATGATGAGCGCGTTGCACAGCGAGCCTTCGGGGGCCGAGGGGGCGCTGCGGTCCACCCGCTCATGCCCCATGACGCAGGACTGCGCGAACAGGGTGGCGGGCGGTGGCGCCAGGAACAGTGTGTCCATATCGGCATAGACGCCGCCCTGTTCTTCCAGCACGCGCAGGCGGATGAAATCGGACCGATGCGCATAGGCGAAGCGGGCCATGGCCTCGTCCCGGTAATCGACGGCGAGGCCCCGTTCGTCCGCGCGGATCGGCTCCACCGTGATGCGCGGGCGGATAAGCTCCCAGAGCGGGCCGAAGGGCTCGTTGAGCAGATGCACGACCACGCGTTCCGGCCGGTTCACCTCCAGACAGGAGGCGAGGCAGAGATAGTGCATGAGGTGAAACGGCTCCGTCTGCGGCAGAAGACCGAAGACGAAGTGGTAAATATTGGGGATGCGCGCCCCGCCGGGTGAGGGCCGGGCGGGTGAGGCGAGATCGGTCACAGCGGCCGCGCGAGGGTTCAACATTCGATGCCGTAAAAGCGTTGAGACGTAGGTCTGGGGCGCCGCCGTCCATCAGGCAGCGCACCGCTAAGCTTTTTGGGGTGCAAGAGCACAGTACCACTTAAGATGCTGCTACCCTTCGCCGACGCAGACCGGTGTGATCTTCGCGCTCATCCGCTTAAAGCTCGTCGTCCGAAATATTACACGATCTTACTCGCCCGCGCGTGGCCATTCACACCGGGCCGGAGAGCGATATACAGAGCGCCCGCCGGTTTCAATTCGTAGTTCCGAGGATGTGGCCATTTTTTATTTAAGCTGTCGATGTTGCACGGTGCTGACATACAGGGCCGGGCAGCCGAGACGGTATCATAAGGGGCCGGCCGGTGGCCTTGCCTTCGCCTTGGCGGGGTGCCACCTACGCGGCGCGTGGTGCACGGGGCGACCCTCCGCCATGCCACGCCATCCGGAGGAGCCGTTCAACCCATGCGTCGCCTTTTCTCCACCCGCGCGGGCGGGGGCTGGGCATGAGCGTCCCGTCCTCGGCTTCGCCTGTCTCGCTGCGCTATATCGGCCTCGGCGATGTGAGCGGCTATGCCGTGGCGGCGGCGGCACTGGTGCGCGCGCTCAGCGCGGCCGGCGTGCGGGTCGCCTGGGAACCGCTGCTGCCCGGCGGCGGGCTCGGCCTCGGCTATGCGCCGGCCCGCGCAAAGGAGGCCGGGCCGGAGGACCTGCGCACCCTGCGCGATGACGCGGCGGCGTGCGACATGGCCATTGTGCATCTGGTTCCCGAATATTACCCGCATTTCATCGCCCGCGAGCGCGGCCGGGGCACACGCGCCGTGGTCGGCCATACCGTATGGGAGACGGATCGTTTGCCGGCTCACTGGCCGGCGCTGATCAATGGGCTCGACGCGGTGATCGTGCCCACGGAATGGAACCGGCAGGTGTTCCGCGACAGTGGCGTGACGATCCCGATCCTTGTCGTGCCGCATCTTCCCCGGCCGGCGCGGGCCGTGACCGCCGAGGACCGCGAGCGTCTGCGCCAGCGCCTGCCGCCGCTCGCCGGACGGCGGGTATTCTACACCGTCTCGACCTGGCTGGAGCGCAAATCCATCGGCCCGCTGGTGGCGGCGTTCACCGACGCCTTCGGCGCCGAGGATCCGGTGGCACTGGTCATCAAGACCACGGCGCATGATCTGGAGCGCGTGCGGCGCGATCCCGGGCATGAGGGCAAGCCGGTGCCGGTGCGGCCGCAATTCGAGGCGATGATCGGCCGCGCCGTGCTGCGCCATGGCCGGCTGCCGCCGCCGATCTGCCTCGTGACCGAGGATCTGCCGGATGGCGAGATCGAGGCGCTGCATGAGCTGGGCGATTGCTATGTCTCGCTCTGCCGGGCCGAGGGCTGGGGGCTCGGCGCCTTCGAGGCCGCCTGCGCGGGGCGCCCGGTGATCGTCACCGGCTGGGGCGGGCCGCTGGCGTTTCTGCGGCCCGAGGACGCCTATCTCGTCGACTGGGCGATGGTGCCGGTGCAGCCGGGCGAGGCCAATGCCAGCTATACGCCGGACCAGCACTGGGCCGAGCCGGACCATGCCAGCGCCGTGGCGGCGCTGCGGGCGGTGGCGGACGACCCCGCCGAGGCGGCGCGGCGGGGCGCGCGGGCGGCGCGGCATATCGAGGAGAGCATCGTGCCCGAGAACGTGGCGCGCGATCTGCTGGCGCAGCTCGCCGCCCTGCCGGGCGTGCCGGCGGCGGCACCTCGCGCCGGGCCGATCCGCCGCGCGCTGAGCGCCGCCCGCAAGATGCGCCGAAATCTATTTGCCAGCAAACGTCGTCGCTGAGGCCGGGCCGTCCGGAGGCTGGCCGGAGCTAGACGCGGCCGCGTCAGACGTAGCCGCGTCAGATATGGCCGAGGTCCTCATAGCTGCCATGCAGCGCCCAATCGCCGTCGCTGAAGCGGTCGCGGGCGAAATTGTGCTGGTGCCAGTAGGGGTAGAGATAGGGCGGCCGGCTGACGAGGTTCAGCCGCTCCAGCTCCTCGGCGGTGAGGGTGATGTCGACGGCGGCGATGTTGTCGCGGAAATGGGATTCCTCGGTGCCGCCGACCACCAGCGAGGCGATGCCGGGGCGTGACAGCGTCCAGGCGATGGAAATCTGCGCCGCCGTGACCCCGCGCGCGCCAGCGATGTCGTTCAGCACGTCGACGATCCGCCACAGGCGCTCGCTGTCGCGGATTGGCGGCTCGCTCCAGCCGGCGGCCTGGCGCGAATCGGCCGGGAACTTGTCGCGGCCGAAGCGGCCGGAGAGCAGGCCGGCGGCCAGCGGGCTCCACACCATGACGCCGACGCCCTGGTCGACCGCGATGGGCAGAAGTTCGTACTCGGCTTCGCGCGCTTCCAGCGTGTAGTGAATCTGCTGGGTGACGAAGCGCGGCAGCCCCTTGGCCTCGGCGATGCCGAGCGCCTTCATGACATGCCAGCCGGAATAGTTGGAGCAGCCGATATAGCGGATCTTGCCCTGGCGCATCAGCGCGTCGAGCGCCGAGAGCATCTCGTCGAGCGGGGTCAGCCCGTCCCATTCGTGCAGGAAATAGATGTCGATATGGTCGGTGCGCAGGCGCTTCAGGCTGCGCTCGCACTCGCGGATGAGGTGATAGCGCGACACGCCCTCGTCATTGGGCCCGTCGCCGATACGCATGCGCGCCTTGGAGGAGATGAGCACGCGCTCGCGCCGCCCTTCCAGCACCTCGCCGACGATCTCCTCGGAACGGCCGAGCGAGTACATGTTGGCGGTGTCGATGACGTTGATGCCGCCATCGAGGCAGGTGTCGACCAGCCGGCGGGCCTCGGGGACACCGTGATTGGCGACCATGGCGAAGGCACCGACCCCGCCAAAGGAGAAGGTGCCCATGCTGAGGGCGGAAACCTTGAGGCCGGAACGGCCGAGCGTGCGGTATTTCATCAGGGCTCTCTCCCGGAAAGCGCGGCCGCTCAGGTGCGGCCTGTCAATGTGGCCGCGACAGCGGCGATGCCGAGTTCGGGACTGGTGAGGACGGCGCCGCCGGCGCGGGCGGCGGCCGGCAGCGCGTCCGCCATCGAGGCCTGCGCCAGCACGACCAGATCGACCTGCGGCGCCACCTCCTCGAAGGCTTCGCGCACCCGCCGGTCATGCGTCTCCCGGTCACCCGCGGCGAGATCGGCGAAGGCGCCCTCGCACAGCCGGGCCAGCAGAGTAACCTCGCGACCCGTGGCGGCGGCAGTGGCCTCGATCAACCGGCCGGTCGGCTCCAGCGTGGTCGACAGCGTCGCCAGCACGCCGATGCGGCGGGCGCGGCGCACCGCTTCCTCCACCATGCCGCGATCGATGCGGAACAGCGGCACGGCAAGGGTCGGGCGCAGCGCGTCCACCGCCTCGCCGAGCGTCGAGCAGGTGACGAGCACCGCGTCGGCGCCGACGGCGGCATCGCGCACACGGGCGGCGAGCCGCTCCCGCGTCGCCTCGGTGAGGGCGCCGGCGCGGATGGTCTCGGAAAGCAGGCTCTCATCGACCGTATGGGTGAAGCTCCACCCCGGCAGCGCCTGCGCCGCCAGCGGTTCCAGCCGCGCGGGCAGGGCGGGCACGGTGTGGATCATCGCCAGAATCGGCATGGGCTCTCTCCTCACGCGGTCTGGGCGACGCCACGGCGGCGCACGGCGCGCGGGGCGGGGCGGGGATCGGCCGGCCCGCGATCGCTGGCGCGGGTGACGAGGCTGGCGCCGACCAGGATCTTCACCGGCCGCTGCGGTTCGGCGGCGTTGATGAGATCGTCGAGAATGGTCACGGCGAGATTGCCGATCTTGCGCTTCGACACGTCGATGGTGGTGAGCGCCGGCTCCATGGTGGCGCTGAGGGGGAGATTGTCGAAGCCGATCACCCCGACATCCTCGGGGATGCGGATGCCGAATTCGCGCAGCGCCTTGATGAAGCCATAGGCGATCACGTCATTGGTGCAGAAATAGGCGTCCGCCAGTTCCAGCCCCTCGCTCAGCGCCTTCACCGTGTCGGTATGGGCGCCGTCGAAGGTGGATTCGACCGAGATTATATGGGCGGGGTCGATGGTCAGCCCCAGCCGCGCGGCGTTGCGGTGGAAGGCGTGCTGGCGGAGCTGGAAATTCGTGGTCTCGACATGGCTCGCCACGAAGCCGATGCGCGCGAACCCCTGCTGGCGCAGCCGGGCCATGACCTGATGGACCGCGTCCTCATTGTTCATATTGACGAAATTGGCTTCGACCACGTCGTAGAAGGTGTCGATGAACACGATGGGCCGGCCGACGCCCTGCAGCACGCGGATGTCGGATTCCGACATTTCCGTGCCGAGCGCGATGATGCCGCTGACCGGAGCGACGGCGATCATGTCGGCGACCGCCGTCATGCCCTGGCCCTCATGGCTCACCACTTCCAGCGCGTAGCCGCGCCTTGTCGCTTCCGCCGACATGCCGTCGATATAGTCGGAGACGAAGACGCTGTGGTCGCGGTTCACGGTGTGGCCGTGCTTGGCGATCTTCAGGAAGCGGATGGTGCCGGTGGCGTCGGGGCGCGGCTTGGCGAGGCGGGGGACATAGTTGAGCCGGGCGGCAGCTTCCAGCACCCGGGCGCGGGTGAGGCCGGAGATTTCCCCCTTGCCGTTCAGCACCAGCGAGACCGTGGCCGGCGAGACGCCCGCCGCCCCGGCAATGTCCCGAATGGTGAAAGACGTTTTGGCTTTCATGTCCGGCTGCACGTCCCGATGGAACCCGATGAGGTTCGCGGCAAAATTTGTTTAGTAAACATTCGGGTCTCTTTTTGAGCGTTAAGCCAAATATCCCGGCCTTGCAACTGTCTTGCAAGAACGGTGCGTCCGGCCCGGCTCTCGACTGCAGCCGCTGCCTGCGATTTGCGCAGGCGGCGCCCACCGTCCGACGACGCAGGTGGTTGCCGGGCGCGGTGGGAAGGGCGGGTAAATGCGTCAGAAATACTGTCCCATAAGGCTTTGGCATACGAAATCCCACGCCGTGGTTCGCCGGACACCGCAGCACCGCCGTGCCGGTTTTTTCATCCCGCTGCGGTTTGCGGCAGCTGCCGGACGGTCGCGGAAACGGTGTCGCAGGGGTGCCGCAGCCCGCTTGCGTCGCGCAAAAGCCTTTGCTACGAATTTAGTGAAGCCGGCCAGAGTTTACTAAAAAGGACGGCGCGACTCCGGGAGGAGACCATGCGAGCCACCGGCGGACAGCTGGTCATGCTCATCGCCATCAATGTGGCGGTGCTGGCGTTGGGAGCGGCCATTTCCGGCGGCGCCTTCCTGTCGCCGTTCAATCTCCAGTCCATGGCCGGGCAGCTGCCCGAAATCGGCTTCCTCGCCATCGGCGTCATGCTTGCCATGTGCGCCGGCAATGGCGGCATCGACCTCTCCGGCATCGCGCTCGCCAATCTTTCCGGCGTGCTCTCGGCGGTGGTCGTCGGCTCCTTCCTGTCGAGCGCCGACCAGCCGGCGGCCTATTCGCTCGCCTTCATCGCCGGTGCGCTGGTGATCGGGCTCGTCGGCGGCACCTTCAACGGGCTGCTGATCAGCCGGATGAACATCACCCCGATCCTGTGCACGCTCGGCACGCAGATGCTGTTCACCGGCCTCGCGGTGGTCGCCTCGGATGGGCGCGCGGTGGCGGTGGGCACGCCGGACCTGTTGTCGGAGATCGGCAACGGCCTGTTTCTGGGCGTGCCGATCAGCTTCCTCATCTTCATCGGCGTCGCCGCCTTCATCGCCGCCCTGCTGAAGTTCACGCCGTTCGGGCTGTGGCTGATGCTGATGGGAACCAACCCCAAGGCCGCGCTCTATGCCGGCTTCCCCAAGACGCGGGTGCTGATCGCCACCTATGCCACCAGCGGCCTGCTCTCCGGCCTTGCCGGCATCATCATCGCGTCGCGCAACGTCAACGTGAAGTGGGATTACGGCACGTCTTACCTGCTTATCGCCATCCTCATCGCGGTCATGGCCGGCGTGCGGCCCGAAGGCGGCTATGGCCGCGTGATCTGCGTGGTGCTGGCGACCATCGCCCTGCAGCTGATGTCCAGCATGCTGAATTTCGGCGGCCTGTCGAACTTCGTGCGCGACTTCGCCTGGGGCGCGCTGCTTCTGACCTTCCTGGCGGTCGGCCGCTACGACGTGGCCGGCTTCCTGATGCCCAACAAGAGCAAACGGCTCGTGTGATGCGCCCCCCTCACGCATCGGAACTCGACATGAGGGAAGCAACAACAATGGAGGAAACGATGGGAGCTCTTTCCAAGAAGATGCTGCTGGGCTCGGCCATGGCCGTGGCGCTCGTGGCGGGTTCGGCCGGCGCGCTGATGGCGCAGAACAAGCCTGTCATCGCCACCGTGGTCAAGATCAGCGGCATTCCGTGGTTCGACCGTATGGAAACCGGCGTGAAGCTGTTCCAGAAGGAAAACCCCGATGTGGTCGCCACCCAGTACGGCCCGGCGACGGCGGATGCCGCCCAGCAGCTGCAGATCGTCACCGATCTCGTCGCGAAGGGCGTGAACGGCCTCGCCGTTGTGCCGATGGATCCGTCCGTGCTCGAAGGCACGCTCAAGCGCGCCATGGATCGCGGCATCATCGTCGTGACCCATGAGGCCGACAACCAGAAGAACACCCATGCCGATGTCGAGGCCTTCGACAATGCCGATTACGGCAAGGCGCTGAACGAGCGCCTGGCGCAGTGCATGGGCGGCAAGGGCAAGTGGACCACCTTCGTCGGTTCGCTCGGCAGCCGCACGCATATGCAGTGGGTCGGCGCCGGCGAGGCCAATGCCAAGAACCACCCTGACATGGTGCTGGTCGACGCGAACAATGAATCGTTCGACGACGCCAACGCCACCTATGAGAAGGCCAAGGAAATCCTGCGCAAGCACCCGGACATCAAGGGCTTCCAGACCTCGGCCGGCAATGACGTGCTCGGCGTCGGCCGCGCCATCGACGAGGCGGGCCTCTCGGGCAAGGTGTGCCTGGTCGGCACCGGCCTGCCGAACCCCTCGGCGGACCTCCTGGAATCCGGCGCCATCACCGCCATCGGCTTCTGGGACCCGCAGAAGGCCGGCATGGCGATGAATTCGGTCGCCAAGAGCCTGATCGCCGGCAAGAAGATCGAGGACGGCGCCAATCTCGGCGTGCCGGGCTATGAGAAGGTGAAGGTCACCAAGGGGCCGGGCGAAGGCGTGCTGATCATCGGCAACGGCATGGTTCTGGCCGACAAGAACAACTACAAGGAATACCTCTTCTGATCCCCTGACCAACCGGACTTCCGCAGGCGCCGCGCGCGCCTGCGGAAGGCTCTCCCACGCGCCTGCGGCCGCTTTTCACCGCGCCGTTCCGCCGCGCCGCCCATCGACGAAGGGGTCCCACGTGTCCCACGGTTCCGTGTCCAACGCTCCGGTCTCCCGGGACACCGCTCCCCGCGCGTTCCTGGAACTGCGCGGCATTCACAAGCGCTTCGGCGGCGTGCACGCGCTGCGCGGCGTCGGCTTTTCCATCGTGCCGGGCGAGGCCTATCATCTCCTCGGCGAGAATGGCTGCGGCAAGAGTACCGTCATCAAGATCATGTCCGGCGCCCATGCCCCGGACGAGGGCGAGATCGTGCTGGAGGGGCGCAGCTTCCGCGCGCTCAACCCCATCCAGTCGCTCGCTGCCGGGATCGAGACCGTCTACCAGGACCTCTCCCTGCTGCCGAACCTGACTGTGGCGGAAAATGTCGCGCTGAATGAGCAGCTTGTCGCCCATGGCGGCCGGCTCGCGCGGCTGTTCGACCGCGGCCGGCTGCGGCGTACCGCCGAGGCGGCGCTGGAGGTGGTGGGGCTGCCGGCGGCGCCGGCCTATCTCTCCGCCATCGTTTCCGACCTGCCGCTGGCGCAGCGCCAGCTGGTCGCCATCGCCCGTGCCATCGCCACCAAGGCGAAGATGGTGATCATGGACGAGCCGACCACCTCGCTCACCCGCCGCGAGGTCGACAATCTGATCGCCGTGGTCGAGCGGCTGCGCTCGGAAGGCGTGGCGGTGCTGTTCGTCACCCACAAGCTGGACGAGTGCTACCGCATCGGCGGCCATGCCATCGTGTTCCGCGACGGGCAGTGCGTCGGGCAGGGGCCGCTGGCCAACTACACCAAGCACCAGCTCACCGAGATGATGACCGGCCGCCATATTGACGGCGCGCGCTACCGCACCGGGGCGCCGCTGGCGGAAGAACTGTTCGCGGCGGAAGGGCTGGCGCTGCCGCCGAGCCTCGGCCGGGTGAGCTTCAGCCTGCGGCGGGGCGAAATCCTCGGCATTACCGGCCTTGCCGATTCCGGCCGCAACGAGCTTGCCACCGCCATTGCCGGCGTCACCCCGGCGGCGGAAGGCGCCATCCGCATCGACGGCAAGGTCCAGCGGATCGGCCATCCCGCGCAGGCGATCCGCCTCGGCATCGGCTATGTGCCGGAGGACCGGCTGGGCGAGGGGCTGTTCCTCGACAAGTCGATCTTCGAGAACGAGATCGCCCTTGTCGTGCAGGACCTCGCCAATGCGGTGGGCGTCGTCGACCGGGCGAAGGGCCGGGCGCTGGCGGACAAGATCTCAAAGGACATGCGCCTCAACACCGGCAATATCGACCTGCCGGTCGGGGCGCTCTCCGGCGGAAACCAGCAGCGCGTGCTGATCGGCCGCTGGCTCTCCATCCTGCCGAAACTGCTGGTGCTGCACGGGCCGACGGTCGGCGTCGATGTCGGCTCCAAGGACACGATCTACAAGGTGATCCAGCAACTCGCCGAGGCCGGCATGGGCCTTGTCATCGTCAGCGACGACCTGCCTGAGCTTCTGCAGAACTGCGACCGCATCCTCGTGATGAGCAATGGCCGCATCGTCGCCGAATGCGACGCCGCCCGCGCCACCGAGGAACAGCTCTATCAGGCCATGCTGGCGTCGCGGCCGCAGCCTTCCGCCTCGCCGGAGACGCTTTCATGAGCACCACATCCCCCACCGATGTCGCGGCGCTGCCCGTCGCCCCGCGCCGCCCGCTGCTGGAACTGGTGCGCCGGCGGCCGGAGGTCATCACCTTCGTGCTGCTGGTGGCGATCTGCGTGGCGGTGGCCATCGCCAATCCGGCCTTCCTGCAACCCTCCTCGCTGATCGATATCGGCCGCGCCAGCGTGGTGATGGGCCTGTTCGCGCTCGGCGTGTTCATCATTCTGGCGGCGGGCGGCATCGACGTGTCCTTCACCGCCATCGCCGCCTTCACCATGTATTCGCTCACCCTTCTGGTGAAGAACCACTTCCCCGACGCGCCGATGGCGCTGATCGTGCTGGCGGCGGTTATCGGCGGGGCGGGGCTCGGCGTGGTCAACGGCCTGCTGGTGCATTATCTGCGCGTGCCGTCGCTGATCGTCACCATCGGCACGCAATATCTGTTTCGCGGCATCCTGCTCGCCTTCATCGGCACGGTGTGGATCATGTCGCTGCCGCCGCAGATGGGCGCGTTCGGCCGCATGCCGCTGCTGCAGTTCGACGCCGCCGACGGGCGCACCATCACCCTGCCGTTCTATTTCCTCGTTCTGCCCATCGCCGCGCTGGTCACCTGGTGGATGCTCAACCGCACGCTGATGGGCCGCGCCATCTTCGCGGTCGGCGGCAATGCCAGCGTGGCCGAGCGGCTCGGCTACAATCTGCGGACCATCCACATCTTCCTGTTCGCCTATGCCGGCGGCCTCGCGGGCCTCGCCGGCATCATCCATACCTGCGCCAACCGGCAGGCGAACCCGTTCGATCTCGTCGGCAGCGAGATCAACGTCATCGCCGCCGTGGTGCTGGGCGGCGCGCGCATCACCGGCGGCACCGGCAGCGTGCTCGGCACGCTGCTGGGCGTGCTGCTGGTGGTGGTGGTGAACAGCGTGCTGGTCATGGTCGGCATTCCCTCCACCTGGCAGCGCGTGGTGGTGGGCGGATTCATCCTGCTGGCCGCCGCCTTCTTCGTGTTCAGCCAGAAGAAGACCTGAAACAGACGCCAAATAATGAGCTCAAGAGGACCGACATGAAGAAGTTTCTCAACGATCCCGCGCATTTCGTCGACGAGATGCTGGACGGCATCTACCGGGCTCATCCCCAGGTGACCTATGTGAACGACGACAAGCGCTGCCTCGTCGTCGCCGCGCGCAAGCCGGGCAAGGTGGGCATCGCCACCGGCGGCGGCTCCGGCCATCTGCCGCTGTTCCTCGGCTATGTCGGCGACAATATGCTCGACGGCTGCGCCGTGGGCGGCGTGTTCCAGTCGCCCAGCGCCGACCAGATGCACGAGGTGACCAAATACATCGATCAGGGCGCCGGCGTGCTCTACATCTATGGCAACTATACCGGCGACATCATCAATTTCGACATGGCCGCGGAGCTGGCCGACATTGACGGCATCACGGTGAAGCAGGTCATCGGCAATGACGATGTCGCCTCCTCCGTCGTCGGCGAGGAGCACAAGCGGCGCGGCGTCGCCGGCATCTTCTTCGTTTACAAGGTGGCGGGCGCGGCGGCCGCCAACATGCTCTCGCTCGATGAGGTGACCCGTCTCGCCGACAAGGCGCGGGCGAATGTGCGCACCATCGGCGTCGCGCTGTCGAGCTGCGTGGTGCCGGAGGTCGGCCACGCCACCTTCTCGGTCGGTGAGGACGAGATGGAAATCGGCATGGGCATCCATGGCGAGCCGGGCATCGGCCGCACCAAGCTCGCCCCGGCCGACGCGGTGGTGGACGAGATGATGCAGCGCATCTTCGCCGAACTGCCCGCCGGCAACGGCGACGAGTTCGCGGTACTGGTGAACGGTCTCGGCGGCACGCCGAAGGAAGAACTCTACATCCTGTTCCGCCGGGTGTCGCAGCTGTTCGAGGAACGCGGCGCCAAGGTCAAGCATGTCTGGATCGGCGAGTTCGCCACGGCGATGGAAATGGCCGGCGCCTCCATTTCGGTGCTGAAGCTCGACGCCGAACTCGACCCGCTGGTCGCCGCGCCGGTCCACACGCCGTTCTTCTCCCACATCAAGGCCTGAGGTTTGCGCATGGACGCGCTCCGCGCCGATGATCTGATCGGCCTTTTCCAGCGCTGGCGCGACATGTTCGCCGCGCAGCGCGAGTTCCTGATCGCGCTCGACGGCAAGGTCGGCGACAGCGATCTCGGCATCACCATGGCGAAGTCCTTCGCCGCCGCCGCCGACACGGTGACGGCGGAAGGGCCGGCGGCGGGGATCACCAAGCTGCTGCGCTCCGCCGGCGCGATCATGGCCAAGACCGCGCCCTCCACCATGGGCACGCTCACCGCCACCGGCTTCCTGCGCGGCGCCAAGGCGCTGGAGGGGGCGGAGGCGATCGGCACGCCTGAGGCGGCCGCGTTCTGGCGCGCCTTCGCCACCGGCATCGCCGAGCGCGGCAAGGCCAAGCTCGGCGACAAGACCATTCTCGACGTGCTCGACCCGGTGGCCGGCGCGCTGGAACAGGCGGCGGCTTCCGGCCTCGCCCTTGCGGCGGCGCTGAAGGCCGCCAGCGATGCCGCCGAGGCGGCGCTGGAGCGCACCAAGACCATGGTGGCGCAGCATGGCAAGGCCGCGGCGTTTCAGGAAAAGACGGTGGGGCTTCAGGATGCCGGCGCGACCGTCGGCGCGCTGCTCGTCGCAACCATGAGCGATTTCGTGGCGGACTAGCCACGGCGGCTCCCGGCCGGCGCGGTTCTCAGCCGACCGGGGGCACCACCAGCGCCGGCGGGGCGAGCACGAACTCGTCCAGCACCACCCGTCCGGCTTCGAGACGGGCGCGGCCATCGGCGACCATGCGCAGCGCGGCGGGGTAGATCACATGCTCCTGTGCCAGCACGCGGGCGCCGAGCGTCTCCGGCGTATCCGCATCCAGCACCGGCACGGCGGCCTGCATGAGGATGGGGCCGACATCCATTTCCGGCGTGACGAAATGCACCGTGCAGCCATGGATGCGCACGCCCTCGGCCAGCGCCCGCTCATGCGTATGCAGGCCCTTGAAGCTCGGCAGCAGCGCCGGGTGGATGTTGATCATCCGCCCCGCCCATTTCTCCACGAAGGGCGCGGTGAGCAGCCGCATGAAGCCGGCGAGGCAGACGAGGTCCGCCTGTTCCTCCACAAGCACCGCGTCGAGCGCGGCATCGAAGGCGGCGCGGTCGGCATGGGCCTTGTGGTCGACGGTGCGGGTGGGGATGTTGCAGGCCTGCGCGCGGGCAAGGCCGTGCGCGTCCGGGCGGTTGGAGATCACCACCGCGATCTCGGCCGGGAAGTCCGGCGCCGCCGCCGCCTCGATCAGCGACATCATGTTGGAGCCGCGCCCGGAGATGAGGACGGCCACGCGGGGTTTGGTCATGGCGTCGCCCGGCTCAGAGCGGCGTGTCGAGGGCGAGCGTGCCGTCATAGACGGTGTGGGCCGCGCCTTCGCCCGGCTCGATGGCGCCGAGATGCACCACCTGCTCGCCGGCATTGGCGAAGGCGTCCGCCACCGTCTCCGCGTCTTCCGGCGCGCAGACCACCACCATGCCGATGCCGCAATTGAAGGCGCGCAGCATCTCTTCCGGCGCCACCTTGCCGACCTGCGCCAGCCAGCGGAACACCGGCGGCACGGGCAGGCCGTCGAGGTCGATACGCCCGACCGTGTTCTTCGGCAGCACGCGCGGCAGGTTCTCGGTGAGGCCGCCGCCGGTGATGTGGGCGAGCGCCTTGACCTTGCCGGTGGAGCGGATGGCGGCCAGCGCCGATTTCACATAAAGCCGCGTCGGGGTCAGCAGCGCTTCGCCCAGCGCCTTTTCCGGCGCGAAGGGGGCGGGCGCGTCCCAGGCGAGGCCCGAGACCTCGACGATGCGGCGCACCAGCGAATAACCGTTGGAATGCACGCCGGACGAGGCGAGGCCGAGCAGCACGTCGCCGGGGCGGACATTGGGCGAGGGCAGCAGCTCGCCGCGTTCCACCGCGCCGACGGAGAAGCCGGCGAGATCGTAATCGCCTTCCGCATACATGCCCGGCATTTCCGCCGTCTCGCCGCCGATCAGCGCGCAGCCCGATTCCTGGCAGCCCCGGGCGATGCCGGCGACGATGGTGGCGCCCACTTCGGGGGCCAGCTTGCCGGTGGCGAAATAGTCGAGGAAGAACAGCGGCTCGGCGCCCTGCACCACGAGATCGTTGACGCACATGGCCACCAGGTCGATGCCGATGGTCTCGTGCCGTCCGGTCTCGATGGCGATCTTCAGCTTGGTGCCGACGCCGTCGGTGGTGGCGACGATGAGCGGGTCCTTGAAGCCGGCGGCCTTGGGGTCGAACACGCCGCCGAAGCCGCCAATGTCCGCATCCGCGCCCGGCCGGCGGGTCGCCTTGACCAGCGGCTTGATGAGATCGACCAGCCGGTTGCCGGCGTCGATGTCGACGCCCGCATCGCGATAGCTGAGTCCCTTGTCCGTACCGGTCATCGCATGCCCTCTAGGAATGGTGGCGGATTAGCCGCTTATGCCGCGGCGGGCAAGCTCGCGCGCGGTTTTCCCGCTCACGCCCGCCGTCCGGCATGGTCGATGCCAAGCGCAATGAGGCCGGCGGCCAGCCCCCAGAAGGCGGAGCCGAGCCCGAACAGCGACAGGCCGGAAGCGGTGACGGCCAGCGTCAGCACGGCGGGGAAGCGCTTGGCCGCGTCGCCCATCGCCGAGCCCAGCGCATTGACCAGCGGGCCGAGCAGAGCGAGGCCGGCGAAGGTCGCCACCAGTTCGCGCGGCAGCGCGGCGATCAGCGCCACCGCCCCGGCGCCGCAGGCGGCGAGCACGAGATAGGTCAGCGCATAGAACGGCGTCGCCAGCCAGCGCTTTGCCGGGTCGGGATGGGTGTCCGGCCCGGTGCAGATGGAGGCGGTGATGGCGGCGAGGTTGCTGGTGAGCGAGCCGATAGGCGCCGTTATCAGCGAGGCGAGGGCGGTGGAGGCGAGGATGGAGGGCGCCGGCGGCTTGTAGCCCGCCGCCTGCAGCACCGCGAAGCCCGGCAGGTTCTGCGAGGCCATGGTGACGATGTAGAGCGGGATGCCGACACCGATCAGCGATTGCAGGTCGAAACGCGGCACGATCAGTTCAACGCTCGGCCACGGCACGCCATCGGGCAGCGGGCCGACGCGGCCGAGGACGAAGGCCAGCGCGATGCCGAGCACCAGCACCGCGAGCACCGCGCCGAAGGGCGAGATGCGCCGCGCCACCAGGAACAGCAGCACCAGCGGCAGCACCAGCAGCGGGTCGGCCTGCCCGGCGGTGAACACGCCGGTGCAGAAGCGGAACAGCACGCCCGCCAGCATCGCGGCGGCGATCGCTACCGGCAGGCGCTGCACCAGCGCGCCGAGCGGCTTCACCGCGGCGGTGACGAGAATGAGCGCGCCGGCGACCAGGAAGGCGCCCACGGCGGGCTCGATGGTGAGGCCGTGCGAGGCGGCGATCAGCGCCGCGCCGGGCGTGGTCCAGGCGGTGATGATCGGCATGCGGTGGCGCCAGCCGAGCCAGGCGGAGGTGAACGCCATGGACAGGCACAGGCCGATGACGCCTGACGTGATCTGCCCCGGCGTCGCCCCCAGCGCCTGCGCCGCCGCGACGATGAGGGTGAGCGTGCCGCCGAAGCCGACAAGCGCGGCGACGATGCCAGAGGTGACGAGCGAGGAACGCATGGGATCATCCGAACGCTGCGCCGGGCCGGCGCGACGCCGCCTTTTGACATGCGCAGCCGGCGCCGTCATCAGGGCGCTCACGCCGGCGAAAGCTGCCCCAGCGGAATGAACTCGGGGGACTGCGCACCGTCTGGGCCCCCGTGCCAGTCGCCGAACCAGCGTTCCACCGACAGCCCGGCCTCCGCGATCCGCTCCTCAAGCACGGCGCGCGGCGTGAAACGGATGCGGCTCTGTGCGCTCAGGGTGCGCCCGTCGGCGAGGCGGTAATAGGTGCCGTAGGTGACGATGCCTGACGCCTCGTCGCAAATGGCGCTGTTCCACGCTTCCACCCTTCCATGGGCGGGGTGATCGACCCAGCGGCGCGAATTGTGCGGCTGCCATTCCTCCCATTCCCGGACGGCCGGGTTGCGGGCGTCGAACACGAAGCGCCCGCCCGGCGCCAGATGGGCGGCGATGGTGGCGAGCGCGGCGCGCTGGTCGTCATCGGTGAGAAAGACCTGGAAGGCATGCCCGGTCAGCATCACCAGATCGAAGCGCCGGCCGAGGCGCAGCGTGCGGGCGTCCGCCGCGATCCATTCGGCGCCTTCCGCCCCCGGACGGGCCCGGGCCACGTCCAGCATCGCGCCCGCCGGATCGACGCCGACGCGCACGGGGTTGGAGAGCCCCGCCAGCAGCGCCCCCGTGCCGCAGCCGAGATCGAGCACGGAGCGTGCGCCGCGCGCGAGGGCGGCGCAGAAAGCGTGGTCCGCGCCGCCGTCATTCTCGGCATCGTAGAAGGCGACCAGCGACGGATCGGTATAGAGCGGGTCTTCCATCCTGCGCCTCCTTCAGCGGACCCCCGCCTTGTGCCACGGCGGAACGCGCTGGGCCATGCCGGCGTTGGAACCGTGCTGTGAATGGCGGGGGCAGCGGTGGCACTCGCGGCGCTTGTGCATCGCACGCGCGTCGTTTTTCTGTATTTATATGCGCGAAGCACCGCCGCGAGGCGCGGGTCGGGCGAGAGGCGGTTTGACGTATGGCGTGGCACAAGCAGGTGACGTTCTGGCTGACCATGCTCGGCCTGTTCATCGCGGCCGCGTGGCTGCTGTCCAGCGTGCTCCTGCCCTTCGTCGCCGGCCTCGCTCTGGCCTATTTCCTCAACCCGGTGACGACCTGGCTGCAACGGCGCGGCGTGAACCGTCTGGTGGCCTCGCTGGCGACGATCACGCTCACCCTGCTGCTGGGCATATTGCTCATGCTGCTGGTGCTGCCGATCTTCGGCTCGCAGCTGGCCGCCTTCATCCAGCGCCTGCCGGAATATATCGGCAAGCTGCAGAATCTTTTGACCGGCGAGGGTGAGAGCGCGGCCTGGCTGCGCGATTTCGTCGGCGACCGGCTGCCCAGCATCCAGTCCGGGGTGAATGAGCTGGTGTCGCAGGGCGCCGCCTATATGCTGACCCTGATCCAGGGGCTGTGGACCGGCGGGCAGGCGCTGCTCTCGGTGTTCTCGCTGCTGGTCATCACCCCGGTCGTGGCGTTCTACATTCTCAACGACTGGTACAGCATGGTGGCGAAGGTCGATTCCTGGCTGCCGGTGCGCCACCGCGCCACCATTCGCGACATTGCCGCGCAGATGGACGGCGCCATTGCCGGCTTCGTGCGCGGCCAGTCGCTGGTGTGCCTGATCCTCGGCAGCTTCTACGCCGTCAGCCTCACCATGACCGGGCTGAATTTCGGCTTCGTCATCGGCTTCGTCTCGGGGATCATCAGCTTCATCCCCTATGTCGGCTCGCTCACCGGGCTGGTGCTGGCCGCCGGCGTCGCCATCGTGCAGTTCTTCCCCGATTATTCGATGATCGCCATCGTCATCGGCATCTTCGTGTTCGGCCAGTTCGTCGAGGGCTACATTCTCTCGCCGAAGCTCGTGGGCGACAGTGTCGGCCTGCACCCGGTGTGGCTGATGTTCGCCCTGCTGGCCTTCGGCTATCTGCTCGGCTTCCTCGGCCTGCTGCTCGCCGTGCCGCTGGCGGCGGCGGTGGGCGTGCTGGTGCGCTTCGCCATCAACCAGTATCTGGAAAGCCCGCTCTATACCGGGGAGGGCGAGGACGAACGGCTCAGCGCCCCCGCGCCCGTGCCCTATCTCCCCGACAACCGGGTGCGCTGAGCATGGGCAGCCGCCAGCTCGCGCTCGACCTGCCGCATGCCGACAGCCGGTCGCGCGACGATTTCCTGCCCGGCCTCGCCAATGAGGCGGCGCTGGCGCTGATCGATTCCTGGCCGGACTGGCCGGCCCGCACCGTGGCGCTGGTGGGGCCGGCGGGTTCGGGCAAGTCGCATCTCGCCGCCATCTTCGCCGAAGCCTCCGGCGCGCCGATCCTCCCCGCTTCCGCGCTCGACATCGCCGCCGTGCCCGGACTGCTCGCCGGCGGCGCTCTGGTGCTGGAGGACCTCGGCACCGGGCCGGTGCCGGAGGCGGCGCTGTTCCATCTGCTCAATCTGGTGGGCGAGCAGAAGGCGAACCTGCTCATCACCTCCGCGCGGCTGCCCTCGGCGCTGTCGGAGGGCCTCGCCACCGCCGATCTCGCCTCGCGGCTGCGGGCGCTGCCGGTGGTGCGGCTCGGCGCGCCGGACGAGGAACTGCTGGCGGCGGTGGCGGTGAAGCTTTTCGCCGACCGTCAGATCCTGCCCGACGAGGCGCTGCTCGCTTATCTGCTGCCGCGCGTCGAGCGCTCCATCGCCGGGCTGCGCGACGTGGTGGCCGAACTCGACCGCGAGGCGCTGGCACGCAAGCGCCCGCTGACCCGCGCGCTGGTGGCCACGCTTCTGCGCGAGCGGGCCGGTGCCTCCAGCGAGGCCGGGCCGGACGAGCGAGACATCCCCTTTAACGACTTGACCACGGGTTAATACCGACATGTCATCCAGCCGTCATGTTGCCCGGCGACCTTCGCGCCGGCCGAAGCGGGCCCCCCGCAAAGAGGATGGAGTGCCGACGGTGAGCGAGACGGAAACGCCGGTGGAACAGCTTGTCGAACTGACCGAAATGGCCATCCAGCCGACGGTACCCCCGCGGCCCCTGGAGGACGAGTTGATGAAGTCGCCCGAGCGCTTCATCAACCGCGAGCTGTCCTGGCTCGAATTCAACCGCCGCGTGCTGGAAGAGGCCGCCAACACCGAGCACCCGATGCTCGAACAGCTGCGCTTCCTCTCCATCTCGGCCAATAATCTCGACGAGTTCTTCATGGTCCGCGTCGCCGGCCTGAAGGAGCAGGTGCGCGAGGGCTACACGGTGCGCAGCCCGGACGGGCTGAACCCGGTGGAACAGCTCGCCCGCATCGGCGCGGCGGCGGCCGAACTCGCCGAGGACCAGCAGGCCCGCTGGCGCGACCTGCGCCAGTCGCTGATCGGCTGCGGTATCGTGCTGGTGGACGGCGCCGATGTGGAGCGCGCCGACCGGGCGGTGCTGGACGATTTCTTCCTCGCCCATGTGTTCCCGGTGCTGACCCCGCTCGCCATCGATCCGGCGCATCCTTTCCCGTTCATTCCCAATCTTGGCTTCTCGCTGGCGCTGCAGCTCGCGCGCATCCATGACGGGCGGGCGATGAACGCGCTCATCCGCGTGCCGGCCAAGATCGACCGCTTCATCCGCCTGCCGGACGGCGAGGGCGGGGTGCAGCGCTTCATCACCCTCGAACAGATGATCGGCCTGTTCATCGGCCGCCTGTTCCCGGGCTATCAGGTGAAGGGGCAGGGCGGCTTCCGCGTCATCCGCGACAGCGATCTCGAAGTCGAGGAAGAGGCCGAGGACCTGATGCGCCAGTTCGAGACGGCGCTGAAGCGCCGCCGGCTGGGGCAGGTGATCCGGCTGGAGGTCGACGCCTCCATGCCCGAGGAACTGCGCGTCTTCGTCGCCCGCGAGCTCGGCGTGGCCGGGGACGAGGTGTTCCTGGTCGACGGCGTGCTGGCGCTGAACGAGTTCAGCCAGCTCGTCGGCATCGACCGGCCGGACCTGAAGTTCAAGCCGTATAATCCGCGCTTCCCCGAGCGGATCCGCGACCATGCCGGCGACTGCTTCGCCGCCATCCGCGAGAAGGACCTCGTGGTCCACCACCCCTATGAATCCTTCGACGTGGTGGTGCAGTTCCTGCGCCAGGCGGCGCGCGACCCGAACGTCGTCGCCATCAAGCAGACGCTCTACCGCACCTCTTCCGACAGCCCCATCGTCAAGGCGCTGGCCGAGGCGGCCGAGGCCGGCAAGTCGGTGACGGCGCTGGTGGAGCTGAAGGCGCGCTTCGACGAGGAAGCCAATATCCGCTGGGCGCGCGATCTGGAGCGGGCCGGCGTGCAGGTGGTGTTCGGCTTCCTGGAGCTGAAGACCCACGCCAAGCTCTCGCTGGTGGTGCGCCGCGAGGGTGGCGCGCTGGCGAGCTACTGCCATGTCGGCACGGGCAATTATCACCCGATCACCGCCCGCATCTACACCGACCTGTCCTTCTTCACCGCCGACCCCGCGATCGGGCGCGACGTGGCGCGCATCTTCAACTTCATCACCGGCTATGCCGAGCCGGTGGAGCTGGAAGCGCTGGCCATCGCCCCGCTGACGCTGAAGAAGCGCATCCTCGACCATATCAATGGCGAGGTGGAATTCGCCGAGGCCGGCAAGCCGGCGGCGATCTGGCTGAAGATGAACTCGCTGGTCGACCCGATGATCATCGACGCGCTCTACCGCGCCAGCCAGGCGGGCGTGCCGATCGACATCGTGGTGCGCGGCATCTGCTGCCTGCGCCCGGGCGTTCCCGGCCTGTCGGAGAATATCCGCGTCAAGTCCATCGTCGGCCGCTTCCTGGAGCATGAGCGCATCTATTGCTTCGGCAATGGCCACGGCCTGCCGCATGCGGACGCCGCCGTCTACATCTCCTCGGCCGACCTGATGCCGCGCAATCTCGACCGCCGCGTCGAATCGCTGTGCCCGATCACCAACCCGACGGTGCACATGCAGATCCTCGACCAGATCATGGTCGCCAACCTGCAGGACAACCAGCAGAGCTGGCGGGTGTTGCCCGATGGCTCGTCGCAGCGCATAGTTCCCGGCGAGGGCGAGGAAAAATTCAACGCCCAGCAATATTTCATGACCAATCCGAGCCTGTCGGGACGTGGTAAGTCGCTCAAGGAATCCTCGCCCCGAAACCTCCTGCGCCGTCGCGAACGGACGTGAGCGCATGAGCGAAGCCTTGCGTGATGCCGGACACGGCTTGTTGTCCGGCATGTCTATCGCCGTCATCGATATCGGTTCCAACTCCGTCCGCCTCGTCGTCTATGAGCGCCTGTCGCGCTCGCCGACGCCGATCTTCAACGAGAAGGCCTCCTGCGGGCTCGGCCGGGAGGTGCTGACCACCGGCCGGCTGAACCCCGACGCGGTGGAGAAGGCGCTCGCCGCCCTGCGCCGCTTCCGGGTGCTGTGCGACCGCATGGGGGTGGGCACGCTCTATGTGCTCGCCACCGCGGCGGCGCGCGATGCCTCGAACGGGCCGGATTTCGTCAATGCCTGCCGCGAGATCTGCCGCACCGAGGTGGAGGTGCTCTCCGGCAAGCGCGAGGCGCAGCTTTCCGCGCTCGGCATTCTCTCCGGCGTGCATCACGCCAATGGCGTGGTCGGCGATCTCGGCGGCGGCTCGCTGGAACTGGCCGACCTGCACGGCCAACGCATCGGCTCCGGCGTCACCTTTCCGCTTGGCGGCCTCGCCTTGCAGGACACGTCCGGCCGCTCGCTGAAAAAGGCCGACAAGATCGTCAAGGACCTGCTGGCCAAGGACCCGCATCTCGAACATCTCAGGGGCCGCACCTTCTACGCCGTGGGCGGCACCTGGCGCGCTCTGGCGCGGCTGCACATGTTCCAGCGCGGCTATCCCCTGCATGTGATGCACGGCTACATCATTCCCGCGCGCGAGGCGCTGGAATTCTGCCGGCTGGTGCGGCAGGTGCCGATCGACACGCTCTCGCGCATCGACACGGTGTCGGATGTGCGCCGGCCACTGCTGCCCTATGGCGCGCTGGTGCTGGAACATGTGATCCGCATCGGCAAGCCGGCCAATGTCTTCATCTCGGCGCAGGGCGTGCGCGAGGGGCTGCTCTATGAGCTTCTCAGCGAGGAAGACCGCAGCCTCGATCCGCTGATCTCCGCCGCCGCCGAACTGAACGAGGTCCGCGCCCGCTCCCCCGCCCATGGCTGGGAACTCATCGACTGGACCGACCAGTTCATGAAATCCAGCCACATCGACGAAAGCCTGGAAGAGAAGCGGCTGCGCCATGCCGCCTGCCTGCTTTCCGACATCAGCTGGCGGGCGCATCCCGATTATCGCGGCGAGCAGAGCCTCAATCTCATCGCCCACGCCTCCTTCATCGGCGTCGACCATCCCGGCCGCGCCTTCCTGGCGCTCGCCATCTATTACCGGCATGTCGGGCTGGTGGACGAAGACCTGTCGCCGCGCATCCGCGAGCTGGTCTCGGCCCGGCTCCTGGACCGGGCGAGGATTCTCGGCGCGGCGATGCGGGTGGGCTACATCCTCTCCGCCGCCATGCCGGGCACGCTGCCGCTGACGCCGCTGACGGTGGAGCGCGGCAAGCTCTCGCTCCAGTTGCGCGGCGAACTCGCCCCGCTCAGCGGCGACCGCATCGCCAGCCGCCTGCGCACGCTCGGCCGGCTGATCGGACGCGAATCGGTGGTCGTCGCCGGCTAGTCTTGCCGACGGTAGCGGGGTCTGGATTTGTCGGCCCGCTCCCGTTCGCGCCTTTCCGGTGCGCTGATGTCACCGGAAAGGCGCGAACGGCCTCGGTCTGCGCCATTCCTGCCGCAAAACCGCTAGGCACTTTTGCCGGAATTGCTCTAGAAGCCGGCCGGATGCGCAATCTGCGCCGGCGGGGGCCGTTCCGTGCTTTCTCCTGATGACCACGCCACGGTCCGGCCGGCCGGCGGGCGCCCGCCCGCGCGGGTGCTTCTCGTCGCCTTGGAGGCGCGGCACATTTCCAGCTGCCGGCTGCCGGCCGCCTTCGCGGCGGCGGGGGCCGAACTGGCGGCGCTGGCGGCGCCAGACAGCCTGATGTTCCGTTCCCGCCACATCGCCACGCGCTTTCCGCTTGAGGCGACGCTGAACGCCCGGCGCCTGCGGGCACGGCTGGAGCGCGCGGTCGCCGCTTTCGCGCCGGACCTTCTCGTGCCATGCGACGAGCGCACGCTGTGGCTGATGGATCATCTCGCGGGCGAGGCCGGCCGCGCCGGCCTGGCGGCGCTCTCGCCGGGGCTGGCGGCCTGCCTTGCCCGCTCGCTCGGCCGGCTCGACACGCTGCCCGACCGCATCCACAAGCCGCTGACCCAGCGACTCGCGCGGGACATCGGCGTGCGGGCGCCGGTGGACATCCCGGCGGCGACGCTGGAGGAGGCGCGGGCGGCGGCGCTGCAGCTCGGCTACCCCGTCGTCGTCAAACGGCCGCGCAGCTGCGGCGGCAGCGGCGTCGCCATCTGCCGGACGCCGGAGGAACTCGACTCCATCGGTGCACGCTGGATGCGGCGCAAATCGCGCTGGCCCCGGCTCAAGGCCCGACTGCTGGAGCGGGACTGGATGACGCCGCCGAGCCAGGTGAGCGTGCAGTCTTATATTGAGGGGCGGCTGGCGGTGAGCTGCGCGGCGGCGATGGCGGGACGCACGCTCGGCGTGCTGACTGCCGTGGCCGAGCGGCGGACGCGCGACCTCCTGCCGGCCGATGTGCTGCGCTATGTGGCCCGGCCCGATCTCGTCGCCGCCTCGGCGGCGCTGGTGGCGGCGTTCGGCGCCTCGGGCTTCGTCTCGTTCGATTTCCTCATCGACGCGGAAGACCGGGCCTGGCTGCTCGAATGCAATGCCCGCCCGACGCCCGTGCTGCCTTTCGGTGCCCGCGCCGGGCTCGATCTGGCGGCGCTGCTGCTTGCCTATCTCCGCGCCCCGGCGGACGGGGAGGCCACGACGCCGCGCACCGTTGCCGAGGAGACCCGCGTGGCGCTGTTTCCGCAGGCGGTGATGCAAGGCCCGCCCGACGCCGAGCTGCGCGCGATTTGGCAGGCCGTGCCCTGGGACGAGCCGGAACTTCTGCGCGCGCTGCTGGTGGAGCTGCGGCTCGCCCGGCAAGGCGAGGAGTGAGACGGCTCAGTCCGCCGCGCCCGCCTTCTCCAGTGCCGTCCGCTCGATGGCGATGACCCGCCCGCGCTGCATGGCGAGCGCCAGCCGGCCGGATTTCAGCGCCATGGCGCGATCGCCGAACAATTCGCCGCGCCAGCCGCGCAGCGCCCCGACATCGGGCTCGTCCTCGGAGGCGATGCGCTCCAGATCGTCCACCGTGGCGATGACCTTGGCGGCGACGCCGTGCTGCTCGGAGGTCATGCGCAGCAGAACCTTCAGCAGTTCCACCGTCGCCGAGGCGCCGTTGGACAGCGGCCGGTCGCGCTCGATGCGCGGCAGGGTCTTGGGGTCGCGGGCAAGGCCGGCCTTCACCGCCTCGACGATCATCTCGCCGGCGCGGGAACGCTCGAAACCCTTGGGAATGGCGCGCAGCTGCCCCAGCTTCTCGATGGTGGTCGGGTGCTGGGAGGCGATCTCGCCGATCACGTCGTCCTTTAGAATGCGCGAGCGCGGCGTGTCGCGCGACTGCGCCTCCCGCTCGCGCCATGCGGCGACCTCCATCAGCACGGCGAGGTCCTTGGGCTTGCGGGCGCGCGAGCGCAGCCGCTCCCAGGCGCGCTCGGGCTCCTGCCGGTAGGTGTCGGGCGAGGTGAGCACCGCCATCTCTTCACCCACCCAGTCGGCGCGGCCGCGCTTCTTCAGGTCGGCGTCGAGCTTGAGGAACACATCGCGCAGATGGGTGACATCGGCCTCGGCATAGGCGACCTGCGCCGCCGAGAGCGGGCGGCGCGACCAGTCGGTGAAGCGCAGCGACTTGTCGAGCACTTCCCCGGTGAGGCGCTGCACCAGCTGGTCATAGGAGATGGAATCGCCATGGCCGAGCACCATGGCCGCGACCTGGGTATCGAAAACCGGGGTCGGGATGATGCCGGCGAGGTGCCAGACGATTTCGATGTCCTGCCGTCCGGCGTGGAACACCTTCAGCACGTCCGGATTCGACATCAGCGCGAAGAACGGCGCGAGATCGAGGCCCTCGGCCAGCGCGTCGACCACCAGCGCCTCGTCCACGCTGGCCAGCTGCACGACGCAGAGCTTGGGCCAGAACGTGGTTTCGCGCAGGAATTCCGTGTCGATGGTGATGAACGGATGGCGGGCGAGGCGTTCGCAGGCCGCGGCGAGGTCGTCGGTGGTTGTGATCATGTTCATGTCGATTTTTACATATCGGACTCGCGGCGCCGTTTCGACCCCGAAATCATGCCGTAATCTACGCCGACGATGATCGACGGCCGGCGACGAGTCGCCAAGCCTTTACGGCGGCATTGCCGCCATCTCCGGGGGATATCCATGAAGAAGACCGTCTTCGCTCTCGCCACCGCCGCTCTGGCGCTTTCCTTTGTGCCGGCCTCCGCCGCCGAGCGGGTGAATGCGGGCGTGCTGGTGTGCAATGCCGGCGCCAGCATCGGCATGCTGATCGAGTCCAAGCAGGAACTGACCTGCACCTTCACGCCGGCCGACAACGGCCCCGAGCAGCGCTATGCCGGCACCATCAAGAATATCGGCGTCGAACTCGGCGTCACCGGCGGCGGCGTGCTCACCTGGGGCGTGCTGGCGCTGACCAAGTCGGTCGCTCCCGGCGCGCTGGCCGGCCCCTATGGCGGCGTGACCGGTGACGTGGCGCTGGGCGTCGGCGTCGGCGCCAATGTGCTGGTCGGTTCCGACCGGTCGATCGCGCTCAACCCGGTCTCGGTCGAGGGCAATGTCGGCGCCTCGCTGGCGCTGGGCGTCGGCGGGCTGAACCTGCGCTACGTGCCCTGAGAGCCGGGCGGCCTCCTGTTGCCGGCGGCCGTCTCGTCTTGACAAATCCAAGCCTCGCAGGCACCCCTCCGCGCGCCCCGCGTGAGGGGTGTTCTGCTATGTTCCGCCTTCTTGCGGCGGCACCAACTCCGGGAAGACGCCATGCACCGCTATCGCTCGCACACCTGTGGCGCCCTTCGCGCCGGCGATGTCGGCACCACCGCGCGGCTGTCCGGCTGGTGTCACCGCATCCGCGACCATGGCGGCGTGCTGTTCATCGATCTGCGCGACCATTACGGCCTCACCCAGGTCGTGGTCGATCCCGACAGCCCGGCGTTCAAGCTGGCCGAGACGGTGCGGGCGGAATGGGTGATCCGGGTCGACGGCCGGGTGCGCCTGCGCCCCGCCGGCACCGAGAACCCCGAACTGCCGACCGGCCAGGTGGAGATGTACGCCACCGAGATCGAGGTGCTGGGCCCCGCCGCCGAGCTGCCGCTCCCCGTTTTCGGCGATGTCGAGTACCCCGAGGAGACGCGGCTGCGCTACCGCTTCCTCGACCTGCGCCGCGAGAAGCTGCACAAGAACATCATGACCCGCGGCGCCATCGTCGACGCCATGCGCGCGAAGATGAAGGCGCAGGGCTTCTTCGAATTCCAGACGCCGATCCTCACCGCTTCCTCGCCGGAAGGCGCGCGCGACTTCCTCGTGCCGAGCCGCCTGCACCCCGGCAAGTTCTACGCCCTGCCGCAGGCGCCGCAGCAGTACAAGCAGCTGATCATGATGAGCGGCTTCGACCGCTACTTCCAGATCGCCCCCTGCTTCCGCGACGAGGACCCGCGCGCCGACCGCCTGCCGGGCGAGTTCTACCAGCTCGATCTGGAGATGAGCTTCGTCGAGCAGGAAGACATCTTCGCCGCCGTCGAGCCGGTCATAACCGGCGTGTTCGAGCAGTTCGCCGACGGCAAGCCGGTGACCAGGAACTGGCCGCGCATTCCCTATGCCGTGTCGATGCAGAAATACGGCACCGACAAGCCGGACCTTCGCAACCCGATCGAGATGCAGGACGTGTCCGAGCATTTTCGCGGGAGCGGCTTCAAGGTGTTCGCGCGGATGCTGGAAGACCCGAAGAACCAGGTCTGGGCGATTCCCGGCACGGGCGGCGGCTCGCGCGCCTTCTGCGACCGCATGAACTCGTGGGCGCAGGGCGAGGGCCAGCCGGGGCTCGGCTACATCATGTGGCGCGAGGGCAATGAGGGCGCCGGCCCGCTCGCCAACAATATCGGCCCGGAGCGCACGGAGGCCATCCGCGCGCAGCTCGGCCTTGGCGCCGGCGATGCCGCCTTCTTCGTCGCCGGCAATCCGGAGAAGTTCGTGAAGTTCGCCGGCCTTGCCCGCACCAAGGTGGGCGAGGAGCTGAAGCTGGTCGACCATGACCGCTTCGAGCTGGCCTGGATCGTCGACTTCCCGTTCTATGAATGGTCGGAAGAGGACAAGAAGGTCGACTTCTCGCACAACCCCTTCTCCATGCCGCAGGGCGGGCTTGAGGCGCTGAACAACCAGGACCCGCTGACCATCAAGGCGTTCCAGTACGACATCGCCTGCAATGGCTATGAGATCGCGTCCGGCGGCATCCGCAACCACCGCCCCGAGGCGATGGTGAAGGCGTTCGAAATCGCCGGCTATGACGAGGCGACGGTGCAGGAGCGCTTCGGTGGCCTCTACCGCGCCTTCCAGTATGGCGCGCCCCCGCATGGCGGCATGGCGGCCGGCGTCGACCGCATCGTGATGCTGCTGTGCGGCACCACCAATCTGCGCGAGATTTCCATCTTCCCGATGAACCAGCAGGCGCAGGATATCCTCATGGGCGCGCCGAACGAGGCCAGCCCGAAGCAGCTGCGCGAGCTGCACATCCGCACCAACCTGCCGGAGAAGTGAGAACGGCGCGGTCGGCGAGAAACGAAAAGGGCGGCCACCAGCCGCCCTTTCTGCTTTCTGGGGGGCGCCGCGTTCAGGGCGCGGCGGGGGTGGTGACGTTCAGTTCGTCCACCAGCGACAGCGGGTCCTCGCTGTTCAGCGCCTCGACGATGAGCAGCATGGGCAGCGGCGGGTTGCGCGGGGTGACGCGCAGCGACAGCGTGCCCATCGGCTTCTGCACGAAGCGGATGAAGGCATCCACCGCCGGCCCGAGTTCCGGCCGGTCGGCCACCGCCTGGCCGAGCAGCAAATCGGCGAAGCCGGCGAAGAGCTGGCGGATTTCCTCCGGCTTCAGCCCCTGTTCCTTCGCCGCCTCTTCCAGCTTCTGATCGTACAGGCCGGCATCGGTCAGCGTGAGGTCGAGCGCGTCGAGATTGACCTCGCCCGCGCCCGCCAGCGCCTCGTCCGGCTCGGTGGAGAACACGGAATCGTCGACTCCGCTGAGGCGGAGGCGGAGGTTCAGCGAGAAGGCGTCCGAGACTTCGACATAGGCCGGCTCCACCACCACCGTATTGGCGGCCTCGTTCCAGGCGGCGCCGAAATCGACGGCGATGCTCGCCCGGTTCAACTGCCCCGGCACCAGGGCGAAGGCAGACTTGCCGCTGTTGACCAGCGCCGTCGGTCCGCTCATGCGCAGCGTGGCGGAGATGCGGGTCGGCAGCGCATCCGGCTCGGCGGTCCAGGTGAGGGCAAAGCGGTCGATGTCGAGCGGCGAGCCTTCCTCGGTGGGGGCTTCCAGCTTGTCGATGGAAAGGGATTCGAGCGTGTTGAAGAACGGCGCCGGCCAGCGGCCGACCTGCGCCGGATGCTCGGCCGTATCGGCCAGCAGCGTCATCAGCGTGCCGGCCCGAAGGCCGCCAAGGGCGAAGCGCCCCATCTTGAAGGTCTCGCCCGCGGGTCCGGTGCCGGCGAGCTTGTCCAGCGTCAGGCTGTCGATCCGCCCGCCTTCCACGGCGCCCAGAGTGAAAGCGCCGAGGCTGAAGGCGATGCCGCCGGGGGCGGTGGCGTCCAGCGTATCGAGGGACATGCCGCCAATGCGGATGCCCTCGTCGTAAATGCTGGCGATCAGCCGGAACAGCTCGGCGGCTTCCTCGGGCGGGGCTTCGCGGCCGGCGGCGGCGAGCTTTTCCAGCTGCCCGCGCATGGCGAGGATTTCCTCGACCGGAATGGCGGAAGGACGGATCGCCACCTCCTTCATCGTCATGTTCTTGATACGCTGCGACACGCCGCCATCGAGCGTCAGCTCATAGTCGGCCATGGCGATGGAATCATGGACGGTGATGAACGCATCGCTGGCCTCGCGCAGTTCCGAATCCAAGAGGATCAGAACCGCCGCCACGTCGAATCCCGTGATCTCGACCCGCCCGACCGATCCCTTGCCGCTGCTGCCGGTCGGGCCGCTGAGGGTGAAGCGCGAGGGCTCGGCGGTCACGCGGGCGAAGCGGCCCTTGGCGAGCGCGTCGAGGCGGATGGCGCCGTTGGTCTCCTCGCTGACGATCCGCGTGTCGCCGGTGCCGCTGCTGCCGGTGTTGGTGGAGACGGGGATGTCGACGCGCTCGGCGGTCACCTGGCGCAGGAAGCTGAGCGCGATCTGCGGCGGGGTGCCGTCCACCGGCGCGCGCATCGGGAATTCCAGCCCGGTTATGTCGGCGCGCGGCGCGCGATATTCGGATGTGTCGGTGCCGCCAAGGCCGAGCGGCGGGCTCAGCGCGACATCGGTGAGGGCGACATTGCGCGCGAACACCCGCTCATTGCCGCGCCGCTCGATGCCGTTGGCGACCAGCGTGCCGATCTTCAGCGCGCCCTGTCCGGGACCGGCCAGCGAGAGGCCGTGCATCTCGAAGCGGCCGGCGAACAGGTCGTAGCGCACATCCTCGACGCTTGCCGCCGCGCCGCCGGCCCGCAGCGTGGCGAGGGCCGAATCGACCTCGCCGCGGGCCACGTGGTTGACGTAGAGCCCGACACCGAAATAGCCGCCAACTCCGAGGATGAGGAGGGCGATGAGAGCGATGAGAAACGGCTTGCGCATGCGAGGCTGACCTGGGGGCGGAGCGGGGACGGACGGGATTCGCCGGGGCGTGCCGGCAGCCCAATCACCTTAAACCAACCGCCCAAAGTCCAGCATCAGAAAATCGGAAAGCCGTTGTGCGGCGGAACAGAATGCCTATGCTCCCCCGCCACGCTCCGGGGAAGGAAAAACGATGGCCTCTTACATCTCCGACGATCTGCGCTCTGGCGCGCTGTTCTATCACCGCAATCCGCGACCCGGTAAGCTTGAAATCCAGGCCACCAAGCCGCTGGCGAACCAGCGCGACCTCGCTTTGGCCTATACGCCCGGCGTCGCCGCCGTGTGCGAGGCGATTGCCGCCGACCGGGAGCTGGTGGCGGAGCTGACCGCCCGGCAGAACCTCGTCGCCGTGGTCTCCAACGGTACCGCCGTGCTCGGCCTCGGCAATATCGGCCCGGAAGCCTCCAAGCCGGTCATGGAAGGCAAGGCGGTCCTGTTCAAGAAATTCGCCGGCATCGACGTGTTCGATATCGAGATCAACGCGCTCGAACCCGACCATGTGGTGAGCGTGGTGGCGGCGCTGGAACCGACCTTCGGCGGCATCAACCTTGAGGACATCAAGGCGCCGGAATGCTTCGAGATCGAGACGCGCCTGCGCGAGAAGATGGCGATCCCGGTCTTCCATGACGACCAGCACGGCACCGCCATCATCGTGGTGGCGGCCATCGTCAATGCGCTGCACATCGGCGGCAAGAAGCTGGAAGATGTGAAGATCGTCACCTCGGGCGCCGGCGCCGCTGCCATCGCCACGCTGAACCTGCTGCGCTCCATGGGCGCCCGGCGCGAGAACATCTGGGTCACCGACATCGAGGGCGTGGTCTATGAAGGCCGCGAAAAGCTGATGGACCCCTATAAGGGGGTGTTCGCGCAGAAGACCGACAAGCGCACGCTGGCCGAGGTGATCGAGGGCGCCGACATCTTCATCGGCCTTTCCGCCGGCGGCGTGCTCAAGCCGGAAATGCTGAAGACCATGGCCGACCGCCCGCTGATCATGGCGCTGGCCAACCCGACGCCGGAGATCATGCCCGATCTCGCCCGCGACGCGCGCCCCGACGCGATGATCTGCACCGGCCGTTCGGACTTCCCCAACCAGGTCAACAATGTCCTGTGCTTCCCCTTCATCTTCCGCGGCGCGCTCGATGCGGGGGCGACGACGATCAATGAGGAGATGAAGGTGGCGGCGGTCAACGCCATCGCCGAGCTGGCGCGCGAGACGCCCTCCGACGTGGTCGCCCGCGCCTATGGCGGCGAGACACCGGTGTTCGGTCCGGCCTCGCTCATTCCCTCGCCCTTCGACCCGCGCCTCATCCTGCGCATCGCCCCGGCAGTGGCGCGGGCGGCGATGGAGAGCGGCGTCGCCAAGCGGCCGATCGCCGATTTCGACGCCTATCAGGAACAGCTCGACCGCTTCGTGTTCCGCTCCGGCCTGGTGATGAAGCCGATCTTCGCCCTCGCCAAACAGGCGCCGAAGCGGGTGATCTATGCCGAGGGCGAGGATGAGCGCATTCTGCGCGCAGCGCAGGTGGTGGTGGAAGAAGGCATCGCCCGCCCGATCCTGATCGGCCGCCCCTCTGTCGTGGAAACCCGGCTGCAGCGCTTCGGCCTGTCGATCCGCCCGGGCCGCGAATTCGACCTCATCAACCCCGAGGACGATCCGCGCTACCGCGACTATGTCACCACCTATGTCGAGCTGGCCGGCCGGCGCGGGGTGACGCCCGAACTCGCGCGCACGCTGGTGCGCACCACGCCCACCGTGATCGCCGCGCTGGCGGTGGTCCGCGGCGATGCCGACACCATGCTGTGCGGGGTGGAAGGCCGGTTCATCCGCCATCTGCGCCATATCCGCACCATTATCGGGCTGGCGCCGGGTGTGCGGGACGTGGCGGCGCTGTCCATGCTGCTGACGCAGAAGGGCGCGTTCTTCCTGTGCGATACCCAGGTGCAGACCGATCCGACGGCCGAGGACCTCGCCGAGATGGCGCAGCTCGCCGCCGCCCATGTGCGGCGCTTCGGCATCGAGCCGAAGGTGGCGCTGCTCTCGCACTCGGATTTCGGCAGCCGCGACGATGAGAGCGCCAAGAAGATGCGCCGCACGCTCGACCTCGTGCTGCAGCGGGCCCCCGATCTGATGGTCGAGGGCGAGATGGAAGGCGACAGCGCGCTGGTGCCGGAAATGCGCGAGCGCGTGCTGCCGGGCTCGCGGCTGCAGGGCGTGGCCAACATCCTCGTCATGCCCAATCTCGACGCCGCCAATATCGGCTACCAGATGGTGAAGGTGTTCGGCGACGCGCTGCCCGTCGGCCCGATCCTGCTCGGCCCGGCCAAGCCCGCCCACATCCTCACCCCCTCGGTCACCGCGCGCGGCATCGTCAACATGACCGCCATCGCCGTGGTCGAGGCGCAGCACGGCTGAGCCGGCGGGAGGCGAATGCGACGGGGCGCGCCGCGCGGCGCGCTTCGTTCCGCTGCGGCTTCATGGTACCTTTACCCCGGGGACCGGTCGGGCAGGGCACTGCCGCGAATCGCCGGTCCCGATCTCAGCGGGGCCCGGCAGGCGCGCCCGCGCCAGTGGAGGGTTTCATCATGCGCCTTGGATTTTCCTGTGCGGTCGCGGCGCTGGCCGGCGGTCTTCTCGCCTTCGCCCCCGGCATGGCGCGGGCCAATGACACCGCCGCCGGGGCGCTGATCGGCGGCGCGGCCGGCGCCATCATCGGCGGCGCGGCCACCGGCAAGGCCGGCGGCGCCGTGGCCGGCGCGGTGATCGGCGGCGCGACCGGCGCGATCATCGGCAACCAGAGCGACAAGAACAAGAAGAAGTCCTACTACTACTGGTCGAACGGCAAGTGCCTGTACCACTACCCCAATGGGCAGGTGGTGAAGGTCAGCAAGAATTACTGCTACTGAGCGCCCTGCGATCCGGCGGAAGTACCGGTTCGATCGGAAACGGCACGCCACACAGCGGCCGCAGCCGTTTCCTGTCGCGGCAGCCGGTCGGTTTCACTGATGGCGGGGACCCTCCCGCCCCTTGGCATCGGGCGCGGGCGGGGCACCAGCCCTGCGATCCTGATGAGCATGGCGGCCGCGTCGGCGCGGCGGGAGAAACTTGTGCGGTTGCGCTTTCACACGGTCGACGTGTTCACCCGGACCCGCTTTGGCGGCAATCCGCTCGCGGTCGTGCTGGATGCGGATGACCTGACAACCGGGCAGATGCAGGCGATCGCCCGGGAGTTCAATTATTCCGAGAGCAGCTTCGTGCTCCGCCCGTCCGATCCGGCCCATACCGCCCGTGTGCGGATCTTCACCCCCACGGTGGAAGTGCCGTTTGCCGGGCATCCCAATGTCGGCACGGCGTTCGTTCTGGCGAGCGCCGGCGTCGCCGCCATGTCCGAGACGTTCATCTTCGAGGAAGCCGCCGGTCTGGTGCGGGGGCGCATCCGGCGCGACGGCGGCCGCGTCGCGCAGATACGGTTGACCGCCCCGCAGCCGCTGCGCCTCGGCCGGATCTTGCCGGCGGACGCCATCGCCGACTGCCTGTCCCTGAGTGCGGCGGATATCCGCTGCGACCGGCACCTGCCGCGCGTCGCCTCGGTCGGCCTCGCCTTCGTCGTGGTCGAGATCGCCAGCCGCGCGGCCCTGTCGCGCGCCAAGGCGAATCTGCCCGCCTTCGCCGCGCTCCTGCCCTGCGACGGGGCGGATGCCATCTATCTCTATTGCCGCGAGCTCGGCGCGGCTGACGGGGCCGTCGACGTCACCGCCCGCATGTTCGCCCCCTTCGACAATCTGCCGGAAGATCCCGCGACCGGCAGCGCGACGGCGGCGGCGTGCGCCTGGCTCGCCTCGCTCGAAGGCGGGGCACCGCGAGGTTTCGAGGTCGCGCAGGGCGTCGACATGGGCCGCCCGAGCCGGATCGCCATCGAGGTGACGCCGGATGCCGTGGTGATCGGTGGCGCCTGCGTGCCGGTCATGTCGGGCGAACTCTCGGTCTGACGGAGCGGGCCGTTCCGGCATCGCTGGCCGAGCGCCCGGCGGTACGGGGCTGACGTCATGGAACTTTCTCGCCTTCTGGTTGCTTTATGGCTCGAATATGGCGGCAATTGCCGTGGAAATGACATATTTTTGCCCAAGCTACCCTCAGCCCGAATTCGCCGTCCGCCGGTTGCCGCAAGGCGCCGCCGGGCGGCGGGGGTCGGCGCGGTTCGGCGGGTCCCGGTGAGGATTCGCCGGTGTCTCACTGGTCTCGAAGGTTGTCTCTGATGGCGGATACCGGCACGGTTAAGTGGTTCAACGAGCAGAAGGGCTACGGCTTCATTCAGCCCGATAATGGCGGCAAGGACGTGTTCGTCCACATCAGCGCGGTGCAGCGCTCCGGCCTGCAGGGCCTGCGCGACGGGGAGAAGGTGTCCTTCGAGTTGCAGACCGACCAGCGCTCGGGCAAGACCTCGGCGGTCAATCTGCGTCCGGCCTGAGCCGGCAGGGCCGATCTCGGTCGGTCTTATGCGATGAAAATCGAGTGAATGTCGTCGCTTTTCGGGGCGGCGACATTTCGCTGCGGAAGCCTTGCTTCTGCCACGCGCGCCTCTTGCAAACACAGCCATTCGCGGTAGTCTCTCGCGCAGACTTTGGCTGGACTCTGGGCCGTTTCACCTGCGGGTGCACGTTCAGCTTTTCTTCCAAATTCGACCCAGCGGCTTGGCCCCGGCCACGCCGGATGTGCAACCTCGATACGTGAGACTATCCTAATGTCTACCCAGACCGGCACCGTGAAGTGGTTCAACGATCAGAAGGGCTAC
The DNA here is from genome assembly GCF_030813495.1 of Ancylobacter polymorphus. Taxonomy (GTDB): domain Bacteria; phylum Pseudomonadota; class Alphaproteobacteria; order Rhizobiales; family Xanthobacteraceae; genus Ancylobacter; species Ancylobacter polymorphus. The sequence goes on along the minus strand of NZ_JAUSUI010000005.1, from coordinate 33,485 downwards.
GGCTTCATTCAGCCCGATGGCGCTGGCAAGGACGTTTTCGTCCACATCAGCGCGGTTCAGCGTTCGGGCCTCCAGGGCCTGCGTGACGGCGAGAAGGTCTCCTTCGAGCTGCAGACCGATCAGCGTTCGGGCAAGACCTCCGCGGTCAACCTGCGCGTCGGCTGAGCCAGCCCTCCGGGGCCGGCGGTTGCCGCCGGCTTCTGCGTAAACAAGGGAGAGCCGTCGGCCCCGCCGGGCCGGCGGCTCTTTCCTTTTGCGGCGCCCGCCCGGCCGAAAGGTGGCGGGCCCTGAGCCATGAGTAATGGAACTTCAGCCCGGACCGAAGCGGCGGGCGTTCGGCTCCACTGCGTCACGCCTCACGTCGGCAGCGCCTGGCGCCCGGGCCTGATTCTCACGGCGCGGCGGCGAGCAGGCGGGCGAGCCGAAGCGCGGCTTGCGTGCCGCCGGTGCCCAAATCGGCGACCAGGCTCATATGGTCCGCTTGCGCGACGGTGGCGGTCTCCACATCGACGCCGGCCTGTGCGAGATGCCGGGCGAAGGCGGCGGACTGCGCGTGGAACGGCGCCGTCTCGCGCGCGCCGACCAGCAGCGACACGCGCCCGCTCGGGCCATAGGCGTGGCGCAGCGGGCTGTAATGCGCGACCTCTTCATCGGTGAGGGCGATCAGCTCCTTGAGGAAGGAGCCTTGCAGCGGCGCGAGATCGTACAGTCCGCTGAGCAGCAGGGCGCCGTTGATCGCGCCCGCGAGGGCGGGATCGGCCAGCACCAGCGCGCCGAGATGCGCGCCAGCCGAATGACCGGACAGGGTGAGGTGCGCGGGATCGCCGCCAAACTCGCCGATATGGCCGCGCACCCAGCCGCATGCGCGCCGCAACTGGGCAATGAGGGTCTCCATCCGCACCGCCGGCATCAGCGCATAATCGACGATGACGGCGATCGCACCCGCCTGCGTGACCGTTTCCGCGACGAAGGAAAAATCCTCCTTGGCGAACATCCGCCAATAGCCGCCATGGATGAAGATGTGCACCGCCCCCGTCGCGGCGCGTGGGGGCGGGAAGAACAGGTCGAGCCGTTCCGCTGGCGTCGGCCCATAGGCGATGCCGGTGCGCATCGGCAGGCGGGCGCGGGTGGCGGCGCTGCGGGCGGCATAGTCGGCCACGTGCCGGTCGAAATCCGGCACATGGTCGCGGGTGCGGAACGGATCGGGCGGGGTTGCCACAGGCGAGGCCGGGTTCACAGCCCGGTGGCGATGTATTTCGCCTCCAGGAATTCCATCACGCCGTGATGCCCGCCCTCGCGGCCGAGGCCGGACTGCTTGGTGCCGCCGAAGGGCGCGGCAGGATCGGAGACGAGGCCGCGATTGAGGCCGACCATGCCGGTTTCGATCCGCCGCGACACGCGCAGGCCGCGCGCGAGGTCGCGGGTGAAGACATAGGCGGCGAGGCCGTATTCCGTCGCATTGGCCAGCGCCACCGCCTCGTCCTCGGTCGCGAAGCGGCTGAGCGCGGCGACGGGGCCGAAGATCTCCTCACACCCCATGGCCGCGTCGGCGGGTACATCGGCGAGAACGGTCGGCGGGTAGAAATGCCCCGGCCTCTGCGGCCGCACGCCGCCGCACAGAAGCCGCGCCCCGCGGGCGAGCGCGTCTTCCACCAGCCGCTCGATCTTGTCCACCGCCTTGGCGGTGATCATCGGCCCGCATTCGGTGCCGGCCTCCGGGCCCGGGCCGACATGGAGCGCGGACATGCGGCGGGTGAGTTCTTCGGCGAAGCGGTCATAAAGCCCGGCCTGCACATAGATGCGATTGGCGGCGGTGCAGGCCTCGCCGGCATTGCGCATCTTGGCCAGCATCGCGCCTTCCAGCGCCACATCGAGATCGGCATCGTCGAACACGAGGAGCGGGGCGTTGCCGCCCAGCTCCATCGAGCAGCTGATGACGTTCTTCGCCGCTTCGGCCAGCAGCGCGCGGCCGACCGGGGTGGAGCCGGTGAAGGAGAGCTTGCGCACACGCGGGTCGGCCAGCATCGCGGCGGTGACCGGGCCGGGCGTGGAGGTGGTGAGCACATTGACCACGCCGGGCGGGACGCCCGCCTCTTCATAGAGCGCGGCAAGGGCGTAGGCGGTGAGCGGGGTCTCGCTCGCCGGCTTCAGCACCACGGTGCACCCCGCCGCCATCGCCGGCGCGATCTTGCGCGTCGCCATGGCGGCCGGGAAGTTCCACGGGGTGATGAGCACGCATATGCCGATCGGCTCATAATCGACGATGATGTGGTTGCCGCCGGCGGGCGAGAGCGCGAAATCGCCACTGATGCGTACGGCTTCCTCGGCATTCCAGCGGAAGAATTCGGCGGCATAGGCGACCTCACCGCGCGCATCGCGCAGCGCCTTGCCGTTCTCCAGCGAGATGAGCCGGGCGAGGTCGTCGGCGCGCGCGGTCATCAGCTCGAAGCAGCGGCGCAGAATTTCCGAACGGCGGCGCGGCGGGGTCGCCCGCCAGCCGGGGGCGGCGGCCGCGGCGGCGTCGACCGCCGCCATCGCCTCACGCACCCCGGCATCCGGCACCTCGGCGAGCACCGCACCGTTCGAGGGATCGACCACCGGGATGCGCGCGCCCGCCTCCGGCCAGCTCCACTGCCCGCCAATATAGAGCCCGCGCGCGCCGTCCGCCGGCGCGATGTGAGGGGCGGCGAGGGGGGCGGTGGCGATGTTCATGGCTGGGCTTCCTGTTCGAGGGCGACGGCCGCCGCCGCGAGGTCGCCGGCATAGGCGGCCTCCAGCAGGCGGGCCATCTCGGCGGCGGCGATGGGGCGGGGATTGTTGCGGATCAGCCGCTCGATGGCGAGCGCCTGCTCGCCGGTCCAGGCGAGCCGGTCACGGCTGAGGCCGAGCGTGGCGAGATTCGGGCTGATGCCGATGGCGGCGAGGAGGCGCGCCACCTCGTCGATGGCCGCCTGCGCCAGCGCGGCGCGCGAGCGCCCCTCGGCGGAGAGGCCCAGCACGAGGGCGATCTCGGCCAGTTCGTCCTCGGCGGCGTCGCGGTTGAAGCGCATCACATAGGGCAGGAGGGTGGCGACGCCGAGCCCGTGAGCGGTGTGGGTGAGGGCGCCGACCGGGTACTGGATGGCGTGGGCGGCGGCGGTGCCAGCCGTGCCGAAGGCGCAGCCGGCGGCGAGCGCGGCCAGCATCACATCGGCCCGCGCCTCCTCATCCGACCCATCGTGGCAGGCCCGTTCCAGGCTGCGGCCGAGAAGCCGGATGGCGAGCAGGGCGAAATGATCGGTCAGCGCGCTCTTGCCGATGAAGACATGGCGCTGCGCGAGTTCCGGCGACGGCGCCCGGCGCCCGGCGGTGAACGCCTCGATGGCGTGGGTCAGTGCATCCGCCCCGGCAATGGCGGTGAGGGCGGGCGGGCAGGTGAGGGTGAGGTCGGGATCGCAGATCGCCACGCGGGGCAGGAGGTGCGGGCTGGAAATGCCGACCTTCAGCGTGCGGTCGGGGTCGGAGATCACCGCTACCGGGGTTGCCTCCGAGCCGGTGCCGGCCGTGGTCGGCACGGCGATGATCGGCAGCACCGGGCCGGGGACCTTGAACTCTCCGTAATAGTCCGGCAGCCGCCCGCCATGGCTGAGGAGAAGCGCGGCGCATTTGGCCATGTCGAGGCAGCTGCCGCCGCCAATGCCGATTACCAGATCGGGGGCGAAAGCGCGGGCCGCCTCGGCGCACTCCGCCGCGCTGTCGCGCGGCACGTCCGGCAATACGCGGTCATCGATCCGCACCGTCAGCCCGGCCTGTTCCAGCCCGGCGATCATCTGCGCGAAGTCGGCCGCGGCGGACAGGCGTTCATCGGTACAGATCAGCGCCCGCGTGCCGAGGCGGCGGGCGACGGCGGGCAGAGCGTGGCGCTGACCCTTGCCGAACAGGATTTCGCTGGGAAGCCGAAGGGCGGCGAAGGAGGTCACGACTGCATCCATCTGAAAAGGCTGAGTAAATCAACCTGCCGGAGAGTCCTACACGAAATCGTATAGGATATCGTATTGAATGCGGCAGAGGATCATGCTAGCTGTCGATCATTGTCAAGGGGCAAAACCGTGCGCAGTCCGAAAGCTCTCGCCACTTCCGCTCTCGCCACCGGACCGCGTGACGGTTCGCAGGCCATCCAGCGCAATGCCGGCCTCGCCGAGGAGGTCTATGAGGCCATCCTCGCCCGGCTGATGGCGCTGAAGATCCCGCCGGGCTCGCGCATCACGGTCGATAATCTGGTGCGCGAGCTCGCCGTGTCGCAGACGCCGATCCGCGAGGCGCTCGGCCGGCTGGAAGGCGAGGGGCTGGTGGTGAAAACCCACCTCGTCGGCTATAGCGCCGCGCCGCAGATCACCCGCACCCGCTTCAACGAGCTGTACGAACTGCGCCTGTTGCTGGAGCCGGACGCCGCCAGCCGCGCGGCGGCGGTCATGACCGAGGAGGCGCTGGCGGAACTGACGGAGGCCGCCGGGGTGATGTCGCGCGAGGGCGGCGCCGACGACCGGGCGCGCTATTCGCAATTCGCCCGGCAGGACGCGCTGTTCCACGACCGCATTCTGGAGGTCGCCGGCAATGCACTGATCCGCGAGACGCTGGCCCACCAGCACACCCACTTCCACATCTTCCGCCTGATGTTCCACGCCCGCGTCACCGAGGAGGCGCTGGACGAGCACGCGGCGATCCTCGCGGCCTTCGCCGCGCGCGATCCCGAGGCCGCGCGGCAGGCGATGCGCCTGCATGTCGAGCGCTCGCGCGACCGGCTGCTGCCGGCGTTCGACCTATGACCGCGGCGCCGCTCACCCGCGCTCCGGCCGAGACGGCGGCGGCGCCGGTGCTGCGCGCCGAACACCTCGCCAAGGAATTCAGCGGGGTGAGGGTGCTTTCCGACGTGTCGCTCGACCTGCGCGCCGGCGAGATCCATGCCGTCATCGGCGAGAATGGCGCCGGCAAGTCGACGCTGATGCGGCTGCTCTCCGGCTATCTCAAGCCCAGCGAGGGGACGCTGTTCCTCGATGGCGCGCCGGTCGCCTTCCACGCGCCGAAGGAGGCGCAGGCCGCCGGCATCGCGCTGGTACATCAGGAAATTCTGCTCGCCGACGCGCTCACCGTCACCGAGAACATCTTCATCGGCCGCGAGATCGCCCGCTTCGGCCGGTTGGACGAGCGCGCCATGCGTGCGGCGGCGGCGGCGCAGCTGGCCGAGATCGGCTGCAAGGTGTCGCCGACCGCGCTGGTGCGCGACATCTCGCTCGCCAACCGGCAATTGGTGCAGATCGCCAAGGCGCTGCTCGGCACGCAGCGCGTCGTCATCTTCGACGAGCCGACCGCCGTGCTGACCCATGACGAGGTCGATCCGCTGCTCGACATCATTGCCGAGCTTCGGGCGCGCGGCGTCGCCATTCTCTATATCAGCCACCGGCTGGACGAGGTGGAGCGGCTGGCCGACCGGGTGACGGTGCTGCGTGACGGGCGCATGGTCGGCACTTATGACGCAAAGGGCCTGACGCCGCAGCGCATGGCGAGCCTGATGGTCGGGCGCGAATTCGCCAGTCTCTACCCCGCGCGGCAGGACCCGGCGCGGCTTGCCGGCGCGGATGCCGCCCCGGCGCTGGAGATCGAGAACGCGCATGTTCCCGGTTTCGTACGCGATGTGTCGCTGAGCCTGCGCGAGGGGGAAATCCTCGGCCTTGCCGGCATGATCGGCGCCGGGCGCACCGAACTGTTCGAGGGGCTGCTCGGCCTGAGGCCCGCGACCTTCGGTGCGGTGAGGCTGCATGGCGAGCCGGTGCACTTCCATTCACCGGCGCAGGCGGCGGCACGGGGCGTCGGCTACCTCACCGAGGACCGCAAGGGCAAGGGCCTGCTGCTGGACGAGAAGCTGGCGCCGAACCTCACCCTCGCCGCGCTCGACCGGGTGCATCCGGCCGGCGGGCTCGACCTTGCCGGCGAGGCCCGGCTGCTCGACCGCGCAGTGGCCGGCTACGACATCCGCCTGCGCAGCCGCGAGGCGAAGGCCGGCCAGCTCTCCGGCGGCAACCAGCAGAAGCTCCTGCTCGCCAAGGTGATGCTCAACGAGCCGACGGTGCTGATTATCGACGAGCCGACGCGCGGCATCGACATCGCCAATAAGAGCCAGATCTACGCCTTCATCCAGTCGCTGGTGCGGGAAGGGCGCTCCTGCATCGTCATCTCCTCGGAAATGCAGGAGCTGATCGGCCTGTGCGACCGCATCCTCGTTATGCGCGCCGGCCGGATCAATGGCGAACTGGCCGGCGCGGCCATGACCGAAAGCAATGTCGCGCTCTGCGCCACCAGCAGCGCGGCCAATGAACAATCCCTGGGAGGACCATAGATGGCTGACCTGGCCGCCGCGCCCCCGCGCGCCTCACATGGCTGGTCGATCGGCTGGGGCGATGCGGGCCCCTTCCTGGCGCTGGCCGCGCTGGTGCTGATCGGATTCCTCATCAATCCCGACTTCCTGTCGGCCAACAACATCGCCAATGTCGTCACCCGCAGCGCCTTCATCGCCATCATCGCCATCGGCGCCACTTTCGTCATCGCCTCGGGCGGGCTCGACCTTTCCGTCGGCTCGATGGCGGCCTTCATCACCGGGGTGACGATCCTGTTCATGAACTGGGCGGCACCGAGCGTCGGCACGGCGGCGATCCCGCTCGGCATGGCGGTGGCGCTCGTGACGGGGCTGGCCTGCGGCCTGCTCAACGGCACCATCGTCACCCTCGGCCGCATCGAGCCCTTCATTGCCACGCTTGGCACGATGGGCATCTTCCGCGCGCTCATCACCTATATGACCGACGGCGGCACGGTGGCGATCGATCGCAGCCTGCGCGAGGCCTACCGGCCGGTCTATTTCGGCGATGTGCTCGGCGTGCCGATCCCGATCCTGGTCTCGCTCGCGGTCGCGCTCATCGCCGCCTATGTGCTCTACCGCACCCGCTACGGCCGGCGCTGCGTCGCCGTCGGGGCGAATGAGGACGTGGCGCGCTATTCCGGCATCTCGGTGGCGCGGGTGCGCACCCTGGCCTTCGTCATTCAGGGCGCCTGCGTCGCCATCGCCGCCATCTGCTACGTGCCGCGCCTCGGCGCGGCGACGCCGACCACCGGCGTGCTATGGGAATTGCAGGTCATCACCGCCGTGGTCATCGGCGGCACCGCGCTGCGCGGCGGGCGCGGGCGGGTGTGGGGCACGGTGGCGGGGGCGGTGATCCTCGAATTCATCGCCAATCTGATGGTCCTGTCCGACTTCGTCTCCGAGTACCTCGTCGCCGCCGTGCAGGGGGTGATCATCATCATCGCCATGCTGATCCAGCGCATGTCGAAGAGGTAGCGGACCCGGAAAACCGCCCCGCGCGAGGCAGCCGCGACGGGCCGCGATCAATCAAGACTGCCGCACCATGGAGGAAACAATGCTCAAGAATGCCCTGATCGCCGCCGGCGTGACGACGGCGCTGCTGTCCGCCGGGCCGGCTCTTGCCGCCGAGAAGAAGACCATCGCCGTCTCCATTCCCGCCGCCGACCATGGCTGGACCGCGGGCGTCGTCTACCACGCCAATGCCGCCGCCAAGGAAATCAACAAGGCGTTTCCCGGCATCGAGGTGATCGTGAAGACCTCGCCCTCGGCCAGCGCGCAGGTGAGCGCCATCGAGGACCTGTCGGCGACGCGCAAGCTCGACGCGCTGGTCATCCTGCCGCACACCTCGGAGGAACTGACCACGCCGGTGAAGGCGATCAAGGACAAGGGCAGCTTCATCACCGTGGTGGATCGCGGGCTGAACGATCCCAAGATTCAGGATCTCTACGTCGCCGGCGACAACATCGCGGTCGGCTACAACACCGCGAAGTTCCTCGTGGAGAAGATGGGCGGCAAGGGCAATCTCGTCGTGCTGCGCGGCATCCCCACCGTGATCGATGACGAGCGCATCAAGGGCTTCCAGGACGGCATCGCCGGCACGCAGCTGAAGATCCTCGACATCCAGTACGCCAACTGGAACAGCGACGAGGCTTTCAAGCTGATGCAGGACTACCTCGCCAAATACCCGCAGATCGACGCGGTGTGGGCCAATGACGACGACATGCTGCTCGGCGTTCTGGAAGCGATCAAGCAGTCCGGCCGCAAGGAGATCAAGTTCGCGCTCGGCGGCAACGGCATGAAGGAAATCATCGAGAAGGTGAAGGCGGGCGATGCGGTGACGCCGGTGGAGACGCCCTATCCGCCGTCCATGATCAAGACCGCGATCTACCTGACCGCTGCGCATTTCGCCGGCCACGCCCCGGTGCGCGGTTCGCTCAAGCTCGACGCGCCGCTGATCACCAAGGAGAACGCGGACGAGTATTATTTCCCGGACTCGCCTTTCTGAGGCGCGGGGCTACGTCCGATTCACAAAACCACGACAACAGCTGAGGAAACGACCATGGCGGGTAAGAAAATCCTGATGCTCACCGGCGAGTTCACCGAGGAATACGAAATCTTCGTGTTCCAGCAGGGAATGGAAGCCGTCGGCCATACCGTGCATGTCGTCTGCCCGGACAAGAAGGCCGGCGACAAGATCCAGACCTCGCTGCACGATTTCGAGGGCCACCAGACCTATATCGAGCGCTACGGCCACCTCGCCGACATCAACAAGACCTTCTCCGAGGTGAAGCTGGAGGAGTATGACGCCGTCTACTGCGCCGGCGGGCGCGGGCCGGAATATATCCGCACCGACAAGCGCATCCAGGCCATGGTCCGCCACTTCCACGAGACCGGCAAGCCGATCTTCACCATCTGCCACGGCGTGCAGATCCTCATCGCGGTGGATGGGGTGGTGACGGGCAAGCGGGTGGGCGCGCTCGGCGCCTGCGAGCCGGAAGTGCGCCTCGCCGGCGGCACCTATGTCGACCTCTCGCCCACCGAGGCGCTGGTCGATGGCAACATGGTCTCGGCCAAGGGCTGGACGGCGCTTGCCGCCTTCATGCGCGAATGCCTGAAGGTGCTGGGCACCGAAATCCGCCACGCCGACACCGTGCCTGCCGCCAGCCGCGCGGCCTGACGGGCGGACCACGCACCGAAACTCCCGGCGGGAGAGCCGCCGGGAGAGACGCAGCCTAACAGGCGCCGCCGGTCACGCGTCCGGCGCAGCGCCCAGAAGTTCGGCCAGGGTCCGCGCGACGACCTTGGTGGCGCGGGTCAGATCGGCCAGCGGCAGGCGCTCATCGGCGCGGTGGGCGTTGGCCTCCTCGATCGAGCGCGGGCCGGCGCCATAGAGCACCGTCGGCACACCGGCGGCCGCATAGAGCCGGGCGTCGGTGTAGAGCGGCACGCCGACGGCCTTGACCGTCTCGCCCATCACCGCGCTGGCATGGCGGCACAGCGTCTCGCTCAGGCGTTCGGAGGCCGGGGTGGGGGTGAGCGGGGTGGCGAGCAGGATGCGGCGCACCTCCACGCGGGCCTCGGGAAACTCCTGTGCCGCCGCCGCGATCACGGCGCGCAGTTCCGCCTCCACCTCCACCGGGTTCTCTTCCGGGATCATCCGCCGGTCGAGGCGGAAGGTGATGCGGTCGGGCACGACATTGGTGTTGATGCCGCCGCGGATCAGCCCCACCGTCATTTGCGGGCTGCCAATGCCGGCAATGGCTGAGATGCGCGCGGCCAGACCCTTGCGCCAGCTATAGAGCGCGCTCAGCACATGATTGGCCGCCTCCAGCGCGTCGATGCCGGTGAAGGGCTTGGCGGCATGGGCGGAGCGGCCGTTCACCTCGACTTCCAGATGCAGGCAGCCATTATGGGCGTTGACCACGCCATAGGAGAAGCCGGCAGAAAGGGCATAGTCCGGCCGGCTCAGCCCCTCGCGCAGCAGCCAGCCCGGCCCGATCTCGCCGCCGGCTTCCTCGTCATAGGTGAAGTGCAGTTCCACCGTGCCGCCGAGCGCCGCACCGCTCTCTTTGAGCGCGATCAGCGCCCAGAGATAGGTGGCGAAATCGGATTTCGAGACGGCGACGCCGCGCCCATACATCCAGCCATCGACGATTTCGGCGCCATAGGGGTCATGGGTCCAGCCCTCGCCCGGCGGCACCACATCGCCATGGGCGTTCAGCGCCACCACCGGGCCATCGCCGAAGCGGTGGCGCACGATCAGATTGGTGGCCGACACCATGCCATTGGCGCGCACGAGCTCCTCCGGTACCGCGTGGCGCTCAACGGTGAAGCCAAGCGCCTCGATCAGGCGGGCGGTGGCCTCGGCATGCGGCGCGCAGTCGCCGGCCGGATTGTCCGAGGGCATGCGGACGATCGCGGCGAGAAAGCCGACCTGACGGTCGCGCTCATGGTCGATGATGTCGGTGAGGCGTTCGGCAAGCGTGGACATGGGGTACCCGTCAGGAGGCTGGGCGCCGGGGCGGCGCGTAATCGCGGAGAAAATCGAGAAGCACGGCGACCGCCGTCCCGGCATCCTCGACGGTGATCGATTCAGCGGGGCTGTGGCTCACGCCGCCGGCGCAGCGCACGAACAGCATGCCGACGGGGCAGAGCGCGGCCATGGCGAGCCCGTCATGGCCGGCGCCGCTCGGCAGGCGCCGGGGCGGGATGTTCTGCCGTTCCACCGCCCGCTGCAGCCGGGCCTGCAGCCCGTCGTCGCAGGCGACCGCCGGCGCCTCATAGAAGCAGGCCATTTTGAGCGCGACGCCGCGCCGGGCGGCGATGGCGTCGAAGCGGCGGGACAGGTGCTCGATGGCGGCGCGACGCACCGCATCAAGCGGGCTGCGAATGTCGAGGGTGAGGCGCGCGCCGGCGGCGATCACATTCACCGCGCCGGGGAGGGCGGTGAAACACCCGACCGTGGCGACGAGATCGGGCGTGCGCTGCGCCAGTTCCTCCACGGCGAGGACGATTTCCGCCGCCGCCGCCACCGCATCATGGCGCAGGTTCATCGGCACGGTGCCGGCATGACCGGCCTCGCCATCGATGTCGATGGTGAAGCGGCTGGCGCCGCTGATGGCGGTGACGACGCCGACGGCGAGGTCCTCACTCTCCAGAACGGGCCCCTGTTCGATGTGGATTTCGACATAGCCCGCCACGGCGGCGGGGTCGTGCCGGGCACTGGCGAGCGCGTCAGGGCGGCCGCCGAAAGCGAGGAGCGCGTCGCGCAGGCGAATGCCGTCGGCGTCGACGGCGTCCAGCACCGAGGGATCGAGCGTGCCGGCGACGGCACGGGAGCCGGAGAGGGTGACGGGAAAGCGCACGCCTTCCTCATCGCCGAAGGCGAGGACCTCAAGGGCGACGGGCAGCCGTTCGCCGCGTGCGTGCAACTCGCCGACCGCCTGGATGGCGGCGAGCACGCCGAGATTTCCGTCATATTTGCCGGCGTCGCGCACCGTGTCGATGTGCGAGCCCAGCAGCAGCGCCGGCGCGTCGGCCGTCTGGCCGGCGTAGCGGCCGACGACATTCCCGACGGCGTCCATATGCACGCTCATCCCGGCCTCTTCCATCCAGCCGGCGACAAGCCGCGCCGCGCTGCGGTGGGCGGGCGAGAGATAGAGCCGGGTCAGGCGGCCCGGCTCGTCGGAATGGCGGGCGAGCTCGTCGAGGCGCGCCATCAGCGCGGCGCCGCGCGGCAGGGGGGAAGGAGCGTCGCTCATGCCGTCACCGGCGGGTGCTCGCGGTGCCAGTGTTCGGCGATGTCGATGCGGCGGGGCACCCACACCCGGTCATGGCGCGCGAGATGGTCGAGAAACCGCACCAGCCCGCGGGCGCGGCCGGGGCGGCCGGCGAGCCGGCAATGCAGGCCGACCGTCATCATGCGCGGGGCGTCGGCGCCCTCCTCATAAAGCTGGTCGAAGCTGTCGCGCAGATAGACGAAGAAATCCTCGCCATGGGCGAAGCCCTGCGCATTGGTGAAGCGCATGTCGTTGGCGTCGAGCGTGTAGGGAATGACGAGATGCGGCCCCCCGCGCCCGGTCAGCCAATAGGGCAGGTCGTCGGCGTAGGAATCCGAGGAATAGCGGAAGCCGCCTTCCTCCATCACCAGGCGCTGCGTGTTTTCCGAGGTGCGGCCGAGATACATGCCGAGCGGGCGCTCGCCCGTCACCTCGCGGTGAAGGCGGATGGCCTCGCGCAGATGCGCGCGCTCTTCCGTCTCGGGAATGTTGCGGTAGTCGATCCATTTGAGGCCGTGGCTGGCGATTTCCCAACCATCTTCCTTCATCGCCGCCACCTGCTCCGGCGAGCGCATCAGCGCGGTGGCGACGCCATAGACCGTCACCGGCAGGTCGCGTTCACGGAAAATGCGCCGCAGCCGCCAGAAGCCGGCGCGCGCGCCATATTCATACATGCTCTCGACATTCATGTGCCGCTGGCCCGGCCAGGGCTGGGCGCCGAGCACGTCGGAGAGAAAGGCCTCGGAGGCGGCGTCGCCGTGGAGGAGGCAGTTCTCGCCGCCTTCCTCATAATTGACGACGAACTGCACCGCGACCCGGGCGCCGCCCGGCCAGCGCGGATCGGGCGCCGCGCCGCCATAGCCGAGAAGATCGCGAGGGTAGGGCGGGGGGTGGGCCATGCTCTGTCACCGGCGCTGCAAGGTCATGGAAAATCGCGGGAATTGCGGGCCCTGGCAAGGGGCGCGCAGGCCTTCCGTTTCATCTCCGTTTTCTTCGCATACGATATTGTATCCAAAAATCTCCGTCAATGTTGACAATCCTGCGGGCGTGCCCTCTGATGACTGCAGAACGCGGGAGAACAGAGCGCCGAGCAAGGTCGCCGCCCGCGTCAGTTCACAGAGGAAACACCCCGATGACCACGCGCCGCTCTGTCCTGATGGGCACTGCCCTCGCCGCCGTTTCCGGCCTCGCCCTTTCGGCCGGCCTCGCCCCCGCCACCGCCGCCGAGAAGGAGCTGAACATCGGCTTCGTCGGCGTTACCAGCGGGCCCGCCGCCGCCTGGGGTACCTCGAATGTGCGCTCCATGCAGGTGCGCGCCGACTGGCTCAACGAGCTGGGCGGGGTGAAGATTGGCGACGACACCTACAAGATCAATATCGTCACCTTCGACGACCAGAAGGACCCCAAGCGCGCCATCGCCGGCATGGAGAAGATGGCGCAGGAGGGCATCCACTATGTCGTGGGGCCGAATGTCGATGACGGCGCCGCCGCCGTGCGGCCCGTGGCGGAATCCAAGGGGATCATCTATTTCCCCTATGCCTTCCCCAAGGAGCTGTACACCAAGCCGGCCTCCAACGCCGTGCTGGGCATGATCGCCAACTATCAGTCCGCGCCGGCGATCTACAAATACCTCAAGGAAAACAAGGGCGTGAAGAAGGTGGCGTTCATCGCCGCCAATGAGTCCGACCCGCTGAGCCAGCGCGATGGCGGCGTGGCGGCGGCCAAGGCGCTGGGCCTTGAGGTGGTGGCGCAGAACGACACCTACCCCAACGACACCCGCGACTTCACCCCGGTGCTGACGCCGATCATCCGGCTGAAGCCTGATCTGCTGGTGCTCTCCGGCGTCTCGCCCGGCAATGCGCCGCTGCTGATCCGCGCCGCGCGCGAGCTCGGCTATACCGGCCTCATCTCCACCGAGACCGCGCATGACGCGGCGGTGCTGAAGGAAGGCGCGGGCGAACTGGCGGACGGCTTCATCTCGGTCGGCGGCGCCTCGACGCCGGCGATCCGCTCCAAGACCATGGACGAGTTCATCGCCCGCTACACCAAGAAATTCGGCGAGTATAACGACGAGTCCAACACCAAGGTCTATGCGCTCGACTATATCATCGAGACGCTGAAGGCCAATCCGAAGGCGATCAACGATGTCGCCGAGTTCAAGAAGACCGTGGATACGTTCGGCGCGCCCAATCCCTATGTGAAGGAAGGCACGCTGAAATATGTCGGCACCACTTCCTTCGGCCAGAAGCGCCAGCTTTCCGTGCCGATGGTGGTGACGCAGTACAAGGACGGCGCCTTCGAGACCCTGTTCGTCGGCGAAGTCGACTGAGGTTCCTTCACCCCCGTTGAGGCCGGTGCGCGCCTGCGTGCCGGCCTCTCACCGATGGAGATCCTCGGATGGAACAGGTTATCGCCAACGGGCTGTATCTCGGCGCGCAATATGCGCTGATCGCGCTCGGACTGACCCTCATCTTCGCGCTGATGAACGTGCTCAACTTCGCCCATGGGCAGATGTATGTCCTCGGCGGCTTCGTCACCTACACGATCTATGGCCAGCTGGGCCTGCCCTTCGTGCTCGCGCTGGCCTGTTCGGCGCTGACCCTCGCCATTGTCGGCGCGCTGGTGGAGAAATTCCTCTTCCGCCCGGTGATCAAGCGCAGTGCGCGCGAGGAAAGCACCATGCTGCTCGCCGCGGCGATCGCCTTCCTGATGGACGCCATTATCCTCATCCTGTTCGGCGAGAAGCAGCGCGGCGTGCCGAAGATCATCAACGGCGTGTTCGTCTCCGACAGCCTGGTCATGCCCTATGACCGCATCCTCGTCGGTGTCATCGCCATCGCGATGATCGCCTCCTTCATGGCCTATATGCAGTACAGCCGCACCGGGCGCGCCATGCGGGCGCTGGCGCAGGACCGCGTGGCGGCGCAGCTGATGGGCGTGAATGTCGACCGCTACTCGATGATCGGCTTCGCGCTCGGCGCCCTGCTCGCCGGTGTCGTCGGCGGCCTGCTGGTGACCATTACCGGCGTCAATTCCGGCATTGGCGGGCCGATCTCCATCAAGGCGTTCCTCATGGTGATGATCGGCGGCGCGGGCGTCGTCGGTGGCGCCATCGCCGGCGGGTTCATCCTCGGCATGATGGAATCGGTCGGCCTCAACGTGCTGCGCGAATTCGGCGACGTGACCTACCTCGTCATCTTCGTGCTGCTGATGGTGTTCCTGAGCCTTCGCCCGAACGGGCTGATGGGCAAGCCGTGGGGCTGAACCGGTGACCAACGCAACCAAGCTTCTCCTCGCCGCCGCCTGCGTCCTGTTCCTGCTGGTCGGCGTGCCGGCCCTGATCGCCGCGACCGGCCGCAACGATCTCTATTACACCCTCACTTCCGTCGCCCTGCTGTCCATCATCAGCGGCGGCGTGTGGCTGACCTTCTATATCGGCCGCATCAATATCGGGCAGGGCGCCTTCGCCCTGCTCGGCGGCTATGTCTCGGCGGTGCTGGTCACGGCCTATGGCATCTCCTTCTGGCTCACCCTGCCGGTGGCGGGGCTCGTCTGCGCACTTGCCAGCGTGCTGATCGGCCTACCGATCCTGCGGCTGCGCGGCGTGTATTTCGCCATGGTGACGCTGACGCTGACCGAGGTGATGCGCCTTCTCGCCCTCGCCGTGCCGATCACCAATGGCGCCAAGGGCATCGTCTCCATCCCGCTGCCGGGCGGGGTGAGCCTGTTCGGCCTGACGCTGATCCCGGATTTCGCCACGCTGGAGAACCCGCGCCTCGCCTTCTACCTCGCCTCCGTGGTGCTGATGGTGCTGTGCTTCGGTGCGCTGTACCGGCTGGTGCATTCGCGTATCGGCCATATCTGCCTGTCGCTGCAGCAGAATGAGGAACTGGCCTCTTCCATCGGGGTGAACATCGCCTCCATCCGCGTGCTCGCCTATGCCATCTCGTCCTTCCTCGGCGGGCTGGGCGGGGCGATGTTCGCGGCGATCTCGCAGTCGATCTATCCGTCGAGCTTCACGGTCGCGGATTCCGTCAACTTCATGCTGAACTGCTTCCTCGGCGGCCTGCATTACGTGCTGGGGCCGATCCTCGGCACCTTCGCGCTGTATTTCGGCTGGGACCTGCTGTTTCAGACCGGCGTCTACCAGCTTCTCATCTTCTCCAGCGCGCTCATCGTGCTGATGCTCGTGCTGCCCAACGGGCTGCTCAGCCTGCGGCTGCCCCGCAAGAAGGGAGCCTGAGCATGGACTACATTCTCGAAGTCTCCAATCTGACCAAGCGCTATGGCGGGCTGATCGCCAATAGCGGCATCTCCTTCGGGGTGAAGGAGCACGAAATCCTCTCGGTGATCGGGCCGAACGGGGCGGGCAAGTCGACGCTGTTCAAGCAGATCGCCTCCTTCGTCACCCCCACCGAGGGCGAGGTGCGCTTCCGGGGGGAACGCATTTCCGGCCTGTCGCCGCACAAGGTGGCGCGGCTCGGCGTGGTGCGGACCTTCCAGGAAACCACCATCTTCAAGACGATGAGCGTGCGCGACAACATCATCATCGCGCACCAGCTGCGCGCGCGCACCGGGCTTGCCGGCTTCTTCTTCGGCACACGGACCGCGCGCGAGGACGAGGCGGCCTTCGCCCGCTCGGCCGACGAGATCATCGACTTTCTCGGCCTCGGCCATCAGCGTCACGAGATCGCCAGCAACCTCCCGCACGGCCATCTGCGCGCGCTCGGCATCGCCATCGGCCTCGCCACCAACCCGGCGGTGCTGCTGCTCGACGAGCCCTTCGCGGGCATGAACCATGACGAGACGCGGCGCGCGGTGGAGATCGTGCGGGCGGTGCGCGCACGCGGGGTCACCATTCTGCTCGTCGAGCACGACATGCCGGCGGTGATGAACATTTCCGATCGGATCGTTGTGCTGAATTTCGGCCAGAAGATCGCCGAGGGCACGCCGAAGGAAATCCAGGAAAACCAGAACGTCATCGACGCCTATCTCGGGGTCGAGGACGAGTCGATCGGAATGTAGCGATGACACAGCTTCTCTCATTCGACGACGTTCATCTCTATTACGATCACGTCTATGCGCTGAAGGGCGTTTCGCTCGCGGTGAACGAGGGGGAGACCGTGGCGCTGATCGGTGCCAACGGCGCCGGCAAGTCCTCGATCCTGCGGGCCATCACCGGCCTGCGCAAAATCCGCTCCGGGCAGATCAGCTTCGATGGCCGGCGCCTCGACGGCATGGCCTCCGACGACATCGTGCGCGCCGGCATCTCCATGGTGCCGGAGGGAAGGCGGGTGTTCCCGCTGATGTCGGTGCGCGACAATCTGCTGATGGGCGCCTTCACCCGCTCCTCCAAGGGCGAGATCCAGCAATCGCTGGACATGGTGCTGACGCGCTTCCCCCGGCTGAAGGAGCGCTACTCCCAGGCGGCGGGCACGATGAGCGGGGGCGAGCAGCAGATGCTGGTGATTGGCCGCGCGCTGATGGCCCGTCCGCGCCTGCTGCTGCTGGACGAACCTTCGCTCGGTGTGGCGCCGAAGCTGGTGCAGGACATTGCCCGCTCCATCGTCGCCATCAACCGCGACGACAAGGTGAGCGTGCTGCTGGTTGAGCAGAACTCGCGCATGGCGCTGCGCATTTCGCAGAGGGCCTATGCGTTGACCATTGGTTCCATTGCGCTGAGCGGCGACTCCGCCGACATGCTGAACGATGACCGCGTTAAAAAGCTCTATCTCGGCGGCGAGATCTAGGATCAATCGATGCGTATTCTTGTCGTCAATCCCAACACCACCGCGTCGATGACGGCGAAGATCGGCGCCGCGGCACGCAGCGCCGCCGCGCCGGGCACGGAGGTGATCGCCGTCAACCCGCCGGACGGGCCGGTGAGCATCGAGGGCTATTATGACGAGGTGTTCTCGATCCCCGGCCTGATCGCGGAGATCCGCCGGCACCCGGACATGGACGCCTATATCATCGCCTGCTTCGACGATACCGGGCTCGACGCCGCCCGCTGCGCCACCTCGGCGCCGGTGATCGGCATCGGCGAGGCGGCGTTCCACATGGCGAGCCTTGTGGCCGGCCGTTTCGGCGTGGTGACGACGCTGGCGCGCTCGGTGCCGGCCATCGAGCACAATCTGAAGCGCTACGGGCTGATGGAACGCTGCGCCCGGGTGCGCTCGTCCGAAGTGGCGGTGCTGGAGCTTGAGGAACCGGGCTCGAACGCCTCCGCGCGCATCTTGGACGAGATGCGCCGCTCTCTCGCGGAAGATCGCGCCGAGGCCATCGTGCTCGGCTGCGCCGGCATGGCGGACCTCGCCGGGCGCCTCTCGCAAGAGGTCGGCGTGCCGGTGCTCGACGGTGTCGCCTGCGCGGTGAAGCTTGCTGAGGCGCTGGTGCAGCTCGGGCTGCGCACCTCCAAGGTCGGCGGCTACGCGCCGCCGCGCCCCAAGAGCTATACGGGGATTTTTTCCCACCTGGCCCCCGGCGCTTGACGACGTGACGGGCGGCACTCGATATTACGGCTGATCGGGGGACCGGGATTCACGTTACGTGCCAACGCCGGAACGGCAAGAGCGAAGAAGATGCTTGTGACCGTTCCCGAACCTGAAAAACCCGCCGCCCGCTGGCAAGGCGTCTACGCCGCGCTGCGCGAGGCGATCATCGGCCGAAAGCTCGCCCCGGGCACCAAGCTGCCGGAGGATGCGCTCGCCGCGATCTATGCGGTGAGCCGCACCGTGGTGCGCGCCGCGCTTCAGGCGCTCTCGCATGACCGGCTGGTGCGGCTGGAGCCCAATCGCGGCGCCTTCGTCGCCAGCCCCTCCACCAAGGAGGCGCGCGAGGTGTTCGAAGCGCGCGGGCTGATCGAGCCGCAGCTGGCCGCGCTGGCGGCGCGGACGGCGACCCCCGCCGACATCGCCCATTTGCGGGCGCATCTCGCACGCGAACGCGAAGCGCTGGCGACGGACGCCAATGCGGCCGAGGCCATCGCGCTTTCCGCGCATTTCCATGTCGAGATCGCCGAGATCGCCGGCCATTCGATCTATACCGGGTTCGTGCGCGACCTTGTCTCGCATTCCTCGCTCATCATCGCGCTGTACTGGACGCAGCGCGAGACCACCTGCAAATGCGAGGCGCACAAGGAACTGGTCGACGCCATCGCCGAGGGCGAGCCGCTGAAGGCGGCGGCGATCATGCGCGAGCACATCACCGAGCTGCTGCTGGGGCTCGACCTGTCGCGCAAGGACAGCCCTCCGACCAGCCTGCAGGACCTGCTGAAGTAGCTTCCGACTGGCAGGGCTCGTGCGGGCGCGGCGGCCGGCACTCCTCTGCGCGCGCCCGGAGCGGCGCTTTCCCACCACATAAATCGGTATCGCGGCGGCGGACCCGTTGACGAACCGGCGCGGCCCGATCAACATTGGATAAGTGGATACACTCATCCAAATGAGCGCGAATGACCGGCTTCTCTTCCATGGCGACGACCAGCACCGCTGAAGGCGAAGCCTATCGCTTCATCCTCGCCGGCATCCGCACCGCCCGCTTCAAGGCGGGTGAGCGGCTGATTCCCGAGGAGATCGCGACCGAGATCGGCATGAGCCGCATGCCGGTGCGCGAGGCTTTCCGCCGGCTGGCGACAGAGGGGCTGGTGCTGATCCGCCCCAATCGCGGCTGCGTCGTCGCCGGGCTGACGGTGGAGGAGATCTTCGAGGTCTTCGAGATGCGCTCGGTGCTGGAAGGGCTGGCGGTGCGCCTCGCCGTGCCGCGCCTCGATTCCGACGCCTTCGCCGAGCTCGACCGGCTGCTCGACCGCATGGAGCGCTCCGGCGATGGCGGGCAGGATTGGGTCGCCCGCCACCGCGAGTTTCACGAATATATCTGCTCCTTTGCCAACCGGCCGAAGCTGCTGCGCCAGATCGCGTCGCTGCATGTGACCATCGAGCCCTATCTGCGCATCTGGTTCCATCACGCGGCCAAGCCGCTGACGGCGCGCGAGGAGCATCAGGCCATCATCGACAGCCTGCGCGCCGGTGATCCCGCCGCCGCCGAGGCGCTGATGAGCGAACACATTCTGACAACAGCCCCGACCCTGACCGGCTTCGCGCTTGAAACGCGCGGGGGCGGCTGAAACGGGGCGATCCTTTCCAGCACATCGCAAAACCTGACAGAGGGAAGATCATGCGACACATCTTCAAATGGCTGGCCGCTTCCGCGCTCAGCCTGGCGGCCGTCACCGGCGCGCAGGCGCAGACCGCGCCCAAGGCGATCACCATCGCCACGGAAGGCGCCTATGCGCCGTGGAACTTCACCGGCCCCGATGGCAAGGCGGCGGGCTTCGAGGTCGATCTCGCGAAAGATCTGTGCGCGCGGATGAAAATCGAGTGCACCATCGTCATCCAGGACTGGGACGGACTCATCCCCGCGCTGACGGTGGGCAAGTTCGACGTGATCATGGCGTCCATGTTCATCACCGACAAACGCCTGGAAGTGATCGACTTCTCCCGTCCCTACGCCATCGACCCCTCCAGCTTCGCCGTCGCCAAGACCAGCGCGCTGGCCAAGTCCGGCCTCGGCGGCAAGTTCGACCTGAACAAGGAAGGCGAGGCGCAGGCCAGCATCGACAAGATCAAGCCGCTGGTGAAGGGCCAGACCATCGGCGTGCAGGCCGCCACCACCAACCAGCAGTTCCTGAAGAAGTATTTCGACGGTGTGGTCGACATCCGCGAGTACAAGACCACCGAGCAGCACGACCTCGACCTCGCCGCCGGCCGCGTCGACGGCCTGTTCGCCCAGCAGACCTCGCTGGCCGCGACCCTCGCCAAGCCGGAATATGCCGAGTTCGAGATCGCCGGCCCCGGCTTCCTCGGCGGCGTGTTCGGCCGTGGCACCGGCGCCGGCTTCCGCAAGACCGACACCGCGCTGCGCGACCAGTTCAACGCCGCCATCGGCGAAGCGATCGCCGACGGCACCATCAAGCGGCTGTCGGAGCAGTGGCTGAAGTCCGACGTCACCCCTCCCCAGTGACGAAGCGCGGCCCCCGCCGCTGAGGCGGGGGCCGTCCGGCTTTCGGAGCACCCGATGGACCTGCCCGCTTTCGTCTCCCTGCTCGGCTTCAGCGAAAAGGGCTGGGGCCCCGCGCTGCTGACCGCCGCCGGCATGACCGTGCTGCTCTCGGCCTCCGGCGTCGTGCTCGGCGCGCTGTTCGGCGGCCTTGCCGCCTTCGCCCGCCTCAAGGGCGGCCGGCTCGCGCGCGGCACCGCCGATGCCTATTGCACGCTGTTTCGCGGCGTGCCGGACCTGTTGACGATCTACCTGCTGTATTTCGGCGGCAGCTCGCTGCTGACGGCGGTCGGGCGGTTCTTCGGCGCGCAGGGCTTTGTCGGCCTTCCCACCTTCGCCACAGGCGTGCTGGCGCTCGCCATCATCTCCGGCGCCTATCAGGCCGAGGTCTATCGCGGCGCTTTTCTTGCCATTCCCGCCGGGCAGATCGAGGCCGCGCGCGCGCTCGCCATGCCGGGGCCGCTGATGCTGCGCCGGATCATCCTGCCGCAGCTGCTGCGCTACGCCATTCCGGGGCTCGGCAATGTCTGGCAGCTGATCCTCAAGGATTCCGCGCTGCTCTCGGTGATCGGTCTGGTGGAACTGATGCGCCAGTCGCAGATCGGTGCCGGCTCCACCCGGCAGCCCTTCGTGTTCTACATCGCCGCCGCCGTGCTCTATCTCGTCATCACCTTCATCAGCGGCGCCCTCATCCGCCGCGCCGAGAAGCGCAGCCTGCGCGGCGTGAGGAGGGCCTGATGGATATCGCCTTCTTTCAGGACGTTTTCCTCCGGCTGCTCGGCGGCGTGCCATTGACGCTGCAACTGGCCGGCATCTCGCTGTCGATCGGCTTCGTTCTCGCGGTGGTGCTGGCCATAGCGCTGCACAACGCGTCGCCCCTCGTCGTGCTGCCGCTTCGCGGCTATGTCGCGCTGTTTCGCGGCACGCCGCTGCTGGTGCAGATCTTCCTCATCTATTACGGCCTCGGCCAGTTCCGGCCGTCGCTGCAGGCGATGGGTGTGTGGTGGCTGTTTCGCGAGCCCTATTGGTGCGTGATCCTCGCGCTCACCCTCAACACCGCAGCCTATGGCGCGGAAATCCTGCGCGGCGGGCTGCAATCCGTGCCGGCCGGGCAGATCGAGGCGGCGCTGGCCTGTGGCATGTCGCGCGGGCTGCTCTACCGGCGCATCGTGCTGCCGCTCGCCTTCCGGCAGGCGCTGCCGGCCTATGGCAATGAGATCATCCTGATGGTGAAGGGCACCTCGCTCGCCTCCATCGTCACGCTGCTGGAAGTCACCGGCATCGCCCATCAGATCATCTCGCAGACCTACCGCGCCATCGAGGTCTTCATCTGCGCGGGAGCGATCTACCTCATCCTCAACTTCGCCATCACCCGCGCCCTGGCGTGGCTCGAACACCGCCTGTCGCCGCATCTGCGCCCGCCGCCGGCCGCACGTTCCGCGACGCAGAAGGGAGAAGCGGCATGACCGCCCCGCAATCCTCCATGCCGGGCGCCGCCGCGCCCGCCCGGCCGGACGCCATCGCCGTACATGATCTGCACAAGAGCTTCGGCAGCCTGGAAGTGCTCAAGGGCATTTCGCTGACGGCGCGCGAGGGCGACGTGGTATCGATCCTCGGCTCGTCCGGCTCCGGCAAGTCGACGCTGCTGCGCTGCCTCAACCTGCTGGAGGCGCCCGATGCCGGCACGCTCAGCGCCGCCGGGGAGACGCTGCGCTTCGGGCGCGACGCGAGCGGCCGGCCGGCGAAGATCGACCCCCGCCGGGTGGAGCGGCTGCGGCGCTCGGTCGGCATGGTGTTCCAGAACTTCAATCTCTGGTCGCACATGACGGTGCTGGAGAACATCATCGAGGCGCCTGTCCATGTGCTGGGGCGCCCGCGCGCCGACTGCATCGCCGAGGCGGAGGCGCTGCTCGCCAAGGTCGGCATCGCCGAGCGCCGGCATTACTACCCCGCCCATCTCTCCGGCGGGCAGCAGCAGCGCGCGGCGATCGCGAGGGCGCTGGCGATGAACCCGCAGGTGCTGCTGTTCGACGAGCCGACCTCGGCGCTCGATCCTGAACTGGTGGGCGAGGTTCTGCGGGTGATGCGGGCGCTGGCCGAAGAGGGCCGCACCATGCTCGTCGTCACCCATGAGATGGGCTTTGCCCGCGATGTCTCCTCCCGCGTGCTGTTTCTGCATCAGGGCGCGGTGGAGGAGGACGGCGCACCGGCCGAGGTCTTCGCCGCCCCGCGCTCCGAGCGCTTCCGCCAGTTCATTTCCGCCCAGCGTTAAGACCGGCTCTCCGCCGGCCCGTGCCCCGACCCAAGAGGTTGCCGTGACCATTCGTCCGAATTCGCTCGAAGCGCGCGATATCGCCTATCACCTCCACCCCTACACCAACGCCGCCAAGCACCAGACCGAGGGGCCGCTGGTGCTGACCGGCGGGGAGGGCGTCTATGTCACCGACGCCAGCGGGCAGCGCTATATCGAGGGACTGGCCGGGCTGTTCAGCGCCGCGCTCGGCTTCAGCGAGCACCGGCTGGCGGAGGCGGCCTATCGCCAGATGAAGACGATGCCGTTCTACCATGCGTTCGGCCACAAGGCGACGGAGCCCGGCATCGCGCTCGCCGAGCGGCTGATCGCCATGGCGCCGGTGCCGATGTCCAAGGTGTTCTTCGCCAATTCCGGCTCGGAGGCCAACGACACCGCCGTCAAGCTGATCTGGTACTACAACAACGCGCTCGGCCGGCCGCAGAAGAAGAAGATCATTTCGCGGCTGCGCGGCTATCACGGCGTTACCGTTGCGTCCGGCAGCCTCACCGGGCTCCCCTATGCGCATCGCGATTTCGACCTGCCGCTGCCGGGCATCCTGCACACCCTTTGCCCGCATTACCGCCGCCATGCCGAGCCGGGCGAGAGCGAGGAAGCCTTCGCCACGCGCTGCGCGGACGAGCTCGAAGCGCTGATCCTGCGCGAGGGGCCGGAGACGGTCGCGGCCTTCTTCGCCGAGCCGGTGATGGTGTCGGGCGGCGTGGTGGTGCCGCCGAAGACCTATTTCGAGAAGATCCAGGCGGTGCTGAAGAAATATGACGTGCTGCTGGTGGCCGATGAGGTGATCTGCGGCTTCGCCCGCACCGGCAACATGTTCGGCACCGAGACCTATGGTCTCAAGCCTGACATGATCACGCTGGCCAAGCAGCTTTCCGCCTCCTACCTGCCGATCTCGGCGCTGATGATCAGCGAGACGATCTACGCGGCCATCGTCGCGGAAAGCGAGAAGATCGGCACTTTCGGCCATGGCTACACCTATTCCGGCCACCCGGTCGCGGCCGCCGTGGCGCTGGAGGCGCTGCGCATCTACGAGGAAGACGGCATTCTCGACCATGTGCGCGCGGTCGCGCCGCGCTTCCAGGCGCATGTGGCGCGGCTCGGCAATCATCCGCTGGTCAGCGAGGCGCGCGGCGTCGGGCTGGTGGCGGGGCTGGAACTCTCGCCGGACAAGACCACCGCCTTCGACCCCAGCCTGCTCGTCGCCAGCCAGGCGGCGCGCTTCGCCCAGAACCATGGCGTCATCACCCGCGGCATGAACGACACGCTCAGCCTCTGCCCGCCGCTGATCATCAGCGAGGCCGAGATCGACGAATTGATGCAGCGCATCGAGCGGGCGCTGGACGACACGCGCGACTGGGCGCGCAACGCCGGCCTGATGGCGTGAGGGAGACGATGACCATGCGTGATTTCCAGAAGCCCGGCCGCTCCACCGTCTATGCCCGCGAGGCGATGGCGGCGACCTCCCATCCCGCGGCGACGCTGGCGGCGACCGATATCCTCAAGGCGGGCGGCAACGCGCTGGACGCGGCCATCGCCGCCTGCGCCGTGCAATGCGTGGTCGAGCCCGGCTCCACCGGCATCGGCGGCGATTGTTTCGCCCTGCTCGCCGGCGAGGACGGCAAGGTTCACGCCTATAACGGCTCGGGCCGGGCGCCCGCCGCGCTCACCGCCGCCTTTCTGCGCGACAAGGGGCTGACCCAGATTCCCCGCCAGTCGCCGCACGCCGTCACCGTGCCCGGGGCGGTGGATGCCTGGACCCGGCTGCATGCCGACCATGGCCGCCTGCCTTTCGCCGAACTGATGGCCCCCGCCATCCACCTCGCCCGGCATGGCTACGCGGTGGCGCCGCGCGTGAGCTATGACTGGGGACGCGAGGCCGCGCTGCTGGCGGGTGACGCCAATGCCGCGCGCGTGTTCCTCCCCGAGGGCCGCGCGCCGGTCGCCGGCGAGGTCCACCGCCAGCCGGAACTCGCCGATACGCTGGAGACCCTCGCCCGCGAGGGGCGGGACGGCTTTTACAAAGGCGCGGTGGCGGCGGATATCGTCGCCTATCTGAACGGCCTCGGCGGGCTGCACACGCTAGACGACTTCGCCACGGCGGCGGGCGAATATGCGGAGCCGATCCATGCCCGTTTCCGCGGCCATGATGTGTATGAGTGCCCGCCCAACGGGCAGGGCATCATCGCGCTGATGATCCTCAACATCCTCACCCGCTTCCCCGCCGAGGGCGACCCGCTGGCGGCGGACCGGCTGCATGTGGAAATCGAGGCGACGCGTCTTGCCTATGCCGCGCGCGACCGCTTCCTTGCCGATCCGGCGCAGGCCGGCGTGCCGGTGGACTATCTGCTCTCCGACGCGCTGGCGGACGAGCTTGCCGGGCTGATCCGGCTCGACCGCGCGCTCACCGACATGCCCGCCTTTCCCGGCGGCGAGCACCGCGACACGGTGTATATCTGCGTTGTCGACAAGGATCGGAACTGCGCCAGCTTCATCAACTCGATCTTCCACCCCTATGGCGCCGGCCTGCTGGCGCCGTGCTCGGGCGTGCTGCTGCACAATCGCGGCCAGAGTTTCGTGCTGGAAGCCGGCCACCCCAATGAGCTCGCCCCGCGCAAGCGGCCGATGCACACCATCATCCCCGGCATGGTGCTGAAGGACGGCAAGCCGTTCATGCCCTTCGGCGTGATGGGCGGCCATTACCAGGCGATGGGCCACGCGCATTTCATCGGCAAGGTGCTGGATTTCGGCCTCGACCTGCAGGCCGCCATCGACCTGCCGCGCCTGTTCCCCATCCCCGGCACCAACGACATCGAGGTCGAGGACAATTTCGCGCCCGAGACCCTCGCCGAACTGCGCCGGCGCGGCTTCAGCCTCGTGCCCTCGGGACGGCCGGTCGGCGGGGCGCAGGCGATCCGCATCGACCGGGCCAACGGCACGCTGGCCGGCGCGTCGGACCCGCGCAAGGACGGCTGCGCGCTCGGTATCTGAGGGGAGGGACCGGACCATGACCATTCTCGATCTCGACGAGCTGCGCGCGCGTTACGCCTCCGCCTCGGGCGCCGACATCTTCGACCCGGCCTTCCGCGCCGTGGCGGAGGGCGTGTTCAAAGACGGCGACAAGCGGCCGGCGCCCTATTGCGGCGTTCCCACGCTGCTGAAGGCGCCGTATCGGCCGGAGGCGCTGGCGAATCTTGCCGAACTCGACGTGGCGCTGCTCGGCATCCCGATGGATCTCGGCGTCACCAACCGCTCCGGGGCGCGGCTCGGCCCGCGCGCGGTGCGCAATGTCGAGCGCGTCGGGCCCTATGAGCATGTGCTGAAAGCGGTGCCGACGGCGCGGCTGCGCGTGGCCGATATCGGCGACGTGCCGTTCCGTAGCCGCTTCGATCTCGCGACCTGCCACGAGGACATTGAGAGCTTCGTCGGCGACCTCGTCGCGGCGGGGGTGGCGCCGCTGTCGGTCGGCGGCGATCATTCCATCGGCCTGCCGCTGCTGCGCGCCGTCGGGCGGGAACGGCCGGTGGGCATGATCCATATCGACGCCCATTGCGACACGGGCGGCTCGTTCGAGGGCTGCAAGTTCCACCATGGCGGGCCGTTCCGGCAGGCGGTGCTGGACGGGGTTCTCGACCCCCGCCGCACCATCCAGATCGGCATTCGCGGCAATTCGGAATATCTGTGGGAGTTCTCTTTCGCCTCGGGGATGACGGTCATCCACGCCGAGGAGGTGGACGATCTCGGCATAAGGGCGGTCATCGCCAAGGCGCGCGAGGTGGTGGGCGACGGCCCGACCTATATCAGCTTCGACGTGGACGCGCTGGACCCGGCCTTCGCGCCCGGCACCGGCACGCCGGAGGTTGGCGGGCTGACCTCGGCGCAGGCGCTGGGCATTCTGCGCGGCCTGTCCGGTGTTCAGGTCGTGGGTGGCGATGTCGTGGAGGTGGCGCCGCAATATGACCCCACCAGCAACACCGTGCAGATCGCCGCACAGGTTCTGTTCGAGATTTTGTGCCTGACGGCCGCCGCGCGGGGGTGAGGCCAGCGCACGCCGCCGGGCTCGACATTCAGCTCGGCGCCGTCGCCGATTGCGATGTCACCTGTCTGCACCTCGACGACCGGCGCCGCCGAAACCGCCGCGCCTGTTCACGGCAGCCCGGCGAGAAAGGCCGTGGCGTCGGCGACGATCTCGGTGCGCTGCGCCGCCGGCATGCGGGCGAGCGTGCGGTAGGGCATGGCAAGGCGCGGATTGGCCGAGAGCACCGTCTCGTTTTCGATGAGGAAATTCCAGTAGAGATAGTTGAACGGGCAGGCGCCCGGCCCGCGCTTGATCTTGGGATCGAAGGCGCAGCCTTTGCAGTAATCCGACATGCGGTCGATATAGGCGCCGGAGGCGGCATAGGGCTTGGAGCCCAGCCGCCCGCCATCGGCATGCATCACCATGCCGTGGACATTGGGCAGTTCCACCCACTCAAAGGCATCGGCATAGACGGCGAGATACCATTGCTCGATCTGCGCCGGCGCCACCCCGGCGAGCAGCGCGAAATTGCCGGTCACCATCAGCCGCTGGATATGGTGGGCATAGGCGTGGCGGCGGGTGGCGCCGATGCATTCGGCCATGCAGCGCATCGGCGTGTCGCCGGTCCAGTACATCGCCGGCAGGTCGCCGGTGGCGCCCAGATGGTTGCTGCCGGCATAGCCCGGCATCTCCGCCCAATAGAGGCCGCGCACGAATTCGCGCCAGCCGAGAATCTGGCGGATGAAGCCTTCCACCGCGTTGATCGGCGCCGCGCCGCTGCGAAAAGCCTCCTCGGCGCGGGCACAGACCTCGCGGGCGGTGAGCAGGCCGCAATTGAGATAGGGCGAGATCAGGCTGTGGAACAGGAAGTCCTCCCCCGCCTTCATCGCGTCCTGATAGTCGCCGAAGCCGGGCAGGGTGTCTTCGATGAAATGGTCGAGCGCCCGCAGCGCATCCGCCCGCGTCACCGCCCAGCCGAAGGGTTCGAGATCGCCGAAATGCCCGCCGAAACGCGCGGCGACGAGGTCGATCACCTCGCGCGTGAGCGCATCCGGGGTAAAACGTCGGCGCGACGGAACGCGAAGGCCGCGCGGCAGCGACCGGCGGTTCTCCGGGTCGAAGTTCCACTGGCCGCCTTCCGGCGCGTCGCCCCGCATGAGAAGGCCGGTGCGCCGGCGCATCTCGCGATAGAAGAACTCCATCCGCCCGGTCTTGCGCGCCCGGCCCAGCGCGGCGAATTCGGCGTGCGAGCAGAAGAAGCGGTCATCCTCGCGAATATGCACCGGCACGGGCAGGGTCTCGGCCCAGTCCGCCATCATCTCCCGCACCCGCCATTCGCCGGGCTCGGTGACGATCACCGAGGCGGGGGCGTGGCGCGCGACCGCCCGGGCGAGTTCGCCGGTGAAGCTCTGTGTGTTGCCGGCCTCATTGAGCCGGACATAATCGACCCTTATGCCCTCCGCGCGCAGCGCCTTCGCGAAATGGCGCATGGCGGCCAGCAGGAAGGCGATCTTCTGCTTGTGATGCGGGACATAGCGGGCCTCGGCTTCGACCTCGACCATCAGCACGATGTCGCGGGCGGGGTCGAGATCGGCGAGCGAGGAGACCCCGCGGGTCAGCTGGTCGCCGAGCACGAAGCGCAGATGCCTGTTCATGACGTGCCCTTCTTCGCGCCGCTGGTGGCGCCGGCCCCAGTGGCGCGGCAGCTGTCGGAGCAGTAGAGCACCCGGTCCCAGTCGCGCGCCCATTTGCGCCGCCAGGCGAAGGGCCGGCCGCAGGCGCGGCAGAGCTTGGTGGGCAGATCGGCCTTCTTGCGCATGCGCGCCATGGCGTCGTTGTCTCCTGCGGTGCCGCGCCGCGCGTGGCCGGGGTAGGCTCAGAAGGGAAGGGGCGCGCCGTGGCGGTCGAAGAAGCCGCCGCTGTCCGCAGGTCCCAGCCGTGCCAGCCCGGCGAGCAGCTCCCGCGCCGCCGTCTCAGGGGGCAGCGGCTCCAGCCCCACTTTGGCGAAGGGGCGCGACAGCGGCGTTTCCACCGTTCCCGGATGAAGGGCGACACACACCGCCTGCCGATGGGTGCGCGCCAGTTCGATCGCGGCGGTGCGCACGAGCTGGTTAAGTGCCGCCTTGGAGGCGCGGTAGCTGTACCAGCCGCCCAGCCGGTTATCGCCGATGCTGCCGACCTTGGCCGACAGCGTCGCGAACACAGCGGGCGCGTCGCGCGGCAGAAGCGGCAGGAAATGCTTCATCAGCAGCGCCGGGCCGATGGCGTTGATGGCGAAGGCGCGTGCCATCGCCGCCGGGTCGAGCGCCTTCAGCGCCTTTTCCGGTTGCAGCGTCGCGTCGGACAGCATGCCGGTGGCGTCGATGATGAGCGTGGGGGCCCCGTGTGCGGCCACCTGCGCCGCCGCCTGCGCGATGGAGGCTTCCGCGCACAGGTCGAGCGCGGGGGTGGAGCGGCGCGACAGGCCGATGACCGCGTCGAACGCCCCCTGTTGCCGTAACGCCTGCATCAGCGCCGAGCCGATGCCGCCCGAGGCGCCGATCACCACTGCGCGGCTCATCGGGGCGCGCCTTCAAGCCGCCGTGCGAGGCTTTGCAGCCGTGGGCGAAGCCGCAGGAAGCCGAGATAGGCGCGCTCCAGCAGGGCGAGCACCCGTGGATGCCGCGCCGCGAGGCCGAGCGGCCGCAGCAGCGGAATCTGCCGCCATATCGCGGCGAAGGCGGCGGCGCCGGAACGCAGCTCGCCGTCTTCGCGGGCGTGCAGCCGCGCCAGCATCGTCGCGCGATCGGCGGGGCAGGTTGTGGCGGTGCCGAGATCGACGAAGGCGATACGCCCGCGCCGGTCGAGCCGCCGCATCAGGGCGATCTCGCGCCGGCACAGCGGGCAGGCGGAATCGTACCAGACGGTGACGGCGGCGGGTGCGGCGCGCGCGCTCATGCCACCGCTCCGATGAGGAGACAGGCGCCGGCCACCACGGCGGTGATGACGCACCGCAGGCGCCAGAACCACAACGGCCACAGCCCCGCCCGCCACAGATGACGGTCGACCAATAGCAGCGCCGCAAAGAGCACGGCGAGCAGCAGAAAGCCCGGCCCGACCGGCAGCAGTGCGGCCACCCAGCCGAGCAAAGCGGTGATGTTGCTCATGAGGAACAGCCGCAGCGCGAGCCCCTCGGCCGCGAACAGCGCCGCCCCCCAGTGAATGCCGCAGACGAAGGAGGCGATGACGGCGCCGTAGATCTGGACTGCGCCGAGCCATTCCCCGTGGCGCAACATGGCATCGGCGGCGCCGGCGAGAAAGGGCAGGGTGCCGGCCCCGGCCAGCAGCCAGGCCGCGAGGAGGGCGGGTCGTTGCGCGGGGGACAGAGTGCGTGCGTCGGACATCGCAGGCTTTACGCCGGGCGGTGGGGGCTGGATCAGCGAGACACCCCATAGGGTGCGGCGCCGAATCGGCGGCTGGCGGGAAAGTCGGGCATCCGCCGCGCGGGAGGACGGGGTGAAGCGCCGCTCCGCTGTTGCCCAGCCTCAGACGCAGCGGCTTTTGCCGGCCGCAGGGTGCAGGCGCGTGGCGGAAATGACACGCCCGGCTTGCTTGCCATCGCAATTGCTGACCGCGTCGGCCAGCGCGCTCGACCTCTGCATCGCAGGCGGTGGGGCAAGGGCTGTGAAGGCACCGCCGGTGGTGCGGCGGAGTATATGATTACAGGCGGCAGGGGCTCGGATGGGGCCCTCACCGGGCCTGGGAAGCGGCGGGGCCGGCGCGACGGGAGGCGCCGGCGGCGCTGGCGGCCTCGCGCGGATGCCGTTGCACAGACAGGCCGATGCCGAGCGGCCCGATCGCCGGGGGCTGGCTACCACCTGTCGCCTGACGGCCACACATCGCTACCATTTCTGACCATGCGTGAATGACGACAGACATCGGCCGTCCCCCCGATTGCCGCGCCTACCGGTGCGATGGTAGCCCTCTCCCATAGATACCTTCGGGAGAAGTCGACATGCGCCGCACTGCCAACCGCCGGAAGGTCACGAGACACGGACATCGGGCGATGCGGGCCGTGCTTCTCGCTTCTGCGGCCTGGCTGGCGCTTGGCGTCCCCGCGCAGGCCTTTCTCGAATCGACGGACGGTGCCGGCGGCCAGAATGGCCTCGGTGCGGCAGGAGGCGACGCGGGGTTCGGCAATGGCGGCGGCGGCGGCGGCAATACGCTGGCGGGGCAGAACGGCTCGGTCTCTGCTGGCGGCTCGGGCGGTGGCAACTCGATCAACGAACAGGGCGGGCTTGGTGGAACGGCGTCGGCCGGTGGCACAGGCTCTACCAACGCCGGCAATGGCGGCGGGGTGAACCAGGCCGGAACCAACAGCCTCGGCGATGGTGGTGGTATTGGCGGTTCGGTCGGGCAAGGCGGCGGCGGCGGACCCGCCCAGTATTATGGCGGCGGTGGCGGCGGCGGTGGCACCGGCGGCGGCGGCGGTGGTGGCGGCACTCAGAACCCGCTCGCCGGCGGCGGCGGCGGCGGCTTTCGCGGCTATTACGGCTCTGCCTCCAGCTTCAATCCGGTCGGGGAGACACAGATTCTCGGCGCGGGTGGTGGCGGCGGCGGTGGCAGCACCGGCGGCGGCGGCGGCGGCGCGGGCGTGGTGCTGTCGGAAGGCGCGTTCACCGGCACGCTCCAGTCCGGCCTCACCATTGCCGGCGGCGGCGGTGGTGGTGGCGGCTCGACCGCAAGTTCGAGCGGCGGCTGGGGCGGCAATGGTGGCACCGGCCTCCTGCTTCAGTCGCTCGATGCCTCATCCTTCACCATCAGCGGCGCCGTGTCCGGCGGCAACGGTGGCAATGGCGGCAACGGTGGCACCTCGTCGCCCTATTCGGGCGGGAGCGGCGGTGCCGGCGCGCGCGGTATCGGTGTCGAGGGCAACACGCAGACCGTCACCCTCATCATCAATGGAACGGTGACCGGCGGCAATGGCGGCACCGCTGGCACCGGCTTTACCAATGGTAGCGCCGGCGCGGGTGGCAGCGGCATCTGGGGACAGAACATCGCCGTCACGGTCAATTCCACCGGCAGCGTGTCCGGCGGGCTCGGGGGAGATGGCGTCACCCGCGCGGACGCCCTGACCTTCACCGGCGGCACCAACACGCTCACGCTCGAAACCGGCGCCACGTTGACCGGCGGCATCGTGGTTGCGACCGATGCGACCACGCTGGAATTCGCTCAGGCGACCGACGTCACCCTGTCCAATGTGATTTCCGGCGACGGCTCCATTTCCAAGACGGGCGCGGGCACGCTGCTTTTGACCGGCGCAAACACCTATAGCGGCGGAACCTCCGTCAACGCCGGTACGCTGGCGGGCACCACGACCAGTCTGCAAGGCGACATCGTGAACAATGCGTCGCTGGTGTTCGATCAGACGACGAATGGGACCTATTCCGGCGCGCTTTCAGGCTACGGCTCGCTGACGAAGACCGGCACCGGCACGGTGACGCTGACAGCTTCGAACAGTTCCTACACCGGCGCCGTCACCATCAGCGCCGGCACGCTGGCGCTGAGTGGTTCGGGAAGTCTCTCCACGGCCAGCAGCGTGACGGTGGGCAAGGGCACGCTGGATATCTCCGCCACCACGGCGGGCGCGACGATCAAGGATCTGTCGAGTTCCGACAGCGAGGCCCGCGTGGTGCTGGGAAGCCAGACGCTGTCCGTGACCACGCTCAACTTGAACACCTTTGCCGGCGTCATCAGTGGCAGCGGCGGGCTCACGGTTTCCGGCACATTGCCCAGCGGGCTGATCCTGACGGGTGAAAACACCTATCTCGGCACCACGACTGTGAACGGCGCGCTGGCGATCGGCTTCAACTCGGCGTCGGGCTCGGTTGCCGGCGACATTGTCGTGAACGCGGGCGGGGGCGTGGCCTTTGCCCGCAACGATACCTACACGGTCCAGAACAGCATCACCGCGGCCGCCGGCTCGCTCATCGCCTTTGCCTATGGCACCTATTCCTATGCCGGCAGCGGCGTCATCAGCGGCGCCGTGCTTGTGCAGAGCGGCGAACTGCATCTGATCGCGGATGAGTTCGCCAATGCCAGTTCACTGAGCCTTGACGCCGGGGCCACACTTTCCGGCAATGGCACGGTCGCGAATCTCGTGGTGAGGAACGGCGGCATCGTCGCGCCGGGCAACTCGCCCGGAACCATCGCGGTGAATGGCACGGTGGCGTTCAAGACTGGCGCCACCTACCGCGTGGACGTGACGCCGACGAGAGAGCACGATCTCCTCACGGCGACCGGCGCGGTGACCATCGAGGGCGGTACGGTGCAGGTTGTCACGGCGCCGGGCGACTATGCCTCCGGCATCCGCTACACCATCGTCACGGCGGCCAGCGTCACCGGCACCTTCGGCAGCGTGACCGACGACTACGCCTTCCTCGACGCGTCGCTCGA